>NZ_AUFV01000029.1 GCF_000426685.1 Solimonas flava DSM 18980 | reverse complement strand
GATACGTCGTTCTTGGGCCTGGCATCGGCATCTGAGGACTCCTGAAGGGTTAGTTCAGGGTGTCCACTAAACCGTAGGAACCGTCCCGTCCGCTTGAATGCCTGGTTAGAGGGCATTTAGATGCCCCCACTGGTGAAAAGTCTGAGAAAAATGCCGAGAAGCGGAATTAGTGCCACCAGAGCGATGACCAAGCGAGTTCGAGTTTGTTGACTGCTATATGCAACGCCAGAAACCAGCCAACCAAGAACCGTTGAAGATAAGAATGCGCTGGTAACAAACGCATCGTAAGTACGAGGCCACTGCTGGTTGCCGAGCGCGTACATTGGTGAAAACAAGCCGGCACATGAAACGATGGCCAATACCACAAGGCCGGTAGAAACAGCCTCTATAGAAGATAGGCGCATGTTGCCTTGCCCTCTAACGCATGGAGTTAAGCGGCGCGCTACCGAAGGACCATTTCGGCACCGAAGATTGTGGCGTCCGCTTGAACGACTTGTTCGACATGTTGGCCTCCGAACTCTCAAATGTTCGCCACGCTTCGACGGGTCGGCGGGTGTGAATCCGCAGCGTCCTTGGGCAAAGCGCGGGAGCGTGTCCGCATCAAGCTCGCTTATGCGGCGCGCTATCGCGCTTCGCTTCTACCACGGACCGCAAGGCTTTATACACGCCGACCCTGCGCGGCAAACTTCTTAATTGGGTGACGTCCAACATGACGAACGAATGACATGGACCTCCCCATTCTGACGACTTCCAGGAGCCAGAATGGGGAGGTCGAAGTTCCAAACGAACAGTGAGGAGGCCCATGCCATGTCAACGATTATCCGCTTCGGTCTGGATTTGGCAAAGAGCAGTTTCGCCGTCTGTGGCGTGGACGCCGCCGAGCGTGTGGTCTTGCGCAAGACCATGGCTCGCAGTGAGCTGTTGATCTTCTTTTCGACGCAAAATCGAGCAGTGATTGCGATGGAATCTGGCACCGGCGCCCACCACTGGGCGCGGTCGCTTCGCGCGATGGGACACGAGCCCCGCATCATCGATCCACGATTCGTTGCGCCATATCGGAGACAGGGGCGTTCTGGAAAGAACGACACCAACGATGCCGAAGCAATTTGCGAGGCGGCTGGGCGTCCGAGCATGCGATTTGTTCCGATCAAGTCCGCTGACCAGCAGGCGCTCATCATGGTCCATCGGATTCGGTCAGCCGTCGTCACCGACCATACCCGAACCATCAATCAACTGCGTGCATTGTTGGCTGAGTTTGGCATCGTCACGGCGCGAGGAGCAGATCATTTCAAACGACAATGGTCTGAAATCAGGCAACGCTTCGCCGAGGAGATCCCCGGTCTGGCTTGGGAATCCCTTGACGCACTCTATGTCGAACTTGGCCGTATGCACGATCGGATTCTGGAGCTTGACCAGCGCCTCAGAACTTTCATCCGGGACGATGCGGCAGCGGCTCGCCTCGCAGAAGTGCCGGGCATAGGCGTGGTCACGGCGTCAGCGCTGGTGGCTACCGTCGGCGATGGCCGGGATTTCAAAAATGGCCGGCAGTTCGCTGCTTGGCTGGGCTTGGTCCCATCCCAAAACAGCACCGGCGGCGTTTCTCGACTCGGTCACATTACCAAGCGAGGAGACCGTTACCTTCGAACGCTGCTTGTTCACGGGGCGCGTAGCGAATTGACACGAACGGCTCGCCGCACCGACCAACGGAGCCGCTGGGCTGAATCACTAAAATCCCGGAGAGGCTGGAACAAAACCGCTGTTGCACTGGCCAACAAACATGCCCGCATTGCATGGGCACTTCTGGCACATCATCAGAGTTATCAACCCAACTGACGCCTGCTCTCTTTGATGCTGACGGTCTGACCGTCATCCGACGAACCTGGCTAATTGGCAGGCCCATCGAGGCCGACTAACGAATGAGGGTCGGATGCGCGTATGTCATCAGGGCTCGTGGCCTAATCTCCACAACACAGAAGCCGAATATAGATTTGCAGTCGATCGATCAGTCAACGCAAAGAGCAGCAACGTCGTGCCTGGAGAAAAATCCAATGAGCTGAGAAGTGGCCCCGCTTTGTCGGGCAGCTTTCCCGGATTTATAAGTGATGCTCTGCCGGGTTAAGCCACCAGCCGTGCTGGCAGCGCGTTGAAGTA
>NZ_AUFV01000028.1 GCF_000426685.1 Solimonas flava DSM 18980 | reverse complement strand
AGACCAAAGCTGGGGACCGCAAGGCCTAGCACTCTGAGAGGAGCCTATGTCTGATTAGCTAGTTGGTAGGGTAAAGGCCTACCAAGGCGACGATCAGTAACTGGTCTGAGAGGACGATCAGTCACACCGGAACTGAGACACGGTCCGGACTCCTACGGGAGGCAGCAGTGGGGAATATTGGACAATGGGCGCAAGCCTGATCCAGCAATGCCGCGTGTGTGAAGAAGGCCTTCGGGTTGTAAAGCACTTTAAGCAGGGAAGAAAAAACTCGGTCTAATACATCGAGTCTTGACGGTACCTGAAGAATAAGCACCGGCTAACTCTGTGCCAGCAGCCGCGGTAATACAGAGGGTGCTAGCGTTAATCGGATTTACTGGGCGTAAAGCGTGTGTAGGTGGTTGTTCAAGTCAGTTGTGAAATCCCTGGGCTTAACCTGGGAACTGCTTCTGAGACTGAACGACTAGAGTACGGTAGAGGGTGGTGGAATTTCCGGTGTAGCGGTGAAATGCGTAGATATCGGAAGGAACATCAATGGCGAAGGCAGCCACCTGGGCCTGTACTGACACTGAGACACGAAAGCGTGGGGATCAAACAGGATTAGATACCCTGGTAGTCCACGCCGTAAACGATGAGAACTTGACGTCGGTTTGCTCTGCAAGTCGGTGTCGTAGCTAACGCGATAAGTTCTCCGCCTGGGGAGTACGGCCGCAAGGTTGAAACTCAAAGGAATTGACGGGGGCCCGCACAAGCGGTGGAGTATGTGGTTTAATTCGATGCAACGCGAAGAACCTTACCTGGGCTTGACATGCTAGGAATCCTGCAGAGATGTGGGAGTGCCCGCAAGGGAACCTAGACACAGGTGCTGCATGGCTGTCGTCAGCTCGTGTCGTGAGATGTTGGGTTAAGTCCCGCAACGAGCGCAACCCTTGCCCTTAGTTGCCACCATTTAGTTGAGCACTCTAAGGGGACCGCCAGTGACAAACTGGAGGAAGGTGGGGATGACGTCAAGTCATCATGGCCCTTATGCCCAGGGCTACACACGTACTACAATGGACAGTACAGAGGGTCGCCAAGCCGCAAGGTGGAGCTAATCCCAAAAAGCTGTTCGTAGTCCGGATCGAGGTCTGCAACTCGACCTCGTGAAGTCGGAATCGCTAGTAATCGCCGATCAGCATTTGCGGCGGTGAATACGTTCCCGGGCCTTGTACACACCGCCCGTCACACCATGGAAGTCTGTTGCACCAGAAGTAGGTAGTCTAACCGCAAGGGGGGCGCTTACCACGGTGTGGCCGATGACTGGGGTGAAGTCGTAACAAGGTAGCCGTAGGGGAACCTGCGGCTGGATCACCTCCTTTCAAGAATGCTTCCAAGCGCAATTGGGAGCGCCCACACAAGTCACTTGCAAAAATAGAATCGAGAGCTGCGCGGATGAAGCGCACAGTTCTGCCCGAGTCAGGTCTGTTTCAGCCTGGGGGTCTGTAGCTCAGCTGGTCAGAGCACACGCTTGATAAGCGTGGGGTCGCTGGTTCAAATCCAGCCAGACCCACCACTAATGCAGCCCTTGTCGTTTCTCGGAGATGTCGTTCGGGTATCCGGGGCCATAGCTCAGCTGGGAGAGCACCTGCTTTGCAAGCAGGGGGTCGTCGGTTCGATCCCGACTGGCTCCACCAGACGATTCGGAAAAGCCCTTGTTGATTCAGGCAAACATTCGCGTGAATGTTTCCCCGAGTCCACGATGTGGATTCTTGTTCTTTAACAATACGGTTTAGTAGTTGAACACTGTTGTCATTAGTCGATTAATGCAAGTTAATCGTACTCAATGCCATAGGTGCTTAACGGCGAAGATTGTCGAGAGTGAGATCCGAATCTCCGATATTCGAAAGAATGTTTGAGGTTATATGATCAAGTGAACAAGCGCATCTGGTGGATGCCTTGGCGACAACAGGCGATGAAGGACGTAGTAGTCTGCGATAAGCCGCGGCGAGCTGACAAACGAGCTTTGACCCGCGGATTTCCGAATGGGGCAACCCAGGGCTTCGGCCCTATCTGTCACTGAATCCATAGGTGGCGGAAGCTAACGCAGGGAACTGAAACATCTAAGTACCTGCAGGAAAAGAAATCAACCGAGATTCCGCAAGTAGTGGCGAGCGAACGCGGAGCAGCCCTTAAGTTTTGTATGTTCTAGCAGAGCGGTCTGGAAAGGCCGGCCATAGTGGGTGATAGCCCCGTATGCGAAAGGACATATGAGATGAAATCGAGTAAGGCGAGGCACGTGAAACCTTGTCTGAACATGGGGGGACCATCCTCCAAGGCTAAATACTCGTTGTCGACCGATAGTGAACCAGTACCGTGAGGGAAAGGCGAAAAGAACCCCGGAGAGGGGAGTGAAATAGAACCTGAAACCGGATGCGTACAAGTAGTCGGAGCCCGCAAGGGTGACGGCGTACCTTTTGTATAATGGGTCAGCGACTTACTTCTCAGTAGCAAGGCTAACCGTATAGGGGAGCCGTAGGGAAACCGAGTCTTAATAGGGCGATTAGTTGCTGGGAGTAGACCCGAAACCCGTCGATCTATCCATGGCCAGGGTGAAGTTGTGGTAACACACAATGGAGGCCCGAACTCACGTCTGTTGAAAAAGACGGAGATGAGCTGTGGATAGGAGTGAAAGGCTAATCAAGGCGGGTGATAGCTGGTTCTCCTCGAAAGCTATTTAGGTAGCGCCTCGTGTATCACTGTAGGGGGTAGAGCACTGTTACGGTCTGGGGGGAGCACAAGTTCCTACCCAACTGTTGCAAACTCCGAATACCTACAAGTGCAATCACGGGAGACACACGGTGGGAGCTAAATTTCATCGTGAAAAGGGAAACAGCCCTGACCGCCAGCTAAGGTCCCCAAATTACCGCTAAGTGGTGAACGATGTGGGAAGGCTAAGACAGCCAGGATGTTGGCTTAGAAGCAGCCATCATTTAAAGAAAGCGTAATAGCTCACTGGTCGAGTCGGCCCGCGCGGAAGATGTAACGGGGCTCAAGCGGTGTACCGAAGCTGCGGATGCATAGCAATATGCGTGGTAGAGGAGCGTTCTGTAAGCCTGCGAAGGTGAACCGTAAGGTTTGCTGGAGGTATCAGAAGTGCGAATGCTGACATGAGTAACGACAATACGGGTGAAAAACCCGTTCGCCGTAAGCCCAAGGGTTCCAGCGCAACGGTAATCGGCGCTGGGTGAGTCGGATCCTAAGGCGAGGCTGAGAAGCGTAGTCGATGGAAAGCTGGTTAATATTCCAGCACTTGTTGATGCTGCGATGGGGTGACGGAGAAGGTTAGGGTGGCTGTCTGTTGGATGGCAGTTTAAGCCCGTAGGAAGATCTCTTAGGCAAATCCGGGAGGTCAATTCTGAAAGGTGATGACGAGCCGCTTTTGCGGCGAAGTACCTGATACCCCGCTTCCAAGAAAAACCTCTAAGCTTCAGGCATCAAGAATCCGTACCCGAAACCGACACAGGTGGGCGAGGAGAGTATCCTAAGGCGTTTGAGACAACTCGGATGAAGGAACTCGGCAAATTAGTGCCGTAACTTCGGGAGAAGGCACGCCTACGCAAGTAGGCCGCAGTGAAGAGGGGGTTGCGACTGTTTATCAAAAACACAGGACTCTGCAAACACGAAAGTGGACGTATAGGGTCTGACACCTGCCCGGTGCTGGAAGGTTAAGTGATGGGGTCAGCCGCAAGGCAAAGCTCTTGATCGAAGCCCCAGTAAACGGCGGCCGTAACTATAACGGTCCTAAGGTAGCGAAATTCCTTGTCGGGTAAGTTCCGACCTGCACGAATGGTGTAACGATAGCCCCACTGTCTCCATCCGAGGCTCAGTGAAATTAAAATCGCTGTGACGATGCAGTGTTCCCGCGGCAAGACGGAAAGACCCCGTGAACCTTTACTATAACTTTACACTGGATTTTGAGTTTGCTTGTGTAGGATAGGTGGGAGCCTTTGAAACCTGGGCGCTAGCTCAGGTGGAGGCGTCCTTGAAATACCACCCTGGTAAACTCGAAGTTCTAACCTCGTCCCGTTATCCGGGACAGGGACATTGTATGGTGGGTAGTTTGACTGGGGCGGTCTCCTCCCAAAGAGTAACGGAGGAGTGCGAAGGTTAGCTCAGCGCGGTCGGAAATCGCGCTCTTGAGTGCATAGGCATAAGCTAGCTTGACTGCGAGACAAACAAGTCGAGCAGGTACGAAAGTAGGTCTAAGTGATCCGGTGGTTCTGTATGGAAGGGCCATCGCTCAACGGATAAAAGGTACTCCGGGGATAACAGGCTGATACTGCCCAAGAGTCCATATCGACGGCAGTGTTTGGCACCTCGATGTCGGCTCATCTCATCCTGGGGCTGTAGTCGGTCCCAAGGGTCCGGCTGTTCGCCGGTTAAAGAGGTACGCGAGCTGGGTTCAGAACGTCGTGAGACAGTTCGGTCCCTATCTGCCGTGGGCGTTCGAGATTTGAGAGGAGTTCACCTTAGTACGAGAGGACCGGGTGGAACGTATCTCTGGTGTTCCAGTTGTCACGCCAGTGGCATCGCTGGGTAGCTATATACGGACGGGATAACCGCTGAAAGCATCTAAGCGGGAAGCCCACCTCGAGATGAGATCTCGCGGGACTTGAGTCCCCTGAAGGGCCCTTGTAGACGACAAGGTTGATAGGCGCGATGTGGAAGTGCAGCAATGCATGCAGCTAACGCGTACTAATTGCCCGTGCGGCTTGATCATATAACGCTCAAGCATTTTTGACCGTTAAGTA
>NZ_AUFV01000027.1 GCF_000426685.1 Solimonas flava DSM 18980 | reverse complement strand
TGCGCCAGAAGTCCGGCGACATCTACAACGCCGCGTTCATGCGCACGTTGCGCGCCGCGACCGACGCCGTCTATTTCACGCCGGGCATGGACCGCGCGCGCGTCAGCTCGCTGTTCACGCCGGACGTGCGCTATCTGGAAGTCGTCGAAGGCGGCTTCGCCGGCGGCAACGTCGTGCCGGCCGATTTCCAGCCGACGCCGGAGATGCTGGCGCGCGTGCGCGCCAACGTCGAGAAGGCCGGCATCATCGGCCGCCTGGTCGCCAACGACCAGAGCGCGGCGATGATCTTCTCGGAGTTGCTCGAACGCGATCCGGTGAGCGGCGCCAAGCTCGATTACCTGAAGACCGCGCAGCTGCTGGAGACCATCCGCGAGCGCTTCACGCAGCCGCGCCTCTACCGCTACCGGCTCAAGCACGAACTCGGCGCGCTGAAGGCCGGCACCGTGGTCGGCAGCGCCTATCACGCGCCGCGCGCCTGGTCGTTTCCGCTGCAGCGCATCGACACCGATCCGGCGCTCGCCGCCGACGGCGCCGCGCCGCCGGTCGTGCGCGGCTACCAGGTCGAGATCGAGGCCGTCGACAACCCGGACTACAACCCGGACGTCGACATTCACATCATCGGCTTCAGCAAGGCGGTCGGCGACATCGCCGACAGCGCGATCGAAGTGTTCAGCTTCTTCGGCCTGACCGTGTTCCTGGTCTGGCTGCTGCTGTGGCGCTACTGCGGTTCGCCGAAGGTCGCGCTGCTGCCGCTGGCCTGCGGCATTCTCGCGGTGATCTGGGAGCTCGGCCTGCTGCATCTGGTCGGCCTCGCGCTCGATCCGTTCGCGGTGCTGATGCCGTTCATCGTGCTGGCGATCAGCACCTCGCACGGCATCCAGATCACCAGCTTCTGGCTCAACGAGATCGCCGACAACGGCCTGTCCTCGTTCGACGCCGCGCAGGCCACCTATCGGCGCCTCGTCATTCCGGGCCTGTCGGCGCTGGCGACCAACTTCGTCGGCTTCGGCACCATCCTGCTGATCCCGATCGACATCATCCGCGAGATGGCGATCAACGCCATGCTCGGCCTGCTGGCGATCGTGCTGTGCAAGAAGATGCTGCTGCCGTGCCTGCTGAGCTTCGCCTCGCTGAAGGACCCGGTCGCCTTCCGCGCCCACCAGCAGCGCCGCGACCGCCACCTCGCGCCGGTCTGGCACGCGCTGTCCGGCATCACGCGCAAGCCGGTCGCCGCGGTGGTGCTGCTGTCGGCCGCGCTGCTGTGGGGCTGGGGCGCGTGGGTCTCGCAGGACCTGAAGATCGGCGAGCTGCATGACGGCGTGCCGGAGCTGCGCCCCGACTCGCGCTACAACCGCGACTCGGCGCAGATCGTCCACGACTTCTCGATCGGCGTCGACGTGCTGAAGATCGTCGCCGAGGGCAAGGCCGACGGCTGTATCGACCACTCGATCGTCTCGCTCGTCGACCGTTTCGCGTGGCGCATGGAGAACACCGCCGGCGTGCAGTCGACGCTGTCGCTGCCGAAACTGCAGCAGAAGGTCTACAACAGCTACAACGAGAGCAATCCGAAGTTCGACACGCTGCCGCGCGAGAGCGGCGCGCTGGTCATCACCGTGCAGCCGTTTCCGAGCTCGACCGGCCTGCTCAACGAGGACTGCAGCGCGCTGCCGGTGCTGGTCTTCACCAAGGACCACAAGGCCGAGACGATCGACGCGATCGTCGCCGAAGTGCAGCGCTTCATCGCCGAGCAGCCCAAAGACGCGCCGGTGAAGCTGCGCCTGGCGACCGGCAACGTCGGCGTCATGGCCGCCGCCAACGACGTCATCAAGGACACCGAGTACCGCGTGCTGCTGTGGCTGTTCGTCGGCATCGGCGTCTGCGTGCTGGCCTCGTTCCGCAGCTTCGCCGGCCTGGTCTGCGTGCTGGTGCCGCTGGCGCTCGTGCACATCGTCTCGTACGCGGTGATGGTCTACCTGCAGATCGGCGTGAAGATCTCCAACCTCGCGGTCGCCGCGTTCGCCGCCGGCATCGGCGTCGACTACGGCATCTACATCTACAGCGTGCTCGAGGAGAACGTGCTCAACAAGGGCATGACGCTGCGGCGCGCCTACGAGAACACCCTGCACCAGACCGGCAAGGCGGTGGTGTTCACGGCGCTGACGCTGGCGGCGACGGTCTGCACCTGGATGTTCTCGGACCTGCAGTTCCAGGTCGACATGGGCATCCTGCTGACGATGATGTTCGTCGCCAACGCGGTGGCCGCCGTGGTCCTGCTGCCGGCCTTCGCCGCCTTCCTGCTCAAGCCCAAACCCGCCGCGGTCGCCGAGACCGCTGCGGTCGCCGCCGCGCCCGTCGCCGGCCCGACGATTTGACCGGCATCGCGCAAGCGAGCCCATGACATGGAGAGAGAAATGAGGAAAAAACTGATGGCGGCGATGGTGGCGATGGTGTTCGCGCCACTGCCGCTGTGGGCGAAGGTGTCCGCCGACGAGGCCGCGCGCCTCGGCAAGGATCTGACGCCGGTCGGCGCCGAGCGCGCCGGCAACAAGGACGGCACGATTCCCGAGTGGACGCCGGCCAAGCAGTCCGGCGCCCTCAAGGGCGAGTATCCGAGCGACGCGCAGCTCGAAGCCGAGCAGCCGCTGTTCACGATCGACGCCAAGAACATGGCGCAGTACGAAGGCAAGCTCACCGAAGGCCACAAGGAGCTGCTCAAGCGCTTTCCGGCCACCTACAAGATGAACGTCTACAAGACGCATCGCAAGGTGAACTTTCCGGACAAGATCCTCGCCGAGACGCAGAAGAACGCGACGCGCGCGGTGCTCGAAGGCGTCGACAACGTCAGCGGCGCCTACGTCGGCTTTCCGTTCCCGATCCCGAAGTCCGGCGCCGAGCCGATCTGGAACCATCGCGTGAAGTGGCGCGGCGACGCCGTGCGCCGCTACAACAACCAGATGATCGTGCAGCAGAGCGGCACGTTCACGCTGACCAAGATCGTCGAGGACGCCAAGTTCTACTACGCGAACCTGTCCGATCCGAACCCGCCCGAACTCAAGCCGGGCGTCGACTTCCTGCGCTACCTCTCGGAGACGATCTCGCCGCCGCGCATCGCCGGCACCTTCATCCTGGTGCACGAGAAGGCCGGCTTCGGCACCGAAGGCCGCGCCGCGTGGCTGTACGCGCCGATCCTCAAGCGCATCCGCCGCGCGCCGGCGGTCTGTTGCGACAACCCCTACGAGGGCACCGACGGCCATCAGTTCTACGACCAGGTCGACATGTACAACGGCGTGCTCGAGCGCTTCACCTGGAAGCTGCTCGGCAAGCGCGAGGTCTACATTCCGTATGACGCGTTCCGCATCGCCGGCAGCAAGACCCGCTACGCCGACATGGCGCGTCCGAACCATCTGAACCAGGACCTGCCGCGCTACGAGCTGCACCGCGTCTGGGTGGTCGAGGCCGACAACAAGCCGGACATGCGCCACACCTTCAAGAAGCGCCGCTTCTACATCGACGAGGACAGCTGGAACATCGTGGCGATCGACAACTACGACCAGCAGGACAAGCTGATGCAGTTCCAGGAGGGCCACCTGGTGCCGTACTACAACATTCTCGGCGCGACCACGCAGCCGGAGGTGATCTATCACCTCAACTCGGGCCGCTACTTCGTCACCGCGATGATCAACGAGGACCAGCCGTACGACACCACGGTCCGCTTCAACGACAGCGCGTTCGACGCCGACACCGTGCAGAAGCGTACGTCCAAGTAGGTCGGTTCATACCGGGAGGGCCGGCGGCGCGTGCGCCGCCGGCCTGAAGGCGGGGGCCCTCGGCAGGGTGCCCCGGGCTTTGTCAGCCTTTTGCGGGGGAGAAAAACATGAAAGCCATTACGGCGACGGCTGCCGCGGCGGCCGGCTTCATCCTGCTCGGCGCGACGCCGGCGCAGGCCGTCGAATTCGACTTCAGCGTCGGCGACACCGATTTCACCGCCGTGCTCAACAACACGGTGACGATGGGCGCGTCGTGGCGCGTCGAGGACCAGGCGCGCTATCTGGTCGGCAAGTCCAGCCTCGATCCGGACGTCTGCGGCGGCTATTACCAGTCCTGCCAGGGCGTGCATCGCGATCAGGTCTATCCGGCGCAGCGCCTGTTCTCGGCGCCGGGCATGGCGTCGATGAACTTCGACGACGGCAACCTCAACTACAACAAGGGTGACGTCACGCAGGCGCCGCTCAAGCTGTCGCAGGACCTCAACATCAAGTTCGGCGATTTCGGCGTGTTCGTGCGCGGCATGGGCATCTACGACTTCGTCAACTACAACCATTTCAAGGAGCGGCACTACAACCGCATCACGGCGGACAACTACACGTCGGTCGGCAGCACCGGCGACGTCGCCGCCAACCGCTACTTCGCGCGCACCTACGGTCCGGGCGCGCGCATGCGCAGCGAGCGCTCGGAGCGCGAGGCCAAGCAGATCGGCCTGCGCTACGACCTGCTCGACGCCAATTTCTACGGCACGCTGCCGTACCTCGACGGCGAGCGCGAGCTGATCTTCCGCGTCGGCCGGCAGACCGTGAACTGGGGCCAGAGCACGGTCGCCGTGATCAACAGCGTCAACCAGGCGCAGCCGGTCAACGCCAACAGCCTTTACCGTCTCGGCTTCGGTCTGCTCGAAGAGCTGTTCGTGCCGGTCGGCATGGTGCGCGCGGCGACCGACGTCGCCGACGGCGTCAGCGTCGAGGGCTACTACCAGTACGAGTGGGAGCCGATCGAGATCCCGACGCCCGGCAGCTACATGTCGTTCGTCGACCTCGGCAATGACAATCTGCGCGGTTCGATCAACGCCGCGTTCGGCGGCTCCGCGGACGATCCGGATCATCGCGGCACCCTGCTCAACAACCCCCTCGGGCTGATCACGCCGACGACGCTGACGATCGACCGCCTGCGCGACAAGAAGGCCAGCGACCAGGGGCAGTGGGGCGTCGCGCTGAAGTACTACGCCGAGTGGCTCAACGACGGTACCGAGCTGAGCCTGTACGCGATGAACTACCACTCGAAGCTGCCGTACGTCAGCTTCTACTCGACCGACGCCAGCTGCGCGCGCCGCGAGGGCAACCGCCTCGGCATCGACGCGACCAACACGCTGGAGTTCCTGCAGGCCTGTCCGAACCTGCCGGTGTCGCAGCCTTCGGCGTCGACGCAGATCCTCGGCGACCTCACGCGGCTGACGCTGGCGCGGCCGGGCATCCTGCCCGAACTCGGCCTGCTGTCGGGCGGCGGCAGCACGGTCGGCGGCCTCGTCAATCTGCTGCTGCCGCGCCCCGGCCTGCCGGAGAGCGACGCCGTGCCGCTCGACACCGCGAAGTTCCGGCTCGAATACCCCGAGAACCTGAAGATGTATGGCTTCAGCTTCACGACCACGGCCGGCGATCTGTCGTTCCAGGGCGAAGTCTCGTATCGGCCGAACGTGCCGCTGCAGGTCGCGCTGGTCGATCTCGCGTTCGCGTCGTTCGGACCGACGCTGACGCGCTGCCACGAGCAGTCGCTCGGCTGCGCCGGCGCCTCGGCCGGCGTCGGCTACGATGCCAACGGCAATTACATCGTCTACGACCAGAACAACTTCGTCGACGCCGCCGGCAACAATCCGTATCCGGACGCGGTCAACCTGATCGTCGGCGCGGCGCCCGGCTCGGCGCGCTCGTTCCCGAACTTCATCATTCCGTACCGCGGCGGCATGGTCGGCGAAAACGCGCCGAATAGCTACATCCGCGGCTGGATCCCGGGAAAGGTCGCGCAGTACAACCTCGGCGCCACGCAGGTGCTCGGCGCGTCCGACAACTGGATCGGTGCCGATCAGGTGATCCTGCTCTACGAACTGGCGGCGACGCACGTGCTGAACATGCCGAAGTTCGATCGCCTGCAGATCGAAGGGCCGATGACGGCGACCACGCACGCCAGCGCCGGCGCCGACGGTAGCGGCGCCGACGGTTCGCGACTGGCCTGCTCGACGAATCCGGCCTGCTCGTACGGACCGGACGGCCTGCGCTTCAATCCGTTCCAGGCGCGGCGCAGCGCCTTCGCCGATCCGTTCTCGTGGGGCTATCGCGTGGTCGGCCGCATCAGTTACGAATCGGTGCTGCCCGGCATCAGCGTGCAGCCGCTGTTCATCTGGCAGCAGGACATCCAGGGCAACTCACCGGGCCCCGCCGGCAACTTCGTCGAAGGCCGCAAGTCGCTGAACCTGCTGCTCGAGACGCGCTACGAGAAGTCCTACTCGTTCACGATCGCCTACAACATGTTCTTCGGCGGCGGGCACAACAATCTCTACGCCGATCGCGACAACCTCGGCTTCTTCGCCAAGTACCAGTTCTAAGGGAGAACCGCCATGCGATTCGTCTTCGGCCTGAGCGCCGCGCTGCTCGCGCTGGGCGCCACCGCGTCACCGCCGGCGCCGGTGCCGTCCGAAATGGCGCCGCGCGCCGCGCACAGCTCGCTCACCGGCATCGCCGTCGCCGGCGAGCAGCTGATCGCGGTCGGCGCGCGCGGCCACATCCTGCGTTCCGGCGATGGCGACCGCTGGGAACAGGTGGCAGCGCCGGTCGACGTGCTGCTGACCGCGGTGCGCTTCGTCGATGCGCGCAACGGCTGGGCCGTCGGCCACGACGCCACCATCCTGCACAGCGACGACGGCGGGCGCAGCTGGCGACTGCAGCACTTCGAGCCGGGCCCGAACGTGCCGCTGCTCGACGTGCTGTTCCTCGATGCGCGCCACGGCTTCGCGGTCGGCGCGTACGGCCTGATGCTGGAGACGCGCGACGGCGGCGCGAGCTGGGAGCGGCGCGAGTCGGCGCTGACCGAGGAAGGGCTGCACTTCAACGCGCTGGCGCGCCTCGGCGACGGCTCGCTGCTGCTGGCCGGCGAGGCCGGCATGCTGGCGCGTTCCGCCGACGACGGCGCCAGCTGGCAGCGTCTGCAGTCGCCGTACGAGAGTTCGCTGTTCGGCGCCTTGCCGAGCGGCGCCCGCGGCGCGGTCGTCGCCGGACTGCGCGGCAACGTGTTCCGCACCGACGACGTCGCCGCCGGCACGTGGACGCGTGTGGCGACCGATTCGCAGCAATCGGTGTTCGGCCTGTCGGCCCTGGCGGACGGCAGCGTCGCGCTGGCCGGCTTCAGCGGCTTCCTGCGCGTGCTCGGCCCGGACGGGCGCGTCGCGCCGCCACGCCCCGACGGCGTGTCGCCCGAGGCGGCGCGCGACAGCGAAAGCAGCACGTTCAGCGGCGTGGTCGCCTGGCGCGATGAGCTGATCACGGTCGGCAGCAGCGGCGTGCAGCGCTGGCGCCGCTAGGAGCCTGGGCGGTAGAAAGCCATGGCGCTACGATTGGGTGATGCCGACGACCTGCCGCCCATACGACCCCGACCCGCTTCTGCTGCTACCCGCGTCACTCAAGGAGTGGCTGCCGGAGCAGCACCTGGCCTATTTCATCGCCGACACCGTGGCCGCGCTGGACCTCAAGGCGTTTCACGCACGCTATGAAGGCGACGGTCGACGGCGGCAGCCGTTCGATCCGTCGATGATGGTCTAAGGTGCTGGTGTATGCCTATGCCAGCGGCGTGTTCTCGTCGCGCAAGATCGCAGGTCGTCTGGAAGAGGACGTGGCGTTTCGCGTCCTGGGCGCGGGGAATTTCCCGGCGCACCGGACGCTGCGCGAGTTTTGCCAGCTGCACCTGGCCGAGTTCTCGGCGTTGTTCGTGCAGATCGTGCAGCTGGCGCGGGAAGCCGGCCTGGTGAAACTGGGCCGGATCGGCATCGACGGCCCCAGGATCAAGGCCAACGCCAGCAAGCGCAAGGCGATGAGCGATGGCCGGATGCTGGAGCAGGAGCGGCGGCTCAAGGCCGAGATCGCGGATCTGATGAAGCAGGCCGAGGCGCAGGACACGCAGGAAGATGCGCAATTCGGTGCGGACCGGCGCGGCGACGAGCTGCCTGACGAGCTGGCGCGCCGCGAGCAGCGACTCAAAGTGATCCAGGCCGCCAAGGCGCGGCTCGAAGCCCGGCAGCACGAGCAGGACCAGAAAGACGGACGCAGCATGGACGACGACGGCCAGACGCGCGGTCCGGGTGGACGCCCCTGCAAGCGCGCCTTCGTGTGCCCGACGACAAGGCGCAGGACAACTTCACCGGTCCGCAGTCGCGGATCATGAAGACGGCCGATGGTTTTCAGCAGGGCTACAACGCCAGGCGGCGGTGGACGAAGACAGCCACCTGATGGTCGCGACGGGGTTGACGGACTGCGCGGCGGACAGCGGGCAACTGCTGCCGATGATCGAGGCGACGACGCGCAACACGGGCGCCGCACCGATGATGACGCTGGCCGACAGCGGCTATGCCAGCGAGGACAACTTCGCGACGCTGGAGGCGCGGCAACTCACGGCGTGCGTGGCGCTGGCGCGTGAAGGCAAGACGTTGCGCCCGGTTGACCCAGAGCACCACCCGGCGACGCAGCGCATGGCCGAGCGCCTGGCCACGCCCGAGGGCAAGGACCACGACCGGCGGGCAAATACATTCCCGAGCCGGTCTTCGGCTGGGTCAAACAGGCGCTGGGCTTTCGGCGATTCAGTGTCCGCGGCCGGGACGCAGTGACCGGAGAGTGGAATCTGGTATGTCTGGCGCTCAACCTGCGGCGGATGCAGCGGCTGGGATGGGTGCCGGCGTAACCGATCAAGGGGGCAACGCGCCACGCACCGCAGGCCGCCAATTCTCGACCCGCTTCGATGCGACTCGTCTGCGCCACGCGCCAGACCGATCGTCGCTTCGCGCGCACTGCCTCGCGCAAATCAAGCTCGGCTGAAATTTTCAGCCGCCCAGGCTCCTGGCGCCAGCGCCAGCGCCAGCGCCGCGTCGCGGTCGCATGCGGAACGTCGGCATGACGAGGCGGAAGTGGCGCGTGATGAACTGCAGCGCGCCCAGCACGGTCGGGCAGCTGAGCATGCCGAAGCCGACGATGCTGTGCGTGCTCGGCGTCAGCAGCCGTCCCATCTCGAAGCCGAGATCGGTGCGCGGGCTGCGCAGGTCGAGCTGCTGCACGAGCCGTTCGACGCGCGAGAAGCGGATCGTCGCGTCGGCCGCCTCCAGTGCCGCCGGCGGCGTCCCGGGCTGGATCAGCAGGTCGGCGATGTCGACGTGGTCGCGCGCCAGCATTTCGGCGAGCCGCAGGTAATACCGCACCGGCACGAGGTAGTCGATCTTCGCCATGGCTGTCGGGTCTTTCCGTGTTGTCGCATTATGACAAGCAAGTGGCGTGAAATGATAAGACCGCGATCGCTGCGCAAGGCAGCATCAAGCCCACTAGCCGATCGCCCGATCGATCGGCGCCGCCGGTGACCCG
>NZ_AUFV01000026.1 GCF_000426685.1 Solimonas flava DSM 18980 | reverse complement strand
TGCCGGATGTTCGTGCGCCGGCCTTCGACTGCCCATCGGGCCATCTCCCGGCGCTGAGATGGCCTCACCATTTTTTTGACATCGCCTCCTTCAGCAGATCGGCGCTGAGTTGCGCGTCGGCGTACATCTTCTTCAAGCGCCGATTTTCGTCCTGAAGCTCCTTGAGCTGGGACATCAGCGACGCATCCATGCCGCCGAACTTGCTGCGCCATTTGTAGAACGTAGCCGAGCTGATGCCGTGCTCGCGGCACAACTCCGGGACCGGCGTGCCGGCTTCCGCCTGCTTCAGGACCGCAATGATCTGGCTGTCGGTGAATCGAGACTTCTTCATGGAACCTCCTCGGGAAAGACTACGAGAAAATTCCACTTCTGACGTCAGCTAATCAGCGGGGGGATTACCGGGCGCGGAATCATGCTTGCGCGTCTGTACGACAAGACCCTGCAAATCAAGGTCAGCGGCCAGGACTACCTGCGCCCCATGTGGCGGGCGAAAGGATGGGGCGGCGAGAGCCCTGTCTATCGTCTCGAATTCCAGTTTCGTAACGAAGTTCTGCGGCAGATCGACACGGGCGAGGTCGACCGTGAGGGCAAGCGCGTCGGCTGCAACCGCTATCCGCAGGTGCTCTCGCATCTCGGCGGCCTTTGGAGCTACGCCACACGCGATTGGCTGCGTCTGACGCTGCCGAACGAGGATGACCAGACGCGCACGCGCTGGCCGACGCATCCGATGTGGGCGGCTCTACAGGAACTCGTTTGGGATGGCTCACCAGAAGCGGAGCGGATGCCGGCGATGCTCGGTCGAGCGCCGCGCGATGAGAAGCTCTGCGCCACCTTCTTTTCCTCGCTCACGTCTTACATGGGCGCGAAGGGGTTAACCGATCCATTTCGCGCAGCGGTGATGCTGCTAGAGGATACGGAAGCGCTTTACGAAACGCTCGGCGAGCGTAACGGCGGCGGCTTCTACAACCAAGCGACAACGCGCGCTGCAAAAAAGGCCTTGCAGTATCGCGTTCGCTATCCCGGCATGGCAGAGCGCGCGCAGGAGCTTCAGGACGAGGCTGTCGCCGCTGCGTATCGCAAGGCGAGCGGGAGGTAGTCATGCCATGCAGACGCTCGACCTGTACGAAGCGGCAGCCTTCTTGCGCATGTCGCCCGCCGTGCTGCGTGCCAAGGCCCGCGAAGGGCTCGTCAAAGCCGCGAAGCCGGGTAAGCGTTGGGTCTTCCTTGAAGCTGACCTTGTCGCTTACCTGGAACGGCTTTACGCTCGCCGACGGCAAACGCCGCTAAGTGGCTCCGACGTAGGAGGTACTACATGGGAGTCTACAAACGCGGTGATGTCTGGTGGATCGACTTCACCACGCCGGATGGCCGACGAGTACGCGAGTCTTCTGGGATTCAGGACCGGGACAAAGCGCTAGAGCTGCACGACCGTATGAAGGTGCGGTGCTGGGAAGAGCAGCGTCTTGGTGTGAAGCCGGATCGCTCGTGGCAGGAAGCGGCCGTGCGGTGGCTGAAGGAGACAAGCCACAAGCGAAGTCACGACAAGGACATCGCGAAGTTGCGGTGGCTCGATCAGTTCTTGGGGCACCTGATGCTGAATCAGGTGTCCCGCGATCTGATCGACCGTATTGGTGAGCGCAAGGCCAAGGAATCGAGCCCTGCGAACGCTAACCGTTACCTCGCGCTGATTCGTTCGATTCTTCGGCGGGCGCGGGACGATTGGGAGTGGATCGACCAAATCCCGAAAGTCCGGCTCTACCGGGAAGCGAAGCGGCGAGTGCGCTGGATCACGCGGGAACAGGCGGCGACGTTGCTGGCGGTACTGCCGCATCACCTGCGCGAAATGGCGCAATTCTCGCTCGCTACGGGGCTTCGGCAGCGCAACGTGTCCTTCCTGTGCTGGGATCAGGTCGACATGGCGCGCAAGGTGGCGTGGATTCACGCAGATGAGGCAAAGGCGGGCAGGGCGATTGCGGTTCCCCTGAACGACGATGCGCTAGCGGTGCTGCGGCGTCGGCTCGAACAGCACGGCCGATACGTGTTCACGTATCAGGGCAGGCCAGTCGAGCGCTGTACGACGAAGGCTTGGCAACGGGCCTGCGAGCGGGCGGGAATCGAGGATTTCCGCTGGCACGATCTGCGGCACACCTGGGCATCGTGGCATGTGCAAAGTGGGACCAGCCTTCAGGAGCTGATGGAGCTTGGCGGCTGGGCAACGCTGGAGATGGTGATGCGGTACGCGCACTTGGCGGCGGACCATCTCAGGACGGCAGCGTGCCGGATCGATGGCACGTTTACGTCACAGTCAGCCAAAGTCCATCATCTTCGCGCTGCGTAGGGTCGCACGAAGTCTTTGGCCCACTAGGGTTTTAAATGGTGGCCGGGGACGGAATCGAACCGCCGACACGGGGATTTTCAATCCCCTGCTCTACCGACTGAGCTACCCGGCCGGGTGCTACGAGGCCGCGTATTAAAGCGGCGCGCACTCGGCGCGTCAAGCCGGATGTTCAATCCGGCTTTTGCGGCGGGGCGACGTAGCCGGTCTGCGTCAGCTCGCCGCCGTCGAAGAAGAACTTCTCCATTTCCTCGCCGAGCAGCTTGCGCGCGCTGGCGTCGGCGAGCACGAGGCGGTATTCGTTGATCAGCCGCGTCTGGTGCTGGATCCACATCTGCCAGGCCTGTTTGGAGACCTGTTCGTAGATGCGCTTGCCGAGCGGGCCGGGCAGCGGCGGGCGGTCGAGGCCTTCGGCGTCGACGCCGAGCTTGATGCAGTGAACGATGCGGCTCATGTCTCGGTACCTTGCAGAGAGCTCAACAGTTTACGGATCGGCGCCGGCAGGCCCAAGCGTTCGCGCTGTTCGTCGTCGATCCACTGCCAGCGCGCCTCGGCGACGCGGGTGCCGAGCGCGGCGGTCTCGATCAGGCGGGGCTGCAAGACGTAGTCGAAGTGCGTGAAGGCATGCGTCAGCGGCGGCAGCGTCTGTTCGGCAACGCTGCGCAGCGCCAGCGCGGCGAGCCATTCGGGCGCGGCGGGGTCGCCATCGCCGAGCAGCGGCGGGCACCAGAGCCCGCCCCACAGGCCGCTCGGCGGCCGTCGTTCGAGCAGCAGCCGGCCGCCGGCATCGCGCGCGAGCAGCAGCACGGCCTCGCGGCGCGGCCGCGCGCGCGCCGGCTTGGCGCCCGGGTACTGCGCGACGGTGCCGGCCTGGCGCGCTCGGCAGTCGCCGGCGACCGGACACAGCAGGCATTTGGGATTGCGGGCGCTGCAGATCGAAGCGCCGAGGTCCATCAGCGCCTGGGTGTAGTCGGCGAGCAGCTGCTGCGGCAGGCGCGCTTCGGCTTCGCGCCACAGCTGCTTCTGCACGGCGGGCTGTCCGGGCCAGCCGGCGACGGCGGCGTGGCGTGCGAGCACGCGGCGCACGTTGCCGTCGAGGATCGCGTGCCGATCGCCCCAGGCCTGCGCGAGGATCGCGCCGGCGGTCGAGCGGCCGATGCCGGGCAAGGCGGCGACGGCTTCGATGTCGCGCGGGAATTCGCCGTCGTGTTCGGCGACCACGGCCTGCGCGCAGCGGTGCAGGTTGCGGGCGCGCGCGTAGTAGCCGAGGCCGGCCCACAGCGCGAGGACGTCGTCGAGCGGCGCGGCGGCGAGCGCGGCGAGGTCGGGAAAGCGTTCGAGGAAGCGCGCGAAGTAGGGGATGACGGTGGTGACCTGCGTCTGCTGCAGCATCACCTCGGACAGCCATACGCGGTACGGCGTGCGCGGATGCTGCCACGGCAGATCGTGGCGGCCATGCACGTCGAACCAGGCCAGCAGGCGCTTGGCGAACGGCGTCATGGCGCGGCCGGCTCCAGGCCCTTGGCGCGGGCCAGCGCGAGCACTTCGATGCCGTGCGCGGTGGCCTTGGCCTGGCGCTGCATCGCGCGTTCGATCAGCCAGGGGCCGATCAGCGGCGGAATCCAGAAGTCGGGCTCCAGCTCGGCGTGGAACCACAGGCAGGTCTGTGCGCCGCAGCGGTCGAGCCGCCAGGCCGCGGTGCCGTAGCGCAGATTGCTGAGTTCCGGCACGACCGTGGCGTCGAGCCGGTAGCCGTGCGCGTCATGGCTGTCGCGCACGTCCTGGACCTGTTTGAGGCGCGAGCAGAAGAAGCTCACGCAGACGCGCACTGTGGTGCGCCAGCGCTCGGTACCGGGCTGCACTGCGTCCAGCGCGGCGACGTCCTCGACCGCGTCGTTGAGGCGCGGCAGGTTGCGAAAGTCGCGGAACACCGCGTAGGCGTCGTCGAGCGGCGCGTCGAGCCGCGCCTGCAATTCGATGCGGTAGCGCGACTGCCCGTGCGTGACCTCGACGCGGTCGACGGTCTCGGCGGCGGCGCTGGCGCTGAACGCGGCCAGGAACAGGATGGCGGCCCTCACGGAGTCGTCTGCGGCTCCGCCGGCTTCTCCTGCTTTTTCTTCTTGCCGAACAGCAGATCGTTGAGCTTGTCGTTGAGCTTCTGCTTGACCTCGGGGTCGTTCAGTTTCTCGCGGACTTTCTCGGTCGCCTTCTGCTTCACCGCATCCTCGATGTCGATTTTGTACTTCGGCTTCCACAGGCTGCCGCTGAGGCGGATCGGGATCGTCACGCCGCTGAGCTGTGCGAGCTCCTTGCCGCCCTGGCCCTTGCTGGTCTCGACGACCGTCGGCTTGGCCGTGTAGTTGATCGTCTCGTCGACGAGGTTGATGTCGCCGGCGCCGCCGACGCGGAACAGCGGGCTCGCGGCGCTCAGGTCGTCGCTGTGCAGCACGCCGTTGTTGAGCGTGCCGCTGACGGAGATCGTCGTGAAGTCGGTTTCGGGCGTGCTGGTTTCGCTGTAGTTGAGATTGCCGGCCAGCATCGCCTCGCCCTTGCGGATGATCTGGCCGAGATTAAAACCCTTGACGGCACCGTTCTTCGCCTGTGCGGCGAGCTTGCCGTCGAGCGTGCGGCGCAGCTCGCCGACGGTCTTGCCGCGGCCGCTGACGTCGGCGCTGAAGTCGGCGACGCCGCTGACGTAGTCCTTGCCGGTGAAGTCCTGCAGGAACGGGCCGGCCTGGAACGAGGACAGCAGCGTCTTCAGCGCGTAGCCCGGCGTCGCCCCCGGCGTGTAGCGGTGCGTGAGCTTGACGCTGCCGCCGTAGAGCCGGGCGCTGAGGTCCTGCTGCTTCACCGTCTGCGCGCCCTGGCCGGACAGCTTGATGCGGATGTCGCTGAGCTTGAGCTTGTCGACGACGAGCTTGCCGATGTCGATCGTGCCGTCGGCGTTGAGCTTCTGCAGCATCTCGGCCGGCAGCTGCACGGCGTTGAGATCCTTCTTCTCGCCGTCCGGCGTCGCGACCTTTTCCTTGTCCTTGCTCTTCGGCGGCAGGTAGCGGTCGGCGTCGATGCTGTCGACCTGCAGTGCGAAGGCCAGCGCCAGCGTCTTGAAGTCCTCGATGCCGAAGTCGCCCGTGATCCTGGTCTGGTCGAGCGCGACGACGAGGTTCTGCAGGCGGGCGCTGCTCAGCGTGCCGCTGTACTGCGCTTGGAGGCTGGCCTGCGCCAGCGCCTTCGGGTCGGCGGTGTCGAGCTTGGTGCCGAAGCTTTCGAGCAGCTTGCGGGGGCTGAACGGCGCGATCGTCAGCGGGCCGGACAGCTGCGGGTGCTCGCCGTTCAGTCCGCGACCGCTGATGTCGGTTGTCAGCGTCAGATCGGCGGCCTGCAGCTTGCCGTTGGCGAAGCGCAGCGCGCCCTCCTTGAGGTTGTAGGCGAGGTCGCCGGCGAGGCGAATGGTCTGGCTGCCGTTCGGGATCGACTTGCCGCCGAGCTTGGCCTCCACGTCCAGGGCATCGAGATTGAAGACCTGCGCGGCGAGGTCGGCGACGAGGCGTGTCTTGATCGTGGTGTCGATGTCGTAGTCGAGCGCCTTGCCCTGGATGCCGAGCTTGAGGCCGTCGGTGTCGAGCTTGTTGGCCTTGAGGTCGGGCTTGATGGTGCCGGACAGCGACACGTCGGCCTGCGCGGCCGGCGTCTTCGACATCACCGTCGCCGCCAGGTCGAGGTCGAACGGATCGCTCGGCCGCAGCGTGCCGGTCTTGAGCTTGAGCTTCTGCAGCTCGTAGTGCTTGCCGGCTTGCGCGTCGTCGTAGACGACGGCGGCGTCGTCGACCGTCACGCCGTCGATGTCGAGGCTGTCGAGCGAGAACTGCGCCTCGGCCTTCACCTTCGGCGTTTTCTCCTCTTCCTGCTGCCGGGCGTGCTGGAGCAGATCGTCCCAGTTGCTGAGGCCTTCGGCGTTCTTCGCCAGATTGACGTGCAGACCGTCGAGCGTGACGGTGCTGACCTGTACCTGCTTGTCGAACAGCAGCGGCATCAGCTTGACGCCGACGCTGGCCTTGCGCACTTCGGCGAACGGCACGTCGCCGAAGCCGGGGGCGTTGCCGAGCCGGGCATCGGCGAGCGACACGCGCAGCCAGGGGAAGACTTTCAGCTGGATGTCGCCGAGCGCGAGGTCGCGGCCGGTCTCTTCCTTGACCGCGGCCTGGATCTGGTCGCGGTAGTCGTTGGGGTCGAACAGCAGGGCGACGGCGAGCAGCGCCGCGACCACCAGCAGCACGAAGCTGCCGAGCACGAGCAGGACGATTTTCAGCGGTTTGGCCATGGTCGGTTTCCTGGTGGGCGATGCCGTGGCGAAGGCAAGCGCAGGGGCGCTGCGCGCAGTCTAGTCAGGCTGTCTGGCCAGCGCATGAACGCGGGCCCGCATCAGCCGCCGCCGATCGCCTGCACGATCAGCACTTCATCGCCGTCGCGCAGCGCCGTCCCGGCGTGCTGCGAGCGCGGCACGATGCTGCCGTTGACCTCGACGGCGACGCGCTTGCCGCCGAGCTGCAGTGCGGCGAGCAGTTCGTCGATCTTCAGCGCGTCGGCGAGCGTGCGGGGCTCGCCGTTGACGGTAAGCTGCATGGGGGAGTCGTTTCCGAATGCCGGGCCTGCAATGGTCGCCGTTGTGTCCGGGCGGATCAATGGGCGTCCCGGGTGGATGGGCCTGCCGACGTCCGAAAGATCGTGTCGAAATCGCTGGCGCCGGGCCGTCATGGTACGGGCGGGCAGCGGCCTGGCCCCTTTTCACAGCGCCGATGGAGGCGATTGCCGATGCGATATTCGATCCTGATTCACGAAAGCCCGGAAGATTTCGAGGCCCGTACCGACCCCGCGCAGCAGGCCGAGCTTTGGGATGGGGTCGGCCGCTATCTGCGCGCGCTGCACGAGGCCGGCGTGTTCGTCGGCGGCGCCGGGCTGCAGCCGCCGGCCACCGCGACCCGCCTGCTGCTGCGCGACGGGCGCCGCGTGATCCAGGATGGCCCGTATCCGGACACCAAGGAGCAGCTCGGCGGCCTGTTCCTGATCGAGGTGCCGAATCTCGATGTCGCGCTCGAATGGGCGGGGCGCTTTCCGCAGCGGCCCGGCCAGGTCGTCGAAGTGCGGCCGACGCTGCCCGGCGACTGAAGTCCGGCGATGGTGGAGCAGGTTGCGGCCGCCGCGGCGCTCGCCGACGTCGTACGGCGTTCACGCCTGCGCCTGCTGGCGTTTCTCGCCGCCGGCGCGCAGGACGTCGCCGGCGCCGAGGACGCGCTCGCCGATGCGGTGCGCGCCGCGCTGGAGGCCTGGCCCGAGACGGGGGTGCCGCGGCAACCGGAGGCCTGGCTGCTGACGGCGGCGCGGCGCCGGCTGATCGACGCCGCGCGCCAGCGCCGGGTGCGGCGCCTCGCCGAGCCGATCCTCGGCGCCGACGGCGAGGCGGTCGAAGCCGCCGAGATGCCGGACGAGTTCCCCGACGAGCGCCTGAAGCTGCTGTTCGTCTGCGCCTATCCGGCGCTTGATCCGGCGGTGCGGCCGGCGTTGATGCTGCAGGTCGTGCTCGGCCTCGACGCGGCGCGCATCGCGCCGGCCTATCTCGCCCGGCCGGCGACGGTCGGCCAGCGTCTGAGCCGCGCCAAGCAGAAGATTCGCGACGCCGGCATTCCGTTCGAAATCCCGCGTCCGGCCGAGTGGCCGGCGCGCCTGCGCGCGGTGCTGGAGGCGGTTTATGCGGCCTACGGTCACGGCTGGGAGGCCGACGCTCTGTCCGGCGGCGGCCGGCTCGCGCAGGAGGCGGTGCAGCTTGGTCGGCTGCTGGTCGAGCTGATGCCGGACGAGCCCGAGGCGATGGGCCTGCTGGCCCTGATGCTGCACGGCCAGGCGCGGCAGGCGGCGCGTCGCGATGCGCGTGGCGCCTACGTGCCGCTGTCCGAGCAGGACTGCGCGCGCTGGTCGCAGCCGATGATCGGCGAAGCCGAGCGCTGGCTCGATCGCGCGTCGCGCGCCGGGCGCCTCGGCACCTTCCAGCTCGAAGCGGCGATCCAGTCGGTGCACGCGCGCCGCCTGCGCGACGGCCGTACCGACTGGGCGAGCATCGCGCTGCTGTACGAAGGCCTCGTGCGCATCGCGCCGAGCGCCGGCGCGCGGGTCGGCCATGCCGCGGCGATCGCCCGTCTGCATGGCGCGGCGGCCGGCTGGGATTACCTGCAGCCGCTCGCCGCACTCGGCGAAGCCGGCTACCAGCCGTACTGGGCGCTGGCCGCCGAGCTGCTGGCCGAACTGCGCCGCGGCGACGAAGCGGCCGAGGCGTACGCGCGCGCGATCGCGCTCAGCGACGATCCGGCGGTACGCGAGTTTCTGCGCGCGCGCGCCGCGCGCGGCGGTGTGGCGCTGAGCTGAGCTCGGGGGCCTGCATCCTGCGGCGGCCGGCGGACGCGCCGGTCCGGTTCATTCGTCGCGGCGGCCGTGGTGCTCGTCCTCGGCGCTGCGATGGCATTCGGCGCAGTTGTCGATATCGGTAATGCCTTCCTCGGCGTGCTCGGCGCGGACGCGCGCCGGCGAATGCTCGTGGCAGCCGAAGCAGGTGTACTGCGTGAAATCCTGCCCGGTGTGGCAGGTCGCGCATGAGGTGCGATGTACGCCTTCGAGCAGGAAGAAGCGCGCGTGCTCGAACTGCGCGGGCCGCCAGTGCTCCTGGCTGTGGCACTGCTGGCAATCGCCGGCGATCGTCGCGTGCAGCGAGTCCTGCGGCTTGCGGTGGCAGGCCAGGCAGTCGCCGCGGATGCCGGGCTCGAGCAGGGTGTGCGAGAAATGCGCTTCCGGGTGCTGCATCGCGCGGCCCTGGTGCTCGGCATGGCAGGCCATGCAGTTCTGCGCAAGCAGGTGCTGGTGGAAGGGCACTTTCGGTTCGGCGCCGGCGGCGGCGATCGGCGCGCCGCTGGTCGTGTAGCGGCCGATGCGGTCGACCTGATGGCAGGCGATGCAGCGCTCGGCACTGCTGCCGCGGAACGGCTGATGGCAGGCGAAGCAGTCGCCGGTCAGATCGGCGTGCGCGGCCTGCAGCGGCCCGGGGCTCAGCATCGGTTCCGGACGCAGCAGCACGAGCGCCAGCACGCCGAGCAGGACGACCGAGACCGCCGCCCACAGCCAGCGCGCATTCATCGCCAGCCCCAGAAGACGAACACGGCGACGATGTGGCCCAGCGCGAGCGTGCCGAAGGCCGCGGCGATCGGCAGGTGGATCGTGCGCCAGCGCTTCAGCCATTCCAGCGTCGCGGCGTCGGCTTCGAGACGCGCCTCGACGGCGCCGGCGCTCAGACCCTCGGCGAGCAGCAGCTTCTTCTTGAGCTCGACGTGGCGCCGCGCGCGCTGCAGCAGGAACACGCCGGTCAGGCCGCTGGCGACGTTGACGAGCATCGCCCCGGTCGCGAGCCAGGGCAGCACGGCGTGGAAATGGATGCCGGCGTGCACCAGCACCAGCAGCGAGCCGAACCAGGCGACGACCTTGTGGAACTGCAGCCAGCGTCCCGGCTGGCCGCGCGTCAGCAGCTGGTGCTTGCGCAGCGAATAGCCGAGCGAGAGCAGGATCAGCAGGACGCCGGGAATGCCCAGATAGCGGCCGACCGACGCCAGCTCAAACCGATGCAGCACGGCATCGACGACGATCGTCGCGACGACCAGGGTCGCGAACAGTAGCGTCAGCGGTGCGACGTCACGGCGCAGGACCGAGCGCTTCATAGCGTTTGCCCGCAGGCACCACCGCTATCCGGACCTGCCGGTGCCGTCCGCCGCCGCTCGCCTCGCGCCATGCGCATTCGCTCGCTTCCGTGTGCCATGCCCGTCGGGATCGACGCAGGCGCGCCCGCCGCAACGGGCGCGCCTGCGCGTGGCGACAGCCTGAGGCTGCGACTGGCCCGCGGCATTGACGCGGATCAAAGCGGGCCTGCCGCCCGCATTGCGCGCGTCGGTGCGGGCTCAGCCCGTGCGCGCGGCGGCCTTGGCGTGCGGCCGCGCCGCGCCCTGGCCGGCCGGCGCCGGCACCCACTCGTAGTCGGCGAGCCGGACCTTGCGCGTGCGCAGCCAGAAGCGCCAGGTCGACCACGGCCACATCGTGAAGTTGATGCCCTCGGCGGTCTGGTACCAGCTCTTGCAGCCGGTCGACCACACCGAGTGCTTGAGCGCGCCCTGCACCTCGTCGTTGAAGCGGCGCTGCACCTCGGGCTTGACGTCGACGTACAGTGCGCGCTGCGCGTCGAGCTGCTTGAGGCAGTCGAGGATGTAATGCACCTGCGCCTCGATCATGAAGATGATCGAGTTGTGGCCCAGCGCCGTGCCGGGGCCGACCAGCTGGAACATGTTCGGGTAGCCGGTGACGGTGGTGCCGAGGAAGGCTTCCGGCGCGCGCGCCCAGTCCTGGGCGAGTTCGTGGCCGTCGCGTCCGCTCAGCGCGAAGCCGCGCATGTAGACGCGCGGATCGACGACGAAGCCGGTGCCGAGAATGATGCAGTCGACCGGCCGCTCGACGCCGTCGCGGGTGACGATGCTGTGCTCGCGGATCTCGCGGATGCCGTCGGTGACGAGCTCGACGTTGGCGCGGTTGAAGGTCGGGTAGTAGGCGTTGGAGATCAGCACGCGCTTGCAGCCGATCGTGTAGTCCGGCGTCAGCTTGCGCTGCAGCGCCGGGTCCTTGACCTGCGAGCGGATGAACATCTCGGCGAGCTTCTGCAGCGTGCGCGCCAGCGCCGGGTTGAAGATCGGCCAGACGCGCGATTCGTTGCTCCAGTACAGGCGTGCGCGATGCAGCTTGCGCAGCAGCGGCACGGCGGCGAACAGCTTCTTGCGGAAGTCCGAATAGCGGCGCGTGTCGCGCGGGATGACCCAGGCCGGCGTGCGCTGGAAGACGTGCAGCTGCTTCACCTTCGGCGCGATCTCCGGCACGTACTGGATCGCGCTGCCGCCGGTGCCGATCGAGGCGACGGCCTTGCCGGCCAGATCGTAGCCGTGGTCCCACTGTGCGGAATGGAACAGCTTGCCCTTGAAGCTCGACAGCCCCGGCAGGTCCGGGATCGCCGGCACGTGCAGCGGGCCGGACGCTAGCACCCAGTGGCGGGCGAGGATCACGTCGCCGCCGCGCGTCTCGATGCGCCAGCGGCCCTCATCCTGCAGGAAGTGCGCGCCGCTCACTTCCTGGCCGAAGCGGATGTACGGGCGCAGGCGGTAACGCTCGGTGACGTCGAGGATGTAATCCTGGATCTCGCGCCAGCCGGCGTAGCGCTGCGTCCAGTCGGCCTTCGGCGCGAACGAGTACGAATACAGATGCGACTGCACGTCGCAGGCCGCGCCCGGATAGCTGTTGTCGCGCCAGGTCCCGCCGACGTCCGCGCCCTTTTCGAGGATCACGAAATCCTTGCGCCCGGCTTCGATCAGCTTGATGGCCATGCACAGACCGCCGAAGCCGGCGCCGACGATGGCGACCTCGGTTTCGGTGGTGCGGCCGGGTTTGGGTTCCATTGCGGTCATTGCTCGTTCTCCTCGCTGCGTTCGATGCGTATCGCGCGTTTTTGCGCGTTGCCGGCAATCTACGGGCGCAACGACAGCGGCGGCCATGCTGGCTTCGCCCTCCGATTGATCTTTTCGGCCACAATGGCCGGCGAGGAGAGACGAAAGAACCGATGACGAGCCGCTCGATACTCGGGCTGATGTACACGATGCAGGGCCTGCGCGCGCTCGGCGAAGATCCCGCGCCGGTGCTGGCCCGCTACGGCCTCGATCTGGATCGGCTCGATCCCGCCGCGCGCATCGACCGATCGCTCGAACTGCGCATCCACGCCGAAGTCGCCGAGCATTTGCGTGATCCGCTCGCCGGGCTCAAGACCGGCCGCTTCTTCGGCTTCGCCGGCTACGGCCCGCTGGCGATGCTGCTGCTGACCTGCGCCGACGTGCGCGACGCCTTTCGCATCGGCGTGCACTACCAGCGCCTGACCTATCTCTACAGCACGCTCTCGTTCGAAGAGGGCGCGACGCAGAGCGCGCTGTGCCTGACGCCGCTGCCGCTGCCGCGCCGCGCGTTCCGTTTCCGCGTCGACGGCGAGATGGCCGGCACCTACAAGCTGATGATGGACATCCAGGCTTCGATCGGCGCCGCGCTGCAGCCGCTGCGCGTCGACATGCCGTATCCGCGTCCGCCGGAGGCGCAGAAGTACGAGGCGCACTTCGGTTGTCCGGTGCGCTGGGGCGAGGCGCAGGGCCGCTTCTGGCTGCGCAACGAACACCTGTCGGTGCGCTTTCCCTCGCATGATCCGGCCGCGCACGCGCTGTACCGCGGCCTTTGCGAGCAGGCGCTCGTCGACCAGCAGAAGGAACTCGACACGCTGGCCGCCAAGGTCCTGCTGCACCTCGAACTGCTCGACGAACGCATGCCCGGCGCCGAGCGCGTCGCCCGCTTCTTCGGCCTCGCCGAGCGCAGCCTGCGCCGGCGCCTCGCCGAGGAAGGCACGAGCTTTCGCGCACTGGTCGCCGACGCGCGCTATCGCAAAGCCCGCCACCTGCTGCGGCACACGGCGCTGAGCGTCGAGACGATCGCCGAACGCCTCGGCTACGCCGAACCGGCCGCCTTCATCCACGCCTTCCAGCGCTGGTCCGGCCGCAGCCCGCAGCGATATCGCGCCTCGCCAGCGGACGAGTAAATCCTTCGCGGTCTAAAGGCCGGCGGGCAGGTCGCATGCAATACGTGACTAGGCTGCTCGCAATGGCGCCGCGCTGGTCCACATCCAGCCCGGCAAGCCGACGCAGAATGGCGACATCGAACGCTTCAATAGAAGCCAGCGTACCGAAGTGCCCGACCGCTACGTCTTCACCAGCCTCGCCGAAGTCCGTCGCATGACTGAAGACTCGCGATACTGCCACAACCATCACCGTTCGCATCGCAGCCTCGGCGGCCTGTCGCTCGTTCGATTCGCGATGGCACAATCAACCGCAACCTCTATCTCTGACTGACTCGAACCGGCGATGATCTTTCAGTAATCTCAAATCTCAGCTTCTGGGGGAGGCTGCATATGGGGGTCTACATCAGGAAGTCGATTTCGGTCGGTCCCTTCAGGTTCAATCTTTCGAAGTCTGGTGTCGGCATCTCGACCGGCATTAAAGGCTTTCGAATCGGAATGTCTCCGCGGGGGACGTACGTACATATGGGGCAGGGCGGCCTTTACTACCGAGTAACAATTCCGCACTCGGGCCCACGTCAACCTCCGAGGAGCGTTGAATGGCCTTTTAACCCCGATGCGACTCAGCCCATTCGGAATCCAGATCCAGTGGTGATGCACGCCATCGAGAGTGCTGAGACGACCAGCATCGAGGATTCCAGTTCGGCAGATTTGGTGGCTGAGATGAATGCCAAGCGGAAGCGGATACGGTTTTGGCCTCTTGCGCTACTGGGTGCTGGCGGGCTTTGCATCACTGCCGCCCAGTTCAACGCTCCAAGATGGGTAATGATCACTCTCGGAGCGATCGGATTGGCAGCGACCTTGGCCGTTGCTATCTGGGATCAGCTTCGAAAAACCACCGTGTTGATGTACGAGCTGGAGCCTGAGATTGAAGACAAGCTCGAACAGCTTCAAACGGCCATTAAGAAGCTGGCGTCATGTGGTGGGACTTGGCATGTATCGGCCAAGGGAATGGTTACGGACTGGAAGCGGAATGCCGGTGCCGGGCACCTTGTTTCGCGGCGAGGTATTCGAATCGGAACGACTACCAATCCAGCCTATGTGAAAACCAACGTGGCCACCCCGTCGATCCCCGTCGGTCGTCAAACGCTGTATTTCTTCCCAGACAAGGTGCTCATTTTCGAACCTCATGGCGTCGGTGCCGTCAGCTACGAAAACTTGAACGTGCATGCGTCACCGACCCGATTCATCGAGAGCGAATCTGTCCCTCGTGACGCGACGATCGTGGATTACACCTGGAGGTTCGTGAACAAGAAGGGTGGTCCCGATCGACGGTTCAACAACAATAGAAGGCTGCCGATCACTCTCTACGAGGACATCTCTTTTGCCAGCAACTCGGGTTTGAACGAGTTGATCCAGATATCGAGAACGGGATGCGGTAGTGACCTTCGATCCGCGATTGCCGCTCTATCACCCGCGCAGAGCGGGTGGTAATCCCCCCGCTTTTAGCGGTCGCCAAAAGTGGAGCTAAGCGGCCAAGGCAAGTTTCTGCATAGGCGTGATACCGCCAAGCGCCATGTTCGGGCGCTCATGGTTGTAAGTCCAGAGCCAACGAGTGGCCTTGTCCTGCACCTGCTCAATCGAGTCAAACAGGGTTCGAGCCAGCCACGCGTAACGCACGGTGCGGTTGTAGCGTTCGACATAGGCATTCTGCTGTGGCTTGCCCGGTTGGATGTGCTCGATGCGGATGCCGGCACGCTCGGCCCACGCCAACAAGGCGCCGCTGATGTACTCGGGCCCATTGTCGCAACGGATGACCTTTGGCTTGCCGCGCCACTCGATCACCTGTTCCAGCGAGCG
>NZ_AUFV01000025.1 GCF_000426685.1 Solimonas flava DSM 18980 | reverse complement strand
CGCATCGGCGGACAAGGCTTCGAACACCCGCTGCCAGACACCGGATCGACTCCAGCGCGTGTGCCGCAGGTGGATCACGCGGAAGTCACCAAAGCGTTCGGGAAGATCGCGCCAAGGAATCCCGGCGCGATACCGATACAGCACCGCTTCAACAAACCGCCGGTTGTCCTTGGCGGTCACCCCGACATGGCCCACACGGCCCGGAAGCAGAGGCTCGATGCGAGCCCATTGATCGTCTCGTAGTCCGTAGCGGCGAGTCATCGATGGTCAGCGGTGCCAAGAAGCAACAAGCTTCGCTGATTTAATCAATTGATGACAGGCCCTAGCCGCCGACGGCCGCCGGCGCGCGCAGCTCCGGCGGCAGCAGCTTGTACATCACCGGCGTGACCAGGCGGCCGATCAGCGTCGAGCTGATCAGGCCGCCGATGATGACGAGCGCCATCGGCGAATACAGCGGCGAGTCCTGCAGCGCCAGCGGCAGCATGCCGCCGATCGCCGTCACTGAGGTCAGCAGGATCGGCAGGAAGCGGATCTCGCCGGCCTCGGCGATCGCTTCGTCGAGCGCCTTGCCCTGTTCGCGCAGCTGGTTGGTGAAGTCGACGAGCAGGATCGAGTTCTTGATCTCGATGCCGATCAGCGCGATGAAACCGATCATCGCCGTGAAGCTCAGCGTGTAGCCGCAGGCGAACAGCATGACGATGCCGCCGGTGACGCCGAGCGGAATCACGCCGGCGACGATCAGCGTGCTCTTGAAGCTGCCGAACTCCAGCACCAGCACGGCCATGATGCCGGCGATCGCGACGATGATCGCGGTGCCGAAGCCGGCGAAGCTGTCCTTGCGGCCTTCGAGTTCGCCACCGGCTTCGTAGCGGTAGCCCGGCGGCAGATCCATTCTGGCGAGGCCGGCGAGCAGCTGCTGCGTCAGCGCCTCTGTGTTGTAGCCGTTCTCGGTATACGCGGAGATCGACACCGCGCGTTCGCGGTTGCGACGGTAGATGCGCGGCGAGGACTCGCTGAGCTTGAGCGTCGCCAGCTCGGCGAGCGGCACCTGCACGCCGGCGGCGTTGGCGACGTGTATGCCTTCGAGCGTCGCCAGCGTCGGCCGCTCGCGCATCGGCGCGCGCAGCACGATCGGATACTTGTCGCCATCCGGCTCGTGGAAGTCGCCGGCCGACAATCCGGCGACGGCCAGGCGCACGGCGCGGTCGAGATCGAGCACCGGCACGCCGAGCAGCCCGGCTTTGGCGGTATCGACGTCGAGCTGCAGATCGACGCGCGCGCGGCGCAGCGGATTGCTGATGTTGCGCACGCCGGGCGTCGCGCGCATCAGGGTTTCGACCTCGGTGGCCAGCTCGCGCAGGCGGTCGAGGTCGGGGCCGACGACGCGCAGCGCGATCGGGGCTTCGATCGGCGGGCCGTTCTCGAATTCCTTGACGACGATTTCGGTGCCCGGCAGCGCGTCGAACTCGCGGCGCAGCGTGTCGAGCAGCGCCGGCGTCGTCTGCGGGTTGTAGCGCTGCAGCTGAACGAAGACTTCGGCGTAGTTCGCGGCGTTCTCGTGCGGGAACACGTTGTAGTAGATGCGCGGGTTGCCGTGGCCGAGATTCGACAGCGTATGGCTGATCTCGGGATGCGCGTGCAGGATCGCCTCGACGGCGCTGAGCGCTTCGCCGGTACGCGTCTGGCTGCTGCCGTTCGGCGTCGTGATCGTGATCAGGAACTGCGGCGTGTCGGCTTTCGGGAACAGCGACAGGCCCATCAGCGGCACCAGCGCGAAACTCAGCGCGAAGGCGAGCGCCGACAGCAGCACCGTCAGTCGCGGATGCGCCAGCGCACGGCGCAGCCACGGCGAGTAGATGCGGCGGATCAGGTACATCAGCCCGTGCAGGAGGGCATTGCCTTCCTCGCCGCCGTCGCGCGGCAGCACGCGCGAGGCGAGGAACGGGATCACCGTCAGCGAGACGAGCAGCGAGGCGCTGACGGTGAGCACCACGGCGAGCGGCATCGAGCGGATGAACTTGCCGGGGTTGCCGGGCAGCGCCAGCAGCGGCACGAACGCGAACAGCAGCGTCGCCGTGCAGCCGAGCACGGCGAGCGCGATCTGCCGGGTCGCGCGGATCGCCGCTTCGTCCGGCGAATGGCCCATGCGCAGGAAGCGCGCGATGTTCTCGGTGACGACGATCGAATCGTCGACCAGCAGGCCCAGTGCGATCACGAAGCCGGCGATCGACAGCTGGTTGAGCGAAAAGCCGGCGAAGTACAGCGCCGCCAGACCACTCAGCAGCGACAGCGGCAGCGACACCATGACGATGCCGGCGGCGCGCAGGCCGAGCGGCAGCAGCGTCACCGCGACCAGCACGATCGCCAGCATGAAGTCGTGACCGAGCCGGTCGAGACGGGTTTTGACGTTGCGCGACTGGTCGAAGCCAAGTTCGAGCGTGACGCCGGCCGGCAGCGTCTTCGCGTACGCCGCGACCGCCGCGTCGATCGCCTGCTTGGTCTCGAAGATGTTGCGGCCGCTCTTCTGGTTGGCGGTCACGAACACCGCGCGCCGGCCGTCGAAGCGGGCGACGTAGTCGTACGGGCCGGCGTCCCAGCGCACGTCGGCAATGTCGGCGACGCGGATCGCATGCGCGCCGTTGCCGGTGACGACCGCATCGCGGATCTGCTGCAGGCTGTGGAAGGCGCCGCTGGTCTTTATGTTGAAGCGGCGCGGGCCGGCTTCGACGGCGCCGCCCGGCACGTTGGTGTTGTCGGCCTGGATCACGCCGAGCACCTGGGCCGGCTGCAGGCGCAGCTCGGCCATGCGTTCGAGATTGAGCTCGACACGCAGCTCGCGCTGCGGATAGGCCCAGGTTTCCGACTTGTTGACACCGGGTACGCGCTCGAGCACGTCCTTGAGGTCCTCGGCGGCATCCTCGAGCGTGCGGTACGAGGCGTCGGCCGAGACCAGCGCGTACTGCACGATGTTGACGTCGCCGGGATTGATCTTGTTGATCTCGACGCTGGCGACGCCGGGCGGCAGCTTGCGCGACAGCGCATCAAGCTCGCGCGTCAGCTCGTCGTACTTCTTGTCGGTGTCGACGTAGGCCTCGAACTCGACGCGCACGATGCCGAGGCTGTCGTCGGCGGTGCTGACGATCTCCTTGACGTCGTCAAGCGTGTGGATCGCGTCCTCGATCGGTTCGGCGACCTGGCGCTCCACTTCCTGCGGATCGGCGCCCGGATAGAGCACGACGATCGAGAACGCCGAGATCGGGAAATGCGGATCTTCGGTGCGCGAGATCTTCATCCACGCCGAAACGCCGAGCGCCGTCAGCAACAGCGACGCGACCAGCATGAACGGGACGTTGCGGACCGCGAATTCGGAAATGCGCATGGCGGCGGCTCAGTCGACGACGCGCACGGTCTCGCCGTCGACCAGATAGCTGGCGCCGTCGGTGATCAGGCGTGTGCCTTCGGGCAGCGGCTGCTCGAGCGCGGCCTGCTCGCCGGCGACGAACGCGATGGCCACCTTGCGCCGATGCGCGACCTGGCCGTCGAGGGTGAAGATCGTGGTCGCGTGCTGGTCGCCTTCGACCAGCGCCGCGAGCGGCACGTAGCTGCGCGTCGCGCCGGCGCCGCGCGCCGTGATCGTGGCGCGACCGACCAGACCGCTCGGCAGACGCACCTGGGCCGGAATTGAGGCGGCGTCGAGTTCGATCTCGATCGGGAAGGTGCCGCTGCGCGGGTCGGCGGCGCGGCTGATCTCGACCACGCGCGCCGCGAAGCGCTGCGTCGGATAGGCGTCGAACTCGATGTCGGCGCGGTCGCCGAGCGCCACGCGCACCACATCGCGGTCGGCGAGGCCGAGCTTGAGCACGTGGCCGGAACCGGTCTGGCCGATCTCGACGATCGGCTGGCCGGCGGCGACCGTTTCGCGCGGTTCGACGTAGCGGCGCAGCACAACCCCGTCGGCCGGCGCGACGATCTGGGCGTGGCCGAGGTTGTACTGCGCCGCGTCGAGCTGGGCGCGCGCGACCGTCTCCGCGGTGCCGAGGTCGTCGAGCTGCTCGCGGGTGATGACGTCGTCGGCGTAGAGCTGGCGGCCGCGCTCCAGATCGCGCCGCGCCTTGTCGTGGGCGGCGCGCGCCTGGGCGACGCCGGCGCCGATTTCGGTAGTCTCGATTTCGGCGAGCACCTCGCCTTTGCGCACGCTGTCGCCGGCGCGCACCGCGATACGACGCACGACGCCGCCGGACTTGAACGCGAGCCGCGCCTCGTCGCGCGAGGCGAGCACGCCGCTGGCGATGATCGGCGCCTCGGCCGGACCGCTTTCGACCAGCGCCGCGCGCACCGCGCGCGGCTGCGGCGCCGCCGGTTCCGGGGCCTTGCCCGGACCGCAGGCGCTGAGCAGGAGCGCGCAACTGAGGAGCCAGGGCGCACGACGGATGCAGGCGTGGAAGTGGTTCATCGGTCAGGGCGCCACGAGAGAATCGGGAAGGGGATAGCTCGCGCTCGCCAGTTCCAGCTCGGCGGCGCGATCGAGAGCACCACAGCGCGCGATCGCCAGCCCCAGCCGGGCTTCGCGCAGGGCACGTTCGGCGTCGAGGAACTCGATCTGCGACAGCGCCGCGGCGGCACGCTTGCGTTCGGCGATGCGGAAGCTCTCCTCGGCGGCGGTGAGGCGCGCGGTGCCGCTGTCGACTGCGCGCAGCGCCGTCGCCAGATTGTCCTCGGCGGCGAGCCGCGCCAGGCGCAGGCGGCGCAGCAGATCCTCGCGCTCGGCGCGCAGGCTGGCGCTCTGTGCCGCCGCCTGGCCGCGCTGCGCGCGGCGGCTGCCGGCGTCCCAGAGATTCCAGCGCAGCACCAGCGAGACGGTATCGAAGTCAGATTCGCTGTCGCTGCGATAGTCCTCGCCCTGGATGCCGTAGTCGGCGGCCAGCCCGAGCGTCGGCCACTGCGCGGCGCGGGCGGCGCGCTCGCCGGCCTCGGCGGCGTTCAGTGTGCGGTCGAGCTGGCGCAGTTCGGGGCGCGGCTGCGCGGCGGGCGCGACGGCGGGCGGCAGATGCAGGGAATCCGGCGCCGGCAGCATCAGCGGTGCGTCGTCCGGTTGCGCGCGCAGCAGATTGACGAGCCGGCGCGCCTGCTTGGCCTGCGCGCGCGCTTCGTCGAGGCGTTGCACGGCGGCGAGGCGCTCGGCTTCGGCGCGCAGCACGCGATCGCGCGTCGCCTTGCCGGCCTCGGTCAGCGACTGCGAAACCCGCACGTCTTCGGCGAGCAGGCGCTCGCTTGCTTCGAGGATGCCGGCCGCGGCCTCGGCCTGGACGGCGCCGTAGTAGGCGCGCTTGAGTTCGCGCACGAGACTGCGCGCGTACGCCTCGCGTTCGGCGCGGCTGGCGCCGGCCAGCGCGCGCTTGGCATCGACGTTGGCCCACAGTTCCGGCGTGAACAGCGGCGCGCTCAGGGACAGCTTGGTTTCCTGCTCATGTTCGCGCAGGAAGCGGATGCGCTGATTGCTGATGTTCGGGAACTGCGCCGGCTGGCCCTGCTGCTCCAGCATCTGGTTGAGCGTGTCGTAGACCGGATTCAGCAGGTCGCCGACCGGCAGGTCGATCGTGCGTCCGCCGTGCGCCTGGGTGTAGCGGGCGTTGAAGCTGAGCTGCGGATACTGCTGGGCGCGGGCGTCGTCGAGCGCGTAGTCGCTGGCGCGCACGTCCTCGCCGCGCGCCGCCAGCACCGGGTTGGCGGCGAGTGCCTCGTCGAGATAGGCCTGCAGGTTCTCGTCGCCGGCGGCGGCAGGACCGGCCGCCAACGCCAGCATCACGGCGACGAGCCATGCCTGTCTGGTGATCACCATGCTCATTTGCGCTTGCCTCGGGCGGGTGCTGCGGCAGGCTGCAGCCCGCCGGTGCCGAAGCGGATCGCGTGGCCGAGGAATTCGTCGGCCGACAAGCCCACTTCTTCTAGAAACGCGGCCTTGGTCTGCGCGATCTGGATCGCGCCGTGCGTGAAGCCCCACAAGGTCAGCGCCACCAGCATCGGCTTGTCGACGCGGCGGATCGTGCCGTCGCGCATGCCTTGCCGGAGCGCGGCGATCGTCACCTCGTGCACGGCGACGCCGGCTTCGAGCACGGCGCGTTCGGTCGAGCCCGGCGCCACGGATTCCGGACGGTGCGCCTCGAAGCGCGACAGCGCCGCGAAATACAGCGGGAACTCGTCGGCGAAGGCGATGTAGGCATGGCCGATCGCGCCGATCTGCGCATAGCCGCTCGGCGCCGCGGCGGCGGCGGCGGCGAGCCGCTCGCGCAGGATGTTCAGCGCGCGGCGGCAGACGGCCAGCTGCAGCTCGGCCTTGTTCTTGAAGTACAGGTAGACGAGTGCGCGAGAGATGCGCGCGCGGCGCGCGACGTCTTCCATCTTCGCGGTCTCGAAGCCGGCGCGCGCGAAGACTGCTTCGGCGGCATCGATGATCGCTTCGCGGCGCAATTCCTTCTCGTCGTCGCGGCGCTGCCGGCTATGGCTGCGGCTCGCGGTTCGGGCGCGGCTCACGGGTTCTCCTCCCAGATTCTGCGGCCGACTTTACTGACACGGTGTCAGTAATTCAACACGTGTCTAATCGACTGCCGCACGGCACTCCGGCCGCGGCGACGGCGGCGAGGCGGCGTTCAGTCGGCGCGCGCGAGGCGTTCGACGATGACGCGCAGGACCTGCGGATTGAACGGCAGGCCGAGATGGCTGCCGCGCACCTCGACGTTCTCGGTGTTCGGGGCCGGATCTTCGAGACAGGCCCGCCAGGCGACGATGCCGTCGGTCTTGGTGTAGACGGCGGTGCACGGCACCGGCGGCGGCGCGATGCGTCGCGCGAAGCCGTCGAGATCGGTCTTGACCGGCTGGCCGCGGTTGGCGAGACGGAACAGTGTGACCATGTTGTTGGCGTCGGGATGGCCGTTGATCGGGCTGCCGAGCGTGACAACGCGGCGCACGTACTGCGCCTGATGCCGGGCCAGTTCGCGCGCGAACACGCCGCCGAGGCTCCAGCCGACCAGCGTCACCGGCTGCGTGTGCTGTTCGTGCAGCTCGCGCAGGCGCGTCGCCAGCTGTTCCTTGACGCCGCGGCGCATGCCGAGATTGCGGCCGAGGCCCCAGCCGTGGGCGGCATAGCCGAGGCGCCGCAGCGCCGCGAGCAGCGGTGCGATCGTGCGATCGCTCATGCCGAAGCCGGGGATGACCAGCACCGGCTGGCCGCTGCCGCGCGGCAGCGTGCGGCGCAGGCGTGGATAGGCCAGGGCCAGCGCCGCGATTTCGAGGCCGAGACGGGTTTCGAGCAGCAGCAGCGGCGTGCTCGGCGCCGGGAGGTTCTGGACAGGCATGGGCGCAAAGAAAATGGGAAGCGGCGCGCAGCTTAGCGGATGCGTCGCCGAGACGACGGCGCGACTCGACGCTGGCGCGCGGCGCTCGCTATCCTGCCCGCCCGCGGTTCCATCGCCGCGCCCCAGAAAGAACCCATCAGAGGAGAGCGGCCGTGCCGCAGCTGATCGAACGCCGGGACCTCGACTTCCTGCTCCATGAAGTGCTGCGCCTTACCGAGCTGACCGCGGCGGCGCGTTTCTCGATGCACGACCGCGCCAGCTTCGATGCCGTGCTCGACGCGGCGCAGAAGATCGCCGAGGAAGAATTCCTGCCGCATGCCGCCAAGCTCGACGCCAACGAGCCGAGCTTCGACGGCAGTCGCGTGGCGCTGATTCCGGAGGTCAAGCAGGCGCTCGCCGCCTACATCGACGGCGGCTTCATCGCGGCCTCGTTCCCGATCGAGGACGGCGGTCTGCAGTTGCCGTACACGCTGACCGCGGCGGCGATGGGGTATTTCACGGCCGCCAACGCCGGCACCGCCGGCTATCCGTTCCTGACCGCGGCGGCCGCCAATCTGCAGCGTGCGCACGGCAGCGCCGCGCAGAAGGCGCGCTACATGCGGCCGATGCTCGAAGGACGCTGGTTCGGCACGATGTGCCTGTCCGAGCCGCAGGCCGGCTCCTCGCTCGGCGACATCCGCACGCGCGCGATTGCGCAGGCCGACGGCACGTATCACCTGGTCGGCAACAAGATGTGGATCTCGGGCGCCGATCACGAGCTGTCGGAGAACATCGTTCACCACGTGCTCGCGCGCATCGACGGCGCGCCGTCCGGCGTGCGCGGCATTTCGCTGTTCATCGTGCCGAAGTTCCGGGTCGACGGCGAAGGTCGCATCGGCGCGCGCAACGGCGTGCACGTGGCCGGCCTCAATCACAAGATGGGCTATCGCGGTACCGTCAACGCGGCACTGAACTTCGGCGAGAGCGAGCCGGCGGTCGGCGAGCTGATCGGCGAGCCGAACCATGGCCTCGCCTACATGTTCCACATGATGAACGAGGCGCGTATCGGCGTCGGCATGGGCGCGGCGGCACTGGCCTGCGCCGGCTATCGCTATTCGCTCGATTACGCGCGGCACCGGCCGCAGGGTCGGCCGGTCGCCAACAAGGATCCCGACAGCAGGCCCGTGCCGATCATCGAGCACGCCGACGTGCGCCGCATGCTCTTGCAGCAGAAGGTCTATGCCGAGGGCGCGCTGGCGCTGTGCCTGTACTGCGCGCGGCTGGTCGACGAGCAGGCGATCGCCGAGGACGAGGCGCAGCGCCACGCGTTGCACCAGTTGCTCGAGGTGCTGACGCCGATCGCCAAGAGCTGGCCGAGCGAATTCGGCCTGGAGGCGAACAAGCTGGCGATCCAGGTGCTCGGCGGCTACGGCTACACGCGCGACTATCCGCTGGAGCGGCTCTACCGCGACAACCGGCTCAATCCGATCCACGAAGGCACGACCGGCATCCAGGCGCTCGACCTGCTCGGCCGCAAGGTGTTGATGGCCAATGGTGCGGCGTTCCGCCTGCTGCTCGCGCGCGTCACGGCGACCGCCGACGAGGCGGCGGCGCTGCCGGCGCTCGCCGAGGATGCCGAGGCGCTGCGCGCCGCCGTCGCGCAGGTCGCCGCCGTCACCGCCCAGCTCGCCGCCGGCGCGCAGCGCGGCGAGATCGAGCGCTTCCTGGCCAACGCGACGGCGTACCTGGAAATGCTGGGGCAGGTGGTCGTCGCCTGGATGTGGCTGCTGCAGGCCATCGTCGCCGAGCGCGCGCTGGCTTCGGCCGGCGACGCCGAACAGGCGTTCTACCGGGGCAAGCGCCACGCCTGTCGTTTCTTTACTCGTTACGAACTGCCGAAAATCGAGCGCCTGGCGGCGCTGCTGAAGCGCTTCGACGATACCTGCCTGACGATGCCGGCCGACGGTTTCTGAACCGGCCGACGGTACGCGGGCAGGGCGACGATGCTTGCAGGGGCGGCCGCGCTCGCGTTCCGCCGTCGATAAAGCTTTGCGCCAAGCCGGTAGCCGGCGTCCGGCTGATCGAGGTCGAGGGCTGCCGCGGTCGAGCGCGCCGCTCCGGATGTCATCCCGGCGCCGCGCAATAAAAAACGGCGGATCTTGCGACCCGCCGTCGGGGGGACGTCATCCGGGGGTTTGGGGGGACGGACGACGTTGGGGGACCGGCTGTTAACGCTCACAATAGTGATTTTCCGTGACAGCGGACAGCAAAATGATTTGAGGCATGACTTCAAAGCATTTGAATGACTTGCCGTCGCCGCTCCGCGACAATACGCGGATGCGGATCGGGCCCTATCTCGTCGACGTTCCCCTGGTGCTGGCGCCGATGGCCGGCGTCACCGACCGTCCGTTCCGGCAGCTCTGCCGACGGCTGGGGGCGGGGCTCGCGGTCAGCGAGATGACGAGTTCCGACGCCAGCCTCTGGCATACCGAGAAATCGCGGCTGCGTATCGACCACGACGGCGAGCACGCGCCGATCGCGGTGCAGATTGCCGGCTACGATCCGCAGCAGATGGCCGAGGCGGCGCGCTACAACGTGGCGCACGGGGCGCAGATCATCGACCTCAACATGGGCTGCCCGGCGAAGAAGGTCTGCCGTGTCGATGCCGGCTCGGCGCTGTTGCGCGATGAGGCGCTGGTGGCGCGGATCTGCGCTGCGGTGGTGGCCGCGGTCGAGGTTCCGGTGATCTTGAAGATCCGCACCGGTTTCTCGCGCGCCGAGCGCAACGCGCTGCGCATCGCGCGCATCGCCGAGGACTGCGGCATCCAGGCGCTGACCGTGCACGGGCGCACGCGCGAGGATCATTACGAGGGCGAGGCGGAGTACGAGACGATCGCGGCGGTCAAGCAGACGCTGCGGATTCCCGTCATCGCCAATGGCGATATCGATGCGCCGCAGAAGGCGCGCGAGGTCTTGCGCCGCACCGGCGCCGACGCACTGATGATCGGTCGTGCGGCGCAGGGGCGACCGTGGATCTTCCGCGAGATCGCTCATTTCCTGGCGACCGGCGAGCACCTGCCGCCGCCGTCGCGTTTCGAGATCCGGCGCTGGCTGCTGGAGCATCTGGACGCGCTCTACGCTTTCTACGGCGAAGGGCGCGGCGTGCGCGTGGCGCGCAAGCACATCCAGTGGTACTGCCAGGCGCAGCCGGATGCGGCCGCCTTCTGGGGCGCGATCAATCAGCTCACCGATGTGCGCCTGCAGCGCGAGGCCGTGGCGCGCTTCTTCGAAGACGGCGTCGAGTCGGCCGTCGCCTGAGCGCGCTCAGGCCGACGCGATCGACGCCTCGGTCAAGCGTTCGTCCGCGCCGGTGCCGAGCCCGAGCGTGCTGGCGAGCAGGCGGTAGACGTCCGGGTCGTTGAGCAGCTGCAGGTGATGGCGGCCGAACAGCACCGCAGTGTCGGCGTCGGCGAGTTCATGGGCCAGCGCGCTCGGCAGGCGCACGAGGCCGTCGCCGAAGCAGCGACCGCGCCAGTCGCGGGCATCGAGGCCGAGGCTGCTGCCGATGAAGTGGTAGCGCGCGTGTCCGGCGCGCGGCAGCGGCTGCGGCGGGCGCCATTCACGCCGCGCGGCCTGGCGCCAGTCGGCGTCGGCGGTCGCGCCATGGCGCAGGTCGCGGATGCCGACCGAACGCAGATCGAGCGCCTGCGCCCAGGGCCGCGAAAGCTCGAAGGCCTGCATCAGCTGCGTCGCGCCGTGCACGGCTTTTTCGAGCGGAGCGCCGCGGTGCGGCGAACCCAGGCAGAACACATGGCGCACGGCCGCCGTCCAGGCGTCGCCGCGGCGCAAGCCGTGGGCGATGGCGGCGCGGCTGACCAGACCTCCCATGCTGTGCCCGATCAGCACGATCTCGTCGACCGCGACCGGCCATTGCGCGACGAGCCGGCGCAGCAAGTGCGCGAGGCGGCGGCCGTTGTGCGAGATATGCGCGCCGGTGTTGTAGCGCAGATAGAGCGCGCTGTAGCCGACGTCTTGCAGGCGTTCGCCGTAGGGGCGCGTCTGCGGGCGTTGCGGGTCCCGATAGAGCTGCCAGCTGGTTTCGTTGCAGCACAGGCCATGCACGAACACGACGAGCCGCGGCTGCGGCGCCGCGAACGATTGCGCGAGCGCTTCGCGCGTCAGCGGCAGGGGCAGGCCGTCGGCATGGAAGGCCGCGCGCGGGGCGAGCGCACTGCGCCGGACCGCGAGGTGGTCGCCGAAGGCGCCGCTCAGGGCGCTGGCAATGGCGTCGAAGCGCGGCCGTGCGCGCGGCGCTTCGGCCCCGCGCATGTGGGCTGTGGCGTCGAGCGCGGCGGTGGCGGTGTCGAAGACCAGCGCGCCGATCTGGCGCACGCCGAGATAGACGCCGTCGGTGATGCCGTCATGCAGCACGCGCACGGGCGTCGCCGCCTGCGCGACGCCCGGAACGGCATCGAGCGCCGCGAACGGGCGGCGGGCAATCGCGCGATGGAAGTCGTGAATGCGCGCGCTCGCCTGCGCGTAGGCGTCGCCGCACAACGAGACGAGCCCGCGCCAGCGCTGCAGGTCGGTTGGCGCGACACGCTTCGGCGGCGGATGTCCGGCTCGCTTGTTCATGCCGGCAGCTTAGGCCTCTGCCGCGCGGTCTGCATTGGCGGGGCGGCAGCGGCGGGTGGCGGCGCCATGCAGCGCTGGCGCTTCAGCCGGGCGAGAGCTCGCGCATGAGGTTCTCCTGCACGACGCTGGCGACCAGCCGGCCGGCGCGGTCATAAATCAGTCCGCGCGACAGGCCGCGCGCGCCCTGCGCGGTCGGCGAGTCCATCGCGTACAGCAGCCAGTCGTCGACACGCAGCTCGCGGTGGAACCAGATCGCGTGATCGATGCTGGCGACCGCCATGCTGTCGGTGAGCCAGGTCCTGGCGTGCGGGCGCAATGCCGTCGACAGCAGATGGAAGTCGGAGGCGTAGGCGAGCACGCAGCGATGCAGCAGTGGGTCATCCGGCAGCTTGCCGCCGGCGCGGAACCAGATGCCCTGCGCCGGGTCGAGCTGCGAGGGCTTGAGCGGGTTGTACGGATTCACCGGCTTGAATTCGATCGCGACCTCGCGCGTCAGGGCGGTGTGCACGCGTTCGGGCAGATCCGGCACTTCGTCGAGCCACTGCTCGTAGTACGCGGACATCGGCTTGAGCTGATCGGGCGACGGTACCGGCGGCATCGGCGCCTGATGTTCCAGACCGGCCTCAGGGCGCTGGAACGAAGCCATCATCGACAGGATCGGCTGCCCGCCCTGGATCGCCTGTACGCGTCGCGCCGTGAAGCTGCGCCCGTCGCGGATGCGGTCGACCTCGTAGACGATCGAGCGGCTCATGTCGCCCGGACGCAGGAAGTAGGCATGCAGCGAGTGTGGCACCGCGTCGCTGACCGTGCGCGACGCCGCGGCCAGCGCCTGGCCGATGACCTGCCCCCCGAACACGCTCTTGCCGCCGAGATCGCGCGATTCGCCGCGGAACAGATTGTCCTCGAGGGTCTCGAGATTGAGCAGATTGACGAGGTCCTTGAGAATGCGGTTCATGTCATGGAATCCAAAGCCAGAAATTTCGTGGCGCAAGCCTAAGGCATTGACGCGATGAAGTGCCGGCCGCGCTGCGGCGCTTGCTGTATCGCGCCGTCGATCAGCTCACCGCTGCCGCTGATGCCGGGCGGCAAGCCGGCGGGCGTGCCGTGCCTGCATTTGCGGACCGACTTCGGCTGCGATCTGTTCGGCGATCCGCGTCGGCCGGCGGTCTGCGGCGGCCTGCAGCCGAGCCTGGAGATGTGCGGCGACGGTCGCGAGTACGCGTTGCGGCATCTGAGTGAACTCGAACGGGACACGGCGCCTGGCCAGGTGGCGAACCGCAACCCCTAGAGCTGGCCGCGCAGGCTGTCGAGCGCTTGTTCCTGAATCACCTTGCCGGCGCGCAGCACACGGGTCTTCCATGAGACCCGCACGCCGACTTCCGGCCGGGTATCGGAGCCCAGTGTCAGCTCCAGCGTGTCGCCCGCGTCGAGCACGCAGGGAGCGAGCAGCGGCAGGTAGATCTGCTGCCAGTGCGTCGGCGGCGAGAACGGCGAGGTGGAGATCGTCACGCCCTCGACGAGTTCCGCCTCCCACCACAGTGCATAGCCTTCGATGCGCGAGGAAGGCAGCGCTGCCGCCTTCCAGTGCAGCGTCCGGCGCCGCGCACTCGGCGGTGCCGGACGCTGCGGACGGACGTCCAGATCATCCCAGAGTTGAGCATGCTCGGCACTGCCGCCGAGGTCACTCGCTTCGATGCTGCGCACGTACATATTGTTGAGCGAGATGCTGCGCGCCGGCTCCAGATCGAGGTCATAACCGATCTGCGGCCAGACATCGATTTCCGTCTGCAGGCGGGAGGTCAGGACCGGAGCGACGAATTGGCGCAGGCGTCCGGGGATGATGGCGCCGTCGGCCTTGAGGAAGCGCCGCGCGTCGATCGCCGTCTCGAGAAAGTTCTCTTCCAGCGCGTAGTTTCCGAGAGTTTCGGTGACAACGATGTCAACCGACATCTTGCGCCGGACCTCGCTGGAATGTGCCTTCAGGAAGCTCAGCCCGTCGATGCGGTTGCGGCGCGCCAGGTCCTCGGCCAGCTCGAGCGCGTCGGTGTATTCGATCAACGTCGCCTGGCGTGCCCCGAGGCGGCGTGCGAGAAACGACAGAAAGCCGGTGCCGGCGCCGATGTCGAGTACCGTGCTGACGCCCGGCCGGATCAGCTGCTGCAGCGCGCGATGAAAGGCGGCATTGCGCGGTGCATCGCCGAGCAGCTTGCGGTGCAGTTCGATTTCGCTCATGGAGATAGCGGCAGGCAGAACGTGGAAAGTGCGTATTATCGTGGCAGTCCGTGCTGCGATACAGCTCGGCTTGTCTGGCCTGGCGGCATCCCGGCTACAATCCGGCGCGCGCCGGCATAGCTCAGTTGGTAGAGCTACTGATTTGTAATCAGTGGGTCGGGGGTTCGAGTCCCTCTGTCGGCACCACGCTCCATTTCGATGTGGTCGGTCCTGAGGTGGCAAGTGCCGCATCGCCTCGGTAGAGTCCGGACCGGTACGGGCCATCAGGCCTGATGGCATTTCCGAATTGCTGAATGGCATTTCCGAATTGCCGATGTCTCGCGTTGTTCAGCTTGAGCGCGGCGTCGTGGGTCGGTACGCGCTTTGCATGAACGAAGCGGCGGCTTCCCTTCTCATCTTCTTTCAAGGGATTAGCCTTGCCATAAGCCGGTTCGGCGGTCTTTGATTGGATCCTGAGGGTGGTCTTTCCGGACAGTCTCAAAGTAGGGGTTTTTTGCGATTTTCCGTTAAACGGGTCTCGGTATACTCGGGGCCTCACCAAACTGGTGCAGCGCGGCTGCGACAGCGCGGCGTCATCAATTTCGCGGAGTTTGATGCAGCATGAGCATGGAGTTTGGCCAGAAGCCTAATTCGAGCCGCCGCCTGATCGGCATCGGCGGGGTGGTGGTGTTTCACGCGCTGCTGATCTGGGCCCTGGTGTCGGGACTGGCGCGCAAGGCGATCGAGATTCTGCCGGCGCCGATCGAGACCAAGATCATCGAGGAAGTGAAGCCGCCGGAGGACGTGCCGCCGCCGCCGCCGCCGCCGACGCTGGACATTCCGCCGCCGCCGTTCGTGCCGCCGCCGGAAGTGAACATCGCGACGCCGCCGCCGCGCACCAACACGATCGTGGCGCAGAGCACGGTACCGACGCCGCCGCCGGCGCCGGCGCCGGTGGTCAAGGCGCCGCCGTCGGTGGCGCTGAAGATCGACAGCCGGCGCTGCCGGCTGCCGGA
>NZ_AUFV01000024.1 GCF_000426685.1 Solimonas flava DSM 18980 | reverse complement strand
CTCGCCGATCGCGATGGAAGACGGCGTGCGCTTCGCGATTCGCGAAGGCGGCCGCACGGTCGGCGCCGGCGTTGTCACCAAGATCCTGGCGTAAGCGGGTTTGACTTCCGGGCGCGGATTGCCTAAAATCCGCGCCCCTTTTTGGCTTTCCTGCGGTAAATACAGGGCGGTAGCTCAACTGGTAGAGCGGCGGTCTCCAAAACCGCAGGTTGGGGGTTCGAAACCCTCCCGCCCTGCCACGCAAGCGTGGCCTTTGAAACTGCGGGCCTAAGACGAGTTCGATGGAAGCCCAAACCACCGAGAAAGCCGGATCCTCCCACAAGGACACGGTTTTTCTGATCATTGCTGCCGCGGCTCTGCTCGGCGGCATGTTCGCGTTCTATTACTTCGAAGGCCAGCTCAATGCCTTCGTTCGCACCCTGATCCTGCTGGCCGGCCTGGGCGCGACGCTCGCGCTCGGCTACCAGACGGCGATCGGCCGCGACCTCTGGGGCTATGTCAGCGGCGCCCGCGTCGAACTGCGCAAGGTGGTCTGGCCGACCCGGCAGGAAAGCGTGCAGACGACGCTGATGATTGCGCTGGTCGTGCTGGTCATGGCCTTGCTGCTGTGGGGGCTCGATTCGCTGCTGCTGTGGGGCGTCGAAACCCTGACCGGACGAGGAGTCTGACGATGGCGATGCGTTGGTACGTGGTGCACGCCTATTCTCAGTACGAGAACTCGGTGATGAAGGCGCTCAAGGAGCGCATCGGACGCGCCGGGCTGCAGGATCACTTCGGCGACATCCTGGTGCCGACCGAAGAGGTCGTCGAGATCAAGGAAGGCGTCAAGCGCACCACCGAACGCAAGTTCTTCCCGGGCTACGTCCTGGTGCAGATGGACATGAACGAGGACACCTGGCACCTCGTCAAGTCGACGCCGAAAGTCATGGGCTTCATCGGCGGTACGCCGGACAAGCCGGCGCCGATCAGCGACAAGGAAGCCGAGCGCATCCTCAACCGCGTCACCGAATCCGTCGAGAAGCCGCGTCCGAAGACGCTGTTCGAGCCGGGCGAATCGGTGCGCGTCAAGGAAGGTCCGTTCGCGGACTTCCAGGGCGTCGTCGAAGAGGTCAACTACGAGAAGAACCGCCTGCGTGTGGCGGTGCTGATCTTCGGGCGTTCGACCCCTGTCGACCTCGAGTTCTCGCAGGTCGAGAAGGGGTGAGCCGTTCCGGAGTGCCTTGAATGGCACTCCGGAACTGCGAACGCCGCGCCAAGGATGGCGCGGCTGGGCGTCCCTCGCCGCAACGAGGTCGCGCCAAGGATGGCAGCGCCGAGGCGCAGCGACTCCATTGAGTCGCACAGTTTCAGGACGGAGCCGCTCCCGCAGGGCTTCGAAAAACCGGGGAGCCCTAATCAGGCGTTCGCACCCACTTTGGAGTAAGTCATGGCAAAGAAGGTAACGGCCTACATCAAGCTGCAGATTCCTGCAGGCAAGGCCAATCCGGCCCCGCCGGTCGGTCCGGCGCTCGGTCAGAACGGCGTCAACATCATGGAATTCTGCAAGCAGTTCAATGCTGCGACGCAGAAGCTGGAGCCGGGCATCCCGACGCCGGTCGTGATCACGGTCTATTCGGACCGTTCGTTCACGTTCATCACCAAGACGCCGCCGGCGACGGTGCTGATCAAGAAGGCCGCCGGCATCGAGTCCGGTTCGCCGACGCCGCACACCAAGAAGGTCGGCAAGATCACCAAGCAGCAGGTCGAAGAGATCGCCAAGGTGAAGATGCCGGACCTGAACGCGGGCAGCATGGAAACCGCCATGCGTCTGATCGCCGGTTCCGCCCGCTCGATGGGCATCGAAGTGGTGGAGAAGTAAGCCATGGCGAAGATCACCAAGAAGCAGAAGGCCCTCGCCGGCAAGATCGCTCCGGGCAAGGTCTACAGCCTCGACGAGGCCATCAAGCTCGTCAAGGAATGCGCGACGTCGAAGTTCAAGGAATCGGTCGACATGTCGATCAACCTCGGCATCGACGCCAAGAAGTCGGACCAGAACGTCCGCGGCTCGACCGTGCTGCCGCACGGCAACGGCAAGTCGGTCCGCGTCGCCGTGTTCGCGCAGGGCGCCAAGGCCGAAGAGGCCAAGGCTGCCGGTGCCGATGCGGTCGGCATGGATGACCTCGCCGCCAAGATGAAGGCCGGCGAGCTGAACTACCAGGTCATCATTGCCGAGCCGGCCGCCATGCGCGTCGTCGGTGCGCTGGGCCAGCTGCTCGGCCCGCGCGGCCTGATGCCGAACCCGAAGACCGGCACGGTCACGCCGGACGTGGCGGGCGCGGTCAAGAACGCCAAGGCCGGTATGGCCAAGTTCCGTACCGACAAGGCTGGCATCGTGCACTGCGCGATCGCCGCGGCCGACTTCGACACCGACAAGATCAAGGACAACCTGATCGCGGTCGTGCGCGATGTGCGCAGGGCCAAGCCGTCGAGCAGCAAGGGCGTGTACATCAAGAAGGTCACGCTGTCGACGACGATGGGCCCGGGTGTCCGCGTCGACGTGGGCTCGCTGCCGGAGTGATCGCCGGACGCCGGTGATCCGGCCGGCCCATTGGGCCGGCCGCACGCAGCAAGCGGTACGTGGTTGTTGGGGCTGTTTTGAAATTTCGCTCGGCGGTGCGGCAAGGCCGCCGATGCAGCAAGAGCTTTGAAGTGTGGCGCAAGCCTCGCATCGAAGACCGTCAGTGGCCCGGAGCGTTCGCGCGAAGGGCATTAAAGGCCGGCGTAGGCCGCTGTCGTAGATAGGTCGGTTTGGACCGCAAGGAAAGAACCGTTTTTTGTGAAGCAACTAGGAGTTCTGATGGCTCTCAGGCTGGATGACAAGAAGGCCCTGGTTGCGGAAGTGAACGAAGTCGCCAAGCGCGCGTACTCGGCCGTTGCTGCCGAATATCGCGGCCTGACGGCCGGCAAGTTCGATGAACTGCGTGCGAAGGCCCGTGCCAACGGTGTCTATCTGCACGTCGTCAAGAACACGCTGGCCTCGCGGGCCGTCGAGGGCACGGATTTCGAGTGCCTGAAGACTGCGCTGGTCGGCCCGCTCGTTCTCGGTTTCTCGCTCGAGGATCCGGGTGCGGTGGGTCGCGTCATCAAGGACTTTGCCAAGGACAACGAGAAGCTCGTCGTCAAGGCGATCGCGGTCGGCGGCACCCTCTACGGGGCCAAGGACATCGAGCGTCTGGCGTCGATGCCGACCCGTGAGCAGGCCCTCGCCATCCTGGCGGGCACGCTCAAGGCGCCGGTTGGCAAGCTCGCGCGCGTCCTGGCGGAAGTCCCGACGAAGGCTGCACGTGCCGTCAAGGCCGTGGCCGATGCCAAGCAGGGCGAATCGGCATAAGCGTTCAGTTCCCCATTTAGGCTTTCCACACTTTAATTTGGAGTTTTTTGAAAATGGCTACGAAAGAAGAAATTCTTGACGGCATTGCCAACCTGTCCGTTCTGGATCTGGTTGACCTGGTCAAGATGATCGAAGACAAGTTCGGCGTCACCGCCGCCGCCCCGGTCGCCGTTGCGGCCGCCGGCCCGGCCGCCGCCGCTGCTCCGGCCGCGGAAGAGAAGACCGAGTTCACGGTCGTCCTCACCGCCGTCGACGCCGCGAAGAAGGTCAACGTCATCAAGGTCGTGCGCGAAATCACCGGTCTGGGCCTCAAGGAAGCCAAGGACTTGGTCGAAGGCGCGCCGCAGACCGTCAAGGAAGGCGTCGACAAGAAGACGGCCGAAGACATCAAGAAGAAGCTGGAAGAGGGCGGCGGCAAGGTCGAGCTGAAGTAAGCCGACCGACGCATTGCTTTCGAAGGCGACTTCGAAGTGGTTGTGGCGAAGGCTGGGGGCCCCAGGAAGGTGTTTCTGGGCCCCCGGCCTTTCGCCGCTAGAGGAAGAATTCAAACCTTTGGCGTGTCGCTGCCAAATGTTTGAATTTTTCGAGGCGCGCAAGCGCATCTGACGACAGAGGTAACCGATGGCCTACTCGTTCACCGAGAAGAAGCGTATCCGCAAGGACTTCAGCAAGCTGAAGGAAACGCTGGAAATCCCGTATCTGCTGGCAACGCAGATCGACTCCTATCGCCACTTCCTGCAAGCCGAGACGCAGCCGTCGAGGCGCAAGGATAACGGCCTGCAAGCCTCGTTCAAGTCGGTGTTTCCGATGACGTCGTACAACGGCGCTGCCGCGCTGGAGTTCGTCAAGTACCGCTTCGACGAGCCGGCGTTCGACGAGAAGGAATGCCGCGTGCGCGGCATGACCTACGCCGCGCCGCTGAAAGTCACGGTGCGCCTGGTGATCTTCGATCGCGAATCGAAGGAAAAGCGTGTCAAGGACGTCCGCGAGCAGGAGGTCTACCTCGGCGAAGTGCCGCTGATGACCGATCACGGCACCTTCATCATCAACGGCACCGAGCGCGTCGTCGTTTCGCAGCTGCATCGCTCGCCGGGTGTGTTCTTCGACCACGACAAGGGCAAGACGCACAGCTCGGGCAAGCTGCTGTACAGCGCCCGCATTATTCCGTATCGCGGCTCGTGGCTGGACTTCGAGTTCGACCCGAAGGACAACCTGTTCGCCCGTATCGATCGTCGCCGCAAGCTGCCGGTGACGATCCTGCTGCGCGCGCTCGGCTACAACAACGAGCAGATGCTCGCGATGTTCCACGAGCAGAACGTCTTCGCGCTCGAGAAGGACGGCGCCACGATCGACCTGATCCCGGAACGCCTGAAGGGCGAGAAGGCGCAGTTCGACATCGTCGCCGAGGGCAAGACGCTGGTCGAGGAAGGCAAGCTGATCACGGCGCGGCACATCAAGCTGATCGCCGAGGCCAACCTCAAGAAGCTCACGGTGCCGGACAGCTACCTGGTGGGCAAGACCGTTGCCCGCGATCTGGTCGCGCCGGGCACCGGCGAGATCGTCGCCGCCGCCAACACCGAGCTGACGCAGAACCTGCTCGCGAAGCTGCGCGAGTCGGGTATCAAGCAGCTGCCGACGCTGTACATCAACGACGTCGACAAGGGCCCGTACATCTCGACGACGCTGAACATCGACCCGAGCAAGACCAAGCTCGAAGCGCTGGTCGAAATCTACCGCATGATGCGCCCGGGCGAGCCGCCGACGAAGGATGCCGCCGAGGCGCTGTTCCACGGCATGTTCTTCTCGCCGGACAAGTACGACCTGTCGGCGGTCGGCCGCATGAAGTTCAACCGCCGCCTGCGCCGCGACACCGTCGAAGGCCCGGGCGTGGTCTACGACGGCGAGCTGTTCAGCAAGTTCACCGACGACTTCTCGAAGGACCTGTTCGCCAAGTACGGCAAGGCCCATTCGGACATCGTCGACGTGATCCGCGAGATCATCGCGATCCGTAACGGCGAACAGCAGACCGACGATATCGACCACCTCGGCAACCGTCGCATTCGCGCGGTCGGCGAAATGACCGAGAATGTGTTCCGTACCGGCCTGGTGCGCGTCGAGCGCGCCGTGCGCGAGCGCCTGGCGCTGGCCGAGGCCGAGAACCTGACGCCGCAGGATCTGATCAACGCCAAGCCGGTGTCGGCGGCGATCAAGGAGTTCTTCGGTTCGAGCCAGCTGTCGCAGTTCATGGACCAGAACAACCCGCTGTCGGAGGTCACGCACAAGCGTCGCGTGTCCGCCCTCGGACCGGGCGGTCTGACCCGCGAGCGCGCCGGCTTCGAAGTCCGCGACGTGCACACCACGCACTACGGCCGCGTCTGCCCGATCGAAACGCCGGAAGGTCCGAACATCGGCCTGATCAACTCGCTGGCCTGCTATGCGCGTACCAACGAGTACGGATTCCTCGAAACCGCGTACCGCAAGGTCGTCGACGGCAAGGTCACCGACGAAGTCGAATATCTGTCGGCGATCGAGGAAGGCCGTTACGTCATCGCCCAGGCGAACTCCGAGCTGAACGCCAAGAACGAGTTCACGGCGGACCTGGTCTCGGTGCGCTTCCAGAACGAATTCACGATGATGACCGGTGACAAGGTCCAGTACATGGACGTGTCGCCGCGCCAGATCGTGTCGGTTGCCGCCGCGCTGATTCCGTTCCTCGAGCACGACGACGCCAACCGCGCGCTGATGGGTTCGAACATGCAGCGTCAGGCGGTGCCGACGCTGCGCGCCGACAAGCCGCTGGTCGGCACCGGCATCGAGCGCCGCGTCGCCGTCGACTCCGGCAACGCCATCCAGGCCAAGCGTGGCGGTGTGGTCGAGAAGGTCGACGCTGCGCGTATCGTCATCCGCGTCAACGACGAGGAGACGCAGCCGGGTGAAGCGGGCGTCGACATCTACAACCTGGTGAAGTACGTGCGTTCGAACCAGAACACGTGCATCAACCAGAAGCCGATCGTCAAGCCGGGCGACAAGATCGCGCGCGGCGACGTCGTCGCCGACGGTCCGTCGACCGATCTCGGCGAGCTCGCGCTCGGTCAGAACATGCTGATCGCGTTCATGCCGTGGAACGGCTACAACTTCGAAGACTCGATCCTGATCTCGGAACGCGTCGTCGAGGAAGACCGCTTCACGACGATCCACATCGAAGAGCTGACCTGCGTCGCGCGCGAGACCAAGCTCGGGCCGGAGGAAATCACCGCCGACATCCCGAACGTCAACGAAGCCGCGCTGCGCAAGCTCGACGAGTCGGGCATCGTCTACATCGGCGCCGAAGTGAAGGCCGGCGATCTGCTCTGCGGCAAGGTCACCCCGAAGGGCGAAACCCAGCTGACGCCGGAAGAGAAGCTGCTGCGCGCGATCTTCGGCGAGAAGGCGTCCGACGTGAAGGACACCTCGCTGCGCGTGCCGGCCGGCATGGACGGCACGGTGATCGACGTCCGCGTGTTCACCCGCGAAGGCGTCAAGAAGGACAAGCGCGCGCTGGCGATCGAAGAGGCCGAACTGGCCGCGGTCCGCAAGGACCTCGCCGACCAGCAGCGCATCTTCGAGGACGACATCTATGATCGTCTGCGCAAGATCCTGCTCGGCAAGAGCGCCGACGGTGGCCCGAACAAGCTGAAGAAGGGCGCCAAGGTCGACGCCGAGTATCTGGATTCGATCGAGCGCGAGAAGTGGTTCGAGATCCGCCTCGCCGAAGACGAGGTGCAGAACCAGCTCGAAGCCGCCAACAAGCAGCTGCGCGACATGCGTTCGGAGTTCGACAAGCGCTTCGAGGACAAGAAGCGCAAGATCCAGTCGGGCGACGAGCTCTCGCCGGGCGTGCTGAAGATGGTCAAGGTCTACCTGGCCGTGAAGCGCCGCATCCAGCCGGGCGACAAGATGGCCGGCCGCCACGGCAACAAGGGCGTGATCTCGCAGATCGTGCCGGTCGAAGACATGCCGCACATGGAAGACGGCACGCCGGTCGATATCGTGCTGAACCCGCTGGGCGTGCCTTCGCGCATGAACATCGGCCAGCTGCTCGAAGTGCATCTCGGCTGGGCCGCCAAGGGCATCGGCAAGAAGATCGACGAAATGCTCAAGCAGCAGAAGTCGATCGCCGAACTGCGCAAGTTCCTCGACCGCATCTACAACAAGACCGGCGGCAAGGCCGACGTCGAAGTCGACGAGCTGAGCGACGAGGAAGTCGTCAATCTGGCCAAGAACCTCACCGGCGGCCTGCCGGTGTCGACGCCGGTGTTCGACGGCGCGGCCGAACAGGAGATCAAGGATCTGCTCGAGCTGGCCGGCCTGCCGCGCAGCGGCCAGGCGCAGCTGACGGACGGCCGCACCGGCGAGCTGTTCTCGCGTCCGATCACCGTCGGCTACATGTACTACCTCAAGCTGAACCACCTGGTCGACGACAAGATGCACGCGCGTTCGACCGGTCCGTACTCGCTCGTCACCCAGCAGCCGCTGGGCGGCAAGGCGCAGTTCGGCGGCCAGCGCTTCGGTGAGATGGAAGTCTGGGCGCTCGAGGCCTACGGCGCGGCGTATACGCTGCAGGAAATGCTGACGGTGAAGTCCGACGACACCAACGGCCGTACGCGCATGTACAAGTCGATCGTCGACGGCGACCACCGCATGGTCGCGGGCATGCCGGAATCGTTCAACGTGCTGGTCAAGGAAATCCGCTCGATCGGTCTCAACATCGAGCTGGAACAGAACCAGTAAGCGTCGAACGAACGAATTCAGGAGTTAATGATGAAAGATTTGTTCAACCTGATCCGCAACCCCGAGGAAGCGGAAGACTTCGACGCCATCAAGATCGGCCTCGCGTCGCCGGAGACGGTGCGCTCTTGGTCGTACGGCGAGGTCAAGAAGCCTGAGACGATCAACTACCGCACGTTCAAGCCCGAACGCGACGGCCTGTTCTGCGCGAAGATCTTCGGACCGATCAAGGACTACGAGTGCCTGTGCGGCAAGTACAAGCGCCTCAAGCACCGCGGCGTGGTCTGCGAGAAGTGCGGCGTCGAGGTCACGGTCGCCAAGGTCCGTCGCGAGCGCATGGGTCATATCGACCTGGCGTCGCCCGTCGCCCACATCTGGTTCCTGAAGTCGCTGCCGAGCCGTATCGGCCTGCTGCTCGACATGCCGCTGCGCGCGATCGAGCGCGTGCTGTATTTCGAAGCCCACATCGTCGTCGATCCGGGCCTGACGCCGCTGGAACGCGGCCAGCTGCTGACCGAGGAGGATTACCTCAATTCGGTCGAGCAGTACGGTGACGACTTCGATGCCCGCATGGGCGCCGAAGCCGTGCGCGACCTGCTGCGCGGCATCGACCTGCAGACCGAGGCCGCCAAGCTCCGCGAAGAGCTGAACACGACGAGCTCGGAAACCAAGATCAAGAAGTACGCGAAGCGCCTCAAGCTGATCGAGTACTTCATCCAGTCGAACAACAAGCCGGAGTGGATGATCCTCACGGTGCTGCCGGTGCTGCCGCCGGATCTGCGCCCGCTGGTGCCGCTCGACGGCGGTCGCTTCGCGACGTCCGACCTCAACGATCTGTATCGCCGCGTCATCAACCGCAACAACCGTCTCAAGCGCCTGCTCGAGCTGTCGGCGCCGGACATCATCGTGCGCAACGAAAAGCGCATGCTGCAGGAATCGGTTGACGCGCTGATCGACAACGGCCGCCGCGGCCGCGCGATCACCGGCACCAACAAGCGCCCGCTCAAGTCGCTCGCCGACATGATCAAGGGCAAGCAGGGCCGCTTCCGCCAGAACCTGCTCGGCAAGCGCGTCGACTACTCCGGCCGTTCGGTCATCGTGGTCGGCCCGACGCTGAAGCTGCACCAGTGCGGCCTGCCGAAGAAGATGGCGCTCGAGCTGTTCAAGCCGTTCGTGTTCTCGCGTCTGCAGCGCCTCGGCATCGCCACCACCATCAAGGCGGCGAAGAAGATGGTCGAGCGCGAAGAGCCGCAGGTCTGGGACGCGCTCGAAGAGTGCATCAAGGAGCACCCGGTCCTGCTGAACCGCGCGCCGACGCTGCACCGTCTCGGCATCCAGGCCTTCGAACCGCTGCTGATCGAAGGCAAGGCCATCAACCTGCACCCGCTCGTCTGCACGGCCTTCAATGCCGACTTCGACGGTGACCAGATGGCCGTGCACGTGCCGCTGTCGCTCGAAGCGCAGCTCGAAGCGCGTGTGCTGATGATGTCGACCAACAACATCCTGTCGCCGGCCTCGGGCGATCCGATCATCGTGCCGTCGCAGGACGTCGTCCTCGGTCTGTACTGGATGAGCCGCGAGCGCGTCGGTGCCAAGGGCGAGGGCATGGTGTTCTCGGACGTTGCCGAAGTGCATCGCGCCTACGAGAACGGTGTCGTCGACCTGCAGGCCAAGATCAAGGTCCGCCTGCATGACTACACGGAGGTTGGCGGCGAGGAGATGTTCCATCTCGTCGACACCACGGTCGGCCGCGCCCTGCTGTCCGAAGTACTGCCGAAGGGCGTGCCGCTGGCGGTCATCAACAAGACGATGACCAAGAAGGAGATCTCGCGCGTCATCAACTACGTGTACCGCCGCTGCGGCACGAAGGACACGGTGATCTTCGCCGACCAGATGATGTACACCGGCTTCCGCATGTCGACCAAGGCCGGCATCTCGTTCTGCCTCGACGACATCATGATCCCGGCCGAGAAGGCCAAGATCCTGGAGCAGGCCGAGGCCAAGGTGAAGGAGGTCGACACCGAGTACAACCAGGGTCTGACCACCGGCGGCGAGCGCAAGAACCGCGTCATCGACATCTGGTCGCGCGCCAACGACGACATCTCGCGCGCGATGATGGCGCAGATCGGTTCGGAGGTCGCCAAGACCGCCGACGGCAAGGAAGTGAAGCAGCCGTCGTTCAACTCGGTGTTCATGATGGCCGACTCGGGCGCCCGTGGTAGCCAGGCGCAGATCCGTCAGCTCGCCGGCATGCGCGGCCTGATGGCCAAGCCGGACGGCTCGATCATCGAGACGCCGATCACCGCGAACTTCCGCGAAGGCCTCAACGTTCTGCAGTACTTCATCTCGACGCACGGCGCCCGCAAGGGTCTGGCCGACACCGCGTTGAAGACCGCGAACTCGGGCTACCTGACGCGCCGTCTGGTCGACGTCGCGCAGGACATGGTCGTCACCGGCGAGGACTGCGGTACCGAGCAGGGCCTGCTGATGATGCCGATCGTCGAAGGCGGCGACGTGCTCGAGGCGCTGCGCGACCGCGTGCTCGGCCGCGTCACGCTGCGCGACGCCTACAAGCCGGGCAGCGACGAGGTCGTGATCCCGGCCGGCACGATGATCGACGAGAAGTGGGCGGATACGCTCGAGAAGAACTCGATCGACGAGATCTGGGTCCGTTCGCCGATCACCTGCGAACTGCCGTTCGGCGTCTGCGGCAAGTGCTACGGCCGCGATCTGGCGCGCGGCCACCTCGTCAACATCGGCGAAGCGGTCGGCGTCATCGCCGCGCAGTCGATCGGCGAGCCGGGCACGCAGCTGACCATGCGTACCTTCCACGTCGGCGGCGCGGCTTCGCGTGCGGCTTCGGCGGACGGCGTCGACTCGCGCGCGGCCGGTACGGTGCGCGTGCACAACCTGAAGACGGTCGTCACCAAGGAAGGCGAGCTGGTCGCCGTCTCGCGTTCGGGCGAAATCGGCATCATCGACGCCAATGGGCGCGAGCGTGAGCGCTACAAGATCCCGTACGGCGCGCACATCATGGTGCGCGACGGCGACGAGGTGAAGGGCGGTACGCGTCTGGCCAAGTGGGACCCGCACACGCATCCGATCGTCACCGAGCTGTCGGGTTTCGTGAAGCTGCAGGACTTCACCGAAGGCCTGACCGTGACGCGCGAGACCGATCCGCTCACCGGCGTGTCGACCCGTGTCGTGACCGAGGCCAAGGCGCGCGGTTCGGCGGCCAAGGACCTCAAGCCGACGATCATCCTGGTCGACGCCAAGGGCAAGCAGCTGACCTTCCCGGGCACCGACATTCCGGCCGCCTACACGCTGCCGCCGAAGGCGATCGTCGCGGTCGAGGACGGCGACGAAGTCGGCGTCGGCGGCACGATCGCGCGCATTCCGCAGGAAGCGTCGAAGTCGCGCGACATCACCGGCGGTCTGCCGCGCGTCGCCGACCTGTTCGAGGCGCGCAAGCCGAAGGAGCCGGCGGTGCTCGCCGAGACCACCGGCACGATCAAGTTCGGTCCGGGCACCAAGGGCAAGCAGCGCATCAAGATCGTCCGTACCGACGGCTCCGAGGCCGAAATCCTCGTGCCGAAGTGGGTTGAAATCCGCGTGTTCGAAGGTGAAACCGTCGAGCAGGGCGAAATCATCTCCGACGGCGAGCCGAGCCCGCACGACATCCTGCGCCTGCAGGGCGTCACGGCGCTGGCGAACTATCTCGTCAAGGAAATCCAGGACGTCTACCGCCTGCAGGGCGTGAAGATCAACGACAAGCACATCGAGACGATCGTTCGTCAGATGCTGCGCAAGGTCGAGATCGCCGAGCCGGGCGATTCGAAGTTCCTGCAGGGCGAGCAGGTCGAGATCTTCCAGGTCCTCGCCGAGAACAAGCGTCTGACGGGCAAGGGCGAGCGTGCCGCGAAGTTCGAGCGCCAGCTGCTCGGCATCACCAAGGCCTCGCTGTCGACCGAGTCGTTCATCTCGGCGGCTTCGTTCCAGGAAACGACGCGCGTGCTCACCGAAGCTTCGGTGCGCGGCTCGCGCGACGAGCTGCGCGGCCTGAAGGAGAACGTCATCGTCGGTCGCCTGATCCCGGCCGGCACGGGCCTCGCCTACCACGAGCAGCGTCGTCGGGCGCGTGGTGGCAGCCTGCTGGCCGACCTGCAGGCGGCAGCCCTGACCTCGACGGGCAGCTTCGACGCCACCAGCGCCGATCGCGTGGTGTCCCGCGCGACGACCGCCGGCGACGACGCGGACCATGAGGAAGCGGCCGACGAAGGCGGCAGCGACGAGTAAATGCCGTTGCAGGCAGTTGAGTCTGCCGGCCCCGCGAGATGCGGGGCCGGCAGGCCGGCGGACGCTTTCGGGCGCAGTCCGCCGCCGGCGCGAGGCTTGACACGAGAATGTCATTGACTCTGCAGCCGACCCCCTTTATGATGCGCGCCCTTTCCCGACGGCCGCCTGTGTGGCGGTGCGTCCTTTCTTTGTCAAGCCGGGAAGTTCCAACGTGCCAACAGTCAACCAGTTAGTGCGCAAGGGCCGCTCTGTCGAAGCGACCAAGAGCAAAGTGCCTGCGCTCACCGGTTCGCCGCAGAAGCGCGGCGTCTGCACCCGCGTCTACACGACGACGCCGAAGAAGCCGAACTCGGCCCTGCGCAAGGTTTGCAAGGTGCGCCTGACCAACGGCTTCGAAGTCATCTCCTACATCGGTGGCGAAGGCCACAATCTGCAGGAGCACTCGGTCGTCATGATCCGCGGCGGCCGTGTCAAAGATCTTCCCGGCGTCCGCTACCACACCGTTCGCGGTGCGCTCGACTGCGCCGGCATCGACAAGCGTCGCCAGAGCCGTTCGAAGTACGGCGCCAAGCGTCCGAAGGCTGGCGGCGCCCCCGCGGCCGGCGGCAAGAAGAAGTAAAGCCGGGCCGCCCGTCGGCCCGAGTAAGGCTCGAATTTTTCGAGCCTGAAGCCCATACCAGGATTTAAGTCATGTCCCGTCGTCGCAAGCCCGAGATCCGCAAGGTTCTTCCCGATCCCAAGTTCAAGAGCGAACTGGTCTCCAAGTTCGTCAACATGGTGATGGAGGACGGCAAGAAGGCCGTCGCCGAGAAGATCGTCTACGGGGCGCTCGATCAGATCGCCACCAAGAAGAAGGTCGAAGCGCCGGTCGAGTTCCTGCAGCAGGCGTTCGACAACGTTGCGCCGACGGTCGAGGTCAAGAGCCGGCGCGTCGGCGGTGCGACCTATCAGGTTCCGGTCGAAGTTCGCGCCAGCCGCCGCACCACGCTGGCGATGCGCTGGGTCATCGCCGCCGCTTCGGCGCGCGGCGAGCAGGGCATGGAGAACCGTCTCGCCGGTGAGCTGATCGACGCCGCCGAGCACCGTGGCGCCGCGGTCAAGAAGCGCGAAGACACGCACAAGATGGCGGAGGCCAACAAGGCCTTTGCGCACTTCCGCTGGTAAGCCCTTTTCCATTGCATAGCGGGCTTCCGACCTCATATTCGGGAGCCCGCTTAGAAACGAGTTCCTGACATGGCCCGCACGACGCCCATCGAGCGTTACCGCAACATCGGCATTTCGGCGCATATCGACGCCGGCAAGACCACCACGACCGAGCGCGTCCTGTTCTACACGGGCGTCAACCACAAGCTCGGCGAGGTCCACGATGGCGCTGCCACGATGGACTGGATGGAGCAGGAGCAGGAACGCGGCATCACCATCACCTCGGCGGCGACCACCACGTTCTGGCGTGGCATGGGCAACCAGTTCGAGCAGCACCGCATCAACATCATCGACACCCCCGGACACGTTGACTTCACGATCGAAGTCGAGCGTTCGATGCGCGTGCTCGACGGTGCGTGCATGCTGTATTGCGCCGTCGGCGGCGTGCAGCCGCAGTCCGAGACCGTGTGGCGCCAGGCCACGAAGTACGGCGTTCCGCGCCTTGCGTTCGTCAACAAGATGGACCGCACCGGCGCCGACTTCTTCAAGGTCTACAAGCAGATGAAGGAGAAGCTCCGGGCCAACCCGGTGCCGATCGTCATTCCGATCGGTGCCGAGGACAAGTTCCAGGGCGTCGTCGATCTCGTCAAGATGAAGGCGGTTGTCTGGGATGAAGCGTCCCAGGGAATGAAGTTCGAATACGCCGAGATTCCGGCCGACCTCGTCGCGACCGCCAAGGAGTGGCGCGAGAAGATGGTCGAGTCCGCGGCCGAGGCCTCGGAAGAGCTGATGAACAAGTACCTCGAAGAGGGCGACCTCTCCGAGGAAGAGATCAAGCGCGCGCTGCGCCAGCGCACGATCGCGCTTGAGATCGTGCCGATGCTGTGCGGCTCGGCCTTCAAGAACAAGGGCGTGCAGGCCATGCTCGATGCCGTCATCGAGTATCTGCCGTCGCCGACCGAAGTACCGGCCATCAAGGGCGAGGACGCCGAGAGCGGCGAGCCGGTCGAGCGTCATGCCGACGACAACGAGCCGTTTTCGGCGCTCGGCTTCAAGATCATGACCGATCCGTTCGTCGGCCAGCTGACCTTCATCCGCGTCTACTCGGGCGTGCTGAAGAAGGGCGACAGCGTCTACAACTCGCGCAGCGGCAAGACCGAACGCATCGGCCGTCTGGTGCAGATGCACGCCAATGAGCGTCAGGAAATCGATGAAGTGCGCGCCGGCGACATCGCCGCGTGCGTTGGCCTGAAGGAGGTCTACACCGGTACGACGCTGGCGGCGCAGGACAAGCCGGTCATCCTCGAGCGCATGGAGTTCCCGGAGCCGGTCATCAGCCAGGCCGTCGAGCCGAAGACCAAGGCTGACCAGGAAAAGATGGGCATCGCGCTGAACAAGCTCGCGCAGGAAGACCCGTCGTTCCGCGTCAAGACCGACGAGGAGACCGGCCAGACGATCATCTCGGGCATGGGCGAGCTCCATCTCGAAATTCTCGTCGACCGCATGAAGCGCGAGTTCAAGGTCGAGGCGAACGTCGGCGCGCCGCAGGTGGCCTATCGCGAAACGATCCGCAAGAGCGTCGAGCAGGAAGGCAAGTACGCCAAGCAGTCCGGCGGCAAGGGCCAGTACGGCCACGTGTGGCTCCGTATCGAGCCGCAGGAGCCGGGCAAGGGCTACGAGTTCGTCAACGCGATCGTCGGCGGCGTCATTCCGAAGGAATTCATCCCGGGTGTCGACAAGGGCCTGAAGGACGCGATCAAGAGCGGTGTCATGGCCGGTTACCCGGTCGTCGACATCAAGATCACGCTGTTCGATGGTTCGTACCACGACGTCGACTCCAGCGAAATCGCGTTCCGCGTCGCGGCGTCGATGGCGTTCAAGGATGGCTGCCAGAAGGCCAATCCGGTGATCCTCGAGCCGATCATGGCGGTCGAGGTCGAGACGCCGGAAGACTACATGGGCGACGTCATGGGCGACCTCAACCGTCGTCGCGGCATGATTCTCGGCATGGAAGACAACTACGGCGCCAAGGTCATCCGCGCCGAAGTGCCGCTGTCGGAGATGTTCGGTTACTCGACGTCGCTGCGCTCGCAGAGCCAGGGACGCGCGACGTACACCATGGAATTCAAGAAGTACCAGGAAGCGCCGGCGAATGTCATCGCCGCTCTGACCAAGAAGTAATCATCGCGGCGCCACCGGGCGCTTGATCAGGCATTTTGTAGAGGAAGCGATCATGGCAAAGGGTAAGTTTGAACGCACGAAGCCGCACGTGAACGTGGGCACGATTGGCCACGTTGACCACGGCAAGACGACGACGACGGCGGCGCT
>NZ_AUFV01000023.1 GCF_000426685.1 Solimonas flava DSM 18980 | reverse complement strand
AGCGCCGCCGTCGTCGTCGTCTTGCCGTGGTCAACGTGGCCAATCGTGCCCACGTTCACGTGCGGCTTCGTGCGTTCAAACTTACCCTTTGCCATCGCGCAGTCTCCGTTCTTCTCTATCGCCGGAACAGGGCGCCGATCGGGCGCCATTCAAAAAACGAAAAAGGCCGCGGGCAACGCTCCTGGAGCGCCGCCGCAACCGTTTTGGATGCTCCGCGTCAGCGAAGGACCCGGTAACCGGTCTCCGCAGAAGGCGTCGAGCCGGCGGAAACCGCCGCGCTCGTCCCCGCTGCGCAGGACATTCGCTGGAATCCGGCGGCTCGGGACTCCGAACCGCCGACTTCCGAATCTGGTGCCCACGAATGGAATCGAACCATCGACCTCACCCTTACCAAGGGTGTGCTCTACCGACTGAGCTACGTGGGCAAAAAACTACCGACTGGAGCGGGTGAAGGGAATCGAACCCTCATAGGAAGCTTGGAAGGCTTCTGCTCTACCATTGAGCTACACCCGCCTCACCCGCGAATCGAATATTGGTGGAGGGAGGTGGATTCGAACCACCGTAGGCGTAAGCCAGCAGATTTACAGTCTGCCCTCGTTGGCCGCTTGAGTATCCCTCCGCCATGCTCCGTTCCGGCTTGTGCCCGGAAAGGGCCGCGTATTCTCGTCGCCGAGTCCCGCTGCGTCAAGGCGATTGAACGAATTTCTCTGCGTTCGATCGCCGCCGGTGACGCGGCCGCGCCGCTGGGGCCACACTAGGCCGGTGCGCATGGCCGCCTCCAGGCGGCATGCGGCACGGGTGCGCCGCCTGACGGCGACGCCGTGAACGAGAACCGCCACAGGCGGTCGATGGGGGAGAAGACGATGATGAAGACGACATCGCGCCGCGGTGCGATCGGGCTGTTGCTGTTGTCGCTGGCCTGCAGTGGCTGCGGGCGATCCGAGGTCGCCGGCGGATCACCGGCGCCGGCGATCCCGCCCGAGCAGGATTCGATCGACGGAGAACTCGGCCTCGCTGCGCTGGATGCGGGCCGCTGCGATCCGACCGACCCGCACTACTGCCTGTATCCGTGGCCGAACGACTATTACACGGTCGCCGATGACCGCACCGACACCGGGCGACGGGTCGCGCTGACCACCCTGTCGATGCCGAAGAACGTACTCGGCAAACCGATCGATCCCGCCGAGTGGAACCGCAACGACGGCTTTTCGCCCGGGCAGCTGATCCTGGCCCGTGTCCCCGGCCTGGATCTCGCCCGCACCGGCGCCGTGCCGATCACCGACCTCGCCGACGCCCGCCGCGCCGAGCAGCCGGTCGTCGTGATCGACGCCGATACGCTCGAACGGCAGCCGGTCTGGTCCGAGCTCGACGCGAACCTGACGAAGTTCACCGCCTGCGACAGCGGCAAGCCGCTGGCCGCGCTCGCCGAACTGGTCGGCATCGAGCCGCTGGCCGGCCTGGCGCAGACGCTCGGCGAGATCTGCGCGGCACTGCCGCTGCCGGACACCGGACTCGGCGATCCCGGCCCGGCCCTGATGATCCGGCCGGCCGTCAATTTCCGCGAAGGCCGCCGCTACATCGTCGCCCTGCGCCGGCTCAAGGATGCCGACGGCGCCACGATCGAAGCCTCGCCGGCGTTCCGCATCTACCGCGACAACCACCGCAGCGACAACGCCACGATCAATGCGCGCCGGCCGCACATGGAGGCGCTGTTCGCGACCCTCGCCAGAGCCGGCATCGCCCGCGACTCGCTTTATCTCGCCTGGGATTTCACCATCGCCAGCCGGCGCAATCTCAGCGAACGCGCCCTGCATATGCGCGACGAGGCGCTGGCGAATCTCGGTGGCGCCGCGCCGGGCTTTACCGTCGACAGCGTGACCGAACACAGCGCCGATGAAGACCCCGACATCGCCCGCGAGATCAGCGGCACGCTGACGGTGCCCTCGTACCTGAGCCTGCCGAACGGCGCGCCCGGCTCGCGCCTGCGCTACGGCGACGACGGCCTGCCGGAGCAGAACAGCAGCGCGCCGACGATGCGCGTGCCGTACACCTGCATGCTGCCGCGCGCGGCGTTCGGCGACGCCGACAGCGCCGCCAGCGCGACGCGCGCCGTGCCGGCCCGCATCTCGCTCTACGGGCATGGCCTGCTGGGCAGCCACGACGAAGTCGGCGCCGGCAATGTCCGCGACATGGCGCAGGAGCACGACATGGCGTTCTGCGCGGTCGACTGGATCGGCATGTCGTCCGGCGACATCGTCAACGTCGCGACGATCCTGCTCGACATGTCGAACTTCCCGACGCTCGCCGACCGCGCGCAGCAGGGCTTCCTGAACTTCATGTTCCTCGGCCGCGCGATGCTCGGCGCCGACGGCTTCTGCGCGGATCCGGCGTTCCGCGTCGGCCAGACCTGCGTGCTGGATCGCGCCGAGCTGTTCTACGACGGCAATTCGCAGGGCGGCATCATGGGCGGCGCGCTGGTCGCACTGTCGCCGGACATCCGCGCCGGCGTGCTCGGCGTGCCGGGCATGAACTACTCGACCCTGCTGCGCCGCAGCGTCGATTTCGACACCTACGCCGCATTCCTCTACGCCGCGTACCAGCACTCACTCGACCAGGCGACGGTGCTGTCGCTGATCCAGATGCTGTGGGATCGCGCCGAGGCCAACGGTTATGCGCAACACCTGCGCGCCGACGATCCGCTGCCGGGCGCGCCCGCCAAGCGCGTGCTGCTGCACGTCGCCTTCGGTGATCATCAGGTCAGCATGTGGACGGCCGAAGTCGAGGCCCGCACGATCGGTGCACGCATCCACTGTCCGGCCGTGGTCGGCGGGCCCGACCCGCAAAGCGGCGACAAGGTGCAGGCCGGCGCCAACCCGGCGGTGACGGCCGAGATGGCGGCCGCCCCCACGCTCAGCTTCGGCCGCCGCCATCCGGACGACGCGCCGTACTACGGCCTCGATTGTCTCGGCGCCGGGCGCAACGGCGGCTCGGCGATCATCGTCTGGGACAGTGGCCCGACCGTGCACGCCGACGGCTCGCCCGCCGAGAACGGCGTCGCCCCGCCGCCGATCGACAACCGGCCGCCGCGCCCCGATCTCGGCTACGGCGCCGACCCGCACAGCTTCCCGCGCTCGACCGTGGCGGCGCGCCTGCAGAAATCGGAATTCCTGAAATCCGACGGCGCGGTCGTCGATACCTGCGCCGGCCGGCCGTGCGCGACGCGCGATTTCGATACCTCGCCGCCCTGAGCGGCGCACGCCAGCGCCCGCCGCCGGACGGCGGCGGGCGCGCGCCTCAGCCTTCGCGGGCGATCGCCCGATAGCCGATGTCGCGACGGAACTGCGCGCCGGCCCAGCCGATCCGGTCGACCGCCGCGTAGGCGGCCTTCTGCGCCTCGCGCACCGTCGCGGCACGCGCCACCACGCACAGCACGCGCCCGCCGGCGGTCTGCACCGCGCCGTCGTCGCGCAGCGTGGTGCCGGCGTGGAAGACCTTGGCGGCGCCGAGGTCGGCATCGAGGCCGGAAATGACGTCGCCCTTGCGGATCGGGCCCGGGTAGCCGGCCGCGGCCATCACCACACCGAGCGCCGGCTGCGGATTCCAGACCGGCCGCACGGCGTCGAGGCGACCGTCGACCGCGGCTTCGAGCAGATCGAGCAGATCCGAGTCGAGCCGGAACAGGATCGGCTGGGTCTCCGGATCGCCCATGCGCACGTTGAATTCGAGCACGCGCGGCTCGCCGCGGCCGTTGATCATCAGGCCGGCGTAGAGAAAGCCGGTGAACGGCGCGCCCTCGTCCGCCATGCCGCGCAGGGTCGGCTCGATGACCTCGCGGCAGGCGCGCGCATGCACGTCGGCCGTCACCACCGGCGCCGGCGAGTAGGCGCCCATGCCGCCGGTGTTCGGGCCGGTGTCGCCGTCGCCGATGCGCTTGTGGTCCTGCGAAGTCGCCATCACCACATACTGCTGGCCGCTGGCGACGACGATGAAGCTCGCCTCCTCGCCATCGAGGAAGTCCTCGATCACGACACGCGCACCGGCCTGACCGAGCATGGCGCCGCCCAGCATGTCGCGCACCGCGGCCTGCGCCTCCTCGATCGTGGTCGCGACGACGACGCCCTTGCCGGCCGCCAGACCGTCGGCCTTGACGACGATCGGCGCGCCGCGCGCGGCAACGTAGGCCAGCGCCGGCTCGATCTCGGTGAACACGCGGTACTGCGCGGTCGGAATGCGATGCCGCTCGAGGAAATCCTTGGTGAAGGCCTTCGAGGCTTCGAGCTGCGCGGCGGCACGGGTCGGCCCGAAGATACGCAGGCCGGCGGCCTGGAACGCGTCGACCACGCCGAGCGCCAGCGGCGCCTCGGGGCCGACCACGGTGAAGCCGATCCCTTCGCGCTGCGCCAGCGCCAGCAGGCCGGCGACGTCCTCGACCGACACCGCCGCGTTGCGGCACTTGGCTTCGCGGGCGGTACCGGCATTGCCGGGCGCGACGATCACCTCGGCGACGCGCGGCGACTGCGCGAGCTTCCAGGCCAGCGCGTGCTCGCGCCCGCCGCTGCCGATCACCAGTACCTTGAGCGTTTCAGCCATGACCCACCGCGCTTGCCGAAAAAAGGGGCGCTAGGGTAGCGGAAAGGAAAAACCCGCGGGGCCTTGCGGCCGCCGCGGGCGATGAAAATCCTGCTGCCGGCTCAGCGCGGCAGGATGGCGTTGCCGTCGATGCGCACCTGCTCGCCGACCGTCAGGCCGTTGAGCGCCGGAACGTTGATGACACGGGCGTTGCCGGTCTCCATGGTGACCGTGACGTCGTAGGTCGTGGTGGCACGGATCTGCTGCTCGGCCATGTGGCCGCCGACCGCGCCGGCGATCGCGCCGAGCACGGTCGCCGCATCCTTGCCCTTGCCCTTGCCGAACTGGTGGCCGATCACGCCGCCGGCGACGCCGCCGGCGACCGCGCCGGCGCCGGAGCCTTCGCCCTTCTGGCGGACTTCGGCGATGTTGCTGATCGTGCCGCAGTCATAGCAGACCTGCGGTTGCGGCGCGGGCGCCGGCGCGGGTTCGGCGACCGGCGCAGGCCTCGGCTTCGGTTTCGGCTTCGGCGCGGGGGCCGGCGCCGGCTGCACCGGCTCGGCGGGCGCCGGTTCGCTCGGCGCAGGCGCCGGCGTGGTTTCGGTCGGCGCCGGCTGCTGGGCCGGATCGGTGACCGGCGGCGCCTCCTGCGGCTTGCTGCAGGCGGCCAGCGTCAGCGCCAGCAGCAGCGCAGCGGACGCGGAACGCAGAAAACGGTTGTTCATGTAAGCCCCCTCTCGAATGCGGCGGATGCCGATGGGCGCGGACTGTAGACGGCATCGATGAGCCGAAACTGAACTGCGCGGCCGCCGCAATCGCCGCCTCGACACCATCGAGGCCCAAGCATCGCGCGCCGCCGCAGGCCGGCGCAAGGGCCGGACCGGCGTTTTCGCTCAGGGCTGCGCGGACAGGCGCGCGCTGGCGATCGAAAGCCGGTAGATCAGGGTCTCGGCGAAAACCTTGTAGAAGCGCAGCTGGCAGTCGCGCGTGGTCTGCTCGAGGCGCGACGCGTTGACCTTCAGCGCCAGCACGCGGGTCGTCGCGATCACCGTCGCGGTGCGCTTGTGGGTCGACAGAAAGCCGATCTCGCCGACGCAGTCGCCCTTGTCGAGCAGGTGCAGCAGCTTGCCGCGCTTGCGAATCTCGGCGCGGCCGAGCGCCATGATGAAGAAGGCGGTGTCGATCTCGCCTTCGCGGATCAGCGCCTCGCCGGGACTGTAGGTGACCATCTGGCTGGCACCGAGGATCTCGTCGATCTCCTCGTCACTGAAGGCGCTGAAGAAGCGCAGGCGGCGCAGCGAATCGTGCGACTCGCGGCGACTGACCTGGCGGTCCGTGGCGCGCAGCCGGTCGAACAGGCGGCTCAGCGTCGAGGCCAGCTCGCGACCCGACTGGAAGCGCTGCGCCGGATCCTTCAGCAGCAGGCGCTCGACGAGCTCCGAGACCGCCGCCGGCAGCTCGGGCTTGAACTCGCGCAGCCGCGGCGCCGGCGTGTGGCGGATCGCCCGGAACAGCCGCGGAATGTCCGGCTCCTGGAACGGCGGCACACCGGCCAGCAACTGGAACAGGACCGCGCCCAGCGAATACAGGTCGCTGGCCGGCCCGAGCCGCTCGCGACGGATCTGCTCCGGCGACATGTACAGCGGCGAACCGAGCACGCCGCGGGCTTCGCCGGGCACCGCGCTGCGGCCGGTGATCTCGGCGATCGAGAAGTCCATCAGCTTCGGCACGCCGTCGCGCGTCAGCATGATGTTGCTCGGCTTGATGTCGCGATGCAGGACGCCGCGACCGTGTGCGTAGTCGAGCGCCTTGGCGCACTTGAAGGCGATGTCGAGGACCTGGGCCAGCGGTGCGCGCGGGCCGGCGGGCCGGCACAGCGGCTGCAGCGTATGGCCGTCGACGTACTCCATGACGAGGTAGCTCAGCTCGGCTTCGACGCCGGCGTCGTACAGCGCGACGATATGCGGATGCTGCAGCAGGCCGGCGGCGCGGGCCTCGGCGAAGAAGCCGCGACCGCGCGCGCGCTCCGGATCGGCGCCCGGATCGTGCAGCGCGACCTTCAGCGCGACCTCGCGCTGCAAGAACGGGTCGAGGCCCTTGAAGACGACGCCGCAGGCGCCGCGGCCGATCTCGCCGAGCAGCTCGTACTTGCCGATCTGGGTGGGCGCTGCCGCCCTGCGTCCCGCGGAATGCTCTTGCTCGCCCATGCCTCGCGCCCCCGACGTCGCAGCATAGCTGCCGGCGTCAGCAGCAGCCAGGCAGCTTCAGGACAAACCGCCGATCGTGTCGTGGAAGGCGACGAACGCGCGCAGGCAGCGGTCGGGCGTCTCGACGTGCGGATAGTGGCCGGCGGCGTCGATCATGACGACATCCGGCGACGGCACCAGCTCGCGATAGCGCGCCGCCATCGCCGGCCCGGCCACCGGATCCTGGGCGCCGCAGATGAAACGCATCGGCACGCCGGCGTCGAGCAGCGCGCCGGACCAGCGCCGGCGCTGCTGGCGGCGCTCGTCGACGTAGCCGAGCAGGTCGCGCAGCACGCGCTGGCCCTGGCTCAGCGTGATCAGCGTCCAGTAGTCGTGCAGCTCGATCAGCCCGGGGCGGGTCTGCGCACCGAACAGCGGCAGGAACGAGCGCGCGAAGAAGCGCGGGCCGCTCAGCCGCGCGAGCAGCGGACCGAACGGACTGCGCAGCAGATGCTGTGCGCGCCGTTGCCGGCTCGCCTCCGGAAACAGGCCGCCGTTGAGGAAGACCGCGCTGAGCGGTTGCGTGCCGGGGGCCGCGGCGCCGGCGGCGCGGCGCTCGATCGCGCGGGCCAGCAGCTCCTGGGCGATGCAGACGCCGTAGTTGTGCGCGAGCAGGTGCACGCGCCGCACGCCGCGCGCGGCGAGCAGGCGCTCGGCAAGATCGGCCTGCTCGGCGACGCCGTAGCGGTGCGGATACGGCTTGTCGGAAAAACCGAGTCCGAGCAGATCGAAGGCGATGACGTGCCCGAAGCGCTTGCAAAGCCCCGGCCACAGACCCTCGTAGTCCCAGGATGCGGTCGGAAACCCGTGCAGCAGCAGCAAGGCTTCGTCGCCCTCGCCGTGCGGATGAATGAAGATCCGGTGCCCGTCGAAATCGAAGGCGGCGCCCGTGTCGCGCCAGCGCGTCAGGCTCATGCGCGCCTCACGCCGCGCGCGCGTGACGGACGATGAACGCGGCCGCCTCGCGCAGCGCCGCGTCGGCTTCCGGCAGCTTGCCGGCGAACGCCTGCCAGACGTGCCAGAGACCGTGCCAGACGCGCAGCTCGACCGTGCCGCCAGCGGCCTGCGCCCGCTCGGCGAAGCGCAGCGCGTCGTCGTAAAGGATTTCGGTATCGGCGACCTGGATCAGCAGCGGCGGCAGGCCGTGCAGATCGGCATACATCGGCGAGGCCAGCGGCGTGTCGGCCGGCTGCGCGCCGAGATAGGCGGCGGCCGCTTCGCGCAGCGTGTCGGCGTCGAGCACCAGCTCGCTGGCGGCGTGGCTGCGGATCGACTCGCCGCGCAGGCCGAGATCGGTCCACGGCGAGAACAGCACGACCGCGGCCGGGGCCGGCAGACCGGCGTCGCGGATCTGCAGCGCGCAGGCCAGCGCCAGACCGCCGCCGGCCGAATCGCCGCCGAGCACGATCGTCGCCGGATCGATGCCGCGCTCGAGCAGGCCGCGATACGCATCGAGCGCATCCTGGCTCGCCGCCGGGAACGGATGTTCCGGCGCCAGCCGGTAGTCGACCGCGGCGACGCGCGCCTGCGCCCAATCGGCGAGCCGCGCGTTGACCGCGCGATAGATGCGCGCCGCGCCGACGATGTAGGCGCCGCCGTGGAAATACAGCAGCACCCGCCGCGGCGTCTGGCGCGTCGAGCTGACCCACTCGATCGGCACGCCGCGCAGGGTATCGGCGGCGATCTTCGTGCACCTCACCACCGGCAGCCGCGTCAGCGCCGCGACGCGCAGCAGCAAGCGCCGGCGCAGTGCCACCGAGCGGCCGGCCTGGAAGATCGGCGCAAGCAGCCAGCGGACCGGACGCCGCCAGGCCAGGGCACGCAGGGAGGGACGCTGACTCATCGCCGGCAAGCATACCGAAAGCATCGGGCACTTCTGTACGGCCCGGCGGCACTCAGCGTGCGTCTCCCCAGTCGAGCCACAGGCGGCCGTCGCGAAAGACCCGGTCCCGCTCGGCCAGACCGGTCTCGTCGTTGTCGAGGCGGCGGTGCACCTGGGCCGGAGGCTGCAGCGGGGCGTCGCGACCGGCGGTGAAGCGCTGTTCGCCGACCAGCACGCGATAGGCCTTGTCGAGCGCCAGCGCGCGCTCGCGCGAGGGCAGCGTCAGCGCGCGCAGATCGGCGCCGCGCACCGCCGCTTCGTCGAGACGGCCGCCCGGAAACCAGCGCGCGAGCACTTCCGCGTTGGCGCGAAACTCGTCGCCGCCGTGCGCGCGGCGGAAGTAGGCGAGGATCTCCGGCTCGCGCTGGCCGGCCTGCGCGACCGGGCGCAGCCCGGCCAGCGTCTGGTAGCCCCAGCCTTCGGCGCCGGGGCGCTTGCGCGGGAACGAAAAGCTCTGGTCGACGGTGACGCCGAGGTTGCTGTGGCAACCCATGCAGAAATAGTGCTCCTCGTCGGTCTGCAGGCGCAGGCGCCCGGCGGCGTCCTCGATGAAAGCCTGCAGCTGCCAGCCGTGCTCGTTGAGCAGGCCGGTCTCGGCACGGCCGGCAAAGTGCGGCAAGGCGCCGACCGCCTTGGCCTGGCGTTCTTCGGCGTAAACGTTGGCGAGCGCGTCCGGCGTGTAGTCGCCGCGCTTGACGCTGTAGCGCAGCTCCTTGAGACGCGCCGCGATGAAATCCGGCGCGTCCGGATCGAGGTAGCGCACGCTGTGCAGGAACTCAGTGCCCTGCGGATACAGCCAGCGGCGCACGGCGATCGGCGCGACCGTCGCGTAGCGCACCGGCAGGCCGCGGATCGTGTCGACCGTGCCGCCGACACGGCCGTCGCCGTCGAGATCGAAGCCGGCGACATCCTCGGACAGCGGCTCGACGCGGCGCACGAGCTGCGCGTCCGGCACCGTGTCCGGAACGGCGAGCGCCGCCTCGAGGATCGCCAGGTTGACGCGGTAGCGCTCGACCGAATAGCGGCCGTCGGCGTCGCTGTAGAACGCTGCCGGCAGGCGGATGAAGACGTCGTCGGCCGAACCGTTGCTTGCCCAGAACGTGCCGGGGAACGGCATGTAGCGGAACGCGCGCCAGCGCGAGTCGTCGCGGGCGAAGCCCTGCTCGTCGAAACCCGCCCGCAGATCCAGATCCGGGCGCCAGCCAAGGTAGTCGCGCCGCGTCGCCAGCTGCTCGCGCAGCGGCGTGTAGTTGTCGGCACGCACCCAGGCCAGGATCTCGTCGTTACCGATCGTCGCGATCGCGGCGCGTCGATCGACGAACAGGTTGGTCCAGTGGTTGGTCTGCGCGGCGGCGCTGAACGCATAGCGGACCTGCAGGTCCGCGTCGTCGGCGCGGTTGTGGCCGTTGGCCGCGGTATGGCAGACCCAGCAGGGATTGGCGGCGCCGTCGGTGCGTGTGTAGCAGGCGGCGACGACCGGCGCCTCGCGGTTGTCGAAGCGGCCCGCCGCGGCGCGCGCCGCGGCCAGCGGATCGAAGGCCGCGGGCGCGGCCGGCGGCGACGCCGGCTTGCAGGCAGCGAGCAACGCCAGCAGCAGAGTGGCGCCGAGGGCAGCGACAGTCGTGGCACGCATCGGAACGGGACGCAGGGCGCGAGGAGCGGACGGAACCGGCGGCATAATACGCGGCCAGAACCCGAGCCGGACCCTTCCGAGCGTGAGCAGCCCCGTCGTCTATTCCGTCCGTGCCGCCGACCTTCGTGCCCATCTGTACGAAGTCCGCTGCACGATCGCCGCGCCCGACCCGGCCGGCCAGCGCTTCCATCTGCCGGGCTGGCTGCGCGGCAGCTATCTGGTCCGCGATTTCGCCAAGCACGTCGTCGAGCTGCGCGCCGAGAGCCGGGGCGAAGCCGTGGCCGTCGAGCGCCTCGACAAGCGCTCACTGCGCTGCGCGCCGGCCGCCGGCGCACTGACGCTCGTCTACACCGTGCACGCCTTCGACGAATCGGTGCGCAAGGCCTGGCTCGATACGCGCCGCGGCTTTTTCAACGGCAGCTCGCTGTTCTACTGCCCGCAAGGCTTCGCGCACGGCCCGTTCGAGCTTGACCTGCAGGCCCCGGACGATGCGCTGGCCGCGGCCTGGCGCGTGGCGACGACGCTGCCGGCCGTCAAGCTCGACGCCCGCGGCTTCGGCCGCTACCGCGCCGAGGACTACGAGGCGCTGATCGACCATCCGGTCGAGATGGCCGATTTCCAGCGCGTCGACTTCGACGTCGACGGCATCCCGCACGCGCTGGTGCTGTCCGGCCGCGTCGAAGCCGACCTGCCGCGCGTCGCCGCCGATCTGGCGCGCATCTGCCACGTCGAGCGCGAGCTGTTCGGCCAGCAGCCGGCGCTGCCGCAGTACCTGTTCCTGACCAACGTCGTCGCCAGCGGCTACGGCGGCCTCGAACACCGCGATTCGACGGCGCTGATCTGCTCGCGCGGCGACTTCCCGCGCGCCGGCGACGCCAAGCTCGGCAAGGACTACCGCACCTTCCTCGGCCTGTGCAGCCACGAGTACTTCCATCTCTGGAACGTCAAGCGCATCACCGCCGCGAACTTCCTGGCGTCCGATCTCGGCAGCGAGGCCTACACGCGCGACCTCTGGCACTACGAGGGCATCACCTCGTACTACGACGATCTGTTCCTGCTGCGCGCCGGCCTCATCGACGCGGCGAGCTACCTCGACGTCGTCGCCGAGCAGGCGACGCGGCTCGAACGCACGCCGGGGCGCCTGCGGCAGACGCTCGCCGATGCCAGCTTCGAAGCCTGGATCAAGTACTACCAGCCGGACGACAACACCCCGAACGCGGCGGTCAGCTACTACGTCAAGGGCGCGCTCGTCGCGCTGTGCCTGGATCTGCGCCTGCGTCGCGACGCTTCGATCTCGCTCGACGACGTGCTGCGCGAAGCCTGGCGGCGCTGGGGCGCGAGCGGCAGCGGCGTGCCGGAAGGCGGTCTCGAAGCGCTCGCGCAGGAGCTGTCCGGCCTCGACCTGCGCGCCTTCTTCGATCTGGCGCTGCGCTCGACCGACGAGCTGCCGCTCGCCGAGCTGCTGGCCGATTTCGGCGTGCGCGCAGCACGGCGCGCCGCGGTTTCGGAAACCGATGCCGGCGGATGGGTCTCGGGTGAAGCGCCGCGCAGCTGGGCCGGCCTCAAGCTGCGCAGCGGCGATACGCGCGTGCTGCATGTCTTCAGCGGCAGCCCGGCCGAGCGCGCCGGCGTGTCGGCGAACGACCAGATCGTCGCGCTCGACGGCCTGCGCGTGACGCCGGCGAACTGGGCCGCGCGCGTCGCCGCGCTCGCGCCCGAGCGCGCGTATCCGCTGCAGGTGTTCCGCAACGACGAGCTGCTGACGCTCGAACTCGCGCCGGTCGCGCCGCCGCATGACACCTGGACGCTGACGCTGACCGACGCCAGCGACGCCATCGCCGCGCGCCGCAAAGCCTGGCTGGGCGTCTGACGTGCTCGACCTGATCGTCAAGACCGTCCTCGCCTACCTGCTCGGCACGCTGATGGGCGGCCAGCTGATCGGCCTGCTGCGCGGCGGCGTCGACCTGCGCAAGCTCGGCAGCGGTAATGTCGGCGCCACCAACGCGCTGCGCACGCAGGGCACCGGCTTCGCGCTCGGGGTGCTGGCGATCGACGTGCTGAAGGGCGTCGCCGCCGTGCTGCTGATCCCGCACCTGCCGGCCCTGGGCACGCCGCTGCTGGCGCTGCGCGAGCAGGCCTACGTCTGCGGCGTCGCCGTCGCGCTCGGCCATTGCTATCCGGTGTTCTACGGCTTTCACGGCGGCAAGGGCGTGGCGACGCTGGCCGGCGTGTTCGGCGCGCTGCTGACGGCGGCGCTCGGCTGGATGCTCGGCGTCTTCGCGCTGCTGGTCATGTTGAGCGGCTACGTCAGCCTCGCCACGCTCGGCGCCGCGGCCGCCGCCGTCGTCTGGGTGGCCTGCGCGCAACCGTCCGGGCTCGCCTCGCCGGCCGGGTACTTCACGCTGGCGATGGCGGCGCTGATCGCCTGGAAGCACCGCGAGAACATCGGCCGCCTGCTGCAGGGCCGCGAGCACCGTTTCGAGAAAGCGAGGGTCCTCGGCCGATGGCTGTCGCGCTGAACGAAGCCGAACTGCTGGCACTGGTCGACGCGCTCGCCGACGGCGCCTGGCATTCCGGCGAGGATCTGGCGGCGCGCTCCGGCATCACCCGCGCGGCGCTGGCCAAGCGCATCGACAAGCTGCGCGACTGGCAGCTCGCGCTCGAATCGCGACAGGGCCTCGGCTACCGCCTCGCCGCGCCGCTCGAACGGCTCGACGCCGCGCAACTGCAGGCCGCCGCGCCCGGCCTTCGCGTCGCCGTACAGCCGGTCGTCGACTCGACCAGTTCGCGCCTGCTCGAGGCCGATCCGGCGCAGGACCCGCAGGCACTGTTCGCCGAGCTGCAGACCGCCGGCCGCGGCCGGCGCGGTCGGCAATGGATCTCGCCGTTCGGCGCCAATCTGTACGTTTCGATCGCCTGGTCGTGGCCGAGCTGGCCGCGCGCGCTCACCGCGCTGTCGCTGGCCGTCGGCGCCGAATGCGCACTGGCGCTGCGCGAACTGGGCCTGTCCGGCGTCCGGCTCAAGTGGCCGAACGACCTGCTGGTCGACGGCCGCAAGCTCGGCGGCATTCTCATCGAACATCGCGGCGAAGCCGGCGGCGGCTGCCGCGTCGTCATCGGCATCGGCGTGAACCTGCACATGGACGCCGCACAGGCCGACGGCGTGACGCAACCCTGGATCGATCTCGACTCGGCGATGGCCCGGCTCGGGCGCAGCGCGCCCGGCCGCAATGCGCTCGCCGGGGCGCTGCTGCGGCGTCTGCAGCAACGGCTGCTGGCCTATCCGTCGACCGGTTTCGCGGCCGTCGCGGCCGACTGGGCCGACCTCGATGCAAGCCGCGACGCCGCCGTGCGCATTCACAACGGCGAGCAGATCACCGACGGCATCGCGCGCGGCGTCGATGGCGACGGCGCGCTGCTCGTCGACACCGTTGCCGGCCGCGTCGCCGTGCACGCCGGCGAAGTCAGCCTGCGCCTCGCATGAGCAGCGCGAGCAAGCTCCTGATCGACGTCGGCAATACGCGCCTGAAGTGGGCGCTGATCCGCGACGGACAGATGACGGAAACCGGTGCGGTGCTGCACGACGGCGAACCGGCGCGCACGATCGCCGAGCTGCCGGCGGCAACAGTCGACGCCGTATGGATGGCCCACGTCACCGGCGACGCGCACGAAGCGGCGCTGCGCGAGGCGGTGCGCCTGCATTTCGCCGTGACTCCGCAGCTCGCCCGCAGCGCCGCCGAGTGGCGCGGCCTGCGCAATGCCTATCGCGAACCACAACGGCTCGGCGTCGACCGCTGGCTGGCGATGGTCGCGGCCTGGTATGCACGCCGCGGCGCGGCCTGCGTGGTCGACGCCGGCACGGCGCTGACCATCGATGTCATCGCTGCGGACGGTCGCCACTGCGGCGGCCTGATCGCCGCCGGGCTCGAAACCCAGCAGCGCGCCGTGCTCGGCGCGACCCGCTTCGCGACGCGCGCAGCCGGCGTACCGTACGGCGGTGGCCTCGGCGACGACACCGAGAGCTGCGTGCGCCAGGGCGCGATGCTCGCCTGCCTCGGCGCGATCGACCGCGCGCGCACACTGGCGGGAGCGGACGCTGTCGGTCTGCTGACCGGCGGCGATGCCGGCACGCTCCGTGCGCATCTGGACGCAAGCTGGGAAACGCGTCCGCAGTTGGTCCTCGAAGGACTGAGGGCTTTGTCGGAAAACGCCTAATCGGACTACGCTTCGTCGGTCGGCGCCGGCCGTTGGACGGCCGGGCAGGCCGCGATCCGGGGACATGAGCATGCTGCAGACTCGGAGGGAAAAGGAAAACCCATGAAGCAGCATCGGACGTATCGCCGGCATCAGCGCGGCGCGGCTGCCGTGTTCGTCGCGGTCAGCATCGTCACCCTGTTGATCGCCACGCTGCTCGCCATCGAGGTCGGGCGCCTTTATTTCGCCCATCGTGAGCTGCAGCGCATGGCCAATCTGGCTGCGCTCGACGCCGTCCGTGTCGCCAGCGGCTGCAACCGCGACACGCTGCCGACGCAGAGCGAGATCGACAGCGCGGTCCAGGCCAGCCTGTCGCGCAATGCCGGCAGTAACGGCGTACCGACATCGAGTGCTGAAGTCGGCAAGATCACGACGGATCGCCAGCAAGGCCTGGGCTCCGGGGTCTCTCGCTATCTGGTGCCTGTCGACATCACCGACGCGACGGCGATGCGCGATGCGCACGGCGTGCGGGTGACGCTGACGCGCCCGTTCCCGAGCCAGCTCATGCCGCTGTTCACGCCGTCGACCGGCAACATGGTGGCGTCGGCGACCGCCGAGCAGACGGCACTCGGCAGCCTGCGCATCGGCACCACGCTGCTGAGTCTCAACGACGGCGTCGTCAACGGCCTGCTGTCGGCATTGCTGGGGGGCTCGGTGTCGATCGGCGCGGTCGGCTACCAGGGCATCGCGTCCGTCAATCTCACCGTCGAGCAGCTGGCGCTCGCGCTCGGCGTGGACGTGAAGGATCTGTCGGATCTGACGGCGCTCAATGCCCACGCGCCGATCCTCAGCAATGTGCTGAACAATCTGCTCGGCGCCCTGGGCACGACGGTCAGCGCCGAGGTGCGCGATTCGCTGCAGAACCTCGCCGGCCACACCACGAACAACACGCCGATTCCGCTGGGCGCGATCCTGCAGCCGGTCGGCGCCGTGGTCTCCGGCATCCCGTTCGTCAACCTCGGCGATCTGCTGATGGCGCTCGCGCTGGCGGCCAATGCCGATCCGAGCGGCAGCGTCAAGCCGATCGCGATTCCGGGGCTCAATCTGAGCTTGCTCGGCGTCAACCTGAACGTGTTCCTGCAAGTGCTGGAACCGCCGCAGCTGAGCCCGCTCGGCCGCGCCGGACTGACCAGCGCCAGCACCGCGCAGATTCGCCTGAAGACACGCCTGCAGCTGAACACCGTCTCGGACATCGTCGCCGGCTTGAACCTGCTGCTCAAGACCATTGGCCTTGGGGGCCTCCTCTACAACGCCGACGTCGTCGTCGACCCGGTCCGGGTCGGCATCGATCTCGAGGTCGCGCCAGCGACCGCCTATCTGGACCGCATCGGCTGTCCGCGCGTCGGCACCAACAACGGCAAGCCGGTCGCCAACCTCAGCGCGAAGACCGGCGTCGCGACGCTGAAGCTCGGCACCTTCCTCGGCAACGCCAGCAGCGCGCCGGATCTCGCCCAGACCAAAGCACCGATCACCGCCGCGCACATCGGCCCGGTCTGCGCGCTTCTCTGCCTCATTCCGCTCGGGACCTTGTCGCTGAACGTCAATGTCACGCCAGGCCCGGTGTCCGTGCCGGTCGGCAGCGAGGCGATTTCGCCGTTGCCCTTGTCCGTCACCCAGTTCACGCGCCTGAACAATCTTCCGGCACACAGCACGCCCACGTATCGCGCCGACGGCGTGCCGCCGAGCGCGGCGGTCGCCGACAACCCGCAGACGGTAAGCTCGGGCCAACTGCTCGGCTCGGCGCTCGGTGGCCTCGTCAGTTCGCTGAACCTCGTCGTCGAGAAGGATACGTCGCAGGCCACGCCCGGCCTGCTCGATCTGCTGAGCGGCATCCTCGCCGCCCTGGTCAACACCCTGGTCGATCTGGTGAAGACGGCACTCGGCCCCGTGCTGACCGGTGTCGGCGGCCTGCTCGACGCGATCATCGATCCGCTGCTGCGCTTGCTCGGGATTCAGGTCGGACAGGCCACCGTGATCATGGACCTGGTCACCGTCGATCAGCCGCAGATCGTCACCACGGCAGTGCCGGTCGTGATCGTGCCCTGACGCTGGTGCGCGAGGCGCTTAGACTGTGCGCCTTTCGCGCATCGTCTCATGTCCGTACCTCTGCCTCCGCTTCCGGTTCTCGACAGTCTTCCGGCCTTGCGCACGGCGCTGTCGGCTGGCAGCGGCGCCGTCCTCGCCGCGCCGCCGGGCTCCGGCAAGACGACGGTCGTGCCATTGGCGCTGCTGGATGAGCCGTGGCTGCGCGGCAAGCGCATTGTCATGCTCGAACCGCGCCGCGTCGCCGCACGCGCCGCCGCCGCGCGCATGGCGGCGTTGCTCGGCGAGACGGTCGGCGAAACGGTCGGCTACCAGATCCGCTTCGAGCGCCGCGTCGGTGCGCGGACGAGAGTCGAGGTTGTCACCGAAGGCCTGCTGGCGCGGCGTCTGCAGGCGGATCCGGAACTGCCCGGCGTCGGCCTCGTGATCTTCGACGAGTTCCACGAACGCAGCCTCGATGCCGATCTGGCCCTGGCGCTGACGCTGGACGCGCGCGCGAACCTCAACCCGGAGCTGCGCGTGCTCGTGATGTCGGCGACGCTCGACACCGAACGCGTCGCCGGCCTGCTCGACGACGCGCCGGTGATCGAAAGCGGCGGGCGGCTTTATCCGATCGACGTCCGTTACGCGGCAGCGGCGATCGACCGGCTGGCCCGCGACCACGGCGAGCAGGTGGCCCGGGGCGTGCTGCGGGCGCTCGACGAAAATGCCGGCGACATTCTGGCTTTCCTGCCCGGCGCGCGGGAAATCCGGCAAGCGCAGGGCGTGCTGTCGACGCGACTCGGGGCGGACGTCGCCGTACGTCCCTTGTATGGCGACCTATCGTCACAGGAACAGGACTTGGCCTTGCAGCCGGATGCCGCCGGGCGGCGCAAGGTGATTCTGGCCACCAACATCGCGCAAACCAGTTTGACGGTCGAAGGCGTGCACACCGTCGTCGACGGCGGACTGGTTCGCGTCGCCCGTTTCGACCTCGCCGCCGGCGCCAACCGCCTCGAGACCGAACGTGTTTCACGGGCCTCAGCCGAGCAGCGCGCCGGACGCGCTGGGCGCCTCGGCCCCGGCGTGTGCTACCGACTGTGGAGCCGCGAACAGCACGCGAGCCTGATGGCGCATGACACGCCGGAAATCCTCGCCGTCGATCTGACGCGATTCGCGCTGGAACTTGCGGCCTGGGGCGTCGACCGCACCCAGAGCCTGCGCTTTCTCGATCATCCGAGCGACACGAACTGGCAGTATGCGCGCGAGCGCCTGCACGATCTGGCGGCGCTCGATGCCTCAGACCGCATCAGCGCGCATGGCCGGGAGCTGATGCGCCTGCCGGCAAGTCCGCGCCTCGCCCACATGCTCGTCATGGCCAGGAAGAACGGCCTTGGCGGCGTCGCGGCCTGGACCGCGGCCAGTCTTGAAGCACGCGACAGCACCGGCGGCAGTGATCTGGCCCAGGTCGTCCGCGACTATGCCCGCGGCCACGGCGACCCGCCTGGTCGGCGTCGGGTCGCCGAGTCGGCGCGGCAATTCCAGCGCATCGCCGCGATCGACGACGTCCCCAGCGAGGTGCGTGATCAGGATGTCGCGCGCTGCATTGCCTGGGCCTACCCGGAGCGTATTGCCCAGCGCCGAGCCGGCACCCGCGGCGCGCAGGAAGTCGCCTTTCTATGCGCCGATGGCGGAGAAGCCCGCATCCGCGAAATCGATCCGCTGGCGCATGCCGATTGGCTCGCGATCGCCCAGTGGGATCCCGGCCCACCGCGACGGATCCGCTCGGCGATCGCGATCGAGGCTGAGGACTTGCTGCGCGATCAGCAGGAAAGCCTGCAATGGCAACAAATCGTTGCCTGGAATCCGCAAAGCGAGTCGGTGCTCGCCGAATCGCAGCGCAGGCTCGGCGCGATCGTGCTCGAACGCAAACCGTTGCCGCTGAAGGACATCGCGGAGCTGGTGGCGGACGCGATGCTCGCCGGGATTCGCTCGATCGGCTTGCATGCGCTGCCCTGGACCGATGCCGCTCGCCAGATGCAGGCACGCATCGCGTCGCTGCGCCACTGGCGTCCGGAAGAAGATTGGCCGGATGTCAGCGACGTTGGCCTCGCAGCTCGCCTGGAGCAATGGCTGCGGCCTCATCTGACCGGGATCAGCCGCCGCGAGCATCTCGACCGGCTCGACGTGGAGGAATTGCTGCGCGCGCAGCTCGACTACCGCCAGCAGCAGGATCTGCAGCGTCTGGCGCCGACGCACATCGAGGTGCCGAGCGGCTCGCGAATTCGCCTGGACTATCGTGCGGGTGAAGCGCCGGCGCTTGAAGTGAAGCTGCAGGAGATGTTCGGCAGCCACGACACGCCGACCGTCGATGGCGGGCGCACGAAGGTCGTGCTGCATTTGCTGTCACCCGCACAGCGGCCGATCGCGGTGACACAGGACCTCGCAGGTTTCTGGACGCGAGGCTACGCCGAAGTGCGTAAAGATCTGCGTGGCCGCTATCCGCGGCATCCGTGGCCTGAGGACCCGCGCACGGCGATCCCGACCCGACGCGCAAAGCCGCGCGGGACGTAAGGTCACGGTTCTGAGCATGTAGCGCCCGGGCGGGGATCGACGCGCAACAAAAAACCCCGATGCATTGGCATCGGGGTTGTTTGTGTTTAAGACCCTGGCAGTGTCCTACTCTCACATGGCAGCTGCCACACTATCATCGGCGCTGAGTCGTTTCACTTCC
>NZ_AUFV01000022.1 GCF_000426685.1 Solimonas flava DSM 18980 | reverse complement strand
TGTCCGCATCAGCGGACAAGGCTTCGAATACCCGCTGCCAGACACCGGATCGACTCCAGCGCGTGTGCCGCAGGTGGATCACGCGGAAGTCACCAAAGCGTTCGGGAAGATCGCGCCAAGGAATCCCGGCGCGATACCGATACAGCACCGCTTCAACAAACCGCCGGTTGTCCTTGGCGGTCACCCCGACATGGCCCACACGGCCCGGAAGCAGAGGCTCGATGCGAGCCCATTGATCGTCTCGTAGTCCGTAGCGGCGAGTCATCGATGATCAGCGGTGCCAAGAAGCAACAAGCTTCGCTGATTTAATCAATTGATGACAGGCCCTAGGGCCTGTTAACGCCAAGAGCGTCGTTGTGGCGCCGCCCGGCCTTGGGTTCCCGTCCATGGGGAAGGCGCGCGCCGCGCACTTGGGTGGATGCCCGGGAAGCGGTCCGCCCTCGTTCCTTGCGCTGCGGCAAAACGGTCTCGGCCACAGCGACGCGATTCGCGTGAACAGGCCATAGGGCTACGGCTTCGGCGCGGCCTGCGGCGTGCGCAGCTCGCGGTATCGGGCCAGATCGGCACCGTACTTCTCGGCGACTTCGCGCTTCTCGGTGTCGAACTCGGCGTACGCCTGGCGGTTGGCGTCCAGCGTGCGCTTCAGGTCTTCGAGTTTCTGCGTCAGACCCGGCCCCGGCGTCTTGCCGGCCTTGAGCAGACCGTCAATGCGCGCCTGCTGCTGGGCGACGGCCTTCTCGTTGTCGGCGATTGTGCGCGCGGCAACCCGCTGGCGGCCGTCGAGCATGGCGATGCGCTCGTCGCGCGCGCGCTCGATGTCCTTCTCGCTGTTGTAGGTCCCGAGCAGGAAGCGGTCGTAGTCGCGCTGCTTCTGCGCGCGGCGCGCGGCCTCTTCGCGCTCGCGCGCCGCCTGCGCCTCGACGGCGTATTCGGCGTCGGTCTTCTCGCGCGGCTTGACCTCGCGCACGCGGCCCTGTTCGTCGAACACCTGGCGCTCCTGGCCGACGTACTGCGGCGGCACCGAATCGCCGCAGGCGCGCTGGCCGCGCTCGTCGGTCCAGCACTGCACGCGATGGTTCTGCGCCGCCGGCGGCGCGGCCACGGCGCCGGCCGACAGCGCCGCGCCCAGAACCACGGCCAGTCCCCGCTTCGACAAACTTCGCATCGCCCGTTCCGTCTCGAACCCCGGCGCCGATTATGCGGCATCGGCCGCACCGACCCGGCCGCCGGCGACGACCTGCCCGCCATCGGGGACGGACGGTGCGCGGCGATCGGCGGGCCGGCGATTTCACAGTAAAGTCGCGGCATGTCCGCCCTGCGTCGTTCGCCGCTGCCACCGTCACGCGTCCTCTGGATCGCGCTCGCGATCGCCACCCTGGCGACGGCGCTGTGCCTGACGCTGGCCAGCAGCCAGCCCTACCTCGGCGTCAAGCTCGCCGCCGAGCACCCCGACGCGGCGCCGCGCGTGCTGGCCGCCAAAGGCCCGGCCGCCGAGCTGCTGCGGCGCGGCGACGTGCTCGTCGCGCTCGACGGCGAGGCCGGCCGCGTCGCGCTGCGCGGCGACGATCTGGCGGCGGAGCCGGACATCGCCTATGCCGATTACGCGAGTTTCGCCGCCTTCATGGGCCGCCAGCAGCGACTGGCGACGCTGCAGGCCGGGCCGCAGCTGCGCCTGCTGCTCGCCGACGGGCGCAGCGTGACGCTGCAGCCGGATGCGCACCGGCCGCTCCGCGATCTGCCGTTCACGTTCTGGCTGCAGGCCTTCGCCGCCGCCGCCTGCTGGATGGTCGGCGCCGCGATCTGGGCCTTTCGCCGCGAGCAGCCGGCCTCCGTGTACCTGCTGATTACCGGCTTCGGCACGCTGCTGATGGCCGGCAGCGCCGCGGTCTACAGCACGCGCGAGCTGGCCCTGCCGGCGACGCTGTTCGGCTGGCTCTCGCAGCTCAACCAGGGCGGCGCACTGCTCTGCGCCGGTGCCTTCGCCGCCGTGCTGTTCCACTATCCTCGCAGCCTCGGCACGCCACGCTGGAGCGCGCTGCTGGTGCTCGGCTACGTCGGCCTCTGGCTCATCGAAGCGCTGCACCTGCTGCCGTTCGCCAATCGCGGCGTGCAGGGCGCGATCCTGCTCAGCGTGCTGCTGGCGGCGGCGCTGGCGATCGTGCAGTGGCGCGGCGCGCGCGGCGATCCGCTGCGCCGCGCCGCGCTGCAATGGTTCCTGCTGTCGTGGTTCCTCGGCAGCAGTGCCTACATGCTCGTGGTGCTGATTCCGGCTCTGGCCGGCATCGATACCGGCGAGCTGCAGGCCTACGGCTTCGGCCTGATGTGGCTGGTCTCGCTCGGCCTCGCGCTCGGCATCGCCCGCTACCGCCTGTTCGAGCTGGAAACCTGGTGGTTCCGCGCGGTGGCGCTGGTCGGCGGCGGCGCCGCGGTGGTGATCTTCGACCTGCTGTTCGTCTCGCTGCTCGACATGAGCCAGCCGGCGGCGCTGGCGATGGCACTGGCGATCGCCGGCTGGCTGTACTTTCCGCTGCGGCAATGGCTGGCCACGCGGGTGCTGCAGCGCTTCGGCCTGCGCCGCATGCGCGACGTGCCGGCGCTGCTGCGCGAGATCATCGCCGACTCGCCGCTGGCCGCCGAACGCCTGCTGCCCGAATCGCTGCGCCGGCTGTTCGCGCCGCTGCAACTGGTACCGCTCGAAGAAAAGGCGCTCGGCAAAGTGCGCATCGTCGCCGACGGCACCGTGCTGCGCGTGCCCGGCATCGGCCGCTGGCCGGGCTGGGAAGTGCACTGGGCCGACCACGGCAACCGCCTGTTCAACCGTCAGGACGCGCGTCTCGCGGCGGCGGTGCGCGCGGTGCTCGAACGCATCGTCGCCTACCAGGATGCGGTCGAGGCCAGCGTCGAGCGCGAGCGCACGCGCGTCGCCGCCGATCTGCACGACGACGTCGGCGCACGCCTGCTGACGCTGCTGCACCGTGCCGACGGCGAGCAGGCGCAGGCGATCCGCGAAACGCTGGCGAGCCTGCGCCTGATCGTGCACGGCCTCGGCGCCGAGCCGCAGCCGCTCGCCGAGGCGCTCGCTGAGTGGCGCGCCGAGCTTCACGAGCGCTGCGAAGCGGCCGGCGTACGCGTGATCTGGGACGAAGTCCAGCCGCTGCCGGACTGGCGCCTCGACGCCGCGCACCAGCTGCATCTGGCGCGCGTGCTGCGCGAAGCCATCAGCAACGCGCTGCGCCACGCGCATCCGACCCTCATCGAGGTACGCCTGTCGAGCGAGCACGGCCAGCTGCTGCTGAGCATCACCAACGACGGCAGCTGCCGGCCGCCGCAGCAGTGGCGCAGCGGCAACGGCTTGCGCAGCATGCGCAGCCGCACGCAGAAACTCGGCGGCGAGCTGCATATTCACGGCGAAGCGGGCCGCGTCGTACTGCGTCTGCGCGTGCCGCTCGACACATCCCCCCCATCCGGGGCTGACCCGGCGCGGAGCCTTGCATGAAACTGCACGCGGAACGAACAGGGCAGCACACGCAAAGGACAGCGGGCATGCAGCGCGGCTTGGTCATCGAAGATCTCGCGTCCACAGCGGACTGGCTGCGGCGCGCGCTGCGCGACGCTTTTCCCGGCATGGCCATCGAGCACGCCGAGACGATGGCCGAGGCGCGGCTCGCGCTGGCGCGCACGCCGACCGACATCGCGCTCGTCGACCTCGACCTGCCGGACGGCTCCGGCATCGACCTGATCGCCGAAATCAGCGCGCGCCATCCGGGCTGTCAGTGCATCGTCACCACGATCTACGGCGACGACCGCCATCTGTTCCCGGCGCTGCGGGCCGGGGCGCAGGGCTACCTGCTGAAGGACCAGCCGGTCGAGCGCCTGGTCGCCGCGCTGCAGGCGATCGACGGCGGCGAACCGCCGCTGTCGCCGGCGATCGCGCGACGCCTGCTCGGCATGTTCGCACCCAACGGCACGGCGCCGGAGGAGCAGAAGCTGACCGCGCGCGAGCGCGAGACGCTGACGCTGATCGCCAAGGGCCTGCGTCTGGCTGAAGTCGCCGAACAGCTCGGCGTGACGCGCAACACCGCCGCCGGCTTCGTCAAGGCGATCTACCGCAAGCTCAACATCTCGAGCCGCGCCGAGGCGGCGCTCGAAGCGACGCGCCTCGGCCTCGTCAAGAACGCGTTCTGAGCGGCGCTCAGGCGCCGACGCCGTACTGCGCCTGGTAGGCGCGGATCGCGTCGAGCGTGCCGGCCGGCACCTGCGCGGCGGCGCCGGCCGACAGGTAGGCCAGCATCGTCTGCACGTTGACCAGCGACACGACGCGAATCCCCGAGTCGCGCTCCATTTCCTGCACCGCGGACAGACCGCTCGGGCCCTTTTCCTGGCGATCGAGCGCGATCACCGCGGCGGTCGGCTGCGCCCCGGCGCTCTTGAGCAGGCGCACCGCCTCGCGCAGCGCGGTGCCGGCGGTCAGCACGTCGTCGACGATGACGACGCGGCCCGCCGGCGGCGCGCCGACCAGCGTGCCGCCCTCGCCGTGGTCCTTGGCTTCCTTGCGGTTGTAGGCGTACGGCACGTCGCGCGCGCCGCCGGGCGCATCGGGATCAGCCAGCGCGCAGGCGACGGCGGTGACCAGCGGAATGCCCTTGTAGGCGGGTCCGAACAGCATGTCGTAGCCGAGTCCCGAGGCGACGAGCGCCTGCGCGTACGCCTGCCCGAGCGCACGCATCGCCGCGCCGGAGGAAATCTTGCCGAGATTGAAGAAGTACGGCGACTGGCGGCCGGACTTCAGCGTGAAGGTGCCGAACTTGAGCACTTCGTGCTCGAGCGCGAGGCGCAGGAACTCGGTCTGGTAGGCGGGCATCGTCATGGCGGACACGGGAGCGGAAACGAAGGGCCGGTATGATACGGGCTTCCCCTGCCCAGCCCCAGCCTTCCGCCCCCTTCGAGGACCTGCCGTGCGTGTGATCTCGCTCAATGCCAATGGCATCCGCTCCGCCGCTCGCAAGGGCCTGTTCGACTGGCTGCCGCAACAGAACGCCGACTTCCTGTGCCTGCAGGAAATCAAGGCGCAGCTGAGCGACCTGGAGGGCGACGTCACGTTCTCGCCGGCCGGCTGGCACGCGCATTTCAATCACGCGCAGAAGAAAGGTTATGCCGGCGTCGGCATCTTCTCGCGGCGCGAACCGGACCACGTGCTCGACAAGCTGGGCGTCGCCGAGTTCGACGACGAGGGCCGCTATCTCGAACTGCGCTACGGCGCGCTGTCGGTCGTCTCGCTGTACGTGCCGTCCGGCTCGTCCGGCCCCGAGCGGCAGGCGAGCAAGGACCGCTTCCTCGCGTTCTTCCTGCCGGTCCTGCGCGACTGGCTGGCGTCGGGACGCCAGTACATCGTGGTCGGCGACTGGAACATCGCGCACAAGAACATCGACCTCAAGAACTGGCGCGGCAACCAGAAGAATTCCGGCTTCCTGCCGCACGAGCGCGCGTGGATGGACCAGCTGCTCGGCACCGAGGCGCCGGGCCTGGGCTGGGTCGACGCCTATCGCCAGCTGCATCCGGCGACCGAGGGCGAGGCTTACACCTGGTGGAGCAACCGCGGCCAGGCCTGGGCCAAGAACGTCGGCTGGCGCATCGACTACCAGATCGTCACACCGAATCTGCGCGACAAGATCCGCGCGACCTCGGTCTGGAAGGACACGCGCTTCTCCGATCACGCGCCGCTGACGATCGACTACGCGCTGTAGGCGCACGCCGCCGCCGCCGGCCGGCGTTCAGCCGGCGTCGGCGCGCACGTCGTTCTCGGCGATCGACTGCTCGACCAGCCCCGCCCGCCACAGCCAGGCGTAGAGCAGCACGCCCGGCAGCGCGGCGAGCGTCGTCAGCAGGTAGAAGTCGACGTAGCCGAACCACTCGATCAGACGCCCGGCCGTGGTGCCGGTGAGGAAGCGGCCGACCACCGAGGCCGCCGCCGACAGCAGCGCAAACTGCGTCGCCGTGAAGCTGAGATTGCACAGCGCCGACAGGTAGGCGACGACGACCACGCCGCCGATGCCGCTGGCGATGTTCTCGAAGCCGATCGTGAAGGCCAGGAATTCGTTGCTGTGGCCGATCTGCGCGAGCGCCGCGAACGACAGGTTCGACACCGCCATCAGGATCAGGCTGACCATCACCGAGCGCTTCATGCCGAGCCGCGCGTACAGCACGCCGCCGATGAAGATGCCGATCAGGTATGCGAAGAAGCCGAAGCCGACGTCGTAGGTGGCGATCTCCTCGTTGCTGAAGCCGAGATCGTCGAGCAGCAGGCGCACGGTCAGATTGGCGAGCGTGTCGCCGATCTTGTGCAGCAGGATGAACAGCAGCACCAGCCAGGCGCCGTTGCGGCGGAAGAACTCGGCGAGCGGACTGACGACGGCACCGAACAGCTCGGCCCAGCCCTTGCTCGGCGCCGGCGCGCGATGCCGTGCCGGCTCGCCCATCAGCAGCGCGACCAGCACCGCCGGCAGCACGAAGCCCGCGCACAGCACGTAGGCCGCGCTCCAGCCGAGCGGCGCGGCGACGATCAGCGCGAGTCCGCCGGCGGTCGCCGAGCCGATGCGCCAGCCGTACTGCGACATGCCGGAGCCGACGCCGAGCTGGTGCGGCTGCAAAAGCTCGATGCGGTAGGCGTCGATGACGATGTCGAAGGTCGCGCCGGCGACGCCGAGCAGCACCGCCGCGAGCACGACGCCGCCGAGATCCGCGACCGGATCGGCGAGGCCCAGCCCCGTCACCGCGGCGGCGACGAACAGCGCCGACAGCCACAGCCAGGCACGGCGCTGGCCGTAGCGGCCGAGCAGCGGCAGGCGCACGCGGTCGATCGCCGGCGCCCACAGGAACTTGAGGTTGTAGACGAGAAAGGCCAGCGAGAACGCCGTGATGCTGGCCTTGCTGATGCCGTCCTGCTTGAGCCGCGTGCTCAGCGTCGCGCCGAGCATCGCGTACGGAAAACCCGACGAGACGCCGAGCAGCAGCGCTGCCAGCGGCGCCGACTCGAAATACGGTTGCACGGAAACCGGCAGCCGCGCGCGCAGCGCGGTCACGAAACTCGTCATGGATGATCCGGGAACGGGGCGCGCACAGCGTAGCGCAGGCGCGCGGCGCGTGCCGCTGTCCGGCGTCGCCGGACGCGCGCCACCGGCCGGGCGCGGCACGATCCGGGTGGCGCCCGCGCTCGGACCGAGCGGCGCTGCGGCGCAATGGCAACGATGCGTCCATGAAGCGCCGATGAAGCGGCACGCCGCACGTCATCGCCGCGGTGAGCGCGGCGAGTCGGAAGCGCCCCCAATCCGGAGCGGCGCGCTGCCGCGCGCTGCGGAGGCGCGCGCTCAGGTCCGCGTCCGGCGCCGCGCCTCAGGCGGCGAGCGCCTCGCTGTGCTGCAGGCGCACGAAGACCTCGGCGAAGCGCCGGCCGATGTCATTGTGATCGGGCACGTCGCGCGCGCGGTGATAGACCGGCAGTTCGAGCCGGTCGATGTTGTCGGCGCGCCCGGCGTGCGTGGCGCCGAGCAGCTTGAGGTGGCGGACGATGCGGTCGTGGTCGGAGGCCACGTCGTAGTAGAAGGTGCGGATGCCGTTCTGCCAGGCCGTCAGGTGCAGACAGGCCTGCAGCACGAAGCCGGCACCGCGGCCCTGGTAGTCGTCGGCGATCGTGATCGCGACGTCGGCGGCGCGCGGATCGCCGTTGAGGCGCACGTAGCGCGCGATGCCGATGCCCGGCTCCTCGGGCTTGTCGAGATTGATCGCACCCCAGGCGGCGTGATTGATCTGGTCGATCTGCACCAGGCGCGCGATCTGCTCGTCGCTGAGCCGGTCCGGATCGCCGTTCGGGAAGCGGCGCCGGCGTGCCAGCCGCGACAGCCGCGCGAAGCCCTCGCGCAGGCGCGCCGCGTCGTCCGGACGGATCGGCCGCACCAGGATCGGCAGGCCGTCGTCGAGCACGTACTTGAACGCCCCGGACAGCTGCGGCGTACGCCAGGCATCGAACATCGCGATCTCCTCGGCGCGCGGTGCGCGCTCAGTCGTCGCGCAACAGGTCGAGCGGGTTGTCCCAGTGTGCCGGGCGCCCGGCGCCGATCCCGTCGCGCTCGCCGTAGTCGTCGCGCTCGATGTCGAGCGCCCCCGAATAATCCTCGGGTGGCGCGCAGGGTCGCGCGGCCAGCGCCATCCAGGTCTCGAAGTCGTAATCCTCGAGCGTGCCGTCGTAGTGCTGGACCAGCACCAGCTCGGCCTGCGCATCAATGCCGATGACTTCGAAGGGTTCGCCGTCGGCCTCGAACCACTGGCCTGCCGTCAGATCACCCAGCCATTCCGCCATGATCCACCTCCTGCGCCGCGCACGCGGTGCCCGTCCTTTCTACGCCGCGGCGCCGGGAGCGGCAAGCCATTGCGCCGGGGGCGCGGCGCAAGCGCCTGAAAGCAAGCGGATTCGCGGAACGCGGCGAACCGGCGCTAGGGGCAGGGCAGCGGATACTGCTGGTGCAGCGCCTCCAGCGCGCGCAGCAGCTTCGGCGATAGCGCCAGCGCGGCGCTGTCGAGATTGCGGCGCAGCTGCTCCGGCGTGGTCGCGCCGATGATCGTCGCCGTCACGAACGGCCGCGCGTGCACGAAGGCGAGCGCCATCTGTGCCGGATCGAGACCATGCTCGCGCGCCAGCTCGACGTAGGCGCGCGTCGGCGCCTCCGCCTGCGCGCCGGCGTAGCGCGTGAAGCGCGTGAACAGCGCCATGCGCGAGCCGGCCGGCTTCGCGCCGCCGAGATACTTGCCGGACAGCACGCCCATCGCCAGCGGCGAGTACGCGAGCAGGCCGACGTTCTCGCGCTGCGCGAACTCGGCGAGGCCGACCTCGAAGCTGCGGTTCAGCAGGCTGTACGGATTCTGGATGCTGGCGATGCGCGGCAGGCCTTCCTCGCGATGCAGGCGCAGGTATTCGGCGACGCCCCACGGCGTTTCGTTGGAGACGCCGATGTGGCGGATCTTGCCCTGCCGCTGCAGCGCGGCGAGCGCGTCCAGCGTCTCGGCGATCGGCACACCGCCGTCGCTGCCGTCGGCGTCGTAGCCGAGGCGGCCGAAGTAGTTCGTCGGCCGCTGCGGCCAGTGCACCTGGTAGAGGTCGATGACTTCGGTCTGCAGGCGCCGCAGCGAGGCCTCGCAGGCGGCGATCACCGACGCGCGGTCGAGCTTCGGACCGCCGCGCACGTACGGAAACGCGCCGGGCCCGATGACCTTGCTGGCCAGCACGATGTCGTGGCGACGGCCGCTCCTGCGCAGCCAGCTGCCGATGATTTCCTCGGTGCGGCCGTAGGTCTCGGCGCGCGGCGCGACCGGATACATCTCGGCGGTGTCGAGGAAGTTGACGCCGGCATCGAGCGCCATCTCGATCTGCGCGTGCGCTTCCGCTTCGCTGTTCTGCTCGCCCCAGGTCATGGTGCCGAGACAGATCGGACTGACGGACAGCTCGGTGCATCCGAGGCGGCGATGCGGCAGGTTCATGAGCGGCGCGCGGCGGTGGAAGTTCGCGCGCAGTGTACGCAAACGCGCCGGCGCGGCGCCGGCGCACGCTCAGGCGGCGCGGGCGAGATCGCGTGCTTCGATCAGGCGCCGGACCGCCGGCTTGAAGATCAGCTCCATCGCGTGCTCCTGCTGCGGCCCCGGCACGACCAGCGTCTGCGCGTGCGAGCGGAACGCGCCGGGCACCTCGCGCAGCAGCAGTTCGAAGTCGGCATGCACGCGCGAGTGCTCGTTGAAGTGGATGACGACGAGGCTCTCCTCGGACAGCGGTATCTCGCGCAACGCGAACGGATTGCTGGTGTCGACGAGCGGCACGCGCTGGAAGTTGACGTCGGTGCGCGAGAACTGCGGGACGATGTAGTTCACGTAGTCCGGCATGCGGCGCAGGATCGTGCGCGTCACTTCTTCCGGGTGGTAGCCGCGCTCGTCGGTGTCGCGCTTGAGTTTCTGGATCCATTCCAGGTTGATGACCGGCGTCACGCCGATCAGCAGATCCATGTGCGCGGCGATGTTGACCTCGTCGCCGACGTAGGCGCCGTGCAGCCCCTCGTAGAACAGCAGATCGGTGCCGGCCGGCAGCCGCTCCCACGGCGTGAAGGTGCCCGGCGCCTGGCGCGCCGCAGCGGCTTCCTCGTCGCGATGCAGGTAGTGGCGGATCATGCCGGTGCCGTGCTCGCCGTACTCGCGCAGCAAGCCTTCGAGGCGTTCGAGCAGGTTCGCGCCCGGTGCGAACAGCGAGAAGTTCTCGGCGCGAATGCGCGCGCGCTCCAGCGTGCGGCGCAGCTGCTGGCGATCGTAGGCGTGAAAGGCGTCGCCTTCGACCAGCGCGCCTTTCAGGCCCAGCTCCTCGAACAGGCGCATGAAGGCCTTCACGGCGGTGCTGGTGCCCGCGCCGCTCGCACCGGTGATACCGACGATGGGATGCTTGGCCGACATGAACGAAGGTTTATCGATCCGGTGATCCAGGGTTTTGCGCCGGCTCGTCCCGGACGTTCCGGGATCGGCAGCGGGCGATCAATAGCACAATCCGGCGCCGCGCGAACGAAATCCGCGGCGCCGCGGAAGATCCTCGCCGCCGGGGCGGGTCTGAAAAAGTGCATGCCTCGTCATGACGAAGCGCCGCAGGCGACCAAGCCATCCGGCGGCGCGCGACGCTGACGGCACCTCCGGATCGCCACGGCCGCTGCGCGGCCCCGCGATGACGGCGTGACTCAGACCTTCCCTAGACGCGGCGGTAGGCGAGATCGAAGACGGCGTGGCCGAGACGCTCGCCGCGCGCCTCGAACTTGGTCTTCAGGCGCGTCGCCGGACGCGGCACGTAGCGACGGTCCGCCGACAGGTTGCGCAGGCCGGGCTCGGCGTTCAGCACTTCGAGCATGTGCTCGGCGTACGGCTGCCAGTCGGTCGCCAGCGACAGCAGACCGCCGGGCTTGAGCTTGGCGACGGCCAGCTTCGCGAACCCCGGCTGCACGAGGCGGCGCTTGTTGTGGCGCGCCTTGTGCCAAGGGTCCGGGAACTGGACGACGATCTCGTCGAGCGAGGCGTCCGGCAGCCAGTCGCGCAGCACCACGACGGCATCATCGCTCGCCACGCGCAGGTTGCGCGCGCCGGCCGCGTGCGCCCGATTCATCAGCCGGCCAACGCCCGGCCGGTGCACTTCGACGCCGAAGAAATCATGCTGGGGCTCGGCGACCACGCGGCTGTGCAGATAGTCGCCCATGCCGAAGCCGATCTCGAAAATGCGCGGCGCATCGCGACCGAACAGCGCGACCGGATCGAGCGTCGAAGCCGGCGCGCTGACGCCGTAGAGCGGCCACAGCTCGTCCATCGCGCGCTTCTGCGCATCGGTCATGCGGCCTTCGCGGCGCACGAACGAGCGGATCTCGCGGCGATGCGTCGCCCCGTCCGCCGCGCCCGCGGCCTGCGCTGCTTCGGTATCACTCATGCGTGCGCATCCATTCGGCGACCGCGCGATCGGCCGCGGCCGGCTGCGCGGCGAGCGCCGCGATCACGCCGGCACGGTCGGCCGCCGTGCGGTTCTGGTTCATCTTGAATTTGGCATCGAGCCGTTCGAGCGGCAGGCGGAACGCGACGATCGCCGCGGCAAGCCGTTCGACCCGCTGCGGATCGGCGTCGAAGTCCGGGTCGAAATGCGCGCTCAACGCGCGCAGCGAGTCGAGCGCCGCCATGCCCTCGACGAGCTGCGGACGTCCGGCGACGTGCACGACGGCGTAGTTCCAGGTCGGCACGTGCTGCGCCGGCGTCTCGTACCAGCGCGGCGACACGTAGGCGTGCGGGCCGTGGAAGATCGCCACCGTGCGGCCGTGCGCAAACGCCTGCCAGTGCGGATTGGCGCGCGCCATGTGGCCGTGCAGCGCGTCGCCCTGCTGCAGCAGCGGCAGGTGCGTGATCTGCGGCTCGTCGCCGGCGACCGTCGTCACCAGCGTCGCGAACGGATGCGCGGCGATCAGGCGCAGCGCGGCAGCGCGGTCGCGGCCTTCGAAATGGCCCGGCGTGTAGAGCGACATCGGCCGCTAGAACGGCAGACCTTCGAGCGGCGACGAGGCGCTCGCGTAGCGGCGGCGCGGCATGCGCCCGGCGAGGCGCGCCTCGCGGCCGGCCTCGATCGCCTTCTTCATCGCGCTCGCCATCAGCACCGGGTTCTTCGCCTCGGCGATCGCCGTGTTCATCAGCACGCCGTCGCAGCCAAGCTCCATCGCGATCGCGGCGTCGCTGGCGGTGCCGACGCCGGCATCGACGATGATCGGCACCTTGGCGTTCTCGATGATCGTCAGCAGGTTGTACTTGTTCTGGATGCCGAGGCCGGAGCCGATCGGCGCCGCCAGCGGCATCACCGCGACGCAGCCCATTTCTTCGAGGCGCTTGCAGAGGATCGGGTCGTCGCTGGTGTAGACCATCACCTCGAAGCCGTCCTTGATCAGCACCTCGGCCGCTTCCAGCGTCGCGGTGACGTCCGGGTACAGCGTCTTCTGGTCGCCGAGCACTTCGAGCTTGACCAGCTTGTGGCCGTCGAGCAGCTCGCGCGCGAGCCGGCAGGTGTGCACCGCGTCCTTGGCCGTATAGCAGCCGGCGGTGTTCGGCAGGATCGTGAACTGGTCCGGCGGCAGCACGTCGAGCAGGTTCGGCTCACCGGCGTTCTGGCCGATGTTCACGCGCCGCACGGCGACGGTGACGATCTGCGCGCCGCTGGCGACGATCGCGCGGCGGGTTTCGTCGTGGTCCTTGTACTTGCCGGTGCCGACGAGCAGGCGCGACGCGTACGCGCGCCCGGCGATATGGAGGAGATCTTCTGCGGCCATCTCGGATTCTTGCGCTGGGCGCGCGCGCCGGAGCGCGGGCGCCACGGTTTCGGGGGCGCGCAGTATATCGCCCGCCGGCCGCTCAGGCCGGCGTCGGCCCGCCCCGCGACCAGCGACGCAGGCGCAGCGCCAGCGCGATCTGCAGCAGGCCGAGCACGATCGCCCAGGTGCCGATCAACCAGACCAGCGAAACCGCCCCGGCGCCCGGGAACGCGATCAGATAGCCGGCGAACAGCAGCCACAGCAGGCCGGCCAGCGCCATCAGCCACTCGCCGTCGATCTGACGGCGCAGGCGGATCGCGGTGATGATCTCGAGCACGCCGATGATCAGCGCCCAGCCGGCGATCAGATAGACCAGCAGCAGCGCCGTCAGGCCGGGCAGCAGGAGCACGACGATACCGGCGGCCAGACTCAGCAGGCCGAGCAGCGCGTACGGCCCGTCGCGCCCGCGCACGCCGACGACGATGCTGAGGATGCCGTCGGCCAGCGCGTAGACCGCGTACAACAGCACCAGCGCCGTCAGCGTCAGTGCCGGCCAGCCCCAGGCCAGCACGCCGAACAGGATCGCGGCGATGCCGCGCAGCAGAAACGCCCCCCAGTTGCCGGCAAAGGCCTGGAACAGGGACGGCGGAACCGGGGTAACGACTTTCATCCGGGCTTCTCCGGGCGGCGCTCGCCAGCGAGCGGGGGAAACGGCGACAAGATGAAAAGTGGAGCGGGTGATGGGAATCGAACCCACGCTATCGGCTTGGGAAGCCGAAGTTCTACCATTGAACTACACCCGCGCAGGGCTGGCATTGTAGAGCAGGCGTGGGGCGGAACGTCAAAAACGGATGCCGTACGTTAATTAACCCCGGATTCCAAAGCCACCTGCTACTGGGGGGACGTCGGCTGACGTCAGCTATTCGGCGGGGATTACCGTCCACGGGCATCATGCTCCTCATGGCTGGCCGTGATTGCAGCAACGGGGGCCTGAATCAGGGGTTATTCAAACTTTCCCTAACTGATTCGGGCGAGGATCTTTTAACTATCCCTTGGTCGTCGAAAGGATCAAGTCACGGATGGTGTTGCCTTTGGTTCGCAGACTCTTGACGCCCCGACTCCGAAGCCACGCCTCAAGATCTTCTTGGCCTTTGCCAAGTGCCCAGGAATCCATCGCCTGCAAGGCTGAAATCGAGTCTTCGAGTCTCAGGATTTCAGGCCGAATGCCAAAGCACTTTCCTACGACTTGAAGCACTTCTGAGGCTTCATCTTGACTAACGCCTTCAGGTAGACCTCGCAAAATCTGATCTGCCGCCATTGGTTCGCGGCCGCGCATCCATTTTTGCCGTGAATGATGGCGGCCTGCGAAATAAGCTGCGGCGGCCACCGCGACAACGCCGCCGAGAAAACTAGCTCCAACGTCCATGGCTAGTTACCCCCGCAGCCGCAGTTCGATCCTGCCCCATTTTGTCCGGAACCATCCTGCCCTGAGTTGCCCTGCGAATCATCCGACCGAGCTTGATACAACCCGTTTGCCAGAATTCCGATGTTGTAGAACCCAATGCCGACTGTCGCAACTCCGATAACTGCGGCCGAGCTTCGCATGAGCGCTGAACCGGAACCGGGAACACCGAAGCCACGCGGAACACTGGTTAGCGGATTATTAGACCCAAGAAGCGGTCCACGAAAACCAGTCGCTGGAGATAAGGATTTCGGCCAAAGTCCGCCTGCTAGCGCCACCGCAGCAGGTCCAACATTGACCATATGATCAGTCACAAAATCAAGGTAGCGATCCGCGTACGTGCTACAGTCCGCCAATCCTAACGGGTCAATATTAGAGATAGGGTTGGCGCTCGTGTAGATGTAAGTGTTAATGCCCCCTTTTTGCCCAATTGGATCGCTCTGCAAATATCTGCCAGTCGAAGCGTCGTAATACCGGTTCCAGTTGTACCAGAGCGCAGATTCCGTATCCCAGTACTGCCCCGGAAATCCGAGGTTGAACCCATTGACTGTATCCAGCGTGTTCGTCGTCACCGTGCGGTCGTAAGCGAAATTGCTAGCCCGCCAGACGATAGCCTTTGACGCATTGGTCACAACTTCCGGCCTACCGAGATGATCGTTGTGCACGTAGTACAGCGTGCCGTTTTTGATCACGCCGATCGGTTCGCCGTTCAGCCAGATGTACTGCGTCGTCAGCGTCGTGCCGTTGTTGCTCGTCTCGCCCAGCAGACTTCCGTCAGGAGCGTACACGTAGCTGTAGTTGCCGTACGGGCCTTGCTTGCGGGTGCGCTGGTTGAAGGCGTTGTACGTGTATGTCGTCGTGTTGCTACCGGTCGAGCTCGTCTTCAGGCGACCCAGACTGTCGTACGTGTAACTGAAGTTGCCGTTGTAGCCGGTCTTCGAGGTGATGTTGCCCAGCAGATCATGCGTAAAGCTCTTGGTACGCGTGCCGGTGATCGTCGGAAGACGATTACTGGTCGCGGCTGGCTGGTAGGTATCGGTCGCGCTATTCCATGCGTGCGTCAGGCGATTGCCATTCCCATCGAACGTCCAGCCCTGGTTCCCGGACGAGGAGGTCACGGCGGCAAGGCGGGACAAGGCGTCATACGAGAAATTCTGCGTCAGGCTCGACGTCGTCCCGTTCGCAATTTTCGTTATTTCGTCCAGAACGTTGTACGTATAGCCAAGGCTCTGCACGGTCCCGGCGCTTATGCCCGTACGGCGATAGTCTTGGTCATAGGCGCTGCTCCAGCTGATCCCGTTCCCGTAAGTGGCCGCCGTTCTCGGCCCGTACGGCACATACCGGACACTGGTCAGCACATTGGAAGAATTGCCCCCTATGACACTCCGGACAGCTGTGACCTGATCATGAAGGTTATATTCGTACAGCACCTGATTGCCGCCGGGGTATATGACGGCCTTGATGCGATCCCTGTAGTCGTATGTCCAAGCCGTTGCAAACACGGTTCCAGCGATCGTCTGCGCCTGGCTGGCCAAGCGGCCGGTCGGCGTATACGTATACATCTTTGCGCCACTACTGTCCGTGACGCCACACAGCAGGCCATGTCCGTTGGTACACGTATCGTATGTATACGAGATAGTCTCGCTGCCCTGCACCGAAGTCGTCTGAACCAGAAGTGGGCGGCCAATCAAGTCGTACTGATACGAGACTGCGCTGCCATTCGAGCGCGTCATCAGCACCAGTTGCCCCGCAGCGTCGTACTGGTACGTCGTGATTCCAGTATCAGGGGAATTCAGCTCCACCAGATTTCCGAGACCGTCGTACTTGTAGCGTGTTACCAAGCCCTTAGGGTCCGTCACGGACTCCACATTGCCTGCAGCATCATATGAATACCGCGTTGGAGCTGCGACGCCATTGAGAGGATCGACAATCTCGGAAAGCTGGTCGTGACTGTTATATCCGTAAACCGTATCCCGATACCCGCCCGAAATGCCGGCGGCTCTCGACATAGTGGCAATATTGCCATTCTTGTCGTAGGCGTATTTCGTCTGCTGATAATTCACGCCCTCCTCTCGCGTAAGCCGGCCCAGTTCATCTCTGAAGTAGTTTCTTTGGAGACGAATTTGGTCATCCCACTGGATTCCGCTTTCAGTCAAAACGCGCACCGACTCCCAAACCGAACTCGAGTACAAGTCTCCATTCCCGGAATAGGAATACGCTGTCCAATACTTTGACGAAGCATCCGGCCGCCGCGAAACTAATCGTCCCACGGCGCTATAACTTTTCAATTCCAGTGTACTACCATTTTCCTGGACTTCAGCGACATTCCCCAAGACGTCATATCGATAGGTCTTCGTTACCGTCTGGCCGTCGAGCAACATCTGTATTGCGGAGAGGCGGCCACGCGCATCATAACTAAGCGTTATGGCATGGCCATTGGGGCCGGTAATCAGCTGCGGCAGCCCAATCGCATTATAATTTCCGTACTGAATCGTGTTTCCGTAGGCATCGGACTCCGATATCAAATCGCCCGTCGAGTTATAAGTATTGACCGTAATGTCGGCAGAGCCTGCCTGCGGACCATCCACCGTCATGGAAGCGACCATTCCATTTGCGTGAAAGGTATAGCTATATTGAGATTTTTGTACCTGATTAGCGACTCCGAATGGCGACCGGTTGTAGACCGATATCGATTTCAAGCGGTTTGCAGAAGACCCTTGCGACCAATATTCATACTGTAGCTCGCTTATCGGCAAGGATAAGCTGGCGCCATACTTCCGAATCTTCAGAACTCTTCCCGGAACGAGCGGATCCCATTCATAGGTTGTAATCCGTTCCTGATTAGGGAAGGTCGCATTTTCACCTTCAATCAGCTTTTCGAGTTGCCCTTTGGCATTGTATGTATAGTGAGTAACATTTCCGTTCCAATCGGTTTCCGACTGCACGTACCCGGCAGCATCGTATTCAATGCTGGAGGAAACATTCGGGCAACCGGTAACGCCCGATCGCGTCACATTGATCAGACGGTTGTTTCCGCCATTTGTTTTTTCGAAAGTGTACTGCGTGGAAGCACCGGAGACGTTATTGATAGTAGTAGTCTCCAGATCACCGTTAGGCGTCTGGATAAGGCCGTAAGAGAATGTCAGCTTCTCGGACCCATCAGCCATTCCGCTTTCGTGCACCTTCCAATTCGGATGATACGAGTACGAAGTATATTGAACCCCATTTATCTTTATCCCCGCCAGCTTGTCTTGTACATAATCATACGAGCGGGTTTCTGCAGGCGTCCCCGGATACGTGACACTCTGTAGAAGAGATACGGACGAGTATGCGTAGACATACGTACTTCCCGCCGAATCCGTGACGCCTAGGACGCGAGGTTTCAAACCACTAGCTGTCCATTGGAATGTAATACTCCGTCCCGAAGTATGGGTAACCGTCGATAGCTTTTGACCGTTATAAGAAAGGTTCCAACCCACACCATGACTGTTCCTGTAGGACGTCCATAGCCCAGTCGCGGAAAAATTATCAACCCGACCATCTTCGTAGAATAATCGCCAAGTCCCGTCCGGCTGTCGATCAATCCAACTGGCCGGATCATCTTTTCCATCAAAGAATCTATTAGGGGCGGCGGGATTGGTATTTCTGAAGGTGTACTGGCCCCCGCGCTCATCGTTGAGGTGTACGGCGACCAGTTGCCCCGAAGACAAGCCGTCGCAGCCCGTACTGAAATCCGGAGCGGGATAGCAATAGGTCTCGGAAGTCTCGCCTGCGCGGATGAACGTGAACGCGAGTTTTCGATCAAACGTCGAAATCCATCCAGACCCAAACATTCCATGCCCAGGCCATTTTCCTGCATACACTCTCCTGACGCTCAAGCCCTCCTCGCCGGGCATGGAAAAATCTTCTTCATTCTGAATTTTTTCGCCCGAGGAGATAACAACAGGCCTGCCGGTAGCGGGGGCACTACCCCCTTCACAGTTGCCTGGTGCAGATTCTCGCTCCTCATCAGCCTCCGGCTTTTCAAATATAGGACGCCCCTCCCGCACCAATCCTCCCTGCTTGGAATTCGGGCCTCTACGCTCCGGAAACCTGAAGTAAATCACACCAGGCCGCTTGCTTCCCGTCACGACCACTTCCGCTATGTCGTCTTCTTGCCCATAAGACATCGGAGAGAATGGCAATAGCAGAACGCCTCCCAGGGCGGCAACTATTGCGAACGTAGCGTTTATCGGCTTCTTCTCCGTTGTCTCTCTATTCGACTCGACAGCCTTGGAATCAGTCGAAAAGGCCGTTCGACACCTCGCGAATGTATTAATCATGCTCAGTACTAGTGCCCCCATCTTTCCGCACATCCCGATCCGATAGTCTTGAGAAACCCCTGAATAACTCCGTCATCGAAAAGGCCACGCAGCGTCCGCGGCGATCCAAGACTCCGTTTGTGTAGGAGCGATGACGGATTTCGGCTTTGCAGACCTTGCTTAAATGTATGTTGCAGGCCCGATGTGAACCCGAACCCAGGCCACACTGACCGCCATGCTGCCCCTAGCAACAGCCCTACAGCAAGCTAAATTTGCATGAAGAACGGCCTACTCTTGGGCTTTTTTTGTGACCGACTTCTCGCTAGCTCGCCTATTGCCCTTTGATGGAGTCCACTGGAATGTGTGTGTGACGGTGGAACAGGTCTAACTATCCATCATCCGGGGTCCGTGCAGAACGAATCGGGACAGGTCAATGCGAGTTGTTGCTAGACCTTGAAGGCTCACCTGTCCCGGTCATGCACACGGGACAGAGGATATTTGTCGATTCAAACAAACGCTACGCGTTGACGTTCGCTTGGGGCCAAGTGACACGAAGGGCGTCCTTACATATCCCCACCGAATCACTTAGCCCCATGCTTCAAAAACCAGATTCCGGTCGTACACGACCGGAATCCATCACGCAGTATCACTGCGTGATGTACACACCACACCGATTCATTTAGCGAACGTGTAGCTCGCCATACCCCATGCAGTCGTTGCGTTCCCCTGTCCATCCTTAATCGGAACGAAGCGACACTTCCCCAGACCGCTTCTTACCGCCTCATCGAGTCGAACATGACCACTCGATGATTGGATTTTGCTGCTTACGACACGGCCTTCCGTATTGACCTGTATCTGAACCGTCACCGTGCCCACTTCACCCAAGATCTTCGACACGGCAGGGTATTCCGGTGGTCGGCAATCACCTTCCACCTTCAACACTGGCAATGGCCGGTAATCCCCCCGCCGAATAGCTGACGTCAGAAGTGGAATTTTCTCGTAATCTTTCCCCGAGGAGGTTCCATGAAGAAGTCTCGATTCACCGACAGCCAGATCATTGCAGTCCTGAAGCAGGCGGAAGCCGGCACGCCCGTGCCGGAGTTGTGCCGCGAGCACGGCATCAGCTCGGCGACGTTCTACAAGTGGCGCAGCAAGTTCGGCGGGATGGATGCGTCGCTGATGTCCCAGCTCAAGGAGCTTCAGGACGAAAATCGGCGCCTGAAGAAGATGTATGCCGACGCGCAACTCAGTGCCGATCTGCTGAAGGAGGCGATGTCAAAAAAATGGTGAGGCCATCTCA
>NZ_AUFV01000021.1 GCF_000426685.1 Solimonas flava DSM 18980 | reverse complement strand
AGGTCATGCTCAACCTTGAGTTGCTCATAGGCCTTTTTCACCTTGCGCAGCTCCTTGAGCTCTGCCGCCACATCCCGGTCCACCGATACGCCCTTGGTCACAATCAGGCCCTCTCGTGCTTGCTTGCGCCAACGAGACAGCATGAACGGATGAATGTAAAGCGATTCGGCAACATCCTTGATAGCTACGCCCGGTAGCGAACTCAACCTGACGGCGGTGGCTTTGAATTCCGGACTAAAACGATACGTCGTTCTTGGGCCTGGCATCGGCATCTGAGGACTCCTGAAGGGTTAGTTCAGGGTGTCCACTAAACCGTAGGAACCGTCACGTCGGCTGGAAGCGATGGTTGGGCCGATGCAGGCTCACACTCTCCCTTTTCATCGGGACCGTAAATGTCTAGAGACAGCTCAATACCGCGCTCTCCAAGGGCCAGCATTGTTGCGGTTGAAACAGAGACGCCTTCATTTGAGCATTCCATAAACCACCCACAGAAAAGATCTATTTCGAAGCGCTGCGCCAGCTCGGCCCATATGCCCAGATCGCTTGTGAGCTTTGCGAGCAACTCCGAGACCTGACCGTCTAGGTTCTCGGGTTCAGTGTCGCTGGCGTGCAGAAGCCAGCCACCAGACTTTTTTACGAACTCACGGCCGGACTTACTTACTTGGACGTGGCCCTTAGGCCATGCCTTTGTCGGCGCACACCCAAGCAGCCTAGTAATCTCTTCAGGTTGGAGATCGTCGCCAAAGATTCGCAGAGAGGCTACAGAGCGCGCGAGATGTGCCATTTGGTTAGGCCAAACGCCTGAATTAAGCCGCGCCGCGAGGCGGCGTCGGCTTGAATGATGGAATGGACTCCTCCCGCTGTTTTGAGCGGCATCGAAGTGCCAAGCTGGAGATGCGAATCATCAGCTATCCAACAGGAGGAGTCCGGACATGGAATCTACGCTCATCGCGGTGGATACCGCAAAGCCGGTTTTCGAGGTGGCGGAGGCCGATGGTGCAGGCAAGGTGCGGCGGCGTGTGCGCCTGAATCGCCCACAGTTCTCCGAATACCTGGCGACGCGCGAGCGAGCCTCGTTCGTGCTGGAAGCCTGTGGCGGTGCGCATCACTGGGCACGGATGATGCAGCGGCTGGGCCACTCGGTGCGGCTGCTGCCGGTGCCGCATGTTTGTGCGTATCGACGCCGCAACAAGACCGATCGCGCCGACTGTCTGGCGATGCTCGAAGCGGCGAGGAATCCCGAGATTTTGCCGGTGCCGGTGAAAACGACCGAGCATCAGGCGATTCAGGGTTTGCACCGCTGCCGCAGCGCATGGATGGAAACGCGCACAGCGCGCATCAACACGCTGCGCGGTTTGCTGCGCGAATTCGGCTTGATCCTGCCGGTCGGCGCCGCTGCGGTAATGAAGCTGATTCCGGAGGCGCTCGATGATGAAGCCCTGCCACCGATGCTGCGGCCGGCGCTGCAGACGCTGCTCGACGAGATTCACGATCTGGAGCATCGCATCGTCGCCGTGGAGCGCCAGCTCGAAGCGATCAGCCGGCAGAACCCCGTCATCGAACATCTGCGCGACATCTCCGGCATCGGTCTTCTCACTGCCACCGCGCTGTATGCAAGCGCCAACGACGCCAAGCACTATCGCGACGGCCGACACCTCGCCTAATGGCTGGGGCTGACGCCGCGCGAACACTCCAGCGGCCACATCCGAAAACTCGGCGGCATCAGCAAGCGCGGCGATCGCTACGTGCGCATGCTGCTCACGCACGGCGCCAGAGCCGTACTGCTCAGGGCCGGGCAGATGCAACGTGCCGGGCAGCCACTCAACGCGCTACAGCGATGGGCGCTCGCGCTGAAAGAGCGAACGAATCACAACAAGGCGACCTGCGCACTGGCCAACAAACTGGCGCGCATCGCCTGGGCGACTTGGCGGCACGGCACCGTGTTTGATCCGAATCAAGCTGCTGCCGCCGCCTGATCGGGAGCAGAACCAAAACCTTTCCAGCGGTTGCGCAGGAGAAGACAGCGGATCATGGCGTAGACGGTCGGACCGTCCGGGAAACAAAGCCGATAACAAGCGTGAGCGCGTAAAAGCTCGTTGCGAGCGTGTGGCTCTCCCGGCGCGGATTTCCATGAAGGCTCGGCCTGCAGCGCAGGCCCTCGACGAAGCCGAATGTACGACTGCAACCACCTTCGCACGCCGCGATCAGCGATTCACTTCACCTGCGCGCTTGCGGGAGGAGTCCATGTACCTGTTGTTGGGCCTTTGTACCCCCCAAAGGCTAAGACAGTTCAGCAATTACGTTGTTGAGCCGCTGAAGGCCGCCCACGACTGCAACTGACCGTGCAACGTGATCATCAAGCCGCTTCGCTGCATCGATTAGATATCTTGCAGCACTTGCGACGGACTGCCGTTGGCTTTCCGTCCATGATTTGCCATGCCTTTTGGCAACACCTTCGAGATTCCAGGCTGATCTATACGGATAGTGGCGATTCTCGCGAAGGACTTGCTTCTTCAGCGTCTGCAAGGCTTCGTCCACCGCTTTGAATGCTTCGTCGCTGTCGGTAGTGTTCTCTGCTTCTCGCAAGAGAAGTCTGCAGTAATGATTATCGATTTGAAATGTATCGTATCCCCGCATTTTCTCCGCTAGGGAGTAGCTTTGCTCAAAGTATTTGCGTGCTACTGACAGCTCGCCAAGGCTCATGCGCGCCATGGCGTATTGAAGCCAATAGTGTGGATTTGAGCGGATTGATGGAACAGTTTTTATGTCTTCATAGAAGTTCTGAAGCGCGACGCGCCGTCCCTTGTCTGGAAGAATTCTCTCCAAGTTGGCGAACCGCATTAACTCCTTCGATATGGTTCCTAGATATGAATCGGCACGACGGGACTGCTCCCCGCGTTTGACGCACTCGGCAACAACCTCAGTGACGCTAGTGGCTGTTGGTAGTCCGTTTAGAACAGCACTCGCCATCACAGGAGATCGGAAGGCCGCCACTCCGGACTGGACTGCTAGAATCTGCCGTGCAACTTCATCTCTCGTCAGCCTCTGAAAGCTATCGTAGGACAGTTGTAGAAGTTCAGCCGCAACGTCGGTACGTGGTTGCTCGCCGATTGCCTGAAGTAAACACAGAGTTATCAGGACACTAAGTCCTCCTTCTAGCGAGGTGAAATGACGCACTATGTCGGCGAGACGCGTCCGTATCTGTGGAGAGTTGGCAACATCGATGAGAACGGCTTGCAGTTGCCGGCCGCAGTCCTGTTTTAGATAGGCAAGCCGTTGTGCTTCGCTTAAGCCAGCACGTTCACCCCACAAGCCACGCAGGTTCAAGAGCGCTGACAGACGGGCAACTTCGTTATTTTCGAGTAGGTCTACCTCGTAGACCTTTACGTTCCTGCTCTTTGCTCTGTCGTTCAACACGGCAGACCGAAGCTCGTGCACCTCAGTACGCTCCGATAGCAGCAGTGCGCAGTCCGGCCGAGCATATCGACAGAAACACTCGACAAGTTCCAGATTTCGTGAATAGTTTTCGAGAACCAGGACAAACGCTGAATCACGCTTGCAGAGGCGTTGTAGCTCTAGAGATGCCACCTCCATCGGAGCGCCAAACTCAAATACATCTCGACCTTGAGCTGCAAGCTGCAACGCGATAGAGCGGAGAGCGACAGTCTTGCCGTTCGCAAATGAACCAACGACCGTTGCCACTGCATTCTGCTGTCCAAGATGACTAATGCACGCCGCCTCGAAATCTCTAACAACCGTGTAGGTGGCCTTTGTCGGCTCTTCGAGCTGTGACATGATCAGTTCGTCGTGGGATACGCCGCGCAAGATCAACTCGTAGAAGTCGTCGTCGGTAGCCGTCCGCAGGGGCTTCTTTGGCTCGATCGGGAACCAGCACCGATACTCCTCGATGAGCCGTGGCGGAACCCACTGAGCCCGTTCTTCCGCAACGATGTTGCGCAATGCTTCTAGCCCAATTGAGTGCACCGTTCCGAATTTCGAAAGCTTTGTCCTCAAGACCGGATCTACGCCCACTCGATCCACGAAATGCACTTTTGCGCGAAACAAGTCAGGGTTAAAGACAAGCCTGGAGATATCAATATCAGCCAATGAGTAGCCAACAAATACAATCGCCTTGGCGCGCTGCAGATCGTTGCGAAAGACCGTTGACCACTCGGTATCCATAAAGGTCTGCGTTGAGTACCCCAGTGCAGTAAGGACGAAATCTGGGGTGAGCGCCTGCGTGAGGCGCGCAAGCGCACCGTTGATGTGCAGAAGGATCAGCCTGTTCCCTTGAGCGTTTTCTACGCCCGCAGCTGTTGTCAGGGAGTAATGCGTCATTTTGCCGAGAGTCAATGCGCGCTCAAAGGCGTCGTCGTAGTTGGTCGTCCAGACTCTCGACCAAGGAACCTTAGCAAGCTCTATGAGCACGTCTCCCACGGAGGCAACGTTCAAATGTCGTCGGAGCGCGTTGATCAACGCTGTTTCGCTGCGAACTTCAAGGAAGTGCTGGGCGATGCTATCAAGTGAGTAGCCGGAACCAAGTCCGCATTCAGAGGCAAGCGCGTTTGAGAGCTCCGCTCCGGTCGGGAGAGAGTTGCCATCCTTGGTTCTTGCGTCTTTGGCTGCACCAGCGCCCAAGAAAAGAACGGCGTCGCTGTTTAATGCCTGGCGCACTGCGACGCGTAGCAGTTCGTCTTCATCTCCACCATTTGTTGACGTCGGTGCGCTCATGTCTTTCCCTCAACTTATTCCGTTATGTCGCAGCGCCAGAATACGCAAACCAAGGCAGCGGGATTCAAGAGAAAGGCCCAACGCCAATTAGGCGGACGAGGCTGTCCGCCTAATCCGTGATGCAGTCCGTATAACTCGCCCTGCTCGCTCGCAAGGCCTTGATTACGCGGCGGTCGCTTTTTTAGGGGCGGACACGATGGCGGACGCGACGGCATCGTCGGCTTCTCCTCGTCTGGTGGATCAGTTCCGAAGCAAGATGCGCACGCTGCATTACAGCCTGCGCACCGAAGAGACCTATTGGCACTGGATTAAACGCTTCATCCTGTTCAGCGGCAAGCGGCATCCGCGCGAGCTCGGGGCGGCGGAAGTGGAGGCGTTTCTGTCCGGCCTCGCCCTGGACCGCAAGGTATCGGCGAGCACGCAGAATCTCGCGCTCGCTGCCGTGCTGTTCCTCAATCGGCAGGTGTTGGAGATCGATCTGCCGCGGCTCCAGGACGTGAGCAGAGCCAAGAAGTCTGCGCGCCTTCCTACGGTGCTGTCGTCGTCCGAGGTCTTTGCCCTGCTGGATGCGGTGAGCGGGCCGGAGCCGGCGGTGCTGCTGGTGAAGCTCCTGTACGGCACCGGCATGCGCCTCATGGAAGGCCTGCGGTTGCGCGTGAAGGATGTGGATTTCGACCAGCGGCAGATCGTGGTTCGTGACGGCAAGGGCGGCAAGGACCGCGTGACGGTTCTGCCGGATTCGCTGCGCGAGCCGCTGCAGCTTCTCGTCGCGCAGCGGCGCAGCTGCTACGAGCGCGATCTCGCGGCGGGGCGCGCCACGGTCTGGCTACCCGACGCGCTGGCGACGAAGTATCCGAACGCGGCGACGGAATGGGGCTGGCAGTACGTCTTCGTGTCGGACGTCTTCTCGCGTGATCCGAGATCGGGCCGCATGCAGCGGCATCATCTCGATCCGTCCGGCATTCAGAAGCTCGTGCGCAACGCCGCGCGCCGCGCCGGCATCGCCAAGCCGGTTACGCCGCACACTTTGCGGCACTCGTTCGCGACGCATCTGCTGGAGGGCGGCGCCGATATCCGTACCGTGCAGGAGCTTCTGGGCCATGCCGACGTGGGCACGACGATGATCTACACGCATGTGCTGCATCGCGGCGGCCGCGGCACGCTGAGTCCGCTCGATCGCGCGCCGCCGCGGCGTTGAGGGGCGCCCTCAATCCGCCAGCGCGCGGCCCTTGGTCTCGACGACCAGCGGCATCAGCAGCAGGCCGGCGAGCGGCACGACGCCGATCCAGAACAGCACGCCGACCGCGCCGCTGGCGACCTTGGAGGCGTACAGGCCGACGATGAACGGCCCGCCGGCGGCGATGACGCGGCCGATGTTGTAGCAGAAGCCGGCGCCGGTCGCGCGCAGGCGCGTCGGGAACAGTTCCGGCAGGTAGTAGGTGAAGCTGCCGAAGATGCCGAACACCGACAGGCCGATCAGGAAGTAGCAGTAGAGCCGCGCCTGCGGGGTGAGGTCGGCGCCGAAGGTGAGGAAGATCGCGGCGGCGGATGCGGCGAAGTAGATGCCGAACATCGGCCGGCGGCCGAGCAGCTTGGCGGCCGGGATCGTCAGCAGCGTGCCGATCAGGCCGCCGACGTTGAAAGCCATCGTCGCCGTGAACTTCCAGTCTTCGACCAGCTTGAGCGTCATCGTGCGGTCGAGGCCACGGGCCGCGGCTTCCACCTGGGCGAGGCCGGTCGCGAAGGTCGGCAGGAAGGCGTTGCAGCTCCACCAGGTGATCAGCGCGATCAGCGCCATCAGAAAGCCGCTGAGCGTGAGGCGGCGCATTTGCGGCGAGAACAGCTCGCCGATGCGCGGCGGCGCGGCGTGCCGGGCCGCGTGCATCCAGCGTTCCGGCTCGCGCACGAACAGGCGCACGCCGAAGGCGACGGCGGCGGGAATCAGGCCGCACAGGAAGACGTAGCGCCAGGAGACTTCCGGCTGGTCGGCGAACCAGTGTCCGGCGATCTGCAGATTGAGCAGCGTGGCGAGCGTGGTGCCGAACGCCGCGGAGGTGTAGAGCAGCGCGCCGGCCTCGACGCGTTTGTTCTCGGGCATGACCTCGGCCACCATCGAGGCGCCGGCGGCCCATTCGCCGCCGATGCCGAGGCTGGCGACGAGGCGGAACACGAGCAGCACCCAGATGTTCGGCGCGAACGCGCAGGCGGCGGTGCCGAGCGCGTACATGAGGATGGTCAGCAGCATCGTGCGCGTGCGGCCGATGCGGTCGCCGATGTAGCCGAACAGCACGCCGCCGGCGGCCCAGCCGATCAGCAGCAGCGAGGTCAGGATGCCGGTCCAGTACAGCGTCGCCTGCTTGGCTTCCGGCGAGCCGATCGGCAGGCCGAGCAGCGTCGGCACGCAGTTCGGCGCGACGAAGTTGAAGAGGATGCTGTCGAAAAGGTCGAAACCCCAGCCGAGCCAGGCGGCGAACAGCACGATCCACTGGTAACGCGTCAGGCTGAGCATCTTCCACTCCTCCATGTTTTTGTTTTCCCTCTGCCCGCATGCGGGCAGAGGTTTTGGATGAGGGGTCGTGCGGCGGCGTCGACGCGGCGCGAGGATCCCTCTCCGGTCCTTCTCCCGTGCCCGGGGAAGGGAACTTCAAATCGTGAGGTTCTCTTCCTTCGTCTCGTGCGTCAGCCACAGCGCGACGAAGGTCAGCAGCGACGCGGCGGTCAGGTAGTAGCCGACGTACTGCAGCCCGTAGGTTTTGGCGAGCCAGGTGGCGATGTACGGCGCCAGCGACGCGCCGACGATGCCGGCGAGGTTGAAGGTCAGCGAGGCGCCGGTGTAGCGCACCGCGGTCGGAAACAGCTCGGAGAGAATGGTGCCGAGCGGACCGTAGGTCAGGCCCATCAGCGACAGGCCGAGCGCCAGCGTCAGCAGCACGCCAGGGAGGCCGGCGCTGAACAGCGGCGCCAGGATCAGGCCGAACGCGGCCATCGCCGCGGTGACCCAGAGCAGCGTGCGGCGGCGGCCGTGGCGGTCGGCGAACTGTGCCGAGAACGGGATCGTCAGCGCGAAGAACAGGATGCCGAACAGCTGGATCAGCAGGAACTGCTGGCGCGGGTAGCCGAGCGCCGTGGTGCCCCACGACAGCGCGAACACCGTCATCAGGTAGAACAGCACGAAGGTCGCCACCGCCAGCAGCGTGCCGAGCACGAGCGCGCGCGGATGGTGGCGGAACACGCTGAGCATCGGCACGCGCACGCGCTCCTCGCGGTCCAGCGCCTTCTGGAAGGCCGGCGTCTCGGTGATCTTGAGGCGCACGTAGAGGCCCATCAGCACCAGCAGCGCGCTGGCGATGAACGGGACGCGCCAGCCCCAGGCGAAGAACTGGTCGTCGCTGAGCAGCTCGGACAGCAGCAAAAAAATGCTGCCGGAGCAGATGAAGCCGAGCGGCGCGCCGAGCTGCGGGAACATGCCGTACCAGGCGCGCTTGCCGGGCGGCGCGTTCTCGGTGGCGAGCAGCACCGCGCCGCCCCATTCGCCGCCGAGGCCGAGGCCCTGGCCGAAGCGGCACAGCGCCAGGCCGATCGGCGCCAGCACGCCGATCGTCGCGTAGGTCGGCAACAGGCCGATGACGACGGTGGACAGGCCCATCGTCAGCAGCGCCGCGACCAGCGTCGCCTTGCGGCCGATGCGATCGCCGTAGTGGCCGAACAGCGCCGAGCCGATCGGTCGCGCGAAAAAGGCGATCGCGAAGGTCGCCAGCGACTGCAGCGTCGCCGACGCCGGATCGGACGCCGGGAAGAACAGTTTGGGGAAGACGAGAACGGCCGCGGTCGCGTAGATGTAGAAGTCGAAGAACTCGATCGTTGTGCCGATCAGGCTCGCGAACAGCACGCGGCGCGGGGAATTGAGCGCAGCCGCCGCTGCGTTCGGATCGTTCATCGCTGCTCCCTACTGGTTCGATGGTCCGGCGGCGGGCGCCGGCGCTGCAGCTCGCGGCCCGAGGCGCGGTGCAGGGCGGCCGCGATTGTGCGGCACGGAGCGCGCGGCGCGCTAGACTCGCGGCCTCAGGTCGAGGAGATCGGGATGAATCGTTCCATCGTCATGCTCGGACTGGCCGCGGCGCTGCTGGCCGCCGGCTGCCATCCGAAGGACAAGCCACCGCACGTCGACGATCCGCCGGCCGGTCGCGAGGAGACGCGCGGCATCCGCAACACCGAAAGCGTCGGCTACGCCGGCAACGCGATCGCCGACAAGGTCGACGCCGCGCTCGACGCGAACGACGCCGCCAAGCGCAAGCTCGACGCCGTCGAGGCAGAACAGACGCGATAGTGGTACGGTGCGCGCCGCTGGCGGCGCAGAGTCGCCGGACGGCGTTGGCGCCGGCGTGCGAGCGCCGCGCCTGGCGCCGGATACGCTGAAGCCGCGATACGCGGACCGGCGCGCGGCGTTCGCGCAGCCGGCCCCGCCCGTCGCGGCGGCTCCCCTTGAATGCCCGGTCGGGCAAGAGACATCGATGAGCAGTGGTACGCAGCCGGCAACCGACACTCCCCAGCACAGCGCCGCCGCCTGGCGGCAGATCGTTTCCCGCTACCAGCGGCCGTCCAACGGGCGCGCGGCGTGGCAGATCGCCAATACCTTCGGTTCGTACGCGCTGCTGTGGGCGCTGCTGTACTGGAGCCTGTCGGTGTCGTGGTGGCTGACGGTGCCGCTCGCGGTGCTGGCCGGCGCGCTGCTGGTACGCATCTTCATCATCTTTCACGACTGCGGCCACGGCTCCTATCTCAGCTCGCCGCGCGCCAACAACGTGGTCGGATTCATCTCCGGCGTGCTGACGGTGACGCCGTTCCAGCACTGGAGCTGGCAGCACGGCATTCACCACACCACCGCCGGCCACCTCGACAAGCGCGGCACCGGCGACATCTGGACGATGACGGTCCAGGAATATCTGGAGTCGTCGCGCTGGAAGCGTTTCGCGTACCGGCTCGCGCGCAACCCGATCATCCTGTTCGTGGTCGCGCCGCTGTTCGTGTTCCTCGTCATGCAGCGCTACCCGTCGCCGCGCGCCGGCGTGCGCGAGCGGCACTCGGTGTGGTGGACCAATCTGGCGATGCTGTGCGGCGCGATCGCGATGAGCGCGCTGTTCGGGTTCTGGGCGTATCTGGCGATCCAGCTGACGGTGCTGGCCGTGGCCGGCGCGATCGGCGTCTGGCTGTTCTACGTGCAGCACCAGTTCGAGGACGTCTACTGGGCGCGCGGCAGCAACTGGGACTACGTGAGCGCGGCGCTCAAGGGCAGCTCGTTCTACAAGCTGCCGCGCGTGCTGCAGTGGTTCTCCGGCAATATCGGCTTCCACCACATCCATCATCTCAGCGCGCGCATTCCGAACTACTACCTGCAGCAATGCCACGAGGCTGATCCGCTGTTCCAGCAGGTCAAGGCGATCACTTTCTTCGGCAGCTTCGGCACCATGCGCCTGGCGCTGTGGGACGAGGCCAGCCGCAGGCTGGTGAGCTTCAGGCAGATCCGGCAGATCCGCCGGGATCGCTGAGGCGGCCGGCGGCCGAAACGAAAGGGGGCGCCGCAAGGCGCCCCCTTTTTGCTGCGCGCTTACAGCGCCGGCGGCGCGTGCTCGCGGTGGTACGAGAGGATACGCCGGTACTGTTCCGGGTCCTTGATGTGCACGACGTCGCCTTCGCGCGGGAAGGTCCAGTCGTAGAGGCGCGACAGCCAGAAGCGCAGCGCCGCGGCGCGCAGCACCAGCGGCCAGGCGGCGCGCTCGGCTTCGCTCAGCTCGCGGCGCGAGCGGTAGGCGGACACCATCGCATCCCAGCGCGCCGGGTTCGGCGTGCCGTCGGGCTCGAAGCACCAGTCGTTGACGGTGACGGCGAGGTCGTAGAGCAGCGCGTCGTTGCAGGCGTAGTAGAAGTCGATGATGCCGGTCAGGCGGTCGTCGACGAACAGCACGTTGTCGCGGAACAGGTCGGCGTGGATCACGCCCTGCGGCAGCGCCGCGAGGTCGATCGACATCTGCTGCGCGAGCTCGTCGTCGATCAGCTTGCGGATGCCGGCCTCGCGCGTCTTGCGCGCCAGCAGGCGGCCGGTCTGCTCGCGCCACAGCGCGCCGCGCGAGTTGTCGCAGTGGCCGGCGTAGGACTGGCCGACGACGTGCAGTTCGCCGAGCGAGCGGCCGACCTGGCTGCACTGCTCCAGGTTCGGGAACAGCACGCTCTGGCCGACCAGGCGCCGCACCAGCGCGGCCGGCTTGCCGTTGAGCGTGACCAGATTCTTGCCGTCGTGCGTGCGCGCCGGCATCGCGCTCGGAAAGCCGCGCGACGCGAGGTGGTCCATCAGGCCGAGGAAGAACGGCAGGTCGGCGTAGTTGAGGCGCTCGAACAGCGTCAGCACCCAGCGGCCGTCCTCGGTGTCGACGAAATAGTTGGTGTTCTCGACGCCCTCGCCGATGCCCTGGAAGCCGATCAGCGGTCCGACCGGATACTGCTTCAGGAACTTGCGCAGCTGGGTGTGGCTGACCTTGGTGAAGACCGACATGGCGATGGGCAGGTGATGGAGGTGGCGCAGCGTCGCGTGCCGAAATTAGACCAGAGCGGGGCCGGGCGCGCCACGCGCGCGGCGCGCGGAAACATCGGCTTACACATTTCAGCGCGGTCGTGACCGGCGCCGGCGTAGCGTCCCGGGGCCACCCGGAGGCTGCCATGATCCTGTCCTTCAAGACCTTGCATGAACTCGCCCGGGCCGAACCGGCCGGGCCCGCCGACATCGAGGAGCGTGTGCGCGCCGAGATCGCGCAGTGGTTCGTCGCCGCCGAGCGCGAGCGCGTCTACCGATGCCTGCGCCGGGCGGTGTTCGCGGCGCCGGAGCACGCCCGCAGCGATGCCTACATCGCGATCGTGCGCCGCAGCGCCGGCTCGTACGAAGCGCTTCAGGCGGCGATCGCCGCGGCCGAGCGCGACGGATGGGCGGGCCCCGCGCGCTGAGATGGCGCGGGCGGCGTGCGAACCGCGTTCGCACGTATGACGCATGGATCGGGCACGATAAGGGCTCGTGCCCGTTTCCCGGTCTTCCGCATGAGGCTGCCCGTCCGTCGTCCCGGCTCGCGTCCGCTGCCGGCCCTGCTCGCCGTCATCGCCGCCGTCCTGACGCCGGCCGCGCATGCACAGATACAGCCCATCACGACGGAGACGCGACCGGCGTCGGCCGCGGATCTGCCGCGCTGGGAGGGCGGCGTGCTGCTGGCGGCGCTGACCATTCCGGATTACCCGGCGTCCGATGAATCCCGCCATCTGGTGCTGCCGGTGCCGTATTTCATCTACCGTGGCCGCGTGCTGCGCGCCGACGACAACGGCTCGCGCCTGCGCCGGCGCCTGGCGCCGAACCTGGAGATCGACATCAGCGGCGGCGGCTCGCTGTCGAGCGACGCCAGCGACACCGACGCGCGCCGCGGCATGCCGGATCTGGACTATCTCGTCGAACTCGGGCCCAACCTGCGCCTCAGCTATCCCGGCCCGCACCCGAAGTCGCTGATCGTCGTGAACCTGCCGGTACGCGGTGTGGTTTCGGTCGGCTCCGATCTCGGCTGGCAGGGCCTGCGCTTCGCGCCCGAGCTGGCCTACGTGAACGAGCGCTTCCTCGACGGCCGGCTGGCACTGAACGCCTCGCTGGTCAGCGAGTTCGCGAGCGAGCGCCTGCAGCGCTATTTCTACGAGGTGGAGCCGGTCTACGCGACGCCGGAGCGGCCGGCCTATCGCGCGTCGGCCGGCTATCTCGGCAGCTCGCTCGGCGCGCGCGCCTGGTACTCGTTCACGCCGAGCCTGCGCGGCCTGATCAGCGTGCGCTGGTACAACCACGACGGCGCCGCCAACGAGGACAGCCCGCTGTTCCGGCGCGCCAACGGCTATTCGGCGACGATCGGCCTGGCCTGGTCGTTCCTGCGGTCGAGCGAACGCGCCGCCGAGGACTGAGGCGACGTCGCCTCAGCGGCGCCAGAAGGCCGGGGTGAAGATCACCAGCAGCGTGAAGATTTCGAGGCGCCCCGCCAGCATCGCGACGATCAGCACCCACTTGCCGACGTCGCTGACGCCGGCGACGTTGGCGACGACACTGTTGAGGCCGGGGCCGGCATTGTTGATCGCCGCAGCGACGGCCGAGAACGCGGTCACCGAGTCGAGGCCGGTGGCGATCATCGCGAAGGTCAGCACGATCGTGAAGCCGATATAGATCGAGAAGAAGCCGCCGATCGCGTAGACCACGGTGTCCGGCACGATCTTGCTTTCGAGCTTGATCGGCACTTCCGCGTTGGGGTGGATCAGGCGCGTGATCTCGCGAGCGGCCTGCTTCATGAACAGCACCAGGCGGATCACCTTGACGCCGCCGCCGGTGCCACCGGCGCTGCAGCCGATGAAGGTCGCCAGCACCAGCAGCAGCGGCACGAAGCTCGGCCAGGCGCTGGGATCGGCGGTCGCGAAGCCGGCGTCGGTGCCGTAGGCGACGACCTGGAACAGGCCGCGGCGGATCGCGGTGCCGATGCTGTCGTAGGTGCCGTGCAAATACAGCGCCGAGCAGACGATCAGGCCGAGGATCACGTAGGTAAGGAGAAAGGCGCCGAACTCGGTGTTGTGGAAGTAGCCGCGCAGCGAGCGGTTTTCCCAGGCCAGATAGTGCAGCGCGAAGTTCGAGGCGCCGGCCAGCATGAAGAACATCGCGGCGATTTCGAGACCGGCCCGGTTGTAGTAGGCGAAGCTGGCGTCGTGCGTCGAGAATCCGCCGGTCGACAGCGTCGACATCGCGTGACAGATCGCATCGAACGGCGTCATGCCGAGCAGCCAGTAGACCAGCGTGCAGGCCAGCGTCAGCACCACGTACACCGTCCACAGCGCGCGCGCGCTGCTGGTGATGCGCGGCGTCAGCTTGGTGTCTTTCATCGGGCCGGGCGTTTCGGCCTTGTACAGCTGCATGCCGCCGACGCCGAGCATCGGCAGTACCGCAACCGCCAGCACGATGATGCCCATGCCGCCGAGCCAGTGCAGCTGCGAGCGGTAGTAGAGGATCGCGCGCGGCATCTGGTCGAGGCCGCTGGCGATGGTGGTCGAGCCGGTCGTCGTCAGGCCGGAGACCGATTCGAACAGTGCCTCGGTGTAGGAGTGCCAGCCGGCGTGCGTTTCCAGGAACGGCACCGCACCGAACGCCGACAGCACCGCCCAGAACAGCACCACGACGAGGAAGCCGTCGCGGACCTTGAGCTCGCTGCGGTGGCGCCGCACCGGCCACCAGACCAGCGCGCCGACGGCGAGCGCGATCCACAGGCCTTCGAGGAACGCGCGCCAGGCGCCGTCACCGTACCAGAGGTCGACGGCGACCGGCGGCAGCATGGTGGTCGAGAAGCCCATCAGCAGCAGGCCGGTGATGCGCTGCACGGCGGCAAACCGGCGGCGTGGCGGCGCGACAGACGACGAACTCGTGAGCGCCAGACGCATCCGCGGCCTACAGCAGCGAGAAGCCGACCTGGAACAGCTTCTCCACTTCGGCGACGCGCTTCTTGTCGACGATGAAGAGGATGACGTGGTCCTCGGCCTCGATCACGGTGTCGTGGTGGGCGATGATGACCTCGTCGCCGCGCACGATCGCGCCGATCGTCGAGCCGGCCGGCAGCTTGATCTCCTCGAGGCGGCGGCCGACGACCTTGGAGTTGTTGCGGTCGCCGTGCGCGACGGCCTCGATCGCCTCGGCGGCGCCGCGGCGCAGCGAGTGCACGCGCACCACATCGCCGCGGCGCACGCGCGACAGCAGCGCCGAGACGGTCGACTGCTGCGGCGAGATGGCGACGTCGATGCTGCCGCCTTCGACCAGTTCGACGTACGAGAGGCGGTTGATCAGGCACAGCGCCTTGCGCGCGCCGAGGCGCTTGGCGAGCATCGCCGAGAGGATGTTGGCCTCGTCGTCGTTGGTGATCGCGCAGAAGACGTCGATGTCCTCGATGTTCTCCTCGCGCAGCAAGGCCTCGTTGGCGCCGTCGCCGGCGAGCACGACGGTGTTGCGCAGGTTCTCGGACAGGTAGCGCGCGCGGTCGCGCGAGCGCTCGATGATCTTGACCTGGATGCGGCTGTCTTCGAGCGCCCGCGCGAGGCGGAAGCCGATGTTGCCGCCGCCGGCCAGCATCACGCGGCGTACCGGTTTGTCGATGCGGCGCAGCTCGGCGATGATCTTCGGCGCGTGGTGCGCGGCGGAGACGAAGAACACCTCGTCCTCGGCCTCGATCACGGTGTCGCCTTCGGGAATGATCGGCCGGCCGCGGCGGTAGATCGCGGCGACGCGCGCATCGGCCCCCGGCAGATGCTGCGGCAGTTCCTTGAGCTGGCGCGAAACGAGCGGGCCGCCGTAGTAGGCGCGCACGCCGACCAGACGGACCTTGCCGTCGGCGAAGTCGACGACCTGCAGCGCACCCGGATACTCGATCAGGCGGCGGATCTGGTCGGTGACCAGCTGCTCCGGCGAGATGTGCATATCCACCGGCAGCGCCTCGGCGCCGAACAGCTTTTCCTCGCGCAGGTAGTCGGTGGCGCGGATGCGGGCGATCTTGGTCGGCGTCTTGAACAGCGTGTCGGCGATCTTGCACGCCAGCATGTTGGTCTCGTCGCTGTCGGTGACGGCGATGACCATGTCGGCGTCGTCGAGACCGGCCTGGCGCAGCGTGCTCGGATGGGAGGCATGACCGTGGATCGTCCGCAGGTCGAGACGCTCCTGCAGATCCTCGAGCGCGGCCGCGTCGGTGTCGACGACGGTCACATCATTGCGCTCGCTGGTGAGGTTCTCGGCGAGGGTCGAACCGACCTGACCGGCGCCGAGGATGACGATTTTCATGGGGGGCGCACCTTACGCCGGCTTCATGCTGCGCTGCAAGATTGCGGTCCGACGGGCCTGCGGCCGCCCCGGACGGGCGGCAGCGGGAACTCGATGAGGAGTTTGTAGGAAGTTCCCCATAAGTGAATTTTTACTATGCCGACCGCCGGAAACGCGGCCGTATAGTCCGCCCACATCGACAGCGGCCACGCCGCTGAATCGGGGGGAGTGGTTTCGTGGTTCTGGGGAGTTCGGCGGGCGGTCATGGCTTCGGGGGAGGCACTGACCGGCCGCCACTCTCCCCGCTTTATTTCGAACAGCCTCGCTCATGCGGGGCTTTTTTGTGCCGGCGGCGCGGCCGGTCCCGCTTCTTCGCGGGCGAAGCGCTCGATCAGGCGGCGGAAGGCCTCGTCCTCGCCGCGCAACAGGCCGGGCAGGGCCGCCCGGAAGTCGCTGCGCCGGCACCATTCGCGCATGTAGTCCTCCCACGACGACCACTGGCGCCGCATGCCCGGGGCCATGCGCTCTTCGTAGAGCAGCAGGAAAGCGCGTTCGAACAGCGACACCAGCAATCCGAACAGCACCTGCTTGCGCTCGTTCTGCTCGCTGTCGAGCGGCGGCGACGGCTGGCGGAACAGATGCAGGTCGCTGTGTTCGAGGGCGAGCCGCAGGAAGTTGGCGTACTCGTCGGACAGCTGGCGATAGATCTCGTCGCGCTCGTTGCGCCGCTCTTTGCGCTGTTCGAGCTGGAAGGCCACGATCGCGAACGGCAGGCCGATCACCGTGACCAGATAGCTCAGCAGTTCGAGCCAGTCCTTGAGGCTTTCCATGGCGGCAGTGTAAGTCCGACGCCGCGGCGCTCTAGCCGGTTTTGCGCAGCACGGCGTAGTAGAAGCCGTCGTGGCTGCCGCCCGGCGGCAGGCGGCGGCCGAACTCGGTCGCCTCGCCCCAGTCGGCATTGATGCGCACCAGCTCGAGCTTGTCCTGCAGCAGGCGGAAGCGCTGCAGGATCTCGTCGCCTTCGGCGCGCAGCAGCGAGCAGGTCGCGTAGACCAGACGGCCGCCCGGCTTGAGCAGGCCCCACGCGCTCTTCAGCAGGCGCAGCTGCTGGGCCTGCAGGCCGGCGATGTCGGAGTCGCGGCGCAGCCACTTGATGTCCGGGTGGCGCCGGATGACGCCGGTGCCCGAGCACGGCGCGTCGAGCAGGATGCGGTGGAACGGCTTGCCGTCCCACCAGCGCAGCGGCTCGCCGCCGTCGCCGGCGATCAGTTTCGCGCCGAGCTTGAGGCGGCGCAGGTTCTCGTCGACGCGGATCAGGCGCTGCGGATCGCGATCCAGCGCGGTCACGTCGACGTCCGCGCGTTCTAGCATGTGCGCGGTCTTGCCGCCGGGCGCCGCGCAGGCGTCGAGCACGCGCAGGCCGTCGGCGAGATCGAGCAGCTCGACCGCGAGCTGGGCGGAGGCGTCCTGCACCGAGACTTGGCCGCCGTTGAAGCCGGGAATCTTCTCGACCGGGCGCGCCTCGGCCAGCGTCACGGCGTCCGGCGCCGCCGCGACCGGCAGGGCCGCGATGTTCATTTCGCCGAGCCGCTTCAGGTACTCGTCGCGCTGCAGGCGGCGGCGGTTGACGCGCAGCGTCAGCGGGCCTTGCGCGTTGTTGGCGGCGAGGATCGCTTCCCAGTGCTGCGGCCAGTCGTTGCGGATCTGCTGCACCAGCCAGGCCGGGTGCGAGTAGCGCACCGCCGGATCGGCCGGCAGCGCGGCTTCCAGCGCCGCCTGCTCGCGCGTGTAGCGGCGCAATACCGCGTTGAGGAAGGCCTGGGCCTGCGGGCGCCTGAGGACTTCGGCGGCGGCGACGGTTTCGTTGATCGCCGCGTGCGGCGGCGTCGCGAGGTTGCGCAGCTGATAGAGGCCGACCAGCAGCAGGCCGTGGACTTCATCGTCCTGCGCCAGCGGCTTGTCGACCAGCTGGGCGGCCAGGGCCTGCAGCAGGCTCAGTTCGCGCAGCACGCCGTAGGCGAGCATGCGCGTCATCGCCGCGTCGGCCGGCATCCGGAAGCGCGCCGCCGGCAGCAGCGCATCGTCGAGGCTGGTGCCGCGCAGCACGCGGCTGACCGCCCGGGCGCTGCTGGCGCGCACGTTGGCGTGATGGCGGGACGGCGGGGCGGCGGGCTTCATGGCGTCGGACAGCGGCAGCGGGCGCACATGATAGTCGCGCGCGGCGAGGAAGCGCGTCGCGCCGTGGCGCCGCGCCCTGCGGCTCAGAAATGGCGGCGCGGGGCCGCGTCGCCGGGGCGGGACTCGTAGCGTGCCGCCGGCACGCCGCGCCACTGGCGCTCGTCATGCTCGACGAGTTCCCAGAACTCTTCCTCGTGGCGCTTCACGGTGGCGCGCGCCCACAGTTGCAGGCTGCGCACCGCGAACCAGATCGCCACGGCCAGCAGCGCGTTGCCGAGCAGGATGTAGGCGATGTCGCCGCTGCCGGCGTGCTGCTGCGCGCTAGCGAGCAGGCTGCCCGGGTTCTCGGCGGCCCGCACGCCCAGATGCTGCGCCTGGGCCCAGAGATGCGGCAGCGAGATCTCGCCGGCACTGACGCCGATCACGCCGAGCACGAACCACTTGCGGACGGCGATCCATGCGAGATTGAAGAACAGCAGGCCGGCGATCACCAGCTTCAACGGACCGAACACCACGACGAATTCATTCAGCACAGCACGCTCCGGCTTTTGCGGTCTCTGCGGCCGAAACGGCCGGACCTGAAGGCCGTTCGTGCGATCCGGATGACCGCCCGTCGGCGCCGTTCAAGCGAGCGCTGGCCGGATGCCCGATCTCCTCCCGGTACCGCACGGGCGCCGCATTGAATGAACGCCAGCATAGGGGCGTCGCCGGCCGCGACGCGGGCACGGCGGATGCACGGCAGTGTTTTGACCGCCGAACTGCGTAAAGCCGTGGCGGCGCGCGGCTAGCCGCGCCGTTCGTCGGCGCGACGCTGCCGGATGGCCTCGACTTCCGCTCGCCAGCGCCGCATCGCCTCGGTGTAATCGTCGAGCACACATTGCGCGCAGCCGCTGAAGCAGCAGTCCGGATGATCGGGCGGCGGCGGCAGATCGTCGTCGTCGGCCGGCGGCGGATTCGGGGTGTCGGGATTCATGTGAAACGCCGTCCGGCCAGCGTGCGGCCGCTGGCGATCTGGGCGGCCGACAGTGGCTTGCCGCCGGGCCATTGCAGGGTTTCGGCGCGCAGCAGGCCGTCGCCGGTGGCGATCGCGATGCCGTGCGCATCCGCGCGGACGATGCGGCCCGGCTCGGCGCCGGCGGTGTCGCCGCGCTCCGCGCTGGCGGCATAGAAGCGCACGCGTTCGCCGTCGAGTTCGCTCCAGGCGACCGGCACCGGATTGAAGGCGCGGATGCGGCGCGCGATCTGCGCCGCCGGTTCGTGCCAGGCGATGCGTGCTTCGTCCTTGTCGAGCTTGCGCGCGTAGGTGACGCCGTCGGCCGGCTGCACCTGTTCGGCCAGCGTGCCGTCGGCGAGGCGGCGCAGGGCCTCGACGATCAGGCGCGCGCCGACTGCGGCGAGCGCGTCGTGCAGCGTCGCCGCGGTGGTCTGCGCGTCGATCGGCACCGCTTCGCGCAGCAGCATCGGGCCGGTGTCGAGGCCGGCGTCCATGCGCATGATCGTCACGCCGCTCTCGGCGTCGCCGGCCTCGATCGCGCGCTGGATCGGCGCCGCGCCGCGCCAGCGCGGCAGCAGCGAGGCGTGGATGTTGAGGCAGCCCAGGCGCGGGATGTCGAGCACCGCCTGCGGCAGGATCAGGCCGTAGGCGACCACCACCATCACCTCGGGCGCCAGCGTGCGCAGTTGCTGCTGCTCGGCTTCGCCCTTCAGGCGTTCGGGTTTGAACAGGGGCAGGCCCAGCGCCGCCGCACGCTGCGCGACCGGCGACGGCGTCAGCTTGCGGCCGCGGCCGGCCGGGCGGTCGGGCTGCGTGTAGACGCCGACGATCTCATGCCCGGCGGCGTGCAGCGCGTCGAGCGCCGCGACCGCGAAGTCCGGCGTGCCGGCGAACACGAGCCTCATGGCGCGAGCGCCTGCCGGAGCTCGGCTTCGAGGGGCGCGCTCCAGGCGCCGTGGCCGCGCCATTTCACGCTGCCGTCGGCGGCGAGCACGACCAGGTAGGCGTCGTCGCCCGGCTCGTCCGGCGCACCGGCAAGCTGCCGCCAATCCGCGGTGCCGGTTTTCGCCAGCAGGAAGTACGGCTGGCGGGCCGCTGCGACCTTGTCGCGCATCCGGCCGATCGCGAAGCCGCGCACGAAGCCTGGCATCTTTTCGATGATGGCCACGTCGTAGCAGCTCGGCGCAGGGCCGGCGCACAGCGCCGCCAGCCGCTGGTCCCACTGCTCGGTGAGCTTGCGCGCGTCGTGCGTGAAGGCGACGACCAGCAGGCGCGGATCGCCGGCGAGTCCGTCGGGAACCGTGAGGCTGCGGCCGGCCAGGGTCTCGACCGGCAGCGGCGCACCCGTCGCGCCGCCCGCGACGGCGGCGAGCGCGAGTGCGGCAAGAACGCGCCTCATGCGCGGCGCGCCTTGGCCAGCTTCTTGGTGATGCGCTCGCGCTTGAGTGCCGACAGGTAGTCGATGTAGAGCTTGCCGTCGAGGTGGTCGATCTCGTGCTGGATCGCCTGCGCGAGCAGGCCCTCGGCCGCCAGCTCGAACGGCTGGCCGCTGCGGTCGAGCGCACGCAGCGTCAGGCGGTTGTAGCGCTGCACCTTGTCGGCGATGCCGGGCACCGACAGGCACCCTTCCTCCATCTCGACGCGATCGTCCGGATTGAGGATTTCCGGATTGATGATGACCATCGGCAGCGGCTGGTCCTTGTCTTCGCTGCAGTCCATCACCGCCAGGCGCAGCGCGAGGCCGACCTGCGTGGCCGCGAGGCCGACGCCGGGGGCGTCGTACATGGTCTCGAACATATCGTCGATCAGCGTCTGCAGCGCCGCATCGAAGACGGTCACCGGCTGGGCCTTCTGGCGCAGGCGCGGATCGGGGTGGTGGAGGATGGTCAGCAGCGACATGAACGGCCTTGAGAAACAACCAGCGAAGTTGACGGCAAACGATTGAGCCGTCTAGAGTTTGCCAGAGTTGTCTGGTACTGGCAGAGCCTCCGGGGGAAGCGCCGCCATGCGCAAGTATAACGGCTTGACGATCATTCACGGCGCGCTGTTCGCCGCGCTGCTGACTGCCTGCGCGAGCCGGCCCGCCGAGCATACCGAGGCGGCGCCCGCCGAGGCGCCGCAGGTGCCGCCGAGCGCGGTGCCGGAAGCCGTCGCCGCGGCGCCGTCCGCTCCGGTCGCGCTGCGCAGCGACGCGCCGCTGCGCTATGTCGTCAAGAAGGGCGACACGCTGTGGGGCATCGCCGGGCACTTCCTCGAACAGCCCTGGCAGTGGCCGGAGATCTGGTACGTCAACGACCAGGTCAAGAACCCGCATCTGATCTATCCGGGCGACGTGCTGACGCTGGTCTGGCGCGACGGCCGGCCGATGATCGTCGCCGCCGACGGCGTGTCGGCCGACGTCGATTACCTTTCGCCGCGCGTGCGCGAGCTGCCGCTCGATCAGGCGATTCCGACGATCCCGCTCGAGGCGATCCGCGACTTTCTCAAGAATCCGCGCCTGGTCGACGCCGACGAGCTGCGTCGCGCGCCGTACGTGCTCAGCTTCGTCGATCCGCACGTGGTCGAAGGGACCGGCAGCCTCGTCTATCTGCAGAACGTGCCCACCGGCGGCGATACGCGCTGGGACACGGTCCGTCTCGGCCAGAAGTTCGTCGATCCGGACAGCGGTGAAGTGCTGGGCTGGGAGGGCACGCCGGTCGGCGGCATCGAGATCCGCCAGTTCGGTTCGCCGGCGACCGGTCTCATCACCGACAGCGAGCGCGAGGTTCGCGCCGGCGATCGCCTGATCAAGCCGCAGCTCGAGACGCTGGCCGCCAACTTCTATCCGCACGCGCCGGCGAGCAAGGTCGGCGGGCGCATCCTGTCGGTCTATGACGGCGTTTCGCAGATCGGCCAGTATCAGGTCGTGACGCTGAACCGCGGCGCGCGCAACGGCGTCGAGCCCGGCCATGTGCTGAGCATCCTGCAGGCCAACCGCAGCACGCGCGATCCGTACACCGGCAAGCTGGTCCGGCTGCCGGAGCTGTACGCCGGCACGCTGATGGTGTTCAAGGTGGAATCGCGCGTCTCCTACGCGCTGGTGCTCAGCGCGACGCGCGAGATCCACACGCTCGATCGCGTCGAGAAGCCGCAGGACGGCGAGCGCCTGTAGATGGCGCGCGCCGACAGCACGATCGTCGTCGAGGCGTGGACGCCGCCGCGCTGAACGCCTGGCTGGTCCTGTGCCGCGCCCCCGGCGTCGGCAGCGCCGCCGTCGCCAGACTGCTTCAAGCCTTCGGCAGCGCCGAGGCGGCCTGCGCCGCTTCGGCCGCGGCTCTGCGCGGCGCCGGATTGTCGGCGGCGCAGGCCGAGGCGCTGCGCAAGCCGGATGACGAAGCGATCGCCCGGGATCTGGACTGGCTGGCGGGACCGCGCCGCGGCCTGCTGACGCTCGCCGATGCCACCTATCCGCGCGCGCTGCGCGACATTGCGCAGGCGCCGCCGGTGCTGTTCTGGCAGGGCGACGCCGAACTCCTCGGCCTGCCGCAGATCGCCATCGTCGGCAGCCGCACGGCGACGCCGCAGGGGCTGGAGAATGCGCAGGCTTTCGCCGCCGAGCTCGCGCGTCGCGGCTTCGTCGTCACTTCCGGGCTTGCGCTCGGCATCGACGGCGCCGCGCATCGCGGCGCGCTCGCGGCCGACGGCTACACGGTCGCGGTCTGCGCCACCGGTCTCGATCGCGTCTATCCGGCACGGCACAAGGTGCTCGCGCACGAGATCGTCGAGCGCGGCGTGCTGGTCTCGGAATTCCCGGTCGGGGTGCAGGCCCTGGCCGAGAACTTCCCGCGGCGCAATCGCATCATTTCCGGGCTGTCGCTCGGCACGCTGGTCGTCGAGGCGGCGCGCGAGTCCGGCTCGCTGATCACCGCCCGCTACGCGCTCGAACAGAGCCGCGAGGTGTTCGCGATCCCGGGCTCGATCCACAATCCGCAGGCGCGCGGCTGCCACGCGCTGATCCGCCAGGGCGCCAAGCTGGTCGAGACGGTCGACGACATCTTCGAGGAGCTCGGTCCGCTGCTGGGGCCGCTGCTCGGCACGCGAGTTGCGAAGGATTCATCGCCGGCGGCGGAAGCGGCGCCGGCAGGTCGGGACCCGCAGATGGAGGCGGTGCTCGCCGCGCTCGGCGACGACCTGCTCGACCTCGATGCGCTGCTGGCGCGTACCGCCCAGCCGCTGGCCGCCGTGCAATCGGCGCTGACGCGGCTCGAACTCGAAGGTCTCGTCGCGCTGGCGCCGGGAGGACGCTACCAGCGGCTATACAGGGAAGTCTGAGCGGCTGCCGTCACGGTCCGGACGGACCGACACGCACCGCGAAAGGCATTACACTGCGTTCACAGCACTGGAGACTCGACATGAAAGAAACGGTCCTGGATGTGCTGATGTACCTGTTCGAAAACTATCAGGAAGGCGAATTTTCCGACGCCGAGAATCAGGACACGCTGCGCGAGGAACTGATCGCGGCGGGGTTCCCCGGTGAAGAGGTCGGCCATGCCTTCACCTGGCTCGACGGTCTCGCCCAGCAGCGGCAGCTGCCGCTGGTCTTCGGGCCCGGCCGGGCGATGCGCCTCTACACGCGGGAAGAGACCGCGCGCATTTCGACGGAATGCCGTGGTTTCATCATGTATCTTGAGCAGCTGGGCATCATCACGCAGGAGATGCGCGAGCTGATCATCGACCGCCTGATGGCGCTGACCGAGGAAATCGACCTCGAGCGCGTCAAGTGGGTCTGCCTGCTCGTGCTGATGAACCAGCCGGACGCCGAGGAAGCCTTCGGCCATCTCGAAGAGATGGTCTACTACCACGGCGAGTTCAAGCACTAGCGCCAGCGACCGAGTTGCTGCGCGGGCCGATCTCGCGACCTCCGTGCTCGCAGTGCTTCAGCACCGCTGCGCGCGGGAGCCGCGATCTCGGCCCTGCTCACAACGCTCGCTCGCCGGCGCTTCGTCCTTGGCGTAGCAGCCGCTCGTTGAATTCGGCCACCCTCTCGCTGTGCATGGAGGGCCGCAGGCGACGGTCCCGTGAGCGGCCGCTGAGTCGGTCCCGGCGGTTTTCCGCTTTGCGCATTTCATGACCGCCGTCTCGCGCGCGCACGCGAGCGCGCGCGGTTGGCTGGACAGTGGTAGACCCTTCCGCTTATAAGGCGCCGAACTGCGGCCGAGCGGCCGTCACCCCCAACCTGGGCGTCAATGAGCAAGCATCTGGTCATCGTCGAGTCGCCGGCCAAGGCGAAGACGATCAAGAAGTATCTGGGCAAGGACTTCGAAGTCCTGGCCTCCTATGGCCATGTTCGCGACTTGGTGCCCAAGGACGGCGCCGTCGATGTCGCGCACGGCTTCGACATGAAGTACCAGATCATCGATCGCAATGAAAAGCATGTGAAGGCGATCGTTTCCGCGCTCAAGGATGCCGACGACCTCTGGCTCGCGACCGACCCCGACCGCGAGGGCGAGGCGATCTCCTGGCATCTGGCCGAGCTGCTGCGCGAGAAGAACGCGCTGAAGGGCAAGCCGGTCAAGCGCGTGGTCTTCTACGAGATCACGCAGCGCGAGGTGCAGAACGCGATCCAGCATCCGCGCGACATTTCCGAGGATCTCGTCAACGCCCAGCAGGCGCGCCGCGCGCTCGACTATCTGGTCGGCTTCAATCTGTCGCCGCTGTTGTGGCGCAAGGTCCAGCCGGGCCTGTCGGCCGGCCGCGTGCAGTCGCCGGCGCTGCGCCTGATCTGCGAGCGCGAGGAAGAGATCAAGGCCTTCGTGCCGCGCGAGTACTGGACGCTCGAAGCGCAGGTCGAGAAGACGACGCAGGCTTTCGGCGCCAAGCTCGTCGAGTTCGACGGCCGCAAGGTCGAGCAGTTCACGCTGAACACCGTGGTCGGTGCGATGGCGGCGAAGTCGGCGGTGCAGAAGGCCGCGAACGGCGTGCTGCGCGTCGCCAGCGTCGACAAGAAGCAGCGCCGCCGCAATCCGGCGCCGCCGTTCACGACGTCGACGCTGCAGCAGGAGGCCAACCGCAAGCTCGGCTTCTCGGCGAGCCGCACGATGCGCGCCGCGCAGCAGCTGTACGAAGGCGTCGACATCGGCGGCGAGACGGTCGGTCTGATCACCTACATGCGTACCGACTCGGTGAACCTCGCGCAGGACGCGCTCGCCGACATCCGCACGGTGATCCCGCAGCAGTTCGGCGCCAAGGCCCTGCCGCCGGAACCGCGCTTCTACAAGACCAAGAGCAAGAACGCCCAGGAAGCGCACGAAGCCGTACGCCCGACCTCGGCCGGACGCCTGCCGAAGGAAGTCGCCAAGTACCTCGCGCCCGACCAGGCCAAGCTCTACGAGCTGATCTGGCGGCGCACGATCGCCAGCCAGATGGAGCAGGCCGTCTACGACACCGTCACCGCCGAGCTGCGTGCCGGCGACGCGCCGGCCGGCAGCCGCGGCGCGCATGCGTTCCGCGCCTCCGGTTCGACGCTGGTCGAGCCGGGCTTCATCGCCGCCTATCTGCAGGGTGTCGACACGCCGAGCGGCAAGGAAGACGAGGACGACGACAAGCGCCTGCCGGCGCTGGCGGTCGGCGACCTGGTCAAGCTCCTCGACCTGATCGCCGATCAGCACTTCACCGAGCCGCCGCCGCGCTACACCGAAGCGAGCCTGGTCAAGACGCTCGAGGAATACGACATCGGCCGCCCGTCGACGTACGCGTCGATCATCTCGACGCTGCTGGCGCGCGACTATGTACGCCTCGACGGCAAGGCCTTCATCCCGACCGACGTCGGCATGATCGTCAACAAGTTCCTGACCGATCACTTCACGCAGTACGTCGACTACGAATTCACCGCGCATCTCGAGGACCAGCTCGACGCCGTGTCGCGCGGCGAGAAGCAGTGGAAGCCCTTGCTCGCCGACTTCTGGAGCGGCTTCAAGCCGCGCGTCGACGAGAAGATGGAACTGTCGCGCGCCGAAGTCTCGGAAGCGCGGCAGATCGGCATCGATCCGGCGAGCGGCAAGCCGGTGTCGGCGCGCCTCGGCCGCTACGGGCCGTTCGTGCAGATCGGCACCAAGGAAGACAGCGACAAGCCACGTTTCGCGTCGCTGCGCGCCAACCAGCGCATCGACACGATCACGCTCGACGACGCGCTGGCGCTGTTCCAGCTGCCGCGCAAGCTCGGCACGCTGCCGAACGGCGAGGAGGTCGAGGTCAACATCGGCCGCTTCGGCCCGTACGTGCGCCACGGCAAGAGTTTCGTGTCGCTGAAGAAGGACGACGATCCGTACACCGTCGAGCTGCCGCGCGCGATCGAGCTGATCGAGCAGAAGGCGGCCGCGCTCGAAGCGGCGACCATCAGGAGCTTCGACGGCACCGGCATCCGCATCATCAAGGGCCGTTTCGGTCCGTACATCAGCGACGGCGCGCGCCGTGCGCCGGTGCCGCGCGGCCGCGATGCCGAATCGCTGAGCGTGTTCGAGTGCGAGGCCTATCTCGCCGAAGCGGCGGCGGCGCCGAAGAAGGGCGCGAAGAAGGCCGCGACCAAGAAGGCCGCGGCCAGGACCGCGGCGGCGGACACCGGCGCGCCGGCCAAGAAGGCGGCGGCCAGGAAGGTGGTCAAGAAGGCCGCGAAGAAAGCCACCAAGAAAGCCGCGGCGAAGAAAGCCTGATGGACGTTGCACCCTGGCATTTGCGCGCGGCGATTGCCGCGCTCGACCGCGGCGGCATCATCGCCTGTCCGACCGAGGCGGTCTGGGGACTGTCCTGCGATCCGCTCGACGAGCGCGCGGTGATGCGCCTGCTTGATCTCAAGGACCGGCCCTGGGAAAAAGGCCTGATCCTGGTCGCTGCCGATTTTGCGCAGCTCGAACCGTACGTGATCGCGCCGTCGAACAACGCGATGAAGCGCGCGACGGCGACCTGGCCCGGCCCGGCGACGTGGATCTTCCCGGCCAGCGACGAGACGCCGATGTGGATCAGCGGCGATCACGACGGCGTCGCCGTGCGCGTCACCGCGCATCCGGTGCTGCGCGCGCTGTGCAAGCGTTTCGGTGGCCCGCTGGTATCGACCAGCGCCAATCCGGCCGGGCGCGAACCGGCGCGCAGCGCGTTCGACGTGCGCCGCTATTTCCGCGACGAGCTCGACGCCATCGTGCCGGGACTGCTCGGCGGACTGGCCAAGCCGACCACGATCCGCGACGTCGCCACCGGCCACATCCTGCGCCGCTAGCCATGAACACCGAAGCCGTCGATTCCGTCGCCGTCGAACGTTTCCTGCGCGGCCTGCAGGACCAGATCTGCGCGGCGCTCGAAGGCGTCGACGGCGGGCGCTTCCAGCGCGACGTCTGGACCAAGCCGGCCGACAGTCCGCTGCAGGGCGGCGGCGATACGCGCGTGCTGAGCGGCGGCGTCGTGTTCGAACGCGCCGGCGTGGCGTTTTCCGAGGTGCGCGGCGCGCGCCTGCCGCCGTCGGCGAGCGCCGGCCGGCCCGAGCTCGCCGGGCGCGGCTTTCGCGCGATGGGCGTGTCGCTGGTCATCCATCCGCGCAATCCCTACGTGCCGACCTCGCATGCCAACGTGCGCTTCTTCGTCGCCGACAAGGCCGGCGAAGCGCCAGTCTGGTGGTTCGGCGGCGGCTTCGACCTGACGCCGTACTACGGCTTCGAGGACGATGCGCGGCACTGGCACGCGACCGCGCGCGCCGCCTGCGCGCCGTTCGGCGACGACGTGCATCCGCAGCTGAAGCGCTGGTGCGACGATTACTTCTTCCTCAAGCACCGCGACGAGCCGCGCGGCATCGGCGGCCTGTTCTTCGACGACTGGGATCGCGGCGGCTTCGCGCAGAGCTTCGCGCTGCTGCGCAGCGTCGGCGAGCATTTCGTGCCCGCCTACCTGCCGATCGTCGAGCGTCGCAAGGACATGGCCTGGGGCGAACGCGAGCGCGACTGGCAGCTCTACCGGCGCGGTCGCTACGTCGAATTCAATCTGGTCTGGGATCGCGGCACGCTGTTCGGCCTGCAGGCCGGCGGCCGCACCGAGTCGATCCTGATGTCGATGCCGCCGCTCGCGGCCTGGCAGTACGACCGCCGCCCCGAACCCGGTACGCCGGAAGCCGAGCTCTACGAGCGCTACCTGCGTCCCCGCGACTGGCTCTGAAACAGGCGCGCTCGCGCACGCCGGCGCCGGAGTCCGGAACCGCCGCAGGCGTCGCCGCGCGGTTTCCGCCAGCGGCATGCGGATCTGTCATGCGGCCGTAATTTGCGGCAAGATTGTGCACAATGCCATTGTTGCCGCCTTCATGGACGAACTTGCCCCCGAGAATCCCGCCGAGCCCGCCGTCGAAGGCCTTGGCAAGCTGCACGACCTGCCGCTCGATGCCGCCATCGCCCGGCGCCTGATTCGCGACATCGTCCAGGGCCATTACGAGCCGGGGCAGTGGATTCGCGAGCAGGAAGTCGCCTCGCGCTTCGGCGTCAGCCGCACGCCGGTGCGCAACGCCTTCCGCCAGGTCGCGCGCGCCGGCTTCATCGACGTGCGGCCGTGGCGCGGTGCGCAGGTGCTGGAGCTGTCGCCGGAGGACACGCGGCATGTGCTCGACATGCTCGAAGTCGTCTACGGCGTCGCCATGCGCATCGCCGCCGAGAGCGTGCCGGAACGCTACTTTCCGGCGCTCGACAAGATGATGCGCGCCGGCGAGGACGCCGCCGCACGCAATTCGATGCGCGATCGCATTCAGGTCGCGTTCGAGATCGGCCGGCGGCTCGCGCGCTGGAGCGGCAGCCAGCTGGCGTACGACATGGTCGAGCGCGTCGCCAGCCTCGCGCAGTGGCAGCACCGCTTCTTCGACTTCGACGTGCCGGCCGCCGCGCAGCGCTCGCTGCAGCTGCACCGCGAGCTGATCGAAGCGGTCAAGGCGCGCCGGCCGGAAGCCGCCGAGCGCGCCGCGCGCGAGATCGTCGCGCTGTCGCGCAGCTTCCTGGTGCCGCGCATCCGTCTGGCGGCTGCCGAGCGCGCCGCCGCCGACGGCAAGCCGGCGCGCAAGGCCAAGGCGCCGCGCAAGCCGCGCGAAGCCTGAAGCGGTCCGGGCGCCGCCGCGGCGCCCGGACCGCGATCCCGCTCAGGTGCCGAGGAAGGCTTTGCGGATGGCCTGGCCGCACGGAATGCTGTCGCCGGGCGCACCGGACGAGGCTTCGCGCGAGAGGATGCCGTAGTACTGCTTGTCGGCGGTGATCCACGGATAGAAGCCGAACGCGCCGGGGCTCGAATGCGCGCCGTCGCCGGGGCCGAGCGTCTTGCCGTTCGACAGCGTGCCGCCGGTGTTGTCCTCGATCCAGTGATGCAGCGAGTAGTGGAAGTCGACGCTGCCGAGCGGCGTGCAGCCGCTGAGTCCGCTCGCGCACGGGTAGGTGACGACCGGCGAGTAGTTCAGGTAGCTGGAGATGACGTAGTAGCCGGTCATGATCCGCTGCAGGAAGGTCGCGTAGTCGGCGGCATTGCCTTCCATGCCGCTCGACAGCGGCAGGTTGGCGTAGCCGAAGCTGGAGCCGAGGTTGAGATAGCTGTTCACTTCGGTGAACAGGGTGTTGCGCGTCTTGTTGCCGAGGTTGAGCAGTGAAGCCTGCGAGGCGACGTACTGGCCGTGGCCGCTGTTGTAGAAGAAGTGGCCGTCCGCGGCGCTGTCGTGATTGTCGTTCGACCCCACGGTGAAGCAGCCCGACACCGTCAGCGTGAGCTGGCACAGGTAGTCGTTCAGCGAGGTGTAGCCGAGCTTCATGTTCAGCGCGTCGACGATCTGGGCGCCGCCGCTGCCGGTGGGAATGCCGCTGTAGCGCTGCAGCACATAGGCGGCGAACACCCACTTCGATGCCGACGCCAGCGTCACCGTGGTGCTGCGCGCGAAGTCGGTGCCGCCGACCTGGCCGGACGCGATCGGGGCGCCGCTGGAGCCGCCGATCTCCCAGTAGAACGGCCGCGCGTCGGTGCAGGCCGCGCCTTCGGCGGCGGCGGTCGCTGCGGCGATGTCGTACGCGAACGCCGCGGTCGGCGCCGCCAGCAATGCGAGTGTGGCGCCGCCGAGCATCCGCGAAGCCTTCGATTTCTTCAGCATGTTCTCTCCTCCATGGTTTTGGGACAGCGGTGATGCAGCGGAGCCCGGACGGCATGCCGCCCGGGCGCCGGATCGCTAGAAATCGATCTTCAGGTTCAGCTTCCAGGTCCGCGGCGTGCTCGCGCGCGACACCGTCGGCGTGACGATCTGCGTGACGTAGAAGTAGTTGTAGAGGTTGTCGACGGTGCCGGTCAGGCTCCAGCGGCCCTGCTCGATGCCCAGGCCGAGGTCGTGCAGCAGCACGTTGTCGAGCGCGCGATTGAATACTTCGTCCTGGTAGCCGCCCCAGGCGCCGCGGAAGCCGTAGTGCAGGAAGCCGATCGTGCCGCGTACGCCGAACGGGCGCCGGTAGGTCGCCGAGGCCGCTGTCTTCCAGTGATAGACGTACGGTACCTCGGTGCCGTCGTAGGGGCCGTTGCTGTCGATCTCGCTGTGCGCCCAGCTGCCGCTCAGATCCAGGCTCAGGCGTCCGCCGCCGACGCGGAACGCGGCGGAGCCGTCGAGCTCGATGCCCCACTGCGTCGCGTCGCCGGCGTTGGACAGGTAGTTGAGGTTGGTGCCGGGCGCGGTCGCCGACGGCGCCTGGTTGACGATCAGCAGGTCGTTCGTCAGCGAGCGGAACGCGGCGAGGTTGAGCACGACGCGGCGGTCGAGGAAGCTGGTCTTGGCGCCGAGTTCGTAGGAGCTGATGGTTTCGCTGTCGTAGGGCAGGTCGAAGCGCGGCGCGGCCGGCGCGTTGTCGTCCGGCACGCTGTTGAAGCCACCGGCGCGATAGGCCGTCGCGTAGCGCGCGTACAGGTTCAGCGCTTCGTTCGGACGGTAGCTCAGCGTCGCCACCGGCGAGAGCTTGTTGAAGCTCACGTCGTCGCTCTGGCTGACCGAGGGCGAGGTCGCCGTCAGCCGCGACAGCAGGTCCTGCGCCTTGTGTTCGCGCGTGTAGCGCAGCTCGCCGGTGGCGTTGAGCTGCGACGTCAGGTCGTAACCGAGCGAGCCGAACACCGCCGCCGACCAGTTGTCGGTCTCGGTACGCGACAGGTTCGAGTTGTTGGTGACGACCTCGAAAGTGCCGTCGGTCTTCGCGTACGAGCCGCCGAGCAGCCAGGTCAGGCGCTGCGTGCCGCTCGACGCGAGCCGCACTTCCTGGCCGATGCGACGGTAGTCCTCGTCGGACACGCGCGTGAAGCCGGTGACCGGCAGATTGAAGAAGGCGTCGAGGTCGTCGCGCGTGGTGGCCGAGCGCTTGCGCAGCAGCGTCACCGCGCTGAGCTGCGCGAAGCCCAGCTCATATTCGACTTCGAGAATCGAGCTGAGCTCGTGGCGGTCGTAACGGCTCGGGTAGTCCTGGTAGGAGTGGTACGGGTTCTCGTGCGCGAGCGGGTTGAAGGTGCCGACCGCGTAGCTCGGGCCGTCGTCCTTGTAGTAGTCGTTGGTCAGCACCAGGTTCAGGCGCTCGGCGGGCCGCCACTGCGCGGCGACGCGGCCGCCGAGGAAGTTCTCCTGGTCGAGCGACTCGCCGTCGCGCGTGTTGGTGAAGAAGCCGTCCGAGCGATCGACGAAGCGGTAGCCGGCGCGCACGCCGAAGTCCGACGACACCGGCACGTTGACGATGCCGGTGTTGAGCAGATAGTCCTTGTTGCCGTAAGTCGCGTTCAGTGCCGCGCCGAGTTCCGCGAGCGGCCGCCGCGAAATCACGTTGATGGCGCCGCCGACGGCGTTCTGGCCGTACAGCGCGCCCTGCGGGCCGCGCAGCACTTCGACGCGCTCGACGTCGAACATGTCCATGTCGCTGAAGTTGCGGCCGCCGGTGTTGCCGCCGGCGATGAAGATGCCGTTGCGGTAAAGGCCGGTCGCGGTGTCGGCGTTGATGTGTCGGCCGGTGCCCTGGCCGCGCATGATGATCTCGTCGCTGTGGCTGGCGCCGAGGTCGGCGGTGGTCGCGTTCGGCACCAGCTGCACGAGTTCCTTGATGTTGTCGATGCCGCGGTCCTCGAGCGAGCCGGCGCCAAGCACCGTCGCCGCGACCGGTACATCCTGCAGGCGTTCCTCGCGCTTGCGCGCGGTGACGACGATCTCCTCGACGTGCACGGCGCCATCGGCCGTGTTGTCGACGCTGGCCGCGCCGGCGTTGCCGGCCGGCGCCGGCCCGGTCTCGGCGGGAGCCTCGGCCGGGGCTTCGGGCGGCGGCGCGGTCTGCGCCAGGGCGGGGGCGCTGCTGCCGAGCACGGCATACAGCGCCAGACGGGCGAATCTGGACATGGGTCTCTCTCCTCCACGCTTTGAGTATTTATTTTGCGGCGATATTGTGCACAATGTTTTTCATTGTCAACAAAACGCCGGAGCGCTGACAAAGTCACCCGGCGACTATCGAGGAGATGCCCATGTGCCCCCAGTCGAAGTCGTTTGCGTCGCTACGCGAGACGCCGGATCTGCGTCGCCGCGAAGCTCTGACGCTGTTGTCCGGAGCTGCACTTTCCTTCGCAATTTCGCCGGGAAATGCCTGGTCAGCGGCGGCCGACAGCAGCGCGTTGCGCCTGCGCGCGGCGCTCGACAACTGGCTCGCCGGGATTGTCGACAAGGGCTGGGTGGTCGGCGCCGCAGCGCGCGTCTTCAGGCGCGACGGGCTCGACGTCGAGGCCTCACAGGGCTGGGCGGATCGCGAAGAGAAGCGAAAAATTGAACACAATACGATCTACCGCATCTACTCGATGACCAAGCCGCTGACGGCCGTCGTCGTGATGCAGCTGGTCGAGCGCGGCAAGCTGTCGCTCGATCAGCCGATCGCCGATTTCCTGCCGGAGTTCGCCGCGCCACGCGTCTTCGTGCGTTTCGATGGCGAGACGCCGGTAACCGAGGCGGCGCAGCGTCCGATCACGGTGCGGCATCTGTTGACGCACACCTCCGGGCTCAGCCACAGCTTCAACGACGGCATCGAGCCGACCGGCGCGCTCTACAAGCGGGCCGGCCTCGTCGCCGGCCACGAGTGCGCCGACGGCACGGTCGACAGCCTCGCCGCGCTGTCGCGACGCATCGCGCAGATTCCGCTCGCGGCACAGCCCGGCACGCGCTGGATCTACGGCACGTCGCTCGACATCGCCGGTCGCGTCGCCGAGGTCGCGTCCGGCGTCGAATTCGCGCAGCTGATGCGCGAGCAACTGCTGGCGCCGCTGCGGCTGGCGGACACCACGTTCCAGCTGCAGGCCGCGCAGAAGCCGCGACTGGCCGCGCTCTACATCGCCGCGCCGGACGCCGAGACGCGCCGCGTGCCGCCCGAGCAGATTCCGTCCTGGGGCGACGAACACGTCGTGCCGACCGGCGGCATGGGCCTGTTTTCGACGCTCGCGGACTACACGCGCTTCGTGCGCATGCTGATGAACGGCGGCGAACTCGACGGCGTGCGCGTGCTCGCCGAATCCGGCGTGCGGCAGATGATGACGGACCAGCTCGGACCGTCGTTCGGCACCGAGCCGCTGTCGGGCGCGGCGCGCTTCGGCCTCGGTGGCGAAGTGAAGGGTCTGGGCTTCGGGCTCGGCGGCTCGGTGCTGCGCGACGCGGCGCTGGCCGGCGGCATCGGCTCGGCGGGGGAGTACAGCTGGGGCGGCGCGGCGAGCACGACCTTCTGGGTCAATCGCCGCGAAGGACTCGGCGCCGTGCTGATGACGCAGAAGCTGCCGTCCGGCGTGCGCCCGTTGCGCGACGAGTTCCGGCGTCTGGTCTACCGCTCGCTTTGAGCGCGCGTTAAGGTCGTGCGTCATCTCCGGGGCCCGAGGACGATGTCGACTCCGCTCGAAATGCCGCCGTCGGAACGTATTGCCGCCGAACTCGTGCAGCGCATCAATGACGGTCGCCTGCGGCCCGGCGAGCGCATCGTCGAGCAGGCGCTGGCCGACGAGTTCGGCACCAGCCGCGGGCCGGTGCGCGATGCGCTGAAGGTGCTCGCCGCGCGCAACTGGATCGACCTGCTGCCGCGCCACGGCGCGCGCGTCGCGCACCGCGAGCGCGCGCCGGCCCTGGAGACCGCGCTGATCGGCGCGGCGATGCTCGGGCTGGCCTGCCGTTTCGCCGTCACCAAGGCGCGCGACGCCGAGGTGGAAGCGTTCTTCGCGCGCGTGCGCCGTGTCGTGCAGCTCGGCCGCGACGAGGCGGCGAGCGCCGAGGCTTTTGCCGCGGCCGCGCGCGAGGCGGGCTACTACGTCATCGCGCTGGCCGATAACCGCTGTATCGACGACATCATCGGCCCGGTGCCGCGCGGCGCACTGTCGGGCTATGCCGCGCCGGCGGTGGCGAGTGTCGAGGCGCGGCTCGAAGCGGCGCAGCGCTGGGAGGCGCTGGCGGTCGCGTTCCGCCTGCGCGATCCGGTGCGCGCCGAAGCGGCCGGCCGCGCCATCGTCGAGGCCGCGCTGCAGCGCATGCTGCTCGCGCAATTGCAGGCCGCCGGCGGCGCCTGACGCAGATTTTGCCGGTGGCCTGCCGCGATCCGCTGCGGGGCCGGGCGTCGCCGCCGTCCGCCCCGGTGCGCGCGTCGCGGGCCATTCCTGAAAATTGTGCTCAATAATCAAGACTCCGGTAAGCGCTCTGACCGGGCCGCAGGGAATATCAATATGAAAGTTTGACTTCCGTGCAGTGCGCTGATAAAAATTGTGCACAATAAACGCGAAGGCCCATGGAGGCCGACGCATCTGCAGGAGGAGAACGGCATGCGGCGAACGGCAGTCGGCATCGGCGGGTGGATGGTCTGGGCGGCGGCTTGCGCCTGGGCGACGGTGGCCGGCGCGGCCGAACCCTCGGTGCGTCTCGACAGCGGCGTCGTGCAGGGCGTCGCCGACGGCGATGTGGCGGTGTTCCGCGGCATTCCGTACGCGCAGCCGCCGCTCGGCGCGCTGCGCTGGCAGCCGCCGCAGCCGGTCGAACCGTGGACCGCGCCGCGTGCGGCGCGCGCGTTCGGTCCGGCCTGTCCGCAGCCGCCGCGCGGCAAGGGCGGGCAGCGCGGCGACGGTCTCGGTGGTGCGCCGGAGCGGCAGTCCGAGGACTGCCTCAGCGTCAACGTCTGGAGTCCTTCGCTCGCCGGCAAGGCGCCGGTGATGGTCTGGATCCATGGCGGCGCGCATCGTTACGGCGCCGCCTCGCAGCCGTTCTATGACGGCGCCGCGCTGGCGCGGCAGGGCGTGGTGCTCGTCAGCCTCAACTACCGGCTCGGCCTGTTCGGCTACTTCGCGCATCCGGCGCTGACGGCGGAAGCCGGTGCCGAGCGCGCGTTCGGCAACTACGGCCTGCTCGACCAGCTCGCGGCGCTGCGCTGGGTGCAGCGCAATATCGCGCAATTCGGCGGCGATCCGGCGCGCGTCACGGTGTTCGGCGAGTCCGCCGGCGGCGCGAGCATTCTCTATCTGCTGACGACGCCGGCCGCGAGCGGCCTGTTCGCGCAGGCGATCGTCGAATCCGGCGGCGGCTGGCAGCGCTCGCTGTCGCTGGCCGACAAGGAAGCCGAGGGCGTGCGCGCCGCGAGCGCGGCCGGCCTCGACGGCGCCAAGGCCAGTGCCGCCGAGCTGCGCGCGCTGCCGGTCGAGGCGCTGAACCGTGCGATCTCGGTGGCGCCGGTGCTGACCTTCGGCCCGTTCGTCGACGGGCGCACGGTGACGGCGTCGCCGGCGCGGCGCTTTGCCGCCGGCCAGGCCCTCGACGTACCGCTGATCATCGGCAGCAACAGCTACGAAGCCTCGCTGCTCGACACGGTCGGCGTGCCGCCGGCGACGCTGCTGCAGCGCCTGTCGGCGGAGGACCTCAAGGCCCTGCGCGCGGTCTATCCGGAACTGGCCGGCGACGACGATGCGCTGGCGCGCGCCTATTTCGCCGACGCCTCCTTCGCGGCGCCCGCGCGCTGGATTGCGGCGCACGCGCATGACGGCGCGCCGTCCTGGCTGTACCGCTTCTCGTACACGCTGCGCCCCGGCGCCCCGGGCGCCAGTCATGGCGCCGAGATTCCGTACGTGTTCAAGACGCTCGGCGTGCTGCCGGCGCTGCGTCTGTTCCTGCGCGACCGCGATCGCGCGATGAGCGACACGATCAGCGCCTGCTGGGTGGCGTTCGCGCGCAGCGGCGTACCGGCCTGCGCGGGCGCGCCGGCCTGGCCGGCCTATCAGCCGAAGACCGATACCTTGCTGGAGTTCGGCGCGCCGAGCGCGCTGCGCGAGCGCTTCCGCGCGGCGGCGCTGGACTTCCAGCAACAACGATTCGAACAGGAAACAGGAGGTGCACGATGAGATCTGCGTTTGCGGTATTCGCTGCCGTGCTGGTCGGCATCGCCGCCGGCTTCGGCTCGGCCTGGCTGGTGCTCGACAACGGCCAGCTGCTCAGCCGCACCGAGTACGACTACTGGTTCGGCAATGAGAAGGCCGGCTCGACCGCGGCCGATCCGTACACGCGCGGCATCATCGCCAAGATCGGTCTGCTCGCGCTGAACCGTTCGGAGACGATCTACTTCCACCGCTACAAGGATCAGGACGGCCGTCAGCTGCGCGAAGGCTGTGTCTACGAGATGAGCGGCGGCAACCTGCCGGCGCGCTGGTGGTCGATCACGGCCTACGCCGGCGACGACTTTCTGCCGGTCAACGGCGACGGCGCCTACTCGGTCGACGCCACGCAGCTGCAGCGTGATGCCGACGGCCGCTGGCGCGTGCGCATCGCCGCCACGCGCGGCGACGCGGCCAACTGGATCTCCACGCGCCACGCCGGCTCGTTCAATCTCGCCTTGCGCATGTACAACCCGGATGCGGGTGCGCGCGACGACGTCTCGACGATTCCGTATCCGACGATTACCCGCCTGAACTGCTCGGAGGGCCACGCATGAAGCGCCTGATCAAGTACGCGGTCCTCGCGTTCGCCGTCGCCGTGGTGACGCACCTGGCGACGGTGCTGGCCGCACCCTATGTGCTGATGGACGTGGCGATGGCCCGCGTCAGCAAGGCCGACGGCATCAACCACTGGACGCATCCGCCGCGCACCACCGAAACCTCGCGCAAGGTCGTGCGGCCGTCGCCGGACCTGGCCTATTCGGCCTGCGTCTACGACCTCGACGGCGGCCCGGTCCATGTCACCGCTTCGGCCTGGGACGACTACATGTCGGTGTCGGTGTTTGCGCACAACAGCGACAACATCTTCGTCATCAACGACCGCCAGGCGCCGCAGGGCGTCGACATGATCATCGTGCGCAAGGGCGAGCCGCATCCGCCCGGCGCGGCGCTGGTCGTCGAATCGCCGAGCCGACGCGGCATCGTCCTGCAGCGGCGCGTGGCGCCGACCCAGGAACGCTGGGAGGCGGCCAATGCCGCGCGCCGGCACGACATCTGTGAACAGCTGAAATCCTGAGCGCGGCCGTTCGCTCCCCGGTGCCGCCATCGGCGGCGCCGCGGGCGGACTGCGGCCCGCGACGGCCGGACGCATGCACATCACCCAGTTGCACAAGACAAGAATCATTCGAGGAGAACCCATGAAGAACTGGCTGCGAATCGGAGGCGGCGCGATGGCCGGCCTGCTGTGCAGTTTCCCGGTGCTGGCGCAGGAGGCCGATCCGGCCGCCGCGCAAACCGCGGCGGCGGACCAGCCGCAGCCGGCGACGGTGGCGAGCGCCGGCGACGACGACGCGAACAGCATGGCCGAGGTCATCGTCACCGCGCGCAAGCGCGAGGAACGCCTGCGCGACGTGCCGCTGGCGGCGAGCGCGATCACCGAGGCGATGCGCGAGTCGCTGGCGCTCGACAACATGGACGACTACTTGCGTCAGGTGCCCGGTACGACACTGGTGACGTCCGGCCCCGAATACCTCAACGACGTTTCGATCCGCGGCCAGGGCAGCGGCCGCCTCGGTTTCTCCGAGACCGCGACCGGCATCTATCGCGACGGCATGTACGCCGCCGGCGGCGGTTACGGCGGCCGCTCGCTGAGCCGCATGGACCTGTTCGATCTCGATCGCATGGAAGTGCTGCGCGGCCCGCAGGGCGCGCTGTTCGGCCGCAACTCGGTCGGCGGCGCGATCAACGTCGTCTCCAAGCGGCCGGAAGCCGAATCCGGCGGCCAGCTCACCGTGCGCGCCGCCAGCCGCGAGCGCCGCGACGTCGAGGCGGTGGTCAACGCGCCGCTCAGCGACAGTGTCGGCCTGCGCGTCGGCGCCCTCGTCAACGATCAGAACGACGGCTACGTCATCAACGACACCACCGGCCACGCCATCGACGACCAGCGCTACACCGGCCTGCGCACGCAGCTCGACTACACGCCGGTCGAGGCGCTGCGCCTCGGCGCCATGTACGAGTACTACAAGTCCGACGGCCCGGCGTTCTCCAATCTCGGCCAGCGGCCGCTGCGTGTCGACGGCACGCCGCTCGACACCGACCGCGATCACCGCGCCGAACTGAGCCGCGAAGGCCGCACGAAGGTCGATCAGAACTACGGCCTGCTCAGTGCCGACTACTCGCTGCCGTGGGCGGCGCTGGCGGTCAAGCTCAGCCATGCGGTCCGCGACGGCGGCCGCCACAACGAGGACAACGCCCACTATGCCGGCCAGTCCGGCATCGACGTGACGCCGGGCGCCGACACCCCCGGGCCTGACTACACGGTCGCCCAGGACGAAACCTATCGCCGCACCGGCCTGCAGGCCTTCCTGTCGTCGACCGGCGACGGGCCGTGGAGCTGGCTCGGCGGCATCGAGGGCCTGTGGTCGCGCAGCGACGTGGCCAACGGCCCGAACCTGTGCCCGGACTACACCGGCACCGCGCACGCGGCGACGCCGGGCTGCTATCCGGGCCTCGCCGGCACGCTGAGCGCGACCGGCGCGCAGGTGCGTTCGGCGGTACGCCTCGGCCTCAACCATGACGACTTCGCCGAGGACCTCAACTCCTACTCGCTGTACGGCTCGCTCGACCGCAAGCTGACCGAAAAGCTCAAGCTCGGCCTCGAACTGCGCGTGCAGCGCGACAGCAAGGAATTCAACTTCGCTCGTTACGCCGACGATCCGCTGGTCTACTTCGGCGGCGGCACGCCGCCGGCCGGCATGATGGCGCCGATCAGCATCGATCCGGACGGCGCCGCCGGTCCGCGCACCGCCGCACCGGTGCAGTTCTGCCCGCCGACGATCGATCCCGCGCAGTGCCCGGCCGGCTACGAGGCCGTGCACCTGAAGCAGTCGCGCGACTGGACCTTCTGGACCCCGGCGGCGACGCTCCACTACAGCTTCACGCCGAAGCAGGCGGTCTATGTGCGCTTCGCGACCGGCTACCGTCCGGGCGGCTTCAACACGCAGCCGCCGCCGACCACGGTGCGCGACGATCTGCAGGCGATGCTGGTCTACAAGCCGGAGAAGGCGAACTCCTACGAGCTCGGCTGGAAGGGCAGCCTGTTCGGCGGCATCGAGGGCGAGGCGGCGGTGTTCTACACCGACACGCGCGACGTGCAGGTGGTCACCGTGCCGTCGACCACGTCGCGCAGCTTCGTGCTGCAGACCGCCGGCGACGCCTACGTTTACGGTGCCGAACTCGAGCTGCGCAAGAACCTGCGCCTCGGCCCCGGCCGCCTGATGAGCTCGCTGGCGGTGTCGACGCAGGATGGCGAGTTCCGCGACGGCGCCACCGCGCTGCTCGACACCAACGGCGACGGCACGCCCGATCAGGCCGATCTCGGCGGCAAGCAGGTGCCGCGTCTGCGCGACTACCAGCTGACCGTCAATCTCGCCTACACGGCGCCGCTCAGCGAGCGTCTGACCGGCATCGCCGGACTCAGCTTCCAGGCCGCCAACGGCGGTTACGAGACGCCGGAGAATACCGCCCGCTACGAAGGCTACACGCTGCTCGACGCGCGCCTCGGCGTGCAGGGCGAGCGCTGGAAGCTGTCGGCCTTCGGCCGCAACCTCGGCAACCAGCGCTACGTGCTCGACATCGTCGGCGCCGACTACTTCTGGAACGAACCGCGCAGCTTCGGCGTGGAGCTGACCGTGAACTACTGACCGTGACGCCCGCCGCCGGCACCCGATGCCGGCGGCGGCTCTCCTCTCGCCCTGTCCTTTTTCTGCGTGCGCCGCCGGCGCGCGAAGGAGCCGTCTTGCCCACGCTCGCCTGTCCCGGAAAACCGATCATGCTGCCGCCGCGCGCCGAGCTGCGCGCCGACGGCGAGGCGATCCTGCGCCTGCGCCATCCCGAGCCGCTGCAGGCCGCCGACGACAATCTGGTGGCGCTGCTCGAGCGTTGCTGCGCGCGTTACGCGGCGCGCCGCTTCCTGTCCGAGCGCGACGGCGAGGGCTGGCGCAGCCTGAGCTTCGCGGCCTTCGCGACCGCGGTCGAGCAGGCGGCGGCGGTGCTCGCCGCCGAGGGCATCGCGGCCGGCAGCCGCGTCGGCATCCTGGCGCCGAACGGCATCGCCCACGCCGTCGCCAGCTTCGCCGTGCTGGCGCTCGGCGCGGTCGCCGTGCCGCTGTCGCCGGCCTATCTCGCGCATCCGCGCGGCGCGGCGCTGCTCGGCCAGCTGGCGCGCAGCGCCGGCGTCGAGGTCCTGCTGCACGACGAGGCGCTGCCGGTCTGGGACGACGCGCCGCGCCGCGTCGGGCTCGGCGCGCTGATGCGCCGGCTCGGCGGCGGCGACGCGGTGCCGACGCTGCGCGAGCGCGCCGCCACGATCGCCTCGCGGCAGCCGGCGAAGATCTTCTTCACCTCGGGTTCGACCGGCACGCCGAAAGCCGTGGTCAACACGCACGGCGCGCTCGCCGCGGCGGCGGCGATGCTCGATCAGGTCGGGCCGCGGCTGCCCGACGACGAGTCGCCGGTCGTGCTCGACTGGCTGCCGTGGACGCACGCCTTCGGCGGCAACGCCAATCTGCACTGGGCGCTGCTGCGCGGCGCCAGCTTTCACATTGACGCCGGCGCGCCGGTCGCCGGCCGCTTCGAGCAGACGCTGCGCAATCTCGCCGACGTCTGCCCGACCAGCTTCACGACGGTGCCGACCGGCTACCCGCTGCTGCTCGACGCGCTCGAACGCGACGCGGCGCTGGCGGCGCGCTTCTTCAGCCGCCTGCGCGTCTGCAGCTTCGGCGGCGCGGCGCTGAGCGCGGCGGTGATCGAGCGCTTCCAGGCGCTGTCGCTGCGCGTGCGCGGCACGCGCATGCCGTTCGGCGGCGGCTACGGCATGACCGAGACCTGCGGCGTGATCGCGCTGGTCTGGTGGGATACCGAGCGCGGCGACCTGCTCGGCCTGCCGCTGCCCGGCATCGAACTCAAGCTGGTGCGCGGCGACGGCGGCCGCTGGGAGTGCCGCGTGCGTGGCGCCAACGTGTTCGACGGCTATCTCGGCGGCGACGACGGCGCGGCATTCGACGACGAAGGTTTCTTCGTCACCGGCGACGCCGTCGAGCTCGCCGACCGCGAACGCCCCGAGCAGGGCCTGATCTACGCCGGCCGCCTGCGCGAGGACTTCAAGCTCGCCAACGGCAGCTGGGTGCGCGTCGGGCCGCTGCGCGCGGCGCTGCTCGATCACCTGCGGCCGCTGGCCGCCGATCTGGTCGTGCTCGGCGAGAACCGCGACGAGCCGGCGGCGCTGGTCTGGCTTGCCGAGCCGGGCGTCGCGCACGAGGCCGCGCAGGCGCAGTTGCTTGCCGCCTGCCGCGACTTCAACCGTGCCCGCCGCGGCGCGACCGAGCGCATCGGTCGCGTGCTCGTCGCCGCGCGGCCGCCGGACGCGGCGGCCGGCGAGCTCACTGCCAAGGGCACGCTCAACGCGCGCCGTATCGCCGAGCAGCGCGGCGACGAGCTCGCGCGCCTCTACACCGATCCCGCCTTCCGCGTCTGACGACGCTTTCTTCCACGACGGATTTCTTCACCCATGTCACACGCCGCTTCCACTGCCCTCGTGTCGTATCGCCGGCTCGGCGATATCGGCTTCATCGACATCGACAGCCCGCCGGTCAACGCCCTGTCGGCGGCCGTGCGCGCGGGCCTTGCCGCGGCGCTCGACGCCGCCGAGGCCGACCCCGGCGTGCGCGCGCTGCTGCTGCGCTGCCGCGGCCGCACCTTCCTCGCCGGCGCCGACATCGCCGAGTTCGGCGGCGAGATTCCCGGCCCGCAGCTGCCGGGTCTGGTCGACCGCATCGAGGCGTTTCCGCACCCGGTGATCGCCGCGCTGCACGGCACCGCGCTCGGCGGCGGCCTCGAAGTGGCGATGGGTTGCCACTACCGTATCGCCGCGCCGGGCACCCGGCTCGGCCTGCCCGAGGTGCGCCTCGGCCTGATTCCGGGCGCCGGCGGCACGCAGCGCCTGCCGCGCCTGGTCGGGCTCGGCGTGGCGATGGACATGATCGGCTCGGGCCGGCCGGTCGACGCGGCGCGCGCGCTGGCGATCGGCCTCGTCGACCGTCTCGCCGACGGCGAGCTCGACGCCGCGGCGCTGGCCTACGCCGAAGAACTGGTGGCGGCCGGCGCGCCGCCGCGGCGTACCGGCGAGCGCAGCGTCGACATGGGCGGCTTCGGCGCCGCCGATTTCGAACGCGGCCGCGCCGAGGCGCGGCGCAGCGCACGCGGCCAGCTGGCGCCGCTCGCCTGCATCGACGCCCTGGAGGCGGCGTGCACGCTGCCGCTCGCCGACGGCCTGCGCCGCGAGAACGCGCTGTTCATCGACTGCTACCGCTCGCCGCAGGCACAGGCGCTGTGGCATGTGTTCTTCGCCGAGCGTGCCGCCGGCGTGGTGCCGGGCATCGACGCGGCGACGCCGGAACTGCCGATCGCGCGCGCCGCGGTGATCGGCGCCGGCACGATGGGCGCCGGCATCGCCGTCTGCCTCGCCGACGCCGGCCTGCCGGTGCGCCTGCTCGACGGCTCGCCGCAGGCGCTGGCGCGCGGTCTGAAGACGATCGAGTCGGTCTACCGCGGCGCGCTCGTCAAGGGCCGCATCGACGAGGCGACGCTGCAGCGCCGTCTGGCGCAGATCCAGCCGACCGAGCGCTACGAGGATCTCGCCGACGCCGATCTGGTCGTCGAGGCGGTGTTCGAGTCGATGGACGTCAAGCGCGGCGTGTTTGCCGAACTCGACCGCGTCTGCCGCCAGGACGCGATTCTGGCGACCAATACCTCGACGCTCGACGTCGACGTGCTGGCCGCCTCGACGATCAATCCGCTGCGCGTGCTCGGTCTGCATTTCTTCAGCCCGGCGAATGTCATGCGCCTGCTCGAGATCGTGCGCGGCGCGGCGACCGCACCGGCGGTGCTGAAGACGGCGCTGAAGCTGTCGAAGCGGCTCGGCAAGCTCGGCATCGTCTCCGGCGTCTGCTACGGCTTCATCGGCAACCGCATGGTCGACGGCTATCTGCGCGAGGCCGGCGCGCTGCTGCTCGAAGGCGCGACGCCGGAGGCGGTGGACCGCGCGATGACCGATTTCGGCCTGGCGATGGGCCCGTTCGCGATGCAGGACCTCGCCGGGATCGACGTCGGCTGGCGCGTGCGCCAGGAATATCCGCCGGCGCCCGGCCTCGAAGCCTGCTACGTGATTGCCGACCGCCTCTACGCGCTCGGCCGCTACGGCCAGAAGAGCGGCGCCGGCTACTACCGCTACGGCGAGGACCGTCGCCGCCCGCAGCCCGATGCGGAGGTCGAGGCGCTGATCGTGGAAGAGGCGCAGCGGCTCGGCATCGCGCGCCGCGCGCTGGGCGCCGACGAAATCGTCGAGCGCCTGGTGCTGCCGCTGATCAACGAAGGCGCGCGCATCCTCGAGGAAGGCATCGCGCTGCGTTCGAGCGATATCGACCTGGTCTGGATCAACGGCTACGGCTTCCCGGCCTGGCGCGGCGGTCCGATGTTCTACGCCGACCGCCTCGGCCTGGCCCAGGTCGTCGAGCGGCTCGCGCACTACGCCGGGCGCTTCGGCCCGCAGTGGACGCCGGCGCCGCTGCTGCGCGAGCTGGCGGCGGCCGGCCGCAGGCTCGATTCCTACACCCCATCCCCCCGTTCTTCGCAGAAGGATCATTCATGAAGGAAGCAGTCATCGTGTCGACGGCGCGCACGCCGATCGGCCGCGCCTATCGCGGCGCCTACAACGATACCCAGGGCACGGCGCTGGCCGCGCACGCTATCCGCCACGCCGTCGCGCGCGCCGCGCTGGCGCCGGACGAGGTCGAGGACGTGATGCTCGGCTGCGCGCTGCAGCAGGGCGCGACCGGCTTCAACATCGCACGTCAGGCGGCGCTGCGCGCCGGGCTCGGCGTCGGCTGCGCCGGCACCACGCTCGACCGCCAGTGCGGCTCGGGCTTGCAGGCCATCGCGCTCGCCGCGCAGCGCATCATCGTCGACGGCGTGCCGGTCTGCGTCGCCGGCGGCGTCGAGTCGATCAGCCTCGTGCAGAACGAGCACCAGAACCACTACCGCGAGCACGACGAGGTGCTGGCGCGCGAATTCCCCGGCCTGTACCTGCCGATGCTCGACACCGCCGAAGTGGTCGCGCGCCGCTACGGCATCGACCGCGAGACGCAGGACGCCTACGCGCTGCAGAGCCAGCGCCGCACCGCCGAAGCGCAGGCGCAGGGCCGCTTCGACGCCGAGATCGTGCCGCTCGAAACGCGCACGCTGGTCAAGGGCGCCGACGGCGCGCCGCAAGCGCGCACGACCTGTCTCACGCGCGACGAAGGCAATCGTCCGGAGACGACGGCGCAGGGTCTGGCCGCGCTCAAGCCGGTGCGCGAGGGCGGCAGCGTCACCGCCGGCAACGCCAGCCAGCTGTCCGACGGCGCCAGCGCCTGCGTGCTGATGGAGCGCGCCGACGCCGAACGCCGCGGCCTGACGCCGCTCGGCGTCTTCCGCGGCCTGGCGGTCGCCGGCTGCGAGCCGGACGAGATGGGCATCGGCCCGGTCTACGCGATCCCGCGCCTGCTGCAGCGTCACGGGCTGAAGGTCGACGACATCGGCCTGTGGGAGATCAACGAGGCCTTCGCCGTGCAGGTCGTCTACTGCCGCGGCCGACTCGGCATTGCCGACGAGCGCCTCAACGTCAGCGGCGGCGCGATCGCGATCGGCCATCCGTACGGCATGAGCGGCGCGCGCATGACGGGTCATGCGCTGATCGAGGGCCGCCGGCGTGGCGTGCGCTACGTCGTCGTCAGCATGTGCATCGGTGGCGGCATGGGTGCCGCCGGACTCTTCGAGGTGATGAAATGACGCAGGAAAAAAGCCCGGGCGAGCTGCTGATCGATCGCCGCGATCTCGACTTCCAGCTGTACCAGATGCTCGGCCTGGAGGCGTTGCTGCAGGCGCCGCGCTACGCCGGCGTCGGCCGCGACACGGTCGACAGCATCATCGACACCGCCTATCGCCTGGCGCAGGACAAGTTCGCGCCGAGCGCCGGCAAGCTCGATGCCAACGAGCCGCACTTCGACGGCGAGCGCGTGCACGTGATCCCCGAAGTCGCCGAGGCGCTGCGCGCCTACATCGACGCCGGCTTCATGGGCCTGAGCTTCGATCACGAGGACGGCGGCCTGCAGCTGCCGTTCACGATCGCGACCGCGGTCAGCATGGTGTTCTGCGCCGCCAACCAGGCCATCAACGGCTACGGGTTCCTGACGATTGCCGCGGCGCATCTGCTGGCCACGCACGGCAGCGCCGAGCAGAAGCAGCGCTTCATGCAGCCGATGGTCGAAGGCCGCTACTTCGGCACGATGTGCCTGTCCGAGCCGCACGCCGGCTCCTCGCTCGCCGACATCCGCACGCGCGCGGTGCCGGCCGCCGACGGCAGCTACTGCATCAAGGGCACCAAGATGTGGATCTCCGGCGGCGATCACGAGCTGTCGGACAACATCGTGCACCTGGTCCTCGCCAAGATTCCCGGCGGTCCGGCCGGCGTGAAGGGCATTTCGCTGTTCATCGTGCCCAAGCACCGCATCGAGGCCGACGGCACGCGCGGCGCGCGCAACGACGTGCGCCTGGTCGGCCTCAATCACAAGATGGGCCAGCGCGGCCTGACCAACTGCCTGCTCAACTTCGGCGAGCACGACGACTGCGTCGGCTACCTCGTCGGCGAGCCGCACACCGGTCTGGCGCTGATGTTCCACATGATGAACGAGGCGCGCATCGGCGTCGGTTCCGGCGCCACCAGCGCCGGCTACACCGGCTACCTGAATGCGCTGCAGTACGCGCGCAACCGTCCGCAGGGCCGGCGCCCGGACTGCCGCGATCCGTCGACACCGCCGGTGCCGATCATCGAGCACGCCGACGTGCGCCGCATGCTGCTGCAGCAGAAGGCCTACGTCGAAGGCTGCCTGACGCTGTCGCTCGAATGCGCGATGCTGGTCGACCGCCAGCGCGTCGAAGAGGACCCGCGCGCGCGTCGCGAGATCGACCTGCTGCTGGAAATGCTGACGCCGATCGCCAAGACCTTTCCGTCGGAATACTGCCTGGAGGCCAACAAGCTGGCGATCCAGGTACTCGGCGGCGCCGGCTACACGCGCGATTTCCCGGTCGAGCGCCTGTATCGCGACAACCGCCTCAACCCGATCCACGAAGGCACGACCGGCATCCAGGGCCTCGATCTGCTCGGTCGCAAGGTGCGCATGCACGACGGCGAGGGCCTGCGCCTGCTGCTGTCGCGGATCGAAGCGGCGATCGCCGAGGCGGCGACGGTGCCGCGGCTGCGTGAGGAAGCCGAGGCGCTGACGCGCGCGCTCGACGCGTTCCGCCGCACGACCGGCGAGCTCACCGCGGCGCTCGCCGCAGGGCGCGTGCTGCCGGCGCTGGCCAACGCCACGCTTTACCTCGATGCGATGGGCCTGCTCGTGCTCGGCTGGATCTGGCTGCGCCAGGCGCTGGTCGCCGCGGCGCTGCCGGAGTCGGCGTTCACGCGCGGCAAGCTGCGCGCGTGTCGCTACTTCTTCCGCTACGACGTGCCGCGCATCGTGCCGCTGTGCGCGATGTTGTCCTCGTTCGACGACACCTGCCTGAATGCGGTCGACGACGAGTTCTGAGCCCGTGGCCGCGGGCCGGGAGCGTCGCGCCACCGGCGCGGCGTTCCCGGCGCAGCGCATGCAGTCAGCGCGGAGGGATGCGCATGGAATTCGGTAACACGCAGGGCGCCGGCAACCGCCGCCTGATCGGCATCGGCGGGG
>NZ_AUFV01000020.1 GCF_000426685.1 Solimonas flava DSM 18980 | reverse complement strand
TGCCGGATGTTCGTGCGCCGGCCTTCGACTGCCCATCGGGCCATCTCCCGGCGCTGAGATGGCCTCACCATTTTTTTGACATCGCCTCCTTCAGCAGATCGGCGCTGAGTTGCGCGTCGGCGTACATCTTCTTCAAGCGCCGATTTTCGTCCTGAAGCTCCTTGAGCTGGGACATCAGCGACGCATCCATGCCGCCGAACTTGCTGCGCCACTTGTAGAACGTAGCTGAGCTGATGCCGTGTTCGCGGCACAACTCCGGCACGGGCGTGCCGGCTTCCGCCTGCTTCAGGACCGCAATGATCTGGCTGTCGGTGAATCGAGACTTCTTCATGGAACCTCCTCGGGAAAGACTACGAGAAAATTCCACTTCTGACGTCAGCTATTCGGCGGGGGGATTACCAACGGACAGCCCACACCGGTAGCGGTCTCGGACCTCGCCGATGCAGCGGCCCATTGCAGCGGGCGATGTCCACAGCTGCGTACTCAAGGCCGACGCCACGGCCGCCTGCTGGGGAAGCAACGTCCTGGGGGTAGGCGGTCAACTTCGCGACGGAAGCACGGCGGACGGCACGACGCCCGCAGCGGTTTCCCGCCTCACCAATGCCGCCGCCCTCGCGGCCGGCTTCGATCACAGTTGCGCGCTCAAAGCCGACGGCTCGATGGTCTGCTGGGGCATTGGCGGCAACGGCCAGTTGGGCAATGACAACACGACATATTTCGTTGCCCTGACGCCTGTGGACGTTGTGGGATCAGGAAGGCAGAGGCTGAAAATACTAATTTGGATCAGCGAATATCTGATTCATGATCTCCGCAACGATCTGCAGTGTTCCGACGCTGCTATTCGACAAGGTCGTCGATCCGTGCCCGAGATCGTTGCGCATATCCGGGATCGACCGAAGGAGCGTAGAGACATCCATCTTTCCCAGCTCGGCTGCAATTTCAGCTTCACTGGGATATCTCACCACCGCCTCGTCGCCAGGCTGCAGTCCGCGAATAGTCTCGCGCACAATGTTGTCTGCAGCCCGAATAGCGGCCAAGCTTCGCATCGCAGAAAAGTTCGTCGGAGATATCCATCTCTCATCCATGGCCTTCTCCAATAAGTCCCGCAGACTTGGCGGGCGCTTCTTCTTTCGATCGAGGAATGAATCGCTTTCACCGGCTCGGATTCTTAATGCCAACTCCAACGCGGCATACGCCGTCATCTCGGATACCTGATGGAATCGGTAAACGAACCACGCATACAGCGATACGTTCTTCGCCGTTTCGAATAGCTGCCGCGCAGACGTGGGCACATTGCCATTCAGTTCCAGCACCGAAAGCCTAGCGTGAAGCTCCTCCAGCGTGCCCCTGAAGTACTGATTCCGCTTATCGGGAAGCAGTAAATCAGCTAGCGGCCGCAGCGGGTCTTCCACCGAGTCATTCATTTCGACCTGCTGAAGTCGAGGCGATCGGTGAAATCCGTGCAATGTCACCTTGCGCGATCAGAATCGAGGCATGTGCCATTCGGAAAGCACAGAACGCTTCGCCGCATCCCATTGGAATGCCGATCACCGGTTTTTCATCGCCTTTCACCCAAACCTCTTTGAATGCGACTTTCCCGTCCTCAGCCCTTTGAATGAACTTTTCGGCGGCCGCGCGCCCGCTCTTATCTGCCGTCAGCCCGATCAGTAGCAATAGCACCACAATGGAGAAGATCGCGCCAGTAATGAGAAACATCCTGAAGGATAATTTCGAGAAATCTGAAGTGGCATTCGCGGGATCTACGACTTTCTTCGACTCAATCTTCAATTTGGCGCGGATTCTTGCGAGCAATTTCGCCACTCGCTCTCGGGAAGCCAGAAGCAGCACTAGCTCTGATCCGAAATAGATCAATTCGGCTGCGATCAGGGCATAGAGGAGCCCCGGGAGTCCCACACCAATTAACGCTACGCAGCCCTGAAAGAGGGTGCGATGAAAACTCAACTGGATCAGGCTTTCCTCAATCCCGAGTTGCCCCATGTATGCCTGATAGTAGACAAGACCGAAGAAGTAGCTCCCTGCCGTCACCAAAGGAAGGAGGGACAGGAGATGCGAAAGACGATTCTCTTGCATGGCTTGGTGGTCCCCCGCACTTTTAGCGGTCGCCAAAAGTGGGGCTAAGCGGCCAATGATTTATGCATCAGAACAGAAGCGACCTTCCGGAATTGTCTCTCTCATTCTGAGGCGACGATACCACCAGGATTTTTATAACTGTCGGGCATCTTCCCATTCTTTGAACGCAAAAAAGCCCGCACATGGCGGGCTTTTTTGCCGAAGTCCGTCAGATTTTCGTCTGACGGACACCTGTTGGCGGAGAGGGTGGGATTCGAACCCACGGTACGCTTACACGTACGCCTGATTTCGAGTCAGGTACATTCAACCACTCTGCCACCTCTCCGAACTCGACTGGCATGTGGCGGATCGCGCTGCACGGGTTTCGCCTGCAGGCATCCGGGAACGGCTGCGGAGCGGGAGCGAAACTGTTTGTGCTAGCGTGACGTCTAATCGGCCGCCATGCCAAGACCGTTATTGTAAATGAACCCGGGCGCGACGCCTACCACCCCCACACAAGAAAAACCGCCCCCCGCCGCCGGCTGGGGCCGGTGGCTGCTGCTCGCGGTCCTGCTGATACTGCTGGCGGTGCTCGGGACCTGCTCGCCGCGGCGCTCGACGCTCGACGAGATCCGCACCCTCGGCGTGCTGCGCGTCGCCACCGTCAACAGTCCGACCGTCTACTACATCGGCCCGGGCGGCGAGCCGATCGGCTTCGAGTACGATCTGCTGAAGCAGCTGGCCGACCGGCTCGGCGTGCGCCTGGAACTGGTCGTCGCACCGAACCCGCCGGCCGCCGTCGAGCTGGTGCGCGAGGGCGCGGTACCGATGGCGGCCGCGAGCATCACGATCACCGACAGCCGCCGCAAGCTCGTGCGCTTCTCGCGCCCGCTGCTGAAGGTCGTGCCGACGCTGGTCTACCGCCTCGGCCAGCCGCGCCCGAAGAACCTCGGCGACCTGCAGGGCGTGCTGCGCGTGGTCAAGGGCAGCGCGCCGATCGAGACACTGCGCGAGCTGCGGCAGGCCCGTTACCCGAATCTGCAGTGGGATGAAACCGAGGACGACGTCGCCGAAGAGCTGCTGTATCAGGTCGCCGAGGGCAGCCTCGATTACACGATCGCCAATTCCGACCTGCTGGCCATCAACCAGCGCTACTACCCGAACCTGCGCGTCGCTTTCACGGTCGCCGATGCGCAAGACGTCGCCTGGGCGTTCCGCGCCGGCCGCGATACCAGCCTGAGCGAGGAAGTCGAACGCTTCTTCGAGGCGCTCGGCGCCAAGGAGTTCGCGCGTGTGAAGGATCGCTACTTCGGCCACGTCGAGCAGGTCGATACGCAAGGCGCGCTGGCGCTGGCGACGCACGTCGACACGCGCCTGTCGCGCTACCGGCAGGCGTTCCAGACGGCCGCCGCGAAGAACGATCTCGACTGGCGCCTGCTCGCCGCGATCGGCTACCAGGAATCGCACTGGGATTCGGACGCCACCAGCCCGACCGGCGTGCGCGGCATCATGCAGCTGACGACCGACACCGCGAACTTCCTCAAGCTCGACGACCGTGAGGATCCGGCGCAAAGCATCTTCGGCGGCGCGCGCTACTTCAAGCAGATCGCCGACCAGTTGCCGACCGACATCCCCGAACCCGACCGGACCTGGATGGCGCTGGCCGCCTACAACATGGGCGTCGGACATCTGTTCGATGCGCGCATCCTCACCAAGAAGCTCGGCGGCGATCCGAATCGCTGGCTCGACGTACGCAACGCCTTGCCGCTGCTCTCGCAGCCGCGCTGGTATGCGCAGACCAAGCACGGTTACGCGCGCGGCCATCAGGCCGCGATCTACGTCGGCAACATCCGCTCGTACTACGACATGCTGGTGTGGATCACGCGCGACAAGAACGCCGAGCCGCTGACGCCGCTCGAAGCCGCAGAAGAGCAGAAGAAGGACGAACAGAAGGACGAGCAGCAGAATCCGCTGAACATCAACTCGCCGGTGCTTTAGCCAGCACGGCTGTGCGGAAGGCCGAGACCTCGCGCCTCCGCGCCTCGGGCCATTGCGATGCCGCTACGCCAGGGTCTTCCCGCACGATGGCATCCGACATCCGCATCGGCGTGAAACGCACGGGCGCTCGCGACGAACCGGGGGGCGCGCCGGCGCAGCGCCCCGGCTGCGGCCTCAGTCGTCGGCGAGGGGCTGCCCCGGGAACAGCACGTCGGCGAAACCGAAGCGGCTGAAATCGCGAACCCGCATCGGGTAGAGAATGCCGTCGAGATGATCGCATTCATGCTGGACGACGCGCGCGTGAAAACCTTCGGCGACCCGCTCGATCGGCCGGCCGTCGAGATCGAAACCGCGGTAGCGCAGATGGCGATGCCGGGCGACGACGCCGCGCAGGCCCGGCACCGACAGGCAGCCTTCCCAGCCCTCCTCCATTTCGTCCGACAGCGGCTCGAGTACGGGGTTGACGAGGATGGTTTCCGGCACCGCCGGTGCATCCGGATAGCGCGCGTTGGCCGCGAAACCGAAGACGACGACACGCAGGCCGACGCCGATCTGCGGCGCGGCGAGGCCTGCGCCGTCCAGATGCCGCATGGTGTCGAACATATCCTCGACCAGCGCCTGCAGTTCCGGCGAGCCGAAATCCTCGACCGGCTCCGCGACGCGCAGCAGCCGCGCATCGCCCATCCTCAGCACGTCGCGGATCATTTCAGCCGCAGCCGCTCGACCACCTGGCCCTGCTGCAGGTGCCGCTCGATGATCTCGTCGACGTCTTCCTCGTCGACGTAGGTGTACCAGACGCCTTCCGGGTAAATGACGATGCAGGGGCCTTCCTCGCAGCGATCAAGGCAGCCGGACTGGTTGATGCGCACCTTGCCGGGGCCGGCCAGACCGAGGGCCTTGACGCGCTGCTTGGCGTAGTCGCGCACGCGGTCGGCACCCTTGTCGGCACAGCAGGTGCGCTCGCCCGGCGGCCGCCGGTTGCAGCAGAAGAAAACGTGGTGCTCGTAATAGCTCACGGCGCTATCCCTGGTCCTTGCCGAACTGGTAGCTCAGCGTCACCGCGGTCTCGGTATCGGTCTGCTCGGTGTCGGGCGCGGTATTGCTGTTGTTCTTCAGCGTATACGACAAATTCGCGAAGAGGTTGCCGATGATCGACAGCTTCAGCCGCGTGACCGACTCGGTGTAGGTATTCGATTCGCCGGCCTCGACCTTCAGCGACTGATGCAGCGTCGCGGTCTGCGTGATGTTCCACTGGTACTTCAGCGCGGCGCGGCCGATGAAGTCGCTCTCGCGCTCGCGCGGGTGGTCGTTGGTCTGCAGCTGCCGCGCACCGGCACCGAGTTCGAGGTCCAGCAAATGCGCCGGCCCGACCAGCACGTGCCGGCCGTAGCCGGTGGTTTCCGACGTGCGCTCGCGAATCGCGGCGAACAGGTCCTTGTTCCACTCGAGGGCGACGAACGCATAGTCGCGCGGGGTGAAGTTGAAGTCGGCCTGCTCGGTCGCCGCGTAATTCTCGGCCGAGCTTTCGCGATCGGCATAGGTATTGATCGCCGACGCCGTCAGCGTGTTCTTCCAGCGCTCGGCGGCGTAGACCAGCGCGCCCTTGGCGTTGACCGAACTCGTATCGGAATTGCCCGTCGTCGCCAGATAGCCCAGTGCGAATTCGCCCGACCAGGGCTCGGCATGGGCGATCATCGGCATCAGACCGAAAGCGGCGACGAAAGCAATTCCTTTGGCTTGGCGCATCTGTGTGCAACTCCGGATTGGGGGAAGAAGGAAGAGGACCTATTATTGGCGACGATGACGGAAGCGCAACCCGCGAAGCTGTTTCCAATGGCAAAGGCCGACCTCTGCGTGAAGTGCGGCCTGTGCCTGCCGCATTGCCCGACCTACCAGGAAACGCGCAACGAGGCCGACTCGCCGCGCGGCCGCATCGCGCTGATGCAGGGGCTGGCGAGCGGCCTGGTGAACTGGACACCGGCACTCGAAGCGCATCTCGACGGCTGCCTCGGCTGTCGCAGCTGTGAGCGCGTCTGTCCGGCCAAGGTCCCGTACGGCGAGCTGATCGATGCCGGTCGCGCCCTGCAGGCGCAGGCGCATGGCAGCCGCCGGCTGACGCGCTGGCTCGGGCCGTGGCTCGTCTCGCGCCAGCGTCGGCGCCTCGCGCGCCTGCTGTTGCGTGCCTATCAGGCGAGCGGATTGCAGTCTCTGCTGACGGCGCTCGGCCTGCTGCGCGCGCCCCGCATCGGTCGCTGGCTGTCGCTGGCCCCGACCGCCCAGCGCCTCGCGGCACCGGGCACGTTCGCGCTGCCCGCGAGTGGACGCAGCGTGCAGCTGTTCCGCGGCTGCGTCGGCGAGATCGCGGACGCGGAGACGCTGGAATGCCTGCGCGCCCTGCTCGAACGCTGCGGTGTCCGCGTCGAGGAGCCGGACTCGCAAACCTGCTGCGGCGCCCTGCATCAGCACGCCGGCGAGGCGGACCGTGCCTGCGAACTCGGCCGGCAGAATCTCGCCGCATTCGCGGGCGACGCCACGATCGTCTATGCCGCCAGCGGCTGCGGCGCGACGCTCAAGGAATACGAGCGCGTCTGCGCACCCGGCGCGGGCGCCGATGGCGCCACCTTTGCACAACGCGTGCAGGACCCGCATCGTCTGTTGCTGGAGCTGTGGCCGGAGGCCCCGCCGCTGCGGCCGCTGCATGCGCGCATCGCCGTGCACCTGCCGTGCACGCAGCGCAACGTCACCGGCGGCGGCGAGGCCATTACCGCACTGCTGCGCAAGATCCCCGGCGCGACGATCGAGCCGCTTGATCTGCAGCACAACTGCTGCGGCGCGGCCGGCACTTACTTCCTGTCGGAGCCGGCGATGGCCGACCGCCTGCTCGAGCACAAGCTTGATGCGCTTGCGGCGCTGCGACCGGACTATCTGGTCAGCAGCAACATCGGCTGCACGCTGCATCTCGCCGCCGGCCTGCGCCGGCGCGGCCTCAACGTGCCGGTTCTGCACCCTCTGGCGCTGCTGGCCCGGCAGTGGCCGAACGATAGGTGAGCGCGGCGTCGATGCGCATCATCAGCAGCTCGGCGAGCTGCGTCTGGATGAACTCGCGCAGGCGCTGTTCCTCGGCCTCTTTGGCGAGCACCTGCTCGGGATTGAAGCTGTAGTCGCGCGTCGCGACCAGATCGCCCGGCGTCACCAGGGTCGTCGTGCCGCGGAACACTTCGTAGTGCACGCGCGTCACGAGGCGGAACTCGATGGCCTTGCCGTCGGTGCCGATCGACAGGACCTCGCGGGTTTCCTTGAGGTCCGACAGACGGATCGTGGTGATCTCTTCGCCCGGCGTGTTGGCGATTCCCGCGCCGCGGCGCTGCAGGATCGCGCGCAGCTGCGCCTCGACCGGCGGCTCCGACACCTTGTACGGCGTCACCGTGTCGACATAGACCTTCTTCAGGTCGGCCGGCAGCGGTCGCGCGCCGGCCAGATGGAAGCCGCAGCCGCCGAGCAGCAGCAGCGGCAACAACAGCAGGAGCGCGCGCGCCTTCATGCGACGAGCTTGCCCAAGTGAACAAGGCAAAGCGCGAGTGCCGTGAACGGCCTTCGCGCCCGGCGAGCAGACGGCCGGGGAGCGCTGCCCTGGGGTTCTTTCGGAAGACGAATTCGCGCCATGGGCGGCCTCGCTAGACCACGATGTTGACTAGCTTGCCGGGGACCACGATCTGCTTCTTGATCGGCTGGCCGGCAATGAACTTGGCGACGTTGGCGTCGGTAACCGCGGCGGCGATGATCGCCTCCTTCTCGGCATTAGCCGGCACGCTGATGTTGCCGCGCAGCTTGCCGTTGACCTGCACGACGAGCGCGATCTGGTCGCGCACCAGGGCCGATTCGTCGACGGCCGGCCACGGCTGCACGAGCACGTCCGCCCTGCCCCGCAGCGCCTGCCACAGCGTGTGCGCCAGATGCGGCACGATCGGCTGCAGCATCAGCGTCACCGCCTCCCAGATTTCCTGCTGCAGCGCGCGCCCCTGCGGCGAGGCGTCCTCGACACGCGTCGCCTCGTTCATCAGCTCCATCACCGCGGCGATCGCGGTATTGAACGTGCGCCGGCGACCGTAGTCGTCGCCAACCTTGGCGATCGTCTCGTGCAGCTTGCGGCGCAGCGCCTTCTGCGCATCGCTCAGTGCGTTCTTGTCGAGCGCCGGCGCCGCACCGGCCTCGACGTGCGCCTGCACCGCGCGCCACAGGCGCTTGAGGAAGCGCGACGCGCCTTCGACGCCGTCATCGCGCCATTCGAGCGACTGCTCCGGCGGCGCCGCGAACATCGCGAACAGGCGCACCGTGTCGGCGCCGTACTGATCGATCAGCGCCTGCGGATCGACGCCATTGTTCTTCGACTTCGACATCTTCTCGACGCCGCCGATCGTCACCGGCAGGCCATCGCTCTTCAGCTTCGCGGCCAGCGGCTGACCCTTGGCATCGAGTTCGAGCTCGACGTCGGCCGGATTGATCCACAGCTTCTTGCCGGACGCCTCCTCGCGGTAGTACGTCTCCTTGACCACCATGCCCTGCGTCAGCAGGTTGGTGAACGGCTCGGACGACGACACCAGGCCCTCGTCGCGCATCAGCTTGTGGAAGAAGCGCGCATAGAGCAGATGCAGGATCGCGTGCTCGATGCCGCCGATGTACTGATCGACCGGCAGCCAGTAATCGGCGCGCGCATCGAGCATGTCCTTGTCGTTGTCCGGGCAGGCATAGCGCGCGAAGTACCAGCTCGACTCCATGAAGGTGTCGAAGGTGTCGGTCTCGCGCTCGGCCGGACCGCCGCATTGCGGGCAGACGCACTGGCGCCACTCGGGATCGGCCTTGATCGGCGACTGCACGCCGGTGAAGGCGACGTCCTCCGGCAACACGACCGGCAGCTGGTCTTCCGGCACCGGCACCGCGTCGCACTTCGCGCAGTAGATGACCGGGATCGGGCAGCCCCAGTAGCGCTGGCGCGAGACGCCCCAGTCGCGGAGGCGGAAGTTGACGCGGCGGCGGCCGGTGCCGGCCGCTTCGAAGCGCGCGGCGATGGCGTCGAAAGCCTGCTGAAAATCGAGGCCGTCGTACTCGCCCGAGTTGATCAGCACGCCGTGCTCGGTCATGCAGCCGGCGCGGATCGCTTCCAGCTCCTTCATCAAGGGCTGGTTGGCCGGCCGCTCGACCGAATCGTCCTCGTCGGACAGATCGCCGATCGTCGCCAGCCGCCGCATCAGCTCGGCCTCGCGCGCGCTGCGGATGACCTGCTTGATCGGCAGGCCGTACTTCGTCGCGAACTCGTGATCGCGCTCGTCGTGCGCCGGCACCGCCATCACCGCGCCGGTGCCGTAGCCCATCAGCACGAAGTTCGCCGCCCAGACCGGCACCTTCTCACCTGTGATCGGATGGATGGCGTCAATGCCGAGCGGCATGCCGCGCTTTTCCATCGTCTCCATGTCGGCCTCGGCGACGCCGCTGCGGCCGGCTTCCTTGAGAAACGCCGCCAGTTCGGGATTGCGGGCCGCGGCCTTCTGCGCCAGCGGGTGCTCGGCCGCGACCGCCACGTAGCTCACGCCCATCAGCGTGTCCGGACGCGTCGTGTAGACCGTCAGCGGCGCGTCATTCTCGATCGGGAATTGCAGCTCCAGACCTTCCGAGCGGCCGATCCAGTTGCGCTGCATGGTCTTGACCGCTTCCGGCCAGCCCGGCAGGTGGTCGAGATCGTCGAGCAGTTCCTGCGCGTACGCGGTGATCTTCAGGAACCACTGCGGAATTTCCTTGCGCTCGACCAGCGCGCCCGAACGCCAGCCGCGGCCGTCGACGACCTGCTCGTTGGCCAGCACCGTCTGGTCGACCGGGTCCCAGTTGACGATCGAGTTCTTGCGGTAGACCAGACCCTTCTTCATCAGCCGCGTGAACAGCAGCTGCTCCCAGCGGTAGTACGCCGGCCGGCAGGTCGCCAGCTCGCGCGACCAGTCGTAGGCGAAGCCGAGGCGCTTGAGCTGGACGCGCATGTAATCCATGTTCGCGTACGTCCACTTCGCCGGCTGCGTGTTGTTGGCGATCGCCGCGTTCTCGGCCGGCAGGCCGAAGGCGTCGAAGCCGATCGGCTGCAGCACGTTCTTGCCGAGCATGCGCTGATAGCGCGAGATCACGTCGCCGATCGTGTAATTGCGCACGTGCCCCATGTGCAGCTTGCCCGAGGGGTACGGGAACATCGACAGGCAGTAGAACTTCTCCCGCCCCGGCTCCTCCCGGACTTCGAAGGAACGCTGGTCGGCCCAGAACGCCTGGGCGTCCTGCTCGACGGAGGAAGGGCTGTACGGCTCGGACATGGGAACGGCAAGGCTGGATCGAAAGAGGCGGCAGTTTACCAGCCGTGCCGGCCGCTGCCCTACGCGGGTCCCCACGCCCCGCCGCCAGACCGGGATGCCGAGGCGCCGAATCAGCCCGCGCGATCCAATCCAGACGTTACAACAACCCGCGCGAAGCGCTCGAAGTCACCCAGATGCCGCGTCGCGATGCTGAACACGATCGCCCAGTCGATCGTGTCGTAGGCATGGACCGCGACATTGCGAAAACCAACGGCCTTGCGCAGCCGAAGCGCCAGATCCTCGTCGAGCAGGCCAGCCTGCCGCAGGCGCTCGAAGGCCTGGCCCATCGTATCCGGCGGCGGCAAGTCCAGCGACGACAGCAGATGAGCAGCAAGGTCCACGCAGATCTGTACGGCCCGGCTCAAGTTCAGCACCAGCACATCCTGTGCGTCGACGTCCGCCGTCAGCGCCGCGACGTCCTCCGGGCACCGGTCGCGCACTCGGCCCAGGCAACGGCGCAGCGAGTCAAGCTTGCGTTCGAGAATCAGCCGATCCACGCCCGCCGCCTTTCCGCCAGCATGCGCTCGACATACGGCAGGAAATCTTCCGAATCGAACATGTGCCGCCGCAGCAGGGCCGCGTAATCGGCATCGTCGCCGAACAGGCGCACGCCATGCCGGAGTATCTGGCCCAGCAGCGGCTCACCGGCCGCCTGCAGATCGATCAGATCGACCGGACGCCCCGTCGCCTCCGCGACGTCGCCGATGATCGCCATTTTCCGTGCGGCGGACAGCCGTCGCTCCGCCAGCACCGCGAGATCGACATCGCTGCCCGGGCGCAGGCGACCGGCGGCGGCCGAACCGAACAGCATCGCGAAGCGAATGTCGGGCTGCCTGGAAAGCACAGCCACGATCGCCGCCCGCGTATCGGGGGACATCTCGACTGCCTGGGAATGCCGGCTCATGTCGGAATCTTAAAGCAGTCCGCTCGCTGGCGAAGAACCGGCTCGGGCGGATCAACGCCACCCGGCCCTCACCCTTACCGACTGCCCAAAAGTGACGTTCTACGTCACAAACTGACCACAAAGCGACCGGTCACGTCAGCTCCGCTCCGGGCGCGAACATGCAAGTAGTAGGTTTTATTGATGTACGAACCCTGGCATATCCCTTGCCCGAAGATTCCTACGCGGGGCCGTCCCAGCGGGGTTTGAACCACCACTTATGGAGATCCACATGAAGAAGCAGCAGGGCTTTACGCTGATCGAACTGATGATCGTCGTCGCGATCATCGGCATCCTGGCCGCCATCGCGATTCCGGCGTATCAGGACTACATCAAGCGCTCGAAGGTAACTGAACTCGTCACTGCCGCCGACGCCTGCAAGACCTCTGTCGCGGAATACTATCAAGCGCAGGGCTCTCTGCCGGACACGATCGACGCTGCTGGCTGCAATAATAACGCTACGCAATATGTGAATAAGCTTGAAGTAGGCGCCGACGGGCTCATCACCGTTACGGCGCAAGGCATCGGCGCCGGTGTCGACACTAAGACGTTTGTGCTCAAGCCCACGGAAGGTTCGGACAATTCGAAGCCTCTTTCCTGGTCGTGCACGACTTCAACGATTGAAAAGAAGTACCTCCCGGCCAACTGCCGCGGCACCTGATCCTGAATCAGGCGTGCTGGCCACTGTCGGCAAAGAGCCGCCCCAATGGGGCGGCTCTTTTTTTGTTGCCATGCAAACTCTGACTATTTTCCTGCTCGCAGCGGGCGCAGCGTGGGCGATATCTGGCTGGGAACCCATCGAGTTCCTGCAGACACGCTACGACGAGGTCCGGATCGCACAGTTCGCGCTGTTCGCACTGCTGATCCCGCTCTTTGCCAAATTCGGAGCGCCATTGCCGCGCGGCTCGCGTGCCGCCTTTCTCGCACTGCTGACCATCGGAGTGGTTTCCGCCAGCTTCGCCGAGTTCCCCACATACGGATTCGTCGAACTTGGGCTGATGAGTGCCCTGGTGTGCGCAGGTCTGGCCGCACGCGAATGGACGGCCACGCATAGCAACCTGCGTCCCCTGATCATATTGGTCACGAGCGCCGGCGCGCTGGTGCTCGGCACCCGTTTGTTGATCGATTTTATTGCAGCATTTGCAACATCCGACGCACGCGGACTCGTCTCGGCATGGTTGCCGTTCACCACGCCACGCTTCTTCGCCAAAGCGGCCACATGGGCCTTGCCGCTGCTCTGGTGCGCCCCCCTGCTGCTCGACCGACATCGAACGATCACCCGCTTCTGCTGCGCGGCCGCCGCAGTTGCGATGAGCGCGCAAGTCATCGGCACTGGTAGCCGTGGCGCTGTGGTGGGAATCGGAATGGCGATGCTCGCATGCCTGTTTCTAGGCCAGACCGGCCGCTCTTACGCCAGATGGCAAGTTTTGATCGGCCTGCTTGGCTTCCTGCTATGGCGCGTCGTGGAAACGAGTTTTGGACTGGCGACCTCGCGTCGCCTGGCGATGACTGCACTGAACGGGCGAGCCCAGCTCAATGCGGCAGCGTGGGCCGACGTCCAGTCCTCACCCTGGATCGGCATCGGCCCCATGCAATATTCGGCCGTCGATCGCCATCCGACGGTTCTAGGCGCCGGCACCCACGACTTTGCGCTGCAGTTCGCCGCGGAGTGGGGAATCCCCGCGGCGATGATGCTTTTTGCGCTAGGCGCGTGGTGGTTCTGGGCGACAGCGCAAAGCATCAGGCTTCGAAATGCTGCCGGCCAGCCCACCGAAAAGAGGGACGCGGCGATCGATACGGCCATCTTTGCGGGGGCAACGGCCGCGCTCGTACACGGCCTCGTTGCCAACGTCTTCAACGATCCCGTCAGCCAGCTGATCGCCGTCTTGCTCATCGGCATCTCTATACCTTCCCGGAGAAATGCTGTTGAGCTGACGAAAGGGCGTTCCCGCCTGCTCCGGAGCGTGCTCGCCGTGTTCTGTCTCGCCGCATCAGGAATGGCGATATCGCTTGGCAGAACCTGCATTCAACCCGACTCGGTCCAGTTGCCTCGCGGCAGCACCGTATTCCCTCGTCTGTGGTCCCAAGGACTGATTCCTTATTCAAAGACCTGTCGTATGCCCCCCGAGGGGTCGATATCCGCGCTCCCTCCGGGTGAATACATTGATCCGCGTCTCAATCCGCCGCAATAAACTTGCCGCGACAGTGATCGACTTCGCAAAGCGCGCTTGCCCCCGATTCGGATAGAGAAAATATTGGCCGCGCATGCATGTGCATGCTGGTTGGGGGATTTGCGATGAACAGATTCATCCGAGCACTCGCATTGGGCATCGCCGTGGCAGTGAGCATGCCGGCCTTCGCAATCGTCGACATCAATACTGCGAGCCAGAAGGAACTCGAAAAGCTGCCCGGCATCGGCCCGGCGAAAGCCAAGGCGATCATCGAGCATCGGCCGTACAAGTCGAAGGAGGACCTGAAGAAGGTAGACGGCATCGGCGACAAGACCTACAAGATGCTCGAATCCGAGATCACGGTCGGTGGCGGGGCGAAGGCGGCGAAGTAAACGATGAAACTCTTCTAGAACGGGCGGATCTTCCGCCCGTTTTTTGTTGGCGCGCCGCGTGGCACCATCGCGCCATGAAGCACCTGCTCCTGATCCAGGTCGGCGAATCCGGCCGCACCGCCAGACTCGGCACGGCGGTTGCGGCAGGCGCGAAGCAATCCGGAGCCGCGATCGAACTGCGCCACGTGCGCGCCGAACAGGCGGCCGTGGATGACCTGCTGTGGGCCGACGGCCTGCTGATCGGCACACCCGAAAAGCTCGGCTACATGGCGGGGCTGCTGAAGGATTTCTTCGACCGGACTTTCTATCCAGCCGAGGGCCGCACACTCGGGCTTCCCTATGCGTTGTTCGTCAGCGCGGGCAACGACGGCAGCGGCACGGCGCGCGCCGTCGAACGGATCGCCACCGGCTATCGCTGGAAGGCGGTTGCCGAGCCGTTGATCGTCATCGGCGAGCCGGACGACGCCGCGCTCGCGCAATGCCGCGAACTCGGCGAGGCCATGGCAGCGGGGCTGGCTGCCGGCATTTTCTGAACACCCGGCCGTCCGAACCCGGCGCGGCCGCCTCGCCCCCATGAGCGAAGCGGCCTGCGTCCGTCAGCGATAGGCGCGCTGCGGCCCGAAGCTGTAGCGCACGCCGATGTCGAAGCGATCGTCGTCGCCGGCCTGCACGCCGCCCTGCAGCGCGAGCGCCGGCGTCAGCGGATACACCGCACCGAGCCGCAGCGACAGACCGTCGTCGTGACCGTAGTCGACGTAGCGCAACTCGGGATTCAGTTCGAGCCGGGTCTGCGGCAGCGTCCAGCGCAAGCCGCCGCGCAGGCCGAAACCGCTGTCGTCGTCGTGGCCGTCGTCATGGGTTTCGAAGGATGCCCCCAGCACGAGGTCGAGCGTACGGTCGAGTGGCGTGTGGTAAAGCGCACCGATGCTGAGTTGGTCGTAGTGATCGACATCGGCGTACTCGGCGAAGATCGCGATCGGCGACGCGATGTCGAAGCTGCCCTGCACGCGCAAGCCGCTATCGTCGCCCGGCTGATCGCGATTGAGGTAGCCGCCTTCGAGATAGTTGTAATCGTAGGCCTGGGCCAGCACCGGGGCCCCGAGTAGCGCCATCAGGCCGAGACGAAGCCCGGCTTTACGAAGCTTGGCAGTGTTCACGCATCCTCCCGCATTGATTCCAGTAAGGCGCGGAAGCTTTGCCGCCACCGGCTTGATCGCCGCTGAACCGCTTGCGTCAGCCCGCCGACGTGCTCGAATCCCAGTGCGCGACGATGTGGGCGGCCAGGGACTCCAGCAAGGGCGCCGGCAGATCGTGGCCCATGCCCTCGAACAGTTCGAGCCGCGCCTGCGGCATCAGACGCAGAAGCTGGTGCGCGGCCGCCACCGGAATCAGCGGATCTTGCTGCCCATGCAGGATCAGCGTTGGCACTCGCAATGCGCGCAGCGCCGCGCTGCGATCCGGCGCGGCGAGAATCGCCGCGGTCTGGCGCGCGACGCCGGCGGGATGGTAGCTGCGGTCATACTGGCGGGCGATCTGCGCGTAAAGCGCCGCGGGATCGGGCCTGAAAGCGGGGCTGCCGATCAGCTGCAAGGTCTGCATCGAGTAGCGGATGATGTCTTCGCGCTCGCGCAGACCAGGGCGCCGCACCATGCGCCAGCGAATCGGCCAGCGCGGCCCGGGCAGCCACGGATGGCCCGAATGCGTCATCAGCAGGCTGAGGCTGCGCACACGCTCGCGCTGCCGCAAGGCCATCAGCTGCGCAATCATGCCGCCCATCGAAATGCCGACGACGTGCGCCGACGCGATGCCGAGCCCATCCAGCAAGGCCAGCGCGTCGGCCGCCATGTCGTCGAGTGAATACGGGGCGCGCAGCGGCCAGCGCAACGTACTGGCGACGCCGGCCTTCAGAAGGTTCGGCTTGCCCAACGACGTAAATCGCGTCGAGAGGCCTGCATCACGATTGTCGAAGCGGATGACCCGATAGCCCGCAGCGGCCAACGCCGCACAGAACGGCTCGGGCCAGGTAATCAACTGTCCGCCCAGGCCCATGATCAGCAGCGCTGCAGGTCCGTCCTCGGGTCCCGACAGTTCGTAGTGCAGGGACAGGCCATTGGCATTCAGCTGCGGCATGACGCGAATCCTTTGAAGTCGCTGCCGAGCTTACGAAGCCGCCGCGCGCACCGCCATCGCCGAAGGCTGGACATCGATGTCCGGCCGGCCAGCGCGCAATCCCGGCTGCGAGCACAACGCCCGACGTCTGCCGCGAACGGCAAGCCGAATCGCCGGATGCATTCGGCCCAGTGGTGATCGAGCCCCGGCCGGCGGTCGATCCGCACCGCCGTACGCGCAACAGGCCCCGCGGCTCGACAAGCAGTACCGCGGCAGGCATCCAGCCGCGATACCGCTGCACGGAATTTGCGGGAGAATGGCGCCCCCGAAAATGCACCGCCCCACATGTCCCGCAAGCTCGTTCTTCGTCGCTCTCCCATCCACGGCAACGGCGTCTTCGCCGCCTGCGACCTACCCGCCGGCACCCGTCTGGTCCGCTATCGCGGCCAGCTTCGCAGTCACTCGGAGGTCGACGACTGCTACGGCGGCGATTACGACTCCGGCCACACCTTTCTGTTCACGCTGAACGACGAGTACGTAGTCGATGCCAATGTCGGCGGCAACATCGCGCGCTGGATCAACACCAGCTGCGAGCCGAACTGCGAAGCCGTGATCGTCGAGGACCCGAAGGGGCGGCGCGCGCACGACCGGATCTTCATCGAGACCATCAAACCGGTCCGCGCCGGCGAAGAGCTGACGTACGACTACGGCATCACGCTCGATGAGCCGCACACGCCGCGCCTGCGCAAGATCTGGGCATGCCGCTGCGGCAAGAAGCGCTGCACAGGCACGATGCTGCGGCCGAAGCGCAAGCGCGCAAGCTGAAGGCAACCGCCTCGATCCCGACGCGCTCGGCATCGCGCACGGCTTCAAGTGAGGTTTCGTCGGGATAACGGCAGCACCGCCAATGCCGCGATGACCGCGCCACACAGTTCGGTCACGACAAAGACGAGCAGGCTGGGCGGTCCGCCCAGCGCATGGAAACGCAGCAGAAGTCCGGCGACCGCGATCCGCGCTACCCCGTCGATCGTCACCAGTCGGCGATCGCCCGGCCAGCAGGCCCGAGCCCCGTTCCAGCAGATGCCGAACACTCCGGACAATTGCGCGAGCATGAGCCCCGAGGCCGACAGGGACCACGACGGCGGCAGCGTCCACCAGCCGCCGCCGCTCAACAGCAAGCGCAACCACCAGGCTTCCAGTCCCGGCACCGCCAGCGGGGCGGTGACGGCCAGATCGAGCCATGCCACCACGCGAACGGCGCTCGCTGCTCTCATCGCACCCCCGCAATCGCAGCACGCCTGCTTCCGATCCGGACCACGATCATCGATATGGAAACCGAGCGCCCGAGAAGCGCGCGGCCATTGCGCAGGCGAAAAAAAACCGCGGTGCGAGCCGCGGTTTTATCGGCAAACTGCCGAAGGTGATCTCGCTCAGAGCGGGCGGATCGCGGCGGCCTGCAGGCCCTTCGGGCCACGGCGCACTTCGTACTGCACCTTCTGGCCTTCCTTCAGGGTCTTGAAGCCGCTGCCCTGGATCTCGCGGAAGTGTGCGAAGAGATCCTCACCACCGCCTTCCGGCGTGATGAAACCAAAACCCTTGGCATCGTTGAACCATTTGACGGTGCCGGTCGAGACATTAGACATGCAACATTCCCTCTGACGTCAATTGAAAAACGGGCTTACACCCACTCCAGTGCAAGAAGCGATCAAGAAACGTAGCCGGAGGTCCTTACTGCCAACGTCACGACCCCGTGTACCGCGATGTTACTTTTGCTTGAAGCAACTGCGAGTAGGAATGTACACCGTTCCCGCCACGCAGTGGAACCCCCTGCCCTGCCGCGAAATTAGCACTGCTGGAGGCTGCCGCGCGAGCCGGAATTTCCGTCAGTTGTGATGCACGTTGACGATCACCCGCTCCTCAAGCTTGCCCGCGACATCGCTCGTGTAATTGGCGAATACCTTGGCCTCGCCACCCACATTCAGCGGGGTCAGCAGGCCGCCGTTGATGCCGCCGCTACCGACCGCCGATAGCAAATCGGAATTCTCGGAACTCCAGGTGACGAAGCGGGTAAACGGCCGCTCGATGCCATCCTCGAAAGTCGCGTAGGCCGACAGCTGGCCGAGGTCCGGAAACGTCAGATCGACGCTCGCCGGATCGACCCGCAGGCTGGTCACGTCGATGTTCGCGAATGTGTATTCGCGGGTCAGCGCCACCAGATTCAGTCCCGACTTGTCGTAGGTCAGCTGCAGCTTCACCGGCTTTTTGTCCTGCAGCCCGCCGACCAGCAGGTAGTCGTTGGCCCCCAGCTGCGCCGTGGTTCCCGAGGTGACGGTCGTATTGGACGTCGTGGTCGAAGTCGACGCGATATCCGGGTCGTAGCCGTCGGCGTTCTTGATGACGAGCTGGCTCGAGAGATTCTGCGGAATCGCCGAGGTGTCTTCGAAAACCGCGTCGACCCGCACGCGGTCGTCGATGCCGATCGGCACCGCGTTGCCGGCGGGCTGCTCGTAGCTCAGGTTGAGTCCGCTGACCTTGCCGAGGCTGATCGTGCGCGTGATCTTCTGGTCGCAGGTATACAGCCGCGCCTCGAGCGTGAACGGCGTGTCGAGCGGATTGGTCGAGCCCTGCACCGTCGAGCCCGAGGCAATGTAGGCCGCCGGCGACGAACTCGGAATCGACCAGACCGCGCTGCCCGTCAGATCCTGCTCGAGCGCATCGTTCTCGGGATGCACGTAGAGGTAGAACTTGGCCTGCGAGTTCGGCGCCATGCGCGTCAGCTCCGGCCAGATGCGCATGCCGCTGATCGGCTTGGCATCGACACCGAAGCTGGCCATCAGCGCTCCGTCGCCATAGGACGCACGAATCGTCGCGACGCCCGTGGTGCGGGCCACCACCGTGCCGGTCGAGAAGTACGAGCCCGAGCCGGGGTAGGTCTCGAGATCGCCGTTGCTGACGTCGATCACGCCCGGATTGCTGCTGGTCCAGACGACGCGCGAGCTGACGTCCGACTGCGAATCGTGGTCACCCTCGAAGCGCGCGATCGCGCTCAGCGCCGTGGTGCCGCACTCGATGATCTGGGCCCCGGAGGTCGACGTGCCGGACTGAATCCAGAGCGCCGTCGGCCCCGTACCCTCACCGACCGGATTCGAGTTCTTGCAAGCTGCCAGCAAAAAAACCGCGGCGCCCAGACAGGCGCCGCGGCTGAAACGACTTGCCATCATGGGGTGGCAAACGGGTTGAAGAACAGGACGCGGTTGTTGCTGCTGTCGGTGACGTACAGATTGTTGTCGTAGACGAAGGCGCCGGTCGGACCGCTGAGGGTCTTGGCCGACGGATTGTCGTCGCGCTTGCCGTCCTGGTTCTCGTCATTGGCCGTCGACGCCGCGAAGCTGTCGTTGTCCTGACCGTAAACGAAGTCCGCGTTCATGCCTTTCGAACTCGGCAGCGAATCGTAGCGCAGCACACGGTTGTTGCCGGCATCGGCGACATAGAAGCCGGCGCCGTCCGACGATACCGAAACCGGGTTGCGCAGTGACGAAGCCGAAGTACCCGCGGTGTTGCGCGAGAAATCGGTCTGGCCGACGACGTAGCTGGCCTTCACCGTGCTCGTCTGCGGCAGATTCGGCCAGTAGAGGACACGGTTGTTGCCGCTGTCGGCCACCATCAGCTTGGCGCCGTCGCTCCACAGACCGCGCGGCACGTTCATCGCGTCGGCTTCGTCGTCGTCGTCGTCCGAGGTGAAATCGACCTGGCCCAGCACGATGTTCGCAGCCTGACCGTTGCTGGTCGGAAGCGTATTCCAGATCAGCACGCGATTGTTGTTGGTATCGGCGACGATCAGCTTGCCGTCCGCCGTCACGATCGCATCGTACGGGCCGTCCAGGCCGCGCGCCGACGGCTTGCCGTCGACGCCATCGAGGTCAACCTGCTTGGCGGTGAAGCTGTCCTGACCGACGACGACGTCCGCCGGCGTGTTGCTGGCGGTCGGGATCGAGTTCCAGATCAGCACGCGGTGGTTGCCCTGGTCGGCGACCACGAGCTTGTCCTCGTTGCTGATGAACACCGACTGCGGCGAGTTCAGACCGGCCTGCGTGGTCGCGGCCGTGCGCGTCGAGAAGTCGGCCTGACCGAGCACCACCGAAGCCGCGGCGCCGTTGCTCGACGGGATCGAGTTCCAGATCAGGATGCGGTTGTTCGAGGCGTCGGCGACGGCGAACTTGGTGCCGTTGGTCGCGACATTGCTCTGCGGGCTGCGCAGCGTCGAGGCACTCGGGCTGGCCGCGGTGCCGGTCTTGAAGTCCGCCTGACCGACAACGGTATAGGCTTCCTCGAGATTCTTCTTGTTGCCACCGCCGCCGCCGCCGCAGGCGGCGAGCAGCACGGCCACCGTCGCGGCGAGGGCCGGCTTGAGCAGGGCCGGCTTGGACAAAGACTTACGGGTGACGGACGGGAACGTCGGGCTGACACGACTGAAACGCATGATGCTCCTCGCAAAGAGACTGGGGGCCGAGCGGACGGCGGCTAACATATCATGAGCGCCGCTCGCTCAGCGTTGTGAATGGCTTTGTGTCGGACTGTATCACCAGCGCCGACTCCCTAGAAAAAGGCGCACTACCCTACCGAATCCGCCGGGAGACGCAACTGGACCGCGAACGGCGTCCCCGGACTCACCACCCGCATTACCAGACGGCCGCCATGCTGCGCGGCCACCCGCTGGACAATCGCCAACCCCAGCCCGGCACCACCCGGACTGCGGGCCCGGGCGCCTTGGGCGAACGGCTTGAGCAGGCGCTCCCATTGCTGCGGATCGATGCCTGCCCCCTCGTCCTCGACGCTCAGAACCGCATCCCCCTCCTCGCGGAAGGTACGGACGCGGATCGGCGCAGAACCATGGACCCGCGCATTGTCGATTAGGTTCCGTACCGCCCGCATCATCGACTGCCGGCGCAGCGGCAGCCGTTCCGGCGCCGCCAGCGCCAGCTCGACGTCCTGATCGGATTCCGGTCGGATCACCGCGCGCACCAGCTCATCGAGCGACAGCGGCACGCTCGGCTCGTCCTGCCCGTCGCGGACGTAGTCGATGCACTGGCCGATGATGTGGTCGATCTCGTGGACGTCGCGCAGCACCGGCGTCCAGTCCTCGTCCGGACGGGCGCGCAGTTCGATCGCCGCCTGGATACGGGCGAGCGGCGAGCGCAGATCGTGCGACATGCCGGCCAGCATGGTTTCGCGCTCCTGGTTGCCGCCTTGCAGCTGCCGAGCCAGGCGATGCAGCGCGGTGCCGATCTGGCGCAGCTCGCGGGGCATGGCCATCATGCCGCCGGCCGCCGGGATGCCGCCGTGCTCGACGTCCTCGATGGCCAGCAGCAGGCCGCGCAGCGGCCAGCGCACAATCAGCGAGAACGCCAGCATCGCCAGCACCACGACGATGCCGAGGCTGACCAGATTGATCCACAGGAAATGCCGGCCGACCGCTTCGAACGCCCCGCCCCTCGGCCCGAAGCTGTCGCGCGTCGCCATCACCAGCGGCGCACCGAAACCGACGCTTGCGCGCGGTTCCCGCGGCGGCATGCGCAGCGCAGGGTCGCCGCCTTCGCCCGCGAAGCGCGGCGGCGGCCGTTCGCCCGGCGCCGGAGGCGCCGGTTCTGCATCAGGTGCGTCCGGCGCGGCGCCCGGCCCCGCCGCGCCTTGGCCGCCGTCGCGGGCGTGCGCGCAGGCCCAGGGCGACGCACGCCCGGATTCGACCAGCCCCGGCGGACAATCCGCGAGCCGGAACTCCGGTACCGGCGGCGGGAAGAAATGCAGCAGAACCACGTTGATCGTGGGCACCGCGATCACCGCCGCGGCCACCAGCAGGCCCAGCCACCAGCGCAGGCTCATGCCGGCTGGTCGGGCACGAACATGTAGCCGCGGCCCCACACCGTCTGGATGTAGCGCGGCGACGACGGATCCGGTTCGAGCACCTGACGCAGACGCGAGATCAGGATGTCGATCGAGCGCGACAGCGAGTCGCTCGGGCGTCCGTTGGTCAAGGTCATCAGCTCGTCGCGGTTGAGCACGCGGCGCGCGTGCAGGACCAGGGCCTCGAGCAGCTGGTACTCGCGCGTGGTGATGTGCACCGCGTCGCCGTGTCGGGTCAGCGTGCGCGACCACAAGTCGAGCTCGAATTCACCGATGCCGACCTGCTTGGGCGTGGACACGGCGTCGGCGCGTGGCGACTGGCCGATGCGGCGCAGCACCGTGAAGATGCGCGCGACCAGCTCGCGCAGGTTGCAGGGCTTCGCCAGGTAATCGTCGGCGCCGACCTCAAGACCGACGATGCGATCGACATCGTCGCCCTTGGCCGACAGGATGATGATCGGAATCGGCGTCGCGGCCGAGCGCAGCCGCCGGCACAGCGCGATACCGTCGTCGTCCGGCAGCATCAGATCGAGCACGAGCAGATCGAAACGCGTGCGCGCCAGCGCCCGCACGGCAGCCGCGGCGGTCGAGACGCCCTCGGACTCGATCCCGTGGCGCAGCAGATACTCCGCCATCATCTGGCGCAGGCGGACGTCGTCGTCGACCAGCAACACTTTGGCTTTGTTCACGCGCGCAACTTCCGGCAGGCTCCCTCGCAGTCTGACAGCGCCGGCCACGGGCTGTTCCAGGCCGATACACTTCGAAACAAATCCAGTACCGGCCGAAACCCCTGGATATGGGCGCAGCGTCTACCGTGTCGTCATCGATTTCATGCCGCGCACGCCATGCCCGCTCATCGTCAGCTTCCGCCCGTTTCCGTGCTTCTCGGCACCATCCTGCTCGCCGGCTGCGAATCCCAGCTCAGCGTCGACCTGGCCGTCGCCGCGCCCAGCGGCGTCAGCAAAGTGGTACTCAACATCACCGACGTGGACCTGGAATCCGACGACGGCAGCGTCGACGAATACGGCACCGGCATCGACAACCCGTTCGACGTGACGCCGTACAGCCGTTCGGAAAGCTTCAACGACGACGACCGCTACGAAGGCCAGCTCGAACTGATCAACGAAAACAATCTGTCGGGCGATTTCGTCGGCATCCGGCCGGTATTCGACACCACCGACGCGTACGTCCAGCTGAGCAGCGGCGCGCAGCTGCCGATCTCGCTGTCGAGCCAGGCCAGCTACGCGAGCATCAGCCTGTCGCTGTCCGACAGCGGCACGTCGAGCGGCGATTCGGCCCGGATCATCACGACGCTCGAACTGCCGTTCTCTCTGGTGAAGAACAGCGCCGGCACCGGGTATGAATTCACGCCCGTCATCCGCGCCGTCAAGAGCGGCAACGGCGGCACGATCAGCGGCTCGATCCCCGAAAGCTCCGTGACCGGCGGCAGCTGCGGCAGTTCGGCCGGCAGCGGTGTCGCCGTCTACGTCTACAGCGGCTCCGGCGTCACGCCCACCGATTACTACGACGATGGCAGCAATGCGCACAGCGACCAGCCCCTCGCCTCGTCGCCGCTCGACTACGATTCCTCGAACAGCGAGTACCTGTTCGAGATCCGCAATCTGCCGGCCGGCAGCTACACCGTGGCGTGGACCTGCAAGGCGGCCAACGACGCCCCGAACACCTCCGACAGTCTCGGCTTTCTCGACACCGTGAACGCCACGGTCGCCGCCGGCAGCACGACCACCATCAGCTTCGACTGATCGCGCGGCACCGCCCTCTCAGGGACGCGGCGCCCCGCGGGCCGTGAGCGCGCGAATGCGCTCGCGCAGCCAGGCATGGCCGGGGTCGTGCTCGGCGTTGCGCGGCCAGTAGAGCATGACCTGCAGGCTCGGCATGGCCAGCGGCAGCGGCACCAGCTTCAATGGCAGGTGCGCCGTGAACCATTCGCCGTAGTAGCGCGGCAGGACGAGCAGCAGATCGCTGCTGGCCACGACATGGCAGGCCGCGTAGTAATGCTGGCAGCGCAGCGCGATATCGCGGCGCAGACCCTCGCGCTGCAGCACGCCATCCTCCAGTACCTGGCCGATGCGCCGCGACGACACCACCACGTGCCGCGCACCGAGCCACTGCCGGATGCCCAACGTACGCTTCGCCAGCGGGTGATCGCGCCGCATCGCCACGCACAGATGCTCCTCGAACAGCGCCTCCTGGACGATGCCCTCGCCGACCGGCATCGGCACGTCGATCGACAGATCCAGTGCGCCGGCCGCGAGCTCGCGCTCGATCTTGCGCCGCTCGATGCGCGCACTCTGCAACTGCAGCTTCGGCGCGTCGCGCAACAGTTCCTGCGTCAGCCGCGGCAGCAGCGCGAACTCGAGCAGATCGCGCATGCCGATCACGAAGCGGCGCGACGCTGACGCCGCCTCGAACACCTGTGGGGCCGACAGCGTCTGCCGCAGCGTCTGCAAAGCAGCCGCGATCTCCGGCGCCGCCGCACGGGCGCGCGGGGTCGGCGCGATGCGGCGCCCGTCGCGCACGAACAGCGGGTCGCCGAACTGCGCGCGCAGGCGCGCCAGCGCATTGCTGATCGCCGGCTGCGTGAGATGCAGCTGCGCGGCCGCCTGCGTCAGGCTGCCGGCCCGGTAGACGGCGTCGAAAACGCGGAACAGGTTGAGGTCGATGCGGCTCATTCATTCGCCATATGAATGAAAAATGATTCAGGAATATTAGTGGATCGAATGATCCGGCGCGTCGTAAGGTGTGCGCATCAAACCATCTCCCGGAGGAGAAACGGCCATGGAATTCGCGCACAGTCCCCGCGCACAGGACCTCATCGAACGCGTCCGCCAGTTCATGCGCGAGCAGGTCGCGCCCGTCGAGACGGCCCTGCTGCACGAACAGCAAACCGCGCGCAGCAGCGGCGACTGGCAGAAATGGACGGTGTCGCCGCAGGTCGCCGCGCTGAAGGCCCAGGCGCGCGCCGCCGGCCTCTGGAATCTGTTTCTGCCCGACGCCGAACTCGGCGCCGGCCTGTCGCACGTCGAGTACGCGCCGCTGGCCGAGGAAATGGGCCGCAGCTTCATCGCGCCCGAGGTGTTCAACTGCAACGCGCCGGACACCGGCAACATGGAAGTGCTGTGGAAGTACGGCAGCCCGGAGCAGAAGGAACGCTGGCTGAAGCCGCTGCTGGCCGCCGAGATCCGCTCGGCGTTCTGCATGACCGAGCCGGACGTGGCGTCGAGCGACGCCACCAACATGCAGGCGACCGCCGTGCTCGACGGCGACGAGGTCGTCATCAACGGCAAGAAGTGGTGGTCGACCGGCATCGGCCATCCGGACTGCAAGGTCGCCATCTTCATGGGCCTGTCCGATCCGAAGGCGAACCGCCACCAGCAGCACAGCATGGTGCTGGTGCCGCTCGACGCCCCCGGCGTCAAGATCCAGCGCATGCTGACCGTGTTCGGCGAGTACGATGAGCCCTACGGCCACGGCGAAGTGCACTTCGAGAACGTGCGCGTGCCGAAGGAAAATCTCATCAAGGGCATCGGCAAGGGCTTCGAGATCGCGCAGGGCCGCCTCGGGCCGGGCCGTATCCACCACTGCATGCGCTGTATCGGCGCCGCCGAGCGCGCGCTGGAGCTGATGATCGAGCGCGGTCTGACGCGCGTCGCCTTCGGCAAGCCGCTCATCAACCTCGGCGCCAATCGCGAGCGCATCGCCGAGCTGCGCATCGCGATCGACCAGGCACGTCTGCTGACGCTGTACGCGGCCTGGAAGATCGACAAGGTCGGCGCGCTCGCCGCGCTGACCGAGATTTCCGCGATCAAGGTGGTGGCGCCCAACGTCCTGCAGCAGGTCGTCGACGAAGCGATCCAGATGCACGGCGGCGCCGGCCTGTCGAACGACTTCCCGCTCGCGGCGATGTTCGCCAATGCCCGCGTGATGCGCCTGGCCGACGGTCCGGACGCCGTGCACCGCGGCATGATCGCCCGCGTCGAACTCGGCAAATACGCCAAGCTGATGGCCGAGCGCGGCATCCGCGCATGAGCGCGTCGCGCGTCTTCATCACCGGCGGCGCGTCCGGGCTCGGCCGCGCGCTGGCCGAACGCTACGCGCGCGCCGGCGCCTCGGTCTGCATCGCCGACCTGAACGACGCCCGCGGCGCCGAAACCGTGCAGGCGCTGCAGGCACGCGGCGGGCGCGCGCACTACCTGCGCTGCGACGTGCGCGAGGAAGCGGACCTGGCCGCCGCCGCGCAGTGGCTGCAACAGAACTGGGGCGGCGTCGATCTGGTCTTCAACAACGCCGGCGTCGCTGCCAGCGGCGCGATCGGCGAGCTGCCGATCGCCGACTGGCAGTGGATCATCGACATCAACCTGCTCGGCGTCGTGCGCGGCTGCAAGGTCTTCGCGCCGCTGCTCGCCGCGCAGGGCGGCGGCCACATCGTCAACACCGCGTCGATGGCCGGCCTGATCCATCCGCCGCTGATGTCGGCGTACAACGCCACCAAAGCGGCAGTCGTTGCGCTGTCGGAGACGCTGAAAGTCGAGCTCGCGCGCGATCGCATCCAGGTCTCGGTGGTCTGCCCGGCGTTCTTCCGCACCAACCTGGCCGAGTCGGCGCGTGCCGCCGACGGCGACTCGAACCGCATGATGAGCAAGCTGGTGACGCAGGCGCGGCACAGCGCCGACGATATCGCCGAGCTCGTCTACGCCGGTGTCGCGCGCGGCGATTTCCACATCCTCACGCACAAGCGCGAGGCGCGCATCTGGCGGCTCAAGCGCCTGCTGCCGTACACGGTCTACGCCAGCCTGATGCAGCGCGCGACGAAGAAAATGATGGGCAAGGCCGCGGCGCGTGGCGACGCTGCCCGCTGAAACAGGCCCCCGGACGGGGCAAGCGCGCGGGTGCCGGCAGGGTGCGGCGCCGGGCTCGCTGCTGTCCTGTGCGGGACGGCCGACGGACGGCACGAGACGGGCGGCGCAGGCGCGACACCACGCGCCGAACCGCCGCGTCGTCGCCGTCCGCGAGAATCGCGAGAACCGCGTATCTCCGCTGGCCCGCGCCCGCGCAACGGCGCTGGCCGGCCCGACGCGCGCCGCGCGCTTGGCCGGATGTGAATGTCCGGATACCGTCAACCCCTTGATCGACGTGTTCATCGACAGACCATGACTGCTGCTTCCGAATCCGCCCGCATCGACCGTGGCGGCCAAGTCCGCCAAGGCGAGGAACTCGACGCCGCCGCCGTCACCGCCTGGCTGCAGGCGCAGGGCGTCGAGCTGCACGGCACGCCCAAGGTCACGCAGTACGCCGGCGGCGCATCGAACTGGACCTACCGCCTCGAGTACGAGAACCGCGACCTGATCCTGCGCCGTCCGCCGTCGGGCACCAAAGCCAAGTCGGCGCACGACATGAATCGCGAGTACGCGGTGCAGAAGGCGCTCAAGCCGGTCTATCCGGCGGTCGCCAATATGGTCGGCCTGTGCCGCGACGAAACGGTGATCGGCTGCGAGTTCTACGTGATGGATCGCATCGTCGGCATGATTCCGCGCAAGAACCTGCCGGCGGGCGTGACGCTGACGCCCGAGCAGACGCGCCGCCTGTGCGAGAACGTGTTCGACAAGCTGATCGAGCTGCACCGCGTCGACTGGAAAGCCGCCGGCCTCGACAAACTCGGCAAGGGCAGCGGCTACTGCCGGCGTCAGATCGACGGCTGGTGCGACCGCTGGGAGAAGGCGCGTACCTGGAACGTGATGCGCGGCGCCGACGTCATGCGCTGGCTCAAAGCCAACACGCCGGACGACGTCGCCACCTGTGTGATCCACAACGACTGGCGTCTCGACAATCTGGTCTTCGACCCGAACGACCCGACGCGCGTGATCGGCGTGCTCGACTGGGAGATGGCGACGCTGGGCGATCCGCTGATGGAACTCGGCACCACGCTCGCGTACTGGTCGCAGGCCGACGACGACCGCTTCATCAAGAGCATGCGCCGTCAGCCCTCGCACCTGCCGGGCATGATGACGCGCCGCGAGATCGTCGACTACTACTGCGCCAGGACCGGTCTCAAGCCGCAGAACTGGACGTTCTACGAGGTCTACGGTCTGTTCCGGCTGGCGGTGATCATCCAGCAGATCTACTACCGCTATCACCACAAGCAGACGCGCAATCCGGCCTTCAAGCAGTTCTGGCTGCTCGCCAACTACCTGATCTGGCGCAGCCGGCGGCTGATGCGCCAGTCACGCCGCTGAGCTCCGCATGGGCACGATCTATCTCATCCGCCACGGCCAGGCCTCGTTCGGCGCCGGCGATTACGACCAGCTCTCGACGCTCGGCACCGAACAGGCCGGCGTGCTCGGCCGCGCGCTCGCGGTGCGCGGCGTGACACCGGACCTCGTCGTCTGCGGCGAACTGCGCCGTCACCGCCAGACCGCGCAAGGCTGCCTGGCGGCGATGCAGCTCACGGCGCAGTGGCAGGAAGACCCGGCGTGGAACGAGTACGACCACGAAATGATGATCGAGGCCTATCGTCCGCGCTTTCGCGACAAGGCCCTGATGATGGCCGAGCTGGCCGCGACGCCGAACCCGCGCCGCGCGTTCCAGGACATCTTCGCCGAGAGCATGAAGCGCTGGATCTGCGGCGAGCATGACGCCGACTATGCGGAGACCTGGCGCGGCTTCTGCGATCGCGTCGAGACCGGCGTGCAGCGCCTGCGCGAGACGCTGGGCCGTTCGAAGACGGCGCTGGTCTTCACCTCGGGCGGCCCGATCACGGCGGTCGTGCGCGAGCGGCTGGCGCTGACCGACCTGCACGCCGCGCAGCTGAACTGGACACTCGCCAACGCCGCCGTCACCAAGCTGATCTACGGCGAGCGCGGCCTGTATCTGTCCAGCTTCAACGAGCACGCCCACTTCGAGCACGACAGCCGCCTGATTTCGTACCGCTGACTCCCGGCCGATGACCCCACCGCCCCGAGCCCCCGTCGTCCGTTGACCCCAGCCGCCGTCGCCGGCGGCTCGCGTCAACGATCTTCCGGAAAATCCACATGAGCAGACATCCGACGCGGCAGACCATCCTCATCACCGGCGCCAGCTCCGGCCTCGGCCGCGGCATGGCTCGCGAATTCGCGGCGCGCGGACACGACCTCGCGCTGTGCGCGCGCCGCACCGAACGGCTCGACGAGCTGAAGGCGGAGCTGACCGCGCGCCACCCGAAGCTGCGCATCGCCGTGCGCGCGCTCGACGTGCTCGACTACGGCCAGGTGTTCGAAGTGTTCCGCAGCTTTCGCGACGAGTTCGGCCGGCTCGACCGCATCATCGTCAACGCCGGCCTCGGCAAGGGCCAGCCGCTCGGCACCGGCTACTTCCACGCCAACCGCAAGACCGCCGAAACCAACTTCGTCGCCGCGCTCGCGCAGTGCGAGGCGGCGCTCGAGATCTTCCGCGCACAGAACGCCGGCCATCTGGTCGTGATCTCATCGATGAGCGCCATGCGCGGCATGCCGCGCAATCTGACGACCTACGCCGCGACCAAGGCCGGCGTCGCCGCCCTCGCCGAGGGCATCCGCGCCGACCTGATCGGCAAGCCGATCCGGGTCAGCACGATCTACCCGGGCTACATCCGCTCGGAGATCAACGAGAAGGTGAAAAAGACGCCGTTCATGATCGACACCGAGACCGGCTGCCGGCTGCTCGCCGACGCCATTGACCGCGAGCCGCAGAGCGCCTGCGTCCCCCGCTGGCCGTGGATGCCGTTAGGCTTCGCGATGCGGCATCTGCCGCTGGCGCTCGTCGCTAAAATGGGCTGAACCCACGAATCCGCCAGGAGCAGCAGCAATGAAGTGGATGATCTACGGTGCCAACGGCTACACCGGCGAGCTGATCGCACGCGAAGCGGTCCGGCGCGGCATCCGGCCGATCCTGGCCGGCCGCAGCGCCGACAAGCTCGCGGCGCTCGGCGCCGAGCTGCAGCTCGAACACCGCGTGTTCGGCCTCGATGACGCGGCCGCGCTCGCCCGCGGCCTCGATGGCGTCGAGCTGGTCCTGCACTGCGCCGGCCCGTTCTCGGCGACCAGCGCGCCGATGCTCGAGGCCTGCCTGCAGGCCAAGGCGCACTACCTCGACATCACCGGCGAGATTTCCGTGTTCGAGCATGCGCATCGCCAGCACGAACGTGCCGCGGCGGCCGGTGTCGTCGTCTGCCCGGGCGTCGGCTTCGACGTGATCCCGACCGACTGCGTCGCCGCCAGCCTCAAGGCCGCGCTGCCCGACGCCACGCATCTGGCGCTCGGCTTCGACTCGCGCTCCGGCTTCTCGCCGGGCACCGCCAAGACCTCGGTCGAGGGCCTCGCGCAGGGCGGCAAGGTGCGCGAGAACGGCATCATCCGCGCCGTACCGCTCGCCTATCACGTGCGCCGCATCGACTTCGGCGATGGCGAAAAGCTGGCGATGACGATCCCCTGGGGCGACGTCTGCACCGCCTATTTCAGCACCGGCATCCCGAATATCGAGGTCTTCATCCCGGGCTCGCCGGCGATGATCGCCAACGCCCGGCGCGCCAACTACTTCCGCTGGTTCCTCGGCCTGCCGCCGGTGCAGCGCTTCCTGAAGAACCGCATCGGCAAGACCGTGAAGGGGCCGACCGCGCAGCAGCGCGAAACGCTGGCGACCTGCGTCTGGGGCGAGGCGCGCAATGCCGCCGGCCAGACGCGGACGGCGCGCATCAAGGTCGCCAACGGCTACGCGCTGACGATCACCGGCGCGCTCGCGGTGGTCGATTTCCTCACGCAGCACCGCCCTGCCGGCGGCGCCTACACCCCGTCGAAGCTGTGCGGCGCCGACCTGGTCTCGCGCCTGCCCGGCTCGGGGCCGATGGAAGTTCGATGACGCCAAGATCTGGCGGATTTACGCACGAGATTCGCCAGATTCGCCACGCCCATCTCCGGAAATATTCACAAGTCATTGATCGATAAAGGCTGAGCAACTGGCAAAGGGCTTGCTCCACTCCCCGGCACAAACGCCAGAAACGGGAGTTCCGACCATGTCTCAGCCGCTCGCCCTTGCCCCGCTCGCCCTGCTCGCCGCCGTCCTCGCATGGCCGGGCGCCGCCCGTGCCGCCGACGACGGCTGCCGCTGCGAGTTGCGCGCCGATATCCGCCTCGACGGCGACGCCGTCGAACTGCGCGGCGACGACGCGCGCTACCGCCTCGAAGGCGACCGCGTGTTTCGCGACGGCCGCGAACTGCAGCTCGACGCCACCCAGCACCGTACCGCCGACGACTATCGCCGCGGCCTGCAGCGCATGGTGCCGGCGGTCAGCGAGATCGCGATCGACGGCGCGATGCTGGGTCTGGAGGCAGTGACCGTATCGTTCGCGGCGCTCGGCGGCGACCGCCACGACCTGCGCCAGTACGAAAAACGCATGACCACGCTCAGCGAGCACATTCATGCGCGCTATAACGGCCGCGAACTGCTGCGCGGCAGCCTCGGTGGCGACGCCGATGACGAAGGCCTCGACGCCGAAATCGACGCGCTGGCCGAAGACCTCGCCGCCGACATGACGGGCAACATTGCCTCGATGGTATTCACCGCGCTGGTCAATCCGAGCCGGATCGAGGCGCGCGCCGACGCCACCGAGCGCATCGTCGAGCGCCGCATCCAGCCGAAGGCCGACGCGCTCGAAGCCAAGGCGCGGCCGCTGTGCGCGCAGTTCGCGCGGCTCGACGCGCTGGAGCGCACGCTCGGCATCGACGCGATCGACGTCGAGCCGGGCGCGGCCTCGCCCAAGACGCGCGCGCGGCGCGGCTTCGCGCTCTTTTCGTTCTGAGCGCCGCGCGGCGGCTTGCATCGGCAGCGGCGCGCTGGCACCTTGCGCGCCGCCGCTTTTTCTGCAGGAGTCCCCCGTGCGCATCCTTCACACCATGCTCCGGGTCGGCGATCTCGATCGCTCGATCCAGTTCTACCGCGACGTGCTCGGCATGAAGGTGCTGCGCCGCGCAGACTATCCGGACGGCCAGTTCACGCTCGCCTTCGTCGGCTACCAGGACGAAGCCGACGGCGCCGTCATCGAGCTGACCTACAACTGGGGCGTCGATCGCTACGAACTCGGCAGCGCCTTCGGCCACATCGCGCTCGAAGTCGACGACGCCGCCCAGGCCTGCGAACGGGTCCGGCAGCGCGGCGGCAAGGTCACGCGCGAAGCCGGCCCGATGAAGCATGGCAAGACCGTCATCGCCTTCGTCGAGGACCCGGACGGCTACAAGATCGAGTTCATCCAGAAAGGCACGGCATGAGCGTCCGCCGCTTGCGCAAGCTTCAGGCACGCGGCTAGACTGCGCGCGCTTCAAGCTCAGTCACATCTAATGAACCCGTTCAAGCAGATTGCCCTCGTACTCGTAGCGGTCGTCGTTAACGACGCGCCGTAGGGGCTGCTGCACGAAACAAAACCCCCGCCGGCGCATACGACCGGCGGGGGTTTTCTGTTTTGAGGGTCTCATCCGCCGGTCCATCGCCCCAGGGGTTCCACCTTTCCCGGAACCGACTATGGACATCAATGGCGCAGAACTGATCACCCGCTTCCTCGAGCGACGCATCGACGCGGTCGGCCCGAGCGCGGCGCTCGTCGCCGGCATTCCCGGCGGCGCGCTGCTGCCGCTGTACCGCGCGCTCGCCGATTCGCGGCTGACGCATATCCTCGCGCGCCACGAGCAGGGCGCCGCGTTCATGGCGCAGGGTATCGCCCGCGTCACCGGCCGCGCCGGCGTCTGCCTGGCGACCTCCGGCCCCGGCGTGACCAATACGGTGACGGCGATCGCCGACGCCAAGGCCGACTCGGTGCCGCTGGTCTGCATCGCCGGCCAGGTGCCACGCGCGCTGATCGGCACCGATGCGTTCCAGGAAGTGCGCACCGGCCACATCGTCGAATCGATCACCAAGGCGCAGTTCCAGGCGCGCTCGGCGGAAGACCTGCTCGATCTGCTGCCGGAAGCGTTCCGCATCGCCGAGAGCGGCCGCCCCGGCCCGGTGCTGCTCGACGTGCCCAAGGATGTGCAGACCGAGCGCCTGCGCATCGAGCGCGTTCCGGACGCCGCGCCGCCGCAGCGCGCACCGGCCCCGGACGCCGCCGCGATCGCCCAGGCGGCGCGGCTGATCGAGCGCGCGCAGCGCCCCGTCCTCTACCTCGGCGGCGGCGTCACGCAGGCGCGCGCGCAAGGGCTCGCGCAGGCCTTCGCCGAACGCGCCGGCCTGCCGACGACGACCACGCTGATGGCGCTCGGCACGCTGCCGCCGGACCATCCGCTGGCGCTCGGCATGCTCGGCATGCACGGCGCGCGCTACACCAATCTCGTGCTCGACGAATGCGATCTGCTGATCGCGATCGGCGCGCGCTTCGACGACCGCGCCACCGGCCGTCTCGACCGCTTCGCCCCGAACGCGCAGGTCATTCATATCGACGCCGATCGCCGCGAACTGGGCAAGCTGCGCCGCCCGGAACTGGCGATCGAGGCCGATGCCGGCGCCGCGCTGCGCGCGCTGCTCGACGCCGTGCGCCCGCAGCTGCGCGCCGACTGGCTGGCGCGCGTCGGCACGCTGCGCCGCGAGTTCCCGCTGGCCCAGCCCGGGCGCGACGATCCGCGCCGCCCGTATGGACTGATCGCCACGATCGCGGCGCTGATCGACCCGGAGACGGCGATCACCACCGACGTCGGCCAGCACCAGATGTGGGTCGCGCAGGCCTATCCGTTCGCGCGCGGCGATCGCTGGCTGACGTCCGGCGGCCTCGGCACGATGGGTTTCGGCCTGCCGTCGGCGATCGGCGCGGCGCTGGCACTTCCGCGCGCCGGCGCGGTCTGTTTCTCCGGCGACGGCTCGCTGCTGATGACCGTGCAGGAGCTGGCGACGCTGGCCGAGACCCAGGCCAACGTGAAGATCGTGGTGATGGACAACAGCGCGCTGGGCCTCGTGCGCCAGCAGCAGAATCTGTTCTACGACGCGCGCTACAGCGGCTCGCTGTACCGGCAGCCGCCGTCCTGCTGCGCGATCGCCGAGGGTTTCGGCGTGCCGGCGCTGGATCTCGGCTTCGTGCGCGATCCGGCACAGGCCTTGCGCGAGGCCTTCGCGCAGCCGGGCCCGATGCTGATCCGCGCGCCGATCGCGGCCGAGGAAATGGTGCTGCCGATGGTGACGCCGGGCAGCGCCAATATCGAGGCGCTTGGTTAAGCTTTTGCAATGAACGATGGAGCGATGACGATGCACACGCCCCCGACCGGGCTTTACGAAGCACCCCTGCCGGCCGACTGGCCGGAACCGGAAGCACTCGGCTTCGGCCGCGTGCTCGGCCCCTATCTCGTGCATGCGCAGCATGGCGAGGACGGCCACTGGCACGCGCCGACCGTCAGCGTGCGCAACGCGCTGCCGGTGCCGGTCGCCAGCGGCGGCCTGCAGTACGGCCTGTCGGTGTTCGAAGGCCTCAAGGCCTACCGCGATCCGCGCGGCCAGATTCATCTCTTCCGTCCGCGCGACCATGCGCGCCGCCTGCAACTGAGCGCGCGCCGCGTGGTGATGCCGGAACCGCCGGAAGATCTGTTCATGACGCTGTGCCAGCTCGCGGTGCAGGTGCACGCACGCTACGTGCCGCCGCACGGCCGCGGCGCGCTGTACCTGCGCCCGACGCTGTATGCGGAAGAGGAAGCGCTGGGCTTCCGGCCGGCGACGCGCCACCGCCTCGCGGTCGCCGTCACGCCGAGCGCCGACCCGGCACCGAAGCGCCTGCGCCTGTGGGCCGAACATGAGCTGACGCGCGCCGCCCCCGGCGGCCTCGGCGCGGCCAAGACCGGCGGCAATTACGCGGCCGGCCTCGCCGGCCTGCAGCGCGCCAAGGAGAACGGCTACGACGACGTGATCTGGCTCGACGCGCTCACGCGACGCGAACTCGCCGAAGCCGGCACGATGAACGTCTTCGTGCAGATCGGCGACGAAGTGCTGACGCCGCCGCTCGACGGCACCATTCTCGCCGGCATCACGCGCGACAGCGTGCTGCGCCTGCTGCGCGCCGAAGGCCTGCGCGTCTCGGAGCAGAAGATCAGCCTCGACGAGCTCGCCGCCGCGCAGATGGCCGGCCAGCTCGGCGCCGCGTTCGGCGTCGGCACCGCCGCGCGCCTGGTCAGCGTCAGCGAGATCGGCGACGGCGAACGCGCGATCCGCTTCACCGACACCGGCCTGCCGGCGCGCGTCTACGACGCCCTCAAGCAGGTCCAGGAAGGCTCGACGCACGCGCTGCGCGAATGGCGCGTCGCCGTGCCGACGCCGCAGACCCCATGATCGCGCGCAGCGGCACTCCCGCCTGCACGCGTGACGCTTCTTCGAGGATCGCGCAACGATGGTCCAGCATGTGATCGACGGCGCGGCCCTGCCGTACGCCCCGGACAAGCTGCCGCGCAAGGACGTCTGCGGCGTCGACGGCTTTCTCGCCGTCGACCTGCGCGTCGGCACGGTGCTGGCGGCGGAGCCGTTCCCGCAGGCACGCAAGCCGGCCTACCGGCTGCGCGTCGACTTCGGCCCGGTGGTCGGCGTACTCGAGACCAGCGCGCAGGTGACGCACTACCCGGCCGCGCAGCTGATCGGCCGCCGCGTGGTCGGCGCGATCAATCTCGGCGAAAAGCGCATCGCCGGCTTCAAGAGCCAGTTCCTCGTGCTCGGCGCGCTGGCGCCGGACGGGCGCGTGCATCTGCTGAGCCCGGACGCCGACGGCGGTGCGCCGCCGGACGGCGCGCCGATCGCCTGAGCCCGCCGCCTCAGAACTGATACTTCAGGAACACGCGCGCGACGTCGCGGTCGCGATAGAGGTTGGCCTCGCCGCCGCCGAAGAACCAGGTGTAGCCGAGATTGAGCGACAGGCTCGCCTGGTAGCGCGCCTCGACGCTGACGTCGGCCTGCTTGCGGCCTTCGATGAAGTTCGCGGCCAGGCCCGGCGCGGTGCCCTGCACGTCGTGCTTCCAGACGATCATCGGCATCAGCGAGATGTTCGGCAGCACCGACTCGTACTTGATCTGCGAGATCAGCACGTAACCCCAGGACAGCTTGTCCGGGAAGTAGCGGCGATTCTGCTGGTGCGGATTGAAACGCAGGCCGTCGGGGCCGACGCTGCAGGCGATGTTCGTCGAGCAGGCCTGGCGCGAGCCGTCCGCGCCGGAGCCGTCGGCGCCGGCGCTCGCATGCGTGTAGGTGCCCGGCGCCTCAAGTTGCAGGCGATCGAGGCTCGGCAGGCCCGGCACCCAGGTCGCACCGGCTTCGAGCAGCGTGATGACCTGATCGGCTCCGAACACATTGAAGCGGTCGGTCGCACCCATCACGTAAGTGCCGCCGAGATTGAATTCGTAGGTGTCGAACTTCTCCCAGCCGCGGATGTAGCCCGGGTTGCGGTGCTGGTACGGCCGGCCCGGGTCCGAGCCCGGATTGGTACCGATGGTCGTGCCGCGGTACGGAATGATGAACGACGGGAACGCGCGGCCCGAACCCGGCATGTGGCCGACGAGCAGATCGTAGGTGTCGTTGAAGCCGCCGGAGCGGCCGTCGGCGCGCACAAAATCGCTGCCGCGATAGATGCAGGTATCCGCGCTCAGGATCAGCGAGCACGCACTGGGGTCCTCGTAGATGCCGATGCCGCCGAGCGCGTCGACGCTGTCGAGGCCGAGCAGGCTGACGAGGTCGCCGACCGCCTGCTGCAGCGCCGGCGGCAAGGCGCCGGTGACCAGGCCGAGACCGTTGCCGGTGCCGACGCAGCCGGCGTTCGGCAGATGGCAGTTGCTCAGCGTCGGACCGAACGCGGCGAACGCCAGATCCTCCAGATCGACCTGCATCGGCGCATTCGGCCGGTACGCGAGCTCGCCCTGCAGCGACCAGTCGCCGAGCGTGGTGTTGAACGACAGGCCGAACATCCTGATGTTCTCCGGATACTCGACCTGCAGCTTGGCGCTGTCGAAGCCAACGGCATCGCTGCTCGCGCCTTCCGGATCGTTCGGCTGAAGCAACGCATGCAGCAACGGCACATCCGAACAGGCGGCGAGAAATTCCAGGGTGCTGGCGGTGTGCTTGGAGCACGACTCCTCGACGGCGTAGAAGCTCACGTACGGATTGCGCGCGTGGTAGTTCTCGAAATAGAAGCCCAGTTCGGTGCCGCTGCCGAGCCATTCGGCGAAATACTTGAGCGCCACGCCGTACTGGCCGCCGTTGTCGGGCCGCCGGTCGCTGAGCCGCTCGATCGTCGTCGAGGTATTGGTGATGCCGGACAGCGGATTGTCGAGCAGCAGGCCCAGGCCCTGCGGATCCTCGGCGGCGCCACCGAAGCTGACGCTGGCATTGCGGATCGCGTTGTTCGTGCCGACGTCGAGAAACGACAGATACGAACCCGGCGCCGGCGCTTCGAGCGGCTGCCATTCGTACTGATAGAAGGCTTCGAGCGTCGCGTTCTCGAACGGCTCCAGCGACGCGAACAGCATGCCGACCGGCGTGAAAACTTCCTCGACCTGATAGCCGACGCGAAAGAAGTTGTTGGTGTTGACCGGATTGATGGAATTGATCGAGTCGAACACCAGCAGCGTCGACTCGCCCCAGTTCAGCGTCTGGCGGCCGAGCTTGACGGTCAGTTCCCGATCGAACGGCAGCGGCAGGCTGCCGTAGACATAGGCGTCGAGCAGTTGCAGATCGCTGCCGATCTGGCGCAGCGTCTCGCCGTCGCCGCGCCGGTTGCGCACGACGCCGCCGGGGCCGTAGACGATGCCGCAGGGCCCGCCGTCCGGATTGCGATACGCCGGACACGGGCGCGAATCGTTGCGCACGATCAGCGTCGCGACCGGTAGCGGCAAGGGGATCGGCAGCAGTTCGCTGCCCGGCTTGGAGACGAAGCCGACATCCAGATAGTTGTCGGCCGTGATGCGATTCGGGTGGTACTCGCGAAAGTCGTTGTTGACCGCGTCGTAGAAGTACAGCCCTTTCGCGAACAGACCCCAGTCGCCGAGCGTGAGCGTCAGGTCCTGGGTGATCTTGAACGGCGCCTGCACGACGTCGTAGCGATCGTAGTTGAGGTTGCCGTCGTCGGAATTGATCGAGTACTGACCGCGTGCCGCCGCCAGCCGCTCGGCCGGAAAGGTCTGCTGCCGGAACAGGCCCTGACACGACTGGTAGTGGATGCGTGGCTGGCCGCCGCTGTCGATACGTCCGCAGACGCCCGGATCGTTGTTGGCCTTGCCGACCAGCTTGTCCGAGCGCTCCTGCATGCGCACCGCCACGCCGGCCGTCACCGTCGTGTTCAGCACGCCTTCGATCTGCGTCGCCTCGTCCCAGGGCAGGCTGAAGCTGATCGCCTCCGCCGTGCCCGCCCGCAACACCATGCCCGCGGCCATCACCGCGGACGCAAACGCGTAACGCTGTCGCATGGCTTCTCCCCCATTTTTCGCACTTGGGCAGTGCCGGCCGATTCGAGTCGACCGTTTCGGCGCCGCGCGGTGTTCCGCTTGAAGTGGCTGCCGTTGCCGCGATTATCGGCAAAAACCTTGCGCGCGCAAGGGATTTCCGGATTACTGCGGATGCGCGGCGAAAACGCCGATTTCCTCGACGCCGAAATGGCAGCGCCGCAGGCCGTCGCGCATCCGCGTGATCGGCGGCGGCGCGGTCCGGCACAGTGCCTGCGCATGCGCGCAACGCGGCGCGAACACGCAGCCGCGCCGGGCTTCGCCGCGCGCCGGCAATGCGCCGGGAATCGTGCGCAGCGGCTGGTCCGGATCGTCATCGAGATGCGGCCGCGCGCGCAGCAGGGCGCGCGTATACGGATGCGTGGCCGCAGACAGCAAGACTGAGGTCTGGCCCTCCTCCATCATCTGCCCGGCATAGAGCACCAGCGTGCGCTCGCAAAGCTCGGCGACCAGACCGAGATCGTGCGTGATCAGCAGCAGCGCCAGCGAGAACGTCTGGCGCAATTCGGCGAGCAGGCCGATCAGCTGCTGCTGCACGGTGACATCGAGCGCCGTGGTCGGTTCGTCGGCGATCAGCAGCTGCGGCCGGCCGGCCAGCGCGATCGCGATCATCACGCGCTGGCGCATGCCGCCGGACAGCTCGTGCGGATATTGCGCGAGGCGTCGCGCCGCATCGCCGATGCGTACGGCTTCGAGCAGGCGTCGCGCTTCGGCGAGCGCCGCCGCGCGGGCCAGGCCGCGATGCGCTTCGATCGTTTCGGCGATCTGCAGGCCGACGCTGAGGTACGGATTCAGGCTGGTCGAAGGGTCCTGGAAAACAAAGCCGATGCGCGCGCCGCGCAGCGCGCGCAGGCGCGAGGCCGGCGCGCCGAGCAGTTCGGCGCCGTCGAAGCGCACGCTGCCGCCGACGCGCAGGGCCGGGTCCTGCAAACCGAGCAGCGACAGCGCGGCCTGCGTCTTGCCGGAGCCGGATTCGCCGACGATCGCGAGGCTGCCGGCCGGGGGCAGCGAGAACGACAGCGCCTCGACGATCGGGCGCCCGTGCCGGTCGGCGACACACAATTCGCGCACTTCGAGCATCGTCAGCGCCTCAGCGTCCGGGCCGCTCGAGCGCCGCGCGCAGGCGCTCGGCGATGACGTTGAGCAGCAGCAAGGTCGTCGTCAGAAATCCGGCCGGGAACAGCAGCGACCACGGCGCGCTCTCCATCTCGCGCGCGCCGTCGTTGACGAGCGCGCCCCAGCTGGTCGCCGGTTCCTGCACGCCGAGTCCGAGGAAGCTCAGGAACGATTCGATCAGGATCACCTGCGGCAGCGTCAGCGCCGCATAGATGACGACCAGGCCGGCGAGGTTCGGCACGATGTGCCGGCGCACGATCTGCAAATCGTCGAGCCCGGACAGGCGCGCCGCGGCGACGAACTCGCGCTGGCGCAGCGCCAGCGTCTGGCCACGCGCGACGCGCGCCATGTCGAGCCAGTTGACGGCACCGATGGCGATGAAGATCAGCAGCAGATGGCGACTGAACAACACCATCAGCACGATCACGAAGAACATGAACGGCAGTGCATAGAGCACGTCGACGACGCGCATCATCGTCTGATCGAGACGGCCGCCGCGGTAGCCGGCGAGCGCGCCCCAGGCGACGCCGACCGCCAGCGAGACCAGCGTCGAGACCAGGCCGACGAGCAGCGACAGGCGGCCGCCGCAGAGCGTGCGCACGAACAGGTCGCGGCCGAGGCTGTCGGTGCCGAACCAGTGCGCGCCGCTGGCCGACGGCGGCGCCGACCAATCGCCGGCAAAGTCGATCTCGTCGCAGGCGTACGGACTGAACCACGGGCCGACCAGCACCAGCACCAGCACCACGGCCAGCGCCAGCGCGGCCGCGAGCAGCCGCCGATCCGCGAGCAGGATGCGCGCGCCGTTCATGCCGGCCGCAGGCGCGGATCAAGCGCGCCGTAGAGCAGATCGACGACGAAGTTGAGCGCGACGATCAGCGTGCCGTAGAGCAGCACCACGCCGAGCACGAGCGTGTAGTCGCGGTTGAGCGCCGCCTGCACGAAGTAGCGTCCGAGGCCGGGAATGTTGAAGACCTGCTCGACGACGACCGAGCCGGTGATGAGGCCTGCCGCCGCCGGACCGAGATGCGAGATCACCGGCAGCAGCGCCGGACGCAGTGCATGACGGAACACGATCGTGCGTTCCGGCAGGCCCTTGGCGCGCGCAGTGCGCACATACGGCGCGGCCAGCGCTTCGATCAGGCTGCCGCGCAGCAGGCGCGCGACGTAGGCGATCTGCGGCAAGGCCAGCGCAACCGTCGGCAATAGCATGTCGGCGAGCGTGCCCGGTCGCCAGCCGCCGGCCGGCAGCCAGCCCAGCCCGATCGCGAACAGCAACACCAGCAACGGCGCGACCACATAGTTCGGCACCGACACGCCCAGCAGCGCGAGCGTGCCGAGCACGCGATCGAGAGCGCCGTCCGGACGTCGCGCGCAGACGATGCCGATCGCGCCGCCGGCGACGAGCGCGAGCAGCAGCGCACCGGCGCCGAGACTCAGCGAAGCCGGCAGCGCAGCCGCGATCAGCTCGCCGACGCGATAGCCCTCGTACTGGAACGAAGGGCCGAGATCGCCGCGCGCCAGACCGCCGAGATAGCGCAGGTACTGGCGCCATAGCGGCTCGTCGAGGTGGTATTCGGCGGCCAGCGCTGCCTCGATCTGCGGCGGCAGCGTGCGCTCGCCGTCGAACGGACCGCCCGGTGCGGCGCGCATCAGGAAGAACGCCAGCGTGACCAGCACGAAAAGCGTCGGCACCGCCGACAGCAGGCGTCGTAGCGCGAACGCGATCATCCGGGCGCGAGGCTCAGGTCCTTGCCGTAGTGGTAGTCGAGCAGATTATCGCGCCAGCCGCGCACATACGGCTTCACCAGATGCTTGGACACGTACCAGTAGATCGGGATCACCGGCAGTGCGTCGAGCGCCCGGCGCTCGGCCTCGGCGAGCAGGCCGGCACGCCGCGCCGGATCAGCCTCCGTGGCCGCGGCCGCCAGCAGCGCGTCGTACTGCGGATCGCGCCAGCCGGTATCGTTGCGGCCGTTGTCGCCCGCCAGTACGTCGAGGAAGCTGCTCGCATCGTCGTAGTCGCCGATCCAGGCGGCACGGAAGATCTGCGTTTCGCGCCGCAGGCGCCGCTTGGCAAGAAAGACCTTGTTCTCCTCGTGGATCAGCGTCGCCTCGACGCCGAGCGTCTGCTTCCACATGGCGGCGACGACCGTCGCGATGCGCTTGTGATCATCGTGCGTGTTGTAGCGCAGCTCGACACGCAACGGATGCGCCGGCGTATAGCCGGCGGCGGCATAGAGGCGGCGCGCCTCTGCGAGGCGGCGCGCCATCGGCCAGGCTGCCCAGTCGACTGACTGCGGCGCGTAACCCGAAACGCCGGGCGGCACCCAGCCGTAAGCGGGCCGCGCCAGGCCATTCATGACCTTGGCGACGATCAGTTCGCGGTCGATGACCATCGCCAGCGCGCGGCGCAGCCCGGGCTGCGCCGCCAGCGGCGCACGCTCCATGTTGAAGCCGTAGAAATAGCTGCCGAGATAGGTCGCGACATGCAGCTCGTCACCGAGCCGCGCGCGCAGCTGCGGCGCCTGCACGAGCGGAATCTCGGAGCTCACGTCGAGCTCACCGGCACGATAGCGCTTGAGCTCGGCGGCAACATCGTCGCTCGGCACATAACGGACGCGATCGAGCGCGGTGCGGTCGTCGTCCCAGTAGTGCGGATTGCGGACCAGCTCGATCTGCCCCTGCACGACCCACTGATCGAGGCGGAACGCGCCATTGCCGACCAGCCGGCCCGGCCGCGCGAACTCGCGTCCATAGCGCGCGAGCGCCGGCCGGTAGGTGGGAAAGCTCGCCGGATGCGCAAGCAGGCTCGGCAGGTAAGGCGTCGGCGCGCGCAACAGGATCTGCACCTGCGAGGGCCCCAGCGCCCAGACGGCGAGCTGTTCGGGACGCGCGCGGCCCTCGCTGATCGCCTGCGCGTTGACGATGCACGACAGCAGCTGCGCGAACGGCGCGCCGGTGCGCGGATCAACCAGACGGCGCAGGCCGGCGGCGAAGTCCTCCGCCGTCAGCGGCTCGCCGTTCGACCAGCGCAGGCCCGGGCGCAGCTGGAAGGTGTAGCGCCGCCCTCCGTCACCGACTTGCCAGCCCTGCGCTGCCGCCGGCAGCGCCCGGCCATCCGGGCCGATGCGCGTCAGCCCTTCGTACAGATCGCGCGCGATGTTCAGCGCGCTGACGCTGGACATGCGCTGCGGGTCCAGCGATTCCGGTTCCGGACCGTTGCCGATGCGCAGCACCGGCTCCGCCTGCACCGGCAGGGCCAGCATGGCCAGCATCAGCGCAGCCGCGAGCCTCCGAGGCGTGCGGCGCCGCATCGATCAGGCCTTGCGCGGTCGCCGCGACGCCAGCGTCACGGCGACGACCGACAACAGGATGATCAGCGTGCCGCCGAGCTGCATCGTGCTCAGCCGTTCACCGAGCAACAGCCAGCCGAGCACCACCGCGACCGCCGGATTGACGTACGCGTAGGTGCCGAGTTGGGCCGGCGTCACCTGATGCACGAGCCAGTAGTACGCGCCGAACGCGACGCAGGAGCCGAACACCGCGAGATACAGCACGGCGCCGATGACGTTCGGCGTCCAGTGCCACGCTTCGGCTTCGCCGAGCGCGAGACCGAGGCCGGTCTGCACCACGCCGGCGATCAGGATCTGCAGCGCCGCCGTCATCAGTGGCGCGCAAGTGAGCGGATAACGCCGCGCGAAGATCGAGCCGCCGGCCCAGAGGATCGGCGACAGGATCAGCATCAGATAGGCCGGCCACGGCGCCGCCTCGAGCCGCAAACCGTCACCGACCAGCACCGCGACACCGAGAAAGCCGACGACCAGTCCGGCCAGCGTCGCACGCCCGAGCGGCTCGCCGCTCGCGCCGAGCGTGCCGAAGCCCGCCATCCACAGCGCCGAGGTCGCCACGATCAAGGCCGCCTGATTCGACTGCACCCACTGCTCGGCCCAGGTGACCATGCCGTTCGCCCCGACCAGCATCATCAGCGACGTCACCGAGATCACCCACCAATCGCGCCGCGAGGTCGGCCAGCGCATCCCGCGCCAGGCCGCGTACGCCAGCATCAGCGGCGCCGCGATCAGGAAACGCAGGCCCGCGAACAGAATCGGCGGCGCCTCGTGCACGCCGATGCGGATCGCCAGATATGTGGAGCCCCAGACGATGTAGACGATGGCAAAGGCCAGGAGGATGCGCCCATCGTACGTCGCGATGGTCTTTCGTTCGTTCATGCGTTGTGCGTTTTACCGCGATCCTTTGGGGCGAAGGCGCTGGCCGAAAACATTATCCAACAAAAAAGCCTGGCCCCTTTCGGGGCCAGGCCATTCACGTCAACCGCGTGCCGCGGTTTAGAACGTGTACTTCAGACCCGCCGTGAAGAAGCGACCGACCGCACCGGCCTGGTGGAAGGCCGGGTTGTAGTTCGTGCCGCCGTAGGTGTACGGATCGAACGGCGCTTCCTTGTTGAACAGGTTCTGGATCGAGCCGGTGATCGTCCAGTGGTTGGTCACATCCATCTTGCCGAACAGATCCCAGGTCGTAAACGAAGGCAGACGGCAGTCACCGCTGAACTGCTTGCCGTCGGGCGTGTAGGCATCGCAGGCCAACTTCGACGGACCGTTCGGCAGGGAATACTCGTTGCCCGTCGAGTCGTTGTACCAAACCGGAATCGGATTACCGTTTTCGTCCGTTTCCTGATTAAGTGACTGCCCCTTGAAATCGATCAGATCCATGCCGCTGACGTAGTTTACCTGTGCCGTAACCGTCCAGTTGGCGCGCTCGAACGAAACCGAGAATGTGCCCCGATCCGACGGCGTACCGCTCGCCGAGCTCAGCGCGTACGGACCGTGCGTGCCCGCATACTCACGCACATCGCCGCCGCCAAAGTCGCGCTCGAAGTTGAACACATGCGTCCAGCCGGCGTTGAGCTTGATCTTGCCGATGTCGGCCAGACGCAGGCTCTGCTGGATATTGGCTTCCAGACCGTCAGTCTTCGTCTTGTTGGCGTTGATGTACGGCGCATAGACAGCCGTCACTTTCGCGAGGCCAGTGTTCGGGTCGGCAGATTCCTCGGGGCCGTAAACGACGAGCGAATTGGGAAGTGCACCCGGCACACTGGTACCCGGTTCGCCCTGCAGCGGAACGCCTGCTTGCACCGACCCCTGGTCAGCCCCGACGATTTCATTCTCGCGCTTGATCAGGTAGTAGTCGATCGTGGCGCTCATGTTCTTGATCGGCTCGACGACGAGACCCAGCGTATAGCTCTTCGAGGTTTCCGGCTTGATATCCGGATTGCCGGCAGTGATCAGCGCGATACCGGTGTATCCAAAGGTCGCTGCATCACCACCCTCAGCGGGGCCCGGTGCGCGGAAGCCTTCCGCGTATGTACCGCGCAGCGCGACCTGATCGATCGGCTTGAACTTGAAGCCGAACTTCGGATTCGTCGAGCTGCCGTACTCATCGTAGTGGTCGTAACGGACCGCCGCGTCGAGCTCGAGCATCTTGACGACCGGGACCACGATTTCGGTGTAAGCGGCATAGATCTTGCGGTCGTCCGCAAACGCCGAGTAGCCGAGTCCGTTGACGTCACCCGTCTCGGTACCCGGGACAGCCGGCGCGTCGTACTTCTCCTTACGCCATTCGCCGCCGACTGCCATCATGACGTCGCCACCCGGCAACGAGAACAGCGAGCCGTTGACGCTGCCGTCGAACGCCATCAGCGTGTTCTTTGCCGTGACGTTCAGCGTCGGCGAGATCGCGTCGTAGTCCGATTGCGAGTTCAGCGACGGATTGTTGATGCGGAACGGATTCAGCGGACGGTTCAGCGCGTCTTGCATCACCGAGCCGAGGATATAGCCGTTGAGCTCGCGCTTGGTTTCGACACGGCTGTAGGTGAAGCCCGTGTTCCACGTCCACGAGGTGTCGAAGAACGCACCGTCAAGACCGAGCACGGCACGATAGGCATCATTGGTCACTTCCTCGCGGCGACCGCCGAAATCATTCGTCGAATAGCTCAGCAGTACCGGCCCTTCGTTGCCGAACGGATTGTCCGGATGGCCCGCCGGCAGACGCATCGACACCGACGGATTGAAGTACGAACCCGAGTTCGCGTTGTACGTGCCGCCGCGCGTCACGCTCGAAGGCGTGGTCATACCTTCCGTTTGTGAGTAGAAATAACCGAGCGAAGCCGTGGCACGAATCGAGTCCGTGATACGCAGCGTGCCGCCGCTCAGGATATTGGCACGATCGACCTTCGGCTGAATGCTGGAATAGGCGATCGGATCCCAGAGACAGACGGGCTCCAACCCTTCTCCGTCGCCGGAAGCCGGACTGGTTTCCGGGCACGCCGTGACGTTGCGGCGCTGCGTCGACGTTGCACCGACAAGCCGCGCGGCACCGTACGGGTTTACAAGACTACCCGTTGCGCCAGCCCAGCCGTAAGGGCTACCACCACGACGATTGTCGTACCAGCCGTAGTCGAGCAGATTGTTCGTCGCGAGATAGCCGTCGCGATCCGTGTTCGCGATGCGGTCCTGGCGCGAAGCCTCGGCGGTGATGAAGGCGTTGTAGCCATCCGTCGCCGCATTGCCAATGCCGTAGCTGCCGTAGAGACGCTTGACGTCGCCGTCGTCCTTGTAGGACGTGCCGAGATTGCCGCCGATCGAGGCGCCTTCGTAATCCTTGCGCAGGATGATGTTGACGACGCCGGCGATGGCGTCCGAACCGTAAATGGCCGAAGCGCCGTCCTTCAGCACTTCGACGCGTTCGACGGCTTCGAGCGGGATGGTGTTGAGGTCGACGAAGCTGCGCTGACCGTCGTCAGCGAGGCCGTAAGGAGCAACGCGGCGACCGTCGATCAGAACCAGCGTCGAGTTGACGCCGAGGCCACGCAGCGAGACCGCCGCCGAACCGCCGGCGAAGCCCGACGTGAACGAGCCCGGAATCGAGCCCTGGTTGTTGGCGGTCAGCGTCTGCAGGATCTCGCCGATGTTCTGCTTGCCGGTTGCCTCGATCGCATCACGCGAGAGGACTTCGACCGGCGAGGCGGTTTCCTTGTCGGTACGACGGATGTTCGAACCGGTGACCACGATGGTCTCGATTTCATCCGTCTGAGCCGGCGGAGGCGTAGCCGTGCTCTGCGCATGCGCGATCATCGAAAAGCTGCTCGCAACGGTGGCAGCGATGGCGCTCAGCGCGAAGAACCGCTCCGAACGCGTTCGCGTCGACGTCTTATTCATTCTATTCACTCCCAAGTGAATGGCGGTAACCAATTTCTTTGGCTCGGTCGTTGCGCCTCGCAAGATCACCCACGCTTACGAAGCCGAGCACTGATAACAACATTTTCAGCCTAGTCTTGCCTCCCAAACTCCGTCAAGAATAGAAGCCGCAATTGGGTGTTTTTCCCGCGCCCGTCCGGCACGGCTGCAGACTCGACGCAATGCGCATCAATGCGCCGTACGATCGGGTGTCGACGCACGCCAATGAAGAGCCGCGCAACCGAGACGCCGCGGGCGGATCAGCGCATTTGTGTCGTAGATGCGAGCACGCTGATCACGCTCCAGCTCGTGTCACGTGTCCCACAAAAAAGGCCGCCCTGCGGCGGCCCTTTGTTTTCTGTCGCGTGTTTCCTGTCGCGGCCGGACCTGCCGGCCCTTGCCGTCGTTCCGTCAGCGAGCTGTCTTCAGCATCGCCCACAGCCGGGCGAGCTCAGCGCTGCCGTCGCTGCCGCCGACGCTCTTGAGCGTGGCCTGCGCGTCGGCATTCTTGCCGGCCAGCACCTGCGCGTAGCCCAGGTGCAGTCGGGCGTCGTCCGCCTTCTTCAGGCCGCCCTTGGCGATGCCCTGCTGCATCAGGGCGATGCCTTTGTCGTACTGCCCGTAGCCGATGTAGTTCAGGCCGGTGGCGACCAGCGCGTCGCCGCCGGCCTGTTTGGCGGCGGCTTTCTCGCCTTCGGCGAGGGAAGCCTTGTCTTCGGCGAGCTTCTTGGCGACCGTGGCCTTGAG
>NZ_AUFV01000019.1 GCF_000426685.1 Solimonas flava DSM 18980 | reverse complement strand
AGCCTCGGACCTGGAAGGGGCCGACGCCTTGCTGCCCGGCCTGTCCGCTCAAGCATTAATCGCCGATCGGGCCTACGACGCCCACGAGCGAGTGATCGAACCGATGCAGCACATCGGCGCACAGATCGTCATCCCTTCTCATCCAACACGCAAAGTGATGCGCGATTACGATCGAGCGCTGTACAAGGCTCGGCACTTGATCGAGAACTTCTTTGCCAAGCTCAAGCAATATCGGGCCATCGCCACTCGATACGACAAGACCGCTCGAAACTTCCTCGGGGCCATCTACTGCGTCGCAGCCAACATCCTGCTCAATTGATGACAGGCCCTAGGGCTGCGCTTCGGACGCCCTGGCGGGCTCGCGCACACGGGCGAGCAGCCAGCCACCGATCAGGAAAAACGGCAGCAGCGTCAGGATCGGCAGGCGCTGGTTGTCGACCAGCAGCGCCGTCTGGCCGACGACGACCGGGCCGAGCACCGCGGCGAACTTGCCGAGCATGTTGTAGAAGCCGAAGAACTGTCCGGACTGTCCGGCCGGGATCAGGCGCGCGTAGTACGAGCGCGACAATGACTGGATACCGCCCTGCACGCAGCCGATCGCGGCGGCGAGCAGATAGAAGTCGCGTTCGGACTGCAGCCAGTACGAGCCGAGCGTGACGCCGGCGTAGACCACGAGCGCGACGTAGATCATGCGCTTGGTGCCGAAGCGGTCGGCGAGCCAGCCGTAGGCGACCGCCGCCGGGAAGCCGATGAACTGCACCATCAGCAGCGCCTTGATCAGCGCGCCCGGCTCGAAGCCGAGCTTGGTGCCGTAATCGACTGCCATGCGGATGATGGTGTCGACGGCGTCGATGTAGAGCCAGTACGCGGCGAGGAACAGCAGCACCGGCTTCATCGTCAGCACCTGGCGGAAGGTGCGCACCAGCTCGTGCCAGTCCGAGGCCGCGTCGCTGGCGACGGGCGCCTCGTGCACGTGGCGGAACAGCGGCAGCGAGAACAGCATCCACCAGACACCGACCATCAGGAACGACCACAGCACCGCCTGCGCGCCGTCGGCGAGGCCGAAAGCCTGCGGCTTCTGGAACATGAAGACATTGAGCGCGAACAGCAGGCCGCCGCCCAGATAGCCGAGGCCGTAGCCGAGCGCCGACGTGCGGTCCATTTCCTCGGGCCGGGCCACCGCGACGATCAGCGAATCGTAGAACGAGGTCCCGGCGAAGAAGCCGATCGAGCCGAGCGCGAACAGCGTCAGCGCCAGCGGCCAGTGGCCCTTGGCGACCCAGAACAGCGCCGCCGTCGACGCCGCGCCGAGCACCGTGGCGAGCAGCAGGAAACGCTTCTTGTAGCCCTTGCGGTCGGCCAGGCCGCCGAGCAGCGGCGCCAGGATCATGACCACCACGCTGGCCAGCGAGCTGGCCAGCCCGAGCCAGAACGTGCGTTCGCCGGGCGCGAGGTCCTGCGCCCAGTAGGCCGAGAAGAACAACGGAAAGAAGCCGGCCATCACCGTCGTCGCGAACGACGAGTTGGCCCAGTCGTAGAACGCCCAGGACCAACGGGCGCGGCGATCGCTGTGCATCCCTACACTCCCTTGCGCGCCGGCTCGGCGGCGGACGTTCTTATGCGCCGACCAGTTCGAGCGCCAGCACCAGGGCATCCTCGCGGCCGTCGACGGCCGGATAGTAGCCGCGGCGTTCGCCGATCTTCTTGAAGCCGAAGGCGTCGTAGAGCCGCTGCGCGGCCTTGTTGGACTTGCGCACCTCGAGCAGCATCAGCGTCACGCCGGCGGCGCGCGCGACCATCAGCAGGTGCTTCATCAGGAAGCTCGCGAGGCCCAGGCGCTGCTGCTCCGGCGCGACGCAGATGTTGAGGATGTGCGCCTCGCCGACCGCCATGCTCATCAGCGCGTAGGCCTGCACCTCGCCGAGCGTGTTGGTCACCACCCAGGCGCTGTAGCCGACGCGCAGACAGTCGTTGAAGATGCCCTCGGTCCACGGATGCGTGTACGCGGCGCGCTCGATCTCCATCACCTGCGGCAGGTGCGCCGGATGCATCGGGTACAGGCGCCAGATGTCCTGCGGCTGCGCGCTCACGGCGAGGCCTGCACCGGCTGCGCGAGGAATTGATGGATCTTCTTCAAGTCGTCCCAGCTCTTCGCCTTCTCGCGCGGACTGCGCAGCAGATAGGCGGGATGGTAGGTGATCAGCAGCGGCGTGTGCGCCGCACCGTAGTGATATAGCGGCCCGCGCAGCCGCGACAGCGGCGCGTCGGTATCGAGCAGGCGCTGCGCGGCGACGCGGCCGAGCGCGACGATCAGCTTCGGCCGCACCAGCTCGATCTGGCGATCGAGGTACGGCCGGCAGGCCTCGACCTCGTCGGCCTCCGGATCGCGGTTGCCCGGCGGGCGGCACTTGACGACGTTGGCGATGAACACCGCGCTGGCGGCGTCGTGCTGCTGCCGCGAACGACCGATGCTCTTCAGCATTTCGTCGAGCAGCTGGCCGGCGCGGCCGACGAAGGGTTCGCCGCGCGCATCCTCGTCGGCGCCCGGCCCCTCGCCGACGATCATCAGCGGCGCGTGCTCGTCGCCGACGCCGAACACCGTGTGGGTGCGCGTGCGGCACAGCTTGCAGGCTTCGCAGCCGGCGACGGCCGCGCGCAGACCGCTCCAGTCGCCCGGCACCTCGCGCGGCGGTGCCGGTGCCGGTGCCGCGGGCACGGACGCAGGCCGGGCGGACGGCGGCGCAACAGCCGCCGCGACCGGCGGGCGCGCGGCGGCAGGCGCCACGCGCGCCGGCGCCGGATCCGATGCCGCCGGACGGGACATCGCCGGACGGGGCGACTCGGCGGCGGCCGCGGGCGCCGGCTCGGACACGGCACCGCGCCGCTGCCAGGCTTCGAGGCCGAGCAATCTGAGCGCGCGCTGACGACGGGCGGAATCCATACGCGGCATTTTACCGGGCCTGCTCGCCGGCCGCGTCGTTCACAGCGCCGGCGCGAAGTCCTCGGCCTCCGGCCCGTGCCGGCGCCAGCCGCCCTTGCCGGCCAGTTTGGCGGTATACATCGCCTCGTCGGCACGGCGCACGATCGCCGCCGCGTCGTCGCCGCCGTCGAACAGCGCGATGCCGACCGAAGCGTGGATACGGAACGCATGGCCCTGGATCTGCAGCGGCTCGGATAGCGCCGCGAGCAGGCGATCGGCCAGATCCTGCGCGAACGCCTGCGCTTGCGACGGCTCGCCAAGGCGATCGAGCAGGATTGCGAACTCGTCGCCGCCGAGACGGCCGAGCACGCCGGTCTCGACCGGCACCAGCGCCGCCATGCGCCGCGCGGCGTGGCGCAGCAGTTCGTCGCCGAAGGCGTGGCCGTAGCGGTCGTTGATCAGCTTGAAGTCGTCGAGATCGACGTACAGCAGCGCGCCGCTGTGCGCGCCGGCCTGCGCGCTGCGCACCGCGCGCTGCACGGCTTCCTGGAACAGGCGCCGCGTGCCGAGGCCGGTCAGGGTGTCGTAGTTGGCGAGCTGGGCGAGCTTGCGCATCGCCATCTGCCGGCGATTGGTCTCGACCGAGAACTGGTCGAGCACGGCGTTGTAGAACACGGCGATGCGCGCCGCCTCGGTCTCCGGCTCGACCTCGACACGCGTCGAGAAGTCGCCTTTGCGGGCCTGGCGGTCCATCTGCACGATGAGATCGAGGACCGCGCTGCTGGCGCCGTGCTCGGCGATATTGAGGCCGATGCGCTCGTCGTCCTCGCTGACACGCAGCGGCCACCAAAGGTTGACGAGGCGCAGCACCGCGTAGGACAGCCCGAACGCGAACGCCCCGACGCTGACGACGCCGAGCACCTGGATCTGCAACTGCTGCCAGCGCGTCACGCCCTCGCCCCAGCTGCCGTCCGGCGCGCACAGCGCGACGGCGAGCGTGCCCCAGATGCCGGCGAACAGATGCACCGGCACCGCGCCGACCGCGTCGTCGATCTCCAGGCGTTCGAGCAGCAGCGTCCCGAGCACGCAGATCACGCCGCTGACGGCGCCGACGAACAGCGCCGCGACCGGCGTCACCAGATGACAGTTGGCGGTGATGCCGACCAGGCCGGCGAGCACGCCGTTCATGATGCGATCGACCGCCGGTACACCGAGCAGCTTCCAGGTCAGGACCATCGCCACCGCGCCGCCGGCGGCGCCGGCCAGTGCGGTGTTGGCGATGATGCCGGGCACGCGCCCGTCGAGCGCCAGCGTGCTGCCGCCGTTGAAGCCGAACCAGCCGACCCAGAGCAGGAAGACGCCGAGCGTCGCGACCGGCAGGTTGTAGCCTTCGATCGGCCGGCCGTTCGGGCCGAAGCGACCGAGGCGCGGCCCGAGGATCAGCAGGCAGGCCAGCGAAACCCAGCCGCCGACCGAGTGCACGACCGTCGAGCCGGCGAAGTCGATGAAGCCGAGACGGCCGAGCCAGCCGGTATGCAGGCCTTCGAGCAGGCCGCCCCAGGCCCAGTGTCCGGCGATCGGGTAGATCAGCAGCGACACCAGCACCGCCGACAGGCAGTACGCGGAGAAGCGCATGCGCTCGGCGACCGCGCCGGAAACGATCGTCGTCGCCGTGCCGCAGAACGCGAGCTGGAAGAAGAACAGCGTCGCCATCCAGGCGTCGGGCGTCTTCATGAAGATGTCCGGCACCTCGCCGACCAGGCCGTGCCAGCTGGTCCCGAACATCAGGCCAAAGCCGAGCAGGCCGAACAGCACCGAGGCGATGCAGAAATCGATGAGGTTCTTGAACGCGACGTTGATGCTGTTCTTGGCGCGCACCAGACCGGATTCGACGCAGGTGAAGCCGGCCTGCATCAGCACCACGAGCACCGCGGAAGCGAGGACCCAGAGATAATCGACGGGCGAATGAATCGACATGTCGCGGCACAGACCGGTGAGAACGCCGCCGCAGTCTGCGCCGCGGCCCGCCGCCCCGGCAGCCGCGGCCGCGGACTGGCCGTGATGGCCCGCCTACCGGCAGACCCGGCCCGCCGCGCGCGGCGGCGGACCGGGGCCGGTGTCCGTCAGCCCGGCGTCAGGCGACGCGGCGTTCGTCGGCGGCGCCGCGCTGCGCCAGCGTGCGGTTGAGGCCGGACAGCACGGCTTTCAGCGAGGCGGTGACGATGTTCGGATCGCGACCGGCGCCGAACAGGGCCTTGCCATCGCCGAGTTTCAGCTCGATGTAGGCGACCGCCGCCGAATCGGCGCCGGCGGTGACGGCGTGCTCGTGGTAGTCGACCACCGTCAGCTTCTCGCCGATCTGCTGCGACAAGGCCGCGATGAAAGCGTCGATCGGTCCGTTGCCGCGACCGGCCAGCTTCTGCGTGCGGCCGTCGACGGTGATCTCGGTCGCCAGCTCGACCTCGTTGCGCGTCGAATCCTCGACCAGATGATGCGAGACGTAGCCGTACGGACGCTGCGCGTCGAAGTACTGCTGCGTGAAGAGGCCGCCGATGTCCTCGGCCGACATCTCGCGGCCCGACGCGTCCAGCGCCTCCTGCACGACCTGGCTGAACTCGATCTGCAGACGGCGCGGCAGCACCAGCCCGTACTCGTGCTCCAGCAGGTAGGAGATGCCGCCCTTGCCGGACTGCGAATTGACGCGAATCACCGCTTCGTAGCTGCGGCCCAGGTCCTTCGGATCGATCGGCAGGTACGGAATGTCCCAGAAGTCCCCCGGCTGGCGCGCGGAAAAGGCCTTCTTGATGGCGTCCTGGTGCGAGCCCGAGAACGAGGTGAAGACCAGATCGCCGACGTACGGATGGCGCGGCGAGATCGGCAGCTGGTTGCAGTACTCGACGGTGCGGCGCACCTCGTCGATGTCCGAGAAATCCAGACCCGGATCGACGCCCTGCGTATACAGGTTCAGCGCCATGTTGACGATGTCGAAGTTGCCGGTGCGCTCGCCGTTGCCGAACAGCGTGCCCTCGATGCGGTCGGCCCCCGCCATCAGCGCCAGCTCGCCGGCGGCCAGGCCGGTGCCGCGATCGTTGTGCGGATGGATCGACAGGACGATCGCTTCGCGCCTGGCGACGTTGCGATGCATCCACTCGACCATGTCGGCGAAGATGTTCGGCGTCGACAGCTCGACCGTCGACGGCAGGTTGATGATGACCGGCTTCTCCCGCGTCGCGCCGATCGCGTCGACGACGGCGTCGACGACGCGCTTGGAAAACTCCAGCTCGGTATTCGAGAACATTTCCGGCGAATACTCGAAGCGCCAGTCGGTCTGCGGATACTGCGCCGCCAGTTCGCGCGCCAGCCGGACGTGCGTGACCGCCAGGTCGACGACCTCGTCCTGGCTCATGTTGAAGACCACGCGGCGCATCACCGGCGCGACGGCGTTGTAGATATGCACGATCGCCTGCCGGGTGCCCTGCAGCGCCTCGAAGGTGCGGCGGATCAGGTGCTCGCGCGCCGGCGTCAGCACCTGGATCGCGACGTCGTCCGGAATCAGCTTTTCGTCGATCAGGCGGCGGACGAAATCGAACTCGGTCTGCGAGGCGCTCGGAAAGCCGACCTCGATCTCCTTGAAGCCGATGCGCACCAGCTCGCGGAACATGCGCAGCTTGCGCTCGACGTTCATCGGCTCGATCAGCGCCTGATTGCCGTCGCGAAGATCGATCGACAGCCAGGCCGGCGCCTTCTTGAGCACGGCGTCCGGCCATTGCCGGTCGCGCAGGTGGACGGGTTGGAACGAGCGGTACTTGGTCGACGGGTCTTTCAGCATGGTCATGACGGCATTCCTGGCCGGGCACGGACACGGTCATGGACCGGGTCGCGGCGGATTCTGGAGGGATTCTTCGGGTCGGTTTGCACGGTTTCGGCCCCGTGCTGGCGCGGTCGTTGGTCTGCCTTACGGCAGAAGCGCGAGACCAAGAAGAAGCGAGAACGCGCGCGCCGGCGCCGCACGGAGCGTGCGGGCAGCGAAGACGTCGGCATGACGGGCGCGATTCATGGCGCGGAACTATAGAACAATTCGCCGCAAGGGAAAACCCTCAGCGCTGGCAAACGCCGCCGTCCATCAGGCCGCCGCTGCCGGCTTGCGGCGCAGTCGGCGCCAGGCGATCACCGCCGGGCCCGACAGCGCGTAGCCGAAGAAGACCAGGAATAGGATGCGCGGCGGATCGATCAGCACCAGCGCGAACACGCCGATCACCGCCGCCAGCGACAGGAAGCGCAGGCGCGTGTTGAGATTGAGCTTCTTGAAGCTGTTGTAGCGGATGCTCGACACCATCGACAGCGCCGTCGCCAGCGTCAGCGGCGCGGCGAAGCCGAGCACCTCGCGGCCCTGCAGCGGCACGTGGCCCGACACCCAGGCGAACAGCGAGTGGCTGTCGTCGACGCAGCTCCACACGAAGAAGGTCACGACCGCCGCCGCCGCCGGGCTCGGCACGCCGTAGAAATCCTTGTTCGAGCTGGCGATCGCCGCCAGCACGTTGAAGCGCGCCAGACGCAGCGCCGCACAGGCGGCGTAGGCGAAGGCGATCACCCAGCCGAGCTTGCCGCCGATCCAGCGGTACTCGGCGAGATAGTTCAGCGAGAACGCGTAGATCAGCACGGCCGGCGCGATGCCGAACGCGACCATGTCGCAGAGCGAGTCGTACTCCTTGCCGAAATCGGTCTGCGTGTTGGTCAGGCGCGCGACCCGGCCGTCGAGGCCGTCGGCCACCATCGCCCCGAAGATGCCGAACACGGCGTGCTCGAAGTGCCCCGCCATCGCCATGACGATGGCATAGAAGCCGCCGAACAGGGTTCCGGTCGTGAGCAGATTCGGCACCAGGTAGATGCCCTTGCGACGCTTGACCGGCTGGGGTGCGTTCATCGTGCGATCGATCTCGATTGAGGCGCGAATCTTACCCGTTCGAATCGGACGATACGTAGACACTGGCCGCACGCGTGCAGCTCGCCTAGGCTCGGCGTTCGCCTCATCGCCTTCCCGCCCGCATGCCGACTGTCCCCGCCGCCACCGCCCGCGAGGTCTTCGCCGCATTCCTGCGCCTGGGGCTGGCCGCCTTCGGCGGACCGGTCGCGCACCTGGCCTACTATCGCCGCGCCTTCGTCGAACGCCGGCGCTGGCTCGACGACGCGCAGTACGCGCACCTCGTCGCCCTGTGCCAGTTCCTGCCGGGACCGGCGAGCTCGCAGACCGCTTTCGCGCTCGGCCTCGGCCGCGCCGGCTGGCCCGGCGCGATCGCCGCCTTCGTCGCCTTCACCGCGCCGTCGGCGCTGCTGATGCTGGCGTTCGCGCTGCTGCTGCCGACGCTCGGCGCGCTGACCGGTCCGCTGACGCACGGACTCAAGCTGGTTGCCGTCGCGGTGGTCGGACACGGGCTCTACGGCATCGCGCGCGCCGCGCTGCCGGATGCGCGACGCCTGCTGCTCGCGGTCGCCGTCGCGACGCTGGTCGCGTGCGGTGCCGCGCCGCTGGCCCCGCTCGCGGCGGTCGCTGCCGGCGCCGCCTTCGGCCTGCTCGCCTGTCGCGACGCCCTGCCACTGCCGGCCGACCATGCCGGCTGGACGCCGTCCCGACGCACCGGCCTGCGTCTGCTGCTCCTGTTCGCCGGCCTGCTGCTGCTCGCGCTGCTGTGTCCGCCCGACGCGCCGCTGCCGCTGCGCGCGGCGGCGGCGTTCTACCGCGCCGGCGCGCTGGTGTTCGGCGGCGGGCACGTGGTGCTGCCGCTGCTGCAGCAGTTGCTGGTCGAGCCGGGACTGGTCGACGCCGACCGCTTCCTCGCCGGCTACGGTGCCGCGCAGGCGGTGCCCGGGCCGATGTTCACGATCGCCGCCTTCCTCGGCGCCAGCCTGCCCGGCCTGCCGCCGCTGCCGGGCGCGCTGCTCGGCGTGCTTGCGATCTTCCTGCCCGGCCTGCTGCTGGTCGGCGGCGCGCTGCCGTACTGGCAGGCACTGGCGCGGCTGCCGCGCGCCGCGGCGGCACTGGCCGGAGTCAATGCCGCGCTCGTCGGGCTGCTGGCGGCGGCGTTCTACGACCCGGTCTGCCGCTCGGCGCTGCTCGCGCCGGTCGATCTGCTGATCGCGCTCGCGGCCCTGGCCTGGCTGGCCGCCGGCCGCGGCGCGCTCGGGGTCGTCGCCGGCTGCGTCGCGGCCGCAGGGCTCGGCGGCTTGCGCTGAAACGAAAGAGGGGCGCCTCGCGGCGCCCCTCTTCGTACTTGCGAACGTGCGGCGCCCCTCGCGCCGCCCGCTCTCAGTTGCGCGACTTGTCGACCAGCTTGTTCTTGCCGATCCACGGCATCATCGCGCGCAGCTTGGCACCGGTCTGCTCGATCGGGTGCGCGGCGTTGAGGCGGCGCATCGCGGTCATTTCCGGGTAGCCGGTCTTGCCTTCGAGCACGAAGGCCTTGGCGTACTTGCCGGTCTGGATGTCCTCCAGGCACTGCTTCATCGCCCAGCGCGACTCGTCGTTGATGACCTTCGGGCCGGTCACGTACTCGCCGTACTCGGCGTTGTTCGAGATCGAGTAGTTCATCGTCGCGATGCCGCCTTCGTACATCAGGTCGACGATCAGCTTGAGCTCGTGCAGGCACTCGAAGTAGGCCATCTCCGGCGCATAGCCGGCGTCAACCAGCGTCTCGAAACCGGCCTTGACCAGTTCGACAGCGCCGCCGCAGAGCACGGCCTGCTCGCCGAACAGATCGGTCTCACACTCGTCCTTGAAGGTGGTCTCGATGATGCCCGAGCGACCGCCGCCGATCGCCGAGGCGTACGACAGCGCCAGCTGCTTGGCCTGGCCGCTGGCATCCTGGTAGACGGCGATCAGGTCCGGAATGCCGCCGCCCTTGGTGTATTCGTTGCGGACCGTGTGGCCCGGCGCCTTCGGCGCGACCATGATCACGTCGAGATCGCTGCGCGGCACGACCTGGTTGAAGTGGATCGCGAAGCCGTGCGCGAAGGCCAGCGCCGCGCCCTTCTTGATGTTCGGTTCGATCTCGTTCTTGTACAGCTCGGACTGGAACTCGTCCGGCGTCAGGATCATCACCAGGTCGGCCCAGGCGCAGGCGTCGGCGACGCTCTTGACCTGCAGACCGCCCGCTTCGACCTTCTTCGCGGTCGCCGAGCCCGGACGGAGCGCCACGACGACGTCGACGCCGCTGTCCTTGAGGTTCAGCGCATGGGCATGGCCCTGCGAACCGTAGCCGACGATCGCGACCTTCTTCGACTGGATGATCGACAGGTCGGCGTCTTTGTCGTAGTACACATTGATGCTCACAGCGGGACTCCAGGTCTTGATACAGATTTGAGGACAGCGCGCCGCGTCGGCGCTTCGAAGGGGCCTGCGCGAAACGCGCTATGCCGACGGGATCGCCATCGACTGCAGGCCGCGCTGCATGGCCGCGAGGCCGGAGCGTACCAGTTCGAGCACGGTCGCCAGCTTGGCGACCTCCTGCACGAAGGCGTCGATCTCGGCGCCGGTGCCGGCCAGCTGCACGATGCGCGTGTTCTCGGTCTCGTCGAGGATCACGCCGCGGCGGCTGCGGATGCAGTCGATCACCTGCCGGGTGTTCACGCCGGCGACGTCGATCTTCAGCATGACCAGCTCGCACTCGAGGTGATCGGCGCTCGACAGATCGGTGATCTCGACGACGTCGACCAGCTTGCGCGTCTGCTTGATGATCTGCTCGATGACCGCGTCCGAGCCGGTCGTGGCGAGCGTCAGGCGCGACACCAGCGGATCGTGCGTCGGCGCGACCGACAGCGAATCGATGTTGTAGCCGCGCGACGAAAACATGCCGGCGACGCGGGCGAGCGCGCCTGCCTCATTCTGCAGCAGGATCGAGATGATATGACGCATAGGGCGCGCATCTTAGTGGCTCGCGCCCCTAAAATCACCAAGAAAATGCCAACTGACTAGCACGAACGCGACCTGCGGACTATTGGGGCAGCCCCCCAAATGGCGCTAAACTCGCGCCCCCGTCCGCCCCACCGTCGCGAACCCACATTCCATGAACGCTGTGCTGAAGACCCCGCATCCGCTTGCTGGCCAGACGATGACCGGCGCGGACATCCTCGTCCAGATCCTGGCCGACGAGGGCGTGGATGTCGTATTCGGTTACAGCGGCGGCGCCATCCTGCCGAGCTACGACGCGATCTTCCGCTTCAATGCCCGCCACGCCAAGCCGGGCGCGGCCGAGCCGATGCCGCTGATCGTGCCGGCCAACGAGCAGTCGGCCGGCTTCATGGCAGCCGGCTACTCGCGCGCCTCCGGCAAGGTCGGCGTCTGCATGGTGACCTCCGGCCCGGGCGCGACCAATACCGTCACGCCGGTGCGCGACTGCATGGCCGACTCGATCCCCATGGTCGTCATCTGCGGCCAGGTGCCGACCGCCGCGGTCGGCACCGACGCTTTTCAGGAGGCGCCGATCAGCTCGATCATGGGCGCCGCCGCCAAGCATGTGTTCCTCGTCACCGACCCGACCAAGCTCGAAGCGACGGTGCGCACGGCCTTCGAGATCGCCCGCACCGGCCGGCCCGGCCCGGTCGTCGTCGACATCCCGAAGGACGTGCAGAACTGGTCCGGCCCGTTCAAGGGCGAGGGCCGCCTGCCGCTGCCCGGTTACCGCGCACGCCTGAAGGCGGTCTACGAGAACACCATCAAGCCGGAACAGGCCGCCGCGTTCCATGAACTGCTGCGCGCGGCCAAGCGGCCGCTGATCTACGCCGGCGGCGGCGTGATTCACGGCGAGGCGGCGCAGAGCCTGCGCGCGTTCGCCGGCGCCTTCGGCATTCCGGTGACGACGACGCTGATGGGCATCGGCGCAGTCGACACCACCGAGCCGCTGTGCCTGCAGATGCTGGGCATGCACGGCACCGCGTTCGCGAACTACGCGGTCGACGACTGCGATTTCCTGATCGCCGTCGGCGCCCGCTTCGATGACCGCGTCGCCGGCAATCCGGCCAAGTTCGCGCCGTCGGCGCGCGCGATCGCGCACTTCGACATCGATCCGTCCGAGATCAACAAGGTCAAGCGCGTGCACTGGCACCACGTCGGCGAGCTGAACCGCGCGCTCGACGGCCTGCGCGAATACCTCGGCGGCCAGGGCTTCAAGCCCGACTACGCGGAGTGGCACGCGCACATCGCCGATCTGAAGAAGACCTACGCGATGAACTACGAGCGCGGCGGCGAGCTGATCCAGCCGCACGCCGTCATCGAGGAAATCAACCAGCTGACGCAGGGCGAGGCGATCGTCGCCACCGGCGTCGGCCAGCACCAGATGTGGGCCTCGCAGTACTTCGACTTCAAGGCGCCGCGCCTGTGGCTGACCTCCGGCTCGATGGGCACGATGGGCTTCGGCCTGCCGGCCGCGCTCGGTGCCGCCTACGCACAGCCCGGCAAGATCGTCATCGACATCGATGGCGACGCCTCGATCCGCATGAACTTCGGCGAGCTCGAAACGGCGACGACCTACAACATCCCGGTCAAGATCGTGGTCCTCAACAACTACGGCGACGGCATGGTGAAGCAGTGGCAGCGCCTGTTCTTCGAGTCGCGCTACGCCGGCTCCGAGAAAAGCCTGCACACCAAGGACTTCATCAAGGCGGCCGAAGCCGACGGCTACAAGTTCGCGGTGCGCGTCGAGCACAAGGCCGACCTGCCGCGCGTGGTGCGCGAGTTCATCGCCTTCCCGGGGCCGGCGCTGCTCGAAGTCGTGATCGATCCGATGGCGTCGGTATACCCGATGGTCGGCCCGGGTCAGGGCTACGATCAGATGATCACCGGCGAGTGGATCCCGGCGCGCGGCGCAGCCAAACCCGAAAAGGTCGATGCGCAATCGACCCAGATGTTCTGAGGCCTGATGCCGCCGGCGAGCGACGCGCCCGAGACCGCAGCGAGTTCCACCCCGTCCGCCGCCGGCGCACAGCGCTGGCAGCGGTCGGGCGCGAGCCTGACGCGTTTCCAGCTGTCGCGGCCCGACCGCCGCCGCACTGACGAACTCGGCGCCGCCGACATCCAGCAGCTCGAAGCGATCGCGCAGGCACAGACGCATCGCTTCCGTTTTCCGCAGCCGCTCGAACACGAGTTCCAGCAGTACACCCGCCTGTCGGCGCGCACCGCGCGCATCAGCGTCGCGCTGCTGACCTGCCTCGTGTTCGCGACCGCGCCGATCTGGACGCCGCTCGCCTTCATGGCGCCGCCGGAGACGTTCCGGCTGATCACGATCATCTCGCTCGGCCTGATGGCACCGCTGTTCGCCGCGCTCACGGCGGCGATCGCGCAACGCCCGGACGCGCCGTTCGTCGAATGGCTGATGATCCTCGCGTTCATCATCGAGATCGTCACCATCGAGTCGATCCGCTATCTCAGCGGACGCGCCGGGTTCGAGATCGAGCCCTCGCTCGCGGTCGCCGTGCCGGTCTCGGTGCTGGCGCTGGCGCGCCTGCCGCTGAGCCGCTGCCTGATCCTGGTCGGCGCCTACGTCGTCTGTACCAGCGCCGCGACGCGGCTGTGGCCCGACAGCATCGCCCATCGCAGCCCGACCGCCTGGCTGATGGAAGTGATCCTGATCGGCATGGTGTTCCTGTCGGTGGTCTGGACGCGCCTGTCGCTGCGCCGGCAGTGGGCGGCGAACGTGCTGCTCGAAATCCTCGCCTATCGCGACGCGCTGACCGGCCTGCCGAATCGGCGCGCGTTCGAGGAGCATTACGAAACGCTGAGTCTGGCGCTGGAGCGCGATCCCGAGCGCACGATGCTGTTCGCACTGGTCGATCTCGACCATTTCAAGGCGCTCAACGACCACTACGGCCACGACTACGGCGACGGCGCGCTGGCCGAGAGCGGGCTGGCGCTGTCGGGGCTCGCCCGCCGCGCGTTCGACATGGCGGCGCGCATCGGCGGCGAGGAGTTCGTCCTGCTCCTCTACGATTGCGCCCCCGAAGCCGCGGCGCCGCGCGCCGAAGCCATCGTCGCCGCGATCGGCGGTCTGGGCATCGAACACAAGGGCAGCCCGCTCGGCATCATGAGCTGCAGCGTCGGCGCCGTCGTCGTTCGCGCCGGCGAACCGCTGTCCGATGCCTACCGGCGCGCCGACGAATGCCTCTACCAGGCCAAGCGCCGCGGCCGCAACGGCTACCGCGTGCTGACCTGAGGTCGCGCCTCAGCGCGGCGGCACGAAGTCGGGATTCAGCGTCGGCACCGAATCGCGCGGCTCGACGAGCCGGCCGCTTTCGTTGACCAGCGCGACGCGCAGGCGCTCACCGCTGCGCCGGTCGCGCAGCAGCAGCGGACCGCCACCCGGACCGGCGGCGTGGCGGTCGCCCCATTGCATCAGGCCGACGATCACCGGCAGCAGATCGACGCCTTTGCGGGTCAGGCGGTACTCGTAGCGCGCGCGCGCGCCGTCGTCGCGGTAGACCTGGCGGCAGACGATGCCGGCGTCGACCAGCTTGCGAAGGCGCGTCGACAGCACCGCGCTCGAGCAGCCGGTGTGCCGGGCGAAATCGTCGTAGCGGCGCACCCCCTGGAACAGCTCGCGCAGCAGCAGCAGGCTCCAGCGATCGCCGATGAACTCGACCGCGGCGGAGACCGAGCACGCCGCGCCGAAGCGCAGGCGCTGCTCGGGCGCGATCGGCTCGGGCGCTTCGACTTTGCGGCTCTTCCCGGTTCTGGCTTTCATTGACAAAGCCAGCATAGCGCGGCCAGACTCAGGCTTCCAAATCCAAAGCCAGATCCGAACCGCCATGGCCGACAGCCCCGCCTCCCCCACCCTGCGCTACGGCGTCGTGCCGCCGGCCGAGCGCGGCAGCATGAGCGGCCTGCAGTTCCTGCAGGCCATCGTCGATGGCCGCCTGCCGGCGCCGCCGATCACCGAGATCATGGCGATCACGATGGGCAGCGCCGCCGCCGGTGAAGTCGTGATGCACGGTGCGCCGCAAGGCCAGCACCTGAATCCGCTCGGCAGCGTGCACGGCGGCTATGCCTGCACCCTGCTCGACTCGGTGATGGGCTGCGCCGTGCATTCGACGCTCGCCGTCGGCGAGGGCTACACGACCGTCGAGCTGAAGGTGAACCTGACGCGCACGATCCTGCCCGGCATGCGCGTGCGCGGCGTCGGCACCGTCATCAACCGCGGCCGCCAGCTGGCGACCGCCGAAGGTCGCGTGTTCGGCGAGGACGGCAAGCTGCTCGCGCACGCCGTCACCACCTGCCTGATCTTCCCGATCGAGCAGACCCGCGCCGCCGCGTAGCGTCGCGCGCGGCGCCCGGGCGACAATCCGCGCATGCAAGCGATCACGCTCCATCGCGACGACGCACCGCGCACGATCGGCCGCAGCGCCGAACGGCATGGCCTGAACCACGCCCGGCGCCGGCGCCTTGGCGCGTTCTTGGCAGCACGCGTCGCCCGCGCCCCCGGCGAATTCATGAATCGCCACGACGACGGCCGCGATGGGCGGTGGACCGCGCCGTGTGACGGACGGATCGCAGGCGCAATCGCGAGCGGCGGTCTGCATGCCGAAGCGCGCGCCGCGCACCCACGCCGGTTCATCGCCGGCGACGCGCTGCGCGGCAGCACGGCCGGCGCGCCGCCGCCCGACACCGCGCTCGCGTGCTGTCACCAGCGAGGCGAGCGCTCGGTCGCGTCATGGACCTTTTCCGGCCTCGACGCGGTGCGGCGGCTCTGCGCGCGTGCCGGCTGCGCGCTGGCCGAGGAACACGACGGCACACAACGGGGCGAGCGGCGGCGTGAGCAGCGCTTCACGCCGGCCCTGCGCCCGTGAAATTCCGCCGTCTGCCGCCGCTGCACACCTTGCAGGCCTTCGAGGCCGCGGCGCGCACGCTGTCGTTCAAGGTCGCCGCCGAGGAGCTGCATCTGACGGCCTCGGCGATCAGCCATCAGATCAAGGCGCTCGAAGGCTTCCTCGGCTTCGCGCTGTTCCGGCGCGGCAACCGCTCGCTCGAACTCAGCGACGGCGGCCGCGACTACCTCGCCGTCGTCCGCGACACACTGCAGCGGCTGCGCGACGGCAGCCACCGCGTCGCCCAGCGCCACGGCCGCGCGCGGCTGAAGATCAGCATGGGTCCGTTCATCGGCAGCGAGGTGATCCTGCCGGCGCTGAGCGCGTTCCGCGCCCAGCACCCGGACATCGACGTGCACATCGAGACCACGCTGCGGCCGGTCGACCTGCTGCACGAGGACCTCGACATCGCGCTGCGCTTCGGCGACGGGCGCTGGCCGAAACTCGGCTGCGTGCCCTTGCTGAGCATGTCGGCGGTGCCGGTGTGCGCGCCGGCGCTGGCGCGCGAGCTGCGCCGCCGCGGCCCCGGCAATCTCGACGGCGTCACGCTGATCCACTCCAGCCCGATGCCGAATGCGTGGGCGGACTGGGCGCGGCTCGCCGGCATCGACTTCGGGCCGCCGAAAAACGACCTCTGGCTCGACAGCTATCTGGCGATCCTGCGCGCCGCCGAGCAGGGCCTCGGCCTGACGCTGGGCCTGGTGCCGATGGTCAATCCCTGGCTGCATCGCCGCAAGCTCGCGCAGCCCTGGCCGAAGCTGCACACCGAGATCCCGCAGCGCTACTACCTGCTGTACCGCGAGCACGACGACGACCGCCACGAGGTCCGCGCCTTCCGCGACTGGCTGCAGGCGGAGCTGCCCGCATTGCTCGCGTGAGGCCGTGCGGGCACCCGCCCGGATGAAGGCGTTTCACGCGAAGGGGCGCTCGTTTTCGTTTGTCGGCGAGGCACGCGCGCGCCGACACTGCGCCGGCACCCTCTTTTGTGGAGCGCGACATGCGCGAAATCCAGCTGACCGTTCTGGCAAGCGACGACCATCCGCTCGCCGCCACGCTGTTCGAGCCCGGGCGCGCGCCACGCGCGGCGGCGCTGATCAATCCGGCGACTGGCGTGCCGCGCCGCTACTACCGTGCCTACGCCCGGTACCTCGCCGAGCACGGCTACGCGGTGCTCAGCTACGACTATCGCGGCATCGGCGACAGCCGCTGGCATGCCGCCCGGCCGTCGCAGCTGCGCATGCGCTGGTGGGGCGAACGCGATCTGGCGGCGATGCTGCAGACGCTCGCGCAACGCTACCCGCGGCTGCCGATCGCGGCGATCGGCCACTCGGCCGGCGGCCAGCTGCTGGGCCTGGCGCCGAACAACCGGCTCGTCGATGCGGCGCTCGCGGTCGCCTCGCAAAGCGGCTACTGGCGGCTGTGGCCGGCCCGCCTGCAGCCGGCAATGGCCGCGCTCTGGTACGGCGTGCTGCCGATCGCCGCGCACACCGCCGGCCGCGTGCCGGCCGCACTGATCGGCCACGAGCTGCCCGGCGGCGTGGCGCACGAATGGGCGCGCTGGTGCCGCAGCCCGCACTACATCAGCGACGAGCGCGGCCAGCCGCTGCGCGAACACTTCGACGCGTTCCGCGGCCGCATGCGCTTCTACGCGATCGCCGACGACCCGTTCTATGCGCCGCTGTCCGCCGTGCAGGCGCTGGCCGACTTCTACCGCAACGCCGAACGCGACGTGCGCGTGCTCGACGGCCGCGCCTACGGCCTGCGCCGCGTCGGCCATTTCGGCTTCTTCCGGCCGGCGTCGCAGGCGCTGTGGCCAGCCACCCTCGGCTGGCTGCACGACGCGCTGGCCCCCAAGCTCGCCATGGCCGCCTGAGGAACACCCGCATGAATCGCCTCGCCTCCCTGTACGCCCGCGTGCGCCGCTATCCGCTCGGCACGCGCCTGTTCTCCCGCGCCGTGACCTGGCGCGCGCCCTACTTCGCGTCGATCTCGCCGCACATCCGCGAGCTGCGCAGCGGCCTGTGCGAAGTCGCGATCCGCGACCGCCGCGCCGTCCACAACCACCTCGGCACCGTCAACGCGATCGCCCTGTGCGCGATGTGCGAACTCGCCGCCGGCACCATGGTCGAGGCCTCGCTGCCGACCTCGCTGCGCTGGATTCCGCGCGGCATGAGCGTGCGCTATCTGAAGAAGGCGGAGGGCGCCCTGCTCGCGCGCGCCGAAGCGCCGCCGTTCGAGGCGACGCTGCACGGCGACGTCATCGTGCCGGTACGCGTCACCAACCGCGCCGGAGAAGCGGTGATGGAAGCCGACATCACCATGTACGTCTCGCCGCGGCGCACCGCGTAACGGCCCGAGCCGCCGCGGCATTCGCGATTACCGTCGCCTCGCGTCGTCCACCCGAACGAGGTCGATGCCGGTGGCGCTGCCGCTACACTAGCGGTTCCACTTTAGAACCCGCCAGGAACGCGCATGAGCACCGACCACATCGTCACCGAACTGCAGGACCGCGTGCTGACGATCCGCCTCAACCGCCCCGACAAGAAGAACGCCATCAGCGGCGCGATGTACAAGGCGATGGGCGAAGCCTTCAGCGCCGCCAACCACAATCCGGAGGTGCGCGCGATCCTGTTCACCGGCACGCCGGACTGCTTCAGCAGCGGCAACGACCTCGCCGATTTCCTCAACACGCCGGAGAACGCCGGCGGCAACGTCATCGCCCAGTTCATGCAGGCGATGGTCGACGCCACCAAGCCGATCGTCGCCGCCGTCGCCGGGCCGGCGATCGGCATCGGCACCACCGCGCTGCTGCACTGCGACCTGGTCTATGCCGGCGAGAAGACGCGCTTCCAGATGCCGTTCGTCAACATCGGCATCTGCCCCGAGTTCGCCTCGAGCCTGATCGCGCCGGCGATCATGGGCCACGCCCGCGCCGCCGAGCTGATCCTGCTCGGCGAGATGTTCTCCGCCGCCAAGGCGCGCGAATACGGCCTGGTCAACGAAGTGCTGCCCGACGCCGAGGTGCAGGCCCACGCCCGCGTCCAGGCGCTCAAGCTCGCCGCGCAGCCGCCGAACGCGATGCGCACCGCCAAGGCGCTGCTCAAGCGCTGGACGCGCGAGCAGGTCAAGGAAGTGATCGGCGTCGAGGTCAACCACTTCGTGCCGATGCTCAAGCAGCCGGAAGCGCTCGAGGCGCTGACCGCGTTCATGCAGAAGCGCAAGCCGGACTTCTCGAAGTTCAACTGAGTCGCCACGTCGCACCCCGGGCGATCACTCTATCGCCCGGGTGCGACGCACCGTACAGTCCCCCGGGCACCATCGAACCCCGGGGGATTTTTCATGCAAGGCAAAACCGTCCTGCTGGCGCTGGCCTGCGCCGCGAGCCTGTCGGCGTGCAAGCGCGCCGCCGACGACAGCCAGACCCGGGCCGCCGCCGCGCCGGCCGCCGCCTGGACGCTCGACGAGAGCAAGCTGACGCCGGTGATCGGCTTCTCGACCGCCGACCTCGATACCAGCAAGAAGGCCTGCGACGACTTCGCCGCCTACAGCAACGACAAGTGGCTCGACGCCAACCCGATTCCGGCCGATCAGGTCTGGTGGGGGCCGTTCGCGGCGCTGCGCGAACGCTCGCTCGACGTGCAGCATCAGATCGCCGAGCACCTCGCCGGCCAGGCCACGAACACCGGCATCGACAAGATCATTGCCGACTTCTGGACCTCCGGCATGGACGAACAGAAGGTCGAGCAAGTCGGCATCGCGCCGCTGAAGGAGCGCCTCGCCGCGATCGACGCGCTCGCCGACGGCGCGGCGATCGCCGCTTACCTGCGCAAGATCGCCGCCGAAGGCCAGAACCCGCTGTTCGATTTCGCGCCTGAAGCCGACTTCAAAAACTCGGCGCAGAACATCGCCTACGCCTCGCAGGGCGGCCTCGGTCTGCCCGACAAGACCTACTACTTCGCCGCCGACAAGCAGGACATCCGCGCCGCCTACGTCGCGCACATCGCCAAGGTGCTGGAACTCGCCGGCGTGCCGGCCGACGCCGCCGCGGCGCAGGCCAAGACCGTCATGGCCTTCGAAACGCGTCTGGCCAAGGTTTCGAAATCGCAGGAAGACCTGTCGCGCGACGTCGCCCTCTACTACCACCCGGTGACGCCGGCCGAGGCCGACCAGCTCACGCCGAACTTCCCGTGGACGGCGTTCTTCGCCGCACAGGGCGTCGCGCTGCCGGCGATGTTCTCGCTGTCGATGCCCGAGTTCCACGCCGAAGTGAGCAAGATGCTGGCCGACGTGCCGGCCGCGCAGTGGCAGAGCTATCTGCGCTACCACCTCGTCGACGGCGCCTCGCCGTATCTGAGCAGCGCGTTCGTCACCGAGCACTTCGAATTCCACAACAAGACGCTCGGCGGCCAGAAGGAACAGCGCGCACGCTGGAAGCGCGTGCTCGGCGCGATCAACACCGGCGCCGGCGAGGCGATGGGCCAGCTCTACGTCAAGCTCGCCTTCCCGCCCGAGTCGAAGACGCGCATGCAGCAGCTCGTCGCCAATCTCGGCACGGCGCTGAAGGCGCGCATCGAAAAGCTCAGCTGGATGAGCGACGAGACCAAGCAGAAGGCCCTCGCCAAGTGGCAGACCTTCATGCCCAAGATCGGCTACCCGGACAAATGGCGCGACTGGAGCGGCCTGGCGACGAAGCCGGACGACTACCTCGGCAACGCGCTCGCCGCCGAGGCCTTCAACTACCGCTGGCAGCTCGGCAAGATCGGCCAGCCGGTCGACCGCAGCGAATGGACGATGACGCCGCAGACCGTCAACGCCTACTACAACCCGCTGCAGAACGAGATCGTGTTCCCGGCCGCGATCCTGCAGCCGCCGTTCTTCGACCCCAAGGCCGACGACGCGCTCGTCTACGGTGCGATCGGCTCGGTGATCGGCCACGAAATGACGCACGGCTACGACGACCAGGGCGCGCGCTTCGGCCCGAGCGGCAACTTCGAGAACTGGTGGACGCACGCCGACCAGAAGCGTTTCGAGGCGCTGAGCCAGAAGCTGATCGCGCAGTTCAACGGCTACGCCACGGCCGACGGCACCAAGGTCAACGGCCGCATCTCGCTCGGCGAGAACATCGCCGATCTCGGCGGCATCAACATCGCCTACGACGCCCTGCAGATGGCCGACGCCGGCCAGCCCGATCCGAAGATCGACGGCCTGACGCGCGACCAGCGCTTCTTCTTCGGTTACGCGACTGCCTGGCGCAGCCGCTTCACGCCGCAGATGGAAAAGCTGGTGATCGCCTCCGACCCGCATGCGCCGGACCGCTTCCGCGCGATCGGCGCGCCGTCGAACATGCCGGCCTTCGCCGCCGCCTTCGACTGCAAGCCGGGCGACGCAATGGTCCGCAGCGGCGAGCGCCGGATCGCGATCTGGTAACGCGCCCGCGCGGCGCTCAGGGCCGGGCCGTCGCGGCGGCGCCGCGACGGCCCAGCAGCATCGCGTACATCGCCGGAATCACGTACAGCGTCAGCGCGCAGCCGCAGAGCAGGCCGCCGATCACGGCGATGCCCATCGACACCCGGCTCTCGGAGCCGGCGCCGAGCGCGAGCGCGATCGGCAGGATGCCGAGCACCGTCGCCAGGCTCGTCATCAGGATCGGCCGCAGGCGCGCGTTCGCCGCTTCCTGCGCCGCTTCGAGGGCGGACAGCGCGCCGTCGGCGCGCCGCTGATTGGCGAACTCGACGATCAGGATGCCGTTCTTGGTGACGAGTCCGATCAGCATGATCAGGCCGATCTGCGAAAAAATGTTCAGCGTCTGGCCGCACGCCCACAGCGCCGCGAGCGCGCCGGCCAGCGCGAGCGGCACCGTCAGCAGGATCACGAACGGACCGCCGAAGCTCTCGAACTGCGCGGCCAGCACCAGATAGATCAGCACCAGCGCGAGCACGAAGACGTAGGCCAGCGACGACGCGCTTTGCTCGAAGTCGCGCGCCGCGCCGGTCAGCTCCGTCGTGAAGCGCTCGTCGAGCGTGCTGCCGGCGACGGCGCGGAACGCAGCGATGCCATCGGCGATCGTGTAGCCGTCGGCGAGCGTGCCGGACACCGTCGCCGCGTTGTAGCGGTTGTAGCGGTACAGCTCGGGCGGCGCGCTGTCCTCATGCAGCGATACCACGTTGTCGAGCGTCACCGGGCGCATCGGGTCGAGCCCGACGATCGGAATGTTGCGCAGGTCCGACGGCCGCGAGCGGAAGTCGCGCGTCAGCTGGCCGATGACGTCGTACTGCTTGCCGTTCTTGATGAAATAGCCCATGCGGCTACCGCTCAGGCTGGCCTGCAGCGTGCGCGTAATCTGCTCGGTGCTGAGGCCCAGCGTCAGCGCCTTGGCACGGTCGATCGTTACCCGCACTTCCGGCTTATTGAACTTCAGATCGCTGTCGACGAAGCTGAACACCGGGCTCTGCCGGGCCTGCTCGACGAAGCCCGGCAGGCGCTCGCGCAGGGCATCGAAGCCTGGCGCCTGCAGCACGAACTGCACCCCGCTCGACGTCGAACGGCGCTCGCCGATGCTGGCTTCCTGGGTGACGTTGACGCGCGCCGCGCTGAAGCCGCGCACCATCTTCTGCAGGTCGGCGGCGATCTGCTGCTGCGAGCGCGTGCGCTGATCGCGTTCCTTGAGGAAGATGCGAACGAAGCCGTTGTTGACGGCGCCCTGCGCGCCGGCGACGTTTCCGGAGCCCGGCACCTGCGTCATCATCAACCCGGCCTCGGGCACGCGCACCGCCGCGGCGTGCGCCAGCTCGTCCATGAAGTCCTGCATGCTTTCGTAGCCGGTGCCTTCCGGCGCCGTCGCGCGCAGCCAGACGCGGCCGCGATCCTCGAGCGGCGACAGCTCGCGCGGCAGGACCTGCAGCAGGGCGACGATCGCCAGTCCGGCCAGCCCGAGCACGCCGAACGCCAGCCAGCGCCGGCGCAGGAAGCCGCGCAGACTCGTCGCGTAACCGCGCTCCAGCGCCGAGAACAGCGGCTCGGTGCGCTCGAACAGCCAGCCGTGCGCCTGATGCGGACGCAGCAGCCGCGACGCCAGCATCGGCGTCAGGCTCAGCGCGACGAGCGCCGAGATCAGCACCGCACCGGCGATCGTCACGCCGAACTCGCGGAACAGGCGGCCCGACAGCCCGCCCATGAACAGCAGCGGCATGAACACGACGGCCAGTGTGATCGTCGTCGAGATCACCGCGACGAAAATCTCGCGCGTACCCTCGATCGCGGCACGCCGCGGCGCCATGCCGGCCTCGATCTTGGCGTAGACGTTTTCGAGCACGACGATGGCATCGTCGACGACCAGGCCGATCGCCAGCACGATGCCGAGCAGCGTCAGCGTGTTGATCGAAAAGCCGGCGACCGCCATGACGCCGAACGTGCCGACGATCGACACCGGGATTGCCAGCACCGGAATCAGCGTCGAGCGCCATTCGCGCAGGAACGCGAACACCACCAGCACCACCAGCGCAAAAGCGATGAAGATCGTCTCGCTGACTTCGAGCAGCGAGCGCCGCACGTACGAGGTGTTGTCGTAGGCGATCTGCACGTCGATGTCCTTCGGCACCTCGGCGCGGATCTGGTCGAGGCGCCGGCGCAGCTCGTCGACGATGCTGATCTGGTTGGCGCCCGGCTGCTGGCGGAAGTACAGGCCGGCGATCGGCGTGTCGCCGATCTTCAGCGCACCGCGCTCGTTCTGCGCGCCGAGTTCGGCATAGCCGATGTCGGAGAAGCGCACGATGCGGTCGCCGTCGTGCTTGGCCAGCATGTCGTTGAAGTCCTGCTCGGTATTCAGCCGCGACAGGGTCTTCACCGGCAGCTCGACCGTTCCGCCTTCGATGCGCCCGGACGGCAGCTCGACGTTCTCGCGCGACAGCGCGCTCGCCACGTCGAGCGGCGAGATGCCGTACGCGGCCAGACGCAGCGGATCCATCCACAGGCGCATCGCGTAGCGCTTCTCGGCCGGCTGGTCGACGCTGGCGATGCCGGGCACCGTCTGCAGGCGCTCGCGCAGCTTGTCGGCATAGGCACCGAGTTCGAGCTGGCTGCGCTGGCGGCTGCTGAGGGCCAGACCGAAGATCGGCGACGAATCGGCATTGGCCTTGTTCAGCACCGGCGGATTCGCGTCGGCCGGCAGATTGCGCGTGGCCCGCGACAGCTGGTCGCGCACGTCGCTGGCCGCCGTGTCGAGATCAGTGTCCAGCGAGAATTCGGCGGTGATCTGGCTGGCGCCCTCGCGGCTCGTCGAGGTCAGCGCAACGATGCCGGCAACCGAATTGACAGCCTCCTCGATCGGCTCCGTGATCTGCGCCTGCACGACTTCGGACGCCGCACCCGGATAGCTGGTCGTGATCGAGATCGTCGGCGGATCGACGGCCGGGTACTCGCGCACCGGCAGGCGCAGCGCGCCGAGGAAGCCGAACAGCAGGATCAACAGCGAGACGACGACCGTCAGTACCGGCCGCCGCACGCTCAGCTCGGCGAGATCCTTCATCCGCGCGGACTGCCGGCGCCGGGCACCGCGGCGCTGCCGGCGGCGTCGGCTTCGACGCGCTGGCCGTCGCGCAGCTGCTGCAGCCCGGAGGTGACGATCGTCTCGCCGGCGGCCAGACCGCCGAGGATCTGCACTTCAGCGGCCGTGCGCAGGCCGGCCCGCACCACGCGGTAGTGTGCCTTGCCATCGCTGAGCACGTAGACGCCATGCTCGTCGAGCCCCGGCACGACGGCATTGGCCGGCACGAAGATCGCATCGTCGATCGCGGCCAGCGGCATTTCGACCGTCGCATACGCGCCGGGCAGCAGCCGGCCGCCCGGATTCGGACAGCGTGCGCGCAGCAGGGCGGTTCGCGTCGCCGCATCGATGCGCGGATCGTACGCGTAGACCGTACAGGGATGCGGCTCGCCGTCGCCGGCGACGCGGAAGCTGATCCCGGCGCCGACCTGCAGATACGGGACGTAGCGCTCGGGCACCGCGAAGTCGAGCTTCAGGCGGTCGATCCGCTGCAGCGAAACCAGTGTCGTCGCCGAGTTGACGTAGGCGCCGATGCTGACCGCGCGCAAACCGATCGTGCCGTCGAACGGCGCGCGCACCTGCGTCTTCTCGAGCTGCGCCTCGATCAGACGCAACTCGGCGCGGCGGATCTGCAGCGTGCTCATGACGGTCTCGTAGGTCGCGTTCGCGACCGCGCCGATCGCCAGCAGCTGCTCGGCGCGGCGCGCCTCGATCCCGGCCTGGTCCAGCTCGTAGCGTGCGCGCTGCAACGACGCCTGCAGTTCGGCGTCGTTGAGCTGCACCAGCTTCTGGCCGCGACGGACGTTCTGCCCTTCGTCGAAATAGAGGCCGACGACGCGGCCGTCCATTTCCGGCTTGAGGTCGACGCTTTCGTCGGCGCGCAGGCTGCCGGTCGCGACGATCCGATCGGCGAAGCGGCGCGTGCGTACCGTCAGCACGGAAACCTGCAGCGGCGGCCGCGGCGCGGCCGCCGGCCGCGACGCGATCGGCTCGCCCGTGCGCTTGGCCGGCGTGTGCCCGTGCAGAAAGAAGGCGGCGGCCATCACGATGACCGCCGCCGGAACGAGGTAACGCAGTGTTCGAGTCACGACGATGAAGAAAGCCGCGCAGGAAGTAGGCCGGGGTTCCCCAAAAACCCGCCGCCGTCATGCGTCCACGTTTGGGGGGATGGACGAAACATGAATCCACTTGGGAGGGGAGTACGGCGGCGGGGAACCGGGAAACGGAAGGTCATGAAGGCGGCGGCTGCCAGCCGCCGAATTCGGCTTCGATCGAAAGCATCGCGGCGAGCACGAGATCCTCGCGCCACGGCTGCGCGGTCAGCATCACGCCGAGCGGCATGCCTTCCGGCGAGGTGCCGGCACGCACCACGCCGCTCGGATAGCCGGCAATGTTGTAGGTCGAGGTGAACGAGGCGCCACGCAGGCCCTCGGCCGAACGGTCGCCGATCTTGGGCGCGGGCCCGAGCGCCGCCGGGCAGACGATCAGATCGAAATCCTTGACCCAGGCCATCATCCGCGAGCGCCAGGCGTCGCGCGCTTCGAGCAGGCGCGTGAACTCGGCGGTCTCGATCAGCGGATAGTCGAAGCGGCGGTTCGGGCCCGGCACCGTCGTGTGGTACTTCTCGACGAGGCGCTTCTGCCAGGCGTTGCCGTCGCCCTCGCGCAGGCGCGTCGACAGCGCCTGGATGGCGACGGCATCGGGCGGACGCGACCGGCGCACCGGACAGCCGAGCCGCGCCAGGTAATCGACGCAGGACTGCACCGTCGCGCGCATCTCTGGCGTCGGCTGCGCCGCGTCGTCGGCGAGATCGAAGTAGTACGCGACGCGCAGCCGTGACAGCTCGACCCTGCGCGGGTCCGGCCAGATCATCGGCTGGATCGCCGCGTCGATGAAGTCGGGGCCGGCCACCAGCGGCACGATCGTGATCAGATCCTCGACGCGGCGCGCCAGCGGACCGACCTGCTGGTAGCTGTCGAACACGCCGCCGTAGTCGACGATGTGCCCGGTGCGCGGCACGCGGCCGGTCGTCGGCTTGATGCCGGCGATGCCGTTGGCGTGCGCCGGTCCGCGGATCGAGCCGCCGAAGTCGGAGCCGAAATCGAAGGCCGCGCCACCGGCCGCGACGATCGCGCCGCCGCCGCCGGTCGAGCCGGACGTCGAGCGTGTCGGATCGTAGGGATTGCGCGACATGCCGTAGAGAATGTTGGCGGTGGTGCCGAGTCCGCTGATGCCGCCGAGCGTGAACTCCGGCGTGTTGGTCTTGCCGAGCAGGATCGCGCCCTGTGCGCGCAGCCGCGCGACCGCCGTCGCGTCCTTCGGCGGTACGAAGAAGGCGCGGCCCTGCGTGCCGCCGGTCGAGATCACACCCTCGGTGTCGAACGAATCCTTGATCGTCATCGGCACGCCGTGCAGCGCGCCCTTGAACTGGCCCTTGGCCGCCATCGCGTCGCACGCGGCGGCTTCCGCATAGGCGCGCTCGCGGCAGAACTGCACGACGGCGTTGAGACGCGGATTGACCGCATCGATGCGCCGGTAGTAAGCCGTCACGGCTTCGGTCGCCGACACCCGGCCGCTGCGGATCAGCGCCGCCAGCCGCGTCGCCGACATGAACAGCAGTTCGTCGTCCGCCAGCTTCTCGCCCGCCTCCTGCGTCCGCGCCGCCCGCGCCGTCGCTTCGGGTTTAGGCGTGGCCGCGCAGGCCGCCAGCGACAGCGCCGCGCCACCGAGCAGCGCGCGCCGCGCCAGCGAGCGCGGCTCGGCGCCGCCGTCCGTCTCGACGTTCGTCACCGTCTCTTCCTCCCGCATGCGCCGGGTACTCATAGCGTCGGCTTCCGGTAGCCGCCGAGCGTCGCCTCGATGAACGCCGCGGCCGCCAGCGCCACATCCTCGCGCATCGGCTTGGCAATGAACTGCACGCCGATCGGCAAACCGTCCGGCGACGTGCCGGCGCGCACCACGGCGCCCGGCCAGCCGGTGTTGTTGAATACCGGCGTGTAGCCGTAGTTGCCGGGCTCCGGCGCCTTCGCCTTCGGCTCGGCCGGCCACGGCTGCGCCGGGGCACGGTCGACCGGACAGACGATCAGGTCGTACGACGAGAACCACTGCAGGAACTTCGAGCGATTGGCGTCCATCGCCTCGGCGAGCCGCGTGAATTCCGGCGTCTTGGCCTGCGGCGCCGGCAGCAGATTGATGACCGGCGAGACCTGGGTCGTGCCGTATTTCTTCAGCAGGCGCTTGACCCAGGCGCGGCCGTCGGCGGTGCTTAGCGCCTGGCGGATGTCGTTCGATTCGCGGATCAGCGCCGTCGGGCAGTCTTCGACGACCTCGACGCCGAGATCCGCGAACTGCGCGGCCACGCTGCGCACCGCCGCCTCGGTCTCCGCCGTCGGCGCTCTGGCGCTGCCGTTGTTGACGAAATAGGCGATGCGCATCGCCTTGAGATCGACCTGCGCCGGCGACAGCCACGGCGCCGGCACGATCGCCGCGTCGATGTAGTCCGGGCCGGCGATCACCGCGGCGATCAGCTCCAGATCCTCGGTCCAGCGCGCCAGCGGGCCGACCACCTGGAACGGATCGAAGTAGCCGCCGTAATCGACGATGTGGCCGGTGCGCGGCACGCGGCCGCTTGCCGGCTTGAGCCCGGTGATGCCGCAGAAGTGCGCCGGCCCGCGAATCGAGCCGCCGAAATCGGTGCCGATGTCGAAGGCCGAACCGCCGGCGGCGATGATCGATGCGCCGCCGCCGGTCGAACCGCCGGGCTGATAGCCGTATTTGTAGGGGTTGTGCGTCTTGCCGTAGATCAGATTGGTGGTCATGCCGGACAGCGTCAGCTCCGGCGTGTTGGTCTTGCCCATGACGATCGCGCCGGCGGCGCGCACGCGCGCCACCGCGGTCGCGTCCTGCTTCGGCACGTAGCGGCGATGGCCGAGCGTGCCGCCGGTCGTGCGCACGCCGGCGGTGGCCAGCGAATCCTTGATCGTGCACGGCACGCCGTGCAGCGGACCGAGGCTCTGCCCGCGCGCCAGCAGCGCGTCGGCCTGCCGCGCTTCCTGCAGCGCGCGTTCCGGGATCGGATAGACGACGGCGTTGAGCTTCGGGTTGACCGCGTCGATGCGCTTCAGATACGCCTGCACCGCCTCGACCGCCGACAGGCGCTTGCCGGCGATCAGCGCGGCGATGCGCTTGGCGGAGGTGAAGTTCAGTTCGTCCGGGATGCGTGCGGCGGCGACTTGCGCCTCGGCGCGCAGGCTCGCCGCGAATCCCGCCGACGCCGCACCGGCTGCCGCGAGTTCGACGAGGAAGCGACGGCGTGAACGGGGAATCCTGAGCAGCGTATCCATGGCGGACGGACGGGTCGTGACGGGATGGCAATGACATCCGCCGCGTGACGCGACGATGCCTTGGTCTTCGATTACGACGGCGCCGGAGCGCGATCCCCCACCCCGGCGGCGCACGTCGGGCATCGCCTGCGGCGCGCGTCCTTCCAGTGGACAGTCAAAAACCGCCGAGGACACGCCCGCATGAACGCCGCCATCCGCCTGCGCCGCATCGCGCTCGCCGCCGCCCTGCTGTGCAGCGGCGCCGCCCACGCGCTGGCCGTCGAGGAAGCCGGCATCGCCGATCTGCAGGCCGCGTACCGCAGCGGCGAACTGAGCGCGCGCCAGGTCGTCGCCGCGTATCTGGCGCGCATCGAGGCCTACGACCAGCAAGGCCCGTATCTGAACTCGATCATCAACCTCAATCCGAAAGCGCTCGAGGAAGCCGAACGCCTCGACGCCGCCTACCGCGCGAGCGGCAAGCTCAGCGGCCCGCTGCACGGCATTCCGGTGCTGGTGAAAGACTGCATCGATGCCGCCGGCATGCCGATGACCTCCGGCTTCCAGGGCTGGAAGCACTGGGTGCCGGCGCGCGACGCGACACTGGTCGCGAAGATCCGCGCCGCCGGCGGCATCGTGCTCGGCAAGGCCTCGCTGTCCGAGTTCACCAACGGCGGCGGCGACAACATCAACTCGGTGCTGCCCGGCTACGCGCGCAATCCGTACAACACCGCCTACGCGACCGGCGGCTCGTCCGGCGGCACCGGCGCGGCCATCGCCGCCAACCTGGCGACGGTCGGCATCGGCACCGACACCGGCGGCTCGGTGCGCATGCCGGCGGCGCACAACGCGCTCGCCGGCCTGCGCCCGACGGTCGGGCTGGTCTCGCGCGACGGCATCCAGCCGAACAACAGCGTCCGCGACACCGCCGGGCCGATGACGCGCAGCGTCGCCGACCTCGCCGTGCTGCTCGACGTCCTCGCCGGCGTCGATGCGCGCGATCCGGCGACGGCGCGCGCGCAGGGCCACATCGCCCGGACCTATACCGCGGCGCTGCGCAAGGACGCGCTGAAGGGCGCGCGGCTCGGCGTGCTGCGCCAGGTGTTCCGGCCGAACGTCACCGATCCGCGCATCATCGCCAACTTCGAACGCACACTCGCCGAGCTGAAGGCGGCCGGCGCCGAGATCGTCGACCCGTTCGGCGTGCCGGCGCTCGATACGCTGCCGCGCGCGCCGCAGACGCCGGCGCGGATGAAGGACGACATGATCCGCTTCCTCGCCGCGCACCCCGGCATTCCCTACGCGAGTCCGCAGGCGATCGCCGATTCGCATCTCGTGCATCCGCTGCATCAGGCGCGCTGGAACGAGGTCGCCGCAGCCGGCCCGGTCGCCAGCGACGAGGCGACGCGCAAGGGCCTGCAGACCGAGCAGGCCTATCGCGACGCGTTCACCGAGGCGATGGACGCCGGCCGCATCGACGCCGTGATCTTTCCGACCTGGGCGCAGCTGCCGGTCGTCAACGGCGACCGCAACACGCAGATCATGAGCGACGAAGCGAACCCGAAAGGCGGCGTCACCGGCCTGTCGAGCAGCCTGACCTTCGTCGGCAGCACGCTGCAGTGGCCGGCGCTGTCGGTGCCCAGCGGCTATCTCGGCCCCGGCCTGCCGGTCGGCCTGCAGATCCTCGGCCGCGCCTGGGACGAGTCGCGCCTCATCGGCTACGCCTACGCCTACGAGCAGGCCACGCGCTACCGCCGGCCGCCGGCGAGCACGCCGCCGCTGTCGGTCGCCACGCAGGACTGAAGACAGAACTGAAGCGGCGGCGCGCGGTCGCGCACGCAAACCGCCGGATGCGCACGCAAAAAAATCGGGCGCCGCATGCGGCGCCCAGGCCCACCACCTTCCAAAACGGCTCAGATCGGCGGCTTGCGCCAGCCGCCGCTCTTGCTTTCGAGATAGGCCGCGACCGCGAGGCAGAGGTCCTCGCGCCACGGCGCGGCGATCACCTGCACGCCGATCGGCAGCTTGCCATCCGCCGAACTGCCGCAGCGCACGACGACGACCGGCCAGCCGGTGCTGTTGAACGCGCCGGTGTACGGCCAGCCGTTGACGGCGCCGCTGCTGCCGGCGGCCATCGGATCGGCTTCCTGATCGATCGGCTGCGCCGGCTGGCCGGCGACCGGACAGAGGAAGACGTCGTAGCCCTGCATCCAGTCGAGCATTTCGGACTTGGCCTCGTCGTGCTGCTGCCAGGCCTCGATCAGCTCGGCCGAACTCGCCGGCTTGGCCTTGTCCATCGCCGCCTTGCGCGACGGCGAAATGTTGTGCGTGTCCCACTTGTCGGCGAGGCGCTGGTAGAAGGCCCAGCCGTCGCCGGTGGTCAAGCGGCGGCGCGCCTCGGCGAGCTTCATCAGCGTCGCCTGCGGCACGTCCTCGCGCACCTCGGCGACCGCCGCCTGCAGCCACTGCGCGGCCTGGCGCACGGTCTTCCTGGTGTCCTCGTCGGTGGCGCTGCGGCCGACGGCGCCGTTGTCGATGCAGTACGCCACCTTCAGCGGCTTGAGCTCGACCTTGGCCGGATCGGCCCACGGCACCGGCGCGCACGACACGTCGTGGAAATCCGGGCCGGCGATGATCGGCGTGATCAGCGCCAGGTCCTCGACGCGGCGCGTCATCGGGCCGAGCTGCTGCCAGAGATCGAAGATGCCGCCGTAGTCGACGATATGGCCGGTGCGCGGCACGCGCACCGAGGTCGGCTTGATGCCGGCGATGCCGTTGTTGTGCGAAGGCCCGCGGATCGAGCCGCCCCAGTCGGAGCCGATGTCGAAGGCCGCGCCGCCGGCGGCGACGATCGCGCCGGCGCCGCCGGACGAGCCGGAGGTGCTGCGCGTCAGATCGTAGGGATTGTGCGAAGAGCCGTAGAGCAGATTGCTCGCCGTGCTGATGCCGGCGAGGCCGCCGAGCGTGAACTCCGGCGTGTTGGTCTTGCCGAGCAGGATCGCGCCGGCGGCGCGCAGGCGCGCCACCACCGTCGCGTCCTGGCCGGGCACGTACTGCTGGCGTCCGTAGGTCGCGCCGGTCGAGATCACGCCTTCGGTGTCGAGCGAATCCTTGATCGTCATCGGCACGCCGTGCAGCGGGCCGGCCCACTCGCCGCGCGCGGCGCGCGCGTCCAACGCCTTGGCTTCGGCGCGCGCCCGCTCGTAGCAGTTCATCACCACGGCGTTGAGCCTGTCGTTGACCGCGAGCTGCCGCGCGATATACGCCTCGACCGCCTCGCTCGCCGTGACCTTGCCGGCGCGGATCAGGCCGGCGAGCTTGGTCGCCGACATGTAGATGAGTTCGTCGCTGGCGTCGCTGCTCGCCGCCGGCGCGGCGGCGCCGCTGCGGCCGGTCTCCAGCTTCGGCGCGCCGGCCGGTTGCGGACCGCAGGCGGCCAGCGCCGCCGAACCGGCCGCGACCGTCAGCGCCGGCTTCAGGCCGAGCAGGCTGCGCCGCGACGGCAGCGCCGGCGCCACATCCGTGAGCTTCGCCACGTCAGCCGCGTCGACCGCCCGGGCATCGTGCATCGTGTCCATTTCTTTCATCGCCTGCCTCCGCTTCAGATCGACGGGGCGATCCAGCCGCCCGTTTGCTTTTCGATGTGCGCGAGCGCGGCGAGCACGACGTCGTCGCGCCACGGCTGGCCGACGATCTGGATGCCGATCGGCAGGCCCGGCGCGTCCTTGGCCGAGGTGCCGGCGCGCACGACGCCGGCCGGCCAGCCGGTGGTGTTGTACTGGCTCGTGTAACTCATGCCGCTGCGCGCCTCGCGGCCGCCCGGCGGCATCCAGTCGAGCGGGATCGGCGCGCGCTGGCTCGCCGGACAGACGATCAGGTCGTACTGCGCCAGCCACGCCAGCTGCTCGCTCTTGATCGCGTCCATCTGCTCGCAGGCGGCGGTGAACTCGGCCGCACTGATCACCGCGCCGTCGAGTCGCAGCCCCGGCGAGGCTTGCCTGGTGCCGTGCTGGGCGAGCAGGCGGCGCATGTAGGCGCGGCCGTCGGCGCCGCTGAAGGTGCTGCGCGCGGCGGCCAGTTCCTTCATCTTCGGCGGTGCGTCCTGCCGGATCGTGCAGCCGAGCTTCTCGAAATAACCGACGCACTGCCGGACCAGGGTCTGCATTTCCTCGCTGGCCGGCATCTGGCCGTTGCTGACGTACCAGGCGATGCGCAGCTGGCCGAGCGCGACCTTGGCCGGATCGCCGAGCGGCACCGGCGCCATCGCCGCGTCCCGGCCGTCGGGGCCGGCCAGGATCGGCAGCAGCAGCGCCAGATCGCCGACCTCGCGCGCAAGCGGGCCGGTCTCCTGGAAATTGTCGAACGGACCGCCGTAGCCGACGATGTGTCCGGTGCGCGGCACGCGTCCGTAGGTCGGCTTGATGCCGGCGATGCCGTTGGCGAAAGCCGGGCCGCGGATCGAGCCGCCGTAGTCGGAGCCGATGTCGAAGTACGCGCCGCAGGCGGCGACGATCGCGCCGGCGCCGCCCGACGAACCGCTCGGCTGGTAGGCGGTGTTGTACGGATTCCGGGTCAGGCCGTAGACCAGATTGACCGTGCCCTTGCCGCCGCCGCCGAGCGTGAACTCCGGCGTGTTGGTCTTGCCGAGCAGGATCGCGCCGGCGGCGCGCGCACGCGCGACCACGGTCGCGTCCTTGCCCGGCACGAAATCCTTGCGGCCGAGCGTGCCGCCGGTGCTGACCAGCCCGGCCGTGTCGAACGAATCCTTGACTGTGAACGGCACGCCGTGCAGCGGCCCCCTGGTCTTGCCGGCGGCGAGCAGCGCATCGGCTTCTGCGGCCTCGGCGTACGCACGCTCGCGGCAGGTCGCGACCACGGCGTTGATCTGCGGATTCACCGCGTCGATGCGCGCATAGCAGCGCTGCACGAGCTCGACCGCGCTGACCTTGCCGGCCTTGAGCAGCGCCGCGATCTCGACGACCGACTTCTGCAGCAGCTCGTCGGCCGGCGCGGCAAACGCGGACGGCGCGAAGCGCAGCAGCGCCAGGCCGCCGGCAGCGCCGGCCGTCGCGCCGATGAAGCGGCGGCGCGACAGACGCGCCGACGCCGCGGACGGTTCTCCGGCGTCCGTCACGGACGCCGTCGCTTGCGTATCGAACATCGTATTCCCCCTTTGGAACGATGCAGCGGTTTGCGCGGCAGCCGCGCGTGTCTTCCTACGGCCGTCCGCTGCGGATGGGCCTGGGCTTGTCGTCGACGAACAGCGCCTTCGGGATCATCGCGTGCACGCCCTTGACGTCGTCGACGACCTGCGTGACGCGAAAATCGATGCCGATGCTCGACAGCGCGAACGCGCGCTCGAACTCCAGCCCCTTCTTCTCCTTGAGGAAGGCGTTGGTCTCGCGAATCGCCATCTGCATGGCCTTGTCGAGATCCGGATCGAGCCCGAAGGTGATCCAGTGCGTCGGCGTTTCGGCGCGCGGCGCACTCAGCCGCATACCCTTGTGCAGCACGAAGCGGAACACCACGGTGTTGGCCGTCTCGATCGCGGTCACCGTCACCTCGCCGTCGCCCTGCGCGGCATGCGAGTCGCCGGTGAAGAACAGCGCGCCGCGGCGGAATACCGGCAGGAACAGCCGGGTGCCGGCGACCAGTTCCTTGCAGTCGAGGTTGCCGCCGAACAAGCCCGGCGGGCCGCTGCGACGATTGCTGCCTTCGGACGCCGCCGGCAGCACGCCCATCACGCCGTTGAACGGGCCGAGCGGCACCTCGATGCCCGGATCGAACCGACCGAGCTTGCGCTTCAGATCGAGCGGAATGAGCTTGGCGTACGGCGCCGGCACCTCGTCCGGAATACCGCCGCGGCCGGGCCGCATGCTGACCACGCCGTACGGGATGCGCGGTTCGACGGAAAGAATCTGCACTTCCAGCGTGTCGCCGGGCATCGCACCCTCGATCGCGATCGGCCCGACCAGCAGGTGTCCGCCGGGAATGCCCGGCTGGCGCGGCGTCTGCTTGACCACGCGCGCGATCTCCTCGATCGCGGTGCGCTGCTCGGCGTTCAGATACAGGCCGTTGTCCTTGAGCCAGGTCTGCGGGTCCTCGTCGCCCCAGCGGTTGCCGCCGCCGCCGTCGATACGCACGGTCTCGCCGCTCTTGACCGTCAGGATCGGCTGCTTCTGCGCCGGAAAGTTGCCGATCACCGCATTGGCCGGCGTCTGCCGCACGTGGTGGTCGTAGCCTGCGGCCGCCTGGGCAAGCGGTGGCGCGAGCGGCGCTGCCAGCACCGCGCACAGCGCCGCAAGCCAGGCCGCGCGGCGGCGCGGCGTCTGCCGCATTTCAGTATTCATCGAAGATTCTCTGTACGTCCTGGACATCGCGGGTCCTGGTCAGCGCGAGCTGCAGGAGGATGCGGGCCTTCTCCGGCGGCAGGTTGTCGCCGGGCACGATGTGCGCGTCGCGGCGCCGCGGCGTGTCCTGCACGCGACCGCCGCGCGTACGCGCGGTGGCGACGACGACCACGCCCTTGGCCTGCGCGCGCTTGATCGCGGCGGTCTGCTCGGCGGTCGGCGAACCGGCGCCGGTGCCGTCGACGACGATGCCCTTGACGCCGCGCTTGACCATCGCGTCGATCGGATAGCCCGGCGCATCGCGGTACGAGTACGCGATCTCGACCGGCGGCAGCGCCGGATAGTCGCGGCCGGCGAACTCGGACGCGCTCGTGTGGCGGCGCACCGGCTCGCGGTAGAACACGACCTGGTCCGGATCGGCGAAGCCGATCGCGCCGACGTCGATGCCCTGGAAGGTCTGCACGCGATACGCCTTGGTCTTGGTGACGTCGCGCGCCGTGTTGATGAACTGGTCCATGCAGTGCAGCACGCCCTTGCCCCAGGCCTGCTTCGAGGCCGCGACGCGGACCGCGTCGTAGAGATTGCGCGGGCCGTCGCCGGACAGGCCGGTCCACGGCCGCTGCGAGCCGACCAGCACGATCGGCTTGTCGGTCTTGACGACGAGGTTCAGGTAGTACGCCGTCTCGGCCATCGAGTTGGTGCCGTGCGTCAGCACGATGCCCTGCACCTTCGGGTCTTGGACCAGCTCGTTCATGCGCCTGGCGATGCGCACCTGATCGGCGTAGACCGCCGACGGCGCGTCGGCCGGACCGCGCGCGTCGTCGAGCACGATGTTGGCGATGCCGCGCAGCTCCGGCAGATCGTCGAGCCAGTCCTGCGGATCGACGCGCTTGTTCTCCTTGCCGCCGTAGTTGGTGATGTTGAGCCGCGGCTGGCCGCGGCTGGCGATGGTGCCGCCGTACGACATCAGCACCACCGTCGGCAGCGCCGCGGTGTCGGCCGGCAGCGGCGGCGGCGGCGCGTACCGGGGAATTTCCTGGGCCTGCGCAGCGCCGCACAGCGGCACCGCGAGCAGCAGGCACAGCACGCTCTTGCGTAGGGTCATGGGGCTCTCGTCCGCCTTCTCAGTATTCGTTGAACATGCGCTGGATCTCGGCCGGATCCGTGGTCCTGGTCAGCGCCAGGCGCAGGAGGATGCGGGCCTTGTGCGGCGGCAGGTTGTCGGCGGTGACGATGCCGCGCGCGGCGACGCGCGCACTCGTCATCACGCGGCCGGCGCCCTTGCGGTCGCTCATGACGATGACCACGCCCTGGTCCTGCGCGCGCTTCAGCGCATCGCCGGCGCCGCCGGTCAGCACGATGCCCTTGGCGCCGGCGGCGGTGAACGCGTCGACCTCGACGCCGTCGGCGTCCTGGTAGGTATAGCTGATGTCGACGCGCGGCAGATCGCTCAGCGCGGAGACATCGAACTCGGAGCGGGCGGTGTGCCGATACAGCGGCTTGCGGTAGTAGACGACGCGGTCGGAATCGGCGAAGCCCATCGGCCCGAGGTCGCGCGCGACGAAGGTCTCGACGCGATAGGTGTTGCTCTTGGTCGTGTCGCGCGCGGCATTGATCTCGTCGTTGAGCATGATGAGCACGCCCTTGCCCTTCGACGCCGGCGTCGCCGCGACGCGCACGGCGTTGTAGAGATTGAACGGGCCGTCGCGCGAGACCGCGGTGAACGGCCGCATCGCACCGACCATCACCACCGGCTTGTCGGAGTGCACGACCAGATTGAGGAAGTACGCGGTTTCCTCCAGCGTCGCGGTGCCGTGCGTGACGACCGCGCCGGCCGCCTCCGGCCGCGCCAGCCAGGCGTTGACCTCGCTGGCCAGCTTGAGCAGCAGCGGTGTCTTCATCGACGGCGAGCCGACGTTGGCGATCTCGGTGTAGCTGAGATCGGCGACGCCCTTGAGCTCCGGCAGATCGTCGATCAGCTCCTGCGGCGTGACCTTGCCGGCGTTGTATTCCATCAGCGTCTGGCGGTCGGCGCCGCGGCTCTGGATCGTGCCGCCGGTCGTGAACAGGCGCACCTGCGGCAGCGGCTCGGCGGCCGCGGCGGCAGTGCCGACGGCGAGGCCCGGCGCGATCAGGATCAGCAGTACCGCAAGACGGATCTTCATGTCGTTCGCAATGTCGTTCATGTCGCACGGCCAGGCGCCGTGCCCCTCGGCTCAGCTGTCGATCGCCGCCGCCTCGCGACGCCACACCTCGATCACGTGGCGCACGTCGTCGGCGCTCAGCGTCTCGCGGCCCGGATGCGCCGGCGTGCCCGGCCGCGCCAGCGCACGCTCCAGCCAGGTGATCGCCCGTTCGATCTCCAGGCGGTACTGCCGGCGCGCGTCCACACTCACCGCCTGCCCTCTGAGCGTCGGCAGCAGCAGACGCTCGTAGCGCGCGTGGTCGTGGACCAGGAACGCCAGCTCGGCGTCGCGCGAGGCGCTCGGCTGCAGCTCCGCCAGACGCTCGGCGAGCGGCAGCTGCCGCGTCATCGTCGCCAGCGCCTGCTCGGCGAGGCGAGCCGCCTCGTCGACGCGGCCCTCTTCGTTCAGGACGTGCGCCTGCAGCATGTACCCTACGTAGCCGGCGTTCGGCCGCTGCCAGACGCCGATCGCGCCGACCGTCAGCACCAGCATCGGCACGCCGAAATACAGTGCCTGCCGCAGCAGCACCGCCGACGGCGTGCGCGGCTTGCCGTGGCACCACCACGAGGCTTCGCCGCCGCTCGCCGCCTGCGGCATGTCGAGGTTCTCGCGGTTCTGCTGATGGCGGACCTTCCAGATGAAGCCATCGAAGTAGTAGTGCAGCAGCGTCGACGTGAAGCCCAGCGCCAGCAGCACCGACATCGGCCAGCGCGCGTCGTGCTGGCCGGACAGCAGCGCGCCGTAGGCCAGGCACAGCGCGACGTACGCGGCGCCGATCCACCAGCCGCCGCGCGCATGCAGGCGCGCGAACAGGCCCGGCCGCGCCCGGCCCTCGTGCCGCGCGAGGTTGCGGTTGTAGTGCCAGACGATCGCCAGGTACTGCGTCATGTGCACGATGCCGACCACGGCGAAGCCGACCTTGAAGCTCCAGCCCGGCGCCCAGGACTGCATCCACGCGTTCGGCGTGTAGGCCAGGTACATCACGGCGAAGAAGCTCGCGTACAGCGCCAGCTTGATGCCGCTGATGCGCCAGCCGCGACGCAGGCCGTGCAGCAGATAGAACGCATAGGCGCCGCCGGCGGCGATGGCGGCGACCACCGCCAGATGCTCCATCGTCGCGATCATCCCGGCCGGCATCAGCATCAGCAGCGGCAGGTCGGCGGTGACGTAGAGATCCTCGAGGATCGACGGCAGCCAGTCGCCGCACAGCAGCATGATGGCGATGAAGCAGCAGGCCGAAAGCAGCAGATCCATGCGCGCCGCCAGCTGCGGCGGCGCACCGCTGTGGCGGTCATAGATGCGCGTGAAGCCGTAGTGCTGCATCAGGAAATGCCACGGATCCCAGAGCGCCAGGACGATGAACAGGTACAGGATGTTCTCGACCGGGTAGCCCTTGAGGTTGATGTACGTGAGCACCGCCATCGCGAAGCCGAACGGCAGCAGCGGCGCGAGCACGAAGGTCCATTTGTGGCGGCGGAACAGCTCGACGTCGCCATAGACGCGAATGAAGGTCGGCAGATGGTGGGCGACCGTCATCACCACGTGCGTCAGCAGGATCACCGAGGTCGCCGTCGCCGCGCCGCGCCAGCCGAACAGCGCCAGCGCCAGCACCAGGACCAGCAGCGGGGCGGCGACGATGAACAGCAGATCGCGGCGCGGCCCGAGGATCCAGCTCGCCTGCGCGCCGGCATGCGCCGGCACGGCGGCGGCAGCGGCGCTGGCGCCGGGCAGCGAAGCGGCATAGCCCGGACTGTTCATGCGGCGATCTCCCTGGGGCTCTCTGCATTTGAAGGACGGTGCGCACGGCCGGCGCCCTACCCGGCACGAAACCTGCACCAGCGCTGCGCCGCCGCGGCCGGTTCAGGCCCCGGGTGGGGGATCGCCGGCGCGCGCCGTCGGAACGCACAGGCCCGTCGTGCGGCGGGCCGGCCTCTGCCTGCGCGGCGGCGGTTCTGGATCGACGACTCGGGAGCAAACGGATGAGCGGCATCTACCGGCGGGCACGGCATCGCGGTCTTCTGGCCTGGACCTTCGCGCTGCTGCCGGCGCTGGCGACGGCCGGCGGATTCCGTGTCGAGGAAGCGTCGATCGCCGACATCCAGCAGGCGATCCGCGACGGCGCCACGAGCTGCCACGACGTCGTGCAGGCCTACGTCGACCGCGCGCGCGCCTACAACGGCATGTGCACGCGTCTGGTGACGGCCGACGGCCAGCCGGTCGAGGCGGCGCCCGGCACCGTGCGCGCCGGCCTGCCGCTGCAGTTCCCGACCCGGACCGTCGCGGTCGGACAGGTCCTGCCGGACTTCTCGCAGTACAAGGGCCTGCCGATCGAATACGGACGCCTGCAGGCGACGGTGTCCGATCCGTCGGTCGTGCAGCAGTACGGCATGGTGGTCGGCATCGCGCACGCGCGTCAGGTCAACGCGCTGTCGACGCTGAATCTGCGCGGCGAACGCTCCGTCACCTGCAAAGGCGCGTTCGACGCGGCGCCCGGCACGCCGCTGCCGGCCGATGCGCCGCCGGCCTGCGAGGCGTTCCGTCAGCAGCCGGATGCGCTCGAAGCCGCCGCCGCGCTCGACGCCAAGTACGGCCGCCATCCGGACCTGCAGCAGATGCCGATGTACTGCGTGCCGTTTTCGTTCAAGGACGTCTTCGACACGCGCGACATGCGCAGCACCGGCGGCGCCGACGTCGCCTACGCGATGGACGCGCCGCCGGAAGACGCGACGATCGTCGCCGAACTGCGCGCCAAGGGCGCGATCATCTACGCCAAGGCCAATCTCGCCGAATACAACGCCGGCGCCGGCAATCCCGGCGGCGAGGCCAAGGTCCGCTCGGCGCAGTACGGCGCCGGCGCGCGCAGCACCTGGGGCGGCCCGTCGTGCAACCCGTACGACACCGCGCGCGAGACCGGCGGATCGAGCTCCGGTTCGGCCGCCTCGGTCGGCGCCAATCTGGTCGTCTGCTCGATCTGCGAGGAAACCGGCGGCTCGTGCCGCCAGCCGGCCTGGCGCAACGGCGTGGTCGGCTTCGTCACCACCAAGGGTCTGATGCCGTACGGCGGCGCGATCGGCGCCGACCCCTATCTCGACCGTGCCGGCATCCAGTGCCGCAGCGTGCGCGACGCGGCGCTGGTGCTCGACGCGCTGAAGGACCCCGAGCGCGGCTACTTCGATCCGCGCGACCTCTACACCGCGCTGCCGCCGGGCCTGATCTCGAAGACCCCGTACGCGAGCTATGCCGCCGCCGATCCCGCGCCGGGCGGCAGGCCGCTGGCCGGCCTGCGCATCGGCGTGGTCCGCGAGTACATGGTCCGGCACAGCGCCAACGACGTGGCGATGAGCGATCTGGTCGACGCGCAGATCAAGACCGTGCTGCGCGACCGGCTCGGCGCCGAGCTGCTCGAGTCGCGCGATCCGCTGTACCCCGACGATCCGGGCATTGCCGATCTCCGTTACGGCTTCGCCCAGGCGCTCGCCGAGATCCTGCCGCTGCACATGCCGGAGTTCCTGCAGAAGAAGGACAAGGACGGCCACTACCTGTTCGACGTGCCCGGCTACGACATCGGCAAGCGCGACTACATGGTCGCCGCCGGCGAGGGCAAGGCGCCGCTGTCCGACAAGCTCAATCTGCGCAGCATCAACGTCGGCCCGCCGGCGCGCGCGTTCGGCTTCGACCTCTACCGCTACCTGATGCGGCGCGGCGACGCCAAGGTGCGCGACTGGGCCAGCCTCAACGCCAACGCCAGCTACTACGTCGAAGCCCGCACCGTGGCGATGAAGAACTGGGAGAAGGCCGTCGACATCCTCTCCGAAGGCGCGACGCAGAACGTCAAGATGCGCGAGGTGATGCGCATGGTCGTGCTCAAGGTCATGCAGCAGAACCGCCTCGACGTCCTCGTCAATCCGACGACGACGATCCCGCCGGCGCTGATCGGCTACGCCAGCCAGCCGCAGCTCAACGACCGGCCGGTCGGACGCTTCCCGACCAGCGCCAACCTCGGCATTCCGGAGATCACCGTGCCGGCCGGCTTCAACCGCGTCGTCTACGAGCCGCGCTACGCGCTCAACGACGCCAAGGACAAATACGAAGCGCGCGCCAACGAAACGCAGAAGACGCAGATGGAAATGCCGATGCCGATCGGCATCTCGTTCTGGGCCGGCCCCGGCGAGGAGCCGGCGGTGCTGAAGGTCGCCGCGGCCTACGAAGCGGCGACGCGGCACCGCCGCGCGCCGGCCGAGTTCGGCCCCGTACCGGCGGAGCGCTGAGCGTGCGCGCCGCCCTGCGTCTGGCCGCCGTACTGGCGCTGGCCGCGCCGCTGCCGGCCGCCGCCGAGTCGGCGCCGCGCGACGCGGCGTTCGTGCTCGAAGAAGCCACGCTCGCCGACGTGCAGCGCGCGTTCGCCGCCGGCACGCTCGGCTCGCAGCAGCTCGTCGATGCGTATCTGGCGCGCATCGCCGCCTATGACGGCCGCCTGCACGCGATCATCACCGTCAACCCGAAGGCGCGCGATCAGGCCGCCGCGCTCGACGCCGAGCGCCGCGCCGGCCGCTCGCGCGGGCCGCTGCACGGCATTCCGGTGCTGCTCAAGGACAACATCGACACCGGCGACCTGCCGACCAGCAACGGCTCGGCGATCCTCAAGGATTCGATCCCGCCCGACGATGCGCACATCGCCGCCGCGCTGCGCGCGGCCGGCGCGGTGATCCTCGGCAAGGCGGCGATGGGCGAATTCGCCGGCGGCAGCTACAACTCGGTGTCCGGCCAGGCGGTGAACCCGTACAACGCGCGGCGCCATACCGGCGGTTCGAGCAGCGGCTCGGGCGCGGCGCTGGCGGCGAACTTCGCGATGCTCGCCGTCGGCACCGACACCAGCACCTCGGTGCGCGGCCCGGCCGCGTACAACGGCGTGGTCGGCCTGCGTCCGACCACCGGCCTGATCAGCCGCGACGGCATCGCGCCGAAGAACCTCGATTTCGATACCGCCGGGCCGATGGCGCGCACGGTGCGCGACGTCGCCGTGATGCTCGGCACGCTGGCGTTCCGCGACGCGGCCGACCCGGCCAGCGCGCCGGTCTGGGACGAAGTCGACCGGCGCTACGCGGTGAAAGACGGTCGCGTCGACTACAGCGCTTTCCTCGACACTCAGGCGCTGAAAGGCAAGAAGCTCGGCGTGGTCCGCGACTTCTTCGGCAGCGATGCCGAGATCGACCGCCTCGCCGAGGCGGCGCTCGCGCAGATGCGCAAGCTCGGCGCGCAGACGGTCGACATCCACCTCGATCCGGCCTTCGTCGCCGCCTATGTCGGCGACGGCAACCGCGCGATCCGCCGCGTCGCCGACTACCGCTTCCGGGCCGACTGGGAACGCTACCTGGCAACGCTCGGCCCGCAGGTGCCGAAGACCGTCGCCGCCTTCGTCGAACGCTACGAGACGGTCGTCGCCCGATCGCCGCTGCCGGTCGAGGCGAGCGTGATGCGCCTGCTCAAGGACTCGCTGAAAACCTCGACCGACGATCCGGCGTACCGGCAGCTGATCGACAAGACCCTGCCGCAGGCGAGCGCCGACAAGCTCGCGCTGTTCGCGCGCTACGGCGTCGACGCGCTGGTGTTCCCCTACCACGCCAGCTTCGCGCCGCCGATCCGCAATCCGGTCTATCGGATCGACGATCCGGATTTCGTCGCCGCCGGCAAACCGGAACCGGCGACGCTGGCCGGCTACGGCGCGGTCGGGCTTCCGTCGATCGTCGTGCCGATGGGCTTCGGCCGCGCCGGCCTGCCGACCGGCATCGGCTTTCTCGGCCGTCCGTACGAGGAAGGCGCGCTGCTCGGCTACGCCTACGCCTACGAGCAGGCCTCGCAGCAGCGCCGGCCGCCGCGGCTGACGCCGGCGATCCGCATGCCCTGAAGCGCCGCGCCGCCGGTAGGGGCCGGCGGAGCGGCGCCGTCTCAATGCTCGACGCAGGCGAAGAAACGCAGGGCCGCCGGCACTCTCGGCGCGGCCCTGCCCCTCGCCCGCAAACCGCCCGCTTCGGGCCATCGTCGGGGAGACGGAACATGTCGATGCAGAACAGGGGGCGCCGGCTGATGCTGGCCGTCGCGCTGGGCGTGCTGGGCTCGGCCGCACAGGCCGCCGAGCCTTTCCATCTGGAAGAAACCACGATCGCGGACATCCACCGCGGCATTCAGTCCGGCGCGGTGAGCTGCCGGCAGATCGTCGAGGCCTACGTGGCCCGCGCCCGCGCCTACAACGGCATGTGCACGGCGCTGGTGACGCCGGACGGCAGGAAGGCGCCGGCGGTGAAAGGCACGACCCGCGCCGGCCTGCCGCTGAAGTTCCCGACGCAAACCGTTTCGATCCGGGAACTGCTGCCGGACTTCGGCCAGTACAGCGGCGCGACGCCCGACTACGGGCGCATGGAGCCCACGCAGTCCGACCCCGGCGTCTACCAGCAGTACGGCATGGTCGTCGGCATCCCGCACGCGCGCCAGGTCAACGCGCTGGAAACGCTGAACCTGCGCGGTGAGCGCTCGGTGACCTGCAAGGGCAAGTTCGACGCGCCGCCGGGCAAGCCGCTGCCGGCCGGCGCCCCGTCCGTCTGCGAGGACTTCCGCCAGCAGCCGGACGCGCTCGAAACCGCCGCCGCGCTCGACGCCCAGTACGGCCGCAATCCGGATCTCCAGGCCATGCCGCTGTACTGCGTGCCGATGTCGTTCAAGGCCGTCTACAACGCCAAGGACATGCGCTCGACCGGCGGCGGCGACGTCGCCTACGCGATGGACGCGGCGCCGGCCGACTCGACGCTGACCGCGCGCATGCGCGCCGCCGGCGCGATCATCTACGCGCAGGCGCACAACTCCGAGTACAACGGCGGCAGCGGCGATCCGGGCGGCGACGCCAAGGTCGAGCGGCCGTATATCGGCACCGGCGGCGCGCGCGAGACCTGGGGTGGCACGGTCTGCAATCCGTACGACACCACGCGCGAGACCGGCGGCTCCAGCGGCGGCTCGGGCGCCTCGGTCGCCGCCAATCTCGTGGTCTGCTCGATCTGCGAGACGACCGGCGGCTCCTGCCGCAACCCGGCCAACCTCAACGGCGTCGTCAACCTGGTGCCGACCAAGGGCACGATCTCCTACGCCGGCGGCATCGGCGCCAATCCGTACCAGGACCGCCCGGGCATCCTCTGCCGCACGGTCAAGGACGCAGTGACCATCCTCGACGCCTTCCGCGACCAGAAAACCGGCCGCTACTTCGATCCCGCCGATCCGTACACCGCGATCACGCACATGACGGCCGCGGACACGCCCTACGTCGGCGCGCTGAGCCGGCCGGGCAGCGGCAAGCCGCTCGCCGGCGTGCGCATCGGCGTGGTCCGCGAATTCATGCGCAAGAAGACGCCGAGCGCGGCGCCGGTCAGCGACGGCGTCAACGCCCAGCTGAAGGTGCTGCAGGCGCTCGGCGCCGAGCTGATCGAGGCCGTCGACCCCGAATACCCGGACGATCCGTCGCTGCCGAACATGGCCTTCGGCTTCGAGGACGCGCTGGCCGAGGTGATTCCCTTCCACATGCCCGAAGTGCTGTCGTGGAAGAAAGCCGACGGCACGCCGGAGTTCGCGGTGCCGGGCTGGGACGTGACGAGCCGCGAATACCTCGTCGCCGCCTCGCTGCACAAGGCGCCGTGGCCGGCGAACCTCAATCTTCTGCGCATCATCGGCAACCCGCCGGAGCATCCGGACGCGGTCAGCGGCTACACCTTCTCGTTCCAGTTCGCGCAGTACCTGCTCGCGCGCGGCGACGCCAGGGTTCACGACTGGCAGACGCTCAACGCCAACGCCAAGTACTTCAGCGACGCCAAGCGCGCGGCGGCGAAGAACTGGGAGAACAAGGCGATCGACATCCGCACCGACGCCATCACCTACACGATGAAGCGCCGCGACACGGTGCGCATGGCGGTGATGAAGGTGATGGAGCAGAACCGGATCGACGTCTTCGTCAATCCCTCGTCGACGGTGATCGCCCAGCAGCTCGGCGGCCCGGGCGAGCCGGAGCGCCGCTCGTTCGGCTACGGCGCGACGCTCGGCCTGCCCGAAGTGTTCGTGCCGGGCGGCTTCATCGACACGGTCTACGACCCCAGGTTCGTGCTCGGCAAGGACGGCAGGAAGTACGACACCGCGTTCGGCAGCGCGCCCGCGAAGCCGGGCAGTCCGCTGCCGTTCAACGTCGGCTTCTGGGCCGCGCCGGGCGACGAGGCCACCGTCATCAAGGTCGCCTCCGCGTACGAGGCGGCCACCCGCCATCGCCGGCCGCCGCCGGACTTCGGTCCGCTCAAGGGCGAGCCGTAAGCGCCGCCGCAGGCCCCGCGCCGCCGCACCGACGGCGCGGGGCCGCGCGCCGTGCACGAACGCACGTTTTCACCCGACACCGCCTTTCCCTTCTATTCCTCATCGCCACCGCGCGAGCTTGCGAGACTGCCGTGATCGACCGCCTGCCCCTTGTGCATCGTCTTCGCTGCGGCGCGCTGCTCGCCGCCGCCCTCGCCGCGCCGGCCGGCGCGGCGGAAAAATTCCACATCGAGGAAGCGACCGTCGACAGCGTGCACGCCGCGATCCAGTCGGGCGCGACCACCTGCCGCGAAGTCGTGCAGGCCTATATCGACCGCGCCCGCGCCTACAACGGCGTCTGCACCGCGCTCGTCACCGCGGACGGCCGCGACATCGCCCCGGCCCGGGGCTACGTGCGCGCCGGCAAGCCGCTGGTGTTTCCGACCCGCACCGTGAAAGCCTCGACGGTGCTGCCGGATCTCGAACGCTACCGCGGCCTGCCGCTCGACTACGGGCGCATGGAGGCGACCGTTTCCGATCCGTCGGTCATGGCGCAGATGGGCATGCGCATCGGTCTGCCCGACGCCGGACAGATCAACGCGCTGGAGACGCTCAACATCCGCGGCGAGCGCTCCGTGACCTGCAAGGGCGCCTTCGACGCGCCGCCCGGCACGCCGCTGCCGGCCGGCGCGCCGGCGGTCTGCGAGCACTTCCGCCAGCAACCGGACGCGCTCGAAACCGCCGCCGCGCTCGACGCCCAGTACGGCCGCAAGCCGGACCTCGCGGCGCTGCCGATGTACTGCGTCGTCACCGCGATCAAGGACCCGTACGACACCAGGGACATGCGCACCACGGCGAACAACGACGTGGCCTTCGCGATGGACGCGCCGCCCGGCGACGCGACGCTGGTCGCGCGCCTGCGCGCGCAGGGCGCGATCATCTACGCCAAGTCGGTCGCGCACGAATTCAACGGCGGCCCCGGCAACCCGGCCGGCGGCGCGGCCAAAGCGAAGACCAATCTCGTGGCCGGTGGCCAGGGCATGGGCGCCTGGGCCGGCCAGCCGTGCAACCCCTACGACACCACGCGCGTGCCGCGCGGCAGCAGCAGCGGCTCCGGCCCGGCGATCTCCGCCAATCTGGCGATGATCGGCATCTGCGAACAGTCCGGCGCCTCGTGCCAGGGACCGGCTTCGCGCAGCGGCATCGCCATGCTGCTGACGACCAAGGGCATCATTCCGGACAACGGCGGCATCGGCTACCAGTGGTTCAACGACCGCGCCGGCATCCACGCGCGCACGCTGGCCGACGCCGCACACGTGCTCGATGCGCTCAAGGACCCGCAGACCGGCCGCTACGACGACATCCGCGATCCCTTCGCCGCCGTGCCCGCCGCGCTGATCCCGGCGCAGCCCTACGCCAGCTTCATCGTCGACGCCGCCGCGCTGAAAAAGAGCGGCAGGCCGCTGGCCGGCCTGCGCATCGCCATCCTGCGCGAGCACATGGTGAAAAAGACGCGCAACCACGAGGCGATCTCCGCGCAGATCGACAGCGAGATCAAGACCGTGCTGCGCGACCGCCTCGGCGCCGAACTGGTCGAGACGACGCCGCCGGGCTATCCGGACGATCCGGACGTCGCCAACCTGCGCTACAGCTTCTCCGACGCGCTCGCCGAGCTGCTGCCGAACCTGATGCCGGAACTGTTCTCGCGCCGCGACCCGAGCGGAAAGCTCTACTTCGCGGTGCCCGGCTGGGACGTCACCTCGGCCGACTACCTGCTCAAGCTCAGCCGCCACGAGGCGCCGCTGACCGCCGCCGTCGACATCACCAACTTCGCCGGCTTCGCCGCCACGCCCTGCGTCTCGACGCTGTGCGCCGACTTCGCGTTCGACATCAACCGCTACCTCGCCGCGCGCGGCGACGCGCGCATCAAGACCTGGGCCGACTGGGTCGCCCACGCCAAGTTCCGCGAGGACAAGTCGCGCGCCGGCGCCGAGAACTGGATCGCCTTCAAGGACCACGAGCAGGCCGGCAAGGCCGAGCGCCTGGCGCGCAGCTACATCGCCCGCCTGGCGCTGCTCAAGGTCATGCACGAGAACGGCATCGACGCCTTCGTGCACCCCGAGAACACCGTGCCGACGCCGAAGATCCTCGGCCCCAACGTCGGTGCCATCAGCCTCGACGGCATCACGCCGTTCTTCCAGATTCCGCGCGTGGTGGTGCCGGCCGGCTTCACCGACGTCATCTACGAGCCGCAGTACGCGCTCAACCCGGACGCGACCGATTACGTGCCGGTGCTCGCGCCGAACACCCCGAAAACCCGGCTCGCGCACCCGATGCCGATCGCCATCACGTTCTTCGCCGGTCAGGGCGAGGAACCGACGCTGATCAAGATCGGCACCGCCTACGAAACGGCGACGCACCACCGCGCGCCGCCGCCGGCCTTCGGGCCGCTGCGTTGAGGCCGGTCTGAAAAAGCCGTCGTCGCGAGGCCGCGCGGCGGTCGTGGCGAATCAGGGACGCCGCCGGCGACGCCTCGCGATGACGATGGGCGCGCTTACGCAGAGCTTTGCTGACGCGCCGCACCGTGCCGCTTCCGGCGCGACGGTGCGGGCGCCGCGCCAGCGCGGCCTGCCGGTTCGCATCCGTCTTGAAGCACGTCGGCCGCCTCGGCCGCGCGGTGAGCGCAAGGCCGCGAGCGGCATCGCCGGCGACCGGCGGCCGCGCCGCGCCCAAGACGCGGGCTCGGCGGCGGCGCGCGCTCAGCGGCCGACGCGATCGCTGGCCAGCGCCGGCGTGTGCTTCGGCAGACGCCGCGCGTGCGTGGCCTGCTCGAAGTCGTAGCCGTAGCCGAGCAGCGCGCCGTCGCTGAATGCGGGACCGAGGAAGGAGACCGTCACCGGCAGGCCGTCCGGCGTCATGCCGGCCGGCACGACCAGATCGGGGTAGCCGGCCAGGTTGGCGATGTTGTACGCCGACGCGGTCGGACGCGGCGGACCCGGCTGCGCCGGCGGCGCGATCGGCGGCGCGGCGTTCGGCGAACTGAGGTAGACGATGGCGTCGAGCCGGTTGTGGTTCAGCACCGCATCGACCGCGCCGCGCACCAGTGCCATGCCCTCGTTCTTCGCGGCCCGATACGCCGGATCGTCGATCGCCGGCGCGTGCGTTTCGGTGTACTGCAGTCCGTAGGCCTTCTGCGGGCTGCGGTAATGCGTGGCCGGATCCTTGGCGCGGCGTGCGAGTTCGGCGAGCGTCTTCGGATACTGCGGCGCGGTGCTCTGCAGGTAGTCGGCGATCTGCGCCTTGAACTCGGCGGCGCAGATAGTCGAGGCCAGCTCGTTGTGCAGATCGACGAGGTACGCGGGGTAACGGAAGTCGACGGTCGTCGCGCCGAGCGCGCGCAGCGTGGCGACGGCCTGCTCGAAGACGCGGTCGACGCCGGCGTTGACGCCGCCGAAGTCGCGGGCGATGCCGATGCGCTTGCCGCGCAGCGCGCCGCGCTGGAGGAAGGCCGTGTAGTCGCGCTCGATGCGACCTTCGGCGCGGCGCGTCATCGGGTCCGCCGCATCGACGCCGGCCATCACGTTCAGCGCCACGGCGATGTCGGCGACGCTGCGCGCCATCGGCCCGGCGGTGTCGAGCGACAGCGCCAGCGGCACGATGCCGTCGCGCGACAGCAGGCCGTTGCTCGGCTTGAAGCCGACGATGCCGGTCGCCGAGGCCGGGCCGCGCACCGAGCTCGTCGTGTCGCTGCCGAGGCCGAACTGCGCAAAACCGGCGGCGATCGCCGCCGCCGTGCCGGTGCTGGAACCGGCCGGGCCGTGGTTCAGCTCGTGCGGGTTGCGCGTCTGCCCGCCCATCGAGCTGTAGCCGTTGGGGATCGCCGCCGCCCGGTAGTCGGCCGGATCGACCGAACCGCCGACGCCGCCGCCGGCCGCGAATTCGTGCAGATTGAGCTTGGCGACGATGATCGCGCCGGCGTCGCGCAGCTTCTTCACGACGAAGGCATCGTCCGGCGGCACGCTGCCGGCCAACAGCTGCGAACCGGCCGTGGTTGGCAGATCGAAGGTGTCGAAGTTGTCCTTGAGCACGATCGGAATGCCGTGCAGCGGACCGCGGATCTGGCCGGCGTGGCGTTCGGCGTCGCGCTGGCGCGCTTCGTCGAGCGCCTTCGGATTGAGGGCGATGACGGCGTTGATCGTCGGCCCGCGCTGGTCGTAGGCGTCGATGCGCGCCAGGTACGCGCGCAGCAGCTGCTCGGACGTCAGCGAGCCGTCGGCGAACGCGGCCTCGACCTCGGCGACCGTCGCCGTGTCGAGATCGAGCGCGGCCCAGGCGCCGGCCGACCACAGCGCCGCGACGCCGAGCGCGATGCGTCGCCGCGTGTGGCGCACATTCACCGCAGCGTGTCCGTCGCCAGCGCCGGCGTGTACTTCGGCAGACGCCGCGCGTGCGTGGCCTGCTCGAAGTCGTAGCCGTAGCCGAGCAGCCGGCCTTCGCTGAACGCCGGGCCGAGGATCGAGATCGACACCGGCAGACCCGCCGGCGTCATGCCGGCCGGCACGACCAGATCCGGATAGCCGGACAGATTGGAGATATCGAAAGCCGACGCGCCCGGCTTGCCCGGCTGCGGATCGGCCGGCGGTGCGATCGGCGTGGCCGCGGTGGCGACGCTGAGGTAGACGATCGCGTCGAGGCCGTACTTCTGCAGCATCGCATCGACGGTCGCTTTCACCAGCGCCATGCCCTGATCGCGCGCGGTGAGATAGACCGGGTCGTCGAGATCGAGCGCGACCGCGGCGGTGTACTTGAAGCCGTAAGCCTTCTCCGGGCTCGGGTAGCCGGTCTTCGGATCGTTGGCGAGGCGCACCAGATCGTCGAGCGTCTTCGGATACTGCGGCGCCGTGGTCTTCAGGTAATCGGCGATCTGCGCCTTGAATTCGGACTGCGTGATCGTGAAGTAGATGTCGTCCTTGGCCGCCAGCAGGAAGCTCGGATAGCGGAAGTCCAGCGTCGTCGCGCCCAGCGCCTTGAGGCTGGCGACGGCCCGCTCGAAGACCGCGTCGACCGCCGCGTCCTGGCCGCCGAAGTCGCGCGCGATGCCGATGCGCGCGCCACGCAGCGCGCCCCGCTTCAGAAACGCGCGGTAATCCTTCTCGACGTGGCCCTCGGCGCGCTGCGTCATGGCGTCGGCCGGATCGACGCCGGCCATCACGTTCAGCGCCACGGCGATGTCGGCGACGCTGCGCGCCATCGGCCCGGCGGTGTCGAGCGACAGCGCCAGCGGCACGATGCCGTCGCGCGACAGCAGGCCGTTGCTCGGCTTCAGACCGACGATACCGTTGACCGACGAAGGCCCGCGCACCGAGCTGCGCGTGTCGCTGCCCAGGCCGAACTGCGCGAAGGCCGCGGCGATCGCGGCGCCGGTGCCGCCACTCGATCCGGACGGACCGTAGTCGAGCGCATGCGGATTGCGCGTCTGCCCGCCCATCGAGCTGTAGCCGTTCGGCACCCGTCCGGCCTTGAGCACGGCCGGGTCCCTGGCGCCGCCGACGCTGCCGCCGCCGGCCGCGAACTCGGACAGGTTGACCTTGGCGAGGATGATCGCGCCGGCCGCGCGCAGCTTCCTGACCACGAACGCGTCGTCCGGCGGCAGGCTGCCGGCGAGCAGCGAGGAGCCGGCCGTGGTCGGCAGATCGAAAGTGTCGAAATTGTCCTTGAGCACGATCGGGATGCCGTGCAGCGGACCGCGCACCGTGCCGACGCGGCGCTCGCGATCGAGCTGGCGGGCTTCGTCGAGCGCACGCGAGTTGGCGCTGATGACGGTGTTGATCGTCGGCCCCTGCTGGTCGTAGGCCGCGATGCGCGCCTGATACGCGCGCACCAGTTGCTCCGACGTGATCGAGCCTTTGGCCATCGCCGCTTCGAGTTCGGCGACGGTCGCCGTTTCGATGTTCAGCGGCGCCGCGTACGCCGCCGGCAGCGGCAGCGGCAGCAGCAGCAGGACGAACAGCAGGCGGGCCAGCGGCAGACGCAAACGCGTGACAGTCATGACGGCGCGATCCGGAAGTGAGGTCGTGAAACTCAGGCGACGGCGAATGCCGGCGGCTGGCGGAGATGGAAACCGGTGGCGTCCTGATAGGCCTTGGCCAGCGCCAGCAGGCGCGCCTCGGCATACGGCGGCGCCATGAACAGCACGCTGGTCGGCGCGCCGCTGGCGGCCCAGCCGTTCGGCAGCGCGAGGCCCGGATAGCACGCCAGGTTCGCCATCTGCGAATGGCGCTGGCTGGCGGACGGCGGCGCGGCAGCGGCGCTGCCGGACGGACGCGGGGCGCCGAGCGTGGAAGGCGCCAGATAGACATCGACGCCGGCGGTGGCGGCGGCCAGCTCGCGCATCATCATCGCGCGCAGGCGCTGCGACTGCAGATAGTCGACGGCGGGAATCAGCCGGCTGGCGCGGAAGCGCTCGGCGCGCGCCGTGCTGGTCATCTGCCGGTAGCGGCCGGAGCGCAGCAGCTCGTCGAAGAACACCGCGGCCTCGACGCTGAGCTGCAGGGTTTCGGTGTCGAAGTCCGGCAGCCGCAGCGGCACCAGCTTCACGCCCATCGCGCGCAGCTGCGCGAGCGTGGCCTGCTCGTTGCGCTTCCAGTCGGCATCGCGATCGGCGTCGGCGAAGGCCTGCGGCAGATAGCCGACCTTCAGCTCACGCCAGTCGGAGCCCGCGTCCCAGTTGAACGGAATGTCGCCGACCGACAGGTCGCGGCCGTCCTGGACGGCGATCGCGTGCAGCACGACGGCGCAGTCCTCGGCGCTGCGGCACATCGGCCCGAGGCGGTCCTGGGTCCAGCTCAGCGCCATTACCCCGTAGCGGCTGACGCGGCCGAAGGTCGGCCGCAGGCCGGTGACGCCGCAGCGCGCCGACGGGCTCAGGATCGAGCCGCTGGTTTCGGTGCCGATCGCGAACGGCACGCAGCCGGCCGCGGTCGCGGCGCCGGGGCCGGCCGACGAGCCGCTCGCGCCCTCGTCGAGCTTCCACGGGTTGCGGGTCTGCCCGCCCCACCACTGGTCGCCGCCGGCCAGCTCGCCGGTGCTGAGCTTGGCGAGCAGCACGGCGCCGGCCTCGCGCAGGATCTCGACGACGGAAGCGTCGTAGTCGAACACCTGGTCCTTGTACGCGCCCGAGCCCCAGGTCGTGCGGATGCCGCGCACCGCGATGATGTCCTTGCAGCCCCAGGGCACGCCGTGCAGCGGTCCGCGGTCGCGGCCGGTGGCGATCTCGGCGTCGGCCTGGCGCGCCTGCGCGAGCGCCAGCTCGTCGAGCATCGTCACCACGCAATTGAGCCGCTCGTTGTGGCGGCGCAGGCGCGCCAGATACATCTGCGTCAGTTCCAGCGAGGTGACCTGGCGGCTGCGGAGCAGCGCCGCCAGACGCAGCAGCGGCCAGTACGCGAGCGTCTCCAGATCGGCCGGGCGCTCGACGCGGCCGGGCGCACTGAAGCGCGGCGCGAGCGCACGGCGATCGACCGCCATGCCCGGCGTCAGCGGACTGAAGTAGAACGGCGGCGCGACGTCGTTCGGGATCTTGGCGGCGCGGATGCGGCGCATCTGCGCCAGGCTGCGGTTCACCGGCGCGAGCAGTGCCTCGATCTCGTCGTCGCCGAACGACAGGCCGGCGAGCTGCGCGGCGGCGCGGATCATCGCCGCGTCGACCTGCGCCGTGCCCTGCGCGGCGATCTGCGCCCACAGCACGCCGGGCAGCAGCGTGCCGGACAGACCCGCCGCCGCGCAGGCCGCGAGGAAACGGCGTCGCGAATCGGCGAGCGGCGCGTCCATCGTCACGCTCAGTGTCCGACCACGTCCGTCGGCAGCGACGGCGTGTACTTCGGCAGCGCGATGGCGTGCGTGGCCTGCTCGAAGTCGTAGGCGTAGCCGAGCAGCTGGCCCTCGCGCCAGGCGCGGCCGAAGAACGACAGCGTCACCGGCAGACCGTCCGGCGTCATGCCGGCCGGCACGATCACGTCCGGATAGCCGGTCTCGTTGGCGAGCGCGGCCGGCCCCATGCCGCCGCGGCCGCCGCCGGCGGCGCGGTCCTCGCCGATCTCGGCGGCCGGACGCGTCACGCTCGGGTAGATCATCGCGTCGAGCTTGTGCTCGGCGAACAGGCCGTCGATCACCGCCGTCGTCAGCGCCAGGCCCTGGTTCTTGGCGGCGAGATAGATCGGATCGTCGATCGGCGCCGCCTTGTCCATCTTGGCCATGCTGTCGCGCTTCCACGGGCTGCTGTAGCCGAGCCTGGGATCGCGGGCCTTCGCCACCAGCTCGTCGAGCGTGCGCGGAAAACCGGGGCGCAGCGTCTTCAGGTAATCGGCGATCTGCGCCTTGAACTCGATGTCGATCATCATGCGATGCATCGGCCCGATGCCGGCGACGAGGAAGTCCGGCAGCCTGACCGGGTCGACGATCGTCGCACCGAGCGCCTGCAGCTTGACGATGGCCTGTTCCATCACGAAATCGGTCTTCGCGCTCTGCCCGAAGAAGTCGCGCATCACGCCGATGCGCGCGCCCTTGAGCGCGCCCGGCTTGAGGAACTTCGTGTAATCGGTTTCGAAGCGGCCGGCGCTCGCCGCCGTCGCCGGATCGGCCTTGTCGACGCCGGTCATCGCGCCGAGCGCAAGCGCGCAGTCGGCGACGCTGCGGCACATCGGGCCGCCGGTGTCGAACGACAGCGCCAGCGGAATGATGCCGTCGCGGCTGAGCAGGCCGCGCGTCGGCTTGATGCCGACGATGCCGTTGGCCGACGAGGGATTGCGGATCGAACCGGCGGTGTCGCTGCCGAGCCCGAACTGCGCGAAAGCCGCGGCGATGCCGGCGCCGGTGCCGCCGCTCGAACCGGACGGCCCGCGCGCGATGTCGTGCGGGTTGTGGGTCTGCCCGCCGAGCGAGCTGTAGCCGTTCGGTGCACCGCCGCCGTAGGCGAACTCGTGCAGATTGACCTTGGCGACGATCACCACGCCGGCCTCGCGCAGCTTCTTCACCACGAAGGCGTCGTCATACGGCAGCGAGTCCTTCAGCATCTGCGAGCCGCCGGACGTCGGCAGGTCGCGGGTGTCGAAATTGTCCTTGAGCAGAATCGGAATGCCGTGCAGCGGACCGCGCAGCTTGCCGGCGCGGCGTTCGGCATCGAGCGCGCGTGCCTGTTCGAGCGCCTTCGGATTGAGCGTGATGACGGCGTTGATGTTCGGACCCTGCTTGTCGTAGGCCTGGATGCGCGCCAGATAGGCCTGCGTGAGCGCTTCCGAACTCAGCGCGTCCTCGCGCATCGCCGCGCCGACTTCGGCGATCGTCGCGCGCGTGATGTCGAGCCCCCAGACCGGCAGCGGCAGAACCGCGGCGAGACCGAGCACGGCGCTGCCGAGCAGCGAGGCGATCGGCGCGAAACGGGACAGCGGCGAGGCAGCATTCATCGACAAAGATCCGGGCAGGAGTAAAGAAAGACGCTATTCGCGCAACGGTCCGAAACCGGCCGGCGCGCGGCGCGCGTGTGTCGCCGCTTCATAGGCGCCGGCGATACGCAGCAGCGTCGGCTCGTCGAACGGACGCGCGAGAAAGTCGATGTTGACCGGCAGGCTCGCGGCGAGCGGCCCGACCAGGCGCGTGCCGCCTTCCGCCCTGGCGTCGGCGACGCGGTCGTAGACCTCGGTCGTGAAGCCGGCCGGCACCGATATCGCCGGAAAGCCGTTGGCGCCGAGCAGCGTCCAGGCCAGCGCCGAGCGGCCGTTGACGGTCGGTTCGGTCGGCGCGCCGAGCCGCGGCGCCGGCACATTGCCGGTCGGATAGGTCACGGCGTCGAGCTCGAGGCTCGCCATGCACTGCAGCGCGATCTGCTGCAGCGCGAAGCGCAGCTGCATGCGCCCGGCGAGATCGAGCGTGCGGTCGGCGTTCTTGCCTTGCAGCGTCTTCTTCTTGTCCGAGTAACCGCTGCCCTCGCGCACGTCGCTGTAGAACTTCGAGCGGGCGATCAGGTCGGCGGTGCTTTTGATGTTGGCGTCGCCGCGCTGCTGCAGGTAGCGATCGAGCACGTAGCGCGCTTCGCCCGGCGCGCGCTCGCCGCCGATGCCGCGCATCGTCGGCGCGTTCGCGTCGTGCGGAAACAGCGTCGGGTCGGCGGCCATCGCGACCAGCAGCGGCAAGTGATCGCCCGCCGGGCGGCCGTCCTCGCCGAACGGGAACCGCTGCGGGTACTGGCGGATGAACGCGGAGTTGAAGGCCGACGGCGTGTAGCGCGCCGCGCAGGACTGGAACAGCGCGCCGCCCGGGCCCGGATCGACGACGGTGGCGCCGAGCTTCTTCAGTTCGCCGATGCCGCGCTCGACGATGTCGATGCTCTGCGCGTCGGCGACGGTGAACAGCGACTTGTCCATGTACTCGCGCAGCACGCCGATGCGCAGGCCGCCGAGGCGCTGCGGCGCGCTGCTCGCCGCGTACGGCTGCGCCGGCCGGCGGCCGACGCTGAAGGCGGTCAGCTCGTCCTTCGGGTCGTAGCCGGCGATCACGTCGAGCACGCGCGCGACGTCGCCGACCGTGCGGCACATCGGCCCGACGCGGTCGTTGAGGAACGAGGCCGGCACGATGCCGGCGCGGCTGACCAACTCCTGCGTCGGCGCCAGACCGACGATGTTGTTGTTCTTCGCCGGGTTGCGTACCGACGGACCGGACTCCTCGCCGATCGAGCACATCACCAGGTTGGCGGCCACCGAGGCGCCGGAGCCGCCGCTCGAACGGCCCGGGCTGCGCTCGGTGTCGTAGGGGTTGCAGCTGACGCCGCCGAACGCGCTGCGGTCGCCGCTCGCGTACTCGCCCATGTTGGCCTTGGCGAGGATGATCGCGCCGGCCTCGCGCAGCTTCTTCACGAAGCTCGCGTCCGCCGGCGGGCGGTCGTTGGCGTAGGCGGCGTCGGCGCCCGAGGTCGTGCGCAGGTCGGCAGTGTCGAACTGATCCTTGATCGACACCGGAATGCCGTGCAGCGGCCCGACCAGCTTGCCGCTGGCGGCGAAGGCGCGATCGAGCGCGGCGGCGGCTTCGAGCGCGTCCGGCAGCGCCGGATCGTCGTCGCGGGCGTCGGTCTGGCTGCGCGCCTTGCGCGCGTCGAAGCCCCAGCGCTGACGCGCCGCCGGGCGCAGGTTGAGCGTGATCAGCGCATTGACCTGCCCGACCTGCGCGATCGTCTGCGCCGGCCCGAGAATGCCCTGCGGCTGGCGCACGCAGGCACCGTTGTAGGCCTTGATGCGTGCCAGATACGCGTGCACGACGTCGGTCGCCGTATAGCGGCGTTCGAGGATGCCCTGCTGGAGCGTGGCGATCGTCGCTTCCTCGACGCGCGGCAGCTGCCCCGCCGCGGCCGGCCGCGGCGCGCACAGCGCCGCGGCGAGCAGCAGCACGGCGAGCATCGACCCGGCCAGCGCCCTGGCGCGGCGATCGGCGCGCGCGACCGCTACGAGACGAGAATGGCGCATTGCGACTCCCTGTGCCGGCCCGCCGGCATTCACTGCGAAGACGGCCGCCGCCGGCCGCTCCCCTACGCCGCGCGGCGCGGCCTCAGTATTCGAAGACCTCGCCCGGCAGCGCCGGCGTGGTCGCCGGCGACACGCGGTGCCGCGTCGCCTGTTCGTAGCTGTACGCGTAGCCGAGCAGGCGCGGCTCGCTGTAGGCCGGCCCGAAGAACGAGATCGTCACCGGCAGGCGGTCGCTGGTGACGCCGGCCGGCACGATCACGTCCGGGAACTGCGTGACGTTGGCGATGTTGGTCAGCGACGGCGCCTTCGGGCGATCGACGATCTCCGGCGTTTTCGGATCGATCAGCTCCGGCCGCTTCGGCCGCGTCGGATAGACGAGCGCGTCGAGCTGGTGCTGCTCGATCAGGCCGAGCACGGCGCCCTGCACCGCCTTCATGCCGTACTGCTTGGCCGAGGTGTAGGCCAGGCTGGTGGTCGGCGGCGTCTCGCCGAGCGCCTTGAAGCGCTTGAACACGCTCGGGTGCGGGTGAAACTCGCCCTGGGCCTTGGTCAGCTTGAGACCGAGATCGGCCAGCTCGGTGACGGTTTTCGGAAAGCCCGGCCGCAGCGTGCCGAGATAGGCGACGTAGTTGTCCTTGACCTCGTCGCGGATCGGCGTCGACACCGCGGTGCGCGCGAGCGCCATTTCCGGGTAGTGCAGATCGTCGACGATCACCGCGCCGAGCTTCTTCAGCTCTTCGAGGCTGGCGTTGAACACGCGGTCGACTTCCGCATCGGTGCCCGACAGGTCGCGGATCACGCCGAGGCGCGCGCCCTTGAGCGCGTCCTTCTTCAGGAACGGCGTGTAGTCGCGGAAGTAGAGCCCGGCGCTGGTGCTGGTCAGCGGGTCCTTGGGATCGACGCCGGTCAGGAAGCCGAGCGCCAGCGCCGCGTCGTAGACCGTGCGCGCCATCGGCCCGCCGGTGTCGAAGCTCAGCACGCAGGGCATGATGCCGGTACGCGAGACCAGGCCGTTGGTCGGCTTGATACCGACCACACCGTTGGCGAACGAGGGGCCGCGAATCGAGCCGCCGGTATCCGAGCCCAGACCGAGCGGCGCGAACCACGCGGCCAGGCCGGCGCCGGTGCCGCCGCTGGAGCCGTTCGGGATGCGGCGCGGATCGTGCGGATTGCGCGTCTGGCCGAGGCGCGACGAGAAGCCGACGCCGCCGTGCGCGAACTCGTCCATGTTGACCTTGGCGAGGATGATCGCGCCGGCGTCGCGCAGCTGCTTGATGGTCGGTGCGTCGGCGTACGGCAGCGACTCGGCGAGCAGGAAGTCGCCGCCGCTGGTCGGCATGTCGGCGGTGTCGTAGTTGTCCTTGGCCAGCACCGGAATGCCCATCAGCGGCGAGCGCAGGCCCTTGGTCTTGCGCTCGGCGTCGAGTGCGCGCGCCGTTTCCAGCGCCTTCGCGTTGAGGGTGATGACGGCGTTGAGGCCCGGCCCCTTCTTGTCGTATGCGGCGATGCGCGCCAGATACAGCTGCACCAGTTTTTCGTAGCTCAGTGCGCCGGCATCGACGGCGGCCTGGATCTCCTGCACGCCGGCGGTTTCGAGCTGGAAGGTCGCGGCCTGCGCGTTGCGCGCGGCGCCGAGCGCCAGCGCCGTCAGCGCCAGCGCGCCGATGAAGGACTTGCGCGCCGGTTTCGGTTTGCGGTGAGCGTTCATGCGCGGCGCCTCAGTAGTGGATGCGGTCGCCGGCCAGCGCCGGCGTGTTCTTCGGCAGACGGATCGCGTGCGTGGCCTGCTCGAAGTCGTAGCCGTAGCCGAGCAGCTTCGGCTCGCTCCAGGCCGGACCGAAGAACGAGATCGTCACCGGCAGGCCCCCGGCGCTCATGCCGGCCGGCACGATCAGATCCGGATAGCCGGTCTGGTTGGCGAAGCTGGTCGCCGAGCCGCTGGCGGCGCGCGGGTCGGCCGGCTTGTCCGGGTCCGGCACGATCGGCGTCGCCGGCGTCGGCGAGGTCGGATAGACGATCGCGTCGAGCTTGTGCTTGCTGAACAGCGCGTCGATGCCGGCCTTGATCGCCACCATCTCCTCGTTCTTCAGCGCGAGGTACTGCGGGTCGCTCAGGTCGAGCGCCTGCGCGGCGGTGTATTTCAGCGCGTAGGCCTTCTCCGGGCTGCGGTATCGGGTCGCCGGATCATTGGCCTTGGCGACGATCTCGTCGAACGAGCGCGGAAAACCGGGCTTGAGCGTGTGCAGGTATTCGGTGAGCTGCGCCTTGAACTCGGAGGCGACCAGCAGGTTGTAGTTCGGCTGCTTCGACACCAGCATGTACTCGGGATACTGGATCGGGTCGACGACGACCGCACCGAGCGACTTGAGCGTGGCGATCGCCTTTTCCATCACCGCGTCGGTACCGGCGTCGCGGCCCATGAAGTCGCGCGCGATGCCGATGCGCGCCCCCTTGAGCGAACCCTTCTTCAGGTACGGCGTGTAGTCGGTCTTGAAATGCGCGGCGCTCGGCGCGGTCGCCGCGTCGGCGGCATCGACGCCGGTCATCGCGCCGAGCGCGACGGCGACGTCGTAGACGCTGCGCGCCATCGGTCCGCCGGTGTCGTACGACAGCGCCAGCGGCACGATGCCGTCGCGGCTCATCAGGCCGCGCGTCGGCTTGAGGCCGGCGATGCCGTTGGCCGAGGACGGGCCGCGCACCGAGCCGCCGGTGTCGGTGCCGAGCCCGAACTGCGCGAACGCCGCCGCGATCGCTGCACCGGTGCCGCCGCTCGAACCGGACGGTCCGCGCGTGAGGTCGTGCGGGTTGTGCGTCTGCCCGCCTTCCGAGCTGAAGCCGTTCGGCACGCGACCGGCCTTGATGACCGCCGGGTCCTTGGCGCCGCTGACGCTGCCGCCGCTGCCGGCGAATTCGGAGAGATTGACCTTGGCGACGATCACCGCGCCGGCGGCGCGCAGCTTCTTGACGACGAAGGCGTCATCGGGCGGCAGCGAGCCGTGCAGCAGCTGCGAGCCGGCCGTCGTCGGCAGGTCGTACGTATCGAAATTGTCCTTGAGCACGATCGGCACGCCGTGCAGCGGGCCGCGCAACTTGCCGGCGCGGCGTTCGGCGTCGAGCGCCTTGGCCTCGGCTAGCGCCTTCGGGTTGAGCGTGATGACGGCGTTGATCGCCGGCCCTTTCTTGTCATACGCAGCGATGCGCGCCAGATAGGCCTGGGTGAGCGCTTCGGCGCTGAGGCCGGCCTTGTAGGCGGCCTGCACGTCGGCGATCGTCGCCGTATCGAGGTCGAGCGTCGCCGCCGGCGCGGCGCCAGCGGCGCAGGCCAGGGCAATCGCGAGCAGCGGAACGTGCAGGCGCAACGGTTTCATGTAGGCACTCGCTTGTCAGAGAAAAACGGCGGAGGAAGAAAGGACGGCTCAGGGTTCGTTCTTGAGCGGACCGAAGGCGGACGGCGGACGACGATGCTGCGTGGCGGCGGTATAGGCCGACGCGATCCGCAGCAGCAGCGGCTCGTCGAACGGACGGCCGACGATGTCCATGCCGACCGGCAGCTGCGCGGCGACCGGACCGGCCAGGCGGATGTGGTCATCGCCCGGCAGCGGCGCACCGCCACCGCCGCCGCTCGACGGCGGGTACTCGACCTTCGGCGCCGACGGATCGCGGATCAGGTCGTAAACCTCGGTGGTGAAGCCGGCCGGCACCGTGATGACCGGAAAACCCTGCGCACCGAGGAAGCTCCAGACGCCGTCCAGACCGCGACGGCCGTTGACCGCAGGGCCGGCCGGCGCGCCGAGCTTGGCCGGCGGCACGCCGGCGGTCGGATAGACCAGCGCATCGAGCTTCTGCTCGGCCATGCATTGCAGGATCACCTGCTGCACGGCGAAGCGCGTCAGCAGGCGCTTGGACATGTCGTACTCCTGCGCCTTCTCGGTGCTCTCGCGGCTGAGCTTCGGGCTGCGGAAATGCGGATCGTCGAAGAAGCGCGCCTTGCTGATCAGGTCGGCGTTGCTGCGGATCGCGGCGTCGCCGCGCTCGCGCAGGTAGAGGTTCAGCATGTAGCGCGCCTGCCCCGGCGCATCGCCCTGGCCGAAGTCGCGCAGCGTGAACGCCTCCGGCACCCGCTCCGGCGCGAACTTGAGATCGAGCAGGCGCGTCAGGTGGTCGCCGTCCGGCTTGCCGTCCGCGGCGACCGGAAACAGCGCCGGGAATTTCTCGGTGAAGACCTTGTTGGCGTCCTGCGGGCCGTAGCGATGGATGCAGGCGGTGAACAGATCGCCCTCGCCCGGATCGACGATCGTCGCGCCGAGCTTGCGCAGATCCTCGACGCCGCGGCTGACGAGATCGATGGTCTGCTCGTCGGCCTTGGTGAACAGCGGCTTGTGCATGTATTCGCGCACGACGCCGATGCGGACGCCGTCGAGGCGCTTCGCGGTCGCGTAGCTGGCGTACGGCTGCGCCGGCATGCGACCCATCGCGAACGCCGTCAGCTCGTCCTTCGGATCGTAGCCGGCGATCACGTCGAGAATCTTCGCGGCATCCTCGACCGTACGGCAGATCGGTCCGACGCGGGTGTTGATGCCGATCTGGACCATGCCGTCGCGGCTGACCAGTTCCTCGGTCGCGGCGATACCGACGGTGCTGGCGGCGCTGGCCGGACCGCGGATCGACGAGCCGGATTCCTCGGCGATCGCGCACATCACCAGATTGGCGCCGACCGCGGAGCCGGAACCGGCGCTCGAGCCGCGCGGACTGCGCTCGGTGTCGTACGGATTGCAGAACGTGCCGCCGAACGAGCTGCGCGTGACGGCCGAGGCGTACTCGCCGAGATTGGCCTTGGCGATGATGATCGCCCCCGCGTCGCGCAGGCGCTGTACGAAGCTCGCGTCATCCGGCGGACGGTCGTTGGCGTAGAACGCGTCGGCGCCCGAGGTCGTGCGCATGTCGAAGGTGTCGTACTGATCCTTGATCGCCATGACGACGCCGTGCAGCGGACCGACCAGTTTGCCGGTCTTGCGGAAACTCGCGTCCTGCTGCGCCGCGACCTCCAGCGCATCCGGCATCTGCGGATCGCTGTCCCCGGGGTCGGTGAGGCTGCGCGCCTTGCGCGCGTCGAAGCCCCATTGCTTGCGCGCCGCCGGCCGCAGGTTCAGCGTCGACAGCGCGTTGATCTGGCCCGCGTTCGGGATCGTCTCGATCGGCCCGAGGAGGCCCTGCGGCTCCTTCACGCAACTGCCGTTGTAGGCCTTGATGCGCTGCAGATAAAGCCGCACCAGCTGCGTCGAACTCAGGCGCCCGGCGAGGATCTGGGCCTGCACGTCGGCGATCGTCGCCTCCTGCAGATGGAAGCCCGACGTGGCGGGCGCAGCGACGGCTTCGGACACGCCGAAGGCCAGGATGCCGGCGGCAGCCGCGGCGCGCAGGCCGGCGGTGAAAGCTCTCATTGCGATTCCCCCTGCAGGATCCCGGGCGTCGCGGCGCTGCTTCAGCCGGCCGCGCACGCACCTGAAACGGACGACCGCGCCCACACGGCATCTGCCGGCATCGTGTGGGCGCGGAACGCGGTCATGTGACGAACTCAGAAGTCGAGCTTGACCGTGGCTTCCCAGCGGGCGCCGGGCATCACCGAGATCAGCCCCGGCGTCGTCGCGCTGTTGCGCGCGCGGAAGTAGCGCTCGTCGGTGACGTTGTAGCCGTTGACCTTGAAGTGCCAGTCGGCACGGTCGTAGGTGAACGCCAGGTTCATCACGGTCGCGGACGGCAGCTTGATCGTCTCCAGGCGATCCGCGTACACCTCCGACCAGTACGTGCCGCCGAGCAGGAAGCCGATGCCGCTGTCGAAGGTATAACCGGCGTTGACGCCGTACTGGTGCTCCGGGATGCCGTTCGGCTTCATGTACTGGCTGAGGATCGCCGTCGGCACCGTGACCTGCGTGCGGCCGCCGTAGGTGAAGGCCTCGGCCGGATAGACCACCGCGCCGGTGCTCGGATCGACGACATCCTGGAAGCCCAGGTAACGGCCGTCGAGCTGGTACGTGGTCGCCGAGTTGAACAGGTAGCGCTGCTGCTGGTAGACCGCGTAGGCCGAGATGAAGGCCTTGCGCGTCGGGTTCCACTTGACCTCGCCTTCCCAGCCCTTGGTCTCGGTGCTCGAAACTTCGGCGCTCAGGGTCGGATCGGTGGCGCTGGAAACGTCGGTACGCGTCTGCTTGTAGTGAGCGACGGTGATGCCGAGCTTGCCGCCGAAGAAGTCGGCCTTGAGGCCTTGTTCGCGCAGTTCCGCTTCGCCGATATGGCCGCCCGGCGACTTCAGCGTGCTGACCTGGATGATGTTGTTCGACGCATCCAGCGTCACGCTCGATTTGGCGAAGGTGATGTACGGACGCAGACCCCAGGGCAGCTGCTGCGAGAGGCTCGCGCTCCAGGACGTGCCGTCGTCCCAGCGCTGGGCATGCGCCGGCGCCAAGGTGGCATCCTTGGTCTGCAGATTGCCTTCGTCGTCGTAGTACGCGTAGCTGCCGTTCTCGTTGAAGCGGCTGTAGTCGTTGCCCTTGGCCTGCGAGCCGTCGACGCGCCAGCCGAGCAGCAGGTTCGTACCCTTGAAGATCAGGTTCGAGTCATCCTGGAACAGGTCGATGTCGAACATGAAGCCGACGCCCATTTCGCTGAACTTGCTGTCGCGGTTGGTCGTCACCGGCGCACCGGTCGCCGAGCTCTGGTCGTCGAGCTGGTTCCAGAACAGCGTGTTCGGCGTGTAGGTGCCGTCCTTGTACATCACGTCCTGGCGCCAGTCGTAGTCGCCGCCGGAGCTGCGGATCTCGCCGCGCGTCTCGCGGTAGTTGATCGACGCGAGGCTGTTGACGCGCAACCAGTTCGGCAGCTTGTCGTCCGGAATGCGGTAGGTCGCGGTGATCTTCTCTTCCCAGAGATGGATGTCCTGCTTCTCGCCGTACGGCAGCTGCGAGTTCTTGAACGAGTTCAGGTAGTCCTTGAAGAACTGCGCCTTGACCGTGAAGTCCGGATCGCGGTCGTAGACGAGATCGAAATACAGCATGCCGAGCTTGGCGTCCTGCACGCGCTCGTAGGAGCCGTTGCGGCGATAGTCGAGATCCTTGTAGCCGGACGTCCCCGGATCGAGCACCATGCCGACCGGCAGCTGGCCGGAGACCGGCAGCGGACCGCCGACGCCTTGCGCGAGCATCAGCTGCGAGATCGGATCGTCCGCGCTGTTCGCCGACAGATAGTCGTACATCGTCTGCGGAATACCGGCGACGGTCGGGAAGTGACCGACCGCGCACGGCGCGCCGTCGCAAGTCGGCCACTCGTAGTTCTGGTATAGCGGACGGTTGCCGCTGCTCACCGCCGGCGTGTCGGCGACGCCGTCGCCATCCGTATCCTTCCACGTGATCGGCGATCCCAGATGCGTTTCGCGGAAGCCGATCGCGCCGTCCTGGTTCAAATCGAGCTGCGCCAGCGGCATGCCGCCGACGTACTGGCCGCGATCGACGAGCGCCTGCGTCGCGCGGTTCATGTAGGCGCCCGAGGTGATCGAGTTCTGCCACTGGCCGCCGGTCTCCAGACGGAAAGGCCCCAGCGCATCGTCGACGCTCATCGAGCCCTGCAGGATCTTCTGCTTCACGCCGACCTGCTTGACGTAGGAGTTGGAGTTCTCCATCAGGCCGTAGACGTAGTAACCGCCCTTGCGGTCGAAGATATCGAAGCCGCCGCCGACGCCGGCCGACATCTCGGCGCGATCGTAATCGCCGCCGATCGCCTGCATGAAGCCGCTCGGCTTGTCGAGATAGCCGCCGTTGACGGCACGTCCCGACTTCGGCGTCATGTTGGTGTAACCGCCGATCTTGCCCATGCCGTAGATCGGCGACGGCGGGCCCTTGATGACCTCGAGCGAATCCATCGCCGCCAGGTTCGTGCGCGCGTGCCCCTGCATGTTGATGCGCTTCATGCCGCGGAAATACATGTCGGCCGGCACGCCGCGCACATTGATGCCACCCTGCAGGCCGTAGCGTGTCGTCGTGAAGGTGCCCGGCACCGCACGCGTGAGATCGTCGACCGAGGAGATACCGAGCAGGCTGATCTGCTCCGAGTCGACGAACGACACCGTGCGCGGCGTTTCCAGCAGAGATTTGTCGAAGCCGAGGGAAGAACCGCTGGAGATGTCGAGCGGCGCGAGCTTCTCGCCTTTGACGATCACTTCCGAGATCTCGCCGCTGTCCGCAACCGTCGCGGCAGCAGGCGGCGGCGCGGATGCGCCCTGGGCAAGCGCGAGGGCCGGCGCCAGTGCAGCGTAGGACGAGAACAAACCGAACGTTGCGACGTGCAGCAGACGCTCGGAGCCGCGAGGCTTGGATCGACGACGCATATCATCTCCCTAAATCTGAGCGGCCGTCGGTACTCAGTTTTGAAACGGCCTTCGCTCAGAGAGACGATGAAAACTTCGTCTTCCCCTACCCAACTTTCCTCGCGCCCCTAAAAATCGAGCTGCATCGAGATACTGAAGTTTCGCCGCGGCATCGCCGTCAGCGGATAGTCGGTATAGGAATCCGTGTTGCGCGCGCGGAAATAGCGCTCGTCGGTAAGGTTGAAGATGTCGAAACGCAAGAGCGCAGGGCCGCGCTCGTAGCGCAGGCCGGCGTTGATGACGAGCGCCGACGGCAGCCGGATCAGCTTCAGACGCCCGGCGTAGAAATCCGATAGATACTGCAAGCCGCCGGAAACGCCGAGCCCGCTGCTGAAGAGATGACTCGCGTTCAGGCCGATCTGGAAATCCGGAGTCCCCTGTCTGTAGCGATAACCGCGCATGCCGTCGGGCAGCACGATCATCGACTGGCCTCCGTACAGGAAAGCCTCCGCCGGATAGATGATCGTGCCGTCGGTGCCGACAACGTCCTGGAAGCCGAGCGCGCGCGCGTCGATCATCATCGCCCCGCCGCGATTCGGATTGAACGTGACGGTCTGGCGCGTCGCATAGAACGACAGCATCGAGCGATCGGTCTGCCACTTGATCTCGCTTTCCCAGCCGCGCGCGACCGTCGACGCCACGTCGGCCGACAGCGAAGGGTCGCTCGGCCGCGCGACGTCGCTGCGGCGCTGGTCATAGGCCGCGGCGGAGAAAAGCAGATGTCCGCCGAAAGCACCGGACTTGATGCCGATCTCGCGGAGCTGGGAGCTGCCAATGTGTCCGCGACCAATGACGCTGTTGCTGATGCGATTGGCGTTGTTGTCGAGAAGGACACTCGCGTCGGCAAACGACAGATACGGGCGAATCCCGAATCCGAGATCCTGCGAAATGCTCGCCGACCACGACAGGCCGCTGTCCCAACCCCTGCCCGAGATGCGCGTCGTCGGCGCGCCCGGCGCCGCCGAAGTCCCGGTGTTGACGTTGTACGCTTCTCCGGTTTCGGTGTTACGCGCCGTGGAGCCGTCCCAGCGCGCGCCGAGCAGCACGTCCGTGCCGCCGGCGAACTGCAGGTCGAACAGCAGCCCGGCGCCGAGCTGCGAGTACTTCGTGCGGCCGGTCGAGGTATACGGATAGCCGCCGGCATCGATGTCACTGTTCTCCACGCAGTTCACGAACGTCGTGTTCGGCGTCATGCCGCCGGTCGCCGCGCGCCAGGTCGGCGCCATCGCGTCGGTCCGGGAGTTGCTGAAATCGCCTGCGCAGATGTGGCTGAGCGAATCGGTGTAGCGGAAGTTGAGTGCCCCGAGCGTTTCCAGTTCGACCCACGACGGCATGCGCTGCGGCTTCAGCATCAACGTGAACTTCTCCTCCGCCACCCAGGGCTGCTGGATATCGCCGAACGGCTGGTTCGAGCTCTTGTACTGATCCATGCCGTCGAAGAACAGCTGATTCTTGAAGCGCAGAGATGGATCGTCGTCGTAGATCAGGTCGACGTAGACGGTCGCGAAGCGCGCCAGCAGATCGCGCTCGTAGGCGGCGGCGCGGCGCAGATTGAGCTGGTCGTAGGCGATCGTGGTCGGATCGAGTACGAGACCGGCCGGCACATAGCCGGACGACGGCCGCGGCCCGCCGGCACCGGCCGCCCGCAGCCAGCCGCCGGGATCCTTGTCGGGATGCAGCTGCAGATAGTCGTACATCGACTGCGGAATGCCGGCGGTCGTCGGAAACGCGCGGCCGAGCGGCAGGCGCCGGCCATCGGCGTCGAGCGGCCAGGCCCAGTACTGCCGCAGTGGTTGGTTGCCGGCGGCAAGCGTGCCGCGGGCCGGAGAGGCCTGATGGATTTCGCGGTAGCTGATCGCGCCGCTGCCATCCAGATCGAGGTCGATCAGCGGCGTGCCGCGCACATAGCGGCCGTGGTCGACCAGGGGTTGCGTCACGCGATTGATCATCGCCCCTGAAGTGCGCGAGCGCTGCACGGTGACGCCCGCCTCCAGGCGCAGCGGCCCGGCGAAGCGGTCGATCGAGAAAGCGGCCTGCAACAGCAGCGACTCCAGCGGCACGTCCTCGGCGTAGCTGCCCGAGTCCTCGAAGAAGCCATAGAGGTAGTAGCCGGCGGGACGCCCCGCGACGGCGGCGGGCCCGCCATATCCCAGGGTCGCCTGCCTCTGCTCATAGCTGCCGTAGCGCGCCTGCGTCACGAGCTGCGGATGATCGAGATAGCGGCCCTGCTCCGCGCGCGCCGAGCGCGGCACCATGTTCGTATAGCCGCCGATGCGGCTCATGCCGTAGATCGGCGACGGTGGCCCACGGACGACCTCGATCTTGTCCATCGCCGACAGCACCGACGGCGCATGTCCCTGCAGGTTCAGGCGCTTCATGCCGCGGAAGAAAGTGTCGGCCGGCGAATTGCGGATGTCGATGCCGCCCTGGATGCCGAAGCGGGTCGTCGTATACGTGCCGGGCACCAGCCTGGCCATGTCCTCGACCGACGCGACGCGGAACAGATCGATGGTCTTGCCGTCGATGACCGAGATCGAGCGCGGCGTTTCGGACAGCGTCTTGCCGAATCCGAATGCCGAATCGCTGACAACGTCGGACCGCGCCCGGGCCTCGGCCCGCTCCGCCCGGCTCAGGACGATGATGGTTTCCATGCCGCTGCCGCGGCGCTCGGCGTCCGTGGCCGGCGGCTCGGGCTGCGCCGCGCGCAGCCGCACGACGACCGTGTGGCTGCCAAGCGTCCGCCATTCGATCGGCGCGGCTCCAAGCAGGCGTCGCAGAGCCTGTTCGGGCGACATGGAGCCAACGACTTCCGGCGCGACCAGCGGCTCGAGCTGGGCGTCTTCGTAGACAACCTGAAGACCGCTCTGTTCTGCAAAGACATTGAGCGCGTCGACCAGCTTCTGCGCCCGGATATCAAACGCGACCAGCGCTCCGCTTTCGCGAGCGGGCGCGGCTGCAGCGACCAGCACACAGGCTAGCGCCAGCGCGACGCCTGCCTCGCGTGCGAACCGCACGCCACGCCGGTACGCCGGAGATGCTGCTCGTCCGCACTGCCGGCAAGCGCGCCGGAAGTGGCGGAGGGAAAGGCGGAACGCAGGTGCCGCATCGGTCGCGGACGGCAGCGGGTCCCGGCGGCCTGGTCCAGACCCGGACCCGCACGCGCCCGCCGCGTGTATCGATGAACTGGCGGGAAAACTAGCGGCGACGTTCGATGAGGATGAACTCGTTGCCATGGTCGACCGCATCAACGGGCAGCACAGCCGCCAGCGCCGGTGCGACGATGTCGCTGTTGCCGGTCACGAAACTGCCGCTGACGGGGACGCTGTCGAGCGACGAGTTGCCGACCCTGATCTTCTTCGGCGAATAGCGGTTGAGTTCCGCAAGAACCTCGCGCAAGGGCGCGTTGCGGAAGATCAGACGGCCGCGCGACCAGTTCGTCACCTGTCCGGCATCGACATTCAGGCGTGTCCACGAAACCGGTGCGGCTCCGGACGGAATCCTGATCTGCTCGCCGGGCGCCAGACGCTCGCCCTGACCCGTCGCCTGCTCCTCTTCGGCCACCAGAACCGAACCTTGCTCCAGCGTCACCACGATTTCGCTGGAAGTGCGGCTGACCTCGAAGATCGTGCCGAGCGCCGTCACTCTCGCGCCGCCGGAATGCACGACGAACGGGTGCGCAGCGTCGTGATACACGTCGAACACGGCGCGCCCCTTCAGCATGTCGATTCGCCGCTCCCCTCCCGATAGCCGGGCGGTCAAGATGCTGTCGGCGTCCAGTCTGACCAGAGAGCCGTCCGCCAGATTGATGTCACGGCGTTCATACGGTGGCGCCTCGTAGCGCACGAGATCGACGTCCTGCGGCCTCTCCTGGCGGAGAAGAACAGCCAAGCCGACCACCGCAACCACGCTCGCCGCCATGGCCAGGAACATGCGCCGGCGGTGGCGCACGCGCGGCTCGCGTCCGGCATCCCGGTAGGCTTGCTCGGCCAGCGCCTGGAGGCGCGCGTCGGCGCCGCCCAGCTCGTCGAGCGCAGCCGCCACGCCGCGTACGCGCGCGTACGCGCGCGCGTGCGCCTCGCTCGCCCCGAGCCAGCGTTCGAAGTCGTTTTTTTCCTGCGCACAGCAGTCGCCTGCCGACATGCGCGCATGCCAGCCGGCGGCCTCGTCTAGAGCCCGATCCATCGTTCCGTTCTTTTCGTCATCTACCATGAGACTATGACGGAGTGCTCCCGTCTCCCCCTACCTTCTTCGCACAAAATGCCAGCGCGCGGCTGATGTGCTTCTCCACCATCTTCACCGAAATGCCGCAATGCCGGGCGATTTCGGGATAGGTCATGTGTTTGACGCGACTCAGCAGAAAGACCTGCTGACACTTCGGCGGCAGTTCGACGATCGCCTCGTAGAGCAAGGCCAGATCCTGCCGCGCCACGAGTTCGCGCTCCGGCGAAGGGCGGTCCGATACCAGCTCCACGTCGTCGAGCGTGCACTGCGCAGAAACGTGCCGGGCATGCTCGGCGCGCTCCAGGTCATTGGCAACATTCGTCGCGATCCGGAACAGCATCGACGACGGCGAGCGGATGTCGCGCGCGCCCTCGTAGCGCATCATCCGCATATAGGCCTCCTGCGCCACATCCTGGGCATCATCGGGACAGCGCAAGCGACGGCGCAGAAACTGGATCAAGGCGCCGTGATAGCGCTCGATCGCTGTCCGGACCGACAAGGGCTCGGCATCCACCCCCGTGGATTGCCGATCTTCATCGACCTCGAGCATCCCCTTGGACATCACGTCCATGACCACTCCCACAGCAAAACCACCCGGAAGATGTACCGCTGCGTTGCAGACCGAAGACTAAGAGCAAGTTCCGTGCCCGTTTCGATATCGGGAATTTTCACGTCAATCCGCAGAAATCGCCCTGAAATCGCTCTTCTCAATGCAAAAGATGCGCTGCTCTCGTGCAGCGCATCCCGATGGAGCACCCGTAACGAACAGGCTGATGGATCGGAGTCGCATGCTGGGGTTCTGTGCGCGCAAACGACACAGGCGAAAGCGCGGCATGCACCGTGCAGCACCTTTCAGAACAGGCATGATCGCGCCGCGCTACGTCCGCATCGAACGGTGACGGCGGCGGCGCGCCGGGAGAATCGCCGTCCGGTATTTTTCTTTTATCCGGACTTTTTCAAAAAGTCTTCAATGCTGACTTTCCGTTTTCACTTTATCCCGGCAGCCGAATGCGGTCTCGGCGATGCCGCGACGAGGGGCGGCCCGCGGCATGAGCGGCGATTCAGGTCGGGATGCGAACGAGCATCCACAGCCGGGCAAGATCGGCGCTGCCATCGTCGCCCGAAACCGATTTGAAAAGCTCGCCCGCTTCGGCAGGTTTGCCGGCCAGCATCAAGGCATACCCCAGATGCAGCCTCGCATCATCGGCCCGCTTCAAGCCGCCCTTGTCGATGCCCCGGCGCATCAGCGAGATGCCTTTGTCGTACTGCTGATAGCCGACGTAGTTCAGCCCGGTCGCGACCAGTGCATCGCCCGTAGCCAGCGCGGCCGCCGCCTTTTCACCTTCCGCGAGCTGCTTCTGGTCTTCCTTGATCTTGCGGGCAACCGTGTCGCGTAGCTGCCGATGCCGGTCGGCGTCCTCCCCCTGGCCCAACAGGCCCCGCTCGTATCCGAGTTTGACGTACTGATCGGCCTCGCCGGGGAAACCGGCTTTCAGTGCGTACTGCGCGGCCTCCATGAAGTCATCGGCCTTGTCGAGTGCGCCGGTCGCCTTCATCAGCCGGTAGACGTCCAGCATCAGCTGCTCCGAAAAGCCCGGCTTTCCCGCCGTACGCAGGATCAGATCCTTCCAGTACGTTTCCTTCGGGTAGTACTGCGCAAGCTTCTGCAGCGCCGGCAGATAACCGGCGCTGTCACCCAGCTTGTTCGCGCAGCTGAGCAGCAGTTGCAGCTGCACCTCGGTCGGCGTCTGCCCTGCTTTTTCCAGCTCGGCGATCAGCGCCACGAGTTCCTTTTGGGCCCCGGCGAAGTCATTCGACAAATAGAGCGCTTGCGGCAGCAGGGCCAGCGTTTGCGCGCTCGTCCCGCCGAGACGCCGGTATTCGCCGATGTACTCGCTCGCCTTTTCGTACTTCTTTTCGGCGTACGCAATCTTGGCCGCGGCATCGTAGGCCTGCAGCTTTTCGGCATCCGTCATCTGCGACGACGCCAGCGCGCTTTCGTAAGCCGCGAGCGCCGTTTCGAGATCGCCGGCGCCGGTTGCGGAAACCGCCTGCAGTCTGGAAATGATGTAGCGCTCGTACGGCGTCAGTTTCGCGATCTTCCCGGCTTCGTCGATCTTGGCCAGCGCCGTCGCATAGTCCTTGGCCTGCAGAGCCGTCTGCGCTTCCTGCAGGGGCTTGCTGACTTCAGGGCGCAGACTCGGCTTGTCTGCCGCGTGACCGAGCGCCGCCATCATGCCGATGGCGAGCGCCAGAGAAGCGCTCAGAGAGAATCTGCAATGGCGTGTACCGCTCATGATCAATCCCTTCTCGAACCCGACGAAAAGCGCCCGGCCGTACGGCGGACTCGCGCTCGACGTGAACCTTGTTGACGGTGCGACGTGGCGCCGCTTGCCGGCGTCTTCACATCAGCAGTTCGTTGCCGACCAGGCCGATGTTGGTGACGCCCAGACGCTGGGCGTCGGCCAGCACCGCGGCCACGTACTGGTACTCGGACAGCCGGTTCGGGCGAATGTGGAACTCGGGCTGCAGATCCTGCTGCGTGGCCTGTACGAAGCGTGACTTCAGCAGCTCGCGGCTGATCGCTTCGCCGTTCCAGATGTACGTGCCGTCGAAGTCGATTTCCAGTTCCACCACCGGCGGCGGCTGCACGTTCTCCATCGGCGGCGTCGCCTGCGGCATGTCCAGCTTCACCGCGTGCGTCTGCACCGGGATGGTGATGATCAGCATCACCAGCAGCACCAGCATCACGTCGATCAGCGGTGTGGTGTTGACGTCCACCACCACTTCCGGATCGCCGGAGCCGCTGCCGCTTCCTACGTTCATGGCCATCTGTGTTCTCTCGTCTGTGCG
>NZ_AUFV01000018.1 GCF_000426685.1 Solimonas flava DSM 18980 | reverse complement strand
TACTTCAACGCGCTGCCAGCACGGCTGGTGGCTTAACCCGGCAGAGCATCACTTATAAATCCGGGAAAGCTGCCCGACAAAGCGGGGCCACTTCTGATGTCACGCTCCCGGTGTGGCGAGTAGGTGAGGGAGTGCTGTTTGCTGCACGCCTTGCTGAAGTCTTCGAGGAAGTCGAGGCAATTGCAGTGGAATGTCGCTTCACGGGGCTTGATGGACGGTACGTTACCAGCATCGATTTCAACCGGGCGGTCTTCAATGACCGTTTCAGCCGTACTGCTGAGGTTACGCTTACCGGCCGGGCAACGCTTGATCAGATTCGGGACAATCTCACGGAGTTCATGCACCAGCTTTTGACGCCGCTTTATGAGCGTTTTGACTTCCTCCCATTGTCATCCGAGCTTGTGGATACAGAATTGGCGCGCCTGCGTGGAGGGCGGTTTTGAGCATTATTAGCTGCGCTTTGTCCCCTGCGCTTTATTTCAGAAAATATGTGGCGGTGAGAACGGCTCCATACGCAGCGCCAATACGCCATGGTGATGTCAGGAATTTTGAAAATGGCGGCGTTGCCGCTAGAGGAGGATTCGCTCTCCTAATCATGATATTTGCTAGTCCAATGGCCACAATAAATACCGCGACAAGGACGTGGATAAAAAGAAGATAAAAGCCATCTTTGACCGTCACCATATTTGCCGATATGGCGTACGCCGTAGTTCCTATCAGGCTGAAAAAGAACGATACAAAGCTGCCGATAACCCACAGAGTAAGGTCGCCTGCGAGACGGCGAATAAAACCTCCCCACAGACTTGCTGCAGAACCATGCCCCCATCTTTCGGGCGACACATGCTCCAGGTCTTTCAGGACTAAAGCTGGAACTGCTAGCAGCAAGGCGGCGATTCCAACCGTATTAAAAAGAGGTGTAAGTTTTTTGGTGGAGCTATTGAAGTACTCGATTGGGTTGAAGCCGATCTCTTTACTTGCGTAGAAGCTAGCCAAGGCGGCAATCACGCCCAAAACTGCGACGCGGAAAAGTAAGTCACGGTGCAGCGCTTCTTTCAAATAGTCATCAAATTTGTTCTTGTCAGTAGTCATGTCTAGAGGTGCCCCTCCTTTTCCGTACCACCTGGCTTCACTCGTCGTCTCCTATGTCGATTAGTGGATAGTGAGGCGTTTGTTGATACTGGCCATGACCTGTTGCCAACTGATGCTTTTGAAGAATGGATGCCAGTTCCGCGGCGCGATGAATTGGTGGCTATGTCCCGTCGGCCAAATCGGGACGACGGTTCCTGCGAGTCCAGCCGTCCGGGCTGCGACCTGCAGACCGGCTACGATCTGTCGCTGCGCCATGCTGGATTTGGACCCGAAAGACGAGGCTAAGGGGACGATGATGAGGTTGACGCCCTGTTCCTTGATGTGGGCGATATCGAATGTAGTCATTTGAACGTTCCTTGGTGAAAGGGCCCGATCAGATCGGGCACTGGGTGAGCGCCAGCAAGTTGTCGTTCCAGATGCCGTCCGCGTACGTGCGGAGATACGGGTCGCGGCCGACCGGCCGCACGACGCCCACGTTGGAGCGTTTGCTGGTATACGGGTCGAGGACGTAGAAGGTATTGGTTTTGTTGTCGATGCTCTCGATGATGGCTTCGCGCGGCCATTGCCAGCCGGCCTTCGGATTACCGACGTGAGTGATGTGCTCGTGCGAGCTCTGTGGATGGGGTTTGGTGATGCAGGTGATTTGACAGTCGGCCATGGGAGGCTCCAGTTAAGAGGATCGGTACGCTACCGTTCGGCACACCGAACGATTGGTTGAAGTTTCTGATCTTCTGAAACGCCTGTCAAGCGGCATATTTTCGTTCGGTATGGTGATATATTCGGGAGCTTCAGAAGCTCAGGAGGAAAAGTGCCTTCACCTCTCGGAGACAAGATTCGCGCCCGCAGGCGCGAAAAAGGGATGAGCCTTGAGGGCTTGGCTGAGGCAACGGAGTCAAGCAAAAGCTACATCTGGGAACTCGAGAATCGGGATGTGCCGAATCCCTCGGCCGACAAGATTGCCCGCATCGCGGTGGCGCTTGAGGTGACCACTGAGTATCTGCTGGATACAGCGCAGACTACGCCTGATCAGAAAGTGGTGGATGAGGCTTTTTATCGCAAGTATCGGGCAATGCCCGATGAAACGAAGAAGCGGCTTCGTCGAATCCTCGATAGCTGGGATGACGACTGAATCCTTAACGCCAATGGCTGAGGCGAATCGCCTTTCGGCCATGTTGAACCTCGTTCTCAAATCTGAGAGCGAGCGTTTCCCTGTCGACGTCAAAAGCCTCGCGCTGGAGTGCTCCAAGAACCGCTTCCCGGGCGATCCGATCACTAAGATTGAAGGCCATGATCTGCCCGGCTTTGAGGGGATGCTGTCGCCGAACGCGGCGCGCACGAAGTGGAAGATCGTGTACAACGACAGCCAGCGTTCTTCCGGACGAATCCGGTTTACGCTCGCGCACGAGTTCGGGCACTACCTGCTGCATCGAAATCGACAGGACAAGTTCATGTGCAGTGATCTGGACATGAACGACTGGGATTCGAATGAGCGACAGATTGAATCGGATGCGGATACTTTTGCCTCAACCCTGTTAATGCCGCTGGATGATTTCCGGCGACAGGTGTCTGGCGAGAAGATTTCATTCGACCTAATTGACCACTGCGCGAACCGTTACGGTGTGTCGCGGACCGCAGCGGCACTGAAGTGGATTGAAATCGCTCCGAAGCGCGCAATCCTGCTAGCGTCGCGAGATGACCATCTGTTGTGGGCGCGATCGAATAAAGCGGCATATAAATCCGGGCGGTATTTTGCGACGCGCAAGCAAGCCATTGAGGTTCCTGCCGGATCAATTGCACACTCGTGTCGCCGATCTGAATCGCTGCTCCAACAGTCCGCCAGTGCGCGCCTGTGGTTCCCGGCAGAGCCGGAAGCTATGCCGATAACAGAGCTAATCCATTCATCAGGACAGTACGACTACACGCTCACACTGCTACTGATGCCAGACGCAGAATGGCGCTATGACACTGGCAGAATGGCATGGCAAGGGCGGCAAGCGCGTTAGCAAGCGCGTCCGACTCGGAGAAGGCGGAATTCCGCCATTGGCCCGGGCATGTTCCTATGCATTGGCCGCCGCGCACAGTGAGTGCGGCAGTCAACGGCTAACGGTCAATCACTATGACTTATTGAATCAATAGGATATTTCTGCTATCCAGCAGTTCTGATTTTCATCCTCCCGCGCGCGCCAGATCGCTGCATCGTCCCGCCTCGCCTCATCGGCGCTGCGCGGGATGTGATTCCTCTTCGTGGATTCGCAGGGCGGCGGCCTCGGGCCCGCCGCCCTCGCGTCATCCTCGGCTCCCGCATCGCACCGCAAACCGGCCCCGGCAACGCGCGCTGCCGTACAGAGCGCGTGCACGCATCGCGCTATACGTTCTCGCCGGCCCGCTTCCCGGGTCGTTCACGGAGCGAGGAGCGTGAAAATCTTCCGGGTTGTGCTGCTCGGTCTGCTGCTTGCCAGCGGGCCGGCCCGCGCTTCGGTGGACTTCGCCGCCGGCAGTCTTTACCGCACGGCCGGGGTTCCGGCGTGGAGCGCGCAGGCGGGCACGTTCACGATCATGCTCTGGGTGTATGCCCCGTCGGCCCGCGGCATGAACAATTTCTTCAGCGCTGACGACGGCGGCGCGTTCGGCGTCTACGTGAACATCGGCACGGCCGATGACAGTCCGACCGGGCCGTACTTCCTGACGCGCAACGGCGAATGGCATTTCAACCGCGACGGCAGCTATACCGCCAACCCGGCCCAGAGCTTCGACGTCAGTCTCGGCTGGACGTTTCTGGCCGTCAGTTTCACGCCGGGCGGGGCCACCGATCTCTACGCCTGGCAGGCCGGCGTCAATGGCGACGCGCTCGTGCACGTGCCGGTGCGCGACAGCGCGTCCTCGATCGCCGGTACCGGTGCGGTCAGCACCTTCGTGCTCGGCGACGAGAGCAACTTCGTCGAGGGCTGCCGCTGCCTGATGGGGCCGGTCTACGTCTACGACGGCATTGCGCTGAGCCAGACGCAGATCGATGCGCAGCGGCAGCAGCTCGCGCCGCTGCTGAGCGCGCATCTGATTGCGTATTCGACGTTTCTCGACAGCGCCGCGCTGGCGGCCGACGCAAGCGGGACGGCGGACTGGTCGGTGCACGGCATCGTGCGCCTGAGCGGCGACGATCCTCCGCCCGCCGCTGCTGGCGGCGGTGAATCGACCGGCGGCGCGACGACCGGGGCGTCGGCGGGCGGCTCGATCGCGGGGAGCGGAGGCGGTGCAGCCACGGGCGGCGCTGGCGGGGCACTGGCGGCCGATGCGCTGCTGATCCTGCTCGGCATCGGCGCGCTGCGGCGGCGTTTGCGGCACTGAGGCTCGGAAACCCTGGTTTGCGTTGCCCAGTTTGCGTCGCCGTCGAGGTTTGCGAGAATCGCCCGCACCGCCCCCTGACGATCGCACCCCCATGTCTTTGCTGACCGCTCCACCGGCGCTGGGCCGCGCTGCCATGCTGGCCGTCGCGGTCCTCGGCCTCGCGCCGGCCTTTGCCGACGACAGCTGCGAGATCTGCATGCGCTGGAACGAACCGGTCGATCCGTTCCGCATCTACGGCGACACCTACTACGTCGGCGCCAAGGGCCTCAGCAGCATTCTCATCACTTCGCCGCAGGGGCATGTGCTGATCGACGGCGGCCTGCCGGAGACGGCGCCGCTGATCGCCGGCAATATCGTCGCGCTCGGCTTCAAGTTCGAGGACGTCAAGCTGATCCTCAACTCGCACGCGCACTACGACCACGCCGGCGGCCTCGCCGAGCTGGCGCGCGAGAGTCGCGCGCAGGTGGTGATGAGCCCGTGGAGCGCCAATGTGCTGCGCAGCGGCCAGTCCGGCCCGTCCGATCCGCAGTACGGCGAGCTGCCGCGCTTCCCGTCGTGGTCGCATCCGCAGACGGTCAACGACGGCGAGACGCTGAAGCTCGGACCGATCCGCATCACCGCGCACGCGACCGGCGGGCACACGCCGGGCGGCCTGAGCTGGACCTGGCAATCCTGCGAGAAGGCCGGCTGTCTGAACTTCGTCTACGCCGATAGCCTGACGCCGATCGCCGCGCCCGGCTTCCGCTTCTCCCACAACAAGACCTATCCGGGCGTGCTCGGCGACTTCGAGCACAGCTACGCAGTGCTCGACGGCCTCGATTGCGATGTGCTGCTGACGCCCCATCCTGATGCATCGGCGTTCTGGCAGCGTCGCGAAGCACAGGAAGCGGGCGAGCCCGGCAATCCATACGTCGACCGCGAGGCCTGCCACAACTACGTCGCGATCGCCCGGCTGGCGCTCGAAAAGCGCCTGGCACAGGAGCAGGCCGGCGTCGCCGAGTAGCGACAAGTCACTGATCGGTAAGGGGGAGCGAGGGCAGTAAAGGCTGCGTCGCGGTTCTGGCACGGACTCGCCGATGCGCGGTCCGCGGCAGCTGGCATGCCGCTTGCTCCAGAAGTCCCTGAGTTGGTGGCTAGGGTTCCGGCGTGCCAGATTGGTGCGCGTCAGGTCCGAGAGCTGCCAGCCGGGTGTGATGCCCGGCGCACGGCGGGATAAAAGCCCGGGAGACCTCGACGGCCAGAGTCTGGCGTACGTTCGAGCGCTCCATTTCCGAACTCCGCCCGGTCCTCGCCGTCTGCATCGGCCACCATCTGAGGATCGTCACCATGAAACGCATCATCCAGCTCGCCGGCGCTGTCTTCGCTGCAGCCGTGCTCGCCTCGACGTTCAGCGCGCCGGCCCAGGCCGCGCCGAAGAAGGAATTCGATATCGCCTGGTCGATCTACGTCGGCTGGATGCCGTGGCCGTACGCGGAGCAGTCCGGCATCGTCAAGAAGTGGGCCGACAAGTACGGCATCAAGATCAAGATCACGCAGATCAACGACTACGTCGAGTCGATCAACCAGTACACCGCCGGCAAGTTCGACGGCGTGACGATGACCAACATGGACGCGCTGACGATCCCCGCCGCCGGCGGCGTCGACACCACGGCGCTGATCATCGGCGACTACTCGAACGGCAATGACGGCATCGTGCTGAAGAAGGGCAAGACGCTGGCCGACATCAAGGGCCAGAAGGTCAACCTCGTCGAGCTGTCGGTTTCGCACTACCTGCTGGCGCGCGGGCTGTCGACGGTCGGCCTGTCCGAGAAGGACATCAAGACGGTCAACACCTCCGACGCCGACATCGTCTCGGCGTTCCAGGCCAAGGACACGACCGCGGTCGTCGCCTGGAATCCGCAGCTGGCGACGATCAAGGCCGAGCCGGGCGCGACGCTGGTGTTCGATTCGACCAAGGTGCCGGGCGAGATCATCGACACGCTGTCGGTCAACACGCAGACGCTGAAGGACAATCCGGCGCTCGGCAAGGCGCTGGTCGGCATCTGGTACGAGACGATCGCGCAGCTGCAGGACCCGGGCGCGAAGGGCGCGGCCGCGCGTGCGGCGATGGCCAAGCTTGCCGGCTCCTCGCTCGCCAGCTTCGAGGCGCAGCTCAAGTCGACCAAGATGTTCTACACGCCGGCCGAGGCCGCGGCCTTTGCCAAGGACGCGCAGCTGCAGAAGACGATGGAGCTGGTGCGCAGCTTCTCGTTCGATCACGGCCTGCTCGGCGCCGACGCCGCGAACAAGGATTTCGTCGGCATCGGCTTTGCGTCCGGGGCGACGCTCGGCAGCGCGAAGAACGTCAAGCTGCGCTTCGACGCCGCCTACATGCAGCTCGCCGCCGACGGCAAGCTCTGAGCCGCGCCCGGTCTGCGCCGTGAACCCTCGCTTCCCGAGCCCGGAGCCCGCGCGATGCGTCGCCTGATGAACATCGCGCCGCAGCGCGGCAGCCGCTGGCTGCTGGCGCTGCTGCCATTTCTGCTGCTCGCGATGATCTACGCCGTCGCCTCGGCCGACCGCCGCGCTGCCAATCCGGGCGACAAGGTGCTGCCGCCGGTGTCGGCGATGGTCGACGCCGTGCAGCGCGCGCTGCAGCCGGACCGCCGCAGCGGCGAACGCGTGTTCTGGAGCGACACCGCGATCAGCCTCAAGCGACTCGGCGTCGGCCTCGGCGTGTCGGTGGCGATCGGGCTCGCGTTCGGTCTGGCGATCGGCCTGCTGCCGGTCGTCGGCGCGACGTTCTCGCCGCTGATGGCGGTGCTGTCGATGGTGCCGCCGATGGCGATCCTGCCGATCCTGTTCATCGCCTTCGGGCTCGACGAGCTGTCGAAGGTGGTGCTGATCGTCATCGGCGTCGCGCCGGCGCTGGTGCGCGACCTCGCGCTGAAAGTCGGCCAGCTGCCGACCGAGCAGCTGATCAAGGCGCAGACGCTCGGCGCCTCGACCTGGCAGGTGATGCTGCGCGTCGCGCTGCCGCAGGCGATGCCGCGGCTGATCGAGTCGCTGCGCCTGATGCTCGGCCCTGCCTTCCTGTTCCTGATTTCGGCCGAGGCGATCTCGGCCGACGCCGGCCTCGGTTACCGCATCTTCCTCGTGCGCCGCTATCTGGCGATGGACACGATCCTGCCGTATGTCGCCTGGATCACGCTGCTCGCGTATCTGGCCGACGTTGCGCTCGTGCAGCTGTCGAAGCGCGCGTTTCCGTGGGCGCATCTGGAGCGGCGCGCATGAGCGCCATCAGCATTCGCAAGGTCTGGGTCGAGTACGGCGAGCAGATCGTGCTCGAACGCCTCGATCTCGACATCGCCTCCGGCGACTTCGTCGCGATCGTCGGTCCGTCCGGCTGCGGCAAGACCACGTTCCTGCGCCTGCTGCTCGGCCAGGAGCGGCCGACGCGCGGCACGCTGCTGCTCGACGGCGCGCCGCTGCCGGACGAACCGGGGCCCGATCGCGGCGTGGTGTTCCAGCGCTATTCGGTGTTTCCGCATCTGACCGTGCTCGGCAACGTGCTGCTCGGCGGCGAGCTGCAGGCGGCGCCGCTGCTGGCGCGCCTGTTCGGCACCGCGCGGCGGCGTCAGGTCGAGGCGGCGAGCGCGCTGCTCGCCGAGGTCGGCCTCGGCGAACACCTGCACAAATATCCGTCGCAGTTGTCCGGCGGCATGCAGCAGCGGCTCGCGCTCGCGCAGGCGCTGATCATGCGGCCGAAGGTGCTGCTCCTCGACGAGCCGTTCGGCGCGCTCGACCCGGGCATCCGCGCCGAGATTCATGTCGTGCTGCGGCGGCTGTGGAAGGAGACCGGCGTGACCGTGGTGATGGTCACCCACGATCTGCGCGAAGCTTTTTCGCTCGGCACGCGCGTCGTCGTCTTCGACCGCCTGAAGCGGCGCAACGAGGAGCGCACGCGCTACGGCGCGACGATCACGCAGAACATCGAAGTCCGCAAGCGCGATGCGCAAACGGCGCTCGATGCCGATATCCAGAACCAGCTCGGCCGGGACGACCCGGCCCTCGAGGAGCTTTCCGGCCGGGACGACCTGGCATCCGCACAGCAATAAGGAGTCCGACATGGCTGTGTCTGCCGAACCGCAGGCCGGGAAGGCGGCGACGATCGCCGCCAATCGCCGCCGCTACGAAGAACTGAAAGCCGCCGGGCAGGGCAAGGACCTGCCGCTGCCGCCGCCGACGGCGCGCGGTAGCGCGCCGCTCGATCCGGCGCGCGTCATCCACCGCGAGACGATCCCCGGCGGCTGGTACTGGACGGCGCGCCTGGCGCGCGGCCAGGCGCTGCGTCTGCTCAATCCGGCGGCGACGCCGGGCGTGTCGTTCTTCGCGTGGAACGCCGACGACACCAGCGAGCGCTACAACGCCGGTGACACCGTGAAGGTGCAGTGGACCGCGGCGCTGGCCAAGGGTCGTGTGCTGCTGAGCGACATGGGTCGCGTGCTGGCGTCGATCACCGAGGACAGCTGCGCGGCGCACGATGCCCTGCTCGGCGGCAGCAGCGCCGCCAGCAATGCCGCGAAGTACGGCCGCGACGGCCTGCGCAACACGCGCGACAACTTCGTGCTCGCAGCCGGCAAGCTCGGTCTGTCGCGCCGTGATCTCGCGCCGTGCATCAGCTTCTTCTCGCCGGTGGCGACCGATGCCGCAGGCCGCTTCCACTGGCGCGACGGCGTGCTGCAGGCCGGCGACTTCGTCGAGCTGCGCGCCGAAATGAATCTGCTGCTGGTGGTCTCCAACTGTCCGCACCCGCTGGCGCCCGGCGCCTACGCGCCGCAGGCGATCGAGGCGATCGTGCATACGCCACCCGCGGCCGGCGCCGACGATCTCTGCCGCCACGCGAGCGCCGAGGCGCGCCGCGGTTTCGACAACAACGCCCGCTACTACGGCGAAGCCTGAAGGAGAGCGCCATGAACGAGCAAAATCTTGCGCGCGATCCCGCCGCCGCGGTCTACGATCACGTCATTCCGGCGACGCAGCCGTGGTCCGGCGTCGTGCGCCGCGGACAGATCCTGCGCATCGTCGATCTCGAAGGCCAGCAGGCCGTCGACACGCTGTTCTACAACGCCGCCGACTTCTCGGAGCGCTACAGCGCGCAGGACACGCTGCGTGCGCAGAACGCGGCCTACGTTAGCACCGGGACCCGCATCCTCTCGAGCGAGGGGCGCACGATGCTGACGGTGATCGCCGACAGCTGCGGTGCCCACGACACTTCCGCCGGCGCCTGCTCCTGCGAGGCGAACACGGTGCGCTTCGGCGAGCACACGCGCTATATGCACGCCTGCCGCGAGAACTTCCTGATCGAAGTGGCGAAGCACGGCATGGACAAGCGCGACATCGTCGGCAACATCAACTTCTTCATGAACGTGCCGGTCGAGCCGGACGGCCGTCTGGCGATCGTCGACGGCGTGTCGAAGCCCGGCGATTACGTCGAGCTGCGCGCCGAGATGGACGTGCTCTGCGTGATCTCCAACTGTCCGCAGGTCAACAACCCCTGCAACGGTTTCGATCCGACGCCGGTGCGCGTGCTGATCTGGGAATCCTGAGCCGTGTTCAGCAAAGTCCTGATCGCCAATCGCGGCGAGATCGCCGGCCGCGTCGTGCGCACGCTGCGCCGCCTCGGCGTGCGCTCGGTCGCGGTCCACTCCGAAGCGGATCGTTATACCTTGCCGGTGCTGGCCGCCGACGAGGCGGTGGCGCTGGGCGGCAACGCGGCGCGCGAGAGCTACCTGAACGTCGACGCCATCGTCGCCGCCTGTCTGGCGAGCGGTGCCGAGGCCGTGCATCCGGGCTACGGCTTTCTGAGCGAGAACGCCGCATTCGCCGAGCGGCTGGCGCAGCACGGCATCCGCTTCATCGGTCCGCGGCCGGAGCACCTGCGCGGTTTCGGTCTCAAGCACACGGCGCGTGAACTGGCGCGGCAGAGCGGCGTGCCGTTGCTGCCCGGCAGCGGACTGCTCGCCGACGTCGACACCGCGCTCGCCGAAGCGGAACGCATCGCTTATCCGGTGATGCTGAAGAGCACGGCGGGTGGTGGCGGCATCGGCATGCAGCTTTGCCATACGCCGGACGAGTTGCGCAGCCGCTTCGAGGCGGTGCAGCGCATGGCCGGCGCGAGTTTCGGCGACGCGCGCGTCTATCTGGAGCGCTACGTCGAAACCGCGCGCCACGTCGAGGTGCAGATCTTCGGCGACGGCCGCGGCCGCGTCGTCGCGCTCGGCGAACGCGACTGCTCGCTGCAGCGGCGCAACCAGAAAGTCGTCGAGGAAACGCCGGCGCCGGGGCTGTCCGATGCGTTGCGCGCGCGGCTGCACGCCGCGGCGCGCGCGCTCGGCGAGGCGGTGCAGTACGAATCGGCCGGCACGGTGGAGTTCATCTACGATGTCGCGCGCGAGGACTTCTACTTTCTCGAGGTCAACACGCGCCTGCAGGTCGAGCATCCGGTCACCGAAAGCGTCTACGGCGTCGATCTCGTCGAGTGGATGCTGCGTCAGGCCGCCGGCGAGTTCGAGCTGCCGGCGCAGTCCGCGCTGAGGCCGCGCGGCGCGTCGATCGAGGTGCGCCTCTACGCCGAGAACCCGCAGCGCGATTTCCGGCCGTCGACGGGCTTGCTGACCGAGGTGCGCTTCCCGGACGACGTGCGCGTCGACGGCTGGATCGAAACCGGCAGCGAGGTGACGCCGTATTACGACCCGATGCTGGCCAAGCTGATCATCCACGCCGCCGACCGCGACGCCGCGATCGCGCAACTCGGCGCGGCGCTGGCGCAGACGCGTGTCTACGGCATCGAAACCAATCTCGACTATCTGCGCCAGGTCGTCGCCGGCGCGGCCTTCACGAGCGGCGCGGTGGCGACGCGGGTGCTCAAGGACTTCGTCTATCGCGCGCGCAGCATCGAGGTGCTGGCGCCCGGCGCGCAGAGCAGCCTGCAGGATGCGCCGGGGCGGCTCGGCTACTGGGACGTCGGCATCCCGCCGTCCGGGCCGATGGACGCGCGTTCGTTCGCGCTCGCCAATCGCGCGGTCGGCAACGCGCCGGGTACGGCGGCGCTCGAATGCACGATGAGCGGGCCGACGCTGCGCTTTCACGACGATGCGCTGATCGCGCTCGCCGGCGCCGACATGCCGGCGACGCTCGACGGCGTGCCGGTGCCGTACTACGAGCCGGTCGCGGTCGCCGCCGGCCAGACGCTGACGCTCGGCACCATCGCCGGCGCCGGCCAGCGCACGTATCTGGCGGTGCGCGGCGGCTTCGACGCGCCGCTGTATCTGGGTTCGCGCGCGGCCTTCGCGCTCGGCGGCTTCGGCGGTCACGCGACCGGCGTGCTGAAAGCGGGCGACACGCTGCATGTCTCGTCCGCGACGTCCGCACTCGCCGGTGCGCCGGCCGCGATCGCCGACGCCGAGCGTCCGTCGCTGGCGCGGCACTGGCAACTCGCGGTCCGCTACGGCCCGCACGGTGCGCCGGACTTCTTCACCGACGACGACATCGCCGAGCTGTTCTCGGCCGAATACGAAGTTCATTTCAACAGCGCCCGCACCGGCGTGCGCCTGATCGGTCCGCGACCGCGCTGGGCGCGCGCCGACGGCGGCGAGGCCGGCCTGCATCCGTCGAACATTCACGACAACGCCTACGCGATCGGCGCGATCGACTTCACCGGCGACATGCCGATCATCCTCGGCCCGGACGGCCCGAGCCTCGGCGGTTTCGTCTGCCCGGCGGTGGTGACGCGCGAAGATCTCTGGAAGCTGGGCCAGCTCAAGCCGGGTGATCGCCTGCGCTTCGTGCCGGCCGACGAGCCTGCGGGCGATGCATCGCCGATGATCGCGGCTGCGTCGCCCGGCGCGCTGCGCGCGCCCGGCTCGCCGATCGTCGGCCGTCGCGACGATGGGCCGGTGCCGGTCGTGTATCGCCGCGCCGGCGACGACAATCTGCTGGTCGAATACGGCCCGATGGTGCTCGATATCGCGCTGCGCCTGCGCGTGCACCTGCTGATGCAGGCGGTGCGCGAGCGCAGGCTGCCGGGCCTGATCGATCTGACGCCGGGTATCCGCTCGCTGCAGATTCACTACGACAGCCGCGTGCTGAAGCGCGCGACGCTGCTCGGCGTGCTGGCCGAGATCGAGGGTGCGCTGCCGGCGGCCGAAGCGGTCGTCGTGCCGAGCCGCATCGTGCACCTGCCGCTGTCGTGGAACGATCCCTCGGTACGCCTGGCGATGCGCAAGTACCAGGAGCTGGTGCGGCCGAACGCGCCATGGTGCCCGGACAACATCGAATTCATCCGCCGCATCAACGGCCTCGATGCGCGCGACGACGTGCAGCGCATCGTCTTCGATGCGAGCTATCTGGTGCTGGGGCTCGGCGACGTTTACCTCGGCGCGCCGGTGGCGACGCCGGTCGATCCGCGGCATCGCCTGGTGACGACCAAGTACAACCCGGCGCGCACCTGGACGCCGGAGAACGCGGTCGGCATCGGCGGCGCCTATCTGTGCGTCTACGGCATGGAGGGGCCAGGTGGCTACCAGCTGTTCGGCCGCACCTTGCAGATGTGGAACCGCTGGAAGAAGACCGAGGCGTTCGAGCAGCCGTGGCTGCTGCGCTTCTTCGACCAGATCCGCTTCCATCCGGTCAGCGAGGCGGAGCTGGCCGAGGCGCGCGAGGCGTTCCCGCACGGTCGTTATCCGCTGCGCATCGAGCCGACGCAGTTCTCCTACGCCGAGTACGCGCGCTTTCTGGCCGAGCATGCCGACGGCATCGCGACTTTCAAGACGCGCCAGCAGGCCGCGTTCGAAGCCGAGCGCGCCGACTGGAAGGCACGCGGGCTCGACAGCTTCGCGGTCGACGATGGCGCGCCGGCCGTCGCCGAGGAGGCGCTGCCGCAGGGCTGCGTCGGCGTCGCCTCGCACGTCACCGGCAGCGTCTGGAAACTGCTCGCGGCAGCCGGCGATCGCGTCGAGCCCGGCCAGCCGCTGCTGATCGTCGAGTCGATGAAAATGGAAATGGAAATCTGCGCGGTTGAGGGCGGCCGCGTGCGCGAACTGCGCTGCCAGACCGGTCGCACGGTGCAATCCGGCCAGCTGGTCGCCGTCATCGAGGCCGTCTGATGTTCGACGTACGACTCGATATCGCCGGCCTGCAGCACCGCTACGCGGGCGGCGCCGCGACGCCGCTCGACCTCGTCGACGAGGTGCTGCGGCGCTGCGCGGCCTATGACGACCCGGCGGTGTGGATCAGCCGCACTGCGCCGGAGGAGCTGCGCGCGCAGGCGCGGGCGCTGATGGCGAACGGTCCGCGCGACGACCAGCCGCTCTGGGGCATTCCGTTCGCCGTCAAGGACAACATCGACTGCGCCGGTCTCGACACCACGGCGGCCTGCCCGGCCTACGCTTACCGGCCGGACGAGGACGCGACCGTCGTCGCGCGCCTGCGCGCCGCCGGCGCGCTGGTGGTCGGCAAGACCAATCTCGATCAGTTCGCGACCGGCCTCAACGGCACGCGCTCGCCGTACGGCGCGCCGCGTTCGGTGTTCGATCGCCGCTACGTTTCCGGCGGCTCCAGTTCCGGCTCGGCGGTTGCCGTCGCGGCGGGGCTCGTCAGCTTCGCGCTCGGTACCGACACCGCCGGCTCGGGGCGCGTGCCGGCGGCGTTCAACGGTCTCGTCGGCCTCAAGCCGACACGCGGCTGGCTCAGCACGCAGGGCGTCGTGCCGGCCTGCCGCAGTCTCGACTGCGTGTCGGTGTTTGCGCACGAGGTCGACGACGCCTGGACGGTCGCCGCGATCGCCGGCGGCTTCGATGCGCGCGATGCGTACTCGCGGCCGGCGGCATTTGCGGCGGCGATGCCGGAGGCGCCGCGCATCGGTGTGCCGCGCGAGCCGCAGTTCTTCGGCGATCGCGCCGCCGCCGCGGCCTACGCCCGCGCCTGCGCGCGTGCGCAGCAGCTGGGCGCGACGCTGCTGCCGCTCGATTTCGCGCCGCTGCACGAAGTCGCCGCGCTGCTCTACGACGGCCCCTGGGTCGCCGAGCGGTTGGCGGCGATCGAGGATTTCCTGCGCGATCACGCCGAGGCCCTGCATCCGGTGGTGCGCGCGATCGTCGAGCAGGGGCGCGGCTTCAGCGCGGTTGACGTGTTCCGCGCCGAGTACCGGCGCCGCGCCTTGCAGCTGCGGGCCGATGTCTTGATGGCCGGCGTCGACGCGCTGCTGGTGCCGAGCGCGCCATCGATCTACACCGTTGCCGAGCTGGAAGCCGATCCGATCCGGCTGAACAGCCGGCTCGGCACCTATACCAATTTCGTCAACCTGCTCGACTGGTCGGCGCTGGCCCTGCCGGCCGCGCGGCGCGAGGACGGCCTGCCGTTCGGCGTCACGCTGATCGGTCCGGCCTGGGCCGATCGCGCGCTGGCGGCGTTCGGACGGCGCTGGCAGGCGAGCTTCGCGGAGATTGCTGCATGAACGATGTTGCTGCGGTCCCTGCCGACTGCGTGCGCCTGGCCGTGGTCGGCGCGCACCTGCGCGGCATGCCGCTGAATTGCGAGCTGACGGAGCGCGGCGCGACGTTCGTCGAAACCGTGACGACGTCGGCCGACTACCGCCTGTATGCGCTCGCCGGGACGCAGCCGCCGAAGCCAGGACTGGCCCGGACCGGCGACGGCGCGCCGATCGAGGTCGAGCTGTGGGATGTGCCGCTCGCGACCTTCGGCTCGTTCGTGGCCGGCATTCCACCGCCGCTCGGTATCGGTACGCTGACGCTGGCCGACGGGCGTCAGGTCAAGGGCTTCATCTGCGAAGCCTGGGCGCTCGCCGACGCGCGCGACATCACCGTCTACGGCGGCTGGCGCGCCTACCGTGCCGCGGCCGGCTGAGGCCGGCGCGCGGCGCGACCGGCCTCGTCGGAGAGCCTAGCTGCGGCCGAGGAAGTCGGGCTTGCCGATCTCGACGCCGTTGTGGCGCAGCAGGTTGTACGCCGTCGTTACGTGAAAGTAGAAGTTGGGCAGCGCGAAATGCAGCAGGTAGGCGCGGCCGTCGAAATTCAGCGCGCCGCTGCGCAGCTGCAGCGTGATCGGCCGCTCTTCGCTGCCGTCGATCTGCGACGGCTGCAGCGTCTGCAGGAAGGTCAGCGTCTTGTCGATGCGGCCGATCAGCTCCGGGATCGTGCGTTCGCTGTCCTCGAACTTCGGCGGCTCGATACCGGCCAGCCGCGCGGCACAGCCCTTGGCGTTGTCGGTGGCGATCTGTACCTGCCGGGACAGCGGGAACATGTCCGGGAACAGGCGGCTGTCGGGCAGCGCCGTGCCGTCGAACTTGCGGGCTTCGGCGTAGGCCGCGCCTTTCTCGAGGAGAAGACGCAGATTGCCGAGCATGCGGATGAAGACCGGGACCGAAGCCTGGTACATCGAGAGCGTCATGGCGGATTTCCGTGATCGGGTTGGCAGTCGCGGCATTCTAGCGGCGGCAATAGGGGGCGTAAGCGCCTGCCAATGGCATGGAATCTGCTCTTTTCGTTACCCAAAACGGCTTTGCTTGCCTGTCGGCGATGCAGCAGGGGGCGATGGGGACGGCCTGAAAATTCGTCCGATCGCATTATTGACTTAGACGTCAGTCAACTCTATACTGCACCGCAACATGATTCAGCAATGAAAAACCCGGCAAGCCGGGAGCATTGCCGGGTCAGATCAGTCTCCTCCAGAAAGGCCATGCGCCTTTCTCGCACTTTGCCCTCCGGTACCCCGGGGGGCTTCTTTTTTGGCGCAGCCTTTACCGCATTGCCAGGGCCGCTATATGCGTGTCTCCCGGCGCTCTCTCCCCAGAAAAACCAGTGGCGCACGATGGTGCGCCACAGGCCCTAAGTTCATTAGCTTGGGCCGATTGTGCAAAGGTTTCGGCTTGATTACAAGCGCTGGCGCCCCATTGTGAGTCGCGATAGCGCTAACAATGCGTCGTTCTCGCGCAATGCACCGGCTCAGCTCGGCAGGCGCAATCCGATCAGCGTCGGACGATCGCCGTCGACGGCCTTGATGACGAGCTGGACTTCGCCGAGTCGCAGGCGATCGCCGACGACCGGATGCGGCAGATGCATTTGCAGGAGTTCCGAGACGGTCTTGTCGGCGGCATGCTCCGGAATCGGCAGGCCGTAGCTCTGGCACAGTGCCTCGACCGGCGCGTCGGCGTTGACGGTGAACTCGCCGAAGTATCGGCGCGTGAGCGGTTCGGCCGGTTTGTGCAGCGCCTCGAACAGGCGGTCGAGAGCGTCGAGCTGGCTCTGCGCCGTGAGCAGCGACACGTAGTCATGCGCCTGCAGCGCACCCCACTCGCGATAGTGCAGGACGCGCCCGCCGCGGGCGATGCAAATGATGCGCGAGACGTCCGGGATCGGCAGATCTTTGTGGCGCATGCCGATCAGCTTGCTGTGCTCGGGAATCCGGTAGCTGACCACCTCGTAGCCGCGCTGGCCGGGCAGGTCGATGTCGACGCGGTGCACGCGCGCCGCGGTTTTCGGCACCTGCAGCCCGAGCAGGCGCGCGATCGGGGCAACGCTCGCGCCCTGCACGATCAGCGACACCAGCACGATGAAGAAGGCGATGTTGAAGAACAGTTGTGCGTTCTGAAGGCCGGCGAGCCACGGGTAGGTCGCCAGCACGATCGGGACCGAGCCGCGCAGGCCGACCCAGGCGATATACAGCTGCTCGCGCCACGGAAAGCGGAACGGCGCCAGACTGATGAAGACGGCGGCCGGGCGCGCGACCAGCAGCAGCGCCGCCGATACCAGCAAGCCGGGTAGCGCGACCTCGGCCAGTTGCCGCGGCGAGGCGAGCAGGCCGAGGATCACGAACATGCCGATCTGCGCCATCCAGGCGATGCCGTCATGGAAACGGCGAATGCTGGCGGCGGCGCGCAGCGAGCGGTTGCCGAGGAAAATGCCGGCGAGGTAGACCGCGAGAAAGCCGCTGCCGCCGATCAGGCCGGTGAGGCCGAAGATGGTCAGGCCACCGAACAGCGCCAGCAGCGGATACATCGAATCGCCGAGGCGCAGACGGTTGAGTCCGCGGATCAGCAGCCAGCCGCCGGCGTAGCCGCAGGCGGCGCCGGCCAGCATCTGCCAGGCCAGCATGCGCAGGGCGTCGATGAAGCCGAAGCTCTCCGGCGATTGCAGATAGGCGATCGTCGCCAGCGTCAGGAAGATCGCCATCGGGTCGTTGGTGCCGGATTCGATTTCGAGCGCCGAGGCGACGCGCTCGTTGAGCGCGAGCGCGCTCGAGCCGAGCAGCGAGAACACTGCGGCAGCGTCGGTCGAGGCGACGATTGCGCCGATCAGAAAACCTTCGGCAGGCGAGAGTCGCAGCAGCCAGTGACAGACCGCGGCGGTGATGCCGGCCGTCAGCAGCACGCCGACGCTGGCCAGTGTCAGTGCCGGCCGCAGGCCGGTGCGAAAGCTGTCGAGGCGCGTGCGCAATCCGCCGTCGAACAGAACGACCGCCAATGCCGCTGTCGCGGCGAGGTTGGCGAGCGCGTAGTTCTGGAACTGGATGCCGCCCGGACCGTCTTCGCCGGCCAGCATGCCGACGATCAGGAAGACCAGCAGCAAGGGCATGCCCAGTCGCGGCGTGATGACCGTCGCCAGGATGCTGACGAGGAACAGCAGCGCGGCCAGCAGGATGAGATGGCTGGAAGTGTCGAAGCCCATGATCGCGAAGTGTAAGCATCGCCGATGCCTTCGGTACGTGCGCTGTGTCGGCCATGGCAGGCGCGGCGCGATAAGACGGGGCGGCGACCCGCTGGCCGCTGCACTCGGCGCACCGCTATACTCCGGCGTCAAAATCCCGGTCGACACAAGATAAGGAGACGTCAGTGGCGCACAAGAACCACGACCAGGTGTTCTTCATCAACTTCGGCAAAGTGCTCGGTGCCCTGTTCGGCATCTTCTTCATCTGCATCTTCGCCGCCCGCCTGCTCGACAAGGGCGACGAGCATGCCGATCCCGCTGCGCAGGCGCGCATCGAGGAGCAGATCAAGCCGGTTGCCACCGTGGTCACCGATCCGGCGGCGCTGCTCAAGGTCGCCGCCGCCGCGCAGGCGGAACGCGCGCCGATGAGCGGCGAGCAGATCTACGCCAGGGTCTGTACCGGTTGCCACGCCGCCGGCGTGCTCAACGCGCCCAAGGTCGGCGACAAGCTGGCCTGGGGCGAGCGGCTCAAGGCGCAGGGTGGGGTCGACGGCATCGTGCAGAAAGCGATCTCCGGTCTGAACCAGATGCCGCCGCGCGGCGGTGATACCTCGCTCAGCGACGACGAAATCAAGAGCGCTGTCGAATTCATGCTGAAGCAGACCGGCCTGTGAAGTGCCGGGGCCTGAGTGATCGGGAATCGAAACGCCGCCTTCGGGCGGCGTTTTCGTTTGTGGCGGGGTGGGGCGAATGGCGCCGGTGAATGCACCGATACGGTGCGTGCCATCTGGGTAATATTCCCCAGGTTCGCGCCGGATGTCCCCATTTCGGACCTCAGTATTGCGGCTAGATGAATGTTGTCATGGGGGAAATTGACAATTGACGTCCGGCCAAAAAGGTGCGTGGCATGGGCTTTGCGTTGCTGCCATGGGGCCGCAGCAACGCTGCTGCGGAACATCTATCCACTTGGGAAGAGGCTTTACATGGAATTCAAGCGTTCAGTGTTGGGCGCCGTTCTTGTCGGCGCGGCGGCGTTCTCGGGCAGCGCGTTCGCCGGCGTGACGGGGAACGTCGGTGCGGTCAGCGAATACATGTTCCGCGGCGTGTCGCAGGGCAGCGGCGCCGCCATTCAGGGCGGTATCGACTACGCACATGATTCCGGCGTCTACGTCGGCCTCTGGGGTTCGAATGTCGACTGGGGTGTCGGCGGCGCGGAAACCGACGTCTACGCCGGCTATGCGACCAAGTTCGGCGACGTCGGCCTCGATATCGGCGGTATCTACTACTACTACGCGGAATACAAGGAAGACACCTACGGCGCGGACGGCATCAACCCGAACACCTTCGAAGCCTACGTGAAGGTTTCGTACGGCCCGCTCGCCCTGCAGTACTACTACAGCCCGCACTATTTCGGCGGCGAGGAAGCGAACGGCGACAACCTGAGCGACTCCTACATCGCGCTGGTCGGCGCTTTCCCGATCACCGATTCGGTGAACCTGAACGTCAGCGTTGGCGACACGATCAGCAGCGACGACGTCTGGGTGACCAAGAGCGATGGCTCGGCCAAGAAGTCGTACGTCGACTACAGCCTGGGCGTCAGCAAGACGATCGATGAGACGCTCACGGCGAGCTTCTCGGTCATCGGCAGCACGCTCAAGTTCGACAATGACGAGACTGATCCGACGAACAAGCTCGAGAGCGACAAGCCGAAGTTCGTCATCGGCATCAAGAAGACCTTCGCACTGTAAGCAAGCGAGTCTTTCCAGCGTGAAGAAGGGCCGCCTTGCGCGGCCCTTCTTCGTTTCAGCGCGTGGCCATGCTGCGGTAGCGCAAGGCTTCGCCGATGTGCCCGGCGCTGACCGCGGATTGCGCGGCAAGGTCGGCGATCGTGCGTGCGACCTTGAGCGTGCGATGGTAGGCGCGCGCCGACAGGTGGAGGCGCTGCAGGGCCTGCTGCAGCAGCGCCGCTCCGTCCGCGTCCGGCCGGGCCCAGCGCTCCAGTTCCTGCAGGCCCAGCTGCGCGTTCGGCACGCCCTGGCGGTCGAGCTGGCGCTGTCGCGCGGCGCAGACGCGTTGCCGGACCGCGACGCTCGGCTCTTCCGGGGTGCGCGCGGCCCCGCCGAGCAGTTCCTCACGCGCGACGCGGGGCACGAACAGCTGCAGGTCGATGCGGTCGAGCAGCGGCCCCGAGATGCGCGCGCGATAGCGCGCCACCTGGTCCGGCGTGCAGCGACATTCGCCGTCCGTGTCGCCGAGATAGCCGCAAGGGCAGGGATTCATCGCCGCGACCAGCTGGAAGCGCGCCGGGAAATCCGCCTGCCGTGCGGCGCGCGAGATCGTGATCGCGCCGCGCTCCAGCGGCTCGCGCAGGACTTCGAGCACGTCGCGATCGAACTCCGGCAGTTCGTCGAGGAACAGCACGCCATGGTGAGCCAGGGTGATCTCGCCGGGGCGCGGTTGTGTGCCGCCGCCGACCAGCGCGGCGCCCGAGGCGGTGTGGTGCGGGGCGCGGTACGGCCGGCGGCCCCAGTCACGCGGGTCGAAGCCCTTGCCGATCGAGGCGACCGCGGCGACTTCGAGCGCTTCGTCGTCGCCGAGCGGCGGCAGGATGCCGGGCAGGCGTTGCGCGAGCATCGACTTGCCGCCGCCCGGCGGGCCGCTCATCAACAGCGAATGCGCTCCGGCCGCGGCGATTTCGAGCGCGCGCTTGGCCTGCGCCTGACCGCGTACGTCGGCGAGATCGGCCGCGGGCTCGGCGGGGGCGGCGGCCGGCGGCGTTGCGTCAGCGGTGCGCAGCCGGTTCTCGTGCAGTTCGGCGCAGAGGGTGCCGAGGCGGTCGGCGACGAAGACGCGCGCACCGCGTGCCAGGCTCGCTTCGGCACCGTTGGCTTCGGGCACCAGCAGCGCGCGGCCGGCGCCGGTGGCCTTCAGCGCGGCGGGCAGGGCGCCACGGATCGGGCGGATCTCGCCGGACAGTGACAGTTCACCGAGCGCTTCGAGCGCCGCCAGCGGCTCGGCCGGAATCTGGCCTGACGCGGCGAGGATGCCGAGGGCGATCGCCAGATCGAAGCGCGAACCTTCCTTCGGCAGATCGGCGGGCGTCAGGTTGCAGGTGATGCGCTGCAGCGGGAAGCGATAGCCGCTGTTGACGATCGCGGCGCGGACCCGGTCCTTGGCTTCGCGAACCGAGGCTTCCGGCAGGCCGACGATGCTCAGGCCCGGCAGGCCGGGGGCGAGATGGACCTCGACACCGACCGAATCGGCGGCAAGGCCGTTCTGGGCGCGGGCATGAACCGTGGCGAGCGACATGCCGGCATGCTAGTCAGCCGGCGTCGTGATCGGGGTGCGGTGTTTCACGCTGTTCGAGCGCCTTGATGCGCTTTTCCAGCAGGGCCAGCTTCTTCTGCGTGCGGGCCAGCAGTTCGGCCTGGGTATCGAAGCGCTCGCGCGAGACCAGATCCCACTTTTCCAGATTCGCGCGCAGCACCGCCCGGAAATTGTCCTCGAGCTCGCTGCGTAGCGCGCGCAGTCCGGGCGGCAGGATGCCAGCGAGCTTGGCGGCGAGGTCTTCGATGCGGCGACTTTCCATGGCGGGGGCGAATCCGGGCGAACGCGGGAGTCCCGGATTATGCCTCGGCCTTCGCGCCACCGACTTCCCTGCCGAAGGCTGCGCACCATAATGGGGCGGCACGGAGGCCCGGTGCGCAAATCGGCGCAGTGATTTGCTGGCATGGTCCATGCTTTGAAGGCCGGGGCCGCCGGGGTGATGAGGCTCCCTCGGCGTCAGGACGCTTTCCGACTCAGGAGTGATTCGAACATGAAATTAATCGCAGCCATCATCAAGCCGTTCAAGCTGGACGAGGTGCGCGAAGCACTCTCGGATATCGGCGTGGCTGGCATCACGGTGACGGAGGTCAAAGGCTTCGGCCGCCAGAAAGGCCATACCGAGCTGTACCGCGGTGCCGAGTACGTCGTCGACTTTCTGCCGAAGGTCAAGATCGAAGTGGCGGTGCCGGACGACAAGCTCGACGCGGCGATCGACTCGATCAGCAAGGCCGCTCATACCGGCAAGATCGGCGACGGCAAGATCTTTGTTTACAGCCTGGACCAGGCCATCCGCATCCGCACCGGCGAAACCGGCAAAGACGCTCTCTGAGGGGGAACCAGCAATGACGATGCGCAAAATTTTGGGTGCCGCGCTGCTTGCGGCCATGTTCGGCCTCGCGCCCACGGCGTGGGCGCAGGATGAAACGCCGCCGCCTGCGGCCGAGGCTCCGGCTGCGGAAGCGCCGGCCGCCGAGGCGCCTGCGGCCGAAGCTCCGGCCGCTGAAGCTCCGGCTGCCGAGGAAGCCGCTCCGACGCCGACGCTGAATTCCGGCGACACCGCCTGGATGCTGACCTCGACGGCGCTCGTGCTGTTCATGACGATCCCGGGTCTGGCGCTGTTCTACGCCGGCATGGTGCGGGCCAAGAACGTGCTGTCGCTGATGATGCAGTGCTTCGCGATCACGTCGCTCGTGTCGGTGCTGTGGGTGGTCTATGGCTATAGCTTGGCCTTCGACACCACGGGCATGGAAGCCGGCGTCGTCAACCTCAACAGCTTCGTCGGCGGCTTGGGCAAGGCGTTCCTGTCCGGAACGACGCTTGAGAGCCTGACCGCGGCGGTTCCGGAGTCGGTGTTCGCGACCTTCCAGATGACCTTCGCGATCATCACCCCGGCGCTGATCGTCGGCGCCTTCGCCGAGCGCATGCGCTTCGCCGCGATGCTGGTATTCATCGCCCTCTGGGTGACGATTTGCTACTTCCCGATGGCTCACATGGTGTGGAGCGGCAACGGCGGCCTGCTGTGGGACTGGGGCGTGCTCGACTTCGCCGGCGGCACTGTCGTGCACATCAACGCCGGTATCGCTGGCCTCGTCGCCGCGTTGGTCCTCGGCAAGCGCAAGGGCTACGGCAAGGACGCGATGGCGCCCAACAACATGGGCTACACCGTCATGGGTGCCAGCATGCTGTGGGTCGGCTGGTTCGGCTTCAACGCCGGTTCGGCGGTCGCCGCCAACGGTGCGGCCGGCATGGCCATGTTCGTGACGCAGGTGGCGACGGCGATGGCCGCGCTGTCCTGGATGTTCGCCGAATGGATCTCGCACGGTAAGCCGTCGGTGCTAGGCATCGCGTCGGGTGCGGTTGCGGGCCTCGTCGCCATCACCCCGGCGTCCGGCACGGTCGGCCCGGCCGGCGCGCTGGCCATCGGCCTCGCCGCTGGCGTGATCTGCTTCCTGGCTTCGACCAAGCTCAAGAAGGCGATTGGCTATGACGACTCGCTCGACGTCTTCGGCGTGCACTGCGTGGGCGGCATCGTCGGCGCGATCCTGACCGGCGTGTTCTGCTTCCCGTCGATGGGCGGCGTGTGGTCGCCGACCGAGGGTGCGACGATCGGTAGTCAGCTCTGGATCCAGACCAAGGGTGTGTTGTTCACCCTGATCTACACCGGCGTTCTGACCTTCGTCATCCTCAAGGTCGTCGGCCTGTTCACCAAGCTGCGCGCGACGGACGAGGAAGAGAGCGAAGGCCTCGATATCAGCCAGCACAACGAGCGCGGCTACATTCTTTCGTAAGCGGTTAGACGATTCATCTCCGGTGGGTTGGGGCGGGTCCTTCGGGACTCGCCCCTTTTCTTTGCGCGATGTCGTGCGCGTCTGTCGCGGATGCGCATGATTCTTGCGGAACTGCCGGCAGGCGCGAGCGTGCGCTAAACTCCAAGCCCAACACAGACGCGAGTCCCGACCATGAAAATGCTCATCGCCATCATCAAGCCGTTCAAGCTCGACGCCGTGCGCGAGGCCTTGGCCGACATCGGTGTGCAGGGCATGACGGTCACCGAGGTGCGCGGTTTCGGTCGTCAGAAGGGCCACACCGAGCTGTACCGGGGCGCCGAGTACACCGTCGATCTGCTGCCGAAAGTGAAGATCGAAGTCGCCGTTTCGCCGGAGATGGCCGAGAAGGCTGCCGATGCGATTCTCAAGGCGGCCAAGACCGGCCAGATCGGCGACGGCAAGATTTTCATCTACGACCTGGAGCAGGCGGTGCGCATCCGCACCGGCGAAGCCGGCGTCGACGCGGTCTGAAGGCCTTCCGTCAGCCCGCGGTGCCCGTCGGCGCCGCGGGTTTTTTGCGTCCGCCGCGGCGAGCGGCGAGACTGTGAGTCATCGATCTTGCGGGGGAGGCGGGCAGTGCGCATAGCGGCAGTGGCGATGGGCATCCTGTTCAGCGCGTCGGCGCTGGCGGGGCCGGTATACAAGTGGGTCGATGCCGCGGGGCGCTTTCACTTCAGCGACACGCCGCAGCCGGGCTGGACGCGTGTCGAGGCCGGGCGCGTCAACACCGTCACCGCCGAGGTGCCCGCGGATGAGAGCCAGGGCGAGGCCGAGCGTGCCGCGCAGTGCAAGCAGAAGCAGGACACGCTGGCGAGCTTCCGAAACTCGTCCAAGGTGATCGAGCGCGATGCGCTGGGCAACGAACGCGAGTACACGCCGGAGCAGCGGCAGAAGCTGATCGAGCAGACCGAGCGGCAGGTGCGCGAGGCCTGCGGCGAACCCTGAGCCGGCGCCAGCGGGATGCTATAAAAAAGGCCGCCGTCTCCCGGGGAGACGGCGGCCTTTTCCGTGCCGGCCGGTTCAGCGCTGCAACGCGCGCTTGACGTAGGTCGGCAGCGCGAACGCGCCGTGGTGCGTGTCGGCGTTGTAGAAACGGCAGTCGAGCGCGTCGATCGCCTGGGCGTCGAGGCGGGCGGCGAGCGGGCCGGCCTTCTTGCAGGCGATCGAACCCGACCACCAGCCGGACGGATAGATCACCTGCGGGAAGTGCAGCAGATGCGTCTGCGCGAAGCCGGCTTCGCGCATCGCGGCGTGCATTTCCTGGATCAGTTCCAGATGCAGTAGCGGCGACTCGGACTGCTGGACCAGCATGCCGTCCGGCTTCAGGGCCTTGATGCAGTCGAGATAGAAGCGCTTGCCGAACAGGCCCTCGGCCGGGCCGACCGGGTCGGTCGAGTCGATGATGATCAGGTCGACCGAGCCCGGCGCCACATCCTTCATCCACTGGATGCCGTCGCCGAAGAACAGCGTCGCGCGCGGATCGTCGTTGCGATCGCACAGTTCCGGGAAATACTGCTCGGACAGGCGCGTGACGCGCTCGTCGATCTCGACCTGCGTCGCCGACTTCACTTCCGGGTGTTTGAGCACCTCGCGCAGCGTGCCGCAGTCGCCGCCGCCGACGATGACGACGGTCTCGGGATTCGGGTGCGAGTTCAGCGCCGGGTGCGACATCATCTCGTGATAGAGGAAGTTGTCGCGGGTCGAGACCATGGTGCAGCCGTCGATCGTCATCAGCCAGCCGAAGGTCTCGGTCTTCCAGATTTCGATCTTCTGGTACGGGGTCTGCTCCTCGTGGACTTTCTCGCCCTTCAGCGAAAACGCCGTGCCGGTGCTTTCCATCGGCTCGGTAAACCAGGTGCGATCCAGCGTCATGACGACCTCGTAGGCTGCAGATTCGGGAACAGGGTGGACGGGCGCTCGCGGGTGGGGCCCGTCGCTCCTACAATGGCCGCCCTCCGCTGCGAGGCGGCGCGAGTATATCGAGTGAATGAGGCCGGTGGGTGACGCGCGAGATGAATGACGAACGGGTGGCCGGCACGCCGGCGTGGGACGCGGCACAGGCCTGCGAGCTGTACAACGTTCCGCAGTGGGGCGAAGGCTATTTCGACGTGGCGGCCGACGGCCGTATGCGTGTGCGCCCCTACCGCGATCGTTCGGGTGTCGAGATCGACCTCTACGAACTGGCCAGGCGCCTGCCCGGCGAAGGCCTGCCGCTGCCGGTGCTGGTCCGCTTCGTCGACATCCTGCACGACCGCGTCGACCAGCTGACCGGCGCCTTCGCCTCGGTCATCGAGGAACTCGGCTACGAAGGGCGCTACACGGCCGTCTACCCGATCAAGGTCAACCAGCAGGGCGATGTCGTCGAGGAGATCGTCCGCCACGGCGGCGCGCGCGTCGGCATCGAAGCCGGCAGCAAGCCCGAGCTCGCCGCCGTGCTCGGCCTGGCGCGGCCGGGCAGCATCATCGTCTGCAACGGCTACAAGGACCGCGCCTACATCCGCCGCGCGCTGATCGGCAGCAAGCTCGGCCACCGCGTCTACATCGTCGTCGAGAAGCTCTCCGAGCTGCCGATCGTGCTCGAGGAGGCGCGTGCGCTCGACGTGGCGCCGCTGATCGGTCTGCGTGTGCGCCTGTCGTCGAACTTCACCAGCACGCAGCAGAACACCGGCGGCGAGAAGGCCAAGTTCGGCCTGTCGGCGCCGCAGATTCTCGAGGCGGTCGAAATGCTGCGCGCCGCCGGCCGCCTCGACGCCGTGCAGATGATCCACTTCCACCTCGGCTCGCAGGTCGCCAACGTCCAGGACGTCGCGCGCGGCCTGCGCGAGGCCTCGCGCTTCTACGTCGAGCTGCGCCGGCTCGGCGCGCCGGTGGAGGTCGTCGACGTCGGCGGCGGGCTGGGCGTCGACTACGAGGGCACGCGCTCGCGCTCGTTCTGCTCGATGAATTACTCGCTGCGCGAGTACGCGCGCAACATCCTGCGTACGCTGCAGGAAGTCTGCCTCGCCGAAGGGTTGCCGCAACCGAACGTGATTTCCGAGTCGGGGCGCGCCCTGACCGCGCACCACGCGGTGCTGATCGCCGACGTCGTCGAACACGACGAGGCGCCGACGCAGCGCGTCGAGGCCCCGGCCGCGGACGCGGCGGCGGTCCTGCAGGAGCTTTACGCGCTGTTCCGCGAGATCGACGTGCAGGGGCCGATCGAGAGCCTGCACGATGCCGCGCAGTACTTCGCCGACGCCCAGGCCCAGTACGCGCAGGGCCTGCTGACGCTGCCGGAGCGTGCCTACGCCGAGCGCGTCTACTACGCGCTGGCGCGGGCGGTGCTGCCGCAGCTCGATCCGACGATTCGCGCGCAGCGCGAGGCCTACGACGAACTGCGCGAGAAGCTCGCCGCGAAATATTTCTGCAACTTCTCGGTGTTCCAGTCGGTGCCGGACGCCTGGGCGATCGATCAGGTCTTCCCGATCATGCCGATCCACCGGCTCGACGAGCGGCCGCAGATCCGCGCGCGGCTCTGCGATCTGACCTGCGACTCCGACGGCCGGCTCGACCAGTACGTCGATCGCGAGGGCCTGATGCCGACGCTGGCGCTGCATCCGCTGCGCGCCGGCGAGCCGTACCTGATCGGTTTCTTCATGGTCGGCGCCTATCAGGAAATCCTCGGCGACATGCACAACCTGTTCGGCGATACCAACGCCGTCAACGTCGCGCTCGATGGCGACGGCGGCTGGCACCTCGAAGGCGCCGAGCAGGGCGACCGCACCGACGAGCTGTTGCGCTACGTGCATCTGGAGCCGGAGAAGCTGGCGGCCGCCTATCGCGCCAAGCTCGACGCGCTGGCCCTGCCGGATGCGCAGAAGGATGCGCTTTACGCCGAACTCGAAGCCGGTCTCAGCGGCTATACCTATCTGTCCTGAGCGTTTCGTTCAGCGAGGCGTCGGCTGGAGTGTGGTGTAGTTCGCGGCGTTGTCGCCTCGTTCGGGCGACACTGATTCCACGCTTTCGTTGCGTTGACGCCGATGATTACCGTCGCCTGCTCCATCCGCATTCACCGTCCGGCCGACGAGGTCTTCGCTTACGCCGGTGACTATCGCAACGATGCCCGCTGGCGCTCCGGGGTGAAGGCGATGCGTTGCGAGCCGGACGTCGAGCCGGCGCTTGGTGTGCAGACGCACGAGACCATGCAGATGTTCGGCCTGCGCGCCGAGACGCTCGCCGAGATCATCGCCTGGGAACCGGGCCGGCGTACCGCGTTCCGCTCGATCAGCGGCCCGGTGCCCTGCGAGGGGCGCCGCCTGTTCGAGCCGACCCCGGACGGCACCCGCGTGACCTACCAGTTGCATCTGCGCCCGCAGGGCAGCTGGCGCGTACTGGAGCCGCTGCTGGCGCTGCTGTTCCGTCTGCAGGCCTTCGCCGACCTGCGTCGCCTGCGCCGGCGGATCGAGGCGCCGCTCCTGCAGCCGGCTTAGGCATCGCGCTTTGCCGGCGCCCGGCCGGCCCCGCACAATCGGCGCATGCAGGACTCCCTGTTTCCCGACACCGCGCCCGCGCCGCTTGCCAGCGTTTTGCCGTCGCGCCGCCGCGTCGGCGGCGTCGAAGCGGCGACCCCGTCGGCCCGTTTACTCGCCCTGCGCGAGGCGCTGCCGGCGACGCTGCGCCTCGGGACCTCGTCGTGGAACTATCCGGGCTGGGTCGGCAGCGTCTGGGCGCAGGATTACGCCGAGGCGACGCTGTCGAAGAAGGGGCTGCGTGCCTATGCGCGCCATCCGCTGCTGCGCACGGTCAGTCTCGACCGCGCGTTCTATCGCCCGCTCGACGCCGGGCGCTACGCCGCCTACGCGGCGCAGGTCCCCGATGACTTCCGCTTCGTCGTCAAGGCGCCGAGCGTGGTGACCGACGCGCTGATCCGCGGCGAGGACGGTCGTGGCCTGGAGGCCAACCCGAACTTTCTCGATCCGAAGCTGGCGGTGCACGCCTGCGCCGCGCCTGCGCTCGAGGGCCTGGGCCACAAGCTCGGCGCGTTGGTGTTCCAGCTCAGCCCGCTGCCGGACACGCTGCTGCACGATCGCGACGCGCTGCTGCGGCGTCTGGCGGCGATGCTGCGGGCGCTGCCGGATCTGCGCGCGACGGCGCCGGATGCGGTCCTGGCCGTCGAGGTGCGCAACGCCGCCTGGCTCGGTCCCGATTTCGTCGCCGTGCTGCGCGAGTGCGGTGCGACCTACTGCCTGGGCCTGCACGCCAAGATGCCACCGATCGCCGAGCAGCTGCCGACCCTGCGCGCGCTGTGGCCGGGGCCGCTGGTCTGCCGCTGGAACCTGCACCGGCGCCACGGCGCCTACGGCTATGAAGAAGCGAAGCGGCTCTACGGCACCTTCGACCGCATCGTCGACGCCGATCCGCAGACGCGCGAGACGCTGGCGCGCGTCATCAAGGGCACGACCGCCGCCGGCTGGCCGGCGTACGTGACGATCGGCAACAAGGCCGAGGGCTCGGCGCCGCTGTCGGCGCTGGCGCTCGCCGAGGCGGTCGTGGCCTTGCCTTAAGCCTTCTTCGCGGCGCGCGCGCGGGCGATCGCGGCGCGCACCTGGGCCGGCGCGGTGGCGCCGTAGTGATTGCGTGCGTTGAGCGAGCCTTCGAGCGTGATGCGCGCGTAGACATCGGCCTCGACCAGCGGCGAGAACTGCTGCAGCTCGGCGAGCGTCAGCTCGGCGATGTCGCAACCCTTCTGCTGCGCGTAGGCGACCGTGCTGCCGACGGCGTGGTGCGCATCGCGGAACGGCAGGCCCTTCATCACCAGATAGTCGGCGAGGTCGGTCGCCGTCGAGTAGCCCTTGGCGGCGGCGGCGCGGCAGTTGTCGCGGCGGACTTCGATCGCCGGGATCATCTCGGCGTACACCGACAGGCAGATCGAGACGGTATCGACGGTGTCGAACAGCGGCGGCTTGTCTTCCTGGTTGTCGCGGTTGTACGCGAGCGGCTGGCCTTTCATCAGCACCAGCAGCGCGTTGAGGTTGCCGATCACGCGGCCGGTCTTGCCGCGCACCAGCTCCGGCACGTCCGGGTTCTTCTTCTGCGGCATGATCGAGCTGCCGGTGCAGAAGCGGTCCGGCAGGTTGACGAAGCCGAACATCGGCGTCGACCACAGGATCAGCTCCTCGCTCCAGCGCGACAGGTGCACGAGGATCAGGCTCGCGGCGGCGCAGAACTCGATCGCGAAGTCGCGATCGGAGACGGTGTCCAGCGAGTTCTCGGTGACGCCGTCGAAGCCGAGCAGCTCGGCGACGTAGTGGCGGTCGATCGGGTAGACCGTGCCGGCCAGCGCCGCCGCGCCGAGCGGCAGCAGGTTCATCCGCTTGCGGCAGTCCACCAGGCGCGAACGGTCGCGCAGCATCTGCTCGCGCCAGGCCAGCATGTGGTGGCCGAAGGTCACCGGCTGGGCGATCTGCAGATGCGTGAAGCCGGGCATCACGGTGTCGGCCTCGCGCTCGGCGAGGTCGAGCAGGCCGTCGGCAACGCGGTCGAGCAGCGCCAGCAGCTCGTCGATGACGTCGCGCACGTAGAGGCGCAGGTCGGTGGCGACCTGGTCGTTGCGCGAGCGGCCGGTGTGCAGGCGCTTGCCGGCGTCGCCGATCGCCGCCGTCAGCCGCGCCTCGATGTTCATGTGCACGTCTTCGAGCTTCTCGCTCCATTCGAAGCGGCCGGCTTCGATGTCGGCGAGGATGGCATCGAGCCCGGCGACGATCTGGCTCACGTCGTCGGCCGACAGCACGCCGACCTTGCCGAGCATCTTCGCGTGCGCCTGCGAGCCGCGAATGTCCTGGCGGTAGAGGCGCGCATCGAAGCTGACGGATTCGGAGAACTTCTCGACGAGCGCGGACGTGGATTCGGCGAAGCGGCCGCCCCAGAGTTTCTGGTTCCCGGACATGGACGCAGGATCGGTGATGGAAAAGGGGGCCGATTATAGGCGCGACGCTTGCCGGTAGCCCGCGCGGCACTGCAAAGTGGCGTCCGCCGGCAGGTGCCGGTGACCCGCCAGACCCCGTGCAGCAGATCGCGCCGTCGCCCCGCCATCGCCTCGACCTGATTCCGAACTTCTGCGAGGCGCGACCGGTCCTGTCGCTGGCCTTCATCATGGCGCTGGTGGCGGCCGTGCTGACGCTGGCGAACGGCGCCTCGGGCGAGCTGGCGCTGCAGCGCTGGCTGCTGATCACGCTGTACCTGCAATGGATCGGCTTCTGCGCGGCGGCGACGCTGTGCTGGGCGCGGCGCTGGCTGCGCTACGCGCGGCCCGGCGTCGTGTTCTTCGTCTGCTGGGGGCTGCTGGTCGTCATCGTCACGCTGATTTCGGACATCGCCTACCGACTCAGCGCGTACATGCACTGGGATTTCGCCGCCATCGGCGAGTCGCGGCTGATCTTCATCCTGCGCCACGCAGTGATCGCCGCGATCGTCGCGCTGATGCTGCTGCGCTACTTCTGGGTCCGCCACCAGTGGACGATGCAGGTCCGCGCCGAGGGTGAGGCGCGCTACCAGGCGCTCAACGCGCGCATCCGGCCGCACTTTCTGTTCAACTCGCTGAACAGCCTCGCGGCGCTGATCCAGGTGCGTCCGGACGAAGCGGAAATGATGGTCGAGGATCTTTCCGACCTGTTCCGCGCCAGCCTGCAGAAGGGCCTGCAGATCGCCCAGCTGCTCGAGGAGATCGGCCTCTGCCACGCCTATCTGCGCATCGAGAAGCTGCGGCTCGGCGACAAGCTGGTGGTCGAGTGGGACATTCCCGAGGAAGTGCTCGAGTGGCCGGTGCCGAAGCTGATCCTGCAGCCGGTCATCGAGAATGCGATCCATCACGGCATTTCGCGGCTCGCCGGGCGCGGCACCATCCGTATCGCCGCGCGCGAGATCTTCGGGCGGCTCGTCATCGAGGTCAGCAACCCGATGCCGCCGCAGAACGAACCGATGGTGCACGGCAACCGTGTCGCCACCGACAATATTGCCCAACGCCTCAAGCTGATTTACGGTGGCGGTGCGCGGCTCGAACTGGGCCGCGACCTGCGCCTGGAAGGCGGCGTGTTCCGGGCGCGGCTGGTACTGCCGCGCATCAGCATGCCGGAGCCGGTGCCGGTCTGAATTCGAACCAGGGAAGCGGGACAGGGGAGAGGCAAGAACCAATGCGCGTCGTAATCGTCGATGACGAACCGCTGGCGCGGGAGCGCCTGAAACGGCTGCTGCAGGAATTTCCGGGCTACGAGGTGGTGGGCGAGGCCGACAACGGCGAAGCCGCCCTCGACGTCATCGATGACGAAGAGCCGGATCTGGTCCTGCTCGACATCCGCATGGGCGGCATCGACGGCCTGCAGGTCGGCCGCCAGCTCGCCGAGATGGACGTGCCGCCGGCGGTGATCTTCACCACCGCCTACTCCGAGCATGCGCTGTCGGCCTTCGACGCCAATGCCTCGGCCTATCTGCTCAAGCCGATCCGCATCGAGAAGCTGCGCGACGCGCTGCAGCGCGTGCGCAAGCCGACGCGCGCGCACAAGCCGCAGGCCCAGCCCGGGGCCGAGACCAAGCCGCTGAAGCGCGAGTTCATTCTGGCGACGACGCGCGACGGCCTGATCCGCGTGCCGACCCACGAAGTCGTCTACTTCCTCGCCGACCAGAAGTACACGACGGTCGCCCACCTGCACGGCGAGGTGCTGATCGAGGAGTCGCTGAAGACGCTGGAGGAAGACCTGCAGCCGCAGTTCCTGCGCATTCATCGCAAGGCGCTGGTCAACACCAACTTCATCGCCAGCCTCGAACGCGACCGCCACGGTGAGCAGCATCACTGGCTGAAGATGAAGCACGCCTCGCAGTCGCTGCCGGTGTCGCGCCGCCGTCTGGCCGAGGTGCGCCGCTTCCTCACCGAGACCTGAGCCGACCGGCGCGACCGCGGTTCCGCGGCGGCGGAATCGTGTGACAATGCGCGCCCCGCATCGTCACGTTCCCCGAGCCCGATGAATCTCCGCATCGCGACCCGCGAATCGCCGCTGGCGCTCTGGCAGGCCCAGCACGTCAAAGCCCGCCTCGAGGCTGCCCATCCGGGGCTCGAGGTCAGCCTCGTGCCGATGACCACGCGCGGCGACCAGCTGCTCGGCAGCCCGCTCGCCGCCGCCGGCGGCAAGGGGCTGTTCGTCAAGGAACTCGAGCAGGCCATGCTCGAGGATCGCGCCGACATCGCCGTGCACTCGATGAAGGACGTGCCGGTGCAGCAGCCGGAGGGCCTCGCGCTCAGCGCCTATCTCGACGGCGAGGACCCGCGCGATGCCTTCGTCTCGAACCGTTTCGCGACGCTCGACGCGCTGCCGCAAGGCGCCGTCGTCGGCACGTCGAGCCTGCGCCGGCAGGCGCAGCTGCGCGCGCAGCGTCCGGATCTGACGGTGCGCGATCTGCGCGGCAACGTCGGCACGCGGCTGCGCAAGCTCGACGAGAACCAGTACGACGCGATCCTGCTCGCGCACGCCGGTCTCGCCCGGCTCGGGCTCGGCGAGCGCATTCGCGAAAGCTTCGCGGTGACGCGCTTCGTGCCGGCGATCGGCCAGGGCATCATCGGCATCGAATGCCGCGCCGGCGACGCGCCCACGCAGGCGCTGCTCGCGCCGCTCGCCAGCGCGGCTTCGGCAGCGCGGCTGGCGGCCGAGCGGGCGATGAACGCCAGGCTCGGCGGCGCCTGTCAGGTTCCGGTGGCCGGTCATGCCGTGATCGACGGCGGGCGCCTGCGCCTGACCGGTCTGGTGGGCGCGCCCGACGGCTCGCAGCTGATTCGCGACGCCGTCGAAGGCGCGGTCGCCGATGCCGCCGCGCTCGGCGGCGAGCTGGCCGAGCGCCTGCTGGCACGCGGCGCACGTGCCATCCTCACCGCACTGGGTATCGCGCTGGCGTGAACGCGAGCGCGCCGCTGCAAGGCCTGCGCGTGCTGGTGACGCGTCCGGCCGCGCAGGCGGATGCGCTGTGCCGTCTGCTCGAGGCGCGCGGCGCGCAGGTGCAGCGCCTGCCGCTGCAGGCGATCGAGCCGGTGCGCCAGCCGGCGCTTGCGGCGCGCGCGCTGGCCGGCATGCGCGATGCGGTCGCCTGGATCTTCACCAGCGCCAACGCCGTGCGCTACGCGCAGCAGCTCGATGCCGGCGTCTGGCCGGCGACCGTCGCCGTCGGCGCCGCGACCGCCGCGGCGCTCGAAAGACTCGGCCACGCGCCGCTGGTGCCGGCCCAGGACTTCAGCACCGAAGGCTTGCTCGAAATGCCGGAGCTGCAGGATCTGGCCGGCCGCCGCGTCGCCGTGATCAGCGGCGAGGGCGGCCGCGAGGCGCTGGCGCCGGCGCTGCGCGCGCGCGGCGCCGAGGTCGAACGGATCGCCGTCTATCGCCGCGTGCCGCTGCCGCACGACGCGGACGCCGTCGCCCGCGCACTGGCCCAGGCCGACGCGCTGGTCGTCACCGGCGGCGAGGCGCTCGCCCAACTGCTGCAACTGGCGCCGGCCGCGGAGCGCCCGCACCTGCTCGGCCTGCAACTGGTTGTGCCGAGCCGGCGTGTGGTAGAACAGGCCCGGCAGCTCGGCTTCGGGCGCGAGCCGCTGGTGCCGGATCAGGTTGCCGACGCGGCTTTCGTGCGCTGCCTCGAAGCCTGGCGTCGCGCCGACAACAAGTTCATGCAATGACCGAACCGGAAGTCTCCAAGCCGTTCTCCGTCGAACCTGCGCCCGCTTCGCGGGCGTACGGCCGCTGGTTGCTGCTGATCGTCGCCGCGGCGCTGCTGGCCGGCGGCGGCGCCTGGCTCTACGCGCGCGTCGGCAGTCTGTTCGCCGCGCAGGAAGAAGCGCTGCGCCGCACCGGGCGCGACCTCAATGCGCTCGAAGTGCAGGCCGACCGGCTCGAGTCGCGGCAGACCGATCTGGCCGCCGCCAATCAGCGCAACGCCGCGGAAATCGCCGAGTTCGCGAGCCGCATCGACGCGCACGACCAGATCGTCGGCCAGCTCAAGGAGCAGCTCGCCGGCGGGCGCGGCCACTTCCAGCTGGCCGCGGTCGAACAGCTGCTGCTGCTCGCCAACGACCGCCTGCAACTGGCGCGCGACGTGCCGGCGGCGATCGTCGCGATCGACGAGGCCGACACGCGCCTGGTCGCGCTCAAGGAGCCGCGCCTGTTCCCGGTGCGCCAGGCGCTGGCGCAGGAGAAGGCGGCACTGCAGGCGGTACCGCTGCCGGACTACGCCGGCGCCGCGCTGACGCTGTCGAGCCTGATCGAGCGTGCGCCGCGCCTGCCGCTGGTGGCGCGCGTGCCCTCGCATTTCGAGGCGACGCCGGAGCATGTGCTGCTGCCGGACGACGCGCGCTGGTATCAGCGTGCCGCCGCGTCCATCCGCGAAGCGCTGTCCGGCGTGTTCAGCGTGCGTCGCGACGCCGGTCCGTCGCCGCGCCTGCTCGATGCCGAGCAGGAAGCCCTGGTCGTGCAGGTGCTGGCGCTCAAGCTCGAAGGCGCGCGCGTGGCGCTGCTGCGCGGCGACACCACCAGCTTCCGCGATCTCTGCGAGTCGGCCGCCAGCTGGCTCGATACCTACTTCCAGCGCGACGACCCGAGCGTCGCCGCGGCGCGCGCCGAGCTCGAACGGCTGCGGCCGCTGGAGCTGTCGCCGCCGCTGCCCGACATCAGCCGCAGCCTGAGCCTGCTGCGCGCCTTCATGCGGCCGGCCGAGACGCCATGATCCGCCTGCTGCTCGTTGCGCTCGCCGTGCTCGCCTGCGGCGCCGCCGCGGCGTTCTACCTGCGTGCCGAAACCGGCTACGTGCTGATCAGCTTTCATCACTGGATCGTCGAGACCTCGCTGCTCGGCCTGATGACGGCGATCGTCGCCGCGCTGTTCGGCGCCTATGCGCTGCTGCGCCTGCTGGTCGCCGGCGTCAGCCTGCCGCTCACGGTGCGCCGCGTTCTGCAGCGCCGCCGCGAGGAAAAGGCGCAGGCCTCGTTCGAGACCGGTCTGCTGCGGCTGCTCGAGGGCAACTGGAAACGCGCCGAGATCGAGCTCGTGCGCCGTGCCGCCGATCATCACGCCGGCCATCTCAACTATCTGGCCGCGGCCCGCGCCGCGCAGCGGCTCGGCGCCGGCGACCGCCGCGACCACTACCTGCGGCTGGCCGGCGAGATCGCGCCGGAGATGGAGTTCGTGACCTTGCTGACGCAGACCGAGCTGCAGATCGAGCGCGGCGAGTTCGCCGCCGCGCGCGATACGGCCCTGAAGCTGCGCGGCATCAACGCGCACCACCCGTACGTGATCGAGCTGCTGGCGTCGAGCTACGACGGCCTGCAGGCCTGGGAGTCGTTGCGCCAGCTGCTGCTCGACGCCGGTACCCGCGAGGCGCTCGGCGAGGAACGCTACCGCGAGCTGATGACGCGCACCCTGCGCGAATGTCTGCTGGAGGCGCAGCGCCTGGCGCGCCTCGATCGCCTGAAGACGGTGTGGGATGCGGCGCCCAAGGATTTCCGTCTCGTGCCGGAGGTTCGCAACGAGTATGTGCGGGGCCTGGCGCGTCTCAACGCGCATGCCGAGGCGCTGGCCTTCGTCGCCGACGTGCTGGCCAGGAACTGGGATCCGCAGCTTGCAGAGCTGTACGGCGAACTGCATGCGAGCGATCCGCTGACGCAGCTGGCGGCGATCGAGGAATGGCTCAAGCAGTACGGCGAGCGGCCGGAGCTGCTGATCACCGCCGGCCGCGTCTGTCTGCGCAATCGCCTGTGGGGCAAGGCGCGCAGCTACCTCGATGCGGTCGTTCGCGTCGCGCCCTCGGCCGGTGCCTATCTGGAGCTGGCGCGGCTGTGCGAGATGACGCAGAACGGCGAGGAAGCGCAGCGCTTCTATAAGCAGGGCCTGGAATTCTCCGCGGGCCTTTGACACTCGGCGGATGCCTCGCGATCGGCATTTCCTGCCCGTCGCGCCGGCGATCGACGTTCAGCGCGACGGCGGCCCCGTCACGTCCGGCGCCGACGGGTAGCCAGGCGCAGCTGTCGGAGACGCCGCGCTCATTCGCTCGGCGCGGCCGCTGATTCCGCCAGCGCTTCGCGTATCGCCGAAATCACCGCGTCGGGCTTTTCCAGCGGAATGCCGTGCCCGCTGTCCACCCATATCTGCCTGGCGCCCGGATAAAGCCGCTGGATGTCTTCGCGCTTCGCGTTCGCATCGGCGGCTTGCCGCGATGTCTGTTTCAGCGGCTCGGCCGCGCTCAGAACGAATACCGGCCTGCCGGCGAAGGTGGGCAGGTCAAGAACCTGCTGCCCGGTTTGCGGCAGCAAGGCGAGCTCCTGCTCGGCTGCCCCCGACAGCGACACGTCCAGCACGGCACGGACCAGGAACGACTGCCGGTTCAGGGCGCCGTCGCCGTCGAGCTGCCGGGGGTGCGTGGAGTCGACGAGAACGAGTGCGGCGACCTCGTCCGGATAGCGGCGAGCATAAAGCTGCATGTAGAGACCGCCGAGCGAGTGTCCGACCAGAACGTACGGAGGCTTCAGCCCTTCGCTGCGCAGCAACGCTCGAAGCTCGTCGACGATATGGACGCCGTCACGCGGCGACGAAACCGGATCGCTTTTGCCGTAGCCGGGGCGGTTGTAGGCGAAGGTCGTGGTGTCTTTCGAGATCTCGGGGATGACTTTCTTCCACCATTCCATTCTGCCGCCAAGCCCGTTTTCGAAGACGACTGCGATGGTGGGGTGACGGGTCAGCGCGAACTCGACACGGCGATCGCCGACTTTCCCGGTCGTCGCTTCCGGCAGCGACGCGCAACCGGACAGCAGCGCCACCAGAAAGACAGCGACATGGGCGACGGGAAATCTGTTTCTCATGGTTGCAGGCGGTTGCTGACGAAAGGCCGGCGCGGGAGTGTTCCCCGGTCGCCGAGCGCCTGATCGCGGGTGCTCAAGGGGCTTGCCGGCAGTCGGCGAGCTTCATGCTGCCCGGATATATCGCGGTGACGGTGCCCATGAGCTTGATCCAGTTTCCGTCATTCAAGGTCGCGAACAGCTTGGCCTGGTCTGCGGCGAGCACGCATGTGACGGCGAAATTGAGATCGTTGTAGGACGACTCCTGGCGAATGCCGAGCAAGCCTCTCGTTTTCGTCACCAGATAAGCGAGCTGCATCTCGCCGGTGATGCGATCTTGCGACACCGTATAGATCTGACCGTCGATGCGATAATTTCTGCCGATGTACTTGGCGCGTATCGGCGCGAAAGCATCTTCGTAGTCCTTGCTGGTCGCCGACGGGCCGGTGCCGATGAGAAACTTGCTGAAACGGCCGATGCTGGCGACCGGTGCCAGCGTTTTTTTCACGTCGCCGCCCACGTCAGCCGAAAGTTTCTCGGCTTTGACGTCGATGAACTGGTCGGTGTGGGTTTTTGCGCGGGCTGCGGATGCAATCGCTTCGCCCTCCGGTCCGGTTTTTAGCTTGCCCAGCATGGAGCAGAATTCCGTCCTCACGGCTTCTTCTTTGACCGTTTGCCCGGCGGCTAGTTTCATGGCCAGCGACACTTGGCCGACGTCACTGGCGGTCGCGCGCACGACGACGGCGGGATGGTTGCTGGTTTGCAGGAAGGACAACTCCCCCGCGTTGCCCCTGATCAGCTCGCCGCCGACCTCATAGCCGCCGTCGAGGGCCAGCTGCTGGAGCTGGCCCAGCGCGCTTGCGGCACGCAGTCCAGGCAGCCGGACTTGCCCGGTGAAGAGCAGGCCGTTGCGCGCGTCGCCGATCGCCTGAAAACTCTCCTCGCAGGTGCCGGCTTCCGCGCAGATCGATGCCGTCAGCAAGCAGAGCGCGCCGATCACTTTCCTCATTTTCTGGCTCCTTGAACTTTTCGCCGTTTCAGAATCGGCCCATTCACCCGTGCCTTTCCGCTGGCGCCATGAGCGGCGCTGCGAGGCGCGCGTCGGCGCAGTGGCGAAATTCCATGCGGGTTGTTCGGGCGGATCAGTCTGCTTTTGTTGTGCAGTTCGCCGCGGCCGCGCCGGGACGAACCGCACGCGGAGATGGGCGAACGTCCTGCGGCGCAGGGTGCCGGCATGCGCAAACGTGCTGTTGGTCACGTTCGGCTTGCCGGGCGTGGCGTCTCCGCGTATTTGCTCGGTGCAGACCCTGTCCGGACCCGACGATGCCGTTACCCGTACCGACGCTGTCGCACGCCCTGTTGATGTTGCGCGGCACCGTTGCGCTGATGTTCCTCGCGCACGCCGTGGTGCGCGTCGTCAGCGGCAGCATTGCCCAGTTCGGGGCCTTCATGGAGGCGCACGGTTTCGCGCAAGGTCTGGTCTGGGTGCTGCTGATCACGGTCTATGAAATCGGCGGCGGCTTGCTGCTCGCGCTCGGCCTCGGCGTCACCTGGGTTTGTGCCGGGCTGGCGTTCATTGTCCTGATGGGCATCGTCATCATTCACGTGCACCTCGGCTGGTTCGTCGGCGAGCACGGCGTCGGCGGCATGGAGTACAGCGTGCTGCTGCTGGCCAGCTTGCTGGTCGTCGCCGCCGCCGATCGTGCCGAGCGGCCTGCGGCGCCGGCATGAGCGGTCCTGCGGTGGCCGAGAGTTGGCGTCCGGCCGCCGCTGCGGGATAGTGCGGCCTGCGCTCCAAGACCGATGCCGATGTCCAAACGCCTGCTCTTCGTGCTGGGGATCGTCCTGCTCTGGTGGACGGCGTATGCGCTGATGTTCGCGAGTCAGGTCGTCGGCATGGGCGAGGAGCAGGGCGCGCCGGTGTCGTGGCGCGAGGCGCTGCGCTACAGCTTCGGTGGCTGGATGACCTGGGTGCCGCTGAGCCTGGGGCTGTATCTGGCGGTGCGCCGCTTCCCGCTCGAACGCGGCCGTTTTTTTGCGTCGGCCGCGGCGCTGGCGCTGGCGGCGCTGCTGGTGGTCGTGCTGCGCGCCGTACATGTCTACTGCACGAACCCGATCTTCGGCTGGTATGCGCAGCTGCCCGATTTCGGCAGCGTGCTCGCGGCCAGTCTCAGCAAGAATTTCATGATGGCCTGGACCGTCATCGGCGCGGCGCACGCGCTGCTTTTTTACGAGCAGGCGCGCGAGCGGGAACAGCGCGTCGCAGATCTCGAGCGCGGCCTGACCACGGCGCGCCTCGAAGCCCTGCGTGCGCAATTGCATCCGCACTTTCTGTTCAACGCGCTGAACTCGGTCGCCGAGATGGTGCACGAGGATGTCGAGCTCGCCGATCGCATGCTGGTCTCGCTGTCGGCGCTGCTGCGCGATGCGCTGTCGCTCGAACGGGAGCAGGAGCGTCCGCTGCGCCGCGAGCTCGAACTGCTGCGCCACTACCTGACGATCGAGAAGATCCGCCTCGGCGAGCGTCTGCGCATCGACTGGTCGGTGCCCGAGGAATGCCTCGACGTGCCGGTGCCGGCGCTGATCCTGCAACCGCTGGTCGAGAACGCGATCGTTCATGCGCTCGCGCGCCGCCGCGAGCCGGGCGTGCTGTCCTTGTCGGCGGCGCGATGCGACGGTCTGCTGCAGCTGCGTGTCGAGAACAGCCTGGCGCCGGGCGAACCGCCGGCGCCGGGCTTCGGCGTCGGTTTGCGCAGCGTCGAATCGCGGCTGCAATTGCTATACGGCGGCCGCGCCCGCTTCGAGCGGCGGAAAATCGGGCACGAGCGCCATGTCGTGGCGATCGGCATTCCGCTGCCGGTGGCGGCGCCGGGCGTGGCGGGCCTGGCGGCATGAGCGCGCCGCTGCAGGTGGCGATCGTCGACGACGAGCCGCTGGCGCGCGCGCGCCTGCGCCGCCTGCTGCAGAAGATCGACGGCGAGCGGATTCGCATCGCGCTGGAATGCGTCGATGCCGAGGAATTGCTGCACGAGGCCGGCCGCGTGCCGCTCGACGCATTGTTCCTCGATATCGAGATGCCGGGCGGCGGCGGTTTCGGCGCGCTGCAGCGCTGGCCCGGGACGCCGCCGGTGGTGGTCTTCGTGACCGCCTACTCGGAACATGCCGTGCGCGCCTTCGACGCGCGCGCGCTCGACTACCTCGTCAAGCCGGTCGCCGAGGACCGTCTGCGCGACACCGTTGCGCGCCTGCGGGCGCTGGACGGACGCTCACCGCCGGCGGCGGATGCGCCGCACGCGCGCATCGCCTTGCCGCTCGGCCCCAGCACGCATCTGGTCGCGCTTGACGACATCGATCTGATCGTCGCGCGCGGTAACTATCTCGACATTCACGCGATCGACCGGACCTACGTCGTGCGGCGCACGCTGCGCGAATTTCTCGCCGGCCTCGATCCGGCGCGCTTTGTGCAGCTGCACCGTTCGGCGGTGGTGCGCGTCGGCGCGATCCGAGCGATCCGGCCGCAGGGCTCCGGGCGCTTTCGCCTGGAGCTGCGTGGCGAGCGGCGGGTCCATACCGGGCGCAATTTCCGCGCGCGCGTGCAGGCGCTGCTGGTCACGCCGGTCGCCGGTTCCGCCGGCGAGACCGACTGAGCGATGTGTGGCCATTCGCACACTTGCGCGACAACTGAGGACTGCCGCGCAACAAGGCCGGTGATGGCTACCTAGACTGCGCGCCGTCATACACAGGGAGCGTGGCTCATGTTCAAGGAAATCCTGCGCGGCGGTCTGCTGCTCGGTCTGGCCGCCACCGTCGCCTGTGGCAAGAAATCGCAGGATGCCGTGCCGGACGCCAGCGCGGCGGCGCCGAGCGCCGAGTCCGCCGCTGCCGCCGGCACGGAGGCCGCCGATCCGGCCATGCGCGAGGCGCTGCAGAAAAAGCGTGCCATCGAGCGGGCGCTGGCCGAGCAGGCGATCCTCGACGAGGCCAAGGGCCAGTGGGCCGTGGCGGCAAGCGCGAGCTCGACCTATTCCGCCGAGAAGGATGCGACATCGACCGACGGCTATGCGCCGATGCAGGCGACCGGCAAGCCCGACGTCGAACACTACGGCGACGATGCGCGCGCGTGGGCGGCGGCGCGCGCCGACGGCGGCATCGAGTGGCTGGAGGCCTCGTTCGCGACGCCGGTCAGCGCGCGCGAACTGCGCGTACGCCAGAACTCGGCGCCGGGCGCGATCATCAAGGTCGAATTGATCGACGAGGCCGGCGGCCGGCACACGGTCTGGGAAGGCACCGACGACACCGTCTACGAGAGCGGCGAGATCCAGTGGTTCGTGCGCAGCTTCGCGCCGACCGCATACAAGACCAGGGGCGCGCGACTGACGCTGGCGACCAGTGCGGTCGAAGGCTGGAACGAGATCGACGCGGTGCAGCTGATCGGAGAGTGAACGAGGCGCCGGCCGCGGCCGCGCGCCTTTTTCGCGATGCGGATGCCGGCCGCGCTCAGCCGAGCTGCGGCCAGGTCTCGAAGGCGTAATCGAAGGAGTCGTAGTAGAGGTGGTCGGCATCGAGGCCGGCGCGCACGAAAGCCTCCTTGCCGGCGCGCACCATGACCGGCGGTCCGGACAGGTAGGCTTCATAGCCGCTCAGCACCGGATATGCGGCGAGCACGGCTTCGTGCACCAGGCCGCGCGCGCCGGTCCATGCGGCGTCGGCATCCGACAGCACCGGCGTGTAGCGGAATTGCGGGTGCGCCGCCGCCCAGCCGCGCAGGCGCGCGTCGAGATAAAGATCGCGCTCGCCGCGCACGCCCCAGAACAGGTGCACGCTGCGCGGCCGGCCGCCCGACAGCAGTTCGCCGAGCATGGCGTGGATCGGCGCGATGCCGGTGCCGCCGGCGACCATGACGATCGGGCGTGACGAATCCTCGCGCAGATAGAACGCGCCAAGCGGACCTTCGAGACGCAGGATCGCGCGCTCCGGCATTTCGTTGGCGGCCCAGTTCGCGAAGCGGCCGTTCGGTGTCACGCGCACGTGCAGCTCCAGCGTCTCGCCGTTCGGTCGATTGGCGACCGAGAAGCTGCGCCGGCGGCCATCATCGAGCAGCAGGTCGATGTACTGGCCGGGCAGATACTGGAAGCCGTCGCCCTTCGGCAGCTTCAGCGTCAGGCCGAGCACGTCGTGCGCGAGCCATTCCTTCTTCACGGCGCGCACCGGCAGCTGGCGCGGCCGCAGGCTGTCGATCTGCGGCGGCTGGTGCAGCGCGATCGTCAGGTCCGAGGTGGCGCGCGTCAGGCACATCAGGATGTAGCCGGCGTCGCGCTCGGCCTGCGACAGCGCCGGCGGCGGAAACGGATAGTCGATCGTGCCGGACACCAGCCGCACGCGGCAGGAGCCGCAGCCGCCCGACTGGCAGCCGAACGGCAGCGCGAAGCCATGGCGCAGACCCGCCGTCAGCAGGGGCTCGCCTTCGGCGACGTCGAAATGCTGCGGCCGGTCGGCCAGGTAAACTCTGTGACTCATGGATACCCTGCAAGCGAAGCTGCCGCCGTCGGCGCTGATTGCCGGATGCGGCGACGTCGGTCTGCGCGTCGCCCGGCGGCTGCGCGCGCTGGGCCGCGAGGTTACGGCAATCGTCCGCGACCGGCAAAAGGCGGCGCCGCTCGCCGCGCTCGGCGTGCGGCCGCGCATCGAGGATCTCGACGCGCCGGGCGACGTCGGCGATGTGCCGCTGCTGTTCTGGTTCGCGCCGCCGCCCGACGGCGGCGAGCGGGACGCGCGCCTGCGTGGCTGGCTCGCCGCGCAGCGCGGTCGCATCGACCGCATCGTCTACATCTCGACCTCGGCGGTCTACGGCGATTGCGGCGGCCGCTGGATCGACGAGGACGAGCCGCTGGCGCCGCGCAGCGCGCGCGGCCTGCGCCGCGCCGACGCCGAACGCGCGCTGCTCGATGCGCAGGCGCAGGGCGGCGCCGCGGCCGTGATCCTGCGTGTGCCGGGCATCTACGGTCCCGGGCGTCTGCCGGTCGAGCGCCTGCGCCGCGGCCTGCCGGTGCTGCGCGCAGCGGAATCTCCGTACAGCAATCGCATTCACGCCGACGATCTCGCCGAAGCGGCGCTGCACGCCGCCGCGTTCGGTCGTGCCGGCCGCGCGTACCACGTCGCCGACGGGACGCCGACGACGATGGCCGACTACTTCATCCGCTGCGCGCGTCTGCTCGGTTTGCCGGAACCGCCGCAGCTCGGCCTCGAGGACGCGCGCCGGGCGCTGACTCCCGCGATGTGGTCGTTTATGGAAGAATCGAAGCGGCTGCGGACGGAGCGCCTGCGCGAGGAGCTGCATTTTTCGCCGCGCTACCCCGATCTCGAGCACGGCTTGCCGGCCTGCCTGGCAGCCGAAGATACGATACGCACGAAAGGAGTGGCGTGATGGGCATGATCCAGGAGTTCAGGGATTTCGCGATGCGCGGCAACGTCGTCGACCTCGCGGTCGGCGTCGTGATCGGTGCCGCGTTCGGCAAGATCGTCTCCTCGCTGGTCGCCGACGTCATCACGCCGGCGATCGGCGTGCTGGTCGGCGGGGTCGACTTCTCCGATCTGGCGATCACGCTCAAGCCGGCCGCCGGCGAGCAGGCCGCGGTGCTGCTCAGCTACGGCAAGTTCCTGCAGACCATCTTCGACTTCATCATCATCGCCTTCGCGATCTTCCTGTTCGTCAAGCTGATGAACAAGCTGCACCAGAAGAAGGCTGCCGAGCCCGCGCCGCCGGCGCCGCCGCCGGCGCAGGAAGTGCTGCTGACCGAGATCCGCGATCTGCTCAAGCAGCAGCGCGGCTGACGCGCCGCGGCGGCAAGGGTTCAGCCGCCGCCGAACAGCCGGCCGGCATCGAGCGCGTCGGCCATCGCCCGATAGCCGGCGTCGCCCGGATGCAGATGATCGCCGGAGTCGTAGCGCGGCAGCATCCGTTGCGGACGCTGCGGGTCGCGCAGCAGCGCATCGAAGTCGACGACTGCGTCGAACTCGCCGCCGTCGCGTATCCAGCGATTGACGTCCCGGCGCAGCGCATCGCGCTCGGCGCGGTAATAGCCGGCGAACGGCGTGCCGGCGAGCGCGCCTTCGAACGGCGTCAGAGTCGCGCCGACGATGCGAACGCCGCGCAAATGCGCGCGGGCGATCAGCTGGCGGTAGGCATCGATGATCGCGTCGGCCGTGACCGGCGCGTCCGTCGGCGCGAACACATGGCCGGGCCAGGCGATGTCGTTGATGCCCATCAGCACGATGACCGTGCGCAGATGCGGCTGGCTCAGCACGTCGCGATCGAAGCGTGCGAGCGCGCTGGCGCCCATGCGGTCGCGCAGCAGCCGCGCGCCCGAGATGCCGGCGTTGAGCACGGCGACCTGGTCGCCGGCGAGCCTTGCCGCGAGGAAATCCGGCCAGCGGTGCTGGGCATCCGGCGTCGAGCCGTTGCCGTCGGTGATCGAATCGCCGAACGCGACGACGGTGCGCGCGGTGGCCGGCGCTTCGACGATGATGTCGCGCACGAACAGGCGCGACTGCAGCTGCGCATCGGTGCTCAGCAGCGCTGCGCCGGTCTGGTCGCCGTTGCCGACAAAGGCGGTCTGCCGTGCGTCCCAGTGGAAAGTCGACACGGGTGTCGGCTGCGGCAGGTAGAGGCTGACGCTGACGGTCGCGAGCGCGCCGACGTCGAGATCGACCGCGTCGCTGAGCAGCGGCGCGCCCGGCGGGATGAGCGCCGTCGGCTGGCCGCCGAAGGTCAGCACGCGATCGCTGCCGGCGACGATCGCCGCACCGGGGCCGGCGAGCGCCAGATGCGCGGCGCCGATCAGCAGCGGCTGCGTGCCGTACTCGTTCGACAGCAGCACGCGGACGCGATGACCGCCGATGCTGATGCGGGCCTTCTGGCGGATCGTCTGTTGCCATAGCCGTTCGGGTACGCCGAGCGGCAGCGGAAAATCACCGGTCCAGGGGGCCTGCGGGCTGGCGGTCCAGGTCACCAGCCAGGCCGTGTCGCCGGCGAGGGCGCGCAAGGGCAGCAGCAGACAGGCGAGCAGCACGACGAGCAGCTGGCGCGGCACGGGGTTTCTCCACGGCGGATGGCGGGCGGCAGCATGCCGTTGCCATCACGCGGCGGACAGCCGCTGCGGCGGCAAAACCTTCGTGCCGCGGATGCAACAATCGCCGTGCGGCGATCGGCGGCTTCGGTCGGCGGCGCTCAGCCGGCTGCGCGCAGCGGCTTGCGCGGCCGCGGCTTGACCCGCGCGTGCTCGCGTTCCTTGAGCAGACGGATGCAGTCCTCGAAGGTGCGCGAGATCCGCGTCTGCAGGCGGATGCGCTCCAGCTTCGGCCAGGTCGCGCGCTCGCCCTCGACGATGTAATGCTGGATGTCGTCGTGGCTGGGGTTGCTGAACAGGCGCAGGATGCGGCGGTGCGACGGCACCGGGAAGATGTTGACGTCGCCCGAGTAGCGCTGCTGCACGATGTTGTCGATCTGGCCGAGCAGGCGGCCGCCGCCGTACGGGTCCAGATGCTTTCGTGCCAGGCGCAGGGCACCGCTGCCGCCCTGCTTGATCAGATCCGCCGCCAGCGGCGCGAGGCCGCGGCGCTCGAGTTCGGCCTTCGCCAGCAGCGGCACGATGTGCGGGTTGGTCTGACTGGCGATGTAGTGATTGACGTTGTGCAGGCGCGCGAGGCGCAGCATCGGCAGGTCCGAGGACAGCGTGCCGTCGATCCAGCGCTTGCTCGGCAGGTACGGCACGATGCGCCGCTCGTAGTCGCGCGCCTCCAGCTGCACCGGCGGGAAGATGCCCGGCACGGCGCAGGATGCGAGCACCGCCTTGCGCATCAGCACGTGCGGCGCCGTCAGGTAATTCAGCAGGCGGCCCTGCTGGTGCGCCTCGGCCGGCGACACGGTGATGCTGACGATGCGGCGCGTGCGCTCGAAGGCGTCGACGAAGCTGTCGTCGCCGATGTTGGCGGCGAGGCAGCGTTCGAGCTGGGCGCCGTCCATCACGAAACCCTTGCGCATCATTTCGCGCCAGCCGAGTGCCTGGAAGGCCTCAAGGTTGAGGCCGCCCGGCGCCAACATCGCGCTGATCTCGTCGTCGCTGCGCACCGCGACCGCGCTGGCGATGATCGAGCCGGCCGAGGCGCCGGACAGCACGCGTGGCAGCAGGCGCTCGCCGTGCAGGGCCTTGATGACGCCGAGGTGGAACATGCCGAGCGTGCCGCCGCCGGACAGCATCAGCGCCGAGCGGCCGAACGTCGTCGCCGTGCGCTTGAAGAACTGGATCTTGTCCTCGAAGCCGAAGTCGGGGAAGTCGCCGGCGCAGAGGAAATCGAGGCAGCGCGCGACCTCGGCGATGTACTCCTCGATCAGGCGCTTGGTGCCGAGGCGGGCGACGCCGTACAGCGCCGGATTGGAGATATTGCCGAGATTGCCATGCAGGCCTTCGTACAGGTCGAAGGCCAGCTGGCGCGCGTCGCCGCGCTTGCGCAGCGCGCGCATCTGCCGCAGGCGTTCCTGGATCAGCAGGTAGTCGTAGTCGTCGCTGGTGTCGTCCTGCTTCCAGGCGTCGCCGCCTTCGAGGTGGTCCAGCTCGGTGGCGATTTCCCGCCAGCTGCGATAGTCCGGTGCGGCAGCCAGATCGCGCAGACGATCGCGAACAACGCGGCGGGCGAGGCGGGGCGGGTTCTTCATTTGGCTTGAGTGTAGGACCAAAGCCGCGCACAGTGCAGCGCCGTTCAACTGGGAAAATCGCACCGATGGAAAGCTTGTGGCCGATCCTCGGCTGGACCCTCGCGCTCGTGCTCATCGTCGCTGGCCTGATCGGCACGCTGCTGCCGATCCTGCCCGGCGCGCCGCTGGTGTTCTTCGGCCTGTGGCTGATCGCGCTGATCGACGGCTATCGCCATGTCGGCTGGCCGACGCTGACGCTGCTCGGGCTGATCGTCGTGCTGACGGTGGTGATCGACTTCGTCGCCTCGGCGCTCGGCGCCCGCAAGGTCGGCGCCAGCCGGCAGGCGGTGAGCGGCGCGCTGCTCGGCAGCATCATCGGCCTGTTCTTCGGATTGCCCGGCCTGCTGCTCGGGCCTTTCGTCGGCGCCGTGATCGGCGAGCTGGTCGCGCAGAGCCGCGTCGAGCATGCGGCGCGCGTCGGCATCGCGACCTGGCTCGGCCTGCTCGCCGGCAGCATCGCCAAGCTCGCGCTGTGCCTGACGATGCTGCTGGTGTTCGGTTTTGCCTGGTGGCTGTGAGCGCGCGGCCGCGCTTCAGCTGTCGAGCGGCACGCGCAGCTTCTGACCGACGCGGATCGTCGAGCCCTTCAGATTGTTGGCGGCACGCAGGTCGGCGACGCTGACGTTGTAGCGGTCGGCGATGCCGCTGAGCGTCTGTCCGGAGCGGACCTGATGCGTGCGGTACGACGGCTTGCTGCGGCTGCGGGCCTTGGTGCGCGCGCTGGCGTTGTCGCTCTGTTCCTTGCGTGCTTCGCTCAGCTTCTGCTGCAGCGTCTGCTGCGGCGTCGAATCGCCGACGGCGACGGTGATCGGTCCGGGCCGCGATTCGGTCTTCGGCGGAATCTTCAGCACCTCGCCGACGCGCAGCTTGTGCGCCGACTTCAGATCGTTGACCTTGAGGATCGCGCTCTGCGCGATGCCGTAGCGGCGCGCGATCTTGCCGAGGCTGTCGCCGCTGGCGACGCGATGCAGCAGGAACATCGCCCGCTGGTTGTCGAAGCGCTCGTGGTTGCCGAGCTTGGCGTAGCCGACTTCGAAGGTGCGCGCGCTGCCGTACGGGACGCGGATCAGATGACCGGGCGGCACGTAGAGCTTGCCTTCGATCACTTCCGGCCGGTACGCCGGGTTAAGGCGCTGGAAGGTCTCGTCGCTGGCGCCGCAGAGCCGCCGCAGCGTTTCGTACGGGACGTAGTGCTGGGTTTCGACGATCTCGAACTCCAGCGGATTGGCGTTGCGCGCCTGGCCGGCGCGCTCGCGGTAGGCGCGCTCGACGTCGACCGCGGCGAGGAACTCCGCATAGTAGTTGCGCGACGCGAAGCCGAAGCGCGGGCCGTCGTAGCGCTCGATCAGGTCGATCAGCGTGCGGCCGTTGACCGCGTCGAGCGCGCGCGCGATGCCGTTGCGGCCGTGGTTGTACGCGGTGATCGCCAGCGGCCAGTCCTGCAGGCGGGCGTAGTCGTCGCGCAGATGGCGCGCGGCGCCGTCGGTCGAGGTCCATGGATCGCGGCGGTCATCGACGACGTCGTTGAGGCGCATGTAGATGCGCGCCGACGACGGGATGAACTGCCAGATGCCGGCGGCGCCGGACTTCGAGTAGGCGTCGAGATTGAAGCTCGATTCGACCAGCGGCAGCCGCGTCAGCTGGGCCGGCAGGTTGTAGCCGCGGAAGGTCTGCTCCATCGACGGCAGGTAACGGTTCGAGACCTCGAGCGCGTTCTCGGTGCGTTCCTTGAGGCCGCGCTGGACGCGCGCCGTGCCGATCTGCTGCTTGAACTTGTCGGCGCCCGGCACGTCGGCGAACAGGTCGTAGAGGCGCCGCTCCTCGATCGTCATCGTCTCGGGCGCGTACTGCTTGGCCTGCACCTGCTTGAGCAGTTCGTCGACGCGGTCCTTGGCGGCCTGCTCTTCGGCGCGCCGGCGCTTGTCGAGCACGAAGCGGTCGGTGACGGTCGCGGCGTCGCGGTAGTCGAGCACCGTGAAGACCTTGTTCGGATAGACCGACGAGTGCACGACGCTCTGCAGATCGGAGTACTGGCTGAAGACCTTGGTCCAGAACTGCACCGCCGGCTTGAGCGCGTCATAGCGGGGGAAGTCCCGGCCGATCGCCGGCGTACCGAGCCCGGGCGTCGCGAAGCCGGGCACCGAGCTTGGCAAGGCGGCAGCAGCGCTCGAGGCGGGCGCCGCGGCCTCGCTGTGCAAGGGGGCGGCCGTCTCCGGGGGGGCTTTGACATCGTCCTGCGCGGCGGCGACCGCGACGCCGGCTGCGAGCATGCCGAACGCGAACCAAGCGGTCCTGAATCTGTACACCTGCACTCCGAGAAACTGGTCGTCTGAATGCGACGTGGCCCTGGGTGCGATGTTACTGCCGGCGCCTACAGGCAGCAATCGACGGAGACGTTAAGCTACGCATATCCCCACGCAACGCAATGCAAGAAGCGACGCCATGCCGCAGCCGTATCCGCCGATCGAGCCCTACCAGACCCACCGCCTGCGCGTCTCGGAGCTGCACGAGATCTACTTCGAGGAAAGCGGCAACCGCGCCGGCACGCCGGTCATCTTCGTGCACGGCGGGCCGGGCGGCGGTTCGGAGCCCTGGCACCGGCAGTTCTTCAATCCGCAGAAGTACCGCATCGTGCTGTTCGATCAGCGCGGCTGCGGCCGCTCGACGCCGCACGCCGAGCTGCGCGAGAACACGACCTGGGATCTGGTCGCCGACATGGAGCGCATCCGCCAGCAGCTCGGCATTGACCGCTGGGTCGTGTTCGGCGGCTCCTGGGGCTCGACGCTGGGGCTCGCCTATGCCCAGACACATCCGCAGGCGGTGCGCGCGCTGGTGCTGCGCGGCATCTTCCTGCTGCGGCGCGCCGAGATCGACTGGTTCTACCAGCAGGGCGCGAGCTGGATCTATCCCGACGCCTGGGAAGCCTACGAGTCGGCGATTCCGCCGGCGGAGCGCGGCGATTACCTGTCCGCGTTCCATCGCCGCCTGACCAGCGACGATCCGGCGGTGCGCACGGCCGCGGCGCGGGCCTGGAGCGTCTGGGAGGGTTCGACAAGCAAGCTGTTCCAGAACACCGACATGGTGACGCGCTTCGGCGAAAGCCGCTTCGCCGAGGCGTTCGCGCGCATCGAGTGTCACTACTTCACCAACCGCGGCTTCTTCGAGCGCGACGACCAGCTGCTCGCCAACATCGACCGCATCCGCCATATCCCGGGCGTGATCGTGCAGGGGCGCTACGACGTCGTCTGTCCGATGCGCTCGGCCTGGGACCTGCATCGGGCCTGGCCGGAAGCGGCGTTCGAGGTCGTCGGCGACGCCGGCCATGCCGCCAGCGAGCCGGGCACCCTGTCGAAGCTGGTCGAGTGGACCGACCGCTTCGCTTCCGTCTGAGGGCATCTTCATGACCACGATCGTCATCATCGGCGCCGGTTTCTGCGGCACCACGCTGGCCGTGCAGCTGCTGCGCCGGCCGCCGGTCACGCCGCTCGACGTGGTGCTGGTCAATCGTTCCGGCCTGCTCGCGCGCGGCGTCGCCTACGGCACGCGCACCGCGAGCCACGTCCTCAACGTGCCGGCCGGCCGCATGGGCGCGCTGCCCGGCGAGGAGGACGGCTTCCTGCGCTTCGCGCAGCGGCACGATCCGAAGGTCGGCGCCGGCAGCTTCGTCGCGCGCCGCACCTACGGCGATTACCTCGAAAGCCTGCTGGCCGACGCCGCAGTGCACGCGCCGAGCGGCTGTCGCTTCCGCGCCGTGGTCGGCGACGTCAATCGCATCCAGCCGCTGGCCGCCGGCGGCGCCCGCGTGATGCTGAACAACGGCGACGCGCTGCTGGCCGACAAGGTCGTGCTGAGCATGGGCAACTACGCGCCGGCCGATCCGCCGCTCGCCGACGAGCAGCGCGCGTTCTATTCGAGCCCGCGCTACGTGCGCAATCCCTGGAACCCGGACGCGCTGTGGGTCGTCAAGCCGGACCAGCCGGTGCTGCTGGTCGGCACCGGCCTGACCATGCTCGACGTCGTGCTCGACCTGCGCGATCGCGGCCATACGGCGCCGATCTACGCGCTGTCGCGCCGCGGCCTGATGCCGCAGGCGCACCGCGATCTGGAAACGCCGCCGGTCTACGACGAGCAGCTGCCGCGGCGCATGTTCGCGCGGCCGACGGCGCGCAACTATCTGCGCGCCGTGCGCACGGCGGTCGCCGTGCACGCGCGCGCCGGCGGCGACTGGCGCGACGTGATCGGCGCGCTGCGCGCGCTGACGCCGCAGCTCTGGCAGGCGCTGCCGCTCGCCGAGCGCCAGCGCTTCCTGCGCCACGTGCGGCCGTACTGGGAAATCCACCGGCATCGCTGCGCGCCGGAGCTGGGCCGGCGCCTGCAGGCCGAAGTCGACAGCGGCGGCCTGACGCTGATCGCCGGCCGGCTCGGCGCTTACGACGAGCGGCCGGAGGCGGTGCGCGTGCGTTTCCGCCGCCGCGGCCGTGCCGCGAGCGAAGCGCTGAGCGTCGGCACCGTCATCAACTGCACCGGTCCGGACGGCGACACGCGCCGCCTGCGCGATCCGCTGATCACCGGTCTGCGTGACGACGGCCTGGTGCGCGCCGACCGCCTCGGCCTCGGCTTCGAGGTCGACGCGCACTACGCGCTGCGCGACCACGACGGCGTCGCCGCGTCGTGGCTGCACTACGTCGGTCCGTTCCTGAAGTACCGCGACTGGGAAGCGACGGCGGTGCCCGAGCTGCGCCAGCACGTCGCCGCGCTCGCCGAGGTGCTGCACCGCGAGCTCGCGCAGCAGGCGCCGCCGATCAGCGGCTTCGCGTCCTGATCGCGTTCGCGGCGCGCGGCGCGGTGGCGCCGCGCGCCGCGCGCTCTGCCGGCGTCAGTCCAGCGCCGCCGGTTCGCTCGACGTCGTCAGCTCCAGCGGCCGGCGGAACAGGAACAGCAGCGGCGCGGCGATCAGCACGCCCCACATCATCACTTTGAAGTCGGCGATCGTGCCGAGCATGCCGGCCTGACGCTGCAGCTCGGCGGCGACGTCGACGAGCCCGAGCGACGACTCGATCCCGCCGCTGGCGTTGACGTACTGCGCCAGCGCCGGATTGAACGGCGTGACGTGCTCGGCGAGATAGGCGTGGTTGGTCGTCGTCATCCGCGTCTGGTACGCGAACGCCGCGGCGATGCCGATGCTGCTGCCGACGTTGCGCACCAGGCTGAACAGCGCGGCGCCGTCGGCGCGGTCCTGCGCGATCAGCGTCGCGAAGGTGATCGTCGACAGCGGCACGAACACCAGGCCGATGCCGAGTCCCTGCAGCACGCAGGCGCCGACCAGCCCGGAGATCGGCACGTCGAGCGTGTAGCCGGCCATCCAGTACAGCGAGTAGGCGGTCAGCAGCATGCCGACGAACATCAGCCAGCGTGAATCGACGTAGCGGATCAGGCGGCCGACGGCGAACATCGCCAGCATCGTGCCGGCGCCGCGCGGCGCGACCGCGAGGCCGGTGGTGATGACCGGAAAGCCGCGCAGGTTCTGCAGGAACGGCGGCAGCAGCGCCGAGGTCGCGAACAGCACCACGCCCATCACCGCGACCATGACCAGGCCGGAGACGAAGTTGCGATCGGCGAACAGGCGCAGCGGCATGAACGGATGCGGCGTCGTCACCGTGTGCACGAGGAACAGGTACAGCGCCAGCAGCGTCAGGCCGGCGTAGATCAGGATCTCGGTCGACTCGAACCAGTCCTTGGTCTCGCCGCGGTCGAGCATCAGCTGCAGCGCGGCGATCGTCAGCGACAGCAGCGCGAAGCCGAACAGGTCGAGCCTCGGCTGCGGCGCTTCCTGGTCGTTCGGCAGTCCGGCCGACAGGCCGAGGAAGGCGAGGACGCCGAACGGCACGTTGATGTAGAACACCCAGCGCCAGTTGTAGACCTCGGTCAGCCAGCCGCCGAGCGTCGGGCCGAGGATCGGGCCGAGCATCACGCCCATGCCCCACAGCGCCATCGCCGAGCCGTGCTGCTCCTTGGGATAGCTGTTGAGCAGCACGACCTGCGACAGTGGCACCAGCGCCGCGCCGCACAGGCCCTGCAGCAGGCGGAACAGCACCATCTGCGGCAGCGTCGCGGCGACGCCGCACAGCATCGAGGTGATCGTGAAGCCGGTGATCGCGACCAGGAACAGGCGCTTGAGGCCGAAGCGCGCGGCGAGGTAGCCGGTCGGCGCGGTGGCGATCGCCGCCGCGACCATGTACGAGGTCAGCACCCAGGAGATCTGGTCGGACGCCGCGCCGAGCGAACCCTGCATGTGCGGCAGCGCGACGTTGGCGATCGTCGAATCGAGCGCCTGCATCAGCGTCGCCGCCATCACCGAGACGGTCAGCAGGCTGCGCTGCGCGGCCGACATCGTCGTGCTCATGACCGGCCGCTCACTGTCCCGCCTGCGCGTCCTCGAGGCCGAGCCACGACAGCATGCGATGCACGCCGCCGGCGCGCGCGCTGCCGGTATCGATGCTGATCTCGGTGCTCATGCCGGCGCGCAGCGGCGGCTCGCCGTCCTGATGCTCGATGCGGATGCGCACCGGCACGCGCTGCACGACCTTGACCCAGTTGCCGCTGGCGTTCTGTGGCGGCAGCAGCGAGAACTCGGCGCCGGTCGCCTGGCCGATGCTGTCGACGGTGCCGTGCCAGCGCGTCTGCGAATAGGCGTCGACGTCGATCTCCACCTTCTGGCCCGCGCGCACGCGTTCGAGCTGCGATTCCTTGAGGTTGGCCTCGACCCACGGTCCCTGCGCGTCGACCACGCTCAGCACCGGCAGGCCCGGCAGCACGTAGCCGCCGACTTCGGGAACCTTGCTGGCGATGCCGTCGATCGGCGCGCGCACTTCGGTGCGTGCCAGATCGAGGCGCGCCTTGTCGAGCGCCGCGAGCGCGGCCTTGTACGCGGGATGATCCTCGACGGCGATGTCCGGATTGCCGTCGAGCTGCGCGCGCACTTCGCCGACTTCGTGCTCGGACTCGTTGATGCTGCTCTGCGCGACCTGCAGCGCGTGCGTGGCCGCGTCGAGCGTCGAGGTCGAGCTGGCGCCGAGCGCCTGCAGTTCCTTGGCGCGCTGGTGGTCGACTTCGCGGAAGCGCAGATCGGCCTGCGCCGAGCGCAGCGCCGCCTGCTTCTGCGCGTAGGTCGCCTTCAGCGCGCCGATCTGCAGCCGCGTCTGCGTCAGCGCCGCCTCGGCCTGCTGCACGGCGACGGCGTACGGCGCCGGGTCGATGCGGAACAGCGGCGCGCCGTGCTTGACCGGCTCGTTCTCGTGCACGTAGATCGTGTCGACCTTGCCGCTGACGTCGGCGCTGACGTTGACGAGGTTGGCCTTCACGTAGGCGTTGTCGGTCGACACGTAACGGCCGCCGAACACATAGACGTAGACGGCGACGGCCGCGGCCGCGGCGATGCCGGCGCTGAACAGCAGGCGCCGCATGCGCTCGCGACGCGGCGCGTCGGGGGGGGTTTCGGGATCGGTGTTCATGCGTTCATCCACGGTGGCAGGCCGCATCGGGGCCGGCGAGGTTGCTCTTGACCTGATTCAGCAGCGCGTGCAGCTGCTCGCGCTCGTCGACGCTGAGACCGCGGAACGCGTGCTCGCGCGCGTCGGCGGCGATCTTCCAGACTTCCGACAGGATCGGGTCGGCCTTGTCGGTGACGTAGAGGCGGAACGCGCGGCGGTCGTCCTCGTGCACTTCGCGGCGCACCCAGCCGGCACGCTGCAGGCGGTCGATCAGCTGCGTGACCGTGACCGGATGGATTTCCATCTTGGCGGCGAGGCCGATCTGCGTCAGGCCCGGCTGCTTGGCGAGGCAGGCCAGCGCCGCAGTCTGCGACTGCGTCAGCTTCAGATGCTTGGCGCGGCGGCGGAAATCCTCGCGATACAGGCGGCCGACTTCGAGCAACAGGCCGCTGGTCGTGTTCCACGGGGGCGGAGTCTTCATCGATAAAGAACCTGCAGGACAAAAAACGGATCGACGACGGTCCCCCGACCCCCGCGTCCGGATTTGATAAGTCTACTTACTATTAGCAGGCATAGTAAAGCCGGCGCCGCTCGGCTTCACGGCAGGCGCACGCCCTCATCCTTCTTGATCGCGTCGAGCACCAGGCTGGAGCGCACGTCCTTGACGCCGGGCAGGGCGATCAGCACCTGCATCGAGAACTCGGCGAAGGCCTGCAGGTCGGCGACGGCGACGTGCAGCAGGTAATCGAGTTCGCCGGTCATCACGTAGCAGGCGCGCACTTCCGGCCGCTGCCGCACGGCGTCCTGGAATGCCAGCGTGGTGTCCTTGGACTGGCGCTCGATGTTGACGCGTACGAAGGCCTGTACCTGCTGGCCGAGCGCGACCGGGTCGAGCACCGCGGCGTAGCGGGCGATGACGCCGCTGTCCTCGAGCTTGCGCACGCGGCGCTGGCAGGCGGTGGCCGACAGCGACACGCGCTCGGCCAGCTCGACGATCGGCAGGCGCCCGTCCTTCTGCAGCTCGCGCAGGATGCGCAGGTCGGTGCGGTCGAGGTCGTTTCGCATGAATTCACCATGATTCTTTCGATTCGTGGAGATTATGTGCTTGTCGGGCGCTTCAATGCGCATCGATCGCCGCCATTCCCGCCGGAACGACGCGTAAAGTGGGCGGCAGCGGCGAGGGCGAAAACGCCCGCCGGAGGAGAACCCATGTACGGCGCCCACACCGACAACGAGCTGCGCGGCGATTACACGAAGGCGAAGGCCGACTTCACGGTCGAGCAGCGCGATCACGTCTACGGCGAGGCCGACCACGCGCTCTGGCGGCGGCTGTACGCGCGCCAGGCGCAGCTGCTGCAGACCTATGCCTGCCGCGAGTTCCGCGACGGGCTCGCGCGCATGGCGGCCGCCGACGGCGTGCCCGATCTGGATGCCGTCAACGCGCGCCTGGTGCCGGCCAGCGGCTGGCGGCTGGTCGCGGTGCCGGGCTTCATTCCGGACGAACAGTTCTTCCGTCACCTGGCGGCGCGCCGCTTTCCGGTCACCGTCTGGCTGCGCCGGCCGGAGGAGTTCGACTACCTCGTCGAGCCGGACATCTTCCATGACTTCTTCGGCCACGTGCCGATGCTGTTCGATCGTCGCTTCGGCGATTACGTGCAGCGTTACGGCGAGCAGGCCTTGCGCCTGCTGCCGCACGGCGCGCTGCCGCTGCTGGCGCGCCTGTACTGGTACACGGTTGAGTTCGGCCTGATCGACGGCGACGAGGGCCTGCGCGTCTACGGCGCCGGCATCCTGTCGTCGGGCGGCGAGACGCCGTACGCGGTCGACAGCGACGAGCCGCGGCGCCTGCGCTTCGAGCTGTCGCGCTGCCTGCGCACGGCGTATCGCATCGACAGCTACCAGAAGACCTACTTCGTGATCCGCTCGCTCGCCGCGCTGGCCGACGTCATGACGCGCGATCTGTCGGCGCTCGTCGAGACGCTGCAGGCGCAGCCGGCGCTGAGCCCGGATCGCCTCTACGACGGCGACGAGCCGGTGCCGCCGCGCGGCCGGCGCCTCGCCGCCTGAGTGCCTTTTCCCGCCTTGTCCCTGAACGAGCGACTGCCATGAACGACGCCACGCCCGCCACCGCCAATCCGCTCGCGACCGACGGTTTCGAGTTCGTCGAGTTCACCGCGCCGAGCGTCGACGGCATCCGCCAGCTGCATGCCCTGTTCGAGATGATGGGCTTCACCGCGGTCGCCCGGCATCGCCGCAAGGACGTGACACTGTTCCGGCAGGGCGACATCAACTTTCTCGTCAACGGCACGCCGTACACGCACTTCGAGCAGTTCGCGCGCACGCACGGGCCTTCGGCCTGCGCGATGGGCTGGCGCGTGCGCGACGCCGCGGCCGCGCAGGACTACGCGCTGGCGCACGGCGCGGTCGCCTTCGACACGCGGCCGGGGCCGATGGAGCTGAACCTGCCGGCGGTCTACGGCATCGGCAACAGCGTGCTCTACCTGGTCGACCGCTACGAGGCCGGCGGCGGCGCGCGCGGCGACGGCGAGCATACGATCTACGACGTCGACTTCCTTTTCTTCGACGGCGTCGAGCGCTGGCCGCAAGGCGTCGGCCTCACCGGCATCGACCATCTGACGCACAACGTCTCGCGCGGCAACATGAACACCTGGGCCGGCTTCTACGAGCGCATCGCCAACTTCCGCGAGATTCGCTACTTCGACATCGAGGGCAAGCAGACCGGCCTGGTGTCGCGGGCGATGACCTCGCCCTGCGGCAAGATCCGCATCCCGATCAACGAGTCGTCCGACGACAAGTCGCAGATCGAGGAGTTCATCCGCGAATACCGCGGCGAGGGCATCCAGCACATCGCGCTGGCGACCGACGACATCTACGCCACGGTCGCCGCGCTGCGCGCGCGCGGCGTGCAGTTCATGGACACGCCGGATACCTACTACGCGCGCGTCGACGCGCGCGTGCCGGGGCACGGCGAGCCGCTGGCGCGCCTGCGCGAGCTCAGCATCCTCATCGACGGCGCGCCGGTCGACGGCATCCTGCTGCAGATCTTCACGAGCACGGTGATCGGCCCGATCTTCTTCGAGATCATCCAGCGCAAGGGCAACGAGGGCTTCGGCGAAGGCAATTTCAAGGCGCTGTTCGAGAGCATCGAGGAAGACCAGATCCGCCGCGGTGTGCTCGCAGCGTAAACAATCTTTAAGCTGGCGCGCCCGCCACTGACCGGATCGGCCCGATGCTGACCCTCTACTCGTACTGGCGCTCGTCGGCGAGCTACCGCGTGCGCATCGCCCTCAATCTCAAGGGCCTCGACTACCGCATCGTGCCGATTCATCTGCTGCGCGCCGGCGGCGAGCAGAACGCGCCGGCCTATCGCGCGCTGAATCCGCAGGGCCGCGTGCCGCTGCTGGTCGACGGCGAGCTGCGCTGCGCGCAGTCGCTGGCGATCATCGACTACCTCGATGCGCGCTACCCGGCGCCGCGCCTGATCCCGGCCGAGCCCTTGCAGCGCGCGCCGGTGCTGGCCTTCGCGCAGGCGATCGTTGCCGACATCCAGCCGCTGCAGAACACCGGCACGCTGAACTATCTGCGCGACACGCTCGGCCTCGACGACGCCGGGCGCGGCGCCTGGCTGCGCCACTTCATCGACCGCGTGCTGAGCCGGCTCGAAGCCGAGGCCGCCGCGCGGCCGCGCACGCCGTTCCTGTTCGGCGACGCGCCGACGCTCGCCGACTGCGTGCTGGTGCCGCAGCTGTATGCGGCGGCGCGCTTCGGCTGCGATCCGGCGCGCTACCCGGCGCTGGCCCGCGTCGCCGCGCACTGTGAGACGCTGCCGGCGTTTCAGCGCGCGCATCCGGCGCAGCAGCCGGACGCCGAATAGCGCGCCGCCGCTGCGTTCCGGGGAAGCTCCGAAAAAATCCGTCGTGTCGCGTCGCGCAGCAGCGGTCCGGTTGCGCCGTTGAAGTCGCACGCCGCCGGATTGCTTCGTCGCCGGCGGCGCCTCGCAATGACGGCGTCTGGACCGGATCGAATCGTCCTTAGCGCTCGGTATCGGGCAGCGCGCGCGCCGGGCGCTGGCCGCGCAGCTTCTTCAGCGCTTCGGCGTGCTGCAGGCGCATTTCGCGGCGCAGCTGCGCTTCCTCGTAGCGGTAGTGCTCGGTGTCGGTCTCGGGCCGCAGCGGCGGCACCGGGCGCGGCTTGCCGCTGCTGTCGAGCGCGACGAAGGTCAGGTATGCGGACAGGATGTGGCGGCGGTTGTTGCCGTCGTAGCTCTGCGCCTCGACTTTCACGCCGACTTCCATCGAGGTATGCCAGGCGCGGTTCACCGAGGCGTTGAACAGCAGCACGTCGCCGCGCCCGGCCGGGGCGATGAAGTGCACGGCGTCGACGCTGGCGGTGACGCAGACGCCGCCGGCGTGACGGTCGGCGACGACCGCCGCGAAGCGGTCCATCTGCGCCATGATCAGGCCGCCGAACACCGTGTCGTTCGAGTTCAGGTCGTTCGGAAACACCATGTAGACCTGCTCGCGCACGGCCGAGTACGAGACGCTGCGCGCCGGCAGCAAGGAGGTTTCGCTCATCGGTGTGCTCACGCGCCCGGCGCGGCGTCGTCGCCGTAGAGCTTCATCGCCATGGCGCCGTGCGTCGCCGCGGCGCCGGCGCGCAGCGCGGCGGCGATGAACGAGGTTTCGGCCAGTTCGGTCGCGGTGGCGCCGGCGCGCTTGGCGGCGCGCGTGTGCACCTCGATGCAGTACGGGCACTGCGTGGTCAGCGCCACGGCGATCGCCATCAGCTCGCGGTATTTCTGCGGGATCGCGCCGTCGCTGCGGCCGACGATCCGGTCGAGGCCGAGCCAGGCGTCGTGTTCGACGGGGGCCAGTTCGCGCATGCGGCGCAGCTGGGCGAGATCGCCCGGATCGTGATAGTGACTGCTCATCGGTGAGAAAGCTCCGGCTAGGGAAGATGCGAAAAGCTCAGGGCCGTGTCCGCGGCGGCGCGCGGCGGTGCGGACGGCGCGTTGCCGGTTCCGCTGCGCCGGCGGCAACGCCGGCCTCGTCCGTCGCCGCCGCCGGCACCGCCGCCGGCGTGTCTTCGAGTTCGGCGAGCCCCTCCTCGAAGTAGTCGAGCAGGCGCTGCACGCGCGGCAGTGTACGCCGGCAGGCGATGACGCCGAACTCGACGCGGTCGACGTAGCTGGTCAGCGTGATGTTCAGCGCCAGGCCGTCGGTGACGACCGACACCGGATACATGCCGTCGAGCGGCGCGCCGCTCCAGTACAGCGGGCGCTTCGGGCCGGGCACGTTGGAAATGATGACGTTGAACGACTGCCAGCGCGGCGCCAGCCCGGTCGCGATGTTGAGCCCGGCCGGCGCCATCACCGCGGCGACGTAGTTCAGCATCGCCGTCGCGCCCATGCGCGCGTAGCGGCGCTTGGCGTCGAGCACCGAGCCCTGGATGGTCGTCAGCCGCGCCAGCGGATCGGCGAGATGCGTGCCGAGATTGGCGAGGATCAGGGCGATGCGGTTGCCTTCCTCGGATTCGTCGCGGCGCAGCGACAGCGGCACCATCGCGATCAGCGGCCGTGCCGGCAGCGCGTCGAGTTCGAGCAGGTAGCGGCGCAGCGCCGAGGCGCACATCGCCAGCACGATGTCGTTGACCGTGGCGTGATGGCGGCGTACGACGGCGCGGATGCGCGCCAGCGGGTACGACTGCGCGGCGAAGCGGCGCGAGCCGCTGATGCGCTGGTTGAGGATGCTGCGCGGCGCCTGGAACGCGGATACGTGATCGGGGTTGTCGCGCGCTTCGCGAATCGAGCGGATCAGCTCGCGCGCCACCGCCGGCAGGCTCGACGCCTGCTCGCGTACGCTGGCGAGCAGCTGCGCGGTATTCGACAGCGCGCCCGGCGGATACGGCGCGCCGTCGCGGCCGGCGCGGCGCTGCATGGTCCACGGCGGAATCGCCTCGACCTGCGCGTCCTCGCTCATCGAGCGGCGCAGCAGGCGCATCGCCGCGACGCCGTCGACCATCGCGTGGTGGACCTTGGCGTAGATCGCGAAGCGGCCGTCCTCGAGGCCGCTGATGATGTAGAACTCCCACAGCGGGCGGGCGCGATCGAGATGCGCGGCATGCAGCTGCGAGACCAGCGCCAGCAGCTCGCGGATGCGGCCGGGCGCCGGCAGCGCCAGATAGCGGAAATGCGCTTCGAGGTCGAAGTCGCTGTCCTCGGTCCAGAACCAGCTGCCGAGGCGGCGCACCAGACGCTGGTTGAACGGCGGCTGCGCGACGACTGCCTGGCGCAGGCGCTCGACCTGCGTGGCGATCCACTCCGGGCCCTGGCCCGGCGGCAGCTTCAGCAGCTCCAGTCCGCCGACGTGCATCGGCTGCGTGCGACGCTCCAGCCACAGGAACATCTGATCGACCGGGCTCAGCGGCTTCAGGTACATCGTGCCTCCGGGGGCAGGCGCGTGACGTCGCGGCCACTGTAAGCGCTGGGCCCCGCGAACGCTATCGGCGTCGCGACGGCTTGCGACGACGGCGCCGGGCGGGCGACCATCGCCGCTCGATCACGGGGAGCGGGTGCGATGCGGCGGATGGCGGGCTGGGCGCTGATGATGCTGGCGGCGACGCTGCCGTCGTGGCCGGCGCGCGCCGCCGAGGACGCGGTGCGCCGCTTCTACGGCTACGCCTACGACATGGACAGCGGCCGCTACGCGTATACCGAGGTGCATGCGCAGCGCATCGTCGACGGCCGCTGGCGCAGCGGCCGCATCGACTACTACGCGCCGGACGGCCGCAAGCTCGGCGACAAGCGCATCGAGTTCGGCGCCGACCCGTACGTGGCGCGCTATCGCATGGAAATGGCCGGCGGCTACGGCTCGGCGATCGCCGAGGACGGCGGCGTCATCGTCGCGTCGCGGACCGAGAACGGCCGCACCGAGAGCGGCCGCATCGACAAGCCGGCGACGACCTGTGCCGACGCCGGCTTCCACGTCTATCTGCGCGATCATTTCGACGCGCTGCTCGGCGGTCAGACGCTGCGCTTCAACCTGGTCGCCGCCGCGCGGCTGCAGCGCTACCGCTTCCGCGCCAGCAAGGTCGCCGACACGCAGTTCGACGGCCGGCCGGCGGTGGTGATCCGCTTCGAGCCGGATTCGCTGCTGCGTCTGTTCGCCGGACCGGTCGAGATGGTCTACGAGCCGCGCGAGCGCGAGCTGGTCGAATTCCGCGGGCCGTCGAACGTCGTCGACCCCGGTACCGGCAAGCCGTACGCGGTGCGCGTGATCTATCCGGCGCGGCCGCCGGCCGACGCGCCGGCCGCGCTGCCGCCGCTCGGCGCCTGAGCCGCGGCCGGCGCCCGCCGCGCCCATCCCAGCGTCAGCGCGCCGCACGCCAGCAGGCGCCAGACGCCCCACCAGGCGACCAGCGCCGCCATCGCGCCGTTGCCGCCGAAGAAGCTGAACACCAGCAACAGCGACAGGCCGGCATTGCTGATGCCGGCCGACAGAGTGATCGCGCGCCGTTCCGGCGCCGGCAGGCGCAGCGCCGCGGCGAGCAGCCAGCTGCCGAGCAGCACGGCGCCGTGAAAGCCGCCGACCAGCGGCGTCAGCGTCAGCACCAGGGTCTGCAGCGAGCGGGCGTTGGCCTGCACGGCGCCGAGCAGGAATACGCCGAGCATGAGGCCCAGCGCCAGCTTCAGCGGACCGCGCAGGCGCGTGGCCAGACGCGGACGCCAGCGCTGCAGCGCGAGGCCGGCGCCGAGCGGCAGCAGCAGATAGACGAGCGCCGTGCGCACCACCATCGCGGTGTCGAGTTCGAGGCCGGTGGCGGCGCCGTCGAGCCCGGCCAGCGCGCGCGTCAGCGTGAACAGCAGCGGCGTCAGCAGCGCGGTCGCCAGCGTCGAGACGGTGGTCGCCGTGACCGCGACCGCGGCGTGACCGCGCGCGAACAGGCTCAGGAACGCCGCTGCGCTGCCGCCCGGACAGCAGGCGATCAGCAACAGGCCGAGCGCCGGCGCGCTCGGCAGGCGCAGCAGCACGATCGCCAGCAGCGCGAGCGCCGGCACCAGCAGCCATTGCGCGGCGAGCGCCGCCAGCACCGCGCGCGGATGCTCGCCGACGCGGCGCAGGCCGCCGAGATCGAGATGCAGGCTGACGACGAACATCATCAGCGCCTGCGCGATGTTCATCAGCCGCAGCTGCGCCGGACTGAACAGCACGACGGCCTGATCGAGCGCTTCGAACATCAGGCGCGCCCGGCCGTCATCGCCGCGTCAGCGACGGCGGCGAAGCTGGGAGCGAATTTCCCAGTGTCGCGGCGTCGCGCCTCGACTACCCTTCGCATCCGGCGTCTCCGCTTCGAGTCCAAGGAAGAACCATGCTTCGCTATACCCTGATCACCGGCGCCAGCAGCGGCATCGGTCTGGCGCTGGCCGAGGCCTTCGCCGCGCGCGGCGACGCGCTGCTGCTGGTCGCCCGCCGCGCCGACGCGCTGGCCCGCGTCGCCGAGGATCTGCAGCGCCGCTACGACGCCGTGGTCGAGTCGCGGGCCTGCGACCTCGCCGACGCCGCGCAGCTCGACGCTTTCTGCGAGGAACTCGCCGGCGGCGTCTACGAGATCGGCACGCTGGTCAACAACGCCGGCTTCGCGACCAGCGGCGCCTTCGTCGACAACGACTGGGACGACGAGCGCGAGCTGATCCGCGTCAACGTCACCGCGCTCGCGCAGCTGTGCCACGTCGTCGGCCGGCGCATGGCGGCGGCCGGCCACGGCCAGATCCTCAACGTCTCGTCGATCTCGGGGATGATGCCCGGCCCGTGGATGGCCAACTACGCCGCCGCCAAGGCCTATGTGCTGAACCTGTCCGAAGGCCTGCGCGAGGAGCTGGCGCCGCGCGGCGTGAAGGTGTCGGTGCTGTGCCCGGGTACGACGCGCAGCCCGTTCTTCGAGCGCGCCGGCATCGACCTCGCCAAGCTCGAGAAGGAAGCGCTGGTGATGACGCCGGAAGCGGTCGCGAAGATCACCGTCGCCGCGCTCGAGCGCGACGTCGCGATCATCGTGCCGCGCTGGTACAACAAGCTGCTGGCGATCAGCCCGCGCCTCGGGCCGCGCTGGCTGCTGCGCAAGGTCGTCGGCTCGCTCTACAAGGGTGTCGCCAGGCCGGCGGCGAACTAGCCGTCCTGCGCCGGCGCCCGCCGCAGGCACGGCCGGCGCGCACCGGCCGGCGCGACCACGCCGCTGCGGGGCGCCGCCCATCAGCCGCGCCGGTGCGGCGCGTGCCGCAGCCCGATCGTCGCGTTCACTTGTTGGTGATGCCGGCGAAGCGCTGATACAGCGGCGTCGGACTCTTGTCGGTCTTCGGCGCGTACGGGCCGGAAATCACCGGAATGTAGATGACGCGGCGGCGGCTGGCCTCGCCGCTGACCGTCGACTGCGCGACGCGATGCCAGAGGCGGCCGTCGTGCACGGTGAGGTCGCCGGCCTTCGGCACGATCGCGATCTCGTCCGGATCGGTGTCGTGGTCGAGGAAGTAGCGCTTGCGGAACAGCATCTTCCACAGCCCCTGCCGGTGCGTGCCCGGCAGCAGGCGCAGGCCGCCGTGCTCGGGCCCGAGATTCGACAGGTGCACGCCGACGTTCAGCAGCGGGTTCAGGCGCGTGCCGAGGAAGATGTCGCGCAGGCCGTCGGTGTGCCAGCCGAGGCGGCTGTATGCGCTGCCCGGCGCGTGCACGTAATGGTTCAGCACCATGCCGTCCTTCTCGTGATGGCCGATGCGGGTGTCCGCCGAGCCGATCAGCGGGAACAGCACCTTGAAGCGCGGATCGTCGAGGAAGCGCGCCAGCTCCGGGTGATGCAGATTGGCGAACGCGAAGCGCTGCACGAGCGGGCTGCCGTCGAGATCCTTGCCGTACTTGATCGGCACGCCGTTGACCTTGTCGACGCCGTCGGCGACCCAGCGCCGCTGCACCTCGGTGGAGGCGTCGATCAGCGCCTGCACGCGGGCGGCGTCGATGAAGTTGCGGAAGTGCAGGAAGCCGAAGGTCTCGAAATGCTCGATCTGCTCGCGCGTCAGCTCGTCGCCGAGTACGAAGGTCTGGTAGGGCGGGTTCATGGCAGCCTCCGGAAAGGCATCAGCGGAAATTCAGGCGCAGCGTCACGCCGTAGGTACGCGGATCGGCGGCGGTGGCGCCGTAGTCGCCGACACCATACAGCGCGTAGACGGCGGCGAGATAGTCCTCGTCGAACACGTTGCGGACCCAGGCCGAGACGTCCCAGACCTGTGCGGCGTCGCGCACGCCGAGGCGCAGGTTGGTCAGATCGTAGCTGTGGATGTAGCTGCCCTTGCCGTGCTCGACGGTGGCCCAGTAGCCACTGCGGAACGAGTAGTCGACGCCGCCGTAGCCTTCGAGCGGGCCGATCGGCCGGCTGTATTCGAGGCCGGCGGTCGCCGTCCAGCGCGGCGCGTTGTAGAGATCCTTGCCGCTGAGGTCCTTGGTGTTCTGGCCGGTGTCCTCGTTCGGCGCGTCCGGGAAGTCCTCGGAGATGGCCTGGTTGTAGGCGACGCCGGCGCGTGCCGCGAGCCCGCGCGCGAGCAGGGCCTGGGCTTCGAGCTCGGCGCCGCGCAGGCGCACCTTGCCGACGTTCAGCAGATTGATCTGGCGCGGGTTGGGAATCAGCGTCTGCTCCTCGTCGAAAGTCAGCGCCTGGTAGTCGCGCACGTCGGTCTGGTAGAGCGCCAGCGAAACCTGCGCGCGGCGGCCGAGCATGGCTTTGGTGCCGATCTCGTACGAGGTCGCCTCTTCCGGTTCGAAGGTCGGCTGCACCGAGTCGCCGGTGACGCCGAGATTGATGCCGCCGCTCTTGTAGCCGCGCGCCGCCGAGGCGTAGGCGAGCAGGTTCGGCGTCCAGCGGTAGCTGAGCGCGAGCTGGCCGGACCAGTTGCCCTCGTCGTAGCGCGTCGTGCGCTGGTATTCGCCGCCGGCGACCGCGTCGAGCAGACCGTCGACCGTCAGATCGTCGAGGCCGAGCGCCTGGAAGATCGGGCTGACCAGCGACAGCACCGTGCAGTTCGGGCAGCCGCCGCTGCGGTGGCGCTCGACGGCGGCGTCCTTCCACTCGTGCGTGTAGCGCAAGCCGGTGGTGAGGTCGAGCTTGTCGGTGAGATGCCAGTCGACCGAGCCGAACGTCGCGGCGCTGTCGGAGACCTGGTGCGCCTTGGTGCGGATCGTCATGCCGTCGAGCGTCGCCGGCGGCACCGCCAGATACAGCACCGGGCCGAAGTTCGATTCGGTGGCGAACGGCAGCAGGTTCTCGCGGATCAGGCCGCCGAAAGTCCAGCCGACCATGTCGCGGCCGAGGATGTTGCGCTCGAAGGAATTGATGCGCTGGCGCAGGTAGTAGAGGCCGAACACCGAATCGAAGAGATCGGTCTTCGAGCTCAGGCGCAGCTCCTCGCTGAACTGGTGCTGGGCGTTGCTGGTGCCGGTCTCGGGCACCAGCTTGAGCGAGGTCGCATCGTCGCTGTACGGCGTGAACCACCAGTCGCGGTAGGCGGTGATGCTGGTCAGGCGGTGGCGCTCGCCGAGGTCCCAGTTGAACTCGGCGGATACCGCGCTCTGCTCGACGAGGCTGTCGGTGCGCGTGTCGGTGTCGGTCTTGCGCTGGTACGGATCGATCGGCGCGCGCGTGTACTCCATGAACTCGTCGCGGGCACGGACCTTGTCGCGGTAGATCACCAGCGGGTACACGCAGCAGTTCTCGTGGGCGTGCGCGTATTCGGCGATGAAGCGGCCGCTGACTGATGCGGCCGGCGTCCACAGCAGCTGGCCGCGCAGGCCGTACTTGTTGCGGTTGTTGAGATCCTTGCCGTCGTAGAGGTTCTCGATGGTGCCGTCGCGGCCGGTGTAGTAGCCGGTCAGGCGGCCGGCGAGCGTCTCGTCGCCGAAGATCTCGCCGGTGACGGTGCCGCGCAGCTGGCGCAGATCGTAGTTGCCGTAGGTGCCTTCGAGCGTCGAGTCGTAGGCGTGCTGCGGCGCCTTGGTGACGACGCTGACGGCGCCGGCCGTGGTGTTCTTGCCGAACAGCGTGCCCTGCGGACCGCGCAGCACCTCGACGCGGTCGAGATCGACGAGGTCGAACATCGACAGGCCCTGGCGGCCGAGATAGACGCCGTCGAGGAACAGGCCGACGCTGCTTTCCATGCCGTCGTTCTGCGAGGTCGAGCCGAGGCCGCGGATCGTGTACTGCGTCAGGCGCGCGCTCGCCGACATCACCACCAGCGCCGGCACGCGTTCCTGGATGTCGGTCGGCAGCGTCAGGCCGGCTTCGCCGAGCGCGCCGCCGTCGAGCACCGACATCGAGATCGGTACGTCGAGCGCGCGTTCCTCGCGCCGCCGCGCGGTGACGACCACGGTTTGCAGCTGCACGTCGTCGTCGGCAGCGGGGTCCGTGGCCGGCAGCGGCGCGGCGGCCTGCGGCAGCGGGATCGTCGGCAGCGGCCCGTCGGCCTCGTCCGCCGCCTGCGCGGCGGTGAGCGTCGGCCATGGCAACAGAACGAGCAGGCAGACGCCCGCCCTCTGGCGAAAACTCTTCATTCCCCGATTCCCTTTCGTTCGCTGTGTGCCACTGCCGGTCGCTGGCGAGCCAGTGGCCGGCACGCGGCGCGCGGGTGGTGTGGACCGGCGCCGTTCAGGCCGAAGCATGACGCAGGCCGCCGGCGCTGGCCAGAAGCCACCCGCATTTGTTTCATGCATATGCCGGCGCGGGGGCGCGCCGCGTGTCAGCTGCCGACGGTGCGCAGCGCCAGCGTCGCCGCCGAGAAGGTCTGCTCCGGGGTGTCCGCCGGCCGGCGCTCGGCCGGCGCGCGCGCGAACTCGCGCAGCAGCCGGCGATACTCGGTGCGGAAGGCGTCGTGCGTGCGGCTGCCGAAGGTGGTGTGGCCGCCCTCGTACTGCTGGGCCTGGTATTCGTGCCAGGTCGTGCAGTAGCCGAAATAGGAATTCGCGTACGACGAGACCACGACGTCGGTGACGCCGAGCGGCGCCAGCAGTTCGCGGCCCAGCGCGCGCAGCTGGCGTCCGGCTTCGGTCGTGATCTCGCCGGGAAAGCCGATCAGCGCCAGCGGCCCGAGCCGCCAGACCTGCAGCGGCAGCACGCTCGGCACCCACGGTTTTTCGTCGAGCGCGCCGCTTTCCTCCTGGCGGCGCAGCTCGGCGACCATCTTGTCGAGAAAGCCGGGCAGGCGGCGCAGGCGCGTGATGCCGACGACCTTGCCGAGCGCGGTTTCGGCGACGATCAGCTTCGGCGCCTGCGCGCGGTACTTGGCCTCGACCGCGGCGAGCGCGGCGCCGCCGGCCTGGCGTGCGGCGCGCAGCTCGCGCCAGCGCGCCAGCCGCGCGAACTGGCCGAGCAGCGCGACCACCGGCGCCGGCGCGCCGGGGCCGTCGACCGGCGAGCCGGCGAAGAACGCCAGGCCGTGGCACGGCGCCGAGGTGCGCTCGCCGCGCACGCCGCCGGCGAAATCGGCATCGACCTCGACGTCGGCGAAGTCGCGGCGCGCCAGCAGCGCGTCGGTCGTGCCGGGCGCGAGCGGCGCCGCCGTCTGCAGCTCGGCGAGGATGCGCTGCGCCTGCTCGCACTGCAGGCGGCCGTTGAACTGGGCGCTCTCGACATCGTCCGCGTAGCGGCCGTGCGGCCAGCCCTTGTCCGGGCTTTGCGCGTTCGGCGACACGTCGCCGGCGAACTGCTGCGCGAAGATCGCGATCGCGCCGTGGCCGAGCTCGGCTTCGAGGTAGTCGGCCGCGTAGCCCTTGTTGTCGTAGGAGACGAAGCGGTTCTTGTTGCTGATGCTGGTCGGATGCACGCCGAACCAGTTGATCTGCCCGATCGGCCGGCCGTCCGGCGTCTGCGCCGACAGCAGCCACATCGTGCGCTCGATCGCCCGATGCGCATCGCGCGCGGCCTGCGCGGCGACGCCGGGGTTGCGGTTGTAGGCGACGATCGAGCGGTTGAAGGCGACGTCGGCGTCGTCCGGAAAATCGCCGTGGCCGAACTTCAGCAGCGCCGGCTGGCGCCGCAGCCAGGCGTCTTCGAGCGCCCCGGCGAGGCTGGCGACGATGCCCTCGAAGACCTGCGGCCGGAAGCCCGGGATCGAGATGTTGTAGAACGGAAAATGCGAGTAGCCGCCGGGTGCCGAGTGCGTGTGCTGCGAGCACAGCAGCAGGCGCTCGTCGCGGAACACGCCGGGATAGCTCGCGCCGAGCCGTTCGAGCAGCGCGCGCTTGAGCTCCGGGAACACCATGCAGATCTCGGCCTGCGCGAAGAACAGCGGCGCGCCGTCGCGGCCGATGAAGCAGAACGCGCGGCTGTAGAGCGGCGTCGAGCGGGCGCGGATCACGTGCTCGGCGCGGCCGTAGCCCATCATGCCGAAGCCTTCGCCCTCGAACACGATCTCGCGCTTGCCGGCGCCGGCCTGCCAGTGGTCTGCTTCCATGCCGCCCCTCTCCTTGGTTCGCGCGCAGCATCGCCAAGCGCGCCGGCAGCGGCAAGCGAGAAATCCGCCCCACGCGCCACTTGCGCGCGGCCGCGAGCCGTCACGATCCTGTCGACGCCCGACGCCCGACGCCCGACGCCCGACGCCCGACGCCCGACGCCCGACGCCCGACGCCCGACGCGGCGCTCGGTCGGGCCGCTTCGTCGCGGCCCTGTGCGCCCCTGCGCGGCGCTCAGCGCCGGTCGGGCTTCGGGAAGTGCTGCGGGTCGTCGTCGTCGGGGCGCGTCGGCGGCGGCAGCAGCGGCGCGTCCGGGTCGTTCAGCGCGCGCCGCGCGAGCGCCAGCGACTCGAATTCGTCGGCGACCGCCTCGGCCGTTTCACCGCGCCGGCGCCGGCGCAGGGCCTCGGCCTGATGGCCCGGCCCGAGCGTCCAGCCCAGGCGTTCCTCGATCGCCTTCAGGAAGCGTTCATCGTCGTCTGCGGAGCGTATCGGCATCGCTGTACTCCGTTGCGGTCGCGGCGCAGAATCCGCGCCCTCGCCGGAGCGCGGCCCACGCCGCGGATGGACCGGCGACGACTGTAACGCGGATTTGCCTGAATCCATGACTTCGATGATGCGATGCACCCTGCGCGGCCTGGCCGCGCTGTCGCTGCTGGCCGGCGCGCTCGTGACTGTGCCGGCGCACGCCGGCTGCGACGCGCGGCCGCGGCCCGGCGACGATCTGCAGCAGGCGCTCGATGCGCTGCCGGCCGACGGCGCCGCCAAAACGGTGTGCCTGGCGGCCGGCGAGTATCGCCTGCACGGTCTGGTCGCGATCCGCCGCGACGGCGTCACCCTGCGCGGCGCCGGCCCGCGCACGGTGCTGCGCATGCAGGACGGCGTTGCCCAGCCGCTGCTCGTCGTCGGCGAGCCGGCCGAGGAAGTGCCCTCGCGCGCGATCCGCGACGTGACGATCGAGCAGATGCGCCTGATCGGCGCGCCGGCGCCGCAGGAGTTCATGCCCGAGCATCCGTACCTCAGCAACAGCGGCGTCGTCGTGCGCCGCGGCGAGCGCGTCACGCTGCGCCGCCTGGAGCTGGACGCCTGCCGCAGCGCCTGCATCCTCACCGAGCGCGACACGCGCGACGTCACCATCGAGGACAGCCGCGTGATCGGCGCGGTCTGGGACGGCGTCTCGTTCAACCGCACCGCCGGCGTGAAGATGATCGGCAACGAAGTGCGCGGCAACGTCGCCGCCGGCATCACCGCCGAACATCTGGAAGACAGCGAGATCCGCGACAACACCATTGCCGCCAACGGCTCGCATGGCATCTATCTGTCGGATTCGCTGCGCAATCGCTTCGAAGGCAACCGCTTCGAGCGCAACCGTCACGCCGGCGTGTTCCTGACCTGTGCGGTGCGCTTTCGCGATCCGGGGCCGGTGCTGTGCTGGGACAACAGCATGAGCCAGGCCAACGTCTTCGAGGACAACCGCTTCGAGCGCAACCAGTACGGCTATGATGTCGGCGCCGACCGCGCCGCCAACTGCGCGCTGCCGCAGTGGCAGCCGAACCTCTGGCGTGGCAACCGCAGCGACGCGCCGAACCGCGATCCGCAGCCCGCCCAGCTCGGCCGCTGCACGCGCGCCGCGTAGCGTGCCGGCGCGGCGCGGAAAGCGCCGCCTTAGTCTTTGACGCGGGTGCGCAGCGCCTTGACGCGGCCGCGCCGGGTCTTGTCGTCGGTGCGCTGCCGTTTCGCCGCGCGGCTCGGCTTCGTCGCCCGGCGCACGCGCGGCACGACCGCGGCGGCGGCGAGCAGTTCGCGCAGCCGTTCGAGCGCGGCCGCGCGGTTCTGGTCCTGGCGGCGGAACTGCTGGGCCTTGATGACGACCACGCCGTCCTCGGTCAGGCGCCGGTCGCGGCGCGCCAGCAGGCGCTCCTTGACGGCTTCCGGCAGCGACGAGGCATGCACGTCGAAACGCAGCTGCACCGCGCTTTCCGTTTTGTTGACGTGCTGGCCGCCGGCGCCCTGCGAGCGCATCGCGGCGAACTCGATTTCGGCGAGCGGAACGGCAAGCGTGGGCGTGATGGTCAGCATGGGGGCGGTTCTCGTCGCGCGATGATGGCCGAAGACGCTGTCGCGGCGCGAGCTGGCATCGGATTTGCCGTGGATTACCGGCGGCGTCCGGCCGCGCCGCGGAGCCCGCCGATGACTGTCTCGTCCTGCATCGCCGAAGGGTGGACGGCATGAGCGCGAACCCGATGCCGCCGCCGGGCATGACCGGCCTGGTGCTGACCGCCGGCGGCGCGCGCGGCGCCTACCAGGCCGGCGTCATCAAGCGCATCAGCGAGATTCCGGCGCTGCGCGACGGTCCGTCGCCGTTCCGCATCATCGCCGGCGCCTCGGCCGGCGCGATCAACGGCGCCGGGCTGGCGGCGTCGGCCTCCAGCTTCGCCGAAGGCGCGGCGCTGCTCGCCCGGCTGTGGTCGCAGCTGACGTTCAAGGACGTGTTCCGCACCGATGCGCGCGCGCTGGCGCGCACCGGCGGCAAGCTCGCGCTCGACATGGCGCTCGGCGGCCTGATCGGCGCCGGCCGCGTCGACGCACTGGTCGACGCCGCGCCGCTGCGCCGCTTCCTCGGCGGGCATCTGCGCTTCGAGGGCATCGCCGAGGCGATCGCCAGGGGCCATCTCCACGCCGTCGCCATCACCGCCACCGGCTACCACTCCGGCAAGGCCTTCACCTTCATCCAGGGCCAGCCCGGCCATGCCGTCTGGAACAAAAGCCGGCGCGTCGCGCTGCCGGCGACGCTGACGCTCGACCACGTGCTCGCCTCGTCGTCGATCCCGCTGGTGTTTCCGCCGGTCGCGCTCGCCGCCGCCGGTTCGACCGCGTACTTCGGCGATGGCGCGCTGCGCCTGACGACGCCGATGTCACCGGCGATCCGCCTCGGCGCCGATCGCGTGTTCGCGATCGGCGTGCGCTGCCAGGAGGCCGCCGACAGCCTGCTGCGCTCGGAGCTGTCCGCCGATCCGGATCTGGTCGCCAGGCTGCAGCGCCCGCCGCTGTCGCAGATCTGCGGCGTGTTCCTCAACGCCATCTTCCTCGACCATCTCGATGCCGACGTCGACCACCTGCGCCGCATGAACGAGCTGGTCACCGCGTTCCACAATGCCGCGCACACGCACGAAGCGGTACAGAACAGCGTCAGCGAGCCGATGCGCATCGTCGAGCCGCTGATCGTCTCGCCGTCGGCCGATCTGGCGATCATCGCCAAGACCCTCGCGCACCGCATGCCGCGCGCGATCCGCTATGTGATGGATGGCCTCGGCACGCCCGACGCGCAGAGCGCGGACCTGACCAGCTACCTGCTGTTCGACAAGGCGTTCACCAGCGAGCTGATCCAGCTCGGCTACCGCGACGCGGCGCAGCGGATCGACGAGATCGAAGCGTTCCTGGTCGGGGCAAGGAGCCAGGCACAGAGCGCCTGAGCTAAATGCCCGGTCCGTCGTCCGCGACCACCGAAATGCGTTTGCCGAGGCTCGGCACCTCGACCACGATCCGTTTCATGTCCCACCGGCCGACGTGCCGCGCGGCGTATACGTAAGCCGTGCCCTCGGCCTGGGGGCCGTGCACCGAATACTGCAGCGCTGCCGTGCCATCGGGGCCGTCGGTCGAAATGCGTCCCGTCACGAGCAGGCCGGCTTCGACCGGGCTGCCGAGCGCCGCGATCACTTCCGGGTCTGAGCGGATCGCCGCGAAACTGTCGCGGAACGCGTCGTTGCGTCGTAATGCCGACAGCGGGAAGGCGATACACGAAGGGATAACGACCAGCGCCACCAGCAGGCCTGCCCAGGCCCACTTCCGCTGCGCGGACTTGAACTCGGCCACGCTTTGCCAGCGGCGGTTCCGCCAGGCCCATTCGTTGCCCTTGGCGCCGAGGACGAACGGCATCACGAAGTTCACGAACGGGACGAACATCAGCAGCGCGATGAACGTGCCGTTGCCGATGCCCCAGATCCAGTTGAGCAGGAACGCGCCCCAGTTCCAGCCGCGTATTTCGGTGGGAACGGCCGCGGCTTTGCCCTCGCCGGAGGTGTTGCCCGCTGGCTGATCCATCTGCGCACCCTTTTGTCGACTCTCATGTGCCGGGCTCGGCGGCTCGGCGCAGGTTCGCATGATACGTTTGGCGACGCCTTATTCGACGCGATTTTCGTCCGCGTCCGCCGCCGCCTTCGTTTTCCGCAGCGCCTCGCGCACCAGCACCAGCAGTTCCTTTGCAAACCGCGCGTTCGCCTTCGGCGGCGGCGTGTCCGGGTGCTCGGCGGCGTGCTTCGCGGCGGCTTCGGCGAGCTGTGCCTGCTCGCGGCGCGCGTTGCGGATCAGCGTGCGCAGCGGCTGCACCTCGATGCCCGGATGGGCGGCGATCCATTCGGTGACGGCGGCGTCGTCCGCGAGCAGGCGCTCGCGCCAGCGCTCGGCGTTCTGCTGCACGCGCTCGCGGCCGCGCCAGTAGCTGGCGATGCCGTCGCGCAGCTGCTGCACGTCGGCGACGCGCAGCAGCTTGCCGACATACTGGCCGTGGCGGCGGCGGGCCTCGTGCGAGCGGATCGTGCGCAGGGTGCGCAGCGCTTCCAGCAGGCGCTCGTCGGCGACGATGCGCGCCATCACGTCGTCCGGCAGTTCGAGCAGCGCGTTGCCGACGTCCTGCAGCTCGTGCGCCTCGCGCTTGAGCTGCGACTTGCTCGGGCCGTCGAACTCGAACTCCAGCGGCGGCGGACGCTTGGCCATCAGCGCGCTCCGCGGGCGAGGTAGGCGAACAGGCGCGTGCGCGTGGCGTCGTCCATCTCGCGCAGCTTGCGGATGTTGGCGTCGGGGATGCCGTCGACGTCCGGATGGCTGGCGATCGCCGCCTCGACGCTGTCCTCGCGCAGCAGGTGCAGCAGCGGGTAGGGCGCGCGGTTCGTCAGGTTCTCCGCGTCGTCCGGCAGCGTGCCCTCGAACTGGTAGTCCGGATGGAAGCTGGCGACCTGATAGAGCCCGCTCCATTCGAACTGGTCGAGCAGGCCGTCGACCTGATCGAAGAAATCGTTGTACTCGGCGAAGTCGGCGAGCATGTGCGGCACCGCGATCAGCGTCGTCTCGATCTCGGCGGTCGGCGTGTCATCGAGCTTGGCCAGCTCCAGCTGCAGCTCGGCGAGCAGGTCCAGCTCCTCGCGCGACTCGCTGACGACCACGCGCACGCGGCCGGCGCGGGCCGGACGGGCGGCGAAAGGACAGAGGTTGAGGCCGATGACGATGTCATCGAGCCACTGGCGAACTTCGGCTTCGATCGGGTGCACGGCTGCGGTACGGCGGTTACGGGCGCGTAGCGTAATGGCTTTGCCCGGCGCGTGCCCGGGGCGCGTTGCCGCAGCCGCCCGGCGCGGGCAAGCTCGGGGCTCCATCCGTTCGGGAATCCGCCATGCGCCTGCATGCCCTGCTGCTGTGCCTGCTGCCGCTGCCCGCCGTCGCCGCCGCGACGGACTGGCTCGTCGTCAGCGACTACTGGGGCAACCCCGTCTACCAGCCGCTGCATCTGGAAGAGCAGGACGGCAAGCTGGCCGGCATCTTCGACGGCGACCCGCTGAGCGGCGAGCGCCACGGCCGCACGCTGCGCTACCACGTCACCGATGCGCACGGCGCCCGCTACACCTTCGAGGCCAGACTGCAGGGCGATACGTTCAGCGGCAGTGCCGAGGTGCCCGACCCGAACGACGCGCAGCGCCGCGTCACGCACCGCTTCACCGCGCGCCGCCTGCCGGAGCGGCCGGCCGGCCCGCCGCGAACGATCGACTACGCGCCGACGAGCTGGTCCAACGAGTTCTCGCCGCATCGCGCGCCGGCGCTGACGCTGTGGCCGGGCGACACCATCCGCACCAAGACCATCGACTCCGGCGGCGTCGACGAGCGCGGCGTCACCGTCGCGCTGTTCGGCAATCCGCAGACCGGGCCGTTCTATATCGCCGGTGCCGCGCCGGGCGACACGCTGGCGGTGACGATCCGGCGCCTGCAGCTCAACCGCGACTACGCCGACAGCCTCGACATGATCGTCGGCCGCGCGCAGAGCGTGCGCCTTGCCGGCCGCACCGCCGAACTCGGCAAGCCGGTCCGCTGGACGCTCGACCGCGAGCGCGGGGTCGGCTATCCGCAAAAGGCCGACGGCAAGCTGAAGCACTTCGAAGTGCCGCTGAGGCCGATGCTCGGCGGACTCGCCGTCGCGCCCGGCTTCGGCTCCGCGCCGATCTCGACCGGCGATACCGGCAGCTTCGGCGGCAACATGGACTTCAACGAGATCGTCGAAGGCAACACCGTCTACCTGCCGGTGCAGCAGCCCGGCGCGCTGCTCTACGTCGGCGACGCGCACGCGCTGCAGGGCGACGGCGAAACGACGCAATACGCGCTGGAGACGTCGATGGACGTCGAGCTGACGGTCGACCTCATCAGGGGCAAACCGATCCCGATGCCGCGCGTCGAATCGCCGACGCAGATCATGACGCTCGGCCAGGCCGGCTCGCTCGACGAAGCGCTGCGTCAGGCCACCGCCGGCCTCGTGCTATGGCTGCAGCAGGATTACGGCCTGAGCCTGTCCGAAAGCGCGCAGCTGCTCGGCACCTCCGTGCAGTACAGCGTGCCGAATCTGGCGGGGCGCAGCGTGGGCGTGGCGGCGAAGATCGACAAGGCGCGGCTGGCGACGCTCGAGCGCGCCACCGCGCCGGCATCGTGACGAGTGCGCGCTTTCTTCGTAGACCGGAATAGCGCAGCGTATTCCAACGCCGGATTTCTGTGTCGAGGCCGTTGAAGAAGCCATCGCCAGGCACGGGTGCCCGGAGATTTTCAACACCGACCAGGGCAGTCAATTCACCAGCTTC
>NZ_AUFV01000017.1 GCF_000426685.1 Solimonas flava DSM 18980 | reverse complement strand
CATGATTCGAGAAGCGCAGCGATGCATGATTCGAGAAGCGCGTTCGCGCAGGCTTTCGTGCGCCTCACGGAGCCGCTGATATTCAGCCGCCGTTACCTGACGCTGAGCGTGCTCGGCCTGATCACGCTGCTGCTCGCCTGGCAGGCGGCGCATCTGCGGCTCGACACCGGCTTCGAGAAGCAGCTGCCGCTCGGCCATCCCTATATCCAGGTCTACAAGCAGTACGAAAAGGAATTCGGCGGCGCCAACGTGACGCTGGTCGCCATGCGCCAGAAGTCCGGCGACATCTACAACGCCGCGTTCATGCGCACGTTGCGCGCCGCGACCGACGCCGTCTACTTATCGAGACCTTCGCGATGAGCGGCCTGTACGCGGCGTTGTTGACCTGGGCGACGCTGGCCGGATACCTGTGGCCGGCGCTGCGCCTGGTGCTGCTGCCGCAGCGGCTCGCCGTGTTCGTGCTGGCCTGGTCGTTCGACTGGCTGCCGCATCACGGCCTGCGCGACACCGCGCGCAGCAACCGCTATCAGGCGACGCGCAACCGCATCGGCCGCGAACGGCTGCTGAACCCGCTGATGCTGTGGCAGAACTACCACCTCGTCCATCATCTGCATCCGTCGATTCCGTTCTTCACGTACCGCCGCGTGTGGCTGCGCAACGAAGCGCACTACCTGGCGCAGGAGCCGCCGCTGGCGACCGCGTTCGGGCGCACGTTGACGGCGGCGGCGTATCGCCGCGCACGCGGCCTGCCGCCGCCGGCGGTCGCCGGCAGCGGGCGGCGCCTGGAGTTCCACGCGCTGCGCGTGGCGGACCTGCAGCGCCTCACCGACGACAGCGTCGCGATCCGCTTCGCGGTGCCGGACGCGCTGCGCGAGACCTTCCGCTTCGACGCCGGGCAGCACCTGACGCTGCGCGCAGTCATCGACGGCATGAGCTGCCGGCGCAGCCACTCGATCTGTTCGCCGGCGCCGGACGGGGCGCTCGCGTCGCCGTGCGCCGGGTGCCGGACGGCGTCTTCTCCGGCTATGCGCTCGAGCGCCTGCGCGTCGGCGACCGCCTCGACGTGATGCCGCCGAGCGGGCAGTTCCGCACCGCGCTCGGCGCCAGCCGCGCGCGCACGCACGTCGCGATCGCCGCCGGCAGCGGCATCACGCCGATCCTGCCGCTGGCGATGACGACGCTGGCCGCGGAGCCGCGCAGCCGCTTCGTGCTGATCTATGGCAACCGCAGCGCGGCCAGCACGATGTTCCGCGACGAGCTGCGCGAGCTGCAGCAGCAGTATCCGCAGCGTTTCGAACTGCTGCATTGCCTGTCGCGGCCGGCGGCCGGTGACAGCGCCGGACTGCTCGGCGGCGAGATCCATGGCGGGCGCATCGAACCGGCCGCGCTCGCGGCGCTACTCGGCGCGCGCGTCGCACACGGCCCAGGCGAGGTCTGGTGTTGGGACGTGACCTGGTTGCCGACCCCGGTCGTCGGTCGCTGGTTCTGCCTGTACCTGATCCTCGACATCTACAGTCGCAAGATCGTCGGTCATGAGGTTCATGAGGTCGAGGCCGCCGAGCACGCCGCGCATCTGGTCAAGCGCACCGCCCTGGCCGAAGGCGTGCACGTCAGGGAAGACGGTCCGGTCCTGCATGGCGACAACGGCGGCATTCTCAAGGCCACGACCGTGCTGGCGATGCTGCACTGGCACTGGCTCGGGATCGCGCCGTCGTACTCGCGTCCGCGCGTGTCCGGCGACAACGCCTTTGTCGAATCGCTGTTCCGTACCGCCAAGTACCGGCCCGGCTACCCGGCCAACGGCTTCAAGACGCTGGACGATGCTCGGCAGTGGGCCGAGCGCTTCGTGCACTGGTACAACCACGACCGCCGCCACAGCGGCATTCGCTACGTTGCGCCAGCGCAGCGCCACACCGGCCATGACCACGCGCGATCCTGGCCGAGCGGCACGCGCTGTATCAGGCGGCTCGCCAGCGCCATCCCCGGCGCTGGACGACAAGCACGCGGAACTGGACGCCGATCGGTGCCGTCACGCTCAATCCCGAGCGCGATGCTGTCGTGCCGATCATGCTCGCCGATATTCAGGTCGCAGCGTGAAATTTCAGGCAACAACTACCTTGACGCGTACCGCTGTCACGCCAGCATCAAGTGAATCAATCGATTTTCGAGGAGAAAGCAATGGGCAGCATTACCTTTGTCGAACACGATGGCACCGAACACACGGTGGAAATAGAACCGGGCAAGTCCTTGATGCAAACCGCCAAGGACAATGGTGTACCGGGCATCGACGGAGACTGCGGCGGTGAATGTGCCTGCGGCACCTGCCATGTGATCATCGCAGGCGATTGGATCAAGGCCACCGGGGTCGCCAGCGATGGGGAATTGCAGTTGCTGGATATGACCCCGGAGCGTGCCGATACGTCACGGCTGGCCTGCCAGATCAGCACCACTGAAGCGATGAATGGCATGGTCGTGCGTCTGCCTGAATTTCAGATGTAGCCATCCTGGCTACCCCTCCCTCACAGCAGTACGTACCAATCTTTGGAGAAGCACTATGAATATCGTTGATCTGGTGGCAGAGAAAGGCGCTGCATTCGTACCGATGCCTCTGCAAATCAAGGCTGGCCATTTCATCTACAAGGCCAAAACGAAATTGGGCATCTACGCAGAGTTCCCCGAATTCGTTGAAAAGCCGGTGCCTGATGTGGCAACGCTGGCGATAGAAGATATCGATCTCAGCAACCCGTTCCTGTACAGGCAAAATCGTTGGGAGTCCTACTACAAGCGCTTACGCGACGAGTGTCCGGTACATTTCCAGAAAAACAGCCCGTTCGGTCCGTACTGGTCCATTACCCGCTTTGAGGACATCAAGTTCGTGGACAAGCACCACGAGCTGTTTTCCGCGGAGCCGTTTATCGTCATCGGTGAGGCGCCTAAAGAGCTTTACGTTGAGATGTTCATCGCCATGGACCCCCCCAAGCACGATCTACAGCGACAGGCTGTCCAGGAGGTTGTCGCACCGAAGAATCTCAAGGAAATGGAAGGGCTGATTCGTGGCCGCACCCAGGATGTTCTGGATCACCTGCCATTAGGTAAGCCCTTCAACTGGGTGGACGATGTTTCTATAGAGCTGACCGCCAGAATGCTGGCGACGCTGCTCGACTTCCCCTACGAAGAGCGCCGAAAGCTCGTTTACTGGTCCGATCTGGCAGGTGGCGGCGCCGAGATGACGGGCGGGTCGAACGACACCGATGAGCTGTTCAGGGGCATGGCGGATATGGCCAGACACTTTACGCACCTTTGGCGTGTGAAGGAGAAGCAAGCCGCTCGGGGCGAAAGTGGTTTTGACCTGATCAGCCTGATGCAGAGCAATGACAGCACCCGGAATTTGATCGACAAGCCGATGGAATTCCTGGGCAATCTTGTGCTGTTGATCGTTGGTGGCAACGACACCACCCGGAACTCCATGAGCGGGGGTGTCTATGCCATGAATCGGTTTCCGGACGAATTCACCAAACTCAAGAACAACCCCGGTCTGATTCCGAACATGGTGTCGGAAATCATCCGCTGGCAAACGCCGCTGGCCTATATGCGCCGCATTGCGAAAGAGGACGTCGAGCTGAACGGCCAGCGTATCAAGAAGGGCGACAAGGTGGTGATGTGGTACGCCTCCGGCAACCGCGACGAACGTGCATTCGACCAACCGGATCAGTTCATCATTGATCGCGAAGGGGCTCGCAATCACCTGTCCTTTGGCTATGGTATTCACCGCTGCATGGGCAATCGTCTGGCCGAGATGCAGCTACGCATCCTCTGGGAAGAGTTGCTGGCACGTTTCGACAAGATTGAAGTGATCGGCGAACCAGAGCGCGTGCAATCCAACTTCGTGAGAGGCTATTCAAAGATGATGGTCAAACTGACCGCCAACAGGAAGGCGAGGGATGGGCATCGAAGCAGCAAATAGTGGCTCTTCGTCAGAAGCCTGAGGTAGAGAAGGGATAGCCGCCTGCGGCAAGCCCTTGTAGAGCGAAGGTTCTGAGGCTTTCGATGACGAGGACCAATGGGAGCGGCTGTCCCAGCCCAGATTCTTGGGCTACGCGGGCAAGTGGTCAATGCGGTGACGGTGGGTGGCGAGGGCGTGATTCGGGTGAGCTGTCGTCGGGATGCGCGACGGCGTCCGATCGACCCGCGCACGGGACAACGAGGTCGAGCCCATCGCTGGCGACGGCGCACGGTGTGGGACGTGCCGATGGCCGGGCATCGGGTGGCGCTGGACATCGAGTACCTGGAGATTGCCGTCGGCGCGCGCGACCGGCGGGTCGAGCACCTCGACTTCGTAGCACCTGGCCAAGGCGGGCTCGCCGGGGCCCAAGCGCATCGGCATCGACGAGATCTCGATCAAGAAGCGCCACACCTACCGCATCGTGGTCAGCGATCTCGATCGGGGCCGGCCGATCGGGTTCGGCGGCGAGGATCGCTCCGAGGCCAGCATGGCGCAGTTCTACGCCTGGCTGGGCGAGAAGAAGAGCCGCCAGATCCGGCTGGCGCTGATGGACATGTGGAAGCCGTTTCGCAAGGCCACGCAGGCCCACGCGCCGCAGGCGGCGATTCTGTTCGACAAGTTCCACGTCATGCGCCATCTGGGCGAGGCACTCGACCAGGTGCGCAAGGCCGAGTACGCGCGGCTGGAAGATGACCGAGATTCCGTACGGCGCGTGGAGCCTCGCCTTGAGCTCCGACTACGCGCAACGCGCCCGGATCCAGGTCTGGCGCGGCATGGGCGTGCTGACCGGAACCTTGGTGTTCTATGCCGTGCCGTATGCCGCCAAGGCGCTCGGCTTCACGCAAAGCACGGCACTCGACCTGCAGACGCTGTCGCTGACCGCGGTGGTCGTGCTGCTGCTGGTGCCGGTGCTCAACGCCTGGTGCCTGCTCGCGGTGCCCGGTCGCGGCAGCGCGGCGCCGCGCGAGCGCCGCGCGGCGTCGGGTTCGTTGCGCGCGTTCGCGCGCTCGATCGCCGGCAACGCGCCGCTGCTGCGCCTGCTCGTCGCCTACGTCCCGGTTTCGATCTGCTCGGGCATGGCCGGCGGGGTGGTGTACCTGTTCGCCGACGCCTATCTGCGGCAGGGCGAGCATCTGCCGGCGGTGTTCCTCATCACCGTGCCGCTGACCCTGGTCGGACTGCCATTCTGGGGCTGGCTGTGTTCGCGCTACGAGCGGCATCGCATCTGGGCGATGTCGCTGCTGTTCGGCGCCGTGCCTTGCATCGCGCTCGGCTTCGTCGGCCCCGGCCCGCATGCGCTGGCCGGGCTGATGGTCTTCTATCCGCTGACGATGTTCGCGCTCGTCGCCGTCAGCGTCGCCGTGCCGGCGATGACCGGCGACATCGTCGACTACGGGCGGCTGCGCTTCCGGCACGATCGGGCCGGCGTCTATACGGCGCTGTTCGCCTTCCTCAACAAGTCGCTGATGGGCGTGTCCGCCGCGCTCGGCCTGGCGATCGCCGGCTGGTTCGGCTTCGACGCGACGGCGACGACCCATTCCGCCGCCGAGGTCTTCGGGCTGAAGCTGGTCGCCGTCTGGATTCCGGCGCTGAGCCTGATCGCGGCGGCGGCGGTGATCTGGAACTTCCCGCTGCACCGCCAGCGCCTGCGGGTGATCGAGCGCGCGCTCGCGGCGCGGGCCGCCGGCGATGCGCGGCCCGCCTCGCGGCCGCCGACCGATGCGGCCTGAGCGCGTGGCGGACCGCAAGCCCCGTTCGCACGCGCGCCGCGATCCGGACGACTGGAGTCCCTTGCGGCGTCGCGCCGCGCCGCTGCGGGCGCGGATCGCTGTTCGTGTGCTCGCCGTTCTGGCGCGCCTCGTCGTCTGCGGGCTCGATGTCTGCGCCTGGGCGATGCCGGCACGTTTGCTCGCGCCGGTGCGCTGGCCGAAGCCGTCCGGGCCGTATGCGGTCGGCGTGCGCGATCTCGATCGGCCGGCGGCGCGGGTCTGGTATCCCGCCGTGGCCGAGACGCGCGGCACGGCGCCGCTGCTCACGGCGGCGGAAGCGGCGGCGATCCGAACCGGCAGTTCGGGCACGATCCCCGGCGCCATCCTGCGCCAGATGCAAACGGTGCGGACCGCGTCCGTGCCGGACGCGGCGCTGCTGGCGCCCGCCGGGCCGGGCTGGCCTTTGCTGATCTTCTCGCACGGGCTGGGTGGCTACGCGGCGCAGAACACCGCGCTTTGCGAGGAACTGGCGAGCCACGGCTATTTCGTCGTGGCGCTGACGCACGCGACGGGTTCGGCCGCCGCGCGGCAGGCGGACGGTTCTTACCAGGCGCTGCCGCGACAGGATCGGGCGAAGGCGCTCGATCCGTGGCTGTACGTCTGCGCCGGCCGGCGGCGCCGGGCGCGCGACCGGGCGGCGCAGGACGAGGCGTCGCGCTGCCTCGCCCGAATCGAATCGCTGCAGGTCGAGCAGGAACGCTGGGTCGCCGACATCCGGGACGCGCTGGATGGCCTCGCCGGCAGCAATGCGCCTGCGTTCATGCAGCGCCATCGCGGCGCATTCGATCTCGGCCGCGTCGGCCTGATCGGCATGTCGTTTGGCGGATCGGCGAGCGCCGCCGCCGCCTGCGTCGAGCCGCGGATCGGCGCCGTCGTCAACCTCGACGGCGGACAGATCGGTCCGGCGCTGTACGACGCGCAGATTCGCGTGCCGCTGCTCGTCATGCAGTCCGGCGCACAGCGGGCTCCCGACGGCAGCGGTCGCAACGACAGCTTCTATGAACCGATCGACAGCACCGGCCGCAGCGGCACGGTCTTGCGCTTCCGGGTCGAAGGCAGCGCGCATTTGAGCTACAGCGATCTGGTGCTGTTCGGCCGCGGCCTGCTGCGCAGGGCGCTTGGAACGGGAACGGTGACGGGCGAGCGCATGCACAGGCTCGTGGCGGGCGTGGTCCGACCGTTCTGCGATCGTTACGTGAAGGGCGATGCGACGGCGTTCGATCCGCCGGCGCTCGAAGCCGGATGGCCCGAGCTGCACCGCCATCGTCGGTCCGGCTGAACGATGCCCGCCGCCGGCGCGCGACGCGCGGCGGCCTGCTAACGTGTTGGGCCTCGTTCCGGCTGCGAGCGGGCAGCCGGCCTTGGCCATCATCGGGCAGACATGAACTTGAACACGGAGCTGAGGGTCGGCATCGACCTCGGCGGCACCAAGATCGAAGGCGTCGTCATCGGCGCGCAGGGCCGCATCGTCGCGCAGCAGCGCATCGCCACGCCGGCCGGCGATTACGCGGCGACGGTCGACGCGGTCGCGGCGCTGGCGCTGCGGCTCGAAGCGGCGGCCGGCGGTGCGGCGCTGCCGATCGGCGTCGGCACGCCGGGCGCAATGTCGGCGGCGAGCGGACGCATGAAGAACTGCAACTCGACCTGCCTCAACGGCCAGCCGTTGCTCGCCGATCTGGAAGCGCGGCTCGGGCCGCGCGTGCGCATCGCCAATGACGCGGACTGCATGACCCTGTCGGAAGCCAGCGACGGCGCGGCGGCCGGCGCGGAGGTGGTGTTCGGCGCGATCCTCGGCACCGGCGTCGGCGGCGGCATCGTCGTGCGCGGGCAACTGCTGCGCGGCGCCAATGCGATCGCCGGCGAGTGGGGCCACAACCCGCTGCCGTGGCCGCAGCCGGGCGAACTGCCGGGGCTGGCCTGCTACTGCGGACGCAGCGGCTGCATCGAGACCTGGGTATCGGGCCCCGGGCTGGCGGCCGACCACGCGCGCGTCAACGGCGTGGCGCTGCGCGGCGAAGACATCGCCGCCGCCGCTGCGGCCGGCGATGCGGCGGCGGAAGCGACGCTGCAGCGCTACGTGCAGCGCCTCGCGCGCGGACTCGCGCACATCATCAACGTGCTCGATCCGCAGGTGATCGTGCTCGGCGGCGGCCTGTCGCGCCTGCGGCGCCTGTATCGCGAGGTGCCGGAGGCGTGGAAGCCGTGGATCTTCTCCGACGAGGTGCGCACGCGCCTGCTGCCGGCGCAGTACGGCGACGCCAGCGGTGTGCGCGGCGCCGCCTGGCTGTGGCCCGGCGCGGCCTGAACGCCGGCCCCGCTCAGGGCATGGCGCGGCGTTCGGAGTAGGCGATGAAGCCTTTGGCCAGGCGATAGATCCACCACACCCACAGGCCGAACAGCAGCGCGAAACCGATCAGCACGAAGCAGAGCAGCCCGAAGACGATGCCCCACAGCAACGTCCACCAGAAGGTGCGGATCAGGTAGCGATGATGGCTGCGGATGAACGCGTTGCGCGTCTCCGAGACCTTGATGTAGCTGATGACGAGACTCGCCACCGAGGCGAGAAAGCCGGTGAACGGCGAGACCGCCTGCAGGATGTAGGCAACCAGCAGCGTGGTGCGTTCGTTCTCGCTCGCGTCCTGGCCGTCGCCGCCTTGCTGCGGGTATTCCATCGTCTCGTCGCTCGTCGCTCGTTGTTGTCGGCCCGGCCGCTCCGGTCCGCGCCGATCGCCGTATGCCTTGGATGGCGCGGCCGCGGCTCCGGTTGCAAGCGACCACGAAAAAGGCGGCCGGCGCTCGCGCCGGCCGCCTCGTGACGCGGTCCGCGGGCCTTACTTGTAGGCCTTGATGCCGTTGGCGATTTCCTCGCGTGCGGCGGCGGCGTCGCGCCAGCCGGCGACCTTCACCCACTTGCCCTTCTCGAGCTCCTTGTAGTGCTCGTAGAAGTGCTGGATTTCGTTCTTGAGGCGCTCCGGCACGTCGGCCAGATCCTTCATCGACGAGTAGTAGTGGTTGCTGACCTTGTCGGTCGGCACCGCCAGCAGCTTGGCGTCCGAGCCCTTCTCATCGGTGGTGTCGAGCACGGCGACGGCGCGGCACTTGATGACCGAGCCGGCGATGATCGGGTGCGGCGTCAGCACCAGCACGTCGACCGGGTCGCCGTCGCCGCCGAGGGTCTTCGGCACGTAGCCGTAGTTGGCCGGATAGTTCATCGCCACGTTCATGAAGCGATCGACCATCAGCAGGCCGGACTCCTTGTCCACTTCGTACTTCACCGGCGGGCCGTAGGCGGCGATTTCGATGACGACGTAGAACTCGTCCGGCGCCTTGTCGCCCGGACCCAGTGTTTCAAAACCCATGTGCGCGTTCCCTAGAGCTTGGTGATCGGATCCGAGCGCGAGCAGGCCTGTCGCGAAATCGGAACGGCGATTCTAACAAATGCAAAATGCTGGCAATTGCAAGGTTTGACGCACCGGAACCCAGCGGTTACTTTTGCCTGCCCGCGCGCCGCCCCCCTACGGCGGACAGGCGCGCGTACCAAGCATAGACAGGGTCACTCCAAAGATGAGAATCGTATTGCTGGGCGCACCGGGCTCGGGCAAGGGCACGCAGGGCGAAAAACTGGTCGCGCATTTCGGCATTCCCAAGATTTCGACCGGCGACGCGCTGCGCGCCGCGGTCGCCGCCGGCACCGAGCTCGGCAAGAAGGCCAAGGCGACGATGGACGCCGGCCAGCTGGTCGCCAATGAAATCGTCATCGGCATCGTCGAGGAGCGCCTCGGCCAGCCGGATGCGCGCAAGGGCTTCATCCTCGACGGCTTCCCGCGCAACACCGCGCAGGCCGAAGTGCTCGACGCGATGCTGGCGCGCCTCGGCCAGCCGGCGATCGACAAGGCCGTGCATCTGGCCGTCACCGACGAGGAGATCATCAAGCGCCTGCTCGATCGCGCCGAGAAGGAAGGCCGCGCCGACGACAAGGAAGACGTGATCCGCAACCGCATCAAGGTCTACAACGCCGAGACGCATCCGCTGCTCGACTACTACGAAAAGCAGGGCAAGCTCGTCACCGTGCCGGGTGTCGGCGGCCTCGAGGAAATCTTCGCGCGCATCGTCGGCGTGCTGAAGTAAGCCTTGGCGTTGCAGCAAAAAGGCCCGCATTGCGGGCCTTTTTGCTGGACGGGAATTTTCCGCAAGGACGCGCCTAGAAAAACTGCCGCAGCAGGTCGTCGCCGCACACTTCGAGACGCCAGCCGGCGAGCACCGGCACCTGTGCGGTCTCGCCGCGGCGCAGCAGTTCGACGAGGTCGGCGCGCGGCGCCAGATAACCGGGCGGCAGGCCGAGCTGCGCGGCGCGTGCCTGCACCGCGGTCTGGATCTCGCGCAGGCGCGCCTTCTGTTCGGCGCTGAGTTCCTCGTCGGCGTAGCGCTTGCGCGCCGGCTCGTCGCGCGCCTCGGCGATCAGTTCCAGCAGATGCGGGCCGTGCCGTTCCAGCGTCTTTGCCGGCAGCACGCCGAGCGCCTCGAGCTGGCCCATCGACAGCGGCTGGCGCTCGGCGAGGCGGTAGACGGCGTCGTCGTCGAGGATCCATTTGCGCGGCCGGTCGCGCTTCTGTGCTTCCGTCTCGCGCCACGCGGCCAGGCGTGCGGCGACGGTCTGTTCGGGAGCGCCCATGCGCGCCAGGCCGCGCAGGCGCTCCCAGGCGTCCTCGGGGCGCGTCTCGTAGGTCTCCGGCTTCGACAAGCGCGCGCAGTCCTCGGCGAGCCAGCCGAGCCGGCCGCGCGCGGCCAGATCGTCCTGCAGGCGCGGGAAGATCGTCGCCAGATGCTCGACGTCGGCGGCGGCGTAGGCGAGCTCGGCTTCGCTCAGCGGGCGCCGTGCCCAGTCGGTACGCGACAGGCTCTTGTCGAGCGTGATGCCGAGCGTGCGTTCGATCAGGCCGGCATAGCCGATCTGGTCGCCGATGCCGAGCAGGGTCGCGGCGATCTGCGTGTCGAACAGCGGCTGCGGGCACTGCCGGCGCAGCTGCACGAGGATCTCCAGATCCTGCGCGGCGGCGTGGAAGACCTTGATCGAGCCGGGCGCGTACAGCACGTCGAGCAGCGGCTCGAGCGAGGGCAGGGCCAGGGTGTCGACGCAGACGGCGTGTTCGCCGTCGCCGATCTGGATCAGGCACAGCTTCGGGTAGTAGGTGTCGACGCGGATGAATTCGGTGTCGACGGTGAGCCAGGTGCGGTGCGCCCAGCGTTCGAGGTGGGGCGCGAGGGCCTCGGGAGTTTGGATCAGCTCGGTCATGTCGTGTCGTGGTCGCGCGCGGACGGTTGGTCCGCGCGGCGCGGTGCAGACCACTAGAATATCGGCCTTCGTCACCCGCCGACCAGCCATGCTCGCTTCCATCGTCAACGCCACCCTGCGCATCCTCACCTTCCGCGCCGGTCCGCAGGACTTTCCGTACGACCCGAAGCTGACCGCACCGCTGGTGCTGCTGGCGGCGCTCGCCACCGGCCTGCAGGCGATGCCGCTGCTGCCGTTTGCCGGCGCCGTCGCGGCGGCGATCGCCACGGTCGCGGCGTTGGCCATGGCCACGCGCTTCGTGCTGCGCATGCGCCAGCTCGACGCGCGTTTCCACCAGACCTTCGCCGCGCTGCTCGCGACCAACGCGGTGCTGACGCTGCTGATCGTGCCGTTCGCATCGCAGCTGGCGCCGGCGCTGCACGAGATTTCCGCGAACCCGGCGCTGATCGAGCATCCCGAGCAGATGAAGGCGACGCTGCCGCTGGGCGTGACCTTTCTGATGCTGCTGCTGTCGTTCTGGAGCCTGCTGGTCAACGCCTCGATCTTCCGCCACGCGCTCAATGCGACCTACTTCGTCGGCCTGATGATCGCGTTCGGCGTCGCGCTGACGCTGCAGGTCTTCGTCAACGTCATCGTCAGCCTCGTGGTCGGCACGAGCGCCACCTGAGTCCGCCATGCATCTGCACATTCTCGGCATCTGCGGCACGTTCATGGCCGGCATCGCGGCGATCGCGCGCGAGGCCGGGCACAAGGTCACCGGCTCCGACGCCAACGCCTGGCCGCCGATGTCGACGCAGCTGGAGGCGCTCGGCATCACCGTGATGCAGGGCTACGAGCCGGCGCACCTGTCGCCGGTGCCGGACATCGTCGTCGTCGGCAACGTCGTCACGCGCGGCAACGCGGCGATGGAATACGTGCTCGACGCCGGCCTGCCGTACACCTCCGGCCCGCAGTGGCTCGCCGAAAACGTGCTCTACGGCCGGCACGTGCTCGCCGTCGCCGGCACGCACGGCAAGACCACGACCACCTCGCTGCTCGCCTGGCTGCTGGAGTACGCGGGCCTGGAGCCGGGCTTCCTGGTCGGCGGCGTGCCGCAGAACTTCGGCATCTCGGCGCGGCTCGGCAAGTCGAAGTATTTCGTCATCGAGGCCGACGAATACGACACCGCATTCTTCGACAAGCGCAGCAAGTTCGTGCACTACCGGCCGCGCACGGCGATCCTCAACAACCTCGAATACGATCACGCCGACATCTTCCCGGACCTCGCCGCGATCGAGCGCCAGTTCCACCATCTGGTGCGCACCGTGCCGCGTTCCGGCCGGCTGGTCGTCAACGGGCGCAGCGAGGCGCTGACGCGCGTGCTGCAGCAGGGCTGCTGGAGCGAGGTCGTGCGCTTCGACGTGGCGCAGGGCTGGCATGCCGAGGGCGAGCCGCAGGACTACGAGCTGTTCATCGGCGCCAGCGCGCAGGGCCGCGTCAGCTCGCCGCTCGCCGGCCTGCACAACCGCACCAACACGCTGGCCGCGTTCGCCGCCGCGCAGCACGTCGGCGTGCCGCTGTCGACGCTGATCGAGGGCCTGCAATCGTTCCGCAGCGTCAAGCGCCGGCTCGAAGTGGTCGGCGAGGCCGGCGGTGTCACGGTCTACGACGATTTCGCGCACCATCCGACCGCGATCGAAGTGACGATCGACGCGCTGCGCCGCCAGCCGGGCGGGCGCGTGCTCGCGGTGCTGGAGCCGCGTTCGAACACCATGCGTCTCGGCACGCAGGCCGACGAGCTGGCGCACAGCCTGCGCGACGCCGATCTCTGCTTCGTCTATGCGCGTCCGGACCTGAAGTGGGATGCGCCGCGCGCGCTCGAACGCGTCGGCGCGCGGCTGCGCATCGCCACCGAGCTGGACGAGCTGATCGCGCGCATCGCCGCCGAAGCGCGACCGGGCGATCGCGTGCTGGTGATGAGCAACGGTGACTTCGGCGGCATTCACGGCAAGCTGCTGCAGCGCCTGCGGGCCGGCTGAGCGCCGGCAGCCCTTACTGCACGCGTTTGACCTTGGCGCGTGCGTTGAGGCCGGCGACGCTCAGGAAGTAGGCGCCGAATGCGCCTTTCTCGAGCGTGACTTCAGGGCTGTCCTGAGGTCGGGCGTAGGCGCTGCGCTCGTCGATGACCTGCCAGACCTGGCCGTTGTCGAGTGTGAAGCGCAGCCGCGGCTCCCAGCCCTCGAAGCGCCCGGCGATGCGGGCGCGCATCCGGCTCGGCGCGTCGGACTGCTCGCGGGCCTGCAGCATTTCGGCGCCGAAGCCGCGGTCGTCGGCTGCCGTCGCGGCGACCCTGTCGGTGGACGATGGCGGCGACTCGCCGGCCTTGCGTCCCAGGGGCGTCGTCATAGCACGCCAGACGCGCAGCGGCGGCGTCGATCGCCATGCAGTCGCGCGGGTCGGCGGCCCGCGCGACCGGGCCGATGCCGAGGCCGATCCCCGCCAGCATCAGCAACGCGCGGCGCATGTACGGTTCAGCCCGTTGCGCTGAGGACGTGCTCGGCCTGCAGATCGGCGTGGTAGCTGGAGCGCACCATCGGGCCGCTGGCGACATGCGAGAAGCCCATCTGCTCGCCGACCACGCGCAGGCGTTCGAACTCTTCCGGCGTCACGTAGCGCGCCACCGGCAGGTGGTTCTTCGACGGCTGCAGATACTGGCCGAGCGTCAGCATGTCGACGCCGTGCGCGCGCAGATCGCGCATCACCTGCTCGATTTCCTCGATCGTCTCGCCGAGACCCAGCATCAGGCCGGACTTGGTCGGCACGTTCGGGTGCAGGGCCTTGAAGCGCTCGAGCAGGTCGAGCGACCATTCGTAGTCCGAGCCGGGGCGCGCCTGCTTGTAGAGGCGCGGGATGGTTTCGAGGTTGTGGTTGAAGACGTCCGGCGGGTTGTCCTTGAAGATGGTCAGCGCCGGGTCCATGCGGCCGCGGAAATCCGGCACCAGCACTTCGATCGTCAGCCGCGGCGAGAGCTTGCGCGATTCAGCGATGCAGGCCGCGAAATGCGCCGCGCCGCCGTCCGGAAGATCATCGCGGTCGACCGAGGTGATGACGACGTAGCGCAGGCCCATGTCGCGGATCGTCTCGGCGAGGTGGCGTGGCTCGTCGGCGTCGAGCGGGTTCGGCCGGCCATGCGCGACGTCGCAGAACGGGCAGCGCCGCGTGCAGATGTCGCCCATGATCATGAAGGTCGCCGTGCCCTTGCCGAAGCATTCGCCGAGGTTCGGGCACGAGGCTTCCTCGCAGACCGTGTGCAGCTTGGCGTCGCGCAGCACGTTCTTCAGGCGCGCGACTTCCGGCGTGCCCTGACTCTTGGCGCGGATCCAGGTCGGCTTGCGCAGCGGCGTGGTGGTCGCCTCGATCTTGATCGGGATGCGCGCCATCTTGTCGGCGCCGCGCAGTTTTTCGCCCTGGACGATGGGCTTGACCGCCGGCCGTTCGGCCGGCGACGCGGGATTGGGGGGGGTGGCGCTCAAGGGCGACTCCGCATGAAACGAGGCCGCAATTGTAGCGCCAACGCGCCGGCCGCCGGCCGGGCGGAGACCGTCAGGCCGCCAGCGCCGCCGGCACGGCCTGATGCAGGCCCAGCTCGATCTCGATCGCGGTCTGCGCCGCCAGCGCCAGCTCGGTGCGTTCGCGGCCCTGGCTGTCGAGCGGCGGGCAGTAGATCACCTCGACCTCGATGCACGGCTCGCGCAGGACGCGCAGGACGTGGCGCAGCAGGTCGTCGTCGCCGATGAACGGCGCGACGCGGCGACCGTCGGGCGCCGGCATATAGCGCAGCGCCACCGGCTGCACCGCACACTTGGCTTCGACCGCCGTCGCCAGCAGGCGGGCGTGGAACGGCAGCACCCGGGTGCCGTCGGTGGTGGTGCCTTCTGGGAACAGTACGACCGCGCCGCCGCCGCGCAGGTAGACGCTGAGGCGGTCGAGCAGCGGCCGCGAGCCGCCCTTGCCGCGGCGGATATAGAAGCTGCCGGCGGCGGTCGCCAGCGAGCCGGCCAGCGGCCAGTTGCGGATCTCGGATTTGGCGATGAAGCGCAGCGGTTCGATCGAGCCCATCAGCGGGATGTCGAGCCAGGACACGTGATTGGCGACCGTCAGGTGCGCGCCTTCGGCCGGCGTGCCGCGGACCGCGATGCGCAGGCCGAGGATGCGCAGCAGGCGGCGGTGCCACCAGCCGGCCATGGCCAGGCGGTCGAGCCGCTCGCCGAGATCGATCGCCACCAGCATCGCCATCAGCAGACCGACGCCGAGGTGCGAGGCGACGCCGGTTCCGCGCCACAGCGTCCGCAGCGTGGCGATCGGTGCGCCGCGCATCAGCCGCGTTCGGGCGCCGGAGCGTCGGCGGCCGCCTGGGTCTGGCCGAGGAAGTGGCGCGCGTAACGCGGATTCAGGTCGCTGACGTTGAGCAGCATGAACACGTCGGCGCAGTTGAAGTCGCGGTCCCAGTAGGCTTCGCCGCAGGCCTTGGCGCCGAGGCTCAGATAAGCCTTGAGCAGCGGCGGCATCTTCGGCTTTTCGGTCGCGCGGCGATCGGCCGCCGGCAGCGGAATGTACGGACGCACGTGCTGGTAGGCCGGCGCCATGTACTGATCGCGAATCTGGTCGAGGATCGCGTGCGCCGCGGCGCCGCCGTCCTCGAGACCGATCGAGGCGCAGCCGAACAGGTAGTCGTAGCCGTCGTTGACGATCGTGCTGGCGATGCCCTGCCACAGCGTGGCGATCACCGCGCCGTTGCGGTATTCGGCATCGACGCAGGTGCGGCCGATTTCCATCACGCGGCCCGGCAGCGAATCGAGCATGGCCAGATCGAACTCGCTGGCCGAGTAGAAGCCGCCCGCCGCCGGTGCGCGCTCGCCGGTCAGGATGCGCGTGCAGGCGACGATGCGGCCGCTGTCGACATTGCGCACCGTCAGGTGGCGGCAATGCGGGTCGTACTGGTCGTGGTCGAGGCCGGCTTCGCCGCCGTCGATGTCGGCGCCGAGTTCGCCGGCGAAGATCCGGTAGCGCAGCTTCTGCGTCTCGCGGATTTCCTCGGCCGTCTCGGCGAAACGGACCTCGAAGCGCGCGCGGCGCGGCAGATCACCATCAATGCGTGTCGACATGGGCGTCGTTCCTTGGCGGATGGCGCGCACTCTAGGTAGCGGTGTTTGTTGCCATGTGACGGTGGCATTTCAGAACGATGACGGTGTTCGGGGTCGGCCGCGACGCGGCGCTGCTAGCATGAAGAAGGGTTTGGGGCGCGATTCGGGGGGAATGGCCATGCGGTGATCACTGGCGCTGGGCGTGCTTCTGTGGTGTTCGGCGGCGGCGCAGGCCGCGGCGCTGCGTTATCCGCAGGAACTGTCGCCGGTGGCCCGTGGCGAGGCGGCCGACGTTCGCGTGCGCATGACGGTCGACGACGGCGGCGCGGTGCAAAAGATCGAGGTGCTGGCGTCCTCGCAGCCGGACCGCGATGCCGAAGTCGCGGCGGCGCTCGCCGCCTGGTTCTTCCCGCCGGATCGCGAGCACAAGCGCCCGGCAGGCCGGCCAGCCGGTCGACGTGCGCGCACAGGTGCCGATCGTGTTCGCGCCGCCGGAGGCGCAATGACGCCGGCGCGCCGGACGCGCGCCTGGCTTTCGCAGGTTGGGGGGATGATGAGCAGGCTATTGGTTTTGGTGGGTCTCGGTCTGCTTGCGCCGCTGGCAGACGGCGCGGGGCTGCGCTTCCCCGAGGATTTCTCGCCGGCCGGAGACGACGAGGTCCCGGAGCTGCGCGTGCAGATGACGATCGCCGAGGACGGCAGCGTGCAGGCCGCGAGCGTGCTGGCGTCTGTACGCCCGGACGACGACGAAGCGGTGCTCGCGGCCTTGCGGCAATGGCGTTTCGTGCCGGCCTATCGGGACCAGCAGCCGATGCGGCGCGAGGACATCGTCGGCTTTAGCTTCGCGCCGGCGGCGGTGGCCGCCGAGCCTCCGGTCTATCGCCGGGCGCCGGGTACCGAACGCTGGCGCAGCCTCGCCGAGGCGCGCGCCGCGCCGCGCCGGTCGACGGCGTCCGGCGGTCAGGCCTTCATCGAGGAACCCGCCCAGGCCCCGGCGCCCTTGCCGGGCGAGTTCTGGGTCAGCGTCGGCACCAAGGAGGGCCGGCCGCTCGATGCGCATGACGCGCGCGATCCGGCGGCGCGTGTGCGTGTTGTCGCCGACGCGCAGGGGCGGGTTGCCGCCGCGCAGGTGCGCGAAGCCGCCGCCCCGGAACTCGCCGAGCCGGCGCTCCGGGCGGTCCTCGGCGAGGACGTGCAGCTGGAACCGCTGCGCCGCGAGGGTCGCGCGCAGGCGGCCGTGTTCGAGCTGCCGGCGCGCTTCTATGCTCCGCCGTGGTTCGATTACCGCCGCGTCCGCCTGCCGGCCTATCCCCCGGAGGCGATGCGAGCCGGGCTTGCGGGCGTCGTGAAGTTTGCGCTGCTGGTCGACGCTACCGGCGAAGTTCGCGACATCGAGGTGCTGGAAGCGCCGGAGCCGATCCTGGAAAAGGCGGTGATGGATGCCTTCATGAAGATGCCTTTTCATCCGGCGCTGCGGCTCGGACAGCCGGTCGCCGATCGTATCGTCATGAAGTACGCGTTCAGGCCGGAGGGCGGCGCTGTGTCCGGGACTCGGCGCGGCGCCAAGGCGGCATCCGCCGACCTGCCGGAGACCTTCCGCTACGACGTGCCGCCGGCGCGCAAGCTGACGCCGCCGCCGGTCTATCCGTACGCGCTGGCGCGCGCCGGTACGGCCGGTTCGGCGACCGTCGATTTCATCATCGATCCGGACGGGCAGGTCAGCGAGGTGATGGTCCGCGACGCGAGCGATCCGGCTTTCGGCCGCGCGCTGCAGGCTGCCGCCGAGGCCTGGACCTTTCAGCCCGCGCTCAAGGACGGCCGGCCGAGCTGGTCGCTGTTCCGCTACCAGCAGGTGTTCCGCCTGTCCGACGCCGAGCTGATGCCGGTTGCGGCGCGGCGTCTGCTGCGCGAGCTCGACGGGCCGCAGGCGGCGATCGTCGATGCGGCCGAACTCGACGCCAAGCTGGTGCGACGCGTCAGCGCGGTGCCGGTCTATCCGCGTGAATCGCGCCAGGCCGGTACCGGCGGCGCCGTCGAGCTGATGTTCATCGTCGACCGCGACGGCCAGGTGCTGCTGCCGCAGCTCGTATCGGCGCCGGACGAGGCGCTCGGCTGGGCGGCACTGAACGCGGCGGCGCGCTGGCGCTTCGATCCGCCGCGGCGCGACGGCAAACCGGTTGACGCCCGCGCCCGCGCGGTGCTGCGCTTCACGGCGGACGCCCCCGCGCCGTAGCGTGGCAGGCCGCCGCCGGCTTCAATCCGCGGAAGGTTTGAACCAGCCCGGATGGGCGTCCGGCGTGGTCCACAGACGGCGGTGCAGGTGCGACAGCGCGGCAGCGTCGAGCAGCAGGGCGTTGCGCTCGGGGTCCTTGAGCGTTGCCGGATCGCGCCGGGCGGCGGCGTCGGCAAGGTCCATCAGCTGCCGCGGCGCGCGCTTGCCGAGCTTGGCGCGGCGGCGGCCGATCAGGCTGAGTAGCGCGTTCGCGGCCGGCTCGCGGGCGGCCCGCACGAAGTCCGGATAGTCCGGCGCGCGGCGCAGGCCGGCTTTCAGCCAGCGCAGTTCGCGCGGTGTGATCGACTCTTCCGGAATCAGGAACAGGCGCTGTTCGCGCGCCCAGCGGCCGAGCGAGGCGCGCGAGCTCCACACCGACAGTGGGATGGCAATGACGAGGCTGCCGGCGACCGGCAGCAGCCACCACAGGAACTTGGGGTTCAGCCAGTAGACCAGGCCGAGCCAGGCCAGGCCGAGCAGCGTGCCGCCGCCGTGGCGCAGCGCCGCCTGGCTCCACGGCGTCGCCGCATCCTCGCGCGGCGGCGATTTCCACTGCACGGCGATGCCGAGCAGCGCCGAGACCACGTACTGCGTGTGGAACAGCATGCGGATCGGCGCCAGCAGCGCCGAGAACAGCATTTCGGCGGCGAGGCTCGCCGCCAGCCGCAGGCGGCCGCCGTACGGGCGCACCACTTCATGGCGCACGATCAGCAGCAGCGCCGACAGGATCTTCGGCAGAAACAGCAGCGTCATGGTGCCGGCGAACAGGCGGATCGCCCATTCGGGATGCCATTCCGGCCAGCTCGGGAACAGCTGGTAGGGCTGCGTGAAGTAGGTCGGCTCCGTCTTCATGAAGACGAACAGCAGCGCCGTCGACAGCGCCAGGAAGATGAACCACAGCGGCGCCGAGAGATACGCCATCACGCCGGTCATGAACACCGCGCGGTGCGCCGGATGCAGGCCCTGCGTGAAGAACAGTTTGAAGTTCTGCAGATTGCCCTGGCACCAGCGCTGGTCGCGCTTGAGCTCGTCGAGCAGCGTCGGCGGCATTTCCTCGTAGGAGCCCGGCAGGTCGTAGGCGATCCACACGCTCCAGCCGGCGCGGCGCATCAGCGCGGCCTCGACGAAGTCGTGGGACAGGATCTCGCCCGACAGGCCGCCACGGCCCGGCAGGCGGCCGAGCGCGCAGTGCTGCATGAACGGCGCGACGCGGATGATCGCGTTGTGGCCCCAGTAATGGCTCTCGCCGAGCTGCCAGAAGTGCAGGCCGGCGGTGAACAGCGGGCCGTAGACGCGCGTCGCGAACTGCTGGATGCGTGAGTACAGCGTCTCGCGGCCGGCGGCCTTCGGCGCGGTCTGGATGATGCCGGCGTTCGGGTTGGCCTCCATCAGCTGCACGAGGCGCTTCAGGCACTCGCCGGACATCACGCTGTCGGCGTCGAGGATGACCATGTGCTGGTATTTGCTGCCCCAGCGTCGGCACCAGTCGGCGACGTTGCCGGACTTCTTCTTGATGCGGTGCATGCGGCGCCGGTAGAAGATGCGCCCGAAGCCGTTGACGGCGCGGCACAGGTGCAGCCAGGCCGCCGCCTCGGCGGCGCGCGCGTCGGCCTTGCCGCTGTCGGACAGGATGTAGAAGTCGAACGAATCGAGCAGCCCGGCGCGGCCGACCGAGTCGTAGGTGGCGCGCAGGCCGGCGAACACGCGGGCGACGTCCTCGTTGCAGATTGGCACGAGGATCGCGGTGTTGCGGCCCGGCGCCAGCGGCGTGTCGGGCGCGGCGGTCGCCGAGATCGAATACTTGTCGCGTCCGGTCAGCAGCACGAAGAAACCGAAGACCGCGGTCCAGAAGCCGGCCGAGATCCACGCGAACAGCACCGCATACAGCGACAGGCTGGCGAGTTCCAGCCAGTGCCGCCCCTTGTACGGCAGCACCGCCGACATCAGGTAGGTCGCGCCGATCGTCTGCGCGACGATCAGCGTCACCAGCAGCAGGCGGCGCAGCGAGGCCGAGCCCTGCCAGCGCGTCTGCGCCGGGCCCAGCACCTTGGCCTTCGGCGCTTCGGGCGCGACGCCGCCGCGCGGCGTCAGGCCGGCGCCGCCGCCCTGGGCGCGCCGCGCGAGCCAGCGCCACAGGCGGCGGATCGGGTTGTGGTTCCACGGCACCGGCGCCATCGAGGCGCGCAGCAGCGGCGGCGTGGTCGCCAGGCGGGCGCGATAGTCCGGCGGCTGCAGCACGCTGTCGAGTTCGGCGTCGCCGGGCAGCGGCGGCGTCAGGCTCAGCTTGAGGCGGGCGTAGCTCGAATGCAGCGTGGCGAGATCGCCGTCCTCGTCGTGAATTTCGGCGAGCACGTTCTGGGCGGCGACGAAGCGCGCGTCGTCGCTGGCCGCACCGCCATGCAAGGCCGTGAGCGCCGGCTCGACGCGCGCCAGCGCCGCGTCGGACAGTTCGCCCAGATACTGATCGAGGCGGGACGCGGTGGACGGCGCGGAAGCCGATGATGGCCCGGACGATGGTCCGGAGACCGGGGCGGAAGCCTGGTTCACGTTATCCCTGAGAAACGCTGCCCCGGCGCGGGGCTGTCGACGATTCTGCGCCGACCACGGCGCCGGCGCAGGCCATCGAGTTTAAAGGCAATACCGGCCGCTGCCGAGTCCTTCAGCGATGCTTCGCAAGGTGGCTGAAGTGGCGATGAACGGCGCGCCGGTAAAGCCGGCCGGCGCCGCGCGTCAGCGCGGTTCCGGCGGCAGGATGTAGGCCCAGGTTTCGGAGATGTTGTCGTCGCCGTTGCGCAGCACCGCGCGCATTTCCAGCGGCCTGGCGTCGTCGCTGCGGCGCACGCGCATGATCACGCGCCAGCCGCCGGTGGCGTCGTTGCGGACCAGCTGGCGATCGAGGATTTCGCCGTTGTCGCTGATCCACAGGCCGGCGACCGGCTTCTGGTCGCCCTTCAGGAATTCCAGCGGCCCGCCCTGGAAGTCGACGATGTAGCGCAGCGAATTGTCGGTGTCGCGGCCGACGCCGCCGTGGTCGCGGCGGGTCTGCGCGACCCAGGCCAGCGGCGGCCGGGTTTCCTGGTTGGCCTGCCAGAACAGCGTGTACTCGAGATCCATCGTGCTGCCGGCATGCGGTCCCTGCTCGGGGACCCAGTAGGCGACCACGTTGTCGTTGGTCGCGTCCTTGGTCGGGATCTGCACCAGCTCGACGCGGCCGCGGCCCCAGTCGCCCTTCGGCACGACCCATACGCTGGGCTTGCGGTCGTAGCGCGTGTCGAGGTCTTCGTAGTGCGCGAAGTCGCGGTCGCGCTGCATCAGGCCGAAGCCGCGCGGGCTGCTGGCGCCGAACGAGGTGATCAGCAGGCGCTTCGGATTGACCAGCGGCCGCCAGATCCATTCGCCGTCGGTCTGCACCGACAGGCCCTCGGAATCGTGCACCTCGGGGCGATAGTCGTCGGTCGCCGGCGGCTGGTGCGAGGCGTACAGGAACATGCTGGTCAGCGGCGCGATGCCGAGCTTGCCGACGCCGTCGCGGAAGTACAGGCGCGCCTTGACCTCGGTGGCGGTGGAGTCGCCGGGCCGGACCTTGAAGCGGTAGGCGCCGGACACGCGGCGCGAATCGAGCAGGGCGTAGATCGTCAGCTCGCGGTCTTCCGGGCGCGGCCATTCGATCCAGAACTCGCGGAACACCGGGAATTCCTCGCCGGACAGCTCGCCGGTGTCGATCGCCAGGCCGCGCGCCGATTCGCCGTAGACCTGATTCTTGCCGAGGGCGCGGAAGAAGCTCGCGCCCTGGAAAGCGATCAGCTCGTCGCGCACGTTCTTGTCGTTGAGCGGGAAGTGCACGCGAAAGCCGGCGAAGCCGAGGTCGCGCAGCTTGTCCGGGTCGATGTTGTTGCGCCCGTAGTCGAAGTTCTCCGGCTGGAACGGGATCTTGCGGACGCCGTCGGCGGTGACGAGATTGAGCTTGACGATCTGGTTGAAGTACAGGCCCGGGTGGTAGAACTGGACCTCGAACGGCAGCTTGTTGCTGCGCCACAGCGCCTTGTCGGCCTTGTAGCGGATTTCCTTGTACTGCTCGTAGTTCAGGTCGGTCAGCGGCTTCGGCAGCTGGGTGTCGGCGCGGACGTACGGCTTGCCGGCGATTTCCTTGGCGCGGCGCGCCACGTCGTTGAAATCGAAGGCCTGGGCTGTCTGGCTGAACGCCGCCAGGATCAGCAAACCACCGAGCAATGCCTTGCGTGCCATCACATTCCGTCGTCGTTCGATTGAGGGGGCGTCTGCGCCGGTGCCGCGGTGGCCTGCTCGAAGAGCGGCCGCATGCGGTTGACCAGCAGGCAGAACAGATCGGCGGTCCGTTCGGCATCGTAGATCGCCGAATGCGCCGATTCCGCATCGTACCCGAGCCGCACCGCCTGCAGGGCCCGTGCCAGGACCGTCTGGCCGAGCGCGGCGCCGGCCAGCGTCGCCGTGTCGAAGACGCTGAACGGGTGGAACGGATTGCGCTTGTAGCCGGTGCGGGCGACCGCGGCATTGATGAAGCCGAGGTCGAAGTGGGCGTTGTGGCCGACCAGGATCGCGCGCGTGCAGCCATTCTCGGAGACCGCGCGGCGGATCGGCCGGAACACGTGGTCGAGTGCGTCTTTCTCGGCCATCGCCAGGCGCAGCGGGCTGTCGATGCGGATGCCGGTGATCTCCAGCGCGGCCTTCTCGATGTTGGCGCCCGGAAACGGCGTGACATGCGCGAACGCGGTTTCCCGACGGACCAGATCGCCGTGCTCGTCGATACCGAGGATCACCGCGGCGACTTCGAGCAGCGCGTCGGTCTGCGAGTTGAAGCCGCCGGTCTCGACGTCGACCACCACCGGCAGGAAGCCGCGGAAGCGCTGGCCGACCTTGAATTTTCGCTCGGCGGGCTTGTCGGCGACCGTCTCGCTGCTCGTGGACATCGTGTTCTGTGGATACCGAAACGCGGATTCAGCCGCCGATCGTGGCGGCGCGGGCCGCAGTCGCGCGGCTCGACGTCGCGGCGACGGCCGCTGCGGACATCGGCGGAACGGACGGCGTCATCGGGCTCTCCTCGGCGTGGACCGCGGCTGCTGGGCTGGGCTGCGCATGATACCCGGCTTCGTCGCGGGGGTAGGGCGTACGCGCCGGCGGCGGAGCGGATGCGAACGGCCGCTGTCGCGGCCTGAAAGCCCTATAATCGCGCGCCGACGCGGGCGCCATGACGGCTGCCCCGTTCCGGATCTCTCGCCTCCCGTTCGTCTGACGACCCATGAGCAAGCAAAGTTCCTCGCGCCGCAAGATCGCGCTCGCCTATTCCGGCGGCCTCGATACCTCCGTCATTCTCAAGTGGCTGCAGGACACCTATGACGCCGAGGTGGTGACCTTCACCGCCGACATCGGCCAGGGCGAGGAACTCGACCACGTGCGCCCGAAGGCGCAGCAATTCGGCGTCAAGGAAATCTTCATCGACGATCTGCGCGAGGAATTCGCGCGCGATTTCGTGTTCCCGATGTTCCGCGCCAACGCGCTGTACGAGGGCGAGTACCTGCTCGGCACCTCGATCGCGCGGCCGCTGATCGCCAAGCGCCTCGTCGAGATCGCGAAGCTGACCGGCTGCGACTCGATCAGCCACGGTGCCACCGGCAAGGGCAACGACCAGGTCCGCTTCGAGCTCGGCGCCTACGCGCTGTGGCCGGAGGTCAAGGTCATCGCGCCGTGGCGCGAGTGGGACCTGAACTCGCGCGAGAAGCTGCTCGCCTACGCCGCGCAGCACAACATTCCGATCGCCAAGAAGAAGGACGGCGGCTCGCCGTACTCGATGGATGCCAACGCGCTGCACATCTCTTACGAGGGCGGCGGCCTTGAAGATCCGTGGTGGGCGCCGGACGACAGCATCTGGCGCTGGACCAAGAACCCCGAGGATGCGCCGAACGAGGCGCAGGTCATCACGATCGAGTTCGAGAAGGGCGACGCGGTGGCCGTCGACGGCGTGCGCGGCACGCCGTTCCAGATTCTCGACAAACTCAACAAGCTCGGCAGCGAGCACGGCATCGGCCGCCTCGATCTGGTCGAGAACCGCTACGTCGGCATCAAGAGCCGCGGCTGCTACGAAACGCCCGGCGGCACGATCCTGCTCAAGGCGCACCGCGCGATCGAATCGCTGACGCTCGATCGCGAGCAGGCGCACCTCAAGGACGAGCTGATGCCGAAGTACGCCAGCCTGATCTACAACGGTTACTGGTGGAGCCCCGAGCGCCGCGCGCTGCAGGCGCTGATCGACAACACCCAGGAGCGCGTCAACGGCGAAGTGCGCCTCAAGCTCTACAAGGGTGCCGTCTACAACCTCGGCCGCCGCTCGAAGGACTCGCTGTTCGACGCCACGCTGTCGACCTTCGAGGACGACCGCGGCGCCTACAACCAGAAGGACGCGGAGGGCTTCATTCGCTTGAATGGCCTGCGCCTGCGTACCGGCGCCAAGCGCGACCAGCGCTGAAGCGGAAGACTTACGCGCTGCTCCGAACGGCCCGCTCTGCGGGCCGTTCGTTTTTACGCCCCCTGCCGTCATGACAAAAGCCATGCAAATTCTCGAACACGACGGATCGCGCCTCGCCGAGATCGCCGCACTATTCACCGCATCGGTCCATCAGCTGGCGACGGCGCATTACGACGCGGCGCAGCGTGCGGCCTGGGCGCCGCGGCCGCCCGATCCGGCGCAGTGGCAGAACCGCTTGCGGCATGCCTGCACTTTGCTCGCCGACGAGGACGGCAGCCTGCTCGGGTTTCTCGCCTTCGAGGCGCGAGGCCATGTCGACATGCTGTTCACCCTGCCCGGGGCGGACCGACGCGGGGTCGCGACACGGCTTTATCGCGAGGCCGAGCGGCGCCTGCGCGCGGTCGGCGTGGCGGAGCTGACGACGGAGGCCAGTCGCGTCGCCGAACCGTTCTTCGCGCGGGAAGGGTTCACGGTGTGTGAGCGGCAACGGGTCGAGCGCGGCGGACAGTGGTTCGAGCGCGCGCTGATGCGCAAGCGGCTGGCCGCCTAGTCGCGGGAGTTGCGCGCCGCTTCGGCAATCGTTTCGTGCACGAAGCGCAGCTTGTCGATGGCGGTCGCCGACAAGGCGAACGGATAAGCGTCGGCAAGGCCCAGGCCGCGGTTCAGGTTGTTGAGCGCGAAGGTCAGCGGGTACCAGCGCTGCATCAGCTCGTCGAACGAGCCGCGCGGCGGCTGTGTATCGGCGGAGGCGAAAGGCGTATCGCGCAGCGACAGGCCGCAGGCGCGCGCGGTCTGCAGGGTGTCGCCGATATGCAGGTAGTGCGCCCAGGTTTCCGCCCAATCCTCCCAGGGATGGCTGCGCGCGTAGTGGCTGACGTGGGCGCGCTGCCATTGGCCGTCGTCGATCTGCGCGTAGTGGCGCTGCAGGGCGCCGGCGTAGTCCTCGCGCTCGTCGCCGAAGCGCAGGCGAAACACATCGAGGCGCCATGAACCGGCGATCAGAAGATCCCAGTAGTAGTGGCCGATCTCATGGCGAAAATGGCCGAGCAGCGTGCGGTACGGCTCATGCAGGGCGACGCGGCGCTGCTCGCGCTGCGTGTCGTCGGCCTCGGCGATGTTGATGGTGATGACGCCGTGCGCATGGCCGGTCAGCACGGCATCGCCGGTGTCGGCATGCGGATCAGCGAGGAAGTCGAAGGCGAGTCCGCGCTCGGGGTCGTCGTGGCGGCTGGCGATCGGCAGGCGCAGTTCAAGCAGGCTGTACAGCAGCCGGCGTTTGGCGATTTCGAGGCGGTACCAGGCTTCGGCGTGGCCGGCCACGGACAGGTCCGGCAGCGTGCGCGTCAGCCGGCACGACAGGCACAGCTCGCTGGCCTCGTGGTGCGGAACCGCCCAGTTGCAGACGTTCGCTGTCCGGTAATTGGCGCACAGGCGGTACAGCGCGCCCTGTGCGCCACGCGTGGCGACGCGCCAGACGCCGTTGCCGTCGAGAGCGAGCGCCGCCATCCGCCGCCGATCCGGCAGGAACGCCAGCGTGTGTCCGCAGCGCGTGCACTGCGAGTTCTCGAAAAACAGCAGCTGGCCGCAGTGGTCGCAGCGGAAGATCTTCACGGCGGCCTCCCGCGCGTGTGATGCCGGGCGTCCTCATTAGGGCGGCGGCGATGAACCGGTGCTGTATGGCAGCGGACCGGTGCGATGCGCGGGCCTGCGTCGCCCGCGTTGTGCGCTGCGAGCGCGGCTGCGCGCCGCGGCGCTACAGGCGGAACTGCTCGCCGAGATAGACCCGGCGGACCGTCTCGTTGGCCAGCAGCGTGTCCGGCGAGCCTTCGGCGATCACCTGGCCTTCGGCGAGGATGTAGGCGCGCTCGCAGAGCGACAGCGTTTCGCGCACGTTGTGGTCGGTGATCAGCACGCCGATGCCGCGCTGCTTGAGGTGGTGGACGATCTGCTGGATGTCGCCGACCGCGATCGGGTCGACGCCGGCGAACGGCTCGTCGAGCAGGATGAACCGCGGGTTCGCGGCCAGCGCGCGGGCGATCTCGACGCGCCGGCGCTCGCCGCCGGACAGCGCCTGACCTTCGGCGTCGCGAATATGGGTGATGTGCAGTTCGCCGAGCAGGCGTTCGAGCTCGGTCTCGCGGCCGGCGGCGTCGAGATCCCTGCGCAGTTCGAGGATCGCCAGGATGTTGTCCCGCACCGACAGCTTGCGGAACACGCTGGCCTCCTGCGGCAGGTAGCCGAGGCCGAGACGTGCGCGCGCGTGCATCGGCAGCGCGGTGATGTCGCGGCCGTCGAGTTCGATGCGGCCGCCGTCGGCCGGGATCAGGCCGACGATCATGTAGAACGAGGTGGTCTTGCCGGCGCCGTTCGGGCCGAGCAGGCCGACGATCTCGCCGCTCGACACGCTCAGCGAGACATCGCGCACGACGGTGCGCTTCTTGAAGCGCTTGACCAGCGCATAGGCCGACAGCGTCGAAGGTCCCTTCATGGGCGCGGGCCCGGGTTCGTGCCGTCGGTCGGTGTCTCGCTCTTCGGCGGCGGCGGCTGGAAGGTGATGGTGACCTGGCCGCTGCCGCCGCTGGCGGCGCGGATGCGGCGCTCCGGCACGATGTAGCCGATCGTCTCGCCGGTCACTTCGTCGTCGCCGCGCTTCAGGCGCGCGCCGCCGCTCATGTCGACGGTGCCGGTGCGCGAGTCGTAGTGGATCTCCCGGGCTTCGGCATGGACCGCCTGTGCCGCCGCGCCGCTGGCCTTGGGGTCGGCGGCATGGTCGAGCGTCGCCGGCGCGCCGTGAATCCAGGCCTCGAACTGGCCGTCGGCGGCCTGCTTCACGTCCATGCTGTCGCCGCGCACGACCAGCGAGCTGGAGTCCATCGACACGTTGCCGACGTACTTCATGGTGTTGTTCTGCACCCACTCGGCACGGTCGGCCTTGACCGTGATCGGACCGCTCGGGCGCAGCTGCTCGAGCGCTTCGCGGTTGGTCTTCTTGTCGGCGGTGCTGTCCTGCGCCAGCGCCGCCGCGGCGGGCAGCAGCAGCGTCAGCAGCAGGCCGGCGACGGCGCTAGCGGCGCGGTGCGTCATAGTGCATCTCCACGTTGCCTTTCATCTGCACGCGCGTGGCGTCGAAATCGGATTCCCAGCCGCTGGCCGTGGCGACGCGGCCGGGGGCACGTGCCTGCACCGGCAGATCGGAGCGGATGGTTTTCTTCTCCCAGTCGACCCAGACCTCGCGGGCGGCGATCGTCGTCGGCAGGCCGCGCGCCTGACCGCGCACGGCGACGTCCGGCTCCAGGCGCATGCGCTGTTCGTTGGCCGGTACGATGCCGCGCGGCGCTTCGAGATGCCAGCTGCCCTGCTCGCCGCCGAGACGGTCGAGCGTGACCGTGTCGAGCGTCATCGAACGGTCCTCGAAGTAGTCGATGCGTTGCGCCTGCGCGCGCACCATGGGCGTGCCGTCGGCGCCGTAGCGCGTCCAGACCGCGCCGTCGGCAACGTACTGCGGCACGCGCGCCGGTTCCGCCGCCGTCGTCGTCGCCAGCTGGCGATCGCGCTTCATGCTGTTCGTCACGATCAGCGCCGCGGCGATGATCAGCGCGAGGAACGGCAGCCAGGCGCGCAGGCGCTTCACGCCAGGCCCTGGGCGTCGAGAATGAGGTCCACGGCCTCGCGCACGGCGCCGTTGCCGCCGCCGTAGCGCGACACCCAGTGCGCGGCGGCGAGCGCCTTCGGATGGGCATCGGCGACCGACAGCGCCAGCGCCACGCGCTGCATCAGCGGCAGATCGGGCACGTCGTCGCCCATGTGCGCGCACTGTGCGTCGGTCAGGCCCAGCGTGTCGCGGATGCGCACGTAGGCCGGCAGCTTGTCCTCGGTGTCGAGCGCGATGTGGCGCACGCCGAGCCAGCTCAGGCGCTGGCGCATCGACTCCGACGGCCGGCCGCTGATGACGGCGACGTGCAAGCCGGCCTTCAGCATCATCTTGATGCCGAGGCCGTCGCGTACGTAGTTGGTCTTCGTTTCCTCGCCGTTCGGGCCGATGTAGAGCTTGCCGTCGGTCAGCACGCCGTCGATGTCGAGGAACAGGCAGCGGATGTCGCGGGCGCGCCAGACCAGCTCGCCGGTATCGAGCTGGTTCATGCGGACGCTCCGCTGCGGCCGGCGGATCCGGCGTCGTGCGCGCGCCGCTGGCGCGCCGCAACCCTGCGCTTCGTCGCCGCGCGCATCAGACCACCCCCGCGCGCAGCAGGTCGTGCATGTGCACCACGCCTTTGAGGTGGCCGGCCGCGTCCTCGATCAGCAGCGCGGTGATCTTGTACTTCTCCATCAGCGCGACGGCTTCGGCGGCGAGCTGGTCGGCGCGCACGGTCTTGCCGCCCCGGGTCATCACCTGCTCGACGCGCGCCTGGCGCACGTCGATGCCCTGGTCGAGCACACGGCGCAGGTCGCCGTCGGTGAACACGCCGAGCACGCGCTGCTGTTCGTCGACGATCGCGGTCAGGCCGAAGCCCTTGCGCGACATTTCCAGCAGCGCGTCGCTGAGCCGGGTGTCCGGGGAAACCTGCGGCAGGCGCTCGCCGCCGTGCATGACGTCGGAGACCTTCAGCAGCAGGCGCCGGCCGAGCGAGCCGCCCGGATGCGACATCGCGAAATCTTCCGGCGTGAAGCCGCGCGCTTCGAGCAGCGCGACGGCCAGCGCGTCGCCCATCGCCAGCGTCGCCGTGGTGCTCGCGGTCGGCGCCAGGTTCAGCGGGCAGGCCTCCATCGCCACCGACACGTCGAGGTGCACGTCGGCGGTCGTCGCCAGCGTCGAACGCGGCTTGCCGGTCATCGCGATCAGCGGTGCCGACATGCGCTTGAACAGCGGCAGCAGGGTGATGATCTCGTTGGTCTCGCCCGAGTACGAGATCGCCAGCACCACGTCCTGGCGCGTGATCATGCCGAGATCGCCGTGGCTGGCTTCGCCCGGATGCACGAAGAACGACGGCGTACCGGTCGAGGCCAGCGTCGCGGCGATCTTGCTGCCGATATGGCCCGACTTGCCCATGCCGGTGACGACGACGCGGCCGTTGCAGGCGAGCATCAGCTCGCAGGCGCGCGCGAAGCTCGCATCGACGCGCGGCAGCAGCGCGCTCAGCGCATCGCGTTCGATCTCGAGGGCGCGACGGCCCAGGGCTTGCAGCTTCGCGGCATCCATCCCGGTGGGGGTCCAAAAGCGAAAAGGGCGCCCAGTATACCGGCCGCCGCGCGCCGGGCCGTGGGGGTCAGGCCGCGCGGATCGCCGCGTAGGCGTCGAGCGCCCGCTGGCGCGAGGCGCCGAGCGCGGCGATCGGTTCCGGGTAGTGCTCGTTCAGGCGCACGCCGCCGCGCTCCAGCACGCCGGCCTTGGCCAGCCACGGCGCGTGCGCGGCCTCCGCCGGCAGGCGCGCGAGCTCCGGCAGCCAGCGGCGGATGTAGCTGGCGTCCGGGTCGAATTTCTGCGCCTGCAGCAGCGGGTTGAAGATGCGGAAGTACGGCGCGGCGTCGGCGCCGCAGCCGGCCGTCCACTGCCAGCCGAGCGTGTTGTTGGCGAGGTCGGCGTCGAGCAAGGTGTCCCAGAACCAGCGCGCGCCCTCCTGCCACGGAATCAGCAGGTTCTTGGTGAGGAACGACGCCACGATCATGCGCACGCGGTTGTGCATCCAGCCGCTCGTCCACAGCTCGCGCATGCCGGCGTCGACGATCGGGATGCCGGTGCGGCCGCGCTGCCAGGCGGCAAGGTCGGCGGCGTAATCGGCGCGCGTTCGCCACGGCAGATGCGCAAATTTTTCCTGCAGCGGCGCCTCGGCCGTGTGCGGGAAATGGAACAGCAGGTGATGCGCGAATTCGCGCCAGCCCAGTTCGCGCAGCACCTGCCCGGCGTCGGCTTCCAGCGTCGCCGTGCCCTGCGCACGGCGCAGCAGCGCGGCGCGGACCTGTTGTGGCGACAGCTCGCCGAAGTGCAGATGCGGCGACAGCTGCGTGGTGAGGGGCCGGAACGGGAAGTCGCGGCCGCCGCGGTAGTGGCCGAGCGCGCTGCGCACGAAGCGGTCGAGCGCGTGCTGCGCGCCGGTCTCGCCGGGGCGCCATTGTGCATAGAAGCCGGCATCCCAGTTCAGCTTCGGCAGCAGCTGCAGCGATTCGAGCGTGTCGCTGTGCAGATGCACGGCTGCGCCCTTGAGGTGCAGCGGCGCCGGCTCGACCTGCAGCGGCGGCAGTTCGGCGGAGAGTTTGCGCCAGAACGGCGTGAACACCCGGTACGGCTCGCCGCCGGCGGTTTTCAGATTCCACGGCTCGTGCCACAGCGCGGCGCGGTGGCTGTGCGCGGCGATGCCCTGCTCGCGCAGTGCGGCCTTGATCGCGCGGTCGCGCGCGACGATCGCCGGCTCGTACAGGCGGTTCCAGTAGACCGCCTCGGCGCCGGTTTCGGCGAGCAGTGCGCGCAGCGCCTGCAGGCTGTCGCCACGGCGGATCAGCAGCGGCGCGCCGCGTTCGGCGAGATCGCCGCCGAGCCGTGACAGGCTGTGATGCAGCCACCAGCGGCTGGCGGCGCCGGGCGCCCAGTCGCGTTCGGCGCCGAGGTCGGCGATGTAGACCGGCACGACGCGTTCGTGCCGCGCCAGCGCGGTCTGCAGGGCCGGATGGTCGGCCAGGCGCAGGTCGCGGCGGAACCAGACGAGGGCGGTCGAGGCGGGCATGGTCGTATTTTGATCGAGGGTTCGGCACACGGGCAGTCCCCGCCGGCACCGTATAATGACCACCTGCCATGTCCTCCATATCCGCGCCCCACGCCGCCGCGCCAGCCAGCGCCCTCGAGATTCGCGGCATCCGCAAACGTTACGGCTCGCTCGAAGCGCTGCGCGGCGTCAGCTTCGACGTCCGGCGCGGCGAGTTCTTCGGCCTGCTCGGGCCGAACGGCGCCGGCAAGTCGACGCTGATCGGCATCATCTCCGGCCTCGTGCAGGCCGACGAGGGCAGCGTCGCGGTGCTCGGCCACGATACCGTTCGCGACTTCCGGACCGCGCGCCGCCTGCTCGGTGTGGTGCCGCAGGAGCTGGTGTTCGATCCGTTCTTCAAGGTGCGCGACCTGCTGCGCATCCAGGCCGGCTATTACGGCTGCGGCAAGGAAAGCTGGCCGTGGATCGACGAGATGCTCGAGCGCCTGGAACTGGCCGGCAAGGCCGGCAGCTCGATGCGCGCGCTGTCCGGCGGCATGAAGCGGCGCGTGCTGATCGCCCAGGCGCTGGTGCACAAGCCGCCGGTAGTGATCCTCGACGAGCCGACCGCCGGCGTCGACGTCGAGCTGCGCCGCACGCTGTGGGCCTTCATGAGCGACCTGCACCGCCAGGGCACGACCGTGGTGCTGACCACGCACTATCTCGAGGAAGCCCAGGAGCTGTGTTCGCGGATCGCGATCCTCGACCGCGGCAGTGTCGCCGCCGTCGAGCCGACGCCGCAGCTGCTGGCGCGCCACCCGTATCGTTTCCTGCGCCTGAAGCTCGCCGACGGTGCGCAGCTGCCGGCGGCGCTGCGCGAGCTGGTGACCGGCGAGGTTGGCGGCGCCTACGAACTCAAGCTGGAGACGGCCAGGCACCCGATCGGCGCGGTGTTCGATGCGCTGCGCACGGCCGGGGTCGCGATCGAGGACGTGCAGACCCGCGAGCCCGATCTCGAGGACATCTTCATCGAGATGACCGGACACACCGCGAAGCCGGCGGCGACCGGAGCGGCGAAGTGAAGCGCGCGCCGTGGACGCCCGGCACCTCGATGCAAACCCCGGGAGCCCGCTCGTGACGCCGGACCAGATCGGATTTGCGACCCTTCTGAAGAAGGAAGTGATGCGTTTCTGGTCGGTGCTCGGCCAGACGGTGACGGCGCCGGTCATCACCGCGCTGCTCTACCTGCTGGTGTTCGCGCAGGCGATGCAGGGCCGCGCGCCGGTCTATCCGGGCGTCGGCTACACCGAGTTCCTGGTGCCGGGCCTGGTGATGATGACGGTGATCCAGAACGCCTTCGCCAACACCTCGTCGAGCCTCACGCAGTCCAAGATCATGGGCAACCTGGTCTTCCTGCAGATGGCGCCGCTCGGGCCGCTGCAATGGTTCGGCGCCTACATCATCGCGGCGATCGTGCGCTGCATCCTGGTCGCCACGGCGATGCTGCTGGTGACCTGGCCGTTCGTGCACCTGCCGGTGCATGCGCCGCTGGCGCTGGCGGCGATGTTCCTGCTCTCGGCCGGCAGCCTCGCGGTGCTCGGCATGATCGCCGGCATCATCGCCGAGAAGTTCGATCATATCGCCGCGTTCACCAACTTTTTCATCACGCCGCTGTCGTTTCTGTCCGGCGTGTTCTACTCGGTGCATGCGCTGCCGCCGCTGTGGTTCGCGGCCAGCCACCTGAACCCGTTCTTCTACATGATCGACGGCTTCCGCTACGGTTTCTTCGGCCACGCCGACGTGCCGATCTGGCAGAGCCTGCTGTGGAGCACGGGCTTCTTCGGTGTCTGCGCCGCCGTCTGCCTGTGGATGCTGGTCACCGGCTACAAGCTGAAGCGATGATCGACCCGCATGACTGGCTGCTGTTCGCCGGCACGGCGCTGCTGATGGTGCTGACGCCGGGGCCGAACATGCTGTACCTGGTCTCGCGCTCGCTCTGCCAGGGGCCGCGTGCCGGCAGCCTCTCGCTGCTCGGCGTCGTCTGCGGGTTCCTGTTCCACATGGGCGCGGCCGCGTTCGGCCTGACGGCGCTGCTCGCCGCCGTGCCGCTGGCCTACGAAGCGCTGCGCTGGGCCGGGGCCGCGTATCTGGTCTGGCTGGCCTGGCAGGCGCTGCGGCCCGGCGCGCGCTCGCCGTTCGAGCCGCTCGCGCTGACGCCGGATTCGCCGCGTCGCCTGTTCGCGATGGGCTTTCTCACCAATCTGCTGAATCCGAAGATCGCGATCTTCTACCTCGCGATCTTTCCGCAGTTCGTATCGGCGGCGCGCGGTTCGACGCTGCTGCAAAGCCTGTCGCTCGGCGCGACGCAGATCGCCATCAGCTTCGTCGTCAATCTGGCGATCGTGCTCGCCGCCGGCCGGCTCGCGGCCTGGTTCGCGCGGCATCGTCGCTGGTGGGGTGTGCAGCGCTACCTGATGGGCTCGGTGTTCGCCGCACTGGCGTTGCGGCTTGCCTTGGAGCCGCGGCGTACCGCATAAGAAGCGCCATGCCGCGGCCACGGGCGGCCGCAGGAGTTCCGGAACCATGAACAAAGAACAGATCAAACAACTCATCGAAGCCGGCCTGCCGGACGCGCAGGTAACCGTTCTCGGCGATGATGGCCAGCATTTCGAGGCGACGGTCGTCAGCGCCGCGTTCGCCGGCAAGCCGCCGCTCGCGCAGCATCGCATGGTGTATGCGACGCTGGGCGAGCGCATGGGGCGCGAGATTCACGCCCTGAAGCTGAGCACGCGCGCGGCCTGAAAGGCCTGCGCCCTTATTTCTCCGAGGGCCGTGCCGCCGATTGATGGGCGGGCCTCGATACGCGAACGTCATGGACAAATTCATCATCGCCGGCAACGGCCCGCTGCACGGCGAAATCGACGCTTCCGGCGCCAAGAACGCCGCCCTTCCGATTCTTTGCGCGTCGCTGCTGTCCGACGAGCCGCTGCACGTGACCAACGTGCCGAAGCTGTGGGACGTCAACACCACGCGCAAGCTGCTGCTGCAGATGGGCTGCGCGGTCGAGCAGCCGACGCCGCACGAAATGATCATCGACGCCAGGCCGATCACCACCTGCGTGGCGCCGTACGAGCTGGTCAAGACCATGCGCGCGTCGATCCTCGTGCTCGGGCCGCTGGTCGCGGCGCGCGGCGAGGCGCACGTTTCGCTGCCCGGCGGCTGCGCGATCGGCGCGCGCCCGGTGAACCTGCACCTGATGGGCCTCGAAGCGATGGGCGCCGAGATCAAGCTCGAGGGCGGTTTCATCCACGCCTACGCCAGGAAGCTGAAAGGCGCGCGCATCGTCTTCGACACGGTCACCGTCACCGGCACCGAGAACCTGATGATGGCGGCGACGCTCGCCGAAGGCGAGACCGTGCTCGAGAATGCCGCGCGCGAGCCGGAAGTCGTCGATCTGGCGCGCTGCCTGCGCGCGATGGGGGCCCGGATCTCGGGCGAGGGCACGACGACGATTCGCGTGCAGGGCGTCGCCGCGCTGCACGCGGCGCAGCACTCGGTGCTGCCGGACCGCATTGAGACCGGCAGCTATCTGGTCGCCGGTGCCGCGACGCGCGGTCGCGTGCGCGTCAACAAGACCGATCCGGCGATGCTTGACGCGGTGCTCGTCAAGCTGCAGCAGGCCGGCGGCAAGATTTCGACCGGCCCCGACTTCATCGAGGTCGACATGCAGGGCAAGCGCCCGCTCGCGGTCAACATCCATACCATGCCGCACCCCGGCTTTCCGACCGACATGCAGGCGCAGATGATGGCGCTGAACTGTCTGGCCGAAGGCGTCGGCGTGATCAAGGAAACGATCTTCGAGAACCGTTTCATGCACGCGCAGGAGCTGCTGCGCCTCGGCGCCGACATTCGCATCGAGGGCAACACCGCCGTGATCACCGGCAAGGAGCGCCTGCAGGCGGCGCCGATCATGGCCACCGATTTGCGCGCCTCGGCTTCGCTGGTGATCGCCGCGCTGGCGGCCGACGGCGAGACCTTCATCGACCGCATCTACCACATGGATCGCGGCTACGAGGACATCGAGGGCAAGTTCGCCGCGCTCGGTGCCAGAATCAAGCGCGTCGCCAGGCTGATGTAGCCTGCACGCAACCGGAGACCGATGCGATGGCCGAACCTACCAAGAAGCTCGCGGTGCTGATCGACGCCGACAACACCCAGCCGGCGATCGCCGCCCCGCTGCTCGACGAGGTCGCCAAGTACGGCGTTGCCTCCGTCAAGCGCATCTACGGCGACTGGACGACCGACAACCTTCGCGGCTGGAAGAAGGTGCTCGTCGATCTGGCGATGCAGCCGATCCAGCAGTTCAGCTACACGACCGGCAAGAACGCGACCGACAGCCGCATGATCATCGACGCGATGGATCTGCTGTACTCCGATCGCTTCGACGGCTTCTGCCTGGTGTCCAGCGACAGCGACTTCACCGGTCTGGCCTCGCGCCTGCGCGAAGCCGGCCTGACGGTGTACGGCTTCGGCGAGCGCAAGACGCCGACCTCGCTGGTCTCCGCCTGCGACAAGTTCATCTATCTCGACGTGCTGCGCGGCGCGACCAAGAAGCCGGCGAAGCCTGCCGCCAAGGCCGCGCCCGCCGAGCCCGCGCCGGTCAAGGACGTGTCGGTCAAGGCCGCGCCGGCGCGCAAGAAAGCCAAGCCCGCCGAGGCCGTGACCGTGGCGGCGCCGGCGGCCGAGCCGACGACCGAACCGGAGCGCGCGCCGGAGCCGCGCGCCGAGAAGGTCGATCCGAAATCCGATGCGGCGTTGCAGGAACTGCTGGCGCAGGCGATCGACGACGCCGCCGACGACGACGGCTGGGCGACGCTCGGCGCGGTCGGCAACCTGATCGCCAAGCGCAAGCCGGACTTCGACTCGCGCAATTACGGCTACAAGAAGCTCAGCGATCTGGTCCGCGCCGTCGAGCGCTTCGAGATCGACGAGCGCAAGTCGGCGGACGGCAAGCAGAAGACCGTCTACCTGCGTGATCCGCGCACCGGCGGCTGAGTCCGGCGCCGGTCCGTGCGGACGGTCGCCCGGCGGGCCGGGTACAATCGCGCCCCCTGAGTGTTTTCCCTAGGCTCCTAGGCGCGATGACTGCCCTGACTCTGGCCCTGTCGAAGGGCCGCATCCTCGAAGAAAGCCTGCCGCTGCTGGCCCGCATCGGCCTCGATCCGGCCGGCGACATCGACCGGCTGCTGCGCGTGCCGTCGCGCACGCCGGGCGTGTCGCTGCTGATCATTCGTCCGGCCGACGTGCCGACCTACGTCGAGCACGGCGCCGCCGACCTCGGCATCGTCGGCAAGGACGTGCTGATGGAGAACGGCAGCACCGAGCTCTACGAGCCGCTCGATCTCGACATCGCCAAGTGCCGGCTGTCGGTCGCGGCGAAGAAGGATGCCGCGCCGCGCGACCCGCGCCGGCGTCTGCGCGTCGCCACCAAGTATCCGGAGATCGCCAGCCGCCACTTCGCCGACAAGGGCGAACAGGTCGAGATCATCAAGCTGTACGGCTCGATGGAACTGGCGCCGCTGGTCGGCCTTGCCGACGTCATCGTCGATCTGGTCGCGACCGGCGGCACGCTGCGCGCGAACGGGCTGGTCGAAACCGAGATCATCTGCCAGGTCAGCTCGCGTCTGGTCGTCAACAAGGCGGCGCTGAAGACCAAGAACGCGGCGATCACGGCCCTGCTCGAACAGATCCGGGCCTCGCAGCGGCGCAAGGCGGCGTGATGGGCGGCCAGCCCCTCGCGATCCAGCGGCTCGACAGCCGCGACGCCGGTTTCGACGCCCAGCTGGCGGCGCTGCTCGATCGTGCGCCGGAGACCAGCCCCGAGGTCACGCGCGTGGTCGACGGCATCGTCGCCGACATCCGCGCGCGCGGCGATGCGGCGCTGCTGGAGCTGACCTGCCGTTTCGATCGCCGCACGCTCACCGGCGTTGCCGAGCTGGAGATTTCGAAGGCGCAGTGGGCCGCCGCCTGGGATGCGCAGCCGGCCGATCTGCGCGCCGCGCTCGAAGCCGCCGCCGCGCGCATCCGCGCCTACGCCGAATACCAGAAGCTGGCGCCGTTCTCGTTCGTCGACGAGCTCGGCAATACGCTCGGTCAGGAAGTGCGCGCGCTCGAGCGCGTCGGCATTTATGTGCCGGGCGGCAAGGCTGCGTATCCGTCGTCGGTGCTGATGAACGCGATCCCGGCCAAGGTCGCCGGCGTCGACGAGATCGTCATGGTGGTTCCCGCGCCGGGTGGCGAACTGAATCCGGTCGTGCTCGCCGCCGCGCACCTCGCCGGCGTCGATCGCATCTTCACGATCGGCGGTGCGCAGGCCGTCGCCGCGCTGGCCTACGGCACGGCCACCATTCCGGCCGTCGACAAGATCGTCGGCCCCGGCAACGCTTACGTGGCTGCCGCCAAGCGCGCGGTATTCGGCCGCGTCGGCATCGATTCGATCGCCGGCCCGAGCGAGATCGTCGTCGTCAGCGACGGCGGCTCGGATCCACGCTGGATGGCGATGGATCTGTTCTCGCAGGCCGAGCACGGCGAGGATTCCGAAGCGATCCTGATCTCGCCGGACGCGGCCTTCCTCGATCGCGTCGCCGCGGCGATGGCCGAGCGTGTGACCAGCCTGCCGCGTGAGCCGATCGTGCGTGCCTCGATCGCCGCGCGCGGCGCGCTGATTCTCGTGCGCGATCTCGACGAGGCCTGCGCGGTGTCGAACCGCATCGCGCCGGAGCACCTGGAACTCGCCGTCGAGGCGCCGCGCGCGCTGATCGGCAAGGTCCGCCACGCCGGCGCGATCTTCGTCGGGCGGCACACGCCGGAAGCCTTCGGCGACTACTGTGCCGGCCCGAACCACGTGTTGCCGACCTCGCGCGCGGCGCGCTTCAGCAATCCGCTCGGCGTCTACGAGTTCCAGAAGCGCAGCAGCCTGATCGAGTGCAGCGCCGAGGGCGCCAGGCCGCTCGCGCAGATCGCCGGCCGCATCGCCGACGCCGAAGGGCTGCAGGCGCACGCGCAGAGCGCGCGCGATCGCGGCTAGGACAAGCGGGAACCCGCAATCGCGCGAGCGGGCGGGCAGGCGTATGCGCGCGCCTCGGTGCCGCCGCCCGCGACCGCTGCGGCTAAACGCCCTCGATCGCCGCGCGCAGCTGCCGGTAGCCCTCGACCAGTCGCGGGCCCGGGCGGCCGAGGAAGGCTTCGCTGATCGGCACCACGCGTCCGCGGCGGACCGCCGCGACGTCCTGCCAGCCTTCGCGCCGCAGTACGACGTCGGCGCGGTATTTGTCGACTTTCACGCCGCACCAGCTCATCGCCAGCACGTCGACCGGCGCCCCGGGCGCGGCATCGGCGGCGAGCGTCTGCGTCGGCGCGTCGCAGCCGGCCAGCGCGTTGCGCCCGCCGGCGCGCTCGATCAGATCGTGCACCCAAGAACGCCGCGCGGCGCCGATCACCGGCTTCGGCCACCACTCGACGAGCACCCGCGGCGCGTCCGGCGCCGGCGTTCGCGCCGGCATCTGCTGCTGCATGGCGGCGACCAGGCGTGCGCCCGCGTCGGCGAGCCGGAGCGCGGCGGCGATACGGCGGATGTCGTCGAACACCTCGTCGAGACTCTGCGGATTGCAGACCACGAGCGGGACACCGGACGCCGCCAAGGCGTCGACGATGCGATCGTGGCCGGGCACGGTGAGCGAACTCAGCACGAGGTCCGGCTTGAGCGCGAGCGCGGCCTCGACGTCGAACTGCAGGTCGCGGCCGAGCTGCGGCAGGCGGTCGACCACCTCCGGCGGAAAGTCGGAGTCGGCGTCGACCGCGACGAGCCGGTCCTGCGCGCCGAGCGCGCAGACGATCTCGGTGTTCGAGCAGGTGTGCGAGACGACGCGCATCTCGGGCGATCCGTGCGGCTTCAGCGCTCGATGCGGGCGAAAGCCTTGCGTGCGCTGCGCTGCCAGCCGAAGCGCAGCGCGCCGGCGACCAGCGCGCCGACGCCCGGCAGCTTGCCGTCGAAGCGGATCACATAGTCGAGATCGGTATCGGCGCCGTCGGCCTTGAGCGCGATCGTGCCGAGGTGGTTCTTCAGCGGACCGCCGCGCACGATCGCGTAGTCGAGGCGCGTCGGTCGCTCGAAGGCGACGATCTGTTCGTCGAACGACAGCGGGCCCGGCCCGATGCGGCGAACCGAGCCGACGCCGTTCGGCTCGCGCGGGTCATCGCCGGCGCGCACGACCGTGCAACTGCCGCCGAACAGCGACGCGAAATTCGGATGCTGCGAGAGGAATTCGAACACGCTGTCGACCGGCGCGTGGATTCGTTCGCGGAAATGGACTTCGTGCTGCGGCATGCGGCGTTCCCTGGATGCTGGTTTGCCACCGACTCTAGCAGCGTCGCGGCGCAAAACAGCGGATAATGCGCGCCGGAGTCGGCCGGGCAACCGCTGCCGCGCAAGCGGGGGAGGAAAGTCCGGGCTCCACAGGGCAAGGTGCCAGGTAACGCCTGGGCGGCGCGAGCCGACGGAAAGTGCAACAGAGAACAGACCGCCGAAGCTCCGCAAGGAGCTGGCAAGGGTGAAACGGTGCGGTAAGAGCGCACCGCGGTTCCGGCAACGGAAACGGCACGGCAAACCCCACCTGGAGCAAGACCAAATAGGGAAGGGCCTGTCCGGCAACGGGCAGGACGCGTGGCCCACGCGCCTTCCGGGTAGGTTGCTTGAGCGGCGCAGTGATGCGTCGCCTAGAGGAATGGTTGCCGGAACGCTTCGGCGTCCGCACAGAACCCGGCTTACAGGCCGACTCCATTTTTTCTTTCCTTTTCGCCCCGGGCTGGGGCGCTCCGGTCGGCGCGCATGCGCCGCACCGGTGCATGCAAGTTGTGATTAAAAATTGATTTAAGTTCTATTTGAACGTCTTTAGTCAATCTGTCCGGTTGTCGCCAAAGCGGCTTCAGCGAGCTGAAAGGCAGCTGAACGGAAAATGCGCAGGCCGTCGGCCGGAACCTGTCGCTTTACTTTAGCTTTCTGGTGTAAACAGATGTTTGTTAAGGATATTGTTGTTCGATCCGATCTTGTTGCTCTAAGCCGCTGTTTCAGCGTGATTTTTCTCCCGAATCGCGCTTGCGTGGGGTAGGTCGGTGGGCTATAGTGGCCGCATAGTGGTGGAAAGTGGGAGAAAGTGGGGGACGCCTCACGCCAATCGCCGTGTTCGCCGGGTCACATCAACTTTCGATTGACGACAAGGGTCGCTTGGCGATCCCGGCCCGCTTTCGCCAGCCGCTCACGGACAGCTGCGGTGCGCAGCTCGTCATCACTACCGGCCCGAATCCGTGCATCGAGATCTACCCGGCGCCCGAGTTCCAGCGGATCGTGCGTGACATCCAGGCGATGGATGACCGCATCACCGCCGAGAAGCTCAAGCAGGTTTTCGTCGGCTTCGCGGTCGAGACAACCATGGATGCGCAGGGGCGCGTGCTGCTGCCGCCGATGCTGCGGCGCCGCGCACGCCTCGACGGCAATGCCGTGCTGATGGGCCAGGACACGCGCTTCGACCTGTGGGCGGCCGACATCTGGGAGCAGCGCTTCGGCGAGGGCTCGGATCTGCTGGCCTCGCTCGAAGATGCCTTCCGGACGCTGAAGCGGTGATCGGCGGCCATGCCCTTCGATGCCGATTTCGCCCGCGCCTGGAGCGGGCCTGACGCCGCCATGAATCTCCATCGGCCGGTGATGCTGGATGAAGCGCTCGCCGGTCTGACGGTCCGCGCCGATGGCGTCTATGTCGACTGCACCTTCGGCCGCGGCGGCCACAGTGCCGCGATGCTCGATCGTCTCGGCGCGCGCGGACGCCTGCTCGGGCTCGATCAGGATCCGCAGGCGGTCGCGCACGCCCGCGAGCGTTTCGGCGCCGATAGCCGCTTCGCGATCTACCACTGCAACTTCGCCGCGCTGGAGGCGGTGGCGCAGGAAGCCGGCGTCGCCGGCCGCGTCGACGGCATCCTGATGGACCTTGGCGTCTCGTCGCCGCAGCTCGACGACGCGGCGCGCGGTTTCTCGTTCGGCAAGGACGGCCCGCTCGACATGCGGATGAATCCGCAGGCCGGCGAGTCGGCGGCCGACTGGCTGGCGCGTGCCGGCGAAGCCGAGATCGCCGACGTGCTCTGGCAGTACGGCGACGAACGCAACAGCCGGCGCATCGCGCGGCGCATCGTCGAGACGCGCCGCGAGGCGCCGCTGACGACGACTGCGCAGCTGGCGGCGCTGATTGCTTCGGTGCCGGGCCCGCGCTCGCGCCACATTCATCCGGCCACGCGCAGCTTCCAGGCGATCCGCATCCACATCAACCGCGAGCTCGACGTGCTGTCCGACGCGCTCGCGCAGGCGGTGCGCGTGCTGGCGCCGGGCGGCCGCCTCGTCGTCATCAGCTTCCATTCGCTCGAGGACCGCATCGTCAAGCGCTTCCTGCGCGACGCGGCGCGCAGCGAGATGCCGACGCTGAAGCTGCACGGCAAGCAGTTCCCGTCGCGCGAGGAAGCGGACGCCAATCCGCGCGCCCGCAGCGCGGTGCTGCGTATCGCGGAGCGCCTGCCGTGAGCCGGTTCCTGGCCAGCCTTTCGCAGGGCAACCGGCCCGTGCGGCGGCGCCGTCTGCCGATGTCGCGGTTCTCGTGCCGCGTGCGGGAAGCGTTGATGCAGGGGACGTCATGAAGCGCGGCACGCTCATGATCCCGCTGCTGCTGATCGCCGCGATCATCGTCTCGGCGCTCGCCGTCGTGCGCACCAAGCACGAGAACCGCGCGCTGGTCGCCGAGCTGGAGACGCTGCGCACCGAGCGCGAGCGCCTCGACATGGAGTGGGCGCAGTTGCAGCTCGAGGAAGCGACGCTGGCCAGCAACAATCGCGTCGAGCGCATCGCCCGCGAGCAGCTCGGCATGGTCGAGCCGCGCGATTACGAGATCGTCGACCAGACGCCGGTCGCGGGAGCCGCGCGATGAGCGCGCGCCGCAGCGTGACGCCGCCGGCCGAGCCGGTCGGCGGCTGGCGCCGCGCCTTCGTGCTCGGCGCGCTCGGCGTCGGTGCCTGCGTGGTGTTCGGTCGCGCCTTCCAGCTGCAGGTCATCGATCAGGACTTCCTCGCCGCCGAGGGCAGCAAGCGTTTCATCCGCAACGTCGTGATCCCGGCGCATCGCGGTGCGATCGTCGATCGTCGCGGCGAGCCGCTGGCACTGTCGGCGCCGGTCGAGTCGCTGTGGGCGGTGCCGCAGGCGCTGCTCGATTCGCCGCAGCACGTCGAAGCGGTGGCCAAGCTGCTCGGTCGCCGCCCCGCCGAGTTCCGCAAGTTCCTCGAGGCGCGGACCGAGCGCAAGTTCGTCTACATCAGCGATCCGCTGTCGCCGGCCGAGGCCAAGCGTGTGCTCTCGCTTGGCGCGCCCGGCGTGTTTTCCGACCCGGCCTACGCGCGCTACTACCCGGCCGGCGAGGTCGCCGGCCAGATCGTCGGTTTCTGCGGTCGTGACGGCGCCGGCCTGGAGGGCATCGAGAAGTCGCAGGAGTCGGTGCTGCGCGGCAAGCAGGGCTCGCGCCGCGTGATCCGCGACCGCGCCGGCCGCATCGTCGAGGACAACCTTGAATTCGCCGAGGCGCAGTCCGGCGAGGACGTGCAGCTGACGATCGATCTGCGCATCCAGTACCTCGCCTACCGCGAGCTCAAGGACGCGGTGATCCGCCACAAGGCCAAGGGCGGCAGCATCGTCATCGCCGACAGCGCGACCGGCGACATTCTCGCGGTCGCCTCGCAGCCGGGCTTCAATCCGAACAACCCGGGCGAGCGCAAGCCGCCGGGCACGCGCAATCGTGCGATCGTCGATTCGTTCGAACCGGGCTCGACCGCCAAGCCGCTGCTGGTGGCGCAGGCGCTGGAGCTCGGCCTGTTCCAGCCGACCAGTACGGTCGACACCGGCCCGGGCTGGTTCAAGGTCGGTGCGCTGACGGTGCGCGACGTGCATCCGGGCGGCGTCATGGATCTGGCCAAGATCCTCGCCAAGTCGAGCAACGTCGGCGCCGCCAAGATCGGCCTGACGCTCGGTCCCGAGGCGGTGTGGTCGGGCTTCCAGCGCTTCGGTATCGCCGAGCCGATCTATACCGGTTTCCCCGGCGAGGCCGGCTCGGTGCTGCGCCATTACAGCGAGTGGGGCCAGATCGCGACGGCGACGGCCTCGTACGGCTACGGCTGGTCGGTCAACGCGCTGCACATGGTGCGCGCCTACGCGGCGCTCGCCAACGACGGCCTGATGCCCCACCTTCGGCTGATCCGGAACACCCGGCCGGTACCGCCGCAGCGCGCGATCTCGGCGAACACGGCGCGAGAAGTGCGGCACATGCTGGAGACCGTCGTCGCCCCGGGCGGCAGTGCGACGCGCGCCGCGATCCACGGCTACCAGGTCGCCGGCAAGACCGGTACCGCGCGCAAGCTTTCCGATACCGGCGTCTATGACCCGAACCGGCATCAGGCGCTGTTCGTCGGCATGGTGCCGGCCGAGCGTCCGCGGCTGGTCGGTCTGGTCGTCATCGACGAACCGGGTGACGGCGGCTATTACGGCGGCCTCGTCGCGGCGCCGGTGTTTTCGAACGTGATGCAGGGCGCGGCGCGCCTGCTGCAGATTTCGCCGGACGGCACCGATACGCCGGATCTGGCGCCGCCGGATGCGCCGCGCCTGACGGTGGCGCTGCCGCCGGAGACGCCGGCTTCTGCGCCGAAGGCCAAGGCCGGGGCGGCGCTCGTCAAAGTCGCGGAGCCGCGTCTGTGAACGCCGCAACGCATTCTTTGAAGACGCTGCTCGGCGGCTACGGCGTGCCGGCGCCGGACTTCGAGGTGAGCGGCGTCGAACTCGATTCGCGCCGCGTCACGCCGGGCGATCTGTTCCTCGCCTGCCGCGGCAGCGGCACCACGCACGGACTCGCGCATCTCGAGCAGGCGCTGCGGCGCGGCGCGGCCGCGGTCGCCTGGGAGCCGGCGCCCGGCTATGGCGAGCCGGACATCGGCATTCCCCAGGTCGCCGTACCGCAGCTTGGTCGCCGCGCCGGCGAGATCGCCGCGCGCTTCTACGGCGAGCCTTCGGGGCATCTTTACTGCGTCGGCGTCACCGGCACCGACGGCAAGACCTCGACTGCGTACCTGATCGCGCAGGCGCTCGATGCGCTGCAGCATCCGTGCGCCTACATCGGCACGATCGGCCTCGGCCGCGTCGGCGCGCTCGAGAAGAACACGCACACGACGCCGGATCCGGTCGTGCTGCAGCAGTGGCTCGCGCGGCTGCGCGCCGACGGCGTGCGCGCCTGCGCGATGGAGGTCTCCTCGCACGCGCTCGATCAGGATCGCATCGCCGGCATCCGCTTCCGCACCGCGGTGCTGACCAACGTCACGCGCGACCATCTCGACTATCACGGCACGGTCGATGCCTATGCCGCCGCCAAGCGGCGCCTGTTCGAGCGGCCCGACGTGGCCAGCGCGGTGCTGAACCGCGATGACGCGCGCGGCGCCGAATGGGCCGATGCGCTCGAGACGCGCCTGCAGGTGATCCGCTACGGCATCGAAGGGCCGCGCCCGGCCGGCCACTTCCTGATCGCCCGCGATCTGGCGCTCGACGTCGCCGGTCTGTCGTTCGCGATCGACAGCCACCTCGGCACGGCGCGGCTCGCCAGTCCGCTGCTCGGCCGCTTCAACGTCCACAATCTGCTCGCCGCGCTCGGCGCGCTGCTCGCGCATGATCTGCCGCTCGATGCCGCGGTCGCGGCGCTCGCACGGGCGCGCACCGTGCCCGGCCGCATCGAGGGCTTCCGCGGTCCGCACGCGCGGCCGCTGGTGGTCGTCGACTACGCACACACGCCGGAGGCGCTGCGCCAGGTGCTGCGCGCGCTGCGCGCGCACACCGCCGGCCGGCTGAGTGTGGTATTCGGCTGCGGCGGCGATCGCGATCGCGGCAAGCGGCCGCTGATGGGCGTCGCGGCAGTCGAGCTCGCCGACCGCGTCATCGTCACCGACGACAATCCGCGCAACGAATCGCCGCAGGCGATCGTCGCCGAGATCCTCGCCGGCATCGGCCTGGCGGCGAGCCCGGTCGAGGCGCCGCGCGTGATCCACGACCGCGCCGAGGCGATTCGCACGGCGGTCGCCGAGGCGGGCGCCGACGATGTCGTGGTGATCGCCGGCAAGGGTCACGAGGACTACCAGATCTACGGCAGCGAGGTGCGCGCGTTCAGCGACCGCGCGTTCGTCGCCGGACTGGTCGGGATGGAGGCGCGCGCGTGCCTGACGACCTGAGCCTGTTCGCGCTGTCCGAACTGCTGGCGCCGCTGCACGGCGAGCTGCGCGGCGCCGACCGGCGCTTCACGCGCGTCAGCACCGACAGCCGCGCGCAGCTCGACGGCGCGCTGTTCGTCGCCTTGCGCGGCGAGCGCTTCGACGGCCACGCCTTCGTGGCGCAGGCGCGCGCCGCCGGCGCCGTGGCGGCGCTGGTGTCCGAGTTCGTCGACGATCCGCTGCCGCAGCTGAAGGTCGCCGACACGCTCGCCGGCCTGCAGCAGATGGCGACGCTGTGGCGCCGCCGCTTCGCGATTCCGGTGGTCGCCGTCACCGGCAGCAACGGCAAGACCACGACCAAGCAGATGCTCGCCGCGATCTTCCGCGCGCGCGGCCCGGTGCTGGCCACGCAGGGCAATCTGAACAATCACATCGGCGTGCCGCTGACGCTGCTCGGCCTGCGCGGCGAGCACCGCACCGCCGTCGTCGAGATGGGCGCCAGCCATGGCGGCGAGATCGCCCTGCTGGCGCGCATCGCCGAACCCAACGTCGGCGTCGTCACCCAGGCCGGCGACGCGCACCTCGAAGGCTTCGGCTCGCGCGAGGGCGTGGCGCGCGGCAAGGGCGAGCTGTTCGCGGCGCTCGGCGCCGGCGGCGTCGCCGTCATCAACGCCGAGGACGCGTTCTTCCCGCTGTGGAAGGAGCTGGCCGGGCCGGCAGCGGCGCTGAGCTTCGGCCTGCGCGACGGCGTCGACATCCGCGCGCTGCACGTCGAGGCGCTGCCGGGCGCCGGCACGCGCTTCACGCTGGTGACGCCGCAGGGCCGGGCCGAGGTGCAGCTGCCGGTGCCGGGCCGCCACAACGTCATGAACGCGCTCGCCGCGGCCGGCTGCGGCATCGCCCTCGGCCTCGGGCCGGCGCAGATCGCGATCGGCCTGTCGCAGATGGAAGGCGCCGCCGGACGCCTGTCGTGGAAGGCGACGCCGCAGGGCGCGCGTCTGCTCGACGACAGCTACAACGCCAATCCGAGCTCGCTGCGCGCCGGGCTCGAACTGCTCGCCGAGCTGCCGGGCCGGCGCTGGCTGGTGCTCGGCAACATGGCCGAACTCGGTGCGGATGCGGCGCGCCTGCACGCCGAGGCCGGCGCCAGCGCGCGGCGCCTGGGCATCGAACGCCTGTACGCGCTCGGCCCGCTCGCAGCCGAGGCCGCGACGGCCTTCGGCGCCGGCGGCGAGCGTTACGACAGCGCCGAACAACTCGCGGCCGCGCTCGCGCCGCAACTCGACAACACCATCACGCTGCTGGTGAAGGGCTCGCGGTCGTCGCGCATGGAGCGCGTCGTCGCCGCGCTCACCGGCGAGTCGATGCATGGGGGGACCCACTAGTGCTTTACCACCTCGCCGAATATCTGCGGCAGCACGTCAGCGGCTTCAACGTCTTCACCTATCTGACGTTCCGCAGCGTGCTCGGCATCCTGACCGCGCTGATCTTCTGCTTCTCGTTCGGGCCGCTGCTGATCGAGCGCCTGTACCGCTTCAAGTTCGGTCAGCCGGTCCGCGACGACGGGCCGAAGACGCACTTAAAGAAGACCGGCACGCCGACCATGGGCGGCCTGCTGATCCTCGGCGCGATCAGCGTTTCGACGTTGCTGTGGGCGGACCTCAGCAACCGCTTCGTGTGGTTCGCGCTGCTCGTCACGCTGGCGTTCGGCGCGGTCGGCTTCGCCGACGACTACATCAAGATCAAGTACAAGGACCCGAAGGGTCTGCCGGCGCGCAAGAAGTACTTCTGGCTGTCGCTGGCCGGTTTCGGCGTCGCGACGCTGATCTACTGCACGGCGAAGACGCCGACCGAGACGACGCTGATCCTGCCGTTCGTCAAGAACGTGTCGATCTCGCTCGGCCTGTTCTTCATTCCGTGGGCGTATCTGGTCATCGTCGGCTCCAGCAACGCCGTCAATCTGACCGACGGCCTCGACGGCCTGGCGATCATGCCGACCGTGCTGGTCGCCTCGGCGCTGGCGATCTTCGCGTACGCGAGCGGCAACGCCAAGTTCGCGACCTATCTCGGCATTCCGTTCATCAGCGGCGTCGGCGAGCTGGCGATCTTCTGCACGGCGATCGCCGGCGCCGGCCTGGGCTTCCTCTGGTTCAACGCCTATCCGGCGCAGGTCTTCATGGGCGACGTCGGCGCGCTGGCGCTCGGCGCCGCGCTCGGCGTGGTCGCCGTGCTGGTCCGCCAGGAGATCGTGCTGGCGATCATGGGCGGCATCTTCGTCGCCGAGACGGTATCGGTCGCACTGCAGGTCGGCTACTTCAAGTGGAGCGGCGGCAAACGCATCTTCCGCATGGCGCCGCTGCACCACCACTACGAGCTCAAGGGCTGGCCCGAGCCGAAGATCATCGTGCGCTTCTGGATCATCACGCTGATTCTGGTGCTGATCGGCCTGGCGTCGTTGAAGGTGCGCTGATGACACAGGGCCGCGAGCAGATGCGAGTGAGGATGCGGGCATCGGCGCAACGCGCCGGCCGGCACGGACGGTCGGCTTGCGTCGGACTTTCGGGGGCGCGCTGAGCATGAACTTCGACGGCCAGCAGATCCTGATCGTGGGGCTCGGCGCCAGCGGCGCCTCGGCCCTGCGCTATCTCGATCGCGCGGGTGCGCGGCTGACCGTCACCGATTCGCGCGCGGCGCCGGCCGGCATCGACGCGTTGCGCGCCGCGCACCCGCGCGCCGAATTCCACCTCGGCGCCTTCACGGCGCCGGCGCCGCTGACGCAGTACGCGCTGGCGGTGGTCTCGCCGGGCGTTTCGCTCGACGAGCCGTTCGTGCGCGAGCTGGCGGCTGCCGGCGTCGAGATCGTCGGCGACGTCGAGCTGTTCGCGCGCGCCGCGCGCGCGCCGGTCGTCGGCATCACCGGCAGCAACGGCAAGAGCACCGTCACCACGCTGGTCGGCGAAATGGCCAAGGCGGCCGGCTGGCGCGTCGCGGTCGGCGGCAATCTCGGCACGCCGGCGCTGGACCTGCTCGACGATGCGGTCGAGCTTTACGTGCTCGAGCTGTCGAGCTTCCAGCTGGAAACCACGCACACGCTGCACTGCGCTGCCGCGACGATCCTCAATCTGTCGCAGGACCATCTCGATCGCCACGGCACGATGGCGCACTACGGTCGCGTCAAGGCGCGCATCTTCAACGGCTGCCGCGCGGCGATCATCAATCGCGACGATCCGGCGGTGACGGCGCTGGCGCCCGCCGGTGCGCTGAGCTTCGGGCTGGATGCACCGGCCGCCGGTCACTACGGTTTGCGCGCCGATGCCTCCGGCGCCGACGCGGTGCTGGCCTGCGGCGACGAGGCGGTGCTGCCGCTCGCCGAGCTGAAGATCTTCGGTCTGCACAATGCCGCCAACGCGCTCGCGGCACTGGCGCTCGCCGACGCCGTCGGCGTTCCGCGCGCGGCCAGCGTGGCGGCGCTGCGCGCCTTCACCGGCCTGCCGCACCGCTGCGAGTTCGTCGCGCGCGTCGACGGCGTCGACTATTTCAATGATTCGAAGGGCACCAACGTCGGCTCGACGCTGGCGGCGCTGCACGGCCTGCCGGCGCCGATCGTCTGGCTCGGCGGCGGCCAGGGCAAGGGTCAGTCGTTCGTCGAGCTGCGCGAAGCGCTCGCCCGCAAGGGCCGCGCCGCCGTGCTGTACGGCCAGGACGCGGCGCTCATCGAGCGCGATGTCGACGGTGCGCTGCCGGTCTGGCGCGAGGCGGACCTGCACACGGCGCTGCGCCGCGCCCGTGCGCTCGCGCAGCCCGGCGATCGCGTGCTGCTGTCGCCGGCCTGCGCGAGCTTCGACCAGTTCAAGGGCTACGTCGATCGCGGCGAGCAGTTCCGCGCCGCGGTGAGGGGGCTCGCATGAGCGGCGTCGCCGCCAACTGGGGAATCCCGCAGGCGCGCTACGGCCTCGACGGCTGGCTGTGCGGCGCGGTCGCCGTGCTGCTGCTGTGGGGGCTGATCATGGTCGCTTCGGCCTCGGTCGCGCAGGCCGAGAAGCTGACCGGCGAGCCCTTCTACTTCTTCTACCGCCAGTTGATCTTCCTGGCGGTCGGCGGTGCGATCGGCTTCGGCCTGTATTGCGTGCCGATGCAGCAATGGCAGCGCAGCAGCACCTGGTTGTACGTGTTCGCGATCGGCCTGCTGATCCTGGTGCTGGTGCCGGGCGTCGGCGTCAAGGTCAACGCGGCGCGGCGCTGGATCGATCTCGGCCTGTTCCGCCTGCAGGCCTCGGAGGCCGCGCGCCTGGCGCTGATCATCTACGTCGCCAGCTACATCACCCGCCGCCAGCAACAGTTGCAGACCAGCTTCAAGGGGCTGGCGATGCCGCTGATCGCGGTGATGATCCCGTCGCTGCTGCTGCTCGCCGAGCCCGACTTCGGCGCGACCGCGATCCTGATGGGCGTGGTGTTCCTGATGCTGTTCCTCGGCGGCGCGCGCGTGCATTACTACCTCACGTTCCTCGGCTTCGCGGCCGCCGGTCTGGTGATGATCGCGATCGCCGCGCCGTACCGCGTCAAGCGCATGCTCAACTTCATGGACCCGTGGGCCGACGTCGAGAACGCCGGCTGGCAGCTCGCGCAGTCGCTGATCGCGGTCGGCCGCGGCGAGTGGACCGGCGTCGGGCTGGGCAACAGCGTGCAGAAGCTGCTGTACCTGCCAGAAATGCACACCGACTTCATCTTCGCGATCATGGCCGAGGAGTTCGGCCTGCTCGGCGTGGCGACGCTGCTGACGCTGTTCGGCATCGTCGTCTGGCGCGGCTTCGTGATCGCGCGGCGCGCCGAAGTCGACGGCCGTCGCTTCCAGGGCTTTCTCTGCTACGGCCTGAGCGGCTGGATCGGCCTGCAGTCGCTGATCAACATGGCGGTCAACATGGGCCTGCTGCCGACCAAGGGCCTGACGCTGCCGATGCTGAGCTACGGCGGCTCCTCGCTGCTGACCGTGTGCGCGATGCTCGGCCTGATCCTGCGCGTCGACTACGAGAACCGCGCGGCGGCGTTCGGCGTGACCTCGGCGGAGGATCACCGGTGAGGGCGCTGAAGTTCATCGTCATGGCGGGCGGCACCGGCGGCCACGTCTACCCGGCGCTCGCCGTCGCGCAGGCCCTGCGCGCGCACGGCCACGAGGTGCGCTGGATGGGCGCGCCCGACAGTTTCGAGTCGCGCGTCGTGCCGCAGAACGGCTTCAACATCGACACCATCCGGGTGTCCGGCCTGCGCGGCAAAGGGCTCGTCAAGCTGCTGAAAGCGCCGCTGCTGATCGTGCGTGCGGTGCTCGATGCGCGCGCGATCCTGCGTCGCGAGCGCCCCGACGCGGTGCTGGGCATGGGCGGCTTCGCGGCCGGCCCGGGCGGCATCGCCGCCTGGCTCGCCGGCGTGCCGCTGATCATTCATGAACAGAACGCCGCGGCCGGCCTCACCAACCGCGCGCTGGCGCGGATCGCGCGCGTGGTGCTGCAGGCCTTCCCGGACACGTTCGGCAACGGCTGCACGGTTGGCAATCCGGTGCGCGCCGGTTTTGCCGAGCTGCCGCCGCCGGCACAGCGCCTCGCGCACGACGGCGCGCCGCGCCTGCTGGTGATCGGCGGCTCGCAGGGCGCGCGGGCGCTGAACGAGCGCGTGCCGCAGGCGCTCGCCTTGCTGCCGGCCGGCGAGCGGCCGCAGGTCCGGCACCAGGGCGGACGCACGCTCGAGGTCGCGCAGAAGGCATATCGCCAGGCACAGGTCGAAGCCGAACTGAGCGCGTTCATCGACGACATGCCGGCCGCTTACGGCTGGGCCGATCTCGTCGTCTGCCGCGCCGGCGCCTCGACGATCGCCGAGCTCGGCGCCGCCGGCAACGCGGCCATCCTGGTGCCGCTGCCGAGCGCCGTCGACGACCATCAGACGCGCAACGCCGAGTACCTGTCGCGTGCCGGCGCGGCGCTGCTGCTGCCGGAAGCCGAGCTGACGCCGGCGCTGCTGGCGGCGCGCCTGCGCGAGCTGCTCGGCGATCGCGCGAAGCTGCAGCAGATGGCCGAGGCCGCGCGTGCGCGGGCCTGGACCGGTGCCACCAAGACGATCGCCGAGGCCTGCATCGCCGCGGCGGCGGGGAGCGCGACATGAGCGCGATGCTGCAGAACCTGATGATGGCGCCGATGCGCCGTGTGCGGCGCATCCACATGCTCGGCATCGGCGGCTCCGGCATGGCCGGCATCGCCGAGGTGCTGATCAATCTCGGCTACGTGGTCAGCGGCACGGATCTCAAGGACAGCGCCGCGACGCGCCGCCTGCGCGAGCTGGGCGCGACGATCCATCTCGGCCATCGCGCCGAGAACGCGGCCGGCGCCGATGCGATCGTGGTGTCGACCGCGGTCAAGGCCGACAACCCGGAAGTCGTTTACGCGCGCGAGCAGCGCATCCCGGTCGTGCGCCGCGCGGAAATGCTCGCCGAGCTGATGCGCTTCCGCTACGGCATCGCCATCGCCGGTACGCACGGCAAGACCACGACGACCAGCCTCGTCGCCAGCGTGCTCGCCGAGGGGCAGCTCGACCCGACCTACGTGATCGGCGGCAAGCTGAAGTCGGCGGACAGCAACGCGCGCCTCGGTCTCGGCCAGTATCTGGTCGCCGAAGCCGACGAGAGCGACGCCTCGTTCCTGCACCTGTCGCCGATGATCGCCGCGGTCACCAACATCGACGCCGATCACCTCGAAACCTACGGCCACGACTTCCGCCGCCTCAAGGCCACCTTCGTCGAGTTCCTGCACCGCCTGCCGTTCTATGGCCTGGCGATCCTCTGCGTCGACGATCCGGTCGTGCGCGAGATCCTCGACGACGTCGGCCGGCCGGTGCTGACCTACGGCTTTCGCGAAGGCGCCGACCTGCGCGCCATCGACGTCGAGCCGCAGGGCGGCGGCTCGCGCTTCGCCGTGCTGTTCCGCGACGGCGGGCGCGAATCGTTCTTCCTCAACCTGCCGGGCCAGCACAACGTGCAGAACGCGCTGATCGCGATCGCCGTCGGCCGTGAGCTCGGCGTTTCGTTCGACGCGATGCGTCGCGCGTTGGCCGGCTTCGGCGGCGTCGGCCGCCGCTGCGAGCCGCACGGCGAACTGCGCCTGCCGGGTGGCGGCCGCGCGCAGCTGGTCGACGACTACGGGCATCACCCGCGCGAAATCGCGGCGACGTTCCAGGCGATGCGTGCCGCCTATCCGCAGCGGCGTCTGGTCGTGGCTTTCCAGCCGCACCGCTACACGCGCACGCGCGACCTGTTCGAGGATTTCGCGGCGATCCTGTCGGAGGCCGACGCGCTGCTGCTCGCCGAGGTCTATGCGGCCGGCGAGGCGCCGATCGAGGGTGCCGACGGTCGCGCGCTGGCGCGCGCGATCCGCGCACGCGGCAAGGTCGAGCCGATCTTCGTCGCCGGCGTCGCCGAGCTGCCGGACGCGCTGATGCGCGTGCTGCGCGACGGCGATCTGCTGCTGACGATGGGCGCCGGCGACATCGGCGGTCTGGCCGCGCAGCTGGTCCAGCAGTACGGCGCCGGAGGCAAGGCATGAGCGCGCCGCTGCACAGCACCGAGCGCCGCGACGAGCCGATGGCGCGGCACACGTCCTGGCGCGTCGGCGGGCCCGCCGACCGCTATTTCGAGCCGGCTTCGCGCGAGGCGCTGGCGGCGTTCGTGCGCGGCCTGCCGCCGCACGAGCCGATCCTGTGGCTCGGCCTCGGCAGCAATCTGCTGGTTCGCGACGGCGGCGTGCGCGGCACCGTGATCGGCCTGCACGGCGCGCTCGACGCGATCGAGGTCGACGGCCTGACCGTCACGGCCGAGGCCGGCGCGCACTGCGCGCGGCTCGCCAAGACCGTCGTCGCCCACCGGCTCGCCGGCGCCGGCTTCTTCGCCGGTATTCCCGGCACGGTCGGCGGGGCGCTGGCGATGAACGCTGGTGCGCACGGCGGCGAGACCTGGGACGTTGTCACCGAGGTCGAGGTGATGCGCCGCGACGGCTCGACGGTCTGGCGGCCGAAGTCGGCGTTCCGCTACGGCTATCGCCACGTCGAGCTGCCGGCCGATGCCGCCGGCTTCGTCGCCGCGCGCTTTCGGTTCACGCCCGACGCGGACGGCCGGGCCGAGGCGGACATGAAAGCCTGGCTTGCGCGCCGCAAGGCGACGCAGCCGGTCGGTCGGGCGACGGCGGGCAGCACCTTCCGCAATCCGCCCGGCGAGCACGCCGCGCGTCTGATCGAGCAGTGCGGCTTGAAGGGCTGCCGCCTCGGCGGTGCCGAAGTCTCGATGCTGCACGCCAACTTCATCGTCACCGACGAGACCGCGCGCGCGGCCGACGTCGAGCGCCTGATCGCGCACATCCAGAACACCGTTTTCGACAAGACCGGCATCCGCCTCGAGCCGGAAGTCCGCATCGTGGGAGAAGCCGCATGAGGCGCACGACGAATCCGCAGGACTTCGGTCGCGTCGCCGTGCTGGCGGGCGGCTGGGTGAGCGGCCGCGCCTGCGAAGTGCCGGTGGCACTTCGCGCGGACGCGAACGCCCGGCCAGGGATGGCCGGGCCGGGGCGCGATGGACAGATGCCGTCGCGCCAGGGATGGCGGCGCCGAGCCGCCGGAGGCGTCGCGCGTGGCTAGGAAGACCCACAATCCCAAGGACTTCGGTCGCGTCGCCGTGCTGGCGGGCGGCTGGAGCAGCGAGCGCCAGGTCGCGCTGTGGAGCGGCGAGGGTATTCATGCCGCGCTGCTCGGCCGCGGCGTCGACGCGACGCTGGTCGACGCCACGCCCGAGATCGTGCTGAACCTGAAGTCGCAAGGCTACGACCGCGTCTTCAACATCCTGCACGGCACCGGTGGCGAGGACGGCACGGTGCAGGCGGCGCTCGAACTGCAGGGCATTCCGTATACCGGCAGCGGCGTGCTGGCTTCGGCGCTGGCGATGGACAAGCTGCGCACCAAGCGCATGTGGAAGGCCGAGGGTTTGCCGACGCCGGACTGGCTGTGGATCGAGCGCGAGGGCGACCTCGACGAGGCCGCGGCGCGCTTCGGCTTCCCGCTGATCATCAAGCCGTCGGAGGAGGGCTCGAGCGTCGGCGTCAGCAAGGTGAAATCGGCCGCCCAGCTGCGCGAGGCCTGGCAGCTCGCGCGTGGCGAGCATGGCCGCGTGGTGATGGCCGAGCGCTTCGTCGCCAGCCGCCAGCCGGGTCACGAATTCACCTGCGCGATCCTCGGCGTCGAGGCGCTGCCGACGATCCGCATCGTTCCGGACGCCGAGTTCTACGACTATCACGCCAAATACCTGTCGGACAACACGCGCTACGAGTGCCCGAGCGGTCTCGATGCAGCGCTGGAAGCGCGCGTCCAGGCGATCTGCCTGCGCGCGTTCGAGATTCTCGGGGCGAAGACCTGGGGCCGCATCGACTTCATGCTCGACGGCGACGACCAGCCGTGGCTGATCGAGGCCAACCTCGTGCCCGGCATGACTTCGCACAGCCTCGTGCCGATGGCGGCGAAGGCGCGCGGCATCGATTACGCGTCGCTGTGCTGGGCGATCCTCGAAGACACGCTGGACGAGGGGGGCGGATGACCGCATACGCCATGACCGCCGACGACGCCTTCGATTTCGAGTCCACCCCGCTGCGCCGGCATCTGATGCTGGCGCTCGGCGTCGCCGCGTTCCTCGCCGTGATCGGCGCCGGCTGGAGCGCGCTCGAATTCGGCAGTCGCGAGCCGGTCGCGCGCCTGCAGGTCGAAGGTCGCTTCTCGCGACTAAAGCTGGCGGACATCGACGCGGCGGCGCGGCCGCTGATCGACCGCCGCTTCGGCGATCTCGATCTGATCGCCGTGCGCGAAGCGGTCGAGGCCTTGCCGTGGACGTCGCGCGCCAGCGTCGAGCGCGTCTGGCCGGCGACGGTGCGCGTGCGTGCCTGGGAGCGCGTGCCGTTCGCGCGCTGGGGCGACGATGCGCTGCTCGATGCCGATGCGCGCGTGTTCAGGCCGGCGCCGGGCGAAGTGCCGGACGGCCTGCCGCAGCTGTCGGGGCCGACGGGCCACGAGGCGACGGTTGCCGAGATGTTCCGGGCGTTGAGCGTCCGCCTGATCCAGTCCTCGTTTCCGCTGCAGGGACTGGGGCAGGACGCGCGCGGCGAATGGACCGCGCGGACGGCGGGCGGGGTCGAGCTGCGCTTCGGGCGCGAGGACCCGCAGGAAAAGACGGACATGCTGCTCGGCGCCGCCGAGCGCGCGCTCAAGGATCGCATCGCCGACGTGAAGTACGTCGACCTGCGCTACACCAATGGATTCTCGGTTGGCTGGATCACGCCGCCGAAACAGAAGAAGGAGAGCCACTGACATGGCACGCCGCGAAGAGCGCAACCTGCTCGTCGGCATCGACATCGGCACGTCCAAGTGCGTGGCCGTCGTCGGCCAGCAGATGCCGGAAGGCCACATCGAGATCGTGGGCTACGGTGAGCACGCGTCGCGCGGCATGAACCGCGGCGACGTCGTCAACATCGAGCTGACCACGCAGGCGATCAAGCGCGCCGTCGAGAACGCCGAGCACATGGCCAACTGCCGCGCGCAGTCGGTCTACGTCGGCATTTCCGGCACGCACATCCGCAGCTTCAACTCGACCGGCGTGGCGCCGGTACGCGCCGGCAGCGTGTCCGAGCGCGACGTCGACAGCGTGATGGATGCGGCGCGCGCGATCGCGATTCCCGCCGACCAGAAGATCCTGCACGTCATTCCGCAGGAGTTCGTCGTCGACGGCCGCGAAGGCATCCACGATCCGGTCGGCATGCACGGCGTGCGCCTCGAAGCGAAGGTGCACATCGTCACCGGCTCGATTTCCGCGGCGCAGAACATTTACAAGTGCGTCGAGAGCTGCGGTCTGAAAGTCGACAAGCTGATCCTGCAGCACCTGGCGTCGAGCTACGCGACGCTGCTGCCGGACGAGCGCGACCTCGGCGTCTGCATGGTCGACATCGGCGGCGGCACCTCCGATATCGCCGTGTTCCGCGGCGGCACCATCCGCCACACCGCGGTGCTGCCGATCGCCGGCAACCAGGTGACGAACGACATCAGCGTCGCCTTCCGCACGCCGGCGCCGTATGCCGAGGAATTGAAGGTGCACTACGGCGTGGCGCTGCCGCAGTTCGCGGCCGCGCACGAGGAGATCGAGGTCAAGGGCGTCGGCGATGCGCCGGCGCGTCGCCTGTCGCGCCTGACGCTGGCCGAAGTCATCAAGCCGCGCTACGAGGAGCTGTTCCGCTTCATCCGCAAGGAGCTGCACCGCTCGGACTGGTACGAGCTGGTGGCGGGCGGAATCGTGCTGACCGGCGGTTCGGCGCAGATGCCGGGCGTCGTCGAGCTCGCCGAGGAAGTCTTCGAGCTGCCGGTGCGGCTGGGCCTGCCGCACGAGGTGCAGGGCATCAAGGACGTGGTGCGCAACCCGGCCTGCGCGACGGCGGTCGGCCTGCTGATGTACGGGCGCCAGAACCAGCCGCAGATGGCGAGCGCCCCGACGCAGGGCGTCGGGCACTGGCTGACGCGGATCAACGAGTGGATCAAAGGCAGTTTCTGAGCGGCCGCGAGTCGCCCTGGATCTGTTGCTGGAGAGCAGTGAATTAGTGGTGAGAAGTGAAGTCTTGTTATTGACATTGGCACAGTTTTTTATTATTTTATTTTCGCGGAAATGTTTACATATAAAAACGACGATCCGCGGGCCGAGTCTGCAGGGCTTCTACAGTGCACGCCGCGAGGCGTGAGTCGGGTGAACACGGACGAGGAGCGCCCCAGCGGCGCGGGAGCAGGAACATGAGCGGACAGACACGGGAAATTTTCGAATTGATGGATGGCCAGCGGCGACGCGCGGTCATTCGCGTCATCGGCGTCGGCGGCGGTGGCTGCAATACCGTCAATCAGATGGCGCAGGCTTCGATCGACGGCGTTGACTTCGTCTGCGCCAACACCGATCGCGATCATCTCGAGCGCTGCGTGCCGACCAACCAGCTGCAGCTGGGCGTCGAGATCACGCGCGGCCTCGGCGCCGGCTCCGATCCGGCGGTCGGCCGGCAGGCGGCGGAGGAAGACCGCGATCGCATCCGCGAGATGATCGAGGGCACCGACCTGCTGTTCGTCACCGCCGGCATGGGCGGCGGCACCGGCACCGGTGCGGCGCCGGTGATCGCGCAGATCGCCAAGGAGCTGAACATCCTGACGGTTGCGGTCGTCACCAAGCCGTTCGCGCACGAAGGCAAGAAGCGCATGGGTGTGGCGATGCGCGGCATCGACGAACTGCGCCAGTACACCGACTCGCTGATCCTGATCCCGAACGAGAAGCTCTCGCTTGTGCTCGGGAAGAAGGTCACGCTGCTGAACTGCTTCAGGGCGGCCAACGACGTGCTGCAGAACGCCGTGCAGGGCATTTCCGACCTGATCACGCGTCCGGGCCTCATCAACGTCGACTTCGCCGACGTCAAGACGGTGATGTCGAACCGCGGCATGTCGATGATGGGTATCGGCGTGGCGACCGGTGAGGATCGTGCGCAGCGCGCCGTCGAGATGGCGCTGTCGAGCCCGCTGCTCGACGACATCGAGCTGCATGGCGCCCGCGGCCTGCTCGTCAACGTCACCTGCGACGAGACGCTGCTGTCCGAGGAATACGAGTACATCAGCGCGCGCGTCGGCGAGATCGCGTCCGACGAGGCCGATGCCAAGGTCGGCATGTCGATCAACCCGAACCTCAACGGCGAGCTGCGCGTGACGGTCGTCGCCACCGGCCTCAACGGCACCAAGCAGCAGGCGCAGGTGATGCCGGCGCCGGCGGCCGCGGTCAATCCGCGCGTCGCGCAGTTCATCCGCCCGGCCGAGCCGGCGATGTACGGGCAGACGGCGCAGCCGGCCTATGGCCAGCCGCAGATGCCGCAGATCGGTTCGCCGGCGCTCGACATTCCGGCGGTGCACCGCCAGCAGCGCAAGGTCGCTTCGGGCGGCGGCGGCGCGTTCCCGCTCGGGCTCGACGAGGACATCATCAACATCCCGGCGTTCCTGCGGAACCAGGCCGACTGATGGCCGATCGCGGCGCCGCCCACCGTCCGGGGCGGCGCCGGTCCCGCCGGCGCCCTTCAGGGGCCGTACGGGAACGCGTGTTAAACTTCCGTGTCCATGCGGCGCGGCGCTTCCCGGCGCCGCGCCTTTTTCTTTTCGGGCACAGTACCTTTTCCGGCACAGAACGAAGACTATGGTCCGTCAACGCACTCTGAAGCAGGCGATCCGCGCCAGCGGCATCGGTCTCCACTCGGGCCGCAAGGTCTACATGTCGCTGCTGCCGGCGGGTCCGGATACCGGCATCGTGTTCCGCCGGACCGACATGAATCCGCCGGTCGAGATTCCGAGCCAGGCCCATCTGCTGCGCGAGGCGGTGATGTGCAGCACGCTGGTCAACGACGCGGGCGTGAAGATCATGACGGTCGAGCACCTGATGTCGGCGCTCGCCGGTCTGGGCATCGACAACTGCGTCGTCGAGCTGTCGGCCGCCGAGATTCCGATCATGGACGGCAGTTCGGGACCGTTCGTGTTCCTGATCCAGTCGGCCGGCATCCACGAGCAGGACGCGCCGAAGAAGTTCCTGCGCATCCGCCAGCCGGTGCAGGTGCAGGACGGCGACAAATGGGCGCGCTTCGAACCCTACGAAGGGTTCCGGCTGGCGTTCAACATCGACTTCAAGCACCCGGTGTTCAAGGCCTCGGGTCAGAACGCCGTCATCGAGTTCTCTACCGCCAACTACGTCAAGGAAGTGTCCCGGGCGCGCACCTTCGGCTTTCTGCGCGAACTCGACACGCTGCGCGCCAACAACCTCGGCCTTGGCGCCAGCCTCGATAACGTCGTTGCGCTGGACGATTTCCGCGTCGTCAATCACGATGGCCTGCGTTACGACGACGAGTTCGTCCGGCACAAGATTCTCGATGCGGTCGGCGATCTCTACCTGCTCGGCCATCCGGTCATCGGCGCCTATACGGCATACAAGTCGGGTCACGCGCTCAACAACAAGCTGGTGCGCGCCGTGCTCGACGACATGTCTTCGTTCGAGATCGTCACGTACGAGGATCAGGCTGCCGACGTGCCGATCGCCTACGTGCGCGGCAGCTTCGCTGCCGCCGCCTGAGCGGCGCCTCGCGCGCGTTTCCTTGCCGTCAGCGGCCGCCGCATTCGCTTACAGCGGGCGGCGCGCTTCTTGCTGGGCCAAAACGGCCCGGGAGCGTTTGCCCTGATGCTTGCCCTATTGCGGGGCAGGCCGATAGACTCGGGCTAGCCCGCGAACGGGGGGCGTACGCGAGTTTCGACGCGCGTGCAGGTCATCCGGTAGCGGTCATTCAGCCAGATCAACAGCGAGCTGCTGCGATGACGCAGAGGCACGAGGGCTGACGCGGAAGCCGAAAAGACCACCACGGTCTGCTCGCGGATGTTGGCGATGCGGATCTGACGGACCCAAGGCTCTTCGCACCACAGCGGCAAGGAGCGATTGATATCGGCCAGGCTCTGCACCCGGGCAAGCCAGGCGTTGCCGCTTTTCTGCGGCAGTCGATGCAACAGTTGCTGAACGGATTGCGGATCGCGCACGAGGGGCTTCGGCGTCAACGATGGATATTATTGTAGTCAGCCACCAGCGTGGACGGACATGGCGCCTGCGGCTTGATGTCCGTCACGTATGGGGCTGGCTGCCCTTCGCGTTGGCCGGCCTCTTCCTGATCGGCGCCAGCTTCGCGGTCGGCTACTGGACGCGCGGCGGTTCCAGCGTGTTGCCGCCGCGTCTGGTCGCGGCCTGGGCGCAGGAAGTCGAACAGCAGCGCCATGCGCTGCGCACCACCCGTTCCGAAGCCGAGCAGAACGCCGCCGCGCTGTCGCGCCGGCTCGCCCAGTTGCAGGCGCACGTGCTGCGCCTCGACGCGGCCGGCCAGCGCCTGACCGAGATCGCGGGCCTGGAAGAGGGGGAATTCAATTTCAGCGAGCCGCCGCCGGTCGGTGGTCCCGAAGTGAACCCGGCGGACACCAGCTTCGATCCGGTCCTCGCGTCGCTCACCAATTACGAGCGCCAGCTCTCGGACCGCGAGCGCCAGTTCCGCGTGCTCGAGGACCTGCTGGTCGCCAGTCGTCTGCAGAAGGAAGTGCGGCCGTCCGGCTGGCCGATCGAGAACGGCTGGATCAGCTCGGTGTTCGGTACGCGCGCCGATCCGTTCACGGGCCGCCTGGCCCGCCACCAGGGCATCGACTTTGCCGGGCGCACCGGCGCCGAGGTGCAGGCGGTGGCGGCGGGCATCGTGGCGTTCGCGGGGCCGAGCGAAGGCTACGGCAATCTCGTCGAGATCAACCACGGCAACGGCTACAGCACGCGTTACGGGCACAACAGCGCCATCCTGGTCCGCGTCGGCGAGAAGATCGCGCGCGGCCAGGCCGTGGCGCGCATCGGCTCGACCGGGCGCTCGACCGGCCCGCACGTGCATTTCGAAGTGCTCTACAACGGCACCGCCGTCGACCCGGAGCGCTATATCCAGGCGGCGCGCTGAGGCCGCCAGGCGTGCGCAGCGCCCGGGGCAGCCTTGAAACCCAGCTGGACGCCCCAAGCAAGGCATAATACGCGCCATTTCCTATTCGGACGGCGGCCCGCGTCGTCGTCCTACCGCCTGTAGCGAGCTTATGTTCAACAATGTTCTGGCCCGGGTCTTCGGGAGCCGTAATCAACGCATCCTGAAGAAACTCGACCCGCTGGTGGCGGCGGTCGCGGCACTCGAAGCCAAGTACGCGGCGATGGACGACGCCACGCTGGTGCAGCAGACGGTGGTGCTGCGCGAGCGCCTGGCCAAGGGCGAGACGCTCGACCAGATTCGTGCCGACGCCTTCGCGGTCGTGCGCGAGGCCGGCAAGCGCGTCATGGGCATGCGCCATTTCGATGTGCAGCTGATCGGCGGTGCGATCCTGCATGAAGGCAAGATCGCCGAAATGCGCACCGGCGAGGGCAAGACCCTGGTCGCCACGCTGCCGGCCTATCTCAACGCGCTGCCCGGCAAGGGCGTGCACGTCGTCACCGTCAACGACTACCTCGCGCGCCGCGACTCGGAGTGGATGGGGCGCATCTTCCGCTTCCTCGGCTTGAGCGTCGGCGTCATCGTCTCCGGGCAGAGCACCGAGGAAAAGCGCGAGGCTTACGCCTGCGACATCACCTACGCGACCAACAACGAACTCGGCTTCGATTACCTGCGCGACAACATGGCGTTCTCGCCGGGCGACAAGGTGCAGCGCGGCCATCATTACGCGATCGTCGACGAGGTCGACTCGATCCTGATCGACGAGGCCCGCACGCCACTGATCATCAGCGGTCCGACCGACGACGACCCGGAGCTGTACCGCAAGATCAACGCGCTGATCCCGAAGCTGGTCGCACAGCAGGAAGAGGACGGTCCGGGCGATTTCTCGGTCGACGAGAAGGCCAAACAGGTGCACCTCACCGAGGCCGGTCACGAGAAGGTCGAGGACCTGATGCGGGCGAGCGGACTGCTCGGCGAGGAGGACAGCCTCTACGACGCCGCCAACATCGTCCTGCTGCATCATCTGAACGCGCTGCTGCGCGCTCACCAGCTGTACAAGCGTGACGTCGAGTACATCGTCCGCAACGGCCAGATCATCATCATCGACGAGTTCACCGGCCGCATGATGCCCGGCCGCCGCTGGTCTGACGGCCTGCATCAGGCGATCGAGGCGAAGGAAAACGTCAAGATCCAGCAGGAAAACCAGACGCTCGCCAGCATTACCTTCCAGAACTATTTCCGCCTCTACGAAAAGCTGTCCGGCATGACCGGCACCGCCGATACCGAGGCCTTCGAGTTCCAGAGCATCTACAACCTGGAAGTCGTCGTGATCCCGACCAACCGCCCGATGCAGCGCAAGGATCAGGGCGATCTCGTGTTCATGAACGCGCAGGACAAGTTCAAGGCGGTGATCGGCGAGATCCGCCAGGCGCACGCCAAGCAGCAGCCGGTGCTGGTCGGCACCGCCAGCATCGAGACCTCGGAACTGCTGTCCGGTCTGCTGAAAAAGGACGGCATCGCCCACGAGGTGCTCAACGCCAAGCAGCACGAGCGCGAGGCCGAGATCGTCGCGCAGGCCGGTCGCCCCGGAGCGGTGACGATCGCGACCAACATGGCCGGCCGCGGCACCGACATCGTGCTCGGCGGCAATCTGGAGTCCGAGCTCGCACAGATTCCGGAGGAGGACGTCGCCGCGCGCGAAGCAGCGCGCTCCGCCTGGAAGCAGCGGCACGAGCTGGTGCTGCAGGCCGGTGGCCTGTACGTGATCGGCTCGGAGCGTCACGAATCGCGGCGCATCGACAACCAGCTGCGCGGCCGTTCCGGTCGCCAGGGCGATCCGGGCGCCTCGCGGTTCTATCTGTCGCTCGACGACACGCTGATGCGCATCTTCACGCCGCCGCGCATGCGCGCGATGCTGCAGGGTCTCGGCATGCAGGAAGGCGAGGCGATCGAACATCGCTGGGTGACGCGTGCGATCGAAACCGCGCAGCGCAAGGTCGAGGCGCACAACTTCGATATCCGCAAGCAGCTGCTCGAGTACGACAACGTCGCCAACGATCAGCGCAAGGCGGTCTACGAGCTGCGCGACCAGGTGATGAACTCTGAGCGCGTCACGCACATGGTCGACACCATTCGTCCGGACGTCGTCAGCGCCGTGATCGACGCGCACGTCCCGCCGCAGTCGATCGAGGACACCTGGAACATCGAAGGGCTGCAGGAGGCGTTCCGCCGCGACTTCGCGCTCGACCTGCCGATCAAGGCCTGGCTCGACGAAGAGCGCGAGCTCAACGAGAAGAGTCTGCGCGCGCGCCTGCTCGACACGGTTCGCGAGGCGTACGAGGCGAAGAAGGCGCAGATCGGCGCGCCGATCCTCGAGCATTTCGAGAAAGCCGCGATGCTGCAGACGCTCGACAATCTCTGGCGCGAGCATCTGGCGGCGATGGATTACCTGCGCCAGGGCATCCACCTGCGCGGCTACGCGCAGAAGGATCCGAAGCAGGAGTACAAGCGCGAGGCCTTCGGCATGTTCAACGACATGCTGGCGCGCTACAAGCATGAAGTCATCACGCTGCTGGCCCGCGTGCGCATCCAGACCGAGGCCGAGGTCCAGGCCGTCGAGGAGCAGCGCCGCCGCCAAGCCGAACTGCTCGAACAGCGCATGCAGATGCAGCACGAGTCGGCGCCGGTTGCCGTCGATGGCAATGAGGTCGAGGCGGCCGCCGAAGCGCCGGCCGCCGCGCCGCGCCGGCTGGAGGCTGCAGCGGCCGTGGAGCGCAGCGCGCCGATCGTGCGCGACATGCCCAAGGTCGGCCGCAACGATCCCTGCCCCTGCGGCAGCGGCAAGAAGTTCAAGCACTGCCACGGCGCGCTCGTCTAGGCCCGCGCATTCGTCTGCAGCGCGGACCGGTCCCGCGCCCGTCCGCGCTCGCCGTATTTCTGTACGGCCATGCCCCGGATGCGTAGCTTCGGCCCTGCTCCTCGCGACAGCCGTGCGGCGGCTGGCTTGTCGGGGTCGGGCAACGCAAAATATGCAAGGCGCCTTCGAGGCGCCTTCATTCTTTCTGCCGCGAAACCAAACATGGCCGTCAATCTGTCCGAACCCACGAACCTGCTGCCGGTCACCGGCGTGCGTCTCGGCGTCGCCGAAGCGGCGATCAAGAAGCCAGGCCGCAACGACCTGCTGCTGATCGAGCTCGCCGAGGGCAGCTGCGTCGCCGGTGTGTTTACGCGCAACGCCTTCGCGGCCGCGCCGGTGCAGCTATGCCGCGAGTCGCTGAAGGCGACGTCGGCGATTCGTGCGCTGCTCGTCAACGCCGGCAACGCCAATGCGGCGACCGGCAGCGCCGGGCTGGAGGACGCACGCCGGACGACGGCCGCCGTTGCCGCCGCACTCGGCTGCGCGCCGCAGCAGGTCCTGCCGTTCTCGACCGGCGTGATCGGCCAGCGCCTGCCGCTCGAGCGCATGCTTGCGGCGGTGCCGAAAGCCGCCGCCGATCTCGCGGCCGGTGCCTGGGCGGCGGCCGCGCGCACGATCATGACCACGGACACGGTCTCGAAGGGCGCGAGCCGTCGCGTCGCGACTTCGCAAGGCGACGTCACCGTGACCGGCATCGCCAAGGGCGTCGGCATGATCGAGCCGCACATGGCGACGATGCTGGCGTTCGTCGCCACCGATGCGCGCCTGACGCCGGCGGCGACCGACGCGGCGCTGCGCGCTGCCGTCGACGAATCGTTCAATTGCGTGACGGTCGACAGCGACACGTCGACGAACGACTCCTGTGTGCTGTGCGCGACCGCGCAGGTCGGCACGCGCGAGATCGGCATCGGCGACGCCGACTACGCACTCGTCAGCGCCGCCATTCGCGAGGTCTGCATCGAGCTGGCGCAATGCGTCGTGCGCGACGGTGAAGGCGCGACGCGTTTCATCACGATCGAGGTCGGCGGTGCGCGCGACGTCGCCGAAGCGCGCCAGGTCGGTTATGCGATCGCCAACTCGCCGCTGGTCAAGACCGCGATGTTCGCCGGTGACGCCAACTGGGGGCGCATCGTCATGGCGATCGGCAAGGCCGGCGTCGAGGGGCTGGACCCGGCGCGGGTCGGCGTGGCGCTCGACGATGTCGTGCTGCTTGAAGGCGGCGAGCCGCATCCCGACTATCGCGAGGAGCGCGGCGCCGCAATCGTCGCGCGGCCCGAGTTCACGATTCGCGTCGGGCTCGGTCGCGGTGACGCGCAGGCGCGCTTGTGGACCTGCGATTTCAGCTACGAGTACGTGAAGATCAACGCCGAGTACCGGACTTGAGGCACGTGCCGATGCCTGCACGGATCGCATCGCGGTGAGCGAACCGACCGTCGGGTCCACCGTTGCCGGCGACGCGCCGCAGGCCGTGGCGCAGCGTCCGCGGATCGCGGTCGCGGCCGGGTGTCTGATCGACGGCGACGGCCGCGTGCTGATCGCGCAGCGTCCGCACGGCAAGATCGCCGCGGGGCAGTGGGAATTCCCGGGCGGCAAGATCGAGGCGGGCGAGACCGCGCGCGCGGCGCTGGTGCGGGAGCTTGAAGAGGAGCTCGGCGTGACGGTGCGCGTTGCCCGGCCGCTGATCAAGGTCGTGCACGCCTATCGCGAGCGCACCGTCGAGCTGGATTGCTGGCTGGCGAGCGTCTGGGACGGCGAGCCGCAGGGGCGCGAGCAGCAGGCCTTTGCCTGGGTGCGCCTCGACGAGATCGACGACTATCCCATCCTCGCCGCCGACGGGCCGATCCTGTCGGCGCTGCGCCTGCCGGCCCACTACGTGTTCACGCCGCCGGACATCGGCGAAGCGGCGCTGCTCGCGCGCCTGCCGCAGCTGCCGCGTGGCGCGTTGCTGCGCTTGCGCTTGCCGGCGCTCGACGACGCGGCGTACGCGGCGCTGGCGGGCCGCGTGCTTGCCGCGGCGGACAAGGCCGGTACGGCATTGCGCGTCGTGCTCGATCGCGATCCGGACATGGTCGGGCGGCTCGGCGCCGCCGGCTGGCATGCCGACAGCGGGCGCCTGGCGGCGCTGTCGACGCGGCCGGCGGGGCCACTGTGCCTGGCCTCCGCGCACAGTCCTGCGGAACTCGCGCGAGCGCGCGAACTGGGCTTCGATGCGGCGGTGCTCGGGCCGGTGCGCTCGACGCCGACGCATCCGGCGGCGGGCGGCCTCGGTGAGCTGACGGCGGCGGCCTGGACGCAGGCCGCCAATCTGCCGGTGTACTGGCTCGGCGGCCTCGGGCCGCGCGATCTGGACACGGTGCAGGCGCACTATGCCCAAGGCGTGGCCGCGATCCGCGCCTACTGGTCAGCCTAGCTGGCCGAGTGCGTCAGTCGCCGTCCGGATCGCGATGGTGCGGGGTCGGGTCGTCGCTCGGAATGCCGTAGCGTCCGGCGAACCAGTCGCCGAGGTCGAGCAGCTTGCAGCGTTCCGAGCAGAACGGGCGCCAGGGGTTGCTCTCGTCGAGGCGTACCGACTGGCCGCACTGCGGGCAGGAGCCGATGCGGTAGGGGCGGGCGGCGGGGTCTTGCGGGTTCTTCACAGGTTGCAGCACTGCAGCTGGAAGCCGATGTCCGCATGCGCCTGCTGGGCGCGGCTGTCGATCTCGCGCATGCCCATGAAGCGGACCGTGAAGCGATGCCGGCCGGCGCTGATTTCCGGGTAGACGCCGGCGCCCGCCGGGACGATCACGCGCACCAGCAGGCAGGGGCCGGTGGGCGTGTGCAGGTAGATCCCGTTCTGCGCGACGACCGGATCCGCCGGCACGCTGGCGCGCAGCAGCTTCAGGTACAGCGTGACCGCGCGCTCGAACGGCGCGAGATCGGCGAACCAGGCATCGAGGTCGCGGTCGGTGCGCTCGCGCGGCTGCGACAGCCACCAATGGTAGTGCGGCAGGTCGAAGCCGCAGGTGCCGCCGGGAATCGTCGAGCGGTTGAGAATGCTGGTCAGAAAGTCGCTGCCGCGCAGCAGCGAATTGGCGAACTGCGTGGCGAGCTGCTGCAGCTCGTTGAGCGCCTCGGTGATGTCGGCGAGCACGCCCTTGAGGCGCTCCTGATCGACGCTCGGACGGGCCGCGAGCCGCGTCAGGTGGTGATACTGATCCGTCAGCTCCTTGAGGATGTCGTTCTTCAGGTCGGAGCGTGAGATCACGACCAGCAGATCGAGCAGCGAATCCAGCGCCGAGCGCGTGCCGCAGGTGCTGCGGTCGCGGCGATGGTGCCGGTATTGCGCAAACAGCAGCTCGAGACGCAAAAAGGTGCGCACCCGCTCGCTCAGCGGTTGCTCGAACACCAGATCGGCCACGGCTCCTTCGCTCACTTGCGGGCTTGACGTCTAAATTTTGATTGTGAACGAGTTCTCAGTGCGCGGCAAACGCAGGCCGGGCGCCGAGGCCTCGCCGGCGGCGGCGAGTCGCAGGTAATAGGCATGAAATTCGGCGACGGCGGCTTGCGTCGTCGCGATGTCGCCGGCGTTGACCAGCACGTCGTGCGCGGCGGCGAGGCGCGCTTCGCGGTCGAGCTGCGCGGCGAGCATGCGCCGCGCGAGCGTTTCGTCGATGCCGTCGCGCTGCGTCAGGCGGGTGAGCTGCACCTCGACCGGCGCGTCGACCAGCAGGACGCGGTCGACGAGGTCCTGCATTTTCGCTTCGAGCAGGATCGCCACGCTGAGCATGCAGTACGGTGCCGTCTGCGCGCTGCGCCAGGCGCGCATGCGCTCGCGGATGCGCGGATGCGTGATCGCTTCGAGTCGCTTGAGGGCGGACGGATCGGCGAATACGTGCTCGCGCATCCGGCGCCGGTCGAGTTCCCCGTCGGGCAGCAGGAAGCCGGCGCCGAAGGTCTGTGCGATCTCGGCGAGACCCGGCGTGCCGACGGCGACGACCTCGCGGGCCACGCGATCGGCGTCGAGCACGGGCACGCCGAGCCCTTCGAACAGCGATTGCACCAGCGATTTGCCGCTGGCGATGCCGCCGGTCAGGCCGATCGTCAGTGGCATCAGCGCAGGCTCTGCAGGTAGAGCTGGCTCAAGTCCTGGCCGTACAGCAGCGCCAGCCAGCCGGCGGCCGCCAGATACGGACCGAATGGAATCGGGATCTGGCGATCGTGCCGGCGGAACAGGACCAGGCCGATGCCGACGACGGCGCCGACCACCGAGGACAGCAGGACGATCGTCGGCAGCGCCTGCCAGCCGAGCCAGGCGCCGAGCGCGGCGAGCAGCTTGAAGTCGCCGTAGCCCATGCCTTCCTTGCCGGTCGTCAGCTTGAACAGCCAGTAGATCGACCACAGCACCAGATAGCCGGCCATCGCGCCGATCACCGCGTCACGCAGGTCGGCGAAGACCGGGAACAGCGCGAGCAGCAGGCCGAGCCACAGCAGCGGCAGCGTCAGGTCGTCCGGCAGCAGCTGCGTGCGCAGGTCGATGACGGCGAGCGCGAGCAGCGTCCAGCTGAGGGCCAGCGCGGCGGGCAGCTGCGGCCCGTAGCCGAAGTGCCAGGCGCAGACGCCGGCCATCACGCCGGCGGCGAGTTCGACCAGCGGATACTGCGCCGGAATCGCGGTGCCGCAGGCGGCGCAGCGGCCGCGCAGGAACAGCCAGCCGAACAGCGGCACGTTGTGCCACGGCTTGATCGGCGTGCCGCACGACGGACAGCAAGACGCGGGGCGCAGCAGTGAGAACGGCGGCTCGTCGAGCGCGGGCAGTTCGAGCGCCTCGCGGGCATCACGCTTCCACGCCCGTTCCATCATGCGCGGCAGGCGGTAGATGACGACGTTGAGAAAGCTGCCGACGATCAGGCCGAGCAGCGCCGTGAGCGAAATCAGCAGGGCGGGGCTGCTGCGCAGCCCGTCGAGCAGGGTCATGAGACGCTCAGTTCAGATGGCTTGGCCGAGCTTGAAGATCGGCAGGTACATGGCAATGACCAGGCCGCCGACGAGTACGCCGAGCGTGGCCATGATCATCGGCTCGAGCAGGCTCGACAGTGCGTCGACCAGCGCGTCGACCTCAGCTTCGTAGAAGTCGGCGACTTTCGCGCACATCGCGTCGAGCGAGCCGGATTCCTCGCCGATCTGCACCATCTGCGTCGCCATGTTCGGGAACAGGCTCGACTGCTGCATCGTGAAGTTCAGTTGCTGGCCGGTCGCGACCTGATCCTTCATGCGCAGGATCGCCTCGGTGAAGACGATGTTGCCGGCGGCCTTGCCGACCGATTCCATCGCCTCGACGAGCGGTACGCCGGCCGCGAACATGGTCGACAGCGTGCGCGCGAAGCGCGCGACGGCAGACTTGTAGAGGATGTCGCCGACCACCGGAATCTTCAGCAGCAGGCGGTCGAGCAGGCGCCGGAATTTCGCCGATCGGCGCTTGGCCTCGAACAGCGCATAGAAGCCGCCGCCGACCACGCCGAGGATCATCCACCAGTACGACTGCACGAAGTTCGACAGGCCGATCACCATCAGCGTGAAGGCCGGCAGGTCGGCGCCGAAGCCCTGGAACAGGCTCTGGAACTGCGGCACCACGAAGTACAACAGGATGCCGGTGACGATGAAGGCGACGACGACGACCGCGGCCGGGTAGGTCAGCGCCTTCTTGACCTTCTTCTTGATCGCCTCGGTCTTTTCCTTGTACGTGGCGATCTTGTCGAGCAGGGCTTCGAGGGTGCCCGACTTCTCGCCGGCTTCGACCAGGTTGACGACCAGATCGTCGAAATACAGCGGGAACTTGCCGAGACTCTCGGCGAACGAGTGGCCGCTTTCGATGTTGACCTTGATCGCCATGATCATCTCGCCGAGGCTCGGGTTCTCGTGGCCGCGGCCGACGATCTCCAGCGACTGCACCAGCGGCACGCCGGCCGCCATCATCGTCGCCATCTGGCGCATGAAGATGGCGATGTCGCTGCTGGCGATCTTTTTCTTGCGCTTGCCGAACAGCGAGGACTGCTTGCGCACGAAGATCGGATTGATGCCGTCACGGCGCAGCTGCAGGCGGATGAAATGCTCGCTCGGACCGATGCGGTCGCCCTTGATGCGATTGCCCTTGCGATCGGTGCCCTCCCAGCGGAAGGTGTATTCCTTGACTGCCGCTGCGTCCGCCATCTACCGCCCCCTAAACGTCCAGAATCCCGCCCATACCGCTGCTAGTCGCCGACCGTGCAGGCATTGGCCTGCAGCAGGTCGATGGCGCCGTTCCTGACCTTGCGCAGTGCCGAGGCACGCAGGTCGGCAACGCCTTCCCTTTCCGCTTGAGCGGCCAGTTCGAGGGCGCTGCCGCCCTCCATGATGATGCGCCCCATTTCGTGGGAGAACGGCATCACCTGATAGATGCCGGTGCGGCCCTTGTAGCCGTGGTCGCACTGATCGCAGCCGACCGCCTCGAAGATCCGGAAGTCCGGCGCGTCGATATCCGCCTCGCTGAAGCCCTGGCGGATGAGTTCGGCGCGCGGAATGTTCGCTTCGCGCTTGCAGTGCTGGCAGAGCTTGCGGGCGAGGCGCTGGGCGATGATCAGCGACAGCGTCGAGGCGATGTTGTACGCCGGCACGCCCATGTTCATCAGGCGCACAATGGTCTGCGGCGCGTCGTTGGTATGCAGGGTCGACAGCACCAGGTGACCGGTCTGCGCCGCCTTGATCGCGATCTCGGCCGTCTCCAGGTCGCGGATTTCGCCGACCATGATGACGTCCGGGTCCTGGCGCAGAAAGGCCTTCAGCGCCGCCGCGAACGTCAGGCCCACGCGCGGATTGACGTTGACCTGATTGATGCCCGGCAGATTGATTTCCGCCGGGTCCTCGGCCGTCGAGATGTTGATGTCGTCGGTATTGAGGATGTTCAGGCCGGTGTACAGCGACACCGTCTTGCCCGAGCCGGTCGGCCCGGTGACGAGGATCATGCCCTGCGGCTGCGCCAGCGCCTTCATGTAGGCGTCTTTCTGCTCGGCTTCGTAGCCGAGCGCGTCGATGCCGAGCTGGGCCTGCGAGGGATCGAGAATACGGCAGCAGATCTTCTCGCCGAACAGTGTCGGGCAGGTGCTGACGCGGAAGTCGATGGCCTTGGTCTTCGAGATGTACAGCTTGATGCGGCCGTCCTGCGGCACGCGGCGCTCGGCGAGGTCCAGGCGCGACATGACCTTGACGCGCGCGGCGAGGCGGCCGGCCATCGCCTGCGGCGGCGTGGCGATGGTCTTGAGCTCGCCGTCCTTGCGGTAGCGGATGCGGTAGGTCTTCTCGTACGGCTCGAAGTGGACGTCGGACGCGCCGATGTTGATGGCGTCGACGAAGATCTTGTTGACGTAGCGGACGATCGGCGCGTCGTCGGCGTCCGCCTTGGTGACGTCGACGGTCACCTCTTCGTCGCCGCCCTCGATCTCGAGATTCTCGAGGTCGGCATCGCCGAGGTCCATCTTCTGCGACTCGGCCGCCTGGATCGCCGATTCCAGCGCCTTGACCAGCTTGTCCTCTTCGACGAGGACCGCCTCGGTCATGTTGCCGGTCGCGAACTTGATCTCGTCGAGCGCCTGCAGATTGGTCGGGTCGGAGACCGCGACGAAAGTCTTGCGGCCGCGTTTGAACAGCGGCAGCGCGTGCACCTTGCGCAGGACCTTGTCGCTGACCTCGCGGGCGACGGCCGGGTCGATCTCGATCGCGGTCAGGTCGATCAGCGGCGCGCCGAACTCGATGCTGGCGGCTTCGGCGATCTTCTGCGCCGACAGCGTCTTGCTTTCGAGCAGCGCGGAGACGAAGGGAATGCTGTTCTTCAGCGCCCGCTGCTGCGCCTCGCGGGCCTGCTCGTCGCTGATCAGCTTGTCGGCCACCAGACGACGGGCCAGTCCTCCGAGGAAGACCGGGTTGGCCGGAGGTGCGGTGCCGATAGCCATGGAGGGTCAGGCGTGCGGAAAGTGATACGGATCGCAGAAATGTAGGGGGGCGCCATGTCGGGCGTCAATGCAGGGACGCCCGCTTACGTGACCGCGCCTGCCACCGTTGGTCGGGAACGCATCCTGCATGGGCCAAACGCGAACGGGCGGATTGCTCCGCCCGTTCGATACCGGACCCGCGGCCGCGCCGCGATCGCTTCCGGCCGCGTGCAGGCAGCGCACGCGCTAGTTGCGCTTCATCGAGTCGAAGAACGCCGCGTTGGTCTTGGACTGGCGCATGCGGTCGATCAAGAGCTCCATCGCCGCGATTTCGTCCATGTCGTGCAGCAGCTTGCGCAGGATCCAGACCTTGTTGAGGTCGACCGGATCCATCATCAGCTCTTCCTTGCGCGTGCCCGAACGGTTGATGTTGATCGCCGGGAACACGCGCTTCTCGGCGATGCGACGCTCGAGATGCAGTTCCATGTTGCCGGTGCCCTTGAACTCCTCGTAGATGACTTCGTCCATCTTCGAGCCGGTGTCGACCAGCGCCGAGGCGAGGATGGTCAGCGAACCGCCTTCCTCGATGTTGCGCGCGGCGCCGAAGAAGCGCTTCGGCTTCTGCAGGGCGTTGGCGTCGACGCCGCCGGTCAGGACCTTGCCCGAGCTCGGCGCGACGGTGTTGTAGGCGCGGGCCAGACGCGTGATCGAGTCGAGCAGGATCACCACGTCGCGCTTGTGTTCGACGAGGCGCTTGGCCTTTTCGATCACCATTTCGGCGACCTGCACATGACGCGAGGCCGGTTCGTCGAAGGTCGAGGCCACGACTTCGCCGCGCACCGTGCGCTGCATGTCGGTGACTTCTTCCGGACGCTCGTCGATCAGCAGCACGATGAGATACACGTCCGGATAGTTCGCCGCCAGCGACTGCGCGATGTTCTGCATCATGATCGTCTTGCCGGCCTTCGGCGGCGAGACGATCAGGCCGCGCTGGCCTTTGCCGAACGGCGCGACCAGATCGATGATGCGGGCGGTGATGTCCTCGGTCGTGCCGTTGCCGCGCTCCATCTTGTACTGCTTGTCGGCGAACAGCGGCGTCAGGTTCTCGAACGAGACCTTGCGCTTGGAAACTTCCGGCGGCTCGAAGTTGATCGTGTCGACCTTGAGCAGCGCGAAGTAGCGCTCGTTGTCCTTCGGCGAGCGCACGCGTCCGGCGATCGAGTCGCCGGTGCGCAGCGAGAAGCGGCGGATCTGGCTCGGCGAGATGTAGACGTCATCAGGGCCGGCGAGGTACGAGCTGTCGGGGCCGCGCAGGAAGCCGTAGCCGTCCTGCATGATTTCCAGCACGCCTTCCGTATAAATGTGATCGCCGCGCTTCGCCGAGTGGCGCAGCAGCTGGAAGATCAGATCCTGCTTCTTGACGCGGGCGATGTTCTCCAGACCCTGCGACTCGGCGAGTTCGAGCAGCTCGGACGCCGTCATGCGCTTCAGATCGGGGACGCGGATGACCTTCGGCGGCTCCGGCGGCGCCTGCGGAACGGCGGTGCCGTTCGCGCCGCCGGCCTCTTCGTCGTCCGACATCTGCGGCGCCGGCATGCGCGGCTGGTCGGCATGCGCCTCGGCGCTCAGCGATAGCGCCAGGCCCTCGTCGCCGCCTTCCACGTCCTCCGGCTGGATGTCCTCCGGGAACCCCATGTTGGCGTTCGGGTTGTGATTGCCCTGGTTGCCCTGGCGGTTCTGGCCACGCTGGAAACGACGACGATGCTTCATAAGGGGTTTGCTGGTTACGCGACGGTGATGTGGGGGGCGACGAAGGCGGCGAGCTGCGCCTTGTGCACGGCGCCGACCTGCGTCGCGGCCGGCGCGCCGTTCTTGAAGAGAATCAGCGTCGGGATGCCGCGAATGCCCAGTGCGGCCGGCGTCTGCGGGTTCTCGTCGACGTTGAGCTTGACGACCTTGAGCTTGCCGGCATTTTCGGCGGCGACCTGGTCGAGGATCGGCGCGATCATGCGGCACGGACCGCACCACTCCGCCCAGAAATCGACGAGGACCGGCTGGGTCTGGCTGGCGAGCTTGACGTCCTGCTCGAAGCTGGCGTCGGTGACGGCGGAGATATGTTCACTCATGGAAGAGCCTCGGCAAATGAGAAGGTAGAGCGGGAAAACGCCCGCACGCTCCGGAAGTGGGGGTGGTTTTCAGCGGTTCGGGCCGCGCAAAATCGGCGGCGGACCGTTATGATTAATCTTTGAACGACGGGGAAATAACGCGGGCCGGATGCAGCAAGCGGTCTAAATTCACTGCCGGGCCATTGATGAACGTTATTTGATCTGAATCCTTTGCGCCTTGCAAGAGCCGATCATCCGCCGCGATATACCACCGAACGCTGAATTGAATGCAACCTGACCATCTTTCCCCGACGCGGTTCGCCGATCTGCCGCTGCATCCGAGCCTGCAGGCGAGCCTGCAGCAGCTGGGCTACACCCATTGCACGCCGATCCAGGCGCAGGCGCTGCCGAAGGCGCTCGCCGGCGAGGATCTGGCCGGCCAGGCGCAGACCGGTACGGGCAAGTCGGCGGCGTTCCTGCTGGCGACGATGAATCATCTGCTGACGCATCCGCGCGCCGAGGGCGACGATCCGAACCAGCCGCGTGCCTTCATTCTCGCGCCGACGCGAGAGCTGGCGGTGCAGATCTACAACGACGCGCTCGGACTCGGCAGCCAGACCGGCCTGCGCATGACGGTCTGCTACGGCGGCGCCGGCTACGAACAGCAGCGGCAGAGCATCGAGGCCGGCATCGACATCCTGATCGGCACGCCGGGCCGCCTGATCGACTATTTCAAGCAGGGCACCTATCACCTCAAGCAGATCGAGGTGCTGGTGCTCGACGAGGCGGACCGCATGTTCGATCTCGGGTTCATCGCCGACATCCGCTATCTGATCCGCAAGATGCCGCCGGCGAACCAGCGCAAGAACTATCTGTTCTCGGCAACCCTTTCGCACCGTGTGCTCGAGCTTGCCTACGAGCACATGAACAACCCGCAGAAGATCGAGATCGAGCCCGATCAGGTCACGGCGGAGCGCGTGCGCCAGGAGCTGGTGCACGTCGCCAACGACGAGAAGCTGCCGTTCCTGGTCGGCCTGCTGCGCCAGCGCAATGCCTTCCGCACACTGGTCTTCGTCAACACCAAGCGCGGCGCCGAGCTCGTCGAGAGCGCACTGAAGGCCAACGGTTTCGACGCGCGCGTGCTGTCCGGCGACGTCTCGCAGGGCACACGCCTGCGCCTGCTCGAGGATTTCAAGCAGGGCAAGCTGCCGGTGCTGGTCGCCACCGACGTGGCGGCACGCGGTTTGCACATCCCGGGTGTCGATCTCGTCGTCAACTTCGATCTGCCGCAGGACGCGGAGGACTACGTGCACCGCATCGGCCGGACGGCGCGCGCCGGGGCGTCCGGCGACGCGGTCTCGCTGTGCTGCGAGACCTGGGTCTATTCGTTGCCCGAGATCGAGAAGTACATCGGCATCCGTCTGCCGTTGATGGCGGATGGCCACGCGTTGATCGCCACCGATTTCGTGGCGCCCAAGCCGTTGCCGCGCCGCCAGTCCTCGGGGCCCGGTGGCGGGCGCGGACGGCGTCCGCAGCGCCGGCAGCGCTGAACGTCGCAAGCTTGCCGTCGAGCGGCCGTTGATTTGCTCGGAAAGGTTGATATATTCCGGCACTTAGGAGAGAAACCTCAGATGAATCGCGGTCCTTCCCGAGCGCTCACCGGCGTTGATTACGAAGTGGCCCGGCCGCGGCGCCAGCCGCGCCGCCTGCAGTGGCTGCTGGGCTTGGTCGCCGTCGCCGCGTTCGGATCGGCCTGGCTGCTGCGCGACGGCGGTGCCGCCGTCGCCAACGAAAGCGGTGCGACGGCCGTTGCCGAGCCGCATGCGCTGGTGGCGAGCGCCGCAGCCGGTCCCGCGGCCACGACGCCGATCCCCCTGGACCGCGTGCTGGTCGAGGACGAGCCGACCGCCGCCGCGGATGCCCGTGACGGCGAAGAGGCCGACGACTCGGAAGACGGCGACGCTGCGTCGCAGCTGGCCGCGCTGAGCGGCGCGGTGACGTCGGCGATGACGCCGAAGGTCGCCTCGGAAGCGGCGTCGGTGCAGGTGCCGGCGGCGAGCACCGCCGAGGAGCCGGACGAAGCGGAGGTCGACTCGCTCGCCGAGCAGATCGAGAAGAAGCCGCAGCGCCGGCAGCTCACGCTGCCTGCGGGCCTCAAGCTGAAGTCGAGCATCGTGCTCGTCGTCGATCAGAACACCCAGGAAGTGCTCGCCGCGCAGAATGCGGATGCGGTGCAGCCGATCGCGTCGCTGACCAAACTGATGACGGCGATGGTCGTGACCGACGCCAAGCTGCCGCTCGACGAGGTGCTCGAGATTACCCGCGATGACATCGACGCCGAGAAGCACAGCTATTCGCGCCTGTCGCCGGGTCTCAAGTTCACGCGCCGCGAGTTGCTGCTGCTGGCGCTGATGTCCTCGGAGAATCGCGCAGCGTCGGCGCTGGGTCGCAACTATCCGGGCGGACGCCCTGCGTTCATCCGCGCGATGAATGCCAAGGCTCAGGCGCTGGGCATGACGCACACGCACTATGCCGACAGCTCGGGCCTGTCGAGCCGCAACGTGTCGAGCGCGCACGATCTCGTCAAACTGGTCGATGCCGCCTACAAGGTGCCGCTGATCCGCGAGTACTCGACGCGCGTCGAGCACACCGTGAAGCCCGGCCGCCGCAGCATGCACTTCGTCAGCAGCAACCGGCTGGTGCGAGCCAAGAACGACTGGCGCATCGGCCTGCAGAAAACGGGTTTCACCAACGAGGCCGGGCGCTGCCTGGTGATGCAGGCGACGGTCAAGGGCCGGTCGCTGGTGATGGTGCTGCTCGATTCGGACGGCAAGTTCACGCGCTTCGCCGATGCACAGCGGGTCCGCAACTGGGTCGAGAGCGGGGCCAAGAGCAAGACCGCGTCGAGCAAGAGCGGGCGCTCGCGCAGCACGTCCTGAAGCCTCCCGGCCGGACTCGCGCCGGATTCGCAAAAGGGGCCGCAAGGCCCCTTTTTGCTGCGGGCCGGCGCGCGCTTCAGGTACTGCCGCGGTGTTCGGCAGGCAGCGTGGCGGCGAGTTCGGCGAGTGTCTCGACCGAGCGCATCGCCGGCAATGGGCGCGCCGGCAGGCCGCTGTCCGGCTTGCGGATGCCGATCACCTGGTGAATGCCGAAGGCCTGCGCCGCCGACAGCACCGGCATGCTGTCGTCGACGAACAGCGTGCGCGCCGGATCGAACGGATGCGCGGCCTGCAGGGCATGCCAGAAGCGCAGGTCTTCCTTGGGATGGCCGAAGTCGTGTGAGCTGAAGACCTGGTCGAAGTACGGCCGCAGGCCGGTGTGCTCCAGCTTCAGGTGCCAGCTGTCGCGATGCGCGTTGGTCGCGATCCACATCTGCCGGCCGCTGCGCCGGATCAGGCGCAGGAAGTCCTCGGCGCCGGGCACCGGGCGGATGCGGGCGCGGATCTCGCGCTTGAGCGCCGCCATGTCGAGTCCGGTCTCGCGGCTCCAGTGATCGGTGCAGTACCAGGGCAGCGTGTGCTGCACGGCGCCGAACTTCGGCTCGAGTTCGCGCAGCGCGTCCTCCAGCTCGATGCCGTATTTCGCGGCGTAGCGTTCCGGTACCAGCTCGCGCCAGAAGTAATTGTCGAAGGCCAGGTCGAGCACCGTGCCGTCCATGTCGAGCAGGACCCAGTCGACGCGCTGCCAGTCGATCAGGTGTGCGTTTGCGAGGCTGTCCATGTCCGTATGATACGGGGCCAATGACGACCTTCAACGAACTGTACGACGCCGTCGTGGACATCGCGCGGCAGGCCGGCGAACGCATCATGGCCGTCTATCACGGCGACTTCTCCGTCACGTTCAAGTCCGACGCCTCGCCGCTGACGCAGGCCGATCTGGCCGCCCACCGGCACATCCTCGCCAGTCTGCAGGCGCTGACGCCCGAGGTGCCGGTGCTGTCGGAGGAGGCGGCCGACATCGCCTTCGAGACGCGCCGGCGCTGGACGCGCTACTGGCTCGTCGACCCGCTCGACGGCACCAAAGAATTCGTCAAGCGCAATGACGAATTCACCGTCAACATCGCACTGATCGAGCACGGCGTCGCCCGGCTCGGCGTCGTGCATGCGCCGGCGCTCGGGCTGAGCTACGCGGCTGCGGTCGGCCGTGGCGCCGAACGCTGGCGCGACGGCGCGCGCAGCCCGATCCGCACGCGCGCGGTGCCGCCGCCGCCGCTATTGCCGGCCTTCGTCGTCAGCAAGTCGCATCGCGACGCGGCGCTCGAAGCCTTCCTCGCGCGCGCGCCGGCCCATACCGCGGTCAGCCGCGGTTCGTCGCTGAAGTTCTGCCTGGTTGCCGAGGGTTCCGCCGACCTTTATCCGCGGACCGGCCCGACCTCGGAATGGGACACCGGCGCCGGCCAGTGCATCGTCGAGCAGGCCGGCGGCGTCGTGCTGCGCCTGCCGGAGCGGACGCCGTTGCGCTACAACGAAAAAGACTCGCTGCTGAACCCGAATTTCCTCGTCATCGGCGATCCGGGCTACGGCTGGGCGCAGAAGCTGGCGGCATGATCGACGCGCGTGTCGCGGCCCTGCATGCCGAGCTTGGCATCACCGCCGGGATGCTGCGCTCGCGCGGCCTGCGCGCGCAGGCCGAGGCGCAGCGCCTGCAGCCGGTCGGGCTCGGCACCGACGGCCGCGACAAGCTGCTGGTGCCGGCCGCGGCGCAGGCCTGGCAGGCGCTGCGCGCGGCGGCGGCCGGCGACGGCGTCGAACTGCTGCTGGTCTCGGCGTTTCGCGGCGTCGAGTTCCAGGCGGCGCTGATCCGCAACAAGCTGAAAAAGGGAGTGCCGATCGCCGAGGTCCTGCGCGTCAATGCGCCGCCCGGCTACAGCGAGCATCACACGGGGCGCGCGGTCGACATCGGCGACGCGCAGACGCCGCCGCTCGACGAAGCCTTCGAAGGCACGGCGGCGTTCGCCTGGCTGCAGGCGCATGCGGACACGTTCGGCTTCCGCCTTTCGTATCCGCGCGACAATCGCGAGGGCTATCTCTATGAGCCCTGGCACTGGTGCTGGCATCGCCGCGTGCGGCGCGGCGGCGCGCAATAGCGCTTGCGCCGCGCCGTGTCGGGCGCGGCTCAGAGCGGAACGGCGTTGAAGTCGGCGGCTTGCGGATGTGCCGGTGCCGCGACCGCCTTGGCGTCGCGCAGCAACTGGCAGGTGCGCAGGCCGGCGGCGCGCGCCGCGTCGAGCTCGGCGCCGACGTCGGAGAGAAACAGCACCTCGTCGCCCGGCAGGCCGATCTCGCGCAGGATCGCGCGGTACGAATCCGCCTCGCGCTTGCCGCCGATGCGCGTGTCGAAGTAGCCGGAGAACAGCGGAGTCAGGTCGCCGTAGGCGGTATGGCCGAAAATCAGCTTCTGCGCGTCGACCGAGCCCGACGAGTAGACGTACAGCGCCTTGCCGTCGGCATGCCAGCGGCGCAGGCATGCCGGCGTGTCGGCATAGACGTGACCCTGCAGTTCGCCGTTCTCGTAGCCGATCTTCCAGATCAGGCCCTGCAATGCCTTGAGCGGCGTGATCTTGCGGTCCTCGGCGATCCACTGCTCGAGCACGTCCGCCGCCTCGTCGATCGACAGATCGCGGCCGACGACCTGCTCGACGTCGTCGAGCAGGTGCTGGACCTGATCGTCGCCCGCCTGCTCGCGCAGGAAGCCGCGCAGGCGCTGCCTGGCGTACGGGAACAGCGTCTCGTGGACGAAGTCGATCGAGGACGTGGTGCCTTCGATGTCGGTGACGATGGCTTTGATCATTTTTCTTCCTGAGCCGTGCCGGGCGCGGGGTCCAGCCCGGCCATCCCGGGCCGGGCGCTCGCCGGCGCGAATGTCCACCGGATCTTCGTGAGGGGCCGGCTCACCCTTCGGTGTCGGTGATGAGGGCCTTGATCATAGCGGCGCGTTCAGGCCGCCGGCTCGAACTTCGGGAAGCGCTCGGCGATCGTGTCGCCGGTGAAATGGCCGACCCAGCCTTCCGGGATGCGGAAGAAGCGGATCGCCTTGAAGTTCGGCTTCGGCCCCATGTCGAACCAGTGCGTGACATGGGCCGGCAGGTTGATGAGATCGCCCTTGGTGCAGACCGTCAGATAGACCTTGCCGCCGGCGCGGACGTAGAACGCCCCGGCGCCGTCGACGAAGAAGCGCGTCTCGAAGTCGTCGTGCGTGTGCTCGGACAGGAACTTGCCGCGCGCCGCTTCGGCCTGCGGATGATCCGGGTGCATGCTGACGACGTCGACCGACACGAAGCCGTACTTGGCGTTCAGGCGCTCGATCTCGGCGCGATAGGCGGCGATGACCTCGTCCTGGCCGGCGGTCGCGGACAGCGGCTGCGAGGCTTCCCAGCGTTCGAACTCGACGCCGACGGCGGCGAGCTGGTCGCGAATGTCCTCGAAGCCGGTGTAGGTGCCGAGCGGCTGGCCCGGGTCCTGGTCGGAATAGACGGCGAGCGTGGTCATGGCGATCCTCCTTCGAACTGCGGACGTTTACGAGTGCAGCTCGCACTCGAACATGAATTCCAGCGCCTCGACGCGCCAGCGTGCCTGCGCGACGTCGGCGCCCCAGGCATAGAGCCCGTGGCCGGCGATCAGATAGGCGGGCGTCGCCGGATGCCGCTTCATGTGGGCGTCGACCGTCGCGCTCAAGCGCGCGATGTCCTGATCGTTGGTGAACACCGGCACCTCGACGCTGGCGTCGTGCGTGCCGATGCCCGGCAGCAGCTTGAGCAGCTCGTAGCCGGCCAGGCGGATCGAGCGCAGGCGCCGCGACAGCACGGTATTGGCGATCGAATGCGTATGCAGAACGGCGCCGATCGCCGCGTCGTGGCGGTACAGCTGGCAATGCAGCAAGGTCTCGTACGAGGCCTTGCGCGCCGCGCCGATCGGCACGCCGTCGAAGCCGGCCTCCAGGAAGTCGGCGGGCGTCAGCTCGCCCTTGTGGCAGCCGCTCGCCGTGATCAGCATGCGCCCGGCGTCGAGCCGCGCGGAGAAATTGCCGCCGGTCGCCGGGACCCAGCCGCGCTGGTGGAACAGGCGGCCGGCGTCGATCAGTTGCTGACTGTAGGTCTGGATGTTCATCGAGCCGCGCACTTTAGGGCAGCGCGGGCGGCGCCGCCAATGATTTCAGCTGCGGGTCTTATAGCGCCGGCATGTGACGTTCAGGCCTGCGGCTGGCCGAGCGCTTGGGGGGGGCGGTGCCGCGCGGCGCCGGAGCCGTCACCGGCCGGCAGCTCCTCGCCGAAGGTTCGGCGAGGGCGGCGGCATCCGGCCTCAGGGCACCAGGAACAGCGAGGCGAGGCCCAGGAAGATGAAGAAGCCGAGGCTGTCGGTGGTGGCCGTCAGCATGACGCTGGAGCCCATGATCGGATCGCGACCGAAGCGCTGCAGCGCGACCGGGATGACCAGGCCGGCGGTCGCCGCCAGCAGCAGCTCCAGCAGCATCGCCGAGCCGATGACGAGCGCCAGCTTCCAGTCGTGGTACAGCGCAAAGGTCACGGCGCCGAGCGCCGAACCCCAGACGGTGCCGTTGATGCCGGCGATCGCCAGTTCGCGCAGCAGCATCATGCGCAGCTGCGAGGGCGCCATCTGGTTCAGCGCCAGACCGCGGATCACCAGCGCCATGGTCTGGTTGCCGGTATTGCCGCCGATGCTGGCGACGATCGGCATCAGCGTCGCCAGCGCCACCAGCTGGGCGATGACCGGCTCGAAGGCGTCGATCACGCGCGAGGCGACGAACGCCGTCAGCAGATTGAGCGCGACCCAGGGCCAGCGCTTGCGCGCGCTCTGCATCGGCGGCGTGAACAGGTCCTCGTCCTCTTCGGACAGGCCGACCTGGCGCAGGCCTTCGTTCTGCGCGCGCTCGTTGATTTCGTCGATGACGGCGTCGACCGTGATGCGGCCGACGACCTGCTTGTGCAGGTTCACGACCGGCGCCGAGATCAGATCGTACTTCTCGAACGCGTCGACCGCGTCGCGGTCGCGGTCGTCGGTGAAGAAGTAGGTGGGCTGCGTCAGCATCACCTGGCTGACTTCGTTCTCGGGCTCTTCGAACAGCAGCTTGTCGAGCGGCAGCACGCCGCGCAGGCGGTTGTTGCGGTCGACGACGATGATTTCGTTGCTGTGCGGCGGCAGCGGCTTCTTGCGCCGCAGCAGGCGGTGCACCGCTTCGAGCGTGGTGTCCTCGCGGACCGCGATGTAGTCGAGGTCCATCATCGCGCCGACGCTGTCCTCCGGGAAGCTCAGCACCGAGCGCACCTCGGCCTGATCGGCGCGGTCGACGTGCTCGAGCACCGCGGCGCGCTGTTCGTCGGGCAGCGAGCTGACCAGGTCGGCGATGTCGTCGGAGTCCAGCGTACGCACCACCGCGGAAATTTCCTCGGGCGCCATGTGCTCGACCAGCGAGCGGCGTACGACGTCGGAGACTTCGAGCAGCACGGCGCCGCGGCGTTCCGGACGGACCAGGCCCCAGGCCATTTCGCGCGCTTCCGGCGCCAGGCTTTCCAGCACGAAGGCGATGTCGGCCGGGTGGAAGTTGGTGAGCCGCTGCGCCAGCGCCGCCTGATGCTGGCGCGCGACCAGCTGGGCGACGACGTCCTGCTTGCGGTTCTCAGAGCGCGACAGCAGCTCCAGCTCCAGTGCCTGGCGGGACAGCAGCTCGATCACCTGGGCGCGGGCGTGCTCCAGATGGCGATGGTGCGGCGTGGTATCGGCGTTGTCAGGCATCGTCGCACGCGACGGTGGAGGGGAGCCGATCGGGTCGCGATCAGGCCGCAATCAAGCCAAGGTCCGGCGCGGCTATCTTAGCCGTGCCGGCGTTGCGCCGCTGCAGCCGCGCGGCGAGCACGCCGGGCCGACCTTTCGGTTAAGGTTGGCGGCCACGATGATCCCCTTCCGTCCGTTCCCGCGCCGCCGATGAGCGCGCGTCCGCCACCGCCCGAGCCGACCCGGCCGGAGTCCGGCGTCGCCGGTTTCCTGCGCGTGTTTCGCTACACCGGACGCGCGCTCGCGCTGGTCTGGGCGACCAGCCGCGGCCTGCTGGCCGCGCTCGTGGGGCTGACCGTGCTGGCCGGCGTGTTGCCGGCGGCGATCGCCTACGTCGGCGCCCAGATCGTCGATGCCGTGGTCGCCGCGATCGCCCAGGCGCAGGCCGGCGCCGTGCACGGCTGGGCGCTGTACGCACCGTTGCTCGAATGGGTTGCGCTGGAGGGCGTGCTGGTCGCCGCCGCTGGTGGCACCACGCGCATGACCTCGCTCTGCCAGGCGTTGCTGCGCATCCAGCTCGGCCGCCGCATCAACGTCATGATTCTCGAAAAGGCGTTGACGCTGGAGCTGACGCACTTCGAGGATTCCGAGTTCTACGACAAGCTCAACCGCGCGCGCCGCGAGGCGTCGGTGCGGCCGCTGTCGCTGGTCACGCGGACCGCGAGCCTGGCCCAGAACGCGATCTCGCTGCTCAGCTACGGCGCGCTGCTCGTGCACTTCTCGCCGTGGGCGGTGACCGTCCTGCTGCTGGCCGGCGTGCCCTCGTTCGTTGCCGAGGCGCGCTATTCGGGCCAGGCCTTCCAGCTGTTCCGCTGGCGCTCGCCGACCACGCGCATGCAGATCTATCTGGAAACCGTGCTGTCGCGCGAGGACCACGCCAAGGAGGTCAAGCTGTTCGGCCTCGGCCCGCTGCTGCTCGGCCGCTACAAGTCGCTCTACGCGCAGCTCTACGACGAGGAACGCGATCTGGCCGTGCGCCGCGACGGCTGGGGCTTTGGGCTCGGCCTGATCGGCGTTTGCGCCTACTACGGCGCCTACGCCTGGGTCGCGATCGCCACCGTCACCGCACGCATCACGCTCGGCCAGATGACGATGTACCTCGCGCTGTTCCGCAACGGGCAGGGCGCGGTGACCTCGATTCTCAGCGCCGTCAGCGGCATGTACGAGGACAACCTCTATCTGTCGACGCTTTACGAGTACCTGGAAACGCCGGTGGCGCCGCCGCGCGGCGCCGCGGCGCAGGGGCCGCGGCCCGAGGACGGCATCCGCTTCGAGCAGGTTTCGTTCCGCTATCCGGGCGCCGAGACGCCGGCGCTGGACGGCATCGACCTGCACATCCGCCCCGGCGAGTCGCTGGCGCTGGTCGGCGAGAACGGCGCCGGCAAGACCACGCTGATCAAGCTGCTGACACGCCTGTACGTGCCGACCGGCGGTCGTATCCTGCTCGACGGGCTCGATCTGCAGGACTGGGACGAGGACGCGCTGCGCGCGCGCATCGGCGTGATCTTCCAGGACTTCGCCCGTTACCAGCTCACCGTCGGCGAGAACATCGGCGTCGGCGACGTGCGCTATTTCGACGACGAGAAGCGCTGGCGCGAAGCCGCCGACATGGGCATGGCGACGCCGTTCATCGAGACGCTGCCGCAGCAGTTCCACACCCAGCTCGGCAAGTGGTTCCGCGACGGCCGCGAACTGTCCGGCGGGCAGTGGCAGAAGATCGCACTGTCGCGCGCCTTCATGCGCGCGCAGGCCGATATCCTGGTGCTCGACGAACCGACCTCGGCGATGGATGCCGGCGCCGAGGCCGAAATCTTCGCCCACTTCCGCGCGCTGATGCGCGATCGCATCGCGATCCTGATCTCGCACCGCTTCTCGACCGTGCGCATGGCCGACCAGATCGTCGTTGTCGACAGCGGCCGCATCGTCGAGCGCGGCGACCATGCCGCACTGATGCAGCTCGGCGGCATTTACGCGCACCTGTTCTCGCTGCAGGCGCGCGGCTACCAGTGAGGCGCACGGCGCGCGCCTGCGCTGATTGCAGCAGGTCGGCGCGGGCGGCTTGCGGTTACGCTCGGCGGCCACGAATCCCGCACCATCGCACGCAAAGGAGAGAGACATGAAGTCGTTCAAGGGCCGCGTCGCCATCGTCACCGGCGCCGGCAACGGCCTGGGCCGCCAGCACGCGCTGGCGCTGGCAGCGCGCGGCGCCAGAGTGGTCATCAACGATCTGGGCGGCGCGCGCGACGGCAGCGGCGGCTCGTCGGCCGCCGCCGAGGCGGTGGTCGCCGAAATCCGGGCCGCGGGCGGCGAGGCGATCGCCAGCGGCGCTTCGGTCACCGACATGGCTGCGGTCGAGCAGATGGTGGCGCAGGCCGTCGCCGAGTGGGGACGCGTCGACATCCTCGTCAACAACGCCGGCGTGCTGCGCGACAAGACCTTCGCGAAGATGACGGTCGAGGATTTTCGCTTCGTCGTCGACGTGCACCTGATGGGCGCGATGCATTGCACGAAGGCGGTCTGGGAGCAGATGCGCACGCAGAACTACGGCCGCATCGTGATGACGACCTCGTCGACCGGCCTCTACGGCAACTTCGGCCAGTCGAACTACGGCGCCGCCAAGCTGGCGCTGGTCGGCCTGATGCAGACGCTGGGCCTGGAAGGCGAGAAGTACAACATTCGCGTCAACGCGCTGGCGCCGACCGCCGCGACGCGCATGACTGAGGACATCCTGACGCCGGACATGTTCGAAAAGCTTCGCCCGGAGATGGTCAGCCAGGGGCTGCTGCATCTGTTGTCCGAGGATGCGCCGAACCGCGCCATCCTCTGCGCCGGCGGCGGCGCCTTCGAGGCCGCGCACATCACGCTGACGCGCGGCATCTTCGTCGGCGACGCCGCCGACCCGGCGGCGACGGTTGCGGCGCGCTACGCCGAGATCGACGCGCGCGATGGCGAGATCGTGCCGGCCAATGGCATGCAGCAGGCGGTGTTCGAGCTGGAAAAGGCCAAGCGCGCGCTGTCGTAGCGGTGCGCACGCGGGCCGGTGGCGGCGTGCGGCACCGGCCCGCGGCACCTTCTGCGAGAATGCGCGGCTTTCGCCGCCATTCCCGCCGCTCATGTCCGCGCGCCACGCTTCGTCCACCGATTACGCCCTGCTGCTGATTCCGCCGCTGCTGTGGGCCGGCAACGCGGTCGTCGCGCGCGGACTGGCCGGCCATCTGCCGCCGATCGCGTTCTCGTTCTGGCGCTGGGCGCTGGCACTGGTGCTGATCGCACCGTTCGGCCTGGCCGGCGTGATCGCACAGCGCGCGACGATCCGCGCCCGCCTCGGCGTGCTGGTCGCGCTCGCGCTGACCTCGGTCACCGCCTACAACACCATGCTGTATCTGGCGCTGCAGACTTCGACCGCGGTGTCGGTGACGCTGGTCGCCGCGGCGATGCCGGCGACGATCATGGCGCTGGCCAGCGTCTGGCTCGGCGAGCGGCTCGGGCTGCGGCAGTGGGTCGGCATGCTGATCGCGCTGTTCGGAGTGCTGACCGTGCTCGGCCACGGCGACCCGCGCCGCGTGCTGACGCTGGCCTTCCATCGCGGCGATCTGTGGGCAGTGGCCGCCAATCTGTCGTGGGCGGTCTATTCGGTGATGCTGCGTCGCTATCCGACCGGACTCGACGCGCGCACGCTGCTGACGACGCAGATCCTGATCGGCGTGCCCTGCATCCTGCCGTTCTATCTGATCGAGCTCGCCGGCGGCCGCACGCTCGCACTCGATGCCGGCACGCTGGCCGCGATCGGCTATGCCGGCCTGCTGGCCTCGCTGGTCGCGTACTTTCTCTGGAACCGCGGCGTGGCCGCGGTCGGCCCGTCGGTCGCCGGGCAGTTCACGTACTTCATTCCGCTGTTCACGGCGCTGATCGCAGCGCTGGCGCTCGGCGAGCGCGTCGAGCCGTATCACGGGCTCGCGTTTGCGCTGATCGTCTCGGGCATCGTCTTCGCGAATCTGCGCCTGCGGCGCTGAAAGCGCTTTCAGACTGCAGCGGCGGCCGCTCGTGCGCGAGCGCCGGCCTGCGCGCTCAGGTCTTCGGCACGGCCACGCCGCGGTAGACGTAGGTCATCGGCCGCGGGCCAGGTAGGTAATCGGCCTGCAGTTCGGTGATCTCGAAGCCGCCGGCCGCGAGCAGTGCCGGAATGTCGCGGTTCAGATGGCAGCCGCCGGCGAGCGGTTTCCATACCGGCGTCAGGCCGTTCTGCCAGCGCCGCACGCCGGCGTCCGGCGCCAGGCCATGCTCGCAGAACAGCAGCTGGCCCTGCGTGCGAAGCACACGGCGCATTTCGCGCAGCGCCGCGACGGCGTCGGGAATCGTGCACAGCGTGAACGTGGTGACCACGGTATCGAAGCTCGCATCCTCGGCCGGGATGCGCTCGGCCGGCAGGTCCAGCAGCTCGATGCGGATGCCGGCCTCGGCGGCGCGCTTGCGGGCGAGGCGGTGCATCTGCGCGGCGGGGTCGAGGCCGTACAGGGCGCTCAGTCGCTCGCGGTCGTAGAACGGCAGATTGCGGCCGGTACCGATGCCGATCTCCAGCACGCGTCCGAGCGCACGCGGGACCAGCTTGGCGCGCTCCTTCTGGATCGGCCCGATGCCGCAGGCCAGATCGATCAGATACGGCAGCACGTAGTGGTCGTACGGGTTCATGGGCTTCCTCCTTGGAATGCATATGCGTCGGCCGCCGCTCGATGGGCATCGGCGGCGGCGTGGAATCAGGCCGATTTTGCGCAAGCCGCAGATACCACGACCATTGCCGCGCGGCCACGGCGGGGTTCCGGAACGATCACGCGCCGCGCCTTGCAGCGACAACGCCGCGGGGTGTGTGGTGGGACGTGCACGCGACGCGAACGCGCGACGTCAGAACGTGCGGCGCAGGAGCGCGAGACAAGGAGGGGAATGGTGGCGGGGACGCAGTCGAAAAAGAATGCTCAGTATTGATAGGTAAGGGAAAACAGATTTCTTGATTTTTCATATACCCGAAAAAGTACCCGACCGGCCCAAGCGCGAGCATATTTTGAAGGCTCTAACGAAATTGGCGCGGTATTCCCCCCGCTTTTAGCGGTCGCCAAAAGTGGAGCTAAGCGGCCAAGGCAAGTTTCTGCATTGGCGTGATGCCTCCGAGCGCCATGTTCGGGTGCTCATGGTTTGACCTTGCCTCGATTCGACGTACAGCAGTCTATGCGGCCATGAGGCCGGACTCTGCAGCCACCGGGATCTGGTAGTTGATCGCCGAGTGCCTGCGTTGCCGATTGTAGAAGCCCTCGATCCAGTCGACGATATCCAGGCGTGCCTGCGCTCGCGTGTCATAGCGCAGCTGATGCACACGCTCGACCTTTAGCGTCTTGAAGAAGCTCTCCATTGGCGCGTTGTCCCAGCAGTTGCCCTTGCGGCTCATGGACTGGACCATGCGGAAATCCCGGATCAACGTGCAGTGCTGGTCACCGGCATATTGGCTGCCGCGGTCCGTGTGCAGGATCAGCCCTGGCGGTGGCTTGCGTTGCCAGTACGCGGACTTGAGCGCCTGACAGACCAGATCGGCCTTGATGCGATCGCTCATCGACCAGCCGACGATACGGCGGCTGGCCAAGTCCATGATGCAGGCCAGATACAGCCAGCCCTCGGCCGTGGCGATGTAGGTGATGTCGCCGACCCAGGCCTGATTGATCTGCCAGCCGTCGAATCGCCGATCGAGCACGTTGGGCGCCACCGGCTTGCGATGATCCGAGTCCGTCGTCACCCGATAGGAGCGCCGATACAGCGGGCGCAGCCCCTGGCGCTGCAGGCTCTTGCGTACGCGCTCGTGACCGACAGGCTGCCCCAGCTCCCGCAGAATCCGTGGACGACCGTAGCGGCGCTTGTACTGAGCGTGAAGCGCAGCCACCTGCGCGTCCAGCGTCGCATTGGCCTGCGTGCGTGGGCTCGGCGGACGTGTTCGCCACTGGCAGTAGCCGGTGCGCGACACGCCCAGCTGGCGGCACATCCGGGCCACGCTGAATCGGTCGCGGTGGGCATCGATCCAGGCGTACTTCACCGCGACTCCTTCGCGAAATACGCCGCCGCTTTTTTTACGATCTCCAGGTCCAGCTTGGTGTGGGCCAGCTCCCGACGCAGGCGCGCGTTCTCGGCTTCCAGCTCCGAACCCGATCGCTTCACTGGCTGCGTCCCAGACTCATCTGCCGCCAGCTTCCCCGCGCGACTGAGCCTGATCCAGTTCCACAGACTCGAATCCGGAATCCCGAGCCGCTTCGCAGCCTGGTTGCCGCCGATCGACTCCGCCAGACGCACCGCCTCCAACTTGAACTCATCCGTGTACTGCCGGTTCGGTACCGACGATCTCTTGCCCATCTCGTTCTCCGTTCATCAGAAAATTATCAACGTTCTGATGTACGTCAAACCGAGGCAGGATCAGTTGTAAGTCCATAGCCAACGAGTGGCCTTGTCCTGCACCTGCTCAATCGAGTCAAACAGGGTTCGAGCCAGCCACGCGTAACGCACGGTGCGGTTGTAGCGTTCGACATAGGCATTCTGCTGTGGCTTGCCCGGTTGGATGTGCTCGATGCGGATGCCGGCGCGCTCGGCCCACGCCAACAAGGCACCGCTGATGTACTCGGGCCCATTGTCGCAACGGATGACCTT
>NZ_AUFV01000016.1 GCF_000426685.1 Solimonas flava DSM 18980 | reverse complement strand
AAGTGAAACGACTCAGCGCCGATGATAGTGTGGCAGCTGCCATGTGAGAGTAGGACACTGCCAGGGTCTTAAACACAAACAACCCCGATGCCAATGCATCGGGGTTTTTTGTTGCGCGTCGATCCCCGCCCGGGCGCTACATGCTCAGAACCGTGACCTTACGTCCCGCGCGGCTTTGCGCGTCGGGTCGGGATCGCCGTGCGCGGGTCCTCAGGCCACGGATGCCGCGGATAGCGGCCACGCAGATCTTTACGCACTTCGGCGTAGCCTCGCGTCCAGAAACCTGCGAGGTCCTGTGTCACCGCGATCGGCCGCTGTGCGGGTGACAGCAAATGCAGAACGACTTTCGTGCGCCCGCCATCGACGGTCGGCGAAGGTGCGCAGAAGCGGAGTCGTGAACGCTGAAACGAAAACGCCCAACCGGAAGGGTTGGGCGTTGAAAGGATTGGTGGTGATGAGTGGAATCGAACCACCGACCTCAGCATTATGAGTGCCGCGCTCTAACCGTCTGAGCTACATCACCACGGTGGGCCGCGCATTGTAGGGAAAAGCGCTTGCCGCGTCGAGAGTTCCTGGATCTTCGTCGTACAGGTAGTCCCGGGTCAGCGGCAGGCGTTCGAGTTTGCGCGTCATCTGCAGGTGGAAGACGCAGAGATTGCCCCATCGGAATGACGCTTCACAGGCGACCAGATAGAACTCCCAGAGACGGCAGAAGCGTTCGCCGAGCCGTTCGGCGAAGTGCGCGCGCTGAGCCTGAAAGCGGCGGTTCCATTCACGCAGCGTCAGGGCGTAGTGCAGGCGCCAGGTTTCGCAGTCGGTGACGAGAAGACCTGTCGGCTCGATCGCCGCGAACACTTCCGAGGCTGCCGGGATGTAGCCGCCCGGAAAGATATATTTGCGAATCCAGGGATTCCCGGCTCCCGGCGGCGTCATGCGACCGATCGTGTGCAGCAGCGCGGTGCCATCGACCGCGAGCAGCTCATGCACACGTCGGAAGAAGGCGGGGTATTGCGGCCGGCCGACGTGCTCGAACATGCCGACGCTGACGACAGCATCGAAGCGGCCGTCAACCTCGCGATAGTCCTGCAACCGCAGCTCGATCTGCCCGCCGAGATCGAGTGCTTCGACGCGCTGCCGGGCAACGCCGAGTTGTTCACTCGACAGTGTGATGCCGGTGACCGTTACGCCGTGGTGTTGCGCGAGATGGATCGCCAGCCCGCCCCACCCGCAGCCGATATCGAGCACGCGCATGCCGGGCTTGAGGTCGAGCTTGCGTGCGATCAGTTCGCATTTGGCTCGCTGTGCCTCTTCGAGCGTCATCTCGGGGCGCGCGAAGTATGCGCAGGAATAGAACATTCCCTCGTCGAGAAAGCGCCGGTACAGGTCGGCGTCGAGATTGTAGTGGTGTTCGACGTTGTGGCGCGAAGCCAGGGGGGTGTTCAGTTCGAGAAGCTGTGCGAGCAAGGTCCGGAAGCGGCGCCCCTTCATGCGCTGTTCGAGTTCTTCCTCGAATTTGACCCCGACTTCGAGCACGCGAAGCAAGTCGCCGTCGGCCGGCTCCCAGCCGTGATCCATGAAGGTCTCGCCGAACTTGAGCGCCGGGCGCATCAGGATCTGGCGCAGCACGTTTGCGTCGCGCAGCTGCACCTGCGCGCTGGGCGCGCCGTGCCCGAGCGTGCAGACGCTGCCGTCAGGCGCGATGAACTCGATCGTGCCGCCGCCGAAGCCTCGCCCGAGCAGATCGAGCAGGGGTTGCATGGACATTATCGTGCCTCCGAACGTTGCGATCCGGTCTAGCGATTGGGTCCTGCTGGAACCTCGAGCGAGCGCCGGTCGCCGGCGCCCGCGGCTCGATCATACAAAAAAGCGGCACGACGGTCGCCCGGCGCCCACCGTGCCGTCGCAAGCCTTCAGCGCTGGAAGGATGCGATGTACTGCTCGTCCCCGATGCCACGCAGCACGGCGGCGGCCGACCACGCAGCGACGGCCTGGGCGCGGGCCGCGGCCAGCCGGGCGATGGCGTCCTGCAGGTCGCGTTCATTGTGCAGCACGTCTTCGAGCGACTTCAGGCCAACGCGCTGCAACTCACTTTGTGTATGCACGACGTCCTCGCGGTACTCGACTTCGCGCTGTAGGGCCTCGGCGTCAGCCATGGCGCTGTCGTAGCTTGCGTGCAGGCTGCTCAGCTGGCGCTCGGCTTCACGGGCCACGGCGAGGCGCTCCTGCGCGGCGGCTTCGGCCTGAGCGCTGGCGGCGCGCGCCTGACGCACGGCAGAGGCGTCGAGCGGAATGCTGATGCGGGCGCCGACACTCCAGGTATCCGGCTCGGCACTGGCGCTGCCCTCGTAACGGCCGTCGAAATGAGTGTAGTCGGCGACTGCGCTCAGCGACGGCCACAGGCGGCGCCATGCTTCGCGCGCCTGCGCCTCGGCGGCGGCACCCTGCGCGTCGGCGCTGTGCTCCGGCAGCGTCGCCTCACGTTTCAGCGGCCAGGCCGGGATCGGCGTATCGGCATCGTGGATCGTGCCTTCATGGCCGCTCGCCTCCTTCAGCGTGGCTTCGGCGGCGCCGACCGCTGCCTGCAGCCGCGCTTCGTCAGCCTGCAGACGCGCCAGCTCGCTTTCGATCAGATGCTGATCGAGCTGCGAGGACTGCTGGATTTCCACCTCGCGGCGCACGCGTTCGGCGGTCAGCGCAATGCGCTCACGCTGCACGCGCAGGGCCGCGAGCCTGCGCTGCAAGGCCTGCAGCTCGACGTAAGCGCTGGTCGCCTGATGCAGCTTGAGCAGAGCGGCCTGACGTTCAGCCAGTTCGGCGACAGCGAGATCCTGCTTGGCGCGCGAGCGCGCTGCGGCGACCGCGCCGAACACATCGATCGGCAGGCTGTAGCTGACGCCGTAGCGATATTGGTCGCGCGCGAATGGGGGATTGGCCAGCGACGCGGACGTCAGCACGCCCGTGAAGCGCGCTTCATCGTAGCGCTGCACGTCGGCATAGGCGGCGCCACCGCCGAAGTAGCGCGAGGTTTGCGCGGCGAGCGCTTCGCGCGCGGCGAGGGTGTCCTGCGCGCGCGCTTCGATACTCGGGTGCGTCAGCGTCTGTTGCAGCAGTTCGCCGAGCTCCGACGCATGCGCTACCGGCAGTCCGGCGAGCGCGAGCGCCAGCGCCGCCGCGAGGCGGGTGCGCAGGCCAAGTCCGGCGGACAAGGAGGGAGTATCAGCTTCGGCCTCGTGTCGCGTGCTCTGCATCGGCGGCCTCATTGCGCGTGCTGGCGAATCCACGCCAGCAGTTGCGGCAGCGGTAGAGCGCCGGACTGCCGCGCGACCTCGCGCCCGCCGCGAAAGATCGCCAGCGTCGGAATGCTGCGAATGCCGAAGTTCGATGCCAGACCGGGTTCCTGCTCGGTATTGAGCTTGGCCATCCGTACCGCTGGCTCGAGCTGGGCAGCGGCGGCGCCGAAGGTCGGCGCCATGGCACGGCAGGGGCCGCACCACGGCGCCCAGAAGTCGACGACCACCGGCACGTCACTGCGGCCCACGTGCGTCGCGAAGCTGCGCTGATCGAGTTCGACCGGATGGCCGTCGAACAGTAGCTGATGGCATTGCCCGCAGTTCGGATGCTCGCCGAGCCGCGTACGCGGCAGGCGATTGACGGCGTGACAGTGCGGACAGACGACGTGAACGGTGTCGCTCATGGCGGTGTTGGCTCCGAGTCAGGACGGTCGCTTCAGGCGCAGAATCCCCAGCGCGCCCAGCACGTACTTCTCGTATATGGGCTCGGTGTCACCGGTTTTCATCTTGCGGATGAAGTATTTCTCGAACGCGATCTTGGCCAGGTGCACCCACTTGCCGCGCTTGGCCCAGGTCACGTTGCGCGGTGGGATCTGCGGCAGTGCGACGAAGGCGACGCCGTTGTCACCCATGTCGGCCAGGCAGATCGCGTTCCACGTCGCCTTGTGCTCGGCCGGCTCGCCGCGCAGGTCGGCGTCGATGTTGTGGACGATGGCGGTAACCATCGACTCGATCATGTAGCCGGTCTTCGGCGCGCCAGTCGGCACCGGGGTGACCTCGACCGGCGGGATGGCGACGCAGACGCCGGCCGAGAAGATGTTGCGGTACTTGGTGCTGCGCTGGTACTCGTCGATCAGCACGAAGCCGCGCGGATTGCAGAGGCCCGGTACCGAGGCGACCACGTCGACGCCCTTGAACGCGGGAATGAACATCGTGAAGCGCGACGGCAGCTCATGCGTGCGCAGCTCTTCGCCGCGCTCGTTGTGCTCAATGGCAGTGACCGAACTGTCGGTAACCGCTGTCACCTTGGCGTTGGTGACCCACTTGATGTGGCGCTGCCGCATCTCGGATTCGAGCAGGCCCTTGGAATCGCCGACGCCGCCGAGGCCCATGTGACCGATGTACGGCTCGCTGGTGACCAGCGTCATCGGCACACGGTCGCGCAGCTTGCGCTTGCGCAGGTCGGCGTCGACGATCAGGGCGAATTCGTATGCAGGTCCGAAGCAGCTCGCACCCTGTACGGCGCCGATCACGACCGGCCCGGGGTTCTTGAGGAAGGCTTGGTAGGCTTCCGCGGCATGCAGCGCATGCGGCGTCGTGCAGACCGACTGGCTGTGCTGGTCGGGGCCAAGGCCCGGGACTTCCTCGAATGCGAGGCGCGGCCCGGTGGTGATGACCAGATAGTCGTAGGTCAGCACCGTGCCATCGGCGAGCGTCAGGCGGTTTTCTTCGGGCTCGAGCTTGGTCGCCGCGCTGGCGACGAAGCGGATGCCACGACGTTCGACATTCGGGCGGATCGGCACCATCACCTGTTCGGGCTTGCGCCAGCCGACCGTCACCCAGGGATTGCTGGGCGTGAACTGGAAATGCTCGCTGGAATTGACGAGCGTGACCTCATGCTCGCCGAGCGTTTTCTTCAAGTCGTAAGCGGCCGGCATACCGCCGACGCCGGCACCGAGAACCACGATATGAGCCATGTTTTTCTCCTGCAGAGCCCATGCGCTTTCTTCGCATGTCTCCAGCGTGTTCCAAGAGAGCCGCCACTGCCTTGATCTGAGTCAGCGGTGGCGGCTTGCCCGATGCAGCTTGAAGTATTATATTAGAAAAATCTAATTTAGAAAGATCTAAATGAAACGGAAGCGCCAATGAACGCGGTAACGGAAGAAGCGGCAGCGCAAATGGCGACCCACGCGGAAGAGGCGGCGCAGCTGCTGCGCGCACTCGCCAGTCCGCATCGCCTGCAGGTGCTGTGCGCGCTTGCCGGTGGCGAGCATTCGGTGGGCGAGCTCAATGCGCGCGTCGGGCTGTCGCAGTCGGCGCTGTCGCAGCATCTCGCGCGCTTGCGCGACGAGGGGCTGGTCAGCACCCGCCGCGAAGGCCAGACCATTTATTACGCGCTTGCCGACGGGCCGGCGCTGGCCGTGATCGAGGCCCTGCACGGCGTCTACTGCGGCAGGGATTGACCGATGTCAGTGTGCGCAGCATAGCTGCGCCGCAAGCTGCAACAAAAATGCTGTCAGGAGGAAATTGCGATGAAGACGAGTATCGACCGCCTGGTGTTCCGTGTTGCCGGCATTTTCGTGCTGGCCGGCACGGTGCTGGCCTATCTGCATTCGCCGTACTGGCTGTGGCTGACCGGTTTCGTCGGCGCCAACATGCTGCAGGCCTCGTTCACCGGCTTCTGCCCGCTGGCGAAAATTCTCGCTGCGCTCGGTGTGCCGGAAGGCGCTGCCTTCCGCTGCGCGCCGAAGTCCAACTGAGTTCGCCGGCCATGATGAAGCCGCCGCTCCGCTACAGCCTTTGGCTGGCTGTCGGTCTTGCGCTGACGGCCTGTTCCGATCGGCAGACTTCCGCCCCGGTCGGGGCGCCTGCCGGTGCCGCGCTGGCGACGATTGCGCTAGCGCCCGCGCAGGCGGCGCAGGAGCTGCGTTTCGACGGGGTCATCGAGGCCGAGCGTCAGGCGACGATCGCCGCGCAGACGGCGGGGCGCATCGTCGCCCTGCCGTTCGATGTCGGCGACCCTGTCCGGCAAGGCGATGTGCTCGTGCGTCTGACCGCGACCGAGCAGCACGCGCAGGCCGGCAGCGCTGCTGCGGCACTCGCCGAGGCCGAAGCGCGCGCGAGCGAATCGGCGCTGCAGTACGAACGGATCCGCGACCTGTTCGAACGCAAGCTAGTGGCCAAGGCGCAATACGACCGCGCCAAGGCCGATGCCGATGCCGCGCGCGCGCGCGTCGAGGCGGCCCGCGGCCAGCTCACGCAGGCGCGCGAACAGGCCGACTACACGGCAGTGCGTGCGCCGTACGATGGCATCGTCGTGCGCCGCGAGGTCGAGCTTGGTGAGGCGGTCGGCGTCGGCCGTCCGCTGATCACGGTGCTGGCGCCCAATGCGTTGCGTGTCGCCGCCGACATCCCGCAACAGGCGATCGCCGCACTGCGCAGCGCGACCACGGTGCGCGTGATTCTTGCCGACGGCTCGGCGCCGACAGCCGGCGCGCTGCGTATTCCGCCGAGCGCCAACGAGACGACGCGCAGCTACCGCGTACTCGCCGCGTTGCCCGGCCAGACCCTGGCGCCGGGTACGCTCGTGAAGTTCGCCTTCGCCGCCGGCGAGCGCGAGCAGCTGGCCGTGCCGCAATCGGCGCTGGTGCGGCGCGCCGAGCTCGATGCGGTCTACGTGGTCGACGCGCAGCAGCGGGTCGGCCTGCGCTATGTGCGCGTCGGTGAGGCCGGCGCTGACGGTCGTGTGCCGGTCTATGCCGGCCTGGCGGCCGGCGAACGCGTCGCCGCCGATCCGATCGCAGCGGCCGCGGCTTATCAGCAGCAACTGGCTCCGGAACACGGCTCATGACGCCCGGCGAAGATCGGCGCCTCGGCATATCGGGCAGCGTCGCACGGCGTTTCCTGACGACTGAAATCACCCCGCTGCTGGCGCTGGCCGGGCTGCTGCTCGGCCTGTTCTCGGTGATCGTCACGCCGCGCGAGGAAGAGCCGCAGATCAACGTTACCTTCGCCAATGTCTTCATTGCGTTCCCGGGCGCGTCGGCGAAGGAGGTCGAGTCGCTGGTGACCGGGCCGGCCGAGCAGATCGTTGCCGAGATCGACGGCGTCGAGCACATCTACTCGGCGTCGCAGCCGGGCATGGCCCTGTTGACCGTACGCTATCGCGTCGGTGAGCCGCGCACCGACGCGATCGTGCGTCTCTACAACGCCTTCTATCAGCACGCCGACCGCCTGCCACAGGGCGCGGGCGTGATGCCGCCGCTGATTCAGCCGAAGGGCATCGACGACGTGCCGATCTTCGCGGCGACGCTGTGGAGCGACGATCCGACCGTCGACAGCGACGCGTTGCTGCGCGTCGCGCGCTCGCTGGAGAACGAGCTGCAACGCGTGCCCGGCGCGCGCAATGTGACGACGATCGGTGGCCCGGATCGCGTGGTGCGCATCGCGCTCGATCCGCAGCGGCTCGCCGCCTACGGCCTGGCGATCGATGATTTACAGAAAGCGCTGGCCGCCGCCAATACCAGCCTCGAAGCCGGCAGTCTGGTGCGCGACAATCACGAGACCCTGCTGCAGGCCGGAACTTTTCTGGCGACGCCGGAAGACGTGGCCTCGGTCGTGGTCGGCGTCAAGAACGGCGCGCCGGTATTTCTGCGCGACGTTGCTGAGGTGCACGCCGGCGCCGACTGGCCGGCGCGCTACGCCAAGTTCGGCGGCGGTCCGGCGCGCGACGCCGCGACCACCGCCGCGCGCGTGCCGGCGCTGACGCTGACCGTCAGCAAGAAGCCGGGAGAGAACGCGGTCGACGTCGCCGCCGCGCTCGAGGCGCGGCTCGCCGCGCAGCGCGGCATCGTCATTCCCGACAACGTGCATGTCAGCGTGACGCGCAACTACGGCGTCACCGCGCAGGACAAGGCGCAGACGCTGATCAAGAAGCTGATCTTCGCGACCGCCTCGGTGATCGTGCTGGTGCTGTTCGCGCTCGGTCGCCGCGAGGCGATCGTGGTCGGGACCGCGGTGGTCGCGACGCTGGCGATCACGCTGTTCGCGTCCTGGGCCTGGGGCTTCACGCTGAACCGTGTGTCGCTGTTCGCGCTGATTTTCTCGATAGGCATCCTCGTCGACGATGCCATCGTCGTCGTCGAGAACATCCACAGGCACATGATGCTCGGCCATAAATCGCTGACCGACGCGATTCCGGCAGCGGTCGACGAGGTTGGCGGTCCGACCATCCTGGCGACCTTCACCGTCATCGCCGCGCTGCTGCCGATGGCCTTCGTCAGTGGTCTGATGGGGCCGTACATGCGGCCGATTCCGATCAACGCCTCGACCGGCATGCTGATCTCGCTGGCGGTGGCCTTCGTCTTCACGCCATGGCTGTACCGGCGCCTGTTCCTGAAGACGGAGCATGCCCACGCCCCTGGCGAGGACCGCACCGCGCAGCGCCTGCGTGCGTTCTTCACGCGCGTGATGACGCCGTTCCTGCGTGGCCGCGACGGCCGTGGCCAGCGCGTGCGGCTGCTGCTCGTGCTCTTGCTGCTGATCACCGCCTCGGTGTCGTTGGTCGGCTTCAAGGCGGTGATCCTCAAGATGCTGCCGTTCGACAACAAGAGCGAGTTCCAGGTCCTGGTCGACATGCCGGAAGGCACGCCGCTCGAGCAGACCGCGCGCGTGCTCGACGCACTGGCCGACTACGTGCAGACGATTCCCGAGGTCACGGACTACCAGATCTACGCCGGCACCGCCGCGCCGATCAACTTCAACGGCCTGGTCCGCCAGTACTACCTGCGCAGCGCGCCCTACCAGGGTGATATCCAGGTCAACCTGCTCGACAAGCATCTGCGGCACCGCAAATCGCACGAGATCGCGCTGGCGGCGCGCGCGCCGCTGGCGGCGATCGGTGCCAAGCTTGGTGCAACCGTCAGCATCGTCGAAGTGCCGCCGGGCCCGCCGGTGCAGGCGCCTCTGGTTGCCGAGATCTACGGCCTCGACTACGCGCGCCAGCAGGACGTCGCGCGCAAGGTGCGCGACGTGTTCGCGGCGACGCCGGATGTCGTCGACATCGACGATTCGATCGTCGCGCCGCAACCGAAGCTGGTCGCGCAGGTCGATCGCGTGCGCGCAGCGCAGCTCGGCATCGGCCAGCAGCAGGTGACGGCGGCGATCGCGGCCGCGGTCGGCGGACGCGACCTGTCGTGGCTGCACGACGAGCAGGCGCGCGTCGCCGTGCCGCTGCGCCTGCAGCTGCCGCCGGCCGAGCGCGCTGATCCGGATGTGCTCGGGGCGCTGCGCCTGCGCGCGGCGAGCGGCGCGCTGGTGCCTCTGTCGGAATTCGTGCAGCTGCGACCGAGCTCGCGCGAGCCGACGATCTTCCACAAGGATCTGTTGCCGGTCGTTTACGTGACCGGTGACGTCGCCGGTCGCACCGACAGCCCGCTGTACGGACTGCGCACGATCGCCGCCGAGCTTGGCAAGATGCCGATCGACGGCGCACCGATCGAGCAGCTGCTGACGCGGCAGCCGGACAATCCGACCCGCTGGAGCCTGAAGTGGGACGGCGAGTGGCAGGTCACCTACGAGACCTTCCGCGACATGGGCATCGCGTACTCGGTCGGTCTGGTACTGATCTACCTGCTGGTGGTCGCGCAGTTCCGTTCGTACACGCTGCCGCTGATCATCATGGCGCCGATCCCGATGACCATCGCCGGCATCATGCCGGGGCACGCGCTGCTAGGGCAGCAGTTCACGGCGCCGTCGATGATCGGCATGATCGCGCTGGCCGGCATCATCGTGCGCAATTCGATCCTGCTGGTCGATTTCATCGAGCAGGAAGTGCGCGAGGGCAAGCCCCTGCAGCAGGCGACGATCGATGCCGCCGCGATTCGCGCGCGACCGATCGCGCTGACTGCGGTGGCGGCGATGGCGGGCGGCTTCTTCATCATCGACGATCCGATCTTCGGCGGCCTCGCCGTGTCGCTGATCTTCGGTCTGCTGGTGTCGACGGTGTTGACGCTGCTGGTCATCCCGGTCGTCTACTACGCCTATCACTACCGCAAGGCCGAGGCCGCGCCGGCGCCGCCGTAGAACGCGCGGCAACAAAAAAGGCGCGGCACCGGATGACCGGTGCCGCGCCTTTGTCGTTTGCGCGCTACGGGTTTCGCGCGCTCAGACGTTGAAGCGGAAGTGCATGACGTCGCCTTCCTGGACGATGTACTCCTTGCCTTCGAGGCGCCACTTGCCGGCTTCCTTGGCCCCGGCCTCGCCCTTGTACTGGATGAAGTCCTCGTAAGCGATCACTTCGGCGCGGATGAAGCCTTTCTCGAAGTCGGTGTGGATCACGCCGGCCGCCTGCGGAGCGGTGGCGCCGATCTTGACCGTCCACGCGCGCACTTCCTGCACGCCGGCAGTGAAGTAGGTCTGCAGGCCGAGCAGCGAGTACGCGGCGCGGATCACGCGGTTGAGGCCCGGCTCGGCAAGGCCGAGGTCCTTGAGGAACTCCAGCTTGTCGGCTTCGTCGAGCTGAGCGATCTCGGCTTCGATCGCGGCGCAGACAGCGACCACCTGCGCGCCTTCCTTGGCCGCATATTCCTGCACGCGCGTCAGATACGCGTTGCCCTGCTTCAGGCCCGCCTCGTCGACGTTGGCGATGTACAGCGCCGGCTTGGCGGTGATCAGATGCAGGTCGCGCAGCTGCAGCTTCTCTTCGGCATCGAGCGCGAGGGAGCGTACCGGCGCGCCGGTGTCGAGGTGCGCCTGCACGCGCTTGAGCACGTCAAGTTTGGCGAGCGCTTCCTTGTTGCCGGACTTCGCGGTCTTGGCGACACGGTCGGCGGCCTTGCTGACGCTGTCGAGGTCGGCGAGCGCGAGTTCGGTATTGATGACTTCGATGTCGCGGATCGGGTCGGGGCTGCCGGCGACGTGAATGACGTCCGGATCGTCGAAGCAGCGCGTGACGTGCGCGATCGCGTCGGTCTCGCGGATGTGGCCGAGGAACTGGTTGCCTAGGCCTTCACCTTTCGAGGCGCCGGCGACGAGGCCGGCGATGTCGACGAACTCGACCGCCGCCGGCAGCACACGCTGCGGCTTGACGATGACGGACAGCGCATCGAGGCGCGGGTCCGGTACGCCGACGATGCCAACGTTCGGCTCGATGGTGCAGAACGGGTAATTCTCGGCAGCGATCTGCGCCTTGGTCAGCGCATTGAAGAGCGTCGATTTGCCGACGTTCGGCAGGCCGACGATGCCGCATTTGATGCCCATAAAAGTCCTTCAGTCCTGGTTTCCTCTTTCCGGTCGGGAAAGAGGCTAGGGGGAGGGGTTGCGAGGCCTGCGCCCCGTCGCCCCGAGCCTCTCGCCGCAAGCGAAGAGAGGGCGGTTCATTTCTTTGCCGTGTGCAACTCGGTCAGCGCGCGTTCCCAGCCGCGCGACAGCCAGGTTTCGACCGCGGCCGATGCGCTGATCAGCGCGTCATGGATCGCGACGTCGTCGTCGCGACTCGGCCGGCCCAGCACGTAGTTCAGTACCAGGCTCTTGTCGCCCGGATGGCCGATGCCGATGCGCAGGCGCAGATAGCTTTCGCCGAGCGCCTTGTGAATGTCGCGCAGGCCGTTGTGGCCGCCGTGGCCACCGCCCGACTTCAGTCGCACCGTGCCCGCCGGCAGGTCGAGCTCGTCGTGCGCGACCAGGATCGAAGTCGGGGCCAGCTTGTAGAACTGCGCGAGCGCCTGTACCGCCTGGCCGCTGCGGTTCATGTAGGTCCCCGGCTTGAGCAGCAGCACGTCGTGACCGGCGAGCTTGATGCGCGCGAGCTGACCATGGAACTTCGATTCGGCGCGGAACGGCGTGCGCGCGGCGTCGGCCAGCTGGTCGACGAACCAGAAGCCGGCGTTGTGCCGGGTCCGTTCGTATTCGGCGCCCGGATTGCCGAGGCCGACGATGGCGTGGAGTTCGGAAGCGGACATGCCTCGCTCGAATGTAGCCGTTCAAAGAAAAACCGCCCGTCCCATGCGGACGAGCGGTTTTCGCTTCGACAGAAGAAGTCGCTGTTGCGGCGCGGCACCGGCCTCCGCGCCGCGCGCGGGGGCGGGAACGCGGCCCGCGGCGTTACTTCTTCTTCTCGTCCTTCTTGCCGGCGTCGGCGGCCGCAGCCTCGGCGGCCGGCGCGGCGGGAGCTTCTTCCTCGAACGCCGAGCGCGGCAGATGGATCGCGACGATCGACTGGTCGTTGCCGTGCTTGAGCTGCACGAGGGAAACGCCTTCCGGCAGCGTCAGCTGCGAGAGGTGGATCGACTCGTTGACGTTCAGGTTCGACAGGTCGACCTCGAAGAACTCCGGCAGCAGCGCCGGCAGGCACTCGACTTCGACCTGGTTGAGCTGGTGCTCGACGATGCCGCCGCCGGTCTTGACGCCCGGCGCGATGTCGGCGCCCTTGAAGTGCAGCGGCACGTGCATGCGCAGCGGCTTGTCGGCGAGCACGCGCTGGAAGTCGGCGTGAATCGCATAGCCGCTGACCGGGTGGCGCTGCAGGTCCTTGAGCACGACCTGATGGCTGTCGGCACCGATCTTCACCGTCAGCAGGTGCGAGTAGAACGCCTCGACCTTGAGATGCTTGAACATCTCGTTGCCGGACACGGTGACCGAGATCGGCGCATCGGCGCCGCCGTAGATGATGGCCGGCACCTTGCCCTCGCGACGCAGGCGGCGGCTCGCACCCTTGCCCTGATCGTTGCGCGGCTCGGCATTCACAACAAAGTTTTCTTTCATGGAGAACTCCGAAAAAACAATAGGCTGCCGCCCGCGACCAGGCGGCAGGGGCGCGGATTGTACAGAAAGCGGGGAAAAATTGCCCGGTCCGACGCCGGGCCGGCCGGACCGTTTCGGCCGGCGCTCCGCTTCGCGCGGCGGCGAAGCGGACGGCGCCGGGCGCGTCTTAGTCGACGTACAGCGAGCTGACCGATTCCTCGGCGGAGATGCGGCGGATCGTTTCGGCGAGCAGGCCGCCGATCGACAGCTGGCGGATCTTCGGGCAGGCCAGCGCGGCCGGGGTCAGCGGAATGGTGTCGGTGACGACCATTTCGTCGAGCGCGGAGTTGCTGATGTTGGTGATCGCCGGGCCGGACAGCACCGCGTGCGTGACGTAGGCGACGACCTTGATCGCGCCTTCTTCCTTCAGTGCGGCGGCGGCCTTGCACAGCGTGCCGGCGGTGTCGACGAGGTCATCGACGACCACGCAGGTCTTGCCTTCGACGTCGCCGATGATGTTCATCACGCGCGACTCGTTCGGCTTCGGGCGGCGCTTGTCGATGATCGCCAGCTCGGCGTCGTCGAGGCGCTTGGCGACCGCGCGGGCACGCACCACACCGCCGACGTCGGGCGCGACGACGATCAGATTCTCGTACTTGCGGCGCCAGATCTCGCCGAGCAGCACCGGACTGGCGTAGACGTTGTCGACTGGGATGTCGAAGAAGCCCTGGATCTGGTCGGCATGCAGGTCGACCGTCAGCACACGGTCGGCGCCGCATTCACCGATCATGTCGGCGACCACCTTGGCCGAGATCGGCACGCGCGCGCTGCGCGGGCGGCGATCCTGGCGGGCGTAGCCGAAGTACGGGATCACCGCGGTGACGCGGCCGGCCGACGAGCGCTTCAGCGCATCGAGCAGCATCAGCAGCTCCATGACATTGTCGTTGGTCGGCGCGCAGGTCGGCTGCACGACGAAAACGTCCTTGCCACGCACGTTTTCCAGGATCTCGATCTGGATCTCGCCGTCGGAGAACTTGCCGACCATCGCTTGTCCGAGCGAGGTCTTCAGATACCCGGCGATGTCCTGAGAGAGCTTCGGGTTTGCGTTGCCCGAGAAGAGCATCAGCTTGGATTCGGCCATGCGTGCGCCTGCGATCGTTCCCGTGGTGCTGCGGATCATTGAAGCGGTGTCGAAAAAACGAAAAGCTTCGCAACCGGGCCGGCGACGGCGCGATCCGGCCCGAACGGGCGCGGTACGCGGCCTGCGCCGATTTGGCGGCGAAGCGGGAGAGCGCGCGGAAGCGATGTCAGCCCGGTGGCCAGGTTCAACATCGGTTTCTGCTGCGGCCTCATGACGTATCTGGCTGGGGCGGATGGACTCGAACCACCGAATGGCGGGATCAAAACCCGCTGCCTTACCACTTGGCGACGCCCCAGTGAAAACCCGAAGCCGGGGTCCGGCTTGCGGAAGGCGCGCATTATATCGGATGCGTGCCGGCCGGCGGCCACGGATTTCACCGGGCTCGCCGTCACGAGCGGGCGACGGCGTCGAGCAGCGGCGAACGGTTGCGTCCGCGTGCGACGATCGTGTGCCAGCCGTCCGGCGCGCTGGTCGCGACCGCCTGGGCGCGCTCGCGCGTGTCGAAGGCCGCGAACACGGCGGCGCCGGTGCCCGACATCTGCGCCGGCGCGTGCGTGCGCAGCCAGGCCAGCGCCTGCGCGACCAGCGGATAGCGCGCGGCGGTGACGGCTTCGCAGTCGTTGCCCGCGCGCCCGGCGCGGTAGTCGGCCAGATCGATGCGCGGATGCGCGCGCGGCAGCTCCGGCGCGGCGAAGATCTCGGCGGTGCTGACGTTGACCGGCGGCACCACGATCAGGAACCAGGGCTCGTCGACGATGACCGGCGTCAGGCGCTCACCGACGCCCTCGGCCCAGGCGGCGATGCCGCGCACGAACACCGGCACGTCGGCGCCGAGCGACAGGCCGATCTGCGCCAGCTCGTCGGCCGGCAGACCGAGATTCCACAGGCGGTTGAGCGCGACCAGCGTGGTCGCCGCGTCGCTGGAGCCGCCGCCGAGGCCGGCGCCCATCGGGATGCGCTTCTCGACGCGGATCTCGGCACCGAGATTGGCGCCGGAGGCCTGCCGGATCGCGCGCGCGGCGCGCAGCACGAGATCGTCGGCTTCGCTCACGCCTTCCGGGCCGCCGCTGCGCACGAAGGTGCCGTCACCGCGCGGCGTGACGTAAAGGCTGTCGCCGAAATCGAGGAACTGGAACAGCGTCTGCAGCTCGTGATAGCCGTCGGCGCGACGACCGGTGACGTGCAGGAAAAGGTTCAGCTTCGCCGGCGCGGGCCAGGGGAACGTTGCGGTGAAGGAGCCTTGCGAAGTGTTTTGCATAAAGAAAGGGGATCGCCGCATCGACGCAGACGGCGCGCCGATGTTCGGTTGAGTGGGGAACGCGGGTATCAAGAGCCGGCGACCGGCGGGTGAGTGTCCCAGCGGTCGACGATCAGCTTCAGGGTGATCGCGGAGCTGCTCGCCTCGAAGCGGCGCGGCAAGGCAATACCGTCGACATCTTGATATTCCGTGTAGCGGAAAGTCCAGCCGCCCTGCTGCAGTTCGGCGAGCCGTCCGTCGGCGTCGAACAGCGGCTGGGCCGGCGTCTCCGGTGACGGCAGGCCGCGCGCCCACCAGCGCAGGCCGCGCACCGGAAACGTCCAGCCGGCGCGCTGCAGCAGCCAGCCTTCGGGGTCGGCCGTGTACTCGATGCCGTCCTTGGTGCGGATCTCGACCTCGCGTTCGGTGCCACTGATCGAGATGGCGCCGGCGCCGAACGGGCCGGCGAGGCGCACGTCGAAACGGCCGTCGTCGAACTGGCGCCAGCGCAGATCGGCCTTGACGCCCACGCCGCCGCCGGACGCGGCGCGCCCGAGCAGGCTGAACGATTCGATCGCCGCGACTTGCGCATAGTGCTGGCGCCACTTCGCCGCCGCGGCCGTCTGGTCGGCGAGCGGCGGCGGCAGGCTCGCGCAGCCGCCGAGCAGCAGCGCGGCGCTGAGCAGGACGAGGGCCTTTCTCACGGCGGCAGAGGTGGCGCCGGCTACTTCGTCAGGCGCTGCACGGTTTCCTTCAGCACCGGGTGCTCAGGGCTGTCGCGCAGGGCCTTGTTCCAGACGCTGCGCGCCTCGTCCTTGCGGCCCAGCGTCCACAGCACCTCGCCGAGATGCGCGGCGACTTCGGGATCGGGGAACTCGGCGAAGGCACGCTTCAGCAGCTGGCTGGCGAGCTCGGTGTTGCCGCGCTTGAATTCGACCCAGCCCATGCTGTCGATGATCGCGGCATCGTCGGGGTCGAGCGTCAGCGCGCGGCCGACCAGATCGTGCGCCTCGTCGAGGCGCTGGGTGTGCACTGCCAGCATGTAGCCGAGCGCGTTCAGCGAGCGGGCATCGTCCGGATCGGCGGCCAGCGCCGCCCGCAGATCCTTCTCGGCGGCGTCGATCTTGCCGAGACGTTCGTAAACCAGCGAGCGGCTGTAGAGCAGGTCGACGTTGTCGGGCGCGTCCTGCACGGCGCCGTCGAGCAGCGTCAGCGCATCGTCGTAGCGCTGCGCATTGAGCAGCAGCTCCGATTCGGCCAGCGTGAAACGTATCGCGAACTGCGGGAAGCGATCGCGCAGCTGCGCCAGCAGACGGCGCGCGTCGTCGAGGCGACCCATCTTGGCGAGCACGCCGCTCTGGCGCGTCGCGGCGTCGAGCGCCTGCGCCCCGTGCTGCACGCGGCCGTAGTAGTCGAGCGCGCCGGCGTAGTCGCCGCGGCTTTCGTGCAGGCGGCCGAGCTGCAGGGCCGCGTCCTCGCCGCGATCGCCGTCGAGCAGCGCAGTGAAATAGCGCTCGGCGGTGTCGACGTCCTGGTCGTTGGCGGCCATGACGCCGAGCGCGAACATCGCGTCCGGCTGGTTCGGCGTGTGGGCCAGGATCTTCTGCAGCTGCGTACGCGCCGGTTCGCGCTGGTTCGATTCGAGCAGCAGCTTGGCATAGGCCAGGCGCAGCTCGTCGGCCTTCTCTTCCTTCTTGACCAGCGTGTCGATGACGGCGTTGGCCCCGTCGATCTTGCCGCGCTTGACCAGCACGCCGACGCGCAGCAGCTTTTCATCGCGGCTCTTCGGTGCGAGTGCCAGCGCCTGCAGCGAGGCGCTCTCGGCGACGTCGAGCTGGTTGAAGCGCAGCGCCACCAGCGCCACGGCGTGCGCGGCGCCGACGTTCTTCGGGTAGCGACCGGCCAGCTCGCGGATCACCGACAGCGCGGCGTCGCCGTGCGCCATGTCGGCCTGCGAGAGGATGCCGGCGGCAATGCGAAAGCCTTCGTCGATGCCGCCGGCGTGGCCTTCGATGATCGCCTGGCACTGTTGGCTCGCCGTCGTCAGGTCGCCACGCGAGAGGGCGACGCGGGCGATCACTTCGCGGGCGTCCATCGCGTTCGGTTCGAGCTGCAGCCAGCGCAGCGCGGCGGCCAGCGCCAGGTTCTCGTCGCGGCCGGCGAGCGCCAGGCCGGTCGCGCGCTGGGCGAGGCCGGCGTCGTCGACCGCCTGCAGCGCGGCGAGGAACTCGCGGGCGGCGATCAGCGGCTGGTGGCGCGCCGCTGCCATCTCGCCGGCCATCACGTGGAATTGCGCTTCGGCATCGGACATCGGCGCGTCGCGTTCGACCTCGGCCGTCGCCGGTGCGGCGGAAGGCGCCGGGTCGGCGGCGTGGACGCCGCCGGCCACGAGCAGCAGGCCGAGGGCGGGGCAGCAGGAAAGCAGGCGGAAGCGCATGGGGAACCGGGACGCAGGGGAGGTGCTGTAGACCATTATGCGCATCCGGCGGTTCCACGTCGCCCCGTCGCGACCGCCCGGCGCCGGCCGTCGCGGCGCAGCGCCGGTAGCGTAGAATGTCGCCCGAAATTGCATCCGATAGCCAATGGCCCTCGTCACGCTCGGTCTCAGCCATCATCGCGCCCCCGTCGAGGCGCGCGAACGGCTTGCCTTCACCGAGGCGGATCTCGGCGCGGCGATGACCCGCCTGCGGGCGCTGCCGGACGTCAACGAAGCGGCGATCCTGTCGACCTGCAATCGCACCGAGATCATGGCCGTCACCGGCCTCGAATCCGAGTCGCTGCTGCTCGAGTGGTGGCGGCGCGAGCGTCAGGCGCCGGAGGGCTACATCGAGAAGTTCGCCTACGCGCACCGCGACCTCGGCAGCGTCACGCACAGCCTGCGCGTCGCCGCCGGGCTCGACTCGATGATCGTTGGCGAGCCGCAGATCCTCGGCCAGATGAAGCAGTCGTACGCACTCGCCAGCGAGGTTCGCGCGATCGGCCCGGTGCTGTCGCGGCTGTTCCAGCACGCATTCTCGGTCGCCAAGCTGGTGCGCTCGCAGACCCAGGTCGGCGCGCACCCGGTGTCGGTGGCCTACGCGGCGCTGCAGATGGCGCGGCGCATCTTCACCGATCTCAAGGGCCAGACCGCGCTGCTGATCGGCGCCGGCGAGATGATCCAGCTGGTGGCCAAGCACCTGCACCAGCACGGCGTCGGCCGCATCGTCGTCGCCAACCGCTCGCTCGAACGCGCCGAGAAGCTCGCGCGCGAGGTGCACGGCTATGCGATCAGTCTCAACGACGCCGGCAACTACCTGCCCGACGCCGACCTCGTGATTTCGTCGACCGCGGCGCGCGATTTCGTGCTGCCGTACGAGGCCATGGCGCGGGCAGTGCGCTCGCGGCGGCGCAAGCCGGTGTTCATGATCGACCTCGCCGTGCCGCGCGACATCGACCCGAAGATCGCTGGCCTCGAAGACATTTACCTTTACACGATCGACGACCTGCGCGCGGTGATCGCCGAGAACCTCAAGCTGCGCGAGGAGGCGGCGCGTCAGGCCGAGGTGCTGATCGCCACGCAGGCCCAGGAATTCACGCGCTGGCTCGAAGGGCGCGATGCCGGCGGCACGATCCAGCAGTTGCGCGCCCGCGCCCGCGCCAGCCGCGATGAGGTGCTGGAAAAGGCCCGGCGCAAGCTCGCCGCCGGCGAGCCGGTCGAGGACGTGCTGGGTTTCGTCGCCGACACGCTCAGCAACAAGATCCTGCACGCCCCGTCGCAGGTGCTGCGCAAGGCGGACGCCGTCGAGCAGTCCCTGCTGCTGAACGCCGCGCGCAAGCTGTTCGAACTGCCGGACGACGAGCCTTAGCGGGCCTCCCGCGTTTCGCGCCGTCGCCGCCGGCGCCTGCGATCAGCGGCCGTGCGTTGCCTCTTTTGTCGCGTCCTTCCCTGCCGCATCCGAGCCCGCCGCCCGTGCTCGCGCCCAACGACTGCCACCGATGAAACCGTCCCTGCTGGCTAAGCTCGAACCGATGGCCGAACGCCGCGAAGAGCGCGACGGTGCGGTGGCGGCTTGCCTGGGCTTGGCAAGCCGCCCCGGCGCGCGCCCGCGGGGGGCGTGCCGCGGGCCAGCTTCGAGCGGCTTTTCCGAACTGAACGAGCATCACCGATGAAACCGTCCCTGCTGGCCAAGCTCGAACCGATGGCCGAACGCCGCGAAGAGCGCGACGGTGCGGTGGCGGCTTGCCTGGGCTTGGCAAGCCGCCCCGGCGCGCGCCCGCGGTGTGCGTGCCGCGGGCCAGCTTCGAGCGGCTTTTCCGAACTGAACGAGCATCACCGATGAAACCGTCCCTGCTGGCCAAGCTTGAACAGATGGCCGAACGCCGCGAAGAAGTCGCCCGCGAACTCGGCGACCCCGCCGTGATCGCCGACAACGAGAAATTCCGTCGCCTGTCGCAGGAATACGCGCAGCTCGGGCCGCTGGCCGAGACCTTCGCCGCGCACCGCGATGCGACGCGTGCGCTCGCCGATCTGGAGGTGATGCAGTCCGATCCCGATCCGGAGCTGCGCGAGATGGCCGGCGCCGAATGGCCGCAGGTGCGCGACCGCATCGGCCAGCTCGAGAACGAGCTGCACGCCTTCCTCGTGCCGAAGGATCCGCTCGACAACAACAACGTGTTCCTCGAAATCCGCGCCGGCACCGGCGGCGACGAGGCGGCGATCTTCGCCGGCGATCTGTTCCGCATGTATTCGAAGTACGCAGAAAACCGCGGCTGGCAGGTCGAAGTGCTCAGCGCCAGCGAGGGCGAGCACGGCGGCTTCAAGGAGATCATCTCGCGCATCATCGGCTTCGGCGCGTACTCGCAGCTCAAGTACGAATCGGGCGCGCATCGCGTGCAGCGGGTGCCGGAGACCGAGGCGCAGGGCCGCATCCATACCTCGGCGGCGACCGTCGCGGTGCTGCCGGAAGTCGAGGAGTCGCAGATCACGATCAACCCGGCCGACCTGAAGTTCGACACCTTCCGTTCGAGCGGCGCCGGCGGCCAGCACGTCAACAAGACCGAGTCGGCGATTCGCGTCACGCACGTGCCGACCGGTGTCGTCGTCGAATGCCAGGAAGAGCGTTCGCAGCACAAGAACCGGGCCAAGGCGCTGGCTTTGCTGCAGGCGCGCCTGTCCGAGGCCGAACGCGAGAAGAACGCCAGCAGCCGCGCCGCCGAGCGCAAGAAGCTGGTCGGTTCGGGCGATCGTTCGGAGCGCATCCGCACCTACAACTTCCCGCAGGGGCGCGTCACCGATCACCGCATCAACCTGACGCTGTACCAGCTCGAGCGCGTCATCGCCGGCGACCTCGATCCGGTGATCCAGCCGCTGCTCGCCGAGGCACAGGCCGAGGCGCTCGCCGAACTCGGCGAAACGTGAAGCTCGGCGCCGTCCTGACGCAGGCGCAGGCCGCGCTCGCCGGCTGCAGCGACAGCCCGCGCCTCGACGCCGAGCTGCTGCTCGGACATGTGCTCGGCGGCTCGCGCGCGCAGCTGTTCGCGCGCCTGCACGATGAACTGGACGCGGCCGACGTCGCGCGCTTCGACGCGCTGCTGCAGCGCCGCCGCGGCGGCGAGCCGGTCGCTTATCTGTGCGGCACGCAGGGTTTCTGGAGTCTGACGCTGGAGGTTTCGCCGGACGTGCTGGTGCCGCGTCCGGAGACCGAGTTGCTGGTCGAGTGGGCGCTGGAGCGCATTCCGGCGCGGGGCGCGTTCGCGGTCGCCGACCTCGGCACCGGCAGCGGTGCGATCGCGCTGGCGCTCGCTGTCGAGCGCGGCGACGCGCGGATCGTCGCGACCGACGTGTCGGCAGCGGCGCTGCGCATCGCGCGCCGCAACGCGCAGCGTGCCGGCCGGCCCGACGTCGACTGGCGCGAAGGCAGCTGGTGGCAGCCGCTGGCGGGCGAGCGCTTCGACCTGATCGTCTCCAATCCGCCGTACATCGCCGACCAGGACCCGCATCTGGAGGCGCTGCGCCACGAGCCGCTGCAGGCGCTCAGCGACGGAGCCGACGGCCTGCAGGCGCTGCGCGAGATCGTCGGCGGCGCCGCCCTGCACCTGCGCCCGGGCGGCTGGCTGCTCGTCGAGCATGGCTGGGACCAGGGCGAGGCGGTGCGCGGCCTGTTCGCCGCCGCCGGCTTCGGCGATATTGCGACGCGCCGCGACCTCGAAGGCCGCGAGCGCGTGACCGGAGGATGCCGACGATGAGCGATTTCGCCCGCTACAGCCGCCAGGTGGTGCTGCGCGAGGTCGGCGTCAATGGCCAGCAGCTGCTGCGCGACTCGACGGTCCTGGTGATCGGCCTCGGCGGCCTCGGCTCGATCGCCGCCGCGTATCTCGCCGGTGCCGGTATCGGCCGCCTGCTGCTTTGCGATCGCGATGGCGATCGCGTCGAACTCAGCAACCTGCAGCGGCAGCTGCTGTACCGGCAGGCCGACGTCGGCCGCGCCAAGCTCGATGCTGCCGTCGCCCAGATTCATGCGCTCAATGCCGGCGTCGAGGTCGAGGCCCGCGCCGGCGAGGCCGGGCTGACGGCGGTGCGCGAGGCTGACATCGTGCTCGACTGCACCGACAACTTCCCGGCGCGCTACGCGATCAACGCCGCCTGCGTCGCCGCGAAGAAGCCGTTGGTGTCGGGGGCCGCGATCCGCTTCGAAGGGCAGCTCGCGCTGTTCGACCTGCGCCACGGCGGCCCGTGCTACCGCTGCCTGTACGCCGACGAGGGCGAGGCCGCCGAGACCTGCGAGGAGGCCGGCATTCTCGGCCCGGTGGTCGGCACGGTCGGCAGCCTGCAGGCGTTGCTGGCGATGAAATGGCTGCTCGGCCTGCGCGATGACGCCGGCCGCCTGCTGAGCTGGGATGCGCGCCACTGGCACTGGCGCACGCACCTGATGCGCGCCGACCCGGAGTGCCCGGTGTGCGGCGTCAAAACCCTGGGGAGAAGCACATGAATGAAGTCCTGGTGATGCCGCGTCCGCTCGCGATCCGCATCCTGCATGCCGCGCAGATCGCGGCGCCCGAGGCGATTCGCGGCGTGGTCGGTGCGCGCGGCGGCGAGCCGCGCGCCTTCCATCCGGGCCGCGACGCGGTCGCCGGCGACGAGACGCTGTGGGCACGGCTGTGGTCGCATCCGCAGGCGGCGGCGGTGCCGGCGGCGAGCGAGCTGCGCGACGGCGAGCTGAGCCTGGTCGTGTCGCTGAACACCAAGGGCGTGCTCGAAATGCGCGCCTGGCGCCTGAGCGGCGGCGCCGCTCAGGAACAGGTGCTGAAGATCCGCGACTGAAGCCTCTCGTGTCGCGCCGGCGCGTTCAGGTGCGGCGCAGCGCGTAGAGGCGGTAGGTGCCGAACTGCTTGGCGAGATCGACCTCGCCGGCGTAGTCGAGCATGAAGCCGGCCGGCGCTTCCAGCGCCAGGCGGGCGGCGAAAGCCTCGGTCACGTAGATCATGCCCGGCGGCACGACCGGTTCGATGCGCGCCGCGAACGACAGCTGCGTGCCGTAGTAGCTCGCCTTCTGCTCGATCGGGTCATAGCCGGCGTAGGCCGGCGCGTAGTGCGCGGCGATGCGCAGCTCCAGATCGGCGAGCACGCCGTCGTGGCGCAGGCGGCGCTTCTCGATGTACTGCTGGATGTCGGCGACGATGTGCGCGGCGCTCGCGGCATCGGCGGTGACGACGTGCAGTGCGTCGCCCCAGGTTTGACGGACCAGCACCTGACCGCCGCGGCGGTCCAGCACGCGCGCCAGCGACTGCATGATGTCGCGGTAGTAGCGCGGGAAGACCGGATCGCGCAGACGCCGGAAGCTCGCGAAGTCCGCGAAGATCAGGCCGACCATGCGCCGCTGCGCCGAGCCGCCGTCGGCCGGCCGCTTCGCGAGGCCCTCGTCGCTGCCGGCGCGGCAGCGCAGGCGCGGCGCCGGCGCGTAGTCGAGAACCTGCAGCGGCAGGCCGAGCCGCGTCGCGCCGAGGCGCGCCAGACCGCGGCTCGCGGCGGCCGCCTCGGTGCCGGCCCAGCGCTGCTCGCCGGTGAGAAAGCCCCGCAGCACGGCGACGCCGTCCGCCGCGTCGAGCAGATGCTGCAGGCGATGGGTGACGCCGCTGCCGGCACGACGCCAGTAGCGCGCCAGCTCGGCCGGCGTCGCCGGCAAGGTCAGGTAGAGGCGCGCGCCGCGCGTCGCCAGCTGCTCCCCGAGCGCCAGTTCGAGCGGCGAAGACAGCGCCAGGTGCAGCAGCGCGCGCTGGCGGGCCAGCGTGCGCAGCGCCGTCGGCAGCACGGGGTCTGGTGTCGCCGGCTTGGTGTCCGCCGTTTCGGCACGCTGCAGCAGCACGACCGGCGGCAGGTGCAGCGCGTCGATCAGCGCCGGGTCGCGACCCAGGCGCAGGCACAGCGTGCGCAGCTGCAGGCGCGTGCGGCTGCGCCGGGTGATGTCGTCACGCAGCAGCCGGTCGGCGTCGGACAGATGCGTGCGGCATGCTTCCGTTTCGTCGAGCAGCAGCGCCGCCTCGGCGCGCGTCGCCAGCTGGTAGAACTGCGCGATCTCGTCGTCCGCCGGTTCGGCGGCCAGCCGTTGCAGCGCCTGTCGCGCCAGACGCCGCGCTTCGCTGCGGCGGCCGGCGAGCATCAGCATCGAGGCGGCGTTGATCGCGCTGTAGTAGCCGCCGTGGCGCCGGAACGCGACGAGGTAGGCGCGTGCGGCACGCGCGTACTGCTGGGCATCGGTGCCGCCGAGTGCGAGGTCCTTCTCCAGGCGACCGTGCAGTGCGAGCCAGTCCTCGTCGATCTCCTCGTCGCCGAGATCGAGGCTGCGGTAATGGTCGAGCGCCATCTGCACATTGCCGGTGTTGGCCAGCGACTGGATGCGCAGATAGTCGAGCCGCCGCGAACGCAGTCCGCCCTTGAGCGCGCGATAGACGATGTCGTTGCACGACAGCTCATTGCCGACGCGGCGCGCCGCCTCGGCCGCGCGCAGCACGCGGGACAGCTCGTCGTCCTCGATCGGCGCCGCGCCTTCGGACGGCGCGTCCTCGCGCGTCGGGTCGACCAGATGCAGCTGCCCGTGTTCGGCGCAGTGCACCGCGTGCAGGCGCAACTCGGACGGGATGCGCGCCGGCGTACGGCGCCAGGCGACGATCTCGGCCGTGCCGCCGGGTTCGCCCGACGCGAACGGGCGCAGGATCGCGACGAGATGGTCGGCGTGCTGGGCGATGATCGCCGCGAGACGCCGGTACTGGTGCTGGCGGAACGCGCGCGAGCTGAAGGTCGCCGCTCCGACGTCGTCCGGATACAGCGGCACCACCGCCGAGCAGCACTGCAGCAGTTGCTCGGCCTCGGCTTCGAGGCGGCGCCGGCCGGCGCGCGAGATCTGGCGGTGTTCGTCCTGCGCGCGCAGCACCCAGTCGTGCAGCAGATGCGGGATCGGCACCGGCAGCAGCGCCGTCATCTCGAACGGGATGTTGTGCGCGCGCAGCCATTCGGCGGCGGTATCGAGGAACAGCATGTCGGCGCCGGGCGCCATGCCGACGAACAGCGACAGGCGCGTCGCGCCGTCGCCCAGCAGGGCCGGCAGCACGTGACGGGTCAGCTGCAGGCGCGCGCGGCGGGCTTCGCTGCGGCTCAGCAGCAAGTGGCCGCAACCGCCGACGCTCAGGCAGCGTGCGCCGCCGCTGGCGCGGCGGTGCGCCGCGAGCCATTCGCGCAGCGGCAGCGTTGGCACGCCGGCGATGCCGACTGTTTCCTGTATCCCCATCTCTGGCGTTTCGCCGTTCCCTGTAGCCCCATTATGATGCGCTCTGACAGCTTCGGCAGGCGGGGGGCGGGTGCAGCAGGGGGCGCGTTACTGGGCTTTCATCAGCTACAGCCACTACGACCGGCAGTGGGCGCGGTGGCTGCATCGCAAGCTCGAGACCTATCGCGTGCCGCGCCGCCTCGTCGGCGCGGCCGGCGCCGACGGCGCGCGCCCGCGTCGCCTCAATCCAATCTTCCGTGACCGCGACGAGCTGCCGAGCTCCGCGGATCTCGGCGGCATCGTCAATCGCGCGCTGCGCGATTCGCGTTATCTCATCGTCGTCTGTTCGCGGCACGCTGCGGGCTCGCGCTGGGTCAACCAGGAGGTCGAGACCTTCAAGAAGCTGGGTCGCGAGCAGCGCATCCTGTGCCTGAAGGTCGACGAGACCGACGACAGCGCCGCCTGCTTCGTGCCGGCGCTGCTGCAGCGCTACGACGCCGAAGGCCGGATGACCGGCGAGCCGGCCGAGCCGCTCGCCGCCGACATCGCCGCCAAGGCCGACGGTCGCGACGGCGCGGTGCTGAAGCTGATCGCCGGCATGCTGGGCGTCGGCTATGACGAACTGCGGCGTCGCGAGCGGCGGCGTCGCATCCGGCAGCGGGTCGCGCTCGCCGTCGGCGTGCTGGCCCTGCTCGCCGCCGCCGGCGCCGGCTGGCGCTGGCAACAGGACGAGAAGCAGCGTGCGCTCGACGAGCAGGCGCGGACCGCGCGCATCGCGCGCCTCTACGAGAGCGGACGCGAGGAACTGCTCGCACACAACGAGGCACGCGCCGCGGCGCTGCTCAACGAGGTCTACACGCTCGGCGTCGACACGCCGGCACTGCGCTATCTGCTGGGCCGGGCGATGCGGGTGGTCGACGCGCAGCAGCTGCGCATCGACACGCCGTCGCCGCCGATCGACGTCGGCCTGTCGCCCGACGGCAGCCGCGCCTTCGCCGTCGGCCTCGATCGCGTGCTGCGCGGCTACGACGCGCGCAGCGGCGCGCGTCGCTACGAGGTGCCGCTGGGAGCGATGCGCAGCTGGCTGTCGGCCTACAGCGCGCGCGGCGGGCTGATCTGGATCGACAGCCATCACGGCGATGCGCCGCAGCATCGTCTGCGCCTCTACGACGCGGCGAGCGGCGCCGCGCTCGCGCAGTACGCGCTCGGCGAAAACAGCGGCATCGTGCTGCCGCCGGTGGCGAGCGACGACGCCCACGTCGCGTTCGTCGCGCCGGACGGGGCGATCACGATCGCCGCGCCGGGCGGCGCCGAGCGCCGCATCGCAGGCCGCTACAGCGCCGTGCGTTTCTGCCGCGACGCCAACCTGCTGCTCGCCGCGCGCGAGGACGGCCTCATCGAACTGCGCGGCCTCGCCGATGCCGCGCCGCGCCGTCGCTATGAAGGTCTGCGCGAGCGGCCGACCATGCTGGCGTCGACCGCCGGCTGCGCGCTGCTCGCCGCCGGTACGGTCGGCGGCGCGGTGCGCGTCTGGGAAGGCTCGTCCGGCAACGTGCTGATGAGTTCCGGCCATCGCAAGTCGGTCACCGATCTGATCTTCAGCAACGACGGTTCGCGGCTGCTGAGCCTGTCGCGCGGCGCCGCCGGCATCTGGGACGGCCACAACGGCGCCTTGCTCTATGCCAGCAAATTCTTCGGCGGCAAGGGCAACGTCGTGTCGCTGCGTCCGGATGGGCGCCAGTTCGGCCAGATCCTCGAGGGGCGGCTGTCGATCCTCGACGCCCGCGCAGGGCTGGAGGCCTATACCCTCGACGGCCATCTCGGCGCGCCGAACACGTTCCATTTCGCGGCGGATGCGTCGCGGCTGATCAGCGGCGGCGCCGACGGCGCGCTGGTGATCTGGGCGCTGCCGGACCTGGCGCCGGTGGAACTCGGTTCGGCGCCGCCGGATGTCGCGCCGGCCGCGGCGTTCAGCGTCGACGGTGCGCGCCTGTTCGTCGGCGAGGCGCGTGGCGGCGGCACGCTCTGGCAGCGCCAGCCGCTGCGCCGGCTCGGGGACTACGCACAGGGCGAGGGCGTGCTCAGCGTCGCCGCGCTGAGCCGTGACCAGTCGCTGCTCGCGACCGGTTCATACGGGCGGGCCGTCGCGCTCGTCGAGCTGCCGGCGGGGCGCGTGCGCCATCGCTATGCCGAGGTCGGCGGGCGTCCGACCGCACTGCAGTTCGATCTTTCCGGCCGCTATCTCGCCGCCGACATCGAAGGCGATGGCCTGCAACTCTGGGATACGACGAGCGGCGCCTCGCTGCTGCGCTACGAGTCCGGCGAGGTCCATGCATCGGCGTTCTCGCCGGTGGCGCCGCTGCTGGCGATCGGCCAGCACGGCGTCGTGCGCCTCTACGATGCGCCGGCCGGCGCCGCGCGCTGGACGGTCGAACTGCCGATCGACAACGATGCCGACGCCAACGTCACCGTGCTCGCGTTCAGCGGCGACGGCCAGCGGCTGCTGGCGACGGCGCAGCGCGCGCGGGCCTTCATCCTCGACGCCACCGACGGCCGCATCCTGCAGCGGCTCGACGATCCGTCCTCGGCCTACTTCAACGTCGGCACCTTCGATGCGCAGGGCACGCAGGTGGCGCTCGGCGACTGGTCGAACTCGGCGCGCCTTTGGCGTCTGGCCGACAACCGCCTGCGCACGCTGGCCGGCCACACCGCGTCGGTCGATTCGGTGGCCTTCGATCCGTCGGGCGATTTGCTGCTGAGTGCCGGCCAGGACGGGGTCGTCAAGCTCTGGGATGCGCGCCGCGGCGAATTGCTGGATTCCTTCATGGCGCACGACGGCCTGGTGCCGTGGCGTCGCGCGCGTTTCGCGCCGGACGGTGCGGCGATCTTCAGCAGCGGCCGCGACGGCGTCGCGCGCCTGTGGCCGCTGGCGCTCGAGCAGCGCGATCCGGCGACGATCGCCGCGCGTCTGGCCTGCCGCTCGGCCTGGCACGTCGCCGACGCCGCCGTGGTGCCGCGGCCGATCGACATGCGCACATGCCATGTGGCGCATACAAAAAAAGCGGCGGACCCCGAGGGTCCGCCGCTTGAGGCGACGCCGTAGCGCGCTTACTTCTTCTTCGCCTTCTTGGCGGCCTTCTTGGCCACCTTCTTCACGGCCTTCTTCGCCGTCGCCTTCTTCGCAGCCGGCTTCTTGGCGGCGGCCTTCTTGGCGACCTTCTTCGCCGCCTTCTTGGCCACCTTCTTCACGGCCTTCTTGGCGACCTTCTTCGCCGCCGGCTTCTTGGCGGCAGCCTTCTTTGCGGCAGCCTTCTTGGCGACCTTCTTCACGGCCTTCTTGGCCACCTTCTTCGCCTTCTTGGCGACCTTCTTCGCCGGCTTCGCCGGTTCGGTCATGGTCGGCGCGGCTTTCGCCGGTCCCGGCGTGGTTTCGGTACCCATCGATGAACTCCCTCGAATGTTGTGCAACTGTGGTCTTCAGAACGTCCTGTTTGAGTGCATGCCGACCGCTCCGATTTCGCCGCCGATACCGCACAACGTCGAGTCCGCGCGTTCGCAACACCACACAGCGAGCGAAAGCTATCGTATCGCCGCGACGTAAGCAAAGTCCTCGCGCGCAGCGCTGCATCACGTGCGCGCCGCGGCTCGCATCGCGCAGGGCACGACGTGCCGCGTACGACCGTCGTGCCGGAGCGTCCGTACGTTCGCGATGTGGCGCCGGGCGGCGCGCCCGCAGGTACAATCCGCGCCTTCCGTACACGAACGATTTCGCCATGCGCCTTTCGCAATTCCCGCTGTCCACGACCAAAGAGACGCCGGCCGACGCGCAGGTCGTCAGCCATCAGCTGATGCTGCGCGCGGGCTATATCCGCCAGCTCGGCAGCGGCCTGTACACCTGGCTGCCGATCGGTCTGCGCACGCTGACCAAGATCGCGGCGATCGTGCGCGAGGAGATGAATCGCGCCGGCGCGCTCGAACTGCTGATGCCGTCGGTGCAGCCGGCCGAGCTGTGGCAGGAGTCGGGACGCTGGGAGCAGATGGGCGCCGAGATGCTGCGCTTCAAGGATCGTCACCAGAACGATTTCTGCCTCGGTCCCACGCACGAGGAAGTGATCTGCCATCACTTCCGCCAGGACTTCCGCAGCTACCGCCAGCTGCCGGTCAACTTCTATCAGATCCAGACCAAGTTCCGTGACGAGCGCCGGCCGCGCTTCGGCGTGATGCGCTCGCGCGAGTTCCTGATGAAGGACGCGTACTCGTTCCACATGACGGCGGAAGACCTGCATCGCGAATACCTGAACATGCGCGAGGCCTACATCCGCATCTTCACGCGGCTGGGCGCCGAGTTCCGTCCGGTGAAGGCCGACTCCGGCAACATCGGCGGCGCGATGTCGGAGGAGTTCCACATCCTCGCGCAGTCCGGTGAAGACCTGCTCGCGGTCGCGCAGGGCGGCACGTACGCGGCCAATGTCGAGGCGGCGGAGACCAGGCCGAGCGGCGCGCCGCGCGCGGCGGCAACGAAGAGCGTCGAGAAGGTCGCGACGCCGGGCCAGAAGACCTGCGAGCAGGTTTCGAAGTTCATGAACGTGCCGCTGACCGACAAGGTCAAGCTGCTGGTCGTCAAGGGCGCCGACGGCGGCCTGGTCGGCATCGCGCTGCGCGGCGATCACCAGCTCAACGAGATCAAGGCGGCCAAGCATCCGAAGATCGCCAGCCCCTTGACGATGGCGGCGCCGGAAGATGTGCTGAAGGTGTTCGGCTGCGAAGTCGGTTATCTCGGCCCGGTCGGCTGCCCGATTCCGGTGATCGCCGACTACGCGGCGGCCGAGATCGCCGACTTCGTCTGCGGCGCCAACGAGAACGACCATCACCTGGCGGGCGTGAACTGGAGCCGCGACTGCGCCGAGCCGGAGGCCGCCGACCTGCGCATGATCGCCGAGGGCGATCCGAGCCCGGACGGCGTCGGCACGATCAAGTTCTACCGCGGCATCGAGGGCGGCCACATCTTCCAGCTCGGCACCAAGTACACGAAGGCGATGAACGTCAGCGTGCTCGACGCCGAAGGCAAGGCGGTGACGCCGGAGATGGGCTGCTACGGCATCGGCGTGACGCGCCTCGCGGCGGCGGTGATCGAACAGAATCACGACGCCAACGGCATCGTCTGGCCGGACGCGCTCGCGCCGTTCCGCGTCATCATCTGCCCGATCGGCAGCGACAAGTCGGCGGCGGTGAAGGAGGCGGCCGAGGGCTTGTACAAGGATCTCGTCGCCGCCGGCATCGACGTCGCGCTCGACGATCGCGGCAACCGGCCGGGCTCGATGTTCGCCGACGCCGAGCTGATCGGCATCCCGCACCGCGTCGTCATCGGCGACAAGGGCCTCGCCAATGCGCAGTTCGAGTACAAGCATCGTCGCGCCGAGAAGGCCGAGATGATCGCGGCGACCAGCGCCGCCGTGCTCGAGCGCCTGTCGGCCTGAGCCTCGCGCGTGCGGCGGGGAAGCGCGGCCGGAGCGGCGTGGCTGGCGGGACTGCTGGCGGCGACGCTGGCGCTGCCGGTGCACGCCGGGCCGACCGGCGAGCCGGAGCCCGAGCTGCGCGCGCTGCTGGCGAAGAACATCGGCGCCGCCGACAGCTTCGAACATCGTTTCGATGCCGAGGTCTGGCTGGTCGACATGTCGGCCCGCCTGCAGCGCTTCATGCCGGATGCCGGCCAGCGCCTGGAACTGCTGCGCCTCGTGCACAGCGAGGCACGCCGCGCCAAGCTGGCGCCGGAGCTGGTACTGGCGGTGATCGAGGTCGAGAGCGGCTTCAACCGCTACGCCGTGTCGAGCGCCGGCGCGCAGGGCCTGATGCAGATCATGCCGTTCTGGCTTAAGGAAATCGGCAAGCCGGATGACAATCTGTTCCATGCGCGCACCAACCTGCGCATGGGCTGCACGATTCTCAAGTTCTATCTCGACAAGGAGCGCGGCAACCTGATCGGCGCGCTCGGCCGCTACAACGGCAGCTACGGCAAGCCGGACTATCCGATGCTGGTCGTCAACGCCCTGAACCGGCGCTGGTATCGCAGCTGATGGCATCGCTGCCGCTGCGCCGCTATCTGGCCACGGCGCTGCGCTGGCAGCGCGGCCGGCAGCAGTCCGGCTACGCAAGATGCGGCTCGTGCAGGGGCACGGGTCGCTGCCGTTCGACGGCTGTCTGCCGCGCTTTCCGCCGGGTTTGGAAATTCCGCCGCACGTTGATCCGGTGTCGGCCGGTTGCCGCTATCGCCTCAACATCGTGCTGCGGCGCGCCCGCGAGGGTGGCGAATTCGAATGCCGTGCGCCGATCTGGACGAGCCGGCGCGTCAAGCTGTTCCGGCCGGATGTCTGCTTGCAGCGCGTAACGCCGGTGCGTCGCGGCACGCGTTATGTGCTCAGTATCGGCTGGGTGCGCCAAGACGCGGCCGCGGGCGGGCCGCGCTGAAGGTTTTCAGAAGGCGTGCCAGTAGCCCGGCAGCCAGCCGCTGTCGTGCAGCGTCTGGATCAGCTGCACGATCGCCGCCGCCCAGACGAACCACAGCGCATCGAGCAGGTGACGGCGGAACTGCTGCGGGTGCACGGTGTAGCGTTCCGGCTCGGTCAGCTGGCCGAACTTCGGCCAGAAGCGCGGCACGTGGGCGACGTAGTCCTTCCAGGCCTGGCCATGCAGGCCGGCGAGGCGCTTTTCCTCGGCCAGGATCACGCTCGGGTAGGTGGCCGCGAACAGCAGCGCGATCGTCGCCGTGACGATCAGACTCTCGCAGGTCAGACCGACGCCGACCGCGCCGAGGCTGCTGAAGAAGTACAGCGGATTGCGCGAGATCGAGTACGGGCCGGTGGTCAGCAGCGTGTTGTTCTTGTAGCCGACGATGTAGAGGTTGCACCACAGGCGGCCGACGGTGGCGATGCCGATCAGCACCAGGCCGAGGCTCGTCAGCAGGTCGCCGAGCATCAGCCCTTCCTGCGCCCAGTAGCTGCCGTTGAACAGGATGACGACCGCGAGCGCGGCAACGAGGGCCCGCGACAGCGGGATGCGCAGGCGGGAGGCGAAGGCGAGGGAAGCCATGGCGACGGGTTTCGTTGACGGACCGCCGCACTGCAACACAGGCTTTGTCAACGCCGGGTTAACTGCAGATGACTGAATGATGAAGCCCCCGCGCCGGCCGTGCGCGAGCGTTCAGCGCCGGCGCCAGGCGGCGAGGCGCTGCGCGGCCCGGGCCTGCACCTTGCGTTGCAGCCAGGCAGTGCCGCCGAACAGCCGACCGCCGAGGCCCAGCGCCTGCGCGGCCCAGGCGTGGAAATCGAAGCGGTCCTGATGACGCACGATCAGACCGTCGCGGAACGCGAATTCGGCGTCGATGCGGTTCAGCACCGGCCGCCCGCTCGCCGAGAAGGTGTAGCGCGCGTCCCAGTGCGCGCGGCCGCGCTGATCGTCGGCCTCGACGCCGCTGAACTCCAGGCGCAGATCCTGGCCGCCGGCGAGCAGCATCGCCCACATCGCGCGCACGCCGCCGGCGTCGAGATCGGGGAACACCGGGTCGGAGAAGCGTGCCTGCTCGTGGTAGCAGGCCGCCATCGCTGCCGCGTCGCGGCGCTGGAAGGCGCGGTAGAAGGTCTCGATCGTCTGCGCATTCGGGTGCATCGTCGTCTCCGGTGGCGGCCCGCGCAGCGGCGCGCCGCTGCGGGCTTCTAGAATAGCGGGCCTACGCCGACGGAAAGGTTCATGACGGAAGTTCTCGTTCTCTATTACTCGCGCCACGGCTCGGTGGCGAAGATGGCGCGGCTGGTCGCGCGCGGCGTCGAGTCGGTGCCCGGCGCCGCGGCGCGCCTGCGCACGGTGCCGCCGGTGACGGCCGATCACGCGCAGCGCGGGCCGGCGGTGCCCGACGACGGTCCGCCGTACGCCGAGCCGCGCGATCTCGCCGAATGCGCGGGCCTCGTGCTCGGCAGCCCGACGCGCTTCGGCAACATGGCGGCGCCGATGAAACACTTCCTCGACGGCACCTCGGCGCAATGGCTGTCCGGCGCGCTCGCCGGCAAGCCGGCCGCCGTCTTCACTTCGACCAGCTCGCTGCACGGCGGCCAGGAAGCGACGCTGCTGACAATGATGCTGCCGCTGCTGCACCACGGCATGCTGCTCGTCGGCCTGCCGTACACCGAGGCGGCGCTGTCGACGACGGCCGCCGGCGGTACGCCGTACGGCGCCAGCCATCACGCCGGCGTCGGTCACGACCCGCGGCCGCTGACGCGCGACGAGGAAACGCTGTGCCTGGCGCTCGGCCGCCGCGTCGCCGAAATCGCGGTGAAGCTCGCATGAGCGCGGTGCCGCGTCCGCCGAGCGTCTATCCGCGCGCACTGGCGCTGGCCGCGCATCTCGCGCTGATCGTGCTGCTGATGGCGCTGCTGCGTTCGCCGCTGGCGCTGGCCGCGGCGCTGCTGCTGTTCGTGCCGCTGCCGGGCATGCTGCGCGGCCGTCGCTACACGCACGCCTGGGCCAGCATGCTGCTGGTCGGCTATTGCGCGCTGCTGCTCGCCAATGGCTACGCGCAGCCGCAGGCGCGCGCGCTGATGTTCGGACTGGCCGCGCTGGCGGCCGCCGATTTCGTCGGACTGGTGCTGTACGTGCGGATCAGCGCGCGCGAGGCGCGCGGCGCCGCCGCGGCCGCTTAGGCGCCGCTGTCGTCGCCGGCGCGGCGCTCGGCGCCCGGCCGGCCGAGCACCGCCTGCACGAACGGCAGCGTCAGCCGCCGCTTCTCGCTGAGCGAGGCGCGGTCGAGGCGTTCGAGCGCCTCGACCAGCGCGCCGCTGCTGCGGCCCTGGGTCTGCAGCAGCCAGCGTGCGACTTCGGCCGGCAGCGCCAGGCCGCGCGCCTGCGCGCGGTCGTGCAGCAGCGCGGCGCGCTCGGGGTCGCTCAGCGGCAGCAGGCCGAGCACCACGCAGGCGGCGAGCCGCGTGCGCAGATCGGGCAGGGCCAGCGCCAGATGCTCGGGCGGCGCCAGCGCCGAGAACACGAACGGCTGCGCGGCGGCGCGGCGGCGATCGATCAGGCGCAGCAGCGCCAGCGCCCAGTCGCGTTCGCCGCCGACCGCGTCGAGATCGTCGAGGCACAGCAGCGGACTGGCGTCGAAGCCGTCGAGCGCCTCGGGGCCGTAGGCGCGGAGGTCGGCGAGCGGCAGATAGGCGCCGCCCTGCTCGCGGCACAGCGCCTGCAGCAGGTGCGTGCGGCCCGAACCGGCCGGGCCGTAGAGCAGCGTCGGGTGGCGCAGGGCGCGCAGCGCGGCGACCGTCTCGGCGTTGCTGCCGGCCCAATAGCTCGAAAAGCTCGCCGTGTCGCGCAGCTGCACGGCGAGCGGCAACTGGCGGCCTCTCATGCCGGTGGCTGGCGCTCGTCGGCGGCCGGCGCCGCGGGCTGCGCTTCGGGCTGCGCCGCGGCCGGCGCGCCGAGCCGGTACAGCGGGCTCAGCAGCCACTGCGCCTTGGCGTGGCGCAGCGCCACGGCGATGACCGCGGAGACCGGCAACGCGACGAGCACGCCGATGAAGCCGAACAGCTGGCCGCCGGCCATCACCGCGAAGATCACCGCGACCGGATGCATGCCGATCTTGTCGCCGACCAGGATCGGCGTCAGCAGTGCGCTTTCGAGCACCTGACCGAGGCCGAACACCAGGCAGATCCAGACCAGCGGCAGCCATTCGTGCGACTGCACCAGCATCGCGATCAGCGCGGCGCCGAAGCCGACCGCGAAACCGAGATAGGGCACGAAGCTGAGCAGGCCGGCGATCACGCCGATGATCAGGCCGAGCTTGAGGCCGACCAGCGTCAGGCCGGCCGAGTAAATCGTCGCCAGCGCCGCCATCACCAGCAGCTGGCCGCGGATGAACGAGCCGAGCACCTCGTCGGCCTCGCGCGCGAAGCCGCTCGCCTGCGGCAGCAGGCGCGGCGGGATCAGCGTGCCGATCCAGGCGACGAGGCGATCCCAGTCGCGCATCAGGTAGAAGCTGACGATCGGGATCATCAGCAGGTTCGCGGCCATCGTCACGAAGGCCTTGCCGGACTCGGAGACGCGCAGCCACAGCGATTTGACGATGTCGCCGGCTTCCGACCAGTGCTCGCTGACGATCTGCTGCAGGCCGTCGGCGTCGAGCCGCGTGCCGATGTCGATGCCGAGCTTTGGCAGACCGGTGTCGAGCATCCAGCCGATCCAGCTCGGGATGTTGTGGATCAGCGCGACGCTTTGCGCGTACAGCATCGGCGCCAGCAGCACGAGCAGCAGCAGCAGCACGAACACGAAGACCGTGAAGACGATGCTGACCGAGGCGGCGCGCGACAGGCCGAGCCGTTCGAGACGGTCGGCGATCGGATCGCCGAGGTAGGCAATGCCGGCGCCGATCACGAACGGCGCCAGGATCGGCGTCAGGAACCACAGCAGCACCAGCGCCGCCAGCGCGCCGGCATACCACGGCCAGTGCCGGCGCAGCGAAGCATCCATGTCGTCGAGGCCGTCCATCAGTGCGCCAGCTGCAGCGCGAGGCCGTCGGCGGATGCGCCGGGCTCGACGCGCAGCGCACGCTGGCCGGCGAGCGTCCCGGCGAGGCGCGCGGCGCCACCGTCGGCGCGCACCGCGAGCTGCAGGCGATCGGCGTCGGCGCCGCGCACGGCGACGCTGCGCACGCCGGACGCGGCACGCAGCGTCGCCAGCACGCGCGCGTAATCGGACGCCGAGCGCACGCCGCCGACACTGACCGCGAGGTCCTCGGCCGGCGCCGCGCTGTAGCCCCAGACCGGCAGGCCGAGCGCGCGCAGCTGGCCGTCGACCGCGTTCTGGTCGAAGCGCGCGACTAGCTGCAGGCCGGCGCCGGCGTCCGTGACGTAGGCGTAGCGCTGCACGAACTGGCCGGCCCGCGCCAGCAGCGGCGCCGCCGCGCCGGACGCCGAGCCGGGGCCGCTGACGCGGTCGACGACTTCGGCGAGCGCGCTGCGCAAGCCCCGGTCGCGGCTGGCGGCGCTCTGGTCGGCGACCGTCGCGCGGCCCTCGTACGGGTCGGCCGCGGGTCCGGTCTGCGCGGCCACGGGCGCGGCCAGGGCGGCGGCGAGCAAAAGGGTCGGCAGCAGCAGGCGGGCGAGTCGGGTCATCGGCGGGTCGGGTCTTCGGGCGAAAAGGCGCGGGGCCGGCGAAATGATACAGGGCGGCGGTAGGGCGGATCGCCGGCACGCCTGCGGAGCGCCGGGGCGTCCCGCTAAAATAGCCGGATCGCGCCGGCTCCGGGCCGGCGCATTCCCATTCAGGCACACAAGGCAAAGCGAATGAAGAAGAGCAGCGGGCTGAGCTACCGCGACGCGGGCGTCGACATCGACGCCGGCGACGCGCTGGTCGACGACATCAAGAAGATCGTCAAGTCGACGCGGCGGCCCGAGGTGCTGGCGGGCGTCGGCGGCTTCGGCGCGCTGGTCGGCCTGCCGAAGAAGTACAAGAAGCCGGTACTGGTGTCCGGCACCGACGGCGTCGGCACCAAGCTGCGCCTCGGCATCGACAGCGGCCGCGTGCAGGGCCTCGGTCAGGATCTGGTCGCGATGTGCGTCAACGACGTGCTGGTGTCGGGCGCCGAGCCGCTGTTCTTCCTCGATTACTACGCGACCGGCAAGCTCGACCAGAAGAACGCCGCGCAGGTCATCAAGGGCATCGCCCAGGGCTGCAAGCTGGCCGGCTGCGCGCTGGTCGGCGGCGAGACCGCCGAGATGCCGGGCATGTACCACGGCAGCGACTTCGACCTCGCCGGTTTCTGCGTGGCGGTCGCCGAGCAGAGCAAGATCATCGACGGCAGCAAGATCAAGGTCGGCGACGTGCTGATCGGCCTGCCGTCGTCGGGCCCGCATTCGAACGGCTACTCGCTGGTGCGCAAGATCCTCGAGCGCGCCAAGGCCGATCTCGACGCGCCGTTCGGCAAAGGCACGCTCGCCGACGCGCTGCTCGCGCCGACCCACATCTACGTCAAGCCGGTGCTCAAGCTGCTCGAACAGGGCATCAAGGTGCGCGGCATGTCGCACATCACCGGCGGCGGCATCGTCGGCAATCTGCCGCGCTGCTTCGCCAAGGGCATCGCCGCGGTGGTCGACACCCAGTCCTGGCAGCGCCCGGCGATCTTCGACTGGCTGCAGGCGCAGGGCGGCGTCGAGCAGGACGAGATGTGGCGCGTGTTCAACTGCGGCGTCGGCTTCATCCTCGTCGTGCCGCGCCTGGAGGCCGACGCGGCGCTCAAGTCGCTGAAGAAGTCGGGCGCCAGGCCGTTCCTGATGGGCGAGATCGTCAAGGGCAAGCAGGACGTCCGCTTTGCCTGAGGCGGCGCGGCAGGCGCTGCGCCCGGCGTCCGGCGCGAGCGCGGAGCCCGGAGTGCGCGCGTCCCGTGGCGGACGCCGCGGTTCCGGCGCTGCGTCCGCGCGCGGACGGCCGGCGCCGGCGACCTTGCGCCGGCGCTGCGGGGAACTTGTATGACGGCGCGCATCGCCGTCCTCATCTCCGGCGAAGGCCGCAACCTGCAGGCGCTGATCGACGCCTGCGCCGACGGCCGCATCGACGGCCGCATCGTCGTCGTGCTCAGCAATCGCGCCGAGGCCGGCGGCATCGCCCGCGCGCAGCGCGCCGGCATCGCCGTCGAGCTGCTGTCGCATCGCGATTACGCCAGCCGCGAGGCTTACGACACGGCGCTGGTCTCGCGCCTGGCCGCCTACCGGCCGGACATCGTTGTGCTGGCCGGCTTCATGCGCATCCTCACGCCGCTGTTCATCGGCGCCTACGCCGGCCGCATGCTGAACATCCATCCCTCGCTGCTGCCGCGCCATCCGGGGCTGCATACGCACGAAGCCGTGCTCGCCGCCGGCGACGCCGAGCACGGCGCGACGGTGCACTTCGTGACCGACGAGCTCGACGGCGGGCCGCGCGTCATTCAGGGGCAGTTCAAGGTGCGGGCGGACGATACGCCGCAGACGCTGGCGGCCCGCGTGATGTCCGAAGTCGAACTGAAGATCTATCCGCAGGCGGTCGCCTGGATGGCGCGCGGCGAACTGGCGCTGACGGCGGGCGGCGTCGAACTGCACGGGCGCATACTGACGGCTCCAGTCGGAATGGACGCGGTCGAGGAGGCTTTTCGATGAAGATCCGGGCAGGCGGCAGTCTGCGGCACCTGATGGCTTTGCTGCTGCTGGCGGCGGCGGGCGGCGCGGCGGCGCAGGCCCCGGCACCGCCGTCCGACGATGCCGCTTTCTGGGCGGCGCGCGCCGACCGCTACAGCGTCGAGTGGGGCGACATCTCGCTCGGCGAGGGCACCATCGCGCTCAAGCCGCGCGGCGACGGCTGCTTCGATTACAGCTCGACCACCGATCCGATCGCGCTGGTGCGCTGGACCTACGGCTCGCCGCGCGAGAGCAGCACGTTCTGCGTGGTCGACGGCGTCGTGCAGCCGCGCCATTTCGAGTATCGCAACAACAAGCGCAGCGACGACAACTTCACGCTCGACTTCGATGCGGCCGGCGAGCGCGCCAGGATGATCCGCGGCGGCAACGTCGTCGAGCTCAAGGCGCCGGCGCCGACTTACGACCGCTTCTCGATCCGCGAGGCAGTGCGCCTGTGGGCGGCTGGCAATGCCGAGCGCATCGGCGCCGAAAAGGAGTTCTCGTTCATCGACGAGGACAAGCTGCGTCTCTACCGCTTCCAGATCCAGGCGCGCGAGACGGTGGAAACGCCGGCCGGCCGCTTCGAGACGATTCGCGTCGCGCGCATCGACAACCCGAAGAAGTCGTATCGCTACTGGCTGGCGCCGTCGCGCCACTTCGTGCCGGTGAAGATCGAGCACATCAACAAGGGCAAGGTCGAGCTGCGCATGGCGCTGCTCGGCCCGAAGTGAGCGCCGGCGCGGCGCGACGCCATGGGCGTTAGCCGGCCCTAGGCCGTCGCGCCGTCGAGCACCCCTTCGATGCGCAGCTTGTCGAGGTGGCTTTCGATGTTCAGCCGCGCCAGGCCGAGCAGGCGCGGATCGAGATCGGCGTAGATCAGCCTGAGCATCGATTCGAGATCGTGGCCCTCGCGCCACAGGCTCAGCACCTGCTGCTCGCGCAGGCGACGGTGCTTGAGCGTTTCCTCCAGGCGGTAGACCGAACCGAGCGCGATGCCGTGCGAGGGCATGATCACGCGCGGCGCGAGCGCGATCATCCGCTCCAGCGTCGCGTAGTACTTGCGCATGTCGCCCTCGGGCTTGGCGATCACGACCGTGCCGATGCCCTGGATCAGGTCGCCGACGATGCACCAGGCGCGGTTCTCCGGCATCAGCGCCAGCTGGCCCTCGTCGTGGCCCGGCACCTCGTGCACGCGCACCGGCCGGTCGAGCCAGCGGCACAGCGTGTCGCCCTCGCGGTAGTGGTGGATCGCCAGATCGTGGAAGTAATCGTGACCCTTCTTGTCGAGCAGGCGCCGGTGCGTGTCCTCCGACATGCCGATCGGCACGCCGAAGCGGCGCGCCAGTTCCGGCGCCTGCTGGTGATGGTCCGGATGGTGGTGCGTCAGGAACACCTCGTGGATGCCGAAGCGCGGCACCAGGCTGCAGAGCTTCTCGAACTCGTCGGCGTCGGCCGGCGAGGGGTCGACCAGCACGCGGTGCGACTGCGCGTCGCCGAGCAGGAAGCAGTTGGTGTGCTGGGCCGGCGGCAGGGTGTGCGAGCGCACCAGGATGTTGCGCACGCCGTAGACGTGCTCGATCACCGGCAGCTCGTAGTCGACGCGCGTGCGGAAATCGAGCCCCGGCACCTCGGTCGCCTGCGGGTCGGCCGCCAGCGCCTCGACCACCGCCAGCGTCGGCGGCGCCAGCAGCAGTTCGCCGGCGCGGAAGCGCGCCAGCCACTCGCGCGGATGCGCCCATTCGGCGCTGGCGATCTCACGGGTGTCGACTGTCAGTGGCGGCTGCTGCGGCAGGTCGACGAGATAGAAATAGGTGTTGAAGCGCACCGGCATCGTCGGCGGCGTCAGCGCGACGCCGAGCGCGCGCACTTGCAGCGCCGCGAACGGCGTCAGGTCGAGCGCCAGCTCCTCGGCCAGCTCGCGCAGCAGGCCGCGCAGCAGACGAGGCTCGTGGCCCGCGCAGAAGTCCGGCAGCGGCGCGCCGTCGGCGTCCTCGGCGTCGATCTTGCCGCCCGGGAAGGCGTGGAAGCCCGGAAAGGACTTGAGGAACGGCTGGCGTTGCACCATCAGCAGTTCGTCACCGCAGGTGACGACGGCGGTGACGGCATCGACGATCTTCATCTCGGCGCTCGGGCGGGGGACGTCCGCCATTATCACGCCCGGCGCCGGGCCGGCCAAACCGGCGCTTTGACGTGCGCATGCCCGCGGGCGACGATGCGGCGCTTATGGAGAAGCCGATGAAACGAAGGCTGGCGCGGTGCCTGCAGGTCGCGCTGGCAGCGCTGCCGCTGCTCGGCCTGGCCGCCTGTCTGCCGGGCCGGCCGGCGGCGCTGATGCCGACGCAGCAGGTGCCGGCGCGCGTGCCGGCGCAGATGCTGGTCGTGGTCCTGCCGGGGCGCGCCGACGATCTGGCCGGACTGCGCGCGTCCGGCATCGTCGAGGCGATCCAGCGCGGCCGGCCGGACGCCGACGTGCTGCTCGCCGGCGCGACGCTGCCGTATTACTTCGAAGGTCGCCTCGTCGAGCGCCTGCATGCGCTCATCGAGCCGGCCCGCGGCCGCTACCGCGAGGTGTGGATGGTCGGCGCCTCGCTGGGCGGTCTCGGCGCGCTCCTGTACGAACGCGAGCATCCGGGACGCCTCGACGGCCTGTTGCTGCTCGCGCCCTACATGGGCCGCGGCGCGCTGGTCGAGGAAGTGCAGGCGGCGGGCGGGCCGGCGGCGTGGCAGCCGGCGCCGCGGCCGGCGCAGCTCGATGCCGACAACCCGCCGCACGAAGCCTGGCGCGTCGTCCACGATTGGGCGCAGCGGCCGCAGGACGCGCGCCGCGTCTGGCTGGTCTGCGGACGCGACGACGGCTTCGTGACGGCGGCGCGGATGATCGCGCCGCTGCTGCCCGAAGGCCATTACCGCGAGCGCGACGGCGGCCACCGCTGGAGCGTCTGGAGCGCAGCCGCGGCCGGCATCTTCGCGGAGAACGGCGCATGAGCGCGCCGGACGCCGATCCCGTCAGCGGTGCCGCGACCGCGCTGGAGGACGCCGTGGCGCCGGCGTCGCGGCGCCGGCTCGGCGCGCTGCGCGGGCTGCTGCCGTTCCTGCGCCCGTACCGCCGCCGCCTGATCGCCGCCTTCGCGCTGCTCTGCGTCAGTTCGGCGACCTTCCTCGTCGTGCCGCTCGCGTTCCGCGGCCTGATCGACCACGGCTTCGTCGGCGGCGGGGCGATCGGCGGGCATTTCCTCGGCCTGTTCGGCATCGCCGTGCTGTGGGCGCTGGCGACCGCCGGGCGCTTCTATCAGGTCAGCTGGATCGGCGAGCGCGTCACGGCCGACCTGCGCAGCGCCGTCTACCGGCGCATGCTCGAACAGTCGCCGCAGTACTTCGAGACCACGCAGACCGGCGAGGTGCTGTCGCGCCTGACCGGCGACACCACGCTGGTGCAGACGGTGGTCGGCTCCTCGCTGTCGATGGGCCTGCGCAGCGCCTTCCAGTTCGCCGGCGGTCTGGTGATGCTGGCGGTGACCAGCGCCAAGCTGTTCGCGATCACGCTGGTGCTGCTCGCCGCCGTCATCGTGCCGCTGATCTGGGCCGGACGCCGCGTGCGCAAGCTGTCGCGCGAATCGCAGGACCGCATCGCCGACAGCTCGGCGGTCGCCGGCGAGGTGCTCAACGCGATCCCGACCGTGCAGGCCTACACCAACGAGCCGTACGAGCGGCAGCGCTTCGACGCCGCCGTCGAGCGCAGCTTCGCGTCGGCGATCCGCCGCACGCGCATGCGCGCGCTGCTGACCGGCGGCATCATCGCCGGCGTGTTCGGATCGATCGTCTTCGTGCTGTGGCTCGGCGCGCAGGCGGTGGTGTCCGGGCAGATGACGGCCGGCGCGCTGGCTTCGTTCGTGATGTACGCGGCGATCACCGCCGGCGGCGTCGGCGTGCTCGCCGAGGTCTGGGGCGACGTGATGCGCGCCGCCGGCGCGACCGAGCGCCTGATGGAGCTGCTGTCGGCGCGCCCGGCGATCGCCGCGCCGCCGCAGCCGCAGCCGCTGCCGGCGACGCAGCGCGCGCACGTCCGCTTCGAGCACGTCGGCTTCCGCTATCCGTCGCGGCCGCAGACGCCGGCGCTGGCCGACTTCGACCTCGACGTGCGCGAAGGCGAGACCGTCGCGCTGGTCGGCCCGAGCGGCGCCGGCAAGACCACCGCGTTCCAGCTGTTGCAGCGCTTCTACGACGTCGGCGAGGGCTGCATCCGCTTCAACGGCGTCGACCTGCGCGAGCTCGATCCGCGCGTGCTGCGCGCGCAGATCGGCGTGGTGCCGCAGGAGGCGGTGGTGTTCTCGGCCGATGCGCTCGAGAACATCCGCTACGGCCGCCCCGGCGCCAGCGACGAGGACGTGATCGCCGCGGCGCGCACGGCGCTCGCCGACGAGTTCATCGCGCGCCTGCCCGAGGGCTACAAGACCTTCGTCGGCGAACGCGGCGTGCGCCTGTCCGGCGGCCAGCGCCAGCGCATCGCCATCGCCCGCGCGATCCTCAAGAACCCGCCGCTGCTGCTGCTCGACGAGGCGACCAGCGCGCTCGACGCCGAGAGCGAGGCGCTGGTGCAGCGCGGCCTGGAGGCGGCGATGCAGGGCCGCACGACGCTGGTGATCGCGCATCGCCTGGCGACGGTGCAGCGCGCCGATCGCATCGTCGTGCTCGAACACGGCCGCATCGTCGAGACCGGCACGCCGGCCGAGCTCGCGCGCAGCGGCGGTCTCTACGCCCGGCTCGCGAGCCTGCAGCTGGTCGCGTGAAGCCCGGCGTCCGGACGGCCCGCCCTGGCCGGACATGCGGGCCGTTCGCCGCGCGGTCCGTCTGTGAAATCTGTGTAATCTGTGCCTGATCTAATTTTCCACTCACGACTACTGCCACCAGGACCATGAATCGCCTCCAGGCCGTCCACGCGCTGGGCCAGTCGCTCTGGCTCGATTACATCCGCCGCGATCTGCTCAGCGGCGGCGGCTTGCGGCGCATGATCGAGGAGGACGCGATCAGCGGCCTGACCTCGAACCCGGCGATCTTCGAGAAGGCGATCGGCGGCAGCAGCGAATACGACGAAGCGCTGCGCGCGCTGGTGCGGGCCGGCGTCGAGGACCCAGCCGAGCTGTTCGAGCAGATCGCGATCGAGGACATCCGCCTCGCCGCCGACGAGCTGCGCAAGGTCTACGACCGCACGCGCGCCGCCGACGGCTATGTGAGCCTCGAAGTCTCGCCGCGGCTGGCGCACGACACCGACGGCACCGTCGCCCAGGCGCGGCGCCTGTGGCAGGCGGTCGGCCGCGCCAACCTGATGATCAAGGTGCCCGGCACGCCGGCCGGCGTCGACGCGCTGCGCACGCTGATCGCCGAGGGCATCAACGTCAACGTCACGCTGCTGTTCTCGCGCGAGGCCTACCGCGACGTGGCGCTCGCCTATATCGACGGCCTCGAACAATGGACGCAGCGCGGCGGCGACGCCGCCAGCGTCGCCAGCGTCGCCAGCTTCTTCGTCAGCCGCATCGACGCGGCGATGGACGCCGAGCTGATGCGGCGCATCGCCGATGGCGCCGTGCACACCGAGCGCCTGCAGACGCTGGTCGGCAAGGTCGCCATCGCCAATGCCCGGCTCGCCTATCAGGACTACAAGTCGCTCTATGGCGAGCCGCGCTGGCAGCAGCTCGCCCAGCAGCATCGCGCGCGTCCGCAGCGCCTGCTGTGGGCGAGCACCGGCACCAAGAATCCGGCGTACCGGGACACGCTCTACGTCGAGGAGCTGATCGGCGTCGACACCGTCAACACCGTGCCGCCGGCGACGCTCGATGCCTTCCGCGATCACGGCGAGGCGCGCTCGCGGCTCGAATACGCGCTCGGCGAAGCGCGCCAGGTGTTCGACGAGATCGGCGCGCTGCAGCTGCCGTTCACCGAGATCGTCGAGCGCCTGGTCGTCGACGGCGTGCAGCAGTTCGTCGACGCTGACGACAAGCTGCTTGCCGCCGTGGCGAAGAAGCGCGACGCGATGCGCGGCTGAAACCGCCGCGCCGCTTCGGACCGGCCCCGCCTCGCGCGGGGCTTTTTCGTTGCGTCTGCCGCGCGGCACAGTCTGAACGGACGGTGAAAGGCGCGAGCTTGGGTTCAGGACGAATTCACGGCCGGCCCGGAGGATGGAGGGCGTCCGGAATGATCCGGATCAGCGACGGAACGCGCCCTGCGCGTCCGCAAGAAAAGGAGATGACATGAAGATGAAACCCCTGTTCGTCGCCACGATGATCGCCCTCGGTTCCGCGCCGCTGATGGCCCAGGCCCAGAACCATGCCGCGCCGGCGCAGAAGAGCGAGGCGTCCCAGTACGTATCCGACTCGGCGCTCACCGCCAAGGTGAAGACGGCGCTGCTCGCCGAGAAGGGCCTGAAGTCCACCGACATCAGCGTCGAGACCGAGAACGGCATGGTGCAGCTGTCGGGCTTCGTGACCTCGTCGGCGCAGATCGACCAGGCCGTCGACGTGACGCGTCATGTCAAGGGCGTGAAGGACGTCAAGAACGACCTGCGGCTGAAGACCGCGACCGAGTAAGGCGCACCTCCGGCGAGGCCCCGTCGCGATGCGGCGGGGCCTTTGCGTTTCGGGTCGTCTGGCCGGGCCGGATCAGTCGGCGCCGAGACTGCGCTTGAAGCGTTCGAGCATGCGCCGGCCCTTCTTGCTCGGGCGTTCGCTGCTGACGGCCTGGCCGGCCAGCTGGCGGGCGGTGCGCGCCTGCTCGCGGCGCACGATGCTGTCCGGCAACTCGTGATAGAGGCGCTGCGCCGCCGTCGCGTCGCCGCGCTGGGCCGACAGGCCGTCGACGACGATCTCGAACTCGTCGCCGGCACGGCGCACCGTCAGCGACATGCCGACGCGCACATCCTTGGCCACTTTGCAGCGCTCGCCGGCGCAGCGCACGTGGCCGGCTTCGATCGCTTCCTTGGCCAGCGTGCGCGTGCGGAAGAAGCGCGCGGCCCACAGCCACTGGTCGAGACGGACGGATTCGCTCATCGCCGGCATCGTACCGCGGCCGCCTTCAGCGATGCAGCCCGCACTCGGTCTTCGGCTTGCCGACCCAGCGGCCGCTGCGGCCTTCGCCGGGCACCGTGCAGTGGATGCAGCCGATCGACTGGTAGCCGCGTGCGACCAGCGGATGGAACGGCAGCGCGTGCTCGCGGATGTAGGCGTCGCGCGTTTCGTGCGTGACGTCGATCATCGGATTGAACTTCACGATGCCGTTGCGGATTTCGAAGATGTCGAGCTGGGCGCGGTGCTCGGTGTCGGCGCGCATCAGGCTCGACACCCAGATCCGGTAGTTCGGCTTGATCGCGTCGAGCGGCTCGACCTTGTTGATCGCGCAGCAGAAGTCCGGGTCGCGCTCGTAGGTCTTGTCGTCGATCGTGAACTGGTGCTTCCAGTCCTCGGCGCGCACGCTGAACACGTTCAGCTTGAACAGTTCGATCAGGTAGTCGCGGTAGGCCAGCGTTTCCGGGAAGTGGTAGCCGGTGTCGATGAACGCGAACTTCTGGCGCGGCTCGATCGTCGCGATCAGATGCAGGAAGTAGGCCGAGGTCGCCGCGAACGAGGAGGTGACCAGCACCTGGTCGACGTCGAACTCGCGGTACAGCTGGCGGATGCGCTGCTCGAAGTCGAGCGCCGCATAGCGGGCGTTGAGCGCGGCAATGTCGGCCGGGCTGAGCGCCGCGCTGTTGGGGCTCGGCATGACGGCTGGGGCGATCGACACGTGGAACTTCCTGCGGCTCGGTCCTGCGACAAGGTGCCGATTCTAAGGGAAGGGTCCGGGCCGGCGCCGGCGCCGCACGGAAGGTTATAAGCAAATAACCAAACGCCGCGGCGGCCGGCGCCGCTTCGGCTAAGCTGCGCCGATGACCGGATTGTCCCGTGCCCCGCGTTGTCGCCGCCGGCTGTCGGCCGCGCTGGCCGTGGCCTTGGCGGGGGCGGCGCTGCTCGCGGCGGCGGCTGCCGGCGCGGCGCCGGCGCCCGGCGAGGTGCCGCCCGACGCGCTCGGCGACGATCGCGACGGCCACGCGGTGCGCGTCGGCGATTTCCGCGGCCGCATCCTGGTGACCACTTTCTGGGCGTCCTGGTGCGGCCCCTGCCTGCGCGAGCTGACGCTGCTCGAGCGCCTGCAGCAGGTCGTCGGCCGCGAGCGTCTGGTCGTGGTCGGCGTCAACTGGAAGGAGGACCGCGCCCGTTACCAGGAGATCCTGCGCCGTCTCGCCGGCCTGCAGCTGACGCTGACGCACGATTCGCGCGGGCGCATCGGCGCACGCTACGGCGTCGAAGCGATTCCGCGCCTGTTCATCGTCGACGCCGACGGCCGCGTCGCCTACGCGCACACCGGCTACGACCCGGAGACCTCGCTGCCGCGCATCGTCGACGAGATCAACAGCCTGCTGCAGCGTCTGCCACCGGCAGGGCCGGTGGCGGGCGGCGCGGCGCCGGCATCGTGAGCGGCGTGCGATGATGGGCGCACGATGATCACCAGCTTCTATGAACGCCTCGGCAGCGACGAGGCGACCATCCGCCGTCTCGTCGACGCCTTCTACGACCGCATGGACCGCGATCCGGCCTATGCCGAGCTGCGCGCGCTGCATCCGCCGAGCCTCGACGGTTCGCGCGACAAGCTGTACTGGTTCCTGTGCGGCTGGACCGGCGGCGAGCCGCATTACGTGGCGCGCTTCGGCCATCCGCGGCTGCGCGCGCGGCATCTGCAGGTGGCGATCGCCAGCCGCGAGCGCGACCAGTGGCTGGCCTGCATGGCCGACGCGCTGCGCGACAGCGGCGTCGAGCCGGGCCTGGCCCGCGAGCTGCATGAGGCGCTGGTGCCGGTCGCCGACTGGATGCGCAACCGCGAGGGTTGAGCACGGCAGGCGGCTTCGGCGACGGTGCCAAACGCGCGGTCAGGCTCTAGACTGCGAACGTCCGCAGGGAAAGCCGGGCGGGGACTCCCGCCGTCACGCGATGCACGCCAGCCCATACGTCGTCTGTGAACATTGCGATGCTGTCTACACGCGCCGGCCGCTGGGCCGCAACGAGCGCGCGCTGTGCCTGCGCTGCGGCGCCGAGCTGTACCGCGACCAGTTCGCCGACCTGCAGACGATGCTGGCGCTGACCGTCACCAGCCTGATCGTCTTCGTCATCGCCAACGTCTATCCGATCGTCACGCTCGAACTGCAGGGGGTGTCGAGCGGCACCACGCTGTGGGGCGCGATCCGCGCTACCTGGGACACCGGCGTCGGCCCGGTCGCCGTGCTCGCGGCGCTGACGGTGTTCTTCTTTCCGCTCGCGCAGATCGTGATGTTCGGCTACGTGCTCGCCGCGCTGCTGCGCCGGCGCGTGCCGCGCGGCTTCATCGACCTCATGCACGCGCTGCGCCTGATGCGGCCGTGGAGCATGGTCGAGGTCTTCATGCTCGGCACCCTGGTGTCGGTCGTGAAGATCGCCGGCATGGCCTCGGTCAAGCCGGAGGTCGGCATCTTCGCGTTCGCGGTCCTGACCATCCTGCTGACGGTCATCAACTCCTTCGACCTGCGCCTGCTGTGGGACGCGCGCGGAGCGCTCGACGCATGAGCGCCCGGGCCGAAGCGTTCGACGGACGTCAGGCGAGCGACGCCGCGCCGGCCGCGGCCGAGCCGCCGAGCGCGCTCGCGCTCGGCCTGCTGCCCTGCGACGCCTGCGGCTTCGTCTGCCGCGACGCGCCCGGCCTGGAGGGCGCCAGCTGCCCGCGCTGCGAGGCGCCGCTGCACGCGCGCAAGCCGGACAGCCTGCGGCGCACCTGGGCGTTCCTGATCGCCGCGATGCTGCTGTACGTGCCGGCCAATGCACTGCCGATCATGCAGACCTCGACCCTCGTCTACAACGAGAACGACACCATCCTCGGCGGCGTGCGCGTGCTGTGGCTGTCGGGCTCCTGGGATCTGGCGCTGATCGTGTTCATCGCCAGCATCTGCGTGCCGCTGCTGAAGATGGTGGCGCTGGTCGTGCTGCTGCTCAGCGCGCAGCGGCGCTCGCGCTGGCGCCGTCGCGGGCGCGCGCGCCTGTACCGGCTCGTCGAATTCGTCGGCCAGTGGTCGATGCTCGACGTCTTCGTCGTCGCGCTGCTGGTGGCGCTGGTCAATTTCCAGTCGATCGCCGAGGTGCGCGCCGGCCCCGGCGCGATCGCGTTCGGCGCGGTCGTCGTGCTGACGATGCTGGCCTCGATGAGTTTCGATCCGCGCCTGATCTGGGACGAGCCGGAACGATGAACCCGCCTGTGAAGAGCGCACCATGAACGAGAACGAAACCGCGCCCGGCGTAACGGAGCTGCCGCCGCCGGACGTGCGGCGCGGACGCCGCTGGAGCCTGTCGCTGATCTGGCTGGTGCCGGCGGTGGCGGCGCTCGCCGGCGTGATCCTGGTGATCCGCGCCTGGCTCGCCTCGGGCCCGCTGATCACGATCCGCTTCGACACCGCCGAAGGGCTCGAAGCCGGCAAGACCGAGGTTCGCTACAAGGACGTGGTGGTCGGCCAGGTGCGCCGCATCCAGCTCACCGAGGACCGCAAGAGCGTGCTGGTCAAGGTCGAGCTGAGCAACGACGCGTCCAACATCGCCGTGCAGGACTCGAAGTTCTGGGTGGTGCGGCCGCGCGTCGGGCTCGGCGGCGTGTCGGGCCTGACCACGCTGCTGTCCGGCGCCTACATCGGCGTCGATCTCGGCTCGTCGCGCGAGGAGCGCAAGGATTTCGACGGGCTCGAAGTGCCGCCGCCCGTCACCAACGACCAGAAGGGACGGCGCTATTACCTGGAGGCCAGCGACCTCGGCTCGCTCGACATCGGCTCGCCGCTGTACTTCCGGCGCACGCAGGTCGGCCGCGTGGTCGGCCATCAGCTGCGCGCCGACGGCCGCGGCGTGACGCTGGAGATCTTCGTCGACGCGCCGTTCGATCGTTTCGTGACCCGCAACACGCGTTTCTGGAATGCCAGCGGCGTCGACGTCACCGTCAACGCCTCCGGCTTCAAGCTCGATACCGAATCGCTGGCGGCGGTGGTCGCCGGCGGCGTCGCCTTCGAGGTGCCGCCGCTCGAGGACGACGGCCGCGTGGTCGACGAGAACGCGCGCTTCACGCTGTTCGACGACCGCAGCGCAGCGCTGGCGCCGGCCGACGGCCTGGCGATGGATATCCGCATGCACTTCAACCAGTCGATGCGCGGCCTGTCGGTCGGCGCGCCGATCGACTTTCGCGGCGTCGTGCTCGGCAACGTCACCGCTGCCGCGCTCGATTACGACCGCGACGCGCGCAAGCTCTATGCGGTGGTCGACGCGCGCATCTACCCGGAACGTCTCGGCCGCATGTTCCAGCGCCAGATCCACCAGTCCGGCGACGAGGCGCGCGCCGGCCGCGAATTCTTCACGCGCATGATCGGCTACGGCCTGCGTGCGCAGCTGCGGCCCGGCAATCTGCTGACCGGCCAGCTCTACGTCTCGCTCGACTTCGAGCGCAAGGCGGCACCGGTCAAGGTCGATGCCAAGGCCAGCCCGTTCGAGCTGCCGACCGTGACCGGCGGGCTCGAGGAGATCCAGCAGCAGATCGCCAGCATCGTCAACAAGCTCGACGAGATTCCGTTCGGCGAGATCGGCCACAATCTCAACAGCACGCTGCAGAGCGCCGACAGCCTGCTCCGGCAGCTCGACGGCAAGCTCGCGCCGGAGGCCACCGGCCTGCTGCGCGACGCGCGCCAGGCGGTCGACGCCGCCAACCAGAACTTCATCGCCGGCGAGTCGCCGCTGCAGCGCAATGCGCAGGCCACGCTCGACTCGGTCGAGCGCATGGCGCGCTCGATGCGCGAGCTCGCCGACTATCTGAAGCGGCATCCGCAATCGATGGTGTTCGGCGCGCCGGAAGCCGCCGAGCCGCGCGAGGACGGACAGCAGGAGGGCAAGTGATGCGCAGCGCACGGCAGCGGTATCGGTGGGGACTCGGCGCGCTCGCGCTCGCCGCGTTCGGCGTCGCCGCCTGCAGCGGCGAGGCGCCGACGCGCTTCTACACGCTGGTGCGGCCGACGCCGGTCGCGCCGCTCGCCGCCGGCCAGGCGGCGTTCGCGCTCGACGTGCAGCCGGTGCGGGTGCCGGCGCAGGTCAACCAGCCGGAGCTGGTCGTGCGCCAGGGCAACGGCGAAGTGGCGCTGGTCGAGACGCGGCGCTGGATCGCGCCGCTGCCCGACGAGGTGCGCGGTGCGCTGGTCGCCGAACTCGGGGCCGCGCTCGGTGCGCAGGACGTCTCGCAGGTTGCGCCGCCGCCGGGCGTGCCGGTCTATCGCGTGCTCGTCGACGTCCAGCGCCTCGATGCGCAGCTCGCCGCCAGCGTGCGCCTCGACGCGGTGTGGACCGTGCTCGACGTCAGCGCGCCGGGCGCGCTGAAGGCGCGCTGGACCTGCTCGACGCGGGTCACGGCGCCGGTCGGCGCCGGCTACGACGCGCTGGTCGACGGTGCCCAGACCGGCCTGGCCCGGCTCGCCGCCGATATCGCCGGCGTGGTCGAGACCGCGCAGCGCGACCGCGCCGCGGTGCGCTGTCCGGGCTGAGCCGGCGCGGCGCGCGGCGCTTCCTTATCGCCTAAATAGAGCCTTCGCGCGCGCCGCCGTGCGGTTCGCCGCGGCCGGCGCCGGATGATCGCGCGCTCGCGCTGCAAGCCCATGCGCACAGCGCAAGGCACGATTCTTGACTATGGATTCGCCAGTGCAATCGCTCCACTGATTTGCGTTGGCGAGCGCCGCAAGCCGGCGCTCGGACGTCTTATCCAGATCGGGGCCTCATCCTCAGTGCTGGAGTCCATGGCTATCAACGGTGTTTTCCTCCTCGAGGAGCCGTCCTCGGGAGACGAGCGGCGCGCGGACGCGCCGCCGCGCGCATCGGAACTGGCGGAGCTGTTCGAGCGCCACAACCGCACGCTGGTGTCGATGCTGCAGCACCGGCTCGGCACCGAGGCCGAGGCCCGCGAGGTCGCACAGGAAGCGTACGTGCGCATGCTGCAGCTGCACGAACCGGGCGCGGTCAGCTATCTGCGCGCATACCTGTTCCGCACCGCGGTGAACATCGCCCAGGATCGCCTGCGGCACCGGATTCGCGGCGAGCAGATCGAGAAGGTCTACGATCTCGACGAGCTGACCGATACGCTCAGCCCCGACCGGCTGTATGCGGCGCGCGAGGATCTGGCTATCGTACGGCAGGCGCTGCTGGAGCTGCCCGAGCGTTATCGCCGGGCGTTCCTGCTGTCGCGGATCGAGGAGAAGAGCGTCGAGGAAATCGGCGAGGAGCTGGGCTTGCGTGACAGCCAGACCAGAAAATACCTGCGCCGTGTCGTAGCCTACTGCCGCCTGCGGCTGGATGGCCTGACGAGCGCAGAAGCAAAGGAACGGATATTTCAATGAAGCCTGACGGCCGCCGGCACAGTCAGATCGACGCGCAGCGCCTCGAGGCGGCGGCGGAGTGGATGGAGCGCCTGCGCGACGCATCGGCGAGCGAGGCCGAGATCGTCAGCTGGGTGCAGTGGTACGAAGCCGACGAGCGCAACCAGCAGGCCTACGAGCGTGTGCGCGAGCTGTGGACGCTGAGCGGCGGTCTGGCCGACGAGGTCGTCGATGGCGAGCTGCTCGCCGCCCGGCCGGCGGCACCGCGGCGCCGCACCGGCGCGCTGCGCCGCGCGCGTGGCACGCTGGTCGCCACGACCCTCGATTTCTTCGAGCCGCTGAGCGTGCGCCGCCGCCGCGTCGCGGTGCTCGGCGCGGCTTGCGCCTGCGTGCTGGCACTTGGCCTGGGCTGGACGCTGCGCGACCAGTCGGAGCCGTCGCTGCTCGACGACGATGCCGTGGTCGCGCCCAGCACGGAAACCGTGCACGCGGCGACGTTGTCGGACGGCTCGCGCGTCGAGCTGGCGGCCAACTCGCTGGTGACCGTGCACTACGACGAGGCGCAGCGCAATCTGAGCCTGGACAGTGGCGAGGGATTCTTCTCGGTCGCGCACAATCCGCGGCGGCCGTTCATCGTCGCCGCCGGCGACGTCCGCATTCGCGCGGTCGGCACGGCGTTCAACGTGCGGCACGCAGCGGACCGGGTCGTCGTCACCGTCACCGAAGGCGTCGTCAAGGTGTACCGCACCGGGGCGCTGGCCGCTGCCCCGGCGGAAAGCGACGCCGTCGTCGTCTCGGCCGGCGGCCAGGTCAGCTGGGACGAGGGTCAGAAGGATCCGACGGTCGGTGCCGTCGACCCGCAGGCGGTGCTCGGCTGGCGCGAGGGCCGTCTCGAATACAACAACGAGCCGCTCGGCGCCGTCATCGCCGATCTCAATCGCTACACGCGACGTCCGGTCTTCATCCACGGCGACGTCGGCAAGCTGCGCTTCTCGGGCACGCTGCTGACGTCCGCGACCGACGAATGGCTGCGCGCGCTGCCGAGCGAGTTCCCGGTCGAGGTGCTGCAGCAGGGCAGTGGCATCGTGATCCAGGCGCGCGCCGGCGCCGCGCACGGCGACTGAACAAAGGCTTGTCTGCCAAAGGCGCCGCTCGCGGCGCCTTTTTTTGTGTCCGCCACAGCGATCGCGCTCCGGAGCGTAAAAAAAATGCGGCGGCGAGCGCCGCCGCGCCGGACTCGTACGTCATAGCTACCGGAAAACCAATTCGGCATCCATCCATTTTCGGGGGGCATATGCGTAGGTTCTGGCGGGGCGCGGCGAGCATGAGTTCGTCGGCCGGTATCGTGCTGGCGTTGAGTGTGGCGGGCGTGGGCGTGGCCGGGGCGCAGGAAGGCGTGCTGGCCAAGCCGGTCGAGGTCAACGTGCCGGCGCAGTCGCTGACCAGCGCGCTGATCGCGCTGTCCAAGCAGAGCGGCGTGCAGATCCTGATGCCCTCGGATCTGGTCAACGGACAGACCAGCAAGCCGGTGCAGGGCCGCATGCCGCTGAGCCAGGCGCTGGCGGCGATGCTGGACGGCAGCCCGCTCGCGTTCCACGCCGTCGGCGACAAGACGGTCGGCATCATTCCGGCGGCGCCGGCGAAGACGGTCGAGCCGGCGGCCGACAAGGGCGCGGCGCTCGACGATGGCATCGACACGATCGTGGTGTCGGCGTCGCGCACGCCGCAGTCGGCGCGCCACACTTCGAGCAGTGTCAGCGTGGTCTCGCTGGCCGACATGAAGAAGGCGCAGGTCGACGATCTGAAGAGCGCGCTCGCCGAGCAGCCCGGCGTCTCGGTCATGAACACCGGCGCCGTCGGTGGCCAGTCGGCGGTCTACATCCGCGGCGCGTATCCGCACCACACGCTGTTCATCGTCGACGGCGTGCGCATGAACGACCGCGCCGCGACCTACGACAACTTTCTCGGCGGCGCCGACCTCTCCGGCTTCGACCGCGTCGAAATCCTGCGCGGCCCGCAAAGCACGATGTACGGCAGCGCCGCGATCGGCGGCGTGATCCTGATGAACACCGCCGAGGGTTCGGCCAAGCCGGCCGGCGGCGTGTCGGTCACCGGCGGCTCGTTCGATACCTTCTCGGCCTCGCTGGCGACCACCGGCAGCAGTGGCGATCTCGGCTACAGCGCCTCGTTCAACCACTACCAGACCGACAATCACGATCCGAACAACGATTACGACAGCCAGAACTATTCGGCGCGCCTGTCGTACGCGCTCGATCCGGACTGGGACATCGGCGCGACCTTTCGCGGCCAGTCCGGCGAGTATCACTCGAACGGCTCGCGCTACTACTTCGCGCCCGGCGTCGTCGATTCGGCGAACTATCTCGGCACCGTCTACGCCGAGTGGCGCGCCAGCGACAGCGTGACCTCGCACGTCTCGGCGGCGCTGCACCGGCGCGACTACACCTGGACCGATTCCTGGGGCAAGAGCGATCTCGCCAACCGCCGCACCGTCGTCGACTGGCAGACGGCGTGGAAGGCGCTCGACGGACTCGAACTGGTCGCCGGCGCGAACTACGAATCGTCCAAGTACGACATCAACGCGACGAGCAGCGACGACACGATCGTCGCCGGCTTCCTGTCCGGCACCTACCAGATCACCGACACGCTGACGCTCAACGCCGGCATCCGCCGCGACGACTACGACACCGTCGGCGGCGCGACGACGTGGCGCACCGGCCTAGCCTGGATGGTGCTGCCGAAGACCAAGCTGCGCGCGACCTACGGCACCGGCTTCGCCGCGCCGGGCTCGTCGGACCGCTACGGCGTGCCGGCCTGGAACCAGTTGCCGAATCCGGACATCCAGCCCGAGAAGTCGAAGGGCTGGGACGTCGGCGTCGACCAGTCGCTGTTCGACGGCCTGGCGACGCTCAGCGCGACCTACTTCCAGAATCGCTTCCGCGATCTGATCGACTGGGAGTACACCGATCTGACGACCTACGCGGGCATGTACGTCAACCGCGCCAAGGCCGAGACGCAGGGCGCCGAACTGGGCGTGACGCTGCGGCCGGCCTCGATCTGGAACCTGCGCCTCGGCTACACCTACCTCGACGCCACCGACAGCACCACCGACGCGCGCCTGACGCGCCGTCCGCGACACTCGATCGACGCCTCGACCTCGCTCGACCTCCTGCCGGTGTGGACCGTCGGCATGGGCGCCAACGCGGCCTACGACAGCATCGAGAGCACCGGCCGCGCCGACGACTATCTCGTCGCCCGTATCTACACCAGCTACAAGCTCTGGGATCAGCTGACGCTGAAGCTGCGCGTCGAGAACCTCTTCGACCGCAGCTACGACCAGGTCTACGGCTATCGCGCGCTGCCGCGCGGCGTCTACGGCGGCGCCGAATGGCGCTTCTGAACGCGGGCGCGGCGGCGCGCGCGATCAGCGCGCCGCGCCGCTCGCGGCGGGCAGCGGCCGGCGCCGCGCTGTGGCTCGGCGCGGCGCTGCTCGGCGCCGCGCCCGCCGCCGGCGCCGCCAGCGTCGAACTGTCGCGCGCCAGCGTCGCCGACATCGGCGCCGCCTACGCGGCCGGCACGCTCAGCGCCGAGCAGCTGGTCTCGCTCTATCTGCAGCGCATTCAGGCCTACGATCAGGCCGGGCCGCGCATCAACGCGGTGATTGCGCTCAATCCGCACGCGCTCGACGAGGCGCGCGCGCTCGATCGCGAGCGCCGGCAGAAGGGCCCGCGCGGGCCGCTGCACGGCATTCCGGTCGTGGTCAAGGACAACATCGACACCGCCGAGATGCCGACCACCGGCGGCTCGTTCGTGCTCGCCGGCGCGCAGCCGCAAGCCGACGCGCCGATCATCCGCCGCCTGCGCGAGGCCGGCGCGATCATTCTCGCCAAGGTCAATCTCGACGACTTCGCCGCCGGCGGCGCCGGCTTCAGCTCGATCCACGGCCAGACGCGCAATCCCTACGATCCGGACTTCACGCCGCTCGGCTCGTCCGGCGGTTCCGGCGCGGCGCTCGCCGCCTGGCTGGCGCCGCTGGCGCTCGGCACCGACACCGGCGGCTCGCTGCGCAGCCCGGCCTCGGTCGGCGGCGTCTACGGCCTGAAGCCGACGCGCGGCCTGCTGTCGCGCGACGGCATCATTCCGACCTGCTACAGCTACGACGCCGCCGGACCGATGGCGCGCCACGCCAGCGATCTGGCGGCGATGCTCGGGCCGATGACCGGCTACGAGCCCGGCGACGCCGATACCGCCGACAGCCTCGGCAAGACGCATCGCGACTACCGTGTCTTCCTCGGCCGCCAGAGGCTCGACGGCCTGCGCATCGGCGTGCTGCGCGAAGGCAGCGGCGCCGATGCCGACGTCGACGCCGCGTTCGCGCAAGCGCTCGAGCGTCTGCGCAAGCTCGGCGCCGAGCTGGTCGACGTCGCCTATCCGCCGCAGGTCGTCGATCCGGCGACGCGCCGTGCGATCGTCAAGGTCGTCTGCGACACCGAGAAGGCGGTCTATTTCGACGCCTACCTCGGCCGCCTCGCGCCGGGCTATCCGAAGACGCTGGCCGAGCTGGCCGAACGCGGCCTGGCGCTGCGCGCGCCGCAGGGCGCGTGGTCGCCGTATCCGGTCGTCTACGCAGGACTCGCCAAGCGCGTGACGAGCGGGCAGGGCATGAATTCGCTCGCCTACCGTTCGGCGCGCGAGCACGGCATCGCCATGGTCGCCGACGGTGTGCTCGGCGTCTTCGAGCAGCAGCGCGTCGACGTGCTCGTCTACCCGACGCGGCCGCGGCCGCCGCACCGCATCATCGCCGACGAGCCGCTGACCGGACGCGGCGTGCCGCCGCCGCCGCCGGGCGTGAAGTCGATCGGCGTGGGCCTGACCAACATCGGCAACATCACCGGCTTTCCCGATCTGGTCGCGCCGGCCGGCCTCAGCCGCGACGGCCTGCCGATCTCGATCTCCTTCGTCGGTCCGGCCTTCAGCGAGCCGCTGCTGATCGGCGTGGCCGACGCCTACGAGCGCGGCGGGCCGCCGCTGCCGCTGCCGACGCACACGCCGCCGCTGCCCGGCGAGCGCTTCCGCTACTGACTCCGATGCGCCTGCCACGATTCCTTTGCGCCGCGCTGCTGGCCGGTACGTTCGCGCCGGCCGAGGCCGCGCACTTCGAGCTGTCGACGGCGACCGTCGCCGATCTCGACGCCGCGTTCGCGTCCGGCGCGCTGAGCTCGGAGCGTCTGGTCGAGCTGTACCAGGCGCGCATCGCCGCCTACGACCGCGACGGACCGCGGCTCGGCGCCGTGCTCACGCTCAATCCGCGCGCGCTCGACGAGGCGCGCGCGCTCGACGCCGAGCGTCGGCGGCAGGGCCCGCGCGGGCCGCTGCACGGCGTCGTCGTGGTGGTCAAGGACGTCTTCGACACGCACGATCTGCCGACCACCGGCGGCTTCGCGCCGATGGCGACTTCGCAGCCGGCGCGCGACGCTTTCGTCGTCGAGCGCCTGCGCGCGGCCGGCGCGATCGTGCTGGCCAAGCTCAATCTCGCCGACTGGTACGGCAGCGCGTCGGGCAGCGGCAGCTCGCTCGGCGGGCCGGTGCGCAGCCCGTACAACCTCGCGCGCTATCCGGGCGCGTCGAGTTCCGGTTCCGGCGTCGCCGCCGCCGCCTGGTTCGGCAGCGTCGCGCTCGGCAGCGACACCGGCGGCTCGCTGCTGATTCCGGCGGCGCTCAATGCCGTGGTCGCGATCGCGCCGACGCGCGGCCTGGTCAGCCGCCGCGGCATGATGTGGAACTCGCCGGTGCAGGAGCGGGCCGGGCCGATGACGCGCAGCGTCTACGACGCGGCCGCCGTGCTCGACGCGATCGCCGGCTTCGATCCCGATGACCTCAGCACGCTGGCCGGTCTCGGCCGCCTGCCCGAGCGGCCGTACGCGTCGTACGTCGATGCGCAGGGCCTGCGCGGCGCGCGCATCGGCGTGCTGCGCGAGATGGTGCGCGGCGGTCCGGCGCACGCCGCCGGGCGCGCGCTGTTCGAGCGCGAGCTCAAGGCCATGGCCGCGGCCGGCGCGGTGCTCGTCGATCCGGTGCTGAGCGGCATCGATCTGCCGCAGGCGCAGGGCGCGGCCAGCAGCGCGACCTACGAGCAGGGCATCGCCGCCGACGCCTATCTGCGCAGCCTGCCGCCGGGTGCGCCGATGCGCTCGCTCGACGAGATGCTGCGCAAGGGCGGCGACGCCGTCGATCCGTACCTGCGCGAGGTCGCCGCGATCCGCTCGCTCGACCGCTATCCGCCGTTTCTCGCCGCGCTGCGCGAGCAGGCGCGCCTGCGCGACGCGCTGCTCGCGCTGATGGAGCGCCACCGCCTCGACGCGCTGGTACTGCCGTACCGCACGGTGACGGCGCCGGGTGTCGACGAAAGCCTCGGCGGCACGGCGCGGCGCGAGATGCGCAACGGCCTGCATGCGTATACCGGCCTGCCGGCGGTGCTGGTGCCCGGCGGCTATTTCGAGCCGGACGGCATGCCGTTCTCGATCGAGCTGATCGGCCGGCCGTTCGCCGAGCCGACGCTGATCCGGCTGGCCAGCGGCTACGAGGCGCGCACGCAGCGCCGCCGGGCACCGCCGCTGACGCCGGCGCTGCCCGGCGAGAGCTTCGACTACGCGGAGACGCCATGACGACCCCGCCTGTGCCGCCGTCGCGGCTGAGCCGCCGCCAGCTGCTCGGCGGTGCCGTCGCCGGCATCGCCGCGCCGGGTGCGACACGGGCCGCGGTGCCGGCCGCGGCGGCGCCCGGCGACGACGATCCGCTGTTCATGTCGGCGACGCGGCTGGCCGCGCTGATCCGCGCCCGGCAGCTGTCGGCGCGCGAGGTCGTGCGTCTGCACATCGCGCGGCTCGAAGCGGTCAATCCGCGCCTCAACGCGCTCGGCGCGACCTGCTTCGAACGCGCGCTGCAGGAAGCGGCGGCCGCCGATGCGGCGCTGGCGCGCGGCGCGCGCTGCGGCCCGCTGCACGGCGTGCCGATGACGATCAAGGATTCGTTCGACACCGAGGGCGTGATCTCGACCGCCGGCACGCTGGGTCGGCGCGGTTTCGTGCCGAAGCGCGACGCCACCGTCGTCGCCCGCGCGCGCGCCGCCGGCGCGATCCTGCTCGGCAAGTCGAACACGCCGGAGTTCACGCTCGGCGGCGGCTGGAAGGGCACCGACAATCTGGTCTACGGCCTGACGCGCAATCCCTACGACACCGACTACCAGCCGGGCGCCTCGTCGGGCGGCGCGGCGGCGATCGTCGCCGCCGGCGGCGCGAGCTTCGACATCGGCTCCGATTTCGGCGGCTCGCTGCGCGGACCGGCCAACGCCTGCGGGCTCGCCGCGCTCAAGCCGACGCACGGTCGCGTGCCGCGCAGCGGCCACATCATCGGCTACGGCGGGCCGTACGACAGTTTCCAGGGCATCGGCCCGATCGCGCGCCGCGTCGAGGATCTGGCGCTGCTGCTGCCGATCATCGCCGGCCCCGACCATCAGGACGCGGCGATCGAGCCGGTGCCGCTCGGCGATCCGGCCGCGGTCGAGCTGTCGCGCCTGCGCGTCGCCTGGTTCGCGAGCAACGGCCTCAACGCGCCGACGCCGGAGAACCAGGCGCTGGTGCGGCAGGCCGCGGCCTGGTTCCGCGAACTCGGCTGCCGCGTGGTCGAGGACCTGCCGCCGAAGATGGCGGCGCTGTCGGCGGCGCGTTTCGCCTACGCCGGTGCGCCCGGCAGCGACCCGATGCGGCGCCTGCTGGCGGCCAGCGGCACGACCCAGGCTTCGCCGGGCCTCTACCTCGGCGGCGAGGAAGCGCCGGTCGCCGAGCTGACGCGCGCCGCCGAAGCACTCGATGCGATCCGCAGCGAGCAACTCGCGTGGATCGAGCGCTACGACCTGATCCTCTGTCCGGCCGGCACGCGCGCGGCGCTGCCGATCGACCTCGAACGCCTGCCGCCGCCACCGCCGGGGCCGCGCGTCGCCGGCATTTCCTATCTCGGCGTGTTCAACAACAACGGCTGGCCGGCCGGCGTCGTGCGCACCGGCACGTCGAGCCTCGATCCGGGCCTGCCGCTCGGCATCCAGGTCGTCGGCCAGCCCTGGCGCGACGAGCTCGTGCTCGCCGCGATGGCCCATATCGAACGCCGCGCCGGCGGCTACCGGAGACCTCCGCTTTGAGTGCCACGTCCAAGCCTGCGCTGAGCCGCCGTGCCTTGCTCGGCGCCGCGCCGCTGCCGGCCGCCGCGCCGCGCTACCGCGTGTCGAGCGACAGCAGCGACGATCCGCTGTTCATGTCGGCGACCAAGCTCGCCGGCCTGATCCGCGCCGGCCAGCTGTCGGCGAGCGAGGCGGTGCGCCTGCACATCGCCCGCATCGAGGCGCTCCATCCGCGCCTCAACGCGGTCGTCGCGCGATGCTTCGAGCGCGCGCTGTACGAAGCGCGCGAGGCCGACGCCGCGCAGGCCAGGGGCAAGCCGCTCGGGCCGCTGCACGGCGTGCCGATGACGATCAAGGATTCGTTCGACACGGAAGGCCTGGTGTCGACCGGCGGCACGCTCGGCCGCGCGCATTTCATCCCCGGCCAGGACGCCACCGTCGTCGCCCGCGTGCGCGCCGCCGGCGCGATCCTGCTCGGCAAGACCAACACGCCGGAGTTCACGCTCGGCGTCGGTCCGCGCGGCACCGACAACCTGGTCTACGGCGTCACTCGCAATCCCTACCATCCCGACTACCAGCCGGGCGCGTCGTCGGGCGGCTCGGCGGCCAACGTCGCTGCCGGCGGCGCGAGCTTCGATCTCGGCTCGGACTTCTACGGCTCGATCCGCGATCCGGCGCATGCCTGCGGCGTCGTCGGTCTCAAGCCGACGCACGGCCGCGTGCCGCGCACGGGTCACATCATCGGCTACGGCGGCGCCTACGACGCCTTCCAGGGCATCGGTCCGCTGGTGCGCCGCGTCGAGGATCTGGCGCTGCTGCTGCCGATCATCGCCGGCCCCGACCAGCGCGACGCGGCGGTGCAGCCGGTGCCGCTCGGCGATGCCGACGCCGTCGACCTGCGCGGCCTGCGCGTCGCCGTCTATGCGACGAACGGCGAGAACCCGCCGAGCGCCGAGATCCAGGAACTGGTGCGGCGCTGCGCGCAGTCGCTGGCCGAGGCCGGCTGCCGCGTGCGTGAGGACATGCCGCCGAAGATGGGCGAGCTGGCCGGCCTGCGCGGCGCCTACAGCGGCGCCGCCGGCGGCTATCTGACGCGCAGCCTGCTGCAGCGCGCCGGCACCGCGACGCCGTATCCGAGCCTGCCGCCGGCCAGCGGCGACGAGCTGCCGTGCGCCGATTTCACGCGCTACGCCGAGGAACTCGACGCGGTGCGCAGCGAGCAGCTGGCGTGGTTCGAGCAGTACGACCTGATCCTGTGCCCGGCCAGCACGCGCGCGGCGCTGCCGATCGGCGAGCGGCCGGCGCCGCTGCCGCTGCCGCCGCCGGCGAAGCCGGCGCCGGCGGCCGCGCCCGTGCCGCGGCGGCGGATGAGCCCGTACTACCTCGGCATCTACAACACCAACGGCTGGCCGGCCGGTGTCGTGCGCGCCGGCAGCGCCGCCGGCGAGCCGGCGCTGCCGGTCGGCGTGCAGCTGATCGCGCGGCCCTGGCGCGAGGACCAGCTGATCGCGGCGCTGCGCCACATCGAAGCCTACACCGGCGGTTACCGCCGTCCCCCGATCTGAACCGGACCTTGCCCATGCCCGCGATTTCCTCTTCGGCCGCCCGCGTTTCGCGACGCGTCTTCCTGCGCGGCGCCGCCAGCGCCGCGGCGCTGGCGGCGAGCAGCCGGGTCAGCGCCAAGGCCGTCGCCCGCGTCGCCGCCGACGTCGATTCCGACGAGATCCTCTACATGTCGGCGAGCAAGCTCGCCGGCCTGTTGCGCGCGCGCCAGCTGTCGGCGCTGGAAGTGGTCGACGCCTACATCGCGCGCCAGCTCGCGATCGACGACCGCCTCAACGCCGTGGTCATGAGCTGCTACGAGCGCGCCCGCGCCGAAGCGCTCGCGCTCGACCAGCGCGCCGCGCGCGGCGACTTCGCCGGCGCGCTGCACGGCGTGCCGATGACGATCAAGGATTCGTTCGATACCGAGGGCGTGATCTCGACCGGCGGCACCTACGGCCGCCAGCAGTACGTGCCGCCGCGCGACGCGACCGTGGTCCGCCGCCTACGCGCGCAGGGCGCGATCCTGCTCGGCAAGACCAACACGCCGGAGTTCACGGTCGGCGGCGTCGGCGCGATCAACACCACGAGCAACATGCTGTACGGCTCGACGCACAATCCCTATGACCTGACGCGCACCGCGTCCGGCTCCTCGGGCGGCGCCGGCGCCAACGTCGCCGCCGGCGGCGCGGCCTTCGACGTCGGCTCCGACATCGGCGGCTCGCTGCGCCTGCCGGCGCACGTCAACGGCGTCGCCGGTCTCAAGACGACGGCCGGGCGCGTGCCGCGCACCGGCCACATCGTCGATTACGGCGGCGTGCTCGACTCCTGGCAGCAGATCGGCCCGCTGGCGCGGCGCGTCAAGGATCTCGCGCTGATCGCGCCGCTGATCAGCGGCCCGGATTTCCGCGACGCGGCCTGCGTGCCGATCGCCTGGGCCGATCCGGACGGCGTCGATCTGGCCGCGCTCAAGGTCGTGTTCTGGCCGGAGAACGGGCTGTCGAAGGTCGACGCCGACACGCAGCGGCTGATCCGCCAGGCGGCCGCCTGGCTGGGCGAGGTGGCGGCCGACGTGCGCCAGGACTGCCCGACCGCCGATCTCGCCGTGCTGCACGAGATGCGCGGCAAGCTGTCGATGGGCGACGGCTGGGCCTGGTACCAGCGGCTCGCGCAGAAGTGGGGCACGCACCATCTGTCCGGCACGATGGACGAGTCGATCCGCGCGATCAAGCCGCTGCGCTCCTCGGAATTCGTCGAAGCCTGGGAGCAGTCGGACGCGGCGAAGTCGCGCCTGCTCGGCTGGTTCGCGCAGTACGACGTGCTGCTGTGTCCGGTCGCCGGCGAGCCGGCGACGCCGATCGACTGGGACCCGTCGGTGCCCGGCGACTACCGCGGCATGCTCAGCGACGTCGGCGTCTTCAACTCGACCGGCTGGCCGGTCGTCGTCGTGCGCTGCGGCGCCTCGGCCGACGGCCGGCTGCCGATCGGCATCCAGGTCGTCGCGCCGCCGTGGCGCGAGGACGTGGCGCTGGCCGTCGCGCGCTACATCGAAGGCCGCAGCGGCGGCTGGACGCGGCCGCCGCTGTGAGCACGCTCCGGCCGGGAACCGTGATGCGGCGGGCGGCCGGCGGTCTGCTGCTGGCGCTGCTGCTCGGGCTTTCGGCGGCGCTGCCGGCCTGGGCCGGCGTGCCGATCGCGTACCGCGCCGCCGACGGCGACAGCTGGGCGCGCATCGCGCTGCGCCACGGCGTCAGCGTCGCCGCGCTGCGCGCGGCCAATCCCGGCCTCGACGCGGCGCGCGGCTGGGTGCGCCTGCCCGATGCGGCGCGCCTGCCGGACGCGCCGAGCATCGCGCTGCTGGCTTCGGCCTATCAGGAGATTTCGGCGATCGTCGAGGACGCGCAGATCGACGCCGTGTATCGCATCGTCGGCCGCGAGTTCCATGTCGGCCGCTGGGCCGGCGCCAACATCGTCGCCGGCGTCGCCGGCGGCAACATGGACAACGCCGCGATCGGCGCCACCGTGCTGCTGCAGCACTTCAACGTGCGCGCGCTCGGCTTCGTCGGCATTGCCGGCGGCGGCGGCGCGACCCGCGTCGGCGACGTGATCGTCGCGGCTGCGGCCGTGCAGCACGATCAGGGCAACTGGTATGACTTTGCGCTCGACGGCGGGCAGACCTTCGCCGGCCTGAGCTGGCAGATGCGCGGCCAGCCGCTGCTGTCCGACGCCGGCCGCGTCGCGCGGCTGGTGCTGCAGCCTGATCCGGCGCTGCTGGCGCGCATCGGCCGCAGCGTCGCCGGACTCGAATTGCCGCCGATCGGCGACGAGGTCGCCGCCTTCCACGGTGTCGCGCCGTACCGGCCCGCGCTGTGGCTCGACGGCTGGTCGGCGAGCGGCTCGCAGTTCATCACCAGCCATCACGCGCGCAGCACGATCGAGCGGCGCATGGCACTGGCCGCGCAGCGCCTCGACCTGCCGCCGCCGCCGCGCTTCGTCGTCGATCAGGAGGATTTCGCCGCGGTGCTGGCCAGCGAGGAGCATGGCGTGCCGTGGTTCATCGTCCGCGTGGTCGTCGATCTGGCCGCGCAGAAGAGCGCCGCGGCCGGCATTCCGCTGGCGCTCTACGACCGGCCCGAGGAGATTCCGGCCTGGCTCGCCGCGAACGGCCAGCAGTCGCACGCCAAGCACTTCGACTGGTCGTACTTCTACCGGCTGATCGCGCTGACGCTGCGGCCGGTCGTGCACGAACTGGGCGCGGCCGCCGACGACGACGCGCCGCGCGCGTCCGGCGCGGCGGCTGCGGCCCGCTGAGGCGGGACGGTCTGCTTACGGGCGCGGCGCGTAGAACGCGCGCTTCCAGTCGCGGTGACGGCGGTTGGCGCGGCGCAGCAGCGGCAGGAAGCGGGCGATGCCGAGGAACAGGCGGTTCAGCGCGTGCCAGGGCTGGCGCAGCGGCCGCGCGAAGTCGATGAACAGCACCACGCGCCAGCCGTCGGTGTCGTTCCAGACTTCGTGGTTGAAGCTGTCGTCGAAGATCAGCGCCTCGCCCTCGCGCCAGTGGCAGATGCGGTTGCCGACGCGGATCGCGACCCGTTCGGCCGGCTCCGGCACGATCAGGCCCAGGTGGCAGCGCAGGATGCCGTTGTAGGCACCGCGGTGCGGCGGAATCTTCTTGCCCGGCGCGAGGATCGAGAAGAACGCCGTCAGCACGCCGGGAATCTGCCGCAGCAGCGCCGTCGTCTGCGGGCAGCGCGCCTGGTTTTCGCGACAGTCGACGCCGGCGGCGAGCAGCCAGTAGGTTTTCCAGCGGTCGTCGCTGGTGATGGTGCGCACCTCGTCGAGGATCTGATGGAAGGCCGGCAGCTGGTCGCGCGACTGCAGCACCCGGTCGAGCTCGGCGCGGATCGCCGGCCAGTGCGCCTCCAGCGTCCGCGTCCACGCGAAGTCACGCTGGTCGTAGACCGGCGCATCCGGCAGCCGCGAGACGCGGGCGACGAAGTTTTCGAGCCGCGTCTGCGCGCCGATGCCGAGGCGCGCGAACACGCCGCGCGAGGGGCCGAGCGTGTGGGCGCGCGTGTTGAGATCCGCGGAAGGCGGATCGAAAGCCGCGGGCGGTGTGTCGTTCATGGCGCGGACCGTGTTGTTCTTGTCGCGGCATTCTGCCGTCGCCGGCCGGCGCGTGAAAGCGCCGGCCGGGCGTGTCCGCAGCTTGGCGGTTGGCGGTGAACCGGGACTGAACTGGCCGCCGCCTGCGCAGCGGGCGCGTTGCCGCTTCAGTGCGGCTGCGCGGCGGCGCGGGCGCCGTGCGCGCGCGCCTGCAGGCGCGGCTGGACGATGTAATGGAAGAAGCTCAGCGCCAGACCGGCGACCGCGATCAGCCGCGTCACGACCTGCGCTTCCGGATAGGACGGCGTGCGGATGAAGTCGGCGATCGCGCAGCCGGCGAGTGCGAGCACCAGCAGGCGATGGCCGAACGGGCGCAGGCCCCAGTGCCAGCGCTGTGCCAGCAGGCCGCCGAGACGCACCGAGACCAGGCCCAGCGCGGCGCCGGCGAAGACGTCGACCGGCCAGTGCACGCCGGCGGCGACGCGGCTCAGGCCGACCAGCAGCGCGGCGCCGAGCAGCAGCACGCGGCCGGTCACGCGCAGCTCGCAGGCGAGCGCGCCGGCGACCACGAAGGCCGTCACCGTGTGCCCGGACGGAAAGCTGTCGCGCTTCCACAGCGGGCCGAGATGGCGGAACAGATCGAGGTCGAGCACCGCCGGCGGGCGTGCCAGATGGGCGATCGGCTTGATGCCGTGCGACAGCGCGGTCGCGATCAGCGCGCCGAGCACCGCCAGCCACAGCGCGCGCGGATAGCGCCAGGCGAAGAGCAGGAACAGGCTCAGCGCGGTCAGCGAGTCGCCGAGCTGGGTCAGGCGCGACAGCTCGCCGTCGCTGACCACGCGCGCCGCGTCGTTGATCGCGAAGAAGCCGGCCTCGTAGCCGCCGCCGATCAGCAGCAGCGCGGCCGCGGCGGCGAACACGGCCGCCGTCCACAGCAGCCAGCGCCCGGCGATGAGCGGAGTGTCCTGCGATCGGGAGTCGGTGGTATTCATCGGCTGGAGGACTCAGGAACGGCGTCGTATCAAGAGTACGCCGCCCATTTGAAATTCCATTGACAGTTCGGCTTGCGGAAACTCTTTCTGGAGCGTAGGCAGGCGATCGGCCCGGATGAAGGCCAGCTCGCCCGGCTGCGGCGCCCGCTGCGGCGTCGGTGCCCCACGATAGACGCTGAAGGTCGGCAGGTAGGTTCGGTACATCACCGTCGGCAGGCCAAGCTCGCGGGCCTTGTAGGCGGCGAGCTGCGTCGGCCGCTGGTAGGCCTCGGCGAAAGCCGGCAGGGCCACGCCCCAGAGCAGCGCCGCCTGCACGCCGCCGACCAGCAGCAGCGCCGCCGGCCAGCGCCGCGGCGCGACGGCGAACGCCAGCAGCATCGCCAGCAGCGCGGCGCCGGCCCAGGCCAGATAGTGGCCGCCGAACTGGCCGACCGCGAGTTCGAGCACGCCGCGCTCGTAGGCGCGGTGCGCCTTGGCCGCCAGCACCGGCAGCAGCCAGGGCAGCAGGCACAGCACGACGGCGAGCAGCAGCGGCGGCAGCAGGGCGGAGCGGCGCCAGCGCACCCGCGCGTGATGGCGGCCGAACAGCACGAACAGCGGCGTGCAGCCATACAGCAGGTAATGCGGCAGCTGCGTCGCCGAGGCCGAGAACAGCGCCAGCACGAGCGCGAACCAGACCAGCGCGTAACGGTCGAACGGCTCGCTCTCGTGCCAGGCGCCGGCGAACGCGGCGCGCAGCACGCCGGTGAACGGCAGCACGATCAGCGGCAGCGTCGCCAGGTAGAACCACCAGTGGCCGCCGTGATTCTGCATCGTCTCGGTGTAGCGGCCGACGTTGTGGTCGAGCAGGAAGTGGCGTAGGAAGGCGCCGCCGTCGTTGTGGATCGAAGCCGCGACCCAGGGCGCGACGACGGTGATCATCAGCAGCCAGCCGAGCGGATCGAGCACGGCGCGCAGCCACAGGCCGAAGCGGCCCTGCCAGACGAAGAACAGCAGCGACGCGGCGCCGGGAATCGCCAGCGCGACCGGACCCTTGGCGAGCAGGCCGAGACCGATCGCCAGATACACGCGCAGCAGCGTCGTGCGGCGCTGACGCTCGTACCAGCGGAAGATGTCGAGGCCGGCGGACGCGATCAGCAGGTTGAGCAGCGCATCGGCGGTCGCGGCATGGCCGATCAGGCTGCTCATCAGGCCGAAGGCGACGGCGCCGGCGGCGACCAGCGCCTCGCCGCGTTCACGTTCGCGCTCGCGGGCGAAACCGTAGACCAGCCACATCCACAGCGTCGCGCACACGATCGACGGCAGGCGGAACGCCAGCTCGGTGCGGCCGAGCAGGTGCACCGAGGCGGCCTGCAGCCAGTAGCTCAGCATCGGCTTGTCGTAGCGCGGCTCGCCGTTGAGCGTGGTGCTGACGTAGTTGCCGCTGTCGATCATTTCCAGCGTCGCTTCGCTGAAAGCGCCTTCGTCGAGATCGAACAGCGGCACCTGCCAGGCGCCGAGCAGGAAGCCGATCGCGGCGAAGACGACGAGCCAGGCGCGCTCAGGCATGCGGTTCCCTCCAGGCGTCGGACGCGCGGTCGGCGCTGGCGTGGCGTTCGGCGAGCGGCGTGTGCAGCACGCGCGTCATGATCTCGGCGACGATGCCGGTGGTGATGAACTGCGCCGCGAACATCATCATCAGGATCGCGATCAGCAGCAGCGGCCGGCCGCCGATCGATTCGCCGAGCACGAACTTGACGAAGGCCAGGTGCAGCATCGCGACCGTGCCGACCGCGCCGACGACCAGGCCGATCGCGCCGAAGAAGTGTCCGGGGCGCGCCTGGAAGCGTAGGAAGAAGAACGCGGTCAGCAGGTCGAGCAGCACGCGGAAGGTGCGCGACAGACCGTACTTCGACTGCCCGTGCAGGCGCGGGTGGTGACGGACCGGCGTTTCGGCGATGCGCGAGGGCGCGGTCACGGTCGCCACCCAGACCGGGATCAGGCGGTGCATCTCGCCGTACAGGCGCACCTGGCGGATGACGTCGCGGCGCATCAGCTTGAGGCTGCAGCCGTAGTCGTGCAGGCGCACGCCGGTGACGCGCGCGATCAGGCGGTTGGCGATGCGCGACGGCAGCTTGCGCGACAGCCAGGCGTCCTTGCGGTCGAGGCGCAGGCCGCAGAGCAGGTCGAGATCGCCGGCGACCAGCTCGTCGACCATGCGCGGGATATCGGCCGGATCGTTCTGCAGGTCGCCGTCGAGCGTGGCGATCAGCTCGCCGCGGGCGTGGTCGATGCCGGCCTGCATCGCCGCCGTCTGGCCGCTGTTGCGCGCCAGACGGATGCGCTTGACGTGCGGGCCGTAGGCGGCGATCGCCTCGCCCATGCGTGCGGCGCTGCGGTCGCTGCTGCCGTCGTCGACGAGCAGCAGCTCCCAGCGGCCGCGATAGTCGGCGAGGCCTTCGTGGATACGTGCGACCAGCGGCAGCACGTTGTCCTCTTCGTTGTAGACCGGCACGACGACCGACAGGCTCGGCGCGCGGCCGGTGGCCGTCGCACCGGGAACAGTGGCAATGGTTTCAGTGGGCAGCGGCATCATGGCCTTGCATCAGGATGGGCAGTTCAGGCAGTGCCAGCAGCGCGCCGCCGAGCGCGCTGCCGAGCAGCAGCAGGTGCAGCGTGATCGCGGCGCGCAGCGCGTCGCCGGACAGGCCGTCGCCGAGGCCGACCAGCACGCCGGCCTCGAAGGTGCCGGCGCCGGCCGGCGCGTGCAGCGGCAGCAGCGTGCTGGCGTCGCCGCCGATGGCGCCGAGCACCGCGCTAGCCGCCGGAGCGCCGGCGAGCACGTGCAGCACGGCGGCGAACACCGCGAGCTTGAGCAGCCAGGCCAGCCAGGTCAGCGCCAGATCGCGCAGCAGCGCCGGCACGCCCTGCGGCACCGCGCGCAGCGCGTCGCGCCAGCGCGGCCGCGCGGCCAGACGCGCGGCCAGCGGCGCGCGCAGCAGATAGAACGCCAGCGGCAGCACGGCGACGGCGACGGCCATCGCCAGCCAGGCCGGGCCGAGCAGGTGGCGCAGGCGCAGCGCCAGCGCCGCCAGCGCCAGCGCAGCGACGCAGTGCAGATCGAGCACGCGCAGCCAGACCAGCAGGCCGCCGCCGTGCGCCCAGGCGACATTGAAGCGCCGGCCGAGCATCCACGGCAGCGTGAATTCGCCGAGGCGCGCCGGCAGCAGCAGGTTGGCGGCGTTGTGCAGCCACAGCAGGCGCAGCGTCGTGCCGTAGCTGCCGGCGGGCAGCACGTCGCGCGCGCCGAGGTACAGGCGCCAGGCGCGCAGCGCGTAGCTCGCCAGCATCGCCGCGACGAAGGCGAGCACCAGCCGCCACGGCAGCGCCGACCAGGCCTCGGACAGGCGCTGCCAGCCGCACAGCCATTCGACGGCGGCGACGTAAAGGGCTGCGATCAGCAGCAAGAGGACGAGCTGGCGACGGGTGGGACGCAGGCGGGGGGCGGCGGGATTCACGGGGTGCGTAATCTACGACCGCGTGATGATGCTGTCGCGACAGCGTCATGAAAGCGCCATGACGATGCCGTTCTGGTGAACAATCCGGCTTGTCCCGGCGCGCGTCGCTGTGGAACGATCGCCCGCTGATCCGCACCTTGGGGGCCGCGCAGGCCCCCTGCCGCTTCGGGAGACGACATGAAAACCCCCGTTACACTGGCGCTGGCCGCCGGCCTGATGTTCGCGTCCGGCGCCTACGCCGCGACCACCGACACCATGACCGCCGACAATCCTTTTTTCCAGCCTAGCACGCTGCCGTACGAGCTGCCCCCGTTCGACCGCATCCACGACGCTGACTTCGCGCCGGCCTTCGTCGCCGGCATGGCCGAGCAGCGCCGCGAGATCGACGCCATCGCCAACAGCCCTGAAGCGCCGGGTTTCGACAACACCATCGTCGCGCTCGAGAAGAGCGGCCGCCTGCTGGCGCGCGTGTCGAGCGTGTTCTTCAACCTGACCTCGTCGAACACCAACGACACGCTGGAAAAGCTGCAGGCCGAGTTCGCGCCGCAGCTCGCCGCGCACCGCGACGCGATCTTCCTCAACCCGCGCCTCTACGCGCGCATCCAGGCGCTGTACAACACGCGCCGGCTGCTCGACCTCGATGCCGAGTCGCTGCGCCTGCTCGAGCGCTACCACACCGACTTCGTGCGCGCCGGCGCGCAGCTGAGCGAGGTGCAGAAGGACGAGCTGCGCAAGATCAACGAGGCGCTGTCGAAGCTCGACACGCAGTTCGAGCAGAACCTGCTGAAGGACACCAACGCCTCGGCGGTGGTGGTCGACACGCGCGCCGAGCTCGACGGCCTCAGCGGCGAGGAGATCGCCGCCGCGGCCGAGGCCGCCAAGGCGCGCGGCCTCGACGGCAAGTTCGTCATCACGCTGATGAACACCACCGGCCAGCCGCCGCTGACCAGCCTCACCAACCGCGCGCTGCGCGAGCGCATCTTCAAGGCCTCGATCAGCCGCGGCAACAACGGCAACGACTACGACAACAAGGCGGTGATCGCGCAGATCGTCGCGCTGCGCGCCCGCCGTGCGGCGCTGCTCGGCTATCCGAACCACGCCGCCTACGTGCTCGCCGACGAGACTGCGCGCACCACGGACGCGGTCAACGGCATGCTCGGGCGCCTGGCGCCGGCGGCGGTCGCCAACGCCCGGCGCGAGATCGCCGACATGCAGAAGCTGATCGACCGGCAGCACGGCGGCTTCGCGCTCGCCGCCTGGGACTGGGCTTACTACGCCGAGAAGGTGCGCAAGGCCCGATACGACTTCGACGAAGCGCAGATGAAGCCGTATCTGGAAATGGACAGCGTGCTGCAGAACGGCGTGTTCTATGCCGCGCACCGCCTGTACGGCCTCGACTTCAAGGAGCGCAAGGATCTGCCGGTCTACCATCCGGACGTGCGCGTGTTCGAGGTCTTCAACGAGGACGGCTCGCCGCTCGGCCTGTTCCTGTTCGATCCGTTCAAGCGCGACGCCAAGCGCGGCGGCGCGTGGATGAACGAGTTCGTCTCGCAGTCGGCGCTGTTCGGCAGCAAGCCGGTCGTCGTCAACAACCTCAACATTCCCAAGCCTTCGGCCGGCCAGCCGGTGCTGATGACCTTCGACGAGGTCACCACCATGTTCCACGAGTTCGGCCATGCGCTGCACGGCCTGTTCTCGAACGTGAAGTACCCGATGTTCGCCGGCACCAGCGTGCCGCGCGACTTCGTCGAGTACCCGTCGCAGGTCAACGAGATGTGGGCGACCGACGCCGAAGTGCTGAAGCACTACGCGCGTCACTACAAGACCGGCGTGACGATGCCCAAGGCGCTGGTCGACAAGGTGCTGGCGACGCAGAAGTTCAACCAGGGCTTCGCGACCACCGAATACCTCGCCGCGGCGCTGCTCGACCAGCGCTGGTACCAGCTGCCGCCGGAGCGCGCCGAGGTCGCCGACGTCAACGCCTTCGAGGCGGCGGCGCTGCACGACGCCGGCGTCGACCTGCCGCAGGTGCCGCCGCGCTACCGCAGCACCTACTTCGCGCACGTGTTCTCGGGCGGCTACGACGCTGGCTACTACGCGTACATCTGGAGCGAGGTGCTCGACGCCGACACCGTGAAATGGTTCGAGGAAAACGGCGGCCTCCAGCGCGCCAACGGCGACCGCTTCCGCGCCGCGCTGTTGTCGCGCGGCGGCAGCGAGGAGGCGATGACGCTGTTCCGCAACTTCCGCGGCCGCGCCCCGGACATCGCGCCGCTGCTCGAACGCCGTGGCCTGACGCTGCCGAAAGCGCCGTAATCCGGCTTTCCCGGATCACAAAAAAAGGCCGCCCTCGGGCGGCCTTTTGGTCGGGCGCGCGCTTGCTTCACAATCGCGGCATCCATTTTCAGATTGCTGGAGATTCCGATGCGGTTTTCCGAAGTCATCGCCGCGATGCACGGTGAGGGCGGCGATTGGCGCGCGCCCGTTCCGAACGACTGGCTGCAGGGCCGCACCGTGTTCGGCGGCCTGCAGGCGGCGCTCGCCGTGCGGGCGATGCGTGGCCTGCTGCCGGGCGCGGCGCCGCTGCGCACCTTGCAGGCGACCTTCATCGCGCCGGCACCGGCCGGCGAACTGCGCGTCGCCGCGCGCGTGCTGCGCAGCGGCAAGTCGGCGACGCACATCGAGGCCGATCTCTACGACGGCGAGCAGCTGGCCTGCCGCACGCTCGGCATCTTCGGCCTGCCGCGCGAATCGGCGCTGGCGCTGGCGCCGGCGATCCCGGCCGTGCCGCTCGCCGCCGATGCGGCGCGCGAGCTGCCGTACATCGAGGGCGTGACGCCGGCGTTCACGCAGAACGTCGGCTTTCGCTGGGCGCACGGCGGCTTTCCGTTCTCCGGCGCGCGCGAGCCGCGCACGCAGATCTACGTGCGCCTGAAGGACGAGGCCGAGGTCGACGAACTGCAGCTGATCGCGCTCGCCGATTCGATCCCGAGCCCGGGTCTGTCGATGCTGAAGCAGCCGGCCGCCGCCAGCTCGCTGACCTGGATGCTCGAACTCCTGCATCCGCAATACGAGCGCGCCGCCGACGGCTGGTGGCTGATGGATGCCGAAGTCAGTGCGGCGCACAGCGGCTACCTGAGCCAGACGGCAACGCTGTGGAGCCCGGACCGTCGCGCGATCGCCTACAGCCGGCAGAGCGTCGTCGCCTTCGCCTGAAACTGCGAAGCAGCGCTCGTCATCGCGCCGCGCGCCGGCGCCACATGATCGACCTCACGTTCCGGCGCCGCGCGGCTGCGAATAATCCGCGCCTTCGTTTTTCCGGGGTGATTCAACATGTGGAAGAAAATTCTGCGCCGCGCCGGCGCGGTCCTGCTCGTCGCGCTCGCGCTGCTCGGCGTGGCGCTGGCGTACGCCTGGTTCCAGGTCGATGCGCGTCTGGCGCGAAGCTGGGACGTGGCGGCGACGCCGCTCGCGGTCGGCGCCGATGACACGCGCGTGGCGCGCGGCGCGCATCTGGCGGCGACGCGCGGCTGCGTCGACTGCCATGGCGCCGATCTCGGCGGCCGGGTCTTCATCGACGATGCGATGGCGCGCATCGTCGCGTCGAACCTGACGGCCGGGCAGGGCGGTGTGCTGAGCGCGTACAGCGACGCCGAACTGGCGCGTGCGATCCGCCACGGCCTGCGCCGCGACGGCCGCTCGCTGCTGGTGATGCCGACGGCGGACTACTACCCGCTCGGCGACGAGGACGTCGCCGCGCTGATCGCCTACCTGCGCCAGCGGCCGCCGGTCGATCGCGTGTCCGGCGCTTCGCAGCTGCATCTGCCCGCGCGGCTGCTGCTGGCCTACGCCGGCGCGCCGTGGATTTCGGCGGAGGCGATCGACCATGCCGCGCCACGCGCGGCGACGCCGCTGGCGGAGGCGAGCGTCGACTACGGACGCTATGTGGCCTCGACCTGCCTGAGCTGCCACGGCGGCCACTTCGCCGGCGGCATCGTCAACGGTCCGCCGGGCACGCCGGCGTCGGCCAATCTGACGCCGGCCGGCCGGCTGCGCGACTGGAGCGAAGCCGATTTCCTGACCGTGATGCGCGAAGGCCGCACGCCCGACGGCCGCGCGCTGCGGCCCGAGGTGATGCCGTGGCCGGCCTTCGCGAAGATGGACGAGACCGAACTGCGCGCGCTGTGGCTGTTTCTGCGCACGTTGCCGCCGGCGTCGGCGAACTGAAGCTGCGCGCGTCGCTGCCCTTGCGGGCGGCGACGCCGCGCCGTTCGACGCGAATGGCCTTGCGGCGCTGCGGTCGGGCTCAGAGGCCGGTCGACGCCGGCCGCATCTGGCTGAAGTCGTTGACGGCGTCCTTGCAGCCGCGGATGAACTCCGGCGTCGCCTTCTGCTCGTCGCAGACCCGCGCGTCGTCGAGCGTGCCGCGCATCGCCCACTGATAGCCGTCGTCGTGCGAGCTGCACTCGCCGGTGCATGGCGCGACCGGCGCGGGCGGCGCCGACGCGCAGGCGGCGAGCGCGGCGCCGGCGGCGGCGAGCAGGAAGGGGAGCGTGGCGCGGGGGCGGATCGTCGAGGACATGATGAATGCGGGGGCTATGTCGTCGCAGGCGAGCCGCATTATGAACGTTTATCGACGGATGTCGACGCCGGAGTTCAGGACGAGTTCAGTGCCGTGCGCCGAAGGTAGATCGCGGCGGACATCCACGCCATCACATCGCCATCACATCGCCATCCGGCGAAAGGAGGCAGCATGAACCGCGATACGCTCAAGGGGCAGTGGAAGCAGCTCAAGGGCCGCGCCAAGCAGACCTGGGGCCAGCTCACCGACGACGAACTGATGCGCATCGAAGGCAATGCCGAGCGGCTGTCCGGGCTGGTGCAGGAGCGCTACGGCCTGACCCGCGACGAGGCGGAGCGCCAGATCGATCGCTTCCTCGATGCGGCCGACGAGCCGCCGCGCCGTCATTGAACGGAGGGTCGAGCGCCATGTTGCATTACGCCCTGGTGTTCTTCGTGATCGCGCTGATCGCCGCGTTCCTCGGCTTCTCCGGCATCGCCGCCGGCGCCGCGTCGATCGGCAAGATCCTGTTCCTCGTCTTCCTGGTACTGGCCGTCGGCTCGCTGATCTTCGGCCGTCGCCGTACTTCCTGAAAATGTCCTGACCGCAGAATGGCCGCGGGGTGCGCGAGCATCCCGCGGCCGCTCTGCGTCCGCGCGGGGTGCCGCCGCTCGACGATCCCTAGCGACGCTGCCCGAACGGCATCTGCACGCCGGCGCCGAGCAGCACCGAGCCGCGGCGGTCGTCGTCGATGTTCTCGCGCGGGAAGCTGTAGCCGAGCACCCATTCGACGTAAAGGCGCTGGTTCAGCAGCGGATGGCGCAGCGTCGTCTGCACGCCGTATTCGTGCAGCGGCACGTCGTCGCCGGTCTCGCCGCGCACGAACAGCTCGTAGGCCAGACCGCTCTTGATCGAGCGCAGCGCCTGATACAGCGTCCAGGTCGAGCGCCAGCCGAAGCCCTGGATCGACTGCGAGAACGTGCCGACGTTGCTCCAGCGCGCCAGATAGTTCTCGGCGAGCACACGGCTGTAGTCGACGCCGAGCGTGATGCCGAGATGATCGCTGGTCGTCCAGAACGGCGTCGCGCGCATCTGCAGCAGGTTGCGGTCGTCGGCGTACGGCAGGTAGCGCAGGCGACCCTGCACGAAGGCTTCCGGACTGGCGAGCCCGCGCACGCCGACGCGGAAGCTGGTCTGCAGCAGGCGGTTGCTCGGCAGGCTGTAGCCGAGTCCGGCGAAGATGCGGTCGTGGTCGCGCACCTGCGGAAAATTGTTGCGCAGTGTCGTGTTGTCGAAGCGGTCGCTGATGAAGTCGTCCTCGTCGTCGCGGCCGATGAAGGCCGACAGGCGCTTGTCGAGGTTCGGCAGGTCGACCCGCGCGTCGAAGCGCAGACGCACCTTGTTGCCGTAGAACTGCGAGTAGTTCTCCGACAGCTCGATGCTGCCGTAGACGCGGCGCGACTCGTGCAGGTAGTAGCGATCGCCGAACAGGCCGTCGAACCACATCGAAGCGCTGCAGACCATTTCCTCGACGCGGCGCCGCGCCGTGTCGATCGCCTGCTCGAGCTGCGGCGGCCGCTGGTCGCACAAATGGCTCGGGTCGAGCGTGGACGGGTCATTCGCTTCCGCCGCCGCCTTCGGCACGACCCCGCTGGCCGGCACCTCGCCGCGCGCGTCGGCTTCGTAGACCTTCGGTTGCGCCGACTGCGGCGGCGGCCCGGCGCGTCCGCCGAGCGCGGGGTCGGCAGCCGGCGGCGTCGCGGGCTCGGGACGGACCTGCGAGATCTCCGGCGCTGCAGGGGCCGGCCGTGTTTGCGGCGGCGGCCGATGCGCGGCGCAGGCGCCGAGGCTGCAGGCGATGAATACGGGAATGGCGGTGCGCCACGGCAGTGCCGCGCCTTCCTTCACGCCGGTCCGGTTTCGCGACATTCGTCGAAGTCCTGTCTGCCTGCGCGATCCATACCCTGGTGTCGGCGCGATGTACCGTTCCTGAATCGTCGCCATGCGGGCATCATACGCCCGCATGTCCGAGGTCCGCGTCCGCAAGATCATCCACGTCGACATGGACGCCTTCTACGCGTCCGTGGAGCAGCGCGACGATCCGGCGCTGCGCGGGCGACCGGTCGTCGTCGCCTGGCGCGGCGCGCGTTCGGTGGTCTGCGCCGCCTCCTACGAAGCGCGTACCTATGGCGTGCGCTCGGCGATGCCGGCGGTGCGCGCCGAACGCCTGTGTCCGCAGGCGGTGTTCGTGGCGCCCGACTTCACGCGCTACCGCAACGTCTCGCGACAGGTGCGCGAGATCATGCTGGCGCATACCGACCGGGTCGAACCGCTGTCGCTCGACGAGGCCTATCTCGACGTCACCGACAACAAGCAGCAGCTGGCGTCGGCGACCGAAGTCGCGCAGCGCATCCGCGCCGAGATCCGCGAGCGCCTGCAGCTCACCGCCTCGGCCGGCGTGGCGCCCAACAAGTTTCTCGCCAAGATCGCCTCGGACTGGAAGAAGCCCGACGGCCTGTTCGTGATCCGTCCGAAGGACGTGCTCGATTTCCTCGCGCCGCTGCCGGTCGCGCGCCTGCCCGGGGTCGGCAAGGTCATGGACGAGCGCCTCGCCGCGCTCGGCGTGCGCAGCGTCGCCGAACTGCGCGCGCTGCCGGCTGCGCAGCTCGAAGCGCGCTTCGGCCGCTACGGCCGTCGCCTCGCCGAGCTGGCGCGCGGCATCGACGATCATCCGGTGCAGCCGGACCGGCCGACGCAGTCGGTGTCGGCCGAGGACACCTTCGCCGAAGACCTGCCGCTGGCCGCGCTCGACGCGCACGTTGCGCGACTCGCCGACAAGGCCTGGACGGCGGCGCGCAAGACCGAGCGCATCGCGCGCACCGTGGTGCTGAAGCTGAAGACGCGCGAGTTCCGCATCCTCACGCGCAGCCTGACGCCGCCGCAGCCGCCGGCGTCGGCGCAGGATCTGCTCGCCTGTGCGCTGCTGCTGCGCGAGCGCATCGCCGAGGATCCGGCGGTGGCGCCCGACACGCTGTACCGGCTGGTCGGCGTCGGCCTGGCCAATTTCCACGAGGCCGACGATCCGAAGCTGCAGCCCGACCTGTTCGGCGCGCGAGCCTCGTGAGCGCGGCTTTCTGCTTCAATAGCGCCAGCGTCTTCGCCGGTATCCGCGCATGAAATCCGAACATCAGGTCCCGGTCGTCGGTCTGGCCCTCGGCAGCGGCTCGGCGCGCGGCTGGTCGCACATCGGCATCATTCTCGAACTCGAGGAAATGGGCATCCGCCCGCAGGTCGTTGCCGGCACTTCGGTCGGCGCGCTGGTCGGCGGTGTCTACGTGGCCGGCCAGCTGCGCGAGTTCGCCGACTGGGTGCGCAAGCTCACGGTGCGCGACGTCGTCGGCCTGATGGACTTCACGTTCTCCGGCGGCTTCGTCAAGGGCGAGCGCCTGTTCGGCTTCTTCAACGAGCAGCACGCCAATCCGAACATCGAGGATCTCGAACAGCGCTTCGTGTCGGTCGCCACCGAGATGAAGAGCGGCCGCGAAATCTGGATCAGCAAGGGCCCGGTATGGGCGGCGGCGCGCGCCTCCTGCGCGATCCCCGGCCTGTTCACGCCGGTCAAGCACAACGAGCGCTGGATGCTCGACGGCGGCCTCGTCAATCCGGTGCCGGTCTCGGCCTGCCGTGCGCTCGGCGCCGACGTCGTCATCGCCGTCAACCTCAACACGCAGCTGGTCGGCAGCCACATGTCGATGGCGAGCCGGCTCGAGGCGCAGCGCGAAGCCGGCGAGGAAGAGCGGCGCGACGAGAAGAACCGCAGCTTCTGGCACAAGGTCGTCACCTATCTGCAGAGCAGCAGCGGCGATACGCCGAGCTTCTTCGACGCGGTCGCCTCCAGCGTCAACATCATGCAGGACCGCCTGACGCGCTCGCGCATGGCCGGCGATCCGCCGGAGGTGACGCTGCAGCCGCGGCTCGAGGACTTCGCGCTGATGGACTTCCATCGCGCCGACGAGGCGATCAACGAGGGACGGCGGCTCGTGCGTCTGCACGAAGCCGAGATCCGCGCGTGGACCGGCGTTGCGCCGGGCGGCGCTGCGGCCGCGGCGCCGGCGGTGGGCGCAGCGCCGCCGGCCTGAGCGCGCCTACGGCGCGCCGAGCAGCGCCAGCATCTCGAACAGCGAAATGATGCGGTAAGCGGGCGGATCGGCGAACACGGCGGCGGACAGCGGCTGGCGCGAGATCGCGCGCAGACGGCCGGCGCCGGCGTAGGCGGGATCGCCGAAGCTGCCGGCGTAGCGCAGCGGCAGGCCCGGCAGTCGCGCCAGCGGCAGCCACGGCCCGCCGGTCTGGCGCAGCAGCGCCATCGCCGCCTGCAGCGTGCGCGCGTCGGCGGCGTCGAGGCCGAGGTCCGGATAGTCCGCCAGACACAGGCTGCGCTGTTCGCCGCTGTCGAGCTTTTGCGTGTAGAGGGTGCAGGCAATGCCGGCGACGCGTTCGCGCGCGCCGGTCTTCGCGTACGGGATCGCCGCCTCGCGCCGCGACTGGCGCAGCAGCGCTTCGGCTTGCGCGCGCTGCTCGGCATCGAGACCGCCGAGCGCCAGCTGCAGCAGCGGCTGCGCCGCCGGGTCGGCGGCGCCGTCGAGGCCGGCGATCAGCTGTTGGGCCTGCTCGGCGGTGGCCGTCGCCAGCGCCCGCGCCTGCGGGTTGATCTGGGTCAGCGTGCGCGCCGACGGGTCGACGACCACGTAGTGATGGCCCGGCGCGTAGGCGATGTCGATGCGCAGCTTGCCGCCGCCGACGAACAGGCGGCCCTGCGGCGCGTCGTTGCCGGCATCGACGTAGTCGAGCGTGGCGTCGGCACGGGCCGGCGGGGCGAGAGCGGCGCCGAGCAGGGCGGCGGCGAGGAGCGCGCGAAGGTTCATCGCGCGCAGTGTGCCGGGCGCGCCCGCACCGCCGCTGAACGCGGCGGCGCGGGGCGCGGCATCAGAGCTTGGTCCTGGCGGCGGTGCGGTACAGCAGCCAGGCGACGGCGGCGAGCACGACGAGGCCGACGGCCTGGCCGAACTGCAGGCCGGCCGGCAGCGCCAGCACGTCGGCGCGGCCGGAGACCACGATCGGGATCGCGATCAGGATGCCGGTCAGCGCCTCGCCGGTGATCAGCCCCGCCGAGAACAGCGTGCCCGGGCGGTGGATGCGATCCCTGGCGTCGTGATCGTCGATGCGCACGCCGTGCTTGCGCTCGACCAGATGCGCGAGCAGGCCGCCGAGGAAGATCGGCACCATCAGTTCGAGCGGCAGGTAGATGCCGATCGCCGCGCCGAGCACCGGCACGCGGAAGTGCGTGCCGCGCGCCTTGAGGAATTCGTCGAGCGCGATGACCAGCGCGCCGATCACGGCGCCGATCGCGATCATCGTCCACGGCAGCTGGCCGCCGAACAGACCCTTGGCGACCGAGGCCATCAGCGTCGCCTGCGGCGCGGCGAGCGGATTCGGATGCTCCGGCGTCGGCGCGCCGATGCCGTAGGCGGCGGCGAGCAGGTTCAGCACCGGCGCCATCACCAGCGCGCACGAGAACGCGCCGATCGCCAACATCAGCTGCTGCTTCCACGGCGTGGCGCCGACCATGTAGCCGGCCTTGAGGTCCTGCAGATTGTCGCCGCCGACCGCGGCCGCGCAGCAGACCACGGCGCCGATCATGATCGCGGCGACGGCACCGATCGGCGAGCCGCGGCCGAGCAGCAGCAGCAGGACCAGCGAGGCGAACAGGATGGTGGCGATGGTGATGCCGGAGACCGGATTGTTCGACGAGCCGACGAGGCCGGCGAGGTAGCCGGACACCGACACGAACAGGAAGCCGGCGACGATCATGATGATCGTCATCGGGATCGCGACCGACCACTGGCCGACGATCTTCTGGTAGAGGAAGGCCAGCGGCAGCACGAACAGCACCAGCGCGACCAGCATCCATTTCATCGGCAGGTCGCGCTCGGTTTCGGCGATGACGGCGCCGCTGCCCTTGCGCGCCGCGGCGAGTCCGGAGCGGATGCCGGAGACCAGCGACTTGCGCAGCGAGAACAGCGTCCAGATGCCGCCGATCAGCATCGTGCCGACGCCGAGGTAGCGGATCTTCGCCGACCAGATCGCGTAGCCGACGGTCTCCGCGTCGGCGCCGGCGATGCGTTCGGCGAGCGCCGGATCGCTGCCGAGGAAGAAGGCGTGGTAGATCGGAATCGCGAACTGCCAGGACAGGATCGAGCCGGACACCACGACGATGCCGACATTGAGGCCGACGATGTAGCCGACGCCGAGCAGGGCCGGCGACAGATTGGTGCCCATGAACGCGAAGTAGCGGCCGAAGAACGTGGCGCCGATCGCGGCGTCCGGGATCGCGCGCAGGCCGGACGCGGCGGCGAGCTTGACCAGCGCGCCGATCGCGCCGGCGAGCGCGAGGATCCGGATGCCCGGGCCCGGATTCTCGCCGGCCTTCAGCACTTCGGCGGCGGCCTTGCCTTCGGGGAAGGCGAGCGGCTCCTCGACGATCATCGAACGGCGCAGCGGCACCGAGAACAGCACGCCGAGCAGGCCGCCGAGGCCGGCGATCGCCAGCACCCACGAATATTTGAAGTCCTGCCAGTAGCCGAGAATGATCAGCGCCGGGATCGTGAAGATCACGCCGGCGGCGATCGACGAGCCGGCCGAGGCGCCGGTCTGCACGATGTTGTTTTCGAGGATCGACCCGCCGCCGAGCACGCGCAGCACCGCCATCGACACCACCGCCGCCGGGATCGCCGTCGCGATCGTCAGGCCGGCGAACAGGCCGAGATAGGCGTTGGCGGCGGCGAGAATCATCGCCAGGATCACGGACAGGATGACCGCGCGCAGCGTCAGCTGCGGAACGGCCGGCGCGGGTGCGCTCATTATTTTCACTCCCAATCGGATGCAGTCGGAACGCGGCCGGCAGGCGGCTGCAATGGCGCCGATTGTGTCATGGCTCGCCGCGGTGATGAGCCCTTCGGCGCGCGCCTGGGGGATTTTCCCGCCGCGAATGCGCGAACCGGACGCGCGCTCAGCCGCCGTGCGCGTTGATCTCGTCGACCTGGCCGTTGAGCGTCCAGTAGTCGTAGAGGATGCCGATGCCGAACAGGCCGACGGTGCACAGGTAGATCAGACCGGTGACCCATTTGCCGAGATAGAAGCGGTGGATGCCGAACACACCGAGGAAAGTCAGCAGCAGCCAGGCGACCGAGTAGTCCTTCGGTCCGCTGCGGTAGCGGATGTCGGCGTCGCGATCCATGCCGGGAATCAGGAACAGGTCGACGATCCAGCCGACGAAGAACAGGCCGAGCGTGAAGAACCAGATCGTGCCGCTGATCTGGCGGCCGTAGTAGAAGCGGTGCGCGCCCATGAAGCCGAAGATCCACAGGACGTAGCCGAGCAGCAGGCTATGGCTCTTCGAATCGTTCATCGCGTTCTCCGTATCGGTTCAGGGGGTGGTGCAATGCGCCAGCGCGAGGCTCTGGTCGAAGACGATCTTCCAGACTCCGGGCGCTTCGCGGCGCCAGATCGAGCTGAAGCCGCCGATGCGCTTGCCGTCGGGATCATGCACGGGTCCGCGGCTCATGGCGAGCGTGCCGGACGCGAGCACCTCGACCTGCGTTGGCTGCCACGAGAACGGCGCCGCCGCTTCGGCAAAGTAGGCCTTCCAGCCGGAGAGCACCGCGGCCTTGCCGCGCAGCGGCTCGCAGTCGCTGCCGACGAAGATCGCTTCGTCGGCGACGAAGCTGCCGAACGCGGCGAAATCGCGGTCGGCCATCGTGCGCGCGAACGCGCGCTCGGTGTCGGCGACGTCCTCGCGCGGGCTGCGCGTCTCGCCGGCCGCGGCGGCGCAGGACAGCACACAGAGCGCGGCGGCGAGGCCGGCGCGGAGCGACAGATGCATGACAGACCTCCCAAACGGCAACGGCGCCGAAGGGCGCCGTGGCGGGCACTATAGCGTGCGCGCCGCGGGTCTGTGCAAGGCCGGCGCGAGGCGCGGCTCAGACGTCGAGATAGCGCACGCCGGTGGCCTCTTCGGACCACTGCCAGAGCCGTGCGCCGAGCGCGGCGTCGTGCGCCTCGGCGCGCGCTTCGACGCGGCGCGGCGCGCCGCGCAGTTCCTTGAAGCCGGACGGCCCGAAATAGTCACCGCCGCGCACGTCGGCGGCGGTTGCCGCGTACAGCGCCGGCAACGCGCCGCCCGCCGGCGGCTGCGCGAACAGACGCGTCGACAGGCGCATGAAGAACGAGCCGAAGTCGGGATTGGTCGCCGTGTAGCCCGGATGTGCGGCGAGCGCGACGATCGGCGAGCCGGCGCGGCGCAGGCGGCGGTCGAGTTCGAACGTGTAGACCAGCGCCGCGAGCTTGCTGGCGCCGTAGGCGTCCATCTCGCGGTACGGCCGTCGCTCGAAATGCGGATCGTCGAGATCGAGGCCCGGGGTCAGACGGTGCGCGAGACTGCCGGTGCCGACGACGCGCGCCGCCGGCGCACGACCGAGTGCGTCGAGCAGCAGGCCGGTCAGCGCGAACGGCGCGAGCTGATTGGTGCCGAGATGGGTTTCGAAGCCGTCGTGCGTGCGGCCCTGCGGCACCATGATCGCCGCCGCGTTGTGGCACAGCAGATCGAGCTGCGGGTGCTCGGCGAGCACGCGCGCGGCGAACGCGCGCACCGAGGCGAGGTCGGCGAGATCGAGCGGCAGCGCCAGCAGTCGCGCCTGCGGCGCGGCACTGCGGATCGCGGCGATCGTCGCCTCCATGCGCGCGGGATCGCGGCAGCCGGCGACGACCGTCGCGCCGGCGCGCGCCAGCGCGGTCGCGAGCTCGCGGCCGATGCCGCGATTGGCGCCGGTGACCACGGCGGTGCGGCCGGCGAGCGGCGGAATATCGGACGGTGACCAGGAACGCGACATCGGCGGGTCCGTGTTGTGCGCGCACATGCGCGGGCGCATCGTGCGCAGCGCCGGCGACGGCCGCCTCGTGCGAACGGACGGGCCGCGTCAGGCGGCGATCGGCGCCGGAATCGCGCTCGCGCAGTTGCGCCCGTGCGTTTTGGCCTGGTACAGCGCGGCGTCGGCGTGGCGGACCCAGGCGCGCGTGTTGTGGGTCGCGTCGTCGCGCTGGGCGATGCCGATGCTCACCGTGCAGCTGGCCTTGAGCACCGCATCGAAGCTGGTTTCGATGACGCGGTGGCGGATGCGCTCGGCAACCTGCAGCGCGCCCGCCAGCGGCGTGCCGACCAGGAGCACCGCGAACTCGTCGCCGCCGTAGCGGCCGGCGACGTCGACGCTGCGGATGCTGTCGCGCACGATCGTGGCGACGCCGCGCACGACCTGATCGCCGGCGACCGGGCCGTGGCGGTCGTTGATGTTCTTGAACAGGTCGATGTCGATCATCAGCAGCGATGCCGTGCCGCCATGGCGGTGCATGCGCTCGAGTTCGGCCTCGACGGCGTCCTCCCAGTGCGAACGGTTCAGCAGGTCGGTCTGCGCGTCGTGACGGCTCTGCTCGGCGAGCTGCCGGTTCTGGCGGCGCACCTTGCGCACCAGGCCGTAGGTGGCGGAACTGACGGCGAGCGGATAGGCGATCAGCAGTGGCAGGCCGCCGACCACGACCGCCAGCGAAGCCTGCAATTCGATCGGGAAGCCGAGCAGCACGCCGGTGATCGCGGCGCAGGTGAATTGCGCCGCGGCGGTGCGGGCGAGAAAGCGCCAGCCGCCGACGGCGAGCTTGTCCATCGACAGCATCGTCGCCAGCAGCACGCTCGGCAGCAGCATGAAATGCATGATCGCGATCCACACGCCGCCGAGCGCCGAGTCGACGACCAGATTCTGGAACTCGGCCTGCTGCGGATGGGCGGCGTGGCGCGAGCGCCAGGCCGCCAGATGCGGCCAGATCAGACCATGCACGAGCATGCCGGCCCAGCTCAGCGGTCCGGTGCCGAGCTCGTGAAAGACAGAGGCGACCGCGCAGGCCCCGAGGCCGAGGCCGAGCACGCGCAGCCGATAGACGCGCTGCACGAAGCGTTGTTCGTCGGCATCGGCGCCAGGATCGCGCGCGTGGGTGGGGGAGTGCGGCATCGCCACAGTGTGACAGCCCCGATGGCGGTCGCACAGGGGATCGCGCCGTGCGCCGCGCAGTGGATCACAGGCGTTTCGCGCATGCCGCGCGTCGGTCCTGCGCCTGTCATGCATCTGCGCGCAAGCGCAGCGACGAGGCGAGTTCAGGGTCGATTCAGAGCCGGCGGGCCAAGGTGATCCGGCGCTTCGCGAGCGAAGCGCGTTTCGTCATTCCGGTTCAAGGAGGAATCTGCCCATGAAGTCGTCCAAGCTGATCTGGCCGTTGCTCGCCCTCGGCGGCGCCGCCGTCGCGCTGCCCGCCGCCGCTCAGGACTACGCGCAGAAGGAGCCTGGCTTTTTCGCCGGTGGCGGCGCGATCTACACGCGTGCCAAGAACGAGTTCTACAGCACCGCGGACTTTCCGACCGACGACGAGGACTTCGACGACGACCGCGTGTCGTGGAAGGCGCTCGCCGGCTTCCGCTTCAATCCGGTGCTGTCGATCGAGGGGCAGTACGTCGATTTCGGCGACGCCGAAAGCAATACGGCGCGCGCCGAGGCCGACGGCTGGACGGCGGCGCTGGTCGCCGACCTGCCGCTGCGCTACGTGCAGCCATATGCCAAGGCCGGCGCACTGTTCTGGAACACCGACGCGCACGTGCGCGGTGGCCTGAGCGACACGCTGCGTGCGAGCGACGACGGCACCGACTTCTTCTGGGGCCTTGGCCTGCGCGTGCCGCTCGGCGAGGCGGTCGACCTGCGCGCCGAATACGAGCGCTACGATCTCGACGGCGATCACGTCGAGACGCGGATCGACGCGGCGTCGCTGAACCTGCAGTTCAATTTCTGAGGCACGGCGGCGCGGGACCCCGGCGCCTGCATCCGGGTGAGCGGCGCGCGCCGATGGCGATCCGCCGACGCCGACGTCGGCGGATCGCCTATCGTGCGGCAGCGGATGCGGCTGCGATGATCGGGGCCCCTGCCGGCCGTCGCGCCGGTTCCCGCGAGTGCCTTGCATGCTCTTCCGCCAGTTCTTCGATCCGCTTTCCTCGACCTACACCTATCTGCTGGCGTCCGCCCCGGGACGCGAGGCGCTGATCGTCGATCCGGTCAAGGAGCAGGTGCCGCAGTACCTGCAGGCGGTCGAGCAGCTCGGCCTGCGCCTGGTGCGCGCGATCGACACGCACACGCACGCCGACCACATCACCGGCCTCGGCGATCTGCGCGATGCCAGCGGCTGCGTCACCGTCATGGGTGCGCAGACGCGCGCCGAATGCGTGTCGCAGCGCGTGGGCGACGGCGAGGTGCTGGAAGTCGACGGCCTGCGTCTGCAGGCGCTTTACACGCCCGGCCATACCGACGATTCGTTCAGCTTCGTGCTCGAACCCGGCCGGCCGCGCGCCGTGTTCACCGGCGACGTGCTGCTGATCCGCGGCACCGGCCGCACCGATTTCCAGAACGGTGATCCGCAGCGCTCCTGGGATTCGATCGTCAACCGCCTGTTCCGTCTGCCCGACGAGACGCTGGTCTATCCGGCGCACGACTACAAGGGCTGGACGGTGTCGTCGATCGGTGAGGAGAAGCGCTACAACCCGCGCATTGCCGGCCGCGGCGAGGCCGACTACGTCGCGCTGATGCGCGGACTCAAGCTCGCCAGCCCCAAGCTGATGGACATCGCCGTGCCGGCCAATCTCGCCTGCGGACAGCCGAAGGCAGCCTGAGCGGCGCGGCGCGGGCGTCCTGCTACGATGGCGCCCGCCGCCGCGGCGGCATTACACGAACGAAAAACCAGAGGAGCTTCCATGATCGGCTACACCCTGTTCGGCACCAACGATCTCGACCGCGCGGCGGCGTTCTACGATGCCTTGTTCGCCGAACTCGGCGCGCGGCGGACGATGCAGACCGAGCGTTTCGTCGCCTGGGGAACCAGCAGGGAGGCGCCCGGTTTCGGCGTCACCAAGCCGTACGACGGCCAGACGGCGACGGTCGGCAACGGCACGATGATCGGCCTGGCCGCCGATTCGCCGGCGACGGTCGACCGCCTGTATCGCAAGGCGCTCGAACTCGGCGGCCGCGACGAGGGCGCGCCGGGCGATCGCGGCGGCGGCTTCTACGCCGGCTATTTCCGAGATCTCGACGGCAACAAGCTGAACTTCTTCTGCATGAAGGGCTGAAGCGTCCGTGCCGCGGCCGGCCGCGCGCGACGGCGTCGCGCCGGTCGGGCCGTGTCGCGCACGGGCACGCGTTGCGCGCGTCAGTCGAGCAGGGTGTACGGCCCGCCGCGGTCCAGCGCGCGCAGATAGGCGGGCCGCGCATGGATGCGTTCGAGGAAGTCGGCGATGTGCGGGCAGCGGCCGCGCAGGCCGCCGCGCGCCGCGGCGGCCTCGCAGGGAAAGCTCATCTGGATGTCGGCGGCGCTGAACTTCTTGCCGGCGAACCAGCCGTCGCGGCCGAGTTCGCGGTCGACGTAGGCCAGATGCGTGTCGAGATTCGGCGCGATGAAGGCTCGCTCGACGCCGCGCACGATGAGGCGCGCCACCGGTCGCAGCAGCGCCGGCGTGCCCGGCGCGATGCGCCCGAACACCAGACGCATCACCAGCAGCGGCATCAGCGAGCCTTCGGCGTAGTGCATCCAGTACAGGTAGCGCAGCCATTCCGGCGAGCCGGCCGCCGGTTGCAGGCGGCCGTTGCCGTAGCGCGACAGCAGGTACTCGATGATCGCGCCGGTCTCGGCCAGCGTGACCTGGCCGTCGGTGATGACCGGCGACTTGCCGAGTGGATGCACGGCGCGCAGTGCCGGCGGCGCCAGCAGGGTCTTCGGATCGCGCTGATAGTGCCGCACCTCGTATGGCTGCCCGAGTTCCTCAAGCAGCCATAGCACGCGCTGCGAGCGCGAGTTGTTGAGGTGGTGGACGACGATCACGCCGACGGCAGCCAGTTCCAGAAGTCCGGCTGCGTGTTCAGCCAGTCGTGCGCGGCCTTCTTGGCGTCGTGGTCGAGCTCGTCGATGGTGAAGATCGGGCCCCAGTCGCGCTCGTCGGTTTCGATCTGGAAGCCGGCGGCCAGCGCCTCGCGCTTCAGGAATTCCAGATAGGCGCCGATCTGGCCGTCGTAGGTTTCTTCGGCTTCGCGGGTGTCGCCCTCGATCTTCAGCGCGGTGCGCCGGTGTGAGGGCAGGTGGACGATGATCTGGGCGCGCGGCATGCGGGTCTCCTGGCGGGCCGGCCGGGCGGAACGATGGCCGGTGTCGGCCGCAGTGTTCCGGCAAACGCCGGCGTCCGCAAGTCGCGTCGCCGCGTTGCGCGTCAGTCGCCGAAGTACAGCTGCGCCTTGATCTGCGCCTGCGGCGGCATCTGCAGGTAGTAGCCTGTTTCGCGCAGGCGCTCGATGACTGTGGCGGCATCGGCGCGCGCGAGACGGCGCTCCGGCGTCAGCTCCAGCTTCATCACTTCGGTCAACCGGCCGGTGCGCTGGCGCAGCGCTTCCGGAATGTCGTCGAGGCTGAGATCGGCGCGCAGGTAGAGATACATCTCGTCCTGCTTGGCACAACGGTAGATGAGACAGGGGGTGCGCATCGGCGCATTGTCCGCGAGCCGCGCGCGCTGCGGCAAGGCGCGGCTACGGCGGCGGCAGGCGCCAGACGTAGAGCGCGTTGCCGGGGCCGGCCTGGTAGGCGTTGCGGCTGCCGAAGGTGTCGTAGCCGGAATTGAGCAGCAGATTGTCGCCGGCGGCGATCGCCCCGACCGAATCGATCGTGCCTCCGTTGCCGGCGCTGCCGTCGACGCCGGTGACCGGCACCGCGCTCGCGTAGCGCCAGCGCTCGGTGCCGTCGCTGGCGCGCAGGGCGAGCAGCTCGCCGTCGAGTGCGCCGGCGAACAGCAGGTCATTGCTCAGGCTCAGCGCCGCCGAATAGATCGACGGTGTCGGCACGCCGTCGGCCAGATGCGTCGGATGCGTTTCCCACAGCAAGGCGCCGCTGGCCGCGTCGAGCGCGTAGATGCCCGGCCGCGCGCCCTCGACCGGCGTGATCTGCGCCTTTTCCAGCCGCTGCCCGATGCTGAGGCCCGAGCTTTTGCGCGTGGTGACGTCGCTGACCGCAACGTAGACGCGCGCCTCGTCGCTGGCCATGCCCCAGTGGATGCCGCCGAGCGTGCCGCCGGCGCCGACGCGGCGCGACCAGTTCGGCGTGCCGCGGTCCGGATCGAGCGAGTAGACGACGCCGTTCTTGGCGCCGGCGATCACCGCGTCGCCGGCGCTCGTGTGCACGAGCATCGGCGGCGCGCCGAAATCGAAGTCCGGCCCGCCCGGACGCACGCAGTCGAAACCGAGCAGCGCGTTGAGTTCGCAGCCGACGTTGAAGGCGTCGCCGGCGGTGGCCTGGAACGTCCACAGCGGCGCGCCGCTGTCGAGATCGAGCGCGAGTACCGCGTCGCTGTTGTCGGTCGTCGGCGGCGTCAGGTTCTGGCCGGTGCCGACGTAGATGCGGCGTCGCGCGAGATCGACGGCCGGCGTGCCCCAGAGGCTGACGCCGTTCGGCGCCATCTTGCCGCTGCCGAACTGGTATTTCGCGTCGGCGGTGGCGTGGTAGGTCCACAGCGTCGTGCCCGTGTACGGGTCGAGCGCCTGCAGCAGACCGTGGCTGCTGCAGCAGGGGCGCAGCAGCTCGACGATCGTTGACAGCACTTCCTTGCTCGATACCGGCACCAGCAGCTTGCCGTCGGCGAGTTGCGGTGCGCCGGTGATCATGTGGTGATCGCGCTCGGTGCCGAGAAAGCGCGACCAGCGCAGGCGGCCGTCGGCGGCGTTCAGCGCGTAGAAGTTGCCGTAGAAGTCGCCGGCCAGCACCAGCGCCGGCCGGTCGCCGTCGGGAGCAACGAAGTAGATCGCCGACGAGCGCACTGCGTTGCTGCCGACCAGCGGCGTGGTTTTGGCCGGAATCTCGTACTCCCAATAGCGGCAGCCGCTGCGCCGGTCGGCGGCGACGATCCGCCGCCCGGCCGAGAAGAACACCGCCTGCTCGGTGACGGCCGGCGTGCCGCGCTTTTCGGTGCTGCCAGCGGCGACGTCGATCCAGGCGAGCCGCAGCGTCGCCACATTGTCCGCGGTGATCGCCGAGGCATAGCGCCGCGTGTTGCGCCGGTCGGCGGCGAAGCCATTGGCGAGCACGGGAGCGGCGACGTCGAGCGCTTCGGCACAGGCGGCGGCCACCGCCGGCGGCGCGATGGCCGCCAGCGCCAGCGACAGGAGGGTGAAGACGAACAGGGGCTGGCGCATGCGGGGCTTCCGGCCGGAATGTGGCGCCACGATAGTCAGCGAATGCGTTCGCGCGGCGCCGTTCGTCGGTCCGCTCCAGTGTTGCGCGTCCGGGCGACAAGGGCGCGCGCTGATTTCGCACAGCGACATGCGCGCGTTCGCGGTCTCGGCGTGTCGACGGGGCTCGACGTGAGATCTATCGAGATGGCATGACGGATCGGCGAGGCTCCGCGACGCCCAGGTTCAGCGGCAGAACCGCCGGAGGCGGGATCATGGCGTAGACGGTCGGACCGTCCGGGAAACAAAGCCGATAGCCAGCGTGAGCGCGGCAAAGCTCGTTGCGAACGTGTGGCGCTCCCGGCGCGGATTTCCATGAAGGCTCGGCCTGCAACGCAGGCCCTCGACGAAGCCGAATGTACGGCTGCAACCACCTTCGTGCGCCAGCGATCAGCGATTCACTTCATCTGCGGGCTTGCGGGAGGAGTCCATGTAGGCATGGTTGGGCCACTGCACTCAGACCTGCGGCTCATTTCTTAAACAACTCAGGCATGACTCGACGCGCGATAGCCCATTCTCTCTTGTTGTCTAAGCACGACACAGTGACCTTGTACGGAGTAGATGCGCTGACGCTCATGTGAAACCCCTCCTCAGCCTCTCCCTCCCAGTTGCCCGCTCCGTACTTATCAACCAAGGATGCTTGCAAGCGAGGAGGCAGTGTGGCGATGAACTGTACGGCGAACTCTCGCGAAAGCCTTTTGCCTTCTTTTACTTCTTCAGGAGAATACTTGGCGCCGTCGGCAGGTAAGTGGTACGTCTTTTTAACTGCAACAACCTCTAATAGCTCTCGCTTTTCTGTATCCAGCCGAACCTCGTAACTGTCGAAACGAGGATCCGGTTCGGGAGCTTTGGCGACGTACCAAACCGAGGCGTAGTTTCCGTACAGCTTCTCACCCAGCCGAGAAGGTTTTGATCCGAAGGCGAAGCCATACACTCCGTCTGCTTGGCAGCAGTACGCAGGACCAGCAATGAGCAAAGACGCCGAGACTATTGCCGAACTGATCTTCATCGAGATGCCAACCTCCTAGGTGCCCAACGAGGCTGTAGAAAAACGCCGCGCGAGACACGGTTATCTGCGATCGCGTCTTCAGAGCGATTCATGGCGAAGGCGATGGCTCTGTCAGGCATGTGTTGTCTCGAAGCCCGTTTTGGATCGACTGACGATACTGCGCATGCACTCGCTTTCCAAGTGCATTCTCACGCCGCCTTGTCGCGCAGCTTCTGCACGTTGTGCACCAGCGCAAACAGCTTCCACTGCACATCGACTTTACGTCGTGAGCGCAGCGTGAAGCGCCGCAGATTGTGCGTGTGCAGATTGCCGAAGACGGGCTCGACGATGCCGAGGCGTCGGCTGTAGAGCAAGCGGCCTTCGCGGC
>NZ_AUFV01000015.1 GCF_000426685.1 Solimonas flava DSM 18980 | reverse complement strand
GCGATCAGCCGCGAGACGATGAAATCGCGCTTCGTGGCGGCGGCGGCGCAGCCGCAGCAGCCGGAATTCCACATCCGCCCGAACCGGCTGGTCGAGTACAAATACGTGGCCGCGGCGCTGGCCGACGCCCAGCGTCTGGGCGTCACCAACATCGGCATCGTCGGCAACGAGCAGTTCATGTAAGCCGGCCTTCGGGCCGGCGGCCCGCGGCGCAGCGCTCGGTTAAGCTTGAGAGCATGACCCTCACTGAACTTCGCTATCTCGTCAATCTCGACAAGGAACGTCACTTCGGCCGCGCCGCCGAGCGCTCGTTCGTGTCGCAGCCGACGCTGTCGGTCGCGCTGAAGAAGCTCGAGGACGAACTCGGCGTCCTGCTGTTCGAGCGCAATCGCGGCGAAGCCCGGCCGACGCCGATCGGCGAGCGCATCATCGCCCAGGCCAAGCGCGTGCTCGCCGAGACGCGCCTGATCGAGGACCTGGCGCGCGAAGGCCAGGACGAGCTGGCCGGCCCGCTGCGCTTCGGCGCGATCTATACCGTCGGGCCGTATCTGCTGCCGAGTCTGGTGCCGCTGCTGCGCGAGCGCGCGCCGCAGATGCCGCTGGTGATCGAGGAGAACTTCACCGCCAAGCTGCTCGAACAGCTGCGCGAGAACGAGCTCGACGTGGTCTGCGTCGCGCTGCCGATCGATCTCAACGGCCTGTCGGCCTGGCCGGTCTACGACGAGGATTTCGTCGTGCTGCTGCCGCCCGATCATCACTGGGCCTCGGCCGCGGCGGTCCCGGCCCGGCAGCTCGCCGGCGAGAAGCTGTTGCTGCTCGGGCCCGGACACTGTTTCCGCGAGCAGGTCATCGAAGCCTGCCCGAAGTGCGTCGATCCGGATCGCGACGGACCGCAGCCGCAGTCCGGCAGCTCGCTGGAGACGATCCGCCACATGGTCGTCGGCGGTCTCGGCATCACGGTGCTGCCGCAGTCCTCGGCCGAGAACCGCCCGGAGGATCGCGCCGGCCTGATCGCCAAGCCGTTCGTGCCGCCCGGTCCGCACCGGCGCATCGCGCTGGTCTGGCGCAAGACCTTCCCGCGCCGCCAGGCCGTCGTGCAGCTGCGTGACGCGATCCTCGCCTGCGGCATGAAAGGCGTGCGCTTCCTGCCCGACGAGCCGATGCCGCAGGCCGACTAGGTGCCCGTGAACGCGAAGGGCGCCGCTGCGGCCGAGTCCGCCGCGCGCGCCGCCTCCGTTACCATGGAGCGCCGCGAGTCGAGGATGACCATGAAGATCTTGCAAAGCCTCGTGCTGCTGGCCGGCAGCCTGCTCGCCGTGTCGGCGCAGGCCGGCGATGCGACGGCGCTGCGCGATCAGTTCCGCGCCGCGCTCGCCGAGGCCCGCGCCGGCCGCGTGGCGGACGGCGAGGATCGCCGCGCGCTGCGCGACTACGCGCTGTATCCGTATCTGCAGGCGGCGCGCCTGCAGGCGCAGCTGCCGCGCGCGCAGCCCGGCGCGCTCGACGCGGCGATCGCGGACTTCCTCGACCGCAATCCGGATCTGCCGGTGACGCGCGAACTGCGCCGGCAATGGTTGCTCGATCTCGCGCAGCGCGCGCAGTGGCCGGCCTTGCTCGCGCAGGACCGCGGCGACGCCGATCCGCGTCTCGTCTGCTATCGCTGGCAGGCGCGGCTCGCCGGCGCCGATCCGGCGCGCCCGCAGCCGGGCGCATGGCAGGACGAACTGCTGGCGTTCTGGCGCGAGGCGCCGCAAATGCCGCAGGCCTGCGTCGCGCCGTTCCAGTGGCTGCAGGACCGCGGCGCGATCACCGCCGAGGCTGCCGAGCAGCGCGCGCGCAAGGCGCTCGCCGACGGCAACGGCTCGCTCGCCGCCAGTCTGATCGCGTCGCTGCCGGCCGAGCGCGCCGCGCCGCTGCGGCAATGGCAGCGCCTGCTCGACGATCCGCAGGACGCGCTGGCGGCGCTGGCCGCCGATCCGCAGGCCGCAGTCGAATGGCCGGCGCTCAGCGCCGCTTTCCAGAAGCTGGCGCGGCGCGATACCGCGGCCGCCGAAGCGCTGCTGCCGCGCTTCGGTGCCGGTCGTCTGCCGCCGCCGCAATACGACGAGCTGACGCGCGCCGTGGCGTTGGGTCTGGCCTGGAGCCGCGCGCCGGAAGCGCTCGCGTACTTCCGGCAGCTGCCGGCCGAGGCCGTCGACGAACGCGTGCACGAGTGGCGCATCCGCAACGCGCTGTGGAGCGGCGAGTGGGCGCAGGCCGGGCAATGGCTGCAGGCGCTGCCGGCGGCGATGGCCGCCGAGCCGCGCTGGACCTACTGGCGCGCACGCGTCGCCGAGCGCCTCGGCCGCGGTGACGAAGCGCGCGCGCTCTATGCGCCGCTGGCGCAGGACAACGGCTACTACAGCGTGCTCGCAGCCTGGCGGCTCGGCGCACGCTACACGCCGCGGCGCCGCGCGCTCGTGGCCGCCGCCGACGTGCAGCAGCGCCTGCTGCAGGACCCCGCGCTGCTGCGCGCACGCGAGCTGTACTACGTCGACGAGATCGACTGGGCCAATCTGGAGTGGCGCGCGGCGACACAGAAGCTGGACGGAGCCGCGCGCGTGCAGGCCGCACTGCTCGCATCGCACTGGGGCTGGCACTGGCAGACCGTGCTACTGCTGTCGCAGACGGACGCCAGCGACGCGCTCGACCAGCTCTACCCGAAGCGCGCCTACGACAAGCAGATCCGTCACGCGGCACGGCAGACCGATCTGCCGCCGGCCTGGATCTACGGCGTGATGCGCCAGGAAAGCCTGTTCCTGGCGCGCGCGGCGTCCTCGTCGGACGCGCTCGGCCTGCTGCAGCTCAAGCTCAGCACCGCGCGCGACGTCGCGCGCAAGCTGGGCCTGCACAAGCCGGACCGCGAGGACCTGTTCGATCCCGAGCTCAACGTCACCCTCGGCAGCGCCTACCTGCGGCAGATGACCGACCGCTATGACGGCCAGTTCGTGCTGACGGTGGCGTCGTACAACGCCGGCCCGAACGCGGTCGCGCGCTGGCTGCCGCCGGCGCCGATGGATGCCGACGTGTGGATCGAGAACGTGCCGTACAACGAGACGCGCGGCTACGTGCAGCGCATCGCCTGGCACATCGCCGTCCACGACTGGCAGACCACCGGCCGCATTCGCGATTTCGACGAGCTGCTGCAGCCGGTGCGCCGGCCGTGAGCGCGGGCTTCCGCCGCTATCTGGTCGGCGGCGCGGTGCGCGACCGCCTGCTCGGCCTGCCGGTCCAGGAACGCGACTGGGTCGTGGTCGGCAGCACGCCCGAGGACATGGCGGCGCGCGGCTACAAGCCGGTCGGCAAGGACTTTCCGGTGTTCCTCGATCCGCAGACCGGCGAGGAGCACGCGCTGGCGCGTACCGAGCGCAAGTCCGGGCGCGGCTACCAGGGCTTCGCCTTCCACACCGGCCCGGACGTCACGCTCGAGGACGACCTGCGCCGCCGCGATCTGACCGTCAACGCGATCGCCGAGGACGAGCACGGCACGCTGGTCGATCCGTACGGCGGCCTGCGCGATCTGCAGGCGCGCCAGTTGCGCCACGTCTCCGAAGCCTTCGTCGAAGATCCGGTGCGCGTGCTGCGCCTGGCGCGCTTCGCGGCGCGCTTCGCGCCACTCGGCTTCCACGTCGCCGAGGAGACGCAGGCGCTGCTGCGGCAGATCGTCGCCAGCGGCGAGGTCGATCACCTGGTGCCCGAGCGCGTCTGGCAGGAAATGAAGAAGGCGCTGGCGACCGCCGCGCCGAGCGTGTTCTTCACCACGCTGCGCGACTGCGGCGCGCTGGCGCGCGTGCTGCCGGAGCTGGCGGCGCTGTCCGGCGTGCCGCAGCGTGCCGATTACCATCCGGAAGTCGACAGCCTCGTGCACACGCTGCTGTGCATCGACGTCGCCGCACGGCTCGGCTACGGCCTGCCGGTGCGCTACTCGGCGCTGGTCCACGACCTCGGCAAGGCGCTGACACCGCACGCGGAATGGCCGTCGCACCGCCTGCACGACGTGCGCGGCGTGCCGCTGGTCGAGGCGTTCTCGACGCGGTTGCGGGTGCCGGCCGAATACCGCGATCTCGCCGTCGTGCACACGCGCGAGCATTTGCTGATCCATCGCGCATTGGAACTGCGGCCGATGACGCTGGTCGAGCTGCTCGAACGCCTGCACGCGTTCCGTCCCGGCGAGCGCTTCGAGCAGGTGCTGCAGGCGGCGTTGTCCGACGCGCGCGGTCGGCTCGGCTTCGAGGACGCCGATTATCCGCAGGCGCCGTACCTGCGCGAGGCGCGCGCGATCGCCGCGGCGCTGCAGGCGCGCGACGTGCTGGCGCAGGCGCCGGATCTGCAGGGGCCGGCGATCGGCGCGCGCCTGCGCGAACTGCGCGCGGCCGCGCTCAAGCGCTGGCGGACGGCGCGGGCGGCGCCGCCGGCCTGAAGCCGGACGGCTGCAGATAGCCCATCACCAGCGCGACGATCCCGGCTTCGATCTGCTCGACGCGGAACGCCGGCGGCGGCTCGATGTCCGCCGCGTCCGCCGCGTCCGCCGCGTCCGCCGCGTCTGGCGTGTCTGGCGCGGCAGCGTGCGGGAGCTGCCAGGTGCTTCATCGGCGTCGCCTGGCGCGGCGAATGCGCGCAGGGAAGGCGAGCGTCCGCGGAGTTCATGCGCACCACACGGGCGATCGCCCGGGACTGGCCGGATGCCGCTTTCGTCGATGCGTCCGCCGGCGCCTCCGCCGGTGCGAATGCCGACGCAAATGCCAGGGCGCAAGCGCGGGCTCCTGAGGCGAAGCTGTCAGACTTGACAGCTAAATTCCTGCGAGTGCAGTATTTGCCGCGGCAAACATTGCCGGAGCAAAGACTGCCCTGCAGCGGTAAAACCCGATGAGCACGATGTTCTACGACCCCGCCAGCTTCACGTCGCGCGCCAGTCTCGGCTATCTGCTGAAGATGGCGCACACGCAAATGCACAGCTGCGGCGATCGGATCTTCGCGCAGCATGACATCAGCTTCGTGCAGTGGATCGCGCTGCTGAAGCTGCGCGAGGGGCAGGCGCTGACGGCGAGCGATCTGTGCCGCTCGATGTGCCACGACAACGGCGCGGTGACGCGCATGCTCGATCATCTCGAAGAGCACGGCTACGTCGAGCGGCGGCGCAGCCGCCAGGACCGCCGTGTCGTCGAGCTGCGGCTGACCGAAGCCGGCGAGCGCAAGCTCGACGAACTGCTGCCGCAGGTCGTCGCGCGCCTCAACGATGTTCTCAATGCCAGCGGTTTCAGCGGGGCGGAATTCGCCGAGCTGACGCGCCTGCTCAACAAGCTGCTGACCGGACTGCAGGCCTGCAATGCCCTGCCGGACCCGGTCGCCGGAGATTCGACATGACCCCTCTGCCCTGGCGCGCCGTGGCGCTGTCCGGCGTGCTGCTCGCCGCCGGCTGCGTGCTGCCGCCGAAGGACGACGCGCCGCAGCCGACCGCGCTCGCCGCCGCGGATCTCGGCCTGGCCGGCGCCGCCGCGCCGCACGCCGCCGACGGCTGGTGGACGGTGTTCGGCGACCCGCAGCTCGACCGCCTCGTCGAGCAGGCGCTGGCGCAGCATCCGAGCCTCGCCGAAGCGCTGGCGCGCGTGCGCGGCGCGCAGGCGCAGGCACTGGCCGCCGGCGCACCGCTGCGTCCGGGCGTGACGCTCGACGGCGATGAAAGCCGCCAGCGCCTGTCGGAGAACTACATCTACCCGCCGGCGCAGTACGGCTTCGCCGCCAGCGGCGGCAACATGGCCTGGCTCGGCCAGGTCGGCCTGAATCTGAACTGGGATCTCGACTTCTGGGGCCGCCAGGCGGCGCTGCTCGGTCAGGCGCGCGCGCAGGCGCGGGCCGCGCAGCTCGACGCGGTGTCGGCGCGTCTCGCGCTGTCCGGGTCGATCGCGCACGCCTACGTGCAGCTCTATCAGTCCTATGCGCTCGCCGACATCGCCGGGCAGGCGCTGCGCCAGCGCGAGACGTTGCTGAAGCTGACCCAGGGCCGCGTGCGCGCCGGCCTCGATACGCAGGTCGAGCTGAAGACCGCCGAAGCGGCGCTGCCGCAGGCGCGCAGCGCCCGTCTGCAGGCCGACAGCCAGCGCGAGCTGGCGGTCCATAACCTGGCCGCGCTCGCCGGTCACGGCGCCGATGCTTATGCGGCGATCGGCCGGCCGCAGCTGACGCTCGACGCGGCGCTGCCGCTGCCGGACGCGCTGCCGCTCGATCTGCTGTCGCGCCGGCCCGACGTGCTCGCCGCCAGGGCGCGCGTCGAGGCCGCTTCCGCCGGCCGCACTGCGGCGCGGGCGGCGTTCTTTCCGGACATCAGCCTCAAGGCCTTCGCCGGCTATCAGGCGGTCGGCCTCGACGATCTGTTCGATGCCGGCAGCAAGGTCTACGGCGTCGGCCCGGCGCTGCACCTGCCGATCTTCGATGCGCAGCGTCTGAAGGCCGGCTATCTCGGCGCGAGCGCCGAACTCGACGACGCGATCGCCCGGTACAACGACACCGTGCTGAGCGCGGTGCGCGACGTCGCCGACCAGCTCAGCCTGGTCGATTCGCTCGGCCGCCAGATCGTCCAGGCGCGCGCGCGTCTCGACGCGACCGAGGCGGCCTACGCGCTCGCGCAGCGTCGCTACGGCGCCGGCCTGTCGTCGCAGCTCGTCGTGCTCAACGCCGAGTCGAGCGTGCTCGACGCGCGTCGCGAACTCGTCACCCTGAACGCCAACCTCGTCATCGCCCGCGTCTCGCTGCTGCTGACGCTGGGCGGCAGCTTCAATCCCGCCCCGCCGAACACCGACGTCGCCGCCGGAGTCCCGTCATGAATCAGCCGAATCCCGTTTCCTCCTCGCCGGCCAACGGCGCCCGCCGCCGACGGATGCTGGTGCTCGCCCTCATCGTCGTGCTCGCGCTCGGCGGCTACGGCGCCTGGTGGTTCGTGCACGGCCGCTATTACGAGTCGACCGACGACGCCTACGTCGCCTCCGATCTGGTGCAGATCACCAGCGAAGTCGCCGGCACGGTGACGGCGCTGCACGTCGACGACACCCAGCACGTCGAGCGCGGTCAGGTGCTCGTCGAGCTCGATCCGGCCGACGCCGAAGTCGCGCTGGCCGGCGCCGAGGCCGAGCTGGCGCGCACGGTGCGCTCGGTGCGCGGCCTGTACTCGCAGTCCGAAGGGCTGCGCGCGCAGATTCGCGCCCGCGAGGTGGCCCTGCAGGCCGCGCGCGGCGATCTCAAGCGCCGTCTTGAAGTGGCCGCCGACGGCGGCGTCTCGGCCGAGGAACTGCAGCATGCTCGCGATCAGGTCGCGCAGCTCGAAGCGGCCCTGGCGACCAGCCGCGAGGATCTGGCGACCAATATCGCGCAGACCGAGAACACCACGGTCGAGGATCACCCGCAGGTGCTCGCCGCCGCCGCCAAAGTCCGCGAGGCCGCGCTGGCGCTGAAGCGCACGCGGATCAGCGCGCCGGTCAGCGGCGTCGTCGCGCGGCGCGGCGTGCAGGTCGGCCAGCGCATCGCGCCCGGCGCGCCGCTGATGGCGGTGGTGCCGCTCGCCAACGCCTGGGTCGACGCCAATTTCAAGGAAGTGCAGCTGGTGCAGATGCGCATCGGCCAGCCGGTGGAGCTGCACGCCGACCTCTACGGCCGCAGCGTGCGCTATCACGGCAAGGTCGCCGGCCTCGGCGCCGGCTCGGGCGCCGCGTTCGCGCTGCTGCCGGCGCAGAACGCGTCCGGCAACTGGATCAAGATCGTGCAGCGCGTGCCGGTGCGCATCGCGCTCGATGCGCAGGAGCTTGCCGTGCATCCGCTGCGCGTCGGCCTGTCGATGACCGCCACCGTCGATCTGCACGATACCTCCGGCACGCTGGTGGCGACGCAGGTGCGCAGCGGTCCGCAGCAGGTCATCGCCTCGGAAGAGCATGACGCGGCGGTCGACCAGCGCATCGCCGGGATCATCGCGCGCAACGGCGGCCGCGCCGCGCCGTGAGCGCCGCGGCCGCCAGTCCGGCGCCGGCCGCCGATCTCAACGGCGCGCGCGGCCTGATCGCGACGGCGCTCGCGCTCGGCACCTTCATGCAGGTGCTCGACACGACGATCGCCAACGTCTCGATTCCGACGATCGCTGGCAATCTCGGCGTATCGAGCGATCAGGGCACCTGGGTCATCACCTCGTTCGCGGTCGCCAACGGCATCTCGGTGCCGCTGACCGGCTGGCTGATGCAGCGCTACGGCGTGGTGCGCACCTTCGTCGTGTCGGTGCTGCTGTTCACGATCGCCTCGTTCCTCTGCGGCATCGCCTGGAGCCTGCCGTCGCTGATCGCGTTCCGCGTCCTGCAGGGCGCCGTGTCCGGGCCGATGATTCCGGGCTCGCAGGCGCTGCTGATCTCGATCTTCCCGCCGCACAAGAAAGGCGCCGCGCTCGCCGTGTGGTCGATGACGACACTGGTCGCGCCGATCTGCGGACCGATCCTCGGCGGCTACATATCCGACAACTACTCCTGGCCGTGGATCTTCCTGATCAACGTGCCGGTCGGCCTGTTCTGCGCCTTCGTCTGCTGGCAGGGCATGAAGCATCGCGAGACGCCGATGCGCAAGCTGCCGATCGACAGCATCGGTCTGGCGCTGCTCGTGGTCTGGGTCGGCTCGCTGCAGATCATGCTCGACAAGGGCAAGGACGAGGACTGGTTCGCGTCGACGTTCATCGTCGTGCTGGCGGTCGTGGCGCTGGTCGGCTTCATCGCCTTCATGATCTGGGAGCTCGGCGAGAAGCATCCGATCATCGACCTGTCGCTGTTCAGGAACCGCAACTTCGCGATCGGCACGCTGGCGCTGTGTCTCGGCTACGCGATCTTCTTCGGCGCCGTCGTGCTGCAGCCGCTGTGGATGCAGACCTGGCTCGGCTACAACGCCACCTGGGCCGGCTTCGTCGCCGCGCCGAGCGGCGTCGTCGCCGTGCTGCTGTCGCCGCTGATCGGCAAGAACATCGGCAAGTTCGACGCACGTCTGTTCGCGACCGCCGCGTTCGTGGTGTTCGCGATTTCGTACTTCATGCGCGCCGGCTACACCGCCGACGCCAGCTTCGGCGCCTACGTCATGCCGCTGCTGGTGCAGGGCATCGGCATGTCGATGTTCTTCGTGTCGATGCTGGCGATCCTGCTCGACGGCGTGCCGGATGCGCAGGTGCCGGCGGCCTCGGGCCTGTCGAACTTCCTGCGCATCACCGCCGGCAGCTTCTCGACCTCGATCGTCACCACGTTCTGGGACCGCCACGCGGCGCTGCACCAGACGCGGCTCGCCGAGGCGTCGAGCGTCTACGATCCGAGCCTCACGCAGGCGCTGGGCACGCTGCAGGCCGGCGGCCTCAGCGAGCCGCAGGCGCTCGGCGCGCTGACGCATGTGCTCGGCGGCCAGGCCTATCTGATGTCGGCGCTCGACTTCTTCTGGATCTGCGGCTGGCTGTGTCTGATCTCGATCGTCTTCGTCTGGATGGCGCGTCGCCCGCACGGCCCGGTGCACGCGGCGGCGGCCGACTGAGGCGCCACGAAAAAGGGGCCCGGTTTCCGGACCCCTTTTTCACGCTGCGCCGGCGGCTTCAGCCCGGCAGGAACAGCAGCAGGCCGGCGCCGAGCACGATGCGGTACCACGCGAAGATCGTGAAGCGGTGCACCTGCACGTAGCGCAGCAGCCACTTCACGGCGATGAAGGCGACCACGGCCGAGACGAAGAAACCGACCCAGAACTCGGTCCAGTTCTCCTCGCCGAAGGCGGAGGTCTTGGCCAGTTTCAGCATTTCGTAACCGGTGGCCGCGAACATGGTCGGGATGCCGACCAGGAACGCGAACTCGGTGGCGCGCGGCCGCGACGACAGACCGGCGAGCATCGCCGCGAAGATCGTCGCCGCCGAGCGCGAGGTGCCCGGGAACACCGCCGCGAGGATCTGCGCGAGGCCGACCCAGATCGCGATCTTCCAGGTCACGTCCTCGCGCAGCGGCATGCGCTCGGCGAGGCGCTCGATCAGCAGGATCGCGAAACCGCCGACGATCAGCGCCCAGGCCACCGGCGCGACCGTTTCCGGCAGCGTCAGGCCGAGCTTCTTGGCGATGAAGCCGCCGGCGCAGGTGATCAGGAATGCGGCGCTGAGCTTGAGGAAGTAGTCGCGGTTGTCGGGCTGCGAAAAGTGCAGCGTCAGGTCCCAGAGCCGTTGACGATAAATCAGCACGACGGCGAGCATGGCGCCGGCCTGGATGCCGATGTTGAACAGGTCCGAGCGATGCCCCAGCCAGTGCTCGGCGATCAGCAGATGGCCGGTGCTGGAAATGGGCAGGAATTCGGTAATGCCTTCGATGATGCCGAGCCAGATGACGTTGAGCAGGGATTCCACGATGCGCGAGCCGGACGGGAGTGAAAGTGACGCGCAAGAATAAAGGACAGGACATGAAACCGCTCGACGATTCGCGCACGAATGCGCCGGTCGTGCTCGTCACCGGCGCCGCACGGCGCATCGGCGCGGCGATCGCGCGCCTGCAGCACGCCGCCGGCTGGAACGTGCTGGTGCACGCGCACCGCTCGCGCGACGAGGCACAGGCGCTGGTCGACGCGCTGAACGCCGGGCGCGCGGACTCGGCGCGCCTGCTCGCCGCCGACCTCGGCGACGCCGGCGCGCTGGACCGGCTCGCCGACGCCGCGCACGCGGCCTGGGGCCGGCTCGACGCGCTCGTCAACAACGCCTCCAGCTATTTCGCGACGCCGCTCGGCACGCTGAGCGCGGCCCGGCTCGACGAGCTGCTGGCGTCGAACCTGCGCGCGCCGCTGCTGCTGACGCAGGCCTGCGCGCGGCATTTCGGCGCCGATGCGGCGGTCGTCAACATCGTCGACGCGCAGCTCTGGCATCCGCAGCCGGGCTATCCGGCCTATTACGCGGCGAAGGCCGGCCTGTGGTCGCTGACCGAGACGCTGGCGCTGGAGCTGGCGCCGCGCGTGCGCGTCAATGCGGTCGCGCCGGGGCACATGCTGTGGGCGGAGTCCGGCGGCATCGCCGAGCACGAGCAGGCGCGCGAGCTGGCGCGCATCCCGCTCGGCCGTCTCGGCGGCGCCGAGGAGATCGCGCGCGCGGTGCGCTTCCTGCTGTCCGCCGACGCCGCCTACATCACCGGCGCGATCCTGCCGGTCGACGGCGGCCTGCGCCTGCGCTGAAATCTTCCACGGGAAGGGAGTCTCACGGCATGCAACATCGTCTTCTCGCGATCGGTGCGCTGCTGGCGCTGGCGGCGCCGCTCGCGGCGCGGGCGGCCGACGGCCAGTGGCTGCCGGACGGCGAGCCGTTCGCGGCGCCGGCGGCGGCGACGATCGAGGCGCTGAACTATCTCTCGTACGTGAATTTCGATTCGAACGCGTCCGGTTCGATCAATATCGCGATGGTCGCGGTCGGCAACGACTTCGGCTTCTATCGCCGCGACGACGGCCACGGCGGCGCCTGGCAGCTCGGCCTGTTCGCCGAATTCCAGTCGCAGTTCAACATGGACACCAGCAATCAGGCGCTGGTCAACAGCGACTACTACGTCGGCTTTCCGCTCAGCTGGCAGCGCGATGCCTGGTCGGCGCGCCTGCGCCTGTTCCATCAGAGCTCGCATCTGGGCGACGAATTCATCCTCAGCGGCGAAGCGCCGCCGCGCCAGGATCTGAGCTACGAGGCGGCCGATCTGCTGCTCGGCTACGCGCTGGCGCCGGGCTGGCGCGCCTATGCCGGCGGCGTCTGGGTGCTGCGCAAGCAGTGGGACGAACTCGGCGCGCTCGGGGCGCAGGGCGGCATCGAGTATCTGGCGCCGGCGCGCAAGGTGCTGCGCGGCCACTGGCTCGCCGCGCTCGACGTGAAGTGGGCCGAGGCCTTCGACAACGATCCGCAGCTGCGCGCGCTGGCCGGCGTGCGCTGGGGCGGCGAGCGTCCCGGCCAGCCCTCGGCGACTTTCGCGCTGACCGGCTTCTACGGCGCGGTGCCGTTCGGCCAGTTCTTCGAGACGACCTCGACCTACGTCGGCGCGATCCTGTTCCTGTCGGTTGACTGAGCGCCGCTCAGCCGCTCAGCCGCGCAGCGCGAAGGCGGTGCGCGCCTCGAGCGCCAGCAGCTGCTGCTTGCGCCACAGGCCGCCGCCGTAGCCGCCGAGCGCGCCGCTCTTGTTCAGCACGCGATGGCAGGGCACGACGATCGCCAGGCGATTGGCGCCGTTGGCGCTGCCGACGGCGCGCGTCGCCGCGCCGTCGCCAAGCGACTGCGCGAGCGCTTCGTACGAGCGCGTCTGGCCGTACGGGATCTGCAGCAGCGCCGCCCAGACACGGCGCTGGAACGGGCTGCCCGGCAGCTGCAGTGGTGTCGTGAAGGCGCGCAGCTGGCCGGCGAAGTAGGCATTGAGCTCGCCGGCGAGATGGCGCAGCAGCGGATGCGCGCCGGGCTGCGGCTCGATGTCGAAGTGGCGACGCAGTGCGGCGAGCTGGGCGTCGAGACGCTGCGGCTCGGCGAACTCGAGCAGCGCCAGCCCGGCGTCGCCGGCGACCGCGTGCAGTGGCCCGAGCGGGCTGTCGAGCACGCCCGAGTACAGTGCGGAGGCATTCGCCATCGCGCGCTCAGCCGAGTTGCAGGTATTCGAGCGTCTCGCCGGCATAGGCGGCGTCGGGGCCGTAGCGCTTCTCGTGAAAGCCGGCGTGGCCGCCGGCGTCGATCGTCAGCACCGTGCTGCTGCGCGTGCCGTAGGCGGCGCTGCGGATGAACGGCGCCGACAGGAAGCGCTCGCGTTCCAGGCCGATGCCGGTATCCGGCAAGTCCTCGTCGGCGGCGCGGCGCGGGTCGGCGAGCGCGGCGAACAGGCTGCCGGTGTCGGTTTCGGCGTCCGCGCACCACTGCGACACGCGCGACTTCAGGCGCACGAGCTTCGGCCACGGCGTATCGAGGCTGGCGTTGCTGACGGCGTGCACGCCGGCGGCGAGCGGCTGCATCGTGAATTCCGGCCAGTTGCTGAGATACCAGACGCCGCGGCGGTCGCCGAGCAGCAGGTTGAAGCCGGCGTAGCGCCGCGCGCCGGCCGCCAGCGACGCGCCGTAGTCCTGGGCGCCGGTCTCGGCGCGCAGGTAGTTGGCGATCAGCGCGCCGCGCGACGGCGCGGCCGGGTCGGGCAGCTCCATGCGGCGCACATTGGTGACGGCTGCCCAGCGGCCGTCGCGGCTCGCGGCGAGCCAGCCGCCGTGCTGCTGCAGATCGCGGCCGCCGAAGATCTGCGGCGCGTCGTCCCACCACGAGGCAGGCGCCGTCGGCCGGGCGTGGAACTCGTCGCGATTGGCGGCGAGCACGAGCGAATAGCGGGGATGCGCGTCGAGCGCGAGGGCGATCAGGCACATGGAATGCAGGATCGGCCAGACCTCGTCGTGCGGTCAACCGCCGTGCGCGGCACAATCGGCGAAAACGCCGACGGTGATCGCATGAGCAAGCGCAGGAAGCCGGACGCCTACGAACAGGCGCAGTGGGACACGATCGAGCGCTGGCGCGCCGCGAGCCCGGACTGGGGCACGCAGGTGCTGTCCGGGCCGAGCCGGGTCGCCGCCTACGCGGCGCAACATCTGGTCCCGGTCGCCGCGCTGCGCGCCGTGCTGCACGGGCTCGATCACGCCGCCGGCTGGAGCGCGGCGCAGCGCGACGTGCTCAAGGCCGCCGGCGTCGACGATCTGGCCGCGCTGCGCACGGCGCCGCTCGACGAATGCGACCGCCTCGCGCGCCGCGTCGAGTGGCGCGGCATGGCGCTCGGCGGCAGCGCCGGCGCGCTGTTCGGCTTCGCCGGCGCACCGGGCATCGCGGCCGACATTCCGGCCCTGCTCGGCGTGGCGCTGCGCACGATCCACCGCACCGCCTACTGCTACGGCGAGGACTGGCGGGCGCAGGAGCGCAAGGGCCTGGCGATCGGCGTGTTCGCGCTGGCCTCGGCGAACTCGCTCGAAGAGAAGCGCGACGCCTGGTTCGCGCTGACGCATGCCTCGGATCTGCTGGAGGCGGCGTGGCGCGACGGCATCGAGCGCGTCGCCGAACGCCAGATCGCCAAGGAGGCGGCGCAGTTCAGCCTCAAGACGCTGGCCAACCGCATCGGCTTCAATCTCGGCCGGCGCTCGGCCTCCGGGCTTGGCTTGGTGCCGGTGATCGGCGCGGCGATCGGCGGCGCCGTCAACGCCGGCTACGTTCACGACATCGCCAAGGTCGCGCGCTACGTGATGCAGCACCGCTGGCTGCTTGCGCGCTATCCGGGCCTGACCCGCCGCGCGCTCGCCAAGGATTGAGCGGCGCTGGGAAAACAACGATTTGCGCCGGCGGCGGCGTCACGCCGCCTTCATCTTCTTTGTCTTAGACTGGCGATTCCCGCTGCATCCGGGCGCTCTGCCGCCCCGCAGCCCGACCGCGGAAACGCCGATGAGCAAGACCCCGCCCGAACTTCCCGTCGAACTGAGCTTCCAGAGCGCCGACCTGTTCCTCAACCGCGAGCTGTCGCTGCTCGAATTCAACCGCCGCGTCCTCGCGCAGGCGCTCGACGAGACGGTGCCGCTGCTCGAGCGGCTCAAGTTCCTGTGCATTTCCAGCTCGAATCTCGACGAGTTCTTCGAGATTCGCGTCGCCGGCCTGCAGCAGATGGCCGAGCTCAATCCGCTGAACCGCGGCGCCGACGGCATGTCGCCGGCCGAGACGCTGGCGGCGATCAGCACGCGTGCGCACGCGCTGGTCGCCGAGCAGTACCGCGTCTTCAACGACGTGCTGATTCCGGCGCTGGAGCGCGAAAAGATCCGCTTCGTGCGTCGCAGCGAGTGGAGCGCCGAGCAGGATGCCTGGCTGCGCAACTATTTCCAGAACGAGCTGGCGCCGGTGCTGTCGCCGCTCGGCCTCGACCCGGCGCATCCGTTCCCGCGCATTCTCAACAAGTCGCTGAACTTCATCGTGCAGCTGTCGGGCAAGGATGCGTTCGGCCGCAATACCGGCTTCGCCGTGGTGCAGGCGCCGCGCGCACTGCCGCGCCTGATCCAGATTCCGCGCGACGTCGCCGGCAGCGGGCCGTATGACTTCGTGTTCCTGTCGAGCGTGATCCACGCCTACGTCGACGAGCTGTTCCCCGGCATGGAGGCGAGCGGCTGCTATCAGTTCCGCCTGACGCGCAACTCCGACCTGCTGGTCGATGAGGAAGAAGCCAAGGATCTGATGGAGGCGCTCGAAGGCGAGCTTTCGCAGCGCCAGTGGGGCGACATCGTGCGCCTCGAAGTCGCGCACAACTGCCCCGAGCAGATGTGGCAGTACCTGATGGACGTCGCGCAGCTGACGCCGGACGATGTGTTCCAGGTCAACGGGCCGGTGAACCTCAACCGCCTGATGGCGATTCCGGACCTCGTCGATCGTGCGGACCTCAAGTACCCGCCGTTCACGCCGCGCGTGCCCAAGGCGCTCGCCGGCCCCGATCTGTTCGCGGCGATCCGCGAGCGCGATCAGCTGTTGCATCATCCGTATGATTCGTTCGCGCCGGTCGTCGAGTTCCTGCGCCAGGCGGCACGCGATCCGAAGGTGCTGGCGATCAAGCAGACGCTGTACCGCACCGGCGACAAGTCGGCGATCGTCGACGCGCTGATCGAGGCGGCGAGCAACGGCAAGGAAGTGACGGTGGTCGTCGAACTGCGCGCGCGTTTCGACGAGGCCAACAACATCGATCTCGCCGAACAGCTGCAGGATGTCGGCGCACACGTCGTCTACGGCGTGGTCGGCTACAAGACGCACGCCAAGATGTGCCTGGTGGTGCGGCGCGAGGAAGGCGGGCTGCGCCAGTACGCGCATCTGGGCACCGGCAACTACCATCCGCGCACCGCGCGCATGTATACCGACTACGGCCTGTTCACCGCCGATCCGGCGATCTGCCACGACGTGCACGCGGTGTTCCTGCAGCTGACCAGCCTCGGCAAGGTCACCAAGCTCACCCGCCTGCTGCAGTCGCCGTTCACGCTCGCCAAGCAGGTTCACGCCAAGATCGAGCGCGAGATCGAGCTGGCGAAGAAGGGCAAGCCGGCGCAGATCATCGCCAAGATGAACGCACTGGTGGAATCGGAAATGATCCAGGCGCTGTACCGCGCCTCGCAGGCGGGCGTGAAGGTCGACCTGATCGTGCGCGGCATGTGCTCGCTGCGGCCCGGCGTGAAGGGCTTGTCCGAGCACATCACGGTGCGTTCGGTGGTCGGCCGCTTCCTCGAGCATCACCGCGTCTACTTCTTTGCCAACGGCGGCGAGCCCGAGCTTTACCTGTCGAGCGCCGACTGGATGGAGCGCAATCTGTTCAAGCGCGTCGAGGTGGCGTTCCCGATCGCCGATCGCCGCCTGCGCGACCGCATCGTCGGCGACCTGCACGGCTATCTGCAGGACACCGCGCAGAGCTGGTTCCTGCAGGCCGACGGCTCGTACCAGCGCGCCGAGAAGATCGAAGGCAAGCCGATCCAGCAGCGCCTGATGGAGGAGTAGCGCGCGCTGCGCACGCCGAGCCGGCCCGTGGCGTCGGCCGGTCCGGCCGCGGGCCTAGATCAGGCGCAGCTTGAGCGGCTGGGCCGACAGATATTCCTGTTCGCGTTCGAGGTCGGCCTGCGTCAGCGGGTGCCGTGCCAGCCAGCCGTCGCGCGTGAAGCCGAGCGCGATGCTCTTGCGTGTCGCCTCGACATGAATCGGCAGGCGCAGGCCGGGCGCGCGCGAGCGGTGCAGCAGGTAGGCCAGGCGCAGGACGATCGCTAGGCGTCGCGTCGGTTCGAGCCAGTTGGCCGGCAGTTCCAGCAGCACGTCGTCGGCGAACTTGCCGCGGTGCAGACGCACAAGCGCGGCGAGCACCTGCTGGTCGGTCTGCGAGAAGCCCTGCATGTCGCTGTGGCGGACGATGTACTCGCTGTGCTTGTGGTAGCCATTGTGCGTGATCGCCAGGCCGACCTCGTGCAGTTGCGCGGCCCAGCGCAGGAACTGCGCCATCGCCGGCGCTTCCAGCTTCCAGGCCGGCGACACCTGGCCGAGGATGCGCAGCGCGGTGCGCTCAAGATCGTGCGCGTGCGTGGCATCGACGCCGTAGCGGCGCGCCATCGCCTGCACGGCGGCGTCGCGGACGTCCTGGTTGCTGAGGCGGCCGAGCAGGTCGTAGAGCAGGCCCTCGCGCAGCGCGCGGTCCGAGCTTTCCATGCGCTCGACCGCCAGCGTGTCGAAGACGCCGGCCAGCACCGCGAGGCCGCCGACGAACACCGGCCGGCGGTCTTCGCGCAGCGCCGGGAAATCGATTTCCTCGACGTGCCGGCGGCGCTGCACGAGTTCGATCAGTTGTTCGAGCCCGGCGCGGGTAATGTCCTCGTCGATCCAGCCGCGCTCCCGCAGCACGCGCCAGATGCCGCGGATGGTGCCCGATGAGCCGATCGCCAGATCCCAGCCGGCGTAGCGGTACGGCTGCGCGAGAAATTCCAGTTCGAGCGCGGCCGCCAGTCGCGCGCGCGCGAAGCGCGTCGGCGTGATGCGGCCGTCGGCGAAGAAGCGCTGTGTGTGCACGACACAGCCGAGCGAGACCGATTCGAGCAGGCGCGGCTCCTCGCCGCGGCCGATGATCAGTTCCGTGCTGCCGCCGCCGATGTCGACCACCAGCCGCCGCGGCCTGGCGCGGCCGCGGCCGTGGATGACGCCGCCGTAGACCAGTCGCGCTTCTTCGGGCCCGGCGATGACCTCGATCGGATGACCGAGCGCGGCCTCGGCGGCCGGCACGAAATCGCTGCCGGTCTTGAGCTTGCGCATGGTGTTGGTGCCGACGGCGCGAACCTGCGACGACGGGATGCCGCGCAGCCGTTCGCCGAAGCGCTGCAGGCAGGCGAGGGCGCGCGCCGCGACCACCGGGCTCAGGCGGCGGTCGGCTTCGAGACCGGCGGCGAGGCGCACCGGTTCGCGCAGGCGGTCGATGATCTGCAGTTCGCCGCCGTCGCTGCGTGCGACCAGCATGTGGAAGCTGTTCGATCCCAGATCGACCGCGGCGAATTCCTGCGCGCGATTGCGCGCCGGGCGCGGCAGGCGCATCAGGCTCACCATGCCCGGTCGGCCTGCGGGAAGCGGGGAGTGGTCATCGACGGCGGGCGTTCACGGGTTGACGGGGAGCGAGGGTAGCAGTTCGCCGGCGGCCTGCTCCAGACTTGGCACAGCGCGACGGCGCGGCGGGATGCTGCGTTGACCGGCGCCGGCAATTTCCGGAACATAGGGCGGCTTATAAGTAAGACTGAACTTGTCCGCTTCATCATCAGTTACGGGGAGAGCAAATCATGAAGTCTGCGCGTTGGGGTGTTCTCGCCCTCGCCGCTCCGCTCGCCCTCGCGCTCGCCGCACCGGCCGCACAGGCCGCGGAAGGCAATGCCGAGGCCGGTCGCGTCAAGGCCAACACCTGCATGGGCTGTCACGGCATTCCGAAGTACAACAACGCGTATCCGACCTACCGCGTGCCGAAGCTCGGCGGCCAGCCGGCCGAGTATCTCGCGGCGGCGCTGCAGGAGTACAAGTCCGGCAACCGCCCGCACGGCACCATGCACGCGCAGGCATCGAGCATGTCCGATCAGGACATCGCCGACATCGCCGCGTTCCTCGCCACCGCGCCCAAGCATCCGTAAAGGTCGACTCATGAAGCGTTCGATTGCCATTGCCGTGCTGGGCCTGATGCCCGTTGCTCCGGCGCTCGCGGCCGATGCTGCCGCCCCGCAGAAAGCCGCCGTCTGCACGTCCTGCCACGGCGAGCGTGGCGCCAAGCCGATCGCGCCGACCTATCCGGTGCTCGCCGGTCAGTACGCGAACTATCTCGAACACGCGCTGCATGAGTACAAGAGCGGCGCGCGCAAGAATCCGATCATGGCGGCGCAGGCCGCCTCGCTCGCCGACGATGACATCAAGGCGCTCGCGCACTACTTCTCCGTCCAGGACGGGCCGCTCTACACGCCGTCGGTGGTGGGGCACGGGCAGCAGCCCTGATCCGCTCGCAGCGGCGCTTCACCCGAAGACGCGGCGCCATTGTGCGCCGCGTCTTTTTTTGCGGCGCGCATCGGTCTCTATACTCGCGCGGCGCCGCCGGCGCACGTTCATCGCTTCGGGAGGAGAAATGCGCTACCTGCAGTTCATCGCCGCGCTGTCGGCACTGACGCTCGCGGGGCTCGCGCAAGCGGGCGGTTCGGTCAGCGGCGGGCTCGGCTGGCGCCATCTCGATGGCAGCCAGTGGGCGGTCTACGACGTTCGCTCCCAGGCCGCCGCCGGCGTGCTCGCCGACGTGCAGCTCGGCGAGCTGCCGCTCTACGCCACGGGCAGCGTGCAGATCTCGGCCGACGATTTCGATCGCCCCGATCTCGGTGTCTACGACGGCAGCTTCTCGGTGATCGATGCCGCCGTCGGCCTGCGGCTGATGCGGCCCGAGGGCCTGTTGCGGCCCTACGTCGGCGCCGCCCTGGCCGGCACCAGCGTCTACGTTTCCTACGAGGACGACTATCACCACGACCACGACGACAACGAACAGAGCCTGGGTTATGTCCTCAGCACCGGCGTGCAGCTGCATTTCGCGCGGCATCTGGTGGCGGCCTTCGATGCGCGCTGGATGCTCGGGACCGACGAGATGTCGTTCGACAATGGCATTCGTGAACACGCGAACTCGTTCACCGGCCTGCTGAGCTTCGGCTACGCCTGGGAAAACTGACGCACTCGCCGCGGACGCTTTGCGCGCCGTGCCCGCCAGCCCCGCCGCGAGCGGGGCTTTTGCGTCGGCTGCGGCGGTTTTTGTGCGCCGCTCGGCGTCGGGCTCGCGGCGTGGCCGACTAGAATCTGCGGGCGTTCCTCAGGGAGGGGCGCATCGACAGACGACAACAAACAGGCAAGAACAAGCCAGGGAGAATTCATGAAGATCGTGAAGTTTGCCGCATGGCCGTTGCTGTTGGCGCCGGCGCTCGCGCAGGCCGCCGCGCCGCCGCCGTCGCAAGTCTTCGACGTCTATTACCTTGCGCAATCGAAGCTCGAGATCGACAGCGGTGGCGACAGCGGGGACATCGACGGTGATGGCTTCGGCGTGCGGGTGCAGCTGCCGCTGTCCGCTTCCGGCTTCCGCCTCAGCGGCGAATACCAGACCGCGACCCTCGACGATGATGGTGGCAAGATCGACGTCGACCAATGGCGCGCCGGTGCCGGCTGGCTGTCGCCGGGCGCGCTGCGGCTGGGTGTGATGGCCGAATACGTCGCGCTGGACCTGGAGGTCAAGCCGGACGGCTACGGCAGCATCGAGGTCAAGCCGGACGGCTACGGGCTGCATGGCCGCGTCGAGTACGACGCGCTGCCGCAGCTGCAGCTGTACGGGCAGGTCGGTTACGTCAAGGTCGAGGAAGACGGCGATTCGAGCGACGGCCTGGAGTACCTGGTCGGCGCGGCGTTCAGCGTCAACTCGTGGTTCGGCCTGTTCGCCGACTATCGTGTGACCGACCTGAAGGACGGCGGCGACGAGCTGAAGCTCGACGACCTGCGCCTGGGACTGCGCCTGACGATCGGCGCGCGCTGAGAAACCGCACCGCGACAACGAAGAAGGCCCCGCTCGGCGGGGCCTTCTTGTTTACAGGCGCTGCAACGCTCTCGGCGTCGCGCTTACTCGTCGAGGAAGCTGCGCAGGTAGTTGGCGCGCGACGGGTGGCGCAGCTTGCGCAGTGCCTTGGCTTCGATCTGGCGAATGCGCTCGCGGGTGACGTCGAACTGCTTGCCGACCTCTTCCAGCGTGTGGTCGGTATTCATGTCGATGCCGAAGCGCATGCGCAGCACCTTGGCCTCGCGCGGCGTCAGCGACGCGAGGATCTGGTGCGTGGCTTCCGACAGCGACTGCGAGGTCGCCGCTTCCTGCGGCGAAACCGCGGCGGTGTCCTCGATGAAATCGCCGAGGTGCGAATCCTCGTCGTCGCCGATCGGCGTTTCCATCGAGATCGGTTCCTTGGCGATCTTGAGCACCTTGCGGATCTTGTCCTCGGGCATCTCCATCTTCTTCGCCAGCTCTTCCGGCGTCGGCTCGCGGCCCATCTCCTGCAGCATCTGGCGGGAAATGCGGTTGAGCTTGTTGATGGTCTCGATCATGTGCACCGGGATGCGAATGGTGCGCGCCTGATCGGCGATCGAGCGGGTGATGGCCTGACGGATCCACCAGGTCGCATACGTCGAGAACTTGTAGCCGCGGCGGTATTCGAACTTGTCGACCGCCTTCATCAGGCCGATGTTGCCTTCCTGGATCAGGTCGAGGAACTGCAGGCCGCGGTTCGTGTACTTCTTGGCGATCGAGATGACGAGACGCAGGTTGGCCTCGACCATTTCCTTCTTCGCGCGGCGGGCCTTGGCTTCGCCGACGTTCATGCGGCGGTTGATGTCCTTGATCTCGTCGAGCGAGATCAGGTTGTCGCCTTCCATCTTGCGCAGATGTTCCTGCAGCGCATAGATCTCTTCCTGGCGGGTGTTCAGCTCGGACGAGTACTTGCGCTTGGCGCGGATCAGCTTCTGCACCCAGTCCGGGCTGGTCGCGCCGTTGGACTCGCGGTAGATCTTGATGAATTCCTCGCGCGTCATGCCGGCGTCGACCACGCAGATGCGCATGATCGACTTCTCGGTCTCGCGGATCATCTCGATCTTCGCGCGCAGGTTCTGCGTGATCTCGTCGACGATCTTCGGCGAGAGCTTGAAGGTCATGATGTGGCTGGCCACCGCTTCACGCTTGGCCTGCGTCTTCGGGTGGCCGGCGCCGAGCTTGAGCAGCGAATCCCAGGCGTGGTCGTAGAGCGACTGCAGTTCCGCGAACTTCTCGGCGGTCAGCACCGGGTCCGGACCGGTGTCGACGGCTTCTTCCTCGCCGTCGTCGTCACCGTTCTCGGCCTCGTCCTCTTCTTCCTCTTCGGCGTCCTCTTCCGGCAGTTCTTCCGGCGCGGCCTCTGCGGCATTCGGATCGAAGAAGCCGCTGACGATGTCGGCCAGGCGCTTCTTGCCCTGCTTGGCGTTCTCGTGCGATTCGAGCAGGATCGCGACCGTTTCCGGATACTGAGCCATCGCGAACATGGCCTCGTTGAGGCCTTCCTCGATGCGCTTGGCGATGCGGATTTCGCCCTCGCGGTCGAGCAGTTCGACCGAGCCCATCTCGCGCATGTACATGCGCACCGGGTCGGTGGTGCGGCCGAACTGGTCGTCGAGCGCGGCGATCGCGGCCGCGGCTTCCTCGGCGGCGTCTTCCTCTTCCTCGTTGGTCGCGACGACCGCCGGTTCGGAGAACAGCTGTTCGTCTTCCTGCGGGGCTTCCTCGTGCACCGGGATGCCCATCGCCTGAATCATGCTGATGATGTCTTCGATCTGCTCGGTATCGACGATTTCCGGCAGATGGTCGGCCACTTCGGCGTAGGTGAGGTAGCCCTTCTCCTTGCCGAGCGCGATCAGCAGTTTGATCTGCGACTGCTTCTGAGCCTGCTTCTCGGCGGCCGTCTTGTCGGCGCGGTCGGAATTGGCGGCGGAATTGCTGGTGTTGGCCATGCGGGACTCTTCACATAGCGCCGGCGAGCGGCGGATCAGGCGGAGAACTGGCTATTATACGGCCAGTCTGACGGTTTTGGCGACGATGAGTTCCATCATCGCCGGGATTTGGGCGGGCGGCTGCGGTGCAGGGATTCGATGATCCCCAATTCCGCGCGCGTCAGCTCTCGGTGCCGGGATTCTTCCAGCAGGCGCGTCGCCTCGGCCTCGAGCGCCCTGAACGTCAAGCGATTTATGGTGTCGCGAAACTCGGTTTCAATCGTTTCGTCGACGAGCGGCGCTTCCTGCGCCAGCAGTTTCTGCACGCCGCGGCCCTTGGCCGTGTCCTTCCAGGTTTCGACCAGCTGCGCCGCGCGGGCGTCCGGGTGGGCGTTGAAGAAGTCGATCGCCTCGATCAGCACGTCGACGCCCGGCACGCCGGCCTGCGCCAGCAGATCGATGTGCTCGACCTGTTCGGCCAGCCGCGGACGCTCCAGCAGCAGCTGCATCGCGCGGCGGATCGGTCGCGAGGCGCCGGGCGCCGCCCGCGCCGGCTCGGCGGCCGCAGCCTCCGACGGCGGCGCGGCGCCGGTCTGCGCGGCGCCGAGCATGCCCTCGACGTCGTCGCGACCGAGGCGCGCGCGGCGTGCCAGTTCGTCGATCAGCAGGGTGCGCAGCGCGCCGGCCGGCAGCTTGTCGAGATGCGGGCGGGCCAGGGCGATCAGGCGCGCACGTCCTTCCAGCGAGCCGAGGTTGACCTGTTTGGTGAGTGAGTCGAGCAGGAACTGCGACAGCGGCGCCGCTTCGGCGATCTTCTCGCGGAAGGCCTCGGCGCCGATCTCCTGGACCCAGGTGTCCGGGTCGTGGCCTTCCGGAATGAACATGAACGCGCACTCGCGGCCCTCGTGCGTTTCCGGCAGGGCCTGCTCCAGCGCGCGCCAGGCCGCGGCGCGGCCGGCGCGGTCGCCGTCGAAGCAGAACACGATCTTGCTGGTCGACTTGAACAGCAGCTGCAGATGTTCGCGCGTGGTCGCGGTGCCCAGCGTGCCGACCGCCTCGCGGATACCGTACTGCGAGAGCATCACCACGTCCATGTAGCCTTCGACGACGATCAGATACGGCAATGCGCCGGTCGTCGAGGTGCGCGCCTCGTACAGGCCGTAGAGGTTGCGGCCCTTGTGGAACAGCGGCGTTTCCGGCGAATTCAGATACTTGGCCGGATCGTTGGCGAGGGTCCGTCCGCCGAAGCCGATGACCCGCCCGCGCGTGTCGCGGATCGGGAACATCACACGGTTGCGGAAGCGGTCGTAGGCGCGGCCGGAGCCCGGTTCGCGCTCGATCAGCAGGCCGGCGTCGATGCCGTGCCGGGTGTTCTGCAGGAACTGGCTCAGCGCGTCCCAGCTGTCCGGTGCGTAGCCGATGCCGAAGCGCTTCGCCGTCTCGCCGCTGACGCCGCGCTTCTTCAGATATTCGACCGCTGGCGGCGACTGGCGCAGGCGCTCGGTGAAGAAGCGCTGGGCGGCGGCGAGCGCGTCGAGCGGGCCGTCGAGCACGACTTTCGGCTCGAAGCCGCCTTCACGCGGGACTTCGAGCCCGGCGCGCTTGGCGAGTTCCTCGACCGCCTCGACGAACGACAGGCGGTCGTACTCCATCAGGAAGGAAATCGCCGTGCCGTTCTTGCCGGACGAAAAGTCGAAGAACATCTGCTTCTGCGGCGAGACGAAGAACGACGGCGACTTCTCGCTCGTGAACGGCGACAGGCCCTTCATTTCCTTGCCGGCGCGCTTGAGGTCGACGCGCGAGCCGATCAGCTCGACGATGTCGGTCCGCGCCAGCAGATCGTGAATGAAGGAATCGGGGATGCGCGCCATGCCGCTCAGCTGCCTGCCGTCGCGATGATGATGCCATCCCCGGCGCGCGCGCAGGGCGCCGCCGGGCAGGGGCCGGCGCCGCGCGTGCGGGTCGGGCGTGCCGCGGGCGAATGTCCGCCGGACATTCGCATGCCGGCGCTCAGGCCAGCTTGGCCTTGATCAGGCCCGACAGCTTGCCCATGTCGGTGCGGCCCTGGACCTTGGGCTTGATCCAGCCCATCACCTTGCCCATGTCCTTGCCGCCGGCGGCGCCGGTCTCGGCGATCGCCTGCACGATCAGCGCGTCGACTTCGGCGTCGCTCAGCTGCTGCGGCAGATAGGCCATCAGCACCGTAATCTCCGCCGCTTCCTTGTCGGCGAGATCCGGGCGATTGCCGCTGCGGAACTGGCTTTCGGCGTCGCGGCGCTGCTTGATCATCTTCTCGACCGCGGCCTGCACGACGGCGTCGGTCAGCTCGATGCTGTCGACGACCTCGCGCTGCTTGAGCTCGGCCTGCAGCATGCGCAGCACCGACAGGCGATCCTTCTCGCCGGCCTTCATCGCGCTCTTCACGTCGTCGGCGATGCGGGTTTTCAGTTCGGACATGGGGTGCATTCCTCGGGTGACTCGGCGGGCCGCTGCGCGACCCGCGTGGGGCGACACAAACGACGAAACCCCGGTTTTGAGGCCGGGGTCATCGGGTGCCGCGAAACCGCGACCGCCTGACTAAGCGAAAAGCTTAGTAGAGGCGGATGCGACGGTTCGACTCGCGCTGTACCTTCTTCGCCTGACGCTTCACGGCCGCGGCGCGCATACGCTTGCGCTCCTGGCTCGGCTTTTCGAAGTACTCGTGCTTGCGCAGGTCGGTCAGCACACCGGCCTTTTCGCAGGTGCGCTTGAAGCGGCGCAGCGCCACTTCGAAAGGCTCGTTATCGCGAACGCGGACGGAAGGCATTCAGATCACTCTCGCTAAAAGATGTTTGGGCAAAAAAGGGCCAAAGCCCCGGCAAGGGGCGGCGATTCTAGCTTGCGATCGAAAACTCTGCAAACGAACGCGTGGGCGCCGCATACAATAACGGGATGCCCGTCGTGACTGCCGCCGCTGCTTCCGCCGATCGCCCGATCCTCGGCATCGAAACATCCTGCGACGAGACCGCCTGCGCGATCTACGACGGCGAGCGCGGCCTGCTGGCGCACGTGCTGCACAGCCAGATCCGCCTGCACGCCGAATACGGCGGCGTGGTGCCGGAGCTGGCGTCGCGCGATCACGTGGCGCGCATTCACGATCTGGTCGCGGCAACGCTGCGCGAGGCGCAGCTGCGGCCGGACGAACTCGGCGGCATCGCCTATACCGCCGGCCCCGGTCTGATCGGCGCGCTGATGGTCGGCGGCGCGGTCGCTTCGGGTCTGGCGCTCGCGCTCGGCCTGCCGCTGATTCCGGTGCATCACATGGAAGCGCATCTGCTCGCGCCGATGCTGGAGCCGTCGCGGCCGACGTTCCCGTTCGTCGCGCTGCTGGTGTCCGGCGGCCACACGCTGCTGGTCGCCGTGCGCGGCATCGGCCAGTACGAGCTGCTCGGCGAGAGCCTCGACGACGCGGTCGGCGAAGCTTTCGACAAGACCGCCAAGCTGCTCGACCTGCCGTATCCCGGCGGTCCGGAACTGGCGCGCCTCGCCGAGCAGGGCGACGGCCGGCGCTACAAGTTCCCGCGACCGATGATCGACCGGCCCGGTCTCGACTTCAGCTTCAGCGGCCTGAAGACCGCGGTGCTGACGGCGCTCAAGCCCGATGGTGGCGCGGACGCGGCGTCGCACGCGGGCGCGCGGCCCGGCTTCGCTACGCAGGATCGCGCCGACCTCGCCGCGTCCTTCCAGGAAGCGGTCACCGACACGCTGGCGATCAAGTGCGCCCGCGCGCTGGACGCGACCGGCTACGGCCAGCTCGTCGTCGCCGGCGGCGTCGGAGCCAATCGCCGCCTGCGCGAGAAGCTCGCGGCGCTGGCCCAGCAGGAGCGCTTCGCGCTGTTCTTCCCGCGCCAGGCGTTCTGCACCGACAACGGCGCGATGGTCGCGTACGCCGGCTGGGCGCGCCGCAGCGAAGGGCGCCACGCCGACGCCGGCCTGTTCACGACGCCGCGCTGGCCGCTGGCGCAGCTGCGTCCGCCTTCTGCTTCCGTTCCCCCCGTTTCCTGACACGGCTATTCCATGGACAAGGTTTTCATCCGCAGCCTCGAGCTCGAGACCATCATCGGCGTCCACGGCTGGGAGCGGCAGCTGCCGAGGCCGCTGGTGCTGTCGCTGGAAATGGGCGTCGACACGCGCGACGCGGCGGCCAGCGATCAGGTGCGCGACGCCGTCGACTACGACGCGGTGACGCAGGCGGTGCGCAAGATCGCGGCGACGCTGCAGCCGGCGCTGCTCGAAACGCTTGCCGAGAAGATCGCCCGCGCGCTGTTCGAGGCGTATCCGATCGCCAGCCTCAAGCTGGCCATCGACAAGCCGGGCGCGGTGGCGGGCGTGAAGAGCGTCGGCGTCGAGATCGATCGCCGTCGCGAGGACTACGCGGTCTGCGGCCGCTGAGTGACGGTCGCGCGGCCGACGGCCTCGCTGCCGCTGAGCAGGGCGACCGTGAACGCCGCGAGATTGTCGTAGACGCTGACGTCGTCGAGCCGGCCGGCATTGCGACGCTCGGTCTCGCCGCCGTTGCCGGTGCGCACCAGCACCGGCCGCGCGCCGGCAGCGCGCGCGGCCTCGATGTCGCGCAGTGAATCGCCGACCATCGGCACCTGTTCGAGCGTGACGCCGAGGCGCTTGGCGAGATCGAGCAGCATGCCCGGCGACGGCTTGCGGTCCGGCGTCGCGCGCTGCGGATGGTCCGGCGCGAAGAAGATGCCGTCGACGCGGCCGCCGAACTCGGCGAGCAACTGCTGCAGGCGATCGTTCATCGCGCAGAACGCGTCGTAGTCGAACAGGCCCTGGCCGAGGCCGGACTGGTTGCTGGCCACGAACACGCGATAGCCGGCCTGGCAGAGCTTGGCGATCGCCTCGAGGCTGCCCGGAATCGGCCGCCACTCCGCCACCGATTTCACGTACTCGGTGGCGTCTTCGTTGATGACGCCGTCACGGTCGAGAATGACGATTTTCATGGCCTCACTCTAGCGCGCCACGACGAGGTGCGTGCGGAGGTCGAGCCCGGCGTCGCTCGCAGCGTTCCCGACCAGCTCACGGCCCGCCCCTGCCTTGCCGGTGCGGCACGGGCAGGTCGGGTGTGAGCGCAGCTGAAGACGCCGCGGCAACGCGCGGGCTCAGCCCGGCAGCTGCGACAGATCGGCGACCGAACGGCAGGCGGCGTCGAAGCGCTGCAGCAGCGCCAGGCGGTTGGCGCGCACGGCCGGATCGTCGGCATTGACCATCACGCCGTCGAAGAAGGCGTCGATCGGTTCGCGCAGCGAAGCCAGGTTCACGAGCTGCTGCGCATAGTCGCGGGACGTCCCGTTGCGGGCGTGAACGTCGTCGAGCCCGGCGAACAGCGCGCGCTCGGCGGCGTGTTCGAAACGGGCGGCATCAATTGTGTCGCCGACTTCGCCGGCCTGCTTGAGGATGTTGCGCACGCGCTTGTTGGCGGCGGCGAGGTTCGGTGCCGCGGCGTTGGCGACGAAGGCATGCACCGCGCGCAGGCGGCGCAGGAAATCCAGCGGCTGTGTGACGCCGAGCGCGCGCACCGATTCGAACATCTCGACCGTCACCGGACGGCCGTCGAAGCTCTGGCCGACCAGATAGGCGCGCAGGCGTTCCTGCACGAAGTCCACCAGCTCAGTGAGCGTTGCGGCATCGCGCTTGCCGGCCGGCTGCTGTTGCAGCGCGTAGTGCAGCAATGACGGCAGATCGAGCGGCAGCTCGGCCTCGAGGCAGATGCGCAGCACGCCGAGCGCGGCGCGGCGCAGCGCGTAGGGGTCCTTGCTTGCCGTTGGTTTCTGGCCGATCGCGAAGATGCCGGCGAGCGTGTCGAGCTTGTCGGCGAGCGCGACGATCTGGCCTTCGCGGCTCGACGGAATCGGCGTGCCCTGCTGCGTCGGCAGGTAGTGCTCGCGAATCGCCAGCGCGACGGCCGGCGCTTCGCCGGATTTTTCCGCGTAGTAGCCGCCCATCAAGCCCTGCAGCTCCGGGAACTCGTAGACCATCTTGGTGACGAGGTCGTTCTTGCACAGCGAGGCGGCACGCTCGGCGCTATGAATAAGCGCGCTCTCCTTATCGAGGTCGTGGAACACTGCGGTGCCAGTCGCCTTCACCCGATCGGCAATTTGGACGGCCAGCGCGCACATGCGCGTGACCTTGTCGGCGATGCTGCCCAGCTCTTTCTGGAAAGTGATGCTGGCCAGCTTCTCGCCGTAGGCGGCGAGCGGCAGTTTGAGGTCCTGCTGCCAGAAGAACAGCGCATCCGTCAGGCGTGGGCGTACGACGCGCTCGTTGCCGGCGATGACCTGCGCGACGTCGCGCGACTCGATGTTCGAGACGGTGATGAAGGCGTTCGTCAGCCGCGTCTGCGCCGCATCCTCGAAGACCGTGAAGTAGCGCTGGTTGGTCTCGACGGTGGCGACGATCACCTCGGGCGGCAGCTCCAGAAAGCGCGCTTCGAAGTGGCCGGTGATCGCCACCGGCCATTCGACCAGCGCGGTGACCTCGTCGAGCAGATCGTCGGTGATGCGCGCGTGGCCGCCGGCGTTGGCGGCCTCGGCGAGGATCTGGCGGCGGATCTCGGCCTTGCGCGAGGCGACGTCGGCCCAGACGTGGGCGTGCTTGAGGCGCGGTTCGTAGTCGGCCGGCGTCGACAGCTCGATCGCGCCCGGCGCGTGAAAGCGGTGGCCGTACGTCAGGCGTCCGCTGGCGAGGCCGAAGCGTTGCAGCGGCACGACGTCGGCGCCATACAGGCAGCAGATCCATTGCACCGGACGCACGAAGGTTTCGTCGCTGCTGCCCCAGCGCATGCGCTTGGGCACCAGCTCGTCCATCTGCTTGAGCGTCTCTTCGAAGATATCGGCGATCAGCGCCGGCGTCGGCTTGCCGGGCTCGGCCTTTGCGTAGTGCAGCTTGCCGTCCTTCTGGCCGAGCGCCGCGAAGTCGACGCCGCAGGAGCGGGCGAAGCCGAGCGCGGCGGGCGTTGGCTGGCCGTCCTTGTAGGCGGCGGCGAGCGCCGGGCCGAGGCGCTCGACCGTCTGGTCCGGCTGGCGCTCGGCGAGGTCCTCGACGATGACGGCGATGCGGCGCGGCGTCGCCAGGATGCGGTGCGCGCGAAAACCGACCTTGCGCCGCGCGAGGCCTTCGGTCACGCCTCGCGCCAGCGCTTCGGCCAGCGGTACGACATAGCGGGCCGGCAAATCTTCGGTTCCGAGTTCCAGCAGGAAGGCGCGTGACATGAGGGGGGCGTGCGGCGAGGGCTTGAAGAGCCCGCAATTGTCGGGGATCGCTGCTTTTTCGCCAACTTGCGCGATGCGGAAGTCTTCTTTCGCTTTGGTAATTGCTATCGACGCAAAAGAAACAATCAATTTCATTAATCAAGAAACTGCGCGTAACGTACAAGCCAGATTCGCCGGAGAGCCCTGATCATGAGTTTGCAAACGATGGTTGCAACGGTGGCCGCGACCCGTCCGCGTGGCGTGCGCCGCTTCACCGCACCGCTGGTTCTGGCGCTGGCGGTGCTGGCCGTCTACGACGCTGCGACGGTGGCCGTGAGCGGCAGTGCGCCGACCGTACGGGCCATGGCGCACTGAAGGCGCCGGCGCATCCGCGCACATTTTCATCCGCCGGTTCGCGGCCGCCGCGACGGACCGCGGTGCGGTGTCTACGAGCCTTGAACATCTGAAGGAGAGCAACATGTCGAGCAAAGCCGAGTGTCCGTTCCACCACAGCGCCGGTACCGGCACCACGAATCGTGACTGGTGGCCCCAGCAGCTGCGCGTCGATTTGCTGAATCAGCATTCGGAGCGTTCCAATCCGCTCGGCGCGCGCTTCGATTATCGGGAGGCGTTCAAGTCGCTCGACTACGCCGCGCTGAAGGCGGATCTGAAGGCGCTGCTGACCGATTCGCAGGACTGGTGGCCGGCCGACTGGGGTACGTACGCCGGCCTGTTCATTCGCATGGCCTGGCACAGCGCCGGCACCTACCGCACGGTCGACGGCCGCGGCGGCGCTGGTCGCGGGCAGCAGCGCTTCGCGCCGCTCAACAGCTGGCCGGACAACGTCAGCCTCGACAAGGCGCGCCGCCTGCTGTGGCCGATCAAGCAGAAGTACGGCCAGAAGATTTCCTGGGCCGATCTGATCGTGCTGGCCGGCAATGTCGCGCTCGAAAACAGCGGGTTCCGCACCTTCGGCTTCGCCGCCGGCCGCGAGGACGTGTGGGAGCCGGACCTCGACGTGAACTGGGGCGACGAGAAGGCCTGGCTGTCGCACCGTGATCCGGAGGTTCTGGCGAAAAATCCGCTGGCCGCCACCGAGATGGGCCTGATCTACGTGAACCCCGAGGGGCCGAACGCCAGCGGCGATCCGGCTTCCGCGGCGGCGGCGATTCGCGCCACCTTCGGCAACATGGCGATGGACGACGAGGAAATCGTCGCGCTGATCGCCGGTGGCCACACGCTCGGCAAGACCCACGGCGCTGGCCCGACGACCAAGGTCGGTCCCGATCCGGAAGCGGCGCCGATCGAGCAGATGGGACTGGGCTGGAGCAGTGCCCACGGCAGCGGCGCCGGCGCCGACGCGATCACCTCGGGTCTGGAAGTGGTGTGGACGCAGACGCCGACGCAGTGGAGCAACCACTTCTTCGAGAACCTGTTCAAGTACGAGTGGGTGCAGGTGCGCAGCCCGGCCGGCGCGATCCAGTTCGAGGCCAAGGACGCGCCGGAGCTGATCCCCGATCCCTTCGATCCGGCCAAGAAGCGCAAGCCGACGATGCTGGTCACCGACCTGACGCTGCGCTTCGATCCGGCGTTCGAGAAGATTTCGCGCCGCTTCCACAACGATCCGCAGGCGTTCAACGAGGCGTTCGCGCGGGCCTGGTTCAAGCTGACGCACCGCGACATGGGCCCGAAGGCGCGCTACCTCGGCCCCGAGGTGCCGGCCGAAGACCTGATCTGGCAGGACCCGCTGCCGGCGCCGGTGCACGCGCCGAGCGCGGCCGACATCGCCGAGCTGAAGGCGGCGATCGCCACCTCGGGCCTGTCGGTCAGCGAGCTGGTGTCGGTGGCCTGGGCTTCGGCCTCGACCTTCCGCGGCGGCGACAAGCGCGGCGGCGCCAACGGCGCGCGCCTGGCGCTGGCCCCGCAGAAGGATTGGGCGGTCAACCGTACGGCGGTCGCGGCGCTGCCGAAGTTGCAGGCGATCCAGCAGGCATCCGGCAAGGCTGCGCTGGCCGATGTGATCGTGCTGGCCGGCGTGGTCGGTGTCGAGCGGGCGGCCGAGGCGGCCGGTGTGCCGGTGGCCGTGCCGTTCGCGCCGGGCCGCGTCGATGCCAGACAGGACCAGACCGACGTCGAATCCTTCGTGCTGCTCGAACCGCGGGCCGACGGCTTCCGCAACTACGGTCAGGGCGACGGCAAGACGTCCACCGAAACGCTGCTGATCGACAAGGCCCAGCAGCTGACCCTGACGGCGCCGGAGCTGACCGTGCTGGTCGGCGGCCTGCGCGTGCTGGGCGCCAACTTCGACGGCAGTCGGCACGGCGTGTTCACCGACCGGGTCGGTGTACTGAGCAACGATTTCTTCGTCAAGCTGCTCGACATGGGCACGGTCTGGAAGCCGGTCGGCGACGACGCCGAGCGCTTCGAGGGCCGCGAGCGCAAGAGCGGCCAGCTGAAGTACACCGCCACCCGCAACGATCTGGTGTTCGGCTCCAACTCGGTGTTGCGCGCCGTGGCCGAGGTCTATGCCAGTGCCGATGCCCGGGAGAAGTTCGTGCGCGACTTCGTCGCGGCCTGGGTCAAGGTGATGAACCTCGACCGCTTCGATCTGGCCTGAGCGCCCGCGCGCTCGACGGCGGGGTGGGTCGGGCGGCGTTTCGACGTCCCGGCGGAGCGCTCCGCCCGGCAAGCGGCCCGCCAGCGAATGAAGTGCCGTCGGCAGCGATTCCGGCGGCACTTTCGTATCGGTTTGTCTGGCGCGATCGAGGTTTGTGCGCTGCGCACTGGGCGGGCGGCGAATCCACTATGATTCCGCCTTTCCCGCTTGAGCGTGCGCCGTGACCGTCCTGATTTCCATGTTCCTGATCTACGTCGGGTCGCTGGCGTTCGTGCGCCTGCGCAACCGCGCCCACCTGTCGTGGGGGCGACAGCTGACGGATTTCTCGACGTTCGTGGTGCCGCTCAACATTCCGGCCTATCTGCTGTCGCGCGTGTCGACCGCGGCGCGGCCGCCGCTGTCGAGTTTTCCGCAGCTCAAGCTGCTGCAGGACAACTGGCAGACGATTCGCGACGAAGCGCTCGCGCTGTACGGCATGGGCCATATCGCGGTGAAGACCGACCTGCCGGCGAGCAATTTCTACAAGGACAATCGCTGGAAGAGCTTCTACCTGAAGATCTACGACAACGACATTCCGTCGGCGCGCAAGCTGGCGCCGAAGACCTGCGCGCTGATCGATCAGGTGCCGGGCATGAATCTCGCGCTGTTCGCCGTGCTGATGCCGGGCAAGCGTCTGACGCAGCACCACGACCCGTTCGCGTTCAGCGTCCGCTACTCGCTCGGGCTGTCGACGCCGAATGACGACCGCTGCGGGCTGATGGTCAACGGCGAGCCCTACACCTGGCGCGACGGCGAAGGCATCATCTTCGACGAGACCTACCTGCACGCCGCCTACAACGATACCGACGTGCCGCGTCTGATCCTGATGACGGACGTCGACCGGCCGCTGCGGCTGCGTGTCGTGCAGACGTTCTATTTCTACTTCGCGCGCTTCTTCAACAGCCTGTTCTACATCGACAACCTCGACAGCAGCCTGTCGGGTTTCGGCAACCGCTTCAGCGGCCTGATCGTCGGCTACAAGGCGCGCATGAAGGCGCTCAAGAAACGCAGCCCGGTCGGCTACAAGATCGGCAAGTGGACCCTGCATCTGGGCCTGGTCGGCCTGTTCGCGGTCTGGGTTCTGTAGTCGGCAGACAGCGCGGCGTTCGCGCCATGGCAAAAGGCCGCCGGATTCCGGCGGCCTTTTTCGTGGATCGCGGCTTTGCGCCGCTCGGGACGACGGCTCAGGTGCCGACCGGCGCGTCGAACGGCAGGTAGATCTCGCGCAGCGCCGGCAAGGCCAGCGTCTGTTCGGCGCAACGACGCAGCGCCGGGTACGGCGCGAAGTCGACGCCGGTCGCCTCGCGCAGATAGGTGTAGACGCAGGCCAGGGTGATGTCCGGCTGCGTCGGCATGGCGCCGAGCAGCCAGCGGCCGGCGGGGACATCCGCGCAGTGCCGTTCGAGCGCGGCGAGCGCGCCGTCGATCTGCGCGCGGCAACGCGCGAGCCAGGGCTCGTGGCGCTTCTCGGCGGGGCGGAACACGTACTCCATCACCACCTGCAGGCCCTTCTCGACGGCGCCGAGCGAGAGTGCGATCAGCTGCAAGGCATGACGTCGCTCGGGGCCGCCGACCGGCAGCAGCGCGCGCGCCGCGCCGGCCTGTTCGTCGAGGAAGTCGAGGATCGCACTCGAATCGACCAGCGTCTCGCCGGAGTCGAGGACCAGTGCCGGCACGCGGCCGAGGGGATTGACCTCGCGCAGCGCAAGCTGGTCGCGGCCGACCGACCAGGGTCGGTGCTCGTAGGGCATGCCGTACAGCCGCATCGTCACCGCCACGCGGCGCACGAACGGCGAATCGTACATGCCGTACAGGATCATGCGGCGGCTATGCGGCCTGCGCCGGCTTGGCCAGCATCGGGAAGCCGAGCTTTTCGCGCGCCTGGTAATAGGCCTCGGCGCAGGCGCGCGCCAGCGTGCGCACGCGCAGGATGTAGGCCTGACGCTCGGTGACCGAGATCGCGCCGCGCGCGTCGAGCATGTTGAAGGCGTGCGAGCAGTTGACCATGCGCTCGTAGGCCGGCAGCGGCAACGGCGTGTCGAGCGCGAGCAGACGCTGGCACTCGGCCTCGCACTTGTTGAAGCGCTCGAACAGCGTCTCGACGTCGGCGTACTCGAAGTTGTAGGCGCTCTGCTCGACTTCGTTCTGGTGGTAGACGTCGCCGTAGCTGACCTCGCGACCCGTCAGCGGATCGCGCGCCCAGACCAGGTCATAGACCGATTCGACCTTCTGCACGTACATCGCCAGGCGTTCGAGACCGTAGGTGATCTCGCCGGCGACCGGCCGGCATTCCAGCCCGCCGACCTGCTGGAAGTAGGTGAACTGCGTGACTTCCATGCCGTTCAGCCAGACCTCCCAGCCCAGCCCCCAGGCGCCGAGCGTCGGCGACTCCCAGTTGTCCTCGACGAAACGGATGTCGTGGGTCAGCGGATCGAAACCGAGCAGCCTCAGCGACTGCAGATAAAGGTCCTGGATGTTGGCCGGGCTCGGCTTCATCAGCACCTGGAACTGGTAGTAGTGCTGCAGGCGGTTCGGGTTCTCGCCGTAGCGGCCGTCGGTCGGCCGGCGGCTCGGCTGCACATAGGCGGTATTCCACGGCTCGGGACCGACCGCGCGCAGGAAGGTCGACCAGTGGAAGGTGCCGGCGCCCATTTCCATGTCCATCGGCTGCACGATGACGCAGCCCTGCTCGGCCCAGAATTTCTGCAGCGTGAGGATGATGTCCTGGAACGTCATGGGCAGCCCGTGCGGCGCTTCGAAAATGGGGCGCGAGTATATCAGTCGGGTCTGGCACGCCGGTCTGGCGAGCCCGGCGAGGACGCAGCGCCGACGCCGCGACGGCGGCGGATGGCGCAGGCGCCTGCGGGCGCGTGGCGGGGCGGCGCAGATCGCGGGCCATGCCGTGAAACGCGGCGCGGTGCAAGCTCCCCAATTTTCACGCTTGCCGCTATAGTCGCCCCGCCATGCGTACGCTAAACCAGCTGTTCGTCAACAACGAAGCCTGGGCCCGCAGCAGAGTGGCCGAGGACCCGGATTACTTCAAGCGGCTGGTCAACCAGCAGCAGCCGGACTATTTCTGGATCGGCTGCGCCGACTCCCGCGTTCCGGCCAACGAAATCCTCGGACTGCCGCCGGGCGAAGTCTTCGTGCACCGCAACGTCGCCAATGTCGTCGTCCACACTGACTTCAACTGCCTGACGGTCACGCAGTTCGCCGTCGAGGTGCTGAAGGTCAAGCACATCATGGTGGTCGGCCATTACGGATGCTCCGGCGTCAACAAGGCGCTGCGCCAGGAGCGCGTCGGCCTGTCCGACAACTGGCTGCGCCACGTGCGCGACGTGGCGGACCGCCATGCGCCGCGGCTCTACGCGATTCCGGACGACAAGACCCAGCACGACCGTCTGGTCGAGCTGAACGTGCTGCACCAGGCCCTGCACATCGGCCAGACGACGATCGTCGAGGCTGCCTGGGAGCGCGGCCAGACGCTGAGCCTGCACGCCTGGGTCTACGCGCTCGAGGACGGCCGTCTGCGCGATCTGGGCATGACGGTGAACAGCCGCGACGAGCTCGAACCGGCCCATTCCGCGGCGGTCGAGCGCATCCTCGGCGGCAAACGCTGAGGCTTGTCGCGGCGGCCAAGCCGCCGCGCAGGAAAGTCGGTACGATACCGCGCCCCGTTTCGATTCCCGAGCGCGCCACTGGCATGCTTCATGCTGCATTCTGGCGCGCGCCGGGCGGCGAGAATCCCGGTGGCTATTGAATTCTGGAAATCCCTAAGGAGATGGACCCATGTCGGGCGCCGACGTTCTGAAGACCATTAAAGAGAAGGAAATCAAGTTCGTTGATTTCCGCTTTTGCGATACCCGCGGCAAGGAACAGCACGTCACCGTGCCGTCGCACACCATCGAGGAAGAGCTGTTCACCGATGGCAAGATGTTCGACGGTTCGTCGATCGCCGGCTGGAAGGGCATCAACGAATCCGACATGATCCTGATGCCGGACGCGGGCTCGGCGTTCATCGATCCGTTCTTCGAGGACAGCACGCTGGTGCTCTCCTGCGACATCATCGAGCCGGCCACCGGCCAGGGCTACGGCCGCGATCCGCGCTCGCTCGCCAAGCGTGCCGAGGCCTACCTGAAGTCGACCGGCATCGCCGACACCGCCTTCTTCGGCCCGGAAAACGAATTCTTCATCTTCGACTCCGTCCGCTACGGTTCGGACATGTCGGGCTGCTTCGTCAACATCGACTCTTCGGAAGCCGCCTGGAACTCGGGCCGCGATTATCCGGAAGGCAACATGGGCCACCGTCCGGGCGTCAAGGGCGGCTACTTCCCGGTGCCGCCGGTCGACGCGCTGCAGGACATCCGCTCGGCGATGTGCTCGACGCTCGAAGCCGTCGGCATGCCGACCGAAGTGCATCACCATGAAGTCGCCACCGCCGGCCAGTGCGAGATCGGCGTCAAGTTCGGCACGCTGGTGAAGAAGGCCGACGAAGTCCTCAAGCTGAAGTACGTCGTCCAGAACGTCGCCCACCAGTTCGGCAAGACGGCGACCTTCATGCCGAAGCCGATCGTCGGCGACAACGGCTCGGGCATGCACGTCCACCAGTCGCTGGCCAAGGATGGCAAGAACCTGTTCTCCGGCGACAAGTACGGCGGCCTCTCGGAGCTCGCGCTGTACTACATCGGCGGCATCCTCAAGCACGCCAAGACCATCAACGCCTTCACCAATCCGGGCACCAACAGCTACAAGCGCCTGGTGCCGGGCTTCGAAGCGCCGGTCATGCTCGCCTACTCGGCGCGCAACCGTTCCGCCTCGATCCGTATCCCGTACGTGTCGAACCCGAAGGGCCGCCGCATCGAAGTCCGCTTCCCGGACTCGACCGCCAACCCGTACTTCGCGTTCGCGGCGATGATGATGGCCGGCCTCGACGGCATCCAGAACAAGATCCACCCGGGCGAAGCCGCGGACAAGGATCTGTACCACCTGCCGCCGGAAGAGGACAAGAAGATTCCGCGCGTCTGCCACAGCCTCGACATGGCGCTGGAGCACCTCGACAAGAACCGCGAGTTCCTGACCCGCGGCGGCGTCTTCACCGACGATCTGATCGACGCCTACATCGAGCTGAAGATGCAGGAAGTCACGCGCTTCCGCATGACCACGCACCCGATCGAGTTCGAGATGTACTACTCGCTCTAAGGCGTGCCCCGCCGGCGGCGGACCGAGTGTCCTCCGCCGCCGGATGTCTCCCGGAAAGCCCCTGCCATCGGCGGGGGCTTTTCTTTTTCGGGTGCGGCCCCGTAGGCTGCATCGATGCGAAAGACGATCGTTGCCGCCCTGCTGTCCGCGTTCGCCGTAGCGGCCGCCGCCGAAGACGCCGTCTACCGCTACGTCGATGCCGACGGGGTCGTTCACTACACCGACCGCGCACCGGATCGGCACGCCCGGCCGCTGCGTCTTGGACCGGTGTCCGGCGCCACGAGCAAGCCGGCGAAGGCGTTCTACTCGCCCGAGGCCTTGCGCCAGGCGGCTCGCTTCTCGGTCCGCATCGAATCGCCGACGCCGGGCCAGCGACTCGCGCCGGGGACGCCGGCCGTGGTTCTCGCGGCCAGCGTGATGCCGGCGCTCGTCTCCGGTTTTCACCTTGTCTATCAGGTGGATGGAAAATCCGTCAGTGCGGCGCCGGTCGACGCGCTGAGCGTGTCGGCGGCGGCATTGCCGCCCGGCGAGCACGAGCTGGTGGTGGTCCTGCTCGACGCCCGCGGGCAGGAAATAGCGCGATCGGAAACCGGGCGTTTCGAGATCGGCGAGGTCAGGCTGGCCGCGTCTGCACCAAAAAAGACGTACTGAACTAAAATGGTGCGCATCCGCGCCGCGAGAAGCCTATCGCACCGCGATCATGGCCATGGCCTGCATCTTGCGTTGCTTGCCTGATGAAACTGGGTGTTCGTAGCCGCGTCACAGCGGAAGACGTCATCGATGGATTGACCACCGCTGTGATCGCCCTCGATGAAGGTCTGCGCGTGTCGACGATCAATTCTGCTGCCGAGGGGCTTTTCGAAGTCTCGCGCCGGCTGGCGCTGGGTGCGCCGCTGGCCGAAGCAGTGCCGCACTTCGCGCCGCACGAGCTGCGTCTGCGTCGCGCGCTCGATACCTCGACCGGCTTCATCGAGCGCGAAGCCAAGCTGACCCGCAACGGCAGCGCCGCGGTGACGGTCGATCTGACGACGACGCCGTTCGTCGTCGGTCGCAAGCCGGGCCTGCTGATGGAGATGCAGCCGGTCGAGAGGCAACTGCGCATTTCGCGCGACGGCTTGTTCCAGACGCAGTTCGATGCCAGCCGCGAACTGATCCGTGGCCTCGCACACGAAATCAAGAATCCGCTCGGCGGCATCCGTGGCGCCGCGCAGCTGCTCGAGCATGAGTTCCCGGACTCGCAGCACCGCGAGTACACGCGCGTCATCATCCGTGAGGTCGACCGCCTGCAGAACCTGGTCAACCGCATGCTGGGCCCCAACCGGGCGCCGCAGAAGACGCTGCTGAACATTCACGAACTGCTCGAGCACGTGCGCCGTCTGGTCCAGGCCGAGGCGCCGGAAGGTGTCGCCGTGCTGCGCGACTACGACCCGAGCATTCCGGAGCTGGTCGTCGACCGCGAGCAGATCATCCAGGCGGTCCTCAACATTCTGCGCAACGCTCTGCAAGCGGTCGGCGCGCAGGGCACCATCACACTGCGCACGCGCACGCGGCGCCAGCTCACGATCGGCCCGACGCGGCACAAGCTCGCGGTGCAGATCGACATCGAGGACAGCGGTCCCGGCGTGCCGCCCGACATGATCGAGAAAATCTTCTATCCCATGGTGACGACGCGGGCCGAAGGCACCGGCCTGGGCCTGCCGCTGTCGCAATATCTCGTGCACAGCCACGGCGGCTTGATCGAGTGCCGCTCGCGGCCCGGTTGCACGGTCTTTTCCATCTATCTACCGATTGAAACCGCATGAACGCCCTCAACGTGTGGATCGTCGATGACGATGAGTCGATCCGCTGGGTCATTGAAAAATCGTTGAGCCGCGCCGGCATGCAGGTCACCAGCTTCCCGGGCGCCGCCGAGCTGCTCGACGCGCTGGCAGACGCAGCGCCCGACGTGCTGATCTCCGACATCCGCATGCCCGGCGTCGACGGCCTGACGCTGATGGGCCGCGTGCGTACTGCCCATCCCGAACTGCCGGTCATCATCATGACCGCGCACTCTGACCTCGATGCAGCCGTCGCCTCGTACAAGGGCGGCGCATTCGAGTATCTGCCGAAGCCGTTCGACGTCGACGGCGTCGCCGACCTCGTGCGCCGCGCCGCACGCAAGCGCGAGGTGCCGGACGAGACGCCGGCCGAGCCGCCGGCGACGATGATCGGCGAAGCGCCGGCGATGCAGGACGTGTTCCGCGCGATCGGCCGCCTGTCGCAATCACACATCACCGTGCTGATCACCGGCGAATCCGGAACCGGCAAGGAACTGGTCGCGCGCGCGCTGCACACGAACAGTCCGCGCGCTGCCAAACCGTTCATCGCCATCAACACGGCGGCGATCCCGAAGGATCTGCTCGAGTCCGAATTCTTCGGCCATGAGCGCGGCTCGTTCACCGGCGCCGCGACGCAGCGCAAGGGCCGTTTCGAGCAGGCCGACGGCGGTACGCTGTTCCTCGACGAGATCGGCGACATGCCGGCCGATCTGCAGACGCGCCTGCTGCGCGTGCTGTCGACCGGCGAGTTCTACCGCGTCGGCGGCGTCGCGCCGGTCAAGGTCGACGTGCGCGTGATTGCCGCGACCCACCAGGATCTCGACGCGCTGGTGCGCGAGGGCCGCTTCCGCGAGGATCTGTATCACCGCCTCAACGTCATCCGCATTCGCATTCCGCCGCTGCGCGAGCGCCCGGAGGATATTCCGCAGCTCGCGCGTTCGTTCCTGCTGCGCGCCGCCGAGGAGCTCAAGACCGAGCCCAAGCGCCTGCGCGCGGATGTGCTGCAGAAGCTCAAGGCGTTCTCGTGGCCGGGCAACGTGCGTCAGCTGGAGAACATCTGTCGCTGGCTGACGGTGATGGCGCCGGGTCAGGACGTGCACGTGCAGGACCTGCCGCCGGAACTGTTGCAGGCGTCGACGCCCGCTCTGGCGCCGACGTCGGCGCGGCCGGTGCCGGTCGCGATGCCCGCGCCGGCGCCGGTCGTCGCCGAGGCTGCGCCGGCCGCTGCGACGGCGCTTCCGCCAGCCGCCGACGCGAGCTGGAATCTGAGTCTGCACGACTGGGCGCAGCGCGAGCTGGCGTCCGGACACAGCGATCTGCTCGGCACCGCGGTGCCGCTGTTCGAGCGGACGATGATCGAAGTCGCGCTGGCGGCCACCAAGGGCCAGCGTCAGGAGGCCGCGAAGCGACTGGGGTGGGGGCGCAACACGCTGACGCGCAAGATCAAGGAACTCGGCATGGGCGAGGACGAATGACGGCAGCGACGCATGCCGTCGTCGGGCGGTGAGCTTTTCGTTGCGCGAGATTCAGGAGCGCCTGCCGGAAACCGCACCGCGGTCCGGCGCATGAGCCGGCCGCAGCGGATTGCGGAAGTCCGGAGGCCATCAGGAAAGAATGACTGCAGGAAGGAATGACTGCGTCAGCGCGAAAGCCCTGGCGGGCCTGGCATTACAGCGGCTGCCGCCGCATTCGCCATCCTTGGCGCGGCGGTGGGTCGATCCTATCCACCGCCGCGCTTGGCCGGCAGGACGTGCACTACCGCGTCCTGCCGGCCAACGCCAATCCCTGGCGGGAGCGAAGTGGATGCCGACATGCGGCCTGAACCGTCCTTGGTCTGCCACGCTCCCCGAACGCACTGTAATGGTTCTTTTTGCGCGCCAAAGATGACCAAATACCGACATCGCGTGTAGGCAAATGCTGACACGCGGACGTCGGGGTTTCTCGGACCTGTCAGGATCAGCCGAGACTCAGCACGCTGTTCAGCAGCAAACGGACCAGCATCGTCTGCCGGGTCACGCCCGTCTTGCAGAAGATCGAGCGCAGATGCGTACGCGCGGTGTTGCGGCGCACGCTCATCTTCTCGGCGGCTTCGTCGAGCGTATAGCCCTCGGTCAGCAGCAGCGCCAGCGAAGCTTCCATGCGCGTCAGTCCGAACAGGCGACGCACCAGTTCCTGCGAGGGCTGCGCGGCGTTGGCTTCAGGATCGCGCAGGAACACGGCGACGGCCGGACGCAGCTTGCTCTCGGACCAGCGGCCGAGCGGAATCGCGCGCACCAGGATGCCGAGCTTGGCGCGACCCGATGGCCGGGTGACCGCCATCGCCTCGACGACGCCCGGGCCTTCGGCGTCGCCGGTGCCGGCGAGCGCCGTGCGCAGCATGCGCTGCAGGTCGCGGCTTTCCTGGCTGCTTTCGATGCAGAGGTTGTTGCCGGACAGCCAGAGGCCGTCGCGCTCGGCGAGGATGCGCCGCGCTTCCTGGTTGGTCTCGACGATGTTGCCGTTCTGATCGAAGCTGATCATGCCGAGCAGCATGCGGTTGACGGTGCCGGCGAACAGCGCGCGTTCACACTCCAGAAAATCCAGGCGCGCATGCAGCTGGATCGCGCGCTTGAGGTGCGGCAGCAGCAGGCGCACCAGCGACTTGTCTTCCGGCGAGAACGGCGCGGCGTCCGGACCGCGCGTGATGCGCAAGCGGCACTCGATGCCGTCCTTCGTGTAGATATCGGCGCCGAGCAGATGGCGCACGCCGATCGGTTCGAGGAACTCGTGGAAGTACTGGCTCTGCATCCATTGCGGGCCGATCAGCTCCTCGGCCGAGAACACATCGCCTTCGGCGAGGCGCACGAACGGATCGGCGGCGAAGAAGTGCGTCTCGTATGACTCGACGCCTTGTGCCGTCGTCGGTCCGGTGTTGATCATGATGCCGGTGCTGTCCGACGACGGCGGACGCAGCATCAGCGTGACGTGCGCCGCACGCAGCATGTCGCGCAGCTTCATCATCGCGGTCTGCCACGGTGGCGACTCGGTCGGACCGTCGTAGATCGCGCCAAGCAACTGGTCGATCTGGTCGAGCGGGACGGGTTCTGCGCTGCGCGGGCGGCTGCCGATGACGGCACGCTTGCCGGCGGCGACGCTGCGCATGCCGGACATCTGTTCGGCGGATACGGCCATGGTTCCCTCCTCCATTTGGTGTTAGGCCCGCTTCTCGCCTGTCCTCTTGCGGGACTTTTGCGAATAGATTCTCGAAACGGGCCGGCCGGCAATGAATAGACCCATCGCGCGGGCTCGTCAAGCGCCGTGGCGCCGCGGCTGACGGCGATGAGGCGGTTTTACTAGCGGCTTCGTCCGGACGGACGATCCGCACGCCGCGGTCGTGCCGCGAGCATGCGGATTCGGGCGACCACGAAGCCGGCGGTGCACGGTTCGCCCGCCAAACCCCATACGCGATCAGGAGAGCAGGCAGTGCCGAGCGAAAAGACGATGAAGGAAGCCATGCAGGCCTATATCGATGGCTTCAACCGCTCGGATGCGCAGGCGATCGCGGCCCTGTATGCCGACGACGCGAGCGTCGAGGACCCGGTCGGCAGCAAGCCCCGGCACGGCAAGGCGGAGATCACCAAGTTCTACGAGATGTCGATCGCGACCGGCGCCAAGCTCAAGCTCGCCGCGCCGATCCGCGGCTCGCACGGCAACGCCGCGGCGATGGCCTTCGACGTCGCGCTCAAGATGCCGGAAGGACAGGCGATCATCCGCGTCATCGACGTGATGACGTTCAACGACGAAGGCAAGTTCAGCTCGATGCGCGCGTACTGGGCGCCGGGCGACATGGAAGTCATCGGAGGGCAGTGAGATGAACGCCGCCCTGCAGCAGCTGATCGACCGCAGCGAACTCGAGCAGCTCGTGCTGCGCTACGCCTACGCGATCGACGAGCGCGCCTTCGAGCGGCTCGATACGGTGTTCACGGCGGACGCGTACATCGACTACCGCGCGATGGGCGGCATCGACGGGCGCTACCCGCAGATCCGCGACTGGCTGCCGCAGGCGCTCGGCGTGTTTCCGGGCTACATGCACTTCAACGGCAACTTCCTGTTCGAGATCGACGGCGACACCGCGAGCGGCAAGATCGCCTGCTTCAATCCGATGGTGCTGCCGAAAGCAGACTGCACGGCGGGCGAAGGCGAGACCATGTTCCTCGGCCTCTGGTATCTCGATCGCTACGTGCGCACGTCGGCGGGCTGGCGCATCAGCGAGCGTCGCGAGAAACGCTCGTACGACTTCAACATGCCGGCGGCGTTCAAGCAGGCGATGCAGAAGCTCTAGCGGCCCTTGCTGTCCGACGCGTCCGGCAGCGTGCGCGGTTCTCCGAAACACTGCTGTCCACGAAAAAGCCCGCGGACCTGCCGCGGGCTTTTTCGTTTGCCGCGCCGGCCTGCGCTCAGGCGTTGGCGACCATCGGCAGACTCGCTTCGCTCTGCGCGCGCATTGCGTCCGGCGCCGGCTCCATGCCGCGCGGCACGTGAATGCCCTCGACCTGCTTGAGGAACTCCTGCTTCTGCGCGCGCGGGTTGTAGAACTGCTTGTACCAGGTGCGCTGCTTGCGGAAGGCGCCGTCGCCCTGCACGAACATGCCCTGGATGCACGGCCGCTTGTGCTTCCACACCTCGAAGTCCTGCGCGAACGCGGCGAGCGCCATGTCCTGGTACTGGCGTGCGGCCGCGTGATCGGCCGCAGTGGCGGCGCCGCCGCTCGTCGACTTCACGAGCAAGGCATGCCAGACGTAGCTGGAGCCGTCATCGACCGGCGTATGGGCGATGAAGATGTACGAGTCGTAGAGACCGCTCATGCGCGTGATCAGGATGCTCGGGCCGTGGTAGACGGCCTCGGTGACGAGCATCGGGCCGCCCTGCGCGACGAGCGTGCGGTGGCCGCCGCCCATGCGCTGGATCGCCAGATGGCCGCGGAACTCGTTCTCGAAGAACTTGGTGCGCGAGCCATGCACCGGCCCGAAGTGCGCGGCGTCGGTGATGTTGTCGACGATCTCCTGCGGGTGCGTGTCGATCTTGCCGAGATCGTCGAAGGTCCAGTGCGTCCATGCCGGGTCGTTCCATTCCTGCAGGAACGGCGCGTCCCACTCGGGCTCGCCGCCTTCGGGATCGTGCCAGACGAAGACCGCGCCCATGCTTTCGACGACCGGCCACGAGCGCACCTTCGCGGCCGGCGGAATCGGTCCGGTCGAGTACGGAATGTGGTTGCACTTGCCGTCCGGGCCGAAGCGCCAGGCGTGATACGGGCAGCGGATCGAATCGCCTTCGACCGCGCCGTCCTGCGCGACATAGGACGTGCTGTTGCGGGCCAGATGCGTGCCCATGTGCGGGCAGTAGGCATCGAGCAGGATCACCTTGCCGCTGTCCTTGCCGCGGTACAGCGCGAACTCCTGGCCGAGGAAATGCACGCCCTGCGGCTTGTCGGTGACCTTCGCCGATTCGGCGACCATGAACCAGCCGCGCGGAAAGGTGAACTCACCGAGGTTGTAGTCTTTCGAGCAGGCCATCTGCCGGCGCTCCTTGGCTCAAACGCAATCGAAATAGGGCATCGCCGCGACGGCGATCGTCGCGGCCAGTGTGGGCACAGGCCCCAGGGGTCACATCACCCGTTTGAACGAAGTGACGCAGCGCTGACAAACCTAGCGTTTCGTTCGACAAAAGCAGCCCGCGCGGCGGTGCGAACGCATCCGGCGGCGCGGCGCCAAACAGGACGAAAAAAAGGGGGGAGAACGCATGCGAATCATCGCTCGCGTGGCCGTGCTCGCGTTGTGCGCCGGCTTGCTGTCCTGCGGCGCCAGCCGCGAAAGCGCGAGCAGCGCGGATACGACGCCGCAGCTGCGGCGCGACGGACGCTTCCTGGTCGACGCGCAGAACCGCGTCGTGCTGCTGCACGGCGTCAACCTGGTCTGGAAGGAAGCGCCGTACGTACCGCCCGCGGATGCCGAGGGCTTCACGGCCGCCGACGCCGACTGGCTCGCGCAACATGGCTTCAACGCGGCGCGCATCGGCGTGCTGTGGACCGGCGTCATGCCGGACGCGCCCGGCGTCGTCGACCACGCGTATCTCGACGCCTGGCATCGGGTCGTCGAGCTGCTCGCCTCGCGCCGCATCTGGATGCTGTTCGACTTTCACCAGGACATGCTCGGGCCGATCTACCAGGGCGAGGGCGTGCCGCCCTGGGCGGTCGACGCCGTCGTCGGCGATCTCACGGCGCTGCTCGGCGCGCCGAGCCTCGGCTTTCCGTTCAACTACTTCACGCCGCAGGTCTCGCAGTCCTTCGACAATCTGTGGAAGAACGACGGCGCGGTGCGCGACGGCTTCCGCGACGCCTGGGTCGCGGTCGCGCGACGCTGGAAGGACCAGCCGTACTCGATGGGCTACAACCTGTTCAACGAGCCCTGGGCCGGCCTCGAATACCCGAGCTGCCTGATCCCGCTGCTCGGCTGTCCCGCCCACGATCGCAAGGAGCTGCAGCCGTTCTTCGAATACGCGCTCGCCGGCATCCGCAGCGTCGATCCGCACCAGCTCGTCTGGTTCGAATCGGAGCCGCAGGGCAGCAGTCTCGGCACGCCGAAGGGCTTCGTGCCGGTCGACGGCGAAACGCAGCTCGGCTATTCGTTCCACTACTACTGTCCGCTGGCGGCGCTGACGCAGGCCGTGCAGCTCGGCCTGCTCGACGCGTTGCCGGTGTCCGGCACCTGCGCGGGCTTTGCGCGCGCCTCGCTGCGCGAAGCACGCGACCAGGCCGAGCGCATGAACGGCGTCGAACTGCTGACCGAGTTCGGCGCCACCGACGATCTCGACATCCTCCGCCAGACCACCGCCGCGGCCGACGCGCAGCTGATCGGCTGGCAGTACTGGCAGTACAAGAACTGGCGCGATCCGACCACGACCTCGCAGGGCAGCGGCGCGCAAGGCCTGTTCGCCGACGACACCGATCCGGCGAGCGCCAAGGCTGACAAGCTGCGCGTGCTGGTGCGTACCTATCCGCAGGCCACCGCCGGCATCCCGCAGGCGCTGTCGTTCGATCCGGACACCGCAGTGTTCGAGTACCGCTACACGCCGCGCGCGGCCGCCGGGCCGACGCAGATCTACGTGCCGCTCGCTGTGCACTATCCGCACGGCTACCGCGTCGAGCTCAGCGGTGCGCGCGTGCGCTCGGCGCCAGACGCCGCGCTGCTGGAGCTCGACAACGACGACGGCGCGACGCAGGTCGAGGTCCGCATCGAGCCGCGCTGACGCGGCTTGCGTCGCCGTGCGCGCTCGTCATTTCGGACGAGGCCCGGAGCGCCGAATTCTGTGAAAAAGGCAGCCGCAAACAAAGCCGCCGACGTTCGCGGCGGACGAGGAGATCCATCGTGCAGAACCAAGCCCCCAAGACCGTTCCCATCAGCCCCGACGTGCTCGTCCAGCGCGCACGCGACATGGTGCCGGTGCTGGCCAGCCGTGCGGCGCAAACCGAAGCGCAGCGCATGGTGCCGGTCGAATCCGTGCGCGAGATGGAGGACGCCGGGTTTTTCCGCGTGCTGCAGCCGAAGCTGTACGGCGGTTACGAGATGGATCCGCAGGTCTTCTACGACATCGTCATGACGCTCGCCGAAGGCTGCATGTCGACGGCATGGATCTACGCTGTGATCGGCGTGCACAACTGGCAGATCGCGTTGTTCGATCCGCAGGCCGCGGCCGACGTCTGGAAGGACGATACGAGCGTGCGCATCGCCTCGACCTACATGCCGAAAGGGCAGGTCAAGCCGGTCGACGGCGGCTTCCGCTTCTCCGGCCGCTGGGGCTTTTCGAGCGGCTGCGACCATTGCGACTGGATCTTCCTCGGCGGCCTGATCTTCTCTGAAGGCCAGCCGCCGGAGTACCGCACCTTCCTGCTGCCGAAGTCCGATTTCGAGATCGTCGACACCTGGCACACGATGGGCCTGAAGGGCACCGGCTCGAAGGACATCGTCGTCAAGGACGCGTTCGTGCCGGAGTACCGCACGCACAAGGGGCTCGACGGTTTCATGGGCACCAACCCGGGCCGCCACACGTTCACCGCCGATCTCTACAAGCTGCCGTTCGGGCAGATCTTCGTGCGCGCGGTGTCGTCGGCGGCGATCGGCGGCCTGCAGGGCGCGCTGAACGCCTTCATCGACTTCGCCAAGGTGCGCGTCGGCGACATGGGCAACAAGACTTCGGAGCAGCCGCCGGCGCAGCTCGCGGCGGCCGAGACCGCGGTGGCGATCGACGAGATGAAGCTGGTGTTGCACCGCAACTTCGATGTGCTGATGGGCAAGGTGCGCGCCGGCGAACCGCTCAGCGACATGACGCAGCGCGTGCACTTCCGTCATCAGGCGGCGCAGGTCGTCGACCGTTGCGCCAAGCACGTCTACCAGCTGTTCTCGGCCTGCGGCGGGCGCGGCATCTTCACCGACTTCCCGCTGCATCGCTACCTGCTCGACATCTACGCGGCGCGCGGGCACTACGCCAACAATCCGGACCAGTTCGGCCGCAACTACGGCGCCGTGCTGCTCGGCCGCGACAACACCGACGTGTTTCTGTGAGTGGAACGTCGATTGGAACGTCCTGTTCAAGACCGCGCCATCCCTGGCGCGGACTTTCAAATTAGGCAGGTGGCGACATGGGCGTGAACGAAGCGGGCGGCTGGGATCAGGAATACGACGTCATCGTCGTCGGCTCCGGCGGCGGCGGCATGACGGCGGCGCTGTGCGCCAAGGGCCAGGGCCTGTCGTCGGTGGTGATCGAGAAGTCCGACCAGTACGGCGGCACCAGCGCGGTGTCCGGCGGCGGCATCTGGATTCCCTGCAACGACGATATCGCCCGCAGCGGTGGCCATGACTCGTACGAGGAGGCGCTGACCTACCTGAAGACGGTGATCGGTTCCGCGGTCCCGCAGGAGCGCATCGAGGCCTACCTGAAGCACGCGCCGGAAATGGTCCGTTACCTGGCGAAGACCTTCGACGTGCACTACCACAACGTGCCGAAGTATCCGGACTACTACCCGAACCAGCCGGGCGGCAAGGAAGGCTGGCGCTCGATGCAGCCGGATCCGTTCGACGCGGCCAGGCTCGGCGCCGAGTTCGACCGCCAGCGCGAGTCCTTCAAGGGCACGCTGCTGATGGGCCGCATCGCGATGGATCAGATCGAGGCGCACACGCTGTTCTCGCGCGGGCCGGGCTGGGTCCGTCTGACGCTGAAGCTGGTGCTCAAGTACTGGCTCGACCTCGGCTGGCGTCTGAAGACGCATCGCGACCGCCGCCAGGTGCTCGGCCAGGGCATGGTCGCGGCGCTGCGCTACGCGATGATGCAGCACGACGTGCCGTTGCAGCTGAACACCGGCATGGAGGCGCTGATCGAGGAACCGTCTGCCGGCGGCAGCCGCGTCGTCGGCGTGGCCGTGCGCCGGGACGGCCGCACGCTGCGCTACCGCGCGCGGCGCGGCGTGATCCTGGCGTGCGGCGGCTTCGAGTCGAACCAGCAGATGCGCGAGCAGTATCTGGCCAAGCCGACGACCACGGAGTGGACCGCGGCGCCGCCGATCAACCATGGCGACGGCATCCGCGCCGGCCAGGCGCTTGGCGCCGGACTCGCGCTGATGGACAAGGTCTGGGGCTCGCCGACCGTGCGCAAGCCCGGCGCGGCGCAGCAGATCACGCTGTTCGTCGAGCGCGGCATGCCGGGCTGCGTCGCCGTCAACCGCAAGGGCCGCCGCTTCGTCAACGAAGCGGCCGCTTACCCGGACTTCCGCGACGCGATGTACGCCGACGACGCCAAGGGCAACGGCTGCGTGCCGTGCTGGCTCGTGTTCGATGCGACCTTCCGCTACAAGTATCCGATGGGCATCTTCCTGCCCGGCCAGATCGAGCCGGATTCGAAGCTGCCGAAGGACTGGCTCGACAAGGTCTACTACCGCGCCGACACGGTCGAGGCGCTGGCGCAGAAGATCGACGTCAACGCCGCCGGCCTCAAGAGCACGATCGCGAAGATGAACGAGTACGCGCGAACGGGCGTCGATCCGGAGTTCCACAAGGGCGAGACCGCGATCGACCGCTACTACAGCGATCCGTCGGTGCAGCCGAACACCTGCCTCGGTCCGATCGTCAAGCCGCCGTTCTACGCCGTGCCGCTGTGGCCGGGCGAGATCGGCACCAAGGGCGGGCTCGTCACCGACGCGCAGGCACGCGTGCTGCGCGAGGACGGCAGCGTGATCGCGGGCCTCTATGCGATCGGCAACACCTCGGCCGCGGTGATGGGGCCGACTTACGCCGGCGCCGGCTCGACGCTCGGCCCGGCGATGACCTTCGGCTATCTCGCCGTACGCGATCTCGCCCAGCAGTCGGCCGCGGCCGACGGCGTCAAGGCCGCAGCCTGAAGACGGCGGCGGCGCTTGCCGCCGTGCGCCGCGGCTGCTGCTCGCCGCCTGTTCGGTCGCCGAGTCTCCGTCCGGCGCCCCGGCGGCGAACCAGGGCGACGTCGCGCCCGAGGCCTGGCAGCCGCTGCCGCCGCCCCAGCCCGGCGGCGACGTGCAGGCGGCGCGCGAGCGCATCCTCGGCGCCGACGCGGCCGATCCGGCGACCGTCAAGCTGTGGTGGGACGGCGTCTCGGGTTTCATCGTCGCCGCCAGCGGGCATCTGTTCCTGTTCGATGCCTGGGAGTCGATCGGTCTGCAGAAGGATGAGGTGCCGATCGGGCGCGAGGAGCTGGTTGCGCTCCGGCCCGAAGCGATCTTCGTCGGCCACGGCCATTTCGATCACGCCGCCGATGCGGGCTACATCGCCGGACAGACGGGCGCCGCGCTGATCGGCAGCCGCACGGTCTGTACGACGGCACGTGCCCGTGCCGCCCGGCTCGAGGCCAGCGTTCCGTTCGCCTGCCTGGTCGTCGGCGACGGCGACACGCCGCCGCCCGGCGCGGTGCAGAGCCTGCACGTCTGGCAGGACCTGCCGCCGCTGCAGGTCATCCGCCACGTCCATTCGACGGCGGATCCGGCGGACCTGCTCAGCGGCGGTCTGCCGCTGATCTACAGGCCGGAGCTGCTGCGCTATGTCGAGCACCTGAATACCGATCCGCGCGAGCTTGCGATGTTCGCCGCCTCCCTGCTCGACGACGGCGGCGTCAGCGAACCGACCGGCGGCATCTGGGCGTATCAGCTGCGCGTCGGCGATTTCAGCCTGCTGTGACACGACTCGGCCGGCCCGACCGGCGACGACGCGCCGGACGGTCCGGCGATACGGGCGGCGCTGGCGCAGCTGCCGGACTGCGTCGACGTGCAGCTCGGCGCCATCGTCGGCTTCGGCACCCTGACCAGCGGCCTGCGCGACTCGCTGCTGTATGTCGCCGCCGTGCATCCGCCGTGCATCCGCAGGTCTTTCTGCCGAATCACCACGACGCGTGGGCGCCGGTTCTCGGCGGCGGCGCGGCGGCGTATGAACGGCCGTGGCGCGCGGCGCTGGCGACGCTCGACGATCCGCCCGAGCTCGATGACCTGCGCGATCCCGACGATTACCTGCGGCCGCGCGTGTTCCGTATCGATGATCCGCGCTGGCGCCGGGCCTGCGCGGCTCATCCGCGCGCATGAGGCTGCGGCGCGGCGGCGCGCCGATCATGCGGCGACTTTCGGGAGAGGACATCGTGAAAAGACTCAGCGGCAAGGCGGCGCTCGTCACCGGCGCCGGGCAGGGGGTCGGTCAGGGCATCGCCTACGCGCTCGCCGCCGAAGGCGCGCGCGTCGCCGTCACCGGCCGCACGCTCGCCAAGCTGGAAAGCACGGTCGCCGAGATCGGCCGCCGCGGCGGCACGGCGCTGGCAATCGAATGCGACGTCAAGGATGCGGCCTCGCTGCAGCGTGCGGTCGCGCGCACGGTCGAGGCCTTCGGCGGTCTGCAGATCCTCGTCAACAACGCTCAGGAGGTGCCGCTCGGCACGCTGGAGCAGATCGACGAGGCGGCGTTTGCGGCCGGCTGGGAGTCGGGCCCGCTGGCGACCTTCCGCCTGATGAAGCTCGCGTACCCGCATCTGAAGAAGAACGGCGGCAGCATCGTCAATCTCGGCTCGCCGGCCGCCAAGCGCTGGGACATGAGCGGCTATGGAGCCTACGGCGCGGTCAAGGAGGCGATCCGCCAGCTGTCGCGCGCCGCTGCCTGCGAATGGGGCAAGGACGGCATTCGCACCAACGTGCTGATGCCGCTCGCCGATTCGCCGGCGATGGCCTGGTGGACGCGCGAGCGGCCGGCCGAAGCGGCGGCCTTCGTCGCCACCGTGCCGATGCACCGCGTCGGTTCCTGCGAAGCGGACATCGGCCGCTTCGTCGCGACGCTGTGCTCGGACGACTGCGCCTACATCAACGGCCAGAGCATCGCCGCCGACGGCGGTCAGGCGTTCCTCGGCTAGAAGCCTCTGAAAAAGCGCATCCATCGGCATGGCGAGGCGCCGCGGCGATGAAGTCATCCCGCGGTACATGACGCCGGTGGCGTCTCTGCATCGCCGTGGCCGCTGCACGGCCTCGCGACGACGGCGTTTTGCAGACCGTCCCTGATCGGCGCGGCGCCGTGCGCCGCGTCCGCTCGCCGCTTCAGACCCAGGCTTCCAGCACGCGCACGGCATCGCCGCCGCGCGTTTGCGCGTACTCGCGCGTTGCCGCGATCGCGTCGGTCTTGATCGCCCGCACGCGGGTGAAGCCGGCCGCCTTCATCGTGCGGCTGACGTCGGCCGGCGTTTCGAAATGGACGTGCATGCGGCCCTTGACGAACTTGCCGAGCAGCGCGCCGAACGCCGCGAGCGCCGGATGGACCTTGCGTTCCTGGAAGTAGAGGTCGCTCAGATAGACGCCCTGCGGGAAGCCGCGCAGCGTCGCGGCGATCCGCTCCCAGACGCCGCGCGCGGTGTCGGCGTCGAGGTAGTTCATCAAGCCTTCGGTGATGATCGCGGTGCCGACCTTGGGATCGAGGCTGGCGGCGACGGCGGCGAGCGAGTGCGGGCCGCTGTCGGCGAGCGCGTCGAGCACGACGACGCGGTGGCGTTCCGAGCGTGCGCTGGCCTCTTCGAGCATCGCGTCCTTGGTTTCCGCCATCGCCGGCAGATCGGTTTCCAGATAGCGCAGGCGCTTGCCGTAGCGGCGCATGAAGGACCAGCCGCGCGGTGACAGGCCGGCGGCGATCTCGATGACCTGGCCGACGCGGCCCGATTCGATGGCCTTGGCCAGCTGCGCGTCGATGCCCTTGTGCCGCGCCAGCATCAGCGCCTCGATCGAGTAGCCGCTGAACAGGCGGGCGGTGCGCGCGAGCAGTTCGAATGCGAAGTCGATGCGCCGTCCGCGCGCCGTCGCGAACGCCTCGTGCGACAGCCCGTGCCGGTACCAGAAATAGCCGGTCGCGTAGGCGGTCGGGCTGATCTGCTCGGATGCATGGTCCATCGGCGGCTCCTGGCCGGAAGATCTAGGGGGCTGGCGGCTCGACCGCGATGGCGGTCGACGTCCAGCTCTTCTGCTGCACGCGTTCGTGGATGCGCCAGCCGTCGGCGCCGCGCAGCAGCGTGTCGTGGTACCAGAGGCCGCTGAAGGTGGTCTGCAGGCGGCCCTCGGTGGTGCGCGCGGTCAGCGCGACCTGCGCCGCGGTCTGCACGCGCGCGCGGTCGCCGTCGAGCGTGATCCACAGCGTCGAGATCGCGTGCTGCGCGCCGTGCAGGCTGCGCAGGATTGGTTCGAGGAACGCGCGCAGCGTGGCCGGATCGCCGCGGGGACCGCCGAAGGCCGTGAAGTCGAGGCGCGCGTCGGCGGTGAACAGGCGCTCGAACGCCGGCCAGTCCTGGCGATCGAGCGCGTAGCAGTAGCGCACCAGCAGATCCTCGATCGCCAGGCGGTCGCCGATTTCCCGGACGTCCATCGCCGTCACACGCCGGGCGCGCCGGGAAAGCCGACGTAGTACTGGCCGGTCAGCATGCCGCCGTCGACGGCGATCTCGGCGCCGCACAGATACGAGGATTCGTCGCTGGCGAGGAACAGCGAGGTGCGCGCCACCTCGTCGGGCTCGCCGACGCGCTGCAGCGGCACCATCGCGTAGCGCTTGTTGACCTCGGCGCGCGCCTCCGCGTACGGATTGCCCATCGCCGTGTCGATGCCGCCGGGATGGACCGAGTTCACGCGCACGCCCTTGTGCCCGTACTCCATCGCCGCGACGCGCGTCAGGCCGCGAATGCCCCATTTGCTCGATGCGTACGCGCCGAGGCCGTTCGCGCCCTTCATGCCGTCGACCGAGGAGATGTTGACGATGCTGCCGTGGCGGCGGCCGACCATGTGCTGGCCGACGATCTTCACTCCGAGAAAAGTGCCGACCAGATTGATGTCGATGACCCGCTCGAAGTCAGCCTTCGAAGTCTCGGCGAGGGTGCGGAACAGCAGCACGCCGGCGTTGTTGACGAGCACGTCGACGCCGCCGAAAGCCGCGACCGCGCGATCGAGCACGCCGTGCCAGGCGTTCTCGTCGCTGACGTCGTGATGGACGAACAGCGCGCGTTCGCCGAGCTCGGCGGCGAGCCGGGCGCCGTCGTCGTCGAGCACGTCGCTGATGACGAGCTTCGCCCCTTCGGCGGCGAACAGGCGCGCGGTCGCGGCGCCCATGCCGCGGGCGCCGCCGGTGATGATGGCGACCTTGTTTCTCAGGCGGGACATGCGTTTCTCCTCGTGTGGTGTTCGTGCATTCGCGATCGGCGGCGGCGCGCTCAGGCCGGTACGGCGGCGAGCGTGCCCGCGTCGCCGATCACCGTGCGGCCGTCGAGCGCGTGCAGCGGCGCCTGCAGCATCTGCAGCAGCGCGCGGCTGCCGATGCACAGCCCGGTGAGCGGGCTGGCGATCAGCTGATAGGCGGCTTCGGCCATCAGCTCCGGCGCTTCGAGCCAGTCCGGATGCTGCGCGGCGAGCTGGCGCGCGGCGTCCGTTGCGCCTGGCGTGACGGCGATCTTGTACGGCGCCAGCGCGTTGACGTGCACGCCGCTGCCGTGCAGCTCGGCGGCCAGTCCGAGCGTGTAGCGCTCCAGTGCCGCCTTGCTGGCGCCGTACAGCGTCAGCGCGTGCACGAGCTTGGCGGGGCCGGGATACGGAATCGGCGGCTGCCGTGCCATCTCGCTGCTGAGGTTGACGATGCGCCCCCAGCGGCGCTCGCGCATCGCCGGCAGCGCCTGCTGGATCAGATCGACCGGCGCGTCGAAGTTGACGGCGAAACCGGCGAGGCGCGCGGCGAGCGCGATGCGGCTCGGCGGCGCATAGGCCGGAATCGCCGCGGCATTGTTGACGAGGATGTCGATCGGCCCGAACGCATCGGCCGCGCGTGCGACGAGTCCGTCGCGCTCGCCGGCGTTGCCGAGATCGCAGCACAGGGCCTCGGCGCGGCCGCCGGCGGCGACGATCGCGGCGACGGTTTCGGCGAGGCCGTCGGTGGAACGCGCGCTGCTGCTGGCGACGATGGCCGCGCCATGCGCGGCGAGCCGGAACGCGATCGCGCGGCCGATGCCGCGCGAGGCGCCGGTAACCAGGGCGACGCGTCCGGTAAGCGTCATGCGCAAGCGGGCTCCAGCCGGCGCCGCGACGCGACGCGATGCGGCATCGTGTCATCGCCGGGCCGCGCGCATCCTCGTCCGAATGTGCGAGCGCGTCGCGCGTCTCACCCTTACGGACGAAGGCTGCGACCGCGCGTTGCGCCGACGATACATCGGCCAGCGCTGCCGCAACGAACGGCGCGCGGTGGTGCCAGTGGACAGGAGTGTCCGCAGCTGGCGCCGACGACACACACGAGGAGAGTCATGGTCCGTATCGATCGACCGCGCCGTCTCGGCGCTGCGGCGGCCCTGCTGCCGCTGTTCGTCACCCTCTCAAGCTCGGCCCAGCAGACGGCCGCCCCACCTCCACCATCCCCCGCGAATCCGGCGCCGGCCGCCGACGACGGCAAGATCGCCGAGATCGTCGTCACCGCGCAGCGCCGCGAGGAGAAGCTGCAGGAAGTGCCGCTCGCGGTGACCGCGCTCGGCGCCGAGCAGATCCAGGATCGCGGCATCCAGAACGTCACCGATCTGTCGGCGCTCGCGCCGGGTCTGCAGATCAGCAAGACCGCATCGAATTCGACAATCTCGCAGATCACGATCCGCGGCCTGTCGCAGATCAACCCGGCAATCTACTGGGACCCGGCGGTCGGCATCTATGTCGACGGTGTCTACATCGGCAAGGCGCAGGGCTCGGTGTTCGACGTCGTCGATCTCGAACGCGTCGAAGTGCTGCGCGGCCCGCAGGGCACCTTGTACGGGCGCAACACGCTGGCCGGTGCCATCAATCTGGTGACGCGGCGTCCGTCCGGCGAGTTCGGCGGCACGGCGAGCCTGGAGATCGGCAATTACGACGCGGTGACGACCAAAGCCTCGGTCGACCTGCCGAAGATGGGCATCTTCAGCGTCACGCTCGCCGCCCGCCAGGAACAGCGCAGCGGCTGGGTCCACACCAGCAACGACAGCTCGACCAGCGCGCTCAACGACCGCAACGGCAACGGCCTGCGCCTCGCGGTCGACATGGACTTCGCGCCCGGGCTGCTCGGCCAGTACCGTTTCGATCGCAGCATCGTCGACCAGACGCCGAACTGGGACCAGCTGTACCGGATCGACAGCGACCTCTACGGCTTCTATCCGACGCTGCCCGACTACGCCTCGCATGACCGGCTCGATCACGCCGATCTCAACGCGCCGATGTTCGAGAAGGCGCGCATCATGGGCCACGCCTTCACGCTGAGCTGGGATCTCGACGAGCACAACCAGCTCAAGTCGATCAGCGGCTATCGCACCATGAACTGGGACGACTCGCTCGATCTCGACGGCTCGCCATACGACGTCGCCTTCACGCAGCGCTTCACCGACTACCACCAGTTCTCGCAGGATCTGCAGTGGCTCGGCAACAGCGACCGCATCAACTGGGTCGCCGGCCTCTACTACTTCGGCGACGACGGCGAAACCAACAATCCGCAGCACTTCTTCGGAGGGACTCCGTTCGAGTCGAACTACGACTCCTGGTACTCGACGAAGACGCATGCGTACTCGGCCTACGGCCAGATCGACTACAAGCCGATCGATCCGCTGACGCTGACCGCCGGCGTGCGCTACACGAGCGAGAAGAAAGAGCTGTCGCGTGCGTTCGGCATTCTCGGCACGCCGGACGTCTATCTGATTCCGGACGGCACGAACGCGTCGAAGACCTTCGACGCGACCACGCCGATGGCGAGCGTCGCCTGGCAGTTCACGCCGGACCTGAACGCCTACTTCCGCTACGCCGAAGGCTTCAAGAGCGGCGGCTTCAACGGCGAGTACAGCAATCCATACACAACCGATCCGGACGAGAACGTGCGCGAAACCAAGACGCCGTTCAAGCCGGAAAAGCAGCGCTCGTTCGAGCTCGGCACCAAGACGATGTGGCTGGATCGCCGCGTCGTGCTCAACGCCGCCGTCTACTACAACAAGGCGCGCGATCTGCAGGAGTCGATCTTCCTCGGCACCGGCGCGGCGGCATCGAGCGTGCGCAACGCCGGCAAGGCGACGATCTACGGCGCCGAACTGGAAGGACAGGTCGCGCTGTGGTCGGGTTCTCGCCTCGGCTTCAACTACGCGTACCTGCATCCGAAGTACGACGAGTTCATCGACGCCGGCCAGGACGTCGCCGACAACCGCGCCTTCGTACATGCCCCGAAGAACTCGGCGAACGTCTACCTCGACCTGCGTCTGGTGCGCCTGCAGCTCGGCGAGCTGCGCGCGCTGCTCGACTATTCGTACACCGGCGCGTTCTACACCTACGCCTATCAGCTGCGGCCGACCGATCCGAGCAAGCAGGTCGCCGGCGATTCGGAAGTGCCGGCGACGAGCCTGCTCAACCTGCGCGTGTCGCTCGGTGGCGTGAAGCTCGGCGGTACTGCGACCGGCGAGCTGGCGCTGTGGTGCCGCAATCTCACCGACGAGGACGCGCCGACCAACTTCATCGACTTCGGTCCCGGCTTCAGCAGCCTCACGGTCGCCAACTTCAACGATCCGCGCACCTTCGGCGTGACCGGCATCGTGCGTTGGTAAGGTCTGTTTGCCCGACTCCGGCCCGCCACTGGCGGGCTTTTTTTTGCCTGTGCGATGATGCCCAGACCCGCCGCTTCCCGTGCGCCGCCATGCCCACGCCCGCCGCCCTGTTCGCGATGATCCTGTTCAGCCTGATCGGGCTGGCGGCGATCCGCTACGGGCGCCGGCAGATGGCCTGGGAGCCGATCGCGATCGGTGTCGCGCTGCTCGTCTATCCGTACTTCGTCGACCGCACCTGGCTGCTCTACGGGCTCGGCGCGGCGCTGTGCCTGTCGCTCTACGTGTTCAGGCCCTCGCGATGAGCCGTCCTGTGTCGCCGTTCCGCCGCCGGCCGGCGTGCGCGCGGGCGCTGCTCGCCGGCGCCGTCCTGCTGCTGGCGGCGGCCTGCGCCGTGCCGGCGCCGCAGCCGGCAGAGGCGCCGGGTGCGGCCGAGACCTATGCGCCGCTGCCGGCCGACGGCGCGACGCTGTACCGCATCGATGCCGCCGCGTCGCGGGTCGCGATCTACGTGTTCCGCGGCGGCAGTGCCGCGCGCTTCGGGCACAACCACGTGCTGGCCGTGCCGCAGCTCGAAGGCGCGGTGCGCGTGCCGGACGGCCCGGCGGGCGCTGCGCAGTTCGCGCTGCGCTTCTCGCTCGATGCGCTGCGCATCGACGATGCCGCGCAGCGCGCCGCGACCGGCGGCAGCTTTGCGTCCGCGCGCTCGGCGCAGGACATCGACGGCACGCGCCGGAACATGCTCAAGAGCCTCGACGCGGCGCGCTATCCGGAGGTCGTGATCCGTTCGCTCGCCGTGCACGGCGACTGGCCGGTGCTGGTCGCCGACGTGGCGATCTCGCTGCATGGCGTGCGCCGCACGCAGACCGTGCCGCTGCACGTCGAACGCGGCGACGGCCGGCTGCGCGCGCGCGGCAGTCTGGCGATCCGCCAGAGCGATTTCGGCATCGCGCCGTTCTCGATCCTCGGCGGCGCGCTGGCGGTGCAGGACGTCCTGGCGATCGAGTTCGATCTGGTCGCCGTCGGCGCCGACTGAGGGAAGGTCTGAATCGCCCCGTCATCGCGAGGCCGCGCAGCGGCCGTGGCGATCCGGAGACGCCGCTTGCGTCGTGCGCCGCTGGATGGCCGCGTCGCCGACGGCGCCTCGCCGTGACGAGGGATGAACTTCATCAGAGCTGGTCTGGGCGACCGCCGGGTGTCGCGCGCCGTGCGGACGTCTGCGCGTTCGCCGGGCGCTTTGCAGGAATGGGCAAGGATGAGGCAGGGCCGGGTATTCGCCGCGCGCGCCGCGCCGCCTAGCATGGCAATCGTCGCACTCGCTGTCGCGGGCTGCGGCACCTTCCGGCGGTATCCCCTCGACGGAGTTTCCCATGACCGTGACCCACCTCGCTTTCGTGGTGGCCAAGCCGGCGCGCGGCGCGCTGCTCGGCCGCCTGCTGACCGAACTCGCCGCTATTGCCGGCACGGAGCCGGGCTGCGTCGACTTCGCCGTCCACCAGTCCACCGACGATCCGGCGCTGTGGTTCCTCTACTCGAACTGGCAGTCGGCCGAGGCGCTGCGCCGCCATCTCGAAGCCGGCGAAGGCGCGCGCTTCGCCGCGGCCGTCGCGCCGCTGGTCGAGCAGGGCATGGATGTGCACAGCTTCGTGCGGCGCGGCGGCTCCGTGCCGGCGCTGGCGGCGGCGTGAACGCCGCGCGCGCCGCCGCACTGCGCCACCGGCCGGCGCGCCGCGGCGCCCGCGCTATTCGACGATCGCCGGATGCGCCTGCTGCGGTCCGCCGAGCATCGGCCGGTGCGACGGCGGCTGGCGGCCTTCGTCGCTGATGCCGTATTCCAGCGCCAGCTCGGCGCCGATCAGCACCTGACCGGATTTCTCGGCGCGCTTCGGATCGCGGTACAAGGCGCCGATGACGTGACCGGTGAATTCCGGCGTTTCGGCGATGTCCCAGAAGCCCGCGTACTTCTGCGGATCGGCGTCCATCACGCGCCGGGTGCGGTCGGTGCGCAGCATGCCCATCCAGATCGACGCGGCGGCGACGTTGTACGGCTTGAGGTCGACCGCCATGTCCTTGGCGAACTTGTCGACGCCGACCTTCTGCGCGCCATAGGCCGGACCGTGCATGTAGCAGCTGGCGCCGAACGAGGATGTGAAGGCGATCAGGCCGTTCTTCTGCGCGACCATCAGCGGCGCGGCGTACCAGCTGGCGACGTAGGCCGAGCGCAGGCCGACGTCGAGGATGTCGACGAGGTCGAGCGGCTTGGTCCAGAACCCGCCTTTCTCGATCAGCTGGTCGTGCAGGAAGGTCGCGTTGTTGACGAGGATGTCGAGCTTGCCCTGCTCGCTGCGCACGCGCTCGAACAGCGCGCGGACGTCGGCGTCGCGGCTGTGGTCGCAGGCGACGGCGATGCCGTGGCCGCCGGCGCGGCTGACCTCGGCGGCGGTGCCGCCGATCGTGCCCGGCAGCGCCGCGTCGCCTTCTTGCTGCGAGCGGCCGGTGACGTAGACGGTCGCGCCCTCGGCGCCGAGCGCCAGCGCGATGCCTTTGCCGGCGCCGCGCGAACTGCCGGTGACGACGGCGACGACGCCCTGCAGCGGTTTGCCCATTGTTCGTTCTCCTCTGGTGCGGATGCTGCGCCCGGCAGCGAAGCCGCAGCCTGCCGAAACGCGGGCCGCCGAACCTCATCCGAACGTGCGAAGGGGCGCTGCGGCGCGAAGACCTGTTGCACGGCGTTACACGGGCCGTCACGCGCGCCCGCTATCCTGCGCCGGTCATGGCGGGCGGCCGGCGCGGCGTCCGCGGAACCGATCCCTTCTTGCCCTGTGTGAGCCCCATGCTTCGTCGCCTGTGCGCCTTCGTTCTCGCTGCCTGCTGGATCGGTGCCGCCGCCGCCGGCGTTCCCGTGCGCGACGTCCCGGGCGGGCGCGACAGCCCGATCGTGTCGCGCTTCCAGGGCTCGGTGCTGATCGGCTACCAGCAGCAGGACTACGCGAGCCTGGTCGTGCCGCTCGGCGCCTACGACGAGGCGCGCGCCGATCATTTCGCCGCCAGCGAAAGCGTCGAAGGGCGCCTGACGCGCATCGCCTACGCCGCGCCCGACGGCAAGTCGGCGCTGGAAGTGCTGCGCAACTTCGAGCAGGCGCTGCGCGGCGCCGGCTTCCAGATCCGCTTCGAATGCCTCGCCGAGCGCTGCGGCGGCTTCAAGTTCTCGCGGGCGCTGGCGACGCCGGCCACCGCAGCGATGCACGGCGACAGTGCGGCGATGGACGATCTGCTCTACGCGGCCAACGGCAACGTGCTGGCGCTGAGCGCCCGCCTCGACCGCGCCGGCGGCCGCGTCGACGTCTCGCTGCTGGTCAGCCAGGACGAGCGGCGCCGCGCCGGCATCCTGCTGCAGACCGTCGAGGCGCGGGCGATGGATACGCAGCAGGTCAGCGTCGACGCGCGTGCGATCGGCCAGGGCATCGCGCAGCAGGGCCACATCGCGCTCTACGGCCTGCGCTTCGCCAACGACAGCGCCCGCCTCGACGCCGCCTCGCAGGCGACGCTCGCCGAGATCGAGAAATTCCTCAAGGCGTCGCCGCAGATGAAGGTCTACGTCGTCGGCCACACCGACAACACCGGCACGCTGGCGCACAACCTGCAGCTCTCGCAGCAACGCGCCGAGGCCGTCGTCGCCGCGCTGCTCGCGCGCGGCATCGCCGCTCCGCGCCTGGCGGCGAAGGGACTGGCCTCGTACGCGCCGGTCGCCGGCAACGGCGACGAGGACGGCCGCGCCCGCAACCGCCGCGTCGAGCTGGTCGCCCAGTAGGCGTCGCGCTCAGCGCGGCGCGTGGCCGCGCGACCAGAGGCGGCGCAGCAGCGAGGGCTTCTCGTAGCGCGTCTGCACGCCGTGCTGCAGGAAGCACGGTGTGTACTGGCGGTCGGTTTCCATGATGTGCACGGACAGCCAGCGCTTGAGGAAGTGCAGCAGCTCGAAGGTGATGCCCTGGCCTTCGTCGATCAGGCGGTGCTGCAGGTCGAGCACCTGTTCGAGCAGCTGCTCGTGGCTGGCCTTGTGCGCTTCGTAGTCCGGGTAGTTCAGCAGGCGCATCAGGCTTTCCTCGACGGCGAAGTGGATGCGCGTGTAGTCGATCAGATCGCGCAGCACGTTCATCGATTCGGCGCGGCCGTGCTGCTGGAGGATCGCGACGTGCAGCTTGTTCAGCAGGTCGATCAGCAGCTTGTGCTGGGCGTCGATCTCGTCGATGCCGACGCTCAGCTCCGGACCCCAGACGATCAGCGGCGCGGTCGGATGGGTGGGGCGCCGCAGCGGCGTCGTGACGGTGTGAGGGGAGGCGTTCATCGCTCGCTCCGGAAGAGACGGGCCGAGTATCGGCCGCGTCATCGCGCGACGATTTGCCGCGGATCAATGCGGCGGCGGGGCCTGTTCTGAGCGTGTCGGGAAATCCCGGATGCCGGCGGTCGGGCCGCGCACTACGCGGCTGCGCCGACGATGCAGAAACCCGCGATGATGCCGTCCGATTCCAGCTCGACGCCGAACGCTGCGCCGAGTGTCCCGCGTGGTGGGACGCCGACGGGCTCGCGCACACGCCGGCGGCGCGGCGGGTGAACGGGCTCGACAAGCCGGAGACGCTGATCCGGCACAACCAGGGTCGCAACCCGCCGGATTTCGACGACGCGTTCGATCCCGGCTACGGCCGCCGGCACATGGCGGCGCATCCGCTGTTCGAGGCGCTGCGCGCGCTCGTCGACCGCGACACGCAGCGCCGCGCCGACGGCGGCCCGGCGGCCGGCGTCGACGCCCGAGGCGCCGGCCTCAGGCCTGCTGACGCAGCTGGAACTTCATGACCTTGCCGCCGGCGTTGGTCGGCAGTGCGTCGACGATGGCGACGCTGCGCGGCACCTTGTAGTTGGCCATCTGCTCGCGGCACCAGGCGATAAGCGCCGGCGCGTCGAGCGTCTGGCCGGGGCGCAGCACCACGTAGGCCTTGCCGACTTCGCCGAGGCGCTCGTCCGGCACGCCGATCACCGCCGCCTGCGCGATCGCCGGATGGGCGACGAGCATGCGCTCGATCTCGGCCGGATAGCAGTTGAAACCGCCGCTGATATACATGTCCTTGAGGCGGTCGGTGATGCGCAGATAGCCGCGCGCGTCGAGATGGCCGACGTCGCCGGTATGCAGCCAGCCGTCGGCGTCGATCGCCTCGGCGGTCGCCGCCGGATCGTCGAGATAGCCCTGCATGACGTTGTAGCCGCGCACCACGATCTCGCCGGATTCGCCGGGGCCGAGCGCGCGGCCGTCGGCGTCGATGCAGCGCAGCTCGATGCCCTCGATCGCCTTGCCGGAGGTCAGCGCGATGGTCTCGGCATCGTCGCCGGCTTCGCAGAGGCTGGCCACGCCGCAGGTTTCGGTGAGGCCGTAGCCGGTCAGCACCACCTTGAAGCCGAGCTCGGCGCGGATGCGCTCGATCAGGCTCGGCGCGATCGCCGCGGCGCCGGTGATCGTCGCGCGCAGCGAGGACAGATCGGTGGTCGCGCGCTGCGGATCGCCGAGCAGGCTGATGAACAGCGTCGGCGGGCCGGGCAGCACCGAGACGCGCTCGCGCTCGATGCGCGTCAGGATCGCGCGCGCGTCGAACACCGCGTGCGGCAGCACGGTGAGACCGGCGAGCAGGCCGCCGAGCCAGCCGACCTTGTAGCCGAACGAATGGAAGAACGGATTGACGATCAGATAGCGGTCGTCCGGGTTCAGGCCGACGGCGCGCGACCAGGCCGCGATCACGCGCAGGTTCTGCGCGTGCGTGGTGACGACACCCTTCGGCAGACCGGTCGTGCCGGAGGTGAACAGCACGTCCATGCAGTCGTCGGGCCGCACCGCCGCGGCGCGCGCCGCGACTTCGGCGTCGGCGACGTCGGCACCGCGCGCGAGAAAGTCGTCCCAGTCGAGATCGCCGGCCTCGGCGTTCTCGATGACGACGATCTGCGCCAGCGTCGCCGGTCGCTGCGCGCCGAGCATCGTCGGGTAATGCTGATTGAGGAAGCGGCCGACCGAGAACAGCAGGCGCGCGCCGCTCTTTTCGAGGATGTACGCCGCCTCGTGGCCGCGCATGCGCGTGTTCAGCGGCACCAGCGCCGCACCGACGCTGTGGATCGCGAGGCCGGCGACGATCCACTCGACGTTGTTCGGACACCAGATCGCGACGCGGTCGCCGTGGCGCACGCCGAGCGCGATCAGCGCCGCGGCGGCGCGGCGGCGCAGCGCGTCGAGCTGCGTGTAGCTGAGGCGGGCGCCGTTCTCGGCGACGACGGCGGTGCGCTCGCCGTGGCGGGCGACGGCGGCGGCGAAGGCCTGGGGCGAGGTTTCGGTCATGGCGGTGCGGTCAGCAGCAGGAGGGAGCCCGGCAGCGTCCGGCGCACGACGGCCCCGTGCGCCGTCGCGTCGCCGGACGCGCCGGGCTGATCGGAACGTTCATGCGCCGACCTAGTCGGCCCACATCGCGTAGCCGTTGTCGATGCGCATCTCGGCGCCGTTGATGAAGCGCGACTCGTCGCTGGCCAGGAACAGCACCAGATTGGCGATGTCCTGCGGCTGGCAGAAGCGCGCCTGCAGCTGCTTCGGGTCCTTCTCGCGGATGTACGCGCTCGGCGCGCTCTTGTCGGCGTGCAGGTTCATGACCATCGGCGTGGCGATGCCGTCCGGATGGATCGAGTTGCAGCGGATCTTGTAGAGCTGCGCGCGGCAGTGCGCGGCGACCGTGCGCGTCAGGCCGGCGACCGCCGCCTTCGACGCGCTGTACGCGCAGAACGAGGACACGCCGCCGATGCCGGAGATCGACGACATGTTGATGATCGAGCCGTTCGGGCGCTTCTTCATCGCCTCGACCGCGTACTTGCAGCCGAGGAAGTAGCCGTCGGAGTTGACGCGCTGGATCTTCTGCCACAGCTCCAGCGTGGTCGTCTCGATCGTGCCATAGGCGAGGATCGCGGCGTTGTTGACCAGCACGTCGATGCCGCCGAAGGCTTCCTCGGTCTTGGCGATCACCTGCTTCCAGCCGTCCTCGGAGGCGATGTCGTGCTTGATGAAGAGCGCGGCGTCGCCGATCTGCCGGGCGACCGCCTGGCCGGCCTCCTCGTTGACGTCGGTCAGCACCACGCGCGCGCCTTCGCGGGCGAGCAGCAGCGCGTCTTCCTTGCCGACGCCGCTGGCGGCCCCCGTGATGACCACGACCTTGCCCTGTACACGACTGCCCATGCTGCTGCTCCTCGTTGCGTTTGCGGTTTTCGATCTGCTGCCGGCGCGGTCTAGGCCGCGGCCTGCAAAGGGGTGATGGCGGCCGCAGCCTGGCCGGCGCGGCGGCCGGACCACAGGCAGTCGGCGAGCGACAGGCCGCTGACGTAGTAGTTGGAGGCGATGCCGACCGCCGTACGGCCGGCCGCGTAGAGGCCGCCGATGTCGCGGCCCTGGGCGTCGAGCACGGCGCCGCTGGTCTCGTTGACGCGCAGGCCGCCGAGCGTGATCGCCGGGCACGGGAAAGCCTTGCTGGCGGCGGAGATGTCGAGCGCGTAGTACGGCGGCTGCGCCAGCTCGGCGAGATAACCAGACTGCTTGCCGAGCGCGTCCTGCTTGCGGCGCGCGCCGTCGTTGTACTGCTCGACGCTCTGCCGCAGCGCTCCGGCCGGCAGACCGATCTTCGCCGCCAGCGCCTCGACCGAGCGCGCGCGCGGCGCGAACAGCATCAGGAACAGCGCCGGAATGCTCTGGAAGGCCCACAGGCCGCCGAACAGCGCTTCGCGGATCGCCTGCCGGCGCAGGCGGGCGTCGAGCAGCAGCCAGGCGCGGCCGTCGTGGTGCTCGCACATGGTCACGCCGAGCTTGGCGCCGTAGACCTGCTCGTTGCAGAAGCGCTGGCCGTGCGCGTCGACGGCGATGCCCTGCGGCCACACGCTCGGCGGATTGATGAAGCGCCAGGCCGAGACCTTGTCGAGCCGCGCCGCGGCGCCGCCGGCCGACTGGCCGAGGCGGATGCCGCTGCCGTCGCAGCCGGTCGCACCGAGGCGCATCGTCATCGCGTACTTCGGCGCGTGCGCGGCCACCATCGGCCGGTTGAAGATGAAGCCGCCGGTCGACAGCACGACGCCGCGCTGCGCGCGCGCGTAAACCTTGACGGCGGCCGCGTTCTCCAGCGCCAGTGCCTGCGCGCGCAGGCGGTCGGCGTAGCCCGGCGCGACGTTGTGCAACATTTCGGCGCGGCGCATCAGGCGGCGGTGGCGGGCCGCCGCTTTCGAGTCCGGCGGCAGCTGCCACAGCTCGGCGCCGAGCACCGCGCCCTGGCGGTCGACGACCAGGCGGCGCACGCCGCTCTGGCGCAGCACGCGCACGCCGAGCGCTTCGACGCGCGCGCGCAGCGCCTCGAACAGCGTGCGTCCGGACAGAAAGCTGCCGCGCACGCGATGGCCGCGCGGCGCCGGTTCGGCGACCGCCGCGTATTCCTTCACCGCCTCGTTGCCGGAGTAGTAGAGGTAGATGCCGTCCTTCGGATACGAGGTCTTCGGTTGCGTCTTCTCGAACGCCGGATCGGAATCGAAGCGCACGCCGATCGATTCCAGCCACGCGATCAGGCCGCGGCTGTCGTCGCAGAAGCGCTGCAGCGTGGCGTCGCTGACGGCGCCGTTGCCGCCGTGCGAGCCGCATTCCATCTGCAGGTAGCGGAACATCGCCGCCGGCGTGTCGGCGTAGCCGGCGCGGTGCTGCTGCGCGGTGCCGCCGCCGGCGTAAATGATGCCGCCGCTGCGCGCCGTCGCGCCGCCGCCGTCGAAGCGCTCGACGATCAGCGTGCCGGCGCCGGCCTCGCGCGCGGCGATCGCGCTCGCGGCGCCGGCCGCGCCATAGCCGACGACCAGCACGTCGCAGCGCCATTCCCAGTGCAGCGCGGCGTCGGAGTCGACGCACAGCGGTGCTTCGATCGGCAGCGTGCCGTCGGGTGCGGCAGGCGAGGGGGCGGACGTGGACATGGGCGAGAAACGATGCAGGCGCGCGCGGCGCGGGACGTTCGCATTATTTCGATCGTGCGGCGCCGAGCTTCGTCCGATGGGGTGAGCGCGCGCGCCGGCAAAAGAGCCTTTGCCGACGCGGGTTTGACTCGTCTAATTGGGTGAAGCTCCTGCGCAGGCGCGTCTCGATAATTTCCGCCATCACGACAAGAACGATGACGGACTCTCCCATGCTCAATATCGAGGCGCTGGCCTACATCGTCGCCGAGACGACGGATCCTTCGCAGTGGCAAGCCTTCGGCGAGCGCATGCTCGGCATGCAATCGGTGCCGGCCGACGGCGGCGTCGGCCTGAAGATGGACGGCCGCGACTTCCGCATCATCGCCGTGCGCGGCGCGTCCGACCGCTATCTGGCGTCCGGCTGGGAAGTCCCCGACCGCGCCGCGTTCGACGCCACCGTCGCCGCGCTGCAGCAGGCCGGCGTCGCCGTCGTGCTCGGCAGCGCGGCGGACGCGGCGGCGCGCAAGATGAGCGCGATCGCCACGTTCGACGATCCGGCCGGCAATCGCCACGAGCTGGTCTACGGCTACACCGGAGGCTGGACGCCGTTCGTCTCGCCGATCGGCGTGCAGGGCTTCAAGACCGGGCGTCAGGGCCTGGGCCACACCGTGCTGCCGGCGATTCCGTTCGAGCCGACGCTGGCGCTGTTCCGCGACACGCTCGGCTTCGGGCTCTCCGACGTCTTCAACTTCAAGCCGGCGCCGGACGCGCCGGACATCCGCATCTACTTCCTGCATGCCGCCGCCGGTCGCCACCACAGCGTCGCGCTCGCCGAGATGCCGAGCGCCTCCGGCTGCGTGCACGTGATGGTCGAAGTCGATGCGCTGACCGACGTCGGCCGCGCCTACGACCGCCTGCAGGCCGAGGGCGTCAAGCTGATGGCGACGCTCGGCGAGCACGAGAACGACCGCATGACTTCGTTCTACATGATGACGCCCGGCAATTTCGCGATCGAATACGGCTGGGGAGGCATCAGCGTCGAGCCCGGCGTCTGGCAGACCACGCAGACACAGCAGGTCTCGATCTGGGGCCACGACTTCTCGGTCGGCTTCCGCTAAGGACGATTCGCACCATGGCTTTGAACAAGGAAATGAGCGCGGCCGACGTCGTCGGCCAGCTGCGCTCGGGCATGACGATCGGCATCGGCGGCTGGGGCCCGCGCCGCAAGCCGATGGCACTGGTGCGCGAGATCCTGCGCTCCGGCCTCAAGGATCTGACGATCGTCGCCTACGGCGGCCCCGAGGTCGGCATGCTGTGCGCGGCCGGCAAGGTGAAGAAGCTGGTCTACGGCTTCGTGACGATGGACGCGATCCCGCTCGAGCCCTACTTCCGCAAGGCCCGCGAGGCCGGCGCGATCGAGGTCATGGAGATCGACGAAGGCATGTTCGAGTGGGGCCTGCGCGCGGCCGGCATGCGCATGTCGTTCCTGCCGACGCGCTGCGGCCTGGCGAGCGACGTGCTGGCGCGCAATCCGCAGCTCAAGACCGTGCGCTCGCCGTACGACGACGGCGAGGTCTACGTGGCGATGCCGGCGCTGCGGCTCGACGCCGCGCTGCTGCACGTCAACGAGGCCGACCGCCTCGGCAACACCCTGAACCGCGCCAACGATCCGTTGTTCGATCATCTCTTCGCGCGCGCCGCCGAGCGCTGCTACGTCAGCACCGAGACGCTGGTCGACCGTTTCGCGCTCGACGCGGCGTCGGCGAAGCTGAATTTCTTCGAGCGCTATCTGGTCAGCGGCGTGGTGCATGCGCCGTTCGGCGCGCATCCGACCTACAGCGGTCCCGACTACGGCTGGGACCTCGAACACCTGAAGCGCTACAACGCCTCGGCCGCCGACGACAACGGCTGGCAGCAATACGTCGCCGAGTTCGTCGCCTGCAGCGAGGCCGAGTATCTCGCCAAGGCCGGCGGCGCCGAGCGCCTCGCCAAGCTCAAGACTCCGGTGTTCTGAAGCCATGAACCAGATGACGACGGTCGAAACCTCCGCTGATACCGCGACGCTCGCCGAGCTGATGATCGTCGCCGCCAGCGAAGCCTGGCGCGACAACGGCGAGCTGCTCGCCTCCGGCATCGGCATCGTGCCGCGCCTCGGCGCCTCGCTCGCCAAGCTCACGCACTCGCCGGAGCTGCTGATGACGGACTCCGAGACCTTCCTGGTCGAGGAGCCGATTCCGCTCGGCCCGCGCGGCGACTACGTGCCGAAGTATTCCGGCTACATGTCCTTCGACCGCGTCTTCGAATGCGTCTGGGGCGGCCGCCGCCACGCGATGATCGGACCGACGCAGATCGACCGCTGGGGCCAGACCAATCTGTCGGTGGTCGGCGGCAGCTATGAGAAGCCGAAGTCGGCGATCCTCGGCGTGCGCGGCCTGCCCGGCAACAGCATCAACCATCTGAACTCGATGTTCGTGCCCAATCACGGCCCGCGCGTGTTCGTGGCCGGCGAAGTCGACATGGTGTCCGGCGTCGGCTACCGCGCCGAGCGCTGGGCGCCGGGCATGAAGCACGACTACCTCGATCTGCGCCTGATCGTCACCGATCTGTGCGTGATGGACTTCGGCGGCCCGGACAAATGGGCCGGCCACGGCCTTCGCGTGCGCTCGCTGCATCCCGGCGTGAGCTTCGAGCAGGTGCAGGCGGCGACCGGCTTCACGCTGGCGCGCGTCGACGATCTGCGCGAGACGCCGCTGCCGAGCGCCGAGCAGCTGGCGATCATCCGCCGCCTCGATCCGCACAACCTGCGCGCGACGGCGGTCAAGGGCAATCCGCCGGCGGTGAGGGCGGCAGCATGAACGCGCCCGCCGTCGCGGCGCCCATGCCCGTGCTCGACGGCTGGTTCACGCTCGATGCCGAGCGGCCGCAGCTGCTCGGCAACCGCTGCGCGCGCTGCGGCACCGTCTACTTTCCGAAGCTGAAGAGCGGCTACTGCCGCCATCCGGATTGCGACGGCGATGCGTTCGACGAGGTGCCGCTGTCGCGCACCGGCACGCTGTGGTCGTACACCAATGCCGCATACCAGCCGCCGGAGCCGTTCGCGCAGGTCGACAAGGACGCGTACCGGCCGTTCGCGATCGCCGCCGTTGAACTGGCGGCCGAGCAGATGATCGTGCTCGGCCCGGTCGTCGACGGCGTCGGCGTCGAACAACTGAAGGTCGGCATGACGATGGCGCTGAAGCTCGAAGCGCTCGCCGACGGCAAGCTGACCTGGAAGTGGGCGCCGGCCGGAGCCATGGCATGAGCCGCGACATCGCCATCCTCGGCGTCGGCATGCACCCCTGGGGCAAGTGGGGCAAAAGCTTCGTCGAATACGGCGTCGTCGCCGCGCGCGCTGCGCTCGTCGATGCCGGCGTGAAATGGCGCGACGTGCAGTTCGTCTCCGGCGCGGCGACGATCCGCAACGGCTATCCCGGCCAGGTCGCCGGCGCGACCTTCGCGCAGGCGCTCGGCTGGCAGGGCGCGCAGGTCAACACCTCGTACGCGGCCTGCGCCTCGGGCTCGCAGGCGCTGGCCGCCGCGCGCTCGAAGATCCTGTCCGGCGAATGCGAAGTCGCGCTCGTGATCGGCGCCGACACCACGCCGAAGGGCTTTCTCAAGCCGGCGCCGGGCGATCGTCCGGACGATCCGGACTGGGTGCGCTTTCGCATCGGCATCACCAACCCGACCTACTTCGCGCTGTACGCGCGCCGCCGCATGGCGCTGTACGGCGACACGCTAGCCGACTTCGCCGCGGTCAAGGTCAAGAACGCCGCGCACGGCTACACCAATCCGAACGCGCGCTATCGCAAGAAGTTCACGGCCGAGGACGTCGCCGCCTCGGCGATGCTCGCCGATCCGCTGCGCCTGATGGACGTCTGCGCGGTGTCCGACGGCGCCGCGGCGATCATCGTGTCCAGCGTCGATTACGCGCGCCGCCTCGGCAAGGCCGGCGCGCCGCGCGTCGCCGCGGTGTCGACGGTGACGCCGACCTTCGCCTCGGCGCTGGTCGAGATGCCGGACATCGCCACCGATTCCGCCATCGCAGCAAAGGCGCAGAGCTTTCGCGCCGCGCTGCCGGCGAAGGCCTACGCCGAGGCCGGCGTCGATCCGGCCGACATCAGCGTCGCCGAGGTCTACGACCTGTCGACCGCGCTCGAACTCGACTGGATCGAAGACCTGCAGCTGTGCCCGCGCGGCGCCGCGGCGCGGCTGGTGCGCGAGGGCGCGACGACGATCGGCGGCCGCGTGCCGGTCAATCCGTCCGGCGGGCTCGCCTGTTTCGGCGAGGCGGTGCCGGCGCAGGCGCTTGCCCAGGTCTGCGAGCTGACCTGGCAGCTGCGCGGCCAGGCCGGCGCGCGCCAGATCGACAACGCGCGCGTCGGCATCACCGCGAACCAGGGCCTGTTCGGCCACGGTTCGTCGGTCATCGTCAAGCGCTGAGCGATGACGGCGATGAATCCGCAAGCCGCCAGCGAGCCGGTCGTGCTGTACGACGTGCAGGACGGCATCGCGACCATCACGATGAACCGGCCGCGCTATCACAACGCGCAGAACTCGAAGATGACCTACGCGCTCGACGCGTCGTTCCGCCGCGCCGTCGACGACGACGCGGTCAAGGTCATCGTGCTGGCCGGCGCCGGCAAGAATTTCTCGGCCGGCCACGACATCGGTACGCCGGAGCGCGACGCGCACGAAACCTTCGAGCGCGAGCACCTGTGGTACGACCACGTCGGCAAGCCCGGCGCCGAAGCGCAGCTGGTGCGCGAGCAGGAGGTCTACCTCGGCATGTGCCGCCGCTGGCGCGACGTTCCGAAGCCGACCATCGCGCAGGTGCAGGGCGCCTGCATCGCCGGCGGCCTGATGCTGGCCTGGGTCTGCGACCTGATCGTCGCCAGCGACGACGCGTACTTCCAGGACCCGGTGCTGCAGATGGGCATTCCGGGCGTCGAATACTTCGCGCACGCCTTCGAGCTGCATCCGCGCATCGCCAAGGAATTCCTGTTCCTCGGCGAGCGCATGGATGCGGCGCGCGCGCAGCAGATGGGCATGGTCAACCGCGTGACGACGCGCGCGGCGCTGGCCGCCGAGGTGCGCGCGATCGCGTCCAGGCTCGCCGCGCAGCCGCGTCTGGCGCTGGCGCTGGCCAAGCAGTCGATCAATCACATCGAGGATCTGCGCGGCAAGCGCACGGCGATGGATGCCGCCTTCGGCTGGCACCACTTCGCGCACGCGCACAACCAGCTCGTCACCGGCAACAACCTCGCCGGCCTCGACGCCAAGGCGATGGCCGCCGCCAACAAAGCCGCCGACGCCAAGGACGGTTCCCGATGAGCGCTCTGCAGACGCCGCTGACCGAACTGCTCGGCTGCCGCTATCCGATCGTGCAGACGGCGATGGGCTGGGTCGCGACCAGCAAGCTCGTCACGGCGACCACCAACGCCGGCGGCTTCGGCTTTCTCGCCGCGGCGACGATGTCGACCGCGACGCTGCGCGACGAAATCGCCGCGGTGCGCGCGGCGACCGCCGGCCCGTTCGGCGTCAACTTCCACATGTTCCAGCCGAACGCGCGCGAGGTCATCGAGCTGGTGCTCGACAACGCCGACCGCGTGCGCGCGGTGTCGTACGGCCGCGGTCCCGATGCGAGGACGATCCAGCGCTTCAAGGACGCCGGCGTGCTGTGCATGCCGACCGTCGGTGCGCTCAAGCACGCGGTCAAGGCGATCGAGCTCGGCGCCGACATCATCACCGTGCAGGGCGGCGAGGGCGGCGGTCACACCGGTTCGGTGCCGACCACGCTCTTGCTGCCGCAGGTGCTCGACGCGGTGCAGGTGCCGGTCGTCGCCGCCGGTGGCTTCCACAGCGGCCGCGGCCTCGCCGGCGCGCTGGCCTTCGGCGCCGCCGGCATCGCCATGGGCACGCGCTTTCTGATGACGGCCGAGTCGCCGGTGCCGCGCGAGACGCTGGCGAAGTACGTCGCCGTCCACGATCCGGCGCGGATCCGCGCCTCGACCGCCGTCGACGGCATGCCGCAGCGCATGATCGACAACCCCTTCCTGCTGCGCCTCGAAAGCGGCGGCCTGCTGCATCGCCTGTTCGTGGCGCTGGCCAGCGCCTGGCACTGGCGCGCGCAGACCGGCATGTCGGTCGCGCACATGGCCAGGACCTTCGTCGGAGCGCTGCGCGAAGGCGATTCCGCGATTCAAACGATGATGGCCGCGAACGCGCCGGTGCTGATCCAGCGCGCGATGGTCGAGGGCCGACCCGACGAGGGCGTGCTGCCGAGCGGCCAGGTCGCCGCTGTCATCGACAGCCTGCCGCCGGTTGCCGAGCTGATCGCCGGCATCGTCGCCGAAGCCGAACAACGCCTCGCGGCGCTCGCCGCCCTCTCCCGTCCCTCCGGGCCACTCTCTCCCGCGAGCGGGAGAGGGGAGCAGGAGCCCGCCGTTTCGTCCCCTCTCCCGCAGGCGCGAGAAGGCTAGGCAGAGCGCGGCGCGCAGCGCCGAGGCCGCCATCAGAGAAACCATATGAACCACGGATTCCAGACCACGATCGAAGACGGCATCGCCGAACTCGTCATCAACCGCCCGCCGGTCAACGCGCTCGACGACGCCGGCTGGCACGCGCTCGCCGACGAGATCGAGCGCCTCGGCCGCGATCCGGCGGCGCGCGTCATCGTGCTGCGCGCCGAAGGCCGCGGCTTCTGCGCCGGCGTCGACATCAAGGAGCTCGACAAGCATCCCGAGCGCATCGTCTCGGTCAACACCGGCAACTACCGTTCGTTCCGCGCCGTGCACCGTAATCCGTTGCCGGTGATCGCCGCCGTGCACGGCTTCGTGCTCGGCGGCGGCATCGGCCTGACCGGCGCCGCCGACATCGTCGTCGCCGCCGAGGACGCCACCTTCGGCGTGCCGGAAGTCGACCGCGGCGCGATGGGCGGCGGCGCGCACCTGCAGCGCCTGTTCCCGGTGCAGAAGGTGCGCATGATGTATTTCACCGGCGAGCCGATCACGGCCGCCGAAGCGCACCGGCTCGGCGCCGTCGAGCGCGTCGTGCCGCGCAGCGAGCTGCGCGACGCGGCGCTGGCGATCGCGCGTTCGATCGCCGCCAAGTCGACGGCGATGATCCGCCTCGCCAAGGAATCGCTGAACGGCATCGAGGACGGCAACCTCGAAGACAAGTACCGCTGGGAGCAGGGCTTCACGCTGCAGGCCTACAGCGAGAAGGACTCGGCGGAAACGCGCCGCGCCTTCGTCGAGAAGCGCGAAGCCCAGTTCGCCGCCAAGCCATGAATCCAGAACCGGCCTTGCGCGGCGCCGGGCGAACGCCCCGTCGCGCACGGCCGGCGCCGCTGCGGCGGCGCACGCACGAGTAATCCATGAGACTGCAATACACCGAACGACAGAAGCAGTTCCGCCAGGAGATTCGCGACTGGCTGGCCGCGCATGTGCCGAAGCAGACGCTGCCGAGCTTCGACACCGCCGAGGGTTTCGAGGCGCACCGCCAGTGGGAGGCGCGGCTGTTCGAGGGCCGCTGGAGCGCGGTGACCTGGCCGCAGGAATACGGCGGCCGCGGCTGCGACCTCATCGAGTGGCTGATCTTCGAAGAGGAATACTGGGCCGCCGGCGCGCCGCTGCGCGTCAACCAGAACGGCGTGTTCCTGCTCGCGCCGACGCTGATGGAATACGGCACGCCGGAGCAGAAGGCGCGCTTCCTGCCGCGTATGGCGTCCGGTCAGGACGTCTGGGCGCAGGGCTGGTCCGAGCCGGGCGCCGGCTCCGACATGGCGGCGATCCGCAGCAAGGCGATCCGTGACGGCGACGAGTACGTCATCAACGGCCAGAAGATCTGGTCGACGCGCGCGGTCTGGGCCGACTGGCTGTTCGGCATGTTCCGCACCGATCCGGAATCGAGCCGGCATCACGGGCTGACCTTCATCCTGCTGCCGCTGAACCTGCCGGGCATCACCATCCGGCCGATCAAGCAGCTCAACGGCCTGCCGGGCTTCGCCGAGATTTTCTTCGACGACGTGCGCGTGCCGGTCGCCAACCGCCTCGGCGACGAAGGCGCCGGCTGGAACGTGGCGATGGCCACCGCCGGCTTCGAGCGCGGCCTGATGCTGCGTTCGCCGGCGCGCTTCCAGCAGACCGCGCGCCATCTCGTCGAGCTGTACCTGCAGAACCAGGCCAGCGCCGACGCCGACCCGGGCATCCGCGACGCCGTCATCAAGAGCTGGATGGACGCCGAGGCCTACGCGCTGGCGACCTACCGCACGGCGAGCCGGCTCGGCAAGGGTGCCAAGATCGGCGCCGAGGCGAGCACCAACAAGATCTTCTGGTCCGAGCTGGACCTGCTGATGCACGACACCGCGATGCGCATCCTCGGCCCGCTCGGCGAGCTGATGCCGGACGCGCCGGACGCCGGCGTGCACGGGCCGGGCCACGGCTGGCTCGACGGCTTCCTGTTCGCGCAGGCCGGGCCGATCTACGCCGGCACCAACGAAATCCAGCGCAACATCATCGCCGAGCGCATGCTCGGCCTGCCGCGCTCATGAGCGCGTCGCCGCCACTGGCGTCGCCATCCGCCGCGCGCACGCCGCCGCCGGCGCTCCTGCCCATTCCCGTCCCGTCCGCCGCCGTGCGGACAGGCGTTCGCTGAGTCGCTGCGCGACCGACATATCCATGGACTTCACTTTCGACGAACAGCAGCTCGCCTTCCGCGACGCCATCCACAAGTTCCTGATGGTCGAGGCGGCGCCGGAAATGCTGCGCGAGGTCTGGGAGACGACCAAGAGCGGCCGCTCCGCCGAGCTGCGCGCCAAGCTCGCCGACCAGGGCCTGACCGCGCTGTCGGTGCCGGAGGCGTTCGGCGGCATCGGCCTCGGCGATCTCGACTGGGTGCTGGTGCAGCAGGAGCTCGGCTACTTCGCGATTCCCGATTCGCTGACCGACAGCGCCTACCTGGCGGTGTACCTGCTGACGCATCTGCCGGCCGACGTGCAGCTCAAGCGCGAATGGTTGCCGCGCGTCGCCGCCGGCACGGCGCGCATCGCCGTCGGCCATCCGGTCAATCCGCTGGTCGCCGACGCCGCCAACGCCGATCTGCTGCTGCTCTGGCACGACGATGAGATTCACGCGCTGACGCCCGATCAGGTACAGCTGTCGTTCAACCCCAGCATCGATCTGTCGCGGCGGCTCTACAAGCCGGCGTGGACGCCGTCGCCGGCGACGCGCATCTGTCCGGCCGCGCAGGGCCGGCGTTTGTGGGCCGACGTGCTCGACCGCGCCGCGCTGGCGGCGAGCGCGCAGCTGCTCGGCCTGGCGCAGCGCATGCTCGATCTCGGCGTCGATCACGCCGCGCAGCGCAAGCAGTTCGGCAAGCCGGTCGGCTCGTTCCAGGCCGTCAAGCATCACCTCGCCGACGTCGCCGTGAAGATCGAATTCGCCGAGCCGGTGGTGCACCGCGCGGCGCAGGCGCTGGCCACCGACGATCCGCGCCGCGACGTGCAGGTCTCGCACGCTAAACTCGCGGCGGGGGAAGCGGCCCGGCTGGCGGCGCGCAAGAGCATCCAGGCGCACGGCGCGATGGGTTACACCTGGGAAGCCGATCTGCAGATGTACATGAAGCGCGCCTGGGCGCTCGATGCCGCCTGGGGCGACGCCAAGTTCCACAAGGCGCGCATCGCCGCCGCGATCCTCACCCCCGGAGCCCGTCTCGGGCCCGGCACCACTTTTTGAACCTAAGGAAGAGATTGAAATGGCTGAAGCCTATATCGTCGACGCTCTGCGCACGCCCACCGGCAAGCGCAAGGGCAGCCTCGCCCACATGCACGGTGCCGATCTCGGCGCGCACGCCATCAAGGCGCTCGTCGAGCGCAACGGCATTCCCGCCGAGGACTACGACGACGTGATCTTCGGCTGTCTCGACGCGATCGGCCCGCTCGCCGGCAACATCGCGCGCACCTGCTGGCTGGCCGCCGGACTGCCGATGCACGTGCCGGGCGTCACCATCGACCGTCAGTGCGGTTCCTCGCAGCAGGCCGTGCACTTCGCCGCGCAGGCGGTGATGAGCGGCACGCAGGACGTGATCGTCGCCGGCGGCGTGCAGACCATGACGCAGATCCCGATCTCGTCGGCGATGATCGCCGCCAAGCCGCTCGGCTTCGCCGATCCGTTCTCGGGCTCGAAGGGCTGGGTCGAGCGCTTCGGCGCCGAGCCGGTCTCGCAGTTCCACGGCGCGCAGCTGATCGCCGACAAGTGGAAGATCTCGCGTGAGGAGATGGAGGTGTTCTCGCTGGAGAGTCACCGCCGCGCGCGCGCCGCGCAGAAGGAAGGCCGCTTCGACCGCGAGATCGTCGAGACCGCGGGCCTGAAGATGGACGAGACGGTGCGCGACACCTCGCTCGAACAGATGGCGCAGCTCGAACCGCTGGCGCCGGGCGGCACGATCACCGCGGGCGTGTCGAGCCAGACCGGCGACGCCGCGTCGGCGATGCTGATCGTCTCCGAGAAGGCGCTGCAGCGCTACGGCCTGAAGCCGCGCGCGCGCATTCACCACATGAGCGTGTACGCCGACGATCCGATCTTCATGCTGACCGCGCCGATTCCGGCGACGCAGTACGCGCTGAAGAAGTCGGGCATGAAGATGCAGGACATCGATCTGGTCGAGATCAACGAAGCCTTCGCGCCGGTGGTGCTGTCCTGGTTCAAGGAAACCGGCTATCCGCATGCGCAGACCAACGTCAACGGCGGCGGCATCGCGCTCGCCCATCCGCTCGGCGCGACCGGCGTCAAGCTGATGACGACGCTGCTGCACGAGCTGGAGCGCACCAACAAGCGCTACGGTCTGCAGACGATGTGCGAAGGCGGCGGTGTCGCCAACGTGACGATCATCGAGCGGCTGGGCTGAGGCTTGATGCGACGAGGCGCCCTGCGCTGCCTGTTCCCTCTCGCGCTTGCGGGGTCTCGGTTCCCGGCAAGGGGAAGCGACATCCTGAAGCGTCGTCCAGCGCCGACTGCTGGGCTTCGGGGCAGCGTCGGGCGTTTCGTTTCGCCCTGCGGGGCGAGTCCCTTTTCTTTGCTTGCCCAAAGAAAAGGAACCAAAAGAAAGGGCACCCGTGGCTTACGCGCCCTCGCTGCGCTCGGGTGCCCTGCGATGCTCGCCGGCCCGGCCGGCGCTGAAACTCGCGGTGCTGCGCACCGCTCAAACAGTCAGCGCCGGACGGCCCCGGACCGGCTGCGCTTCTCGGCGCTTCGCAAAGGGGACCCAGAAGCAAGAAGCAAAGCCGCTTTGGCTGTTGCCTTTGCCGTACGGGTCCCCTTGGGCCGCACCGAGCAGCGCAGCGCGCGCAGGGAATGGCCGGCCAGGACGGCCGGCCAAGTCGCCGCCGCGGCAGGGATGCCGCGTCGGCGACGGTCCCGAGCACGTGAGTAGCGCAGGGCACTTCGCGTAGCGAAGTGCGGCCCCAGGGGTGTGTTTCTCTTGCCTACTTCTCTTTGCACAAGCAAAGAGAAGTAGGGCGCCGTCAAGGCGAAAAGAAGGCCGGATCGACGCGCAAGGCGAACCGGTCAAGCGACTATCGAAGACCGAAGGATCAGTTCATGGGTATCTGCGACCACCGCACCATCATCGTCACCGGCTCCGGCAGCGGTCTCGGCCGCGAGTACGCGCTCGCGCTCGCCGCCGAAGGCGCCAGCGTCGTCGTCAACGACATCCGCCGCGAAGCCGCGCAGGGCGTCGTCGACGAAATCACCAAGGCCGGCGGCAAGGCCGTCGTTGCCTGCGAGGACATCACCTCGATGAGCGGCGCGCAGGCGATCGTCGACGCCGGCGTCGCCGCCTTCGGCGACGTGCACGGCGTCGTCAATAACGCCGGCATCGTTCGCGACCGCATGTTCGCCTCGCTGTCCGAGGAGGACTGGGATCTCGTCATCAAGGTCCACCTCAAGGGCCACTTCTGCATCGCCAGCCGCCTCGTGCAGCGCTGGCGCGACCAGAGCAAGGCCGGGCAGAAGGTCGACGCGCGCATCGTCAACACCAGTTCCGGCGCCGGCCTGCAGGGCTCGGTCGGGCAGAGCAACTACGCGGCGGCCAAGGGCGGCATCGCCTCGCTGACGCTGGTGCAGGCCGCCGAGCTGCGCCGCTACGGCGTCACCGCCAACGCCCTGGCACCGGCGGCGCGCACCGGCATGACCGAGCCGGTGTTCGGTTCGGTGATGAAGAAGCCGGACGACGGCAGCTTCGACCACTACGATCCGGCCAACGTCGCGCCGCTGGTGGTCTGGCTGTGCAGCCCGCTGTCGGCGCACGTCAGCGGCAAAGTGTTCGAGGTCGAGGGCGGCAAGGTCTCGATCGCGACCGGCTGGAAGACCGGCATCGTCCGCGACAAGAAGGCGCGCTGGAATCCGGCCGAGCTGGGCACGGTCGTCGACGAGCTGATCGCGCAATCGCCGGCGCCGCAGAAGGTCTACGGTACCTGAGGCGATGAGCGCCGGCGCGCCCGCCGCGGCCACCGATCCGGCCGCGTACCGCTTCTGGACCGACGAGCAGATCCGCTTCGCCGATCTGGACCTGCTCGGCCACGTCAACAACATCGCCTTCACGGTCTACGCGGAGAGCGGGCGCGCCGCGTTCCTGCGCGAGACGGGCCTGTGGGTGCCGTTCGCGCCGCGCCAGAACGTCATCGTCCGGCTCGAGCTCGACTATCGCCGCGAGCTGCACTACCCCGGTCGGCTGCGCGTCGGCCTGCGCGTGCTCGAGATCGGCCGCAGCTCGTTCCGGCTCGGCATCGGCCTGTTCGACGGCGAACACTGCGCGGCGACGGCGGAGACGGTGCTCGTGCGCATCGATGCCGAAAGCCGCAAGGCGGTGGCGCTCGACGCCGTGGAGCTGGCCTGCCTGCAGCCGTATCTGGCGGCAAACGCCTAGAGGCGCGCTGCGCTAAGCTGCGGGCCGTCCGTCTCCGCCGCGAGGTGGGGACGGTCGCGGTGCCGGCCGTCGGAGGGACGCGCCCATGAAGAACGCGGTGAAGTTTCTGGCTGCGATCGCGCTGGTCCTGCTCGGCGGCTGCTCGGCGTTCGCGCCGCCGGCGGCGTCCGACGCCCTGTTCGCCGACGAACGCTACGGCGAGCCGCCCGCCGCGCTGCAGCAGCTCGACCTCTTTGCGCTGAGTCCGGCGATGGAGGCTTACCTGCAGGATCACATCCGCAAGCGCGCCGTGATCCTCGGCCACAGCCGCGCATTGTTCACTTCGCTGACCGAAGACTTGCGCGTCGACTACGACGCGGCCGTCACGCGCACCGCCAGCGAAACCTTCACTGCCGGCGCCGGCAACTGTCTTTCGCTCGTGATCCTGGCCTCGGCGTTCGCCAAGCAGCTCGATATTCCGCTGCGCTACCAGCTCGTGCATGGCGAAGGCGCGTGGACGCGCACCGGCGATCTCGTGTTCCTGAACGGCCACGTCAACATCGTGCTCGATCCGCATCGGCGCTATGGGTTGACCACCGGGGCATCGGAACCGGGCCTGGTCATCGACTTCGCGCCGGCGCGCGGCGTGCTTTCGCATGACACCGAGGAAGTGCCGGAACGCCTGATCGTGGCGATGTTCATGAACAACCGCGCGGCCGAGACCCTGGTGGCCGGCGATGCCCGGCAGGCGTACTGGTGGGCGCGGGCATCGATCCGGACGGCGGCGTTCGCGAGTGCCTACAACACGCTCGGCGTGGTCTACCGCCGCAGCGGCGACTTCGATCGGGCCGAGACCGCGCTGCAGCGCGGTCTCGCGCTCGCGCCGCGCGATCCGCAGCTGATGAACAACCTCGCCGGCCTCTACGAACAGACCCAGCGTCTCGCCGATGCCGCGCGGCTACGCGCGCGACTGGCGCGGCTCGATGCCTATCAGCCGTTCCAGTTTCTCGATGCCGGCTATCGCGCGATGGCGGCGGGCGACGTGAACGGGGCGATGGCGCTGTATCGCCGCGAACTCCGGCACATTCCCTACAGCGCCGAAGTCCACTACGCGATCGCCGTGGCGAGCGCGCGGCTCGGCGATGCCCGTGACGCCGAGCAGCATCTCGGCGAGGCGATGCGCCTGAGCACCAATCTGCGCGACCGCGACATCTACGCCGGCAAGCTGCAGCGCCTGCAGGCGCTGCAGCTGAACTGAGCGGCGGACAGGCCCGGGTCAGGGGCATTCGTCTCAATGGGTGAAGAGTAGGCGTCGGGTTCTTCGAATAATGCGGGCCGTATCTCCCGCACGATCCCGATGAACCTGTCTCTCAGCGACGACCAGCTGCTGATCCGCGACGCCGCCGAGAATTTCCTCGCCGACGTCAGTGACTCCGCCGCCGTCCGCCGCCACATGGCGAGCGCGCACGGCTTCGACGCCGAACTCTGGCAACGCCTCGCCGGCGAGCTTGGCTGGTGCGCGATCCCGGTGCCCGAAGCGCTGGGCGGTCTCGGTCTCGGCGCGGTCGAGCTGGCCCTGCTCGCCGAGCAGATCGGCCGCCGCCTGTTCTGCACGCCGTACTTCGCGACGGTTCTGCTCGGCACCACGCTGATCGTCGAGGCCGGCAGCGCCGCGGCGCGCGAGCGCCTGCTGCCGATCGTCGCCGAAGGCGGCGTGCGCTTCGGCGTGGCGCTGCCGGACGGCGACTGGTCGCTGGCCGCCGCGGCGCTGACGGCGAGCGCGGACGGCGCTGCCTGGAGCTTGCGCGGCGAGGTGTCGGCCGTCGTCGACGGCGCCAGCGCCGACACGCTGCTGCTGTTCGCACGCACCGCGTCCGGCTACGGCCTGTTCGCGGTGCCGCGCGACGCGGCCGGCGTGACGGCGACGCCGCTGGCGACCTGGGACCAGACGCGCCGCTTCGCGACGCTGACCCTGGCCGGCGTCGCCGCCGAGCGGCTCGACGATCCGCAGCGCGGCGACGGCCTGGCACGGGCGCTGGCGCTGGCGCGGCTGTTCGTCGCCGCCGAAAGCCTCGGCGCCGCGCAGCAGTGTCTGGACCTCACGGTCGCCTATGTCGCGCAGCGCAAGCAGTTCGGCCGCGTCGTCGGCGGCTTCCAGGCGGTCAAGCACCGCTGCGCGGAAATGATGGTGAAGATCGAGGCGCTGCGTTCGGCGGTCGCCGGCGCCGCCGCGGCCGCGGCCGCCGGCGCCGATGCCGACACGCTCGCCGGCGAATGCGCCGCGGCGCGCCAGCTGTCGGCCGATACGCTGTTCTGGTGCGCGCAGGAAGCGGTGCAGCTGCACGGCGGCGTCGGCTTCACCTGGGAATACGATCCGCAGCTCTACTTCAAGCGTGCGCAGGCGGCCAGCCACTGGCTCGGCACCGCCGACGCGCTGCGCGAGGAAATCGCCGCGACGCAGCTCGGCAAGACCGAGCAGGCCGCCGCCGATGCCGATGCCGGCGACGCGCGCTTCCGCGCCGAGGTCGCCGGCTGGATGCGCGAGCACCTGACGGGCCGCTACGCGAGCCTGCGCCATCGCGGCGGGCCCGGCGACGAGGAAGCCGATCCGGCGCTGCGCAAGGCCTGGGAGCGCGAGCTTGCCGCCGGCGGCTGGACCTGCGTCGGCTGGCCGCGCGAGGCCGGCGGCCGCGGCCTGACGATCGCGCAGCAGGTGATCTTCCACGAGGAATACGCGCGCGCCGGTGGCCCCGGCCGCATGGGGCATATCGGCGAGGGCCTGATCGGCCCGACGCTGATCCAGTTCGGCAGCGAGGCGCAGCGGCGCCGTTTCCTGCCGAAGATCGTCGCCGGCGAGGAGTTCTGGGCGCAGGGCTATTCGGAGCCGAACGCCGGTTCCGATCTCGCCAACGTGCAGACGCGCGCCGAGCGCCAGGCCGACGGTTCGTGGCGCGTGTCCGGGCAGAAGATCTGGACGTCGCTGGCGCACGAGTCGGACTGGATCTTCGTGCTGGCGCGCTGCGAGCCGGGCAGCAAGGGCAGCAAGGGGCTGGTGTTCCTGCTGCTGCCGCTCGCCCAGCCCGGCATCGAGATCCGCCCGATCCGCCAGATGGGCGGCGGCGCCGAGTTCAACGAAGTGTTCTTCGACCAGGCGGTCGCCGCCGCCGAGCACGTCGTCGGTGCGCCCGGCGAGGGCTGGAAGGTGGCGATGGGCCTGCTCGAAGCCGAGCGCGGCGTGTCGACACTCGGCCAGCAGATGCACTTCGCGCACGAGCTGGCGCTGGTCGTGCAGACGGCGCAGCGCAACGGCCGCCTCGCTGACGCGCAGATCCGCCAGCGCCTCGCGCAGGCCTGGAGCGGGCTGCGCGTGATGCGCTACAACGCCATGCGCATGCTCGGCGACGGCGCAGCGCTCGGCCTCAAGCGCGAGGCGCTGATCTACAAGTTCTACTGGTCGAACTGGCATCGCGAGCTCGGCAAGCTCGCCGCCGACGTGCTCGGCACGCAGGCCGACGTGATCTCCGACGATCCGGCGATCCGCCCGCTGCAGCAGCTGTTCTTCTTCTCGCGCGCCGACACCCTCTACGCCGGCACCAACGAGATCCAACTCAACCTCATCGCCGAGCGCGGCCTCAACCTGCCGCGCGAGCCGCGGCCTGCGAGCTGAAACCTGATGATCACCGTTCCGCCACCGCCCTACGTGCCCGCGCATGCCCTGCTCCAGGGCCGCAGCGTTCTCATTACTGCCGCCGCCGGCGGCGGCATCGGCTTCGCCGCCGCCAGCCGCTGCGCCGAGGAGGGCGCGCGGGCGCTGTTGATCTCCGACATCCACCCCCGCCGTCTGGACGAGGCGGTGGCGGCGCTGAAGGCACAGCATGCCGGTTGCGAGATCTACGGCCGGCTCGCCAACGTCGCGGTCGAGGACGACGTGCAGGCCCTGGTCGACGAGGCCGAGGAGCGCCTCGGCGGCGTCGACGTCCTGATCAACAACGCCGGTCTCGGCGGCAGCAAGCGCGTCGTCGACATGACGGATGAGGAGTGGCACAAGGTGCTCGACGTGACGCTGACCGGAACGTTCCGCATGACGCGGGCGATGCTGCGCAAGATGCAGCCGCGCCGGCGCGGGGCCATCGTCAACAACGCCTCGGTGCTCGGCTGGCGCGCGCAGCAGGAACAGGCGCACTACGCGGCGGCCAAGGCCGGCGTGATGGCGCTGACGCGCTGCAGCGGGCTCGAAGCCGCCGAATACGGCATCCGCATCAACGCCGTGTCGCCGTCGATCGTCTTCCACGAGCACCTGCGCAAGAGCGCGCCGGAAACGCTGCTCAACGAGCTGGCCAGCCGCGAGGCCTTCGGCCGCGGCGCCGAGGCCTGGGAGATCGCCAACGTCATGGTCTTCCTCGCCTCGGACTACGCCTCGTACCTGGTCGGCGAGACGATCTCGGCGTCGAGCCAGCGCGCCTGAGCGCAACGAGACTGAACATGAGCAAACCCGTTTTCCACAACGCCGAAGAAATCCTCGCCGCCGTCGGCCAGCCGCTCGGCACCGGCGAATGGCTGACGATCACGCAGCAGCGCGTCAATACCTTCGCCGACGCCACCGACGACCATCAGTGGATTCACGTCGACGTCGAGCGCGCCAAGGCCGGCCCGTTCGGCGCGCCGATCGCGCACGGCTACCTGACGCTGTCGCTGGCGGCGCGCTTCCTGCCGGAAATCCTCGACGTGCAGATCCGCATGGGCGTCAACTACGGCCTCGACAAGGTGCGCTTCCCGATGCCGGTCCGCGTCGGCAGCCGCGTCCGCGGCCGCGGCGAACTGATCGCCGCCGAGAAGACCAAGGACGGCGCCGTGCAGGCGACGATCCGCGTCACCGTCGAGATCGAGGGCCAGGACAAGCCGGCCTGCATCGCCGACACCATTTCGCGCTACTACTTCTGAAGAGATCGACGATGCTCGCCATTCGCAATGCGCTGCTTGTTATGAAAAGCGCGGCAGGGACGCCGCGTGCTTGTGCAGGAGGCGCACCATGACCGAAGCCGTCATCGTCAGCGTCGCCCGCACCGGGATCGGCAAGGCCTATCGCGGCGCCTTCAACGATACCGAGGCGCCGGTGCTCGGCGGCCACGTCATCAAGGCCGCCGTCGAGCGCGCCGGCGTGGCGCCGGGCGAGGTCGACGACGTGCTGCTCGGCTGCGCCGCGCAACAGGGCACGCAGGCCTACAACCTCGGCCGGCTGTGCGCGTACACGGCCGGGCTGCCGGACAGCGTGCCGGGCATGACGCTCGACCGCCAGTGCTCGTCGGGCCTGCAGACGATCGCGATCGCCGCCAAGAACATCATCGCCGGCGAGCAGGACATCGTCGTCGCCGGCGGCCTCGAGTCGATCTCGCTGGTGCAGAACAAGCACAAGAACACCTACCGCTTCGCGTCGAAGGCGGTGATCGCCGCCGAGCCGACGGCGTACATCCCGATGATCGAGACCGCCGAGCTGGTCGCCTCGCGCTACGGCATCTCGCGCGCGCAGCAGGATGCCTATGCGCTGCAAAGCCAGCAGCGCACCGCCGAGGCGCAGAAGGCCGGCCGCTTCGCCGACGAGATCGTGCCGATCAGCGTCGAGCAGCAGCTGTTCGACAAGGAAGGCAACCCGACCGAGAAGCAGCGCGTCACGCTCGACCGCGACGAGGGCAACCGGCCGCAGACCACGCTCGAAAGCCTGAGCGCGCTCAAGCCGGTCTGGAAGGACGGCCAGTGGGTGAAGCAGGGCGAGCACGTCACCGCCGGCAACGCCTCGCAGCTGTCGGACGGCGCCGCCGCGGTGCTGCTGATGAGCGGCGAGCAGGCCCGCCGCCGCGGCCTCGCGCCGCTCGGCATCTATCGCGGCTTCGCGGTCGCCGGCTGCAAACCGGACGAAATGGGCATCGGCCCGGTGTTCGCGGTGCCCAAGCTGCTCGCGCGGCATGGGCTCAAGGTGTCGGACGTCGGGCTCTGGGAACTGAACGAAGCGTTCGCCTGCCAGGTGATCTACTGCCGCGACCAGCTCGGCATTCCGGACGAGCGGCTCAACGTCGACGGCGGCGCGATCGCGATCGGTCATCCGTTCGGCATGAGCGGCGCGCGCATGGTGATGCACGCGCTGATCGAGGGGCGCCGCCGCGGCGCGCGTTATGTGGTGACGACGATGTGCATCGGCGGCGGCATGGGGGCCGCCGGCCTGTTCGAGCTGCCCGCCTGAGGCAGCCGGTGACGGCGCCAGCGCCGCGTGGACGATAACGATAACGAGCGGACGCGCCGCATCGGCGGCGCGCCACTCGGAGCGAGGAGGAGATGAAATGAGCGCAACGGCAGCCACGGCGGTGCAGAGCCGCTCCGCAAGGGCAGTGTCGGTCGGCCGCTGGCCGGCGCTGGCGTTCACCGCGATCGTCGCGGTGGCCGCCACCTACGCGTTTTCGCCGCGGCCGTCGCCGGCGTTCGCACCGACCGTCGTGCATCCGGACGGTCTGCTGGTGACCGGCCTGGCGCGCAGCGGCGCGCGCCTGCTCGCGGTCGGCGAGCAGGGCCGCATCCTCGTCGCCGACGACGCGCGCGGGCCGTGGCATGAAGCCAAGGTTGAGCCGCAGCGCGGCTCGACGCTGACGCAGGTGAAGTTCATCGACGACAAGACCGCGATCGCCGTCGGCCACGACGGCTGGATCCTGCGCAGCACCGACGGCGGCGAGAGCTGGAAGGAAACCTTCTTCATCGAATCGCCGAAGCCGGACGCCGCGGCCGATGCCGGCCTGTCGCCGCCGCCCGACGCCGGCTTCAGCGCCGAGCCGCCCGGCGACACCGCCGGCGCCGCACCGGCCGAGAGCGGCTGGACGCCGCCGCCGCTGCAGCCCGACCCGCTGCTCGGCATCGCCGGCCCCTTCGACGGCCGCCTGTTCGCGTACGGCGGCTTCGGCCTGATGCTGAGTTCGACCGACGGCGGCCAGAGCTGGCAGCGCGTCAGCGCCGAGGCGATCAGCGACCATCACCTGTACGGCATCGTGCGGGCCGCCGACCGCTCGCTGATCGTGGTCGGCGAGCGCGGCCTGATGGCGCGTTCGAGCGACGGCGGCCAGAGCTGGAGCAAGCTGCCGCCGGTCTACGACGGCTCGTTCTTCGGCGCGCTGGTGCTGCCGTCCAAGGCCCTGCTGGCCTACGGCATGCGCGGCAACGTCTATCGCAGCGACGATGACGGCAAGACCTGGCAGAAGAGCACGACGCCGGTCAGCAGCTCGCTGTTCGGCGGCAACGTCAGCCCGCGCGGCGAGATCGTGCTGGTCGGCGCCGGCAGCGTGATCCTGGTCTCGAACGACGACGGCCGCAGCTTCACGCAGCCGCTGCCCGGCAATCCGCACGATCTCGCCGCGGTGCTGCCGCTGACCTCCAGCAGCCTGCTGACCGCCGGCGACGGAGGGCTGCAGCTCACGCAGATCGGCGGTGCGGCCGAAGGAGCGCAGCCATGAAGAGCTTCATGCGCCATTGCGTCGACGGCATCTCGAACTTCCTGCTCGCCTGGCGCCACCTGCTGTCGGTGCTGTTTCTGGCGATCACGGTGTTCTTCGGCTGGAGCGCGACCAAGGTCCAGCTCGACCCGGGCTTCCTCAAGATGATCCCCATCAAGCATGAGTACATGCGCACGATGATGGATTACATGAAGAACTTCTCGGGCGCCAACACCTTGCTGGTGAACCTGCGCTGGAAGGGCGAGGGCGACATCTACAACGCCCCGTTCCTCGACGCCATGCGCAAGGCGACCGACGACGTGTTCCTGATTCCGGGCATCGACCGCACGCACGTTTCGTCGATTTTCACGCCGAACACCTATTACATCGAGATCACCGAAGACGGCTTCAAGGGCGAGCCGGTGGTGCCGGCGCGCTTCTCGGCGACGCCCGAGCAGCTCGATCGCGTGCGCCACAACGTCTCGCTGTCCGGCCAGATCGGCCTGCTGGTCGCCAACGACTTCAAGGCGGCGCTGATCCGTGCCGACCTGCAGGAGGTCGACACCGGCGATCCGGCCAAGGCGGAAGTCTTCTACCGCCAGGTCATGAACCGCCTCGGCGACATCCGCGGCCGCTTCGAGAGCAAGACCGAGTACCGCTACGCCCTCAAGGCCGACCTGCCGCCGTTCAAGGCCGGCGACGTGGTCGCCGAAGGCTATGTCGACTACGGCTGGATGCTGCCGTACCAGACCTTCTTCGCGGTGCCGCCGGGCGGCGGCGAGTCGGTGCCGGTCAAGGGCGGGCTGGTCAAGGTCGAGGCCGTCGACAACCCGGACTACAACCCGGACATCGAGGTCAATATCATCGGCTTCGCGCAGCTGCTCGCCGACGTCATCGGCGGCCTGGTCGGCGTGTTCGTGTTCTTCGCGCTGGCCTTCGGCATCACGCTGCTGCTGCTGTTCCTGTACTCGCGTTCGGTGCGCCTGACGCTGGTCGCGCTGGTCGTCGCGCTGCTGCCGGTGCTGTGGCTGATCGGCATATTGCCGCTGATCGGCTTCGGCATCGACCCGATGTCGATCCTGGTGCCGTTCCTGATCTTCTCGATCGGCGTCAGCCATGCGGTGCAGATGACCAACGCCTGGCGCAATGAAGTCGTCGCCGGCGCCAGCTCGGTCGACGCCTCGCGCGCGGCGTTCCGCAAGCTGTTCATCCCCGGCGCGGTGGCGCTGCTGACCAACGCGCTCGGCTTCGCCGTCATCATGCTGATCGACATCCCGATCGTGCACGAGCTCGGCATCACCGCCTGCCTCGGCGTGCTGCTGATGATCGTCACCAACAAGATGATCCTGCCGATCATCCTCTCGCACGTGCGCCTCGAGGCGAGCAGCCGCCGCAACTCGCTGAAGCCGCCGGGCACGCTGCAGATGGCGATCTGGCGGCAGATGGCCAAGTGCGCGGAGCCCCGGTACGCGCTCGGCGTGTTCGCGGTCTGCCTCGCGCTGCTGGCGGTGACGACGCAGATGTCGCGCAGCATGGTGGTCGGCGATTCCGGCACCGGCGCCCCGGAACTGCGTCAGGACTCGCGCTACAACCACGACAACCGCGCGATCGCCAGCTCGTACAACATCGGCACCGACGTGCTCAGCGTGATCGTCGAGGCCAAGAACTTCGAGGGCGATTCCTGCCTGCACTATCCGGTCGTCAACCTGATCGACCGCTTCGAGCTGTATATGCGCGGCGTCGACGGCGTGCGTTCGGTGACCGGCGTCGCCGGCATCGGCAAGCTGGTGATCTCGGCCTTCAACGAAGGCAGCCCGCGCTGGCGCGCGCTGCCGCGCTCGGAAGTGGGTTTGTCGACCGGCTCGCGTGCCTTCGATCCCAACCTCGGCCTCAACATCGAAGGCTGCAAGGCGATCCAGGTGCTGGTCTTCACCAAGGACCACGAAGGCGCGACCGTCCACCACGTCGTCAGCGAGGCCAAGCGCTTCATCGACGCCAACCCGGTCGACGGCGTGACGATGCGCCTGGCCAGCGGCAACATCGGCGTGATGGCGGCGACCAACGAGGCGGTCGAGTCGGCCGAGGCGAAGATGCTGCTGGCGATCTTCGGCGCGCTGGCGCTGCTGTGCCTGCTGACCTTCCGCTCGTGGCGTGCGACGCTGTGCGTGCTGGTGCCGCTGACCATGGTGTCGATCTTCTGCAACGCGCTGATGGCCTCGCTCGGCATCGGCCTGAAGGTCGCGACCCTGCCGGTCGTCGCGCTCGGCGTCGGTGTCGGCGTCGACTACGGCATCTATCTGTTCGAGCGCATCCAGCACGATCTCGCCAAGGGCCTGCCGTTCAACGAGGCGTTCCGCGAGGCGATGCTGCAGCGTGGCACCGCGGCCGTGTTCACGGCGATCACGATGGCGATCGGCGTCGGCACCTGGACGCTGTCGGCGCTCAAGTTCCAGGCCGACATGGGCCTGCTGCTGAGCTTCATGTTCCTCGTCAACATGCTTGGCGCGATCTGCCTGCTGCCGGCGCTCGGCGCCTGGCTGTTCCGCGAGCGCGAGGGCGCGCCGGCAGCGGCGCCGCGCGCGATCTAGAACGGCCTCACGGCGGGCCAAAAAAGGGGCGCGGCGGAAGCCGCGCCCCTTTTTGCGTGACGCCGCGTTCAGGGCAGGCGCGCGAGAAAGTCCTCGATCGCCGCGTTGACCGGCTCAGGGTGCGTCAGGTTGGCGGCGTGACCGGCGCCGGGCACGGTGCACAGCTCGGCGTGCAGGCGCGTCGCCATGTCGCGCGCGCGCTCGAGGCTGATCGCCGCGTCGGCCTCGCCGTGCACGACCAGTGCCGGCACCTGAATCCCGGCCAGCCGCTCGCTGATGTCGTCGCGCTCGACCAGCGTCTGGAACACGCCAAGCAGGTTATGTGGCTGCCACTGCCGCCACTTGTCCTGCCAGGCGGCGGTGCCGGGCCAGCCGGCGCCGAGGATGATCTGCGCGATCATGTCGGCGATCGGCTGCGCCAGGCCGTGCTGCATCCAGGCCTCGATCAGCTGCTTGTACATCGGCGTCTTCGCCGGGTCTTCGGTCTGCGCCTGCGTGTCGATCAGCACCAGCGCGCGCACCCGTTGCGGATGCGTCAGCGCGCAGCGCAGCGACAGATAGCCGCCCTGGCTCATGCCGGCGAGCACGGCGCGTTCGATGCCGAGCGAGCCGAGCAGCGCGGCGAGATCGTCGGCCGAGTCGTAGTAGCTGAACGGCGCCAGCGTGTCGCCGGCGCTGCGGCCGTGGCCGCGCTCGTCCCAGCTGATGCAGCGCCAGCGGCCGCGCAGCGCTTCGATCTGCGGCGCGAACATCTCGTGGTCCATCAGCAGGCCGTGCGAGAACACGATCGCCGGGCCGTCGCCGCCGGTGTCGGTGTAGAACAGGTTCTGGCCATTGACGCGGGCGTACGGCATCGACATCTCCTCGGTTGATGAATGCGTGGCCGGTCGGCGCCGGCGTTTCTGCCGGCATTATCGCGGCGCCGTGCACAAAAAACCCGCCGCTCCTCGCGAAGCGGCGGGTCTGCGGCGACGGCCGGCGAACGGCCGGCGGCGGACGGATCAGGGGAACAGCGAGCCGCCCGTCAGCGGGAACGAGGTGCTGTCGTTGCGCGTCCAGTTGGCGCTGTCGCGGATGCGTGCGGCGAGCGCGGCGAGGTCGCCGGCGTCGGTCGAGCCCGTGTACTTGACGTTGTTCTCGGGGAACGAGAGATAGGCGTTCGCGGCACTGACGGCGGGCGGAATCTCGCCGGCCGCGGCGCCGGCGATGTTGAGCGCGGCGAGGAAGTGGTCGACGCTGATCTGGCCGGCGTCGGCGTTGGTGATCGTGCCCTGGAACGCGTAGTAGGTTTCGCCGCCGCCCCCGATGCCGCTGCCGCTGCCGCTGACCGAACCCTTGTCGACGCCGATCGGCGTGGCGCCGGGCTGGATGGTGACGAAGGTGCCGGCCGGATAGTCGACGTCGGCGGTCCAGGTGTAGGCGCCTTCGTTGGTCGGCCAGGTCGCGTTCGCGGCGCTGTAGTTCTTGTCGGTGAAGCCGATCTGCGTGCCGGCGCTGACGTCCTTGAGCAGCACGAAGGCGATCGCGTCGGTGGCGTCGGCGTTGGCGGCGACGAACAGCAGATCGCCGGCGGCGAGCACGGTCGGCGTCGCCGGGACGGCGTCCGGGAACAGCGAACCGTTGCTCAGCGCGAACGGCGTGCTGTCGTGCCGGGCCCAGTTGTCCGGATTCTTGATGCGGGCGGCGAGCGCGGCGAGGTCGGTGCTGTCGGTCGAGCCGGCGTAACGCACATTGTTCTCGGCGAACGAGAGATACGCGCCGGCGTCGCTCAGGCTGGCCGGAATCTCGCCGGCGGCGCTGCCGGCGATGTTGAGCGCGGCGATGAAGCGGTCGACGCTGATCTGGCCGGCGTCGGCGTTGGTGATCGTGCCCTGGAACGCGTAGTAGGTCTCGCCGCCGCTGCCGACGCCACCGCCGGCGCCGGCGACGACGCCCTTGTCGGCGCTCGGCGTGTCGGTCTGGATCGTGATGAAGGTGCCGGCCGGATAGTCGACGTCGGCGGTCCAGGTGTAGGCGGCCTCGTTGGTCGGCCAGCTCGTGTTGGCGGCGACGTAGTTCTTGTCGGTGAAGCCGATCTGCGTGCCGGCGACGACGGTCTTGAGCAGCACGAAGGCGATCGCGTCGGTGGCGTCGGCGTTGGCGGCGACGAACAGCAGATCGCCGGCGGCGAGCGCGGTCGGCGCGCCGGACGCCGCCATCGTGAAGTTCAGCGCCGTTGCCGACGTCAGGCCGGGATAGGCGTTGCCGGCCGCGTCGGCGATGACGCCGCTGGCAATCTGCACCGTGTAGGTGACGCCGGCGTGCAGTGCTTCGGACGGCGTGACGGTGACGGTGGCGGCGGCGAACGATACCTGCGTGGCGTCGCCGATCGCGATCGTGCGCGTATCGCCGTCGTCGCCGGTCAGGACGATGCTGCCGGCGCCGGCGACCACGTCTTCGGTGAACGTCAGCGTCAGCCGGCTGGCGCTGACCGCGATCGCGTCATCGGCCGGCGTGCTGCCGACCAGCGTCGGCGGCTCGATGTCGCTGACCGTGTCGAAGCTCAGGTCGGCGAGGGCGGCGACGTCGCCGATCGCGCGGCCGTCGGCATCCTTGAAGGCGCCGTCCGGCACCGTCAGCGTGTAGTGGCGGCTCGCGATCAGCGCGTCCTCCGGGTCGATCGCGACGGTGGCGCCGTCGATCGTGACCTGATCGCTGTCGCCGACCGCGATCGCGCGCACGTCGCCGGCGCCGTCGTCGAGCACCAGATAGCCGCTGCCGGCGCTGACCGCTGCGCTGAATGTCAGGTACAGGCGGCTGCCGGTGCCGACCGCGTCGCGCGTGGCGGTCGGCTTGTAGACCCACAGCTGCGGATGGCCGTCGCCGCCGCCGAGTTCGTTGACGAGGTACAGCGTGTGCTCGCCGTCCATCGTGATGCCTTCGTTCTGCGCGCTCAGGCCGATGTCGAGGCGGCCCTTGATCGCGCCGCTGCGGTCGGTCTGCAGCACCACGCCGGATTCCTGGCTGAGCAGCAGCAGGTCGGCGCGCGCGCCGTCGCCGTCGGCGACGACGTTCGACAGCGCGAACACGTCGGCGAGATCGGCGACGCCGAGCGTCGTCGGGTCGAACAGATCGGTCGCGTTCTCGGCATCCGCGGCGCCGTTCGAGGCGGTGCCGGCGTCGAAGTCGATCGTGGTCTGGAACACGCCGATCGGGGTCTTCTCCTTGACGAAGATGTAGCCGCCGCTGAGCGGATCGTAGGAGCCGCCTTCGAGACCGATGTTGCCGATCGTGGTGCCGAGCTTGACGGTCCTGGCGCCGCTGCCGTCGAGCGTCGCGCCGCCTGCGTAGGTGAACAGATTCGCCTGGCGATAGCGCTCCTCGATCAGCACGAACCGGCCGTTGCCGGCGTAGGCGAGACCTTCGGTGTCGTAGAAGTAGGTGCCTTGCGGCTTGCTCGCGTCGGCGGCCAGCGTCATCGCGTCGATCAGCTCGCCGGTCTTGCTGACCTGCACGACCGCGGTGCCGCTGTCGCCGACGATGTAAAGGCTGTCGGTGTCGCGGTCATAGGCGACGGCCGAGGCCTCCGACGCGAGCTTGTTGGCGCTGTCGGCACGGGTCGGCAGCGCATAGCGTGCGACGCGCGTGTAGTTCGACAGATCGATCGCCTGCTCCGGTGCGCTGAAGGCGAGGCTCAGGCTCAGCGCTTCGGCGGGCGGCGCGTCGGACCGGTCGTTGTCGTCCTGGCAGGCGGACAGCAGCAGCGCAGCGCTGGCGAACAGCAGGGCGGGCCATCGCGGCCGGATCGGAGCGTTCATCGGTTTCGAGGTCGGAAGTGGAACCGCCGCACCGTAGTCGGCGTGCGTGTCAGAACGGTTGCAGCGCGCGCCTGCCCGGCGCGCAGCGATCGAATCCGTTGCCGGCATGTCGTCCGGCTGTCGGTGCGGACAGCCGCTGCGCGAAAACCGTCGAGGTTCCGCCCGGCATCGCCCCGCGCCGGCGGGCAGGCGGCGCCGTTCCGGGCCTCGCACATGGAAGCTGCGGTCCGCGCGCGGGCATTTCTACTGCACGCGGATGAGGAATTTCGAGAATGCGATTGCAAAACTCGCTGGAAAGCTGCACGCCACTCATACACGGGGCTGCGACGACGGCCCCTGCGAGGAGATTCCGCCATGTCCGCCAGCGCCGAAGCCGGCCGTATCGAGATCGACGGCAAGCTGTTCAATCCGTATTCGAAGGACTTCATCCGCTCGCCGTGGGCGACCTGGGAGAAGCTGGCGCTGGAGTATCCCGTCGCCTGGCACAAGGACCTGCAGATGTGGGTCGTCAGCAGCCACGACGCGCTGCTCGACATGCTCAAGGACAACCGCTTCTCGACCAGCTACAAGCACTGGGAGCACGCGCCGCCGGCCAAGCCCTTCGAGCAGCAGAACCACTTCGAGCGCGCGATCGACGCCGGCCTGTTCGTGGTCGACCCGAAGGCGCATCTGCGCCTGCGCAAGCTGACCATGCCGGCGTTCTCCAAGCCGGTGATGGGCAAGATCGACGCCAAGATCCGCGATCTCGTCGTCACCTGCTTCGACGAGATCGGCACGCCCGAGCAGTTCGACGCGTACGCCATGATCGCCACCAAGCTGCCGGTGCGTTCGATCGCGCGCATGGTCGGCGTGCCGACCAACATGGAAGACTTCTTCCACGACTTCGCCGTCAGCGTCGTCAAGTCGACGCGCATCAACCTGCCGCAGAAGGAGCGCGAGAAGTCGATGCAGGAGTCGCTCGCCGGCTTCCAGTACTTCCTCGACCTGATTCGCGAGCGCCGCGCGCTGCCGCATCCGGGCGACGACTTCATCGGCAGCCTGATCTCGGCGTCCGACGACGGCGACCGCCTGACCGATTACCAGATCGTCGCCGTGATCCAGGCGGTGATCGTCGCCGGCTCGGATACCGCGACCGACCTGCACACCTATGCGATCAAGGGCCTGCTCGGCAATCCGCAGCAGTACGCGCTGCTGCGCGAGCGCCCGGAGCTGATGGAGAACGCCATCATCGAGCTGCTGCGCGTCGGCGCCTTCGGCAAGACGCCGCAGTTCCGCTTCGTCAGCGAGGATCTGGACTGGCGCGGCCAGCATTTCCGCAAGGGCCAGTCGGTGCTGCTGAACCTGACCGCCGGCTGGGTCGATCCGCAGAAGTGGGAGAACCCGCTGCAGCTCGACATCACGCGCCGCCTCGACGGCAACATCGTGTTCGGCGCCGGCGCGCATTTCTGCATCGGCACCTATCTCGTGCGCGTGCAGGGCGGGCTGATGATCCAGGAGCTGATGAAGCGTTTCCCGGACGCCGAACTGCTCGACGGCGACGGCCATCTCGAATACGACTACAACCATCACAACGCGCGCCGCATCAACCGCCTGATCGTCAAGACCAACGCGGTTGCGCAACGCAAGGCGGCCTGAGTCTCCGGCGCCGGGCTCGGGCCGGCGCCGGGTGCGCCGCCGCCGGCGCGCGGGCTTCCCGCCGCAAGGTCGTCCATGCGGGGGAGGAATTTCGAGAGGCCGCTTGCAAAACTCGGGGCTCGGCCCGCCGCGGCCGCATCCGCATTTCCAGTGAGGCAGCACCATGAATACCGCTAGCGTCGCCGTCAACGAACTTCCGAACGCGCCGCGTCCGCCGATGGTCCGCGGCCTGCCGCTGATCGGCAGCACGCTGGAAATGGCCGCCAACCCGGCGCGCTTCTTCGCGCGCTGCTACCGCGACTACGGTCCGGCGTTCCGCGTCCGCGTGTTCGGCAACGAGCTGACCGTGATCGCCGGCGCCGAGGCCGCCAACTTCATGGGCACGCGCGAGGGCAAGGACTCGCTGCGCTCGAGGGAGGCCTGGGAGCCGCTGGTCCAGGAATTCGGCGCCTCGAAGATGCTGACCGCCGTCGACGGCGAGCTGCACAAGCAGCTGCGCGCGGTGATGAAGCGCGGCTTCTCGAAGGAATCGATCAAGGGCCGCTACCAAGAAGTGCTCGACATCACGCGCACCGCGCTGCTGCGCGACTGGAAGGTCGGCAGCAAGGTGCCGGTCGTGCAGGCGATGCAGTATCTCGTCGTCGAGCAGCTCGGCATGGTGCTGACCGGCCAGACGCCGCGCGAGTATGTGCAGGACATCCGCACCACGATCCTCTACATCCTCAACGTGCTGGTCACGCGCCAGCGCCCGAAGTTCCTGATGAAGATGCCGGCCTACAAGCGCGCCAAGGCGCGCATGTTCGAGCTCGGCCGCAAGATGATCAAGCAGTACCAGGACCGCATCGCCGCCGGCGGCGCGACGCCGGATGAGTTCAAGACGCTGATCGACGACGTCATGGAAGCCCACCAGCGCGATCCGGACCTGATCCCGGCCGGCGACCTGGTGATGCTGATGACCGGTCCGTACGTCGCCGGTCTCGACACCGTCGCCAACACCACCTCGGCGATCGTCTACACCGTACTCAAGCATCCGGACGTGCTGGCGCGCATCCACGCCGAGGTCGACGCGCTGTTCGCCAAGGGCCGTCCCGTCAACGAGGACGAGTTCATGAAGGATCTGCCGGCGCTCAACGGCGCGATCATGGAGACCATGCGTCTGTATCCGATCGCCGTCGCGCAGATCCGTACCGCGAACAAGGACTTCGTGTTCGGCGGCTGCCAGATCCGCGAGGGCGAGATGATCTATCTCGGCACCTCGGTGCCGCATTTCCAAAACGAGTTCTATCCGGACGCCGACAAGTTCGACATCGACCGCTACGCCAAGCCGCGTGCCGAGCACATGCAGATCGGCGCGTACTCGCCGTACGGCCGCGGTCATCACACCTGCCTCGGCAAGAGCCTGGCCGAGGTGCTGCTGGCGATGACGATGGCCGAGGTCTTCTACAACTTCGACCTCGAACTCGAATCGCCGGACTACGTGCTGAAGACCAAGACCGCGCCGACGCCGGGCCCGGCGATGAGCTTCAAGGTCAAGGTCAAGGGTCGCCGCAAGCCGACGATCGCGCCGCCGGCCACGGCCTGATTCCTTCCTTTGCGGCGGCGATGTCCGGCGGTTCGTGCAGCGTCGCCCGTCGCCGGCCGCCGGCGGCGCCTTCGCGTCGCCGCGCCGGCGGCGCTTCAGGCGAGCGTGAACACGCTCTTCAGCATCAGCCGCACCAGCATCGTCTGCCGCGTCACGCCGGTCTTGCTGAAGATCGAGCGCAGATGCGTGCGCGCGGTGTTGCGGCGGATGTTCATGAGATCCGCCGTCTCGTCGAGCGAATGGCCGTCGGTGAGGAACATCGCCAGCCGCGTCTCGACGCGGGTCAGCCCGAGCAGGCGTCGCGCCAGTTCCTGCGAGGCCTGCGGCACGCTCGCTTCCGGATCGCGCAGGTAGAGCACGGCCGCCGGGCGCCGCCCGCTGTCCGGCCACGGTCCCGGCGGCAGCGGCTTGACCAGCACGCCGAGCCGCGCGCGCCCCGACGGCCGCGTGATCGGCATCGCCTCGGCGAGTCCGGGCGAGGGCTTGCCGCTGCGTGCGATCGCGTTGTCGATCAGGCGCAGCAGCTCGCGTTTTTCCTGCGTGCTGTCGGTGTTCAGGCCGCCGCCGAGACCCAGCGCGATGCCGTCGCGCTCGGCGAGGATGCGGCGCGCCTCGTCGTTCATGTCGAGGATGCTGCCGCTGGCCGCGAGGCGGATCACGCCGAGCGACAGGCGGTTGACGGTGCCGGCGAACAGCTGGCGCTCGGATTCCAGCGCGTCGAGCTGTACCTGCTGGCGGATCGAGCGCTTGAGGTGCGGCAGCAGGAAGCGCAGCAGGCTGCGCTCGCCCTCGCCGAACGGTTCGGCGCCGTGCGGGCGCGTCGCGCGCAGCTGGCACTCGATGCCGTCGGCGGTGCGCAGATCGGCGCCGAGCAGGTGGCGCACATCGAGCGGCTTCAGGTAGTCGCGGTAGATCGCGCTGTCGAGCCAGGCCTCGCCGATCAGCTCCTCGGGCGTGACCACTTCGCCTTCCTGCAGGTCGACGAACGGATCGACCGCGAACAGGTGCTTGGTGTACGACTCCATCGCCACCGCGTCCTCGGTGCCGACATGCGCCATCGTGCCGAACTGATCGTCCGCCGGGCGGCGCACGATCAATGCCACATGCGAGGCGTCGAGCCGCTGCTGCAGCTGGCGCAGCGCTTCCTCCCAGGCCGGCCGCGTCGCCGGACCTTCGTAGATCGCGTCGAGCAGGACGTTGAGCCGCTGGCCTTCGAGGCCGGCGACGACGTGCCCCGGATCGACCGGCGGCGGGCGGCGCGCGGGCCGCGCGGCGTTGTGCAGGTAGCGGACATTGGCCGACATCGTTTCCCTCCTCCTCGAATGGGGCCGTGGACCGGCCTCTTCACGGTCGCGCGCAAAACCTCACTGATTTGGAGGATGCGCCCGCCGCTGCTGACTGCCGACTATCGGTCACCGACCGAAGCAGGCGATCGCGAAAAAACATTGCGATTGAATTGTAATCTGCATCCGGCGGCGGCGACAGCGCAAGTCTCGGCCGAGCGGCGCGAGTCTGACGCTTCGCCTTGTCAGAGAATCCCGGACAGCGCGCCGGCGGACGGTCAGGCCGGCGTGCGTCCATCCAGCGAGGAGGACGTGATGGATTCGAAGCGCGCAATCGCATACGGGTGGCTGGCCGCCGGCCTGTTCACGCTCGCCGGCACCGCCAGCGCCAAGGTCGGCGCCGAGGAGGCGGCCCAGCTCGACGGGCCGAAGCTCAGCTGCATCGGCGCCGAGCGGGCCGGCACGGCGTCCGGCGTCGCCGAATACACCGGCAAGTTCAAGGGCACCTGGCCCGGCGTGAAGAACCCGTCCGGCTACGAGCCCGGGCCGTACGCCGGCGAAAAGCCGCTGTTCACGATCACCGCCGCCAACATGGCGCAGTACGCGGAGCGGCTGACCGAGGGCCAGAAGGCGCTGTTCAAGAAGTACCCGGACGCGTACCGCATGAACGTCTATCCGAGCCATCGCGATTTCGCGGACTCGGACGAAACCTGCCGCCGCACCCGGAAGAACGCGACCAGCGCCGAGGTGGTCGACGACGGCAAGGGCCTCAAGGGCACCGCCGGCGCGATCCCGTTCCCGATCGCCAAGAGCGGCCTCGAGGCGATCTGGAACATCAGCAACGCCGGCCGCGTCTACACCGAGCAGGCGATCTGCGACATCGCCGACGTCTACGCCGGCGGCAGCGTCGCCTGGGGGCGCCAGAAGTTCATGGTGCTGGTGATGAACAACGATCCGAAGCAGGAGCGCAGCTACGCGGAACGCGTCACCGCGCATTTCTACACCGGCTACCTGCTGCCGGAACGCGACCGCGGCTTCGTCGCCGTCGGCTTTCAGCCGAACAACTACACCAATGCCGCGACGCAGTCCTGGCAATACCTGCCGGGCACGCGGCGCGTGCGTCAGGCGCCCGAGGTCGGCTTCGACTATCCGGTGCCGCCGGCGGGTTTCCGCACCGTCGACGACGATTACGGCTTCAACGGCTCGCCCGAGCGCTACAACTGGAAGCTCGTCGGCAAGAAGGAAATCTACATCCCGTACGCCAACTTCCGGATCAACGATCCGGCGCTCAAGTACGCGGAGCTGATCAAGCCCGACACCGTCAATCCGGACTACCTGCGCTACGAGCTGCACCGCGTCTGGGTCGTCGAAGGCACGCTCAAGGACGGCGTGCGCCACATCTACAGCAAGCGCGTGCTGTACGCCGACGAGGACAGCTGGCTCGTGGCGACGGCCGACAACTACGACGCGCGCGGCCAGCTCTGGCGCGTGCCGGTCATCACCTACCACTACTCGCAGGAAGGCGGTGCCTGGCACCGCGGCGTCTCGATCTATCACGACCTGTCGGCCGGCACTTACGAAGCCGGCTATCTGGTCAACGAGAGCAAGCAGTGGTGGCGCATCAACCAGCCGATGTCCCCGACCCAGTTCACGCCGGAAGCGGCGGCCCGGGCCGGGCACTGAATCCGTTCATTCATCCCGCCACACGATCCGGAACCGCACCATGAGCACCGTCATCAATCTGCCCGTCGCCAACGACATCCGCGCGACTTTCGACCGGGTTGCTGCGCACGTGCCGCAGCTCGCCCAGAGCACGGCCGAGCAGCGCATCGCGCGCATCCGGCGGCTGATGAAGGCGACGCTGGCCGCGCGGCCGCGCATCTACGAAGCGGTCAAGAAGGAGCGCGGCCTGACGCCGCCGGACGTCGACGGCGAGCTGGTGATGCTCAAGTTCGAGGCCGACCACATCGAGAAGCACCTCGCCGACTGGATGAGCGACAAGGAGGCGCCGCCGTCGCTGATGACGCTCGGCAAGAAGTGCTATCTGCACTATGAAGCCAAGGGCATGGTGCTGGTGCTGCCGAGCTGGAACGCGCCGTACGTGATCGGCTTTCTGCCGCTGCTCGGCGCGCTGGCCGCCGGCAACGCCGTCATCATCAAGCCGTCCGAGCTGGCGCCGTACTCGTCGAAGGTGATGGCCGAGATCGTGCGCGAGGCGTTTCCGGACGGCGAGGTGGCGATCGTCGAAGGCGGCGTCGAGGCGGCGCAGGGCCTGCTCGCCTGCCCGTTCAACCACATCTTCTACATCGGCAACAACACCGTCGGCCGCATCATCATGCGCGCCGCCGCCGAGCACTTCGCGTCGGTGACGCTGGAAATGGGCGGCAAGAACCCGTCGATCGTCGATGCCAGCGCCGACGTCGAGGACGCCGCGCTGAAGACGGCCTGGGGCCGCATGTGCAATGCCGGTCAGGCCTGCATCGCGCCGGACTACGTGTTCGCGCACGAGTCGGTGTTCCAGCGCTACGTCGATGCGCTGGTCAAGGAAATCACCGCGATGTACAACCCGCGCGGCGAGGGCTTCGACAAGAACCCGGAGTACCCGCGCGTCATCAACGCCCGTCATTTCGAGCGCATCAAGGCCCTGGTCGACGACGCGCGCGCCAAGGGCGCGAAGATTGTGATGGGCGGCGAATTCCGCGCCGAGGATCGCTACATCGCACCGACCGTCATCACCGGCGCGACGCCGGACATGAAGATCATGCAGGAGGAAATCTTCGGGCCGGTGATCGTCGTCATGCCGTGGCAGCGGCGCGAGGACGTCGTCGCCTACATCCGCGCGCACGACAAGCCGCTGGCGTCCTACGTGTTCGCCAGGGATCGCGGTGCCTGGGAATACTTCCTGAAGAACACGACGTCCGGCAGCTTGGTGCTGAACCACAACGTCGTGCAGTCCGGCACCAATCCGTACCTGCCGTTCGGCGGCGTCAACCACAGCGGCATCGGCCGCCTGGTCGGCTTCAACACCTTCGCCGAATGCTCGAACGCGCGCACCGTGTTCGAGGAAGGCGCGCCGGTCGTCGATCCGCGCACGATGTTTCCGCCGCTGACCGACAAGTACAAGAAGCAGCTGACGCAGCTGCTCGAAGGCAAGCCGGTGCCGGCGGGCATGGTCAAGCTGATCGACAAAGTCGTGCGCGTGGTCGGCGTCTTCAAACGCTAGACCCGCAACACGGGGGGAGGGGGAGCGGGAGCGGTGCCGGGGGGCGCCGCTCCTTTTTTTGCGCCCGGGCCGTCGCAGCGCCGCGGCGCCGCGTGTCCGGCCGTGCTCAGGCCGCGGCGCCCTGTGCCGCCGCGTGCGGCGCGGCGACGTCGCGCGCATAGACGACGATGGCGCCGTCATCGGATTCGCGATGGTCCTCGATCAGCGCTTCGGCGATCCTCTCGATGGCGTTGCGATGACGTTCGAAGGCGTCGAGCAGATGCGGCTCGTCGGCGCCGAAGCGTTCCATCAGCGCGCGGGCGCTGATCGCACAGGGGATCATGCGGCCGTGCGAGAACGCGGAAAAGACCACGAAGTGCTGTTCGGCGTCGAGCGCCGGGGCATGGGAGAAACGGACGGAAGCGGACATGGCTATGACTCCTGAGTAACGCTCTTCGGCCGCCGGCGCTGTGCCGCGGCGGGCGCCGGGCAGGACGGTTCGGCCGGAGGAGCGGTGAAGGCTTGGGCGAGATGCAGCGCGCGCAGGGTGGGGCTCTTCTTCGACTGGTGCGCCTGCATCCTGCGCAGGATGTCGTCGAGCACGCGAACCGCCTCGACGATATGGGCACCTTTGTTGAGCATGACGCATTCGGCGCGGTCGGCCATTGCGGCATCGGTGATTTCAGCCCGGGACGGAACGCCTTCCTGGGCCAGCGTTTCGAGAACCTGGGTGGCCCAGATCACCGGAACGTGCGCCGATTCGCAGATCCACAGGATTTCCTCCTGCACTTCGGCCAGACGTTCAAACCCGCATTCGACGGCAAGATCGCCGCGCGCGATCATAACGCCGCAGCGCGGCGCCTTCATCGCCGCGAGCAGCATTTCCGGCAGGTGCTCGAAGCCGCGCCGGGTTTCGATCTTGAGCACGATCGCCGGTCGGCCGGCGCCGCAGGCGGTGATCTGCGCGTGCAGCTGCTGGACGTCCTCGGCGCCGTTGGCGAACGACAGCGCGACGATGTCGGCGTGTGCGGCGATGAAACGCAGATCCTCGATGTCCTTCGGCGTCATCGCCGGCAGCTGCAGATGGCTGTCCGGCAGGTTGATGCCCTTCTCGCTGCGCAGCTTCTCGCCGCGCGGCCGCGCATGCGTGATGCGCACGCTGATGCCGTCGGTGTCGACATGCTCGACCTCGCCGCCGATGCGGCCGTCGTCGAACCAGATCGACTCGCCGGTGCGGACGTCCTGAAACGCTTCCGGCGGCACGCAGGCGATGTGCGCCGGCGTCAGCACCGCGCCGCCGCTGTCGTAGCTGGCGGCGCGGCCCGGCAGCAGCTTGCGCGTCAGCAGCAGCAGATCGCCCTGATGCAGCAGCAGCGGCTCCTCGCGCGCCGGCAGCGGGCCGATCATGGCGCTGTCACGGCGGTCGCGGTTGCGCACCAGTTCGAGCCCCGGCACGAAGTAGCAGGTCCGGCCGGCTTCCGCCCAGCAGCCGTCGGCGGTGGTTTCGACCACGACGAGATTGCGGCGCGCGTCGCGGGCGTCGCGCAGGCGCAGACGGTCGCCGACCGCCATCGTCCGCAGCCAGGCGGCGGGCAACGGCAGCTGCGCGTCGGCGTCCGCCGGTGGCGGCTTCGGATGCGTCTCGGAGCAGAGCCAGATGCGCGCCGGCGCCAGCACGTTGCCGAGCGGATCGCGGCGCGGGCGCACCTTGACCACGCTGGGGCCGGCCGTCAGCGGCCCGGTGCGCAGCTTCGGGCCGCCGAGATCCATCAGCACCTTGCAGCGGCGATGCAGCGCATGCTCGGCGCGGCGCAGGTTCGCGATCATGCGCGCCCAGTGCTCGGCATCGTCGTGCGCGCAGTTGATGCGCATGCAGTCCATGCCCTGCCGCAACAGGCGATGCACGAGGCCGTAGTCGTCGGCGGCTTCGCTCGGCATCGTCACCATGATGCGCACGTCGCGCTGGGCCGGCGCCGGGCCCATCAGCGCCTGCGTGTGATCGGCCAGCAGCTGCTGGCCCTGCGCGCGGTCGATGGCCGGCCGCCGATCGGACGGGCGCACGCGCGCGCCGGTCAGGTCGTGCAGCACGCCGAGCACCGTCTGCAGCGACCCGAGTACATGCGATTCCGCGCGTCCGAGCGAGGACAGCCCGAGCGAGGCCAGGCGCTGCTGCAGCGGCCGGATGTCCTGGCGGCGCAGCGCCAGGTAATGGACCAGATTGCGTGCGCTCTCGCGAAAGCCGGGATCGAGTTCGTCGAGACGGGCTTGCAGCTCGGTCTCCGCGGCCAGCATCTGCTCGCGCAGCGACGACAGCTCGTCGCTCAACGCCCGCAAGGCGTCGATGCGGTCGTGGCGACGGCGCGGTTTGCGGGGCGTGGCCATCAGCGCTGTGCCCGCCGGGCTCGCGAAGCGCGCCGGCTGACGACGGTGACGAAACGGAATTCCCCGGACCGCGGCCGCGCTGGGCGACCGAGACGAATCCGTTGGGGCGGCGTCGGGACCTGGAGCGACATGACACATGGGGAGAAAATTGAGGCTACAGCATGCTGCAGCGCGATCGGCGCCCGCGTTGATCTGGCTCAATGAGAACGGCGCAACGCGGCTCCGCGATCTTCGCGACCGTATCGAACGACGTCGAAATGGCTGCGAGACGCCCCGCAACGGTGCATTCGCGACGGCCCGCAGTCACAAAACTGCCGCATTCGCCGATGCCGGCTACACCAGCGCCGACAAGCGCGTGCCGCGCAAGACGCCGCGCTGGGAGATCGCCCGCCGGCGTGGCGAGGTTCAGAAACCGCAAGGCCGAGAACGGCAGCGCATCGAACGGCAGGAACACGAGAAAGCCAGCGTTCGCGCCAAGGCGTTGGCACGCACGAAAGCAAACGCGCCGCCGCTGGCCGTTCAGGCTGCCGTGCGCAAGCGGACTCTTGCTTCCCTGATGTCGCGGGCCGGCGACATGCCGAACATACGGCCGTATTCGCGCGTGAACTGCGGCACGCTCTCGTAGCCCACGGCGTAGGCCGCGGCGGCAATCGGCGTGCCGTCGGCGAGCATCGAGCGCCGCGCCTCGATCAAGCGCAGCTGCTTCTGGTATTGCAGCGGTGTCAGCGAGGTGATCGCGCGGAAGTGCGCATGAAAGGTCGACAGGCTCATGCCGGCCGCCGCGGCGAGCCGCTCGACGGGCAGCGGCCGCGCCGGCTCGGCACGAATCAGAGCGATGGCGCGGGCGATGCGCTGCGCGTGGCTGTCGGTGACGCCGAGGGCGCGTATCGCACCGCCGTGGCGGCCGGACAGCAGCCAGTAGTGCAGTTCGCGTAGCAGCGGTTCGCGCAGGATGGGCAAGGCCGCCGGGCGCTCGAGCAGCCGCAGCAGACGCAGCGCCGCGTCCGCGACTTCGGCCTCCGTCGGATCGACGCGCACCGGTGCGCCGTGCGCGAAGGGCGCCGAGCCCATGTCGACGACCAGGCTCTCGATCAGCGCCGGGTCCAGTTCGAGCACCAGCGAGTAGTACGGCGCGCCGAGCGTGGCCTGCGTGATCTGGCTGACGGTCGGCACCTCGCTGGTGATCAGCAGCGATTCGCCGGCGCCGAAGTCGAAGGTGTTGCTGCCCATCGTCACGCGCTTCTTGCCTTGCAGCACCAGCGCCACCAGCGGCCGCGTGATCGCGTACTGCAGCGGCGTCGGCTGCGTTTCGCGCAGGATCACGAGGCCGGGGAACGGCGTGCGCGCGACGCCGAGCGCATCGACATGCGCTTCGGCGTAGCGCCGCGCGGCTTCGAGCAGGGTCTGGGTCATGGCGAGCCCCGGTTGTGGATCCGGCGTCCAGCTTAGGCGCCGCCGCAGCGGTGCTCAAATGAATTCGCAGGATCCGGCAAGACGGCGCGGTGGATCAAGAAAAGCCGCCAAGGGCGCCTTCGCTGTGGTCGTCAGCTGTGCGCGGGTGTCCGCACGAACAGGCAAGAACGGCCGAAGGATCGCGCAACCCGGCGCGGCCGTGCGCCTCGATAGTGGGCTCACCGTAACCCAGCCAGCAAAGGAGCATTCCGATGAGCACCATTTCCCTCATCACCGGCGGCAACCGTGGCCTCGGCCGCAACACCGCCCTGAGCATCGCGCGCCGCGGCGGCGACGTAGTCCTGACCTACCGCAACGGCGCCGCCCAGGCGCGTGAGGTCGTCGCCCAGATCGAGGCGCTCGGCCGCAAGGCCGTCGCGCTGCAGCTCGATGTCGCCGACGTTTCGACCTTCCCGGCCTTCGCTGCCGCCGTGCGCACGGCACTGGCGCAGCACTGGGAACGCCACAACTTTGATCACCTCGTCAACAACGCCGGGCACGGCGAGATGGCGAGCATCGCCGACACCACCGAGGCGCAGTTCGATTCGCTGTTCGACACGCACGTCAAAGGCGTGTTCTTCCTGACGCAGGCGCTGCTGCCGCTGATCGCCGACGGTGGCCGCATCATCAACTTCTCGTCGGGCCTGACGCGCATCTCGGTTGCCGGCTTTTCCGCGTACTCGGCGGCCAAGGGTGCGGTCGAGATCCTCACGCTCTACATGGCCAAGGAACTCGGCAGCCGCGGCATCACCGCCAACACGGTGGCGCCCGGCGCGATCGAAACGGACTTTCTCGGCGGCGCCGTGCGCGACATACCGGATCTCAATCAACAGTTCGCCGGCATGATCGCGCTCGGCCGCGTCGGCGTGCCGGACGACATTGGCCCGATGGTCGCCAGCCTGCTCGGGCCCGACAACCGCTGGATCACCGCGCAGCGCATCGAGGTGTCCGGCGGTCAGACGATCTGAACGTCGTCCGTATCGCAAAAAGGGCGCCGTCCAGCGACGGCGCCCTGCGCTGCGCGACGGCCGGCCTCGCGCCTTGCCGGGAGCTTCAGCGGATCGGCAGCAGAACGTCGGTCAGGAGTTCGTGCTCCGGCGTATCGGCGCGCAGATTGAGGTAGTGGAAGACGATCGGAAAATCGCGCAGCTCCTCGCCGCTGTGCGGCAGCCAGTTGCGATACAGGTGATACACCGCGCCGGCGATGTGATCCGGCGAGCCGCGATGGCGCACGGTGGCGCAGCGGCCGCCCGGAATGGTCCTGGTGATCACGCCGTGCCGGTTCTCCGGCACCGGGCCCTGCACCTCACCGCAGATGTCGAAGCGGAAGCGCTCGGGTGACGTCGTCTGCGGGTCGTCGTAGGCGACGCCGTAGGTCTGGCTGCTTCCGACCGGTGACAGCCCCGATTCCTTGCGCCAGGCGATGAAGCGTTGCACCGAGCCGTTGAGCAGGGCGGGATCGCCGCGATGTTCGAGGACGGCGACGGTCACGGCCGGGACTTCGTTGATCTTCACTTGCATGTTTGCGATCTCCTTGCGGGATATCCAGTGGAATTGCGCGCTCCAGGACGACCAGTCCGGCTCCTTGCGGAACGCGCTCGGTGATTGCCCGAACACCTCGCGGAACGCCCGCGAGAACGATTCGGGCCGCTCGAAGCCGGCCTGCGCGGCGATTTCGGTGATGCGTTCGAGCGGATTGAACGCCAGCCGATACGACGCGCGACGCAGGCGTGCGAGCTGCACGTAGCGTGTCGGCGTCGTGCCGACGTAGCTGCAGAACTGGCGGTGAAAGTGGAACTTCGAGAAGTGCGCGACGCCGCTCAGCACGTCCGAGTTCAGGGGCTCGTCGAGATGCGCGTCGATGAAATCGAGCACCCGCGCGAATCGCGCGGCATAAGCGTCCGGGTGAGATCTTGTCATGCGCGTAGTCCGTTGCCGACTACTGTGCCGAAAGCCTCGTCCGCCCGCCTGACTGCGATTGCTCTCTTTGCGGCTTCAGCGCCCGAGCGGGCGTGCCGCGTTCCTGTGTCAGAAGTTGTACTTCACCGTGATGCCGATGTTGTCGCGATCCGCGTACGGGTTGGCACGCAGGTCGGGCGTGCCGAAGAAGCCGCTGTACTGCACGCCGACGGTGAACTGCTGCAGATAGGTCATGTAGGCGCCGATGCCGAAGCGCTTGTCGTGCGGCCCCATCAGCGCGCCGAAGCCGGACAGCAGCGAACTCTGGCCGGCGATCATCATCGCGTAGCTGACCGGCACCGAGAGATCCCAGCCGGAGATGACGTTCTTGCGGTCGATGATCGCCAGCGTCGACAGGCCCGCGGCATCGCGCGAGTAGGTGAGGTCCTTGGTGCAGCTGGTCGGCCCGCAACCCTGATCGTTGTCGGCGACGTGAATGAAGCCGGTCTCGCCGACCACCGACAGCGAATCCCAGAACAGACCGGGGCCGAACGAGTACAGGCCGGACAGCAGGCCCTGCCAGATCTTCGAGCGCACCGGCGTCGGCACCGGACCGAGCAGGCCGCCGTCGACGTCGACGAGCACGTCGGCGCCGTCGCGATAAAGCGCCTCGCCGGCGACGTTGACGCCGCCGAGCGTGGTCGAGAAGCTGAGGCCGGCGAGATGGATGCCGTCGAAGTAGTGAACGCTGTAGGTGACCGGCACCTTGAGGTTGAGAACCTGCGTGGTCAGCACCGGCGGCACGCCGTTGACGCCGCCGATCAGTGCCGCGTAGCCGTAGTTCTGCACCGGCGCCGGCGTGGTGCTGTGGTAGCGCAGCCAGTACAGGCCGATGTTGGTGACCGGCGTGAGCTGGTACTTGAGGCCGATGCCGTACTGGCCGCCCCAGCTCGGCCGCGTGTCCTTGACGCGCTGCACGTTGATGTAGCGGGGTGTGCCCGGCTGGCTGATCTGGCCGACCGGCAGCGGCACGTCGGGAAGCACCGTATCGAGCGCGTTGAGGATGCGGCCGAGCGCCTGCGTGACGGTGCCGGTCGGCGCGTTCGGCGCCAGCGCGGACAGCGCGAGATTGACGAGTTCGACGGCGTCGTCCGAGGCCAGATTGAAGTCGGCGTAGTTCGGCAGGTACAGCGGATTCTCCAGCCCGTAGATGAAATCGGCGCCGGGGCCGACCACATCCGTCACCGAAAAATATTCGCCGACCGGATTGAGCTCGGTCGGCTTGAAGTCCAGCTTGTACTGGCCGAGCACGGTCCAGTCCTCGTTGAGCGCGAGCTGCATCGAGATCTGGTTGACCGGCAGCAGCAGGCTCTTGACGTCGACGCCGGGCAGGTTGGCCTTGGTGGCGTCGGCCGGCCCCTGCGAGAGGGCGATGCCGTCGAAGAACAGGCTCTCGCCCCAGGCGGCGACGTGCTGGCCGACGCGTAGGTTGAGCACCGTGGTGTCGCTCAGATACCAGGAGCCGAAGGCGTAGGCGTCGAGCAGGCGCGCGCGGGCGCCGTCGTAGTAGCGCGCGTCGCGGCTGAACTCGTTGTAGGCGCCGTCGGTCTTGCTGATCGTCTCCGGCGAATCGTTGTCGTTGCGGCGGCGGTAGACGTCGTCGTAGAAGGCGTCGCCGCGCAGCTGGAAGCCGTATTCGTCCTTGCGCAGCATCAGCTCACCGAGCAGCGTCAGACGGTTGTTGATCGTCGCGCCCTTGGCGAAGTTGCGATTGCCGTCGTCGTAGTTCGCCGATTCCGGCACCTTGAAGTAATCCGGCACCGGGATCGTCGCCGCGCCGGGCGCGTCGATGAGCCGGCGGTCGGGATCGTGCAGGCGCCACGCCGCCGAGTAGGTGGCGGAGAGCTGGGTTTCGATCTCGACGCCGTACGCCTCGTACGAATCCGCATGCGCCGCCGGTGCGCCGGCGGCCAGCAAGGCCGCCGCGATCGCCGTGCGGCCGTGGCCGCAGCGATGCCCGTCGCGAGTTCCCATCGGCTCTCCCCCGTGTTCTCTTCTTGGCGACCGGCCGAACTTAGGTCCGCCGCCGCCGCCGTATCCTCCCTCAAACTGGGTAGAGCGTTCGCCGCAAACATAACGATCGAATTGTTTTTTGACGCGCCGCCGGGTGCCCGCCTACGATCCGCCGCGCAACCGGAGAGCGACGTGAACAAATACGATCGGGCGCGCGGCGTCGAGCTGTTCGAGGAGGTCTACGCCGGCGACGTACAGGTGCCGGCGGGCGCGGCCGGACCGTTCGTCGACTTCATGCTGGAAACGCTGTTCGGCACGCTGTGGGCCGACGAGACGCTGAGCATCCGCGACCGCCGCCTGCTGCTGATCGGTGCGATCACCGCGCTCGGCGATCCGGTCACGCTGCAGATCCAGCTGCGCGCGGCGCTCAAGCGCGGCGAGCTGCGTGTCGATCAGCTCGACGCGCTGGCGATGTTCCTGACGCAGTACGTCGGCTACCCGCGCGGCTCGCAGCTGTTCCGCATCGTCACCGAGCTGAAGGCCGCATAGCGGCGCTCGCGCCGCGCGAAGTCTCCCCCAAATGAGGGCCGCTGCGCCGGCCGCCGCGCCGCGAGCATGGCGGCGCCGGTGCGTGACCGGACGGGGAGGCGCAGCGATGGCGTTGGCGGGCTACTGGTTTTCGAAGAATCCGGACAAGGCCTGGGGCGAGAAGTTCTTCCTCGCCTTCGTGCCGGTGTTCTGCGTCTACAACTACGCGATCCTCGCCTCCGGCCTGCTCGACGTCGGCAACTTCTGGCACCTGATGCAGAACCTGGCGATGTGGCTGCCGTTCTGCATGCTGCTGCCGGCCTGGCTGCGCCGCCACAGCGGCGTGCCGTGGCAGCGCAGCTACTGGTTCAAGTACAACGTCTACATGTTCGTGTACGTCTTCTTCGCGACGTACTTCCATACCGAGTATTTCTTCGACGTGCTCGGCATCCGCTACCACTTCCCGAAGGTGAGCTGGTACTTCGATTCGGCGCTGCTCGGCCCGGACGAGGCGACCGCGCTGGCGAGCTACCGCAAGGTGCCGGTCGGCATGTACTTCAACGCCATCGCCTTCTTCATCGTCTACCACAGCATCGCCGTCGTGCTGATGCGCCGCGTGCGCACGATGACGCTCGCCGCCTCGGCTTGGCTGCGCGCGCTGCTGTGGGCGCTGACGGTCGCGGTGGCCGCGTACTTCTTCGCCTGGGCGGAGACGTATTTCTACGTCGGCGTCTCGGACCTTTCTCGCGCCAACGTCTGGTACGTCGACATCCCGCGCATGCTCTCGCTCGGCTCGGTCTGCTATGCGCTGTACTTCATCGTCAGCTTCCCCAACGTCTACCGCCTCGACGAGGACGCCGCCCAGCCATGGACGATCGGCCGCACGGTGATCGAGGCCTCGGCGGTCAGCATGATCGTGCTGCTGCTGCTCGATCTCTTCGCGTGGGTCGTCGGGCCGATTGCCTGAGGGTGGGAGGAAGCTCGGCGGATCGCGTTGGCGAGACGCTGACCGTCGACAGCTTTCAGCCCAAAGCGGTTGGTCACCTCGTCGAGGCGGGTGTGCGCTAGTTCTCAGGGCCGGTAGGACGTCCCGCTGCACGATGCGGCATCATGAGGCGGTGATTGCTCGGCGTGCTTATGCCGCTTCACGGGGGAACGGGGCATGATAATCAAATGCTTAACCGAATTTGCCGCCGCAGGCTGCAGAATGAATATGCTGATCCCGGCATGCTTTTACTAACTGTTGGGCCGACCGAAAATGAGCGCAGCAATCTTCTTTCTCGCCGTAGCGGTAGTACTGGCTGTTTGGCGAGAGCGTTACTCCAAGGAGCATGTGTTTTTTGTCAAGCTCGCGGCGAGCTATCCTGCCGCGGCTAATGAAATCAAGGGCAAGTCAATCCTTGGAATGAAGGGATCAGCAATTCGCTGGTACATCGAAGAGGAACGCTACAAAGTTCTGGGCAAGCTCCCAGATGAGCTTGAAAAGCTAGTAAATCTGCTTTCTAAGCGATACCGTCAGAGGCAGATGCGTTCAGTACTGGGCCCCTACGCAATTCTGCTCTTCTTTTTGATAACTCTGGTGCTCGAGCGTTTCTTCAAGTGAGGCCCAACAAATGCATCCAGCCGACGTATTTGCCTTCGCTTCGCTGTGGCAAATCCGCGGCTGATGCTCGGCGTTGGACCGCTTTGGGGAGAGCGTGATGGCCGGAAAGAACAAGTCTAAGTTGACCAAGACCACCATAGAGTGCGTCTACCGAGATGGCGAGCTCTGGACGATCCAATACGGTCAGTTGAAGCGCCACAAAGGAAACCCCGGAAAGACACAGCGTCTGTTCCAAGTCGTTGGTGAAAAGCTTCCATACGACGCCCTAGCGACAGTTCGTGACCATGTAAAGGAAAATGGCTACGGAACAGATGGGGTGTATGTCGCCCATGATTCCATGGGGTTCCCTCGATACATAGGCCGAGGCGCGATCTTCAACAGGTTAAAGGCTCGCAAGGACGCACAAGTTCTCGAGTTGTCCTACTTTTCGTTCTACGTCGTATCTGAGAAGAAGCATGAGCGTGAAATCGAGACACTACTCATACGCGCAGCTGGACCCTTGCTTGAGTTCAACACTCGAAAGAAGCGAGTAAGCATCAAGCCCGGCAACATTCGTGATTACGAGGCAGGCACCACATTCTATGAGCGCCAATACAAAAAGGGCGCCTAAGGAAAGTCTGAATAACCTCCGAACTGGCGCGTAGCTTGCTGCTGTGAAGGCAGACCATCAAGAGCAGAACCTGCCATGGACCAACTGAGCTTCGGAGACGCCGAATACGTGAGCAAGCGCAAACAGACGCGGCGGGAAGTGTTTCTGGCGGAGATGGAACGGATCATCCCATGGCACTCGCTGCTATCGCTGATCGAGCCGCTGTATCCGGCCGGAGCCAACGGGCGTCCGCCGTATCCGCTGGCGACGATGCTTCGGGTACACCTGATGCAGAACTGGTTCGGCCTGTCCGATCCGGCGATGGAAGAGGCGCTGTACGAAGTGACGTCGATGCGGCGCTTCGCCGGACTGGGCATGGAGCGCATCCCGGACGAGACGACGATTCTGAACTTCCGGCACCGGCTGGAGGCCAACGATCTGGCACCGGAGATTCTGGCACGGGTCAACGCGCACCTGAGCCGCAAGGGCCTGATGCTCAAGCGCGGCAGCATCGTCGACGCGACGATCATCGCGGCACCGAGTTCGACCAAGAACGCCGACGGCGAGCGCGATCCGGAGATGCACCAGACCAAGAAGGGCAACCAGTGGCACTTCGGCATGAAGGCGCACATCGGCGCCGACGTCGATTCCGGCCTGGTCCATACCGTGGTGACCACGCCGGCCAACGAGGCGGATGTCGAAGTGGTCGACGAGCTGATCCGGCGCAAGGACACCGTGGCCTATGCCGATGCTGGCTACACCGGCGCCGCCCAGCGCGTGCCGCGCAAGACGCTGCGCTGGGAGATCGCGCGCCGGCGCGGCCAGATCCAGAAGCTGCCACAAGGCCCTGAGCGGCAGCGCATCGAGCAACAGGAGCACGACAAGGCCAGCATCCGGGCCAAGGTCGAACATCCGTTTCGCGTCATCAAGCGTCAGTTCGGATACGTGAAGGTGCGCTTCAAGGGCATGGCCAAGAACACGGCGCAGATCGTCACTTTGTTCGCGCTGGCCAATCTGTGGCGGGTGCGCAAGAAATTATTGGCGATGACAGGCGAGGTGCGTCTGCAGCTCGCTCGCTTATACGGGGTGATGGGCGATGAAAAGCGCCGCCGCCCGGCGCCAAGCGCACCCATCGGCCGTCAATCGTCTTTCAGATGCGAAACGCGCGCGCTGTACCAGCTGCGCGTGCGTGGCCCGCAGGGTTATTCAGACTTTCCCTAAAGGAACCGATCCATGAGTGTGGTGCTTACTCGCTCCTGCGGCTCTGGCGCCTCGCTAACCCGCGTTACGGCCTTTGCGGAGGTCAGCGCCTCTGACTGCGGAAGTCATACTGTCTAGGAGTCTCGTGAAGATCTTAAATTACGCTACAGGCGCCTTGCTCTTAGTATCCGGTCCAGCGGCACTTGCTGCGTTGCTTTTTAGCAACTTTGTGCCGAACCACCAGACAGTTGAATTTGCCAAGTTCGGCTCAATTTTTCTCGGGATTTTTTTCTTTTTCTTCTTCTGGCGCCCTGGCTGGGACTCTCGCATGGTCGAGGCACGCCTAGAAGCTTTGCAGCAACTTCCAAGGATTCTTCGCACTCCGACCATCCGCGCTCCGTTCATGGGAGCCGCTTTCTTCTGTCTCAGTTGGGTAGGCCTTTCGGCAGGCCTCCCTTGGGTGTATACCGTCATCTTTGGAAGCGCTGGTGTCGAAGAGGTGGTAGTGTCTGGCTGGGAAAGTGATTCTTACAGTAGCCGCTCAGGCCACAGTTGTGAGCGTCCCCTCATAGCTGATGTGCCGTTCATGATGCTGGGACGAAAGGCACTATGCTTGGATGCATCTCAGAAATTGAAATTTCCGACCGGGACCCGAATAGAACTACACGGTCAGAAGTCGCCCCTTGGGATTGACCCGACGAGCATCTCCAGTGTCGACTCCTAACCTGCGCGGCAAGGCGGCGTGAGAATGCACTTGGAAAGCGAGTGCATGCGCAGTATCGTCAGCCGGCCCAAAACGGGCTTCGAGACAACACATGCCTGGCAGAGCCATCGCCTTCGCCATGAATCGCTCTGAAGATGCGATCGCAGAGAACCGTGTCTCGCGCGGCGTTTTTCTACAGCCTCGTTGGGCGGCACGAAACGAGGTGGCCAAGTGATTGTTGAAGCACTAATTGCGACGTCGGTCTTATCGGTTGGGGCGGCGTTGCACGCTGCTCGGCTTACTGCCGGTGATAACGAAAAACAGATTCGAGCGGCGCGTGTCTCTAGTGCTATCGCTTTGATGGTGCTCGCGCTAACTTGGGCAAACTACTACGAAAATAAGAAACGAGCGGACGAAGTTTCGGATGCTGAGTTGAACCTCAACGTCGCCGAGCAGATAGCGCAAAGAACTATTCCGGTCTTAGACGCGTATTTTTCGCTACTACAGCGCCATGCAACAGTCTTTAACTACCTGAGCTATCAGGAAGGCCTCAAACAGGCTCATGCCTTTAGCTCATTACTGCAGTGGGAAAATCAGGTAACTCCAACAGTAATAAGAGAGTTGGAGCAGGCAAGGAATGCCCATGCATCACTGGTTCAAAGCGCGAAGGAGGTGCTGGCGCTCTCCGACAGATTCCCAACTCGGGTGCCCAGCGAAGCTCTTGATTGGGCGTCTTTGACACTCGGTATCACGTTTGATCAAGTGCCTCGCTATTTTGACCCGTACAAGGAACTGCCTGAAGCAGTTGAGTACGCTGAAAAGCTTGGGCGAGCGCTCAGTTCAGCAAAGGAAACTGTTCGTGCGGCTGATGGCACGATCACGCGTAAGGAATAGTCAGGATGCCGCCCAACCAACACGCTGCAAGGGACGTTTCACCCATGGCCCATTTTTGCTGCCGCAAAAACGTTCCTCGCCTCAAACGCCCCTGAGCGTGGGCGTTTGGCGTCGAGGAACCCGTGAGCATTTCTGTTCGGCTATTTTGCTTTTCTCCATCGGAAGAGCTGATGTCTGTACCGTTGAAACTAGCAATGCAACTCCACGATCCGTTGAATAAACCATGTATCCCAGAGCTTGCGAACACATCAACGCGATTCGCTGAGGTCGCCGTTGAGCTTCGTAACCGCAAGCCAGTACGTGTCACCCGTAAGGGCTACTACCTGCTGCGTTTCGATGCTGCTGGATTCCCTGATTCAGAGAGGCTGGGTCGCCAAATGATTGCGGCGATTGACTGGTCGTGGATGATGCAAAGCTCAAAAGAAAAAGTAGAAGGCTCGGTAACCCACGCCGAGAGCGCTTTTAAACATCGAGGGGCCCGGTGGACCCCGGCCTTTACCGAGGAAAGAGCAATAGAGGCTGCAGCGCTCGGGAACATGAAGACCAAGCGTATCGCTGCCCAACCAACGGTACATGGACTCCTCCCGCAAGCCCGCAGGTGAAGTGAATCGCTGATCGCTGGCGCACGAAGGTGGTTGGGTAATCCCCCCGCTTTCAGCGGTCGCCAAAAGTGGAGCTAAGCGGCCAAGGCAAGTTTCTGCATAGGCGTGATACCGCCAAGCGCCATGTTCGGGCGCTCATGGTTGTAAGTCCAGAGCCAACGAGTGGCCTTGTCCTGCACCTGCTCAATCGAGTCAAACAGGGTTCGAGCCAGCCACGCGTAACGCACGGTGCGGTTGTAGCGTTCGACATAGGCATTCTGCTGTGGCTTGCCCGGTTGGATGTGCTCGATGCGGATGCCGGCACGCTCGGCCCACGCCAACAAGGCGCCGCTGATGTACTCGGGCCCATTGTCGCAACGGATGACCTTTGGCTTGCCGCGCCACTCGATCACCTGTTCCAGCGAGCGGATG
>NZ_AUFV01000014.1 GCF_000426685.1 Solimonas flava DSM 18980 | reverse complement strand
AGTTTCCCTGGGCTATCCCCCGCTCTGAGGCAGATTCCTATGTGTTCCTCACCCGTCCGCCGCTAACAGTATTGCTACTGCCCGCGCGACTTGCATGTGTTAGGCATGCCGCCAGCGTTCAATCTGAGCCAGGATCAAACTCTCCACTTTAAAGTGTAAAGCTTAGATCCAAATTACGCCTCGACGTGGCTAAACGTCTTTGGCGTCGAAGAGTCATCTTCGTAACTCAATTAACTTGGCTACGTTGATACTCTCATGTCACGTGGCTTCGCCACGCTCATGGGAGCACCCACACAAATCACTTGCTTGTTCTTAAAGATCTGGCTAACCCGGCGTCTCGTTACTGCGTCGCCGGTCAGCGGGGCGCGAATAATAAGGCTTTTTGAAGACACCGCAAGCACTTCTTCAAAAAAAAACACAACCTATTGAAATTAAACGATTTATATAGGATATCGGCGAGCAAATTTTATCCACCCCATGCGCCTCGCGATTCTTCTGGGCAAACTTCGCCCACTCACGCCGCCCATTCAGAGCTGATCGCCGTTGCGGCCCGTTCCATATCGAGGCGCCGCCCGATCGAGAAGCAGCGCTTGCCGCGTCGCTATGGTGACTCCGGCTGTTTGCGCACAAGGGGCAATGGACCTTTGCTCGTCCTGCCAGCCTGGGCGGCGCGCAGGCCTTTCTCGAACTCGCCGGGGGCCATCGCCTTGGCGAACAGGAAGCCCTGTCCATAGCGGTAGCCGAGCTTTATCAGTGCCGCACGTTGCTCCTCGGTTTCAATACCTTCGGCGACCGCATCGAGCTTGAGCCCCTGCGCCAGTGTCGCGACCGAGCGCACGATCGCGCAGGAGGCTTCATCCGAGGGCAGTCCGCGCACGAACGAGCGATCGACCTTGATCTCATCCAGCGGCAAGGTCTGTAGCTGACTCATCGAGGTGTAGCCGGTGCCGAAGTCATCGAGCGCGATGCGCACCCCGAGGTTGCGCAGTTCGACGAGCAATGCACGGGCGCGCTCCGGATCATTGATGATGATGGTTTCGGTCAGCTCCAGCATTAACGCGTCGCTGGGCAGCTGGTTATAGCCGAGCACGGCCCGCACGGTGCGCATCAGCTCACCCTCGAGCTGCGCGCCTGCGAGATTGACCGCCACTCTGAACTCATTGCCGATAAGGCCTTCACGGCGCCATTGCGCAACGAACGATGCGGCCTCCCACAGGATCCAGCGCCCGATGTCCTTGATCAGCCCGCTTTCCTCGGCGATCGGGATAAAACGGGCCGGCGAAATCCAGGTGTCGCCGATTCGCCAGCGCATCAAGGCTTCGGCGCCCACCCAGCGGCCGTCCTCGAGTCGTACCTTCGGCTGAAAATGGCATTCGAAAGCGCCGAGCTTGAGCGACTTGCGCAGGCTCGCCTCGATATGAATACGGTCCGACGCGTAGTCGCTCAGCTGCGGCTTGTACATCTCCAGCCGACCGCCGCCACGTCCACGGCGCAAGGTTTCCTCCAATGCCCCTTCCGCCCGCAGGATGAGCACTTCGGCGGTCGTACCGTCGAGCGGGAAAACCGAAACCCCTGCGCTGGCCGAAAGATGGAAGGTCCTGTCGCCGACCAGCACCTCGTCGAGCGCGTGCTGAATCGACGCATAGGCCTGCTCAACCGCGCGTTCCTCCATGAGATCCGAGACGGCGACAACGAAATGATCGCCTTCGGTCCGTAACGCCATGACGACTTCGTTATTCAAATCCCTCAGTTTCTTCTCGCATATCTCAAGGATGCGCTCAACTCGCGGCCGACCGTACGTCTCGACCATCGACGTCAACCGGTCGATCGCCAGCATGAAGACGGCCAGGCCCGTGCGCATGCCGACAGCTTCCTTGATGGCCAACTCGAGTTGCGGCACCAGCGCATCGGCCGCGGCAAGCCTTGCCTTGACGGTCGCCACTCCGGCCGCGGCGCGGCTGACGGCGCGCATGTCGAAGATGAGCGCCGCGTAGTGCGTGACAACGCCGCTGTCGGAGCGAATCGCGCTGAGCCGGATCTCGGCCTGATAAGACGAATTGTTACGCCGCGCGAGTTGCAGTTGGCCAATCCAGATGCCGCGTCGCTGAACCACTTTGCAGGCCCGCTCGGCCTCTGCCTTATTGGCCGAGCCCAGAATCACCTCGCACAGCGAGGCTCCGTGCAGCCGCTCTTCGGGCCAGCCGCTGATTTCACACAGCGCCTGATTCACTTCAAGAATGGTGAACGCAGGATCGCAAATCGCCAACCCGCCGACGGCCGAATCGAACGCGCGCGCGATGAGATCCGTGCGCTCGCGCCCGGTGACGTCCTTCGTGATGTCCCAGGTCAAGCCGCAAAGGCGGTGCGGACGCCCGTCCGCCGCACGTTCGACCTGACCGACGTGGCGCACGGTCAACGTCCGGCCGTCGCGGTGCCGGACGCGAAAGCGGATATCGAGGTGTTCGCTCAAACCATAAAAGCAACGACCGAGCGCGGCGCGGAAACCGGGAATGTCGTCGGCGACGATGAGCGCCTGCCAGTCCTCGGGGCGATCGCCGAGTTCGGCCTCCGCATAGCCGACCAGCGCCTTGAGCTCCGGCATGGCGCGGAAACGCCAGCCGCTCGCGGCCGGCAGATCATCTGAGCGCACGTACTCCCAGCCAGCGACATGCGCGCCGCGAACGGCATCGAGCGCCAGCTTTTCCATCAGCGACCTCCGCCCTTCGCCATGCATTCGAGGCCTCCCGCCAGCTCGTGCTTGGGCTCACGAGCGCTTTCAATGTTACGCGCAAGCAGCGATCCCGGTTTTCTGCCCAATTCGCCGGGTCGCGCCCCGCGTTCGATTATCGACGGCGAAGCCGCCCCGGACTGCAAACTGCATCTCCGCCTTACGTCCTGCCGATCGGCGGCGAACGCGAAGCGCCGAGCACGGCCGACCATTGACGCACGTCAGTCCGGTCGCGGCGCCCATGGGCTACGTTATTAGCCATATTCCAACGAATCGGGAACCGACGATGAGCACCGCTCTAGCCGAGGCGCAGCGCGCCGAATTCATGCTCAAGCTCCGCCAGCGTTATCGCGAGCTGTGGGCGGATATCCGCCGCGAGATCTCGCGCGGGGATCTGGAGACTTACCAGGACACGGCTGGCGAAACCCATGATCTCGGCGACGAGGCCACTGCCGATCTGGTCACCGACATCAATCTCGCCGACATCCATCGCGATGTCGTCGAAATTCGTGAAGTCGAAGCGGCCATCCAGCGCCTGATGGAAGGCAATTACGGCGTCTGCGCCGACTGCGGCAAGAACATCGATCCGGCGCGGCTGCGCGCCAATCCCGCAGCCCTGCGCTGCGAGCACTGCCAGGAGCGCTACGAGCAACTGCACATGCCGGCCGTCGGGCCGAGCCTGTAGTTGCAGGTCCGACGCCGACGTCGCGCGAACTCGACGGCCGAAGATGAGAAGCCGCCGCTTGGCGTCGTACCGATTCGGGATCATAAGCGTCGGAACGTGTCCATGCGAAAGCCGCACATGATGCACCGTCATCCGTATGTGCCCGCTTCGCGCGAGGTGCGGAAAGCCGTGCAGGCGGCGATGGCGCTTGCGCTGCTGATGGCTTCCGGCTGCGCGGCCAGACTCGAGCCGCTGCCGGACGACGTGGCATCACGGGTGCCGGCCAGTTGGTCGGGCACCTCGTCGGCGATGCCGGCTGCGCCGCGCGAGAGCCGCTGGTCGCTCTGGATGGTTGATCCATTGCTCGATGCATTGATGAATGAAGCACTGCAGGCAGCGCCCGACTTGCGCACGGCCGAAGCCAAGCTTGCACAAGCCCGCGCACAACGCGATCTGGCCCAGGCCGAGCGCCGGCCGAGCCTGTCGGCCAGTGCGTCGGCATCGCGTCAGCGCAGCAGCGGTGAAACCAGCACCGGCGCCACGCGCAATCTCTACGAAGCAGGTTTCGATGCCAGCTGGGAGGCCGACCTGTTCGGCCGCCTCGGCGCCGGCGTCGCCGCCGCCGAAGCCGATTTGCACAGCAGCATGGCCAACCTCGACGACGTCCACGTGACCGTGCTCGCCGAAGTCGCCCGGCTGTACTGCGAAATCGCGGTCCTGATGCAGCGGACGGCCGTCGCCGAATCCTCCGTCGAGACCCAGCGCGGCGTCACCGAGCTTGCCGAATGGCGGGCACGTGCCGGCCTCGGCAGCGAACTCGATGCGCTGCAATCGGAAGCGACGCTGGAAAAGACGCGCGCGCAGCTCCCTGTGCTGAGCAACACGCTCACGCAGACGCGGCAAAGTCTCGCCATTCTGATCGGCCAGCCCCCTGCGGCGCTCGACGCACGCCTCGGCGCGACGATCGTGCTGCCGCGCCTGCCCGAGCAGCTTGCGGTCGGCATTCCGGCCGACGTCTTGCGCCAGCGTGCCGACGTGCGCGCCGCCGAGCAGCAGTTCGTAGCCGAGGCGGCGCGGACCGCGCAGGCGCGCGCTGCGCTGTGGCCGCAACTGACGCTCAGCGGCTCGCTCGGCCTGCAGGCGCTGACGCTCGGCGCACTGACCGGCGGCGAGGCGACGACCACTGCGCTGGCCGCCGCGGTCAGCTCGCCGCTGTTGGACGGCGGCCGCCTGCGTGCGCAGTGGCGGGCGCAGGCGGCAGTGCAGCAACAAGCGGCGGTGGCGTACGAACAGACCGTGCTGAACGCCTTGGCCGACGTCGAGGCCGCCCTTGTCGAGCTGCGCACCGCACGCGAACGCAGCACGACCCTGAGCACCGCCGCCGACCGCGCACGCGAGGCCTCGCGCGTCGCGCGCATCGGCTATCAGGCCGGGCTCACCGACTTCTCCGATGTGCTCACGGCCGAGCAAAGCCAGCTCAGCATCGAGGACTCGCTGGCGACGGCGCAAGGCGACGCGCTGGCGGCCGTGATCCGCCTCTACAAGGGACTCGGCGGCGGCTGGGACACCAGCCGCGAGCGCACCCCTCCCTCGGACACCACGGGCGATTCATGAACGACACGCAAGACACCAGCCCGTCCGCCGTCGCGGCCCAGATCGGCGTCGCCGCCGGCAGCAGCAGCAACTGGCGCAAACGCGCCCGCCGCTTTTGGCCGCTGGCGCTGATCGTCATGGCTCCACTTGCGTGGTGGATCTGGCATCTGGCTTTCGGCACTACGCCGCTGCGCTATGAAACCGAAGCGGTCACGCGCGGAGATCTGGTCGTCAAAGTCTCGGCGACCGGTAAGCTGCAGCCGACGACGCAGGTCGATGTCGGCAGCGAGTTGTCGGGCATCATCGAGACGGTCTCGGTCGAAGACAACGACCGCGTCAGCAAGGGCCAGGAACTGGCGCGACTCGACACGTCCAAGCTCGAGGACCAGGTCGCCAACAGCGAAGCAGCCGTGCTGGCTGCGCAGGCCACGCTGCAGATGAATCAGGCGGCGACCTTGCAGGCGCGCGGCGATTTCGAGCGCGCGCAGCAGGCCTGGCAGCTGTCCGCCGGCAAGCTGCCGTCGAAAAGCGATCTCGCCGCCGCCGAAGCGACGCTGGCCAAGGCGGTCGCCAGCGAAGCGGCCGCGAAAGCGGCGATCGCCGAAGCGCAGGCGACGCTGCGCGCCGATCGCACCAATTTGCGCAAGGCCGTGATCCGTTCGCCGATCGACGGCGTCGTGCTGCTGCGCGACGTCGAGCCGGGCCAGACCGTCGCCGCCACGCTGCAGGCGCCGGTACTGTTCACGCTGGCGCAGAGCCTGACGCAGATGGAGCTGCATGCCGATATCGACGAAGCCGACGTCGGCCAGGTGCAGGCCGGACAGGCCGCCTCGTTCACCGTGGACGCTTATCCGGATCGACGTTACCCGGCGACGATCAAAAGGGTGCGCTACGGCGCCGAGACGACCAACGGCGTCGTCACCTACCAGGGCGTGCTGCAGGTCGCCAACGAAGACCTCAGCTTGCGCCCCGGCATGACCGGCTCGGCCAGCATCATCACGCAGCAGCGTCAGCAGGTCCTGCTGGTCCCCAATGCGGCGCTGCGCTACGCCCCACAGACCAGCGCTGCCGCCAGCCAGCAGGGCAGCTCGGTCACCAGCCTGCTGATGCCCCGCATGCGGCAGGACGCCGCCAAGACCGCAACCACCGTCATCGCCCAGGGCAGCGAACAAACCGTATGGATACTCGACGCTGATCAGACTCCGCACGCGGTGAAGATCACGGTCGGCGCAAGCGATGGTCGGCAAACCGAGGTCGTTTCCGGCGCTCTCAAACCCGGCGACCTCGCGGTTGTCGACAGTGAGGTCGCACCGTGAGCGCCGACGGCCAGCCGGCGCTGATCGAGCTGCGGCAGGTCACCAAAACCTACGGTCAGGGTCAGGCCGCGTTCCAGGCGCTGGCTGGCATCGACCTGAGCATCGAGCGAGGCGAGTTCGTTGCCGTGATGGGACCGAGCGGCTCCGGCAAATCGACGGCGATGAACATCATCGGCTGCCTCGATACCCTAAGTAGTGGCAGTTACCGCTTCTGCGGCGTGCCGGTGGAGACACTGACGCGCGACCAGTGCGCGCGCCTGCGGCGCAGCTATCTCGGCTTCGTCTTCCAGGGCTTCAACCTGCTGCGGCGGACTTCGGCGCTGGAAAACGTCGAGCTGCCGCTGCTGTACCGCGGCGAGAGCGCGGCGACACGCGCCCGGCTCGCCCGTGAGGCGCTCGCCGATGTCGGCCTGTCCGGCTGGGAGCAGCATACGTCCGCCGAGCTGTCCGGCGGCCAGCAGCAGCGCGTCGCGATCGCTCGCGCGATCGTCACACGCCCGGCGGTGCTGCTCGCCGACGAGCCGACCGGCAACCTCGACACACAGCGCAGCCGCGAAATCATGGAGCTGATCAAGCGCCTGAACACCGAACGCGGCATCACCGTGGTGATGGTCACGCACGAGCCGGATATGGCGGCGATGGCGCGGCGCATCGTGCACTTCATCGACGGCCGCATCGCCGCCGATGCGTCGGCGAGCGATGCCGCAGCCCTCGCCAGAGCCCGCGCGTGAACACCACGATGTTATGGAATACGCTGCTGCTCGCGGCGCGCGAGATCCGCCGCAACCTGATGCGCTCGGCGCTGACGATGCTCGGCATCGTCATTGGCGTCGCCGCCGTAGTGACGATGGTGACGCTCGGCAATGGCGCGACCGCTTCGGTCGCCGCGCAAATCGCCAGCCTCGGCAGCAATCTGATCCTGGTGATGCCCGGCCAGCGCATGGGGCGCCCGACCAGCGGCAGCGTCGCACCGAACCTGAGGCTGTCCGACGCCGACGCGATCGACACGCAGATCACCGGCGTCGAGCGCGTCTCGCCGGTGGTGTCGAAATCGGTGACGGCCGTGGTGGGCGCCAAGAACTGGAAGACCTCGGTGACGGGCGCCGGCAACACGTACCTCGGCGTCGCACGCTGGGAACTCGTCAATGGCCGAGAGTTCAGCGAGGCCGAGGAACGCGGCGGCAAATCGGTCTGCATCATCGGCGACCGCGTGCGCCGCGAGTTGTTCGGCAGCAGCGACCCGCTCGGCAGCGAGCTGCGCCTGCAAAGCTTCAGCTGTCAGGTGATCGGTCTGCTCAAGGCCAAGGGCCAAGGCTCGATGGGCAACGACCAGGACGACTTCGTACTGATCCCGCTGCGCACGGCGCAGCGACGCCTGGCCGGCAACACCGACGTCAACATGGTCATGGTCTCGGCCCGCGACGGCGCCTCGACCGAGCGCATCAAGGAGCGCATCACGCTGCTGATGCGGGAACGGCGCAACGTCCGCGAGGGACAGGACGACAATTTCAACGTGCTCGACACCAAGCAGATCTCCGACACGCTGTCCGGCACGATGCAGATCCTCACGCTGCTGCTTGGCGCGGTGGCGGCGGTGAGCCTGCTGGTCGGCGGCATCGGCATCATGAACATCATGCTGGTCAGCGTCACCGAGCGCACCCGCGAAGTCGGCATTCGCCTGGCGATCGGCGCCCTGGAACGCGAAGTGCTGCTGCAGTTCCTGGTCGAAGCCGTCACGCTGTCGGCGGTCGGTGGCCTGCTCGGCATCCTCCTGGCGACGGTCGCCTCGATCACGCTCTCGCAGTTCATGGATCTGCCGTACAGCTTCGACGTCGGCATCAACCTGCTCGCCTTCGTGTTCTCGGCGGCGATCGGTGTCGCCTTCGGCTACACGCCGGCCAAGCGCGCCGCGCGACTCAATCCGATCGAAGCATTGCGCCACGAATAACGCCGGCATTTCCGGCGACGCGCGTGCGCCGTGCGTGACGTATGCCGTATGCCCTCGCAAAGCCGCATCGCCTCCGAAGCGGCGATGGGCCGCCAGGCCCGGCCTGCCGACCTGCCGGCGGGAGATTCCTCTGGCGTTCGCTGCGCCGCGAGGCCGCGACAGCGCTTCAGGTGAAAGCGGCGCGCGCGCTCGGCAGGTCTACGATGCCCGCCAGCACCTTGTCGATGCCGTCCTGACGCAGCATGCGCATGCCGGCCTCCTGGGCTGCAGCAACGATCTGCGGGACGGTGCCGTGAGCTCGAATCAGATCCTTGACCTTGGGCGTCGCCGGCAACAGCTCGTAGAAACCGATGCGGCCGTGATAACCGTTGCGGCAAACCTGGCAGCCCTGTGCCTCGTAGAGCGTGACCTGTGCGGATCCGCCGTGGGTCCAGCGCGCAATGACATCGGCCGCACGTTCCGCGGTGCCGACGCAGTATTCGCGTGCCAGCTGGCCGATCTCCGCGTCGCTGATGATGCGAGGCTTGCGGCAGTGCATGCACAGCTTGTGCGCGAGTCGCTGCGAAAGCACACCGATCAGCGCGTCCGAGAAATTGAACGGATCCATGCCGAGTTCGAGCAGGCGCACCACGCTTTCGGCCGCACTGTTGGTATGCAGCGTCGACAGCACGAGATGACCCGTCAGCGAGGCTTCGATGCCGATCTTGACGGTTTCCGCATCGCGCATCTCGCCGACCATGATCACGTCCGGGTCGGCGCGCAGGAATGCGCGCATGGCGGACGCAAAAGTCCAGCCGGTCTTGGCGTTGATCTGCACCTGGCGCAGGCCGTGCTGGGTGATCTCGATCGGGTCTTCCGCGGTCCAGATCTTGATGTCCGGCCGGTTGATGTGACGCAGCACCGAGTGCAGCGTCGTGGTCTTGCCCGAGCCCGTCGGTCCACAAACCAGGATCAGTCCGTAGCTGTGCGTGACCATTTCCCGCAGCACGGACAGATCGCGCTCGCCAAGCCCGAGTTCCGGGAGCGGCAGCGGATCGACACCCCCCAGAATGCGCATGACGACGTCCTGCAAGCCGTTCGCGGTCGGGATGATCGCCACGCGCAATTCGATCGGGACCGGCCCGAACCGGCCGAAATCGATCTTGCCGTCCTGCGCGTGCCAGTGCTCGGAGGTGTCGAGGCCCGCCATGATCTTGATGCGCGACACCAGCGCGTTGCGGAACGACGGCTGCAGCTGCAGATAGTCCTCGAGGTCGCCATCGCGACGGAAACGAACGCGCGTTTCCTGATTGCGCGGATTGCTCTCGATGTGAATGTCGGAGGCGCCCTTGGCATGGGCGTCGACGATGATTTTGTGAACGAGCCGGACCAGCGCGCTGTCCGTCACCGCCGCGTCGGCGTGCGGCGCGCCCTGCATGCGCGGCGCCTCGCGCGCGACCTGCGAGACAAGCTCCGCCAGATTTTCCTCGGCCTCGTTGTCGAAGCCCGGATACTCGCCGTCGGCCGCCGCGCCTGTCGCACTGTCGCCGTATTCCTGGGCGATGCGCAGGCGCAGATCGGCGCCGTTGGCGATGACGGGCACGATGTTCAGTCCGGTCTCGAAACGGACCCGGCGCAGATCGACCGAGAGCGGATTCTCGACGGCAACGACCAGCTGATCGGCCGAATGCAGGAGCGGAAGCACTTGCCCTGCCATCGCGGTAGCACTGCTGATCGAGTGCAGCGTCTGCTGATCGACAGCGAAATCGCGGACGTTCACGAACGGAATACCGAGCTTCTCCGACAGCGAGACCTGAATCTCGCGCTGGCTGACGACTCCCATTTCGACCAGGATGTCGCCGAGGCGGCGGCTGCGGTTCTCGCGCTGCACGGCGAGCGCCCGATCCAGCTGCTCGCGCGTCACCAGGTGCTCGCGCACGAGGAACTCGCCGAGCTTGATATTCGGCACGCGCTTTTGCTGATCGAGGGCGCGCAGCAGGTCGTCGACCGAGACCACGGCGTAATCGGTCAGATACTCGCCGAGCCGCCGGCTACGCAACCTCGCCTGCAGATCCAGCGCATCGCCGATGACCTTGCGATCGATGGCATGTCGACTGGAGAGCGTCTCACCGATCAGCGCACCGATACGCAGATCGGCGAGTTGCTCGCTCGGCACGAAGCACGCGGTCGTCAGCGAAGATCCGGGCACGATCAGGTTGAGGTACACACCCTCCGGATTCTTGACGAAGCCGCGCGTCTTGCCGTCGAGATGCTGGCCGTCGGGGAACTGCACGGTGAACGCCGTCTCCAGCGCCACCGCGCTGTCTTGAACGCCCAGTTGACGCAGCGCGTCCTCGTCGAGGCTGAGCTGTCGCGGCACATCCAGTCGCAACAGGTGAATGTCGGCCAGACGAATCGAAATCGGGGCCGACGTCGCCGCCGGCAGCAGCTCGGCCACGCGTCGTTCGGCGGAAATGGCGACGAGCTGGCCGGCGCGCACCTCGCCCGAGGTGAGTTCGACCGTGCAACGACCTCGAACCTCGGGAGGCGGCAGCCCGGCGCGAAAGAATGGGGGCATGGGCCAAGCGAATCCGGCTGCGTCCGTTGTCACAGGTGATTCTCCCCCGAACCTTTCTCGTGATGAGCGGAACGCCTGCCGGGGGCGGCAATCGGCCGTGGCCCCTGGCACCGTAAGCGCCTTTTGCTGAGCCTAGTGTCTCTGCCACGCCGCGTCACGGTCCAGAGCCCCGCCACCCCCGGAACGGGTCACACCGCCGCGGCAAGCCGGGGCTGGGACAGCGAGACCAAGGACTGCCTGCCCCACGGGCGCCGAGTCCGGACTTCATGCCGAGTTCCGCACGGCGCACGTCCTTGGCGACGACCGCGAAGCGAGCTGTCCGGTCCGCGGCGCCTCCCGCGGCCACACGGGGAGACGCCGTCACCCGAGCAAGGTCAGGTTCTGCGGCGTGGCGGATGCGCAAAAACGAAAAGGCCGCTGAAGATCAGCGGCCTTTTGTCTGTCTGGTCGGGGTGACAGGATTCGAACCTGCGACCTCTTGCTCCCGAAGCAAGCGCTCTACCAAGCTGAGCTACACCCCGTTTTCGGATCAGGCGGCGCGGTTCGTATTGAACCGGGCCAACTCGATCATCGCCGCCTTGTGAGGTGAATCGGGAAGATCACCGAGCGAATCGATCGCTTTTCGGCTGTGCCGTTCAGCGAGGGCGCGAGTGTAAGGAATCGCCCCGGTGGATTCAACTGCTTTCAGCACCTCGGCGAGCTGGTCGACCCGACCGTGCGAGATGGCATCGCGAATCAGCGTGCGTTGTTCGTCGCCGCCGTTCTTCATCGCATGGATCAGCGGCAGCGTCGGCTTGCCTTCGGCGAGGTCCGTGCCGACGTTCTTGCCGCTGACAGCGGCATCCGCGGTGTAATCGAGCACGTCGTCAACCAGCTGGAAGGCCAGCCCCAGATGATGACCATAATCGTGCAGGCGTTGCTGGACGGATTCATCCTGCCCGGCGGCGATCGCACCGAGCCGGCAACCGGCTTCGAACAGTCGCGCAGTCTTCAGTTCGATCACGCGCATGTAGCGCGCCTCGTCGGTATCCGGGTCGCCGCAGTTCAGCAGCTGCAGGACCTCACCTTCGGCGATCGCATTGGTGGCGTTGGCCATGACGTCCATGACCTGCATGCGCCGCGACTCGACCATCATCTGGAAGGCGCGCGAATAGAGGAAGTCGCCGGACAGCACGGCGCCAGCGTTGCCCCAGACGGCATTGGCCGTCTTGCGGCCGCGGCGCAGACCGGATTCGTCGACGACGTCGTCGTGCAGCAGCGTCGAGGTGTGGATGAACTCGATCATCGCCGCATGCAGCACCGGCTCGTCGGTCTTGCAGCCGAGCGCGCGCGCCGCCATCAGCACGAGCGCCGGGCGCAGACGCTTGCCGCCGGCCGAGGTGATGTAGTGGCCGATTTCGCTGATGAGCGCGACTTCCGAGCGCAGCCGGGCGTGTATCGTCTCGTCCACCTGCCGCATGTCGTCGGCGATGGGAGCTAGGATGTTCTTGAGGTCCATAGGGGCGGCGCGATGCTAGGCGGAGTTACGCTTGGCCGTCAATGACTTAGGAATCTCCGCCGGAGGGCCGCCCGGGTCGCGCTGCAGCGCGCCACGCAGTGAGAATCTGTTGACGTTTCAAGGGGGCATCCCTACAATCACGCGCTTCATTCGGGCCGGGCAGCGTAATCGCCGCGGCTTACAATCAAAATTAGATTTGGAGTCAACGATGTACGCCGTGATCAAGACGGGTGGCAAGCAGTACAAGGTCGCCCAGGGCGATACGCTAAAGATCGAATCGCTGACGGCGGAAGTCGGCAGCGTCGTGTCGTTCGACGAAGTGCTGATGGTCGGCGAAGGCGAGCAGATCAAGGTCGGCACGCCGACCGTCGCCGGCAGCGCCGTCAAGGCGGAAGTGCTCGGCCACGGCCGCGGCGACAAGATCCGCATCGTCAAGCACCGCCGCCGCAAGCATTATCACAAGGAACAGGGCCATCGTCAGAACTTCACCGAAGTGAAGATCACCGAGATCGTCGGCGCCTAAGCCGGCCACCCTTTCCCAGGATTCAGGAGCACCCAACATGGCACACAAAAAGGCAGGCGGCAGCACTCGCAACGGCCGCGACTCCGAGGCCAAGCGACTCGGCGTCAAGAAGTTCGGCGGCGAGAACGTCGTCGCAGGCAACATCATCATCCGCCAGCGCGGCACGCAGTACCACGCCGGCGTCGGCGCGGGCCTCGGCAAGGATCACACGATCTTCGCGCTGGTCGAGGGCAAGGTGCAGTTCCGCCAGCGCGGTCCGGCCGGCAAGCTCCACGTCGACATCGTTCCGGCCTGAAGCATTGCGCTTTTTCGCAAAAGAGCCCCGGAAACGGGGCTTTTTTGTGCGCTACTCTCTTGCGCACCCAGCAGGGACTGAACGATGAAGTTTGTTGACGAGGCCAAGATCCGCGTCGAAGGCGGCAAGGGCGGCAATGGCTGCATCAGCTTCCTGCGCCTCAAGTACATGCCGTTCGGTGGCCCCGACGGCGGCGACGGCGGCGATGGCGGCAGCGTCTGGGCGGTGGCCGACGCCAATCTGAACACCCTCGCCGATTTCCGCTACACGCGCCTGTTCAAGGCGCAGCCGGGCGTCAACGGCCAGGGCTCGAACTGCACCGGCGCTGCCGGCGCCGATCTCGACATCCGCGTGCCGCTCGGCACGCGCATCTTCGACGACGGCACCGAGGAGCTGATCGGCGAGCTGACCCGCGACGGCCAGCGCGTGAAGGTCGCCCAGGGCGGCAGCCGCGGCCTCGGCAACCCGCACTTCAAGTCGTCGGTCAACCGTACGCCTTACAAGGCCACGAAGGGTTCGCCCGGCGACGTACGCGAGCTGCGCCTCGAACTGTCGCTGATGGCCGACGTCGGCCTGCTCGGCCTGCCGAACGCCGGCAAGTCGACGCTGCTCGCCTCGGTGTCGGCGGCACGCCCGAAGATCGCCGACTATCCGTTCACGACGCTGTATCCGCAGCCGGGCGTGGTCGCGGTCGGCCCGTCGCGCTCGTTCGTGATGGTCGACATCCCGGGCCTGATCGAGGGCGCCGCCGAAGGCGCCGGCCTCGGCATCCGCTTCCTGAAGCATCTGCAGCGCACGCGCCTGATGCTGCATCTGGTCGACGTCATGCCGCCGGATGGCTCGGACATCGTCGCCAACATCCGCACCATCAACGCCGAGCTCAAAGCCTTCAGCGACGAACTCGCCGCGCGCGAACAGTGGCTGGTGTTCAACAAGATCGACGTGATGCCGGAGGCCGAATGGCAGGCGCTCGTCAAGCAGGCACTGAAGAAGCTGCGCTGGAAGGGCCGCTGGTTCGCGATATCGGCTGCTTCGCACGCCGGCTGCGACGAGCTGGCCGAAGCCGCGATGCAATGGGTCGAGACGCACGCACCGTCGGCGACGCCGACGCTGTCCGCCGAAGCGTCGGCGCCCGTGGCCGCCACTCCGGTCAAGCGCAACCGCGCGGCGCCGCGCCGCACGAGCGCAGAGCCGGTGCCGAACAAGGACCTCGGCCGCAACGTCACGCGCAGCACGCGCGCCCGCCGCTCGAAGGCGAGCAAGCGCCCCCTCGACTGAATTTTCGTTTCTCCGCTCTGCCATGACGGTCTCCCCCGCCCCCGCCGCCGGCGCTGCCCGCGGCAAGCTCGTCGAAACGCATCGTTGGGTCATCAAGGTCGGCAGCTCGCTGGTGACCGCCAAGGGCCGCGGCCTCGACCATGACGCCATTCGCGACTGGTGCTCGCAAATCGCCGCGCTTCGCGCCGCCGGCAAGCAGATCGTGCTGGTGTCGTCCGGCGCGGTCGCCGAAGGCATGGCGCGACTCGGCATCAAGAAGCGGCCGGGCGCGCTGCATGAACTGCAGGCTACGGCCGCGGTCGGCCAGATGGGACTGGTACGGGCCTACGAGGCCGAATTCCACCGCCATGGCATCGAAGCTGCGCAGATCCTGCTGACCCATGAGGACGTCGCCGATCGCGGCCGCTACCTCAATGCCCGCGGCACGCTGAACACGCTGCTCGAATTCGGCGTGGTGCCGGTCGTCAACGAGAACGACACCGTCGCCACCGACGAGATCCGCCTCGGCGACAACGACACGCTCGGCGCCCTGACCGTCAACCTGATCGAGGCCGACCTGCTGGTCCTGCTGACCGACCAGGAAGGCCTGTTCGAAGCCGATCCCCGGGTACAACCCGACGCACGCCTGGTCAGTGAGGCTTCGCTGACCGACCCGCGCCTCGTCGACATGGCGGGTGACAGCAAGGGCGTGCTCGGCCGCGGCGGCATGCGCACCAAGCTCAACGCCGCCTACACGGCCGCGCGCTCCGGCGCCGCGACGGTGATCGCCCACGGCCGCAAGCCGGATGCGCTGCTACAGATCGCGCAGGGCGCGATGATCGGCACGCTGCTGACGCCGGCACAGGGGGTGATGACGGCGCGCAAGCGCTGGATCGCCGGCCAGCTGCAGGTGCGCGGCCGGCTGCATCTCGATGCGGGCGCGGCGCGCGTGCTGCGCGAGCAGGGCCGCAGCCTGCTGCCGGTCGGCGTCCGCCGGGTCGAAGGGCACTTCTCGCGCGGCGATCTGGTCGCGCTGCTCGATCCGGACGGGCACGAAATCGCGCGCGGACTCAGCAACTACGACGCCAATGACGCAGCCCGCATCGCCGGCGCCAAGGGCAACGAGATCGCCGAACGGCTCGGCCACGTCGGCGAGCCGGAACTGGTCCACCGCGACAACCTCGTCGTCCGCAGCTGAGCTCGCACTTCGGACGCCCGGCCCGGCGGGCCGCGGCCTCCCGCCGCAAACGAAAAGGGCGCCTTGCGGCGCCCTTTTCACATCTGCAGCTGACGCGCCTTATTCCGGCAGGCAGGCGTTCGACACCCGGATCGCCTTGCCGCTCAGATTCACCTGCGCGACGCCGGCGTTGTTGCCGAGGCGGAAACGGCGGTACTCGACATTGGCCGGCGGCACGTAGGACACCTTCACCGTGTCGTAGCCCGGGACCAGATTCAGCCCGAGCAGCGTCAGGTCAAGCGCGTTGATGCCGCCATTCGAAGCTGCGACGCGACCGGTCAGCGAATCGTCACCGCCGGCATCCGAGTGCAGCGAGATGTAGAGAATGTTGAACAGCCCGAGGTTCAGCACCGGGAAAGTGCCCTGATCGATGGCGATCAGGAAGCTGACTTCCTTCGGCGCCGGGCCGGTGTTGAGCGCCGGCGCAGCGTCGTCCTTCAGCGCGACGTTGATCGCGGTCTCGCCGCCGAGCAGCGCCACGTTATTAGTCAGCGTCGCATAGTTGCTGTCGTCGGCGTCGATCACGTTGCCGGCGTCGTTCGCCGAGCAGATCAGGCACAGCACCGGCACGAACCAGCCGCTGGCGACGAACTGATCATCGCGCGCCGGGTTCGTGCAGCTGGCGTCGGCGACGATCACGTCGCGCGCCGCCGTCGCACTGCCGCCACCGACCGGCGCGACCTTCAGCGTCGCGCGAATCTTCAGCGTGCCCTTGGCCGTACCGCTGACATTGCCGCTGGCGTCGATGTCGGCCAGCGTGCTGTCGGCCGGCTCCTTGGTCCAGTTCAGCTTGTCGTCGGCGACGATGCCGGTCGTCCCGTCCGTGTAGACGGCGATCGCCACCGCCTTCAGCGTCGCGCCCTGGGTCAGCTTCAGAGCCGTGGTCGGCGCCGGATCGGCGGCCGCCGGCACCGCATCGCTCTCCCACTGCACCTGCTTGAGACTGACGATCGCGGCACTGCTGACCGTCACCGCGAAACTGGCGGTGATCGGCGTCGAGCCGTCACGCTGCAGCACCGGATCACCGCCGAGCGTCTTGAGCGCCGCCGTCACCAGCACCGGCGCAGCGCTGACCTGCAGGGCCGAAGCGGTGGTCGTCGGCCCTTCGGTCGGCGCCACGGCAACGCTCGTATCGTTACCGGAGGTCCACGGCACCAGATTGTCGGCGCTGGAAATCAGACGCTCGGAGCCGTCGGAATAGACGCCGTAGGCGTAGATCTGCACGGACTGGCCGACCGCGACCGACGCCTGCGTCGCGCCACTGAGCGTGCGCACCACCATGTTGCGAATCACTGCCGCGCCGACGTTCAGCTGGGCGCTGGCCTGATGGTCGCCGAGGCTGGCGGTGATGCCGGCGGTGCCGACCTGCGTGCCGGTCGCCACGCCGCTGGCGTTGATCGTCGCGACGCTGGTGTCGTTGCTCGCCCAGCTCACCGACGAAGTGATCTCGCGCGTCTCGCCGGTCTGTCCCGGCGGCGCCGAATAAAGCCCGTAGGCGCGGAACTGCACGGTCTCGCCCAGAGCGACCGATCCCGTGGCCGGCTCGATCGAGATCGACTCGAGCTCCGCGGTGAAATCGGGACTCTTGATGCTGCCATCCCCGCAAGCCGCCAACGCGAGCGCGAATAGCGCGGCCAGTAAGCGAACTGCCTTCATTTCGAAACTCCCTCTTCCTACAACTTCCGTGTCTGGACGGCGATCCCCAGCCCGCCCCATGTTTACTGCGTTCCTTTTCGCAATCATAATCGAGAACGCCTCACGAAAGAGAGCGCGGACAACGAAATCGCGGTGTGCGATTCGTCGCGATGGCGTCTTTTCAAATCGGGTAGAAGACGCGTGCAGGGATGCCGAGAGCGGTTCTAGGGATGGGAGACAACTAATGCGGAAGTTCGGATGGCTCATGCTGGCCGGCGCGCTGTGGTCGGGCGCCGCGGCAGCAGAGGTGGAGTACGACGGGCGCTGGTACGTATCGCCGTCCGTCGGCGTGATCTTCTCTGACAAGAACGACGTCGACGTCGGGCCGATGGGCTCGATCGCCGTCGGTCGGTCGATCGCGCCCTGGCTCGGCATCGAAATCGAGGGCGGCTACAGCAAGCTCGACGTGTCCGACCTGTCGTCGAGCAACGACTACAGCCGCGCGGTGCTCGGCTTCAACGTCATGCAGTACCTGGCCGGCGAGAAGGCGACGGTGCGTCCGTACCTGCTCGGCAACCTCAACGGCCACTACATCAACTTCCTCGATGAGAACATCGGCGGCGCCGGCGTTGGCGTCGGCCTCGGCACGTTCTTCAACCTGACGCAGAACCTCGACCTGCGCCTCGAAGGCCGTTACAACCTCGACTTCATCAGCGGCAAGGGCGCCGTCCAGGACGACACGTTCTACGTGTGGACCGCCGGCGTCGGCCTGCGCTGGAAGTTCGGCGCCGATCCGAACGACGACGACGGCGACGGCGTGCCCAACTCGCGCGACAAGTGCCCGGGCACGCCGAAGGGCGTGACCGTGTACTCGGACGGCTGCCCGACCGACCTCGACGGCGACGGCGTGCCGGACTATCTCGACAAGTGCCCGAACACGCCGAAGGGCGTGCAGGTCGGCGCCGACGGCTGCGAGCTCGACTCCGACGCCGACGGCGTGCCGGACGTCCGTGACCGCTGCCCGAACACGCCGAAGGGCGTGCAGGTCGACGTCAACGGCTGCCCGCTCGACTCCGACGGCGACGGCGTACCGGACTATCTCGACAAGTGCCCGAACACGCCGCCCGGCACCAAGGTCAACGCCGACGGCTGCTCGTCGAACGACTCGGATGGCGACGGCATTCCGGACGACCTCGACCGCTGCGCGAACACGCCGAAGGGCGTCGCCGTCGGTCCGGACGGCTGCCCGCTCGACTCCGACGGCGACGGCATCCCTGACTACCTCGACGAGTGCCCGCACTCGCCGCCGGGCGCCAAGGTGCTGCCGAACGGCTGCGCGCTGGTCGGCGACTGCCGCAAGCCGCGTCCTGGCGAACAGGTCGACGCCAACGGTTGTGCGATCGACAAGAACTTCGTGCTCAAGGGCGTGAAGTTCGAGTTCGACTCGGATCGCCTGACCGAAGAAGCCAAGCGCATTCTCGCCCAGGTGGCCACGACCCTGCAGGCCTACCCGAACGTCAACGTCGAGGTCGAAGGCCATACCGACAGCATCGGCTCGGATTCGTACAACCTCGGCCTGTCCGAGCGCCGTGCGATCGCGGTCAAGAAGTATCTGGGCGACCATGCCGTCGCCGCCAAGCGCATGACGCCGGTCGGCTATGGCGAAACCCGCCCGATCGATTCGAACGAAACCGAGACCGGACGCGAGAACAACCGTCGCGTCGAGCTCCACGTCGTCGAATAAGACACGCTGCGGCTTACTTCGAAAGCCCCGCTCCGGCGGGGCTTTTCTTTTGTGCGCCGGATCAACGGATGCATCGCCGTTCGGCCCCGACCGACGGCAGACGCCTTCAGGAAGCCGTCATGGACGCCGCTAAGGGAGACGTAAGCCGTTGATGGCCCCGCCATGTCCAACTCCAACTTCGAACGGTTCTGCCGTCAGCTCAGCGAATGGAACGCCTTCCCCGGCGCCGTGCTGGTGCACGTCGACATCCGCCAGATGCGCAGCATCAACCAGTGGGCGGCGCCCGGCATCGGCGACGAGCTGATCGGCCGCACGCTGACGGAGCTGCGCGACTGGGCCGGCCGGCACGGCCTGGCATGCCGCCTGTGGAGCAATGAATTCGTCGCCGCCAAGCCGATCGACCATGGCCAGACTGCGATCGACGAGAGCCACGCGCTGCGCGAGCGCCTTTGCGCGATCCGCTACCCGTCCATCCTCGGTGAAAGCGCGCTGGGCGTGTCGATCGGACTCGTCACCACACAGATCCGCAAGCCGGACTGGCGTCAGCTGCTCACGCAGGCCAGCGACGCCTGCCAGGAGGCCAAGCGCCGGGGCCTGAACCAGATCGTCAGCGGCAATCGCGGCCTGGCCGCGCCTACCGCCGCGCACCGCGACGCCGGCGCCGTCCTGAACTTCCGGCGCCTGCGCCAGGAGCAGCGTCTGGCGTTATTTCCGCAACCGGTGATGGACATCCGCGGCACCAAGCCGCGCCTCGCCAAGGCCGAGTTTCTGCTGCGCATGGAACAGCGCGGCGAGTTCCTGCCGCTGCCGGCGGGCACGATCGAAACGCTCGAGTACTTCGGCCTGACGCCGGAACTCGACGCCTTCACCGCGCAGTCCGTGCTCGGCTGGATCGATCAGAACGCGGACCTGGTGCGCCGTCTCGACGGCCTGACGATGAACCTGTCGGCGCGCTCGGTCGCCGACGCACGCTTCATGCAGAAGCTGTTCGCCGACGTGCGCGCGCTGCGCCCGCCGCCCGGCAAGCTCGGCTTCGAAATCACCGAGACGGCCGCGATCGAGCAGCTCGATGTCGCCGCCGACATCATCGCCGACTTCCGTGCGATCGGCTGCACCTTCAGCCTCGATGACTTCGGCTCCGGCCTGTGTTCGTTCGGCTACCTGCACCGCCTGCCGGTCAGCGAGGTGAAGATCGACGGCCGCTTCGTGCGCGACATCGTCGACGATCCGCTCGCCCAGGAGATCGTGCGCGCGATCCGCCAGGTCGCCCACGCCGCCGGCAAGAAGACCGTCGCCGAGTTCGTCGACGACCCGCGCAAGCTCGCGCTGCTGCAGCGCATCGGCGTCGACTACGCGCAAGGCTTCCTGTTCTATCCGGCGATCCCGTCGGAGCGCCTCGCCGCGCTGCTGCGCGAACCCGCCGTCGTCGAGTTCTGAGAGGCCGGGCGTAACGCGCCGAGACATCGGCAAATGCCGGCCGCTTCGCCGACAATGCGCGCCTGCCCTTTTTCGCTGGAGACCCGCATGCTCTACCGCCTCGGCGACCGCCGTCCGCAATTCGACGGTCCGCACTGGATCGCGCCGAACGCCACCGTCATCGGCTCGGTGCACTGCGCCGCCAACGTCAGCATCTGGTTCAACGTGACGATCCGCGGCGACAACGACGAGGTCCGCATCGGCGAGAACAGCAATATCCAGGAAGGCTCGGTGCTGCATACCGATCCTGGTCTGAAGCTCGTGGTCGGCGCCAACTGCACGATCGGCCACATGGTGATGCTGCACGGCTGCGAGATCGGCGACAACACGCTGATCGGCATCGGCGCGGTGGTGCTGAACCGCGCGAAGATCGGCCGCAACTGCATCGTCGGCGCGCAGTCGCTGGTCACCGAGGGCAAAAGCTTTCCGGACAACTCGCTGATCGTCGGCTCACCGGCCAAGGTCGTGCGCACGCTGTCCGATCAGGAAGTGCAGATCCTCAGGATGCAGGCGCTGCACTACGTCGACAACGCCCGGCGCTTCGCGGAGCAGCTGCAGCCGCTCTGAAGCCCCCGGCGCGCTCAAAGCGCCGGCAACGAAAAAGGCCGCGCGGTGCTCCGCGCGGCCTTTTCAGTTCAGCAGGCTGATCGACGCGATCGCGTCTTACGCCATGGCCTCGTACAGCGGCAGCGTCAGGAACTCCGGGAAGTTCTGCGACAGTGACATCTCCTCGAAGATCTTGGCGGCCTGATCGTAGGTCGCGGTGTCTTCGCCAGCCGCGGTGACGGTCGCCTTCACCTTGGCAAGCTCCTCCGGAATGATCGCGCGGACCATCGCTGCGTCGACCTTGCGGCCGTCGTCGAGCTTGCCCTTCGGGCTGACCACCCACTGCCAGATCTGCGAGCGGCTGATCTCGGCGGTGGCGGCGTCTTCCATCAGATTGTGGATCGGCACGCAACCGTTGCCTGCGAGCCAGGCGCCGAGATAGTGGATGCCAACGTTGATGTTGTTGCGCACGCCGGCCTCGGTGATCGGCTGCTCCGGCTGGAAGTTCAGCCAGTCCTTCGGGCCGTAGGTGTCGTCGCGCTGCTTGTCCCACTGGTTCGGGCGGTCGCCGAGCACCTTCTGGAACTCTTCCTGCGCGAGCGACACGAGGCCCGGGTGCGCGACCCAGCCGCCGTCGAAGCCGTCGCGCGCGTCGCGCGCCTTGTCGTTGCGGATGCCGGCCATCGCCTTGTCGTTGGCGACCGGATCGTTCTTGATCGGAATCAGCGCGCTCATGCCGCCCATCGCCGGTGCGCCGCGCTTGTGGCAGGCCTTAACCAGCGCCAGCGCGTAGGCGCGCATGAACGGCACTTCCATCGTGATGACGCTGCGCTGCGCGAGGCAGAAATCGGTGTTGCGCTTGAACTTCTTGATGCACGAGAAGATGTAGTCCCAGCGGCCGGCGTTGAGGCCGGCGCTGTGGTCACGCAGTTCGAACAGGATTTCTTCCATCTCGAACGTGGCGAGAATGGTCTCGACCAGCACCGTCGCCTTGATCGTGCCCTTCGGCAGACCGATGTGCTCCTGGGCCATCACGAAGATGTCGTTCCACAGGCGCGCTTCGAGATGGCTCTCCATCTTCGGCAGGTAGTAGAACGGACCGGCGCCGCGCGCGATCTGTTCCTTGGCGTTGTGGAAGAACACCAGCGCGAAATCGAAGATGCCGCCGGACACGCGCGCGCCGTCGACCAGCACGTGCTTCTCGTCGAGATGCCAGCCGCGCGGACGGATCTGCAGCGTCGCGATCTTGTCGTTGAGCCGGTATTCCTTGCCCTTCTCGTTGGTGAAGCTGATCTGGCGGCGGATCGCGTCGTACAGATTCACCTGGCCCTGGATCTGGTTGAACCAGTTCGGGCTGTTCGAGTCCTCGAAGTCCGTCATGTACGAATCGGCACCCGAGTTGAACGCATTGATGATCATCTTGCGTTCGACCGGCCCGGTGATTTCGACGCGGCGGTTCTCCAGCGCCTTCGGCAGCGGCGCGACCTTCCAGTCGCCCTCGCGGACATGCTTCGTTTCCGGCAGGAAGTCCGGCAGCTCACCGGCGTCGATGCGCGCCTGACGTTCGACGCGCTTCTTCAGCAGCTCCTGGCGGCGCGCTTCGAACGCGCGGTGCAGCTTGGCGACGAACTCCAGCGCGTCCGGCGTCAGGATCTCGTCGAAGCGCGGATGGATCGGTGCGTTGATCTGCATCCCGGCGGGCAGTTTGAGCGTCATGGGAAGGCTCCGGTGGGTTTTCGAATGCCGCGCATGATAGGCCCCCGCGCCCCGCGATTGAATGCACTACACTGCAAATCATCTTTTACTTTATGTATGAAATAAGGCCGCCCTCACCGTGAACCCTTTACGTGAGATCGAGACCTTCGTGCAGGTCGCGCAGCGCGGCAGCCTGTCGGCGGCCGCCCGCGCGCTCGACCTCACGCCGGCCATGATCGGCCGTCGCATCGACGCCCTCGAGGCGCGGCTCGGCGTGCGCCTGATGACGCGGACCACGCGCAGCCTGACGCTGACCGCCGAGGGCAGCGCCTTTCTCGAGGACTGCCAGCGCATCCTCGACGACCTCGCCACCGCCGAGGCCGCGGTCAGCCACGGCGGCCGCAGCGCCAGCGGCCATCTGCGCATCACCGCGCCGGCCGGCTTCGGCCGGCGCCACGTCGCACCGGCGGTCGCCGATTTCCTCGACCAGCATCCGGAGCTGGCCGTCTCGCTCGACCTGTCCGATCGCATCGTCGATCTCGCCAACGAGAACATCGATTGCGCGATCCGCGTCGGCGAGCTGACCGATTCGCGCCTCGTGCGCGTGCGCCTCGCCGAGAACCGCCGCGTCGTGGTGACGAGCCCCGCCTATCTGGCGCGGCGCGGCGCGCCGCGCCATCCCGACGAGCTGACCCAGCACGACGGCCTGAGTCTCGGCGAGACCGGCGGCCAGGCGCGCGGCTGGAGCTTCATCGTCGACGGTCAATTGCGCAGCGTCCGCCCGCGCGGCCGCTTCGACTGCAACGACGGCGCCGTGCTGCACGAGTGGGCCCTGGCCGGCCGCGGCCTCGCCTGGCGCTCGATGTGGGAAGTCGGCGACGACCTAGCGCAAGGCCGCCTCGTCGAAGTGCTGGCCGACTACGCCGCGCCCGCAAACGGCATCTACGCGCTGTTCCTCGAACGCCGCCACCTGCCGCTGCGGACGCGGCTATTCGTCGAACATCTGAAGAAAACCTTCGGCGATCCGGGCTACTGGCAGGACACCGCGCCGCGGACCTGAAGCGTCGTCAGAGCGCACGCCACCCGGACGACAGAAACCCCGGCCCGCCTGCGCGGGACCGGGGCCTTTACGTCGGCGGTCGACTCAGAGCACCGTCAGCCGCACGTCGATGTTGCCGCGCGTCGCGTTCGAGTACGGGCAGACCTGATGGGCCTTGGCGACCAGCGCCTCGGCGTCGGCGCGGGCCAAGCCCGGCAGCGCCACCTGCAGCTCGATGTCGAGCCCGAAGCCGCCCTCCGAGCGCGGGCCGATGCCGACGATCGCCTTGACCGTGGTGTCGACCGGCACCTTCGGGCCGCCCTGCGAGGCGACGAACTTCATCGCGCCGATGAAGCAGGCCGAGTAGCCGGCGGCGAACAGCTGCTCCGGATTGTTGCCGGCGCCGCCGGCGCCGCCCAGCTCGCGGGGCGTCGTCAGCTTGATGTCGAGGCTGCCGTCCTCGACGACGCTGCGGCCGTCACGGCCGCCGGTGGCGGTGGCGCTGGTGCGATAAAGAACCTGGGTGCTCATGGCATGACTCCTGATTGGATTGGATAAAAGTCGGGTTGAGGAACTAAGAAAAGCGCGTGATGGCCGCTCAGCGGGCCAGCGCCCGGCGCAACGCGGCATTGGCCTGATCGATCGCGGCACGCGTCGCCGGCGACGCGGCGAGGCCGTTGAGCATCACGAAGTCGTGAATCGTGCCGAGATAGCGGACCTGCGTGACCGGGACGCCGGCGCGCGCCAGCTTGGCGGCGTAGGCCTCGCCTTCGTCGCGCAGCACGTCGTTCTCGTCGGTGATGACGAGCGCCGGCGGCAGGCCCTTGAGTTGCTCCAGCGAAGCCCGCAGCGGCGAGGCCGTCGGCTCGCGTCGCTTGGCGGCGTCGGGCAGGTAGGCGTCCCAGAACCACGCCATCGCCGCCCGGGTCAGCCACGGACCGTTGGCGAATTCGCGGTACGAGCCCGTGTCGAAATCGGCGTCGGTGACCGGATAGAACAGCAGCTGGAAATCGATCTGCGGACCGCCGCGCTGCTTGGCAAGCAAGGTGTTCGCCGCCGCCATGTTGCCGCCGACGCTGTCGCCGGCGACGGCCAGCCGCGAGGCGTCGACCTTGAGCTCGGCGGCGTGCTCGGCGACGTATTTCAGCGCCGCATAGCCCTGCTCCAGCGGTACCGGATACTGCGCCTCCGGCGAGCGGTCGTAGTCGACGAACACCACCGCCGCCTGCGCGCCGTTGGCGAGTTCGCGGATCAGGCGATCGTGCGTATCGGTGCCGCCGAGCACCCAGCCGCCGCCGTGGAAGTAGACGATGACCGGCAGCAGCTCGGTCTTCTTGCCGGCCGGGCGCATGATGCGCACGCGCACCTGACCGGTCGGCCCGGTCTTCAGCACGCGATCCTCGATCTCGGCCGCCAGCGTGGCGACCGCGCCGGACTGGGCACCGGACAGTACCTGCCGGGCGTCGGCGGGCGACAGCGTGTAGATCGGCTTGCCGCCTTGGGCGGCGACGGCATCGAGGAAGGCCTGCGTGCCGGGTTCGACGGAGGCGGCGAAGCTCGCCGAAGCGGCGCTCAGCGCGCCGGCGGCCGCAGCGATCCTGGCAGTTCTGGCAATAGGGCTCATGACGTAAGTTCCTTCTGTCGGTGTGTGGAGAAGCGACCGGATGGAATCGACGGAAGGAATATTACGAACAATTAAATTGCTTGCAAAATATTTGTTCGAAATTAAAAAGGCGGCGCTTATGCCCTTTGATTGCGTACAATTGAATTGCGCCGCCAGGCCTCCACAGGCCTGGCGTCAGAACCATCTGGCCACGGAGAGCCCGCCATGCCGAACCGGAATGCCGACGACGACGCCCTGCTCGCGCTGTCGAATCAGCTGTGTTTCGCCGTCTATTCGACGGCGCTGGCCTTCAATGGCGTCTACAAGCCGCTGCTCGACGGGCTGGGCCTGACCTACCCCCAGTACCTCGTGATGCTGGTGCTGTGGGAGCGCGACGATGTGCCGGTCAAGGACATCGGTCAGCTGCTGCACCTGGATTCCGGCACGCTGACGCCGCTGCTCAAGCGGCTCGAAGCCGCCGGTCTGGTGTCGCGCCAGCGCAGCGCCCGCGACGAGCGGCAGGTGCGGATCACGCTGACCGAGGCCGGCCGTGCGCTGCGCGAGCGCGCCAAGGCGGTGCCGCAAGGCATCTTCGCCGCCTGCGGCCTGTCGACGCCGACGCTGCTGAAGCTCAAGGACGAGCTGATCGCGCTGCGCGATCGCCTCGACGCCGCCAGCGGATAGAGCAGCGCACCGCCCGGTGCCGACCTCGCCACGCCGGCAGGCGCGCGCGGCGACCGGCGCTGGACCGCTCCGGAATCAGTCGGCCGGCTGTTCGTGACCGACGTAGACGAAGCGCGGCACCGGTGCCGCGCCTGGCGCGACAACCACCGCCTCGTTCCAGACCGACAAACGGCGCGTGCTCATCGGCAGACCGTCGCGCGGATACAGGCGCGTGTAGACCACCACGGTTTCGTTGCTCTCGTCCTCACGCGCCAGACCCAGCGCGAGGTAGTAGCGGCCCTTGTAGTGACGGTAGACGCCGGGGCGGAAATCAGCGTTCGACATGGCGCGACGGACGGTGGATGAGGCCGGCCAGCATCGCAGATCGCGCACGCCGGCGCCCGCGCGCGTCCCTCGTCTGTCCGGATGACGGTCGCGCCCCGGTCGAGCCGCTAGAGTCGGCGCCAACGCCGGCCGCGGATCGCGAGCCGGCCGTCCACGGGAGGAGATCCATGAAGCAGTCGGGCATGGCGGCGCTGGGCCGCCGCGCACTCGCGGGCCTCGTTGCGGCCGTCAGCCTCGGCCTCGCCGCGCAGGCGGCGGCGCAGATCGACAATGCGGCGCTGTCGAACGAAGCCGATGGCACCAACTGGGCCGCCAACGGCCGTACCTTCAGCGAGCAGCACTACAGCCCGCTCGAACAGATCAACGCGCAGAACGTCGGACGCCTGGGGCTCGCCTGGGCGCTGGATTTCGACGATGTCTGGAACCTGGCGACGATGCCGGTCGCTGTCGACGGCGTCGTCTACGTCGCCGCCGGCTATTCGGTGATCCATGCCATTGACGCGCGCAGCGGCCAGCTGCTGTGGAAGTACGACCCCAAGGTCGACGTCCAGAAGATGCGCATGGCCTGGGGCATCCGCGGTCTCACCTACTGGAACGGCAAGGTCTACGCCGGCGTGCAGGACGGCCGCCTGTTCGCGCTCGACGCGAAGACCGGCCGGCTCGTCTGGGAAACGCAGACCACCGAACCCGGCGACAACCGCTACATCACCGGCGCGCCGCGCGTCTGGCAAGGCAGCGACGGCCGCGCGCGCGTGATCATCGGCCACGGCGGCGCCGACTTCGGCCACGTGCGCGGCTACGTGACGACCTACGACGCCGAGACCGGCGCGCAGATCTGGCGCTGGTGGATCGTGCCTGGCAATCCGGCCGACGGCTTCGAGAACAAGGCCATGGAAATGGCCGCGAAGACCTGGAACGGCGAATGGTGGAAGTACGGCGGCGGCGGCACCGCGTGGAACGCGATGACCTACGACCCCAAGTACAACCGCGTCTACATCGGCACCGGCAACGGCGGCCCGTGGAACGCCAAGCTGCGCTCGCCGGGCGGCGGCGACAACCTGTTCCTGTGCTCGGTCGTCGCGCTCGACGCCGACACCGGCGAGTACGTCTGGCACTACCAGACCACGCCGGGCGAGACCTGGGACTTCAACTCGACGATGGACATCACGCTGGCGACGATCGCCATTGATGGCCAGCCGCGCGACGTCATCCTGCACGCGCCGAAGAACGGCTTCTTCTACGTCATCGATCGCGCCACCGGCAAACTGATTTCTGCCGAGAAGCTCGGCAAGGTCACCTGGGCGAAGTACGTCGATCTCAATACGGGCCGCCCGGTCGAAGTACCCGGCGCGCGCTATGAGGACGGCGAGGCGCTGATCTGGCCCGGCTCGGCCGGCCTGCACAACTGGCCGCCGATGTCGTACAGCCCGAAGACCGGCCTCGTCTACATCCCGGCGCATGAGATGGCCGGCTACTACAACGACGAGGGTCGCGACCCGAAGACCTGGACGATGACGCCGAACGACGTCATGGGCCTGCGCGGCTTCTTCGACGACGTGCCGAAGAACGCCGGCACCTCGTCGCTGATTGCCTGGAATCCGGCCGCGCAGAAGAAAGCCTGGGAAGAACCGGTGCCCGGCGCCAACAACGGCGGCGTGATGGCGACCGCCGGCGGCCTCGTCTTCCAGGGCCAGGCCGACGGCAGGTTCGTCGCGCACGATGCGCGGACCGGCAAGATCGTCTGGAGCTTCGACATGGGCGTCGGCTCGATGGGCGCGCCGATCAGCTACGAGGTCGACGGCAAGCAGTACATCACCGTGCCGGCCGGCTGGGCCGGCGGACAGATGCTGCTCGGCTCGCTGTCCGCACAGCACGGCTGGGTCGGCCGCAACCATCCGCGGCGCCTGCTGACTTTCGTGCTCGACGGCCAGGCGGCGCTGCCGCCGACGGCGCCGCCGTCGCAGGTGACGCCGCTCGACGCACCCGAGTTCAAGCTCGACATGGCGCTCGCCGAGCAGGGCAAGCTGATCTACACCCGCTGCGTGATCTGCCACGGCGTGTCCGCGGTCGCCGGCGGCTACGCCCCGGACCTGCGCGCTTCGCAGATTCCGCTGTCGACGCCGGCGTTCACGGCGATCGTCCGCGACGGCGGGCTGCTCGCGCGCGGCATGCCGGCGTTCGGCGAACTGTCCGACGAGCAGCTGCTCGCGCTGCAGCACTACATCCGCGAGCGCGCGCGCTACCAGCCGACGGCCTGGGAGAAGATCAAGACCGCCTGGCACTTCATCGTGCTGATGATCAAGATGAAGCTGAAAGCCTGGGGCCTGTAGAACCCCCGCCGCACGCAACGAAGAAGGGCCGCGCCAGCGGCCCTTCTTCGTTGGCGCGCGGCCGCGCGCCGTCCCCTTGACCTCTTTTAGTTGCATTTATACAATTATTGTATGATTACAACTAATTCCCCTTCGCCACCCGCGCGAAGCAAGCTCATCCTCGCTACCTGCTGCCTGAGTCTGCTGGTGGTATCGATGGACGTCACCATCGTCAATGTCGCGCTGCCGGCCATCCGGCGCGAGCTCGGCGCGTCTGTTGCCGATCTGCAGTGGGTGGTGGATGCGTACACGATCGTCCTCGCCAGCTTTCTGATGCTGGGCGGCGCGACGGCCGATCGGCTCGGACGGCGGCGGGTCTTCCGGTGGGGTATGGCGCTGTTCACCTTCGGCTCCGTGCTGTGCAGCTTTGCCGACAGCACCGCCGTCCTGGTGATGGCGCGCATCGTGCAGGCACTGGGCGGCTCGATGCTCAATCCGGTCGCGATGGCGATCGTCGTGCACACCTTCCCTGCGCCAGCCGATCGCGCGCGCGCCATCGGCATCTGGGGCGCGGTCGCCGGCATCGCGATGGCCCTGGGCCCGCTGGCCGGCGGCGTGCTCACGCAGGCCTTTGGCTGGCGATCGGTGTTCTGGATCAATCTGCCGATCGGCCTGCTCGCGCTGTGGCTCACCTCGCGCTACGTCCCCGAGTCGCGCGCGCCGACGCCGCGACGGCCGGACACGGTCGGCCAGATCCTGCTGCTGACCGGCCTCGCGGCACTGATCTACACGCTGATCGAAGCCCCGCGGGCCGACGGCGTCGAAGCCGGCGGCGCGGCGCTGCTCGCGGCGGCGGCCTTCATCGCCCTGCTGATCTACGAACCGCGCCGGCACGAGCCGCTGCTCGATCTGCGCTTCTTCAGGAGCCTGCCGTTCAGTACTGCCACGCTGATCGCGATCAGCATGTTCGCGGCGATGGGCGCATTCCTGTTTCTCGGCTCGATCTATCTGCAGGAAACGCGAGGCCTGTCGGCGCCGCTCGCAGGCCTGTGCCTCCTGCCGATGGCGGTTGCGGTGATCGGCCTGTCGCCGCTGTCGGGCCGCATGGTCGCCGTGCGCGGCGCGCGACCCTCGCTGCTGATCAGCGGCGTCGCGCTGGTGCTCAGCACGTTGATGCTGACGCGACTCGCCGCCGACACGCCGCTGCCGATGGTGCTGACCGCGTTCTTCGTTTTCGGCTGCGGCTTCGGCATGGTCAATGCGCCGATCACTTATGCCGCCGTGTCCGGCCTGCCACGTGCACAGGCCGGCCTCGCCTCGGCCGTCGCCAGCACCAGCCGGCAGATCGGCGTGTCGCTGGGCGTCGCGCTCGCCGGATCGCTGACCGGCGATCGCGTGGCCGATTTCGCGGCCGCGACGCATCGTGTGTGGTGGATACTCGCGGGCAGCGGCGCGCTCATCGTCGGCCTCGCCCTGCTCGCGACCGGCGCGCGTGGACGCGCCAGCGCCGAACGCGTTGCACACCTGCTGGAGGAGCCCCAGTGAAACCCGCACAGCGTGATGCCGAGCGCATCTGGCAGATTCTCGTCGCGCTGGTCATGGAGTCGCGCGGCGACTGGCGCCGCAAGGCCGCCGAAGCCACCGGCCTGCCGTTCAGTCGCGTGCGCGCCCTGCGGCGCTTGAAGGATCAGGATCGCAGCCTGCGCGATCTCGCCTGGGAGATGGGCACCGACGCGCCGGCCGCGACGGTGATCATCAACGACCTCGAGGAACGCGGACTCGTGGAGCGCCGCGCGCACCCGGAAGATCGCCGCTCCAAGCTCGTCTCGCTCACCGCCGAAGGGCGCAAGCGCGTTGCCGCACTGCGCAAGATCACCGACGAGCCGCCGCCCAGCCTGGCCAGCCTGCCGGCAGAGGATCTCGCCCAGCTGCTGCGAATCCTGGAACGGGTCGGCGGAGCAGGCTAAGGCCTGCTGAAGACAACCCGAGCATTCCCCGCCGCAGCACCGATCCGGCGCTGCGGCGGGGCAGCCTCCTCGCTGCGCGCCTTGCGATGACGCGCCGAGTCCGCGCGGCGCCGCACTCAGCGGTGGTACAGGCTCGCGAAGTTCCAGATCTCCGTCGTCGCATCGACGTCGGTGCTGGTCGTGCCGATGATCGGCACCGGCAGGTACTGCCAGCCGCCCGGCCAGGCGTGGCCGCCGCCCTGGACGGTGTAGAGCCGTACTTCGCCGCCGCTGCCGCAGCCGGTATTGCGCGCCAGGCTGACGGTCGTGCCGTCGGCGGTCGAATCCGGCAGCGCCGTGGTCAGCGTCGCCGAGGCGCTGCAGTTGAGACGGCCGAGCCAGAAGTTGAACGTGTCCGGTGCCGAGCGCACGCCGAGGCGGCTGCCGTCGTAGGGCACGATCGGATCGGCGGTGCCATCCATGAACATGATCGGCCGCGGCGTCGCCGGCGCACAGGCGTTCATCAGGCCGCCGCTGATGGTGCCGGAGATCAGCGCCGCGGCGGCGACCAGATCGGACCGCTCGCAGGCGAAACGCTCGCTCATGAACGCGCCGTTCGACAGGCCGCTGACATAGATGCGCGAGGCATCGGCCTGAAAGACGCCGGTCATGACGTCGACGACGTCGGACAGGAAGCCGACGTCGTCGATGCCGATCGAGTTGCCGGGATCGTCGTTCCAGGTGCCGTTGAGCGCTTCGGGCAGCACCACCCAGACGCCCTTGGCGGCGACCAGATCCGGCGCTTCGCTGAGATTGGACTGGTTCTCCGCGGTGCCGCCGTTGCCGTGCAGCATCATCAGGATCGGCGCGCCGGCGACCGGATTCTGCGGGCGCACGACCAGCACGCGCCGCATCTGGCCATCATGCGTGAAGGTCATGTCGAAGGCCGAGGTGCCGCGCGTCAGCAGCAGGTAGCGTCCCTGGATGCGCACGACGGTATGCGCGATCAGCGAGCCGGCGTTCTGCGTCAGGCCGACCAGCACATCGCCGATCGGGCTGGTGACGGTACCGGAGATATCGGCGAGCGTGCGCAGCACGGTGCCGGTCGTCGTCTTCAACAGGCCGGCGTGACCGTCGATGCTGCCGACCGCGAGCGCCAGCGCCAGCGCGATGCCGCTACTGCGTGCAACGAGTTTTCCAGCGTCCATGCCTGCTCTCCTGTCGTAATGGATCGTCCGTGACAGACGAACGCGCGGTCGCCGCCGCGGACAGACCAGCGTGCACGCCGCGCGGGCGACCGGGCAACGCCGGAAAATCCGATTCGCGCGTAGGAAAACTCTCCCCCCAGGACGATGCCAGCCGGCATACTGCGCGCTGCCCACCCTTTCGTCCCGCATGGCCGACGCTGCCGAAACCGACCGCATCTGGTTCCTGTACCTGCTCGAATGCGAGGATGGCAGTCTCTACGCCGGCATCAGCCCCGATCCGCGGCGGCGCCTGCAGCAGCACCTCGACGGGCGCGGCGCCCGTTACACGCGAGCGCACCGGCCGCAGCGCCTCGTCGCGCAGCAGGCGCATGCCTCACGGGCGCAGGCGTCGAGCGCCGAGTACCGGCTCAAGCGGCTGCGTCGAGCGCAGAAGCTGGTGTGGGCGGCAGCGCATGCCGTTGCGCCGTCGGCGCCGGCCGCTGCGGGCGATCCAGACTGACGCCGAGCAGGGCGTCGAGCGCGCGGCAGTCCGCTTCGGCGCGCACGCGCTGCCACAGCGCATCGGCGGCCGGATAGCCGCGCGCCAGCCAGACCAGCCATTGCTTGAGCCGTCCGGCCGCGAAGCGCGGCGGCGCGCGGTGACGCAGCTGCTGCCAGAAGTCCTGCAGCAGCGCCAGCACCTCGCTCCAGGCCATGGGCTGCGGCACGCGGCCGGCGCGCGCTTCGGCGATCTGCCGCGCCAGATCCGGCCGCGCGACCAGACCGCGGCCGAGCATGAAGTGCTCGACGCCGCTCGCCGCGCGGCAGCGCTGCCAGTCCTCGACCGACCAGATCTCGCCGTTGGCGTAGACGTCGATCGCCGCCGGCACGCAGTCGCGAACGCGCGCGACCCATTCCCAGTGCGCCGGCGGCCGGTAACCGTCGACCTTGGTGCGCGCGTGCACGACGATCTGCGCGACGCCGCCGTCGACCAGCGCGCGCGCGCAGTCGAGCGCGGCGTCGGCGTTCTCGTAGCCGAGCCGCATCTTCGCCGTCACCGGAATCGCCGCCGGCACCGCCGCGCGCACGGCGCCGACGATGCGTCCCATCAGCTCCGGCTCCTTGAGCAGCACCGCGCCGCCGCGCGAGCGGTTGACGGTCTTGGCCGGGCAGCCGAAGTTCAGATCGATGACCGGCGCGCCGAGCGCGCATGCCAACGCCGCGTTGTCGGCCAGGCAGGCCGGATCGGAGCCGAGCAGCTGTACGCGCATCGGCGTACCGGCCGGCGTGCGCGCGCCGTGCGCGAGTTCCGGCGCATAGCGGCGGAACACCGAGGCCGGCAGGCGGCGGTCGTTGACACGGATGAATTCGCTGACGCACCAGTCGATGCCGCCGACGCGCGTCAGCACGTCGCGCAGCAGATCGTCGACGAAGCCTTCCATCGGTGCCAGCGCCAGCTGCATCGCGCGCCCCGCTCAGTGACGCAGGCGGCCGCCGCGCGCGTGCGCGCAGGGCTGAAGAGCGGGAGAGGCGACGGAAGGCATCGGCATGCGACATTATGGCATCACCGCCTGCGGCCCTCGTCCGGCGCCGCGGCCACCATCCCGGGAGCATGTGCGTGAGCGACAGCGAGGTCGAACGGTACCGGCGCAATCTTCAGGACGAGCGCGACGGCGCGAGCCTGTACGCGGCGCTGGCCGCCGCCGAATCCGATCCGGTGCGCAAGGATCTGTTCACCCAGCTGTCGCAGGCCGAGGCCGAACACGCCCAGGTCTGGCACGCCAAGCTCGCCGCGCTCGGCATCAAGGATCCGGCCTATGCGCCGAGCCTGCGCACGCGCCTGCTCACGCGCCTCGCGCGCCGCTTCGGACCGCGCTTCGTGCTGCCGTCGATCGCCGCCGCCGAGTTCGCCGACCGCGACAAATACGCCGGCCAGGCCGACGCCGCGGCGCTGTCGAGCGAGGAACGCGGCCATGCCGCCGTGGTCCAGGCCGCGGCCGCCGGCGCCGGCGGCAAGGGCATCGCCGGCAGCGAGATCGCGCGCGCCGAGCCCTGGCATCGCGGCGGTTCCGGCAACGATTTGCGCGCCGCCGTGCTCGGCGCCAACGACGGTCTGGTCTCGAACTTCTGTCTGGTGATGGGCGTCGCCGGCGCCGGCACCGGCGGCCGCGAGATTCTGCTGACCGGCCTCGCCGGACTCGCCGCCGGCGCCTGCTCGATGGCGCTCGGCGAATGGCTGTCGGTGACCAACGCGCGCGAACTCGCCGAGACGCAGATCGCGCGCGAGCGCGAGGAAATCGAACAGACGCCGGAGGCCGAGCAGAAGGAACTGGCGCTGATCTTCCAGGCCAAGGGCATCGACCGCGCCGACGCCCAGCGCATCGCCGCCGAGCTGATGCGCGACAAGACCGTCGCGCTCGACACGCTGGCGCGCGAGGAACTCGGCATCGATCCCGCCGAGCGCGGCGGCAATCCGTGGCGTGCGGCGATCACCTCGTTCGCGCTGTTCGCGGCCGGCGCGATCTGCCCGGTGCTGCCGTTCCTGTGGAGCGGCGGCGCGACGGCGATCGGTATCAGCATCGCGTTGAGCGCCGTCGCGCTCGCCGCCATCGGCTTCGTCACTTCGCTGTTCAGCGGCCGCACGCCGCTGTACTCGGCGCTGCGCCAGGTGCTGATCGGCTGTGCGGCGGCGGCCGTGACCTACGGCGCCGGCATGCTGTTCGGCGTGTCGGTGAGCTGAGGCGCGCGCTCAGCCGGCGCGGTAAACGTCGGCGATCGCGTCGGCCAGCCGCGCCTCGAGCGCGTTGCGCTTGAGCTTGAGCGTCGGCGTCATCAGGCCGTTCTCGATCGTCCACTTGTCGAGCGTCAGACGCACCTGGCGCGGCATCGCGTAGCGCGGGAACGACGTGGTCGCCGCGTGAATGCGCTGCAGCGCCGCGTCGCGTGCCGCCTTCGACGCCAGCCCGCTCGCGTCGGCCGGCACGCCGAGCTCGGCGGCGAGCGCCTGCCAGCGACCCGGCTCGAGCACCACGAACGCGGCGATGAACGGACGGTTGTCGCCGATCACGAAAGCCTGCTCGAACAGCGGGTCGGCGATGATCGCCGTCTCCAGATCGCCGGGCGCGATCTTCTCGCCGGTCGAGGTGACGATGATTTCCTTGATGCGGCCGACGATGCGCACGCGGCCGTCCTCGAGCGCCGCCTGATCGCCGGTGCGCAGCCAGCCGCCGTCGAGCAGCGTGCGCTGCGTGTCCTCCGGCCGCTTCCAATAGCCGCGCATCACGTTCGGACCGCGCACCTGCAGCTCGTCGCGCTCGCCGAGGCGGACCTCGACGCCGGCCAGCGGCCGGCCGACCGTGCCCGGCCGGTAGTCGTCGACCGTGTTCGCGGCGACCACCGGGCTGCTCTCGGTCATGCCGTAACCCTGGCGCAGCGGCACGCCCATGCCGACAAAGCAGTGCTCGACGGCCGGCGCCAGCGGCGCGCCGCCGCTGACGGCGATGCGCACGCGGCCGCCGAGCACGGCGCGCAGCCGGCGCGCCACCAGACGGTCGAGCAGCGGCCACAGCGCCGCGTCGAGCGCGCGCCGCGCGGCACCGCTCGTGTTCGGCGCATGCCGACGCCAGCCGACCGCCTCGGTGCGCGCGAACAGCCAGCGCGCCAGCGCGCTCGAGCGCGACTGCGCGTCCTGCACCGCGGCGTAGAGACGCTCGTAGATGCGCGGCACGGCGACGACGATCGTCGGCCGCACGGTCCTCAGGTCCTCGGCGATCTTGGCGATCGAACGTACGTAGACCACTTCGGCGCCGGCGGCGACCGGCAGGTAATAGCCGATCGTGCGCTCGAAGGTGTGCGACAGCGGCAGGATCGACAGGAACACATCGCCGGCCTCAACGCGGAAATGCGCCATCACCGCCTCGACGTTCGACAGCACGTTGCGGTGCGTCAGCATCACGCCCTTCGGCCGCCCGGTGGTGCCGGAGGTGTAGACGATCGCCGCCAGATCGTCGGGCTGCGCCGGCGACGGCGGCAGCGGCAGCGCGGCAGCCGCCGTCAGCCAGTCGGCGGCGCGCGTGACCGGCACCGCGGCGCCGTCCGGCACGGTCTCATCGGCGCCGGCGAGCACGACCTGGCGCAGCTGCGGTGTCGCCCCGCCGGCGGCGGCGATCGCCGCCCATTGCGCGGCGCTGGCGACGATCAGCGCCGACGCATCGCTGTCGCCGAGGATGTAGGCGATGCTCGCCGGATTGTCGATCGCGTGCATCGGCACCGGCACGTAGCCGCAGGCCAGACAGGCCTGGTCGACGGCGACCGCATCGAGACCGTTCGGCAGCAGGATCGCGACGCGCGCGCCGGCCGCCAGCTGCAGGCCGCCGAGCGCGCGGCGCCAGCCGTCGACGCGCGCCGCCATCGTCGACCAGCTCAGCGCCTGCCACTGCCCGCGCGCAGCGTCGAACTGCCGATAAGCCGGCGCGTCCGGCGTCGCCGCGACGCGCGCCGCGAACAGGGCGGACAGCGTGCCGGCGCTGACGGCCGGCGCGGAAATGCTTGCATCGTTCATGCGGACTCCAGGGAAATGGCGCGCGCGCCGCGCGTCCGGGCGAGCGGCCGGGGCGGCATCGCGCACGGCGCCTCGTCGAAGGAGCGGATATCCGCCGCGGCGCCGGGATCGCCGCCAGTGTGGCGCGGCACGCCCCGTCGGGCCATACGGGTTTTCCGCCGCGCGCCGTTCAGCCGGCAGCCTTGCGGGCGGCGCGCCGTTCGCGCGTCAGGTGCACGGCGAGCGCGATCAGCACGCCGGCCAGCGCCGAGCCGAACAGGCCGAGCACCGCCGACAGCGTCAGCATGCCCATGTTGCGCAGCGAGCGCGCCGCGGCCAGCACGCGCTCGCGCAGCGCCGCGGATTCATCGACCCGCGCCGGCGCCGCCGGCGGCTGCGCGGCCTCGCGTTCGCTCATCAGGCGCGGGAATACCGGTTGCGGCGCCGGTGCGGGCTCGGCCGCCGGTGCCGGTGCCGGCGCGGCAGGCGCGGCGGGCGGCGGATCGGCACACCAGGCGGCGGACGACAGCAACAGCCCCAGCGACAGGAACAGCGTACGAATCGACATGCGCCACATTATGCCTCGCAGCCCGGGCCTCTTGTGCCCGCCGCGCGAGCCAGTAGACTCGCGCCCCCATTTTCGCCGCCGCGCCCCGCGCGCTCTCTTTTGCCCATGCGCGCCTACACCGCGATCGACTTCGGCACTTCCAACTCCGCCGTCTGCGTCGGCAGCGGCCCGCACGGCCAGCTGGTCGCGCTCGAACAGGGCCGCGAGACGATGCCGACCGCGGTGTTCTACAACGCCGACGAGCGCCACACGGCGTTCGGCCGCCAGGCGATCCACGAGTACCAGGCCGGCTACGCCGGCCGCCTGATGCGCTCGCTGAAGAGCCTGCTCGGCAGCGAACTGCTCGACGAGACGACGCAGATCAACGGCAAGGCGGTCGCCTACCGCGAGATCATCGCCGGCTTCCTGCGCCACCTGCGCGACGCCGCGCAGGCCGAGAGCGAAGCGGCGCCGGAGCGGCTGGTGCTCGGCCGGCCGGTGCACTTCGTCGACGACAACGCCGAACGCGACCGTCTCGCCGAAAGCACGCTCGCCGAGATCGCGCGCGAGGCCGGCTTCGGCGAGGTGCACTTCCAGTACGAGCCGATCGCCGCGGCGATGGACTACGAGCGCGCCCTCGATCGCGAGGCGCTGGTGCTGGTCGCCGACATCGGCGGCGGCACCTCGGATTTCTCGCTGGTCCGCCTCGGCCCGGCGCGGGCGCAGCGCGACGAGCGCAGCGCCGACGTGCTCGCCAGCGGCGGCGTGCACATCGCCGGCACCGACTTCGACCAGCAGCTGAGCCTCGCCAGCGTGATGCCGGTGCTCGGCCTCGGCCACGTCGCCGCCAGCGGCAAGCCGGTGCCCTCGCACGTCTACTTCGAACTGGCGACCTGGCACCGCATCAACTTCCTCTACACGCCGCGCGCCTTGTCCGAGGCGCAGACGCTGCGGCCGTTCTTCGCCGACGCCGCGCTGCATGAGCGCCTGATGCGCGTGCTGCGCGAGCGCGAGGGCCATCGCATCGCCGGCCTCGTCGAAGACGCCAAGGTCGAGGTCGCCGACGGCGGCCACACGATGATCGATCTCGGCTTCATCGCCGCAGCGCTGGCCGCGCCGCTCGACGCCGCGCGGCTCGGCGACGCGATCGCCGCCGGCGTCGCCCGCATCGTCGACGCCGGCCTGCAGACCGCGCGCCGCGCCGGCGTCGCGCCGGCGGCGATCGACGCGATCTACTTCACCGGCGGCTCGACCGGCGTCCGCGCGCTGCGCGAGGCGATCGCCGCGGCCTTCCCGTCGAGCGCGCTGGTCAACGGCGACAAGTTCGCGAGCGTCGCGCGCGGCCTCGGCGTCTACGCCGGCCGGCTGTTCGCCTGAGGACGCCGGGCGCCGCGGCGCTCCCGTACAATCGGCCGACATTTCCACACGCGGTCACGCCGCCCGGCGCGCCGTGAGCGCCATGCCCGACATCGTCCTCGACAGCGAACTGCTGGTCACGATCCTGCAGATCATCGCCATCGACGTCCTGCTCGGCGGCGACAACGCCGTCGTCATCGCGCTGGCCTGCCGCAAGCTGCCGCCCGATCTGCGCAACCGCGGCATCTTCTGGGGCGTGTTCGGCGCGATCGGCCTGCGCACGCTGCTGGTGTTTTTCGCGCTCGAACTGCTGGCGCTGCCGTTCCTGCGCATCGCCGGCGCGCTGCTGCTGCTGTGGATCGGCGTCAAGCTGCTGCGCCCGCAGGACGAAGACCACGCCGAGGTGCCGGCGAGCACGCATCTGCTCGGCGCGATCCGCACCATCATCGTCGCCGACGCGGTGATGAGCCTCGACAACGTGGTCGCGATCGCCGGCGCCGCCGATGGACACATCGCGCTGGTCGCCGCCGGCATCCTGATCAGCGTGCCGATCATCGTCTGGGGCAGCAAGCTGGTGCTGCGCCTGATGGACCGCTTCCCGGCCGTCATCACGCTCGGCGCCGCGCTGCTCGGCTGGATCGCCGGCGAGATGTGGCTCGGCGACCGCGCGCTGGCGACGCACGCCGCCGCGCTGCCGGCGTGGACGCACTACGTCTCGTCGCTCGCCGGCGCGCTGCTGGTGGTGACGAGCGGCCGCTGGCTGGCCCGCCGCGACGCCCGCGCGCAGGACGCGGCGGCGGCACGGCGCGACACTCAGGACTGAGGCTTGCCGGCGAGATCGATCGCCTGCTGCGAGCCGGCCAGCTTGCGCAGCTCGAACTTCTGGATCTTGCCGGTCGAGGTCTTCGGCAGCTCGCCGAAGCGCACCGCGCGCGGCAGCTTGTAGCCGGCCAGCCATTCGCGGCAGTGCGCGATCAGCGCCTCGGCGCTGACCTCGGCGCCCGGCTTGAGCTCGACGAACGCGCACGGCGCCTCGCCCCACTTCGGATCCGGCATCGCCACCACGGCGACCGCCGACACCGCCGGATGGCGGTACAGCGCGTCCTCGACCTCGATGCTGGAGATGTTCTCGCCGCCGGAGATGATGATGTCCTTGCTGCGGTCGCGGATCTGCACGTAGCCGTCCGGCGCCATCACACCGAGGTCGCCGGTATGGAACCAGCCGCCGCGAAACGCTTCCTCGGTCGCGCGCGGGTTCTTCAGGTAGCCCTTCATGCAGATGTTGCCGCGGAACACGATCTCGCCCATCGTGCGGCCGTCGGCCGGCACCGGCTGCAGGGTGGTCGGGTCAAGCACGCTGACTTCGCGCTGCAGGTGGTAACGCACGCCCTGACGGGCGTTGAGTCGCGCGCGCTCCTCGCCGTCGAGCGCCTGCCAGCGCTCCTGCTGCGCGCAGACCGCGGCCGGTCCGTAGACCTCGGTGAGACCGTAGACGTGCGTCAGCTCGAAGCCCATCGCCGCCATCTGCGCGATCACCGACGGCGACGGCGGAGCGCCGGCGACCATCGTGCGCACCGTGTGCGTGATGCCCTCGCGCCATTCGGCCGGGGCGTTGGCGAGCGCGCTCTGCACGATCGGCGCGCCGCAGTAGTGCGTGACGCGCTCATCGCAGATCAGCTCGAAAACTTTCCTGGCCTCGAACTTGCGCAGGCAGACGTTGACGCCGGCGCGCGCCGCGACCGTCCACGGAAAGCACCAGCCGTTGCAGTGGAACATCGGCAGCGTCCACAGATAGACCGGGTGCTTGCCCATGTCCCATTCGAGCACGTTGCTGACCGCGTTCAGCGCCGCACCGCGATGGTGGTAGACGACGCCCTTCGGGTCGCCGGTGGTGCCCGAGGTGTAGTTCAGCGCGATCGCGTCCCACTCGTCGGCCGGCAGCTGCCAGGCGAACGCCGGATCGCCGCCGGCGAGGAAATCCTCGTACTGCGTCCATTCCGGCACCGGCGCGGCGCCGGATTCGGCATCGTGCACGGCGATGATCTGCAGGCCGCGCAGCTCGCCGAGCATGCGCCGCACCTGCGGCGCGAATTCGGTATCGACGATCAGCGCGCGCGCCTCGCCGTGGCTCAGCATGAAGCGCAGGCTGGCCTCGTCGAGGCGCGTGTTGAGGGTGTTGAGCACGGCGCCGGCCATCGGCACGCCGAAGTGCGCCTCGACCATCGGCGGCGTGTTCGGCAGCAGCACGGCGACGGTCTCGCCGCGGGCGATGCCGGCCTTCTGCAGCGCGCTCGCCAGACGCCGTGCGCGCGTATAGGTCTCGGCCCAGCTGCGCCGCTCGGCGCCGTAGACGACCGCCGTGCGCTCGCCGTAGACGGCGGCGGCGCGGGCGATGAAATCGATCGGCGTCAGCGCCGCATAGTTGGCTTCGCTGCGCGCGAGCCCCTGTTCGTAGGCAGTGGTCATCTGCGTCTCTCTCCCCGGCCGCGGCCGGCGCTTGGCATGTCCCGCAGGCGCGGGAACGGTTTCGATGTCATGGCCCGCCGCCGCTGCGTGCGGCGCGCCGGGCGCGGCGAGCTTAGCGACAAGGCTACCCCCTGCTCTGTCATCTGGACGACAATCGAAGCTCCCCGAGCGCCGATCCGGTCCATGTCCGAAGCGTCCCCCGCCAGCCTGTCCGCCGCCCTCCGGACCCATCCGTGGTTCGGCGAGCTGGCCGACGCGCACCGCGCGCTGGTCCTCGACACGGCGCGGCTCGTGCACTTCGACGCCGGCGAGTTCGTCGCGCGCCGCAACGCGCCGTCGGCCGACTGGATCGGCGTGCATCGCGGCCTCGTCAAGCTCGCCGTCTACAACGCCGCCGGCGACAGCTGCACGTTCTCCGGCGTGCCGGCCGGCGGCTGGTTCGGCGAAGGCAGCGTGCTCAAGCGCGAGCTGCGCCGCTACGACGTCATCGCCGTGCGGCCGTCCGACGTGATCCTGGTGCCGACCGAGACTTTCCACCAGCTGCTCGCCGCCAGCCTGCCGTTTTCGGGCTTCGTGATCCGCCAGCTCAACGAGCGCATGGGCGAGTTCATCGCCGCGATCCAGAACCAGCGCCTGCTGTCGGTCGAAGGCCAGGTCGCCGGCGCGCTCGCGCAGCTGTTCAATCCGCAGCTGTATCCGTTCACCGCGACGGTGCTGGAACTGTCGCAGGAAGAACTCGGCCTGCTGACCGGCCTGTCGCGACAGCGCGTCAACCGCGCGCTGCGCGCGCTCGAAACGCAGGGCCTGCTGGCGCTGTCGTACAACCGCATCGAGATCCTCGATCTGCCGCGCCTGCGCGCGTTCTGGCAACGCCAGACCTGAAGACCGCCGGCCAGGCCCGCGCCGCAGCCGGCCGCGCCGCAGCCCTCACGCCGGCGTCGCCGCCGGCCCCCGGGCGCCAAGGCCCAAGGAGCCGCTGAATAACGCCGTCATCGCGAGGCCGCGCAGCGGCCGCGGCGATCCAGATATATCGCTTGCGCAGGGCGCTACTGGATGGCTTCGTCGCCGGCGGCGCCTCGCCATGACGGGACAGGGCTGCTTCAGACCGTCCCTAAGACCAAGGCCCTAACACCAAGGCCCTAACACCAAGGTGTTATTGGGTCGGCAGCGGCGCGCGCGTTACAAAGCCGCATGCCGATCGGGCGCACAGCGCGCCACGTGCGGCCCCCGCCCCGCGGCGGAGACAAGAACCACAAACGCGCCGTCCGCGGCGCAGGAGGAGCGTCACCATGCCTTCGATTTCCCGCGCCTGCCGCGCGCTCGCGATCCTCGTGCTCGCGGGCGGCGCCGGCCCGGCGGTCGCCGCCGCCGGCGCCGCGCCGACGGTCATCCCGCTGTGGCCGGACGCGGCGCTCGCCGACGCGCCGGTGCGCGGCCCCGAGCGTGTCGGCCGCGACGGCAAGGGCACCGGCGCCATTTCCAACATCCGCACGCCGCGCCTGGAGCTCTACCGCCCGGCCACGCCGAACGGCACGGCGGTGCTGATCGCCGGCGGCGGCGGCTACTTCCGCATCCAGATCGGCAACGAAGCGGCGCCGACCGCGAAGTGGCTGGCGGCGCTCGGCGTCACCGCCGCGGTGCTCTACTACCGGCTGCCGGCCGACGGCTGGCCGGCCAGCGCACCGTTCGCCGACGCGCAGCGCGCGATGCGCATCCTGCGCAGCCGCGCCGGCGAGCTCGGCATCGACCCGCGGCAGATCGGCATGCTCGGCATGTCGGCCGGCGGCCACCTCGCGGCGATCACCGCAACGCGTTTCGCCGATCCGTTCTACGCGCCGCTCGACGCGATCGACCAGGTCTCGGCGCGGCCCGATTTCGCGGCGCTGATCTTCCCGGTGATTTCGCTGCAGGCGCCGCTCGACACCACGCGCAGCAAGCGCGAGCTGTCGACGCAAAAGGACGCCGTCGAGGCCTACTCGGCCGAGCGGCATGTCACCCACGACACGCCGCCGACCTTCCTCGCGCACGCCGCCGACGATCCGATCGCCGACGTCGGCCACAGCCTGGCGATGTTCAAGGCCCTGCACGCGGCCTCGGTGCCGGCCGAGCTGCACGTGTTCGAAGCCGGCGGCCACGGCTGGGGGCTCGGCATGCCGGGCACGCTGGTCGCGCAGTGGCCGCGCCTGTTCGCGACCTGGGCCCGCAGCCACGGCTTCATGGCCGGCACGGGCTACGCCGTGCCGCTCGCGCCCGCCGCCAAGGCGCAGGTCCACGACGACCGCAGCGCGCTGCGCGACGAGTGACGCTCGTCCGCACATCGACCGCATTCACCAGACCAGGCATTCCGATGATTCCCTTTCGCAAGACCGCGCTGGCCGCGACGATCGGCGGCACGCTGCTGGCGTGCACGCTGCCGGCGCACGCCGCCGACGTCAGCAACGCCGAACTGCTCCGGCTGGTCCGGCAGCAGGCCGCACAGATCCAGCAGCTCGAAGCGCGGCTCGCCGCCGTCGAGGCCCAGGCGCATGGCGCCGCGACCGCCAGCGCCGCGGCGCCCGCCGCTGATGCACCGGCGACGCAGGCCGCGAGCACGCAGGCGCAGATCGACGCGGCGATCGCCGACACCCGGCAGAACCAGCTCGACGCGCTGCAGGCGCAGGTCGCGCAGCTCGCCGCCGGCGGGGTCAGCGGTGGCGGCGGCAACGTGCGCTGGACCGCCGGCGGTCCCGAGTTCCGCAGCGCCGACGGCTTCTTCAGCTTCCATCCGCGCGGCCGCGTGCTGCTCGACTTCTCGCACACCGACGGCTCGGCCTACGACGCGCGCAACATCAGCGGCACCGAAGCGCGCGACCTGCGCCTCGGCGCCGAAGGCTCGATGGGCGCGCTCGACTACAAGATCGACGTCGACTTCTCCGACCAGACGACCTCGGTCAAGGACGCCTGGATCGCCTACGACACGCGCCTGCTCGGCATCCCGGCGACGTTCACGCTCGGCAACCGCCTCAAGGACCGCAGCATCGACGGCTCCGGCACGCTGTCGCGGCAGCCGTTCATGGAGCGCAACGCGGTCGCCTCGGTCGGCCAGGGCGTCAACGGCTACTACGGCGTCGGCGGCTTCGTGAAGCTGTACGGCGACGGCTGGCACCTCGGCGCCAGCATCACCGGCGACGATCTCGACAACACCGGCACCGACAGCGATTCGATCATGTACGCCGTGCGCGCTCACTGGAACCCGCTCAAGGGCGCGCAGGGCTTCGTGCACGTCGGCAGCTGGTACTGGTACGAAAAGCTCGCCGACGACGTCACCTCGATCAACAACACGCCGCGCATCGGCCAGGACTTCAACGACAACCTGCGCGTGTCGGCCAGCTCGATCGCCAGCCCGACCCAGGACGAGGCCTACGGCTACGAACTCGGCGGCGTGTGGCGCAGCTTCTGGACGTTCGGCGAATACACCAAGCGCACGATCGACTCGGCGACCACCGACGTCAGCGAACGCGTCGCCACCTCGGTCTCGGCCGGCTGGCTGCTGACCGGCGAGAAGCCCGGCTTCTCGCGCCGCTCCGGCATCTGGGCCGGCACCAAGGTGCTGAACCCGGTGACCTCCGGCGGCTGGGGCGCCTGGGAGCTCGCCGCGCGCTTCGACCGCTACGACTTCCGCGATCTGCCCAAGGGCGGCAACGGCCGCGGCAGCACGATCGGCATCAACTGGTATCTCAACGACTGGTCGCGCCTGATGTTCGACTACGTCGACTGGAGCACCGACAACCGCGTCGGCGACTACAAGGGGCCGGACTCCGGCAAATCGATCGGCGTGCGCGCGCAGGTCGTCTGGTGAGCGGCGGCACGAGGAGCACAACGATGAAGGACACCCACACCCTGCGGACCCGCCTGCTGCCGATCGCCGCGCTCGCCGGCCTCTGCCTCGGCCTGCACGGCTGCATCGAGCGCGACGGCCCGGCCGGCACCGACGGCGGCAGCACCGGCGGCAGCACCGGCGGCGAAACGACTGGCGGCGGCAGCACCGACCCGGGCGTCTGCGCCGCACTGCCGGCCGCGGCCACCACTTACAAGGGCGGCGATGCGCTCGGCGAGGAGCTGAGCGTCGCGCTCGATCCGGCGACGCTCGCCTACACCATCACCGTCGACGCCAGCCTGCAGCGCAGCGCCGGCACGCAGCGCAGCGGCACGCTGGTCGCGGTCGACGGCTGCACTTACGAAAGCGCCGAGAACGGCGCGCGCTTCACGATCGGCACCGGCGGCGTGCTGCTCGGCGGCATCGCGGCGCCGCAGGGTTCGGCGGCGACGCCGCTGCTGGCGTTCGCGACGACCTTCAGCAACGCCGACACGCCGACCGTGTTCAATCCGGTCGCGGCCATCTACGACGTCATCGGCGTGACGCGCAGCGGCGCCAGCGACGCGCCGTACGGCGGCGCCGGCCGCATCCGCAACGCCGGCACCTTCCAGCTCTGCGTCGATACCGCCAACGGCGGCTTCATGAGCTACGACGCCGGCTGCGCGAACACCGCCAAGGGTTATCTGAACTACAACGCCACGCGCGGCGCCTTCGATCTCTACGCCACCGACCCGGCCGGCGGCGCCAGCACCAGCGGCGGCACGCTGGCCGGCTCGATGGTGATCGGCCTGGTCGACGGCGCGGCGCTGCCGCTGCAGCTGCTGCGCACGTCGGCGTCCGAGGTCGGCCTGCGTCTCTACGCACCGCAGGCGGCGCTCGCCGCCGGCAGCGCCGACGGCGACTACGCGAGCCTCGACAGCAACGGCGCCAGCGGCAGCGCGAGCTGGAGCGGCACCGCCTTCAGCGACGGCAGCGGCAGCGCGACGCTGGCCTACGACACGCCGGTCGCCGGCGTCGTGCAGGCCAGCGGCACGCCGGCCGGCTGGCTGCTGTACGGCAGCGGCGTCTACGGCTTCGTGCCGGCCGACGGCAGCGGCGCGGCGCTGACGCTGGGCCTGCGCCGCTGAAGGCACCGCTGAAGGCTTAGGCGACGGCGCAGCGGCCGGCTTGCATCGTCGCCGCGGCTGCCACAAGGTAGGGCGACGAGGCCGCCATGAAGATCGTCATCGCCGACGACCACCCGCTGTTCCGCTCCGCCGTTGCGCATGCGCTGCGCGAGATCACCGGCGCGCTCGCGCCGCTCGAAGCGTCGAGCCTGCGCACGCTGGAGGACGCCGTGCACGCGCAGGCCGAGCTCGATCTGGTGCTGCTCGATCTGCACATGCCGGGCGCGCGCGGCTTCTCGTCGCTGGTCTTCCTGCGCAGCGAGCGGCCGGAAGTGCCGGTGATCGTCATTTCCTCGAACGACCATCCGCGCACGATCCGCCGCGCCCAGCAGTTCGGCGCCGCCGGCTTCATCCCCAAGTCGGCGCCGGTCGGACGCATGCTGGAGGCGGTGCGCACCGTACTCGACGGCGGCGTCTGGTTCCCGCCGCTGGCCGCCGAGAAGAGCGAGGACGACGCCCGGCTCGCGGCGCGCCTCGCGCAGCTGACGCCGCAGCAGGTGCGCGTGCTGATGTGCCTGGCCGACGGCCTGCTCAACAAGCAGATCGCCTACGAGCTGGGCCTGGCCGAAAACACCGTGAAGGTCCACGTCACCGCGATCCTGCGCAAGCTCGACTGCCACAGCCGCACGCAGGCGGCGCTGCTGGTCAAGGCGCTGGAGCCGGACCCGCCGCCGGAACGCGAAAGCGGCGACTCAGGCGCCGGCGACGAGCAGACGGCTGACGAGCGCGCGTAGCGCCGCCGGGCGGATCGGCTTGGCGAGAAAGCTCCAGCCGCCGGCGCGCGCCGCCGCCTGCGCCGCCTCGCGATCGGCCGACACGACGATCACCGGCGGTTCGCGCCGCCAGCGCGCGAACAGCGCCGGCAGCACATCGGGGCCGATCGTGTCGCCGAGCCGGTAGTCGAGCAGCAGCAGATCCGGCGCCGTCTCCGGCGCCGCCTGCGCCAGCGCCTCGTCGCCGCCGGCGGCGAGCGTCACCGCGCAGCCCCAGCCCTGCAGCAGCGCGCGCGTCGCCGCGCGCACCGCCGGATCGTCGTCGAGACACCAGATCCGGCGGCCGTGCAGCGGCGAATCGTCGGCGGCGGCCGGCGCCGCTTCGGCGCCAGGGTCGAGCTGGGCGACGCTGCCGCGCGGCACCGTCACCGAGAACACGCTGCCGCGGCCGGGCCACGAGCGCAGGCCGACCGGATGGCCGAGCAGGCGCGCGACGCGCTCGACGATCGCCAGGCCCAGGCCGGCGCCGCGGTCCTGGGCGTTGCGCCCGGTGTCGAGGCGGCGGAACTCCTCGAAGATCGCCGCGCGCTGCGCCTCCGGAATACCGATGCCGGTATCCCAGACCTCGATGCGCACGGCGCCGCCGGCGCGGCGCGCGCCGAGCAGGATGCGGCCGGCCGGCGTGTAGCGGATCGCGTTCGACAGGAAGTTCTGCACGATGCGGCGCAGCAGGTCCGGATCGGTGTGCACGACGGCGCGCGTCGGCACCGCGCGCAGTCTCAGGCCGCGCGCCTGCGCCAGCACGCCGAACTCGCGCGCCAGCGCGCCGAGCAGCGGGCCGAGCGCGACGTCGCGGCGCCGCACTTCGAGCGCGCCGGATTCGAGCCGCGAGATGTCGAGCAGGCCGCCGAGGATCGCGTCCTGCGCGGCCAGCGCGCCGTCGATGCTGTCGAGCAGCGCGCGCGCCTCGGCGTCGGTGCCGCGCCCGCGCAGCGCCGAGACGAACATGCGCGCGGCATTGAGCGGCTGCAGCAGATCGTGCACGGCGGCGGCGACGAAGCGCGTCTTGTAGCGGTTGGCGCGCTCGGCCTCGCCCTTGGCGAGTTCGAGATCCTGGGTGCGCGCCTCGATGCGGCGCTCCAGCGTGCCGGCCAGCGTGCGCAGATCGCGCGCGGCGTTCTTGTACTGCGTGATGTCGGCGTAGCTGGTGACGAAGCCGCCGCCCGGCAGCGGATTGCCGCGAATCTCGATGACCGTGCCGTCCGGACGCTCGCGCTCGTGCAGGTAGGCGGTGCCGGCGCGCAGATGGTCGAGGCGGCGGCGGATCGCCTCCTCCTCGTTGCCGCCGGCGACCAGCAGGCCGCGGCGCGCGTTGTGGCGGAACAGATCCTCGATCGGACGGCCGACCTGCATCAGCTCGGGCGGGTAACGGAAGATCTCGACGTAGCGCCGGTTCCAGGCGACCAGGCGCAGCTCGGCGTCGACCACGCTGACGCCCTGCGGCAGGTGTTCGAGACTGGCGCTCTGGCCGAGCGCCGCGCGGCGCGCCGCCTCGACCACGCTGTCCTGCGCGGTGCGCAGCGCCGCGGCGTGCTGCTTGACCATCTGCTCCAGTTCCTCGCGGCTGCGCTTGCGCAGGCGCGCCAGACGCACGCGGCCCTGCGCGAACAGGGCCAGGAACAGCAGCGCCAGCCAGGCGCCGGCGGCGGCCAGCGCGGCGACGCGGCCGGCGCCGAGCGCCGGCGCCGGATCGCGCAGCAGGTGCAGCGTCCAGGTCTCGCCGGACAGCGGCAGCGTCTGCCACAGCACGTCGCGGCCCGCGCCGGCGCGGGCCGGATCGTCGAGCCGCACGCGGCGGCCGTCGTCGCCGAGCGAGTCCTGCGCGCCGACGCGCAGCGGCGCCAGCGCGCGGCCGGCGTACTGGCGCGTGCGCGCGATCTCCTGCGCCTCGACGGCGGCCAGCGGACGCAGCTCGCGATAGCGCCAGCGCGGGCGGTTGGCGAGGATCACGACGCCGTGCTCGTCGCTGACCAGCACCGTGTCGCGTGCCGCCGCCCACTGCGCCTCCAGTTCCTGCAGATCGAGCTTGATGACAATGACGCCGAGCAGGCTGCCGTCGTCGGCGCGGATCGCCTCGGACAGGAAGTAGCCCGGCACGTTGGTGGTCGCGCCGACGCCGTAGAAGCGACCGCTGCCCTGCGCCGCGGCACGCTGGAAGTACGGGCGGAACGCGTAGTCGTGGCCAACGTTGCTCGCCGGCTCGCGCCAGTTGCTGGCGGCGACGCTGATGCCGTCGCGGTCGAGCAGCGTCAGCGTCGACGAGCGCGTCACGCCGTTGACCTCCTCGAGGCGCGCGTTGAGACGGGCCTGCGCGGCCGCGTCGACCGGCGCCGCCAGCGCGGCGCGCAGTTCGGGATCGAGCGCCAGCACCGCCGGCAGCGTGCGGTAGCGGTCGATGTAGCGCTGCAGCGCGTCGGCGTAGAGGCCGAGCTGTTCGCGGGCCTCGGCGCCGTCCTGGTGCAGCGCGCGCTGCGTCGCCAGCTGCCCGGCGGCGAGCGCCGCCAGCAGTGTGCCGCCGGCGCCGAGCGCGATCAGGCCGACGACGGCGCGCGAGCGCATCGTGCGCAGCCGCGCCCGCCACCGTCCCGCTCGCCTGCCAATGCCCATCGCCGCATTCTAGGGCCCTGCCGGCGCACGGACCGGCGGCGTAGCGCGAAGGTGTTATAGGCAGGCCGGCGCCCCGCTGCCATGCTCCGGACCTCCGCAAGCGCGCCGAGGAACGCCGCCGACATGAGCTCGAAAGCCTCTCGTTTCTACCTGCTGGTGCTGGCGGCGATCGTCGCCGGCGGCCTGCTCGGGCATTTCGCGCCGGACATCGCCGTACAGCTCAAGCCGCTCGGCGATGCGTTCATCGCGCTGGTCAAGATGCTGATCGCGCCGGTGATCTTCCTGACCGTCGTGCTCGGCGTCGCCGGTGTCGCCGACGTCAAGAAAGTCGGCCGCGTCGGCGCCAAGGCGATCCTCTACTTCGAGGTGGTGTCGTCGGTGGCGCTGGTCATCGGCCTGATCGTCGTCAACACGCTCAAGCCCGGCCACGGCTTCGACGTCGATCCGGCGACGCTCGACGCCGGCGCCGTCGCCAAGTACGCGCAGGCCGCGCACGAGCAGTCGACCGTCGCCTTCCTGCTGCACATCATCCCGAAGACCTTCGTCGATGCCTTCACCGGCAACGGCGATCTGCTGCAGGTGCTGCTGCTGGCGCTGATGTTCGGCTTCGCGCTGATGCACATCGGCGAGGCGGCGCGACCGGTCGTCACCGTGCTCGATTCGCTGTCGCAGGCCTTCTTCCGCATGATCGCGATGGTGATGAAGCTGGCGCCGCTCGGCGCCGGCGGCGCGATGGCGTTCACGATCGGCAAGTACGGCATCGACAGCCTCGGCCCGCTGATGAAGCTGATGGGCAGCTTCTACCTGACCTGCGCGCTGTTCGTGCTGATCGTGCTCGGCACGATCGCCCGCCTCACCGGCTTCTCGATCCTCAAGTTCCTGCGCTACATCCGCGAGGAACTGCTGCTGGTGCTCGGCACCTCGTCGTCGGAATCGGCGCTGGTGCCGCTGATGCAGAAGCTCGAAAAGCTCGGCTGCCCGAAGGCCGTCGTCGGCCTGGTCGTGCCGAGCGGCTATTCGTTCAATCTCGACGGCACCAACATCTACCTGACGATGGCGGCGATCTTCGTCGCTCAGGCGCTCAACGTCGAGCTGACGCTGATGCAGGAGATCACGCTGCTGGCGGTGGCGATGCTGACCTCGAAAGGCGCCTCCGGCGTCACCGGCGCCGGCTTCATCACGCTGGCGGCGACGCTGGCCGTGGTGCCGACCGTGCCGGTCGCCGGCCTGGCGCTGATCCTCGGCATCGACCGCTTCATGAGCGAGGCGCGCGCGATCACCAACATCATCGGCAACGGCGTCGCGACCATCGTCGTGTCGCGCTGGGAGCGCGAGCTCGACGTCGCGCAGCTGCGCCGCGAGCTCGACGGCCCCGGTTCGGGCAGCGGCGACTATCCGGCCGCCGCGCCGGCCGGGCACTGAGCGCGCTCGTTCCGCCGTCAGTGCTCGACGATGCGCGAATGCCGGCGGGTGTCCGGCATGGTCGCGTAGACCAGCAGCGAGATCGCGATGCAGGCGCTGACGTACCAGTAGAACCCGCTCTCGTGGCCGATGTGCTTGAACCACAGCGCCAGGTACTCGGCGGTGCCGCCGAACACCGACACCGTCACCGCGTACGGCAGGCCGACGCCGAGCGCGCGGATTTCGGTCGGGAACAGCTCCGCCTTGACGACCGCGTTGATCGCCGTATAGCCGCTGACGATGACGAGCGCCGCCATGATCAGCCAGAACGCGCCGGCCACGTCGTGCACGTTCTGCAGTGCGCCGAGGATCGGCACCGTGCAGACCGTGCCGAGCACGCCGAAGGCGATCAGGATCGGCCGCCGGCCGATGCGGTCGGACAGCGCGCCGACCAGCGGCTGCAGCAGCATGTAGCAGAACAGCGTCGCCGCCGAGACCAGCGTCGAATCGGTCTTCGAGAAACCGGCACTGTTGACCAGATACTTCTGCATGTAGGTGGTGTAGGTGTAGAAGGCCAGCGTGCCGCCCATGGTCAGGCCGACGACGGTCGCCAGCTCGCGCGGATGGCGCAGCAGCTCGCGCATCAGGCTGTGCCCGCGCGGCGCTGCCTGACGCCGGAACGACTCGGTCTCGGCCATGTGCCGGCGCAGCACCAGCGCCACCACGGCGAGCAGCGCGCCGATCGCGAACGGCACGCGCCAGCCCCAGCGCTCCAGTTGCTCGGGCGTCAGCAGCACGAACTGCAGGAGCAGCAGCACGCCGATCGCCAGCAGCTGGCCGGCGATCAGCGTCACGTACTGGAAGCTCGAATAGAAGCCGCGATGCTCGTGCGTCGCCATTTCCGACAGATAGGTCGCCGAAGTGCCGTATTCGCCGCCGAGCGACAGACCCTGCACCAGCCGCGCGACCAGCAGCAGGATCGGCGCGGCGACGCCGATGGTTTCATAGCCGGGCGTGCAGGCGATCGCCAGCGAGCCGGCGCACATCATCGTCACCGACAGCAGCAGCGCCGCCTTGCGGCCGCGGCGGTCGGCGTACCAGCCCATCAGCCAGCCGCCGAGCGGGCGCATCAGAAAGCCGACGGCGAAGATCGCCGCGGTGTTGAGCAGCTGCGTGGTGCGGTCGCCGGCCGGAAAGAAGGCCTTGGCGAAGTACAGCGAGAACGCCGAATAGACGTACCAGTCGTACCACTCGACCAAATTGCCGGCCGAGCCGCTGAAGATCGAGCGCAGGCGCCACGCCGCCGTGCGCGGCGCCGCGCCGGCCGCTGTGTCCTGCGCCATGCAAGCCTCCCCGTGCCTGCCGCTTGCCTATAATCCGCCCACCCCGAACCCCGCGATGGGCGCCGTACGCGTCCACCTTACCGCAGAGCCTCCCCCAGAACCCATGCGCGATCTCAAAGCCCTACGCAAAGCCGCCCTCGATTACCACGAGTTCCCGACGCCCGGAAAGCTGTCGGTCACGCCGACCAAGCAGATGACCAACCAGAGCGATCTGGCGCTCGCCTACTCGCCGGGCGTCGCGGCCGCCTGCGAGGAGATCGTCGCCGATCCGGTCAACGCCTTCCGCTACACCGCGCGCGGCAATCTGGTCGCCGTCATCAGCAACGGCACCGCCGTGCTCGGCCTCGGCGCGATCGGCCCGCTCGCCGCCAAGCCGGTGATGGAAGGCAAGGCGGTGCTGTTCAAGAAGTTTGCCGGCATCGACGTGTTCGACATCGAGCTCGACCAGCGCGATCCGGACAAGCTGATCGAGATCGTCGCCGCGCTCGAACCGACCTTCGGCGGCATCAACCTCGAGGATATCAAGGCGCCGGAGTGCTTCTACATCGAGCGCGAGCTGCGCAAGCGCATGAAGATCCCGGTCTTCCACGACGACCAGCACGGCACCGCGATCATCGTCGGCGCCGCCGTCACCAACGGCCTGAAGGTGGTCGGCAAGAAGATCGACGAGGTGAAGCTGGTGGTGTCCGGCGCCGGCGCCGCGGCGCTGGCCTGCGTCGAACTGCTGGTCGATCTCGGCCTGCCGAAGAAGAACATCTGGCTGACCGACCTCGCCGGCGTCGTCTACGAGGGCCGCACCGAGCTGATGGACCCGAACAAGGCGCAGTACGCGCAGCCGACGTCCGCGCGCACGCTGGCCGAGGTGATCGGCGGCGCCGATCTGTTCCTCGGCCTTTCGGCCGGCGGCGTGCTCAAGCCGGAGATGGTCGCGCAGATGGCGGCGCAGCCGCTGATCCTCGCGCTCGCCAACCCGACGCCGGAGATCAGGCCGGAAGAGGTCAAGGCCGTGCGCGACGACGCGATCATCGCCACCGGCCGCACCGACTACCCGAACCAGGTCAACAACGTTCTCTGCTTCCCGTTCATCTTCCGCGGCGCGCTCGACGTCGGCGCGACGACGATCACGCGTTCGATGGAGATCGCCGTGGTGCACGCGATCGCCGAGCTGGCGCGCCAGGAACAGAGCGACGTCGTCGCCCAGGCCTACGGCATCGAGGACCTGTCGTTCGGCCCCGAGTACATCATCCCCAAGCCCTTCGATCCGCGCCTGATCGTGCAGATCGCGCCGGCGGTGGCGAAGGCGGCGATGGACGCCGGCGTCGCGACGCGGCCGATCGAGGACTTCGACGCCTACCGCCAGAAGCTGCAGCAGTTCGTCTACCACAGCGGCACGCTGATGAAGCCGATCTTCTCGGCGGCGCGCAAGCTGGCCCCGGAGAAGAGCCGCATCATCTTTGCCGAGGGCGAGGAAGAGCGCGTGCTGCGCGCCGTGCAGATCGCCGTCGACGAAAAGCTCGCCAGGCCGATCCTGGTCGGTCGCCCGTCGGTCATCGAGAGCCGCATCGCCCACTTCGGCCTGCGCCTGAAGGCCGGCCAGCACTACGAGGTCGTCAACCCGGACCACGACACCCGCTACCGCGAGTACTGGCAGTCCTACCACGAGCTGATGCAGCGCCGCGGCATCACCGAGCAGTACGCGCGCCTCGAGATGCGCCGGCGCACCACGCTGATCGCCTCGATGCTGCTGAAGAAGGGCGAAGGCGACGGCATGATCTGCGGCACGATCTCGACGACCGGCCGCCACCTGCACTACATCGACCAGGTCATCGGCCGCCGTGCCGGCGCCTGCACCTATGGCGCGATGAACGCGCTGATCCTGCCGGACCGCCAGGTCTTCCTCGTCGACACGCACGTCAACCTCGATCCGAGCGCCGCACAGCTCGCCGAGATCACGATCATGGCGGCCGACGTGATCCGCCGCTTCGGCATCGAGCCGAAGGCGGCGCTGGTCTCGCACTCGAACTTCGGCACCTCCGACGCGCCGTCGGCGGTGAAGATGCGCGAAACGCTGGCGCTGCTGCGCGAGCGCGCGCCGGGGCTCGAAGTCGACGGCGAGATGCACGGCGACTGCGCGCTCGACGAGGACATGCGCAAGAGCATCCTGCCGGCGACGACGCTGCACGGCGACGCCAACCTGCTGGTGCTGCCGAACCTCGACGCCGCCAACATCGCCTACAACCTGCTCAAGACCGCCGCCGGCAACAACGTCGCGATCGGCCCGATCCTGCTCGGTGCGGCGCGGCCGGTGCACATCCTGACGCCGTCGGCGACGGTGCGGCGCATCGTCAACATGACGGCGCTGACGGTGCTGGAGGCGAACGCGAGCAAGTAACAGGTCTCGCGCTTCATCACCGGACGGCGCCGCGAGGCGCCGTCCTGGTTTGTGCCGGCGCGACGCTTCAGGGTGCCGCGGTCGATTCGCGGCGCACCAGCGCGTGGCGCAGCAGGCGCTGCGCCGGTCCGGCGCCGGCGCCGGCGCGCGGACGCCGCTGCAGCTCGTCGACCAGCAGCTCGACGGCGGCGCGCGCCATGGCCGCGATCGGCTGGCGCACCGTCGTCAACGCCGGCCACACCGTCGCGGCGATCAGGCTGTCGTCGAACCCGGCGATCGACAGCTCGGCCGGCACCTGCAGGCCCATGCGATGCGCGACGCTGAGCGCCGCCGCCGCCATGTCGTCGTTGGCGGCGAAGATCGCCGTCGGCCGCGGCCGACGCGCGAGCAGCTTTTCGGCGGCGGCGAGTCCGGAGCGGTAGCTGAACAGGCCGGCCTCGACCGGCGCGTCGGCGGCGTCGAGGCCGGCCGCGGCGAGCGCGTCGACAAAACCCTGCAGGCGCTGCGCGCTGACCGACTGGTTCGGATGGCCGCGGATGAAGCCGATGCGGCGATGGCCGAGCCCGATCAGGTACGCGGCCATCTCGCGCGCGGCCTTGTAGTTGTCCACGCGCACGCTCGGAAAGCTCGCGCCGGCGCGGCCGGCGCCGACCTCGACGGCGATCGCACCGGCGGCGCGGAGCGCGTCGAGCACGGCGGCCGCCTCGCACAGCGGCGGCGGCAGGATCACGCCGCGGATGCCGTCGTTCAGCAGCTTCTGCACCGCGGCGCGCTCGGCCGCCGCCGTCATGCCGCATTTCTCGACGACGAGCTGGCAGCCGCCGCGGCTGCTCGCGTCGAGCGCGCCGAGCAGGAACTCGCTGAGAAAGGCGCTGCTGGGATTGTTGTAGAGCAGGCCGATGCGGTGGGCCTGCGAGCCGGCCAGGCGGCGCGCGGCCGGATTCGGCGCATAGCGCAGTTCCCGGATCGCCGCGTTGACCGCGGCGCGTGTCGCGTCGGTGACGTTGGCGCCGTTGTTGATGACGCGCGACACCGTCATCGGCGAGACGCCGGCGCGCGCAGCGACTTCGCGGATCGTCACGGCCTGCCCGCCGCGGCAGCGCTTCTTTTGCATGGGCTCCGAACGTGACAGGCGTGACAGGATTCTTTCAGTTCGGCGCACGCGCCCGCAAGCGCGGCGGCGCCAACGCAAACGGCCCGCCGGAGCGGGCCGTCACGGGGCGAGGGGAACGACGCGCCTCAGCCGGCGGCGAGCCGGCGCCCGGTCGGAATCGCCATGCGCCGGTAGACCGCGTCGAGCAGCCACAGCGGCCCGATCAGCAGGAACTGCAGGTCCTTGAAGAACGACGGCCGCGCCCGCTCGACGTGATGGCCGATGAACTGGCCGATCCAGGCGACGACGAAGATCGCCAGCGCGACCCAGATCAGCTGCGCGCCGAACGCTGCCTCGGCGGCGAGCACCAGGCGGTAACCGACGAAGAACACCGCGCTCATGCCGAGCGCGAGCTGCCACGACAGACGGAAGTAGTAGAGCAGCACCAGCACGCCGACCACGCTCAGCGCGTTGAGGTAGCCGTGGCCGACCGGAATCAGCTTCAGCGCGCAGGCGATCGTGAAGGCGATCAGCGGCACGCAGATCCAGTGCAGCGTCTTGTTGACCGGGTTGCGGTGGCTGGCGTTGTACTCGTCCAGCCATTGACCGAGCGTTCTCATCGTTCTGGCTCCTCGCGCATGAGTGCGCGTCTCCTATGCTGTTAGTATGGGCAGTGCCCACGCACTGCCCGATAGTAAAAACCGCCCACGGAAATCGGACAGGCCCGTCGTCCGAAAAAAGCAGGAAGCGCTCGAAGCCGGCATGCAAAAGCCCTCCCCCGTCGACGCCATCGATCCGGTCGATCGACTGATCGCCCGCGCCTACCGTTCCGGCCTGCAGGTGCCGGCCGGCCAGTTCCGCGAATGGGCCTTGTCGCAGCTCGCGCGCGTCGTGCCCTGCGACGGCGCGCTGTGGGGCACCGGCAGCGTCTCGCAGCTGCGCTTCCATACCGTCACCGTGCACGGCCTGCCGGCGGAGTTTCCGCGGCAGCTGCAGTCGACCACCGCGATCAACCCGATCATCGCCGAGATCCTGCAGAACCTCGACACGCCGGTCGACATGCGCGACGTGTTCCCGGACGCCGAATTCTTCGCCTCCGAGTTGTACGCGAGCACCTTCGCGCCGTACGGCATCCACCGCATCCTGTCGACCGGCCATCTCGACCGGCGCAGCGGCCTGTATTCGCTGCTGACGCTGTACCGGCGCGACCGCGACGCGCCGTTCAGCGAGCTCGACCGGCAGCGCCAGAAGCGCGTCATCTATCACCTGTTCAACGCCGCCTCGCACTCGTTCTTCCTGCACCTGGCGCGCACGCACGCGGACCGTCCGCCGGGCGCGGCCGGCGCGGTGGTCGACGGCGCCGGCATCTTCCACGAGGCCCAGCCGCGGTTTCTCGACCTGCTCGACGAGCGCCTGCCGAACCGCGAGCCGCAGCGCCTGCCGTTCGCGCTGCCGGCGCCCGGCGAGATCGCGCCGTACGCGGACCTGATGGTGCGCTGCGAGCGGCTCAGCGATCTCTACCTGGTCGTCATGTGGCCGGCCGGACCGCTCGACCGCCTGACCGCGCGCGAGCGCGAGATCGTCTACTGCGTCGCGCAGGGCCTGTCGTTCAAGCAGGCGGCGAAGAAGATCGGCGTGGCGCCGTCGACGGTCGCCAATCACCTGTACCGCGTCTACCGCAAGCTCGGCGTCTACAGCCGCACCGAGCTGGCCAACCTCGTGCATCCGCAAGCGGCGCCGACGCAGGACTCATGAACGCCCGCTTCGACGCCCGCGCGCGGCTCGCCGCGCTGTGGGCGCGCTACAAGCATCTCGTCGCGCTGGGCAGCTTTCTCGCCGGCGTCGCCAGCCTGCTGCTGATCCAGCGCCAGGAGAAAGTCGCGCAGATGCTGGTGATCCTGCTGCCGCTGTCGTGGCTGGCGGCGCTGACCGAACCGTACTGGATGCGCCTCGCCGAGCGCGGCCGCTGGGCGCGCTACTCGCCGGCGCTGCTGCGCTACCTGCTGCAGGCGCTGCACCAGGAGTCCTTCTTCTTCACGCTGCCGTTCTTCCTGGCGACGACCACCTGGACCAGCACGCAGCCGCTGTTCGTGCTGCTGCTCGCCGCCTTCTCGCTGGTGTCGATGATCGACCCGCTGTACTTCGGCCGCGTCGTCGTCAGCCGGCCCCTGCTGTGGAGCTTTCACGCCGCGGCCGGCTTCACGACCGTGCTGACGGCGGCGCCGATGCTGTGGCAGATCACCACCGCGACCAGCCTGTGGCTGGCGATCGGCGCCGCCGCGCTGCTGTCGCTGCCGGCCTTCGCTGCGGCGCTGCCGTGCGGGCGCTGGCTGCGCTGGCCGGCCGCGCTCGCCGGCGCGCTGCTGCTCGCCGGCACGCTCAGCGCGCTGCGCTTCGCGATTCCGCCGTCGACGCTGCGCGTCTACGACGCCCATGCCACGCAGACGCTCGATGCCGAGCACCGCGGCGCCGGCCCGGCCGTCGAGCGGCTCGGCGCCGACGCGCTGCGCGATGACGGCCTCTACGTGTGGACGCCGATCCACGCACCGCGCGGCGTCGAGGAACGCATTGTCCACCAGTGGTGGCACGAAGGCCGGCTGATCGACAGCATTCCGATCGAGATCCGCGGCAGCCGCGAATCCGGCTACCGGACCTGGACGCACAAGACCGCGTTCCCGCCCGATCCGCGCGGACGCTGGGAAGTGCGTGTGGTCACGCAGAGCGACCAGCTGATCGGCGTCGTGCGTTTCCGCGTCGAGTAGCCGCGCGGCCGCCGCGCCGAACGCCCCCTACCGGCATCGCACGCGCCCGCCCTACACTGCCGCCATGAAGATCATTTCCGTCACCGAACTGAAAGCGCAGCTGGCGGCGCAGGCCGTCACGCTGATCGACGTGCGCAGCGCCGACGAACTCGCCCTCGCGGCGATCGCCGGCGCCCGGCACATGCCGATGCACGAGCTGCCGCAGCGGCTCGGCGAGCTCGACCCGGCGGCGCCGATCGCCGTGCTGTGCCACCACGGCGTGCGTTCGGAAATGGCGGGCCGCTTCCTGGAAAAGAACGGCTTCGCCGACGTCGCCAGCGTCGCCGGCGGCATCGACGCGTGGTCGACCGACGTCGACCCCGGCGTGCCGCGCTACTGAAGCGCTCGCCGCAGCCGCGCGCCTGGCCCGCGGCAAGCGGCGGAACCGGCCGGCCGGCCCCGCGTCCGACGGTCCGCACACTTGCCGCCCCGCCGGCACCCTCCCCGGCGCCGTGCCCGGCACCACGCCCGGCGCCGCGCGGCGACGATCCGGCGCGCGACCACGCCCTGCCCCGCGGCCCAGCCTGAAACCGGCCGCGCAGGCCGCGAATCGGCCGCTGCGGCCGAAACCACCCTCGATCACCGCCGCCACGGCGCAGACCGCTGCGGACGCCGGAGCGGGTGTTCCATTGGCACTCTTAAAACTTACAGAACTATAAAAGTCTCCACATATTCTTTTACTGGCCGACTTCGGCCCGGCAGCATGTGCGCACTTTCAGACCTCGTGACCAGGGAGTCGCGTTCATGCCGAAGCACCTCAATACGCACATCAAGCGGAGCATTCCGCGGCTCAGCGTCGTGCCGCTGCTGGCGGCGGCGGTCGGCGCCCAGGCCCAGGAGGCGCCGAGCACCGAACAGCTCGACCAGCGCATCCGCGTGCTCGAGCGCCAGCTCGAGATCCAGAAGGAAGAAAGCGACGCCAGGGCCAAAGCCGCGGCGACCGTGTCGGCCAGCGAGAAAGGCTTCAGCATCAAGTCGGCCAAGGGCGACTACGAATTCAAGTTCCGCGGCCTGCTGCAGGCCGACAGCCGCTGGTACTTCGGCGATCAGGCACCGCGCACTAACGACGGCTTCCTGTTGCGCCGCGTCGAGCCGACCTTCGAGCTGACGCTCGGCAAGTCGCTGTTCTTCCGCATCCAGCCGAACTTCGCGCCGGACAGTGCGACGGTCTCCGACGTCTACGGCGAACTGCGCCTGTCGCCGGCCTTCAACATCCGCGCCGGCAAGTTCAAGGCGCCGGTCGTGCTCGAGAACCTGCAGGCCAGCGCCGCGATCGAGTTCAACGAACGCGGCTTTCCGAACGAACTCGGCCCGAACCGCGACTACGGTGTGCAGCTCGGCGGCACGTTCCTGTCGGGCACCACGAGCTACGCGATCGGCGTGTTCAATGGCGCGCCGGACGGCCGCGACGGCAAGCAGCAGCCGGACAGCGACAACCGCAAGGAACTCGCCGCGCGCCTGTTCGCCGAGCCGTTCAAGAACGACCCGGGCTTCTTCCAGGGTCTGGGCTTCGGCGTCGGCGCCTCGTATGGCGACAAGCAGGGCAGCGCCGAAGCGACGCAGCTCAAGTACCGTTCGCCGGGCCAGAACACCTTCTTCAGCTATCGGGCGGCGACCGGCAGCACGGTCGGCTACGACGGCGCCGAAACGCGCATCAGCCCGCAGGCGTACTTCTACCGCAACGGCTTCGGCCTGCTCGCCGAGTACATCGTCGCGCGCCAGGAAGTGGTGCTCGGCGCCAGCCGCGAGAAGCTCGACAACAAGGCCTGGCAGGCGGTCGCCAGCTACGTCCTGACCGGCGAGGACGCCAGCTTCTCGGGCCTGGGCAAGCCGAAGAACCCGATCGACAAGGGCGGCTTCGGCGCCTGGGAGCTGGTCGCGCGCTACGGCGTGCTCGACATCGACGACGACGCCTTCCCGATCTTCGCCGACCCGAGCAAGTCGGCGAGCAAGGCCACGACCTGGGCGGCCGGCGCCAACTGGTATCCGGTCAACAACCTGAAGGTCGCCCTGAGCTACGCGCAGACCGGCTTCGACGGCGGCGCCGCGAGCGGTGACCGCGAAGACGAAAAACTGCTGCTCACCCGTTTCCAGATCGCGTTCTGAACCCGACGAACGCCAGGAGCTTGTCATGATCAAGAAAATCCTCGCCGCGGCCGCGCTGGCCGTCGCCGTGCCGGCGACTTCGTTCGCCGCCAGCTACCAGCTGCTGAACGTCTCCTACGATCCGACCCGCGAGCTGTACAAGGCCGTCAATGCCGCGTTCGCCGCCGACTACAAGGTCAAGACCGGCGACACGGTGACGATCCAGCAGTCGCACGGCGGCTCGGGCAAGCAGGCGCGCGCCGTCATCGACGGCCTCGATGCCGACGTCGTGACGCTGGCGCTGGCCGCCGACATCGACGCGATCGCCAGGAACGCCAAGGCCCTGCCGGCGAACTGGCAGTCGCGCCTGCCGCACAACTCGTCGCCGTACACCTCGACGATCGTCTTCCTCGTGCGCAAGGGCAACCCCAAGAAGATCAAGGACTGGGACGATCTCGTGAAGCCGGGCGTCAGCGTCGTCACGCCGAATCCGAAGACCTCCGGCGGCGCGCGCTGGAACTACCTCGCCGCCTACGCCTACGCGCTGAAGAAGCACAACGGCGACGACGCCAAGGCGCGCGAGTACATCAAGGCCCTGTTCAAGAACGCGCCGGTGCTCGATACCGGCGCCCGCGGCGCGACCACGACCTTCGTGCAGCGCGGCATCGGCGACGTGCTGCTGGCCTGGGAGAACGAGGCCTTCCTGTCGCTCGAGGAGTTCGGCGCCGACAAGTTCGAGATCGTCGCGCCGTCGCTGTCGATCCTCGCCGAACCGCCGGTCGCAGTGATCGACAAGAACGTCGAGCGCAAGGGCACGCGCAAGGTCGCCGAGGCCTATCTGCAGTACCTGTACACCGACGCGGCGCAGGAGATCATCGCCAAGAATCACTACCGTCCGACCAATCCGGCGGTGGCGGCCCGCTACGCCGACCAGTTCCCGAAGCTGAGCCTGGTCACGATCGCCGACTTCGGCGGCTGGACCCGGGCGCAGGCGACGCACTTCGCCGACGGCGGCGTCTTCGACCAGATCTATCTGAAGAACTAGCGCACCCCGGTGGTGGGCGGGACGGCCGCACGCACGCGACCGCCCCGCCGCCCTTCTCGAATCCACCATGGAGCACTCCCCCATGTCCGTCACCGCCATCAACACCCGCAACCAGTTCAAGGGCAGCGTCGTCTCGATCAACCGCGGCCCGGTCGTGTCCGAAGTCGAAATCGAGACGCCGGCCGGCATCATCAGCGCCGTCATCACGACCAGCTCGATCGACCGCCTCAAGCTGCGCATCGGCGACAGCGCGCTGGCGCTGTTCAAGGCCACCGAGGTGCTGATCGCCAAGATCGGCGACCAGGCCGCGTAGCCGCTGGCCTTTCTTCGCATCCCCCGACCGGAGTCCGTCCGTGAGCGTCACCGCCATCAACACCCGCAACCAGTTCAAGGGCAGCATCGTCGCGATCCATCGCAGCCCGGTGATGTCGGAGATCGAGGTCGAGACCCCGGCCGGCATCATCAGCGCGGTCGTCACCACCAGCTCGGTCGAACGCCTGCCGCTGCGCATCGGCAGCGATGTGCTGGCGATCTTCAAGGCCACCGAAGTGCTGGTGGCGAAACTGGGCTGACGCCGATGTGCCTGATCATCCACAAACCCGCCGGCGCCGAGATTCCCGCCGATCTGCTCGCCGCCGCCGCCGTGCACAACGGCGAAGGCTGGGGCCTGATGGGCTTCGACGACGGCGGCCGCGTGCTGATCGAGAAGCGCGCGCGGGTCGACGTCGACGAACTGATCGACATCGAGCGCGCCTACCGCAGCGCCGAGTACGTCCTGCATCTGCGCCGCCAGACTCGCGGCGGCAGCGGCATCGACAACGTGCATCCGTTCAAGATCGTCGATGGCGTCTGGCTGATGCACAACGGCACGCTCAAGCTCGAAACGCGCGTCGCCGGCAAATCGGATACCTGGCACTTCGTCAGCGACGTGCTGCGGCCGCTGGCGCAGCGTCACCCCGGCCTGCTCAGCGACTACGCCTTCATCCAGGTGCTCGAACACGGCCTCAAGGCCGAGAACAAGCTGGCGCTGCTCGACCAGCGCCTGCGCCGCATCGTGCTCGTCAACCGCGCGCACGGCGCCGAGGTCGACGGGCTCTGGCTCAGCAACACCCGCTGGCTGGATCGTCGGCGCTATCCGCTGGCCCGGCCGCTGCAGCCGCAGGAACGCCAGTACGGCGCCGACGAGCTGCGTTTCGTCTGAACCGATCCGTCCCTTCCGAACCCCCGCCATGAAAATCTGGATCCGCACCCTCGCCGCCGCCGCGCTCGGCCTTGCCGCGCCGTTCGCGCAGGCCGACACGCCGCTGCTCAACGTGTCCTACGACGTCGCCCGCAACTTCTACCGCGACTTCAATCCGGCGTTCGTCGCCGACTGGAAGGCCAGGACCGGCACGAGCGTCGGCATCGACCAGTCGCACGGCGGCTCCAGCAAGCAGGCGCGCTCGGTGATCGACGGGCTGGAGGCCGATGTGGTGACGATGAACAACCCGCTCGACATCGACGCGATCGCCAAGGCCGGCGTGCTGTCGCGCGACTGGGCGAACCAGTTCCCGCACGGCGCCAGCCCGTCGTGGTCGCCGATCCTGTTCCTCGTGCGCAAGGGCAACCCGAAGGCCATCCGCGACTGGAGCGATCTCGTCAGGCCCGGCGTGCAGGTCGTGATCCCGAATCCGAAAACCTCCGGCAACGGCCGCTACAGCTATCTCGCGGCGTGGCAGTACGCGCGCCGGCAGCCCGGCGGCAACGACACCGCGGCGCGCGCGTTCGTGACCCGGCTGTTCGCCAACGTGCCGGTACTCGACACCGGCGGCCGCGGCGCGACCACGACCTTCGCCCAGCGCGGCATCGGCGACGCGCTGCTGACCTTCGAGAACGAAATCCGCCTGATCCAGAAGGAACTCGGCGCCGACCGCTTCGAGGTCGTCGTGCCGTCGCTCTCCGTGCGCGCCGACAACCCGGTCGCCGTGGTCGACAAGGTCGCCGCCAGGAAGGGACACGAGCAGCTGGCGCGCGCCTATCTCGAATTCCACTTCAGCCCGGCCGGCCAGGAAATCATCGCCCGCAACGACCTGCGTCCGGTCGACGAGGCGGTGCTGCAGAAGCACGCCGAGCGCTTCCCGGCGGTGCAGGCCTTCACCGTCGCCGAAGCCTTCGGCGGCTGGCCGAAGACCCAGGCCACGCATTTCGCCGACGGCGGCGTGTTCGACCAGATCTATGCACAGCGCTGATCGCCGTCCTCACGCAGCGCTGCGCGGCGGCGGCGCGCCCGGCGCCGCCTTCGTTCCGTCCGTCACGAGTTCCATCTCATGAGCGCCATTGTCCGATCCCGCACCCGAACCGTGATTCCCGGTTTCGGCCTGACCCTCGGCTACACCCTGCTGTACCTGAGCCTGCTCGTCCTGATCCCGCTCGCCGGCGTGTTCGTCCACGCCGCCGGGCTCGGCGCCGAAGGCTACTGGCACGTCGTCAGCTCGCCGCGCGTGCTCGCCGCGCTGAAGCTGAGCTTTGGCGCGGCGCTGGCCGGCGCGGCGATCAACGCCGTGTTCGGGCCGCTGATCGCCTGGGTCTTCGTGCGCTACGAGTTTCCCGGCAAACGCTTCTTCGACGCCGTCATCGATCTGCCGTTCGCGCTGCCGACCGCGGTCGCCGGCATCGCCCTGACGGCGCTTTACGCCGGCAACGGCTGGATCGGCCAGTATCTCGAACCGCTCGGCATCAAGGTTGCGTACACGCCGCTCGGCATCATCATCGCCTGCACCTTCATCGGCCTGCCGTTCGTCGTGCGCACCGTGCAGCCGGTCCTGCAGGACGCCGAGAAGGAGCTGGAGGAAGCCGCCGCCTCGCTCGGCGCCAATCGCTGGCAGACCGTCACGCGCGTGATCCTGCCGACCGTGCTGCCCGCCGCGCTGACCGGCTTCGCGCTCGCGTTCGCACGCGCGGTCGGCGAATACGGTTCGGTGATCTTCATCGCCGGCAACCTGCCGATGGTCTCGGAGATCGCGCCGCTGCTGATCATCATCAAGCTCGAAGAATTCGACTACGCCGGCGCCACCGCAGTGGCGAGCGCGATGCTGATCCTGTCGTTCGCGCTGCTGCTCGTCATCAACGGCCTGCAGGCCTGGGCGAGGCGGAGACACGCGCATGTGCGCTGAACCATCGCGCCGCCGAGCGCGCGGCCGCGGGGCGTTCGGCCTCGCCCGGCATGACGCAAGGTCGTGCCGGGTGAACCGGACGCCGGGCCGGAGCCCGTTCAGGAACCGCCGTCGCGCCACGGACGGCCAGACCCACGCTTCGAGTACGCCCGCATGAGTACCATCACCGATGCGACGCTGCAGGACCCGCCGCGCCTGCCGCCGGAATTCAAGCAGGGGCCGCTGATGCGGCGCAACGCGGCGGTCACCGAGGCGCCGTGGGTGCGCTGGACGCTGACCGCGGTGGCGCTGCTGTTCCTGCTCGGCTTCCTGTTCCTGCCGCTGATCGCGGTGTTCGTCGAAGCGCTGCGCAACGGCGTATCGGCCTACTTCGCCGCGCTCGTCGAGCCCGACGCGCTGGCGGCGATCCGGCTGACGCTGCTGACCGCCGCGATCACCGTGCCGCTGAACCTGGTGTTCGGCGTCGCCGCGGCCTGGGCGATCACCAAGTTCGAGTTCCGCGGCAAGTCGCTGCTGATCTCGCTGATCGACCTGCCGTTCTCGGTCTCGCCGGTGGTCGCCGGCCTGATCTACATCCTGATCTTCGGCGCGCAGGGCTGGGCCGGGCCGTGGCTGATGGAGCACGGCATCAAGGTCGCGTTCGCGGTGCCGGGCATCGTGCTGGCGACGATCTTCGTGACCTTCCCGTTCATCGCCCGCGAGCTGATCCCGCTGATGCACGAACAGGGCACGGAATACGAGCAGGCGGCGCTGTCGCTCGGCGCCAGCGGCTGGCAGACCTTCTGGCGCGTCACCGTGCCGAACATCCGCTGGGGCCTGCTCTACGGCGTGCTGCTCTGCAACGCGCGGGCGATGGGCGAGTTCGGCGCGGTCAGCGTGATCTCCGGCCACATCCGCGGCCAGACCAACACCATGCCGCTGCACGTCGAGATCCTCTACAACGAATACCAGTTCTCGGCCGCGTTCGCCGTGGCTTCGCTGCTGGCGCTGCTGGCGCTGGTGACGCTCGGCCTCAAGGCCTATCTCGAATGGCGGCACGGCGACGAACTCGTGGCGACCCGTCGCCACTGATGTCGTCCCGACAGGCACCGCGCCGTTCGGCGGTCCGGACACTCACTGGACGTCCGGCCGATCGCCTCACCGGCGCGGATTTTCAAAACCAGCGGAATCGATGCACATGGAAATCAAAGTTCGCGGCATCCACAAGGCCTTCGGCAGCTTCCCCGCGCTCGGCGGCGTCGATCTCGACATCGCCTCCGGCGAGCTGGTCGCCCTGCTCGGCCCGTCGGGCTCGGGCAAGACCACGCTGCTGCGCGTGATCGCCGGCCTGGAGTTTCCCGACCGCGGCGCGATCGTGTTCGGCGAAGAGGACATGGCCGGGCGCCCGATCCGCGAGCGCCGCGTCGGCTTCGTGTTCCAGCACTACGCGCTGTTCAAGCACATGACGGTGCTCGACAACGTCGCCTTCGGCCTGCGCGTGCGCGAACGTCGCGAGCGGCCGCCGGAAGCGCTCATCCGCGAACGGGCCCGCGAGCTGCTCGAACTGGTGCAGCTCGGCGGCCTCGACCAGCGCTATCCGGCGCAGCTGTCGGGCGGCCAGCGCCAGCGCGTGGCACTGGCGCGCGCGCTGGCGATCGAGCCGCGCGTGCTGCTGCTCGACGAGCCGTTCGGTGCGCTCGACGCCAAGGTGCGCAAGGACCTGCGCCGCTGGCTGCGCCAGCTGCACGACAAGACCGGCGTGACCACGATCTTCGTCACGCACGACCAGGAGGAGGCGCTCGAACTCGCCGACCGCGTCGTCGTCATGAATCGCGGCCGCATCGAGCAGGTCGGCACCACCGACGAGGTCTACGAGCAGCCGGCGACGCCGTTCGTGTTCGACTTCCTCGGCAATACCAACGTGCTGCCGGGCGAGGTGCGCGGCCGCGAGGTCTACGTCGACGGCCAGGACACGCCGATCGTCACCGCCAGCCTGCACGGCTCCGGCCCGGTCGACGTCTACGTGCGGCCCGGCGACCTGCGCGTCACCGAGCCGGGCGCGCCCGGCTTCGACGCGGTCATCCGCAGCACGCAGCGCACCGGCCCGATCCTGCGCTGCGAGGCGGTGACCGCATCCGGCCAGGCGATCGAGATCGAGGTGCCGCATTTGCACTACGACACGCAGACCCTGCGTCCGCAGCAGCACGTGCGCCTGCGCCTCAACCAGTTCAGTGTTTTTCCGCGGCAGACACGCAACCGCGACGGCACGCTGCCGGACGTGGTGCCGAACGCGCCGGCCGAGTACCGCGCCCGCGGCCGCGCCTGAGCGGCCCGCGCCGGAGCGCTCAGGTGCCGTCGGCCTGGACCTTCGGCACCAGCACGTGCACCAGCGTCACCGCGGTGATGCCGCAGGCCGCCATCACCGCGCCCATCGGCACCGGCGTGCCATCGTGCAGCGCGCCGGCGATCGCGCCGGTGACGGCGGCGATGGTGAACTGCAGCGTGCCGAGCAGCGCCGAGGCGATGCCGGCGCGATCGCCGAACGGCGCCATCGCTGCCGCGGTCGCGTTCGGGAACGAGAAGCCGAGGCTGGCGATCGCGAAGAACAGCGGCACGACGATGCCGGCGAGACCGCCGAAGCCGGTCACGGCGTCGAGCAGCAGCACGCAGCTGGCGCCGGCGCTGCTGACCAGCGCGCGGCGCATCACGCGCTGCGCCGGCAGGCGCCGCAGCGCCAGCGCGTTGAGCTGCGAGGCGACGATCAGCCCGGCGGCGTTCATGCCGAACAGCCAGGAGAAATGCAGCGGGCTCAGCTGGTAGGCGTCGATGAAGACGAAGGCGGCGACCGAGATGTACGCGAACATCGCGCCCTGCGCGGTGCCGCCGGCCAGCGCATAGCCCATGAAGCGGCGATGGCCGAGCAGGTGCAGGTAGCTGCGTGCGACCTCGGCGACGCCATGCGCGCGACGCTGGGCGATGGTCTCCGGCAGCACGCGCGCGGCGAGCAGCATGCAGAACGCGCCGAACAGCGTCAGCGCCGCGAAGATGCCCTGCCAGCCGAAGGCGTGGAAGACCTGCCCGCCGATGGTCGGCGCCAGCACCGGGGCGATGCCCATCACCGCCATCATCGCCGACAGCACCTGCGCCATCTGCTGCGGCGGGAAGCGATCGCGCACCATCGCGCGGACGATGACCATGCCGGCCGAGCCGCCGAGCGCCTGCACGAAACGCAGCAGCACGAGTCCTTCGATGCTCGGGGCGAAGATGCAGCCCGCCGAGGCCAGCGCGTAGACCGCCATGCCGAACAGCAGCGGCTTGCGCCGCCCGTAGCGGTCGGCGAGCGGACCGTAGACGAGCTGGCCGATCGCCAGGCCGATGAAGAAGGCCGACAGCGTCGCCTGCACGGCGGCCGCGTCGGCGCCGAAATGCGCCTGCAGCGCCGGAAAGCTCGGCAGGTACATGTCGATCGAGAACGGACCGATCGCGATGATCGCGGCGGAGGCGATGATCCAGATGCGCAGCTGACGATCCATCCGCTCCTCGTTCGCTTGCCGGGCCGGCCATGGCGCGGCGCCGGCTTCATTCGTTTGCGCCGCCGCGCGGCGCGGGCCCCGAGTGCGCCGGGCCGCATGCCGCGCAGGCTCCGGCCTCAGGGCGCGGGACGCTGCGGCGGCCGTGCGTCAGGGACGGCAGACCGGGTCAGGGACCGGGTCTGCCGGATCAGCCGGCGGGGCCAGGCCCCGCCTCCTGCCGCCCGCCGCCCACCCGCTCGAAGCGGCGTACGCGTCTGCCGCCGCGAAGCCCTACGCTTCGGGCCGCATCTGCGGAAACAGCAGCACGTCGCGGATGCTCGGCGAATCGGTCAGGAACATCACCAGGCGATCGATGCCGATGCCGACGCCGGCGGTCGGCGGCAGGCCGTACTCGAGCGCGCGGATGTAGTCGGCGTCGTAGACCATCGCCTCGTCGTCGCCGGCGTCCTTGGCGGCGACCTGGGCCTTGAAGCGCGCGGCCTGGTCGTCGGCGTCGTTGAGCTCCGAGAAGCCGTTGGCGACCTCGCGGCCACCGATGAAGAACTCGAAGCGGTCGGTGACGTCCGGGTTGTCGTCGTTGCGGCGCGCCAGCGGCGAGACTTCGGTCGGATACTCGGTGATGAAGGTCGGGTCGAACAGGTTCGGCTCGACGGTCTTCTCGAAGATCTCCGTCAGCAGCTTGCCCGGTCCCATGCCCTTGGTCTTGACGCCCCAGGCGCCGAGCACCTGCTGCATGTAGACCTCGTTGAGCTTGCGCAGCTCGGCGGCGTCGAGCGGCTCGCAGCCGCTCAGGGTCTCGACGGCGCCAGGCGCCAGCGTCGCGTATTCGATGACGGCGTCGAGCATCGAGATGCGCTTGAACGGCTGCCCGAGATCGTATTCGCGATCCTGATACCGGAGTTTGCCGCCGCCGTTGACGGACAGCGTCAGATCGCGGATCAGCGTCTCGACCAGATCCATCGCGTCCTGGTAATCGGCGTAGGCCTGATAGAACTCCAGCATCGTGAACTCGGGGTTGTGCCGCGTCGACAGCCCCTCGTTGCGGAAGTTGCGATTGATCTCGTAGACCTTCTCGAAGCCGCCGACCACCAGGCGCTTGAGGAACAGCTCCGGCGCGATGCGCAGGTACAGATCGCGGTCGAGCGCGTTGTGATGCGTGATGAACGGGCGCGCCGTCGCGCCACCCGGGATCGGCTGCAGCATCGGCGTCTCGACCTCGACGAAGCCGAGCGTGTCGAGGAAGTTGCGGATGAAGCGCACCGCCTGGCCGCGCTTCTCGAAGGTGCGCTTGACCTCCGGATTGACGATCAGGTCGACATAGCGCTGGCGGTAGCGGATCTCGGTGTCGGTCAGACCGGCCCACTTCTCCGGCAGCGGGCGGATGCCCTTGACCAGCAGTTCGACCGTCTGCGCCTTGACCGACAGCTCGCCGGTCCTGGTCTTGAACACAGTGCCGCGCACGCCGACGATGTCGCCGACGTCGTAGTGCTTGAACGCGTCGTAGGCCTCGGCGCCGACCGCGTTCTGCTGCACGAAGATCTGGATGCGGCCGGACATGTCCTGCAGCTGGCCGAAGCTGGCCTTGCCCATCACGCGCTTGGCGATCAGGCGGCCGGCGAGCGCGAACATCTGCGTCTCGGTTTCCAGCGACGCCGCGTCGCGCTCGCCGTAGAAGCCGTGCAGGTGCTCGGCCAGCGTGTCACGGCGGAAGGTGTTCGGGTAGGCGTTGCCGGCGGCGCGCAGCTTGTCGAGCTTGTCGCGGCGGGCGGCAATGACGTAGTTCTCGTCGACGGGCACTGCGCCCTCGGCGGCCGCGGTCGCGGGCTTCTGCTCTTCGCTCATTCTCACAATCCTTGCTTGAGGCTCGCCTCGATGAACGGGTCGAGGTGACCGTCCAGCACTTTCTGCGTGTCGGCGATCTCGACGCCGGTGCGCAGATCCTTGATGCGCGACTGATCGAGCACGTACGAGCGGATCTGGCTGCCCCACTCGATGTCGCTCTTGGAATCCTCGAGCGCCTGCTTCTGCGCGTTGCGCTTCTGGATTTCCTGCTCGTACAGACGCGCCTTGAGCATCTTCATCGCGCGGTCGCGGTTGGCGTGCTGGCTGCGCTCGGTCTGGCAGGCGACGACGATGCCGCTCGGCACGTGCTTGATGCGGATCGCCGACTCGGTCTTGTTGACGTGCTGGCCGCCGGCGCCGGACGAGCGGTAGGTCGCGACTTCCAGGTCCGCCGGATTGATCTCGATGTCGATGTCGTCGTCGACTTCCGGCGCGACGAACACGCCGGCGAACGAGGTGTGGCGGCGGTTGCCCGAGTCGAACGGCGACTTGCGCACCAGGCGGTGCACGCCGGTCTCGGTGCGCAGCCAGCCGTAGGCATACGGTCCCTGGATATACAGCGTCGCCGACTTGATGCCGGCGACTTCGCCATCCGAGCGTTCCATCAGCTCGACCTTGAAGCCCTTGCTCTCGGCCCAGCGGATGTACATGCGCGCCAGCATCTCGGCCCAGTCCTGGGCCTCGGTGCCGCCGGAGCCGGCCTGCACGTCGAGATAGGCGTTGGCGTCGTCGAGCTCGCCGCTGAACATGCGGCGGAACTCCATGTCGGCCGCCATCTTCTCGAAGCGGGCGACGTCGCGCGCGACCTCGTCGACGGTGGCCTGGTCGGCCTCGGCCTCGGCGAGATCGAGCAGGTCGAGCGCGTCCTTGAGACCGTTGTCGGCCGATTCGATCGGCCGGATCACGTCCTCGAGCTTGGCGCGCTCGCGGCCCAGGTTCTGGGCGTATTCGGGGTTGTTCCAGACTTCGCCGCGCTCAAGCTCGGCGTTGACTTCGACCAGGCGATCGCGCTTGGTTTCGTAGTCAAAGATAGCCCCGCAGCGCGTCGAAACGCGCCTGCAGGGCCGTCACCTCATTGCGTAACTGATGCGCTTCCATTGCGGATGCGTGTCTTCAAGGGGAAAAGGGCCGGGATTATACGTTGCCGCCGCGCCCGTCGCGTGGTCCGCGCGCAGCGCGGCGGCCCGCCGGAGGCGCTGCTATAGTCCAGCGGAGCGATTCTCAAAACGAAATCAATGGGGGAATGCCATGAAGGGACTCAAGGTAATCGGCCTGCTGTGCGCGCTGCTCGGCGCCGGCCAGGGCTGGGCACAGGATGACGGCGAGAGAGGCCCGCGCGGACTCGAAGGCACGCCGTGGTACGTCTCGCCGATGTTCTCGTACACCGATTCGGACAGCGACCGCGGCACCGACGGCGGTCTCGGCGGCATCCTCTCGGTCGGCAAGAAGCTGACCTGGGGCCTGACGGTCGAAGCGACCGGCTTCTACTCGACGATGGACGCCAAGAGCGGCGGCGGCAGCGCCGAGCTCAACGGCTACGGCGCCAGCGCGCTGTTCTTCCCGTCGCAGACGCTGCCGAACCTGTTCGGCGTGGTGTCGCTGATGGTCGGCCACACCAGCGACCTGCCCGGCCCGCGCGCCAACTACGACTCGACCGTGTTCGACGTCGGCCTCGGCTACCTGCAGCCGGTCACGCGCCACATCATGATTCGCGCCGAGGCGCGCTACCGGACCGATGCCAAGGGCAGCGAACCGACCGGCGCCAAGGGCAAGGATTCGAACTTCGCCGAGGGCGTCTACAACCTCGGCCTGCTGTTCCCGTTCGGTCTGCCCGAGGAACAGGCGCAGGACAGCGGCGCCGAGATCGCGGCGATCACGTCCGCGGACGATGACAACGACGGCGTGCCGAACGACGCCGACCAGTGCCCGAACACCCCGGCCGGCGCCGTGGTCGACGCCAACGGCTGCGAGGCCGACGCCGACGCCGACGGCGTGCCGGATCGCGCCGACCAGTGCCCGGACACGCCGGCCGGCATGCAGGTCGACGACAAGGGTTGCCCGCTCGACGGCGACGGCGACGGCGTGCTCGACACGGTCGACGAATGCCCGCACACCCCGGCCGGCGCCAAGGTGCTCGCCAACGGCTGCGCGCTGGTCGGCGACTGCCGCACGCCGAAGGCGGGCGAACAGGTCGACGCCAACGGCTGCGCGGTCGACAAGCGCTTCGTGCTCAAGGGCGTGAAGTTCGAGTTCGACTCCGACCGCCTGACCGACGACGCCAAGACCGTGCTCGCGCAGGTCGCCGAGACGCTGCAGGCCTATCCGGACGTCAAGGTCGAGATCCAGGGCCACACCGACAACATCGGCTCGGACGCCTACAACCAGGGCCTCTCCGAGCGCCGCGCGCGCGTGGTCAAGGCCTTCCTCGCCGAGCACGGCGTCGCCGCCGCGCGCATGTCGCCGGTCGGCTACGGCGAGAGCCAGCCGATCGAGAGCAACGACACCGAGCAGGGCCGCGAGAACAACCGTCGCGTCGAGCTGAAGGTGATGGAGTAAAGACCGGCGGCCGACGCCGCCGTCGCACAAAAAAGGGGCCGCCGCGCGGCCCCTTTTTCTTTGCGCGGCGCCCGGCGGCGGCCGCGCGGCAGCGGCGGCGACGACGCCTCAGAACGCGTAGCTGAAGCTCAGCGCGAGATTGTCGCGGTCGCGGCGCGTGTTGTAGCCGCCGCCGCCCGTGTACCACTGGTAGAGCACGCGGGCGCTGAGACCTTCAGTGAAGTTGATGTCGGTGCCGGCGGCGATCTCCTTGCGGCCCTCGACGAAGTTCTGCATCGGCGACGGCGCGATGCCGCCGATGTCCCAGAAATAGCCGAGCGTCGGCTTGAAGTTCCAGCCGAACAGCAGGTCGTTGTACTCGGCGCGCAGCGCAAAGCGCAGCCCCCAGGCGAACGAATCGGCGAAGCCGCGGTTCTGCTGCGTCGGATTGAGGCGGCGCGGGTCGGGCTCGCCGTCGGCGGTGCCGGTGCCGTCGGCGCCCGGGCTGTGGTGCGTGCGGCCGGCGCCGGAGCCCTCGAACTGGATCTGGCCGTGCCGCGGCATGTCGACCACATGCGTCAGGCCAAGCTCGCTGATCAGGATGATCTGGTCGGCACCGAACGGGTTCTCCGAGAACGCGCGGATCGCCGTCAGGTCGAGCTGGCCGACCTTGAGACGTTCGTAGCCGCGCACGTACTGGCCGGCCTCGATGCGGCCGAGGTGGCGGTAGGACTTGATGAAGCTCGGCACCGCGACGTCGGCCGACGGGAAGGTCGAGCCGAGCAGTTCGACGATGTCGCCGAGGCCGCCGCTGCCGGTCGGCAGCAGGTTGATGAGATCGTTGAGGCCGTTCGGCGTCACCGAGTACTGCTGCGCCGGAAACGCCGGCTGCGCGGCGGTGAAGATCACGTCGGTCAGCTGGATCTGCACCGGCAGGTTGTCGCGGAACGCGTATTCGCCGGCCAGCGACCACGAGCCGACGTTGGTGTTGAAGCTGACGCCGAACAGGTGGATGTCCTCGGGGTATTCGAGCGCGAGGCGGATGGTGTCAATCGGCAGCGGCTCGCCGCGCGGATCGCCGGGCCGCGGCCGGGGCAGCGGCAGCGTGCCGTTGAATCCGTTGCAGGCGAAGTACGCGCTGACCACGTTGCTCACGTCGCGCGTGCAGGAATCGTCGGCGGCGTACGCCGAGGCGTACGGCAGCCGCGAGTGATAGTTCAGGTAGTAGAGGCTCAGTTCGGTGCCGCCGTTGAGCCAGTCGGCGAAGTAGTTCAGGCGCACGCCGTACTGGCCGTCGTTCGATGCGCGGCCCTCGTGCGCGAGCATGCGCGCCGAGGTGCCGCTGATCAAGCCGAGCGGGCCGGCCAGATGGCCGATGCCGTCCGGGTCCTCGCCGAGCTGGCCGAGGCTGAACATCGCGTAGCGGCCGCCGCCGGCGATATCGCTGTCCGAGTAGAAGCTGCCGCGCGCATCCGGCCGCGTGCGCCGCCAGCCGAGCTGGTAGAAGACCTCCGCCGAAACACCGTCGAACAGATCCGACGACAGCAGCGCGACCGGCACCGGCTGGAACACCTCGCTGAACTCGGAGCCCGGCATGTGCAGGATGTTCGAGTCCGGCGGATTGACCTCGGCGATGCTGTTGAGCGCGACGAAGGTGCTCTCGCCCCAGCGCACCGTCTGACTGCCGACCGACACCGTGCCCTGGCGCTCGCCCCAGGTGAAGGCGTACTGCACGTAGGCATCGTAGAGGCGCGCGCCCTCGGCGTAGCGGCGGTCGATCTGCTCCGGCCGCTCGGTGCGGCGCGGCTGGTAGGTGGTGTCGTTGTGGCGCTCGTCGAAATCGTTGTTGACCGGATCGAAGAAGCCGAGGCCGCGCACGCGCGCCGTCCAGTCGTTCCAGGTCAGCGTCAGGTCCGCCGACAGCTTGGTGGTCGCGGCGACGATGTCGTACTGCCGGTAGTTGAGATCGCCGTCGTCGCCGTTGACGCCGCTGAACGCGCCCCTGGCGTCGATCAGGCGCTGGTTCGGCGCCGGATCCCCGGTCAGCGACAGACAGTTGTCGGCCGCGCAGAGATCCTGCTGGCCCGGCACGTTGAGCTTGCCGATCTGGTGCCGGTAGTCGATGTCCTGCATGCGGATCGCGGCGCCGGCGCTGAAGCGGTTGTTCAGCATGAAGTTGACGTCGCCGAGCTGCCAGTCAGCGGCGCCGGCCGCCGGCGCCGCGAGCGCCAGCACCCACGCGTGTCGTGCCAAACGCATCCTTGCTCCTCCCGTCCATGACCCCGCTCTGCCGGCGGGTAATGGCGACGGACGCTAGCAGTGCACCTGCCGGGCGGCATTGCCCGAGCGTGACCTGGCGTTGTCATTTCGGCAAACTGTCGCATCGGCAGCACAGCCTCGGACCATTTCCATAGGACCACGCGCATGCGGGATTCGGGTTACTTCCTGGAGATCATTCACACCGGCATGGTCAACGCCGGCCTGAAGGTCAACGCCATCTACGAGCGGCTAGGCTACAACGCCGAAGAACTGCCGCTGCGCGAGATGCGCACCCCGCACCAGCTGCAGGCCTACTTCTGGGAAACCGTCGAAGCCGTCACCGGCGATGCCGAGATCGGCCTGCACCTGTGCAAGCACCTGCCGGTGTTCCACGGCGAAGTGCTCGAATACCTGATCTTCAGCAGCGCCACGCTCGGCGAAGGCGTCGAGCGCGCACTCAAGTACCTGCGCCTGCTGTCCGACGCGCTGAACGTGCGCGTCGTCAACGACGGCGACGGTGCGCGCGCGCTGGTCAAGGGCACCGCGGCCGACGCGCCGCAGCTGCGCCATACCGAAATCTGCGTGGTCTACGAACTGATCCAGTTCCTCAAGAGCGTCACCGAGCAGCGCTTCGCGCCGCTGCGCGTCGCCCTGCACTGCAGCCAGCGCGCCGGCCAGGCCGAATACGACCAGACCTTCGGCTGCCCGGTCAGCTTCGGCGCGCCGGAAAGCGAGATCTGGTTCGATCCGGCGATCCTCGAATACCGCTCGCCGCGCTGGGACCCGGACCTGCTCAAGCTGCACGAGGATCTCGCCGAACGGCGCCTGTCGAAGCTGCGCCGCCACGATCTCATCGAGCGCATCCAGAAGCTGTTCGCGCAGCGGCTCGAACTCGACCAGCTGACGCTCGAGGACGTCGCCGACGAACTCGGCGTGCCGACGCGGCGCCTGCGTTTCGAGCTGTCGCGCGCCGGCACCAGCTTCTCCGAACTGCTGTCGGACTTCCGCTTCGCGCTCGCCAAGCGCCTGCTCGCCGGCACCGAGGAGCCGATCGAGAACATCGTCTACCTGACCGGCTTCTCCGAGCCCAGCACCTTCTACCGCGCGTTCAAGCGCTGGTCGAACATGACCCCGGTGCAGTACCGCGAGCAGAAACGCTCGCATCGACGTCTGGCACGCGCCTCGGCACGCTGAGCGACTGACCCTGCCGCCAAGCACCGGCGCCGAGCAGCCAAGGACGCCTCCGCGCCCGTCTCTTACCGTGCGTCGCACAAGCGGACTGCCAAGAGCCGCGCCAGCCTGCCCAGGAAGGGCGGCGTCAGGAGGAGAGAGGGATGAAGCCGATGCACCGGGCCGCGCTGGCGGCCGTCGTGGCCGTGACCGTGAACGCCAGCGCGTGGGCCACCGCCACGCCTGATGAGGCCGCGCATCTGGGCCAGGACCTGACGCCGGTCGGTGCGATCCGCCAGGGCAACGCCGACGGCTCGATCCCCGACTGGACCGGCGAGAAGAACTTCCCCGAAGAGACCAAGCACTACACGCGCGCCCAGCTCGAAGACCTGCGCAAGAACAAGCCCGACGAGCTCGAAGCGAAGTTCAAGGGCACGATGGCGCCGGACTATCTGAAGCCGGTCGTGACCATCACCGCCGCCAACATGGCGCAGTACGCCGACCAGCTGACGGAAGGTCACAAGGCGTTGCTGAAGAAGTACCCGACGTACAAGATGAACGTCTACAAGTCGGTACGCACCGCGTTCTACCCGGACGCGATCTACAAGGCGACGATCGACAACGCCACCCGCGCCAGCCTCGAAGGCACCGACACGATCAGGAATGCGCGGCTCGGCTTTCCGTTCCCGATCCCGAAGTCGGGCGCCGAGGTCGTCTGGAACCACAAGCTCAAGTACAAGGGCTCGGCCGCCAGGCGCTTCAACAATCAGGCGATCGTCAAGCCCGACGGCAGTTACATCATCACCAAGATCGTCGAGGACGTGAAGTTCAAGTACGCGAACCTCGAAGAGCCCGGCGACACCAATACGCAGAAGCTGCTCGCCTACTATCTGTCCACCGTCGTCTCGCCGCCGCGCGTCGCCGGCCAGATCACGCTGGTGCACGAAACGCTGGACCAGTCGACCGGCGGCCGTCTCGCCTGGATCTATTCGCCGGGTCTGGGCCGCGTCAACCGCGCGCCCGACGTCGGCTACGACAATCCGGCGGTCGGCACCGACAACGAGCAGTACAACGACCAGATCGACGTCTTCAACGGCGCGCTCGATCGCTACACCTGGAAGCTGGTCGGCCGCAAGGAGATGTACATTCCGTACAACTCGTACCAGATCAATTCGCCGAAGGTGAAGTACGCCGACATCCTGCGGCCGCACCATATCAATCAGGACCTCGCCCGCTACGAGCTGCACCGCGTCTGGGTCGTCGACGCGACGCTCAAGCCGGGCATGCGCCACAACTTCGCGCGTCGCACCTTCTATATCGACGAAGACAGCTGGGCGATCGCCGCCGAGGATTGCTACGATGGTCGCGGCCAGCTCTGGAAAGTCCAGGAGGCGCACCTGCTGACGGTGCCGTTCATTCCGACGACGACGGGCATTCCGGAGCTGATCTACGATCTGCAGTCGACGCGCTACTTCGCGACGACGCTGGCCAACGAGGACGCGATCACGGATTTCGAGATCCGTTTCCCGGATTCTTACTTCGATCCGGCGAATCTCAAGCGCAAGGCGCGCAGCAGATAAGCAGTATGAAAGGTTGGGGATGTGTGTTCTTCGGCGGCCGCAAGGCCGCCTTCTTTTAAGCCCCACGGACCGGACATGAGCGGCAAGGCCAGCAAACTCCAGATCGTCACCCGCGAACTCGGCGCGCCGGCGCCGGACGCCCTCGCCGCACTCGACGCGGCGTCGCTGCAGCAGCTCGCCGACGCGCTGCGCGACGCGCGCCGGCGCCAGCGCGCGCAGATGGCGGCCGCCACCGACAGCGCGCTGCTGCATGTGCCGCTGCTGCTGCGCGGCGCGGTCAGAAAAATCCTCGGGATCCGCTAGCCGCAGCCGCCCGATGAGCACCCTGCGCACCCGCGCCGAACTGCAGCGCCTCGCCCGCCTGCTCGACGTGCCCGGCGAACGCCTGCGCGCCCTGGAGGTCGTCGGCCACGGCCCGCTCGCGCAGCTGCGCGAACGGGCCACGGCGATGCTCTACGACGCCGACCGCGAGCACCTGCAGCGCATCGCCGCGGCGACCCGGCTGCTGCCGGCGGCGATCGCCGCGCTGATCGCCGAGAAAAGCCTCGGTCCGCTGCTGTGCGCGCGCATCGCCGGGCTGCTGCCGCCGGACACCGCGCTCGACATCGCCCGGCGCCTGCCGGACGCCTTCCTCGCCGACCTCTGCCTCGAGCTCGATCCACGCCGCGCGCGCGCCGTCGTCGAGCGCATGCCGGTCGAACGCTGCGTGGCGGTCTCGCTGGAACTCGCGCGCCGCGGCGAGTACGTGACGATGGGGCGCTTCGTCGACATCCTCGGACTCGACGCACTGCTGGCGACGGTGACACGGCTGACGGACGACGCCGTGCTGCTCAAGGTCGCGTTCTACGCCGAGGACCGCGCGCGTCTCGACCGCGTGATCGAGCACCTGCCGGAGACCCGCTTCGGCGGCATCATCGACGCCGCGCTCGACGGCGGCGGCACGCTGTGGCCGGAAGCGCTGTCGCTGATCGCCGAGCTGGCGCCGCGCTGGCGGCGCAAGTTCGGCGAGCTCGCGCTGTCGCGCGCCGAGGACAGCATCCGCCACATCGTGCAGCTCAGCGATGCGCATCAACTGTGGCCGGCGCTGCTGCCGGTCGCCGACAGCATCGACGAACCCGAGGCGGTGCGCCGCCTGCACGCGGCGCTGCTGGCGCAGGACGTCGCCCTGCTCGAACGCATGGCCGCGGCCGCCCGCCACAGCCCGATGTACGCGCGTCTCGCCCGGCTCGACTGGCCGGCGCCGCTGCGCGCGGCGATCATGGCGCCGGACTAGGGCCGGTCAACGCCGACAGCGTCGCGGCGGACGCTCAGGACTCCGGCACCCAGCGCTTGCCGAGCTTGCGCGCCAGCGTGCGGCGGTGCATGCCGAGGCGCCGCGCCGCTTCGGAGACGTTGAAGCCGGTTTCGGCGAGCACCTCGTGGATGCGCTCCCACTCCAGCGTCTTGATCGAGGTCGGCCGCGCCGCGACCGGCACGTCGACCTTGCCTGGCTGCTGCACGAACGCCGCCTCGATGTCGTCGGTGTTCGACGGCTTGACCAGATAGTTGCAGGCGCCGAGCTTGATCGCCTCGACCGCGGTGGCGATGCTCGCGAATCCGGTCAGCACCACGATCTGCATGCCGGCGTCGTGCTCGTGCAGCGCCTGCACGACACTCAGGCCCGAGGCCGTGCCGAGCTTGAGGTCGACCACGGCGCGCTGCGGCGCGCAGTCCTGCAGCAGCGCCTGCGCCTCGGCCGGGCTGGTCGCCAGCAGCACGCGATAGCCGCGCCGCTCGAACGAGCGCTTCAGCGTGCGCGCGAAGGCGGCGTCGTCCTCGACGATCAGAAGTTCCGTTTCAGTCGATCCGCTCATCCTCTTCCCCGATCGCCAGCGCCGCGAGCGGCAGCTGCAGCGTCACGCGCGCCCCGCCCTCCGGACGATTCTCCGCCAGCACGCGGCCGCCGAGCTTGCGCACCACGTTGACGACCAGGAACAGGCCCAGCCCGCCGCCCGGACGCCCCTTGCTCGACTGGTACGGCTTGCCGAACTGGGCGAGCATCTCCGGCGCGAAACCGGGGCCGCGGTCGCTGACGGTCAGCGTCAGCGTCTCGCCGTCACGCAGGACCTGCATGCCGACCCAGCCCGGCGAGGCCTCGAAGGCGTTGTCCAGCACGTTATAAATGATCTGGCGCAGCGCCGTGTCGGAAACGATGCGCGCGTCCTCGTCGATCTCGTTGTCGTATTCAAGCGCGGCGGCGGATCGCGTCGCGCGCCAGTCGGCGACCAGTTCGTCGAAGAAACGCACCGCGGTCGTCACTTTCAGCGTCTCGCCGCGCGCCTCGCCGGCCGACAGCAGGATGCCGGTGACGATGGTCTTGCAGCGCTGCACCTCGGCCTGCATGTCCTCCAGCTCGGCGCGCAGCTCGGCGTCGTCGCGGAACACCGGCATGCGCCGCCAGTCGCCGAGGATCACCGACAGCGTCGCCAGCGGCGTGCCGAGCTCGTGCGCGGCGCCGGACGCCAGCAGGCCCATGCGCACGATGTGGTCCTCCTCGGCGGCGCGCTGGCGCAGCGCCGCGAGGCGCGCGTCGCGGGCGCGCAGGATGCGGTTGATGCGGGTGACGAAGATCACCAGCAGCCCGGCGTCGAGCACGAAGCAGATCAGCATGCCGATGATGTGCAGCCGGAACAGCTCGGTGACGCCGCCGTACGGCAGCGACAGCGGCAGATACCAGCGCGTCAGGCCGAGGAAGCAGGCCGTGGTGACGCCGACCAGCGTCCACGTCGACCAGGCCTCCAGCATCACCGCGCCGACGGTGACCTGCAGCGGATAGAGGAAGACGAACGGATTGGTGGCGCCGCCGCTGAGATACAGCAGCGCGGTCAGCGCGGCGACGTCGAACAGCAGGCCGACCAGCAGATCGCCGTTGCGCACCTCGCCGAGCTTGCGCGGCCGGCACAGGCTGAACAGGTTCAGCGCGACCAGGCCGCCGATCACCGCCGACATCGCCGCCAGCGGCAGGCGCACGTCGAACGCCAGCGTCACGTAGGCGATCGTCAGGATCTGGCCGGTGACGGCGATCCAGCGCAGCTGGATCAGCTGCATCATGTTCTGCTGGCCGACCGTCTCGCGCGGAGAGGCGAACAGCGAGCGCCGGCCGGCGGCGGAAAGCATCTGCATGGTCAAGGCGGGCTGCCGCCGCGGTATCAGGCGCGCCGCGCGCGGCGCCGGGTCCATTCCTGGCGGCCGACCAGCCCCGCCGCGCCGGCCACCATCAGCGCGAGCGTATACCAAGTGATGGCGTAGACGAGATGGCTGTTATGGAAACGCACCACCGTCAGACCACCGAGCGGCCAGCCGCCGGCGTTCGGCCGGACGTCGGCATCGACGAAATACGGCGCCACGTCGGCGGCCGGCAGACCGTCGGCGGCGGTGATCGCCGCGACGTCACGCGAGTACCAGCGGCCGGCGGCCGGATCGTTGCGGCGCAGGAAGCCGCCGCGCGGCTCGGTGCGCCGCAGCAGACCGGTGACCGTCACCGCGCCGGCCGGCTGCCCGGCCGCGCGCGTCGCCGGCGCGCGGTGCGCGGCATCGACGAAACCGCGATTGACGAGATAGAACGCGCCGTCAGCGCCGCGCAGCGGCGTCAGCACCCAGAAGCCCGGGCCCTGCTCCGTCACCGCCTGCACCAGCGTCTCGCGCTCGTTCACGAACACGCCATCGAGGCGCACCTTCAGATACTCGTCGACCGCGCCGGCGGCGATCGCCGGCCAGGCCTCGCGGCCGGGCGCCGCGACCGGTTCGGCCTGCAGATGGCGCTCGACGCGCTCGATCAGCTCAAGCTTCCACGCCAGCCGCCGCACCTGCCACTGGCCCAGCGAGACGAACCATGCGAACAGCAATAACGCCAACAGCGCCAGCAGCACGAGGCTGCCGGCGCTGCGCCCCGCCGGCGCGTTCGCGGCGGGGTCCTGCCGGTCATTGACGGAACCGCGACTCAGGGCATGTCCCGCATGTCGTGCGAGGCGGTCGGCATCATGTTGGCGTTCATGTGGTACATGACCCACAGCGAGCCGGCCAGAATGATCACCAGCAGCATGGTGGTGAAGATCAGCGCGATCATGTTCCAGCCGCCTTCCGACGACGTGTTCATGTGCAGGAAGTAGATCATGTGCACCACGACCTGCACCGCGGCGAAGCCGACGATCACGAAGATCGTCGTGTCGCGCGACTCGAAGACGTGGCCCATCACCAGCCAGAACGGGATCGCGGTGAGGATGACCGACAGGATGAAGCCGGTCAGATAGCTCTTCAGCGAGCCGTGCGCCGCGCCGCCGTGACCATGGCCGTGCTCATGGCCGTGGCCGTGCGCGTCGTGCGCGGTGTCGTGCGCTGCGCTCATCAGAGGACTCCCATCAGGTAGACGAAGGTGAACACGCCGATCCAGACCACGTCGAGGAAGTGCCAGAACAGCGACAGGCACGACAGACGGCGGCAGTTGGCCTCGGTCAGACCGCGCTTGGCGACCTGCACCATCAGCACCACCAGCCAGATGCTGCCGAAGAACACGTGCGCGCCGTGCGTGCCGACCAGCGTGAAGAACGAGGACAGGAACGCGCTGCGCTGCGGACCGGCGCCTTCGTGGATCAGGTGGTGGAACTCGTAAAGCTCGATGCCGAGGAAGCCGGCGCCGAAGATCAGCGTGATGAACAGCCAGATCAGCGTGCCGCTCTTCTTGCCCTGGGCCATCTGCAGCATCGCGAAGCCGTAGGTGATCGACGACAGCAGCAGCAGGCCGGTGTTGACGGCGACCAGTTCCAGATCGAACAGATCCTTGCCGCTCGGTCCGGCCGCATAGCTGTGACCGAACAGCGCGAACATCGCGAACAGGCTGCAGAAGATGAGGCAGTCGCTCATCAGGTACAGCCAGAAGCCGAGCATCGTGCCGTTTTCGGTGTGATGCTCCTCGCGCAGGAAGAAGGTCTTCCGGTCGATGTTGCTGATTGCGTGAGAACTCATGTGATTAACCCTTGGCCTTGGCCAGCAGCGCGGTGCGCGCGTTCTCGACGGCCGTGACCTCTTCGGCCGACAGGTGGAAATCGCGGTCGTAATTGAACGTGTGGTAGATCGCGTAGGCGACCATGCCGACGAACGAAGCGAACGCGAGCCACCAGATGTGCCAGATCAGACCGAAGCCGGAGATCGTCGCCAGCGCCGCGAGCGCCATGCCGGCGGTCGTGCCCTTCGGCATGTGGATCGGGATGAAGCCCTCGGTCGGGCGCACGTAGCCGTTCTTCTTCATGTCCCACCAGGCGTCCTGCTCGTGGACCACCGGCGTGAACGCGAAGTTGTAGGCCGGCGGCGGCGACGAGCTCGACCACTCCAGCGTGCGGCCGTCCCACGGATCGCCGGTCTCGTCGCGCAGCTGGTCGCGCTTGCGGATCGACACGACGATCTGGGCGATGTTGGCGAGAATGCCGCAGCCGATGATCAGCGCACCGACCAGCGCGATCTGGAACCAGATCTGCAGGCTCGGGTCCTCGAAGTGCGACAGACGGCGGGTGACGCCCATCAGGCCGAGCACGTACAGCGGCGTGAAGGCAACCCAGAAGCCGATCAGCCAGCACCAGAACGAGACCTTGCCCCAGAACGGATCGAGGCGGAAACCGGTCGCCTTCGGCCACCAGTAGTTCACCGCCGCGAAGGTGCCGAAGACCACGCCGCCGATGATCACGTTGTGGAAGTGCGCGATCAGGAACAGCGAGTTGTGCAGCACGAAGTCCGCCGGCGGCACCGCGAGCAGCACGCCGGTCATGCCGCCGATGGTGAAGGTCAGCATGAAGCCGATCGTCCACAGCATCGGCACTTCGAAGCGGATGCGGCCGCGGTACATCGTGAACAGCCAGTTGAACAGCTTCGCGCCGGTCGGGATCGAAATGATCATCGTCGTGATACCGAAGAAGGTATTCACGCTCGCGCCCGAGCCCATCGTGAAGAAGTGGTGCAGCCACACCAGATACGACAGGATGGTGATGCACACCGTCGCGTACACCATCGAGGTGTAGCCGAACAGCTTCTTGCGCGAGAAGGTCGCGACGATCTCCGAGAACGCGCCGAACAGCGGCAGGATCAGGATGTAGACCTCGGGATGGCCCCAGATCCAGATCAGGTTCACGTACATCATCGGGTTGCCGCCGAAGTCGTTCGTGAAGAAGTGCGTGCCGACGTAGCGGTCCAGCGACAGCAGCACCAGCGCCGCGGTCAGGATCGGGAACGAAGCGACGATCAGGATGTTGGCGCACAGCGCGGTCCACGTGAAGACCGGCATCTTCATCAGGGTCATGCCCGGGCAACGCATCTTGATGATGGTCACCATGAAGTTGATGCCGGACAGCGTGGTGCCGACGCCGGCGATCTGCAGCGCCCAGATGTAGTAGTCGACGCCGACGTCCGGGCTGTAGTCGATGCCCGACAGCGGCGGGAACGCCAGCCAGCCGGTCTTCGAGAACTCGCCGATGAACAGCGACAGCATCACCAGCATCGCGCCGGCCGTCGTCATCCAGAAGCTGAAATTGTTGAGGAACGGGAAGGCGACGTCGCGCGCGCCGATCTGCTTGGGCACGACGAAGTTCATCAGGCCGGTGATGAACGGCATCGCCACGAAGAAGATCATGATCACGCCGTGCGCGGTGAAGATCTGGTCGTAGTGATGCGGCGGCAGATAGCCCATGTTGTCGCCGAAGGCCATCGACTGCTGCAGGCGCATCATGATCGCGTCGGCGAAGCCGCGCAGCAGCATGACGAAGCCGAGCACCATGTACATGATGCCGATTTTCTTGTGGTCGATCGACGTGAACCACTCGTTCCAGAGATAGCCCCACTTGCCCTTGGCCGTGATCCAGGCGAACACGGCGAGGCCGATCAGGGCGGTGGCGATGAAGGTCGCGAGCAGGATCGGCTCATGGAACGGGACCGACTCCCAGGTGAGCCGGCCGGTCAGGAAGTTCGACGTCGTTTCAGCGCTTTGATGAATCATGGCGTGTTACCAGCGGCACGGGCGGCGGCCTCGCTCGACAGCGAGGTGCGTGCGAGATAGGAAGGCGTGTCGGTGTCGCACATGGCGAGCACGTAGTTCGGACGCGGGCGCTCCAGGCCGCGCGCACGCTGTGCGTCGTAGGAGAGCTGCGAGACGTTGAAGATGCCGGCCTTGCCGAGGCCGCCCTTGGCGTCGATCGCCATCATGTCGCTCATGCACATCTTGTTCGGATCGACGCACATGTTGAGCACGGCCTTGAACAGCGCCGGATCGACTTTCGCGTAGTGGCGCACCGGCTCGGCACGGGTCGGCTGCTCAAGCTGCAGATACACCTCGCGGTTCAGCTCGCCGCCGTCCGCGCGCAGCTGCGCGACCCATTGATCGAACTCAGCCTGCGGCAGGCCGCGGAAGCGGAAGCGCATGTCGGTGAAGCCGGCGCCGCTGTAGTGCGCCGAGACGCCGGTGGTGTCGACCGGCTGGTTGACGATCGCGTGCAGCTCGGTCTGCATGCCCGGCATCGCGTAGATCATGCCCGCCAGCGTCGGCACGTAGAACGTGTTCATGACCGTCGAGGCGGTGATCCGGAAGCGGACCGGCTTGTCGACCGGCAGCACCAGATCGTTGACCGTGGCGACGCCCTGCTCCGGCAGGATGAACAGCCATTTCCAGTCGAGCGCGACGACTTCGACATCCAGGTACTGGACGTCGGCCGGCAGCGCACGCGCCGCGTCGATGCGGTCGAGCGGACGGTATGGATCGAGCTTGTGCGTCGCGATCCAGGTCACCGTGCCGAGCGCGATGATGATCGCCAGCGGCGCCGACCAGATCACCAGTTCGAGCTTGGTCGAATGGCTCCACTCCGGATCGTAGGCGGCCTCTTTGTTGGACTGGCGGTAACGCCAGGCAAACAGCAGCGTCAGCAGCATCACCGGCACGATGATGAGCAGCATCAGGAAGGTCGACAGGTAGATCAGATCGCGCTGCTGGAGGGCGATGTCGCCGGCCGGCCGCAGCACATCCGAATGGCAGCCGGCGAGGACCGCCAGCAGGCTAACCGCTATCAGGCCGCGAAAGAGACGCACAGGCATGGCATATGCACTTCAGGGGAGATTTCGGGAGCGCGACTTTACGGTTTCGCGACACGAAACTCGATTGGACGTTTTGTCCCATTGCGTGCGGCCAAGCGCTTGATTTCCGGACGGCCGCAGCGGGCCGACGAACGCCCGGCCAGCCCCCGGAAACGCGCTGGCAAAAGGCCTGCCGGCGGTTCATAGTGGCGCCATAACGCATAAATGCCCCCGAGGGCTCAAGGAAGGAGGACCATGAACGCAAACCTTCAGGCGGCCACCCCGGCCGGCGCACTGACCGACACCATCGAGGCACAGCCGCACGGGGCTCACGACATCCACCCCGGCGACATCGCGATCGGCGTCATCATTGGCCGAACATCTGAATTCTTTGACTTTTTCGTGTTCGGCATCGCCGCGGCCCTGGTCTTCCCGCAGGTTTTCTTCTCGTTCACGGACCCGATGCAGGGCACCGTGTACTCGTTCCTGCTGTTCGCGCTGGCATTCATTGCCCGCCCGTTCGGCTCGCTGCTCGCCCGCCTGATCCATCGTCGCTACGGGCGCGGCACCAAACTGACCTTCGCACTGTTCGTGCTCGGCACCGCCACCGCCGGCATCGCCTTCCTGCCCGGCTACGCCGTGCTCGGCAGCAACGCGATTCTGCTGCTGGCGCTGTTCCGCATCGCCCAGGGCATCGGCCTCGGCGCCAGCTGGGACGGCCTGCCCTCGCTGCTGGCCCTGAACGCGCCGCCCGGCCAGCGCGGCTGGTACGCGATGGTCCCGCAGCTCGGCGCGCCGATCGGCTTCATCATCGCCGCCGCCGTGTTCGCCTATCTGCGCGTCAACCTCGCCGACGCCGATTTCTACGACTGGGGGTGGCGCTTCCCGTTCTACGTCGCGTTCGCGATCAACGTCGTCGCGCTGTTCGCACGTCTGCGCCTGGTCGTCACGCCGGAGTTCGCGCACCTGCTCGAAACCCGCGCGCTGGAGCCTTCGCCGCTCGGCGAACTGTTCCGCCTGCAATGGCGCAACGTGCTGCTCGGCGCGCTCGCGCCGCTGGCCAGCTACGCGCTGTTCCACCTGGTGACGATCTTCCCGCTGTCCTGGGTCACGCTGTTCACCAAGGAATCGGTCGCCGAGTACCTGGTCGTCGAGATCTGCGGCGCCGGACTCGCGGTGCTGACGATGCTGATCTCCGGCAAGCTCGCCAACCGCTACGGTCGGCGCACGACTTTCGGTTTCGGCGCCGCCCTGGTCGCCGTGTTCAGCGTCGCCGGCCTGATGCCGCTGTTCCTCAAGGGCACGACCACCGGCGCCTACATCTTCATCCTGGCCGGCTTCGCCCTGCTCGGCTTCACGCACGCCCAGGCCTCGGGCATCGTCAACTCGAGCTTCGCCACCCGCTTCCGCTACAGCGGCGCCGTGCTGACCTCGGACTTCGGCTGGCTGCTCGGCGCGGCTTTCGCGCCGCTGGTGGCGCTGCAGATCGCCACGCACCTCGGCGTCGGCTACGTCGGGCTCTATCTGCTGTCGGGCGCCGTCGTCACGCTGATCGCGCTGTGGATGAGCCGCTCGGTCGATACATCCGCCGTACCGGCCGGCCGATAGGACACCCGCTTCCGGCCGCCGCGGCGCGCGTCGGACCGCAAAGGCGAACGCCCGCGCCGGACCGGCTGGCGCGGGCGGCGGCACACCGGACGCGAAGCCTCGTCGCCCGCCCAGGTCGCAAAGAAAGGGGTTCGCCCGCCAGGGCGACGTCAGGCACCGGACGCGCGGCACCGGGCACGCCGCATCGCATCTGCGGCGTGCCGATCGCCGGCTACTTCTCGACGAAAGCGCGCTCGATGACGTAGTCGCCCGGCGTACCGATGTGCGGCGAGATCCCGAAGCCGTGGCGGTCGAGCACGCCGCAGAGATCGGTCAGCAGCGACGGGCTGCCGCAGATCATCACGCGGTCGGTCTCCGGACTCATCGGCGGCAGGCCGATGTCCTGGCAGAGCTTGCCGCTTTCGATCAGGTCGGTGATGCGGCCCTGATTGCGGAATGGCTCGCGCGTCACCGAGGGGTAGTAGATCAGCTTGTCGCGCACCAGCTCGCCGAGGAACTCGTGGTTCGGCAGCTCCTCGGTGATGTACTCGTAGTACGCAAGGTCGTTGATGTGGCGCACGCCGTGGAACAGCACGACCTTCTCGTAGCGCTCGTAGACGTCCGGATCGCGCGCCAGGCTCATGAACGGCGCGAGGCCGGTGCCGGTGCCGATCAGGAACAGGTGCTTGCCGGGCTTGAGGTCGTCGACCACCAGCGTCCCGGTCGGCTTGCGACTGACGATCAGCTGATCGCCGACCTTGAGGTGCTGCAGCCGCGAGGTCAGCGGGCCGTTTTCGACCTTGATGCTGAAGAACTCGAGATTCTCGTCGTAGTTCGGGCTGGCGATGCTGTAGGCGCGCATCAGCGGCTTGCCGTTGACTTCGAGCCCGATCATCACGAACTGGCCATTGCGAAAACGCAGCGAGGTATCGCGCGTGCACGTGAAGCTGAACAGTGTGTCGTTCCAGTGCCGGACCGACAGCACGGTTTCAGTAGCGAGAGCAACCATTCGACGAAAATCCCGGGAGAAGCCGACCAAAGGCGGCGCAGTTTAAGAAAAATCCCCCGGGGGCGCACTCCTGCGTCCGGGTGAGTCGCGCCGCATTTCTTGCGCGCCGGCGCGCACCGGCGCGGACTGCAACAGACGGCGCGCGAGTCTGCCGGCCGTCGCCGCACCGCTCAAGGAACGTTTGCTTCTAAGCTTATGCGCACCGTCCCGCACCCGCCCCCCGCACTTCGCCGGGGCCGCAAACGACGATGCCCGCACGCGGCGGGCATCGTCTTGCAACATCGGCCGCGCAAACTGCACGGCGTGGGAAACGGCTCTGCTAGCCGGTCTCAGGCAGCGTGATGTTCATCTCCAGCACTTCGAGTCCGTCCTCGCGCTGCACATTGATCTGCACGGCATTGTCCGGCACCTGCACGTACTTGCGCACGACGTTGAGCAGCTCTTCGCGCAGCATCGGCAGGTAGACCGGGCCGTTGGCGCGCCCCTCGCGCTGGTGCGCGACGACGACCTTGAGCCGTTCCTTGGCGACCGAAGCGGTGTTCTTCGGCTCGCCGCGTAAGAATTTCAGCCAGTCCATCGCCATTGCGTCAGGTCCCGAAGATGCGGCCGAGCAGACCCTTCTTCTCGGCGGTGATGAAGCGGTGCTCGCGTGCCTCGCCGAGGAAGCGGGCGACGAGATCCTCGTAGGCGCGGCCGGCGTCGGTTTCCTTGTTGACGATCACCGGCGAGCCGGCGTTCGACGAAGTCAGCACTGCCGGCGATTCCGGAATCACGCCGAGCAGCGGGATCGCGAGGATCTCGCGGACGTCGTCGACCGACAGCATCTCGCCCTTGGCGACGCGCGCCGGGTTGTAGCGGGTCAGGACCAGATGCTCCTTGACGCGGCCCTCGCCCTTCTCGACGTGGCGCGTCTTGCTCGACAGCAGGCCGAGCACGCGGTCGGAGTCGCGCACGCTGGAGACTTCCGGATTGGTGACAACCAGCGCCTCGTCGGCGAAGTACATCGCCAGATGCGCCCCGCGCTCGATGCCGGCCGGCGAATCGCAGACGATGTAGTCGAATTCCTTGGCAAGCTCATTGAGCACGCGCTCGACGCCGGCCTCGGTCAGCGCATCCTTGTCGCGCGTCTGGCTGGCGGCGAGGACGTAGAGGTTCTCGTGCGTCTTGTCCTTGATCAAGGCCTGGCGCAGGTTCGCCTCGCCATTGATGACGTTGACGAAGTCGAACACGACGCGGCGCTCGCACCCCATGATGAGGTCGAGATTGCGCAGGCCGACGTCGAAATCGATGACGACGGTCTTGTAGCCGCGCATCGCAAGGCCGGTCGAGAACGACGCGCTGGTCGTCGTCTTGCCGACGCCGCCCTTGCCAGAGGTCACTACGACGATTTTTGCCACGGGGTCTTCCCTAAGGGTTGGGTTCTGCGGGCCGGCGAGACGGGCTCACCAGTCCAGTCGTTCGATCTTAAGCTTGCCATCGGCCAGCAGCACCTGCGCCGGCTTGCCGCGCAAATCGCCCTGCATCTGCTCGGCGACGGCATAGACGCCGGCCACCGCCACCAGCTCGGCCTCGAAGCGGCGGCAGAATACCCGCGCGGTGGTCTCGCCGCGGGCGCCGGCGATCGCCCGGCCGCGCAGCGCGCCGTAGATATGGACGCAGCCGTCGGCGACCACTTCGGCGCCCGGGCTGACCGTCGAGGTCACGATCAGATCGCCGTCGGCGGCATAGATCTGCTGCCCGGAGCGGACCGGATCGGTGATGATGCGCGTCGGCTTGCGGGCACCGGCGGCCGGCGCCGGCACGGGCGCCGGCTCGGCGGGGGCGGGGGCGGACGCCGGGGCCGGCGCCGCAGCGGCCGGCAGCGGTCGCGATTTGGCGCCTTCCGGCGGCAGCACGGCCAGCCCCCAGCTGCGCGCCGATTCGGCGAGCGGGCCGTCGCCGACGCCGATCGGCTGCATGCCCACCTCGCGCAGCGCCGCCAGCACGCCGCCGAGGTCCATCGGCGCGTCGGCTTCGAGGATGATCGGCATGCCCTGCACGGCCTGCGGCATCTGCCGGGCGAAATCGCGCAGCTGGGCGCCGATGGCCGCGAGATCGGGATCGAGCACGCGGGCGCGCGTCAGCGACAGCATGCGGCCCTTGAATTCCAGCGCTTTGATGGACGTCATGGTCTTGCAAAAGAGATTGCGGAATTCTACACAGTTCATATCGCCTCCAGCCGTGCTGCGGCCGTTGGCTCGCGTTTTGCTTCATCGCTGTCATCACGACTCGACACGGAAAAGCTCAGCCACCGCATGGCCATCGACTGGAGTCAGTACCGCTGCAAGGACTATTACGACGAGTTAATGGCCGCGCCCGGCCAGCCGCGTCCCGCCGCGCAGCATCTCGTCCATTACCTCGGCAGCCTGACGCCCGAGGAGCTCGCCGAGCGGCGCCTGGCCGCCGAGCTGGCGATCAAGGTGATGGGCATCACCTTCACCGTGTACTCGGAAGGCCGTAACGTCGACCGCTCCTGGCCGTTCGACATCATCCCGCGCACGCTGCCGAAGACCGAGTGGAACAAGACCGAAGCCGGCCTGCAGCAGCGGGTGCGCGCGCTGAACCTGTTCATCCAGGACATCTACGGCCCGCAGAAGATCGTCAAGGACAAGATCTTCCCGGCCGAGCTGCTCGCCGAATCGGTCAACTTCCGCCCGCAGTGCGTCGGCATCCGTCCGCGCCATGGGGTCTGGGCCCATATCTGCGGCTCGGATCTGGTCCGTGACCTCGACGGCACGCTGTACGTGCTCGAGGACAACCTGCGCGTGCCGTCCGGCGTGAGCTACATGGTCGAGAACCGCCAGGTCACCAAACGCGTGTTCCCGGAGCTGTTCCAGACCGGCGCGATCCTGCCGGTCGACGACTACCCGGCGCAGCTCTACGACATGCTGGCGGCGATGTCGCCGCGGCCCGGCGACACGCCGTCGATCGCGCTGCTGACGCCGGGCATCTACAACTCGGCCTACTTCGAGCACTCCTGGCTTGCACAGCAGATGGGCATCGAGCTGGTCGAGGGCCAGGACCTGTTCGTCGGCGACGACAACTGCGTCTACATGCGCACCGTCTACGGGCCGAAGCGCGTCGACGTCATCTACCGCCGCGTCGACGACCTGTTCCTCGACCCCGAAGCCTTCCGCCCGGACTCGATCCTCGGCGTGCCGGGCCTGATGCGGGCGTGGATCGCCGGCAAGGTCGCGCTGGTCAACGCGCCCGGTGCCGGCGTCGCCGACGACAAGGTCGTCTACGCCTTCGTGCCGAAGATGATCCGCTATTACCTCGGCGAGGAACCGATCCTGCCGAACGTGCCGAGCTACCTGTGCATGGACGAGCACGACCGCAGCTACGTGCTCGACCACCTCGACCAGCTGGTCGTCAAGCCGGCGAACGAGTCCGGCGGCTATGGCATGCTGATCGGGCCGCGGGCGACGAAGAAGGAGCGCGACAAGTTCCGCGAACTGATCGTCGCCAATCCGCGCAACTACATGGCACAGCCGACGCTGGCGCTGTCGACGGCGCCGACGCTGGCCGACGGCAGCATCGAGCCACGTCATCTCGACCTGCGCCCGTTCATCCTGTCGCGCGGCGACAGCACCTACGTCACCACCGGCGGCCTGACCCGCGTGGCGATGACCAAGGGTTCGCTGGTCGTCAACAGCTCGCAGGGTGGCGGCGCCAAGGACACCTGGATCGTCGATCTGGAGGCCGCTTAAGTGTTATCCCGCGTCGCCGACAACCTGTACTGGCTGGGCCGCTACCTGGCCCGCGCCGAGAACACCGCACGCCTCATCAGCGTCCATTCGCATCTGCTGCTCGACCTGCCGCGCGGCATGACGCTCGGCTGGTCGCCGCTGGTCGACATCCTCGGCGCCAACCACGCGTTCGAGAGCCTGTACGCCGACGATTCCGAGGCGCAGGTCGTGCGCTTCCTGATCACCGATCCGGAGAACGGCAGCTCGATCGCCGCCTCGGTCGGCCATGCCCGCGAGATCCTGCGCACCGTTCGCGACAGCACGCCGCGCGACGCCTGGGAGCAGATCAACGCCCTGCACCTGTTCCTGCAGGAGAAGGGCGAGAAGCACCTGCCGCGCGCCCACCGCCAGGCCGGCCTCGATCGCGTGATCGACGGCATCCTGCTGCTGCGCGGCATGCTGGCCGCGAACATGACGCACGACGTCGGCTATCACTTCCTGCAGGTCGGTCTCAGCCTGGAGCAGGCCGACATGACGACGCGCATCGTCGACGTGCGCACCGTCGACCTGATCCGCGCCCGCACCGCCGAGGAGCTGCGGCCGTTCGTGCAGATCCAGTGGATGAGCGTGCTGCGCTCGCTGATGGCCTACCAGGCCTATCGCCGGCACGAGAAGATCCGCGTCAGCGGCCCGGCCGTGCTGCGCTTCCTGCTGCAGAATCGCGACTTCCCGCGTTCGGTGATGTTCTGCCTCAACCACATCGGCCGGACGCTGCCGAACCTGCCGCACAACCGCGCCAGCGAGCGCTCGATTGACCGCATCCGCGCGCTGATCCAGGACGCCAACTTCGAGCGCCTGCTCGACCAGGGCCTGCACGAATGGATCGACGAGATCCAGGTCGGCATCGGCGCCGTGCACGAGTCGCTGGCGAAGAGCTACTTCCAGGTGGATTCCGGCACCGCGCCGACGCAGCGGCAGGTGGCCTACAGCTGAGCCCTCGCCGACGCCGGGCGGCCCGCCGGCCCGCGGCGGGCGGCGACGCGTCCGGACGCCGGCCTCAGCCGTTGGCGTCGAGCAGCCGCCCCTGCGCGTCCGGCGTTTCCCAGTCGAACTTCGGTAGATTGCGGAACGCGGCGACCAGCTGCCGGCCCCAGGACTCGCGCAGCTGCGCGTAGAACGGCGTATCGAGATCGAGGCGCAGCCGGTGCGTGATGCGCAGCGCGTCGCGCGGCAGGATCGCCAGATCGACCGGCGGGCCCACCGAGATGTTCGAGCGCATCGTCGAGTCGATCGAAACCAGCGCGCAGCGGGCGGCGTCCTCGAGCGGCACCGGCGGACGGATCACGCGGTCGAGGATCGGCTTGCCGTACTTGCTCTCGCCGATCTGCAGGAACGGCGTCTCCGGCGACGAGGCGATGCAGTTGCCTTCCGGGTAGATCATGTAGATCGCCGGCTCCTCGCCCTGGATCTGGCCGCCGAGGATGAAGGTCGTGCGCAGATCGACGCTGCTGTACTGGGTCTGCTGCGCGACATGCTTCTGCGCACTGACCGACAGCGCGCCGACGTACTCGGCGGCGTCGAACATGTAGCGCGCCAGGCGCAGGCTCATCGGCACGACGGCTTCTTCGAGATCGCGCTTGATATGCGCCAGCACGGCCTGCGTCGTCGCCAGATTGCCGGCCGACAGCAGCACGAAGACACGGTCGCCGGGAAACTCGAAGACGTGGACCTTGTTATACGTCCGCACGTCGTCGACGCCGGCGCTGGTCCGCGTATCGCCCGCGAACACCAGTCCATCGTTCACCTTGATCGCACAACAGTACGTCATGATTCCTACCTTGCAGGGGGCGCCAGTGTAGGCAGCTCGCCGGGCTTCGTCACGCCTCGCCCGCCGAGGCTGAAGCACAAGTTGTGCCGCCTCCGCGGCGCATGACAGACTGCCGGAAGCCGGTCTGGACAAAAAACAAACGCAGAGGAGCGCTGCCGCGATGGCGACGATCGAGTTCTACTGGGATGCCGTCAGCCCTTACACCTACCTCGCCGCAACGCAGATCGAGCGCTTCGCCGCCGAACACGGCACCGCACTGGTCTGGAAGCCGGTCCTGCTCGGCAAGCTGTTCGAAGCCTGCGGCAACCGCGCACCGCTGACCGTGCCGGCCAAGGGCCAGTACATGTTCGCCGACCTGCAGCGCTGGGCGCGCCATTACGGCGTGCCGCTGCAGGTGCCCAGCGCGTTCCCGGTCTCGACGCTGAATGCCCAGCGCATCGCCAGCGCGCTGGGCGGCGAGGACCGCGCGCGCTGGGCGCGCGCCACCCTCGGCGCCTACTGGGCGCGCAATCTCGACATCAGCCAGCCGCCGGTGCTGGAAGCGCTCGCCACCGAGCTTGGTTTCGATGGCCCGGATCTGCTCGCCCGGGCGCAGACGCCGGAAGCCAAGGAGCAGCTGAAGGCCTATACCGACGAAGCGGCGCAGCGCGGCGCGTTCGGCGCGCCGACCTTCTTCATCGGCGATGCGATGTTCTGGGGCAACGACCGCTTCGAGCTGATGGCGAGCACGCTGGCCGACGCCGCGTAGCGCGCCGCGCGCGACTGCGAAACACATCGCAGGACGGCGCCGCGCGCCGCGTGCAGTGGCGCAGGCTTTCCGTCATCATGCATACCGGCTGCGGTGAGGCGGCGTGATGCTTGCGTCGGATGACCGGACGCCCGCACCGGCACCCTCCCAGTCTTTCCCGCCTGTCTGTCGAGATCCGCCGCCCGCCATGCGCCTCCCGCCGCTCAACGCGCTTCGCGCCTTCGAGGCTGCCGCACGCCATTGCAGCGTGTACAAGGCGGCGCAGGAGCTGCACGTGACGCCGGCGGCGATCAGTCACCAGATCAAGGCGCTCGAGGAACACCTGGGCGTGGCGCTGTTCAAGCGCATGCCGCGCCGCATCGCCCTGACGCCGGCCGGCGAAGCCTGCCTGCCCAAGCTGACGGCCGCATTCGCGCAGATGGCCGACGCGGTCGCGGCGGCGCAGCACCTCGCGCACGCCGGCCGCCTGATGCTGAGCGTGCCGCCGGCACTGGCCTCGAAGTGGCTGATTCCCAAGCTGGCCGGTTTTCGCGATCGCAATCCGGACATCGACCTGCGCATCTCGGCACGGCAGACGCTGGTCGACCGCGCGCGCGGCGAGCTCGACCAGGGCGCCAATCTGCTCGAGGGCGGCGACGTCGCGATCCGCTTCGGCGACGGCGACTATCCGGGCTACGTCGTGCACAAGCTGTTCGACTCGTATGCCCTGCCGATGTGCAGTCCGCGCCTGCTCGAAGGGCCCAATCCGCTGCGTACGCCGGACGATCTGCGCCACCACACGCTGCTGCACTATGAGAACGACATCGCGATGGTCGACGTCGGCCGGCCGAACTGGACTTCGTGGCTGAAAGCCGCCGGCGTGCGCGGCGTCAACACGCGGCGCGGCCCGACCTTCAATCACGTCACGCTAGCGATGCAGGCCGCGGCCGACGGTCTCGGCGTGGTGCTCGGCATCCCGATCATGGCGGTCGGAGAATTCGCCGAAGGCAGTCTGGTCGCGCCGTTCCCGCTGAGCCTGCCGACCGGCGCCAGCTATTACCTCGTCTACAGCCGGGAGAACCAGGACGAGCCTTCGGTCGCCGCGTTCCGCGAGTGGATACTCGCCGAGGCCCGCGCCGAGCCCTGGGCGGAACCGCCGCAGGTGCCGAGCGCCTTCGCCGCCGTCCCGGACCTCAGCGGCTGAGCCACGCTGCGTCCGCGCGCCTCAGGGCGTGGCCGGCCGCACGATCTGCGCTTCCAGATTGGTCTTGACCTCGCGCGCGTCGAAGGCCTGCGGATTGTCGGCGGGCTTGCGCCCCTTGAACGTCAGGATCTCGGCCTGCGCGGTGTACTCGGCCTTGTCGCGGCTGCCGGTCTCGGTGCCGACCCCGACGCCGACGCCGCTGTGCGAGCCGAAGCCGAAACCGCCGACGCCGACGCTGAAGCTCGGCCCGCTGCCGGGCTTGGCGCTGGTCGAGCTGCCGGCGACGATGAAGTAGTCGTTGCCGCTGTTCAGCGTGACTTCCGCCGCCTGGTACAGCAGGTAGTTCTCGACGGTCTGCCGCGGCGTCTCGGAGCTGCCGGTGAAGCTCACGCGATAGCGGTTGGTCTCGAGCATCTGCGCCGAATATCCATAGCCCTTGCGCGCGGGCTGGTACGGCGTCACCCCCGCGCACGCGACCAGCGTGGCGAGGCCGGCAGCGGCGAGGACGGCGCGAAACGGAAACGGCTGCATGGCGGAATCCCGGGTCGTAGGAGCAAGACGCTTGCGCGCAATCTTACGCCGCCGACGCGCAAGCGGACCGGCCGATCCCGCCCCGGACGCGCCCCCAGGCGCCGACGGCGCGGGCCGCCGGCTGTGCCGCCCCTCGCCGCGGCCACGCTGCGCGTCCTGCTCCTGAGCGGCTTCGATCTGCGGCGGTTCGCCGCGCCGCCGGTGGCGATCGAGCGCGTCGAATCGCCGATCGCCCCGTTGCTGCTCGCCGGCGCCGAAGCCTTCGGCATCGCGGCCGCGCTCAGCGCGGGGCGAAGCGCGCCGGCACGTGCGTGAAGCCGCGAACGTTGGGATTGTGCGCGCGCTGCAGGCCCGACTCGTCGATCTCGTAGTCGGGCATCACCTTCAGGATCTCCTCGAACACCACGCGCGCCTCCAGCCGCGCGAGCGCCGAGCCGAGACAGGCGTGGATGCCCAAACCGAACGCCAGATGATCGCGTGCGCCGCGGCGCACGTCGTAGACATCGGGGTTCGGGTATTTGTCGGCGTCGCGATTGGCGGAAATGATGCACAGGCCGACGCGATCGCCCTGGCGCAGCGGCTTGCCACGCAGCGTCACGTCCCGGCCGACGCGGCGCACGATGATCTGCGAGGAGCCGTCGAAGCGCAGCGTTTCCTCGACCGCGCCGGCGATCAGCGCCGGATCCTCGACCAGCAGCCGGCGCTGCTCGGGGTACTGCCAGAGGCGGTAGGCCATGTTGCCGATCAGCTTGGTCGTGGTCTCGTTGCCGGCGATCGCCAGCAGGATCAGCGTGCCGACCACCTGTGCCTGCGACAGCTTGCCGTCCTGCTCGGCGCGCAGCATCACGCCGAGCAGATCCTCGCGCGGCGGCAGCGCCCGGTGCTTGGCGCGATGGCCCTCGAAGTAGGTCGCCATGTTGATGAAGCCCTGCACGTTGCGCTCGGAGAGCTCGTGCTGCCGGTCCTCGCGGGCGATCAGGTCGTCCGCCCAGCCGCGCACCCGGTCCTGATCCTCGACCGGCACCGCGGTCAGCGTCGAGATCACGTCCATCGGCAGATAGCAGCCGAGATCGGCGACGAAATCGAAGCGGCCGCTCGGCGCGTGCCGCTGCAGCAGCCGCCGCGCCTGGTCGCGGATGTACGACTCCATCGCCTGCACCGCCGCCGGCGTCATCAGCGGCATGAACAGATTGCGCACGCGGGTGTGCTCGGGCGGATCACTGAAGATGAACATCGGATACGGCAGCTTCTCGGTCGAGCCCTTCTCGAGCGAGGTCGCACCGGTGTTGATGAAGGTCCTGAAGTCGCGGAAGGCGTTGTAGACGTCGTCCCACTTGGTCAGGAACCACAAGTCGAGCGCGGCGTTGTAATGCACCGGATCGTGCTCGCGCAGCGCCGCGTACGCGGGATACGGATCCCAGTGGAAGCGATGGTCGTAGGGATCGAGCTGCAGCGGCGGCGTGGCGGACGGCATCGGCGTCTCCGGCGATTGAGCCGCCCGAGCATAGAAGTGCCCCCGGGGGTTCAGCCCACCCCCAAACGGCGCATGAATTGCGGCCAGTACGGAGTGCCGGGCCGGCGCGAGTCCGGCAGAATGGGGCGACACGCCACCCCCAGAGAGCCCGCTCGCCGCCGCCATGCCCGCCTCGCTGCCCGTCGCCTGGATCACGCACGCCGAATGCCGGCGCCACGAGATCGCGCCCGATCATCCGGAGTCGCCGCGGCGGCTGGCGGCGATCGAGGACCGCATGATCGCCTGCGGCTACGCCGACTTCATGCAGCAGCACGAGGCCCCCGAGGCGCGCTACGAGGACCTCGCGCGCGTCCACAACGGCGCCCACATCGAGCACATCCTGTCGCTGCGCGACACCGGCACGGTGCGGCACGACATCGACGGCGACACCGCGGTCACCGAGCACACGGTCGCGGCCGCGTTGCGCGCCGCCGGCGCCGGCGTACTCGGCGTCGACCTGCTGCTCGAAGGCCGCACCAGCCTCGCGTTCTGCGCGGTGCGCCCGCCCGGCCATCACGCCGAGCGCACGCGCGCGATGGGCTTCTGCTACTTCAACAATGTCGCGGTCGCCGCCAAGTACGCGCTGTCGCGCGGCCTGGAGCGCGTCGCCGTGCTCGACTTCGACCTGCACTACGGCAACGGCACCGCCGACTGCTTTCTCAACGAACCGCGCGCGCTGCTGCTGTCGACCTACCAGCATCCGCTCTATCCGTACTGGAGCGGCGTGCTGCACGCGCAGAACCTCGTCGACGTGCCGCTCAAGCCGTATACCGACGGCCCGGCGTTCCGCGCCAAGGTCGTCGAACACTGGCTGCCGGCGCTCGAAGCGCAGCGCCCGCAGATGCTGCTGGTCTCCGCCGGCTTCGACGCGCACCTCGCCGACCCGCTCGGCGACCTGCGCCTGCAGTACGGCGACTTCCAGTGGCTCGGCACGCTGATCCGCGACATCGCCGCGGTCACCGCCCAGGGGCGCGTGCTGGCGACGCTGGAGGGCGGCTACGACCTGACGGCGCTGGCGCGCAGCGTCGAATCGTTCCTGACGCCGTTCGTCGGCGGAGACGAGCTGCCCGCATGACGATCCGCCATGTCGAATCCTTCTTCCGCCCGAAGGCGGTGCTCGGCATCGGCCGGCCGGCCGACGTGCCCGCCGAGGAAATGCTGCGCCGCCTGACCGCGCTGCCGGATGAGTATCGCGCGCTGTACGCGCACACGCTCGACGGCTGGCGCACGCTGGGCAAGATCCGCGACGCCACCAACTACGAACTCGGCATCGTCTTCGACGCCGCCGAAATGACGCCATCGCTGGTGCGCGGCCTGACCGAGCAGGGCTGCCGCGCGCTGATCTGGCTGCCGGACACGCCGGTGCCCGAGGCGATCCTGCGCGCCGGTCGCGACGAGACGCTGCGCGTGCTCGGCCCCGGCAGCTCCGGCGCCGCGCACGCGCGCACGCTGAGCCTGTCGGCCTGGGGCCTGCCGGCCGCCGGGACGACGGCGCTGATCGCGCAGTCGCGCTCGATCGCCGCCGCCGCGCTCGACTGGGCGGCCGGCCATGCGCTCGGTTTCTCGTGGATCGCGGTGACCGGCGGCGAGGCCGACGTCGACGTCGCCGACCTGCTCGACTACGCGGCGCTCGATCCGAGCACGCAGGCCGTGGTCCTGCAGCTCTCGCACATCCGCAGCCCGCGCAAGTTCATGTCGGCGGCGCGCGCCTGCGCGCGCAGCAAGCCGGTCGTCGTGCTGCAGACGCCGGACGCGCACGACGACGCCGCGCAACCGACCGACCCGGTGCTGTCGGCGGCGTTCCGCCGCGCCGGCCTCGTCGAGGTCGATCGCATCACCGCGATCTTCAGCGCGCTCGCCGCGATGTCGCGCATCGGCGAAGCGATGCAGGGCCGCATCGCCGTGGTCGGCACCGGCAGCGGCATCTGCCAGCTCGCCCGCGCCTCGCTGTGGCGCGAGGGCCTGACGCCGGCGGCGCCGAGCGACGGCGCCTGGACCGCGCTGCGCGAGCATCTGCCCGACATGCAGAGCGGCACGCAATGGCTCGACGTCGGCCTGGCGTCCGACGAGCAGACGCTCGACGCGTTGCGCGCGACGCTGGCCGCGCCCGGCGTCGACATGGTGATGTTCGTGCGCAGCCCGGCGCCCGGCCGTGACGACGAAGCCTTCGCGCAGCGCCTGGTCACGGCGCGGCTGCGCGAGCGTCTGGTCGTCGTGTTCCTCGGCCAGGCTCGCGCCGCGCCGGCACTGCGCCGCTGCGCCGAAGGCGGCATCGCCGCGTTCGCCTCGGTCGAGGCCGCCGCGCGCGCGCTGCGCTACCGCCGCGAGCATCGCCGCACGCAGGAACTGCTGATGCAGACGCCGACGCTCGACCCGCTCGCACACGGCCGCGAACCACCGGTGCTGCCGGTGCCGGCCAAGCTCAAGGGCAGCTGGGTCCTGCCGGCCGCCGATGCCGCCGAACTGCTGATCGGCTATGGCCTGCAGCCGGCCGCCTGGGCGGAAGCCGCCGGCCGCGGCCTGCGCGTCAAGCTCAAGCGTCACCCGGAAATGGGCGTCTACATCGAAGCCCGCCTCGACCCGGCCTCGGCGGCGGCGCCGACCACCTACGCCCTGCCGCCGGTCGACGACGTGCTGGCGACGACGATGCTCGGCGAGATCGGTCTCGGCTCGCGCGTCAACGCCCCGCTCGGCCTGCGCGCGTCGGACTACGCGACCGCGGTCGCGCGCCTGTCGCAGCTCGCCGTCGAGCAGCCGCGCCTGCTCGAGGCCGACGTGCGCCTGCTGCCGGCCGACGGCATCGCCGAGATCGGCTACGCCCGTCTGGTCGCCGAAGCCGAGCCGCCGAGCGAGCGCGACCGCCTGGCGCTGGCGCCGTATCCGAGCGCGCTGGCCCGCGTCGCACCGCTCAAGGGCGAGCGCCAGATGCTGCTGCGCGTGATCCGGCCGACCGACGAGCCGGCACTGATCCGCATGCTCTCCGAACTCGATCCGGAGGAAATCCGCCTGCGCTTCTTCCGCTACATCCGCCAGTTCACGCACGCGATGGCGGCGCGCATGTCGCAGATCGACTACGACCGCGAGATGACGTTCGTCGCCGAGGCCGACTCGCGGCCCGGCGAGCTGGCCGGCGTCTCGACGCTGGTGTCCGATCCGACCGGCAGCGAAGCCGAGTTCGCGGCGCTGGTGCACCACAATTTCGCCGGCCTCGGTCTCGGTCGCCAGCTGATGCGCGCGATCCTCGACTACGGCGCGCAGCGCGGCATCCGCCGCATCTACGGCGACGTGCTGCTGGAGAACGCGCCGATGCTGGCGCTCTCGCACAGCCTCGGCTTCCGCCGCGAACGCCACCCGGACGACCCGGGCTGCGTGCGCGTGGTGCTGGAGGTCCCGCCGGAGAAGGCCCGCTCGTGGACGACCCTGAGATCCTTCGCGCGTACCTGATCAGCCTCGGCATCGGCCTGCTGATCGGCGTCGAGCGCGAGCGCGCCGACGCCGGCAGCGCCGGCCTGCGCAGCTTCGCGCTGATCGCGCTGTCCGGCACCACCGCCGCCTGGCTGGCGCGCGAGAGCGGCACGCCGTGGCTGCTGCCGGTCGCCTTGCTCGGCGTCGTCGCACTGTGGCTGGCCGCCGACCTGCGCGATCCGGAGCACGCCCGCGACCCCGGCACGACGACCGGCATCGCCTTCGTGCTGTGCTTCCTGCTCGGCGCGATGCTCGTCTATCACGCCACCTACATCGCCGTCGCCATCGCGGTGGTCGTGACCCTGCTGCTCTACTTCAAGGCCGAGCTGCACGGCATTACGCATCGCCTGACGCGCGAGGAGCTGCTGTCGTTCCTGCAGTTCGCGGTGATCGCCTTCGTGCTGCTGCCGCTGCTGCCGGATCGCGGTTTCGGGCCGTTCGCGGCCGTCAATCCGGCCCGCGTCGGACAGATGGCGGTGCTGATCTGCGCGATGAATCTGTGCGGCTACGCGGCGCTGCGCCTGTTCGACGACCACCGCGCGGTTGCCATCACCGGCCTGCTCGGCGGCCTGGTGTCGAGCACCGCGACGACGCTGGCGCTGTCGCGTCAGGTACGCAGCGCCGGCGTACCGCCGGAGCTGGCCGCGCTCGGCATCCTGCTCGCCAACCTGACCGTGCTGCTGCGGCTCGGCGTGCTGGCCGGCATCGCCGCGCCGGCGATCCTGCCGTCGCTGCTGCCGGTCATCGCCTGCGGCGTCGCCGGCGGGATGATCGCGCCGCTCTGGCTGCGGCTGCACCTGCCGGCCGAGCAGCCGCAGGTGGCCATGAGCGTCACCAATCCCGCCGAGCTGAAAGCGGCACTCGGCTTCGCGGCACTGTTCGCGCTGGTCCTGGTCGTCACCGCCGCCGCGCACCACAGCTTCGGCACCGGCGGCCTCTACGCGGTCGCGGCGATTTCCGGCCTGACCGACGTCGACGCGATCACCCTGTCGACGCTGCGCCTGTTCGGCGGCGGACAGGTCGCCGCGGCGACCGCGCTCGGCGTCGTGCTGACCGCGTTCGGCGCCAACCTGATCTTCAAGTTCGGCCTGGTCGCCGGCATCGGCGGTCGCGCGGCGGCGCGCCACGTGGCGGTCGGCTATCTGCTGAGCATGGGCGGCCTGCTGGTCGGCTACCGGCTGCTGTAGACCTCAGAACTCGGCCACCAGCGCCGTGGTGATGCGGATATCCGACATCAGCGTCTGGTGCACCGGACAGCGGTTGGCGATCTCCAGCAGGCGCTGGCGCTGCTCGTCGCTGAGCGGCCCTTCGAGCAGGATATGCCGCTCGATCTCGTCGATCTTGGCATTGGGCGCCGCCTGCGCCGCGCATTCCGCGCAGTCGCGCGCGTGGATCTTGCGGTGCTTGAGCTGGACGGTGACGCGCGTCAGCGGCAGCTTCTTCAGATCCGCGTACATGCGCAGCGTGATGCTGGTGCAGCTGCCGAGCGCGGCGAGCAGATACTCGTAGGGGTTGGGGCCGGCGTCCTGACCGCCGACGTCGAGCGGTTCGTCGGCCAGCGCGAAGTGCGAGCCCATCCGCAGCTGGCGCACATAGTTGCCCTCGCCCGCCTCGACCACCTGCACTTCGTTGTGCGGCAACGAGGCCGGGAGGGCGGCGGAAACGATGATGTCGTTCATGGCGTGTCAGGCGTGCAGGTGAAGCGGCGATCGTCGCACGCCGGCTCTGCAGTGCCTATGGGCGGTCGCGCTTCGCGGCCGGCGGCCGGCAGCTGCAGGGCGTGATGGAGGCCGTGCAGCGGCGCCTCGAGCGGCTCCAGCGCCAGCCACAGGCATAGCGCCCAGGCCAGCAGCGGCAGCACGACCGCCACGAGGAACGTGACGAGCCAGGAGGGGCGTCTGGGGCGCAACAGCCGGATATCCCTGATGATCCTTGTCGAAAGTGGCCGCGACGGCACACATCCTTATGCCGTCACCGCGCCCCCAAGGGGGTTGCCTCTTAGCGGCCCGGCGGCCGGGATCTTTAGGCTACGCAGCGCCGGCACCCTCCGGCAAGGCGCCAAACGGCCGTCAACGGCGGCGAAGCGCTTGATTCCCCTTGAGAGAAGGGCCGCAGGTCCGTAGAATGCGCGCCCTTGTCCTCGAACCGGATGGGCATTTCATGCCCACGGCACGAGTATCCGGTCCGTCCCTGGGGACGGATACATCAGGAGATGTCGCATCGCTTTTGAACGTGAAGATCGGCGCAACCACCAGATCACGGCGCCGCGGGTCCGCGTGATTGCGGATGATGGTGAGCAAGTCGGCATCATGCTGACGCGCGACGCCATCGCCAAGGCCGAGGAAGCCGGCCTTGATCTGGTCGAGGTCTCGCCGAACGCGGAACCGCCGGTCTGCAAGATCATGGATTACGGCAAGTACCTTTACCAAAAGGACAAGGCCGCGCACGCTGCGAAGAAGAAGCAGAAGCAGATCCAGATCAAGGAAATCAAGTTCCGTCCGGGCACCGAAGACGCGGACTTCCAGACCAAGCTGCGTCAGATCAGAGGCTTCCTGGAAGAAGGCGACAAGGTGAAGATCGTGGTCCGCTTCCGCGGCCGCGAAATGGCGCACCAGGAACTCGGCATGCAGGTGATGGAACGCCTGAAGACCGAACTCTCCGAGCTGGCTGCCATCGAGCAGCACCCGAAGATGGAAGGCCGCCAGTCCGTGATGGTGATGGCGGCGAAGAAGAAGTGAGAACACGCGGGCCGGCTTGCCGGCCCGCACGGTCAGCGGGGAGACATCCCCGATGAAGCGGGACAGGGTCGCAGTCGGACCCGAACTCGAGAAAAAGTCCTTCCCCGTCGGGGAAGGCCCGGTCAGCTCCCTGGCAAGGACGTGAAACCGGCAATGTGGTTCGAGAAAAGGAGTTAGTCATGCCGAAGATGAAAACCGTGAAGAGCGCGGCCAAGCGCTTTTCCAAGACTGGTAAGGGCGGCTTCAAGCGCTCTCACTCGCACAAGCGCCACATCCTGACCAAGAAGTCGGGCAAGCGCATCCGTCAGCTCCGTGGCGAGGCGCAGATTCACGCGTCGGACGTCCGCGAAGTCCGCATCATGCTGCCGTACGCTTAAGCGAGGAGATAGCACATGGCACGCGTCAAACGTGGTGTTACCGCCCGCGCCAAGCACAAGAAGGTCCTGAAGAAGGCCAAGGGCTACTACGGCGCCAAATCGCGCCAATTCCGCTCCGCCAAGGAGCAGGTCATCAAGTCGGGCCAGTACGCCTACCGCGACCGTCGCGTCAAGAAGCGCGAGTTCCGTTCGCTGTGGATCGTGCGCATCGGCGCGGCGACCAAGGAACTCGGTCTGTCGTACAACCGATTTATCAACGGGCTCGCCAAGGCCGGCGTCGCCCTCGATCGCAAGGTCCTCGCGGATCTGGCGATTCACGACAAGGCGGCGTTCGCGGCTCTGGTGACCCAGGCGAAAGCCCAGCTCGGCGTCGCCTAAGCACAGCCAGCCTGTCGTTGACCAAAGCTGTTGCGAAAGGGGAGCGGCGCCCTGCCGTTCCCCTTTTTTGTTTTCAAGAACCCGGACATGACTGACCAACTCGAAGAACTGGTGCAGCAGGCGCAGGTCGACATCGCCGCCTGCGGCGAAGGTCGCGCGCTCGAAGCGCTGCGCGTCGACCTGCTCGGCAAGAAGGGCCGCGTCACCGACCTGCTCAAGCAGCTCGGCGGCATGGCGCCGGACGAGCGCAAGGCCTACGGCGAGCGCGTCAACCGCGCCAAGGAAACGCTGGCCGCGGCGCTCGAAGCGCGCGGCCTGGCGCTGGCCAGCGCCGAACTCGAAGCGCGCCTGGCTTCGGAGCGCATCGACGTCACCCTGCCCGGTCGCGGCGAAGCCGGCGGCGGCCTGCATCCGATCACGCGCACGATCAACCGGGTTGCCGAAATCTTCGGCGAGATGGGCTTCGAGATGGTCGAAGGGCCCGAGATCGAGGACGACTTCCACAACTTCGGCGCGCTCAACATTCCGGACGCGCATCCGGCGCGGGCGATGGCGGATACCTTCTACGTGCTGAATGGCGCGCGCCTCCTGCGCACGCACACCAGCCCGGTGCAGATCCGCGCGATGCAGAAGCGGCAGCCGCCGATCCGCATCATCTGCCCGGGCCGCGTCTATCGCGTCGACTCGGATCGCACGCACAGCCCGATGTTCCATCAGATGGAAGGCCTCTACGTCGCCGAGAAGGTGTCGCTGGCCGACCTCAAGTACGACATCCAGAACTTCCTGTCGCGCTTCTTCGAGCGCGACGTCGAAGCCCTGTTCCGTCCGTCGTACTTCCCGTTCGTCGAACCCGGCGCCGACGTGCACATCAAGTGGACGCTGCCCGACGGCGGCTGGCGCTGGCTGGAGGTGCTCGGCTGCGGCGTGGTGCATCCGAAGGTGCTCGAAGCCGTCGGCATCGATTCCGAGAAGTACTCGGGCTACGCCTTCGGCATGGGCATGGAACGCATGGCGATGCTGCGCTACGGCGTCGACGACCTGCGTCTGTTCTTCAACAACGATCTGCGCTTCCTCGAGCAGTTCCGCTGAAGTGCCGTCGCCAACGAAGAACACAGGATCGAGATCATGAAACTGAGCGAAAACTGGCTGCGCGAATGGGTCAACCCGGCGGCCACCATCGAGCAGGTCGCCGAGCGTCTGGTGATGGGCGGCCTCGAACTCGAGATCGAGCCGGCGATGACCGAAACGATCGAGGGCGTCGTCGTCGGCCACATCGTCAAGGCCGAACGCCACCCGCAGGCCGACCGCCTGCAGGTCTGCGAAGTCGACGCCGGCGAAGGCCGGCTGCTGCAGATCGTCTGCGGCGCGCCGAACGCACGTGTCGGCATCAAGGTGCCGTGCGCGCTGGTCGGCGCCGTGCTGCCCGGCGGGCTGGCGATCACCGAGGCCAAGCTGCGCGGCGTCGACAGCTTCGGCATGCTGTGCTCGGCCAAGGAGCTGGCGCTGTCCGACAAGTCCGAGGGCCTGCTCGAACTCGACGCCGACGCCCGGCCCGGCACACCGATCGCCGAGCACCTGCAGCTCGCCGACAAGATCCTCAATCTGGAAATCACGCCGAACCGCGGCGACTGCCTGTCGGTGCTCGGCCTGGCGCGCGACATTTCGGCGCTGTACGGCGCGCCGGTCAAGCGCCCCAACCTGCCGCAGACCGTGGTCGAAGGCCATCAGCAGCTCAAGGTCGAGCTTGAGAACCTCGATGACTGTCCGAGCTACGCCGGCCGCGTGATCTCGCGCCTGAACACGAAGGCGCGCACCCCGGACTGGATGCGCGAGCGCCTGCGCCGCTCGGGCATCCGCAGCATTCACCCGGTCGTCGACATCACCAACTACGTGATGCTCGAGCTCGGCCAGCCGATGCACGCCTTCGACGCCGACAAGCTGTCGGGCGCCATCCGCGTGCGCCGCGCGCAGCGCGGCGAAGAGATCCGCCTGCTCAACGAACAGCTCGTCGAATGCCGCGACCGCGAGCTGCTGATCTGCGACGACTCCGGTCCGATCGCGCTGGCCGGCGTCATGGGCGGGCAGTCGACGTCCGTGCACGGCGGCACGACGCGCATCTTCTTTGAATCGGCCTGCTTCGCGCCGGCCGCGGTTGCCGGCACCGGCCGCCGCCACAAGCTGTTCTCCGATGCCTCGTTCCGCTACGAGCGCGGCGTCGATCCGGGCCTGCAGCGCCAGGCGCTGGAGCGCGCGACGCAGCTCGTGCTGCAGATCTGCGGCGGCGAGACGCATCCGGTCACGCACGCCGGCCGCAGCCAGCCGGAAACCGTGTCGATCCGCCTGCGCCGCTCGCGCCTCGTGCAGGTGCTCGGCCATGAGGTCGGCGCCAAGGACATCGAGACCCTGCTCGGCCGCCTCAACATCATGCTGCGCGCCGAAGTCGGCGACGCCTGGATCGCGCGCGTGCCGAGCTACCGCTACGACCTGCGCATCGAGGCCGACCTCATCGAGGAAGTCGGCCGCCTGTACGGCTACGACCGCATTCCGGCCAGGCCCTACGCCGCGCAGCTCGCGCCGTCGCGCCCGCCGGAAGCGCAGCGCACGCTGCAGCGCGTCAAGGAGCAGATCGCCGCCCGCGGCTGGCAGGAAGTCGTGACGCTGGCCTTCGTCGAGCCGTCGCTGCAGCAGGCGCTCAATCCGGATGTCGCGGCGATCGCGCTCGACAACCCGATCGCCGACAACCTGTCGGTGATGCGCACGACGCTGTGGGCGGGCCTGATCCCGGCCTGGCTCTACAACCGCGCGCGCCAGCAGGATCGCGTACGGCTGTTCGAGGCCGGCGTCTGCTTCACGCAGCGCGACGGCGAAATCGTCGAGACCGCGCGTCTGGCCGGCCTCGCCGCCGGACGCGCGCTGCCCGAGCAATGGGCCAGCGCCGCGCGCCCGGTCGATTTCTACGACGTGAAAGCCGAGGTGCTCGCCCTGTTCGGCAACGCCGCCGCCGAGTACCGCTTCGAGGCGGCCAGCCATCCGGCTCTGCATCCGGGCCGCGCGGCATGCATCCGCCGCGGCGAGCAGATCTGCGGCTGGATCGGCGAACTGCATCCGCAGCTGGTACAGAACCTCGATCTGCCGGAAGCGCCGCTCGTCTATGAACTCGACTGGGAAGCGATCCGCAACGTCGGCGTGCCCAGAGCCGCACCGCTGTCCGAGTTCCCGTCGTCGCGCCGCGACCTCGCGATCGTCGTGCCGGAAGACGTCGCTGCCGATCGGATTCTTGCCTCCGTCCGTGGCGCCGGCGTCACCTTCCTGACGCAGGCGACAATCTTCGACATTTACCGCGGCAAGGGTCTCGCCGACGGCGACAAAAGTGTTGCGCTGGGCTTGCTTTTCAATGACGCCTCGCGCACCCTAACTTTGCAAGAAATCGATACGGCGAGCGCTACGATCACGCAAGCTTTGGCGCGTGATCTGGGGGCCACGATTCGACAGTAGTGAACAAGGGGAAGAAGTTCGTGGCATTGACGAAAGCCGAACTGGCGGAAGCGCTGTTCGAAGATCTCGGGCTGAACAAGCGCGAGGCGAAGGAATTCGTCGATCTTTTCTTCGAAGAAATCCGCGAGCGCCTCGAAGCCGGCAAGGAGGTCAAACTCTCCGGCTTCGGCAACTTCGAGCTGCGCTCGAAGAACCAGCGCCCGGGCCGCAATCCGAAGACCGGCGAGGAGATTCCGATCTCCGCGCGTCGCGTCGTCACCTTCCGCCCCGGACAGAAGCTGCGCCTGCGAGTGGAAGCCGATGCGACCCGCCGATAAGCCGCTCGCCGCCCTTCCGGAGATTCCGCGCAAGCGTTACTTCGCGATCGGCGAGGTCAGCGAGCTGTGCGACGTCAAGCCGCACGTGCTGCGCTACTGGGAGCAGGAATTCCCGCAGCTCAAGCCGGTGAAACGGCGCGGCAACCGCCGCTACTACCAGCAGGACGACGTGCAGATGGTGCGTCGTATCCGCAGCCTGCTCTACGAACAGGGCTTCACGATCGGCGGCGCGCGCCAGCGCCTCAAGGAAATGCCGCGCAACGGCCACGACGGCGTCCGCAGCATCAGCACCGTCGTCGCTGTCGGCAAGCCGCGCACGATCGAGGTGGCGATGCCGGCCCGCGTGCAGGAAATCAAGAACCTGCGCGACGAGCTCGAATCGCTGCTGCGGCTGTTCCCGGAATAAGGCGCCCGCTCGCCTTCAAAACCGGGGCGCCCTTCGTTACACTGCGCGCCCCGCTGTATCCCGTTTCAAGCCTCGCGTCGGGGCGTAGCGCAGCCTGGTAGCGCACTTCCTTGGGGTGGAAGTGGTCGGAGGTTCAAATCCTCTCGCCCCGACCAACTATATGTACAGCGGCCTCCAAGGCCGTCCAGAAAACCGCGCTTTTGCGCGGTTTTTTATTGGTTTTTTGTTTTTAGCCGTCCATCGATGTCCAGCAACATCCACCGCTTGCGTCGGGTCACTTCTCGGGTCACTTTGTATTTCGCCGCTACCCGCGAAAAAGTGACCCGACCGTGAAGAAGCTGACCGACATTTACCTGCGATCCCTCAAGCCAACGACCAAACGGCAGAAGTCTCTGCGAGAGGACGGCCTCTACGTCATGGTGATGCCCAACGGAAGCAAGCTCTGGCGGTACGGATATAGCTTCTCCGGGAAGGAAACCACCCTGTCGCTCGGTAGCTACCCTGATATCTCACTGGCTCTGGCCCGTGAGCGCCGCGACGAAGCCCGGAAGCTGGTAGCCGTTGGGGTGAACCCGGCCGAACAGCGCAGGGAAGCTCGCGCTGCCGCCGCGGCAGCGGTCGAGCACACGTTCGCGGCGGTGGTTGAGCGCTGGAAGGGCGACGAACTGGCATCGACCTCCGAAAGCTATTGCAACAACATCAGCCGCATGTTGGAACGCGATGTTTTGCCCTATATTGGTGCGCAGACAGTCGACTCGATCAAGGCGCGCGACCTGGTCACCCTCCTCGACCGCATCCGTGAGCGCGGAGTGGACGAAACAGCCAGGAGAGCCCGAGCCATCGTCGGACAGATCATCCGATACGCCATCCGACGTGGCATTGCCGAGAACGACCCCACGCAAGCGTTGCGCGGCGAGCGCCGCATCAAGCCGGTCCGGCACTTTCCCGCCTACACCGATCCCGCGGATGTCTCCAAGCTGATGCGCGCGATCTACAACTACAAAGGCACGCCCGAGGTCCGGGCTGCTTTGAAGCTGTCTGCTCTCGCCTTTCAGCGGCCAGGCGAAATCCGCACGATGCAGTGGCCTCATATCGACCTTGAAAAAGCCGAGTGGCGCTATGTCGTCAGCAAGACGCAAACCGCGCATATTGTTCCGCTGGCGAAGCAGGTCGTGGAAATTCTGCGCGACCTGCACCCGCTGACGGGACACCAGCTGGGCCTAAAGCCCGGCACTCCGCACTATGTCTTTCCCTCCCCGAAATCGTCGAAGCTGCGCCCCCTTTCGGAGAACGCAGTACGCTCGGCACTGCGAACGATGGGGTTTACGAACGACGATGTAACTCCACATGGGTTTCGCGCTATGGCGCGCAGCCTGCTGGCTGAGCGCGGCTGGAGAGTCGATGCGATTGAGCGGCAACTAGCTCATAAGGCTGCCGGCCCACTTGGAGCGGCATACGATCGCGCCGCCTTTCTCGATGAACGCCGCCGTATGATGCAGGACTGGGCCGACTACTTAGACGCTCTCCGCGAGGATCGTGACGCTGCAGCACTGTGCGCTGCATAGATGCACGTACCCCTCCTCGCCACTAACTTACTTGGCTAGCGCTGACAGCTGAAGTTCGATGCATACATCGCAGCCCACCCCTGAAGGTGGCCTAGTGCCGCACCTCACCCGGTAGCCCCTATCCGAGTACCGTCAAACACCGCATAACTTAGGTCGGCTCAATCTAGTACGTCCCGTCCTTTTATAGACGCTTAGCTCAATTTTTGAAAGATCATGGGCGGAAACCTCATGGGAGACCCGCATGCCCTGCGCAATCTGTAGCGAGCCACTCGACGGCCAAGAACAGCGCTCGCTCGAGCACGTCATCCTCAACGCGTTGGGCGGTCGCAAGAAACTCCCAGACGTGCTCTGCGCGGCATGCAACAGTCGCAGCGGCGAGGAGTGGGACAGCGTGCTCGCTGCGCAACTCAATTGGTTATGCCTACTCCTCGGTATCAGTCGTGACCGCGGGGTGAGCCCTCCTGAACGCGTGAAGACCGTCGGCGGTGAGCAATACACACTGTATCACCATGGTTCATTGACACCAGTGCAGCCGAGCTACTCGGCGACGCCAATGCCAGACGGCCGCGTACAAATCCAGATCATGGCGCGCACGAACGCCGAAGCACGCCGCATGCTGACCGGCGCGAAGGGCAAGTATCCGAATCTCGATGTCGACGCGCTACTGCGGGAAATAAAGGTCGAATCGAGTTATCCGACCAGTCCTTTTCACTTCCAGCCCCAATTCGGCGGTCCCCTGGCTGGGCGATCGCTGGTCAAGTCTGTGCTGTGTCTGGCCGTATCAGCCGGTGTCGATGCAGCACACTGCAATGCGGCGCGCCAGTATCTGCGAGATCCACAAGCCGAAGCCTGCTTCGGCTACTTCTATGAGCGCGACCTGCTGATCGACCGTCCAGCTCGTGTCCCGCTGCACTTCATTGGCGTCAGCTCGAAAGGGACAGAGGGGGAACTGCTCGGCTACATCGAGCTCTTCACCGCGCAGCGCTGTCTCGTCCGCCTCGCGGGTAACTACGATGGCCCCGAAGTCCACTGTTCGCACGCCATCGATCCGACGACAGGCACGACGCTCGAACTCAATTTCGCACTGAATCTCGGCAGGGATGTCGTCAACGACTGCCTCGCCGGAAAAGAGAGCCCTGCGCGCGCGGTGGAAGAGGCGTTCTCAATGCCGCTGGCAGTGGCCCATCAACGCTCCTCCGAGCGGGTCAGAGACCGGGTCATCAGCGAAGCCGTGCACTACGCATTCGAGCATTGCGGCGCCAAGGAAGGAGAGGTACTCACGGATGAACATATTTCCCGTCTCTCTGCCCTGATGACCGAGAAGATGATGCCGTACATTCTTCCCAGACTGGTTCGCGATCGCCCCTTGCCGGCATTCGATCCAGAGTCGGACGATGCCCAACAGGACAGCGGAACGAGCTAGCCGGCTCTGTCGCTAGGTGCGCTCATGATCAGGAACGGTGCGCTATCTTCTACATAGATACGGTTTCGACGATGCCGCTCGGATAACTCGCGAAGGTGACTTCGAATACATCTCTGTTCTTCCAATGCGTCGTTGCACAGCCCCGCGACTGTACTCACTGTCAGGTGCCACGCGCGGCAACGGCGCGCCCTCGCAACCAGTGCCGCGATAAGGCGCCTTGTCGCCATGCTCCGCATCAGCGGCGCCCTTACTAGATCATCGCCGGCCGGCTCGCCATCATTGGCTGCAACTGGCCAAAGGCTAAAACGCACAAACGCAGACGTTGACATGAGAGGGGTCAAAAAGCGGGCATCAAAGGGCTCAGGTGTAGAACGCGAGCTGGTCCATGGTCAGCAGCGCCTGCAACGCTCGCGTCACCGTGTACGAATCAGCGCGCGCAGCTCCGTGCCCGACAGCATGGCGTGATCCGGCAAGGCCCGGGGGCCCCAGCGGATCGAACTTGGCGAATGTGTAGTCACTGAGATAGTTTGCAAACGCATGCGGGAAGAACAGCGTGTCGGGCGCCCCTGCCCTTTCCTCGGCCGACTCGGTAGCAAACTTGAGCAAGCCGGCAAGCTTCGTCGTCGTGCCGTGCTTCACGGTGTACGCCTCCTGCAGGATGCCTTCGATTTCTGTAAGGACGATCTTGAGGACGGGGACTGGCTCATTCCTCAAGTATGCATCGACCGCAGCCCGCAGTATGTTTGCCCTTGATCCAAAATGAGGCTTGGCGACCCAGCGCTCGTACATTCGTTCAATTCGCGCCGCATCAAATTTCGCCACCAGTTTTGCTTCTTCGTCCACCAGGTCGAAGCCGGCCGCGCAGGAATCCGCCAGCCCCTTGAATCCTGAGCCAATGATTTCCACGAACGGAAACCAGCCTGCAGCCGTAAGCCGCTCGACGACGCCCTTGTTGGCCAGCGCCTCGTAAAGGTGGCGATAGCGAAGCTCTCGATAGAGCGCGCCGAGGGTCTTGCTCATCTCCTCCAGCGATAAGTCCCGCTTGGGGTTGAAGTCGAAATACATTCCAAACCGCCAGTCCTGTCTGAAGATGCAGACAACCTGGTCGGATTTCTCGATCTTTACGAGCGGGAAGCTCATTCCGATGACGTCGGCGATGTCACTTTCGAAAACGACGCTTCCCGCGGCCATATCCCTCGTGACGCGCATCTGCATCGCCATCGCTGCCGTGTCGACCCAAATCTCAGCTGTCCGATCCGGCTTGATCACCAGCAGCACAGTGTCGGCGTGCCTCAGGGAGAGAGGGACCTGCGCCTGCTGGGCATGATGTGCAAGCACCCCGGCGAATCCCTCGGCAGCCTGGTGGAAGAGCGGCTCGTCGGATGTGAGGGCGAGTTTCGTCCAGATCTTGACGTTGCCGCCCTTCGGCGCGGCTTCGGCCGAGATGCCGGCCAGATTCACGTCCTTCAGCTTGATGGGCTCACCCAGGTTGCCCACAAGGATGCCGGACTTGGCGCCTACAGGCGCACCGCCTTCATTCTTTTGCTTAGCCATGAGCCACGCTTAGACCTTCCAGCCTTCGAGCAGGTTAGGAACATCGAGTACGGCAGGTTCATACCGTAACGTAGGAGCCGACCGGTCGGACCTATTCAAGATGTGGACGTAGCGGAAACTCTGATGGCTGGCTCCAGTCAACGCGAGCCTCGTACTTGTCCCCATCCATCCGAGTGTAGAAGATCCTCCCACCTCGCCGGTACACAATAATCACCAAGGTGGTAAAGACGCCGTCCCAACCCTGGGGCTGGTGGCATGCCAGCATCGCGTATAGCGCCGCGTAAGCTTCCCTGCCTGAGCAACAACTCATAACCAGAGCTTTCTGGCATCGTAACTGCCAGGAGGCATCATGAAGAAGTCGCGTTTTACCGAGACGCAGATCATCGCGATCTTGAAGCAGGCTGACGCCGGCGTGCTGGTGAAGGACATCTGCCGCAAGGCCGGGATCAGCGAGCCGACGTACTACAGCTGGAAGTCGAAGTACGGCGGCATGGAGGCTTCCGACCTGAAGCGGACCAAGGAGCTGGAAGCCGAGCTGTCGCAGCTCAAGCGGATGTACGCCGACCTGGCGCTGGAAAACCGTGCGATGAAGGATCTCATCGCAAAAAAAATGTAGGGCCGGACGCCAAGCGCGCAGCGGCCGGCTTTCTGGTCGATCAGCACGAGCTATCGATCGTTCGCGCGTGTGGCTGCGTTGGATTATCGCGGTCAGCGTTCTATCGCGAGCCTGCGCACTGGACGGTTCGGGACGCCGAAGTGATCGCTGCGCTCGCATCGCTGGTCGAGAATCGCCCGAGCCGTGGTTTCTGGAAGTGTCGAAAGCAGCTGCGCCGACAGGGCCGGCCCTGGAATCACAAGCGCATCTATCGTGTGTACAAACTCATGAAGCTCAACCTGCGCCGTGCTGCGAAGCGGCGACTGCCGAAGCGGGAACGCATTCCGCCGTACGTACCGCGGCTACCCGATAGCGTCTGGTCGGCCGACTTCATGAGCGATGCCCTGATCTGTGGCCGACGCTATCGCCTGTTCAATGTCGTCGACGACTTCAACCGCGAAGCACTGCATATCGAGGTCGACACGTCGATTACCTCGGAGCGGCTGATCCGCGTCTTCGAGCACCTGCGGCAGACACGCGGACTGCCGCAAGTGCTTCGCACCGACAACGGCCCCGAATTTCTCGGCGAAGCCTTCACGCAGTGGGCCAAGGCGGCCGGCATGGCGATCCAGTACATCCAGCCCGGAAAGCCCAACCAGAACGCCTACATCGAACGCTTCAACCGCACGCCGCGCAACGAACTGTTGGACCAGCACCTCTTTTCCAGGCTCGACGACGTCCGCGAAGCGGTCTACTGGTGGATGCTGGAATACAACGAGCAAAGACCCCATGACTCGCTCGGCGATCTCACACCGATCGAGTACGCTCAAGCCGCCAGAAGCTCTGGGTTTGAACTGTCGCCTTGATGGGGAAGCTTACGCTTCAGCCGCGTGACCGCCGCAAGGCGGGCACGTCGGATGGAAGCGCTGGTTGGGCGGCATAGCTGCTAGCGATCCCACTTGATGTCGCATAGATCGTAAGCCTTCAGTGTGAGTGACCTTGCCAGGGCTTCTATCCGTTTGCTGTTTGAAACTGTGTCTGTGTAGTAGTAGTCCATCATGCGCCCGAGCTGAGCAACCGCTTCTACCGCGCGCCGCCACAAGCCTTCATCAAAGTTCTGTTTCCAAACTCTTAGACCGCCAACAAGCGTGTCGTCCCAGCGGCGCACAAATGACTGCTCTGTATCAGGCTGAGAGTGCAATTCTTTAGAGGCGCTCTCCACTTCGGCTAGGCACTGGGCCAGAAGCCCCTTAATTTCGTCCACCAGCAGCTTCTGCGCCGGTGTTGTATGACGCTCGTGCTCTTCGTAATAGTTCATGACGCCCAACGCCGGCGATCAGCCGCGGACTCGCCGGAGCGAAGCGGAGGCGAGGCCGTCGGCTGCATTAGCTGGTTATACAGCACTGGTACCCACCTTACGAAGGGCTCTCACGGCCGGATCGCTTAGGTACATCCAAGGATGCTGGCTCAACGCCTCTAAACGCGACACATGCGGGCGAAGCAGTTCAGCGGAAAACTCTTCAACCTCGTTAGCTGCGGCCCATGGGGCATCACCAGCGTCCTCCCCTTCCTCCGCAATGGTAATCAACGCTTCGAGCAGGGCAGGCTCCCTTCTGTGCTTGGCAAAGTAGTCCTCCACAATCTCGGCCGTGGTTTTGGATGTCGTCCAGATTAGGAGTTCTCTCAAGGCCTCGGGATCACGCCATCCCTTTGCGATTGCGGCGCGGGCCGCAGCCAGGCTCTGCATTTCGTAGTTTTTGTCGCTCATCGCATCTTCGCTTGTGCCGTATAACGCTCAGGTTCACGCGCGGCCACGCTGAAGGCGTGGACGTCGCGTGGAACCGCTAGTTGGACCTTGCTCACCTGCCCATCGCTTCTTCTACTTGCTTCGCTTCCAGCTTTAAGTCCTTGCAAGTAACCATGACATCTTTCTCGGTGGGTTCAATCTGAATGAGCAGCCCATCTGTGTGATAGAACTTCTCTTCGCCGCCAACGGTGTCCTTAAACCCACCGGTGCCTGTGTATATTTCAGTAACGCCGAGCCGTGTTTTTTTCACTTCGGACACGGAGAGCGCCGAGCGAAAATCGCCTTCAAGCCTCTGAGAAAATGCGACCGCTTCACTCTTGCCAGGTAATGGCGATACGCCGCGAGCACCCCATACCTTCTTTGTTCTTTGGGTGGTCAGAGCCTCGAAATATGTAAATGGAGGCAGCGGGTCCGGCGGCAGAAAGGACGCACCGTTCATCATTTCAGACTGAACTGTTCCCATGACCTTTCCCGATCCAAACAACTGGCCGAATGCGCCCTTAGCACTGCATGGCAGTGCCGCCGGCTCTGCGGAGGCAGATGAGGCAAACAGAAGCAGCGCCGCGCAGAAAGAGATTTCCTTCATGGAGTGGTTCCTGTAGGTCCAACGAGGCTGTAGAAAAACGCCGCGCGAGACACGGTTATCTGCGATCGCGTCTTCAGAGCGATTCATGGCGAAGGCGATGGCTCTGTCAGGCA
>NZ_AUFV01000013.1 GCF_000426685.1 Solimonas flava DSM 18980 | reverse complement strand
CCGCCGAACTTGCTGCGCCACTTGTAGAACGTCGCCGAGCTGATGCCGTGCTCGCGGCACAACTCCGGCACGGGCGTGCCGGCTTCCGCCTGCTTCAGGACTGCAATGATCTGGCTGTCGGTGAATCGAGACTTCTTCATGGAACCTCCTCGGGAAAGATTACGAGAAAATTCCACTTCTGACGTCAGCTATTCGGCGGGGGGATTACCGTTGCAGTCGTACATTCGGCTTCGTCGAGGGCCCGCGATGCAGGCCGAGCCTTCATGGATATCCGCGCCGGGAGCGCCATACGTTCGCAACGAGCTTTTGCCTCGCTCACGCTGGTTATCGACTTTGTTTCCCGGACGGTCCGACCGTCTACGCCATGATCCGCTGTCTTCTCCTGCGCAACCTTCGGAAACGCTCTACTGCTGTGTTGAATCAGGCGGCCGCCGCCTGATTCGGATCGAACACGGTGCCGTCCGACCTGCTTTTCATTTAATCGACGCCCGTACCTCGGCCCTGATGTCGATTCCGGCCCGGCTCGTTCGACGTATCAGGGCATGGCGCATGGCCATGCCCGTGCCGGCCGGTCCGCCGGGGTCAGGAGAGACCAGGATGAGCTTGAAATGCCGCATTGCCCCTTGCCTGTGGTTCGACGGGCAGGCCGAGGCTGCCGCGAGCTTCTACACCGGCATCTTCCCGAGCTCGCGGATTATCGCGACGTCGTATTACACCGAGGCCGGTCGCGAGATTCACGGCCACGCGCCCGGCTCGGTGCTGACGGTCGAATTCGAACTCGACGGCCAGCACTTCACCGCGCTCGACGGCGGCCCGCAGTTCCATTTCAGTGAGGCGGTTTCGTTTCAGATCGACTGCGCCACGCAGGACGAGATCGACCACTATTGGCAGGCGCTGGCGGCGCATGGCGGCAGCGCGGGGCAGTGCGGCTGGCTGAAGGATCGCTACGGCGTGTCCTGGCAGGTGGTGCCGGCCGACATCGTGAAATGGATCACCGGCGCGCCAGCCGCAACCGAGCGCGTGATGGCGGCGCTGATGCCGATGCAGAAGCTCGATCTCGCGGCGCTGCGCCGTGCCTACGCAGGCTGAGGAAAGGAATGCCGATGTCCCTCCAACTCTACGCACACCCGTTCTCGTCGTACTGCCACAAGGTGCTGATCGCCCTTTACGAGAACGGCACGCCGTTCGAATACCGCCAGGTCGGCACGCCGGCCGTCGACGCCGAACTGGTGGCGCTGTGGCCGATCAAGCGCTTTCCGTTGCTGGTCGACGACGGCCGCACGGTGCTCGAATCGACGATCATCATCGAGCACCTGCAGCGCTTCCATCCGGGCCCGGTGTCGCTGATCCCGGACGACCCGCAGGCGACGCTCGACGTGCGGATGATGGATCGCTTCTTCGACAACTACGTCATGACGCCGCAGGGGCGCGTCGTCTACAACGCGCTGCGCCCCGAGGCCCATCGCGATCCGTACGGCGTCGACGAGGCGCGGCGGATGCTCGAAACCTCGTACGCCTGGCTCGACGGCGTGATGGCGAAGCGCACCTGGGCGGCGGGCGAGACTTTCAGCCTCGCCGACTGCGCGGCGGCGCCGTCGCTGTTCTACGCCGACTGGACGCACGCGATCGATCCGAAGTTCGCCAACGTGATCGCCTACCGCCGGCGCCTGCTGGCGCGGCCGTCGTTCGCGCGCTGCGTCGATGAGGCGCGGCCGTACCGGTCGTACTTTCCGCTCGGCGCACCGGACCGCGACTGAGGCAGGTCGGCGCGTCGCGCCGCGTTGCCGGCGCGGCCGCTGCCCGGCGGCCGCTCCGGTGGCCGCGCGCGGGCGCGGCTTGCTATGGTCGGCCGGCCTCGCTCCTTTCGAACGTCCATGGACCTCGCCGCGCACGCGCCGATCCCGTTGCTGCTCAAGCTCGGCTACACCGCCTTCATGGCGGTGCTGCTGCCGGTCTATCTGCGCCGCTACGGGCCGACCAACTTCCTCTACTTCTGCGACGTCGCGCTGCTGTTCACGCTGGCCGGCGTGTGGACGGAGAACGCGCTGCTGCTGTCGATCCCGACGGTCGGCATCCTGCTGCCGCAGATGTTCTGGCTGCTCGATTTCGCGGTGCGCCTGGCCGGCGGACGCCTGAGCGGGATGACCGACTACATGTTCGACCGCCAGCGCTCGCGTTTCCTGCGCGGCCTGTCGCTGTTCCACGGCTGGCTGCCGCTGCTGCTGCTGTGGCTGCTGACGCGCACCGGCTACGATCCGCGCGCGCTGCCGGTCTGGACCGCGATCGCCACCGTGCTGGTGCTGGTCTGCTATTTCTTCATGCCGCCGCCGTCGCCACCGTCGACGCGACGCGGCCTGGCGCCGGTCAACATCAACTACGTCTACGGCCTTTCCGACGACGCGCCGCAGCGCTGGATGCCGGCCCGGGCCTGGCTGCTGATCGCGCTCGTCGGCTTTCCGCTGCTGCTGTACCTGCCGGCGCATCTGCTGCTGCGGCACTTCTACGCGCTGCCGTGAGCGGGGCGGCCAGGGCAGGTCTGACTAAGTCCGCATTCCGTCATCGCGAGGCGCTGCGGGCGACGAAGCCATCCGGTCGCGCCCTGCGCCGGCGACTGCTCCGGAGCGCCGCGGCCGCGGCGCTACCTCGCGATGACGGATGGATTCAGCGTTTTCTCAGTCGTGGAACTGCTGCAGATAGGCGATGAGGTCGGCGCGCTCCTGCGGCGTCGTCGCGAACACGACCATCGAGCTGTCGGGCAGGAAGGTCTTCGGGTTGGCGAGCCAGAAGTCGAGCAGCTGCTGTGTCCACACGAAGCCGGCGTTCTTCATCGTCTCCGAGTAGTACGCATAGCCTTCGCGCGTGCCGGCCTTGCGGCCGAAGATGGCGTAGAGGTTCGGGCCGTTGTGGTTGCCGTAGGCCTTCTCCGGATAGTGGCAGGTGCGGCACTGGAAGAAGACCTTGCGGCCGCGCGCCGCGTCGCCGGCGACGGTGCCGTCCGCTGCCGGTGCGTCGGCGGATGCGGATGCGGCCGGCAGCGCGGCGCCGAGCGCGGCGGCGAGCAGGAGCGTTTTCACGAGCGGATGGTTCATGGGCTTCAGACCTTGCGCTGCGCGGCGTGGCGGCCGGCGCGGCGGCCGAAGAAGCTGGCGTCGCCGACCGAGATGCCGCTGCCGATGTACGGGGCGACCGGAATGCTCGCCGCCGTGCGGCCGGCGGCGTAGAGGCCGGGAATCGGATCGCCGAAGGCGCCGATGACGCGCGCGTCGACGTCGGTCTGCAGGCCGCCGAAGGTGTGCACCGGCGCGAACACGTTCTGCACCGAGAGGTCGTAGGCGGTGTACGGCGCGCGGCCCAGCGGCGCGACGAACTTCGCCGCCTTGTGCAGCAGCGGGTCCGCGCCATCGCGCGCGTGCGCGTTGTAGTAGTCGACGCTCTGCACCAGCGCGCCCGGCGGCATGCCGAGGCGCGTTTCGAGCTCGGCGATGCTCGGCGCGGTGGCCGCGACCGGCAGGCGGAAGTCGTCCCATTTGTAGGCGATCGCATCGTCGGCGATCAGCCAGGCGCGGCCGTCCTGGTGGAAGGCGATCTCGTGGCCGAGCAGGCCGTAGTAGCCGTCCTCCGGCACGAAGCGCTGGCCGCGCGCGTTGACGATGATGCCTTTGACGATGTCCTCGGGCGGGTAGATCGGAATGACGACGAAGCCGTGATGCATGCGCTGCACGGCGCCGCCGACCGCCATGCCCATCAGGATGCCGATGCCGAGGTCGCCGCCGCGCCCCCAGGGCGCGGAACACGCGTACAGCTCGGGCGCGAAGCGCTGCACCATCTCGCGGTTGTGGATGAAGCCGCCGGCGGCGAGCACCACGCCGCGGCGCGCGCGGATCGCCAGCGTCTTCGGACTGCCCGGCACGCGCTCGTCGACGACCATCGCGCCGGCGATGCTGCCGTCGGCCTCGACGATCAGGCGCTCGGCCGACTGGCGCGTGCGCAACTGCACGCCGGCGCGCTGCGCGGCGTCGAGCAGCGCGTGCATCAGATCGCGGCCGCCGATCAGGTGCGGCGACGGCGGCACGTGGCCGCGCGGCGCCGGCGGGATGCGCTCGCGGAACGGCCAGACGCGCTCGCTGCCCGAGTAGTACAGCGAGCCGTCCGGAATCGAGATCTCCTTTTCGTCGGAGAACTTCTGCGCGTAGACCACGCCGTTGCCGACCAGCCAGTCGAAATGCTCGACGCTGCCCTCGCAGTAGCGCTGCACTTTTTCCGGCGAGGCGTGCAGGCCGCTGGCGGCGATGATGTAGTCGTGCATCGCCTCGACGCTGTCGCTGAAGCCCAGCGCCTTCTGCAGCGCGGTGCCGCCGCCGAGGTAACAGACGCCGCCGGAAATGCTCGACGAGCCGCCGGGCACCTGGAATTTTTCGAGCACCAGCACCTCGGCGCCGGCGCGGCGCGCGTCGATCGCCGCGGCAATGCCGCCGGCGCCGGAGCCGACCACCAGCACGTCGGTGCTCGCGTCCCAGTGCCGCGTTTCGCGGCGCTGCACCGGCGCGGCGGCGGCGAGATCGAAGCTCGCGGCGCCGGCCGCCGCGCCGGCCGAAGCCAGCGCCAGGCGGCGCAGGAAGGCACGGCGCGAGCTGCTGCTGGCCGCGTCGCTGTCGTGATCGCTCATCGTCTCTCCTCGCTTGTCTCCCTCTCCCCGCCTGCGCGGAGAGGGATGGGGAGAGGGGCGCGCGGCCCGATCTGCTGTCGGTATTTCGCCGATCGCGTGTACCTCTCACCCTGAACCTCTCCCCGCCGGCGGGGAGAGGGGGTATTCACGGGTGCCCGCTACCCGATCTTCTCGAAGCTGTCCTTGGCCGCGCCGCAATCCGGGCAGACCCAGTCCTCCGGCACGTCTTCCCAGCGCGTGCCGGGCGCGATCCCGCGCTCCGGGTCTCCTGCGGCTTCGTCGTAGACGTCGCCGCAGATCGTGCACTCCCACTTCGCCATCGGCTTCGTCCTTTCGCAGGGTCAGGCCAGCGCCTCGTCCTGGGCGGCGACGACCTCGTCGCGGCGGTCGCGCAGGTCGTGCACGGTCCAGTGGTGGTTGTTGTTGTGCAGCGGCGCCGGCAGATCCTTGCGGTCGGTGTAGAACTGCGCGTACCAGCGCCGCAGCTTGGCGATCGGCCCGTCGTTCGCGCACAGCGTCGGCTCCGGACGGTAGAGCTTGCGCTCCCAGATGTAGACGTCTTCCATGAAGGCGTCGTACGAGGCCTCGCAGTAGCCCTGCGCCGCGGTTTCGAGCGCTTCCGGCGGAAACTCGGCGGCGTTGGCTTTGACGATGACGCCGAACCAGTATTCCAGCGTGTTCTCGTCGACCGGGCACCAGGCGGTGAGGATCGCCGAGTCGAACAGCCGCGAGTCCTGCGTCTGCCAGGTGTACTGGTACGAGGGGCCGTAGGTCACCGAGCGCACGTAGAGCTTGTCGTCCCGGACGTCGGCGGCCAGACGCGTGTGCGTGCCCCACATCAGCTCGCCGGTCATGTGGCCGTTCCAGATCGGCAGCCAGCGGTCGACGTCGTAGCCGTGGATCGGCAGCAGGTGGCCCTTGTCGACGGTGTTCTCGATCACCTCGCGCGGGTGCGTCTTGATGGTGATGCGGAAGCGCCGCCAGCCGCGCGTCCAGCCTTTCGCGTCCGCCGCATCGGCCGGCGAGTAATCGGCGAGCGGCGGGATCTCGTAGTCCGGCGCGCCTAGTTCCGGATCGAACCAGATCAGCACCGTGTCGTTCATCTCGCGGGTCTCGAAGGCGCGCGTCTTCGCCCGGCCCGGAATCTTGTCGCAGTACGGAATCTTCACGCACTGGCCGCCGCCGTTGTACTGCCAGTTGTGGAACGGGCACTGCAGCGCGTTGCCGATGACCTTGCCGGCCGACAGATCGGCGCCGAGGTGCGGACAGAACGCATCGAGGCAGCGGACCTGGCCGTCGTCGCCGCGATAGAACGCCAGGCGCATGCCGAAGTAGTCGCGCGGCACCACCTGGCCCTGCGGGAACTCGTCGCTCCAGCCGACCATGTGCCAGCCGCGCGCATAGCGCGGCGCGCCGTCGGCGAGGCGCGGGATGGTCTGCAGGTTGCGCTGCACGGTCGAGGCCGACGACTGCTTCAGGGTGTCCGCGGCGTAGTTCAGATCGCCGCCATGCCGATTGCCTTCCATCTTCGTCTCCGTCTGCGCGGTGGCCGTGTGGCCGCCGGATGTCGCGCAAAACATTGCAGGCGCATGGTTTGCAACTCGTCCTCCAAACGGGGGATGAATGCGTATCGGCGTCGGCGTGAATCTTCGGCCGACGTCATCGCGAGGTGCCGCAGGCGACGTGCCGGGCCGGGCTGCGGACCGGATGGCTACGCTGCGCTCGCAACGACGGGCCTTCATTGGGGTTCACGGGAACAGGGAGAAACGCCGCATGTCACGCTGGCTGGACCGACTGCTGATCGTGCTGTTCCTGTTCACCAGCTTCATGTCGCTGGTCTACGCGCCGCTGTTCGTGTTCGGCTGCGGCTGGGACGGCCTGAAGCTCGGCATCGAAGGGCCTTGCGGCGCGAGCTGGATCGGCCGCGCCTGGCTCGGTTACGTGCAGGTCGAGCCGATCTACGTCGACGCGCCGCTGTGGCTGCGCCTCGTCAACGAGCTCGACATGTTCTTCTTCTCGTGGTTCTACGTGCTGTCGCTGATCGTCTTCGCCGCCGGACGTCAGGATCGCCGCTGGTATCGCGGCCTCGCGACCTTCATGGCGGGGATGATGACGTACGCGATCGGCTTCTATCTGATCTGGGAGCTGCTGACGTATCGCCAGACCGGCGCGCAGATCGTGCCGGTGGTGATCTTCAACGGCCTGTGGCTGGTCATCTTCGGCCTGCTGATGCTGCGCCTGCATGTGCTGCGGCCGCGCGTCGCCTGATCCGTCCATCGCTTCCGGAGCTCATGCCATGACCCTGGCCCCTTCCGCCGCGCGCACCGCGGCGCCCGCCACCGCCGGCGAAGCGCGACTGCTGATCGACGGCCGCCTCGTCGCGGCGCGCTCCGGCAGGCGCTACGCCAACGTCGATCCGGCGACCGAGGCCGTGATCGGCGAGGTCGCCGACGCCGGACTCGACGATGCCGAGCTGGCGATCGCCGCCGCGCGCCGCGCCTTCGACGCCGGCGTCTGGGCGGGCGACCGCGCGCTGCGCCGGCGCTGCCTGATGCAGCTGCGCGACGCGCTGCGCGCCGGTGCGCCCGCGCTGCGCGCGCAGGTCGTCGCCGAAACCGGTGCGCCGATGGCGATCACCGAGAACGGCCCGCAGGGCGACGGCCCGATCGGCATCCTCGATTACGTGATCGAGCTGATGGCGCGCTACGCCTGGGACAGCGAGCTGCCGGTCACCGCCAACATGGGCGTGCCGAGCCGGCGCCTCGTCTGGCGCGAGCCGGCCGGCGTGGTCGCCGCGATTTCGCCGTGGAACTTCCCGTTCCAGATCAACATGGCGAAGGTCGTGCCGGCGCTCGCTGCCGGCTGCACGGTGGTGCTCAAGTCGGCGCCCGAGACGCCGTGGACGGCGACGCTGCTCGGCAAGCTCGTCGCCGAACAGACCGACATCCCGGCCGGCGTGTTCAACGTGCTGACGGCGTCCGATCCGGCCGCGATCGGCGAGAAGCTGTGCCGCGATCCGCGCATCGACATGATCTCGTTCACCGGCTCGACGCCGACCGGCCGCCGCATCATGGCCGCCGCCGCCGACACCGTGAAGAAAGTCTTCCTCGAACTCGGCGGCAAGTCGGCCAACATCATTCTCGACGACGCCGATTTTTCGACGGCGCTGCTGTCCGGGCTCGGCGTCTGCTACCACGCCGGCCAGGGCTGCGCGCTGCCGACGCGCATGCTGCTGCCGAAGTCGCGCTACGAAGAAGGCATCGAAACGCTCAAGGCGATGTTCGCGTACGTGCGGCCGGGCGATCAGTACGCGCCGCAGCAGATCATGGGGCCGCTGGTCAGCGAGCGGCAGCGGCGGTGCGTGCTCGACTACATCGAGACCGGCAGGCGCGAAGGCGCGCGCCTGGTCTGCGGCGGCGGCATTCCCGAGGGCCTGACGCGCGGCTACTGGGTCGAGCCGACGCTGTTCGCCGACGTGCGCAACGACATGCGCATCGCGCAGGAGGAAATCTTCGGCCCGGTGCTGGTGGCGATCCCCTATGACGACGACGACGACGCGGTGCGCATCGCCAACGACTCGATCTACGGCCTGTCGGGCGCGATCGTCTCCGCCGATGTCGGGCGCGCGCTGCGTCTGGCGCGGCGCATCCGCACCGGCACGCTGAACGTCAACGGCGCGAACTTCTTCGCGCCCGACGCGCCGTTCGGCGGCTACAAGCAGAGCGGCATCGGCCGCGAGATGGGCGTGCAGGGCTTCGAGGAATACCTGCAGATCAAGACCGTGGCGGTGCCGGCCTGAGTTTCGGCCGCAGCGCACACAGGCATCGGAGAGAGACGAAGCGATGGTTGCGATCACCTATATCGAGCACGACGGCACGCGCCATACGGTCGACGTCGATCCGCAGATGAACCTGATGGAAGGCGCGACGCTGAACATGGTGCCGGGCGTCGTCGGCATGTGCGGCGGCATCTGCTCCTGCGCGACCTGCCATTGCTACCTGCCGCCGGACTGGGTCGAGCGCCTGCCGCCGCCGGCCGAAGGCGAGCGGCAGATTCTCGACGCTCTGGCGCTGCGCCGCCCGAACAGCCGGCTCGGCTGCCAGATCGCGATCAGCGCCGCGATGGACGGCCTCGAAGTCGGCCTGCCCGCCGACGGCAACGCCGGCTGAGCCGGCCGCAGCTCACGACTAGACGGATACCGCAACGAGGAAACGCGACGCATGGATTTCAAGGACAAGGTGGTCATCGTCACCGGCGCCGGCCAGGGCATCGGCGAGGGCTATGCGCGCGGCCTGGCCCGGCTCGGCTGCGCGGTCGTCGTCGCCGACATCAACGAGGCGCAGGGCCGGCGCGTCGCGGAGGCGATCGGCAAGGCCGGCGGCAAGGCGCTGTTCGCCGCCGTCGACGTGTCCAGCGAGGCCTCGGCGCAGGCCCTCGCGCGGCGCGCGGTCGACGCCTTCGGCGGCATCGACTATCTGGTCAACAACGCCGCGCTGTTCGGCTCGCTGGAATTCAATCCGCTGATGAGCGTCGATCTCGGCTACCTGAACAAGGTGATCGCCGTGAACATGCTCGGCGCGGTGGTGATGACACGCGCCGTCGCGCCGTATCTGAAACGCGGCGCGGCGATCGTCAACCAGTCCTCGACCGCGGCCTGGATGAACATCGACTACTACTCGATCACCAAGCTCGCGGTGAACGGCATCACCTGCGTGCTGGCGCGCGAGCTCGGGCCCAAGGGCATACGCGTCAACGCCATCGCGCCCGGGCCGACCGACACGCAGGCGCTGCGCGACAAGGTGCCGCAGCCGTATCTCGACGCGATGGTGGCGCAGATGCCGCTCGGCCGGCTCGGCACGCCGGACGATCTGCTCAAGGCGCTGCTGTTCCTGCTGTCCGACGACGCCGACTGGGTCACCGGTCTGGTCATGAACGTCGACGGCGGCCAGCTGATGCGCGCCTGACGCGCGCCACGGAGAACGAAGACATGAACGCATCGCGCGTGCAGGACCAGGTCATCGTCGTCACCGGCGCGTCCAAGGGCATCGGCCTGGCGACCGCCCGCGCGCTCGCCGCGCGCGGCGCCCGCGTCGCGCTGCTCGCGCGCGGCGCGGCGGCATTGCAGGAAGCGCTGGCCGGCTTCGATCCGGACCGCGCGCTGGCGCTCGCCGTCGACGTCAGCGACCGCGCCGCGCTGGCCCTCGCCTTCGACGCCGTCGTCGCGCGCTGGGGCCGGCTCGACGGTCTGGTCAACAACGTCGGCTTCCAGTTCGCGCGCCGCATCGAGCAGATGCCGGAGGACGAGGTGCGCAAGCTCGTCGATCTCAATTTCCTCTGCGCCGTGTTCGCCTGCCAGCTGGCGATCGCGCCGCTGCGCGCGGCCGGCGGCGGCCGCATCGTCAATCTGTCGTCGGCCAGCGTGCGCCACGACAACGAGTTCGCGCACATGGCGCTGTACTCGGCGGCCAAGGCGGCGCTCGACCAGTTCACGAACGAGCTGCGCGGCGAGGTCAAGCGCGACGGCATCATGGTCACGCTGTTCAGCCCCGGGGCGGTGGCGACCGGCAGCGTCGCCAACTTCGATCCGGCGGCGCTGCCGGAAGCGATGGCGGCCTGGCTCGAAAAGGGTCCGCAGTTCGACGGCGCGGTACAGCCGGACGTGGTCGGCGAGGCGATCGCCAACTGCTTCGAGCTGCCGCCGGGCGTCGCCATCGAGTTCATCGAGCTGCGGCCGAACGTGCCGACGCCGAAGCTGCTCGAAAGCGACTGGAAGCAGGAACAGGTCGCCGGCTGAATCCGGATCGGAGCATCGCGATGGGCATCGGATTCATCGGCCTCGGCAACATCGGCAAGCCGATGGCGCGCCACCTGCTCAAGCTCGGCGAGCCGGTGTACGTGCACGACCTCGCGCCGGCGCCGCTCTCCGAGCTGGTCGCGCTCGGCGCGCAGGCGGCGACGCCGCGCGAGCTGGCCGCGCAGTGCCGCGTCGTCGGCCTGTGCGTGCGCGACGATGACGACGTCGACGCGTTGCTGCACGGTGACGACGGCCTGCTTGCGAACCTGCGCGCCGACGCGATCGTCGCCGTGCACAGCACGGTGACGCAGGCGGCGCTGCTGCGCTGGGCGGGCGAGGCCGAGGCGCGGCGCGTTCACGTCGTCGACGCGCCGATCACCGGCGGTGCGGCCGGCGCCGAGGCGGCGACGCTGTGCGCGATGGTCGGCGGCAGCGACCGGCTGCTCGAACGGCTGCGGCCGGTGCTGTCGGCCTGGGCGGGCAAGATCGTGCACGCCGGGCCGCTCGGCTGCGGCATCGCGCTCAAGCTCTGCAACAACCTGATGAGCTACGCCGCGTTCGCGGCGCTCGACGAGGGCACGCGTCTGGCGCGCGCCGCCGGTCTCGATCCGCGGCTGCTGATCGAGGTCGGCCGCGCCAACGGCGTGGTCACGCCGCAGATGGAAGCCTTCCACGGCAATCGCGAGGCGCTCGCGGCGCGCGGCGGCGACGCGCGGCGCCAGGCCTTCGGGCCGTTCGCGGCACTCGCCGCCAAGGACCTCGACGCGGCGCTGCAGAGCGCGGCGGCGCTCGGCGTCGAGCTGCCGGCGACGGCCCGGCTGCGCACGCTGATCGAGCGCGTGTTCGTCGGTGACGCGGCATGAGGCGCTGGCTCGCCGCGCTCGCGTTGGTCTGCGTCGCCGCCGGCGCCCGCGGCGAGGAGACGGCGCAGTGGCCGCAGATCGGCAACACGCCGGGCGGCCAGCGCTATTCGCCGCTCGCCGAGATCCGAGTCGACAACGTGCGCCGGCTCAAGCCGAAGTGGACCTACCGGCACGGCGATTTCTCGAAGGGCAATGCCGTGCACGGCGCGACCGCGTTCGAGGCGACGCCGCTGATGATCGACGGCACGCTGTATTTCTGCACGCCGTACAACCGCATCGTCGCGCTCGACGCCGAGACCGGCCGCGAGCGCTGGACGCACGATCCGAAGGTCGATCTCCACGGCGTCTACGCGCCGGTCTGCCGCGGCGTCGCCTACTGGCGCGACGCCTCCGCGGCGGCCGGCGCGGCCTGCGCCGAGCGCATTTACGAGGCGACGCTCGACGCGCGTCTGCTCGCCGTCGACGCGCGCAGCGGCAAACCCTGCGCCGGCTTCGGCCGCGACGGCCGCGTCGATCTCAGGCAGGGGCTCGGCGCGCTGCGCGAGGCCGAGTACTACGCGACCTCGGCGCCGCTGCTGATCGACGATCTGGTCGTCACCGGCGCCTTCGTCAAGGACGGCCAGCGCACGAACGCGCCGGGCGGCGGCATCCGCGCCTGGGACGCGCGCAGCGGCGCGCTGCGCTGGGTCTGGGATCCGGTGCCGCCGACGATGCCGGCGGTGACGGCCGCGGACCTCGCCAACGGTGCGACGCTGACGCCGGGCACGCCGAACGTGTGGGCGCTGATGTCGGCCGATCCCGAGCGTCATCTGATCTTCGCGCCGACCGGCAGCGCCGCGCCGGACCATTACGGCGGCGCCGAGCGCGGCGATCTCGACTACTACGGCGCGTCGGTCGTCGCGCTCGACGCGCGCAGCGGCCGGCCGGCCTGGCACTTCCAGACCGTGCACCACGATCTGTGGGACTACGATCTGGCCGCGCAGCCGGTGTCGTACACGGCGCGCGACGGCACGCCGGCGCTGATCGCCGCGACCAAGCTCGGTTTCGTGTTCCTGCTCGACCGTCTCAGCGGCCGGCCGCTGTTCCCGGTCGAGGAGCGGCCGGTGCCGGCGTCGACGGTGCCCGGCGAGCGCGCCGCGCCGACGCAGCCGTTCCCGACCCGGCCGGCGCCGCTGCATCCGCTGAGTCTGCAGCGCGACGCGCTCTGGGGCCTGACCTTCTGGGACAAGGGCAAGTGTCAGGCCGCGTTCGATGCGCTCGACTATCGCGGCGTGTTCACGCCGCCATCGCTGCAGGGCACGCTCGAATATCCGGGTCTCGGCGGCGGCATCAACTGGGGCTCGGTGTCGGTCGATCCGGTGCGGCGGCGCCTGATCGTCAACCTGCAGGTCGCGCCGTTCGTGATCCGCCTGGTGCCGCGCGCGCAGTACCGCGGCGCCGGCGACGGCAGCGATCTGGTCGGCGTCAATCCACAGGAAGGCACGCCGTACGTGGTCGAGCGCGCGCCGTTCCTGTCGCCGCTGAAGACGCCGTGCGTGCCGCCGCCTTGGGGCAAGCTGGTGGCGATCGACCTCGACAGCGGCGCACGGCTCTGGGAGCGGCCGCTCGGCACGCTGCGCGGCATGGCGCCGTTCGGCGATCACTTCGAGACCGGCACGCCGAACTCGGGCGGCTCGATGCAGACCGCCGGCGGTCTGGTCTTCGTCGCCGCGACGATGGACCGCTACCTGCGCGCCTTCGACGCCGCCGACGGCCGCGAGCTGTGGCGCGACACGCTGCCGTACGCCGGCACCGCGGTGCCGATCAGCTATCGCGTGCGCGCCGGCGGGCCGCAGTACCTGGTGATCGCGGCCGGCGGCCACGGCGCGCTCGGCACCGAAGTCGGCGACGCCGTCGTCGCCTACACGCTGGACGGACGATGACGCGCGCGCCGCCGCCGATGGCTGCACAGCATGAAACCGATCTGGTCGTCGTCGGCTCCGGCGCCGGCGCGCTGACCGCGGCGCTGCGCGCCGCGCACGCCGGCGCCAGGGTGCTGATCGTCGAGAAGGCCGCGCAGTACGGCGGCACCTCGGCGACTTCCGGCGGCGGCCTGTGGATTCCGGCCAATCACCTGATGGCCGACTGCGGCATCGACGACAGCGAGGACGAGGCGCTGCAGTACCTGCGCCAGCTGCTCGGCGACACTGTGCCGGACGCCAACGTGCGCGCCTTCGTGCGTCACGGCCGGCGCATGCTGCGCTGGCTGTGCGCGCACAGCCGCGTCGCCTATCAGGCGATGGCCTACTACGCCGATTACTACCAGCATCTGCCCGGGGCCAAGACCGGCGGCCGCTCGGTCGATCCGCTGCCGTACGACGCGCGCGCGCTCGGCGCGGACTTTCTCGATCTGCAGGAGCCGCACCGGCAGACGCGCGTGCTCGGCCTGATCGGCTACAGCAACACCGAGGGCGCGATCCTGCTCAGCAAGTCGCCCGGCTGGTGGCTGCTGCTGCTGAAGCTGGTCGCCGTCTACGCCCTCGACCTGCCGTGGCGGCTGCGCTCGCGACGCTCGCGGCGGCTGACGATGGGCAACGCGCTGATCGGCCGCCTGCGTCGCTCGCTGCTCGATCTCGGCGTGCCGATCTGGCTGCGCGCGCCGGTCACGCGGCTGCTGACCGACGCGCACGGCGCCGTCACCGGCGTCGAGATCGAGCGCGGCGGCCGCCGCGAGACGATTCGCGCGCGGCGCGGCGTGATCCTCGGCAGCGGCGGGTTCGAGCACAATCAGGCGCTGCGCGAGCGCTACCTGCCGCAGCCGACCGACACACGCTGGTCGGCGGCGAGCCCGCACAACACCGGCGATCTGCTGCTCGCGGCGCAGGCGATCGGCGCCGGCACGCGCCTGCTCGACGAAGCCTGGTGGGGGCCGACGATGCACATCGCCGGCGAGGATCGCGCGCGCATGCTGTTCACCGAGCGCTCGATGCCGGGCGCGATCGTCGTCAACGCGCAGGGGCGGCGCTTCTTCAACGAATCGGTCGCCTACACGACCGCGGTGCAGGCGATGTACGGCGCCGGCAACCTGCCGGCCTGGCTGATCTTCGACGCGCGCTATGCCCGCGAGTATCCGTTCGGCCCGCTGCTGCCCGGCGGCATGCATCTGAACTGGCTGCAGCCGCGGCGCATCCGCCGCGGGCTGCTGACGCGCGCCGCGACGCTGCGCGAACTGGCCGGCCGGCTCGGCATCGACGGCGACGGTCTCGCCGCCACGGTCGCGCGCTTCAACGGCTTCGCGGCGGCCGGCCGCGACGAGGATTTCCAGCGCGGCGAGAATCCCTACGACCGGCTCTACGGCGACGTGCGCGTGCAGCCGAATCCCTGTCTGGCGCCGCTGACGGAGGCGCCGTACCACGCGCTGCAGATCCATCCCGGCGACATCGGCACCAAGGGCGGGCTGGCGACCGACGCGCAGGCGCGCGTGCTAGACACGCAGGGCCGGCCGATCGCCGGCCTGTACGCGGTCGGCAACGTCGCCGCCTCGGTCACCGGCCGCTGGTATCCGGGCGCCGGCGCGACGCTGGGGCCGGCGATGACGTTCGGCTTTCTCGCCGCCGAGCACGCCTGCGCCGATCTGGTGGACAATCGCGCCCCCGATTCCGAGCGCATCCCGTCCCCCGCCTGAGCATGGCCAAGCTTGCCCCCGGCGCGCGTCCGCGCGCGAAGCCCGCATCGCCCGAGAAGAAAGCCGCCGTCCGCAAGACCGCGCCCGCATCGCCCGAAAGGAAAACCGCGGTCCGCAAGCTTGCGAGCCCGGCGCCCGGGAAGAAGGCCGCGGTGCGCAAGGCCGCGACCCCGGCGTCCGCGCCGAAGACGGCCGTCCGCCACACTGCGACCCCGGCGGCGGCGCGCCGCGCGACCGGCGCCGCCGCGGCCGGGGCCGGCGAGGCCCCGCTCGGCCGCCAGGCGCAGAAGACGCAGCTGGCGCGCGACAAGATCATCGGCGCCGTCATCGCGCTGATCAAGGAAGGCGGCTTCGCCAACGCCACTGCCAGCCGCATTGCCGCGCGCGCCGGCATGACCTGGGGCGCCGCGCAGCATCACTTCGGCGCCAAGGAAGACATCCTCGACGCGATCCTGGAGCGCTCGCACCAGCAGTTCTCGGCGCGCATGAGCGATCCGGCGCTGCGCGGCGGCCCGCTGGCAGGCCGCGTCGACCGCTTCGTCGAGCTGATGTGGGCGCACTACCAGGACGACCTCTATCTGGTCGCGCTGGAGATCCTGCTGGCGATGCGCGGCTTCCAGCGCGCGCAGCCGAGCCGCGCCGAGGAGCGACACATCCGCGCGCACCAGAAGCTGATGCGCGAAATCTTCAGCGACTCGAGGCTCGACGACGCGCAGCTGCGCGAGGCGATGACCTTCGTGCACTGCTTCCTCACCGGCCTGTCGATCGAGCACGTCTTCGAGCGCAAGCTGCGCCACGTCGACCGCCACCTGCAGCGCATCAAGCTGGCGCTGCTCGGCATGGTCGGCGAGCGCTGAGAGCGCGCCGCTTCTTCAGGACTGCAGGCGCCGCCGATACTCGCGCGGGCTGATGCCGACGATGCGCCGGAAGGCGTTGCTGAACTGGCTCTGGTCGTAGAAGCCGAGCGCCTGCGCGATCTCCGACAGCGAGCGTTCGTGGCGCGCCAGCTGGGCCTTGGCGCGCTCGATGCGCGTGCGCAGCACGTACTGGTACGGCGGCAGGCCGACGCTGTGCTTGAAGCGGCGGCAGAAGGTGGCGACGCTGAGATCGAGCAGTTCGGCCAGCTCGTCGAGCGCGAGCTTGTCGGCGAGGCGCGCGTCGATCAGCTCCAGCGCGCGCTTGAGCTGCGCCGGCGTCAGCTTGCGGCGGTCGTCGTCGGCGACGCGCGTGCTGCAGTAGCGGCGCAGATAGTGCCAGGCGACGGCGCGCGCGATGTGGCCGGCGAACAGGCCGTCGTCCGGCGTCGACAGCGCCAGGCTGTGCTGCAGCGCGAGGATGCTGTGGCGCAGCGTCGCATCCTCGGCGAGCAGCAGCTCGCCGCGATTCGGATAGACGACGCGGCCCGGCGCCAGCTCGTCGAGTACCGCCGGATGGATCTCCAGCATCATCGTGCTCATGCGGCCGCGCCAGGCGCCGCGCCAGACCGAGCCGGGCGGGCTGATCGTCAGGCGTTCGCCGGCGACGCCGTAGGCCTGGCCCTTGCGCGGCGAGACGGTGATGCCGCCGCACAGCGGCACCCAGAAGCACAGATGCGCGGGCGCGGTGGAGTAGTCGATCTCGGAATCGCGCAGCTCGAGCACCGAACCGCGCGCGCCGCAGCGGCGCAGATCGCCGGTCGCGACCACGGTCGCGACGGTATGGAAGGACGGTGAAACCGCGCTGCGCGGGATGGCCGGCATCGTCATCGGCGAACCTCCACACGGGAATGCGGACGAGCCTAGCGCGGCCTTCGTCCGCCGATGTCATCCGGATAGCGTAGATCGGCAGACCGGACGAACGGCGATGACGCCCCGCCGTGCGGTAGCTGACAGTACGAAAAAAACAACAAGTCGCGACGGATTCACCAAGAAATCGGCAGGCCCGAACGCGCACGCTCGGCAGGTCGTCCACGCCGCGCCGATGTTGCGCTGCATCGAAGACGACCCGCGGCGCAGACCGCGGCACAAGCAACGCAAACGTGCGGAGGAGAGAACATGGCAGTGAGAAGGCACAAGCGCCCCGGTCGCGGCGCGGGCGTCGGCGTGGGCATCGTCGCCGCGCTGGCGGCGGCGCCGGCCTGGGCCGGCAGCGTCGACCTCGGCTCGGGCTTCACGCTCGACTACCTGGCGAACCTGACCTACAGCCTGGCGGTGCGCGTCGACGATCCGGATGCAACGCTGATCTCGAACGTCAACGGCGACGACGGCGACCGCAACTACGACAAGGGCGCGCTGATCAACAACCGCCTGGCGCTGCTCGCCGAGACCAACTTCCGCTACCAGCGCTACGGCGTGTTCGTGCGCGGCAGTGCGTTCTACGACGACGTCTACTTCCACAAGAACGACAACGACTCGCCCGGCACGATCAACCGCACCGGTGACTACGACCAGTTCACCGGCTCGGCGCGCGACTATCTCGGCAAGCGCGCGCGCCTGCTCGACGCCTACGCCTACGGCAACTTCTCGATCGGTTCGACGGCGCTCGACGTGCGCGTCGGCAACCAGGTGGTGTCCTGGGGCGAGAGCCTGTTCTTTCCGAACATGAGCGGCGCGCAGGCGCCGGCCGACGCGACCAAGTCCAACGTGCCGGGCACCGAGGTCAAGGAGATCCTGCTGCCGGCCGGGCAGATCTACGCGCAGTGGGGTCTCACCGACCGCTTCAGCGCGCTCGCCTACTGGCAGTGGGAATGGAAGGGCACCGAGCTCAATCCGGTCGGCGGCTACTTCAGCACCAGCGACGTCACCGGCCCCGGCGCCACGTTCCTGCGCGTGCCGCAGCTCGAACCGCTCGATCCGGTGCTGGCCCTGTTCGGCCTGTCGAGCAAGGTGCCGCGCGGCCGCGACATCGAACCGGGCGACAGCGGCCAGTGGGGTGCCGGCCTGCGCTATCTGTTCGGCGAGGCGACCGAGGTCTCGGCCTACCACATCCGCTATCACGACAAGAACCCGGTCGGCGCGACCACCACGACCACGGCGGTGACGATTCCCGGCGTCGGCACGCTGGCGATCCCGAGCCAGTACCAGATCGTCTACACCGACGACATCAAGATGTCGGCGCTGGCGCTGTCGAGCGAAGTGCTCGGCGCGGCGATCGGCGCCGAGGTGAGCCTGCGTCAGGACGCCGGCCTCAACGTCAACGTCGGCACGTCGCCGGTGCCGACGCGCGGCGACGTCTGGCAGGGCAACCTCAACGTCACCAAGCTGCTGCTGCCGACGGCGCTGTGGGACAGCCTGACGCTGCTCGGCGAAGTCGGCTACGTGCATGTGCAGGACGTCGACGCCATCGTCGTGCCGGACGGCATGGGCGGCAGCGTGCGCTACGACCAGATCAGCAACACGCGCGACGCCACCGCCGTCCAGTTCCTCGCGCAGGCCGGCTACAAGCAGGTGTTCCCGGGCTGGGACTTCACGCTGAGCCTGGTCAACGGCTACGACATCAGCGGCAAGTCGGCGATCGGCGGTGCGCTCGGCAGCTACACCGGCAAGGGCGACATCCGCTACGCGGTCGGCGGCACGCTCAAGTATCTCAACAACCTCGAACTCGGCCTGACCTACAACGGCTACGCCGGCGGCGCGAGCCTCGAAAACCGCACGCTCGCCGACCGCAGCTACGCCGCGTTCAACGCCAAGTACAGCTTCTGAGGAGACGCTCCATGACGATTCGCATCCCCTGTGCGCGCGCCCTCGCCGCGGCGATCCCGCTTGCGTTCAGCCTCGCCGCGCACGCCGCGGTCTCGGCCGACGAGGCCAAGGCCCTCGGCACCACGCTCACGCCACTCGGCGCCGAGCGCGCCGGCAACGCCGACGGCAGCATCCCGGTCTGGTCCGGCAAGTGGCTCGGCGTGCCGCCGCAGGTGCAGTACGACGGCAAGCGCAACGCCGATCCGTATCCCGGCGAGAAACCGCTGTTCACGATCACCGCGCAGAACCTCGCGCAGTACGCCGACAAGCTCAGCGATGGCCAGAAGGCGCTGTTCGCGAAGTATCCGCAGACGTACCGGATGAACGTCTATCCGACCCATCGCGATTTCCGCTACGAGGACCGCGTCTACGAGAACGTCAAGCTCAATGCGACCAGCGCCAGGCTGAGCAACGACGGGCTGACGCTCAAGGGCGCCTACGGCGGGCCGGCGTTCCCGATCCCGAAGGACGGCAGCGAGGTGCTCTACAACGTCATGTCGGTGGTCTCCGGCTGGATGTACGAGGCGCCGAACGTCGGTGCCTACGTGCAGCCGAACGGCAGCGTCGCCTGGTCGCGCACCGAGCTGATCGCCTACAACCGCTACATCCGCGGCGACGACCGCGCCAACTGGGACGACGGCGTCTACTCGACGAGCATCAGCACGCAGAAGGCGCCGCCGCGCGACGCCGGCAAGATCACCTTCACCGTCAACTCGTTCGACTTCATCGGCTTCCCGCGCCAGGCCTGGCAGTACGACCCGGGCTCGCGGCGCCTGCGCAAGTCGCCGGACGTCGGCTACGACTACCCGATGGATTCGGGTCCGCGCGTGGTCGACGAGCAGAACGGTTTCAACGGCTCGCCGGAGCGTTTCAACTGGAAGCTGATCGGCAAGCGCGAGGTCTACGTGCCGTATCACACCAACCGGCTCGAAGATCCGTCGATGAAGTACGCCGACCTGATCTCGACGCGCGGTCATCCCAATCCGGAGCAGATCCGCTACGAGCTGCACCGCGTCTGGGTCATCGAGGGCTTGCTCAAGCCGGGCACGCGCCACGTCTACGGCAAGCGCCGCATGTACATCGACGAGGACAGCTGGCACATGCTGCTGGCCGACAACTACGACACGCGCGGCCAGCTCTGGCGCGCGGCGATGAACTGCCCGACCTACGCCTACGACGGCAAGTTCTACTACCTCAACGCCAGCATCTACCAGGACCTGTTCGCCGGCTCGTACAGCGCCGAGAACATCACCAGCGAGGAGCCCAGCTCGGCACGCTTCAACCGCCGCGAGCCGCGGCCGGGCGAGTTCACCACCGACGGCGTGCGCCGCGGCGGCACCTGAGGCGCCGCTGCGCAGGCAGGGCGGGGCCGGCGCGATGCGCGCCGGCCTTCGCCGGCCACCGACACGGGAGAGCGACCGCGATGCACGTGAGCACGGGAAGCCGGGAGACGCGGATCTTCGCCGGCTGGTGGGTGCTGGCCGCCGCCTTCGTCGGCGAGATGCTGGCGATCGGCAGCACGATCTACGCCTTCGGCCTGTTCGTGAAGCCGATCTGCGAGGTCTTCGGCATCAGCCGCGCGAGCGCCAACAACGGCATGCTGCTGTTCTACGTCGGCATGGGTCTGTCGGCGCCGCTGCTCGGGCGCTGGATGGACCGCCATTCGATCCGCCGCCTGATGATCGGCGGCGCGCTGGCGATGGCGGCCGGCATGCTGGTCGTCGCCAGCAGCGATTCGATCGTCGTGATCGCGCTGGCGATCGCGCTGCTGATGGCGCCGGGCTCGGTGGCGATCGGCCCGCTGGTCGCCAACACGCTGGCGACGCGCTGGTTCGTTCGCCATCGCGGCAAGGCGCTCGGCATCGCCGCGGTGGCGACCTCGATCGGCGGCAGCGTGATCGTGCCGCTGATGGCCTTCGTGCTCGCCGCGCACGGTTGGCGCGCGGCGCTGCTGGTGCAGGCGGCGCTGATCGCGGTGCTGATGCCGCTGCTCGCCTGGCTGGTGATTCGCGACCGCCCGCAGGATCGCGGCCTGCATCCGGACGGCGACGCCGCGGCCGTTGCCGGCGCCGCGCTCGACGGGCCGCTGTGGACCACGCGCGCGCTGCTCGCCGAGCGCGGCTTCTGGTGCATCGGCCTGTCGGTGGCGCTGGTGTTCGCGACCAATCAGGCGTTGCTGGTGTCGCTGGTGCCGTACGCGACCGACGCCGGCATCGGGCTGGCGCAGGCGACGCTGCTGATGTCGGCGATGGCGTTCTGCTCGGTGCTCGGCAAGCTGCTGTTCGGCGCGCTCGCCGACCGCGTCGACAAGCGCTGGCTGCTGCTGGTCGTCGCCGCCTGCATGATCGTGCTGCTGCTGGCGCTGATCGCGCAGCCGCCGTTCCCGCTGTTGCTGGCGCTGTGCTGCCTCGCCGGCATCGCCACCGGCGGCGAGCTGCCGCTGTGGGCGGCGCTGGTCGCCGAACGCTTCGGCGCGCGCTCCTTCGGCGGCGTGCTCGGCTTGATGAATCCGCTGAACATGCTGGTCACGCTGCTCGCCGTGCGCTTCGTCGGCCAGGCTTTCGACGCGCGCGGCGATTACACGCTGGCGTTCCAGGTCTTCATCGGCGCGATGCTGCTGGCGGCGCTGCTGGTGCTGCTGATCCCGCGCCGCGAGCCGCCGCCGCGCGCGGCCGGCGCGGCGCTCGGCCGTCCGGCCTGAGCGGGCGTTCGCTCAGCGTGGTGCGGCGTCGCTCGGCGCCGCGCGCACGCGGCCGGGGCCGACGCCCTCGACGCGCTTGAAGAAGCGCCGGAACGCCGCCTCGCTGCGGTAGCCGAGCAGTTCGGCGATCCACGCCACCGACAGGCGCCGGTTCTTCAGCAGGCGCCGCGCTTCGGTCGCGCGCCAGTTCGCGAGGTACTGCATCGGCGGCAGGCCGACGGTCTGCGCGAAGCGCTCGGCGAACGCCGTGCGCGACATGCCGGCGAGCTGCGCGAGCGCCTGGATCGTCCAGTCCTCACCGGGCCGCTCGTGCATCGCCGCGAGCGCCCGCGACAGGCGCAGATCGGTCATCGCCGCGAGCAGGCCGCGCGGCTCGCCGACGCTGCGCACGTACTCGCAGACCGCCATCGTGAACAGCGAGTCGGCGAGCTTGTTCTGCACCATCTGCCGGCCCCAGCGCCGGTCCTCGGACGTTTCGATCAGCATCGCCGCGAGCTGGCGGAAGGCGTCGCTGCTGTCGGCGGCGCGGACGATGAAGCAGGCCGGCAGCGCGCTGAACACCGGGTTGTGCTGGCCCATCAGGAATTCCAGCTCGCCGCACAGCATCGAGGTGACGGCGTCGGCATCGGCCGGCGGCAGGCGCGGGTCCGGCGACGAGGCCAGCGAGTGGCGCACGCCGCAGGGAAACACGATCAGATCGCCGCGCACCAGATGTTCCGGCGCCGGCAGCGCTTCGCCGCTGACCCAGCATTCGCCTTCGGTGACGAGGTGGAACTGGCCGAAGCGCGTGGTCGGCTCGCGCTCGTGCCAGCTGCCGCAGTAGCGGACGTTGGCGGTGATCTCGACGCGCAGCTGATAGGCGCTGAGCACCGATTCGAGCACGGCGTCGAGCGTCGGGGGCGTGGGGCGGGCGGCGGGCAGGTTCATGGCGGCCATCGTAGGCAGCGTTCGCGCGCGCGGCCATGCCCGATCGTCCCTGTCGCGGTGCGGATCGTTCACGCCGGCGCGCGTGCCGGACGCTGCGGCATATCGGCGGGACGCGCGGAAATATCGGCGCGCGGTGGCGCTGGCGAAGATGGCTCCGACGTCGCGCCGGACCGCCGGCGACGTTGCCGGCAACGGCAAATCCTTCTTCACACCACGAGGTACACGACCATGTCCGTCACGATCGCCAAGTCCGCTTCGCTGTCCGGTTTCTCGCTCGCGGCCGCCGCCGCCACGCTGTTCCTCGCCGCGCCGATGGCGCAGGCCGGCGAGTCCGCCGGCAAGGCCGGGCACTGCATGGGCGCCAACGCCTGCAAGGGCCAGAGCGCCTGCAAGAGCGCGCACAACGCCTGCAAGGGCCAGAACGCCTGCAAGGGCCAGGGCTTCACCGAAGCCGGCGCCGACGAGTGCACCGCGGCCGGCGGCAAGTTCGAGGCGCCGGAGAAGAAGGCGCACTGAAGTCCGGCGCGCGGCCCTCGCTGCACGCGGCGAGGGCCTGCCGTCGTCCCGTCCGCCTTCACGCGAGCCTGCGATGCCTGCCTTTCCGTCTCCGCCGCTGCACGGCTTCGGTCTCGGCCTGCGCTCTGAACACTACGAAGCCATCGTCGCCGGCGCGCCGGCGCTCGACTGGTTCGAGATCGTCAGCGAGAACTATCTGGTCGGCGGCGGCCCGCCGCTGTACTGGCTCGACCGCATCGCCGAGCGCTATCCGCTGGCGATGCACGGCGTGTCGCTGTCGATCGGCGGCGTCGATCCGCTCGACCGCGACTACCTGCGCCGCCTCGCCGCGCTGGCGCGCCGCGTGCGGCCGCGGCTGATTTCCGATCATCTGTGCTGGACCGGCACCGGCGGCGTGAACCTGCACGAGCTGATGCCGCTGCCGCACACCGACGAGGCGGTGCGCCACGTCGCGCGGCGCGTGCGCCAGGTGCAGGACGCGCTCGGTGCGCCGCTCGCGCTGGAGAACGTCTCCAGCTATGTGCGCGTCGCCGGCGAGCCGCTGCGCGAGTGGCAGTTCATCGCCGCGGTCGTCGCCGAATCCGGCTGCGGCGTGCTGCTCGACGTCAACAATGTCTACGTCAACAGCCGCAACCACGGCTTCGATCCGCACGACTTCATCGACGGCCTGCCGCGCGGCTGCGTGCGGCAGATCCATCTCGCCGGGCACAGCGAAGGGCCGCCGGGCAGCGGCCTGCTGATCGACACGCACGACGCGCCGGTCTGCGCCGAAGTCTGGGCGCTCTACGCCTACGCGCTGCGCCGCTTCGGCGCGCTGCCGGCGATGATCGAGCGCGACGACCGCATGCCGCCGCTCGCCGAACTGCTCGCCGAACTCGATCAGGCGCGCGCCATCGCCGCGGCGGCGCTGCCGCAGGCGGCGGCATGAGCGCGCGGCCCGCGTTGCACGCCGCGCCCGCGCTCGCCGACTGGCAGGCGCAGTGGACGGCGACGCTGCTGCACGGCGCCGCCGCGCCGGCGCTCGCCGCGCGCGATGCCGGCGACGCGCGCATCCGCGCCCGCGTCTACACCGAGGCCTATCGCCTGCGCCTAGTCGAAGTGCTCGGCCGCGACTATCCGGTGCTGCAGGCCGTGCTCGGCGCGTCCGCGTTCGCGGCGCTGGGCCGCGATTATCTGGTCGCGCATCCGTCCGACCGGCCGTCGCTGCGCGACTTCGGCCGGCACCTGCCGCGCTGGCTGCGCCGCGCGCCCGGCGTGGCACCCGCCCGGCGCGACGAGCTTGCCGAGCTGGCCGCCTTCGAGTGGGCGCAGGGCGAGGTCTTCGACGCCGCCGACGCCGACGTCGCGCTGCTCGCCGATCTGGCCGGCATCGAGGCCGCGCGCTGGGCGGCGCTGCCGCTGCGTTTGCGGCCGTCGACGCGGCTGCTGCGCCTGCGCGGCAACGCGCCGGCGCGGGTGCTCGCGCACGCGCAGCAGCAGCCGCTGCCGGCGCCGCAGCGCACCGTCGCGCCGCGCGTCTGGCTGCTCTGGCGCCGCGGCCGCGAGGTGCACTGGCGCGCGCTCGACGACGACGAGGTCGCCGTGCTGCCGGCGCTGCGCGGCGGCTGCCGCTTCGGCGCGCTCTGCGAAGGTCTGGCCGGCGTCACCGCGCAGGCCGACGTCGCGCTGCGCGCCGCGAGCCTGCTCAAGCGCTGGCTCGACGATGAGCTGCTGATGCGCTTCGCCGCGCCGCCGGCCGCGGTGCTGCCGGTTCCCGAACCCCCGCTTCCCGAACCGCTGTTTCCCGAATCCCTGCTTCCAGAACCGGAGTCCCGCGATGCAAACCCCGACCCTCAGTGACACCGCCGCCGCGCCCCGGCCGGCGTCCGCTGCGCTGCGCGAGCGCCTGCTGCGCCTGGCGGCGCGCTATGACGGGCTGGCGCCGCTGCTGCTGCGCCTGGTGTTCGGCTATTTCTGGCTGGAAACCGGCTGGGCCAAGCTGCACAACCTCGACGGCTTCGCCGCGCGCTTCGCGAACTGGGGCATCCCGCTGCCGGAACTCAGCGCCGCCGTCAGCGCCTGCACCGAGTTCGCCGGCGGCCTGCTCATCATGCTCGGCCTGGCGACGCGGCTGACGATGCTGCCGATGATCTTCAACATGCTGGTCGCGCTCGTCGTCGTCGTGCTGCCCGGCATCTCGACGCTCGACGAGTTCGTCGAGCTCGACGAGGTGCTGTACGTGCTCGTCTTCTTCTGGCTGCTGATGGCCGGGCCGGGCCGCGTCAGCGTCGACGCCTGGCTGGCCTCGCGGCCGCGGCCCGCGCGCTGAGGGCGCACGGGCCGGTGGCCGCGCTCACTCGAAGTGGAAGCGGTAGCCGAGTTCCCAGACGTCGTCGTTGCGCTGGTCGAACGGCAGCTTGCCGGTGGTGTAGGTCAGGCGCCAGCCGCCGTCGAGTTCCAGCGCGGCGGCGAGGTACTGGAAGCGGTCGAGGTCGGCGGCGCGCACCGCGGCGGACGGCGCGATCTCCTGGAAGATGCGCCACGACAGGTCGAAGTTGACGCGCTTGCCGGACGCGCGGCCGGCGACCGTGGTGAAGCCGATCTCGGCGCCGATGCGGTCGTAGGCCTGCAGCGTGCCTTCCGCCGCCTTGCGCGCGTCGTCCTGGTCCGGATCGACGCGCTCGTAGGCCAGACGCAGCACCGGGAAGCTGTTCGGCGCCGGCATCGAGCCGAGTTCCTCGCCGGTGAGCTGGCGCAGCAGGCGGAACGGCGCCTCGAACGGATTGAGGCGCGCCGCCGGCGACGACGGCGCGGGGTTGTAGACCACCGCCAGCACGCCGCCGTAGGTGTAGGCCTTGTTGTCGAAGCGCTGGTCCGATTCGAGGCTGGCGCTTGCGCCGCCCGCCAGCCGCAGCGCGTCGCCGCTGAGATCGTCCGGGCAGTTCGCCATCGTCGCCGGGTCCTGCGGATTGCAGTCGGCCGGCAGGTCGCTGCGGTAGTTCTGCACCCAGGAGTATTCGTAGAGGAAATCGAACGCCGTCTTCAGGAAGTCGGCGGGATTGAGGTCGGCGTCGAAAGCGACGTTGCCGTCGGCTTTGAGGCCGAGACGCCACTGCGAGAACTTCTCGTCGCTGCGCCAGACGTCCGGCTCGGTGTCGGCGAGCTTCAGGTCGAAGCCGTAGCTGAAGCCGAGGCCGCCGCGGCCCTGGCCGTCGCCGTCGCCGCCGGTCGGCTCGAAGTATTTGAGCTGCAGGTACGGCGCCGGGCGCGCCGGGCTGTCGGTGGCGAGCGCAGTGCCGGCGGACAGCAGGCAGAGCAGGGCGAGGCCGTGGATCGCTTTCATAGCGCGTCGCCTCCGATCGGCATCACCGCGCTTTTCTCGTTGCGGTAGCGGAACACGGCGTCGGCTTTTTCGGCGAGTTCGTAGACAGTGGCGCCGCCCTGCACGAGCAGATTGGCGAACTCGGCGACCAGCTCGGGCAGCGTCAGATCGGCGTAGTCGTCCTCGCGCTGGCGCGTGTAGTAGGTCTCGATGCAGAGCACCAGCTTGTGCGCCATCATCGCGGCGATCTGGCGCAGCAGGGCCGGCGTCGCGGCGCTGTTGTAGTAGAGCAGGTCGCGCAGCCGCTGCGTGCCGGCACCGGGATGCTGATCGTCGCCGGTGAACGGGCGATCGGTCTGATGTTCCGCCACGCGCAGAAAGAAATAGATGCTGACGTGGGCAGGATTGTCCTGGCTGAGTTCCGGCATGTGGTCCCCCTTTTTCGGTGATGCCCCCGGCGCGACGATGGCGCGTCGCGTGGCGGCGCGCAAGACGCACCGTGCGCGCCGCGCCGAGCATCATCCGTTTGCAGCAGGCGGCGCGGCGCGGGCGCCGCCTAGGCTGCTGAGGCGTTCGCTCCCGACGTCCGCCGTCCCGTTCCGCCATGCCAGCACCGGGCCTGATCAACCGCTACGCGCGCACGCTGATCCGCAGCGCGGCGCGGCGCGGCTACGGCGAGCGCACGATCTGCGAGGCGATCCCGATCGCGCCGGCGCTGCTGCGCGACGAGCGTGAGCCGATCGACGTGCAGACCTTCTTCCGCGTGTCGCGCAATCTCAAGCTGCTGATGGCCGACGAGTTTTGCGGCTTCACGCGCTCGCCATGCCCGCTCGGCACCTTCGAGATGATGTGCGAGGGCACGGTCACCGGCGGTGCGCTCGGCGCGACGCTGCAGCGCGCGTTTGCGTTCTACGCCAGCCAGACGCCGGACATCCGTTTCGAGCTGCAGGCCGGCGGCGAGCTGGCGGCGATCGAGATGCACATCGCGCAGCCGCGGCTCGATCCGCAGGGCTTCCTCAACGAGTGGTGGTTCATGCTGTGGACGCATCTCGCCGGCTGGCTGATCGGCGAGGAGATTCCGGTGGTCGCCGCCGACTTCGCGCACGCGCGCGTCGGCAGCCCGGAGGAATACTCGGAGATGCTCAGCGGCCTGTGCCGCTTCTCGCAGGCGCAGCCGCGCCTGCTGCTCCCGGCGCGTTATCTCGATCGGCCGGTCGTGCGCAGCCGCGCCGACCTCAACGGCTTCATGGCGCCGAAGGACCTCGACCGCGCGGCGCTGTACGGCGGGCACGTGTCGTTCAAGTCGCAGCTCAAGGCGCGGCTCAAGGCCCAGCTCGAGGCGCTGCAGACGCTGCCGTCGATCGAGGACGCCGCCGGCGCGCTGCACCTGAGCAGCCAGACCCTGCGCCGGCGCCTGCAGGCCGAGTGTTCGAGCTACCGCCTGGTCAAGGAAGAAGTGCGCTGCGAGCTGGCGATGAAATGGCTGCACGCCGGCGAGCTGCCGATCGGCGAGGTCTCGCTGCGCGCCGGTTTCGCCGAGCCCAACGGCCTGACACGCGCGCTGAAGGCCTGGACCGGCCTGTCGCCGCTCGACGTGCGCCGCGGCGCCGAAGCGGCGCAGCGCGTGCCGGAGCTGGTGCGCCTGCGCTGAGGGAGGGGTTCAGCGCTGACGGATGTCCGCCGCGTCCGATTCCTTGAACACCGGAATCGCCTCGACCGGCGTGAACATCACCAGCGACAGGATGCGGCTCGTCGAAGCCTGATAGGTGTCGCGATGAAGAAGGCCGGCGCTTCATGCGCCGACCTTCTGCTCCATCTGCGCGGCGCTGCGCAAGCGGCGCAACAACTCCGGCTGAATGCTATGTGCCAGAAGCGGTCGTTCAACGCCTCAGCTCAGCCGCCGGCCCCGCCGGAGGCGGGGTCGGTCGGCTGGAGCGCCTTGTTGGACCAACCGAACTTCTCCAAGCGATAGATTAACCGTCGTGCACCTAGGCACGCCTCCACCTGCTTAACAACCAAGCCTGCTGTCAGAAATAACGCAAATGGCAAGAGAAAAAGCTGAACTTTTCCTTCGAGCGCAGCTTGCTTGAAAACCAACAAAAGCATTAGTGCTCCTGCAAATAGTAGGAAGGCGCAGACGGCAATGCTGTACCACATGTACAGCTTGTCGTACCAAGTCAACCTAGGGAAAAGAACTCCGTCTTCCCAAGTAACTTGAGGCCATGACCTTCGCACCAAATCTAGAGTCACTGGTGCACTTTGCACCCAGCGGAGGACTACACTTCTTTCAATGCCAGAAAGACGAAGGCCGATATTGATCAGGACTGCCTCTTGGGCGCGCCCTTCAACCAAGATGTCATGCTCAACGGTTGAAGCAGGCAACGACGAAAGCGCTCTTTCAATATTTTTGGCCCGCCGATGCAGAACGAACTCGTTGTGAAACGTGATGATCGATCTGAGGACACCTATCAGTACAGGTGCCGTCGTCAAAAGAAGTGCGATAAGCCACCCCGCAGGCATGTTTAGCCGCTCAATTAATCCAAGAAAATGGCTCATAACGGCTTTAGGTCCAACAGTTAATAAACGGATGCCGGGGTCGGCCTATTCATACCGCGGCGCGTGGTGGCAAATCCAACTAAGCATTTGATTCCAATAACCCGTTTCTCCGCGAAGCGGCCTAAGCACGCCGAGCAATCCCCGCCTCATGATGCCGTATCGCGCAGCGGAATGTTCCCTCGGTCTGAGAACTGGCCGATACCGAATTCGGCGGTAGTCGTAGGGTGGGCAAAGCGCAGCGTGCCCACGCGAAGGATTATGGTCGTTCGCCGGCCTCCGGCGACAGCGCATCGCCGACGTCGGTGGCCCACTGGACCGGCAATGCACCACGTTCGACGTAGCGATGGAAGCTCGAATACGGCCAGTCCGCGACGCGACATACGAGGCCATGTTTGACGGGGTTGTAGTGGATGTAATCGACGTGTCGCGCCAGGTCGCCTTCGTCACGTATCTGATGCTCCCAGAAGCGGCGCTGCCACAGGCCTTTCTCGCGCTTCTGTCGTTTGCTCATGCTCCGCGCTGGCGCCGCGGCGAAGTGGCGCGAAAAGCCGCCCTTGATGCGGCTCCATCGCATCGAGAAGTCGGCGTCGTCCGGCGGTAATTCCCAGATGGCATGCAGGTGCTCGGGCATCACGCAGATCGCGACCGTGCGGAAGGGTTGCGCCATTCGTGCGGCGCTGTAGGCCGAGCGGAGCCATCCGATGTACTCGGTGAGCAATGCGCTGGATCGGTCAGCGAGCGCCACGGTGAAGAAGTACGTAGCGCCTCGTGAAGAGCTGCGGCGGTAACGGGACATGGGACCGATTGTGCGATTGCCCGCGTGGGCACGCTACGCTTTGCCCACCCTACGACACGACGATTCGCGCACCTTGTCACTTTTTGCTATGGGTTGCCCGTGCGCGCCTGCCTAGACTCGTCTCCGATCCCGGCTTCGCGCCGGGCGCCTTCATTTCAGCGAGCCGGCAACAGGCCGCGAGCACGAGGAGACGCATCATGAGTGAACTGGCAGCCGAGAAACTGGTTTCGGTGGATTCGCACGTGCACTTCACCGACGACTGGGTGAAGGCGCGCCTGCGCAAGGAACTGCACGCGGTCTGGGACGAGGCCAACAAGAAGGCCGAGGAATACGCGGCCAAGGTGCTGCGCGGCGGCCAGAAGCAGCTCGAACTCGAAGATTTCGTCGACCCGGAAGCGGCCAAGGACCCGGGCCACTTCAATCCGGAAGGCAAGCTCAAGGCGATGGATCGCGACGGCGTCTATGCCGAGGTGATCTTCCCGGAACTGGCCGGCGCCAAGATCGCCAATCCGTTCCTGATGGGCGACAACTGGAAGGAAGTCTTCCAGGGCTACAACAACGCGATGGCCGATTTCGCGGCGCACGATCCGGTGCGCCTGATGACGGCCTACCAGCTGCCGCTGTACGACATCGATTTCGCGTGCAAGGAAGTCGAGCGCCTGGTGCGCGACCGCAAGGCGCGCTGCGTGCAGCTGACGCCGTTCCCGTCCGATCTCGGCCTGCCGGATTTCTACGACAAGCGCTACGAGCCGCTGTGGTCGCTGATCGAGGAATCGGGGCTGACGATCCTCAACCACCTCGACCTGCGCGCCTCGCTGTGGGACGTGTTCCGCCGCGACCCGACGCCGCAGAAGGGCATCTTCACCGGCCTGGCCTGGGCGCCGCTCGCCGAGACGATCTGCATGTGGATCCTCACCGGCACGCTGGAGAAGTATCCGAAGATGAAGGTGCTGTTCGTCGAGCCGGGCCTCGGCTGGCTGCCGTGGTTCTTCGAGTCGCTGCTCGATCCGCGCATGCACCAGCACTACACCTTCCCGGGCGTGAAGCGGCCGCCGTCGGAAACCTTCCGCCAGCAGTGCGGCGCGACCTTCATGTACGAGCCGCGCGGCCTGACCGAGTGCTACAAGTATTTCGGTCCGGACTGCCTGTACTGGTCGACCGACTTCCCGCATCCGGCGACGTGCTGGCCGAACTCGCGCGCGCAGGTCGTCAGCCAGTTCAAGGAAGCCGGCATTCCGGAAGCCGACCGCATCAAGATCACGTCCGGCAACGCGCTGAAGACCTTCGGGCTGGGCTGAGCCGGGCTTTCGAGCAGCGTAGCTGCGAGCCTGCGAACGCCCGCCGGCCTGCAGGCCGGCGGGCCGGGGTGCGGTCGCGGATCGCGGTGCTCGATCAGGCGGCCCCTGACCCCGGCCCTCTTCCCTCGCAGAGGGGAGAGGGAGCGGTCCGCGTTCAGGTCAGTTCATCCCCCCTTACGCGAAAATGACGGTGATCCCCAGGCCTCGTCCAAGTGAACGACGCTTTCGCAAAGGCGCTGGGTAAGCTCGTCGATGATCTGGAATTGTTGAAGGAAATCACGATGGCTGCCCCGGCAACTGGTGTTCTCGCGAATCTGAAAGTGCTCGATCTGACGTCCGGCGTGGCCGGACCGATGACGGCGATGCTGCTCGGCGACAACGGCGCCGAGGTCATCAAGATCGAGCCGCCCGGCGGCGATCCGGCGCGCTTCGAGGACGGTCCGCAGCGCCTCGGCTACACCGTCTGGCAGCGCGGCAAGAAGAGCGCCTTCCTCGATTTGACCAAGGCCGAGGACCGCGAGGCGCTGCTGGCGCTGGCGCGCAACGCCGACGTGCTGGTCGAATCGTTCGCGCCCGGTGAAACCGCCAAGCTCGGCATCGACTACGCGACGCTGTCGCAGCTCAACCCGCGCCTGATCTACTGCTCGATCACCGGCTACGGCCGCGACAACGAGCTGAGCCAGCGTCCGGCGATCGACGCGCTGGTGCAGGCCCGCACCGGCCTGATGTTCGAGCAGCGCGGCTGGCCGGAAGGCGCGCTCAACCACATGAACGGCGAACCCGATCCGTTCCCGGATCTGGAAATCCCGCAGGACTGGGTGCAGGGCGCGCCGCGCGAGGGCCCGCTGTTCGTCGCCTCGCAATGGCCGAGCCTCGGTGCGTTCTTCAACGCTTCGCTCGGCATCGCCGCGGCGCTGCGCGCACGCGAGATCACCGGCCGCGGACAGTGGGTCGAAACCTCGCTGCTGCAGGGCGCGATGGCCGGCGCCGCCGGCGTCTGGCAGCGTGCCGAGAAGATCGACGCGCCGGGATTCGACACCTGGATCCTCAACAGCAAGTCGCCGAAGGGCCACTTCAAGGCCCGCGACGGCAAGTGGCTGCACAATTGGGTGCCGAATCCGCGCTTCATCCTGCAGGCCGCGCAGGGCGACACGCTCAACGCTTCGCCCGACCTCACCGTGCAGAACGATCCGGACCGCTTCGGCACCGGACCGGAAGAAATCCTGGTGATGTCGCACTACCAGCCGATCCTCGCCGAAGCCGTCGCCAAGTTTCCGGTCAAGGACTGGGTCGACGCGGCGGCGACCGCCGAGATGACGATGCAGCCGGTGCGCAGCGTCGAGGAATCGCTCGCCGATCCGGCCTTCCTCGAAGACGGCTGCGTCACCGAGACCCATGACCCGGTGCTCGGCACGATCCGCACCGTCGGCAACGCCTTCAACATGAGTGTCACGCAGGGCAAGCCGGGCGCGCCGGCCGTGCCGCCGGGCGCCAATACCGACGAGATCAAGGCCGAAGCGGCGAAGATCATCCGGGAAGCCAAGGCCGCGACGGCGGCGGCCAATGGCAAGAAGCTCAAGGCGCCGCTCGAGGGTATCGTCGTGCTCGATCTGGGTCTGGCGATCGCCGGTCCGTTCGGCACACAGCTGCTGTCCGATCTCGGCGCGACGGTCATCAAGATCAACGGCCTGTTCGATCTGTTCTGGCATCGCGTGCACATCGCCTACATGGCGAACCGCGGCAAGAAGTCGATCACGCTGAACCTCAAAGACCCGCGCGCGATGAAGATCCTGCTCGATCTGGTCGCCAAGGCCGACGTCGTGCAGCACAACATGCGCTACGACGCCGCCGAGCGTCTGAAGATCGATTACGAATCGCTGAAGAAGATCAACCCGAAGCTGATCTACTGCCACACGCGCGGCTTCGAGCGCGGCGTGCGCGCCGGTCTGCCCGGCAACGATCAGACCGGCGCCTGCCTGTCCGGCATCCAGTTCGAGGACGGCGGCATGGCGCGCGCGGAAAACGGCGTCGAGGGCCGGCCGCTGTGGAGCTTCACTAGCTTCGGCGACACCGGCAACGGCTTCCTCTCGGCGATCGCCATCTGCAACGCGATCTACCATCGCGACCGCACCGGCGAGGGCCAGTTCGTCGACACCTCGATCATCAACGCGGCGCTGCTCAACACCAGCTACGCGGTCGCCAAGCCGAACGGCGAAGGCTTCGCGCGGCCGCGCATCGGCGCGCTGCAGCTCGGCTACTCGGCGACGCATCGCCTCTATGAGGCGGCCGACGGCTGGATCTGCGTCGCCGCCACGCGCGGTCCGCAGCGCGCGGCGCTGCTCGAAACCTACGGCATCGCCGCCGACGCCGCCGCCGACGATGCGGCGCTGGCGACGACGCTCGCGGCCAAGATCAAGGCGCAGACCGCGCAGGACGCGTTCGCCGCGCTCGACCAGGCCGGCGTGCCGGTCGAGATCGTCGATGCCGAGTTCTCGCGCAAGCTGCACGACGTGCCGGCGTTCCAGAAGGCGAAGATGGTCGTCAGTTACCCGCACCCGGTGGTCGGCAAGCTCGACCAGATCGGCCTGCTGTTCTCGCTGTCCGACACGCCCGGCGTGATCCAGGGGCGTCCGCTGCTGGTCGGCGAGCACACCAAGGAAATCCTCGCCGGCATGGGCTACGGCGAAGACGAGATCAAGACCATGGAAGAGCAGTTCGCGATCGGCTTCGCCGGCATGCCGCGCATGCCGCCGCGGCCGGCGGCGGCACAGCCGCAGGCGCCGAAGCCCGGCATGGCGAGCCTGCTGGAGAAGGAAGCCAAGCAGTAGACGCGTAGCGCTGCGCGGCACCCGGGCCCCCGCCGGCTTTTTCGCCGGCGGGGGCTTTTTCGTGGGCGCCGTCGCACCGTCGGTGCTCCGTCGCGCCGACAAGCCGCGTCGGCGATTCGCCCTCACGCCGCGCCGCCGGCGCCGTCGATGATCGCTCGCGCCGCCGCTGCGGCCGCACGGCGGCGAGCGCCGGAACAGCGAGGGGGAATGCCATGCGGATTTGCGAACGGCGGCAGGGAAGCTGGCGCGCGGTCGGAGTGGCGCTGCTGGCGCTGACGCTGAGCGAGGGCGTGCGCGCGGCGCCGGGCGAGCCGCTCGGGCCGCCGTTCACGGTGGCGTCGAGCACCGACGATACCTACTACCAGAGCGCCGTCGCGCGCAGCGGCAGCGGCGATCTGGTCGTCGTCTGGCGCAGTCATGGCGGCGTGCGCGGCCGCCTGCTGTCCGCCGGCGGCACGCCGAAGGGGCCGGACTTCCTGGTTGCGAACGGCGACGTCGGCCTGCCGGATGTCGCCATCGACGGCGTCGGGCGTTTCGTCGTCGCCTGGTCGGATCTCGGCGCGGCCGCGCGCGGCATCTACCTGCGTCGCTACGCCGCCGACGCCACGCCGCTCGGCGATGCGGAGCCGGTCAGCGAGCCCTTCGACGCGCGCGTCGGCGAGACAGCGATCGAGAGCCCGGCGATCGCGATGAACGCGGCCGGCGCTTTCGTCGTCGCCTGGGCGCAGGGGCGCTACGTCGAGCGCGGCAACTGGTACGGCTGCGGTTACGGCATCGGTCTGTGCGCGCGCATCGGCGGCTACTCGGTGCGCCTGCGCCGTTACCCCGGCGGCGATTCCGGCGCCGCGCCGGCGCCGGCGCTGCAGACGGTCGATGCCACCGGCAGCGCCGAGATCAGCCTGCTGGTGCTGCCGCTGGCGGCCGGCAGCGGCGAGGATCGCGTCGCCGCGTCGATGGCGCCGGACGGCCGTTTCGTCGTCGCCTGGAACCGCATCGGCGAATCGCTGGCGGTGCTGTCCGGCGTCTACGCGCGCCGCTACGACGCCGCCGGCCGTCCCGAAGGCAAGCGTCTGGTCTCGCTGCAGCGCGATCAGGCGACGCCGGCCGTGGCGATGGACGCTGCCGGCGCGTATGTCGTCGCCTACCGGCGCAGCGCGCGCGGCTGGGGCGACTACGACGTCGGCCTCTATACCCGCCGCTACCCGGCCGACCTCGGCCTCGGCAGCTTCGAGGCGCGCGTCGATGCCGACGACGGCGGCTACCCGCGCTGGCCCGCGGTGGCCAGCGACGCCGTCGGCAACTACGTGGTGGCTTGGGAGGACGGCGCGGCGATTCGCGCGCGGCGCTACGCGACCGGCGGCGCGGCGCTCGATGGCGGCTTCACGGTCGCGGCGCGCGATCCGCTCGGACTGATCGAGTATCCGGACGTGGCGACGGATGCCGGCGGCGGCATCGCCTTCGTCTGGGACGCCAGCGACAGCGACGAATCGGGCGGCGGCGCGGCGGGCGTCACGACCTCGCGCATCGCGCTGCGGCTCTACGAAGGGCCCTGATCGCAAGGGCCCGGCGTGCGCGCCGCGCCGGCGCGCGCTGCTCTATGCTCGCGGCATGAAGCTGCCGGCCGATCTACAGGAATTCGTCATCGCGCATCCGCGCCTGTTCGTGCTGACCGGCGCCGGCGTCAGCACCGGCTCCGGCATTCCCGACTACCGCGACGCCGACGGCGCGTGGAAGCGCACGCCGCCGGTCACCTATCAGGCTTTCGTGCACGAGCCGCTGACGCGGCGGCGCTACTGGGCGCGCAGCCTGGTCGGCTGGCGCTGGCTGAGCCGGGCGCATCCGAACGACGCGCATCGCGCGCTCGCCGCGCACGGCCGGCGTGGCGGCATCGGTCTGCTGCTGACGCAGAACGTCGATGGTCTGCATCAGGCGGCCGGCAGCGAGGCGGTCGTCGACCTGCACGGCCGCATCGACCGCGTCCGCTGTCTGTCCTGCGGACACAACCTGAGGCGTGCGGATTTCCAGCACGAGCTGTTGCAGCGCAATCCGGAGTGGGCGGCGCTCGATGCCGGTCAGGCGCCGGACGGCGACGCCGATCTCGACGGCCGCGACTTCTCCGCCTTCGACGTGCCGGCTTGTGCGCAGTGCGGCGGCCTGCTGAAGCCGGATGTGGTGTTCTTCGGCGAGAACGTGCCGCGCGAGCGCGTCGACGCGGCGATGGCGGCGCTGCACGAGGCCGACGCGATGCTGGTGGTCGGCTCGTCGCTGATGGTGTGGTCCGGCTATCGCTTCGCGCAGGCCGCGGCGCGTGCCGGCAAGCCGATTGCCGCCGTCAACCTCGGCCGCACGCGCGCCGACGCTCTGCTGGCGCTGAAGGTAGCCGCGCCCTGCGCCGAGGCGCTGGCCTTCCTGCTCGGCAGCGACGCGCTCGCCGCTGCCGATTGAGCGCGTCGCGCACTCAGTCGACCTCGGCTTCTTCGACGCGCGTGCTCTGCGTGTCGATCTGCAGGCCGGCGTGCTTGCGGCGCACGGCGGCGAGCGCGTCTTCGAGCGAGTTGCCGCTCTGCGTGACTTCGAAGCCGACCAGATCCGCGGTCAGCGTTTCGCCGGCGGCGTTGGCGTGCAGCTGGCGGCGCCAGAAATCGAAATAGTCCTTCTCGCGGCCCTTGTTGATGAGGCGGATGTGATAAAGGGACTTGGCCATGGAGATTCTCCGTTGGGAATAAGCGCGGGGCGACGCATCGCCGGATCGCGGGCTTGGCGCACGGGGCGCCGCGCTCAGGATTCGGTGGCGTCCGGTGCCGGCGGGGTGCCGGCGCGCGTCGCGGCCTTGCGCTGTTCCTTCTCGTCCTTCTTCTTTTTCTTGGCCAGCTCGCGCTGACGCTTCTCGAAACCGTAGTTGGGCTTGGCCATCGCTATCGCTCCGCAGTGCGGTTGACGGGCGTCGGCAGCGGATGCGCCGACGGGATGCCGGCGAGCTGCCGGCCTGCGCGGGTCCAGGGAACGAGGCGCAGGGGCGCGTGCGATCGGAGGGCCGGCGGACGATCTCCGCTGGGGGCGTGGAACACGCCGACGGCTGGGGAAGGGCGGCGAGAATACGCTCCCGTGGCCGGCAAGTCGAGCCGCGAAGGCCCTGCAGCTCAGCGCAGAGCAGCCAGAGACCGCGAGATATTGATGCGCGCTTGTGCTTCTCGCGTGGATCGGAACGATTCGGTGCTGTAGATCGTGGGGCGAGCCATGAACTCTTCAAGTACCTTGCGTCGTCCGCGCCGATAAAGCGGGCCGATTGCCCACGCGTATTCTTTGCGTACCTGAGCCTCGTATTCGGCAAAGCGCTCGGGCGAAGCGCCGAGAATGGCCAGATCTATGTCCACCAGCACCTGCGCGTCGCGGCCGGTGGCTGCGGCATTGTGCCGAGTCGCCAGTATCAGACCATGTATGCGATCGGCGACGCTGTGGTCGATGCCGGCAGCCAGAATCGACCGGCTGGCCCAGTCCGCACTCTTCTGCTCGTTATCGTGCCGCTTCGGTTGGTACACGGCATCGTGAAACCATAGTGCGATGGCGACTTCAGCAGGGCGGTCAGCCTGATCCTCTACCGCTTCGAGGAGTGCAAGGCACTCCGTAAGGTGCTGCACCGTATGGTAGTGCCGATGCGGCTCCGAGTAGCACGCAACAAGCTGCAGGTAAAGCGATTCGTCAGTCGCCGATGCACCGAGTTGCCGCCAAGACTCTAACCAATGCTCGTGCAGGTTCATGCTGTTCCCCGAGTTGGGTGGAGCTTACGGCAATCGGCTCACCCGTTTGCGTCAGGCTGCCGCGGTTCGCGACCCGCTATCGTCAAATGCGACCATCATCCGAGATTTGCATGAGCACTCCGACCGACAACGCGCCGGCCGCCTCTGCCGCGCCCAAGCCGACCCGCATTCCGCCGATCGTCACGCTCGACGCGAAGTTCTTCTGGGACGCCGCCGACCAGGAGCAGTTCGTCGGCCAGAAGTGCGGCGACTGCGGGCTGTTCACGTTTCCGCCGCGGCCGATGTGCCCGCAGTGCTTCAGCCTCAACCGCCAGATCGTGCCGCTGTCCGGCCGCGGCACCGTGCTCGGCTGGACCATCCCGCGCCATCCGCAGCCGTTCGGCTTCAAGGAATCGCCGATCGTCGCGGTGATCCAGCTCGAGGAAGGCATCCGCATGGTGTCGAACGTGGTCGGCATCGGCTACGACGAGATCAAGGCCGACATGCCGGTCGAGGTCGCGTTCGAGCCGACGATGAACAACCACAAGGTGCCGGTGTTCCGCCCGCGCGTGTAGGCGCGCCGCCCGCCGCACGGCTTCGTTCACGACGACTGCTTCACGCGCGCCAGCGCGAAACGGAAAAAAGCATGACCAGAAAGTTCACGGATGCCGCGATCGCCGGCATCGGCCAGACCGAATTCTCCAAGGCCTCCGGGCGCAGCGAGCTGCAGCTCGCCGCCGAGTGCGCCAAGGCCGCCTGCGACGACGCCGGCATCAGCCCGCACGACATCGACGGCATGATCACGTTCACGATCGACAACAGCGACGAGGTCAATCTCGCGCGCTGCCTCGGCGTGAAGGATCTGGCGTACACCACGCGCATTCCGGGCGGCGGCGCGGCGGCGGCGGCGACGATCTATCAGGCCATGGCCATGGTCAACGCCGGCCTGTGCAACAACGTGCTGATCTGGCGCGCGATGAACGAGCGCAGCCAGTACCGCTTCGGCCAGAACCCGCAACAACAGCAGATGCAGTACCAGTCGGGCAACGGCACCGGCTCGCTGCTCTGGTGCGTGCCGTACGGCGCGATGACGCCGGCGAGCTGGGGTGCGCTGCAGGCGGCGCGCTACATGCACACCTATGGCGTCACCAACCGCGACCTCGCCTACATCAGCGTGCAGCAGCGCGCCTACGCGGCGAAGAATCCGGCGGCCTGGTTCTACGGCAAGCCGATCACGATCGAAGATCACCAGAACTCGAAGTGGATCCAGGAGCCGTGGCTGCGTCTGCTCGACTGCTGCCAGGAAAGCGACGGCGGTGTGGCGATCCTCGTCACCAGCCTCGAACGCGCGCGCGACCTCAAGCAGCCGCCGGTGAAGATCGTCGGCGCCACGCAGTCGATTCCGTACAACGTGGAAGTGATCTCCAACTACTACCACGAAGATCTCACCGAAATGCCGGAGGCCAAGGGCGTCGCCAAGCGCCTGTGGGCGATGACCGGCCTCAAGCCCTCCGACATGCAGATGGCGGCGCTGTACGACGCCTTCACGCCGCACGTGCTGCTGCAGCTCGAAGCCTTCGGCTTCTGCAAGCCGGGCGAGGCCAAGGACTTCGTCAAGGGCGGCGGCATGGCGCTCGACGGCGCGCTGCCGGTCAACACCAACGGCGGTCTGACCGGCGAGGCCTACATCCACGGCATGAACAGCATGATCGAGGGCGTGCGCCAGATCCGCGGCAGCTCGTACAACCAGATCACGAACAAGACCGTCGAGCACGTGCTGATCTCGTCCGGCATGGCCGGCGCGGTGCTCGAAAAGGCCTGAGCGCGTGAACGCGGCACGGCCGTCGGCGCCGCTCACGCTGCAGCTCGACGCCGGCATCGAGCCGGCGGGCGAGGGCGCGCTGCGCATCGCCGTCGACCTGTTCGCGCCGCCGCCCGGCGTCACGCCGCGCGCGCTGCTGTGGTGCCTGCCCGGCGGCAACATGAACCGCCGCTACTACGACTTGATCCCGCCCACCGAAGCGGGCGCGGGCGATCTGATTCCGCGGGCCGAAGCGCCGGCGCGCGATCCAGCCTCATCCGGGCGAGCAAACCCTTCGAGTTCCCTCTCCCGCATTGCGGGAGAGGGTGAAGCGCTCGCGACGCGAGCGGTGGGAGAGGGCGAGCGTCCGCTCGACACCAGCTTCAGCTTCGCGCGGACGATGGCCGCGCAGGGCTACGTCGTCGCCAGCGTCGACTACCTCGGCCTCGGCGACAGCAGCAAGCCGGACGACGGCTGGCGCTGCACGCCGGAGACGCTCACCGCGATCAACCGCCAGGTCCACGAGACGCTGATGGCGCAGCTGCGCGCCGGCCGCGCGCATCCGCAGCTCGCGGCGCTGCCGGATCTCGTCAGCGTCGGCGTCGGCCATTCGATGGGCGCGATGATGACGATCCTGCAGCAGGCCGCGCACGCGCCGCACGCCGGCGTCGTGCTGCTCGGCTTCTCCACACGCGGCCTGCCGGAATACGCGCCGCCCGCGTTCAAGGCGCTGGACGATCCGCTCGCTGCGCGTCCGCTGCTCGTCGACGTGGCGCGCAAGATGTTCGGCGACAACCCGTTTCCGGTGATTCACGCCGCGCGCGCCGGCAACGCGGAACTGTTCGGCAGCAAGAAGGCCGAGCCGCGCGGCATCGCCGCACTCAAAGCCGCGACCGACTGCATGCTGCCGGTGCCGGCGATGCTGTCGATGGTGCCCGGCAACGTCGCGCCGGAAGCGGCCGGCATCCGTGTGCCGGTCTTCCTCGGCGTCGGCGAGCGCGACATGGTCGGCCCCGTCCATCAGGTGCCGACCGCGTTCACCGGCTCCTTCGACGTCACGCTGCAAGTGCTGCCCGAAACCGGCCACAGCCACTTCCTCTTCCCGGCGCGCGCGCAGCTGTTCCGCCGCGTCGCGAACTGGCTGGAGGGGCTGATGCCGTAGGCGGCAGAGCCCCGGGCCACGTGGCGTAATCGCCATGCGGCCTCATGCAGGGCCTTGCTCGCCAACGCCGGTGTGTTGATGAATCTCCCTCAGGACATCCGGCCATACCGCGCGCGGCAGCTCGTGCCCGACGCCATCCAGTGTCATGAGCCGCGCGTTCGGAATCGCCTTGTGCAAAGCCTCGGCGTGGACATACGGCAGCACGATGTCGTCCGTACCATGGATCACGAGCGTCGCCTGCCGGATTTCCTTTAGCCGGTCGAGCCAGCCGACGGCGTCGCCAAGCGCTGCATGATTGAAGGCCGTGAGCGGATTGGGCGTCCGTGCTAGGTCCGTCGCCGCCATTTTGCGGATCAGTTCGGGGTCGAATTCATGTGCGGAACCGGAGAGCAGTCTCCATGCGCCGACCCAGTACTCGATGACGGCGTCCCGGTCGCTCCAGTCGAGGTCGGCGGCACGTGAATGATATTCCAGCAGTTCCGGAGCAATGCCCGGCATCGCGGGATCCGCGGAGGCCAATCGCTCGGAAGCGATGGTAGTGACCGTCAGGATTTGATCGGGAACTTTCAGGGCGAGCAGCTGGGAGATATAGCCGCCGAGCGACATTCCGACGACGTGAGCTTTCTGTATGCCGTATCCGTTGAGGACGCGAACCGCATCGTCGGCGAGATCCTCCACGCTGTACGGTGCCGCGCCCGGCTCGTAGCTCGTTGAGCCACCCGTATCCCGATGGTCATAGCGGATCACAAAGCGCCCGCTGCCGGCCAAAGCCGTGCAGAACTCGTCGGGCCACCATGCGCCGGAGGCCGTCGCCCCCATGATCAGGAGAACCGTCGGGTCTTGCGTGTTTCCGAAGCTCTCCGAATAGATGCGTATGCCGTCGGATTCAATGATTCTCGCTTTCACGCATATCCTCTCGCTGAATGGTAATGGCCATTTGCCGTTTGGGCTGAGGGCCCAGCTTGTCGCTTCGTGCAGCATGATCCTGCATAGGGCGAAGTACGATGGATGTATACCGATACCTTCCAAGTTCGCTCATTGCGCCGAAGTCACCGCCTTCTGAAGCTCTGCCAGCACAGCGGAACTCTGCGTCATGCCCCACAGCGCGGTGGATGAACCTTAGATCACGGTGGAAACTGGTCTGGGCGTGAGTTTGCGAAGACTCGGCCCTGAAGACAATGGATAACCGGTGACCGGCGGGATGGTGAATCTACGGGTGGTGCCGTAGAAGAGTCCGGCGCCGATCGACCCAAGACCTCACGCAATCCAGCGCACCTGCGGGCGCAACCCCGCCAGCATTTGCGGCAGGTGGGGCTGCGCAGAGATTCGGCTCCTTCTCCAAGCGCGAGCGGCGCCGCGAACTGTGAAACTGCTCGCAGCTGAAACCGCGTTGACATCATGTTTCAGCGCCGCGACGTCGGCAGGAAACCGTCGGGACCTAGTCTGGGCCGCAACGAAGGAATGTCTCCTTCGTCATCCAGAGAGGAGTCCCGCCATGATCCACAAGTCCTACGTTTCCGCTGTCGCTGCGCTGTCGGCGCTCACCGCCACCGCGCTCGCCGTTCCGGCGCACGCCGGTCCCGTGCTGCAGGGTGTGCAGCTCAATGGCATGCGCATGAATGGCCCTGTCCTTCAGGGCGTGGTGCTCAACGGCATGCGCATGAACGGTCCGGTGTTGCAGGGCGTGATGCTGAACGCGATGCCGGCTCAGGCGCGCGCCGGCGAGCCGGTCGCGGTGCGCCTGCCGAGCGGTGAGCTGATTCCGGTTCGCTGAGCCTGCCATAGGCGATTCGCCGAGCGCCGCCGGCGAATCGCCGCGGCCCCGCGCAACCGCAACCCGGAGTCTCATCATGTCCTTGTCCACGCTGATGCGCAGATTCGCACTGATCATCGCGCTGGGCTTCGCCCAGTCCAGCACCGCCGTATCCCTGAAGGCTGAAACGAAGGCGCTGACGGTCGACGGCAGCGCCTTCGTGCTGCGTCTGCCGGACGGCCGCGTGCTGCGCGGTACCGAGCTGGCCGGGGCGACGGTCTATCTCGCGCTGGACGGCGATCAGCTCGCGGCGCTGAGGCTCGCAGCGATCACGCCCGACCCGGAACACCCGGACATCCTGCGCCACGACTTCGAGGTGCCTGACGGCCGGGGCGGCTGGCAGCCAGCCTGCGAGCCGAACGCCTATGGCGAACGCTGGGGCTTCCCGGTGTCGCTGCCGGAGGATCACCCCGGCCGCGATCACGCGATCACGCTGAGCTGTGCGTCCGGCGCCGTCGTCAAGTGTGCGCGCTTCGGCTACAAGCCGTGGGCGCGCGGCCCGCATGGCGAAGATCTGGTGCCGCTGCACGCGGCATGCGTGCGCATGGTGCGCGCCGACTACTGCGGCGACGGCCATGCGCATACCAGGAACGGCACCATGATCGACGTCTACGACGACCTTGCCGTCCAGGTGCGCGGCCTTGGCGACGATCCGAGCTTTTCTTTCGAAGCCGGCTGGTCGCCGGACGGCGCGGTCTGCTTGCGGCACACGCGATGGACCGATCTGCTGAGTCGCGAACGGCTGCTGGCGCAGTGTCCACGCCTGGCGCGCATCGCCTTTTGCGACGAGCCGGTCGCGCGTGCGCTCGGCGCCCGCCTGTTCAACACCTCCCGTTTATCCCCGTCTCCGCTGCCGACGCCCTGAGCGAGGCATCGGCTCCGCTCGGTTCTTGCAGGAGTGATGAAATGAAGGCTGTTTACATGGGCGCCGGGGTCGCGCTGGGTGCCTTGAGTCTGCAGGTTGCAGCGCAGACGACGGTCCGTTACATCGGCAGCGACGGCAACTGGTTCGACGCTGCCAACTGGAGCAGCGGTCGTATACCGGGCGCGGACGACGACGTCGTCATCGCCGGCCGCAGCCGCGTGCAGATCGATCCGGCGCGCGGCGCGGTGACGGTGCGCATCCGCGATCTCATCGTGCGCGACGCCGCCCTGCTGGAAACCCTGCCCGGCACGCTCATGCAGACCCGAGACGAGATCCTCGTACAGAACGGCAGCGTGGTGCATCGCGCCAGCGCCAGCGTCGGCGAGACGCTGATCGTCGACGGCAGTGCCCAGGCGCGTCTGGCCTGCAGTCCGGCGCAGGTTGTCGAATGCGTGCTGTGGCCGTGGAACGGCTTCGGCGCCGGCGGGATGCTGCTCAATCCGACGCCGAAGTCGAGGCGCGACCTCGTGCTGAAAACGTCGGCTACCGTCGAGTTCGGCCTTGGCGGCCGGCGCCCCGCGAGCCTGTCGCGCGACGCCGCCGGCACGCTGCAGGTCGAGGCCGGCGTGGGCCACTATGCGACGTTGCACGCCGATACGGCGCAGATCGATGGCCGTCTGCGCCTCAGCCTTTTCTACGGCTTCCGCCCCGCCGCCGGCGATCGCTTCCGCATCATCGATATCGGTCGTTATGCGAGCGGGCGTTTCACTGGCCTGCCGGAAGGCAGCTATGTCGGCTGCACCGAGGATCATGTCGCGCTAACGATTAGCTATCGTGGCGGCGACGGCAACGACATCGAGCTGGCCGCGAGCGACGTGGCGCCGATGGTCTGCGTGCTGCTGCCGGCGGTGCAGACCGGCGGCAGCTGGCCGCCGCGTATCAGCGACGGCTGATTCGACATGGCGTTCGCGACGGGCTTGCTGGCGGCACCGGGGCATTCCAAAGTGGGGGTCTTCGCCGCCGCGGAACCCTTCCATGACTGATGCCCCGAACGAGCCGTCCACGCCCGATCTCGGCCGTCTGAAAGCGGCGCCGGCCGGCGCGTCATGGCCGGACGACATGGCGGCGCTCGCCGAGTCGCTACCCGGTGCGGTATTCCGGCTCGAAGGCGATCTGCGCAACCGCATCCGTTATCACTATGTAAGCCGGCGCGTGCGCGAAGTGCTCGGTGTCGAGCCTGAAGCGATCCTGCGCGATCCGTTGCTACCCGCGAGCCTGGTGATCGCCGAGGATTCGGCGACGCTGTTCGCGCGCTACGAGGAGGCGTCGCGAAGCCTGGCGCCGTTCTCGGTCGATGTGCGCGTCCGCCGCCCGGACGGTGCCTTGCGCTGGGTGCGCACCTTTGCCTCGCCGCACGCGCTTCCCGACGGTTTCATGTGGCACGGCTACTGGAACGACGTCAGCATCGAGATCGAAGCCCAGCAGCGCTTGCGCGACATGACCGATTCGGTGCCCGGCGCGCTCTACCAGATGCGGGTGACAACGGCTGGCGAAGTACAGATTGTCTATCTCAGCGAAGGCATCCGTACGCTGATCGGCGTCACCACCGAGGAGGGCCAGCAGGACCTGAACGCGCGCTTCCGCACGGTGCTCCCGGAAGACCTGCCGGCGGTCGGTGCGGCCGTGCGTCAGGCGGTGCACACGCTCGAAGTGATGTGCGTGGATTTTCGCGTCCGCCATCACCGCAGCGGCGAGATCCGCTGGGTTCGCTCGGTAGGTCGGCCACGCCGCGAAGCCGACGGCACCACGCTGATAAACGGCTTCTGGCAGGACCTCACCGATCTCAAGCAGCTGGAGCAGGAGCGTACCCAGGCCCGCGACGCGGCGCGTGCCGCCGAGCAGCGCCTGCGCGCGATCTTTGACCACACCCGGATTGGACTGGTGATGATCGATATCGAGCGGCGGTTCTCCGGCGTCAATCCGACGCTGCGCGAGCTGCTCGACATTGCGGACGAGCAGGACTTCGCGCGCGACTTCGCGGCTTTTTCGCCGGCGCTGCAGCCCGACGGCCGGCCGTCGATGGACAAGGCGATGGAGATGATCGACCTCGCCTTCGCGCGCGGCTACAACCGTTTCGACTGGATGCACCAGACGCGCGGCGGCGAGCCGCGTCCTTGCGAGATCGCGCTGACCCGCGTCGAACTCGGCGGCGCGACGCAGCTGTTCGCGACGATGAGCGACCTGCGCGAGCGCGTACGGCACGAAGCGGAACTGAAGGCGGCGTGGGCGCAGGCGCAGGCGGCGTCGAAGGCCAAGAGCGAGTTCCTCGCCAACATGAGCCACGAGATTCGCACGCCGATGAACGCCATCGTCGGTCTCACGCATCTGGCGCTGATCAGCGACGATCAACGCCAGTTGCGCGGCTATCTCGGCAAGATCGACGGTGCGGCCAAGTCGCTGCTGCAGATCATCAACGACGTGCTCGATTTCTCCAAGATAGAGGCCGGCAAGCTGGCGCTGGAAGCGGTGCCGTTCGATCTGTACGGCGTGCTCGACAACCTGGTCGACCTGCTCGACGTGCGTTCCGCCGAGAAGGACCTGGAGCTCCTGCTCGATGTCGAGCCGGGCCTCGGCACCCAGTTGGTCGGTGATCCGCTGCGGCTCGGCCAGGTGTTGCTGAACCTCGCCGGCAATGCCATCAAGTTCACCGAGTGCGGGCAGATCGTCGTGCGTGTTCGTACGCTCAAGCGTGGCCGCGATTTCGTACGCTTGCGCTTCGAGGTTCGCGACACCGGCATCGGCCTCAGCGAGGACCAGATCGCGCGTCTGTTCGAGTCGTTCTCTCAGGCGGACAGCTCGACGACGCGCCGCTATGGCGGTACCGGCCTCGGTCTGGCGATCTCGCAGCGCCTGGTTGACCTTATGGACGGCGAGATCGGCGTCGACAGCGCGCCAGGCCGCGGCAGCTGTTTTCATTTCACCGCCCGCTTCGGACGCGCGGCGGCGCCCGTGGCGTCGCCGCCGGCGTCGCTGCGCGGTCTGCGCGTGCTGCTCGTCGACGATAACCCGACCGCGCTGACGATTCTGCGCGGCCATCTCGAAGCCTTCGGCTGCGAGGTCGCCGAAGCCGGCGACGGCGCCAGTGCCATTGCACGCGTGCGCGCCGCCGGCGCGCGCGGCTATCGCTTGCTGCTGCTGGACTGGCAGATGCCGGGGCTCAGTGGTATCGAGACCGCACGCCGTATTCGCGCACTCGCCGCCGCGGAGCCGGTCGTCATCATCATGGTGACGGCATTCGGCCGCGAGGAAGTCGAGCGGCAGGCGCAGGCCGCCGGGTTCGACGGCTTTCTCATCAAGCCGGTCAATCCGTCGGTGCTGCACGACACCATCGTTGCCGCGCTCGGCCGCGAGCTCGTCGTCGGCGCGGTGCAGGAAGCGCCGCCGATGCCGACCGGTGCGCGCCTGACCGGCCGCCGCGTGCTGCTCGTCGAGGACCAGGACATCAACCAGGAAGTCGCGTACGAGCTGCTGCAGCGTGTCGGCGTGCGCGTCGACGTTGTCGCCGACGGTCGCGCGGCGATCGCGCGCGCGGCTGCCGCCGACTACGACGCGGTGCTGATGGATGTGCAGATGCCGGAGATGGATGGGCTCGAGGCGACACGCCGCATCCGCGCGCTCGGCTCCGCGCGCGCGACGGTGCCGATCATCGCGATGACGGCGAGCGCCATGGCCGGCGATCGCGAACGTTGTCTGGAAGCCGGCATGGATGACCATCTCGGCAAGCCGATCGACGTCGGGCAGCTCTACGCGTTGCTCGAGCGCTGGGTCGACGCGGCGGGCAGCGATGGTGCGGGCGCCGCGGCGACGGACAACGCCGGCGTCGACTTCGACGCGGCGATCGCGCTGATGGGGGGCGACCGTACGCTGTGGCAGCGCGCGGCGCGGCGCTATCTGGCGTCGCCGTCGGCACCGCACGCCATCGCCGCGGCACTGGCCGCCGGCGATGCGAGCACGGCGCTGCGTCAGGCGCACGCGCTCAAGGGTGCGGCGGCGACGCTAGGCATGACGGCCTTGGGTCAGGCGGCGGCGCGGGTCGAGCAGCGACTGGCCGAAGCTCGGGACGTCGGCGCCGAACTGCACGCGCTGACGGCGGCGGACGTTGCGGCCCGGTGTACGATCGGCGAGCGTCTGTAGCCTACTGCCTGGGGAGGGCATGGTGAAAACCCGCATCGCCGTGGTCGATGACGACGTGCTGGTTCGCGAGCTGCTGGTCGACTACCTGTCGGGGCAGGGCTATGAAGTGCTCGGCTACGACGGCGGCCCGGCGCTGCGCGCGGCCTGTGCTGCGGCAGCGGCCGCCGCACCGCACTGTGTGATCCTCGATCTGGTGATGCCGGACGAGGACGGTCTTTCCGTGCTGCGCTGGCTGCGCGCCGGTTCCGACGTGCCGGTCATCATGCTGACCGGCAATGACGCGACCGCCGACCGTGTCGTCGGACTCGAGCTCGGTGCCGACGACTACATCGCCAAGCCGGCCGACCTGCGCGAGCTGCTGGCGCGCGTGCGCAGCGTCCTGCGCCGGCGCGGCGGGCCGGCGGCCGGTAGCCTGCCGCCGCCGGTTCGCGAGCCGCCGGCGAGTGCTGGCGAAACCTGGTTCGGACGCTGGCGTCTCGATCGTGCGCGCCGCCGCCTGGTCGACAACGGCGGCGAGATCCTGCTGATCACCGGGTCCGAGTTCGCGTTGCTGTGTGCGTTCGCCGATCATCCCGGCGTGGTGCTGTCGCGGGAGCGTCTGCTGGAACTGTCCGACACCGATCCGACGGCGGTATTCGACCGCGCGATCGACCTGCGCATTACCCGGCTGCGTCGCAAGATCGAGCCGGTGCCAGGCGATCCGACCGTGATCCGCACCGTGCGCGGCCACGGCGGCGGATATGAATACGTGCCGAGCGCGGCTCCGAACTACGGTCGCTAGCTCCTGAGTCCGACTCACCTCCCACAAGTGGACGGGGTGGCCGGGCCGCGCCTGGCTTACAGTCCGGCCACTCACGAATGATGGAGAACCCCACGATGGCGACGGCACTCAAGCCCGGCGCGCGCTTCAAGAGCGCGGTTTGCGAAACGCAGGTGATGGTCGTGAAGGCGCCGGCCGGCGAGCACGATCTGCGCTGCGGCGGCGCCGAGATGATCGCGCCGACGGCGACCGGCGCCGGCGAGCCGGACCCGGCCTTCGTCGGCGAGACGCTGATCGGCAAGCGCTACGTCAACGCCGACGAGTCGCTGGAGCTGCTGTGCACGAAGGGCGGCAAGGGCTCGCTGAGCCTCGGCAGCACGCCGCTCGAGGTCAAGCAGGCCAAGCAGCTGCCGTCGTCGGACTAGCATCGAGGCCGCGGCGCGCGTGCCTGCCGCGTCCGCGCAGCGCGGCTCCAGAGTGAAACTGCCATGAACATTTCCACCATCCTCGACATGGCCGCCGAGGCCTTCGGCGATCGCACCGCTGTCGTGTCCGGCGAGTTCGCCTACACCTATGCGGAGCTGCGCGAGGCGGCCTGCCGCGCCGCGGCGCGGTTCCGTGCCAGCGGCGCGCAGTACGTCGGCCTGCTCGACGTCAACAGTCCGGCGGCGCCGATCTCGATCTTCGGCGCGGCCTACGCCGGCCTGCCGTATGTGCCGCTCAACTATCGCCTGACGCGGCCGGAGCTCAACGAGCTGATCGAGCGCGTCGCGCCGGTGGTGCTGGTGGTCGGCGACGAATTCGTGTCGCTGGTCGAGCCGCGCGAGGGCGTGGAATTGCTGCTGCGCTCGGAGCTGCTGGCCCTGCCGCCGCTGGCGGCGGACGCCGAGCCGCCGCAGCCGGACGAGGACCCGCGCGCGGTCGCCGTGCAGCTGTTCACCAGCGGCACCACCGGCAAGCCGAAGGCGGCGATCCTGCGCCACGAGAACCTGATGTCGTACATCGTCGGCACCGTCGAGTTCGGTGCCGCCGAGGAGAACGACGCCATCGTCGTCACCGTGCCGCCGTATCACGTCGCGGGCATTTCGGCGGTGCTGTCGTCGACCTACGCCTGCCGGCGCATGGTGCAGCTGGAGAACTTCGAGGCTCGCGCCTGGCTCGAAGCCTGCCGTGCGCATGAGGTCAGCAATGCCTTCCTGGTGCCGACCATGCTGCAGCGCGTCGTCGACCACCTGCTCGAAGAGGACGCGGACGCGGCGCTGCCGGCGCTGCGCGCGATCGCCTACGGCGGCGGCAAGATGCCGCTGTCGACGATCGAACAGGCCATGCGTCTGTTCCCCGGCGTCGATTTCACCAATGCCTACGGTCTCACCGAAACCAGCTCGACGATCGCCGTGCTCGGTCCGGACGATCACCGCGCCGCCGCCGCCAGCGACGATCCGCGCGTGCGCCGGCGTCTGGCTTCGGTCGGCAGGCCGGCCGCGGTCGAGATCCAGATTCGCGACGAGGACGGCCGCGTGCTCGGGCCGGAGGAGGCGGGCCTGGTGTTCGTGCGCGGCCCGCAGGTCTCGGGCGAGTATCTGTCGCTCGGCAGCCAGCTCGACGCCGAAGGCTGGTTCCCGACCAAGGACCGCGGCTATCTGGACGACGAGGGCTACCTGTTCCTCGAAGGGCGCGCCGACGACGTGATCGTGCGCGGCGGCGAGAACATCTCGCCGGGCGAGATCGAGGACGTGCTGCTGTCGCACCCGGCGGTCGCCGACGTCGCCTGCGTGGCGATGCCGGACGAGCAGTGGGGCGAGGCGGTGGCGGCGGCGGTCGTGCTCAAGGATGGCGCCCGCGTCGAGCCGGAAGAGCTGCAGGCGCTGGTCCGCTCGCAGCTGCGCTCCTCGCGCGTGCCGCAGGCCATCGTCTTCAAGGACGCGCTGCCGTACAACGAAACCGGCAAGGTGCTGCGTCGTCTGATCCGCCAGGAATTCGCCGAACGCGCGGCGGCCTGAGCGCGCCGCTATCCTGTCCCGCCTGACGCCGGAGTCCGCGATGCGCTTCGTCATCGAAAAGACGGTTGAGATCAACGCCCCCGCCGAGGTGGTGTGGGAGGTGCTCGCCGATCTGCCGAAGTATCCGCAGTGGAATCCGTTCTGCATCGAGGCGCGCTCGACGCTGAAGCCCGGCGATCCGATCGACATGAAGGTCAAGCTGCTGGCGCGGCCGCAGGCGCAGCGCGAGTGGATGAAGGAATACGTCGAGGGCCGGCGCTTCGCCTACAGCATGAAGCCGGTGCCGGGCGGCGCGCTGTCCTCGTTCCGCTCGCATGACGTCGAGCCGATCGACGCGACGCGCACGCGCTATCGCTCGTACTTCCATCTGCAGGGCTGGCTGCGTTTTCTGGTGTTGGCCTTGCTGCGCGACAAGCTCGAAGCCGGCTTCGCCGGCATGACGGACGGCGTCCGCCGCCGTGCCGAGGAACTGTGGATACACCGCCAGACGCAGGCCGGCGGCGGTTGAGGCGCGCATGAGCGCCGTGCTCGCTGCGCCGGCCGAGGCTGCGCCGGACGCGGCTGGAGACGCGGCCGGGAAAGCGGTCGATACGGCCGCGCGTTACCGCGACCATCTGTTGACCACGCTCGGCGCCGCGCCGGCCGCGCGCGTGGTGCCGCCCGCCGAGCATCCGGCGCGCGCCTGGGCGCGCAGCGGCCTGATGACGCTGTGCGGCGCCGCCGACGGCGCGCCGCAGCTTTCCGCTCTTCCGCTCACGGCGCTCGCCGACGGCGCGCTGGCCGCGCTGGCCAGCCTCGCGCCGCAGGCCGAGCTTGCCGATCTGCGCGGCGCCGCATTGCTCGCCGAACGCGCCGCGCTGATGGGGCTGCAGCGACGCGGTGCCATTTCCGCCGGCGGTGCCTGCCGTCTGCTGCGCGCTGGCGACGGCCTGCTCGCGCTCAGCCTGCCGCGCGACGACGACTGGTCGCTGCTGCCGGCCTGGCTCGAAGCGCCGGCCACGGACTGGGCCTCGGTCGAGGCCGCGGTGCGCGAGCGCGATGTCGACGAACTCGTGGAGCGCGGCCGCCTGCTCGGCCTGGCGCTCGCGCCGAGCCGCGTCGAGGCGACGCCGGTGCCGTGGCTGCGCGTGCATGCCGGGCGATCGTGGCCAGGCGTGCTGGCGGTGCGTCCGGCGCCGCTGGTCGTCGATCTGTCCTCGCTGTGGGCCGGGCCGCTGTGCTCGCAGCTGCTGCAGCGCTGCGGCGCCGAGGTCATCAAGGTTGAAAGCACGGCGCGCCCGGACGGCGCGCGCCGCGGCTCGGCACCGTTCTTCGATCTGCTGCACGCCGGCAAGCGCAGCGTCGCGCTCGATCTGCACAGCGCCCGCGGCCGCGCGCAGTTGCTGGCCCTGCTGCGCCGCGCCGATATCGTCATCGAGGCCTCGCGGCCGCGCGCGTTGCGGCAGATGGGCATCGACGCCGAAGCCCTGCTGCGCGAAAAGCCGGACCAGAGCTGGATCGCGATCCACGGCTACGGCCGCCAGGAGCCGCAGGCGCAGTGGATCGCCTACGGCGACGATGCCGGCGTCGCCGCCGGGCTGTCCGCCGCGCAGCAGCTCGCCGGCGCCGAGCCCTGCTTCATCGGCGACGCGATCGCCGATCCGCTGACCGGCCTGCACGCGGCGCTCGCCGCGTGGGCGAGCCATGCGAGCGGCGGCGGGCGGCTGATCGCACTGTCGCTGCACGAGGTGGCGCGTCAGGCCGCGCAGTTCGAGGCGCCGCGCGACGCCGCCGGCTGGCGTGCGCGCCGCCGCGACTGGCAGGCCGAGCTGCGCTCCGGCGACGTGCGCGCCCCGCAGGCGCGCTGCGTGCGCGCCGCGGCGGCGCCCTTCGGCGCCGATACCGATGCCGTGCTCGCGCGTCTGGGCGGCGCATGCTGATCCGCGACGCCGAGCTGCATTTCGGCGCGCGCGTCGACGTGCGCATCGCCGACGGCCGCATCGCCGAGATCGGCGCCGGTCTGCGCCCGCGCGGTGGCGAGACGGTGCTGCCGGCTGCCGGCGGTGCGCTGCTGCCGGGCCTGCGCGATCACCATCTGCATCTGCAGGCGCTGGCCGCGGCGGGTGCGTCGGTCGCCTGCGGGCCGCCGCAGGTCGACGACGAGGCGCAGCTGGCCGCGGCGCTGCGCGCGGCGGCGCGCACCGGTACCGGCTGGCTGCGCGGCGTCGGCCATCACGAATCGGTCTGCGCGACGCTCGATCGCGACTGGCTGGATCGGTGCGTGGCGGCGCGGCCGCTGCGCGTGCAGCATCGCAGCGGTCGGCTGTGGACGTTCAATTCGGCGGGGCTGGCCGCGCTCGGCGTGCGCGACGGCGACGGCGGCGGCGATCCGTTCGAGCGCATCGACGGCCGTCTGAGCGGGCGCCTCTACGACGCCGACGACTGGCTGCGCACGCGTCTGCCGCGCGAGCGGCCGTCGCTCGCGGCGATCAGCCGCGCGCTCGCGGCGCGCGGCGTGGTCGGCCTCACCGACACCACGCACACGAACGGGCCGGACGATCTCGCGCACTTCGCCGCGGCGCATGCGCGTGGCGAGCTGCTGCAGGATCTCTGCGTGATGGGCGACGCCCGGCTCGACGGCTGCGCCGGCGTGCCGGGCGTGCAGCGCGGCGCGCACAAGTTCCACCTGCACGAGCACGAGCTGCCGGAATTCGAGGCACTGTGCGCGGCGATCGCGCAGAGCCATCGCCACGCGCGGCCGGTCGCGTTTCATTGCGTGACGCGCACGGAACTGGCGTTCGCGCTCGCCGCGCTGGACGAGGCCGGGGCGCGCGACGGCGATCGCATCGAGCACGCCGCGGTCGCGCCGCCGGAGCTGGCCGCGCAGATCGCGCGGCTGCGGCTGACAGTGGTGACGCAGCCGAACTTCATCGCCGAACGCGGCGACGCCTACCTCGCCGACGTCGACGCCGACGACCGGCCCTGGCTGTACCGGCTGCAGGGCCTGCGCGGCGCCGGCGTCGCGCTGGCCGGCAGCACCGACGCGCCGTTCGGCGACGCCGATCCGTGGCGCGCGATGCAGGCCGCCTGCGAGCGGCGCAGCGTGCGCGGCGCGACGCTCGGTGCCGATGAAGCGCTGACGCCGGAGGCGGCGTTCGCGCTGTATACCGGCCCTCTGCAGGCGCCGGCGCAGGCCGCGCCGCCGCTCGCGGTCGGCGCCGTCGCCGATCTGTGCCTGCTCGACGCGCCGTGGCGCGCGGTGCGGACGCGGCTCGGCGAGGCGACGGTGCGCGCGACCTGGCGGCGTGGCGAGCTGATCGGCTCGCGCTGAGGCATTTGCGCACTTGCACCGTCGTCCGAGCAGACGAAGAATTTGAAGATTCCGTTCTTGAAACTCGGCACGAAGGAGTGATCGCCCGCATGCGCAGTACTCGACGCAAGGCAGAGCAGGACCGGGGTGCCGGTGGCGCCGGTGCCGCCGCGCGCGTCGGCCGGCCGCCGGCCGTCAGTGCACAGGCGATCGTCGCCGCGGCGATCGAGCTCGGCCTCGATACCGTCACGTTCAAGCAGATCGCCGATCGTCTCGGCGTCGCGCAGGCGACGCTCTATCGCCATGTGCCGAACCGCGACGAGCTGGTGCGCCTCGCCGCCTTCCAGCTGACGCTGGCGCGCCGCCTGCCGGACAGCCAGCACGAGCACTGGTCGGCGCTCGCCGAGCGCTATGCCGAGAGTCTGTTCGAGGCGTTCGTCGGCGAGCCGCAGCTGATCGCCGAGCTGTCGCGCGGCCGCCTCGGCCCGCACGCCGAGATCGACATCCTCGAACAGTTCCTCGACGTGCTGACGCGCGAGCACGGCTTCAGCGTCGAGGAAGGCGCGGTGCTGTTCCACTCGGTCGGCATGCTGACGGTCGGTGCGGCCTCGGCGGCGATCGGCCTGAAGGCCAGCATCCAGAACGGTGCTTCGTGGCAGCAGCTGGTGCAGCGCACGCTGGTCGAGCGCGACGAGCGCTCGCTGCAGCTGTCGCGCCGCGTGCTCGGCCGCGTCGGCGAGTCGAGCCTGCTGATCGACTGGCGCAGCGCGCTGCGCACGATGCTCGCCGGCTTCGCCGCGGCGCGCGGCGAGGCGCTGCCGCCGCCGGCTGCGCGCCGCAGGCAATAGGACGACAACGGGGGAAGCATGGACAAGTGGATCTGCGTCATCTGCGGTTACATCTACGACGAGGCACTGGGCATGCCGGATCACGGCATCGCGCCGGGCACCAAGTTCACGGAGCTGCCGGACGACTGGGTCTGCCCGGAGTGCGGTTCGCCGAAGGATTCGTTCGAGATCTACACCGGCTGACGCGCGGCCGCGGCTGCGGCTCGCCGTGCAGGCACGATCACAGGGGAGACAGGCATGAAGCACCAGGTGCAGGCGCGCTATCCGGCGGCGCCGGACGTCGTCATCAAGATGTTCACCGACAAGGGATTCCATACGCGCAAGCTCGACGCGCTCGGCATGCCGTACAAGGTGCTCGCGCACGAGTTCGACGGCCAGACCTTCCGCATCCGCGTCGAGCGCAAGGTGCCGGTGCAGATGCCGGGCGGCAAGAAGGCCGAGGCGACGGTGACGAACGAGGAAACCTGGCACGTCGCCAGCCGCACCGGCAGCGTCAAGGTCGAGGCCGGCGCGATGCCGCTCGAATGCGCGTGCACGACGGCGATCGCCGACGGCGGCAGCGAAACGCTGGTGACCTACGACTGGACGGTCAAGTCGAAGATTCCGCTGCTCGGCGGACAGATCGAGAAGATGGCGGTCGCCGACATGGACACGCGCTCGGCCGATGAAACGCGCATCGCGATCGAACTGATTGCCGACTATCGCTAGGAAGCTCTGCAGCAGTTCCTCCATCGTCATCGCGAGGCGCCGCAGGCGGTGAATCCATCCCGCGGCGCGCGAGGCCGGCGGCGGCTCTGAATCGCCACGGCTGCTGCGCGGCCTCGCGATGACGGTGTTGTTCAGCCCCTTTCTTGCGTTCCGGTGCGGCGGCGTGCCGCGCTTTTTTCAGCGTGCAATGGAACTCGCGCGCCGCGCTGCGGTCGCGTCCGCGCGCGCGAGCGTCGAATACTCGTTTCGGACGAGGCACTGCGCTTTTTCGGAACTACGATAGGTTTTCGCGGGCACGCATGGATCGCGTGTCGCCAGGTCAGCGCGACACGCGGCTGACGATGGCGCCAGACGAACAGCGCGATGCAGCGAATGCCGGCTGCGGCGATTGATGGGATCGTCAGCGGGCGTATCCCAAGGATGAGGAGAGAACAATGAAGTTCAGAATGGTTCTGGCGTCTTGCCTGACGGTCGGCGCCGCCGGCCTGCTCGCGCCGGCTGCGTATGCCAAGGTCGATGCCGCCAAGGCGGCGGAGCTGAACGGCCCGAAGCTGACCTGCATGGGCGCCGAGAAGGCCGGTTCGCCGGACGGCGTTGCCGAATACACCGGCAAGTATCTGAACAGCTGGCCCGGCATGAAGAAGCCCTACGGTTACGAGCCGGGCCCGTACGCCGACGAGAAGCCGCTGTTCACGATCACCGCGAAGAACATGGCCCAGTACGAGGCCAAGCTGACGGAAGGCCAGAAGGCGCTGCTCAAGCAGTATCCGGATTCGTACCGGATGAACGTCTATCCGAGCCACCGCGACTTCGGCGTGCCGGACTGGGTCTGCGACACCGTCAAGAAGAACGCCACGACCGCGGAGGTCGTCGACGACGGCCTCGGCATCACCGGCACCAGCGGCGCGATTCCGTTCCCGTTCCCGAAGAGCGGTCTCGAAGCGATCTGGAACGTCATCAATCCGCATCGCGCCTGGACCGAGCAGGCGGTCTGCGACATCGCCGACGTCTACGCCAACGGCAGCATCGCCTGGGGCCGCAACAAGTTCATGACGCTGAACCCGGGCAACGACCCGAAGAAGCGCGGCTCGTTCACCGACAAGATCAACGCCTATTTCTACACCGGCTATCTGCTGCCGGAGCGCGACAAGGGCTTCGTCGCCGTCGGCATCCAGCCGAACAACTTCACCAAGGACTCGACGCAGTCCTGGCAGTACCAGCCGGGCATCCGCCGCGTGCGTCAGGCGCCGGAAGTCGGCTTCGACTACCCGGTGCCGCCGGCCGGCCTGCGCACGGTCGACGACGACTACGTGTTCAACGGCTCGCCCGAGCGTTACAACTGGAAGCTGGTCGGCAAGCAGGAAATCTACGTGCCGTACCACAACTTCAAGATCAACGATCCGGCGCTCAAGTACGCGGACATCATCAAGCCGAACACGATCAATCCGGACTACGAGCGCTACGAGCTGCATCGCGTGTGGATTCTCGAAGGCTCGCTGAAGGACGGCGTGCGCCACATCTACAGCAAGCGCCGCCTGTACGTCGACGAGGACACCTGGATGGCGCTGTGGGCCGACAACTACGACGCGCGCGGCCAGCTGTGGCGCGTGGCCTTCGTCAACTACTTCTTCTCGCAGGAATCGCAAACCTTCCATCGCGGCACCTCGGTCTATCACGACCTCACCGCGAAGGCCTACGAGGCCGGTTACATGGTCAACGAGCGCGGCGACGGCTGGTGGCGTACGAACCGGCCGCTGACGCCGGCAATGTTCAGCGCCGAGGCTGCTGCGCGCGGCGGTCACTGAAGTCGGGCGCTGTACGTTACATCCAAGCGGGGCGGCTTCGGCCGCCCCGTGTCTTTGAGGCGAAGAGATCATGAAGACTGCTTTCATCACCGGCGCCAACGTCGGTCAGGCCAATCTGCTGAGCAAGGCGCTCGCCGAGCGCGGCTGGCGCGTGTTCGCCGGCGTGCTGCCCGGCGCGCCGACCGATCTGAAGACCGGCGGCAACATCACCGTCGTCGAACAGGACGTGTCGAAGACCGAGTCGGTCAAGGCCAGCGCCGAATTCGTCACGCGGGCGCTGAACGGCGGCGGGCTCGACCTGCTGATGAACGTCGCCGGCGTCGCCAACATCGGTACCGGCGTGCTTGAGGCGGCCGACCTCGGCGCCGTCGAGCGCCTGTTCAACATCAACATGTTCGGCCAGCTGCGCGTGATCCAGGCCTTCCTGCCGCTGATCCGCAAGAACGCGCCGGGCTCGCGCATCGCCAACTACAGCTCGGGCGCGATCCTCGCCAACCCGGTCGGCGCCGGCGCCTACAACATGACCAAGCATGCGATCCACGGCATGACGCTGACGCTGCGCCACGAGCTCGCGCCGTTCGGCATCCAGGTCACCTCGATCATTCCCGGCGGCGTGCTGACGGCGATGTCGGCGAACTCCCACGCCAACACACGCAAGACCTGGAACGAGCAGCCCGAGGCGATCCGCAAGGTCTACGAGCCGCATCTGGGCAAGACCATCATGCAGGTGCTGCCGGACATGCTCGAAAAGAGCGGCGCGACGCCCGAGCAGGCGCTGGCCGGCACGCTGGTGATCCTCGACAAGAAGAAGTGGAAGCCGATGGAATACCTCGGCCGCGACGTCAAGCCGATGGGCCTGATGAAGCGCCTGCTGTCCGACAGCCAGCTCGAAGCGCTGATGCGCAAGACCTTCCAGGTGCCTTCGTACACGGCCTGAAGGCCTCGGCCCGGCCGTGCGTGGTCTCGGCCGGTCGGGCCGATGGTGTCTGTCGGTGGAGATTCAGGGTGCGGTGTTCGCCGGCGCGTGGCTTCCCCCGCCGCCGTAGATTAGAATCGCGCCCCTAAGCGCCCGTAGCTCAGCTGGATAGAGTATTGGTTTCCGAAACCAAGGGTCACAGGTTCGAATCCTGTCGGGCGCGCCATTTTGGTACAAAAGTCAGAACCGCTCCCGCGGGGCTGACTTTTCCTTTCGCCGCCGCACTGACGAGCACGTCCTTGCGGCCTTGAATGATGATCTGGTTGTCCTCGACGACGATCAGATCGACGAAGGCGCGGAGGTACGCCTTGCGTAGCGGGACCTCGCCCTCGGTGAGCCGCTGCCGCAGCCCGTCGGCGAAGCGGGCGATCTTCTCGGGCGTCGGCTGCACCATCGCCGCCTGCGCCAGCAGCTTGCAGCGTTCCAGCTCCGCCGTCGCCTCCGCCTTGCGCAGCTTCAGCGCATTGAGCTGTTCCTTGAGTACGGATTCGGTCGGATCGAGCACGCCGGCCTGTAGCGCGCCATTTGGTTTGAGACGCCGCGACACATGATTTGGGGCGCGAATTTCAGGCTGGTCAAAACCCTAGCCCTACCTGCGCCGTCAGCGGCTTTGGCGCGGGCCAGCCGCCCGGCCAGTTGCCGATGATCAGCTCGGCGCGCTCGGCCTGGTTGTCGCCGCCGCCGACGGTGTAGGTGATCGGCACCGACTGCATGGGCAGGCCGGCGAAGACCTCGCGCATCGTTGGGTGGTCGTTGACGGTGATGACCAGACAGCCGTCGATCGAGCGGGCTGCGCTGGCCAATGCCTCGTATTCGGCCAGCGGAAAGTCCACGCCGTAGCCCTCGGTCTCCCAGTACGGCGGGTCGGCGAAGAAAAGCGTATGCGCCCGGTCGTACTTCTCGATGCAGGCAGCCCAGGGCAGGCATTCGATCGTCGCCTCGCAGAGCCAGCGCCAGGCGTCGAATAAGTCCTCCTCCAGCGTCAACAGGCTGAGCCGTGGCCCGCTGGTGGTCGAGGTTCCGAAGCTCTGGCCGTCGACGCGCCCGCCGAAGCAGAGCTTCTGCAGGTAGAAAAACCGGGCGGCGCGCTGAATGTCCGTCAGCGTCTCGGGGTTCGTCATCTGGTGCCATTCGAAGATTTTCCGGCTCGTGAAAGCCCATTTGAACTGCCGGATGAACTCCTCGTAGTGATGCTTGACGACGCGGTACAGATTGATCAGTTCGCCGTTGATGTCATTGAGCACAGTGGCCGCCGCTGGCGGCTTCGCGAACGCGATTGCGGCCGCTCCGCTGAACAGCTCGACGTAGCAGGTATGCTCGGGGAACAGCGGCAGGATGATCGGCGCCAAGCGGCGCTTGCCGCCGATCCAGGGAATGATGGGTTTGGTCACAGTGAGCCTCTCGGGGATTTGATAGCCTCCCGGCGCTCCGCGGAGCTGGGGAGGCCTTGGCTGGCTCACCTCTGTGCAGGTGGGTGCGGCGGCCCTGGCTGTGTTAGCGCACAGCCAAGGCCGCCTCCTTTCATGTCGTCACGCCGTCCGCCGCCAGACCCTTGCTACTCGGTACGGCGGCAGCAGGCTGAATGCCTGGCTGCCGCCGGCGGTATCGAAGTTGTCAGCGTTGGGCGCGCCAGTGCTGTAACCATCGATCTCGCCGCCATTACCGACATGCGGTTTGATCGCGGCGCCGACGGGCAGCTCGTTTATCGACAGCGTCTTGGTCTTGGCGCCGCCCTGCTTGCCAATCGCGTTGAACTCCGTCTGACTAGCGTCATAGCCCACGAGCACGCGACCCGGGACCTCGATCCACGTCTGCCACGGCCAGCGCATCGCCGGCGATACGCTGCTCTCAGTAACCAGATAGTCACCGACTCGATGCTCCAGATCAGCGAGCGCGCGGTAGAGCTGCGCAACTCCGGCTGTCGGCGTCAAGCCGGCCGCCTCGATGATCGAGACGATCTCCTCCTGCACGTCGTTCGGCCATACGTCGCCGAACTCGGTGGCTTTTTGCGCGGTGCCCGGCACCCCGAGCTGGAACTTGCCGTCTTCGGTTGCGTTCGGCGTAGCAATGCGTTTCATGGCTCAGGGTCCGTATGCAAAAAGGAATTCGACATGCGCTGGCTTGATCCGATTGAGCGCGCATTCGAGCTGTGCGTTGCCCCAGTACCGCAGCGGGGTTTCGATGTTGTCGGCGCACGTCATGTCGGTAACAGTGACTGCAGCGGCATGAATGCGGGAAACTGCGGGGGCCACATCCTCAAACGTGATCGCATACCCCATCGACGCAGCCACGCTGATGAAATACGCGCGAGAGCTGCCGCCTGTCGCATTGAGTCGGCCCACGACCGCCGTACGTCGTTGCGCAGGATAGCCGCCGCCGGCGTCATCGAGGCAGCCATCTGGAAGCCCGCAGCTCGCCTCCCACTCCGGCAGCAGCTCCGACGTCGTGCGGGGATCGCGCTCGACGCGCAGCCGCTCCACAGCCTCGTGGAAGCGCGCCAAGCCATCCGCGATTGCGAGACGCAGGCCCGTCACCACTGGCCCGCGCAGTCGCTCCCACAACGCGCCGCGCTGGCTCAGTGCGCGCAGCTGAGCTGCGTATTGATCGCTCAGAGCCACGTGACCGTCCCGAGCGTCAGGATCTTGCCGGCCGGCGCGCTCGGCGACGCTACCGGCGCCGACAGCGTGAAGTTGTCGACACCGGTGCCGGCGCCGATCGTCGTGATCAACTTGGTCAGCGCGATCGACCCCTCCGGCACAGCCTCGCGCCGGAACAGCTCCTGCAGCGCAGCCTCGATCCGCACGCGCGCGGCCGGATCGTCCGGCACATCGTCGATCGTGAAATCAACAGGCTCGGCCTCGGGCGCGAGCACCTCCAGACCGTTGATGTAGGTGCCCGGAGTCTCAGGGTCCTCGATCACGAGGCCAACCGGCTTGATCTCATCCGAGTCGATGTAGTCGAAAACCGCAGAGACGTCCGCAGCGCTTGCCAGCTCCGGCCCCGCATAGTCGTCGTTGATCACGTACACGCGCACCGAGCCCGGCCCGCGGTACGTCGGGAAACACCACGCCCGCGTGATCGTGCCGACCGAGCGCGCCCAGCGTACGTAGTCGGCCTTGCTGCCGCCGTGCGGCGGCTCCTGGATCTCGGCGAGCATGCGCTGCCGCATGTCCTCGATGTCTTCAAGGTCCGCACCGCCGGTGAGCCCGCCGGCGGTGACGATTGCCTCAGCTTGCACGCCGGCGAGCGGCGAGATGAACGTCAGCGTCTCGCCCGCTGCGGCATTGCCGTCGCTCCCGGCCGTGATCGCGGTGACGGCGACGTCGACAGTGCCCCCGCCGCCGATCACGCCGTCGCTGTCGATCGCGTACTCGACGCCGTTGCGCTGCAAGCGTGAGTCTGCAGCCACCGACGCACCGGGCGCGCCGGTCAGCGTGATCGCGCCGGCCGCCGTCGTCGGCTGCCGGCGCTGCACGCCCCAGATGCTCGCCCACTGCGGGAGCGTCCGCACGGCTGTGTACGGATTCGACTCGATCGACTCGGCTTGCAGAAAGCCGTAAAGCGAATGCAGCGCGCCGCTCAGCTCCGCGAGCAGCGCGCCGAGAATACCGCGGCGAAGTGTCGGCGCAGCGCCGTCGATGCGCGTCGCGATGTTGGTCTGCGCGCGGGACTGCAGACTCGTCAGCGATGGGCGGGAAAGTGGCATAGCTATGGCCAGTATCGATCTAGATGCTGATATAAATCACGGCAGAACGATGTCGTATCGCGTCGCGAGAATAGAGTGGATGCGATCCCAAAATGTCTTATATGCAGGCTTCGAGTAGTCGGCCGCAAAACAGAAGCCGTAGCCCATGTCACCCTCGAAGAACCCGCCCGAGCTGGTCGAGACACCAAACCCGAGATTCGTGCTGGCAGCTTGCAGCGGGAAAGTACCCGCCGAGGTAAACGGCAGCGCGACCTTGTCTTTGTAGACGACGCCGACTCCGGTTTCCGCGTTATAAGTAGCGGCGTAGATATGTGCAGCTGTGTCTGTCAGCGTAGTGGTGTCGAGTTGCGTCGCTCCATGCTGGATACGCAGAGCACCGGACGCTGTGATCGAGAAGCCGCACTTTCCGCTTTCCGACGTGCACAGTTCACGCCGCCCGGATGCAGTGACGGCGGGAATCTTGGCGACGACGATCTTCGTGTAATCGCCAGTCGGATGCAGATTCAGCCCCTCGATCGTCAGGCCGTCCGTCCGGGATACCAGCATGTTGACCGTGGGGCGGCCATTAATCGCAGTCCCCAGCACCGGGGCTGCGGCGCTGAAGTTCTTCATGCCATAGCCATTGACTCGATCCTTGAGCCCGATGGGGACCGTCGAGCGGAATTTTTCCTGCGGATCAAGCCACGCGACGAGACTCGGCATGCTGGCCAGTTCGATCTCCTCGTCGGTGACATCGATAACAGGAAGGCCGGTGGCGCTGAACGAAACGCCGCTGAGCTTTACAAATTGACGATTCATGTTTTTCTTTCCTTAGATGCTGATCAGTTTTGAGAAAGTGACGCACCAATTCTTGAGCGGGTCAGTCAGCGCTGATCCGGACATCCCCCGCGCTGCGCGATGTGCCTGCAGTTTCGCGCTCGGCGGTGTCGGATCGCTGTCGCAGAGGCAACCGCGCGGCCCCGTCAGCGGTCCAGCGTTTGATGGGCCGACATTGGTATACGCGTAGCGAAGCATGGCGCCATCCGCCAGCGGCTGACTCACTGTCACGAGCACCTGCGTAGCGTCTACTGATAACGCAACCGCGGTGATAGTTGCTCCGCCGGTGTCGGCCAGCTCAAAGCCGTAATTGCCGGGGTCCGCTACGCCCAGCGGGTTCGTTGTGGCGTCGTAGACGCTGAACCTCAAATCTCCGACTCGACCGGCAAACGAAACCGTGATCGTCGCCGTGCCGTCGAATACCACCGATGACGGACGGAGAGGATTCCAGCTGTTCGGCACCGCTTCATTTTGCTTCCAAGCCTTTGCGTAATACTCGGATAGCGTTCGGATGCCGTACGCGGATAGATGCACACCGTCATCCACGCCAGCATTCTGGTTGTCGTGGGGCAAAAAATACTTCGGCGCGACCAGCATGCCGAGCGGGTTTTGCTCGTGTACGTCGAGCTGCGCAATGACTGACTTGCTTGTCGTTTGCGTCCCGCTCAGCGACCAGCTGTGGTGCTGCGTGAGATACAGCGGCACATCTTCTGCCTGTCCGGTGATGGCTTTGATGTCCGCGTTGTAGTCAGCGATCCACTCGTTGAGATTGCTCAAGTACGCAGCGTTCTGCGAATCCCCTTCTCCGTGCTCACAGAGCATGCCGATGACTCGATATTCGAGGCCCAGCGAATTCGCGAGCGCCTTCGCCCGCGTAACAGCCGTGATCGAGTTCCGATAAGCGTAGTTCGTCGTGTCGGTCAGCCCCTTTTTCAGGATCGCGTAGTTGCCTGACCCACGGCCATGCCCGGAGAACAGCAAAAGCCGATCATCGCTGTTGATAAGCTCCCCGAAGCCGAAGGCATGCGATTCGAGGTATTGGCCTTCGAGGTTGACGAAGTGGTCAATCTCCGTTGCAAGGATCTCCGCATCCTGATCGTCGATGTCCCATGCGCCGGGGTACATGCCAGACGGGGCAGGACGGAAATTCGGCCACGGGTGCTTGAAGCTGCCGTTACCGTTGAACTGCAGACACGCGCCAGGGAGAATTTCTCCTACGGTCAGCGCGGAGGGCAGCGCGGCGTGTGCGATAACTTTGGGGATCGTATTGCTTTGACCAATAATGAGGATGTGATCGAGCCGGCCGTTGTAGCTCTTGATTGCAGCGCCGCTGCCGTAGAGCGGTTTTCGCCAGAGCTTGCGCGCGCCGTCCATGTCCGACATGAATTTGACGTACGTGTTGTTGAGCGCGACGGGACCGTAGGCGTCGTACTCGTCTGGCGTTACCGCGAATTCGCCGTCAGCGTCGGCCGCGAAAATCTGCTGGAACGTACCGTCGGTGCGCGTATAGACGACGGGCTGCGCATCAGTCGCGCTGACATTTTCACCGGCGACAATGCCCTCGATCACTGTCAGCCGGCCGGCAATGTCGTCGACGCGTCCGCTCAATTGCCCGACGACGGTGCCTGACTTCGTGACTCCGATCGCGATCCTTTTCGAGTCGTCGATGATGCCCCACAGCACTTCGTCGGTGCTGTAAATCGCGGCGCGGACCTCGCCATCTCTGACGATGCGCGTCTTGCCATCGGCCGTCAGCGCGATCGCTGGCACCCCGTAGCGATCGGTGACGCCCCAGACCATGTCGATGCCGGTATACGGCATTGCGACCGATGCGCTATTGCTCAGAGACGCATTGATCTGTGACGCCAGTGTGCTGACCGCCGCATTCGTATCGGACGTCATTTCTGCCAGCGCAGTTGGCACCCAGCCGATAACAGCCCCGGTTTCGTCAACGCCAATGGCAACTTTTCCGTCGGCGTCAAAGACCGCCCACGCCGCAGTCGTGTTGTATGGCAGCCGCGGCAGCGCCGCCTCTCTTTCCAGCGCCTCGGCTGCATCGTTTTTTTCGCGCGTTGCAACCTCGTCGGCAAGGGCTGCATTTGACGCCTTTCCGGATAGCCCAGTGTCTCCGATGCGCGTCCACGCGCCGACCGTGGTTGCATATGCGGTGTACCGGCCGGCATTCGCGACAGTCGCTGACGTCTGCGGATCGGTGTGAGTGCCTGCGTCGCTGTCGAGGACTTCGGCGCCCTCGCCGATGACGGTCGGCGTGTATGTGGCGAGCGTGGTCCACAGCGCGGCGGTCCGTGCAGACGCTTGCGCATTGTCGGCGGCTGCCGTTGCGATGGCCGCGGCAGCCGATGCGGTAGCGGCAGCCGCCTGCGCATCAGGGCCAATCGCCTCGACCTGTGCAGTCAGATCCGCAACGAGCTTCGCCGGCGACGGCACGTCGACCACGCCGTTGTTCTCGGTGTGGCTGCTATCGCCGCGCCACCAGCGCGCGAGCGCCTCGGCGATCGGCTTGATGATCTGTGCGGCGTAGGAGAGGTCAGTCTCAGCGGTCATTCGGCAAGCTCCGGCAGGGCCGTGTACCAGATGTATTGATAGTCGCCGGCGATGCCGGACATCACGAGCGCGTAGTCGCTCGCTTCATCGATCGCACTCGGGCCGAGCGACTTTTGCCACAGCTCCGCGAGGCGGTAGCGCTCGACGCCGTTGGCGCGTGCGATCTCGACGTCGAGCTGCAGCTGACCGCGTGCGTCCCAGCTGGGCGTGACGCTCACGCCGCTGGCGATGCTGTCGTCGACGAGCCAGGCCAGCGCCTGCTCGGCGTACTGCTTGGCCTCGGCGAGCTTCGCGGGAGTGCGTTTGCCCGGCAGCACGCGCCACAGCAGCGAGCCGTTGCGGTCCGCGGCGTCCGCGAGCAGCGCGTCTTGCCAGCTGCCGCGGCGATCGCCGTCGGCGGCGTCCGCGTACTCGCGGTCGGTGAGCAGCGAGGCGATGACAGCCGGACGCAGCGAGTCGTCGGCCAGCAGATCGCCGCCCCACAGCACGAGGTCGTAGGTGCCGTCGTCGAGCGCTTGGAGGGCGAGGTCGGTCATGGCTACATTTGCTCGTTCGGCGCGTGCGCCACGCCGCTGCTGACGGCCTGCGTGTGGCCGTTGTAGACCACTCGCATGCCTTGCATCGTTCCGAACGGATCGGAGATCGACGTCGCCGAGCTGATCGCGCCGTCCGCCGTGATCGCCCCGGCGACATGCAGATTGCCCAGCACGACCGCATTGCCCTCGACCTGCGCGTCGCCGTGCACCAGCGCGTCGCCGTCGACCTCGGCATCGCCGAGCGCATGCGTGAGCGGGCTGTCGACGGTCACCTTCTCGCGCGCTTTAACGACCATTTCACCGGTCTTGAGCAGCTTCACGTAATCGCCGAAGGCGTTGTAGACCACCGTCTCGCCAGGCTCCATCCCGACGACACGCTTGCTGCCGTCGTCGCAGACGATGACGACCGGATTCGAGCGGCTGCCGCCGATGCAGATCATCAAGCCGTCGCTGCCGGGCAGCGGCACCGAGCTGAAGCCGAACTGCTGCAGGCGCTGCACGCCGTCGAGCGTCTCCGGCCGCTTGCCGTCGACGGCGCGGCCGGTGAGCTGCACGGTCTGGATCTTCGTCGCGTCGTTGACGGCCGCGATGCGCACGCGCGTGGCCAGCATCGACACCTGCCGACCGATCGGCGAGACGAGCTGGCGCACCAGGCGCTCGACGAACTGGCTGACGCGGCGCGCGTCCATCACTGCAGGCCCGCCTCGGCGGGATCGACTTCGCGCAGCTTCAGCGGCTTGTAGGCGTCCCGCGGCACTACGTCCAGCTGCGTGATCTCGCCGCCCTGCGTGTCGAGCGTGTAGGTGACGGTGGCGATCAGGTAATCGCCGTCGAAGCGCGCCCACGGGTCGCGCACGCTCACCAGGGTGTTCGGCTGCCACGGCCGCGCACCGTCGAGCCAGCCGCGCACGGTGTAGCGCACGCGCTGGCCAGCCGCCGCGCGCGTGGCGCTCGTCCAGGCCGCGAGCTGCGCCGCGCCGCCGGCGTCGGTCGCATCCTGCGCGTCGATGATCAGCAGGCGGCCGGCGCGCACGTCGCGGTCGATTGCAGTGCCGAGCACCTGCTGCGCTGTCTCGCCATCGTTGTAGTCGCTCTGCCGGTCCTGCGCGATCACGCGGTAAGAGTGGAAGCGCTCGGCGCAGCTGTCCTCGGCATCCGCTGACAGGATGTTCTCGCCGAGCACCAGCGCCGTCGCGGCGCGTGCGCTCCCCGCGCGTGTGATCAGGAGGCCGCCGGCGCTGTCCGACACCAACAGGCAGCCGCGGATGCGCGCCAGGCGCGTCAGCGCGGCCTGGCAGGTCTCGCCGAGCTGCAGGTGCTGATAGAGAAAAGGCTGCGCGGCATCGCGCGCCACGGCGGCGTCGACGCTGACCCTGATCCCGAAGGGCTTGCACAGATCCGTGGCGATCGCCTTCAGCGAGCGGTTCTGCCAGCCGCCGCCGTCGGTCGTCGCGGAGCTGTCGACGAGATCGCCAGTCGCATCGCGGCCGCGCACGATCAGCTCATGTCCGCGCGCCGAATAGCGCGGCGGCGCCGCGTCGATGAAGCCGGTGATGACGACCTGGTCGTCGATCAGCACGGTGCACGTCTTGCCGCGAAGCACCGGCAGCGGCTGCGCCGGCTTGGCGATCGCCCAGCGGTCCGCGCAGGTGACCTCGAACGCGCCGGCGAGCTGCTCGATGCCGCGCGTCACGGTGACGGCCTTCCAGCCTTCGTAGCGCGTGCCGTCGACGAGGAGGGTCAGCGTGCTCATCGACGCCACCGCGCGAGCTGCTTGATGAGCCATCGCGGCAGGTCGCTCATGGCGTCAGCACCTCAAGCTCCACACCGCCGCTGACGAAGCCCGGATGCACGATGGCATTGCGGGCGATCAGCTCCTCGGCGTTGTCCTCGACGGACGTAGCGCCGTACAGCCGATGCGCGATGACGAGCGCCGGCAGCGTTTCCGAGGGCGTGTATCGCGTGATGCGCGCGAGGTCGGCGGCGCGCTCGCCCACGTCCGTCGCGACGGCCGCGCGCAGCGACTGCAGCGCGGCGAACGTCGCATCGTCGGCGGTGTAGGACACCGCGTCGATCTCGTCGCCGACGATCCTGATCGCCGCCTGCGCCTCGTCGTAGCTCGCGTACTCGCTGCTCGCCGTCAGCTCGGCCCGGCGGATCGCGATCGTCTCGCGGAACAGCCGATTGATCGTGTCCTGATTGGCGGCCGCGCCGCTGCCGCTCACGGTTACCGACGGCGAGCGGTCGAACAGGCTGGAGAGATCGGATGCACGGCCGATGTTGCTGGCAAGCCCGCCGAACATCAGCGCCAGATCCGCCGGCAGCCCCACGAGATCGCCAAGCACCGTTCGCGCGCCGCGGACCGGGTCCAGCAAGGCCGTGATGAGGCGCAGCTCGACGCTCGTCGCGCCGATTCGCACCTCGCTGATCCGCGCCGCGATGCTGCCGAGCGCATCCTGCAGCACGTCGATCGCCGACTCGCGCTCGATCGCGTCCGCAACGGAGAATGTCTCCGCGAAGTTGTCCTGCGCCGCGACGTTGGCGTCGGCGGCGAGCGCCTGCGTCAGCGCCTGCGTGTCGATCGAGCTGGCCGGCCGCGTGACGCCGTCGTCGAGCACGAACGAGACCGAGAACGTCGCCATCCCGCCTTCGCGGCTCGACTCCGTGCAGCTGTAGTCGCCGTCGAGCGACACCTGCAGACGGCCGCGGTAGGGATGCACCAGTTCGCCCGGCCCCGGCGCCTCAAGCGCCGCTTCGAGCGCGTCGCGGCCGGACATGTAATCCGGGCCGACGACGAACAGCTCCAGCGAGAAGCGCCGCGGCCCGCGGCCGAGATCCTCGTTCTCGTTGCGATCGCTCTGCGGATACTCGTGCGTGACGGACTTGCGGCCCGCGCGCTTCGAGGCCGAATCGATCTCGAAGGGTGCGCCGCGAAACGAACCACGCTGGAGGGAGTCACGCCAGGCCATGCGGCGCAGGATCGCGCGCGCGCAATGGCGGAACAGCCGGGGAAATGTTTCCCCTCGCCGCTACTGGCCGAGCGGCGCGAGCAGCGGGCCGGTGCCGGTCTGCACCTGCAGATCCCAATTGTCCGAGCTGTCGATGCCGACCACCCGCGCGCGGCCGCTCTGAGTGATCTCGATCCGCAGCCGCCCGGTCATCTCTGGTGGCGCAGCGCCCGCTGCACGATCGCGGGTCAGATAGGCCGGCAACGGCATCGCATCGGCGCTGGGAGACCAGACACTCTTCAGTGCGCCCATGCGCCGAATGCGCGCCTGTACGGACGGATCGCGCAAGCGCGCAGCGGCATCCGGCGTCAGCTCGACGCCGGCGCTATTACGCACCGTGTTGGCGTCCTCCCATCCCGGAATCCGATTCAGCCCGCGGTTGACGAGATTGGTGCCGATGAGGATCGAGCCCGCTGCGATGATCATCTGCGGAAGCACCGCCATCGCCGCGGCGGCAAGGCCGCCGCCCGCGATCACCCGTGCCGCAGCGGCACCGGCAGCGCCCGCAACTGCTGCATCACTGGCGCCGCCGCCCACGCCGCCGCCGGGCCAGTTCGTCACGAACACCGGCGTGCCCAGGCCCATCTGCTGCACGAGCTGACCCTGCGCGATGCCGCCGGCGGTGCCCACAGCATCGCCAAGCAGCCGCCCACTGGTACCGAGCCGACCGAGTAATGTCTTTCCGCCAAGTGCGAGCGCGCCCAGCGCCGCGACTTCCGCGACCGTTGCCACCGCGCCGCCGGTCTTGCCGAACCCGCCTTCCGATACCGGCTTCAGCTGCGCTTCGACGACGTTCGCGAAGACGCGGTTGATCGGTTGGGCGAAGGCGTCGCCGGCTTCGCGCATCAGCGTTTTCAGGCGGCGGCTCTGGTCCACCGCGTTGCGCAGCGCGTCCGGCAGATCGCGCGCGATCGTCCCATCGGCATCGCGGATCTGTTTGGCCATCTCGCGCCAGGTCGAAAGCGTGGCGCCGGACAGCAGCGTGCGCAGGCCGCGTTGCGTGTCGAGGTCGGTCTGGCCGAAGGCGCGAAAGATGAATCGCGCCCGGTCCTGGTCGTTGTTCAGCTTCTGATAGCGCTGTGCAATGTCGCTCAGCACGTCGACGGGATCGCGAGCGCTTTTATCCGCATTGAAGAATTTGACGCCTGTCGCCCGCGTCGCGTTCTTCTGATAGTTGAGGTTGTAAAAGAGGCGCAGCGTGCTGTCGGCCAGCGTCGAGAGCCGCTCAGGGTTGCGCTCAAACTGAGAGAGCGCCTCCACGTAACCGAGCGTGTCGGCGAACTGCAGATTCGCGCTTTTTGCGTTCACGCCAATGCGCGCGAAGATGCCGGAGAGGTTCTCCAGCTCGGCGTTGCCGAGGCGGCCTGCCTGCGTCATCTGGTCGAGCAGCTGCGTGGCGATGCCCGGCTGCGACAGGTCGAAGCCGTACGAACTGGCGGCAACCGTCAGGCCACCAGCCAGCACGTCCTCGCTCGCGCCGGTAACGGCCGAGGCCGGATTGATCGCGCGGATCGCGGCCAGTGCCTGTTTCCACTGCAGGCCGGCCTGAATCAGGTTGTTGAAGCCACCTTTCAGCGATTCGAGCGGACGGCCAGTATCGCTCGCCATGTCGAAGATGGCGCCGCGCAGCTCGCGCATCTGGTCGATCGTTCCGCCAGCGGTCTGGCGGATCTGCGTCAGATCCTTGTCGAGCTGCGCGGAGAGGCGCTGATTGGCAAGCAAGCTGATGCCGAGGCCCAGCTGCGCGAGTCGGCTCTGCAGACCGCCGAACATGCGATCGAGCCGCAGACCATCGCGCTCCATGCCGCGCGTCGTGGTACTCCACGTCTGGCCGAAGCGCCGCGTGTTGGATTCGAGGCCATGCGATTCGAGATAGAGGCGAAGCGCGACGTCGAGATAGCGATTGCTCATGTCAATCGTTCTCCGCGAGCAACTTGATGTAGCGGCGTAGCCGCGTGATCGGCATGGCCATCAGCTCCCGCTCGGACCAGTGCGTCTTGGTGGCGAGCATCAGCACCGCATGGAGGTCGGCGGAGCGGCGCTCCGCTACGCTTCCCCCAGCTTCTCGGCCTCCAGCTGCGCCGCGCGAAGCAACGCGAAATCGGTCGGCTTCATCTTGCGCAGCATGCCGAGCACGAACGGACCTTCGAAGGTTCCGATCCGCACTAGCTGCCGGCAGATCAACGCACCGGAGAAGCCGAGCGGCTGGTTGGGGGTCACCTCCGCCTCGGCGTCGAACATGTCGCCCGTCGTCGCCTCGCGCAGCTCGAACTCCTTGTGCACGACATCGCCGATCTTCAAACCGTGCTTGAGCGTGCCTTTGACGGTGACGTTGCTCATCAGCCGTGCTCCTCGGCCGGCTCGCCTTCGAGCTGGAAGCGGATCTCGCCATTGGAGAGCTGCGGAGTGCCGACAGTCCACGCCTTGGGCACGGTGTAGATCTTGCCGGTGTCGTACTCCACGGTCAGCGTCGCGTCGCGCCACGCGGCGATCTCGGCGACAGACACGTCCGCCGTCGCGACGACAGACGCTTCGAGGCGCGAGGGATTGAGCTGATCGCCCCAGTGCGCGCCGTAGGCGCTCATCTTGGTCTGCGCGATGACGCCGCCCGGGTCGAAGGTCGGGTTCGGCATCGTGTCGAAGAGCTTGCCGTTGACCCTGATGCGGGCGCGATTGGCGTGCTGTGCCATGTGTTTCTCCTGGGATCGGTACGGCTCAGCCGACCGGCTCGACCAGCACCGCCTGCACGCGGAGCTGGTTGATGAAGTCCGGCGGGAAGTAGAGGTTGGCGCGGTTCGGATTCTCGGTATCGATCTCCGACGAAACTTCGGCCTTGAACTTCTCGAACGCGGCGCCGCCCTCGTACCAGCCCTCATCGATATAGAGCTTGTAGAACGCGATGGCCTCGCTGTTCAGCGTGCTCGGCGTGATCACGTTCTTGCCGGTGCTGCCGTTCTGGCCGAGCTTCGTGCCGCCGAGCTTCACACCCAGCAGGCGAATGCCGTAGCGCGTCTGCGCCCACAGGTTGACGCGGCACACGTCGAACCAGCTGCGCAGATCCGGCGCGCCGTAATCATTGGTGCGGTAGCTCGTGACGAAGTACTCCGCGCGCACCACGCCGCTCTCGTCGGTGATCAGCGTGCCCACGCCACCGGCCAGCAGCTGCTGACGATCGGTGATGCTGCGGCGCTCGCCGTCCGGCTTCGACAGCAGCTCGGGCATCTCCTGACGGTTCTCCGGCAAGCCGGGGTCCTGCTGCGCGAGCGTGGCGGAGACGCTGCACGCGAAGGCGGCGCTCTTCCACTTCGGCGACAGCGAGTCGTTGTCGACGGGCGCGATGAACTGGCAGTTGCGGCCGCTCGCCCAGGTCAGCTCGTTCTCGATGGTGTCTTCGAGGCCGACGAACGCCACGCCCTCGATCTGCGGGATCGGGCCATTGCGGCGAAGCAGCTCGGTCTTCAGCGCCGTCATGTTCGCGGTGTCGGACCAGCCGATCGCCATGCGCGTGTACCACGCGTTCGGGATCGCGGCGATCGCGTCGGCGATATCCGGATTGCCGGTGCCGGCGGTGAGCGCGCTGATGGCGACCGTCAGCCCCGCCGGCAGGCGCTCGTCCGAGTAGCGATTGAGCGTGCAGCTGATCTCGCCGGCGTCGATGCCGCCGTGCCGCGCGGTGAGCGTGACGACGCCCAGCGCAGCGCTCGCGTCGACGTGGCGCAGATCATCCGCGTTGATCGCCGTGGCGATCGCCGCTGCAATCGTCGTCACCGTCGCCGCCGCCGCGGCATTCACCGCGTAGCGGCGACCGCCGATGTAGAGGTAGACCGTGCCGGCCGCGGTGGGCGAGCCGGTGAGCGTTACGGTGCGCGTGCTCTGCGTCGCACCGGCCGCATCGGCCAGCGGCAGCAGCCACACCGGCACGCTGTACGTCGCGGCGAGCGCGGCGATCGCCATGTGATGCAACTGCGAGCCACGGCCGCAGAGCCGGCCGGCCTGGTCGGCGCTGGTGACGAGCACCGGCACGGCTTCCGTCGCGGTACCGGCGGCGAGCTTCTGTCCGACCAGCAGCATCTTCTGCGGCACGATCGAAGTGACCGGCTGCGCGCGGCGCGTGCTGATCTCGACGTACGTGCCCGGCACGTAGAAATTGGTCGGGAACTGCGTGAATGAAATCTCGCTCATGGCGACTCCTGGGAAATGGTGACGTCCTGCTGGTTGTCGATGGCCTCGTCGGCCGGGGCGAAGTCGTAATCGACATGCAGCAGCGTGAAGTCCGCCGGCTGCGCGCCGTTGGTCTCGGCTTCGGCCAGCGCGAGCCACTGCGACCACGTGACGACGCCCAGCGTGAGCCCCGCGCCGCCGGTCGGGCTGCTGTAGCGGTTGCGGTAGACCGGCTTCTCCGGCGCGCGCGCATCGGTGCCGGTGATCAGCGCGTTGGTCTTGTAGATGGCGACGAGCAGGCCGCCGAGCACCAGGTTCATCTGGTCGCGCGACATGGCCTTGCCGTCCTTCGTGATGATGTACGCCGCGAAGTCCGCCATGCCGTGCGTGCGCGCCGCGTCGTCGTCTGTGTAGCCCAGCAGCGCCACACGCACGCACGGCGCCGGGAACGAGTTGCGCACGATCTCCGCAAGCTCGAACGGACCGTGATGCGACGCCACCTCCACGCGCTCCGGCATCAGCGGCCGCAGCGCCGCGACGATCGCCTCGCGATGGTCGTAGAGCGAGCGCGCCATTACGGAAGCCTCCGCATGCTGGTGCGCGTGAAGACGCGCGGCTCGGCCGTCACCAGAATCTCGCCGCCCTTCACCTCGCCGGCGTCGCCGGTCTGCGGCTCGTCGACGGGCGCCAGGCCGAGGCCCGCCGTGCCCTTCGCCACTTGGCGAAGAAACGCGATCGCGTCCTCGTAGCGCTGGCGCAGCTCGGTGGTCAGCGCATCCGCCGCGCGCGCGCCGCGGTAGATCGCGATGTCGCCGCAGATCTGCACGCCCCACGTCGGCGGCGTCGGCAGCGGCAGCGAGTAGCGCTGGCCGATGTAGCCGTCCATCTCGCCAGAGGCGTCGGCGATGCAGCGATCCATTGCCACCTCGTCGAGCACCTGGTCGCGATCGCGATCGAAGACGCTGTAAATCAGGTCTTCGGATTCACGGTCGAGCAGGTCTTGGCGGGTGGCGTAGGGCATGGCTCAAGGCGCCTGGCGCACATGCTTGCCGAGAGCAAGCGCCTCGGCTTCGGTGAGATCGATCGGCGCACCGTCGCGAAAGCGCTTGGCCCCACGCCACAGCTCGCCCACCACCACGTGCGAGCCCTTCGGCGCCGGCACGCTGGCCGGCGCCTCCGGGGTGCTGCGCTCGCTCACACGGTGTGCGGTGACGTCGGCCTTGGCGCTCTTCAACGGCATGGCGTTTACTTCGCAGCCTTCTTCGGCGCTTCGGCGATTTCGGCTTCGGCCTCGACGGCGACCAGCATCGGCTCGCTCTTCAGCGCCTCGATCTGCTCCTTCTTGAGATCGGCGATCGGCAGATCGACAGACGCCGAGCCGAACGTGATGCCAGCGCGGCGGAAGCCTTCGCGCTTGGCGGTGACACGGAGAACTTTCTGGGTGGCCATGCTGGTGTCCTTTCATGAGGCCCGCCCCGGCGAGAGGCTCGATCGCCGGGGCGGGGCTTCTGCATGGGCTCGGGCGCGCTAAATCGAGCTTCAACGCGCCTTCAACTGCGCCCCGTCTCTTCGGGTTGAATCCCTTACTGCAGGTAGTCGGCGACGACCACCTTCACGGCGTTGAAGTGCGTGTTGCTATCGCCGCCGTTGATGAGCTGCGTTTCGAAGATGCTCTTCGCCGTGCTCTCCAGAGACGGCGGCACGATGACGTGCGTCGGCTTGACGCCGAGCAGCTGGCCCTCGTCCGACTTGAAAGCGCGCATCGCGGCGCGCGCGGCATCGAAGGCGGTGGCGTCGAGCGTCTGCTTGGAGCCGTAGAGCATCTGCCAGAAGCCGAAGCCCACGTTGAGGCGGCCATCGACGCCGCAGAGGAAGCGGTCGGTCTTGAAGACCTCCGAGTCGTTGAGGTCGTTAATCGTGCGGAAGTCGTACTCGCGGCGCTTCTGCAGGATCAGCGGCTTCAGCGGGCGCGAGAGGTCCGCCAGGAACCACGCGGTGCCGGAGCCGCCGCCGTGGTTGCTGACGCTGGTGATCGCCGTCTGGCCGGGGATGCCGACCGGATGGTCGGTGTCGACCATGTACTGGCCGTCGTAGCACGGCGTGGTGAACGCGGCAGCGAGCAGCGCCCAGACCAGCGTGTCCGGATGCACGGCCGCGCTGCGGCCCATCTCCTCGAAGATGGTCTTGTAGACGCCCATCTTGTCGTCTTCGATCTCGTCGCGCTCGACGCCGACGGTCGACTCGAACTTGCGGTTCTTGACCGTGTAGTCGTGCGTCGCCATCTGCTTGATGACGCGATCACCGAGCCACTCGCGCAGCATCGGGAACTTGCCGAGCCAGGCGTAGTGCTCTTCGCTCGTGCTGCTGGAGACGACAGTCGCGATCAGCGGCCACTGCGCCTGCACGCCGGCGAAGCCGGACTGGAACGACGTCTGGAAGCCGCGGAACAGATCGGCGATGTTCTGACGGTTGATGATCATGGATTCTTGCTCCTGGATTCCTGGGGCGGGCCGATCAGCGGATTTCGACGTACACGCCGTCGCTGTCGACGTCGAGGATGCGGCCGGCCTTGCTGCGCGTGCCGGTGCCGTCGGTCTTCGCGACCGTCTGGTCATCGACGATGTAGCAGTCGTCGCCGATCTCGGCGCGCGTGATGGCGTCCGTGCTCGCGCTGTTCGCGAAAAGGAAGACGCCCGCCTCCGACTCGACGCGCAGATCGCCGGCCGAGCCGGCGCTGTTGTCGACCGTGTAGCGGCACACGCCGCGCGCGATCAGCGTGGTGGCGGTGGCGCCGGGCGTCGCGTTGCCGGACGCGTCGAGGCATACGAGTGCGCCCTGGTAGAACTTCTTGGCCGCGGCGGCCGGGTCATTGCGGAATTTGCCTTCACGGCGCGGCGTGGCGCGTTCGGCGGCGAGTGCGGTCATGGTCGTGCTCTCTTGGGTGGCGAACGGGCTGCGTTACTGCGCAGCGGTGAGGGTCTTGGCGTAGTCGTCCTCGGAGAGGCCGAGCTGACGGCAGATGGCGCGCTGGTTGTCGCTCAGCTTCGCCTTGCCGTCGGCACCGACCGGCGGCTTGGTGACTTCATCGCCGGAGACGATCACCGGCGTGGCGGCGATGTAAGAGCGGAACTTTTCGAGGCCGCCCTCCTGCATGCACATCGCGCGGTGGTAGTCCTTCGTCGCCGGCGTGATCTTGCCGGCCTTCAGCGCGGCATCGATCTCGGCGTCCACTTCTTTCTCGCGCTGCGCGTTCGCCTGCTCGGCGAGCTTCTGCTCGGCGTTCGTGGCGCGCGCAGTGGCGGCATCGAAGTCGGCGCGCGGGACGAACTTGGCGAGGTCCGGCGTCTGAGCCGCGTTGAGCGCAGTCTGCAGCTCGGACTTCTTGCCGTTGATGGCCGTGATGCATTCGGCCTCGGTGGCCGTCTCGGCAAGGCCAAGGGCGGCGGCGATCGCTTTCAGGGACATGAGTTCTTCCTCGCTGCTTTGGCGGTTGTTCAGCGCCAGATTGAAATTCGGGTCGTTCACGAGCCCGGCCGACGTCACCTTGCGGATCTCGCCGGTCGTCTTAAGGTGCGCGAAAACGGGGGAGATGAATCGATACTTCCTGCCCTGCAGCCGTTCGATGCCCTCGGGCGTCCAGTCGATGCGGCCCCATACAGCGCCGTTACGCGCCTGCAGCTCCTCAATCCAGCCGAACGCCGGCGACTCCTCGCCTTTCGGTGCGCGCAGCTCGGTGGAATGGTTGACGTCGACGGGCAGCCGCAGATCGAAATTCGCCGCGACGGCGGCGGCGTCACGCATGAGCCAGTTGCGGCCGTCGCGGCCGACCACGCGGCCGGAAGCATCCGGCGCCGGGATCAGCTCGACCCATTCGGGAACAGTGCCGTCGGTCGGCAGCGCGAAGCAGAAGGCGCGGATGACGTCGCCGTCGCCCGCGCTCGCGTTCAGCGAGCGCTGAAGAGCTTCTTCATGGCTGGCGTCGTCGACGGACTGGCGGGTGCGGTTCTGCATGACGCGGCCAGTGTCGGTCGCGCGCGCGCATCAAACAGCCGGGGAAATGTTTCGCCCCGCGCGAGGCGGGGCGAAGTCATAACCTAACTGCAGAAAGCCTCAACGGGTAGTGAGCACCAGCGTCTCCAACTTCTGGTTCGCCGCCTTGAGTTGCGCGCTGGCCAGACGCATCAGGCAGTGCAGCTCCTCTGCCAGCAGCATCGAGCAGGTGCTGTTGGCGCGCGCATCGTTCATCAGCGCCAGCGAGGCCACGGCATCCAGCGCGCCGGCTACCGTGGAAAGTTCATTGACCGCGTCCTGCACGTCGTGTGCCGACACCACTTCCGGCAGCGGGCTCATGACACACCGCCTTCGCCGAGCTGCCGCGCGGCCTCGTGCTCGGCGATGCTATCCAGCGCCTGGGCCAGCGTCGGCTTCGGTGGCTCAGCATCGTAAGAGGCGTTGCGCGGGTATTTGCCGTTGACCAGCAGGCTCACCGTGCCGCCGCTGATGCGTAGCAGTCGGGCGATGCTGGTCTGCGGCATGCCCTGCGCCTTCAATTCCAGCACGGCCTTCTCCACCTCAGGCGTGACCTTGGCATGGCCACGCTGGTTGACTTCCAGCAGCTCGATGTAGCGCGCCGTGACTTCCAGCTTGGCGGCCTGCTGTACGGAGATTCGAGTGAGATCGGCCATGTGGCCGGCCATCGCCTCCATGTGCTGCTCGATGCGGGCGATGCCGGCAGGCGGCTGCGCCGCTGCTGTTTGTCCGCTCCAGTGCCTCCACAGCACCTCGTCGCATTCGGCCTGATAGCGCTCCAGCTTCGGGCGGACGTGCGGCGCGACCTTGCCGGGCTTGATGCTGTACAGCCAGGCGGGGAGCTTGCGCAGCGGCATGGTGAGGGATGCCTGCATGCCGCCAGCTGTAGGTATGGTGATTTCCACCACACCCCAGCGCGGCCGCATCGCGTCGAGTCGCTGGCGCTGACTGCTCCAGTCGAGCCCGAGCGCGGTCGCAATCGGCTTGCAGGCCACGAACGGCTGGTCCTGATGGTTTATGAGATCGAGAGTGTCGCCATCGAAAGCGACGGGTAGAAGGGCTTGGCCCATATGCTGTGCTCCTACGGATGAGATATAAGCCAGCCCGTCACCTTTCGACGGGTGACGTGATGGCGGTCGGGAGGTTCGAAACCGTCCGTAGGCGGCGGGCGTATTCCCCCTCTCGGGGTGTTTTATTAGCCGCCCTCCCGACCAAAACCGTCGGGCACAACAAGGCCACCTTTCGGGGTGGCCTTCCGCTACGGACGAGGTTTCGACGCCTCGGAGCGGATGTTGCGCCCTTGCGAATTCGTGTGTCAACGTGGCGCCGCCACGCATGGAGAAATGAGGTATGAGCACTGAAGCGATCATCGGCATCGTCAGCATGGCGATCGTCGCCGGCATCGTGCTCTTCGTACGCTTCTACCGGGACCGCTGGGCCAGTTGGCCGACGCTCGATGAGTACTGGCGCGAGCATCCGGAATGCAAATCCGCGGGCGGAGTGAAGTGCTATCGCTGCAGTTCCGCTGACCTTGCGCAGCGAGGCTGGGCGCGCAACAGCGATGCGCGGCGGATTCACATCTGCAACCAGTGCAGTACGCCCCTGTACCGCACAGCCATTGGCGACTGGAGCTAGCTGCACTTTCACGCCGCCCCGAACAAATCCGGCTGCCGGTCCTGCCACTCGCGCGCGTCGTGGCCGCGGCGGATGTTCTGGACCTGCCGGCTCGTGAGGCGGTACATCACGGCCAGCTCCATGAGGCTGTGCTCGGTATCGGCGCGGATCTGCGCGTCGCGCGTCTGCTGGACGATCTTGTCCGCCTTGGGCAGCGTCACTTCGGGCACGCCGCCGAACTCGCGGTAGAACGCCTCGGCGGCTTCCTTGCCGATGATGTCGGCGAGCACATGGCGATCGCGCCGGCCGCGCTCGCCGCCGAGATAAAAGCGCGTGCCGCCGCGCGCTTCGAGCAGCTGCAGGGTCGCCGGCAGGCCGAGCGCGCGAACCAGCCGCCGCAGCATCGGCGGCAGCGGGGCGAGGTCGACGGTGGCCGGCGTGTGCTTCATGCGTCGCCGGGCTGCGCGTCTGCGCGGCGCTTTGCATCGCGCCAGAGTGCCGCTATCAGGGCGCGCCGCTGCGCGGCGTCGGCGAATTCGATGCGCTCCACGCGGCCGGAGGTCATGTGCCGCAGGATGCCTTCGGCGTATTCCCACGGCCGGCCGGCATCGGCCAGCAGCGCTTCGATCTTGCGCAGATCCCTGCGGTCCGCGGCTTCGAGGTTGTGCGGCCGCCGGCCGCGATCGCGTGCGCCGACGTGGGCCTGCAGATGCGCGATGACCTTGCGCCGCCCATGCTCATCGAGCTGGGCCGAGGACTCGACGCGGCCGTTGGCCCACAGCATCGCGCGATACTGCTCGTCGCTGAGGCCGAGCTTGGCCTTGAGGATATGGATCTTGCCAAGCTCGACGTTGCGGGCCGGCTTTCTCGCTTTCGCGCCGCTCATGGCTTCGGCTCCGGGCGCGAGGTCAGATGCCAGCCCGCGCAGTGCGTGCAGTAGTACGGCAGCTGCCGGCGCTTGCGGAACTTAAGCACGCGTGCGGCGCCGCGCCTGGCGCGCTCCTCGGTCTCGTAGCGCCGCTTGCTCGGGCAGCCGCGGACCCACAGCTGCAGGCGCAGCGCTTCGCCCTGGCGCTGGTCAGCGAGGATCTTCAGTGCGTCCATCAGGTCTTCAGCCTCAGTTGGCCGGCGAGATCCGGCAGGCTGACGCGCTGCATCGCGGCCGCCTGCGTCAGAGAGGTCATCGCGCGGTCGTGCAAAAACTGGACGGTGCGCAGCAGCTCGGCTTCGTCGGCGGCGATGTAGTAGCCGACCGACGGGTGCCCGCAGATGTGCTCGCCCTCGCGGCGCATCTCTTCGATCAGATGGCGCAGCTGGCGCTCCAGGCCGGCCGAGGTCTCGCCGCAGATCTCGGCGACCAGGTCACACGCGCGCACGCCGTTCTGCTCGCCGGTATGCATGGCGAGCGCGAAGAGCACGGAATCGCGGGTGAGCGGGCGCGTCATGGGCGGTTCTCCGGCGCGGTCCGCGCGCGGCAGGCCGGCTGCCGGCCGGCAATGCCGCTGAGGCCGTTAAATTGGCCTTTAAAAATCGCTCTGGGCGCGCGGACCGCCGCTTGCCGCACCGGCGCGGCAAAACGCGCCTGAGGGCCGTTTTTGGGGCTCATGCCGAATCGGGCGGATGCGCGGGTCATTTGCGGAGCCGCTGCCAGTTGGCGATTGCGCGCTCGACCACCGCGGGGCTGAAGGCGCGGAGCAGCTGCCGCGCATCGTCGTCATCCAGCTCGCGGCCCTTCATCCGGTCCGACGTGGCCGCCGCGACCAGCGCGGCCGTCGCGGTGCGCACATGAGCGGCCTGCAGCTGCTGGCGCTCCTCGTCCAGCTCCTCGCCGATGCCGGCGACGAGCGATGCACCGTCACGCCTGCCGCCGAGCCGCTGCGCGTTGGCCTGCCGCTGCTGCTCGCGCGCGTCCTCGGCCTGGCGCTCCGCCTTGTCGGCTTCGCCGGCGATGATCTCCAGCAGGTAGCCGTGGCCTTTCAGTGGCAGCTGCAGGTTCTGGTTGCCGAGCATGCTGTCGATCGCGGAGACCCATGCCGCCGCCGGCGCCGGCCAGTCGCGGCCGTTGCGGCGGACGGTGCCGGCGGCGATCAGCGGCTCCAGTTCTTCGAGAATCCGCCGCCCCTTGCGGAACGTCAGCACATGCTTGGCCGGCGCGTGCAGACGCAGGTAGCGCTGCACCGCATCGCTCACCTCCGGCGGCAGCTTGCCGAGCAGCCGGCCGACGACGCGCGCATCCATGTCGTTCGCAAACGCTTCGAACATGCCGTAGCAGCCGCAGCTCGGGCACACGAAGCGCATGGGGGCGGATGGAGTGGTCATACCGAGCTACTGCCGCACCGGTCCCGTGACAGCCGGCTTCGGCTCGACCTGCTCCGGCAGCTGCAGGAACTTGCTGCTGGTAAGCTTGCGCGTGACGCTCATCGCGTCGACCTCGACCTTAGCGCTGTTGATGATCGTCTGCGCCACGTCGGCGATCACGCGAGCGCGGTCCAGCGCCATCGGCTCCTCCTTGTCGGCGAGCGCTTCGAGCGTTGCGAACAGGTGATTGCGCAAATCATCGATCTTGTTCTGCATGAGAGTCTCCGGATGAAAGCCTGTTGATTCGGCGAACGAGCGCGCCGCGTAGCTGGATCGCCAGTCCGATCTCTTTCGGATAGCGGTTGTGGTAGCTGTTGCGCCGCATAAGCTCGGCGCGCGTGATCAGTTCGAGGCCGTCAACCGTGATCTCGGCTTCGACGAGAGAATCGCGGCCCTGCTTGAACACCACGGCATGGCCGGGCGGCACAGCGCCATTCGCTTCTTCCCAGACCAGCCGCGCGACAGCTCTCCAGCGCAGCGCCGGCTTCAGCGATTGGTCATCGCTGATCTTCCTTTCAAGATAGGGGTGCTTGCCGCGGTTGATGCGCAACGCGCCAATGGGCTGGTAGTTCCGCGCTTCGGTCGCTGTCCGGCCCTTCTTGAACTGCGTTTCGCGCATACGGCCTCGGGTCCAGCCGGGGCGGCGCAGACCCTTGTTCGGAGGCGTGGTGCCCGGCTTGATGCGAGTCGCGATCATCCGCGGATCGGTCAACGCACACCGCCGCGATACTTCCGCTGCCAGTGCCTTGCCGATCTCGCTCTTATGCAGCCCTAGACTGTTGGCCTTTGCGAACACGGCTTCGGTGCTGCAGCGGAAGTGCCGCGCAAGGTCGGCGGAAAGCTCATCCGGATAGCGCCGGCGAAGCTCCACCAGTTCCGCCTCCGTCCAGTGCTTGGCGCCGGCCTTCTTGCGGTGTAGGCCGATTTTCGTGACACGCTGACTGACTGCGTTCTCGCTGCGGCCAAGCAGCTCTGCAATGCGCACTGTCGACTCGCCCGCGAGATACAACTCGCGCAGCTTGGCGTCTGCATCGGATAGCCAGCGCCGCTTGGTCACGCCACCTCCTCCAGTTCCGTCTCGAACGGCACCACCACGAACTCCTCGCGCTGCGAGATCGTGATGCCCTTGACGCCCTTGACCGCTTCCGGTTCGGCGAGGATGGCCTACTTGTCGATCTCCACCTTCTCGCGCAGGAAGCGCGCGAGGCCGAGGCCGCGCAGCGCTTCGATGACTTTCTCGGCCGCCTTGATCGAGCAGCTCGGCGGCGTGACGCGCCAGCGGATCTCGCCGCTCGCGAGGTTCGCGGTCTTGGACTTGCCGCCGTCGGTGAGCGCGCTGCGGTTGGCCTCGCACCAGATCTGCACGCCTTCGCGCAGCTCGGTGATGCGCTCGGCGTGCGGCTGCGCCTCTTCCTCGTAGCGCTGCTTGATGGCGGCGATCTCGTCGTTCATCGCGGCCTGGATGCGCGCACGCTCCCGCTGCAGGCGGCCGATCTCGGCGATGTCTTCGACCGTCTGGTCGCGGGTCTGCGGGACGTACTTCTGCGCGGTGGCCTTCACGCGCGCTGCGTTGGTCTTTGCCATGTGGATGCCTCGGTCAGGGAGTGAGCGCGGTCGGCAGCGCGTCGACGTGCTTGACGGCGGCGCGGGCGACGCGGTAGTTGTGGATCGCCAGCCGGCGCTCGATCACGCAGGCGGCGTTGGTGTTGCTCCAGTAGCGCTGCACGTCGTAACGCAGCCACGACGGGACCAGCGCCCAGTGCTCGGGGCACATCGCCTGGTCGTTGTTCAGCTCGGCGCCGCAGCCGGCGCAGGGGCATTGGTGATTCATGCGAGGGCTCCCGCCGGCGCCGCCGGCATGTGGGCGATGAAAGAGCGCAGCGTCTGCACGTCGATCGCGCCGAGGCGGATCTCGATCTCGCCCTTGGCGATCACGAGTTCGCCGGTGTTCCAGATCGCGTAGCGCGCGCCGTGGGGTTGTGTCATCTGCTGCTTGCGGTGCAGCGCAGCGCCGAGCTGGCCCTCGGCGATGGGTGCCGCGCCGGCCTGCGCAAGCTCGCTGCGGATCATGCGGACGTGATACTTGACCGTCGGCCTCGCGAGGCCCAGCCGCGATGCGATCTCGGCGATCGTCAGATCCGGCTCGCTGCCGAGGAGATCGGCAATCGCTGTGCGCTGCGCACCGGTCGCGCCGCGCGCCGGCCGCGGCTCGTCCTGCGCCTGCGCATGGCGCCAGTAGTCGCTCGCGTGCGAGCGCTTGTGCTCGATGACTCCCTCGACCTTGAGCTTGTCGAGCATCGCGACCACACGCACGCGCGGCTCGCCACTGCCGAGCCCGCACTGCAGGGTCGTGGTGGTCGCCCAGCTGCGCTCCTGCGCAACAACGCGCAGCAGTTGCGCGCGCAGCTGCTCTTCGGTGAGCGGAGTGGGGGCGCTCATGCGGCCCTCCGCAGCGGACGCGTGATGCGCGACCATGCGCGGCGGCAGGCGCGTGCGAAGCGGCGGCTGTCGCGGTAGAGGTCGGCCAGGATCATCGCCAGCAGCAGCCCGATGATGGGCACCCACATCGGCGAGAGCGCGACAGCCCAGGTCCAATCGGTGACGCCGACGGCAGTGAGCACGACGGACGACCACGCGATCAGCGAGTACGCGGTGATGAGCCACCACGCGACGCGGCGCAGGTTCATAGCGAGGCTCCTTCCGGCAGTGCGACGTCGACGGCGCCGAACTTGCCGATGCGCAGCACCTCGCCGCACTCGACGCGCACGGCGATCTGCGTCGTGTGCAGCGGCAGCGCCCCGTGGCCGGGCTCAATATGCAGCAGCGGACGCTTGCCGCTGCCGATGCGCAGGTCCTGCTTGGCGACACGCCAGCGGCGCTCGTGCAGCTGGCGCGCGGCAGCATTGGCGATGGCGAGAGCGTCGCGGAGCTGCGAGGTCAGCACGCGCGGCGGCTGGTCGCTGGCGAGAGTGGATGCAACGGCGTTCACGGTGTCTCCTTTCCGGCGGCGACGCCGGGCTTGATGAGCGAATGCGGGCAGCCATCGCGGCAGGCGCGGAAGAGCCGCACACGGATCGAGTTGGTGTTGGCGAAGCGGGCGCGCTGGTGTTCGAGGCAGGCGTGCACGCGGATCTGGCCGAGCACGGGGCAGCCCACCTCGCTGTCCATGAACGCGCCTTTCACGGCCGCTTCGACGGCGTCATAGCGGCCGGGATACTTGCGGTTGATGACCTGGCTGATCGTGCCCGCCGAGTAGCGCAGCTTGTCCGCAGCGCGGCGTTGCGAGGTGGCGTCGCACTGCTCGGCAAGCAACAGCACCCAGCGCGGCAGCTCGTCGCCCCATGCGGCCTGTGCGGCCGCTGCGTGCTGGCCGCTCATGCCGCGCTCCGCGGCCAGACCACGCGGCCGAGGTTGGGGTCGTAGACCTGCTTGATGTTCTGGATCTGCGGCGCGCGGGGCCCGCTGTAGAGCGCGGGCACGATGTGATAACGCAGGTGCCGGCCGCGCGCGGTCTTGACCGTCTCGCGGCGCAGGTAGCCGGCGCGTGTCAGGAAGAGGCAATACGTCTTCACCTCTTCGAGGCCGGCCGGTGTGCGGGTGCTCGCAGCGCGCTGCAGCTCAAGGGCGGTGAAGCTCTTGAGGATGCGCATCTGCATCCAGATGCGCTGCCGCCCGTCGCCCTGCGTCACCGGCTCGCCCTTGCGCGTGACGCGCGGAGCCTCGACGCCCACGTCCTTGAGCAGCGTGTACGTGCAGGCGCGGAACGTCATGCCGCCGTGCCCGGCCTTCTCCTGGCGCTGCGCGGTGCGCGTGAGGTAGCCGGCTTTGGTGAGGCCCTGCAGATAGCTCTCGATCGTGTGCTCGTTGATACGCGTGCAGCTCTCCAGCTGCGCGCGCGTGAAGAAGCGCAGCCTGCGGATCGCGGCCCAGATCGCATCGCGCCCCTGCGGATGCTTCTCGTCGACGACGAGGTCGACGGGCTTGCGGCCGCGCGAGTGCTTGAGGCGCACGCGCTCTTCGAGCGTCGCGACCTTCCTCACAGCTGCACTCCGCGGTTGGCTTCGCCGTTGTAGAGCGGACGGCCGGCCCACCACGCGCGCGTGGCCGGCTTGCCGTCCAGCTCCAGCAGCGCTTGCTCGGAGACCGTGAACAGGTTCTGCCCGATGCGGCCGGTGACGCCGCGCGCGTTCTCGCGGATGTGTTCGAGCAGATCGTCATCCATCTGCACGCCGTTGCCGACGAGCCGGAGCAGCGCGCGGCAGTCTGCGAGGCTCGCCGGCTGCGCGGGCACCCAGGCGAGCACGCGGCGGTGGCAGCGCTCGTACTGGCGCAGCTTGCGCTCCAGCTGCTCTTCGCCGACGAGGAGCATCGGCGCTTTGCCGGAGCCCTCGTAGATGTCACGGATCAGCTCGATGTAGCCGTGATCGACGGCCTTGTCGCCTTCGTCGATGATGAGCGGCCGCGGCCCCATACCCTGTGCGAGCGCGAGTTGCTCGGCGGCCTGCTCCGCCATGTCGGAGATGGTCTTGGCGGGCTTGACCGTCATCTCCTTGAGCAGCGCCTGCAGGAACGCTTTCTTGCCCCAGCTGTCGCGCAGCTCCAGGTAGTACGCGCGGTAGCGGCCCTGCACGTACGCGGCGGCCTGGCTCTTGCCGTAGCCGCTCGGCCCGTAGAACCCGACGATGCCCTCCAGATGCTTCGGCCGCGTCACGGCCTTTTCCATCGCGCGCATGCACTGCGCGACGTTGGTCAGCGCGAGGATGCCGGTGATGCTCTGGTTGTCTTGAGTGTCGCCCTTGGCCATGCGGTGCTCCTATTCGGCGTGCGTGCCGGTGATGTCGTGCTGCGGGAGGCGGCCGAAGGCAAGGCGCACTTTCAGCTCGCCGCGGTATTCGGCGGTGCTCTGGTACCGGCGCAGCCACTGCGCGTCGGCGTCGTTGACGTCTTCATGCGCGGCGATGCGCGCCTCGATCTGCATCGCGCGGTCGAAGCGCGCGGCGATCTGTTCTTCGGTGCTCAGCGGCTGCGGGGCATGGACGCGCGGCGCGGCGGCGGGGCGCGTCTGCAGTTCGGCGAGGATCTCGGTCGCACGGCCGTCGAGCTGCGGCGCGGCGACGGTGATGCGCGGCGCGACCGGCGGCGGCAGCGAGTGGCCGACGGCGAGCGGCGACGGCTCGGCATGGCTCGGCAGTACCGAGCGTGCGCGGGCCTCGTTCTCAGCGAGCCGCAGCAATTCGCGTTTACGCTGGCCTTCGAGCCGCTTCTGCTGCGCCTCTTCGATACGGCTCGCTGGCAGCCACGCCTTCTTCTCGACGAGACGCGCGTCGCAAATGAAGCGGCCGGAGAGGTCGAAGCACGACACGCGCTCGTCGTCGTGCAGGCTGAACTCGACGATCACCTGCCGCGTCTCGTAGTCCGCGAGCGTCGGCTCGCGGTACCAGCGGTTATCCAGGCGCACGCCCCAGCGCTGCACGGTACAGGTCTTGCGCGGACGGATCACGGCTTCGGCCGGAATCTCCAGCGGCGTCTGCTGCAGCTCGGCCCACAGTTGGTCCGGCGTCAGACCGTCCGTGCCGCTGTGCGGCTCGTTGTTCCAGGCTTCGATGTAGGCGCGGATCGCCGCGATGTATTCCTGCAGCGTCGGCAGACGCAGCAGCTTGGCTTTGACCTTGGCGCGCAGCTGGCGCAGGTCATCGTCCGTGCGCACTTTGCTGGTGTGCGTGTCGAAGCGCTTGCCGCACCGTTCCTCGAACCAGCGAAACCAGCCCTCCTGTAGGCCCTTGCCCTTGGCGTTGCCGGCGATCGCCAGCTGCGGCTGGATCGAGAACTTGGCGAGGAAGCCGGTGACCTCATCGCTGATCAAACGCGCCTTGAAGCCGGAGCCCGGATCGGTGTGCACGATGGCCGGCACGTGGTTGTGCGCGACGAGCGCCTGGCTCAGCGAGAAGAGCGTGGTCTGCGTCGACTCGCTCTCGGAGATCCACCAGCTGACGATCTTCTGCGAGCGCACGTCGATCCACGTCGTCAGCTCCGGGCGGAACGGGTGGCCGGTGTTCGGGTGCGCGACGTAGACGTCGCAGCAGTGGCCGTCGCCCTCGTACACGAAGCCGACCGGCAGCACGCTGGCATCGCGGATGACGTGCGGCTTGATGTTCTGGTTGTAGTAGTGCTGGCCGACGCGCTTGCGGCCCGTCTCCGTGCAGCTGCTCGGCGCCTTCTTGAGGTAGCGGCGCACGAGATGCTCCTGCGCGCTGTCGAAGCCCTCTTGCCGCAGCCACCACGCGACGGTGGCGTACGCCGGCTTCGTCGGGCGGTTGTACAGCTCCAGCGCGCGCGCCTCCCAGCCGTAATCCTGGCGCACGCGGCCGGTGTACTTGGGCGCGAGCGCGACGATGTTGCTGCCGCCGGTCGTGTACTGCTCCAGCCAGCGGTCGATGGTCTTCCAGCTGGGCAGGCCCTCGGCCGTGCTCGCGAGCCACTGCGCCGCGCCGCGGCGCGACACGCCCTGCTGCATGCGCGCCAGCGCAGGGCGGATGATGGCGAGGCAGCGCTCGGCTTCCATGCGCGCCCAATCAGGCAGATCGCGCAGTTGCTGCGCGGCGCTCGGCACCGCCGGCAGCTGCGGCTCGGGCCGCAGCATCGGCAGCGGGCGCGAGAACTGGAGGACGGCGGCCATGCGTCACTGCCCGGGCGACTGTAGATCGAGCGGCTGCAGCCCGAGCGACTGCAGGTGCGCCGCTTGACGCTTCAGCTGATATTCCAGGCGCGCGCGGCGGGCTTCGTCGATTCGGCTCTGTTGGTAAAAGTGCCGACCCATCCGCTCCGCTGAGTCCGAGGCTAGACCGTCCTTGCGCTTCGCGCCTCGATGCTGCGAGAGCAGGCCGTTGAGCCCCAGTTTTTGTACCGCGCGCAGCCAGCGTTCCAACGTCGCCGCCTGTGGCGCATCGGGGGTGCAGGTATGCAGCCACTCCGCAGCGGCACGAACACTGCACCCTTGATCGATACGGATCAGCGCCGGCCTCAGCAACTGATTGCGGCGTGCAGCTGCGGCGAGCGCGAGATCGACAGTAGAGAGCGACATGTCAGGCCCCCTTGCGCTTCGCGCCGCGCTTGCCGGGCGTGGTGTTCTCGCGCTCGTCCTCGCGCTGCTTGGCCTTCGACTTCGCCACCGCCACGATGCGCTCGCGCCATTCATTGAGCAGCTGCAGCTCGGGTGGCGTGAGCTGATCGTCGAGCGTGATGGCGCCGGCGACTTCATCGCCGTACTGCTCGCGCACCGCGTTCATCAGCGCGAGCGCGCGGCTGACGACGGCGCCCACGGAGACGTAGACGTTCTTCGCGGCGATGGGTTGCCACTTCGAGGCCAGCGGATGCTTCACCTCGGCAAAGAGATGCTGGCCGGCAATGGCTTCGAGATTCTCAAGGCCGAACATCATTTCGTCGCTGATAGCGAGTGCTTCGTGGCGCACGGCGCGCGCGAAGGGCGGCAGGTCCGAGTCGATGAGCGCGCGTTCGGCTTGGCGGTCGAGCTGTTCGACGCGGCCCTTGAGCATGTCTACGCGGTTCTCGGCGTTGATCCGCTTATGCTCGGACGCTTTCAAGCGCTCCTTGAGCTGCCGCACCGAGAGGCCGACAAACTCCTCCGTCTCGCCTGACTCGATGATGTCCTCGACCACTTCCGGGTCCGCCTGTGCCAGCGCGAGCACTTTGGTGTACGGCTGCGCGGCCAGCTTCTTGGCTTCCGGCTCCGGCAGGCGGCCGAGGAATTCGGAGAGCTGCATGGCATACCGCACCGAGCGCTCTTCCAGCCCGGCCTTGCGGATCGCTTCCAGGAAGCCGCCGTGTCCGATCTTGTCCTTGGCGATCTGCCAGCAACGGCCGGCGCGGGCCATCTCCATGCCCGAGCGGGAGAATGAGCGGATACCCTCCTCGAAGTAGGCGCCCGCATCCGGCAGATCCGGAACGCGCAGCAGCGCGTCCACAAATTGGACAACGTTTTCCGATTTGACCTCTGCGACTGCGGTCGCTTTCTTCGTCATGGTTTCCTCTCGCTGTTCAGAAGGCCCCGGCGGCCGTCGCCGCCGGGGAGTTGCCCGGCCGCGGGGGTGCGGCCGGACGGGGGGAGCTGTTTGTGATTGGCGCGCTCAGTGACGACGGCGAGCGTCATTAGGGCCAGCGCCTCGGCGCCGTAGTCGTCGGCCTTGCGCAACTGCTCGATTGCGTTGAGCGCCGCCGCGCGCTGCTGGTGCTGTGCGTGCGCGGCGCGCTCGCGGAGCTGCTGGGGCGTGAGCCCGCGCAGCAGTGATCGTGTGGAGTAATCCCCCATGCCCCGTCGTCCTTATGTGTGTTGTCGAGTGAGTGCGCGTTCTTCGCGCTTGATCGCGGCGCCGGCGATGCGCAGCTCGCCGATGCGCTTTGCCGCGGCCTCGTGGGCATCCATCAGCACGCGCCCCAGCGGCTGCGCCATCACGCGCAGCGGCAGGTCGCACCGCGTCGCAGCGCAGAACGCGGGGATGAAACGCGCGGGGAATTCCTTGTATTCCTGGCTCGCGGCCGTCCAGGCGTCGAGCTGGCGATAGGTGATCTTCTTGCGCAGCTCCGGCATCAGCCGGTTCATCTCGTCGACGACGCGCGAGCGCGTCATGCCCCGCTCGCGGGCGAGCTTGAGCGCGGCGGTCAGCGCCGCGAGCAGCTCGTAGTGGATGTCGAGATCCGCCGGCAGCTGGGGCTCGTCTTCCAGTCGCTGGAAGAAATCCCCTTGAATGCCGGTGAAAAGATCTGCGGTCTCTACCCGTGACGCAGCGGCCGGCTTGTGGGACGATTTGTTCATGCGGATCTCAGCTCCGACCATTTCTGGCTTTCTTCGCCCGGTAGTAGCGCTGCCTCGCTGCGCGCTGGATGGCTTGCTGCATGTCGACGCGCAGGCGCTCCAGTACTTCGCTGGCACAGCGCCATTCGCGGACGCGATCAAGGAGGTGAGCTTTGGCGTGCGGGTCGGACTCTGCGAGCGCGCGGTCGATGAGCCGCCGCTCTTCACCACTAACAGCGGCATCAGCCATGTCGATCCGCTTGAGATCGGCCTTGGAGAAGCGGATCGCAGCTGTATAGAAGGTGTCGTCGGTCATACCGAAGCTCAGGCACGCCGAGTTACTGGACGCCCACGACCATGCTCACCACGGCCCGGGAAAACTTCCTGTACGTCTTTGCCGATGGTGTCGGCGACTACCACTGCGGCGCGCAAGGAGAAGCCGTGCCCGTTGACAGTGTTCTTCATGGAGCTGCTCGGCACGCCTTTCGCGCGAGCCAGCTCAATAACGGTGTAACCCTTACGGATTAACTCGATGCGAATTTGCAGTGGCGTCATAACCGGCAACCCAATTGGCCCTGTTGGCTCGTGTTGGGCTAATGATGGTGCAGAAATCTGCACCAGTCAAGTGTCATGAGTGCAGATATCCGCCCAACTGGGGAGCGGCTGCGCGAAGAGCGCACAAGGCTTGGCTTGAGCCAGCCGGCATTCGGGGAGATAGCGGGCGCTGCAAAGCGCACAGTTATCGATTGGGAGAAGGGTGTTTCTTCGCCGACAGTGATGCAGTTATCTGCACTTATGGCCGCAGGCGTTGATGCCCTTTATGTGCTCACTGGCGTTCGGGCCGAACTCGATAGCAACTTGCGGCCTGCCATCGATGCAGCCGAAGCGGTAGCGATAGTGGTAGAGCTACTGGATGAGTTCGACCTTCAAGGGAAGTTGGCTATCGATCAGATAAGGATTCTTGCGAATTGGATCGTGGAGCAACGCGCAACGAAGGACGAGGCAAGAGCATTTGTCGCGGGGGGGCGCGCGCTATCCATTGGCCAGCTGAACAGTGCACCGACAAAGGGTGGTAAATAGCGGCGCCAGCGGCTTGATGGACCTCACAGATGGCGAGGTATAGGCGGTGCATGCTGTAACGCTTGCGCGATGGTCAGTCACAAAGTGTCCGGGAGCACGCATGAAGATCGCGATCGCGGTAGTTGTCTCACTGGCCATCGGGCTGGCGATCGGCAGCACAGCGATGTTTGAATTCGCAAAGATGCCGTCGCGTCAGGACCAACCAGGCATGCCGCAGGCGGAGATGCATGCGGAGCCGGCAACGGAGCAGGCGTCGGTAGCGGCGCCCAAAACCCATGTATATGCAGTGCGTGAAAAGCTCGAATATGGCTACGAGCGTGCGCTGAGCCAGAACGATACATCTGCCGGTACTGCAGTCGCGCCCCTGGTCATGGCCCGCTATCTCGGGAAGCGGGGAAATATCCATCAAGTCCTTGTGGGCAAGGGGGTCGGTTCAATGCTCGTTCAATGCGAGACGCCTTGTGAGTACCTCAAGATCGCCACCTACTACAACGGTCGCTATCGAGACGCGACCTTCATACGCAATGAGCCGGGCATCGTTGCGAGCGGCATCATGGACGACGCCATGAGCGGAGAACTGGAGCCGTATTACGCGGAGAACTCCTATCCGACTTACACCGGCAGATACCGCAACAAGAAGGAGATCATCACCAAGACCACACAGCGATGGTCACTGTGGGTCGACGACGATGGCAACGTCGACCGCAAGGAAATCTCGAAAGAGGTTGTCGAGGTAGCAGAGCCGTAGACGAGTAGCGCTGCCGTGCAGAGTTCGCTGCAGGGGATTCGGTGAGCCAGCCGACGAACGGTAGTCACTGCGGCTTGCATCGTGACTAGTCCCGATTTATGATGGCCTCACGGTGATCAATCACCGCCGCCCACCGGGGGCGAGTTCCCGGGAGACCTCGAAAGGAGCGTTACCCATGAAGAAGTTCGTCAAGTTCCTCGGAAATGCCGCCATCGCGGGCAAGCAGGTTGCGGTCTACAAGACGGAGAGCGGCTATCAGCTGGAAGCGGAAACTGTTGGCGGCCACGCTGTCCGCTACGGCTACCGCGACGGCGAAGGCAAGATGCAGTACCGCACGGTCCCGTCGCTCACGCTGAGCGACGAGGGCTATGACGCGTTCTGCGATCGCATCGGCCACGGCTGCGCGTCCGCGCAGGATGTCCGCATCACGCAGCGCGCGCTCATCGCGATGGGCTTTCCGAGCGACGCTGAATGACGCAGTTCCAGCGTCGCACCCACCGCGCCCGCCGGCTCTTGGAGTCGGCGGGTAGCTTCTACCCGCAGGCCTGGCAGCAGTTCGACGCGTTCCGGCGCGACCGCGGCGCCGCGGCGGATTTCGACTGGCCAGACTGGTGCTACATGCCGATCGCCGCCGGCTACGCGATCGCGAGCGGCGGCGGCCGTCTGTCGCTCGATCGCGCATCTCACCCCGCGATCATCACTGCGCTGGCGACCTGGCGCATGACGCAGGGCATCTATCGCTACGATGCGACGCTGCGCGATGAAGTGCTGCGTACGCCGCTGGACGGCGACCTGCCGACGGCTCATCTGTACCGACTCCCGGAATGGTGTGTCTATATCGAGACCGACCCTGAAACGACTCGATGGAGCGAGCGCCCCCTGCATGGCTTTTTCGTGCACCTCGAATACGATATCGCGCGCAATGGCATGCCGGAGTTGCGGCTGCTGCTCGATTGCGCTGACGATCCGCGGCAGCCGTTTGCCGATGATTCGCTTGTGCCGATCCCTCTCATCATCACGGCCCCGGACCTGCAGACCGCTATCGGCATGACAGTCGCCAGCGGCTCGCGCCAGGCCGCGCAGCTCGGCATACAGCTCGGCGCCGCCGCCGATGATGTCGCCACGCAGACCGCGCCGACGATCGCGCCACTCGTCTCGCTGCTGCTGTACCTCTGCGCTGATCCCGACATCACACGTCGCGGCACGCCGGCGGTGCCGAGCAATCCGCAGCCCGTGCGGACCCGCCGCGACGGCTGGCGGCTGTTTCCCGCTGACGGCCCGGCCGAGTGGGACGTCGGCGTGCGCCTCGGCGCCGCGTTGCGCGCAGCCGCAGCGCGCGGCAGCGCCGGCGGTGACGAGACCGGCCGCCAGGTTCGCGCGCATGTCCGCCGCGCGCACTGGCACACGATCCTGAGCGGTCCACGGCTGCGCGATGACAAGACCGAGATCCCGGCCGCACAGCGGCGGCGCGATCTGCGCTGGCTGCCGCCGACGCCGGTCAACGTCGACGACTACAATGCGATGCCGGCTGTCGTGCGGCCCGTTAAGAGTTGATCATGCCGATGCGAAAGCAGCCCAAGACCGACGCCGAGCGCAAAGCACTGCAGCGCGAGCGCGGCCGGCAGGTAGCGATCATCTTGCGCGATGAGATTGCGATCGCCGAGCTTGACCGGCTCGCTGCACAGCACGGCTCGCAACGTGCCGCGCTGGAGCATCTGCTGATACGCTCCGCACGCCGCTGACCCTTCGCCCCGCTTCGCGCGGGGCGAAACGTTTCCCCGGCTGTTCGAAGTTCACGCGCGCGCGATGCTGCGCCGCATGGACGCCTACATCTCCGTCATCGCTCCCAAGTACCAGCTGCCGCCGCAGCTCGTCTCGGCCATTGTGCTCAAGGAGTCCGGCGGCGATCGCTTCGCAATGCGCGTCGAGCCGGCTTACCCGTATCTGTGGGACGTTGCGCGAAATCAGCCGTACAAAGTCAGCACATCGGTCGCGGCTGATCGCAACCCGGCGCCGCTGTTCAATGCGCCGCGCGGGCATTCGATCCGTACGGAGTGGATCGGCCAGCAGACGAGCTGGGGCTTGATGCAGATCATGGGCGCGGTCGCGCGCGAGCTGGGCTTCACCGGCTTTTTCCCCGCGTTGTGCGATCCGATGACCGGCCTCGACTACGGATGCCGGCACCTCGCTGCGCTCATCAAGCGCTTCTCCGCGACGCATGGGCTTCGCGGCGCGGTCGCCGCGTACAACGCCGGCTCTCCCCGCTACCAGGGCACCGCGGGGCGTTTCGAGAACCAGGACTACGTCGATGCCGTCGAGCGTCTCGGCGGCTTCAAGGGGCTTTGAATGGGCACTCTGAACCGTGCGGCGTTCACTGCCGCAGTCGTCATGGGCCTCGGTCTCGGGGCCGGGCTCCCGCTTTCGCAGGTGATGCTCAGCAAGCCGGCGATCATGCGCGGGCAGTCGATGCCGCGCATCTATCGCGGCGGCCTGCTCGGCGGCTTGCTGCTGCGCGACATGCGCGTGCACTACGGCTACCGCAAGAAGCCCTGGACCTGCACCGCGATCGAGAAGCGCAAGGCCGCGAAGCGCCGTAACGTCGCGCGCCACAAGCAGCGGGTGCGGTCGTGATGCCGCGCCTGGTGCCGGACTGGCGCGACGCGTGGCGCTGGTATTCCACGCATTGCCTGGCGATCGCTTTCGCAATGCAGGCCACGTGGCTGGAGCTACCGCCGGAGTTCAAGGCGCTGGCGCCGGACTGGCTGATCCATGCGATGACGATGCTGGCGCTCGTCTGCGGCTTCGTCGGTCGGCTGCTCGATCAGCCGCAGAAGGCGTCGCCGTGATCTGGGCCTGGCTCGTCGGCAAGGTCGGCAAGCTGGTGGCCGCGGCGATCGCGGCCGTCGTGCTTGTGCTGGCCGTCGTCGGTCCGTTCTGGCTCGCGTACCACATGGGCTGGACCGCGCGCGATGCGCAGGCGCTGCATGAGGCCAAGGACGCACGCATTGCCGCCCTGGCGCAGCTGCTCGCTTTCGGCGAGCAGGTCAACGGCATCGTCGGCGATTACGTGCTGCGCCGCGGCCAGGGCGAGATCGTCTATCGCACGCTGAAACAGGAGGTGCCCCGTGTCGTCACCGTTTACCGCACCGCGCCTGGCGCGGCACCTCAGCCGCTGCCTCAGTGCCTTTTCACTCGCGGCTTTCTGCGCGTGTGGGACGCAGCCCTCATGCCCCGTCCTGCCGACGGTGCCGGCGGAGCTGATCAAGCCGCTGAGCACACCGATCCCACTGACGGAGACGATCTCATCGCCGAAGGCCTCGATCAGCAAACCGTCCTCGTCAACCACGTCGAAAACGCCGAGCTGACGCACAACGATCGCCTGCAATGCGCGGCGGCGATCGAGTTTCTCAAAACGTTGCCGGGGGGCGCGCGATGAAATTTCTGACGCCGGAAGCGTTCGATACCCTGAAGTTCATCTGGGCGGTACTGCTGACGCTGCTGTCCGGCGCGGGAACCGTCTTGATGCTCTGGGCAAGCAAGAACTTCGTCCGACGCGACGAGTACACGCTTGCGCATGCGGAGAACAAGAAGGAACTGCACCAGCACGGCGACCGCCTCACACGCATCGAAACCGAGCTACAGCGCGCGCCGAAGCATTCCGATCTCGTGGCGCTGGCGCAGCAGGTGTCGGAAGTGGGCGGCCGTATCTCACGACTCGAAGGCCAGACGCAGCAGACCAACCACTTGCTTGCGGCCATTCACGAGCATCTGCTCAACGCCAAGGATTGAGCCATGTCTTATCGGGAAACCTTCGCGGAACACGTGCGACTGTGCATCCTGCGGCTGCTGTCGGAAGCGGTCGGCAGTTACGAGGCCAACAACTCGATCATCGCCGATGCGGTGTGTCACTTCGGCCTCAACGCGTCGCGCGACTTCGTCAACACGCAGCTGACCTGGCTGGATGAGCAGGGCCTGCTGAAACTGCGCACCGTCACGCCGCTGCTGAGCGTGGCCAAGCTGACGACGCGCGGCTTCGACGTGGCCGCTGGCCGCGCGCATGTGCCGGGCGTGAAGCATCGCGGACCGGGCGACTGAGATGCCGCGCAAGTCCAGCATCCGCGCTCAGGACAAGGATGTCCGCAAGCTGATCGACGAGCTGCTCGGCGACGGCGGCTACACGCTCGACGAGATCCGCGCGGAGCTGCGGACGCGCTTCCCGAAGATCAAGCCGCCCAGCCGCTCGGCGCTCGGCCGCTACAGCCAGAGCGTCGAGAAGATCGGCGAGCGCCTGCGGCAGTCCCGCGCTGTCGCGTCCGTGTGGGCCGAGCAGCTCGGCCGCGAGCCCGAGGGCGACATCGGCAAGATCGTGATGGAGCTGCTGCGCACGCTCGCGTTCGACGCGACCGAGGGCCTCGCGAACAGCGTCGGCACGCTCGACGAAGACGGCAATCCGGTGAAGCTGGACCCGAAGATCATTTCGACGTTGTCGCTTGCGATGCAGCGCCTTGAAGCGGCCGGCAAGTGGAGCCTGGAGCGCGAGAAGAAACTGCGGGAGGCGGTGCTTGCCGAGGCGGAGAAGAACGTCGAGAAGAAGCTCGCCGCGGGGCCGCGCAAGCTCGACGCCGAGGCGCTGAAACTGGTGCGCGAAGCGATCCGCGGTGAAGCATGAGCGCGCCGATCGTCCGGCTGCATCAACGCCAACGCGTGTGGGTCAAGGACCGCGCGCGCTTCAAGGCGATGATGATGTCCCGCCAGTCCGGCAAGACGTACAGCTCGACGCTGGAGCTGGTCGACGACTGTCTCGACCATGAGCTGAACGGTGGCAAGCGGCGCTGGGTGATCCTATCGCGCGGCGAGCGCCAGGCGCGCGAGGCAATCGAAGAGGGCGTGAAGGCCCATCTGTCGCAGTACGAAGCTGGCTTTAAGGCGCTTGAAATTCCCTATGAAGGGATGGAGGACAAGGCGCTTGAGGTGTTGCTGCCCGGCGGCTCGCGCATCACCGGCTTGCCCGCGAACCCTGACACGGCGCGCGGCTTCACCGCCAACGTGCTGCTCGACGAGTTCGGGTTTCACGTGGACAGCAAGAAGATCTGGGGCGCGCTGTTCCCGGTCATCTCGCGCAACGATCTTCTGCTGCGCGTGATCAGCACGCCGAACGGCAAGAGCAACAAGTTCTACGAGATCATGACGGCCGGCAACATGGAGGCCGAGCTACGCGCCTCCGGGCACGTGCAGGCCGGCGTCTGGAGCCTGCATTTCTGCGATATCTATCAGGCCGTCGCCGGCGGCCTTGATCGCAATATCGACGAGCTGCGCGCGGGCCTCAACGACGAGGATCTGTGGCGGCAGGAGTTCGAGCTGCAGTGGCTCGACGAGGCCAGCGCCTGGCTCGATTACGACCTGATCAATGCGGTCGAGAACGAGAAGGCCGGCGCGCGGGACGGCTACCAGGGCGGCATCTGCTATGTCGGCGTCGACATTGGCCGGCGCAATGACCTGTTCGTGATCTGGGTGGCAGAGCTGGTGGGTGACGTGTTCTGGACGCGCGAGATCATCGCGCGCAAGCGCATCAGCTTCGCCGAGCAGGACCATCTGCTGGACGATGTGCTTCGCCACTACCGCGTCGGCCGCGTATGCATGGACCAGACCGGCATGGGCGAGAAGCCGGTCGAAGATGCCAAGCGCCGCTACGGTGAGTATCTGATCGAGGGCGTGCTGTTCACCGGCGCCGCAAAGCAGATGCTGGCGACGCAGGGCAAGCAGAAGTTCGAGGATCGGAAGATCCGCATCCCGATGGGCGATCCGGCCGTACGCTCAGATCTGCACGCGCTGAAGAGGCTGACGACGCCGACTGGCGCGCCACGCTTCGACGCGGATCGTGACGACGGCGGCCATGCCGACCGCGCCTGGGCGTGCTTCCTCGCGCTACACGCCGGCTCCACGCCGTACCAGGAATACGCCTACCACTCGGCACGGCCCGGCGCCGAGCGGCGCAGCGGCGATCACTTCGACGACGACGACTTCGACGACGGCCGCGACATCCGCACGACGGCCGGCTTCAACGCACGCAGGGGGATCTGGTAATGGGCGTCATCGTGGACATGTACGGCGAGCCGTACGATCAGGCCGAGCTGACGCGCGAGCTGCCGCAGGCGTCGCTCACCGGCATCCGTCAGGTCTGGCAGGGCACCGTCGCCGGCGGCATGACTCCGGAGCAGCTGACGGCCGTGCTCGAATCGTCGATCGGCTGGGACCCGACGAACTATCTGCGGCTGGCCGAGGACATGGAGGAGCGCGAGGGGCACTACTACTCGGTGCTCGGCACGCGCAAGCTCGCGGTGGAATCGATCGACGTGATCGTCGAGGCCGCCAGCGACGACGCGGCCGACGTGAAGATCGCCGACGCCGTGCGCGAGATGATGGCGCTGGATTGCGTCGACCAGTCGCGCGCCGATCTGCTCGATGCGCTCGGCAAAAGCTACAGCGTAGGCGGCATCCGCTGGGACACATCTGAAAAGCAGTGGCAGCCGATGGCGATCGAGTACATGGACCCGACGTGGTTCATGTTCGATCGCGCGACGCTGCGCGAGCTGCGCCTGCGTGACGAGGCGGACCCGATCAATGGTCTGCAGCTCAAGCCGGCGCGCTACATCGTGCACCGTCCGCGCCTGAAGTCCGGCCTGCCGATCCGCAACGGCCTGGCGCGCATCGCCGCGTTCGCGTTCATCTGCAAGGCATATGCGCTGAAGGACTGGCTGGCGTTCTGCGAAGTGTTCGGCATGCCGGTGCGCGTGGGCAAGTACGGCGCGAACGCCTCCGCGAAGGATGTGGCCACGCTGCGCCGCGCGGTCGCGAACATCGGCACCGATGCGGCGTGCGTGATTCCGGAGTCGATGAAGATCGACTTCGTGGAATCCGCGAAGGGCAACGGCGGCGCGGACGTCTTCGAGCGGCTCTGCAATTACCTCGACCGGCAGATGAGCAAGATCGTGCTCGGCCAGACGATGACGGCCGACGCACAATCGACCGGGCTGGGCAGCAACAACGCCAGCGTGCACAACGAGGTGCGCGGCGACATTCGCGACGCGGACTGCAAGCAGCTCGCCACCACGTACCAGCATTATCTGGTCAAGCCGTTCGTGGATCTCAATTTCGGGCCGCAGAAGAAGTACCCGAAGATCATCATCAAGCAGCCGGACCCGGAAGATCTGAAGCAGCTGACGGACTCGCTGGCCGCGCTCGTGCCGCTCGGCCTCGAAGTCGAGCAGAGCGTGGTGCGCGACAAACTCGGCCTGCCGGACCCGGCCGTGGCGAAAGAAGGCGACGCACCGATCAAACTGCTGAAGCCGCAGACGACGGCGGCCATCCCGCCCGCCGACCGGCTCGATGAGCCGACCGATCCGGCGCAGGCGATCGGCGCGCCGCGCCGCGCGACCAACAGCCGGCAGCCGCAACTGGCCACGCAGGACGAGATCGACAACCTCGTCGATCTGGCGATGGACGGCTGGGAAGAGCAGATGTCGCCGATCGTCGGCGCCGTCGAGAAGCTGGCGCAGGAGAGCGCGGACGAGAAAGAGTTCTTGCAGAAGCTGCCGCTGCTGCTCGGCGAAGTCGAGCCATCCGCACTGGTCGCCGCGCTGGCGTCGGCGACGTTCAAGGCGCGCGGCCTGGGCGACGCGACGGACAAGACGCAGGTCTGACGTGGCCGCGACGCTCCAGTTCGACTTCCGCGCGGCGCACGAGGTCGAGGAATTCCTGCAGCAGCTGCGCGGCTTCGACCGTGCCGAGCTGCTCGATGGGGTGGGCGCGATCGTCGAAGTCCAGACGCAGCGCCGCATCAAGCACGAAAAGGAAAGCCCTGACGGCGAGAAATGGGCCGAGTGGAGCCCTGCGTACAAGGCTACGCGCCGAGGCAGTCAGGACTATCTGCAGGATACCGGCTCCCTGTTCACTTCGATTGCCTACTACGTCGAGGGCGATGCGGTGTTCGTCGGCGAGGGCATGGAGTACGCGAGCTTTCATCAGGACGGCACGCGCAAGATGCCGGCGCGCCCGTCGCTCGGCGTGTCCGACGCGAACGGCGAGGAGATCACTGAGGAGGTCGTCGCCTTCCTCGACGACGTAGTGCAGCACACGCGGCTGGCGCGCTGATGGCTGAGCCGAGCACGCCGCCGGTCGCGAAGGACGCGCTGGGGTATTTCCGCGCCAAGAAGCTGCGGCCGGCGTTCGACTACCGCGATGTCTGGCGCGACGAGCATGTCGCCGCTCTCACCGTCGCGAAGGTGACGCAGGCGGACGTGCTCGGCTCGATCAGCGATTCGCTCGACAAGGCGTTGGCCGATGGCCAGAGCTTCGACACGTGGCGCAAGCAGATCCGGCCCGAGCTGGAAAAGGCCGGCTGGTGGGGAAAGCGTGACGTGGTCGACGAGGCGACCGGCGAGATCCGCACGACGGAGATCGGCGCCCCGTCCCGGCTCCGGAAAATCTACGAGACCAACATGCGCATGGCGCGCGCGACTGGCCAGTGGGAGCGGATGCAGCGCAACAAGCGCGTGCTGCCGTACGTGCTGCGCGAACTCGGGCCGAGCGCCGAGCACCGGCCCGAGCATGTCGCGTGGCATGGGGTGCTGCTGCCGATTGACGATCCCTGGGTGCAATCGCACCCATGCCCCTGCGGCTGGGGCTGCAAATGTGGCTGGCGGCAGGTGGGCCGTGTCGAGTATCAGCGGCTCGTCAGGGATGGCGTGCCCGGCCCCGCTGTGCAGCAAGTGAATCCGGAGACCGGCCTGCCGACGGGCCATGTAACGCGTGAGCGCGTCGCCGCGAAGACGGTCGCGCCGCCAATCGAGCTGCGGCCGTGGAAGAACAAGCGCACCGGCCAGACCGAAATGGTGCCGAAGGGCGTAGATCCGGGCTTCGATTTCAACCCCGGTGCCGTCTACCGCGTCGACCAGCAGGCCCGCCAGGTTGCGCGCAAGCTTCCGGCGTTGCCTGCCGATATCGGGGCCGAGGTGTGGCAGCTGACGGAGGATCGCGTGCTGCCGGTGCTGCGGCGGGATTTCGAGCGTTCGCTGGGTTTGTCGGGCTCTCCGCCGATGGCCGACACGGTCGGCGCCGACAGCCCGGCGCTGACGATCGGCGCGGTCGATCCCGCGCTGGTGCGTAAGCTTGGGGAGCTTGGCGCCGCACCGGCCTCGGCCGAGATCGCGGTAGAGCGCACGGTCGCCGCAGCCGCGCGGTCCGGCACTGACGCGCTGAGCGCGGACGAGCTGCGAGCCGTTCCCCTGGCGTTGATGCAGCCCGAGCGCGTTCTGCTCGATCGCGAGACTGGCAGGCTGATCTACCTCTTCGCCGCAGAGGATGCGGGCCAGGTGCTGGCTGTCGACGTCGAGCTGGTGACCGAGCTTCCAAAGTCCGCCCTCAACTTGGTCCGCTCCGCCCGCCGCGCGCGGGCCGCCGACTTTTCTTCTCTGGCCCGATTCGTGGTGCTCCGCCGAGCTGATTGATGGTGCTTTGCGGCGCTTCCTTTACCACCGTTCAAGGAGTGGTTTACCGGTAATTCAGGCGCGCCACACCATCATCTCCCAAAAATTCGCCCCAAATCATGTGTCGGGCGGCTTCGCCGACTTTTCCCCTCAAGCCCTTGTCCCGCTTAGCTTTCCCGCTATTTCCCCATTCTTCCCGTCTTGTCCCATATCAAGTGTCGGGATGCACGGCCGCCACGCCGTCGTACAGCCGCTTCAATCCCGCTTCCGCATCCAGCAGCGCCTTCTGCGCGCGCCGCTGCCGGACTTCGTGATCCGACTGCGCCTGCACCTGCGCCACGCACTCCGACACGAGTGCTTCGATATGAGCCGGCGCCAATACACCATGGACCAGTGCATCGGTCACGGCCGTCTCGATCACCGGCTGCGGAACGCTCTTGCGGGTGCAGCTGTTCGCTCCCGTGCGCTTGCGGTTCGAGCAGATGTAATAGACGTAGCGCCCGTTCTTGCCCGTCATCTGCGTCATCGCCGCGCCGCAGTGCCCGCACTTCACGATGCCCGTCAGCAGCATCGGGCTGCTCGACAGCCGCGGCGCCATCTTTTTCGGCGCGCGGGCTTTCAGATTGCGGTTGACCGCCTCGAACGTCTCCCGCTCGATGATCGGCTCGCTCGACACCGTGATCCACTCCTCGCGCGGTCGCTCCTGATTCGTCCGCGAGGACTTGCGATTGAAATAGTGCTCGCCGATGTAAGTCGGGCTCGTCAGCAGCTTGTGGACCGTGCTGATGCCCCAGCGCCCGCCGGGGCGCGTGCGATGCCCGTGCGCGTTGAGCCACGTGGCGATGGCCTTCACGCCCATCGGCCCGTCGCCATCGCCCGACACCGCCAGCTCGAAAATCCTGGCGATCAGCGGCGCCCGCGCGGGATCGGGCTGCAGCACGTACCGCGTCTTGTCGCCGACGCGCGCCGCCGGCACCTTCCGATAGCCGTCCGGCGCATGCGAGCCCGGCCAGTAGCCGTCGCGCGCGCACTGGCACATCGCGCGATGCGTGTGCTTGGAGTTCTGCGCCGACTGGTACTCGTCGAAGGCCCCGAAGATCGAGCGCATCACCGCGCCCTCGGGAGAATCGTCCGCCGGCTGCGTGATCGCATCGAGCTTGACGCCGCAGGCCATCAGCTCGCGGTAGCGCCCCTGCAACACCATCCCATCACGCGCAAAGCGCGAGAACGAATGCACGAGAATCAAATCGTACGGCCGCTCCTCCGAGCAGGCCCGCGCCAGCATGCGCTGAAACTCCGCTCGCGACTCGTCGCGCCCCGACACACCCGGCTCGACGTACTCGTCGACGATCTCGACGCCCTGCGCCTCGCAGTATTCGCGCAACTGCCGCAACTGGTCCGGGATGGAGAGCTCGCGCTCCGCCTGCCGCACGGTGGAGACGCGCGCGTAGATCGCGGCGCGCCGGGCGATCCTGCGGTGAGCTTTCACGGCCATGGGGTTCGTTCCTTCGAGAGGACAAGAGTTACGGCGCCAGCAATTCGTCGATCAGATCGCGCGCATGGCACAGGAGCACGGAGACTTCCTCGCGCGTCACGGGCAGCGCTGCGGGCAGGTCCGATCTTATCGAGCCCGTCCACGCGGCGGTAGCGCTTTTCCTGCGGCGGCGAACGCCGGGTCCGGAACGGCGCGCACGGGCCATCCCCGGCCTGCGGTGGGCCGGACCGGACAGCGGCCCGAAATCTGGCGGCATGACGGATTCCCGATGGGAGGTACAGCCGCTCCAGGTGCCGGCACCGGGTCAATGCGTGTCGAACGTCACGTCTTCCCGATGCAGGTCATCGTCGCGCCGCTGTCCAGCCGTTCGATCTCCTGCCTGATCCGGCTCTCCGCGATCCTGAAATACCCCGGATCGATCTCCGCCCCGACGTAGTGGATACCCCGCCGCAGGCAGGCGATGCCGAGCGTGCCCGATCCCATGTACGGATCGAACACGGTTGCTCCCGCCCGCACCTCGGCGACCGTCAAGCACCAGTCCATCAGCGCGACGGGTTTCTGGTTCGGGTGCAGTTTTCTCCCCCCTTTGGCGATGTTTTCCTCGCCTCGGCGGATCAGCCCCATCCACAGATGGCTGTAGACCCGCGCCGGCTCGTCGAGATTGGTCCACGCCAGCTCCGCATCGGCCTGCTGATTGCTGGTCGCTCCCTCGCGCTTGTCCCAGACCAGCCAGCAGCGGGCGCCCGGCAGGCGGTTGGCGTAGTAGTTCGCGCCCCAGAGAATCAGCTTTCGTCCCGACCTGGAAAAGGCCAGCCACGGCTTCGGGTCGAACGGCCGGTCGTCGCCGGCAATCGGACGAAAATTCTCGCCGTACGTGTACTTGCCCCAGGGCCCGCCGGTGTCCTCGCGGTGATGGCTGCGATAGCCCTGGCCGTAAGGCGGATCGGTGATGACCGCATCCACGACTCTCTTTGAGCGGTGGAGCTGCTTGAGCACGTCGAGTGCGTCACCGGCGTACAGCGTCGCCGTGGCCGGCGGCGGCAAAGGATGCCGGATCGTCTCGCCCGGCGTGCGGCGGTGCTTCCGGCGCGGCCCGATGCGCGCTTCCAGCAGCTCGACCATGCGCTGCCGCCAGTCCTCGCCGAGCGCCTGCCAGGCCCGCAGGTCGCGCGGATCGAGACGCAGGCTGACGACGGCGCGCGGATGGCGCGAGCGGGGACGGCCGGGACCGGGCATGAGGGGCGGGATGGAATATTCGTACACGGAATCTACCATCCCGGCCCCGAGGGTCCCCGCGACCGTCGGGGTCAAGGCCGGCGGCACCGGCTCGTCGGTTGCGCAGCAGCCGTCGAACGGAGCGCAAGCCGCCCGCGCTTGTCGCGGGTCGCCTTGACGCGGACGGTCGCGATCACAGCCTGACGGCGAGCCGGTGCGGGGAGGTTGTTGACTCCCCGCACCGGACGAGCCTGCCCGGCGGCGAGGGCGCAGAGCGGGTGCGTTCCTTCGGCCGGCAGCGTGCCGCGCTGCGGCGACAGCGAAGTCTCCGAGGCGCCGACGCCGGGCAGCGCCGGACGCGAAGGCCGTGCGCGCGGTCGAGCAGCTGCGCCCGGCCGCAGGCACGCAGGGTCTCCGCGCGCCACGGCGCGCTGCCGCGGGGCGTGGCCCCGCACCCCGTTCCGCATGGAACGCGACAGTGTCGAGCCGAAAACCACGGCTGACTAGCTGACCCAACGGTGGCCGGGGTAATACAGGGTCTCCAGATCGGCGGCGACGTGGATCTGCAGCAGCGGTTCCATCCGGTCGCGCCAGGGACCGGTGCCGTCGCGGCCGCCGGCGTGGTAGCGCCGGCCATCGCCGCGACCTTCGGCCGAAACGCTCGGCAGGCGCCCGCACCAGCGTGCCTGGTACGGTTCGAGCACTGTGCGCCGCGTCCCGAAGTACAGGATGCCATTGAGACGCCGCCGCTGCCGTTCGGCATCGTCGTGCCCGATCGTCAGCGCCTCGGCGTACCAGCTCAGCTTGCGCTCCGGCGGCGAGGACCAGCGCTGCTGCGGTGACGACCAGGTTTCGTCGCTCTGCTGCACTTCGATGGCGATGCGCAGCTCGTCCTCGCGGTCGCCCACCCAGAGGGGCATGATCAGCAGGCCGTCCGGCGCCTGTCCGGCCGGGCGCAGATGCAGGCCGCGCTCGCCGAGGTAGCGCGTCGGGTAGAGCTTGAGCTGCTGCGCGATGTCGTTGTCGGACCACTGGCTCAGGTCAACGCTCGCTGCCGCCGCCGCGGCACGGATCAGGCCGTGTGCGATGCCGCCCGCCCGCTCGATGCGCAGCGCGCAGTGCTGCAACAGCAGCTCATGGATCGCACGCTGCCCGCTGACTTCGCCGCGCCGCGTGACCGCGCCGACCGCACGCGAGATCGGGTCCATGTGCTCGGCGATCAGCTCGGCACCGGCGGCGGTCAGGACGTGGCACGCCGCCCGCGTCGGCGCGGCGATCGCCTGGATCAGTTTCTTCTCGCGCGCCCGGGCGATCAGACCCTGCGCGGTCCGGTCCTTCATGTCGAGGAGGCATGCGGCGATGTGCCAGTCGACCACCCGCCATTTCCACGTCCACTTGAGCAGCTCGCGCAGGTGCCGCCGCCCGGTCTCCGAGTCGCCCGCTTGCCACTTGCGCCGCAGTATCGGACCGATGATCGTGCTGCTGCAGGTTTTTGCATCATGCTTGCTGTGCGTCATGCGGTGATCTCGCGCGATGGACCCGATTGGTCCTGACACCTCCAGGTGCGTGCCTCGTCTACGGCCCGGAACCACCCCATTTCATGGGGACCCTGAACCCGGGCCTGCGCGGACTTGCCGTAGGCAAGTCCTTGCCTGCGCGAGGCTTTCGCCTCGCTGCGCGCACAGCGTCCACCCCGGCGGGGCACGCCGGGGCCCCGGTCCGCTGCGCTTGCCTACGGTGCTGCGCACCTGCGCGGCCTTCGGCCTTGCGCGCGCCCGCCCGCTCCGCGGACGGAGCCCGCCTTCGGCGGTTCCCGGCGGGACTCGTGCGCGATGCGCACTCGACCCCGATGCGCCGTCGTCCGCTGCGCGTCCGCCGCCGCATCGGGGCAACCCTTGGGACCTCGACTCATGCGTCGTCCGCTGCCGCGTCCGCCGCACAAGCCGAGGCTTCGCACTGCGCGTCCGCTGCCGCGGCCGCACAGCGCTCGACCTTGAACGCGGGCTCCGTCCGCGTCGGGTTTTTCTGCGCGCCAGCGCGCAGAAAATCGCCGTCTGCAGTCCGCCCCCAACTGCGGCTGCGCCGCAGCCGGGGACCCCGCGGCGGACTGCGCGGCGACCCCCTCGCTGCCGGGCGCGCGCGTGCTCCGAGCGCGTGATGTTTCGCGGCCTCCATGCGTCGCTTTCAGCGACCGCGCTGCGCGCTCGCATGGAGCCTCCTCGCCGCGAAACATGCGCTCTACGCACGAAGGACTCGACATGTCTGCAGCTTCGCTGCGCATTTCGAGAACAGCGCGCTCGTGGCGCTGCCGAATAGGCATCGATCCTCATGCGCGCGCCGCAGGAGGCGATGGCCGAGCGCGTGCGTTGCCGCTCGAAGCTCAAACAAAAACCCGGCCATATGGCCGGGTTCGTGTGTGCTCACCGCCAGTACGTTTTGCCGTCGTCGCACCGGTACGCAATCTTGTCCGGCTCGAACATCGTGCCGGTGCTGAGCTTGCCGTCGGAGGTCACGGACACGATGGGAACGGCACTGCCAGAGAACTCGCCGATGACCTTGCAGTGAATGTCGGCCCACGCGTGCCAGCGGCGGTTCTTGACGATGGCTGCTGCAACGGCCGCTGCCATGACCCCGGCAACGACCAGCACCATCGCGATCACGGCGATCTTCTGTCGAGAGAGCGTCATCGCGACGCTCCGGTTCCGGCTTCGGGCCGCATCCGTTTCGCCGCCGCCAGCGCGCTGTCGACGGCGATCCGCAGCGCCGTCTGCGGCCAGCGGCAGCCCCACAGGGCGGCGAGCTCATGGACGGATCGCGCGATCGGCGCGGTCAGGCTGAGCTCGTCCTCGAAGTACGGCACGGACTCGGGATGTTCGCGCTCGAAGGCGATCATCTCCGCGTGCATCTTCTGGAATTCGGGCAGGTCCCAGAGCGTCTTCCAGCCCGGCTCCGGGCCGAAGGATGCCGGCGTCGCGTCGCCGCCGAACAGGGCGTCCGGCCAGTATTCCGGGTCGCGGTGCACGTCGTCGAGCGTGTCTTCGACGGCGGCGGCCAGCGCAGCTTGCGGGGATACGCCCCAGTGCTCGGCGAGGTGCCGAATCCGGGCGAGGGTTGCGTCCGGGATGGTCAGATCGTTCATCACTGTCTCCTGATGGATATGGCTCCGCTGGCACCGTCGACGACGGTGTTGGAGCCATGAGGACAGCGATGAAGCTTGGTTACCTATGAAGCATGAAGCACAGCGGTCACTAGCATCATCGAACGGTCATTGATCTGAATCCCGCAGCGATGGACGGACCACCAGCGCGAGCATATCGCGCGCGATCGCTTTCGAGCGCGTCACGCCGGCGGGAACAGGTCCCTTCGATCGCGCCTTGACCCACTCGCGGGCTTCCTGCTCGCCGCCCACGAGTCGGCAAAAGTATTTCCACAGGTCGCCGTCGATGGACACCGTGCTTCGCCCTTCCGGTGTCCACACGCGCACCCGCGCGGTTCCGTAATCGTCTGGGGAAATGGGCACTTGAGGACGAGGCACCCGGCCACTATAGTAGCCGTTAATGGTATGAAAGTACCATTAGAGATGCAAGCGACCGACAAGGAAAAGGGGGCGGAGATGATCCGGGTATTCGTGTTCTTGGGATTGGCGCTGATGGCGGGCGATGCGATGGCGGCGAAGGCGATCCAGCACACGCTCGACGTGGGGCCGGCGTCCGTTACAGATGCGGTGAGCGCTGAAACCGCGCCGGACGTTTTCTGGAAGATCAGCCAGTATCGGCGGCTGCAGGGGCAACTCTTCACGACGGATGAAATCGTTGTCCGCGTATCAAGCCATTGCGGGCCGGCCGACGCTTATTGCGTGGACCTCATCAACCAGGAGACGAACGCCCCCTTGGTATTCCACCTGCGCGACGGAATGAAGGTCACGCATATACCGGCGGATAACCTCGCCTCATACGAGGGGAAGAAGCCCGGTTCGCTGTGCGAATGGCGAGCGACGACCAAGACAGGCAATATCTACAAGACCGGATTCTTTGGTGGCGACTGCGCCAGCTTCTTCGTCTACATGGATGTGGCCACGTATTCGGAGCATACGAGCTATCACTACGAGCCCGTGCCTTTCAGGCCCGCGCACCGCAGTCTGTACGATGTCGATACCTTCAGCCCCGGCAACATGCCTTTCACGTTGCAGGCCGTGACGCAGGCGGAGTACCAAGCTTTTCTCGCGTCGAATGCGCAGGAATTACGAACGGGGGCTGAGCTGGCGCAGAAGCGTGCCGACAACGCCTTGCGGGCGGCACAGATTGAAGCTGAGAGAGAAGCCACGGCGGCAGAAGCGCGCGACAAGCAGCTCGCTATCGCGAAACAGCGTTACGCAAGGTTCCCGGCCGGCTTCAAGTTCTCGTGCGACGGGCCTTCGCAGTACAGACAGCCGCCGACCGCGGATGCAGGCACGATACTCAGTTGCCCGTTAAACGGCGAAATGGCAGAGGTGCCCTACGGAATATTCTTCGACGGCAGCGTCGGGGACTGGGAGGTGACGAATACCCAGGTGCTCAGCAACGTGGGCAGGCTCTTCTTCCGGTACGAGCTGTTCAAGGTGCGGTAGACCGCAGAGCGAAACGCCGAAGTGCTCCGGGCGGCTGGTAAAAATACGAGAAAATGATGTAAGAAATTCTGATCAGCGATATCCCTCAGCCGAAGCTCAGGTTCTGAGCCCGATAGCTGAGAGGCTGACGTCATGGTTTGATCTGGAGAGGAAGGCCATGGCGATGAATCGCGTGCAGTTTCAAGCGGGACTCTCGATGGTGGAATTTCTTCAGCAGTACGGCAGCCAGCGGCAATGCGAGCAGGCACTCGAAACCGCGCGCTGGCCGGAAGGTTTTCCGCTCCACGAAGGTACCGCCGACGAGCTGGTTTCTGGCCATGCACCTTCTGAGCCAGTCGAAGAACAACGTCTCGGCACTGGAACTCAAGCGCCATCTGGGCGTGTCCTACCCGACGGCCTGGCTGCTCAAGCACAAGCTGATGGAAGTGATGACGCAACGCGAGCAAGGCCGTATTCTCAAAGGCTGCGTCGAGATCGACGACGCTTATCTGGGTGGGGAGAAGCCCGGCACGCGCGGGCGCGGCTCGGAGAACAAAGTCCCTTTCGTCGTGGCCGTCGAGACGAGTCCCGACGGCCAGCCGCAGCGCGTCTGTCTGCTTTGAAGCCATGCGCTTCATCAAGGGCGACATCCAGACCTGGGCCAACCGCAGACTTGCCGCCGATGCTCTCGTCTACAGTGATGCCCTGCCAAGTATGAAGGCCGGGCTGGCACTCGAAATCACGAACTACCACACCATCCGTTGCGGCGGTGGCCGGGCCTCGGCCCTGCATCCCCAATGTAGGGCCGTCAACACCATGCTCGGCAATCTCAAGACCGCCATCAGCGGCACGTACCACGCCTTCGACTTCGCCAAATACGCGCCCCGCTATCTCGCCGAAGTGGCTTATCGCTTCAATCGCCGCTTCGACCTCAAGACCATTCTCCGCCGCCTGATCACCGCATCGGTGCAAACCAGGCCCTCTCCGTTGCCGTACATCAGAATGGCTGAGGGATATTGCTAATCAAGAAGAATTTTCTTATCACGAGAAATTCTTATGGAATTTTCCTTTTGTGATTTTTGTCACGCAGCTGAAATAGCTGGTTGTCTAGTCTCAAATAACAGATCGATAGTCGGGGGACGGGGGAATGCGATCGTTATCTATGGTGCTACTGCTGTTGCTCTGCCGCGTTTCCTACGCTGGATCGGTCAGCTACACATACGATGACATAGGGCGGCTCAGGGTCTCAAGCGGTCCAACGGGAACTGTAACCTACACGCTGGATGCTGCAGGCAATCGGACGACCGTAAGCGGCGCTACGGAAATCAGCAGCGCGTCGACCGACGCAGCAATTGCTGCTGCCGCTTCGGAATCTGATCACCAGGTCAAGGCCAATAAATCGGTTTCGTTGGAGCTCGCGGCGCCTGCACCACGCTGATGGTGGTCTCACTGCTGGCTTTTGATTTGCAGCAGTCGGTCGCAAATATGTTGGGGTCACGCTGTAAGGCGCACAGAGCTTGTGGGTCTCTTATCGCTCTACGCCTTAAAAAAGCATAAAGGGAATGACAATGATGAAGGGAATCTGCAACTTGCTATGGTCAGGTTTTGCTGCATCACTGATCTGCATCGCAACACTGTATCCCCTCGCAACGCCGGCGCAGACTGCAGCGGACGTTCCGGCAGTGAAACTACTCAAAGCGCCGCTGACATCTCCGAGCGATGCATGGGACTACTACGGCAATAGCACAGTTCATACGAATGGAGTGGCATACAGTGCAACGCGTGCGCCTGAGATTCGGGAGATAGCTAAGGCTCTCGGTGCAGGCCGCCTGGCAACGGACGAATATACGAGCGCCGTTTATAAGTACGTGCGCGACAATATCAAGCCGGACTTTCGTTTTGGGCTCTCAAAGGGAGCATCTGGCGCTATCATCGATCAGTCAGGTACTGCGTTCGACCAAGCACAGCTAATGGTCGAACTGCTGCGCGAAGGAGGCGTCACTGCAGGGTACGTGATTGGCACGATTGGACTATCCAATGCAGAGTTCACAGCTTGGAGTGGGGTCAGTGGAGCGAAGGCGGTCTGCCAGTTTCTTGCTGATGGCGGTATTCCAGCGGAGATTAACTCCTCGACCAACTGCGAAAATCTCGGAACAGGGAATTTTTTAACGTTGAGAATGGCCCACATTTGGGTTTCGGCGAATAGCAAGAAGTACGATCCGGCTTATAAGGAACAGATTCAAAAGTCGGGGATCGACCTAGCAGCGGCGATGGGCTGCGGCACGCAAACATCGCCGACCTGCGGAAGCGCCATCCTCAACTCGGTTCCTGCCGTGGGAATATATCCAGGAACAACGAATGTAACGTATGTTCAGAACGCAAATTCCACCTCGATTGATGCACAATTGAAGGCATATGCGACGAATTTAGAGAGCCGGATCAAGAGCGACAGCGTCACTACTAAGAACAATTTACAGATAGAAGACATCGTCGGTGGATTGAAAATTGACGCGTCGGCGGCGGAGAGCCTGTCAGGATTTTTGTGTGTTGAGCCATACACTGCCCTCCGGGCAAGGAAGGACGTATGGCAAAGAAAGACACGGGGCCGTTTTCGGCCGAGCTGCTGGACTCGCTGCTGGCGGGGCGTGACCCCAAGACGATTCTCGATTCAGGCGGCCTGATTGGCGACCTGAAGAAGGCATTGGCCGAGCGCATGCTCAATGCCGAGATGGACGTTCATCTGGAAGGCGAAGCCGAGGCGGGCCTGTCGAATCACCGCAACGGCAGCAGCCCGAAGACGGTACTGACGCCGGATGGCGCGATCGAGCTGTCGATTCCGCGTGACCGCCATGGCCGCTTCGATCCGGCGCTGATCGCCAAGTACCGGCGCCGCTTTCCGGGTTTCGACGACAAGATCATCGCGCTCTACGCCCGCGGCGTGAGCACGCGCGACATCCAGGGGCACGTTCGCGAGCTGTACGGCATCGAGGTCTCACCGGACCTGGTCTCGGCCGTCACCGATTCGGTGATCGACGAGGTCACGGCGTGGCAGTCCCGGCCGCTGGAGCCGACCTACGCGATCGTCTTCTTCGACGCCTTGCGCGTCAAAATCCGCGATGAAGGCCTGGTCCGCAACAAGGCCGTGTACCTCGCCATCGGCATGCGCCCGTCCGGGCACAAGGAAGTGCTGGGCCTGTGGATCGAGCAGACCGAAGGCGCCAAGTTCTGGCTGCGCGTGATGAACGAGATCAAGGCGCGCGGGACAAACGATATCCTGATCGCCGTCGTTGACGGCCTGAAGGGGTTTCCCGAAGCGATCACCGCCGTCTTTCCCGATACCGTCGTCCAGACCTGCATCGTGCATCTGATCCGCTATTCGATGCAGTTCGCGTCCTGGAAGGAGCGCAAGGCCATCACCGCGGCGCTCAAGCCGATCTACCGGGCGGATAACGCCGAAGCGGCAGCTCGCGAGCTGGAAGCCTTCGATCAGGGCGAATGGGGCCGCAAATACCCGGTCATCGCCCAGAGCTGGCGGCGCAACTGGGAGGCCGTGATTCCGTTTTTCGCGTTCGCGGCCGACGTCCGGAAAATCATCTATACGACCAACGCGATCGAGAGCCTCAACGCATCGGTACGCAAGGCGATCCGCAACAAAGGGCATTTTCCGAACGATCAGGCCGCCACCAAGCTGATCTGGCTGGCACTGCGCTACATCACCGAGAACTGGAAGAATCCTCCCATCACATGGCACTCTGCCAGAGCGCAACTCGCCATCCAGTTCGGCGAACGTTTCGCGCTGACCGATTGATTACACCAACCGGCTCACACACAAAATTTCTGACAGCCCCGCAGACCCGAGCTGATCCGCGAGCTGCCGGAGCTGCAGCGCTGGGTTCGCGCCAGCGGCAAGTCCGTCGAGATCATCGCGCGCGACTATGGGCTGATCGTGCAGCGCGATCAGCAGCAGCGCTGGTAGCAGCAAACAGCACAGCGGCTAAAGGAAGGAGCCCGGCGATCAGGCCGGGCCTCTTTCATACAGCTATTAGCCGAGAGAGAGCTTCGTTCAAGAAAGCTTCCTTCTCTGCTGCACTGAGGCCATCCCACTTCTTATGCGTCACCGCAGCCAGTTCCTTCTCGACAAGCTGCGGCGGTTCGGTTGCCTCCCAATGAGATATCTGAGTCGCGCCACAGTAGGGGCACGCCGGCAATCTCCCGATCCGAAATTCAGATCCATCGCTATCTTCATCACATAGTGATGAAAAGATGGCTTGGACTACCTCGGCTTGCTTACGCGCTTTTAGTCTGGCTACTGCAGAGTGTCGCCGGATGGCTTCGCTGATCTCCGAATAGGTCAAATCTTGCGATGCGTTTAAGTACGCTTCCGCGCCCCGCTCACTCCGCATGAGAAACTCGCCGTACGAGCTATGCAAGGCCGCAGGTGCCTGAAAACTCTTTCCGCAGTTCCCACATGTGTAGTTGAAAATATGAAGGATGGCTTTCATTTGATCGGAGAAACCCCGTAAGCCCTCAGGACTTCGTTGGGTTCTACCCCGTAATCACGGACGGTTTGGAAAGAGCTGAAAACTTCTGATCCCTCTTGGCGACTCTACGCCGCATCCTCGGGTTGTGGAATCGCTCGATGTAGTCGAACAGATCGGCCCTGGCGATGTCGAGCGTCGCGTATCGAGTCCGATTGACGCGCTCACGCTTGAGCATGCCGAAGAAGCCCTCGCAGGCTGCGTTGTCCCCGCAGTGACCGACCGCACTCATTGAGCACAGCAGCGTATTTCTCGTCAGATAGCGCTGATAGTCACTACTGCGAAACTGGCTGCCACGATCCGAGTGCAGGATTACGGACCAGCCACCCTGACGCTGCCCGATCGCCGTCTCGACGGCGCGGATTACCATCTGACGATCCTGCCGATGGTGCATCGACCAGCCGATCACCAGCTTGCTGAACAGATCGAGCACGACGCACAGATACAGCTTGCCTTCGGCAGTCGGGATCTCGGTGATGTCTGTCACCCACTTGGTCTCGGGCTCCAGGGCGTTGAAGTCCCGCTCCAGCAGATTGCGCACCCCGGCCGGTGGCAGGCCAGGCCGGGCACGCTGGCCCCGGCGCTTCTTCCGGGGCCAGCCTTGCAAGCCGTTGCATGCCATCAGCCGGGCGACGCGATTCAGGCTGGCTGTTTCGCCTAGCTCGACAAGGTCTTCGTGCATCCGCGGCGCACCCAGCACGCCGCGACTGTCCTCGTGAAGCTCACGGATGCGCTCAAGCAGCCGATCGTTATCGACTTGACGCTCGCTCGGCTGGCGGCCGCTCCAGTCGTAGTAACCGCTCGGCGAGACCCGCAGGCAGCGACACATCAGACGAACCGGGAATTCATTGCGGCAACGCTCGATCGCCTGGTATCTCAGGACGACCCCTTGGCAAAGAACGTTGCCGCTGCGCGCAAAAAATCCCGCTCCTTGGTCACCCGGTTCAACTCGCGCTTCAGGCGGGCGACTTCCTCGTCGCGCGCCGTGCCGGTGCCGACGAAAGCGCTCTTTCCCGAGCCCTCCAGCTCACGCTTCCAGCGCGTCAGCAGGCTGTCCCGGATGCCCAGCTCCCGGGCGACCTGAGCGCAACTGACGCCCGGCTGGCGCGTCTGCTCAACAGCACCCCGCTTGAACTCCGGACTGAACTTCCTTCGCTTCGACATGAACACTCCTTTTGGCCAGTATCGGCCTTCTCGAAAGTGTCCGTGCTATCGGGGTAGAACCCGTTGAAGTTATCAAGCACCGCGTAATTCGCCCCTGATCCTCGCAGAGAGTTGTACTTGATGGCGTTAAAGCCTTCATCAAGAGCACGCGCACCAATCGCCTGAGTCTCAGATGAGATCGGCCCACCACGATACCCGTAGGCTTCTGCCACCTCAGGTACCGTCAAATCCAAAGTCCTCGCGGCATCGGAGTTCAACTCAAATCGAATCCCGGTAGTAGGCGCGGCCCCATGATGAGCAAGTTCTGCGAGAGCCGTTTCAGGTGCCTCAGCCACATAGAACGCTGGTCCAAAGCGACTATCCGGATTTAGGAAAGCGGGGTCTATGCCTTTCGTCAGAATGCTGTCAGCAGCACGCGGGCTCGTCGTGGCGTGGAATACATTTGTTGCCTCTCCGACCGTTGCACCTTCAGCAGCGAGACTGAATGCCTTCGCTGCGCCAAACCCACTGAGGACCTCCAGTGTCACTCCGAAAGCCGGCGTGTCATACGGCAATCGCAGGTTCTGCATGAATGGCACGTAGTCCGGGAATCCCGGCAGCGCACCACTCAGCAAGTTCGGCACACCTTCCACCACATCAATGCCGGCGTTGACGACCGCTCGACCAGTATCGCGTAGCGCGCTTCCAAGCGTGGTGTTGTCGACAGGTGGATTGACTCCTACCGAGGCTCCGGCATATCCAGTGTTGCCGATATACGCATCAAACTCCGCTTGCGAGGCTGCGACTCTGCCGCCCGTGACGGTGATGCTCAGAGAGCCCGGATTCGCCGAATTCCGATTCAGGTAAAACGGCACATCTCCAGCCGCCTGCGTGGCATCGGGCGCGTTCACCGTTGCGGATACGGGTACGAGCCAACCCGTTGTGCCGGCTGCTCGCTCCGATTCCTCCGCAGCCATCTCCGCGCGCATCTGTGCCTCGGCCTCTCGATCGAGGCCGGCAGCGGACGGCATCGGCTTCAGTTCCCCGACAATGTAGTTCCCGAGTGCAGTGCCAAACGCATCCGCCGCAATGTTCGCGAAGTTCAGCTTGCCGTGCCCATCCAGTGCGATCTGCACGCTGCGGTTCAGGGTGCCGGCGACGATATTGTTGAAAGTGTCCGTCAGGATGTTGCCCGAGTTCGGCAGCCCGAGCATCGTGTCCATCTCGCCCATGCCGGACCGGCCCAGAAGGCCCGTCGTCAGCGCCGCACCGGCCACCGCGCTCCACTGGAAGTGGGTGTGATCGTTGAGCGCCACGTTGATGCCTTGCCCTGCCGCTGCGCTGAGTACCGTGCGCGCCACCAAGCCGGCGGTAGGGCCGCCGAACGCACTGTTGAATGCCGCGGTGCTGCCCGGCGAGCTCAGACCCATCGTCACGCCGCCGGTCAGGCCGGCTTGCGCGACGGCGCGCCATGAGAAGCTGTCCTGCTGGTCCGTGGCGACCGCTACGGTCTGACCTGCGATACTGCCCGCCGCACCGCCTACTACACCGGCCGTCACGGCGGTCGCCGTGGTGCTGCCCGCGACGGCAGCTGTCGCTACGAAGCCAGTACCTTCTACATAGGTGGTCAGCCCTAGGGCGTAGGGCGCATAGATCGCCACGATGATCGTCACCACCACGATCAAAATCTGCGCGATCGGATTGCAGGACTTGGCCGGCGGCGCCGGCGGCTGCGGCGTGACGTCGCCGATGATCTCGGCGGCGTTGTACGGCTTGAACGTCTCGCTGTTGTTGTGGACGTTGCTGACCCGGTTCGGAATGATCAGCGACAGCCCGTCCGGCAATGCTTCGGAGCCGCTCAGCCCGTTGGCATCCGCGATCAGGTACCACAGGTCAGCATCGCCCCATACCGTCAGCGCAACCTTGCGCAGCGTGTCGCCTTCCGACGTCACGTAGCGGCCCGGCGCCGAGGCCGGATATTGATCCGAGACCGGCGTGTAGTTGAAGTCGAAGTCGACCGGCGCCTTGGTACCGGATCTATCGGGAGCTGGCGAGCAGGTGCAGGACAAGGCCACGCGCTGGCTCTGGACTTACAACCATGAGCGCCCGAACATGGCGCTTGGCGGCATCACACCAATGCAGAAACTTGCCTTGGCCGCTTAGCTCCACTTTTGGCGACCGCTGAAAGCGGGGGGATTACCGATGGTAAATCGGGTGAGTGCGGCGCGCGCTTCCCCGCAAAGAAAACGTAACAATTTGTCGTTGCAATTCTATTCTTGTCGTCGACCGGGGAGGGCAGCAGACATGGGCGTGGCGCCGATTGGCCTCAACGGCTTGCGCTCGACGGCGAAAATCCTACTAATCGATGACGACGCGAAGCTCTGTCGTCTGCTCGCTGGCCACCTGGAGCCGTTGGGCTACGCGGTAACCACGGTGTCCGACGGCTGGCTGGGGATTGGCCGCGTCAGCGCGGAGCCCTGGGATTTGGTCATCCTGGACATCATGTTGCCGCGCATGGACGGCTTCGAGGTGCTCAAGCGCATTCGTGCGCAATCCTCGGTGCCGGTGCTGATGCTGACGGCACGCGGCGACGAATTCGACCGCATCGTCGGTCTTGAAATTGGCGCGGACGATTACGTCCCGAAGACCTTCTCGTCGCGCGAACTGCTGGCGCGAATAAAGGCCCTGCTGCGCCGCGCACAGTCGAGCATCTCGCATGACGGCTGGCAGGCCGACGGCTCACTCGTTGCCGGGGAACTGAGACTGCAGCCGCATTCGCACGAAGCCTTCGTTGGCGGCACGACGGTACCCTTGACTCCGGTGGAGTTCGGCATCCTCCTATGCTTGGCGCGCACACGCGGCGCCGTGAAGCCGCGCGAGGAACTGATCGACGATGTTCGTGCGCTCGGGCGTTTCCAACTGCATGACCGCTCGCTGGACGTCCACATTTCCACACTGCGCAAAAAGCTGGGCGACCATGCCGAGGAACCGCGGTTCATCCGGACGGTTCGCGGCATCGGCTACATGCTGGTGGCGTCGCAGCGACCGTTGTCGTGAAGCGCATTGTTCCGCTCTACGGAAAATTCGTCGTCTGGCTGATCGCCAACCTGCTCCTGGTTTGCTGGGCCGCGTTCTTCTTTTTTCCAGAGCGCTACGGACTGGGCTGGAGCGTGCTGCTAACCCACTCGACGCGCGAACGTCTGCAAGACATCGCCGACGATCTGGTCGCCGAAGTAGGCCCCGTCGTCAGCCGCGAGATCAAAGTCGGCTTGCAGCGCTACGACGACGCCCATCATCTGCAGTTCTGCATTTTCGACGCCGCCGGACGCCAGTTGGCTGGTGATGAGCTTGATCCGCCTCGCGAAGTCGAGCAAGAGCTGGCGCGCACGGAGATTCTCGTTTTCTCGACGATTCCGGGCCCTCTGCTCGGCAATCTTGCGGCGCTGATGCCAGAGGATCGCGGCCGTATCGACCTGCCGCCTTGGCCGCCGCTCGACAGACGGGAATTGCAGCGCCAGCACTTTCTGCTGCATGTCGGCGATCGCTACTGGATCGGCGTTCGCGCGGCGATGCCGGACCTCAACGGCCGGTTGGCGCCCGTCACTGTACTGGCCAGCACACGGAGTTTCAGCCGCTTGCTGTTTTTTCTCGACACGACGCCTTGGCTTGGTGCAGCCCTACTGCTGATCGTGCTGTCGATTCTGTTATGGACGCCGCTGCTGTGGTCATTGGCGGACGCCATATCAAGTCTGCTGCGTGCCACTGAACGTATTGCCAACGGGCAATTCAACGCGCGTACCGGCATCGAACGGCAGGACGAGCTCGGCCGTCTCGCGCAGGCCGTCGATAACGTTGGCAGCCGTCTCGAAGGATTCGTCAGTAGCCAGAAGAACTTTCTCGCCGATATTGCGCACGAGGTATCGTCACCGCTCGGCCGGCTGCAGCTGAGCCTCGGATTGCTCGAGAATCTCATCGACGAGCGTGCACGGCCGGCATTCGGGGACGTGCACGAGGAGGTGCAGCTGATGTCCGAGCTGCTTGGCGAACTGCTCGCCTTCTCGCGTGCCAGCGTGGTCGGCGATGCGCGCCAACCGCCCCTGCCGTATTCGCTACAGGGTTTCGTGCTGGACGTCCTGCGCCGCGAAAGTGCTCGCGACCACGTGCTGGTCAACGTGCCGGACTCCATCCAGGTGCACGTCAATGCGTCGCTGCTTGGACGCGCGCTCGGCAATCTCGTGCGCAACGCCTTGCGCTACGCGGGCACAGAACGGGGTCCGATCGAAATCGTCGCGCACGGATCACAGCAGCACGTCTCGCTGCGCGTGATGGATCGTGGACCCGGTGTTCCGGAGCTGGCGTTGCTCAAGCTCGGCGATCCCTTCTATCGGCCGGAAGCGGCACGCAGTCGATCGAGCGGCGGCATCGGCCTGGGCTTGGCGACGGTTCGCAACTGCGTGACCGCTTGCGGCGGCAGCGTTAGCTTCCGTAATCGCCAAGGCGGTGGTTTCGAGGCGGATATCCATCTACCGCTGCCGCGGTTCTGACGCCGGCTTTTGCGCAACAGCACGCCGAACCTTAAGGAAACGTAAAGATAGCGACCGCCCGTACGTCGCAGCTCGGACTGTAAATCAATAGCTTGGCAGAGTAATGCGGGACCGGCTTAGGTATCTGTGAAGCGCGGCGAGTACGCAACAGAACTGTAAAAGAGCCGGCCTAGGGTCCCGAACGAGAAAGCAAACCGTGCTTTCGCGATTGGGAAATCCATGAGGGAGTTCACGCGTCATTTGCGGCCGCGTATGGCCGCATTTTTTGTGTATGCGGCTGTGAGCTGCGCGCCAGGCGTGCCATTCGTGCGAGCCGCCGAATCCGGCACAAGCGGTGGCACCGCCAGACTTGATGTCTGGGAGTACTACGTCAGCGGTAATACGGTGCTCGATGATAGCGCGATCGCCGAAGCGCTGGCCCCTTATCTCGGCCCGTCTCGCTCTCCGGACGACGTCGACCAGGCGCGCGCTGCACTCGAAGCCGCTTACCGGCAACGCGGCTACAAGACCGTCGGCGTGGCGATTCCGCAGCAGACCGTCCACGATGGCGTCGTGCGTCTCGATGTGGTGGAAGCGAGCGTTGGGCATCTCAACGTGATCGGTTCCAAATATCACTCCATCGAGCGGATCAAGGAGCAGGTACCTTCGCTCGCCGAAGGAAAGGTCCCTGACTTCGACGAGGTGCAGACGGACATCGTCGCCGTCAATCAGCAGTCGGATCGTCGCGTCACGCCGGCGCTGAAGGCCGGTTCGGCACCAGGCACAGTGGATGTCGACCTCGTGGTCGACGACGACCTGCCATTGCACGGCTCGTTCGAGCTCAACAATCGCAAGAGCCAGGACACCAGTTCACTGCGGGCGCTCGCCAGCGTGTCGTACGACAACCTCTGGCAGCGCGGTCACAGCCTGAATCTCTCGTATCAGACTGCACCGGAGAACGTCGAAGATGCGCGCGTCTTCTACGGCTCCTACCTTGCACGATTCGGGTCGAGTCCGTTCAGCCTGCTGCTGAGCGGCCTGCGCTCGGACAGCAATGTGTCGACGGTCGGTGGCACCGACGTGGTTGGCAACGGCACGGTCATCGGCGTACGCGGTGTCTGGGCTTTTCCGGCGACGGAAACCTTCTACAGCTCCATCAGCTTCGGCGTCGACTACAAGCGCTTCCGCAACCGCGTTTCGCTCAAGGGCGACAGCTTCGTCACGCCCATCGAGTACTACCCCTTCGCGCTGGGTTACAGCGGCGTGCTCCGTCAAGGTAGCGCGACGACGCAATTCGACATTGGCGCGCGTTTCGCGATGCGCGATTGGGGCAGCGACAGCGAGGTATTCATGCTCAATCGCTCGTATGCGCGCGGCCAGCAGTTCTCGGTTCGCGCCTCGCTGCAACAAAGCCTATCGCTGCCGGCCGGCTTCGAGTTGCGTGCGCGGCTCGGCGGGCAAATCACGGACGAGGCGCTGATCAGCAACGAACAGTTCAGCGCAGGTGGCCTCGACAGCGTGCGCGGCTATCTGGAAGCCGAGGTGCTCGGGGACCAGGGCGTCGACGCTTCGCTCGAGCTCCATGGTCCTTCACTGTTTTCCAAGAGCGGCTTCATCAAGCAGTTTGCCGTGTATGCCTTTGTCGACGGCGCACAGCTCAATCTGCGCGACGCGACACCCGATCAGGACGCGGAAGTGTCGATCGCCAGTAGCGGCATCGGGCTTGATCTGCAGCTCTGGAGCGCGTTGCACGGAGCACTGACATGGGCGGCGCCGTTCAAGGACGGGCCGGCAACGCAGGCCTGGGACAGTCGCGCGCTGTTCCGCGTATGGACCGATTTTTAGTGGCGAGGGAGTGGCAATGAAAGCAAGAACCATCTCGACAGCCTTGCGCGTGGCGCTGCTGCTGGCCTGCGGCGCGCTGCTGGCGCCGACCGCGTCCTGGGCGTGGTGGAACCAGGACTGGTCGTTTCGCAAGGAGATCGTCGTCGATCCGAGCGCCGAAGGCGCCGAAGTGCAGGCGAGCGAGAACGGCATACCGGTGCTGATCCGCCTGCACGAGGGTGTGTTCCGCTTCGAGGACGCTGCGCCGGGTGGCGCCGATCTGCGCTTCATCGCCGAGGACGACAAGACGCCGCTCAAGTATCACATCGAAAAATTCGACGCGGTCTTCAATCTCGCCTTCGTCTGGGTGCAGCTGCCGCAGCTCAAGGCCGGCGCGCCGACCAGGCTCTGGATGTACTACGGCAACGCGAAGGCGAGCGACGGCAGCGATGCGCGCGCGAGCTACGATCCCGATCAGGTTCTCGTCTATCACTTCGCCGAGCGCGGTACGCCGGCCCAGGATGCGACCGGCTACGCGAATCATTCGGCCTCGATCGCCACGCCCGACGACGCTGCATTGATCGGCACCGGCGCACGCTTCGACGGCCGCGCCAGCGTCGCGCTGCCGGCCTCGGCGGCACTGGCGTTCGCCGGCGGCGGTCATCTCACCTGGTCGGCCTGGGTCAATCCGGCGTCGGCGAACAGCGACGGCGTGATCTATGCGCGCCGTGACGGTGCTGCCGCATTCGTGGTCGGCCTGTCCGGCGGTGCGCCATATCTGCTGATCAGCGACGTCGCCGGCGGTGCGCGGCAGACGCCGGCCACGCAGCCGCTGACGGCGAAGAGCTGGCATCACCTTGCGGTCGTGGCGGGCGGCGATCGCGCGACGCTGTATGTCGATGGCCGTGCCGGACCGGAGCTCGCCGCGTCGCTGCCGGCGCTCGGCGGCAGCGCGACGCTGGGCGGCGACGCGCAGAACGCCGCGGCAGGTTTCATCGGCAGCATTGACGAGCTCGGCATCGCACGCGTGGCGCGCGACGCGGGCTGGTTGCGCATCGCCGCGCTGAACCAGGGGCCGAACGACAGCCTGCTGCGCTACGGCGCCGACGAACAGCTTTCATCCTGGGGATCGGGCTACGTCGGCGTGATCCTGCGCTCGGTGACGGTCGATGGCTGGGTGATCATCGCGCTGCTCGGCGTGATGGCGCTGATCAGCTGGATCGTCATGGTGCGCAAGACGCGCCAGGTGCACGCCGCCGTGCGCGCCAATCGTTCCTTCCTGGAGCTGTTCCGCGCCGTGGCCAGCGATTTCAGCGCGCTGAGCCATCAGCTCGCCGGCGGCATGTCGGTCGGCGGCGAGCTCGACGACGCGCGCCGCCGCGTGATCCTGCAGGCCCCGCTGTTCCGCATGTTCAACACCGGCGTCACCGAGCTGCGTCAGCGGCTGGCGGGCGACAACAGCAGTGACGGCCGCAAGTCCGCGTACCTGTCGGCACAGTCGATCGAGGCGATTCGCGCCGAGCTGGACCAGTCCCTCGTACAGGAAACCCAGCAGCTGAACCGCTCGATGGTACTGCTGACCATCGCCATCAGCGGCGGTCCGTTTCTCGGCCTGCTCGGCACGGTCATCGGCGTGATGATCACCTTCGCCGCGATCGCCATGGCCGGCGACGTCAACGTCAACTCGATCGCACCCGGCATCGCCGCGGCGCTGGTCGCCACGGTCGCCGGCCTCGCCGTCGCCATACCGGCACTGTTCGGCTACAACTACCTGCTGACGCGCATCAAGGACACCACGGCGCAGATGCAGGTGTTCGTCGACGCGTTCATCACGCGCATGGCCGAAAGCTACAAGGAGCCGCGCGCGCGGCGTGCGCTCGCCGCCGAGGACTAGCGCCATGCAGCTGCAATCCGACGACAAGCCGTACGACGACATCAACATCACGCCGATGCTCGATCTGGCGTATGTCCTGCTGATCATCTTCATCGTCATGACCACGGCGGCGGTGCAGGGCATCAAGGTCAACCTGCCCAAGGCCAGCGATACGCCCAGTCTTGCCAAGCCGAAGACGGTCGCGATCACCATCACCGACGGCGGCAAGATCTTCCTCGATGCCGTGCCGGTGACGCTCGACGAACTGGCGGAGCGGCTGCGCCAGAAGAAGGCGGTCGATCCCGAGCTGCCGGTCGTGGTGCGCGGCGACGGCACCACGCAGTATCAGAACGTGGTGGACGTACTGGCGCTGCTGGCCCAGCTCAACATCACGCAGCTCGGCCTCGTCACGCAGAAGCTCGTCAAGTAGGCCGCATGAATCGCGCATCTGCGCCACGCCTGACTCGCTACGCCGGCTACGGCTTTGGCGCGCTTGTCGTCATTGCGCTGATCGGCTCGTGCGTCTATCTGCTCGGCCGCGGTTCGGCTGTGCCGCGCAAGGCGGAACCGCAGGTCGTGCAGATGCGCGTCATCGAGCTGCCACCACCGCCGCCGCCGCCACCGCCGCCCGAGACCAGGATGGTCGAGGAAAAGCCGCAGCCGCAGTTCACCGAGCAAGCGCCGCAGGAACAGACGACGCCGCAGCCGAGCGACGAGCCGCCGGGCCCGCCGGCGCTCGATGTGCAGGGGCAGGGCGCCGCCGACGGCTTCGGTCTCGCCGGACGTCCGGGCGGCGGCGACTTCGTCGGTGGCGGCGGAGGTGGCGGCAGTCGTTTCGGGTGGTACTCGGCCCTGCTGCAGGGGCGCATCAGTCAGGCGCTGCAGAAGCAGCGCCGCCTTTACGACGCACGCTGGGAGATTCCGGCGCTGATCTGGCTCGACGAGACGGGCGCCGTGCAGCGCGTCGAACTGCTCGAGTCGTCGGGGAAGCCGGAAATCGACCGGCTGATCGTCAGCACCATCGAAGCGATGCCGCAGCTGCCGCAGCCGCCGCCCAAGGACATGCCGCAACCGATCGCGACGCGCATCAGCGCCTCGTGATCCATCGAGAAGCTCACAGGGAGTAAAGACCATGACTTTCGCTGCCGACCCCATCCGCCACGCGGCGCGTGCGCTGGCCGGATTTCGCATCGGTGTCGCCGGGCTGCTGCTCGGTCTGCCGATGCTGGCGGCCGCCGCCGACGCCGGCAATGCCGGCGCGGGTTCCGATGGCATCACCGAAGAACTGATCCGCCTGCTCGTCAAGCACAACGCGCTGCCGCGGGAGGATGCCGAGGCCTTGATCCGCAAGCTGCAGGCGCAGGAACAGGCAAAGGGTGCCGCCGGGAGCGGGACGCCGGCACAGACGACGGAGCCGGCAAAGCCGAGAGGCGGCGACGTGCGCGTGATTTACGTGCCGGAAGCCGAGAAGCAGAAGATGCAGGCCGAGATTCAGCAGAAAGTGCTGGAGACGGCGAAGAACGAGAACTGGGCGGAGCCGAACGCCTATCCCGGCTGGCTCAAGCGCATCAGCCTCGACGGCGATCTGCGCCTGCGCTACGAACTCGACGCCTTCGATTCGGGCAACTCGCCCTTCTTCGTCAACTACCAGGCCATCAACAGCGGCGCACCGTACGACGTCAATCCGGACACGAATCAGACGCTGCCGCCGCTGTTCAATACGACCGACGACCGCAACATGATGCGCGCGCGTGCGCGCGTCGGCCTGAAGGCCAAGGTGTCCGACGATCTCACCGTCGGCATGCGCTTCGCCAGCGGCAATACGACCAATCCGGTTTCCACCAATCAGACGCTCGGCACCGACTTCAACAAGCTGAGCTTTGTCGTCGACCGCGCGTATCTGAACTACAAGCCGTCGAAAAGCTGGTCGATCTGGGGCGGGCGCATGCCGAATCCCTGGCTGTCGACCGAGCTGATCTGGGACGACGATCTGAACTTCGACGGCGTCGCCCTGCAATACAAGTACGACGGCGACGTGCTGTCGCCGTTCGCCACGCTCGGCGCTTTTCCGGTGGAGAACACGGCCTTCGATTTTCCGTCGACCAGCGCCGTCAAGGCCGGCAGCCGCGACAAATGGCTGTACGGCGTACAGCTCGGGACCGGATGGCGCATCGCGCCGCGCGTCGAGGCGCGCGGCGGTTTCGCCTACTACTACTTCGACAAGATGCGCGGCAAGCGTTCGTCGCCGCTGTGCCCGGCCTATACCAGCGCGTCGCCATGCGACACCGACAGTTCGCGGGCCGGCTTTCTGCAGAAAGGCAACACGCTGTTCGCGCTGCGCGACCTCGGCGCCAATCCGAACGATCCGGACGGCCCGCAGTACCAGTACTTCGGCCTGGCCCCGTCGTTCCACATCGTCGATTTCACGGCCAAGCTCGATATCGCGCTGAACGGCCCGTGGCGGCTGCTGATCGACGGCGAGTACCTCGCCAATCTCGGCTATCACCGCAGCGACATGCGGGAACTCAAACCGATTCTGGCGACAAACTACGACCCCCTTACCGGCATTCTCAACGGCGGCAACCGTGCCTTCACCGGCCAGTTCACGGTCGGCTATCCGAAAGTCCGAGAACCCGGACAGTGGAACGTGACCGGCGGCTATCGCTATCTCGAGTCCGACGCCGCGCTCGACGCCTTCACCGATTCGGACTTCCATCTCGGCGGTACGAACGCCAAGGGTTTCTACATCGGCGGCAGCTTCGGGTTCACGCAAAACGCCTGGCTCAGCCTGCGCTGGCTCAGCGCGACCGAAATCAGCGGTCAGCCGCTGGCGATCGATGTCCTGCAGTTCGACGTCAACGCGCGCTTCTGACCATGACGAGCCGGATCGCCTACATGACCGTCGCCGCCGCCGTCGCGCTGGCCGCTGCGTCGATCGCGCATGCGCAAGGCAGCGAGGCCGAAAAGCGCCTGCGCGACATGCTGCGCCAGACGGCCGTCGAGCTGCGCGACGCGCAAACCCAGAACGCCCAGTTGCGTGCGCAGCTCGCCGAACTGCAGGAGCGGCTCGCCGCGAAAAGCGAAGCAGGACCGGCTGCACCACGAACGGACGATGCCGCGCTGCGCAGCGCGCGCAAGGAGTCGGCCGGCCTGCGCCGGACGCTCGAGGAGCGCGATCGAGCGCTCGAACAAGGGAAGCAGGCCTACGAGAAGGCCGCTCAGCTTCTGCAGCTGCGGGAAGCTCAGGCGAAACAGCTCGATCAGCAACAGCAGACGCTCGTCACGCGCGCCGAAACCTGCGAGCGCGACAACGCCGAACTCGTCGGCATCGGCCAGGACCTGCTGATGCGCTACCGCGACAAGGGAGTCTGGGACGCGCTTCGCGATGCGGAGCCCGTCACCGGCATTCATCGCGTGCGACTCGAAGCGCTCGCCCAGCAGTACCACGCCAGACTGGTCGATCTGCGCGCCGACGATCCGGGCAGCGGCTCTGCGCCTGACCAGCACTGAGGAGAAGAGACATGAGTACAGGCAAGAACGGCAGCAGCGAAACGAATGCGGATGTGGGCAGGCCGACGCTGTTGCCCGCGGTCGCGCCGTCGGACGTGGTCGCTGCGCTGCAGGCCGCCGGCTTCCGGGCCGAACTGGCCGACGACGCCAAGCGTCCGCGCGTGCGCAGCGCCGTGCAGGGGCTGGTGTTCTCAATCGAGTTCGTCAGCCAGCCGAACGAGCAGCAGCAATATCTTGATTTCAGCTTCCACGCTTCGATCCGCATCGAAGGCGCGCTGCCGGACAGCGTACTCAACCGCTGGAATCACGCCAAACGTTTCGTACGCCTAGTACGCAACGAGCGCTTCCTGCACGTGACCATGGACGTACTCGTTGCCGGCGGCGTCAGCGCGCAGCACCTCCGCGCGCAGTGCGAGCTCTGGGATCACCTGATCCGCGAGTTGGTGCTGCATTTGCGGCAGCCGGCGGTCGCCGAGGAGGCTTGAGATGCGCAAGGTCTGCGTCGCCTCTGGTATTGCGCTGCTGCTCATCGCAGCAGCGAGCAGCGCCGACGATGCCGTTCCGGAAGTGGTGGTGAAAGCGCGGCCGTCGGCGGGTAGTTGCGTCGCGCCGGGCGTGGACAACTATGCCTGCGTCAACGCCGACTTGACCGCGCTCGTCGCTCGTCAGCAAACCGAGCATGAGCTGATGGACGGCATCGTCGCCGGCGGCCTGCCGCAGAGCGCGCCGGGCCAGGGCCTCTACAACCAGACCGCCATGCGCATTCGCATGGGCGGCAACTTCGGACGTTCCGTCTATCCGCAGCGCCCACCGCAGCCGAGCTATCGGCCGCCGCTGATTCACTGAGCTTGGAGACGATCATGCCCCGCACTCCGTCGCGTCAACGAAAAGCCACTGTCGCAGCTCCGTCATCACCGCTTTCCGCGCAAGGCCGACTGCGCCGCTTCGCACTTTACAGCGGCATGGGCCTGACCATGCTCTCCAGCGGCGCCTGGGGCGCGCAGTTCGGTTCGCCGGCATGGTTCGCGGCCCAGCAGAACGCTGCGCCGGCGCCCGGCCGCGCCAGCGGCGCCCCGCCGGCGGCCGGCTCCATGAATAATCTCGCAGGCCGCGTCGTCACGCCGGATCAGGCGCTGGTGCGCGCGCAGCGCTCCATCACCAACCTGAGCCGCGCGGCCGAGATGCTGGCAAATGGTCAGGCGGCGCAGAACGCCGCGCGCCAGCTGGCCCTCAGCGGGCCGAGCACGGTGCCCAACGGCCTGCAGGCCGGCGGCTTGCAGGTCGCGGCCGGCGCCGACAGCGATCCGACGCTCTGGCAGGGCGCCGAGCGTCCGACACAGACGGCGAGCGACGGCAAGATTACGGTCACGGTCGAGCAGACCGCGAACAAGGCGATCCTCAACTGGGAGACCTTCAACGTCGGCCGCGAAACCACGCTGCACTTCGATCAGAGCGCCGGCACCCAGAGCGACGGCAGCAACACCTGGGTCGCGCTCAACCGCGTGCTCGATCCGAGCGCGCGACCGAGCCAGATTCTCGGTTCGATCAAGGCCGAAGGCTCGGTCTACGTCATCAACAACAACGGCATCATCTTCGGCGGCGCCAGCCAGGTGAACGTGCATTCGTTCCTGGCGTCGTCGCTGAATCTGTTCAGCAACGACCGGGCGGTCAGCGATGCGAAGTTGCTGAACAGCGGCATCGGCAGTGAACACAACGTCCTCGTCAGTCCGGGTGGAGAGCTTGACGATGCTTCGACACGGATCACCACGAACACTCCCGAGATGCCGTTATCCGGGGACGTCGTGTTTGAAGCCGGAGCTTCGATCCACGCCGGGAAACTCGGCTACGTCCTCGTTGCGGCTCCGGACGTAGAAAACGCCGGCACGATCGTCGCGGACGATGGACAAGTCTATCTTGCATCGGCGCTTGCGCTCAGATCAGGCGTTGTCGCGGCAGGAAACCGGCTCTTGGATTTCGATCTGCTCAATGAGGTCTATTCCAACGCTTCAGGCAGCAACTACTTTGTCACGACGGATCTCACGAATACGGGCCTGATTCAGGCTCGACGCGGCGACGTCAGCCTGTTCGGGAGCGACGTCACCCAGGCCGGCGTGGTGGCCAGCTCGACGAGCGTCAGCCAGCCGGGAAGCATTCATATCGGCGCGTTCATGGGCGAGACCAGCAATCCCAGCAGCGTCGCCAAGATGGTGGGCTCAATCGTTTTTTCCGCCGATTCGCTCACGGCGATGTTGCCCGACAGCAATGGTGCGACCACGACGTCTTCAGCGTCCGCCGACGCGGCCTTTCAGACCGGTTCGATTTTGTTGAAAGGCGGATCAGTGACGTTCCAGGGCGGGTCTTTGTTGGAAGCGCCCGGCGCGAACGTGACGGTGACTGCCGTCGTTCCGCCGGGGTATACCGATGACCCCGGCGATTCCTTCGTGCTGGGCCGGATATACGCCGATGACGGCGCAACGATCGATGTTTCCGGTCTCGCCGACGTGCGACTGGCGATGACCGCGAATGCCGTTACTGTCCCGCGTCTCGGCCTGAATGAGCTGGCCGATTCGCCGCTGCAGCGCGATGGCGTGCTGTACACGCAGCCCATCGTCATCGATGCGCGCGAATCCGGCACGCGCGCTGATGGGCTGGCCTGGATCGGCACGCCGCTGGCGAATGTCGGCGGTTACGCCGAGCTCGTGCCGCGGACCGTCGACCAGCTGTTGGTCAACGGCGGGACGCTGAACCTCACCGGGCGCGAGGTCCTGACGGCGAGCGGCTCGCTGCTCAATCTCGACGGCGGCTACGTGCACTATCTGGGCGGCACCGTGCAGACGACGCGCCTGCTGGGCGCCGACGGCCGCATTTACGATATCGCCAGCGCCGATCCCAACATGACGTACATCGGTATCGCCGGGCAGTACGTACGCAGCCAGCCGCGCTGGAACATCACCGACACGTACACGGATCCCTTGCTCAGCGGCCGCCTCGGCCATTACGAAAGCGACTACATCGTCGGCGGCGACGGTGGCACGCTGAACATCAGGGCCGGCACGGCGATTCTCGACGGTTCGGTATCGGCCGCTGCTTTCGCTGGCCGGTATCAGGTACAGAGCGGGCTGTTGCCCGATGGCGGAACGCTCGCGATCAACGGTGCCGGACAAGTCGGTACCGTCGGTTACGGACCAAACAACGAAATACTTGATACGTATCTGCAGACGCAGACCAACGGCAATTACCTCATCAGCGACGAAGCGCCGCACCTGAACGACATCGCGGCGAATTTCGATGCCTCCACCTCGCTCGATACGCCGGAGATGCTCGCCAGGGATCCGAACGATCCGCACAACGTCCGCTACTGGACCACGCTGTCCGCCTCGCAGCTGAGCGAGGCCGGCTTCTCGAAGATCGGCGTCTCGCAGCAGAACGGACAGGTCGAAGTCGCCGAGAATGCACATCTCAGCGTGCAGCCTGGCGGCACGATTTCCCTGACCGGCGCCAGGGTCACGATCGACGGCGATCTCTCCGCAGCGTCCGGCCACATCAACGTCGTGGCCACCGGCTTGACGTCCACCGCGCCGAATACGCTGCCGGCCGATGCGTCCGGCCTGCACGGTAACGGCGATCTGGTCGTCGGCGCCGGCGCCGTCCTCGATGCGAGCGGCGAGTGGGTGAACGACGCATACCGCGAGATCGACGAACGCAGCGGTACCGCGACCCTCAACGGCGGCAGCATTGCGCTGACCACGCAGCGCGCGCTGAGCGCGCAGAACATCGACACCTCGGGTTCGCTCGTGCTGGAAGCGGGCAGCGTGCTCGACGCGTCGAGCGGCGGCTATGTCCGGCCCGACGGCAAGCTTGCGGTGAACGGCGACGGCGTCGCGCAGGGCGCAGGCGGCAGCATCCGTCTCGCCGTGTACACAGGCAGTTCCGCCAACTCTGCCGTGGAACTCGTGCCGGGCAGCCAACCAGTGCAAAGCAGGCTGCAGCTCGACGGAACACTCCGTGCCTACGGTTTCTCGCAGGGCGGCACGCTGAGCTTGCGCGCGCTGGGCATCCAGATCGGCGGCGATCCCGCCGATGCGGCACCGTACGCGCTGTGGCTGGATCCGCAGTTCTTCAACGGGAACGGCTTCGCCAGCTATGACCTCGGCGCGTACTACGACGCGACGGTCGCCGACGGCACGCAGCTGCACGTGACGCAGCAGAACTGGCTGCCGAACTACGCGTCCATCCTGCAAGCGCCCAGCGGCGCCGATCTGACGGGCGGCGCCTATGCGAGCGTCGGCACGCTCGATGCCTATCGCCGCACGTCGACGAATTTTTCCCTGTGGTCCGGCGGCTACCTGAACTGGCGTACCGAAGGCTCGCAGTCTTCGCCGCAGCCGAGTTACGACGGCGTCAGCGGCACGACGCTGCTCGGCAAGGGCGCGAGCATCGTGGCGGAGAGCGGCGGCGCCGGCAGCGGGCCGAGCGTGACGCTGGGCGGCGGCCAGGTGACGGTGCGCGGCAGCATCGTTGCACGCGGCGGCACGATCGCGCTGTCGGGCAGCGGCAGCGACGGCTCGCTCGTCGATCCGGTGCTGGCGGTGAATCCCACCACCGGCAGCAATCGTTCGGTCTGGCTCGGCGCCGACAGCCTGCTCGATGTCTCCGGCATCTCGCTGATCGATCCGCTGGCGTCCCCGGTCGCCACCGCCGACGGCCTCGTCGTGCCGCGCACCGGCGAAGTGCTCGACGGCGGCGCCGTGATCCTCGACAACAATCAGGGCTATGTCGTTGCCGAAGAAGGGGCACGCATCGACGTGTCGGGCAGCAGCGATCGTTACGATCTGGTCCAGCGCGGGCGCACCGGCGCGGTGTTGAGCACGCAGGACATCTGGAGCGACGCCGGCAGCATCACCATCGGTGCGCGCGACGGCCTGTACCTCGACGCGACGATCGGCGCGCACGGCGGCAGCGAGCAGGCGAGAGGCGGCACGCTCAGCATCATTCCCGAAAAGGGCGGCAGCACGCCGCAGCCGGGCAGCCCGGTCATCGTGCTGCAGCAGAGCGGCCGGCTGCTGCCCGACGGCCTGCAGCCGGGCGACGACGTCGAACCCGATCAGGAGCAGGCATCGGGCGCTCTGCATCTGGCCGTCGATCGGCTCGCCGGCTCCGGCATCGAGAATCTGCATCTCGGCGGCGACAGCACCGGCGTCGGCACGCTGAACTGGCAACTGCTGACGCCCGTCGCGTTCTCCGGCGACGTGCATCTGGCGCTGGATCGTTCGCTGACGATCAACGCCTCATCACTCGTCGCACTGCCGGAAGGCAGCAGCGACGTCGGCGCCGCGCCCGCGGTCGATACGCAGGTCGTGCTCGACGCGCCGTACGTGGAAATCTACGGGGCCAACAACCGGACGGCCTTGTCCGGCACCTTGCCCGCGCCGGCCGGCGCGACGCTGGAAGTGTCGGGCGACTTCGTCGACATCGGCGGCCGCCTCACGCTGCGCAACTTCACCGACGCCGAATTCCGCAGCAGCGGCGACATCCGTTTCCGTACCGACGCCGACGACGCCTACAGCGGCACGACGGCGCTGAGCGGCCAGTTGCTGACGGCCGGCGATCTCACTTTCAGCGCCGCGCAGATCTATCCGGCGACCGACAACGCTTTCGCGATCGTCGCCAGCGGCGCGGTCGATCCGCTGACCGGACAGAGAGCGGACACCACGATCACGATCGAAGGCAAGGGCGCGGACGCGCAGACGCCCCTGTCGGCGAACGGCCGGCTGCTGCTCGACGCCACGCACATCGAGCAGGGCGGCACGCTGCGCGCGCCGGCCGGCAGCATCGTGCTCGGCGTCGACGATGCGGACGACGCCGGCCTGCGCGCGGCCTTCGGCAACGCGCCGTACGTGGCGACGCAATCGGTGCATCTGGCGGACGGCAGTCTCACCTCGGTCTCGCTCGACGGGCAGACGGTGCCTTGGGGCGTGACGGTCGATCAGGTCGACTGGCAGGACCACGGCAGCCCCGGCCAGACGAGCTATCCCAACCTCGGCGCGCCGCCGGAGAAGCAGATCACCATCGCCGGCACCGACGTGGCGCTCGATGCCGGGGCGACCGTCGATCTCGAGGGCGGCGGCGATCTGTACGCGACGGAGTGGATCCCCGGTGCCGGCGGATCGCGCGATGTGCTGTCGCGCACCAATACCGTGTACTCCGGCACCACGCCGACCGCAGTGCCGCTGTATGCGGACGGCCGTGCCGTCTACGCGCTCGTGCCCGGCAGCCAGGCGTCCGTCGCGCCTTACGATCCTTCGCTGGACAGCGGCGACGTGCGGGTCGGCCAGGCCGTCTATCTGTCCGGCGCCGCCGGCATCCCGGCCGGCGTCTACACGCTGATGCCGGCGCGGTATGCGACGCTGCCCGGCGCCTATCGCGTCGTGCAGGACACCGGCGCGCTCGATGTGACGGGCAGCACGCGGCTCGCCGACGGCACGCTGCGCGTTTCCGGTTACTACGCCGACACGTTGACGGGTGCCCGCGACGCGCGCAGCACGGCGTTCCTCGTGCAGTCGCGCGAGGTCTGGGGCCAGTACTCCGAGTACGCCGTCACCAGCGCGAACGCTTACTTCGCCAAGCTTGCGCAGGACAAGGGCACCGCCGTGCCGCGCCTGCCGGTCGACGCCGGCAGACTCACGCTCGCCGCGTCGGATTCGCTGAGTCTCGGTGCGAGCCTGCAGACGGCGGCGGGCGAGGGCGGCGCCGGCGCGCAGGTCGACATCGCCTCGGCGCGCATTCAGATCAGCGGCGGCGGTGCTGGCGCGCGCGACGGCTATCTGCAGCTCGACGTCGCCGATCTCAACGCGCTCGGCGCCGAAAGCCTGCTGATCGGCGGTGCACGCAGCCAGGACAGCAGCGGCGTGACGATCGATGCGCAGGCGAGCAGCGTCGTCGTCAGCAACGATCAGAACTCGGCGCTCGGCGCGCCGGAAATCCTGCTGGTGACGAATGGCGGCAGCGGCGCCGAGGGCGACGGCCTGCACATCGAAAGCGGCAGTGTGATCCGCGCCGAAGGCAAGGTGCCGGAAACGTCGAGCGTGCCGATTCGCATCGGCCGCGATGAGGACAGCAGCGGCAACGCCGGCATCTCTGGCGACGGCGCGCTGCTGCGCCTCTCCAACGGTGCGCCGGTGCTCGTCGACCGCCGCAACATCAGCGGCGACGGCGGCCTTCTGCAGATCGGTGCCGGCGCCACGCTGGACGGCGGCGCGGCGCTGTCGCTCGACGCCACCGGCGACACGCGGCTCGATGCCACGGCGCTCCTGCAGGCCAAGGCGATCGACGCCAACGGTTCACTGGTCAGCATCGTCGCCACCGCGGCCGACGCCGAGGGCCGCAGCGGTCTGGTCATCGGCCCTGAAACGCTCGCGCAGTTCGGCAACGCGGAAAGCATCACCCTGCGCAGCCGCGGCGCGATGGATTTCGTCGGCGCGCTCGATCTGGCGTTGGACGAAACCGATCTCGGCCTCAGCGCCGCGCGCTTCGTCGGCGACGGCCATGACGTGCATCTCGCCGCACGGACACTGACGCTGGGCAACGAGCTGAACGGCAGTGCCGCCGCTCCGGCGATGACGTCGGCCGCCGCCCTGCATCTCGACGCCGGCGTGCTGAACGTCGGTGCCGGCGATGCGCAGTTCGCCGGCTTCGCCAGCGTCGATGCGCGGGCAACGCAGATGATTTCCGGCCGCGGCACCGGCAGTCTCGATTTCGGCGACGCCGCCGTGACGCTGGCTGCGCCGGCGCTGGTCGCGGGCGGTGGCGCCGATTCGACGGTGAGAACCGCCGGCGCCCTGCATCTGGCCAGCGCGGAGGGAACCCTGCCGGACGATCTGCCGGTCGGCGGCGCACTGACGCTGGTCGGCGACAGCGTCGACGGCAACGCGCGCCTCGTCGCGCCGGCCGGAAACGTCACGCTGCATGCCACGCAGGGCGACGTTGCGCTTGCTGCGGGCGCGGTGGTCGACGTTTCCGGTGTGGCGAAGGACTTCTTCGACGTCAAGCGCTATGCCGATGGCGGTGCGATCAGTCTGGTCGCCGATCACGGCAATGTGACGGTCGCGCAGGGCGCGACGCTCGACTTCGCCGCCGATGAAGGCGGCGGCGACGCCGGCAGCCTCAGCGTGCACGCCGCCGAAGGCAGCGTGCAGCTCGACGGCGAGCTGCGCGGCAACGCGGCGGAAGGCCAGACCGGCGGCGCGTTCACGCTCGAAAGCGGCAGCGCCGTCGCGCTCGATGCGATCGCCGACCGCCTGCTGAGCGGCGGCATCGATCGTGCGATCCGCGTGCAGTCGCACAACGGTGATCTGCAATTGAGCGCCGGGCACACGCTGCAGGCGCAGGAAGTGACGCTGGTCGCAGACGCCGGCGAAGGCGGCAACGATGCCGCGCAGGGCCGCGTCATCGTCGGCGGCACGATCGACGCATCCGGCGAGAAAGGCGGAGACATCGCGCTCTACGGCAAGAGCGGTGTGGACGTGCAGGGCACGCTGCGCGCCAGCGCGTCGGGCAGCGAGGAGCGCGGCGGGACCGTCAAGCTCTACACCACGGGCATCACCGACGGCAGCTACGACGCCGAATACGGCTACCAGAACGTCCGCCATGAAGGCTCGGGCACGATCACGATCGGCAGCGCGGCGCTGATCGACGTCAGCGGCGGCAGCGAAGGTGGCAGCGTACAGATCCGCGCGCCGCTGCTCGACGACGGCGACGTCAATGTGTTCGTACAGAACGGCGCGCAGATCAAGGGCGCACGCGAAGTCGGCCTCGAAGCCTACGCCGTGTGGAGCACGACCGACGCCACCGCCGGCGCTCAGCACTTCGACGGGGTCATCGATCCTGCCGGCTGGTACGACGCCGGCGGTCAGCTGCTGCCGGGCACGTTCACCGATGCGGACGGCAAGGCGCTCGGCACGAGCGGAGACTTGAGCAAGGACTTCTATACGCCCGACCAGGCCAACGCCGACCACGTCGGCTTCTACCAGGACACGCTCGCCGACTTCGTGCAGCAGCCGGGCTTTACCTTCGAAGACCGCTTCGCGCAGATCGATCACTTCGTCGCGCGCCCCGGCATCGAGCTGCGCAATCCGAGCCCCAACGTCAACGGCGGCAAGATTGCCGTGCTCACCAACTGGAATCTCGGCGCGACGGACGTCAGCGGCAACTACGTCTACCGTTACGGCGGCGCCGCGCCGGTGCTGACGGTGCGGGCGGCGGGCGATCTGCAGGTGAAGGCGAGCATTACCGACGGGTTCCGGCAGTATTTCAACTCCGCCGGGTCGCCGCCGACCAGCACACTGGGCGAAGCGCAGGCAGCTTTGGATCAGTACCTCGCGGATGGATTGCCCGCAAGCTACATCGTGTCGCCGGCCACTTTCGATTCCGGAGATCCGGCATCGATCGGCTACTACTACACGCTGTACGAGCAGTATGCGTCGTTCCTCCGGAATCCCGCGTACGAGGACATTCAAGCGCCTTTCTACTACGACGCATTTCCAGCAGGCACGACAGGCGAAGTTCCCGGTGCGCCGACGGAGGCGCCGGTCGCGCCAACCGATCCGCGCGAATATGCAAGCTATCTGACCGCGTATGCGGATTATTTCGCGCAGATCGTCTCTGCGTGGAGCGCCAGCGGTTATGGCGTGTTCCCGAACTACGAGCAGGTCGCCGCCCCGCCGACGATTCTGGTGCCGCTTCGCGGACCGGTCGACAACACGCCATCGCCAATCGTTACCGCATCCAACCCGCTGCCGCTGCTGACAAGCAATCTCGCCGGCACGGACAGCAGCTCGTATCGCTTCGCCGCCGGCGCGAATTTCGCCAGCAGCGATCCGCTGGCGCTGCACGGCACGGGCGGCGATCTGACGCTGGACGGCCATACGACGTTCAATAGGACCGACGACAACTATGGCGTCACGACCGTCTATCTCTCACCGACACTGATCCGCACCGGCACCGGCTCGATCGAGCTGGCCGCCGCACACGACATCGCCCTGCTCGATGAGCAAGCCCCCGGCGCCATCTATGCGGCGGGCCGGCAGTCGGCGGCCACCGCCGTCGGCACCGAGAGCGCGCTGGTGATTACTGGCGACGCGCTGCTTGCGCCGGGCATCGTCGTCAGTGGCGTCAATACGCCGGAGGATGGCGGCAAGGTGAGCCTGCATGCGCAGAACGATATTCTCGGCCTGCAGCAGGTGTACGACGTGGACGGCAGCATCACCGGTCAGGCGGGCAATCTCATCGCCCAGTACTGGACGCCGTGGATGCAGACCGCCAACACGGCGACGCAATCCTCGATCAACTTCGGTGCCTTCGATCAGGGCGTGATGAGCGTCGGCGGCGACGTCGAGATTTCCGCGGGCCGCGACATCAGCCAGCTGCAGGTGTCGCTGCCGACGACCTGGTATCTCGGCGAAGGCGTCCACGGCGAACCGGTGGTCAATACCGTCGGCGGCGGTGACCTCGCGGTGTCGGCGGGCCGCGACATCCTCAGCGGCAGCTACTTCGTTGCAAAAGGCGAGGGCAACATCAATGCCGGTCGCAGCATCGCGGCCGGCTTCGCGATGCCGACCGACAACGATTCCAGCAATGGCGCCATATCGCCGGCCGTGGCGACACTGTTCGCCCTGCAGGACGCTCGGCTCGAGGTGAATGCCCGGCAATCGATCGACATCGGCGGCGTCTACAACCCTTCCTATGTCGCCAGCAGCCTTGCCTTGTCCCTGGGCACGCTATTGGATTCGCAGGCATACAGCGCGGACTCCGCGATCAAGGTCAGTTCGCTCGGCGGCGATGTGTCGTTCGACACCTTGAAGCTCGCCAACACCTTGTTCTCGTATGGGCTGAAGGGCAATCGCATCGAAGGCTTCGCCAACAACAATGGTTTTGCCGCGGGCTATCTGTTGCCCGCGACGCTCGATCTGATGGCTTTCGACGGCAATATTTCGATGCAGGGCGCGGGCGCGCTGTATCCCTCGCAAACCGGAAATCTCGCGCTCGTCGCCGACGGTTCGGTAACGCTCTACAACGATGCGATAGGAGCACCGAGCAGTGCGCAAGGCCTCGGGCTCGGGCTTATCGATGTAACCGGCGCGTTGCCGTCGCCGCTCGAGCGCATGGCGGCGGGTGGCCTTTCAAATACGCAGCTCGGGCTTCTCACCAGCAGCAACAGCAATGCCGGCTATGGCCAGCACGAATCGGCGCCGCTGCACGGCACCAGTCGCGAGCCGGTGCGCATCTATGCACTCAACGGCGACATCATCGACGGCACGTCGCAGTTGCTCGGCCTGCCTTACGCGCAACTCGTGATTACGCCGAACAAGCCGGCGCAGCTTCAAGCCGGGCGCGACATCGTCAATCTTGCCTTCGTGGGTCAGAACTTTTCGGATTCTGATGTGACGAGAATCGTCGCCGGCCGAGATCTGTATACGACGCCAATCGCATCGGCCATCGACGTGGCGCAGAACGAAACTTATGTCGTCACGCCTTCCCTCGAACTGGGCGGTCCGGGCCTGTTCGACATCGAAGCGGGCCGCAATCTCGGCCCACTGACGCCGGCCAATCTGCCGAGCGCACCCGGCATCCGCACGGTCGGCAATCTCTACAACCCGTACCTGCCGCGCGAAGGCGCCAGCGTCATGGCCTTGTACGGCGTCGCGCCCGGAGTCGACGTCGCGAGCTTCGCGGCACGCTACATCGATCCATCGGCGCCGCAAGTCGATGGCGTGCCGGACTACGGCGAAGCGCTGATCGCCTTCATGGAGCAGTACGGGGCGGGGCAGTCGGATGGCAACGATGCAGCTGCCGCCGGCGGGCTGACGGTCGACGAGGCCTGGGTCGCCTTCGAACAGTTGCCGGCCTGGCGCCAGCAGATCTTCGTGCAGCAAGTTTTCTTCGACATCCTCGACCGCACGGGTCGCGACTACAACGATCCAGAAAGCCTCTATCACGGTCAATACGCGCGTGGCTACGCGGCCATCAATACGCTGTTCCCAGCGGCCTGGGGCTACACCGCGAACGAACTCGGCGGCGGCATCAACGGTGCAACGGCGCCGGTGCAGACGGGCAATCTCGACCTGCGGCGCAGCACCATCCAGACGCAGCAGGGCGGCAACGTCTCGCTGCTCGGCCCCGGCGGCGACGCGCTGGTCGGCAGCTCCTCGGCGCCGCCGGTGATCACCGACAGCGGCGGCAAGGTGCTCGCCGGCCCGAACGCTCTGGGCATCCTCACCCTGGAGACGGGCAACGTCGACATCTTCACCGACCGCAGCCTGCTGCTCGCGCAGAGCCGCATCTTCACGGAGCAGGGCGGCGACATCCTGATCTGGAGTTCGAACGGCGACGTCAATGCCGGCAAGGGTGCCAAGACGACGTCGGAAATCCCGCCGCCGAGCTATCTCTGCGACCCGGATCATTACTGCTACGTCGATGCCAAGTCGCAGGTCAGCGGCGCCGGCATCGCCACGCTGGCGACCAAACCGGACACGCCGCCGGGCGATGCCGTGCTGGTCGCGCCGCGCGGCACCGTCGATGCCGGCGATGCCGGCATCCGCTCGTCCGGCAATCTCGTCGTCGCGGCGTTCGCCGTGGCCAATGCCGACAACATCCAGGTGCAGGGCGAGACGGTCGGCGTGCCGACCGGCCTCGTCAACGTCGGCGCCCTCAACACCGCCAACAGCGCCGCCGCCGCCGCGCAGGCCTCCGCCGACGCGCTCGCCAACCAACGCCCGCCGGAGCGCGCGGCGTCGATGATCACCGTGGAAGTCGTCGGCTTCGGTCAGCCGGACGCCGAGCAGAAACGCAAGCTGCGCGAGCAATAGCGCGTCAGGGATCAGAGTCGGGTCTTCCGGCATGCATGACGGCATCGCGCCGTCAGGCATGCCTATCTCTGCGTCCGCGATCCGTGCAGAGCATGCGATCGTCTCGCGAACCTTAGCCCGCTCTTTAGACTGCCTTAACGTTGCCCGGCTTTGTGCCGGAAGAAAATTGCGATTCGCGTCGCAGGCTTGCACGGGAAGGAGCGTTTATTTCAGCCGCCGTCCTTGAGCGTCACATGGAGCGCCACGCGGGCTACCTAGCGTGCACGGGCCGATGCGATGTCCGGCTTCGGCACCCACCCCAGGTTCCATGTTTCTTCGCAAGGAGAGTTTGCATGTCCATGATGCTCAAGAAGGCGCTTTGCGCTGCGGCCCTCGCCGCATCGCTGCCGATGGCGGCGATGGCGGCGGATCTGTATGGCGGCGGCGCGACGCTGCCGGCGATCGGCTACGTCGGCGTGACGGAAGCCACGACCGTCAATCCGTCGACCAATCCCGGCACGGGCAGCGCGTTCCGCCAGTTCCTCAACAGCTCGCCGAGCTTCGTCTCCGGCATTTCGTACTGCCAGACGGGCAGCGGCTTCGGCAAGCGCGTGCTGATCGGCACCAACAACGCCAGCCTGACCTGCGCGGCGCTCGGCACGTCTTCGGTCGATGGCACCAACGGCTTCGCCGCCTCGGGCCAGACCTACGCCGATTTCGTCGGCTCCGATTCGCCGCTCAGCCTCACCGAGTATCAGACCTTCGCGACCAACCAGGGCAGCGGCGGCACGACGTACATCGACGGCCGCAGCGAGCCGGTGCAAGTGCCGGTGGTCGTCGGCGCCGTGGCGCTGCTTTACCGCAACGCCGATGTGACGACGCAGCTGAGCCTGACCAACGCGCAGGTCTGCGACATCTTCCGCGGCAACATCACCAACTGGAATCAGATCAGCGCCTCGTATCCGAGCAAGGCGATCAAGGTGATCTACCGCAGCGACGGCAGCGGCACGACGTTCTCGTTCGCCAACTACCTCAACGGCCGCTGCTCGTTCAGCACCTACGGCTTCAGCGTCGACCAGGCGTTCACGACCGTGTTTCCGGGCAATGAGCCGTCGAACTTCATCGGCGCCAGCGGCAATCCGGGCGTGACCAGCACGGTCGTCAACACGGATGGCGCGATCGGCTACGTGGAAGCAGCCAACGCGAAGAACGCGGTGACCAGCAGCATCAACTTCGCCAAGGTGGCCGGCAAGGATCCGATCGCCGATCTGCCGACGTCCGCCAACTCGATCACCAGCACGGCGCTGCTGACCAACAAGGCGATCGGTGCGATCAACGGTTCGACGGGCCGTCCGGCCATCGTCGACCTGGCGTCGCCGACACCGTCGGGCAGCTGCGTTCTGCTGGTGAATCCGGACGCCTACGACACCGAGCCGACCGGCTATCCGATCATCGCCTTCTCGTACTTCCTGTTCTCGAAGGCGGGCAACGGTTCGAAGACCTCCGACCTGCAGAAGCTCGTCACGGTCATGACGACGGCCTCCAACTACAGCGGCACGACCCCGCCGATCACGACGATCAACCCGGCCGGCACCGGCACGGGCACGACGGGCTACGCCTCGCTGCGTCTCAGCGGCCTGAACGCGATGGGCAGCACGGTCCAGTCGACCGCGAACGCCTGCATCGGCATGTAAGCAAGTGGGTTCAGGGAGCCGGCCCGGCGGCTCCTGAATCTGGTGCTTCGGGGCCGCCGCCGCCAAGCGGCGGCCCTTTCTCGCCGGCGCAGATTTTCCGCATGGTCCGTGTCGCACCAAGCTCCCATTTTGTGGTGCGCAGAGCCGGCACGGGACCCTTACGTCTATATGGGGATTGATCATGAATCATATGTCTTTAAGGCAGAGCGCGATCGCAGCGCTTGCTGCGGCCGGTACGCTGTGTGCCGCTGCGGCACAAGCCGGCGAAGCGAAGAAGGCTGAAGCACAGGGGCCGGTGTACTTCGGCGGTGGCGCCGTGTTACCGGCGGCCGGCTTGATCGGCAAGGCGCAGGCGTCCGGCGCCAATCCGACAACGGCGCCGGCCTACAGCACGAGCGGCGGCGAAGTCAGCGCCTTTGGATTCTTCGCGAAGCAACTGGCAACGCCGCAAAGCGTCGTGTCCTATTGCCGCGGCGGCTCGGGCTTTGCGCTCGATGTGATCGTCGGCAACAGCGATGCGAGCCAGGACTGCTCGCCAGTTCCGGGTCTGGAATCCTTCTTCCCGCAGGATTTTGGTTTCGGTGCGGCACCGCAGCCCTACGCTGATTTCGCGGCTTCCGACCTACCGCTCGACGCCTCGCGCTACGCGGCATTTGTCTCGCATACAGCAGATGCAGGCTCCGCTTTGCATGGGCGTGGCGAGCCGGTGCAGCTGCCGGCGGTCGTGTCGTCGATCGCCGTGCTGTACAACAACGGCGACGCCACGGCACGGCTGAATCTCGACAGTGAGCAACTCTGCGGCATCTTCGACGGCTACATCAGGGATTGGAACGAGCTCGACGCGTCGCTGCCGAGCAAGCCGATCAAGGTGCTCTATCCGGCAGAGAAGAGCCCGGTGACGTTCGCGCTCGCCAATCACCTCAGCCAGGTGTGCTCGGCATACGGACACACGTTCGCGCTCGACGCGCAGTTCAAGAAGATTCTGCCGAATCCACTGCCCGATACGGCGTCGACGGCGCAGTTTTACCCTCAGCTCGGCAATGTCGTCACCGCTGCAGCGATCAGCCTCGTCGATGGCGCGATCGGCTACGTGCCGACGGCGAATTCGGCCGGCTTTGTGTCCGACCCTGTGCAGTTTGCCAAGATCAATGGCCTTGATCCGATCGTCAATCTACCCGAGGCCAGCCGCTCGCTGTCGGTGAGCGCGATCGCCGCGGACAAGGTGCTAGGCGCCTACGTGCAGAACGGCCGGCCCGCGTTGGAGCCGCTATCGCCGGCGGCGCAGGGTTGCGTGCTGCTAGTCGATCCGTCGGCGTATGCGTTGCCCGTGGACGGCTATCCGATCCTCAGCGTTTCATATCTGTTGCTCTCGTCGAGTGGAAACGGCGTCAAGCTGGCCGACGTGCGCAGGCTCGGTGCATTTCTGCAGCAGGCTGGAAGCTACCCTGCGGCCGGCGTGACGACGCCGCGGATCAATGCGATCGACGTCGCTTCGTCGAGCCCGGATACGGGCGCAAAGGGCATTGCTTCGTTCCGCCTCGACAGCGATCTCGCGAGCACGGTCGTTGCGGCTGCACAGAGCTGCATTGCTAACTAGAATGGAGCGTTGCTGAATCGGACCCACCAAGCGGTGGGTCCGATTCACTACTCGCTGTCTGTGACACGTCGCCACGCCCGTGAACACTCTGTCATCAAATGTGGCGTAGCATCAGCCGGCACAGAAGTGGTCCCGCCAAATCGGACAGCCGGATAAGTGATGTTCTGCTCTAGTCAGGCGGCGCTCGTGGCGCCCAAGGAAGAGCAGATGAGAAGGCCCAGAAGGAATCACACCCCGGCGTTCAAGGCCAAGGTGGCACTGGCAGCGGTCAAGGGCGAAAAGACTCTGGCGCAGCTGGCCGAGCAGTTCGACGTGCACCCCAACCAGATCACGCAGTGGAAAACGCAGCTGCTGCAGAAGGCGGCGGAATCGTTCATGACGCCGGCCGAGCGCACGGTGACGCAGGGGCCGAGCGTGACGGACCTGCAGGCCAAGATCGGGCAGCTGACGATGGAGAACGATTTTTTAGAGCGCGCGCTCGATCGAGTCCACGGTCCGAGCGCCAAGCGATGATCGACCGGACAGCGGCGCTGCCGGTGACGCAGCAGTGCCGGATTCTGCAGCTGTCGCGATCGACGGTGTATCGGCCAGAGCCGGGGCCGCCCGACGCCGATCTGGCGCTGATGCGCCGGATCGACGCGCTGCATCTGGAATATCCGTTCCTGGGCAGCCGGCAGCTGCGCGACTGTCTGCGTCTGGAGGGACACCGGATCGGCCGCAAGCGCGTCCGCCGCCTGATGCGGATCATGGGCATCGAGGCGATCTACCGCCGGAAGAACACCAGCAAGCGCCACCCGCAGCACCCGGTGTTCCCGTACCTGCTGCGCGGGCTGACCATTGACCGGCCCAACCAGGTCTGGGCGATGGACATCACGTACTTGCCCATGAAGCGCGGCTTCGTCTACCTCGCCGTCGTGCTCGACTGGGCCACGCGCAGAGTCCTGTCGTTCCGGCTGTCGAACAGCCTGACGACGGATTTCTGTGTCGAGGCCGTTGAAGAAGCCATCGCCAGGCACGGGTGCCCGGAGATTTTCAACACCGACCAGGGCAGTCAATTCACCAGCTTCGAGTTCGTCAGCCTGCTCCAGGGTCATGGCATCCGGGTCAGCATGGACGGCAAGGGCTGCTGGCGCGACAACGTCTTCGTCGAGCGGCTATGGAAGACGATCAAGTACGAGGAGGTCTACCTTCACGCCTACGAGTCCGTGTCCGAGGCGCGGCAGCAGCTGACTCGCTACATCACGTTCTACAACACCCGACGACCGCACTCCGCGCTTGACGGAAAGACGCCCGACACCGTGTACTTCAACGCGCTGCCAGCACGGCTGGTGGCTTAACCCGGCAGAGCATCACTTATAAATCCGGGAAAGCTGCCCGACAAAGCGGGGCCACTTCT
>NZ_AUFV01000012.1 GCF_000426685.1 Solimonas flava DSM 18980 | reverse complement strand
CGTCACTACGCGCACGTGGACTGCCCGGGACACGCGGACTACGTGAAGAACATGATCACGGGCGCGGCGCAGATGGACGGCGCGATCCTGGTGGTGTCGGCGGTTGACGGCCCGATGCCGCAGACGCGCGAGCACGTTCTGCTGGCGAAGCAGGTGAACGTTCCGAAGATCGTGGTGTGGCTGAACAAGTGCGACCTGGTCGAGGACGCGGAGCTGCTGGACCTGGTCGAGATGGAAGTTCGCGACCTGCTGGCGAAGTACGGCTTTGACGGCGACAACACGCCGGTGATCCGTGGCTCGGCGATCAAGGCGATCCAGGGCGATCCGGAATGGGTCGCGAAGCTGGAAGAGCTGTACAACGCGCTGGACACGTGGATTCCGGAACCGCAGCGCGAGACGGACAAGCCGTTCCTGCTGCCGATCGAAGACGTGTTCTCGATCTCGGGCCGCGGCACGGTGGTGACGGGCCGTATCGAGCGCGGCGTGGTGAAGGTGGGCGAAGAAGTCGAGATCGTCGGCCTGCGCGACACGCAGAAGACGATCGTGACGGGCGTCGAAATGTTCCGCAAGCTGCTGGACCAGGGCCAGGCGGGCGACAACGTCGGCATTCTGCTGCGCGGCACGAAGAAGGAAGACGTGGAGCGCGGCCAGGTGCTGTGCAAGCCGGGCACGATCAAGCCGCACTCGAAGTTCGAGGGCGAGGTGTACGTCCTGACGAAGGAAGAGGGCGGCCGTCACACGCCGTTCTTCAAGGGCTACCGTCCGCAGTTCTACTTCCGCACGACGGACGTGACGGGCTCGATCCAGTTCGAACAGGAAATGGTGATGCCTGGCGACAACGTGCAGATGACGGTGGAGCTGATCTCGCCGATCGCGATGGAAGACGGCGTGCGCTTCGCGATTCGCGAAGGCGGCCGCACGGTCGGCGCCGGCGTTGTCACCAAGATCCTGGCGTAAGAATCTTTCCGCTTTACTTTTGGCTGGGGCGCGAATAAAATTCGCGCCCCTTTTGTTCCCCGCTCTTTAAACCGGAAACCAAAGCATGGCCGCGACCAGCCAATCTATTCGCATCCGGCTCAAGGCCTTCGACCACCGACTGATCGACAAGTCGGCGAAGGAGATCGTTGAGACCGCGAAGCGCACCGGTGCCGTCGTCCGTGGGCCGATCCCGCTGCCTACGCGCAAGGAACGCTTCACCATCCTCGTTTCGCCGCATGCCGACAAGGACGCGCGCGACCAGTACGAGATCCGCACGCACAAGCGGCTCATGCAGATCGTCGACCCGACGGAAAAGACCGTCGACGCGTTGTCGAAGCTCGACCTGCCGGCCGGCGTCGAAGTCCAGATCTCGCTGAGCTAAAGGAGAAACGGACATGACGATCGCAATCGTGGGCCGCAAGGCAGGCATGACGCGCATCTTCACTGAAGAAGGCGCGTCGATTCCGGTGACCGTTATCGAGTGCACGCCGAACCGCGTGGCTCAGGTCAAGACCGTGGAAACCGATGGCTACCGTGCTGTGCAGGTGGCCGTGGGTGATGAGAAGCCGGGTCGCGTCAACAAGGCGCTGACCGGTCACTACAAGAAGGCGGGCATCGCTGCCGGCCGCAGTCTGTGGGAAATCCGTCTCGCCGAGGGCGAGGGTGCGGATCTCGCCACGGGCGCCGAGATCAAGGTTGACCAGTTCGACGGCGTCAAGGCCGTGGATGTCACCGGCGTCTCGAAGGGTAAGGGTTTTGCCGGCGTGCAGAAGCGCTGGAACTTCGGCGGTGGTCGTGCGACGCACGGCAACTCGCTGTCGCACCGCTCTCCGGGCTCGATCGGCCAGCGCCAGGCGCCGGGTCGCGTGTTCAAGGGCAAGAAGATGGCCGGGCACATGGGTTCGGATCGCGTCACGGCGCTGAACCTGGATCTGGTCCGGATTGATGTTGACCGCAACCTTCTGCTGGTGAAGGGCGCGGTGCCGGGTGCCACGAATGGCGAAGTCATCGTGCGCCCCACGGTGAAGGCATAACGTTCACTGGGGAAAAACGGCCATGGATATTCAACTGCATAACAGCACGACCAAACTGAGCGTTTCGGACGTCGTCTTCGGCGCCGAATACAACGAACCGCTGATCCACCAGGTGGTGACTGCCTATATGGCGGCCGGCCGCGCTGGCACGAAGGCGCAGCTCGCCAAGGGCGAAGTGCGCGGCGGCGGCAAGAAGCCGTGGAAGCAGAAGGGCACCGGCCGCGCTCGCGCCGGCTCGATCCGCTCCCCGCTGTGGCGCGGCGGCGGCACGACGTTCGCGGCCACGCCGCGTGATCATGCGCAGAAGGTGAACCGCAAGATGTATCGCGGCGCCATCCGCTCGATCGTTGCCGAGCTCGCCCGCAAGAATCACCTGATCGTCGTCGAGTCGTTCTCGCTCGCAGCGCCGAAGACCAAGGGTCTGGTCGAGCAGCTCAAGCAGCTCGGCTCGCAGGACATCTTGATCGTCACCGGCGAGCTCGATCAGAACCTGTTCCTTTCGGCCCGCAATCTGCCGCACGTTGCGGTTTGCGATGTCGAAGCCCTCAATCCGCTCACGCTGCTGCGCCACGAGAAGGTGCTGGTCACGGCGGACGCGGTCCAGAAGCTGGAGGCGTGGCTGCAATGAACGTCGATCGTCTGCATCAGATCATCATCGCGCCGGTCGTCTCGGAGAAGAGCACGCGCGCCGCGGAGAAGCACAACCAGGCCGTGTTCAAGGTTGCCCGCGACGCTGCCAAGCCCGAGATCAAGGAAGCCGTCGAGAAGCTGTTCAACGTCAAGGTTGACGGCGTCCGCACGCTGACCGTGAAGGGCAAGAACAAGCGTTTCGGCCGGTTCGAGGGCAAGCGCTCCGACTGGAAGAAGGCGTATGTCACGCTCGCGCAGGGCCAGGAAATCGATTTCCTGAGCGGCGCCTCCGCATAACGAGGGCTAGAAAATGCCATTGGTCCAACTCAAGCCGACGTCGCCGGGCGCGCGTCACCAGGTCAAGGTGATCACGCCGGGCCTGTGGAAGGGCGAGGCGCACGCGCCGCTGCTCGAAAAGCAGAAGAACTCGGGCGGCCGCAACAACAACGGCCACATCACCACGCGCCACAAGGGCGGTGGGCAGAAGCAGCACTATCGTCTGATCGACTTCAAGCGCAACAAGGACGGCGTGCCGGCCAAGGTTGAGCGCGTCGAGTACGATCCGAACCGCTCCGCGCATATCGCGCTGTTGTGCTATGCCGACGGCGAGCGCCGCTACATCATCGCGCCGCGCGGCGTTGCCGCCGGTGACACGCTGCAGTCGGGCACCGACGCGCCGATCAGGGCCGGCAACGCCCTGCCGCTGCGCAGCATTCCGATCGGTTCGACCGTGCATTGCGTCGAGATGCGCCCGGGCAAGGGCGCGCAGATCGCGCGCAGCGCTGGCGCCGCCATCCAGCTGGTCGCCCGCGAAGGCGAGTACGCGACGATCCGCCTGCGTTCGGGCGAGATGCGCAAGGTGCTTTCGGAATGCCGCGCCGTGATCGGCGAAGTCGGCAACAACGAGCACAACCTGCGCCAGTACGGCAAGGCCGGCGCCAAGCGTCACAAGGGCATCCGCCCGACGGTGCGTGGCGTCGTCATGAACCCGGTCGACCACCCGCACGGTGGCGGTGAAGGCCGCTCCGGACAGGGCAACCCGCATCCGGTGACGCCGTGGGGCCAGCAGACCAAGGGCCTCAAGACCCGCAACAACAAGCGCACGCAGAAGTTCATCGTGCGCAGCCGCCACTCGAAGAAGTAAGCAGGTAACGTCATGCCTCGTTCCGTCAAGAAGGGCCCGTTCGTCGACCACCATCTCGCGAAGAAGGTGGATGGAATGGCCGGCCAGCGCGTGAAGAAGCCGATCAAGACCTGGTCGCGTCGTTCGATGATCACCCCGGATTTCGTCGGCCTGACGATCCAGGTGCACAACGGCAAGCAGCACCTGCCGGTGTTCGTGACCGACAACATGGTCGGCCACAAGCTCGGCGAGTTTGCTCCGACGCGCACCTTCAAGGGGCACGGCGACAAGAAAGTTGACGCCAAGAAGTGAGCGCCATGCAGACCCAAGCCATCCTGAAGTTCGTTCGCCTGTCGCCGAAGAAGGCGCGGGCCGTCGCTGATCTCGTTCGCGGCAAGCCGGTCGACGAGGCGCGCAACATCCTGAAGTACTCCACCCGCAAGCCCGCCCGCATCCTGTTCAAGGTGCTGGAGTCGGCGATCGCGAACGCCGAGAACAACCACGGCGCCGACGTCGACGAGCTGAAGGTCAAGGAGATCTACGTGGACGAGGGCCCGGTGCTCAAGCGCATCATGCCGCGCGCCAAGGGCCGTGCTGACCGTATCGTGAAGCCGACCAGCCACATCACGATCAAGGTCTCGGACGGCCAGTAAGGCCGCCGCTTCGGACGAGAGAGATAAAGTCATGGGTCACAAAGTCAATCCGAACGGCTTCCGCCTCGGCATCACGACGTTCTGGACGTCGAACTGGTACGCCGAGCGCAAGGCTTACGGCGAAAACCTGCTGAAGGACATCCAGGTTCGCAGCTTCCTGCGCAAGAAGCTGGCGCAGGCTTCGGTGTCGCGCATTCAGATCGACCGCCCGGCCAAGTCGGCCCGCGTGACGATCCACACCGCGCGCCCGGGCATCGTCATCGGCAAGAAGGGCGAGGACATCGAGAAGCTGAAGGGCGAAGTCGCCAAGCGCATGGGCCTGAAGGCCGACTCGGTGCACATCTCGGTCGAGGAAATCCGCAAGCCGGAACTCGATGCGCAGCTCGTCGCCGACAGCATCGCCCAGCAGCTGGAGCGCCGCATCATGTTCCGCCGCGCGATGAAGCGCGCCGTGCAGAACGCCATGCGTCTCGGTGCGGGCGGCATCAAGATCCAGGTCGGCGGCCGCCTGAACGGCGCCGAGATCGCGCGCACGGAGTGGTACCGCGAAGGCCGCGTGCCGCTGCACACGCTGCGCGCCAATGTCGACTATGCGGTCGGCGAAGCCCGCACCACGTACGGCGTGATCGGGATCAAGGTCTGGGTGTTCACCGGTGAGGTGTTCGACACCGACCGTCGCCAGGAAAAGAACGAGACGACCGAGGCCCGTGCGGCCTAAGGTCGGGAGACTACTGCCATGATGCAGCCCAAGCGAACCAAATTTCGCAAGCAACGCAAAGGTTCCAACACCGGTATGGCCTTGGTGGGTAACAAGGTCAGCTTCGGCGAGTGGGGCCTGAAGGCGACCGAACCCGGCCGCGTGACGGCCCGCCAGATTGAAGCGGCGCGCCGCGTCATCACGCGCTACATCAAGCGCGGCGGCAAGGTCTGGATCCGCCTGTTCCCGGACGTTCCGGTCACCAAGAAGCCGCTGGAAGTCCGCATGGGCTCCGGTAAGGGCAACGTCGAGTACTGGGTCTGCAAAGTGCAGCCCGGCAAGGTGCTCTACGAAATGGAAGGCGTCGATGAAGTTACCGCGCGCGAGGCATTTCGCCTGGCCGCGGCGAAGCTGCCGGTGAAGACCAGCTTCGTCAACCGGACGATCATGTAATGAAGACCTCCGAATATGTGAAGGCCCTGCGCGGCAAGGACGCGAAGGCGCTCGCCGACGAGCTCGCCGCGCTGCGGCGCGAGCAGTTCAACCTGCGCATGCAGCAGGGCGCAGGCCAGGCCACGAAGCCGCATCTCGTGCGCGAGGCGCGCAAGAAGATCGCGCGGGTCAAGACCATTGCGCGCAGCCAGGTGAAGTAGTCATGAGCGAACAGACTGAGAAGAAGGCGGGCAACCGCGTGGTCGGCCGCGTCGTCAGCGACAAGGGCGACAAGACCATCACCGTGCTCGTCGAGCGCGTCGAGCGCCATCCGCTCTACGGCAAGACGCTGCGCCGCTCGACCAAGCTGCGTGCGCACGACGAGAACAATCAGGCCAAGGAAGGCGACACCGTGGCGATCGTCGAGACGCGCCCGCTGTCGGCCACCAAGCGCTTTCGCCTCGTCGAAGTGCTGAAGACCGGCGCGGCCGGCTAAGCGGAGAGCCAGACCATGATTCAACAGGAAAGCTTTCTGGTCGTTGCCGACAACAGCGGCGCGCGTGAAGTGCAGGTCATCCAGGTCAAGGGCTCGACCTATCGCCGCTACGCCGGCGTGGGCGACCTGATCAAGGTCACCGTCAAGGACGCGATTCCGCGCGGCAAGGTCAAGAAGGGCGAGGTGCATGACGCGGTCGTCGTGCGTACCAAGTTCCCGATCAAGCGCGCCGACGGTTCGGTGATCCGCTTCGACAGCAACGCTGCCGTGCTGCTCACCAACAAGCTGGAGCCGCTGGGCACCCGCATCTTCGGACCGGTGACGCGCGAGCTGCGTGACCGTTTCATGAAGATCGTGTCGCTGGCGCCGGAAGTGATCTGAGGACAGGCGATCATGAGCAAGATTAAGAAGGGCGACGAAGTCGTCGTCATCACCGGCAAGGACAAGGGTCGTCGCGGCAAGGTCGCGCAGGTTCTGGTCGAGGCCGGCAAGGTCATCGTCGAAGGCGTCAACGTTGCCAAGAAGCACCAGCGCGGCAATCCGAACGCTGGCGTTGCCGGCGGCATCGTCGAGAAGGAGATGCCGATCGACGTTTCGAACGTTGCCATCTGGAACGCGAAGACGGGCAAGGGCGACCGCGTCGGCTTCAAGTTCGAAGGCGAGGGCGAGAAGCGCCGCAAGGTGCGTGTGTTCAAGTCCAACAGCGAACTGGTGGACTAAGGTAGAAAGCCATGGCGAATCTGCAAACTCTTTACCGCGATAAGCTCGCGGCCGAACTCCGCGAGAAGCTGGGCGTCGGCGTAATGGAAGTGCCGCGCATCACCAAGATCACCCTGAACATGGGTGTCGGTGAGGCGACGACCGATCGCAAGGTGATCGAGAAGGCCGTCGAGGACATGACGGCGATCGCCGGCCAGAAGCCGGTGGTCACCAAGACCCGCATCGCCATCGCGGCGTTCAAGGTCCGTGAGAACTATCCGGTCGGCGTCAAGGTGACGCTGCGCCGCGAGAAGATGTACGAGTTCCTGGAGCGCCTGATCGTCGTCGCGCTGCCGCGTATCCGCGACTTCCGCGGCATCTCGGCGCGCGGCTTCGACGGCGCCGGCAACTTTAACTTCGGCGTCACCGAGCAGATCATCTTTCCGGAAATCGAGTACGAAAAGGTCGATGCGGTGCGCGGCATGAACATCACCATCACCACGACGGCGAAGACCGACGAAGCGGGCAAGGCCCTGCTCGACGCGTTCAACTTCCCGTTCCGCAAGTAAGGGCATCGAACCATGGCCAAGACCAACATGATCGAGCGCGAGAAGAAGCGCGCCGCCCTCGCCGCGAAGTACGCCAAGAAGCGCGCCGCGCTGAAGGCCGCCATCGTCAGCGAAACCGTTTCGGACGAGGACAAGGCTGCCGCCGTCGTGGCGCTGCAGAAGCTGCCGCGCGATTCGGCGAAGACGCGCCAGCGCAACCGCTGCCAGCTGACCGGCCGCTCGCGCGGTGTCTACAAGAAGTTCGGCCTGGCGCGCCACAAGCTGCGCGAAGCCGCCAACCGCGGCGAAGTGCCGGGCCTCAAGAAGGCGAGCTGGTAAGAGGATTTAGATATGAGCATGACCGATCCTATCGCCGACTTCCTGACGCGCATCCGCAACGCCCAGGCGGCGCGCAAGAAGCAGGTTTCGTCGCCCTCGTCGAAGATCAAGGAGGCGATTGCCGCCGTCCTCAAGGACGAAGGCTACATCGCTGACTACAGCGTCGTTGCCGACGGCGCCAAGAAAACCATCACGCTGGCCCTGAAGTATTTCGAGGGCAAGCCGGTGATCGAGCGCATCGAGCGCATCTCGAAGCCGGCCCTGCGCGTGTACAAGGGCAAGGACGAGCTGCCGAAGGTCCTCGGCGGTCTCGGCGTCGCCATCGTTTCCACGCCCAAGGGCGTGGTCAGCGACCGCAAGGCGCGCGCGGCCGGTCTCGGCGGCGAAGTGCTCTGCATCGTCGCCTAAGGAGAGTTCCATGTCCCGCGTTGCCAAGATGCCGGTGAAGCTGCCGGCCGGTGTGCAGGTCTCGGCGGCCGATGGCCAGCTGACCGTCAAGGGCGCCAAGAGCAGCCTGACGATCAATGTGCCGGCGAAGGTCGAGATCGAAGTGCAGGGCGATACCGTCACGGTCGCCGCCGGCTCGATCGCCGCGAACAACATGCAGGCCGGCACGTTCCGCGCGCTGCTGAACAATGCCGTGGTCGGCGTGTCGAAGGGCTACGAGAAGAAGCTCAACCTGGTGGGCGTCGGCTATCGTGCCGCGACCGCCGGCAAGAAGCTGAACCTCTCGCTCGGCTTCTCGCATCCGATCGAATACCCGATCCCGGAAGGCATCACGGTGGAAACGCCGACGCAGACCGAGATCGTCGTCAAGGGCGCCGACAAGAAGATGGTCGGTCAGGTCGCCGCTGACATCCGTGGTTTCCGTCCGCCGGAGCCGTACAAGGGCAAGGGCGTGCGTTACTCCACCGAGAAGGTGGAACTCAAGGAAGCGAAGAAGAAATAACGTGCTCGCGTGGCGGACCCTCCTTCGGGTGGCGCTGCGCAGATGGGCCGGATTACTTCTCGCAAACATTTTGGTATCAACCAAAAAGTTGGAATCATGAAGGACAAGAAACAGACTCGTCTGCGCCGCGCCCGCCGCACGCGCGCCCACATCCGCGACCTCGGCGTGCATCGTCTCGCCGTGCATCGCACCTCGCAGCACATCTATGCGCAGATCATCGCGCCGGACGCTTCGGTGACGGTCGTCGCCGCATCGACGGTCGAGAAGGCGCTGACTGCGGATCTGAGCGGCACGAGCAACGTCGAGGCGGCCAAGAAGGTCGGCGCGGCGATCGCCGAACGCGCCAAGGAAAAGGGCATCACCAAGGTGGCCTTCGATCGCGGCGGTTTCCAATATCACGGCCGCATCAAGGCGCTGGCCGACGCCGCGCGCGAAGCCGGCCTGGAGTTCTAAGTCATGGCGACCCAGCATAACTACGAAGAGCAGAGCGGCGGCGAGTTCAAAGAGAAGCTCATCACCGTCAATCGCGTTTCGAAGACGGTCAAGGGCGGCAAGCAGTTCGCCTTCACCGCGTTGACGGTCGTCGGCGACGGCGCCGGCCGTGTCGGCTTCGGCTACGGCAAGGCCCGCGAAGTGCCGCAGGCGATCAGCAAGGCGATGGATCAGGCGCGCAAGAACATGGTCACGGTGCCGCTCAAGGGCCTGACCGTGCAGCATGAGATCTGGGGTCAGCACGGCGCCGCGAAGGTGTTCCTGCGCCCGGCTTCGGACGGTACCGGCGTCATCGCCGGCGGCGCGATGCGCGCCGTGTTCGAAGTGGCCGGCGTGCAGAACGTGCTGGCCAAGGCGCTCGGCTCGCGCAACCCGATCAACCTGGTCCGCGCGACGATGAACGCGCTGACGAAGATGAATCTGCCGTCCGAGATGGCCGCCAAGCGCGGCAAGACGGTCGAAGAACTCCTCGGCTGAAAACGAGTACGACCATGACCGCCACCAAGCAGATCAAGCTGACGCTGATCCGTAGCCTCGCCAAGCGCCTGCCGAACCATCAGGCCTGTGTGCACGGCCTCGGTCTGCGTCGCATGCACCAGACGGTGACCATTGCCGCCACGCCCGAGAACATGGGTATGGTCAACAAGGTCGCGTACATGCTGCGCGTCGAAGAAGTCTGAGAGCCGACTCGGCAACGGAAGACAACATCATGAAACTCAATACGATCAAGCCGGCCAAGGGCGCCAAGACCAAGAAGGTCCGCGTGGCCCGCGGTATCGGCTCGGGCCTCGGCAAGACGGCCGGCCGCGGTCACAAGGGTCAGCACGCGCGCAAGGGCGGCTACCACAAGCTGGGCTTCGAAGGCGGCCAGATGCCGATCCAGCGTCGCCTGCCGAAGCGCGGCTTCAATTCGCCGCTCAAGGGCCTGACGGCGGAAGTGCGCCTGTCGGAGCTGGAAAAGATGAAGGCCACCGAGATCGACATCGCCGTGCTGAAGGCGGAGAACGTCGTCCCGGCGACCGCGCAGACGGCCAAGGTCATCAAGTCGGGTGAGCTGACCCGCAAGCTGTCGCTCAAGGGCGTGCTCGTGACCAAGGGCGCCCGCGAGGCCATCACCGCCGCCGGCGGTTCGATCGCCGAGTAAGGGCCGGACACGGTTATGGCGAAGAATCCGGGTACTGCAGGCGGCTCGATGGTGCCGGACCTGAGCAAGATCGGCGAGGTGCGCAACCGCCTGCTGTTCTTGCTCGGGGCGATCATCGTGTTCCGTATCGGCAGCTTCATCCCGGTACCGGGGATCGACCCGGTGCAGCTGGCGGCGCTGTTCAATCAGAGCCGCGGCACCATCCTGGACATGTTCAACATGTTTTCGGGTGGCGCCCTGCATCGCCTGTCGATCTTCGCGCTCGGCGTGATGCCGTACATTTCGGCGAGCATCATCGTGCAGCTGATGGCGACCGTTGTTCCGCAACTCAAGGAGCTGAAGAAGGAAGGCGAGTCCGGCCGCCGGCAGATCACCAAGTACACGCGCTACGGCACGCTGGCGCTGGCGATCTTCCAGTCGTTCGGCGCGGCGGTTGCGCTGCAGAAGTCCGGCGTCGCGATCAATGCCGGCTTCGGCTTCCTGTTCGTCGCGACGGTCAGCCTGGTCACCGGCACGATGTTCCTGATGTGGCTCGGCGAGCAGATCACCGAGCGCGGCGTCGGCAACGGCATCTCGATGATCATCTTCGCCGGCATCGTCGCGGGCTTCCCGCGCGCGCTCGGCTCCACCGCGCAGCTGGTCAGCGAGGGTTCGATCGGTGGCTTCACGGTTATCGCCGTACTGGCCCTGATCGCGGTCGTGACCTGGGGCGTGGTGTTCTTCGAGCGTGCGCAGCGCCGCATCCCGATCCACCATGCGCGCCGCCAGCAGGGCCGCAAGATCTTCGCCGCACAGACCCAGCATCTGCCGCTGAAGCTCAACATGTCGGGCGTGATTCCGCCGATCTTCGCGTCGTCGATCATTCTGTTCCCGGCATCGCTGGTGCAGTTCTTCGGCGGCGACGCCGGCTCGGCGGCGGGCAGCTTCCTGCAGAAGCTGGCCAACGCGCTGTCGCCGGGCCAGCCGCTGTACACGCTGCTCTACGGCCTGCTGATCATTTTCTTCTGCTTCTTCTATACGGCTCTCGTGTTCGATTCGCGCGAGACCGCCGACAATCTGAAGAAGTCCGGCGCCTTCATTCCTGGCGTGCGCCCGGGTGCGATGACGGCCAAGTACATCGACACGGTGCTGACGCGCCTGACGGTGGTGGGCTCGGTCTACATCCTGGTGATCTGCCTGGTGCCGGAGATCCTGCGGTCGTTCGTCACCAGCATCCCGTTCTACTTCGGTGGTACGTCGCTGCTGATCACGGTGGTCGTGGTGATGGACTTCATGGCGCAGTTGCAGGCGCACCTGATGTCGCACCAGTACGAAGGCCTGCTGAAGAAGGCCAATCTGAAGTCTCTGGGCCCGGCGCAGAGCCGCTAGTCCGATTACCTAGTCTCGAGGTGAGTCATGAAAGTCCGTGCATCGGTCAAGAAAATCTGCCGGAACTGCAAGGTCGTCCGTCGCAATGGCGTCGTGCGCATCCTCTGCACCGACCCGCGCCACAAGCAGCGCCAGGGCTAAGCGCCCGCGGGTTTGATTAAAACCCTTTGGATCAATATAATGCGCGGCTTTTCGCGCGTTAGGCATCAGTCGAGGTAGCACATGGCACGTATCGCGGGCGTCAACATCCCGGATCGCAAACACACCGTCATCGCCCTGCGGGCGATCTACGGCATCGGCAAGACCCGTGCGCAGAAGATCTGCGAGGCAGCGGGCATCGACCCGACCGTGCAGATCCGCACGCTGACCGAGGGCGAGCTGGAGAAGCTGCGCACGGAGATCGGCAAGTACACGGTGGAGGGTGACCTGCGCCGCGAAGTGTCGATGAGCATCAAGCGTCTGATCGACCTCGGCTCGTATCGCGGCCTGCGTCATCGCCGCGGCCTGCCGGTCCGTGGTCAGCGCACGCGCACCAATGCGCGCACCCGCAAGGGGCCGCGCCGCGGCACCGTCGCGACCAACAAGAAAACCTGATTTGACAGCCGGACACGCAAATGGCTAATCCGTCCCAGGCCGCTGCCGCGGCGAAGCGCAAGAAGGTCAAGAAGAACGTCACCGATGCGGTGGCGCATATTCATGCCTCCTTCAACAATACGATCGTGCTGATCACCGACCGCCAGGGCAACACCCTGTCGTGGAGCACGGCGGGTGCCGCCGGCTTCAAGGGCTCGCGCAAGTCGACGCCGTTTGCCGCGCAGGTCGCTGCCGACAAGGCCGGCCAGGCTGCCGCCGAACACGGCGTCAAGAACCTCGAAGTCCGCGTCAAGGGACCGGGCCCGGGCCGCGAGTCGGCCGTGCGCGCGCTCAATGCCGCCGGTTTCAAGATCACCAACATCACCGACGTCACGCCGATTCCGCATAACGGCTGCCGCCCGGCCAAGCGCCGCCGCGTGTAAGGAGAGAATTCCATGGCTCGTTACATTGGCCCGAAGTGCAAGCTGTCCCGCCGCGCCGGCACCGACCTGCTGCTGAAGTCGCGCGCCCGCGCGATCGACAGCAAGTGCAACATGGAGACCCGTCCGGGTCAGCATGGCGCCGTCAAGCCGCGTCTGTCCGACTATGCTCTGCAGCTGCGCGAGAAGCAGAAGCTCAAGCAGATGTACGGCGTGCTCGAGAAGCAGTTCCGCAACTATTACCTGAAGGCTTCTTCGAAGAAGGGCGCTACGGGCCTGCTGCTGCTGCAGTTGCTCGAAACCCGTCTCGATAACGTCGTCTACCGCATGGGTTTCTCGCGCACGCGTGCCGAGGCCCGTCAGCTGGTTTCGCACAAGTCGATCGTCGTCAACGGCAAGCTCGTCAACATCCCGTCGTATCAGGTCAAGGCCGGCGACGTGGTCGAGATTCGTGAAGCTGCGCGCAACCAGTCGCGCATCGCCGAAGCGCTGTCGATCGCCACCCAGGCCGGTCTGGCCGATTGGGTCGAAGTCGACGAGAAGGGCCTGAAGGGCACCTTCAAGGCCGTCCCGACCCGCGATCAGATCGTGCCGGATATCAACGAGGCGCTGGTCGTCGAGTTGTACTCGAAGTAATTCGGGTTCGCTCGCTTCAAGTCCTGGTTATTTAGAGAGGTACATCATGCAGAACGTTGTCGCCGACCTGCTCAAGCCGCGTCAGATCGAAGTGGAGACGCTGTCTCCGACCCACGCTCGCGTCGCGCTGGAGCCGATGGAACGGGGCTTCGGCCACACGCTCGGCAACGCGCTGCGCCGCATCCTGCTGTCTTCGATCCCGGGCGCCGCGATCACCGAAGTGCAGATCGACGGCGTCGTGCACGAGTACAGCGCGGTGGAGGGCGTCCAGGAGGATGTGCTCGACATCCTGCTGAACATCAAGAACATCGCGATCCGCATGCACGCGCGTGACGAAGCGACCCTGCGCCTCGAGAAGTCGGGCAAGGGGCCGGTCACCGCCGGTGACATCAAGCTCGACCACGACGTCGAGATCGTCAATCCGGAACTGGTGCTCGCCAACCTGACCGGCGGCAAGCTGAGCCTGACGCTGAAGGTGACGCGCGGCCGCGGCTACGTGCCGGCCGCCAGCGCCGTTCGCGAGGAAGATGCTCGCGGCGTCGGCGTGCTCAAGCTCGATGCGAGCTACAGCCCGGTTCGCCGCGTCTCGTATGCGGTCGAGCGTGCGCGCGTCGCGCAGCGCACCGACCTCGACAAGCTGATCCTCGACGTCGATACCAACGGCGGCATTGATCCGGCCGAAGCGGTTCGTCTGGCTGCGCGCATCCTGCGCGACCAGCTCGCCGTGTTCGTCGACCTCGAAGCCGAAGCGGCGCAGGCCGCCGCGGTGCCGGGCAAGAAGGAACTGTCGCCGATCCTGTTCCGTCCGATCGATGATCTCGAGCTGACGGTCCGCTCGGCGAACTGCCTCAAGGCCGAGAACATCTACTACATCGGCGATCTCGTGCAGCGCACGGAGATGGAGCTGATGAAGACGCCGAACCTCGGCAAGAAGTCGCTCAACGAAATCAAGGAAGCGCTCCGTTCGCACGAGCTGGATCTCGGCATGAAGCTCGAGAACTGGTCGTCGCCGAAGGTGCCTGCCTAAGGCTTTACGGGAAAAAAGTCATGCGCCACAAGATGTCGGGCCGTACCTTCGGCCGTACCAGCAGCCACCGCAAGGCGACGATGCAGGCCATCGCCGTCGCCCTCTTCGAGCACGAGCTGATCAAGACCACCCTGCCGAAGGCGAAGGAACTCCGTCGCCTGGCCGAGCCGCTGATCACGCGCGCCAAGGAAGACTCACTGCACAACCGCCGCATCGCCTTCTCGCGCCTGCGCGACCGCGACGCCGTGCAGAAGCTCTTCAACGAAATCGCGCCGCGTTACAAGGCGCGCCCGGGTGGCTACCTGCGCATTCTCAAGTGCGGGTTCCGCGCCGGTGACGATGCGCCGATGGCTTACGTCGAGCTGGTCGACCGTCCGGCGAACGCCGCTGCGGAAGCCGCCGCCGAGTAATCGCGCTGCCGTCAGGCAGATGCGAAACGAAACGGGCGCCTCGGGCGCCCGTTTTGCTTTCTGCGGCAGTTGCGCAATGCCTGCCGGCTGGTGCGGACCGGCGGTGCCGCGCCGGGCCGGCGCCGACTTCACCAGCCTTTCGTTCGCGGGCAAGACCGTGCGGACGGTCGGCGCGCTCGCGTGTTCCTAGCGCGCCAGCATCACGCCGACGCCGACGCGCGTCATGCTGCGGTTGTAGTCGATCAGGCTGTCGCCGTAGCCGTTGAAGACGTAGACGTTCCAGTACAGATAGTCGCCGAACGGCACGCTGTAGTTGAGCTCGACGGCGCCCTTGCCGGTCGACGGATTGCCGCGCAGCATCAGCGCCGCCAGATGATTGTGGTGGAACAGACGCTGCTGCACGCGCAGTTCGCCGTAGCCGTAGTAGTCGTCGATGTCCGGGTTGTCGTCGCCCTTCGGGTCGTCCGGCGTCTTCTTCGGGTCCTCGGGAATCCGGTACCAGAGCTTGAGGTCGACGAGCGTGCGCTTCCACTCGTGGAACGCGGTGAAGTAGATGCGATTCCAGGAGCGCGAGTCCTGCACGTCCTTGCCGTTCGACTCGTGCTCGAAACCGAGGTCGAGTCCGCATTCGGGGCACCACGCAAACTCCGGCTTCCAGCGGTAGAAGATCTCCGGGTTGTAGTTGGTCTCACGGAACGGGCGCGAGTCTTTGGCGTTGTAGATCTGCCAGTACGACTTCTGGGTGTACGCAAAGAAGACATTGCTGCTGAGCAGATTCAGCTTGAGACTGATCTGGTAGACGAACTCGCTTTCGTCGCCGGGGTAGCGGTCGCTGTAGGTGCCCGGCATCAGGTACATCGGCTTGTGGAATGACAGGCAGGGCTGCGTGCCGACCAGCATGAACGGCTCGATTTCGTGGTCGAGGCAGCGCGCCAGCGACTTGGGCACCCGGATGCGGACCTTTTCCTCTTCGTCCGGATCGTCCGCGCCGGCGGCCGGCGGCGCGAGAGCCGGCTCGGCGACGGGAGCGGCAGGCTCGATCTGCGCCTGCGCGGTGCCGGCGAGCGTCAGCAGCAGGATGGCGAGCCAGCGCGGGGACGGCGAGACAAGGCGGGTCATGGGCTTCTTCGGTCGGCGAGGGGCTCAGTGCCCGGCAAGGGCATCGACATAAGGTTTCATCACACGCTCGACGCGGCACAGGCGCGCGTAGTGCCGGAGCGTGTCCAGATCGACGCGGCCCTTGGCGAGTGCGGCGCGCAGCGCGTCGACGGCAATGTGCGGGCCGATCTTGTTGCGGAACTTGAACAGGTCGGCCAGGGTTTTTTCGAGACAGTAGATCGGCACATCGACGTGCTCCAGCGCGTGCGCCTCGACGCCTTCGGTGAACGCCGGGCCGCCGAGGCGGGCGATGCGCAGCGCCGGGAAGTCGACGCGCGGCCGCGCCGCGCGCCGCTCGATGGCGACCGCGATCTCGCGCGGATTGGCTTCGCCGAGCCCGTGCCAGGCGAGCGCGGACTGCAGGCAGATGACGCCGTTCGGCACGGCGCGTGCGACGAGTGCGAGGCTCAGCTCGAATGACAGACGGCGCTCGGCCGGCACGTAGCTGCCGCGGCCGAGCTTCTTCAACAGGCCGCGGTCGCAAAGCCGGCGCAGGTATTCGGCCTGGATGCCGTGGGGAGCGAGGTCCTTGGGCCGCAGCACGCCCAGCTGCTGCACCAAGGCTAAGATGCGCTCGGACTTGCTCGGTTCGTCCACGCTGTGAAAATGGGCCGGAATTTCAAATAACTGTATATATTAAAAAACACAGTTCAATCGAAAGCAAGGATCGGCTTTGTGAAGTAATGACTGGGAAGCGGGCATAAGCTTCTAAATGTAAAGGAAATAGATGAATCAGGGAGTTGGCGTTGCTCGGTGATATCGCCTTGTTTCTGGCGGCGGCGGTGCTGTTCGTGCCCCTGTTTCGCAAGCTGGGCCTTGGTGCCGTGCTCGGTTACGTCGCCGCCGGCGTGGTCATCGGCCCGTCGGCGCTCGGCGTGATCGGCGAGCCGGAGCGCGTGCTGCACTTCGCCGAATACGGCGTCATCCTGCTGATGTTCATCATCGGCCTCGAACTCGAACCGAGCCGCCTGTGGGCGATGCGGCGCGCGGTGTTCGGGCTCGGCGGCGCGCAGGTCCTGCTCGGCACGGCAGGGCTCGGTCTGGTCGGCCTCGGCCTCGGCCTGGACGGGCGCACCGCGCTGGTCGCGGCCTTCGGCCTGGCGATGTCGTCGACGGCGATGGTGCTGCAGCTGCTCGCCGAGCGCCGCGAGCTGACCACGCGCCACGGCCGCCTGGCGTTCTCGATCCTGCTGTTCCAGGACCTCAGCGTGATCCCGTTCCTGGCGCTGATTCCGCTGCTCGCCGGCAACGGCGGCGAGCTTGGCGCGCACGGCTGGAGCGACGCCGCCAAGACGCTCGGCATGTTTTTCCTCGTCGTGCTCGGCGGCCGCTACGCGGTGCGTCCGGTGATGCGGCGCGTCGCCGCCGCCGAGACGCCGGAGCTGTTCACCGCCGCGGCTTTGCTGATCGTGATCGGCACCGCGCTGGCGATGAACGCGGTCGGCCTGTCGATGTCGCTCGGCGCCTTCCTCGCCGGCGTGCTGCTGTCCGAATCCGAGTTCCGGCACGAGCTGCAGGCCGATATCGAGCCGTTCAAGGGGCTGCTGCTCGGCCTGTTCTTCATCGCCGTCGGCATGTCCGCCGACGTCCACGAGCTCTTCTCGCAGCCCCTGCAGATCCTGGCGCTGGTCCTGGTGCTGCTGGCGATCAAGGGCGCGGTGCTGTGGGGCGTCGGCCGCATCGAGGGCATGAACGGCGATGATGCCGGCGCGCTGGCGGCCTCGCTGGCGCAGGGCGGCGAATTCGCGTTCGTGCTGTTCTCGGCGGCCGTCGCCGCCGGCGTGATGAGCGCCGAGCTGTCGGCGACGCTGGTGCTGGTCGTCACGCTGTCGATGATCGCCACGCCGCCCCTGGTCTCGTTGCAGGCGCGCCTGCGCCGGCGCAAGGAGGCGCGGCCGTACGACGAGATCCGCACCGACGAGCATGAGGTACTGATCGCCGGCTTCGGACCGTTCGGGCAGATCGTCGCGCGCATCCTGCGCGTCAAGCGCATTCCGTTCACCGTGCTCGACAAGGATTTCGAGCACGTCGATTTCGTGCGCCAGTTCGGCAACAAGATCTTCTACGGCGACGCCAGCCGGCTCGACCTGCTGCGCGCTGCGCACGCCGACAAGGCGCGGCTGCTGGTGCTGGCGATCCCGGACGTCGAGGCCTCGCTGCGCACCGCCGAGACCGCGCGCCGCAACTTTCCGCAGCTGCGCATCTTCGCCGCCGCGGTCAACCGCCAGCACGCGCTGCAGCTGATGGCGCTCGGCATCGCGCCGCAGGACGTCATCCGCCGCAGCTACTTCTCGTCGCTCGAAATGACGCGGCGCGTGCTGGAAGGGCTTGGCGACAGCGATGAGGCCGCCGATCGCGCCGTCGAGCTGTTCCGGCGCCATGACGAGGAACTGCTGGCGCGCCAGTTCGCGCTGCCGCGCGGTGACGTGCAGAAGATGCAGCAGACCACCGCCGACGCGGCCCGCGAACTCGAGCAGCTGTTCGCCGAGGACCGCGATCCGACGCCGGCCGAGACGCGGAGAACCGGCACGTGATGGATGGCGCGATGGTCGCCCACACCGTCGTCGCGCTGGTCGCGCTCGGCATGGGGCTGGCCTTCATCTCGGCCGACCGCAAGTCGCCGACCTCGCGCGCGCTGGCGGCGACCTACGCCTACGTCGGCATTTCGATCTACCTGAACCTGGTCTGGACCAACACGCACGTCGAGCTGCCCGCGTGGACGGCGTGGTTCGCGCTGCCGGAGGCGGCGGCGACGGTGGCGATGCTCGAATGGGTGATCCGCGTGCGCCGCACGGTGCCGGTCAACTTCGAACTCGATACCCGCTTCGGCGACCGCGTGCTGCGCTCCGGGCAGGCGGCCGGCGTGCTTTACGGCCTTGCTTCGCTGTTGTGGCCGGACGTGCGCATGACGCACTTCCTGCGCGCCGGCGCCAACCCTGCGATGTTCTCGACCGGCGGCTTCTGGCTGTTCGCGGCGCCGCTGCTGTACGCGGTGCTGTCCGGCCTGATCGGCATCCTGCTGCTGCTCAACCGTCGCCCCGACCGCGCCGAGACCACGCGCGTGCTGGCGATGGCGATCGCCGTGCCGTTCCTCGTCATCAGCTTCGTGCTGCCGGTCGACGCCGCCGCGGTGTCGGTGGTGATCGGCGAGATCATCTTCTTCATCGGCTCAACGCACTACCACGTGCTGCAGGGCCAGCGCGGCCAGTTCATGTCGCGCTTCCTGTCGCCGCAGGTCGCCCAGCTGGTCGCCGAGCAGGGCCTGGCGCGGGCGATGCAGGAGAGCCAGCGCGAGATCACCGTGGTCTGCTGCGACCTGCGCCGCTTCACGCCGTACGCGGCGGCGATGCCTTCTTCGCGTGTGCTGCAGGTCCTGCGCGAGTACTACGACGCGGTCGGCGAGGTGGTGTCCGCGTACGGCGCGACGATCAAGGACTTCGCCGGCGACGGCATCCTGATCCTGGTCGGCGCGCCGCTGCCGGTGCCGTACCACGCGCAGCGCGCGCTGGAGATGGCGCAGCGCATCCGCGACGCGGGGCTGGCGCTGACGCAGCGCTGGAGCACGCCCGAGCATCCGCTCGGCATCGGCCTCGGCGTGGCGACTGGCATGGTCACGATCGGCGTCATCGGTTCGGCCTCGCGGCTCGAATACACCGCAGTCGGTTCGACGGTGAATCTCGCTTCGCGGCTCTGCGAGCAGGCCGCCAACGGCGAGATCCTGATCGACGAGCGCACCGCCGATCTCGCCGGCGGCGAGCTGCTGCAGGCGCGCGAGGCGATCGTCGTCAAAGGCTTCAGCGAGCCGGTGCCGCGCTACGCGCTGTAGCGGCGTGTCCGCTTCAGTTGGCACCGACCGCGACACGGATCTCGCCGTCGTCGCCGATCCAGGCACGGAACATCGCGCGCGAGTTGAATGGCAGCGCGATACGGCCGTCGCGGTCGATCGCGATGCAGCCGCCGCGGCCGCCATACGCGGCGACGCGTTCGAGGCTGCGCGCGCAGGCGTCGGCGAGGGCGGCGCCGGCGTAGTGCATCTGCGCGTCGACATCGAAGCCGAAGCCGGCGCGGATGAAGGCCTCGCCGGTGCCGGTGCAGGAGATTGCCGCGCTGCGGTCGTCGGCGAAAGTGCCGGCGCCGATCACCGGCGTATCGCCGATGCGGCCCGGGTGCTTGTTGGTCAGCCCGCCGGTGCTGGTCGCCGCGGCGAGGTGTCCGTGTGCGTCGAGCGCCACGGCGCCGACCGTGCCGAAGCCGCCGCCGGCAGCCGGCGGCGGGTCGTCGTAGGCCGAGTCGTGATCGAGGACGATGACCTGATGCGTCTGCGCCTTGCGCAGCTGGCGGCGGCGCAGATCGGTGATGAAGTAGTCGGGCGCGACCACGTCGAGGCCGAGTTCGGCGTTCAGCGCGTCGGCGCCGGCGCCCATGAACATCACGTGCGGCGAACGTTCCATCACGGCGCGCGCCAGGCGCACCGGACTCTTCGAGTGCGAGACGCCGGCGACGGCGCCGCAGGCGCGGTCGCGGCCGTCCATGATCGCCGCGTCGAGCTCGGGCAGGCCGTCGCGATTGAGCACGCCGCCGACGCCGGCATTGAACAGCGGGCATTCCTCGAGGCGGATCACCATGCGCTCGACGACATCGAGGCTGCTGCCGCCGTGGCGCAGCATTTGCAGGCCCTCGGCGGCGATGCGCTGCAGCGCGGCGCGCTGCTCGCGCGTGTCGGCGCCGTCGTCGAGTTCGCCGGCGCCGCCGTGAAGGGCGAGACGGATCATGGGATGCGTTCCTGGATGCGGGGCGCAGAGCCTAACGCCGCGCGGGCGCGGCGCCCAGCCCGGGTTTTCGCCCGGGGGCGCCGTACAGGAACGAGAGGAGGAACACGTGAATCTGGTGTTGTTCGCGGTGCTGGCCTATATCGCGCTGCAGGTGTTGGTGGCGCTGGTCGCGAGGCGGCGCGTTGCCGGCGAGTCGGACTATCTGCTCGCCGGCCGTAGCCTGGGACCGTGGCTGGCGACCTTCGGCGTGTTCGCCACCTGGTTCGGCGCCGAGACCTGTATCGGTGCCGCCGGCGAGGCCTATCGCGGCGGCCTGCGCGCGGTCGCCGCCGATCCGTTCGGCTATGCCATCGGCCTTGCCGCCGCCGGCCTGTTCTTCGCGGCGACGCTGTGGCGACGCGGCCTGGTCACGCTCGCCGATCTGTTCCGCCAGCGTTACGGCGGCGGCGTCGAGCGCTTCGCGGCGCTGGTGATGATCCCCGGTTCGCTGCTGTGGGCCGCCGCGCAGGTGCGCGCCTTCGGTCAGGTGCTGGCCTCGACCGGCGATCTCGGCGTGTTCGCGGCGACCACGCTGGCGGCCGTGGTCGTCGTCGCCTATACCGCGATCGGCGGCATGTGGGCGGACTCGTGGACCGATCTCGTGCAGGGCCTGGTGCTGATCGCCGGCGTGCTGGCGATCGGCCTGGTGTTCGCGCACGACGGCGGGCTCGCGCAGCTGTCGCTCGGCGGCATCGGTGCGGTCGACGTCGATGAGCCGCCGCGGCCGTTGCTCGAGGCGCTGGCGGTGCCGATCTTCGGCACGATCGCCGCGCAGGAACTGGTCGCGCGTTTCCTGGCGATGCGCAGCCCGGCGCTGGCGCGCGGCGCGACGCTCGCCGGCGCGCTGCTGTACCTGTCGGTCGGTATCGTGCCGGTGCTGCTCGGGCTCGGCGCCGCCGCCACGCTCGGCGACGGCTTCGAGCCGGAGCAATTGCTATCACGGCTCGCACAGACGCATCTGCCGCTGCCGCTCTACATCCTGTTCCTCGGCGCGCTGGTCTCGGCGATCCTGTCGACGCTGTCGGGCACGCTGCTGGTGGTCGGCTCGCTGGCGGCGCACAACCTCGCGGCGCCGCTGCTGACGCGCTGGCGCGGCCGCGCGCCGGGCGAGGCGCAGCGCCTGCGCTTCAACCGCATCGCGGTGGTGGCGTTCGGCGTGCTCGCCTATCTGATCGCGCTCGGCTCCGACAGCATGTATGCACTGGTCGAGGAAGCGTCCGGGCTCGGCTCGTCCGGCGTGTTCGTGATGATGCTGGCGGCGCTGTGGCTGCCGCGTTTCGGCGGCGCGCCGAGCGCGGTGGCGGCGCTGCTTGCCAGCGTCGGTGTCTACGTCGTCGGCGAGCACCTGCTCGGCTGGTCGTATCCGTACCTCACCTCGCTGGCGGCCGCGGCGCTCGCGTACCTGGTCTGCGCGCCGCTGCGCGTGCCGGCGCGTGCGGCGACCGCCACGTCGCCCGGCGGCGCCCCGCGCTGAGTGCGTGTCCGCCCGCAACGACAAGGGCCGGCGCGTGCCGGCCCCGAATGTCGCGATCCGCTATGCGTCGCGCTTCAGTACTTCACCGAGCAGCCGTAGGGCTTGGTCACCGGCTCGCTGACCGGCTTGCCGCCCATCGCTTCGGCGAGCGCGATTTTCACGTAGGGCTTGGCCCGGGCGATGTCGTCGACGTCGGCGCTGGCGATGCTGTCGATGCCGCCGGCGTAGATCAGCGTGCCCTGCGGATCGACGATGAACAGGTGCGGCGTGGTCTTGGCGTCGTAGAGACGGCCGAGCGTTCCTGCCGGATCGAGCAGCACCTTGCTCGGTGCCGCGCCGCGCTGCCGGGTCAGCGCGTCGGCCTCGGCGCCGCTGACATGGCCCTGCTTGCCGGGCGCCGATGAAATCACGCTGAGCCAGGCCGCACCCTGTGCGGTCGCGTCCTTCTGCAGCGCCTGCATGTTTCCCTGGTAGTGCTTCTGCACGAACGGGCAGCCGTCGTTGGTCCATTCCAGCACGACGAACTGGCCGCGATAGTCGGACAGCGTCACCGCCTGGCCGGCGCTGTCGGTGGCGCTGAAGGCGGGCGCCGGGCTACCGACTTTCGGGGCGGCGTCGGCGGCGCCGCTGAGCAGCAGCGCGGCGGCGGACAGCAGGGCAGCGAGGCGCATGGCCGGACTCCGGGCGTGACAGGCGATCATTCGACGGCGGCGGCGACGAGATCCGGCGTCAGCAGCTGCGGCAGGATCTTCGGCTCGCCGCCGCGCACGTAGACCAGATACAGCGGCACGCCGTTGCGGCCGAAGCGGGCCAGCTCGGCGGTGATCGCCGGATCGGCACGCGTCCAGTCGGCGACCAGCACCGCGACCTCGCGCTCCTGGAAGCGCTGGATCACTTTCGACGAGCGCAGCGCGACGCGTTCGTTGACCTTGCAGCTGAGGCACCAGTCGGCGGTGAAGTCGACGAAGACCGTGCGGCCTTCGGCGCGCAGCTCGGCGACGCGCTGCGCCGACCAGGGCTCGCTGCGCAGTTCGCCGACCACGGCGCTGCCGTCGGCTGGCGCGATTCCGGACGCCGGCGGCAGCGTCGCCAGCAGGCCCAGCGCGAGCGCGGCCGCGAGCAGCTTGGCGAGTGCGGCGACCAGCCCGTGCGCAGCCCACAGCCACAGCACGAAGGCGATCAGCACCAGCCCGACGAGCAGCTGCGCGCCGGCGCTGACGTCGAGCTGGCGGGCGACGACCCAGACCAGCCAGACCACCGACAGATACAGCGGGAAGGCCATCAGCTGCTTGAAGCGTTCCATCCAGGCCCCCGGCCGCGGCAGCAGGCGCGCCGCCGCCGGCACGAAGCCGATGACGAGGAACGGCAGCGCCAGGCCCAGGCCGAGCGCCGCGAAGATCGCCAGCGCGTAGGCCGGCGGCTGCAGCATCGCGTAGCCGATCGCGGCACCCATGAACGGCGCCGTGCAGGGGCTGGCGACGACCACCGCCAGCACGCCGGTGAAGAATGCGCCGGCCAGGCCCTTCTGCTCGGTGAGTCCCTGGCCGAGATTCATCAGGCGCGTGCCGAACTGGGCGACGCCGGACAGCGACAGGCCGAGCGCGAACAGCAGATACGCGAGCAGGCCGACGAATACCGGCGACTGCAGCTGGAAGCCCCAGCCGACCGCCTGCCCGGCGCGCTGCAGCAGCAGGATCGCGATCGCCGCGGCCAGACACGACAGCACCACGCCGGCGCTGTAGGCGAGCGCCTGGGCGCGCTGGCCCGCGTGGCCGGCGCGGGCCAGCGACAGCGCCTTGAGCGACAGCACCGGGAACACGCAGGGCATCAGATTCAGGATCAGGCCGCCGAGCAGCGCCAGGCCCAGCGCGGCGACGAAGCTCAGCGGCGCGCCGCCGTCGGCGCCGGCGACCGCATCCGGCGGCAGACCGACGCTGGCGCCGACATCGGCCGCCGGCGCCGGCGTATTCGCGGGTACGGCGGCAACCGTGCCCGGCGCGGCGTGGATTTCGTAGGCCTGCGTGTGCTCGCCGTGGCTGACGACCAGCACGCCGTCGACCTGCGCCGGGGCTTCGACGAAATAGGCGCTCGCCGCCTGGCTCAGGCGCAGGCTGTCGCCGTCATGCGCGAGGCGCTGCGCCGCGGCGTGATTGACGAGGTCGCTGGCGTACGGGAAGAAGCTGATCCGGCTCGCGTCGCGCAGCGCCGCGTCACGGACCTGCAGCGATACCGTGTCGCCGGTGACCGCGAACTGTGCCGGCCAGTCGACCGCCTGCGGCAGCTCGGCGCGCGTGCGCGCGAAGGCGGCGCGCCACTTCGGATCGGGGTTGGCCGCGGCGGCGACGTCGAGCCGCAGCTCGAGTTCGGCGCTGCCGGGAATGCAGATGTCTTTGCAGACCAGCCACTTCGCCGTCGCCGCCAGCGTCTGCGCGCCGCGCGTGCCGGCGGCGACGCTCAGCGGCACGAGGTGCAGGGTGTCCTCGCCATAACCGTAGTTGACGAGATCGCCGAGCCGCTCGGTGTGCGGATACGGCCAGACGATGTCGCCGGCCGTGAGACCGGACGGCAGCCGCCATTCGAGCTTGGTCGGAATGCCGGAATCGCCCGGATTGCGCCAGTAGACATGCCACTGCGGGTCCGGCTTGAGGCGCAGCGCGACCCAGTTGGTCTGGCCGGCGACCAGCGCGCCGCGTTCGGCGATCAGCTCGGCCTCGACCGGGCCGGCGCGGACCGGCGCCGCCTGCGTCAGCGGTGACAGGATCAGGAGCAGCAGGCTCAGCAGCAGGCGGATGTTCATGGAGCGGTCTGGGGAAAAGCGGTCTAATGACCCAGCCTGGCCGGCTGAGTTCAGGGCGCGGCGAAAACCGGGCGATGCCGCCGGCGGGCCGTCAGCCGGACGTCACGCGGCGGGTTCGCCATGGCGACAAGGATAACGACGATGCGCATTCTTCTGCTGGCGGCGGTGCTGATGGTGTCGGCTGCGCCGGCGTTCGCGGTCGACACCCTGCGTTGCGGCTCGCGGCTGGCGAACGTCGACATGACCGCCGCCGAGGTACTGGCCGTCTGCGGCGAGCCGGACTATCGCGACGTCTGGCGTGTGCCCGGCGCGGCGCCGGGCTACCTCGGCGCCGTCGAGGAATGGACCTACAACCGCGGCTCGAGCCAGCTGTTGCGGGTGCTGCGCTTTCGCAACGGCCGCCTGCAGCGCATCGACGCCGACGGTTACGGCTTCGCCGACGACGGCGCGCGGGATTGCGCGCAGCTCGGCATCCAGCGCGGCATGAGCAAGTACCGGCTGGTCGCGCAGTGCGGCGAGCCGGTGACCAAGACCATCGACGTGGTGCGGGCGCCGGTCGAGCGCCATTCGCGCGTCTACGATCCGCGCGCCACGTACGAGGCCTGGGAGACGGTCTATCGCGAGGAGTGGGTCTACAACTTCGGCGCTGCCCGCTTCATGCGCATCGTGCACCTCGACAACGGTCGCGTCACCGATGTCGAGTTCGGCGGGCGCGGCTTCGATGTGCGCTGAACGCGGGCGTATCGCCGACTTGACCGTCGCCGGCCGTGCGCCTCTATGATCGCCGCACAAAGATTCGGGGAGATCGCGTGGTGAAAAGCCGCAAGTACGACATCGTGCTGTTCGGCGCGACCGGCTTCACCGGCCAGCTGACCGCCGAGTATCTGGCGCGCAACGGCGGCGAGTCGCTGCGCTGGGCGCTCGCCGGGCGCTCGCCCGACAAGCTCAAGCTGGTGCGCGCACGCCTCGCCGATCTCAATCCGGCCTGTGCCGGACTCGATCTGCTGAGCGCCGATGTCGACGACGCGCCGTCGCTGAAGGCCGTCGCCGAGTCGGCGCGCGTCGTCATCACCACGGTCGGCCCGTACATCGTGCACGGTGAGCCGCTGGTGGCGGCCTGCGCCGCCGCCGGTACCGATTACGTCGATCTGACCGGCGAGCCGGAGTTCGTCGACCGCATGTGGCTGCAGTACCACGACGAGGCGCGCGACAGCGGCGCCCGCATCGTCCATTGCTGCGGTTTCGACAGCGTGCCGCACGATCTCGGGTGCTGGTTCACCGTGCAGCAGCTGCCCGAGGAGGTGCCGCTGCGCGTGCAGGGCTTCGTGCGCGCCGGCGGACAGTTCTCCGGCGGCACCCTGCACTCGGCGGTGCTGGCGATGTCGCGGCTGCGCCAGTACGGCAAGACGCGCCGCGAGCGTCGCCAGCGCGAGGGCTGGCCTGTCGACCGCCGCGTCGGCGCGCTGCATCACGGCCTGCGCTACCTGCGCGAGATCGGCGCCTGGGCGGTGCCGCTGCCGACCATCGATCCGCAGATCATCCGCCGCAGCGCCGCGGCCATCGACCGCTACGGCTCCGATTTCCGCTATGGCCACTATCTGCAGGTCAAGCACCTGCGTTCGCTCGTCGAGCTGCTCGGCGGCAGCGCGGCGCTGATGCTGGGCGCGCAATTCAAGCCGACCCGCGAGCGCCTGCTGCGGCTGCGCCGGCCGGGCGAGGGACCGAGCGAGGCGCAGCGCGCCAAGGGCTGGTTCAAGATCCTGTTCGTCGGCGAAGGCGGCGGCCAGACCGTGCGCTGCGAGGTGTCCGGCGGCGATCCGGGCTACGGCGAGACGGCCAAGATGCTTGCCGAATCGGCGTTGTGCCTGGCTTTCGACAAGCTGCCGCGTACCGCCGGTTGCGTGACGCCGGCGCAGGCGATGGGCAACGCGCTGATCGAGCGTCTGCAGCGCCGCGGCATCCGCTTCCGCGTGCTGGAATCGACATGAGAACGTTCCTGATCCTCGGCGCCGTCTACGGCCTGCTCGGCGTTGCCTTCGGCGCGTTCGGCGCGCATGCGCTGCGCGCGCGGCTGTCGCCGGATCTGCTGGCGATCTGGCACACCGGCGTCGAGTACCAGTTCTACCATGCCGCCGCGCTGCTGCTGGTCGGCCTGTGGCTGCGCGCGCAGCCGGGCATCGCGCTGCAGATCGCCGGCGCTTGCTTCGCGCTCGGCGTGCTGCTGTTCTCGGGCAGCCTCTACGCCCTCGCGCTCAGCGGCGTGCGCGGCCTCGGCGCCATCACGCCGATCGGCGGCGTGCTGTTCCTCGCCGGCTGGCTGGCCGTCCTGGTGGCGGCGCTGCGCGCGCAGTAGGGAAGGTTTGAATAAGCCCGGCAGTACGCGGCCGCGCCGCGGCCGCGGCGATCCGCATACGACACCTGCCGTCGTGAGCCGCCGTCGTGCGGCGCCGCCGTGAGCCGCCGGCTTGCGTGGTCGCCTGCCGCGCAAGCCGCGGCGAGGGATGAACGCTTTCAGGGCTTCTTGCGCGCCGGCTGCGGCGTCCTCTTGCGCGGCCGTGCCGTCGCTGCCGAGAATGCTGCGGTTCCCCCGACGGAGTGTGCGATGCCGTTTCGCTGGCCACTACTGGGCGCCGTTCTGCTGCTCGGCGCCTGCGGCAGTTCCGACGACGGCCCCGGCCAGGCGGGCGGCGTCGGCAGCGGCAGCGATGCCTGGTCGACGGCGGCGGGCATCTACTTCGGACAGGTCGGCAGCGGCAGCGGCAGCGGCGCGCCGACGCTGTTCGGCCTCGTCGCGCCGGACGGCAAGGCGCGCTTCGTCGAGACGGACGGCGACGTCTATCGCGTGATCAGCACGGCGCCGGTGCTGCCGGCGGCGGACGGCGGGTTCACGGTGACGTTCTATCGCTACAGCAGCGGCCGGCGCGATGCGCGCGGCACGCTGCAGGGCCAGCTCGCCGATGCGTCGATCACCGGCACGCTCGACGACGGCAACGCGGCGCGCTCGTACGCTCTGGACGCCGTCAGTCGCGATTACGACCGCCCGGCGGCGCTCGCGACGCTGGCCGGAACCTACAGCGCAAGCTACAGCGTCGACGGCCAGGATCTGACGCTGACGCTGATCGTCAACGCCGACGGCAGCATCAGCGGCGACGACGGCGCGAGCTGTGGCTATACCGGCTCGGTCAGCGTTCCGGATCCGGCGCACAACGGCTACGAGGTCCGGCTCGAACCGTCGTGCGCGCTCGGCCGCCTCGACGGTCTCGGCGCCTACTATCCGGGCAGCCTGCTGGGCCTCGGGCCGGACCTGTTCCGGCTCGCCGTCAGCAACGACAACTTCGGGTTCTATCTGGTGCTGACGCGCGCGTCCTGAGTCCGGCGCGCGCTGAGACGGCGTGCGCTCAGCTGCGACCGAGCGCGCGCAGCAGGGCGTCGGACACCTGGCCGAGCACGCGCTGCGTGACCTCCTCGATGTCGCGCGTCAGCTGGCCGCGCAGCGCGACCAGTTCGTGATCGATGCGGCGCTCGAGCTCGCCGATGCGGGCGTCGAGCTGCGCGAGCTGCTCCGACGGCGGCAGCCGTGCTTCGGTGGCGCGCAGCAGGTCGCGCAGCTCGGCGAGTTCGGCGCTGTAGTCGGCGGCCGGCGGCGCCGGCACGGCCGCTTCCGCATCGCCGGCGTCGTCCGCCGGCCCGGCCGCGGCCAGACTTTGCGCGATCGCCTGTTCGCTGGCTTGCTGCTCGACCGAGGCGAGCACACGCTGCAGCAGTTCCGGCGTCGGCGGCTTCGGCAGCACGTCGACGGCGCCCTGTTCGCGGGCTTCGGCGACGAAGGCCTCGCCCTCGTTCGACGAGCAGATGATGACCGGGATCGCCGCGGTCTCCGGGTCCTGCTTGAGCTGGCGCAGCGCCTCGAAGCCGTCGATGCCCGGCATGATGTGGTCGAGGAAGATCAGATCCGGGCGCTGCTGCTGAAGCGCGAGATAGGCCTGCTGGGCACTGTCGGCGGTGTCGACCTTGAAGGCATGGCCTTCGAGGTAGCGGCGCAGCGCGAAGCGCGCCGATTTCGAATCGTCGACGACCAGAGCGGTCCTGTGCATCGCGTTTTCCCCCCGGAAAAGCGTTTGGTGGTTCGGCCGCGAATCTAGCATCGCGCCCGTCCCCTGTGCAGCGCGCAGGGCTGTCGCATCGAGCGGAAGGGGGCGGCGGCGGGACGAGCGGCGAGCGGTCCGCGTTTTCGAGCGCACCAACGCAAACGGCGACGCGGGAGGCGTCGCCGTTCGCTGCAGACAAAATGAGCGCGGAGCCGGGAGGCGCCGCGCCCAAGTTGCGGGCCTTAAACTTACTTTTTCTTCGCAGCTTTCTTCGGAGCAGCTTTCTTCGCTTTCTTCGCGGCAGCCATGGCACTTCTCCTTTCAAGCTTGGAACTATGGCGGCCCCGTAAACCCCCAGGCATACGGTCGGCCAGCCACGACCGATCGTGGCACTGCCCCATATCCAACACAATAGGTTGTGGTCGATGATCCGACGAACGGTCATTTTCTGTCCGCGCGGGCGCTGCCCGTGACGGCCGCCACCGAGCCCCGGCGCCTGCGTGCGCCGCAATGGCGGGCGGCGCTCGCCGTGCTCGACGCGGTCTGGCGCGAGCAGCGCAACGCCGACGCCAGCCTGCAGGCCTGGTTTCGCGAACATCGCGAGATGGGCGGCCGCGATCGCGCGCTGGTCGGCGCGCTGGTCTACGGCGTGTTGCGCGACGCGATGCGCCTGCAGCGCATGGCCGGTGACGAGGCCTCGGCGGCGACGCTGCTGGCGCTGCACGCGCTTGAGCTGCCGGACCTCTCGGCCGAGGCGCTGCGCGCGGTCGCCGGTGCGGCGCTCGATGACGCGATCGCGCGGCGCGACGGGTTCGACGCGCAGACCCTGACCGAGGCCGAGCGCGGCAACGTGCCGGCGCCGGCATGGGAAGCCTGGTGCGCGCAGTACGGCGCCGCCGCGGCGCGCCAACTGGCGCTGGCGCTCAATCGCGAGGCGCCGGTCGATCTGCGCGTCAACACGCTGAAGGCGACGCGCGCGCAGGCGCAGGCGGCGCTGGCGGAGGCCGGCATGGTCGCGCAGCCGACGCCGTATGCGGCGACCGGCCTGCGGCTGGCGCGCCGCGCCGCGCTGCAGAACACGCGCGCCTGGCGCGAAGGCTGGATCGAACCGCAGGACGAGGGCAGCCAGCTGCTCGGCGCCTTGCTCGGCGCGGGCGGTGGCGAACGCGTGGTCGATTTCTGCGCCGGCGCCGGCGGCAAGACGCTGGCGCTCGGCGCGGCGATGGGCGATCGCGGCGAGCTGTGGGCGCTCGATGTATCGGCCGCGCGCCTGTCGCGCCTGGCGCCGCGCGCGGCGCGGGCCGGCCTGACGATCGTGCGCACCCGCACGCTGCCGGACGACGACTGGAGTGCGCGTCAGGCCGGGCGCTGCGATGCGCTGCTGGTCGATGCGCCGTGCTCGGGCAGCGGCACCTGGCGGCGCAATCCGGAGCTGCGGCTGCGACCGCTCGACCTGCCGGCGCTGGCCCGCGAGCAGGGCGCAATCCTCGCTGCCGCGGCGCGCCTCGTGCGGCCCGGCGGACGCCTGGTCTATGGAACCTGCAGCGTGTTCGCCGCCGAGAACGAGGCCGTGGTCGAGGCCTTCTTGCGCGAGAATCCGGATTTTTCGCTCGAAGCGGCCGCCGACACGCTTGCCGTGCCGGCCCTGCACCTCGATTCGCCCTATCTGCGGCTGCTGCCGCATCTTCATGATACTGACGGATTTTTCGCGGCCCGCCTGCGTCGCGTCGGCTGAGAGGGAGCGCTTGTCAGGAATGTGACAGTTGCTCAGAATTTGAATCGAATTCAGAATCCGCGCCTCATTCGGGACGTGGAACATGGGCACTCGCGAGCGGCGACGGCGGGAGGTGGCGGGGCGTGAACAGCTCTTCCTCGGTGCCGCGCGCGATCTGATCCGCCAGGAAGGCCTGCTGAACCTGCAGATGAGCCGGGTCGCCGAGATGTGCGACTACGCGGTCGGCACGCTGTATCAGCATTTCGTGTCCAAGGAAGACCTGCTCGTGGCGCTGGCCAGCGAGGAAGCGCAGGAGAGGGTGGACATGTTCCAGCGCGTCAGTCAGTGGAGGGCGAGCACGCGCGACCGGATGCTCGGCTTCGCCGTCGCCGACATGCTGTACGCACGGCGCAGCCCGGAACATTTCCGTCTGCTCCAGTTCGCCTTCACCGAGGTGGTCTGGACGGCGGCGCCGGCGGCGCGGCGTCAGGCCTGCATCGAGGCCAATGCGCCGCTGCGGCAGGCGACGCTGGAGCTGATCGAAGAGGCCGTCGGCAACGGTGATCTCGACCTGCGCGGTTTGCGTCCGGACGAGTTTTGCCTGGCGCCGTGGGCGCTGGCGATCGGCATGCACTCGATCGTGCATACCAAGGGTCTGCTGGAGCAGCACGGCATCAGCGAGCCCTACCACTTGATGCTGCGTCACATCAGCGAGCTGCTGAATGGCCTGGGCTGGAAGCCGCTCGCCGATTCCACCGATCACGCCGCGCTCGACGCGCTGGCCGAACGAATCTGCAAAGAGGTGCTGCATGCGTACATTTGCTAAGACCCGTCTCGCGCTCGCGACCGCTGCGACCGTCGCCGTGCTCGCCGGCTGCGCCGTCGGCCCCGACTTCAAGACGCCCGACGCGCCCAAGGCCGAGCGCTACACGGCCGATGCGCTGCCGGCGCAGACGGCGGCGACCGGCGTGCCGGGCGGCGAGGCGCAGGCCTTGCAGCCGGGCGCCGCGATCCCGGCGCAGTGGTGGGAACTGTTCGGTTCCGAGCTGGTGCGCCAGCGCGTCGAGCAGGCTTTCGCGCACAGCCCGACGGTGACGGCGGCGCAGGCCGCGCTGCGGCAGGCGCAGGAGAATCTCAACGCCGCGGTCGGCGGCTACTATCCGCGCGTTGACGGCGGCGCCTCGGTGGCGCGCCAGAAGTCGATCAGCTCGACCAGCGGCACCAGCTACATCTACAACGTCTACGGCGCGTCGGTCGACGTTTCGTACACGCTGGACCTGTTCGGCGGCGTGCGCCGCTCGGTCGAGGCGCAGGCGGCGCAGGCCGACTATCAGCAGTACCAGCTCGAAGGCACCTATCTGACGCTGGCCTCCAACGTGGTCGCGGCGACCGTGCAGGAAGCCTCGCTGCAGGAGCAGGTGACGGCGACCGAGGACATCGTCAAGGCGCTCGAGGAACAGCTGCGCATCACCGAGAAGCAGTACGAGCTCGGCGGTGTGGCGCTGACCGACGTGCTGTCCTCGCGCACCCAGCTGGAGGACATCCGCTCGACGCTGCCGGCGCTGCGCCAGCAGCTCGCCCAGGTGCGCAGCCAGCTCGCCGTCTATCTCGGCCGCCTGCCGTCCGAGCAGGACGCGGCGGTGCTCGATCTGGCGCAGCTCAAGCTGCCGCAACAGATTCCGCTGTCGCTGCCGTCGCAGCTCGCGCAGCAGCGGCCGGACATCCGCGCCGCCGAGGCGCAGTTGCACACCGCGTCGGCGAACGTCGGCGTGGCGACGGCCAATCTGTATCCGAGCCTGACCCTCAGCGGCAGCTACGGCTCGCAGGCGGCGCGCGACGCCGACCTGTTCAAGTCGGCGAGCGAGGTGTGGTCGGTGGCCGCGGGGCTCACCGCGCCGATCTTCCACGGCGGCGAGCTGCGCGCGCGCAAGCGGGCGGCGGTCGCCGCCTACGATCAGGCGCTGGCGAGCTATCAGCAGACCGTGCTGCAGGCGTTCGCCGATGTCTCGGACAGCCTGCACGCGCTCGACAACGACGCGCAGGCGCTGCAGTCGCGGCACGCGGCGCTGAGCAGTGCCGAGAAGAACCTCGATCTGGTGCAGCGCTCGTATCGCGCCGGCGCGGTCGGCTACGTCAACGTGCTCGTCGCGCAGCAGCAGCACCAGCAGGCCAAGATCAATTTCATCAGCGCGCAGGCCGCGCGCTTCCGCGACACCGCGGCGCTGTTCCAGGCGCTCGGTGGCGGGTGGTGGAACCGCACCGCGCCGCCGGCGACGGCCTCGGCGCAATAGCGTCGGCCGTCGTCGGGCGGCGCCCGGTTCGCAGCAATAACGCAGTCAAAAACGCATCGGTTTGGGGAAACACATGAAACGCTGGGGAACACTCCTCCTCGTCGTCGTCGCGCTGGTCGTCGTCGTGGCCGGCGTCTGGGGCGCCAAGATGTACATGACGGTCCAGGGCTTCAAGGCCATGGGCATCCAGAAACAGACGATCTCGACCATCAAGGCCGGCGAGCAGCCATGGCGGCAGACGCTGACCGCGATCGGCAGCCTGCGCGCGGTGCGCGGCGCCGATCTGTCGAACGAAGTGGCCGGCATCGTCGAGGACATCCACTTCCAGTCGGGCCAGGAGGTCAAGGCCGGCACGCTGCTCGTGCAGTTGCGCGCTGCCGACGACATCGCCAAGCTGGCGTCGCTCAAGGCCAGCGCCGAGCTCGCGCAGACGATCGCCGAGCGCGACCGTCAGCAGCTCGACGCGCAGGCGATCAGTCAGGCCAGCTACGACACCAGCGCCGCCAACCTGAAGACCGCGAAGGCGCAGCTCGCCGAACAGCAGGCGCTGGTCGACAAGAAGTCGATCCGCGCGCCGTTCGCCGGCCAGCTCGGCATTCGCGCCGTCGATCCGGGCCAGTACGTCGCGCCCGGCGCCAAGATCGTCACGCTGCAGCAGCTCGACCCGATCTACGTCGATTTCACGCTGCCGCAGCAGGCGCTCGCCCAGATTGCGGTCGGCCAGGTGGTCAGCGCGCGCAGCGATACCTATCCGGATCTGGAGTTCAAGGGCGAGATTTCGGCGATCGACCCGAAGGTCGATACCGACACGCGCAACGTGCAGGTGCGCGCCACGCTGAAGAACCCCAAGCGCCAGCTGCTGCCGGGCATGTACGCGAACGTCACGATCAACATCGGCGAGCCGCAGAACTACCTGACGCTGCCGCAGACGGCGATCACCTTCAACCCGTACGGCGAGACGGTGTTCGTCATCACCACGGCCGATCAGCTGAAGGCCGAGCAGGCCGAGCGCGCCAGGAAGATGGGCAGCGAGGAAGGCGACGCGGCGGCCGCGGCCAACGGCATGCCGCAGCCGACCGGCGACATGCCGGTCGCCAAGCAGGTCTTCGTCACCGTCGGTCCGACGCGCGGCGACCAGATCGCGATCCTGAAGGGTCTGAAGGCGGGCGACGAAGTCGTCACCAGCGGCCAGCTCAAGCTCAAGACCGGCACGGCGGTGACCATCGACAACAAGGTGCAGCCGCTGAACGAGGCCGATCCGCGGCCGACCGAAGAATGAAGAGGCCGCCCGGGGCGCAGCCATGAAATTCACTGACATCTTCATCCGCAACCCGGTCCTGGCGACCGTGGTGAGCCTGCTGATCCTCGTGCTCGGCCTGCGCGCGCTCGCGCAGCTGCCGGTGCGCGAGTTCCCGCAGTCGGAAATCGCCACGGTCACGGTGACCACGCAGTACTACGGCGCCAACTCCGACGTCATCGCCGGCTTCATCACCACGCCGCTGGAGGCGGCGATCGCGCAGGCGCAGGGCATCGACTACATGAGCTCGACGAGCCTGGCCGGCACCAGCACGATCACCGCCAGCCTGCAGCTCAACTACGACTCGAACCGCGCGCTGACCGAGATCAGCGCCAAGGTCAACTCGGTGCTGAACCAGCTGCCGCCGCAGTCGCAGCAGCCGGTCATCACCGTGTCGACCGGCGAATCGACCGACTCGATGTATCTCGGCTTCTCCAGCGAGACGCTGCCGGGCAACAAGATCACCGACTACCTGATCCGCGTCGTCAAGCCGAAGCTGCAGACGATTCCCGGCGTGCAGCTGGCCGAGATCCTCGGCGAGCGGCAGTTCGCGCTGCGCGCCTGGCTCGATCCGGCCAAGCTCGCCGCACACGGCCTGACCGCGCAGGACATCTACACGGCGCTGTCGGCCAACAACTACATCTCGGCGCTCGGCAGCACCAAGGGCCAGATGGTGACGGTCGACATCACCGCCGGCACCGATCTGCACACCGTCGAGGAGTTCAAGCAGCTCGTCGTCAAGCAGAGCGGCATCTCGGTGGTGCGGCTGCAGGATGTCGCCAACGTCACGCTCGGCGCCGAGCAGTACGACTTCGACGCGCTGATGGACGACAAGCAGGCCGTGTTCGTCGGCATCAAGGTCGCGCCCGAAGCCAACGTGCTGGAAGTGATCAAGAAGGTCCGCGACGCGTTCCCGGACATCCAGGCGCAGCTGCCGGCCGGCATCAACGGCAAGATCAACTACGACGCCACCGACTACATCAACAACGCCATCGACGAGGTCATCAAGACGCTGATCGAAGCGCTGGTGATCGTCACGCTGGTGATCTTCCTGTTCCTCGGCGCGCCGCGCTCGGTGCTGATTCCGGCGCTGGCGATTCCGCTGTCGCTGATCGGCGGCTTCTTCATCATGCTGGTGCTCGGCTACTCGATCAATCTGCTGACGCTGCTGGCGCTGGTGCTGGCGATCGGCCTGGTCGTCGACGACGCGATCATCGTCGTCGAGAACGTCGATCGACATCTGAAGGAAGGCAAGACGCCGATGCAGGCGGCGCTGATCGGCGCGCGCGAACTGGCCGGTCCGATCATCGCGATCTCGGTGGTGCTGATCGCGGTCTACGTGCCGATCGGCTTCCAGGGCGGCCTGACCGGCTCGCTGTTCTCGGAGTTCGCGTTCACGCTGGCCGGCGCCGTCGGCGTCTCGGCGGTGGTGGCGCTGACGCTGTCGCCGATGCTGGCCTCGCGCTTCCTCAAGCAGGAGCACCAGGAGAGCCGGCTGGTCAAGCTGATCGACCGCAACTTCGAGTGGGCGCGCAGCCGCTACGAGCGCATGCTCGGTGCGATCCTCAAGGGCTGGCCGGCAGTGGTGACGTTCGGTTTCATCATCATCGCGCTGATCTTCGTGATGGTGAAGATGTCGCAGCAGGAGCTGGCGCCGGAGGAAGATCAGAGCTTCATGATCGTCTACGGCTACTCGCTGCCGAACGCCTCGACGCAGCAGATGCGCGGGTACAGCAAGCAGATCTACGACATCATCGCCTCGCATCCGGAGCACCAGCAGGTGTTCCAGTTCACCGGCGTCAACGGCCAGAACACGACGCTGTCCGGCATCATCCTCAAGCCCTGGGACCAGCGTGAGATGACCGCCGGCCAGCTGCAGCCGATCCTGCAGAACGAGGTCAACGGCGTCGCCGGCGCGACCGTGTACGCGTCGCTGCCGCCGCCGCTGCCGGTCGGCACCGGCGGCGTCAACACGCCGGTCGCGTTCGTGCTCGGCACGACCGAGCCGTTCGCCAACCTCGACGAGGTCGCGCAGCGCATCCTCGCCAAGGCCCAGGCCAGCGGCAAGTTCTTCTACATCGATACCGATCTGAAGATCGACAAGCCGCAGGTGACGGTCAATGTCGACCGCAACAAGGTCGCGGCGCTGGGCCTGACGATGCAGGACGTCGGCAGCGCGCTCGGCGCGATGCTCGGCGGCGGCTACGTCAACTACTTCAGCATCTCGGGTCGCTCGTACAAGGTCATCCCGCAGGTCCAGCAGTTCGACCGCATCAATCCGGAGCAGCTGAAGGACTACTACATCCGTACCGCGAGCGGCGCGGTGGTACCGGCGTCGACGGTGATCTCGATGAAGACCGAGGCGATCCCGACGCGCATCAGCCACTTCCAGCAGCTGAACTCGGCGACGTTCTCGGCGGTGCCGAACGCGTTCGCCGGCGTCACGCTCGGCGATGCGCTGACGTACCTGCGCGGCCTCGCCGACGAGATGGCGCCGCTCGGCTATACCGTCGACTACGCCGGCCAGTCGCGGCAGTACATACAGGAGTCGAGCTCGTTCGCGCTGACCTTCGCGTTCGCCGTCATCATCATCTTCCTCGCGCTCGCCGCGCAGTTCGGCAGCTTCCGCGATCCGCTGATCGTGATGATGTCGGTGCCGATGGCGATCTTCGGCGCGATGGTGTTCATCTTCTGGGGCGTCAAGAAGGCGACGCTGAACATCTACACGGAAGTCGGCCTCGTCACGCTGATCGGCCTGATCGCCAAGCACGGCATCCTGATCGTGCAGTTCGCCAACGACGAGCAGAAAGCCGGCCGCTCGAAGTGGGACGCGGTGACGGCCGCGGCCGGCATCCGTCTGCGTCCGATCCTGATGACGACGGCGGCGATGGTGCTGTCGGTCGTGCCGCTGGTGATCGCCACCGGTGCCGGCGCCGTCGGCCGCAACCACATGGGTCTGGTGATCTTCACCGGCATCTCGATCGGCACGCTGTTCACGCTGTTCGTGGTGCCGGCGATGTACCTGTGGCTCGCCGCCGAGCATCGCCAGAAGGAAGTCGGCGCCGACGAGGACGTCGACGCGGTCCGTCCGGCACCCGGCGTGCCCTGAGGCGCGCCGCGCTCCCGCGTCGGATCTGGCCCCGCGGCTCGCCGCGGGGCTTTTTCGTTTGGCCCGCGCGCCGCGCTAAGATGGCGGACCGGCCGCAACGCACGGCCCCCGGACGACAAGTCCTCATATCCCCTGCGAGAAAGAGATGGCGTATTCCCGTATCGTCGGTACCGGCAGCTACCTGCCTGCCCAGGCCCTGAGCAACCAGGAGCTGGAGAGCCGCATCGACACCAGCGACGAGTGGATCTTCTCGCGCACCGGCATCCGCAGCCGCCACGTCGCGGCGCCGGACGAGAAGACCTCGGATCTCGCGCTGAACGCCGCGCGCCAGGCGCTCGACGCGGCCGGCATCGAAGCCTCCGAAATCGATCTGATCGTCGTTGCGACGACGACGCCGGACATGATGTTCCCGTCGACCGCGGCACTGCTGCAGCACAAGCTCGGCATCAAGGGCTGCGCCGCGCTCGACGTGCAGGCGGTCTGTACCGGCTTCGTCTACGCGCTCGCGATCGCCGACAAGTTCGTGTCCAGCGGCCAGTGCAAATGCGCGCTGGTCGTCGGCGCCGAGGTGTTCTCGCGCCTGCTCGACTGGAGCGACCGCCGCACCTGCGTGCTGTTCGGCGACGGCGCCGGCGCGGTGGTGCTCAAGCGCAGCGACACGCCGGGCATCCTGTCGACGCATCTGCACGCCGACGGCAGCCAGAGCGGCATCCTCAACGTGCCGGGCTCGGTCCACAACGGCGAGATCCACGGCCGCGCCTTCGTCTACATGGACGGTCCGGCGGTGTTCAAGTTCGCGGTCAAGGTACTCGACGAGGTCTGCCGCGAGGCGCTCGACGCCAACGGCCTGAAGGGCAGCGACCTCGACTGGCTGGTGCCGCACCAGGCCAACATCCGCATCATCCAGGCCACCGCCGACAAGCTCGGCCTGCCGCGCGAGCGCATCGTCACCACGGTCGAGCGGCAAGGCAACACCTCCGCGGCTTCGGTGCCGCTGGCGCTCGACGCCGCGGTGCGCGACGGCCGCATCCAGCGCGGCCACAAGGTCATGCTCGAAGCGGTCGGCGGCGGCATGACCTGGGGCGCTGCGCTGCTGGTCTTCTGAGCGCGAATCCGCCTGCGTCGCAGGCCGATCTCGTGAGCGCCGTGCCCGCGGTGCGCTGACAGGCCTGCGGCTGCACGCGGGGCTCGCGATCCCGGCGCGGCGCGCAACGGCGACTTCTTCGCGCGGCGAGCCGAGGGCCGCATGGCGCGGCACTGCGTGCGCGCCGGCGGTTTCGGGTGGCGCCGGGCGCTTGCTCTTTCGGCGCGCTCGGGCGTACGCAAATTTCTCGTGGCGAGGCGCGCAGCGGCGAAGCTCTCCACGGCCGCACCGCCAGTCCGCCATCGCTGCCGGATCGCTTCGCGGTACCGGCGAGGACGATCGGGCGGGTGCGGCGTTTGCTCAGCGGGCTTGCGGGTTCGGCGCCTTCAAGTGCCGCCACAATGTCGTGCGCGACACGCCGAGCGCGTCGGCGGCGCGCCGGCGGTCGCCGCCGTGGCGCCGCAGGGCGTCGGCGATCGTCGCCGGATCGAGCGCGACGCGCGCGGGCTTTGCGGCCACGGCGGCGGGCGCGGGTCGCGTCGCCGACACGGGGTGATCGAGCGCGTGGGGAGCCGCATCGGCCAACTCCGGTGCGCAGCGCAGCAGCAGTGGCCGCGTCAGCGCCGACAGCGGCGATTCGGCGTGCGCGAGCACGGCAAGCCGCTCGGCGAGATTGCGCAGCTCGCGCACGTTGCCGGGCCAGACGTACTGCTGCAGTAGCGTCTGCGCGGGATCGTCGAGCGTCATCGCGCCGGCGCCGGCGGCACGCAGGAAGTTCATCAGCAGCAGTGGGATGTCGTCCGGGTGCTCGCGCAGCGGCGCGAGCGCGATGCGCAGCACGTTGAGGCGATAGTAGAGATCGCGCCGGAAGCGGCCGTCGGCGGCGAGGCGGTCGAGCGCGCAGTGCGTGGCGGCGATCACGCGCACGTCGACCGGCGTCGGCCGCGTCGCGCCGACGCGCAGCACCTCGCGCTCTTCGAGCACGCGCAGCAGGCGCGTCTGCAGCGGCAGCGGCATTTCGCCGATCTCGTCGAGGAACAGCGTGCCGCCGTTCGCCGCCTCGATCAGGCCGACGCGGCCGCCGCGCCGCGAGCCGGTGAACGCGCCCTCGGTGTAGCCGAACAGCTCGGATTCGAGCAGCGATTCGGCGATCGCGCCGCAGTTCACGGCGACGAACGGCGCGTTGCGTCGCGGGCTGGCGCCGTGCAGCGCCTGCGCGACCAGTTCCTTGCCGGTGCCGGTCTCGCCGGTGATCAGCACGGTGCGGTCGGAGGCGCCGTAGAGACGGACCTGATCGCGCAGCTTGACCATCGTTTCGCTGTTGCCGATCAGGCGGCGCAGGCTGTAGCGCGCGTCGGATGCGGCCGGATTGCGGCGCGGCCCGCTGCGCGCGCCGGCCAGCAGGCGCGCGAGGTCGATGGCCTGCTCGAAGGCGCGGCGGATCGACGCCGGCGAGTACATGAGGATGCCGGCGACGCCGGCGCGGTCGGCCAGCTCCGAGATGTAGCCGGTGCCGACGATCGCGCCGCAACCGAGCGCGACCAGCTCGGCGACCGCGTCGCGCGCTTCCTCGGCGTTGCTGTACGAGCGCTGCTCGATCTGCAGGCCGAACTGCTGCTTGAACGCGCTGAACGCGGGCAGATCGCCGCCGTAGGTGACGATGCCGATGCGCGGCGAGTGATGGCGCGCGCGCGTCAGCGCCTGCATCAGATCGAAGCCGTCCGGGCGGATCAGGACGATCGGCTTGTCGATGCGGTTGCGCAGATACTCGCCGTTGCTGCCGGCCGACAGCACGACGTCGCAGTCTTCGGTGCGCAGGCGCTCGCGGATGCGCGTGACCGCTTCCTCGAAGCCGACATCCAGCGTCTCGATATGGGCGCGGCCGTCGAACTCCGGGGTGATGTCGCGCAGCAGGCTCGACAGTCGCGTAACGCTGACCGTCCAGATCGTCGGCAGGAAGCCATCCGGGGTTTGCATGGCGGACATTATGTTCCAAGTCGGCGTTCACGTGTTTCATGAAACGTCAATCTGAAACGTCACGTGTTCCATCGCATCGCGGCCGGTCTGCCGGAGCCTGAGGATATTTCTTTTGAATCAGTGATCTGTGAGGTTCCTGGCGGTTCGGCACCGGCTGGCACGGCCTTTGAGTACAAGGGCGCACCATTCACCGGCGGATGCCCGACCCTCGCGGCGGCGCTTTTCGTCCGCCGATCACTGAGGAGCCGTCATGACGTCTTCCGCTGGTGCGCGTTTCCGCGCCGCCCTCGCTGCCGAAAAGCCCTTGCAGGTCATCGGCGCCATCAATGCCAACCATGCGCTGCTCGCCCAGCGCGCCGGCTTCAAGGCCATCTATCTGTCGGGCGGCGGCGTCGCCGCCGGTTCGCTGGGCCTGCCGGACCTCGGCATCAACACCATGGACGACGTGCTGACCGACGTCCGTCGCATCACCGACGTCTGCGATCTGCCGCTGCTCGTCGACATCGACACCGGCTTCGGTCCTTCCGCGTTCAACATCGAGCGCACGATCAAGAGCCTGATCAAGGCCGGCGCCGCCGCCTGCCACATCGAGGACCAGGTCGGCGCCAAGCGCTGCGGCCACCGTCCGGGCAAGGAGATCGTCACGCAGGGCGAAATGGTCGACCGCGTGAAGGCGGCGGCCGATGCCAAGACCGATCCGGACTTCTTCCTGATCGCGCGTACCGATGCGATCCAGATGGAAGGCGTCGACGCCGCGATCGAGCGCTCGATCGCCTGCGTCGAGGCTGGCGCCGACGCGATCTTCGCCGAGGCGGCCTACGATCTGCCGACCTACAAGAAGTTCGTCGATGCCGTGAAGGTGCCGGTGCTCGCCAACATCACCGAGTTCGGCAAGACGCCGCTGTTCACGCGCGACGAGCTGGCCTCGGTCGGCGTCGGCATCCAGCTGTTCCCGCTGTCCGCTTTCCGCGCCGCCAACAAGGCCGCCGAAAACGTCTACCGGGCGGTCCGTCGCGACGGTCATCAGCAGAGTGTCATCGACACCATGCAGACGCGCGAGGAGCTGTACGACCGCATCGGCTATCACGCCTTCGAGCAGCGCCTGGATGCGCTGTTCGCCGCCAAGGGAGCATGATCGGCGCGGTTTTTCCGCGAGAGTTCCGACGATGAGCCAGAAGCGTGCCGCCCTTGATCCGCAAAGCAGCCGCATCGACCGGCGCGCCACGGCGCGCCGTCTGCTGCAGGCCGATCTGGACAAGCTGCCACCGGAGGAACACCGGGTGGTGGAGCGCTTCGTCCACCAGCGCCGCGTCTCGCGCAACGTCGCGCGCGACTACGCCCGTGAGCGTTCGCTCGGCGAGCGCGTCGCCGACCGCGTTGCCGAGATCGGCGGCAGCTGGAACTTCATCATCGGCTTCGGCGTGTGCATCGTGATCTGGATGGCGATCAACAGCTTCATGCTCGCCAGGGCCTTCGATCCGTATCCGTACATCCTGCTCAATCTGTGCCTGTCGTGCCTGGCTGCGATCCAGGCCCCGGTCATCATGATGAGCCAGAACCGCCAGGCGGCGATCGACCGCCTGCGCGCCGAGAACGACTACGAGGTCAACATCAAGTCGGAGCTGGAAATCCTGCAGGTCCACGAGAAGCTCAACCAGCTGCGCGAGCAGGACTGGGCGACGCTGGTGGATCTGCAGAACCGGCAGATCGAGATGCTGGAGCGGCTGCTCGAGAAAGCCACCCGTACGTCCGCGCCACCGGCGGCGGACGCCTGAATTCAACACGCGACACCTGGAGAGAGTCATGAGCGACAACACCACGGCCCCGACCTTCAAGCCGAAGAAATCGGTAGCCCTGTCCGGCACCGCCGCCGGCAACACCGCGCTGTGCACGGTCGGCCGCTCCGGCAACGACCTGCACTACCGCGGCTACGACATCCTCGATGTCGCCGCGCAGTGCGAGTTCGAAGAAATCGCCCACCTGCTGGTGCACGGCAAGCTGCCGAACGTCGCCGAGCTGGCCGCCTACAAGGCCAAGCTGAAGTCGCTGCGCGGCCTGCCGGCCGCCGTGAAGACCGCGCTCGAACAGCTGCCGCCTTCGGCGCATCCGATGGACGTGATGCGCACCGGCGTCTCGGTGCTCGGCTGCGTCAAGCCGGAGAAGGACGACCACAACCATCCGGGCGCGCGCGACATCGCCGACAAGCTGATGGCCTCGCTCGGCTCGATGCTGCTGTACTGGTACCACTACGCCTACAACGGCAAGGTCATCGACGTCGAAACCGACGACGACTCGATCGGCGGCCACTTCCTGCACCTGCTGCACGGCGTCAAGCCGCCGGAGAGCTGGGTCAAGGCGATGCACACCTCGCTGGTGCTGTACGCCGAACACGAGTTCAACGCCTCGACCTTCACCTGCCGCGTCGTCGCCGGCACCGGTTCCGACATGTACTCGGCGATCTGCGGCGGCATCGGCGCGCTGCGCGGCCCGAAGCACGGCGGCGCCAACGAGGTCGCGTTCGAGATCCAGAAGCGCTACGACAATCCGGACGAGGCGGAAGCCGACATCAAGGCTCGCGTCGAGAAGAAGGAAGTCGTCATCGGCTTCGGCCACCCGGTCTACACGATCGCCGATCCGCGCAACAAGGTCATCAAGGAAGTCGCGCGCGAGCTGTCCAAGGAAGTCGGTAGCACGAAGATGTTCGACATCGCCGAGCGTCTCGAAACGGTGATGTGGGACATCAAGAAGATGTTCCCGAACCTCGACTGGTTCAGCGCCGTCAGCTACCACATGATGGGCGTGCCGACCGACATGTTCACGCCGCTGTTCGTCATCGCCCGCACCTCGGGCTGGAGCGCGCACATCATCGAGCAGCGCATCGACGGCAAGATCATCCGTCCGTCCGCCAACTACGTCGGCCCGGAAGACCTCAAGTTCGTGCCGCTGAAGGACAGAAAGTAGCGCTGCGAGTAGCGTGGCGGGCCCCCACGCGAAAGCGTGGGGATCCTAGCGTTACGAGTCAGCGCAATCGGCGTCTCGCGATAGCGAGGCGCCGATCGTTGCGAAACCATTGTCTTCTTCTGTTGCAGCCAGCGTTCAGTGCAAGCCATGACAAATACCGCCTTCCGCAAGAACCTCCCGGGCACGCAGCTCGACTACTACGACGCGCGTGCGGCCGTCGATGCCATCCAGCCGGGCGCCTGGGCGAAGCTGCCGTACACCGCGCGCGTGCACGCCGAGAACATCGTGCGCCGTGCCGAACCGGGCAGGATCGACGCCTACCTGTCGCAGCTCATCGAGCGCAAGCGCGATCTCGATTTTCCGTGGTTCCCGGCGCGCGTCGTCTGCCACGACATCCTCGGCCAGACCGCGCTCGTCGATCTCGCCGGCCTGCGCGACGCGATCGCCGACAAGGGCGGTGATCCGGCGAAGGTGAATCCGGTCGTGCCGGTGCAGCTGATCGTCGACCACTCGCTGGCCGTCGAGTACGGCGGCTTCGACAAGAACGCGTTCGCCAAGAACCGCGCCGTCGAGGATCGCCGCAACGACGACCGCTTCCACTTCATCAACTGGACCAAGACGGCGTTCGAGAACGTCGATGTGATTCCGCCGGGCAACGGCATCATGCATCAGATCAATCTGGAGCGGATGAGCCCGGTGATCTACGTGCAGGACGGCGTCGCCTTCCCGGACACCTGCGTCGGCACTGACTCGCACACGCCGCACGTCGATGCGCTCGGCGTCATCGCGGTCGGCGTCGGCGGCCTCGAAGCGGAGAACGTCATGCTCGGCCGCGCCTCGTGGATGCGCCTGCCGGACATCGTCGGCGTCGAGCTCTCCGGCAAGCCGCAGCCCGGCATCACCGCGACCGACGTGGTGCTCGCGCTGACCGAGTTCCTGCGCAAGGAGAAGGTCGTCGGCGCGTATCTGGAGTTCTACGGCGAAGGCGCCGCGGCGCTGACCATCGGCGACCGCGCGACGATCTCCAACATGTGCCCGGAGTACGGCGCGACCGCCGCGCTGTTCTACATCGACCAGCAGACGCTCGACTATCTCAAGCTCACCGGCCGCGACGACGCGCAGGTCAAGCTCGTCGAGAACTACGCCAGGCAGACCGGCCTGTGGGCCGATGCGCTGAAGACCGCCGAGTACGAGCGCGTGCTGAAGTTCGATCTCTCGACCGTCGTGCGCAACATGGCCGGTCCGTCGAACCCGCACCGCCGCCTGCCGACCAGCGCGCTGCATGAGCGCGGCATCGCCGTCGATCTCGACAAGGCGCTGCAGCAGGAGGCCGAGGGCCTGATGCCGGACGGCGCCGTCATCATCGCCGCGATCACCAGCTGCACCAACACCTCGAACCCGCGCAATGTCATCGCCGCCGGCCTGCTGGCGCGCAACGCCAACGCCCGCGGCCTGGCGCGCAAGCCCTGGGTCAAGACCTCGCTGGCGCCCGGCTCCAAGGCCGTGCAGCTGTATCTGGAAGAGGCCAAGCTGCTGCCGGAGCTGGAACAGCTCGGCTTCGGCATCGTCGCGTTCGCCTGCACGACCTGCAACGGCATGTCCGGCGCGCTCGATCCGAAGATCCAGCAGGAGATCATCGACCGCGATCTGTACGCGACCGCCGTGCTGTCCGGCAACCGCAACTTCGACGGCCGCATCCATCCGTACGCCAAGCAGGCCTTCCTCGCGTCGCCGCCGCTGGTCGTCGCCTACGCGATCGCCGGCACCGTGCGCTTCGACATCGAGAAGGACGTGCTCGGCGTCGACCGCGACGGCAAGGAAGTGCGCCTCAAGGACATCTGGCCGAGCGACGCCGAGATCGACGCCATCGTCGCGCAGAGCGTCAAGCCGGAATTCTTCCGCCGCGTCTACGAGCCGATGTTCAACTTCAAGGCCGTCGAAGGCGCGTCCAGCCCGCTGTACGCCTGGCGCCCGATGTCGACCTACATCCGCCGTCCGCCGTACTGGGAAGGCGCGCTGGCCGGCGCCCGCACGCTCAAGGGCATGCGGCCGCTCGCGGTGCTGCCGGACAACATCACCACCGACCACCTCTCGCCGTCGAACGCGATCCTGCTCGACAGCGCGGCCGGCGAGTACCTGGCCAAGATGGGTCTGCCGGAAGAGGACTTCAATTCGTACGCCACGCATCGCGGCGACCACCTCACCGCGCAACGCGCGACCTTCGCCAACCCGCAGCTCGTCAACGAGATGGCGGTGGTCGACGGCAAGGTGAAGAAGGGTTCGCTCGCGCGCATCGAGCCGGAAGGCAAGGTCGTGCGCATGTGGGAAGCGATCGAAACCTACATGGAGCGCAAGCAGCCGCTGATCATCGTCGCCGGCGCCGACTACGGCCAGGGCTCCTCGCGTGACTGGGCGGCCAAGGGTGTGCGTCTGGCCGGCGTCGAGGCCATCGTCGCCGAAGGCTTCGAGCGCATCCACCGCACCAACCTGATCGGCATGGGCGTGCTGCCGCTGCAGTTCAAGCCGGGCACGACGCGCCTCACGCTGGGCATCGACGGCACCGAGACCTTCGACGTGATCGGCGAGCGCAAGCCGCGCGCCGACCTGACGCTGGTCATCCACCGCAAGAACGGCGAGAAGCTGGAAGTGCCGGTGCTGTGCCGCCTGGACTCGGACGAGGAAGTCTCGATCTACGAAGCCGGCGGCGTGCTGCAGCGCTTCGCGCAGGACTTCCTGGAGTCCAGCAAGGCGGCCTGAGCGCGGTCAGAATCTCATCCGGTTGTCGATTTCGCCGGCGCCCGTTCGACGTATCGACAGGAGGACAGCACAAGGGGTGCTGTCCCCGGATGAGATTTTCTGAAGGAGAACTGCCATGACCGGTACCGTCCGCTTCCACCGAGTCCTTCGCGCGCCGGCCGAGCGCATCTACCGTGCGTTCATCGATCCGGCGGCGATGTGCAAATGGCTGCCGCCGTACGGCTTCACCGCCACCGTCCACAGCATGGACGCGCGCGTCGGCGGCAGTTACCGCATGTCCTTCACCAACTTCGGCACCGGCCACACGCATTCGTTCGGCGGCAAGTATCTGGAGCTGAAGCCCGGCGAGCGACTGCGTTACGTCGACGCGTTCGAAGACCCGAACCTGCCCGGCGAGATGCAGGTCACCGTCGACCTGAAGGCCGTTTCCTGCGGCACCGAAGTCACGATCGTCCAGGAAGGCATCCCCGACGCGATCCCGACCGAGTTCTGCTACCTCGGCTGGCAGGAATCGCTGGCGATGCTCGCCAAGCTCGTCGAACCCGATATCCCAGACGGCGCGTGATGTCGGGCTGTCTTGCGTCAGTGCCGGCGGCCCGTTAGCGTATTGGCAATCTTTGCCAAGACGGATGAACAGCATGGCCACGATGAACATCTCCCTGCCGGATGAACTCAAGGCGTTCATCGACGAACAGGTCGCCGAGCATGCCTACGGCTCGACCAGCGAATACCTGCGCGACCTAATCCGCAAGCAGCGCGATATCGAAAAGCTGCGGGGCATGCTGCTCGAAGGCGCCAACTCTGGGTCGGGCCGTTTGGCGGACGATGCCTTCTTTGAGGAGATGCGCGAACGCGCCCGGCAGCGGAGCAAGGCGTGACGGTAAAGCCCGTCATCGTTCTGCCAGGCGCCGAGCACGACATAGAGGAGGGCATCCGCTGGTACGCAAGCGAAGGCGGCTTTGCGCTAGCGGACCGATGGGTGCAGGCAATGCGCAAGGCGATGCGCCAGATCGGCGAAAATCCACGCCTCGGCTCCAGCCGCTATGCCGTCAGCCTGAACTTGCCGGGGCTGCGGTTCCGCAAGCTGGAAAAGTTTCCTTATCTGCTGTTCTACGTTGAACACGAAACCCGGATCGAGATCTGGCGCATCCTGCACGCCCAGCGCGACATTCCAGCCTGGATGACACCGTCCGATCAGAGCGAAGAATACTGAATGCCCATTCTCAACTGCATCGGCAACGACGCCATCGTCACCCGCCACAAGGATGCACCGTTCCGCCTGCCAGAGCCCGTGCGGCGGCGCATGGCCGCGGCAGATGTGCCGCATTGAATATCCGCTCGGAAACGTGGACGAGCCGGCTGTTCAAGGCAGTGAAGTCGCTGATGGAGATCATTCAGTGAGCCAGCCATGACCGTCCTGCGCTGCACCGCCAAGCTGCTCAAGCGTCTGCGGCAGCCGCCGAAGCTGCCCGAGCCGCCGCCGGCCGACAATCCGCTTGGCGAGTGGTATGCGGACATCGATTTCATCGACCGCGAACCTTTTGTGCTGTTGCTCAATGCCGCCACCGGCGCCGGCATGGTACTGCCTGGCCGTGCGGCCGAACTGCGCAACTTGCACGTCCATGCCGGGCAGCAACTGTTCAAGCTGTTCATGCACTACCGATTTGATCTGAACGAATACCCGCTGGCTGGCGCAGAAATTCTGGCCTGGCAACAGCCGCCGGTTTACGCCAACACCCGCGACCGCAGCCTGCTCGGCTCCATGAACCAGTTCAAGGACACCGCCTGGCTGCACTTTGCCCACGACAACCGCTCGCTGCCGGAAGCCGCGTCGCGGCAGTGGGAAGGCCTGTTCCGTCACCCGTCTTTTGCAGCCCCCGGCCGTCGCTACGGTTACGAGGACTGGAAACGACCACTGGACCTCGTCCATGCGCGATTTCTCGCGCAGGGCGCCCCTCAACCTCAAACACAGACCGTGCACTAAAGCGCCATGACCCACGTCCCACAGATCAAAGTCCCCGCCACCTACATGCGCGGCGGCACGTCGAAAGGCGTGTTCTTCAAGCTCGACGACCTGCCGGAGCGCTGCCGCGTGCCCGGCGAGGCGCGCGACAAGTTCCTGCTGCGCGTGATCGGCTCGCCGGATCCGTACGGCGCGCAGATCGACGGCATGGGCGGCGCCACGTCCAGCACCAGCAAGACCGTGATCCTGTCGAAGAGCACCAAGCCCGACCACGACGTCGACTACCGCTTCGGCCAGGTGTCGATCGACAAGGCCTTCGTCGACTGGTCCGGCAACTGCGGCAACCTCACCGCCGCGGTCGGTTCGTTCGCGATCAACAACGGTCTGGTCGATGCCGCGCGCATTCCGCAGAACGGTCATTGCGTCGTGCGCATCTGGCAGACGCAGATCAACAAGACCATCATCGCCCACGTGCCGATCACCAACGGCCAGGTGCAGGAAACCGGCGACTTCGAACTCGACGGCGTGACCTTCCCGGCCGCCGAAGTGCAGATCGAATTCCTCGATCCGGCGGAGGAGGGCGACGAAGGCGGCTCGATGTTCCCGACCGGAAATCTCGTCGACGATCTCGAAGTGCCGGGCGTCGGCACGCTCAAGGCGACGATGATCAACGCCGGCATCCCGACCGTCTTCATCAACGCCGCCGACATCGGCTACACCGGCACCGAGCTGCGCGAGGCGATCAACAGCGATGCCAAGGCGCTGGCGATGTTCGAGACCATCCGCGCCTACGGCGCGCTGCGCATGGGCCTGATCAAGGACGTCAGCGAAGCCGCCAAGCGCCAGCACACGCCGAAGGTCGCCTTCGTCGCGCCACCGAAGGACTACAAGGCGTCGAGCGGCAAGGAGATCAAGGCCAGCGACATCGACCTCAACGTGCGCGCCCTGTCGATGGGCAAGCTGCACCACGCGATGATGGGCACCGCAGCCGTGGCGATCGGCACCGCCGCGGCGATCCCCGGCACGCTGGTTAACCTCGCCGCCGGCGGCGGCGAACGCGAAGCGGTGCGCTTCGGCCATCCGTCCGGCTCCTTGCGCGTCGGCGCCGCGGCCGTGCAGGAGCCATTGCCGAACGGGGGGGCTCAGTGGGTCGTCAAGAAAGCCATCATGTCGCGCTCCGCGCGCGTGCTGATGGAAGGCTGGGTGCGCGTGCCGGGCGATGCGTTCTAAGCGCTTGCGCTCATGATGCGTGCGTAAAGAAAAGGCCCGGACGGCGACGTCCGGGCCTTTCTGCATCTAGTGCTGTGGCGGCTTGGTGCGGTCTTTAATGCTCAGGTCAGGGGCGGCCTCACCGAAGGCGAGGGCGTCCCTCTGCAACTCACCTACGATCCCGTTCCGTTCTTTTTGCGATCTCTGGGATGGAGTCAGCAGCAGACACTATTGTCTTGATAGTCTCCGCGTCAGGCAGATGCTTCCGAGCCAAGTGAGCAAGCGTCTGCCCGGTACGCTCGCTTTCTTCAAACATAGCGCTGAGCTGCTCCTTGGTGATTGGCTTTTCTTTTGAGCCAACAATTATCGTCTGCAGACGATATGTTGCCTCATCCTCGTTGTCGGTGTGGCTTGACTCCGAAACGATAAGCTCCGGATCAAACTCGACCGCCGCCTGCATACCAGCGCCGGCCTCCCCGAAAGAGTGATGGAAATGCTCTGGAAAAGTCCGCGAAAGATCCAAACTGAACAAATCCTCTTCCGAAAATGGAACGTGAAAGTCTCCAAAATCTATGAAGGGTCGCGCATCAATACGCATTTGAAAGTGATAATGGGGATGGCTCGATGACATGCCTTTGTGCCCCGTGTAGTCGTTTTCTGAGCAGTCAAATGTCCACTCAATGTTCCGCCACCTAATGGTGTATTCGAAAACCTTTCGATCGTTTCGCTCCGCTTCAAGGTCGTTGATGCTACTCAGGAAACGCTCCTGATTCGCAGACCAGCGAAGGAAGGCGGCGATCTGTGTGTATCCGAACCGTGCGTAAATTAGTGGAAAATCCTTCTTCTTAAACTTGCACTGGCGAAGAAGCCAATGTACGCATGGCTCCGATTTGCTTATGGTCTTCAATGGCTTTCCGCATAGATAACATTCCTCACGAGAATAGGCTTCAACGAAACGCTCGTGCTCCGCCTTGCTTCGTGCTGAATCCTGCTCATTCTGCAGGCGCAAATCCTCCTGAGACATGCCCTCAAACAGGGATCGAAATGCTTCAGCGTTTACACGTCGATGACTTGGCAGTCGATCACTCATGAGACATAACGCCCGCGTTAACGCGCGGTCACGCCGCAGCGAAGCGGAGGCGTGGGCGTCGAGTTGAACGCATTGTTGGGCCTCATGCCGGATACACCTTTCGGCACTGAGCGCCTCGACCTGCTAGGTGCAGCCGAATGAAGATGCGCCGTCCGTTCAGCGCACTATGCCCCCAGGAAAAATAGTTCTCGTCGCTGAAGTGCAGGGTGTGTGTGTTGTACGCATCGATTCTCTTGTCGTTGGAATCATGCTCCGCATACGCGATGTCTTCTTCCTTGTGTCTAGGCCAACGCCCCTCGCGATAGAACAACTCCCAGTGCTCGAGTATGACCGGTCTTCCAGAGAGGTTTCGAATAAGGACGTCGTTCCCCCGACCGACATCGCTGGTGAACTTATATGTGACATCGAGCCTGAAGCGATCTCGCCAGAGCTCGTAGAGCTTTACCGTTGCCAGCAATGTTGAGAGACCGGCGCCCCACCATGCGATCACAGGATCAATCATCATCGTATCTCTGAGGCCCAGCAGCTAATAGACGGATGCTGGGGTCAGCTTATTCATTCCGCCGGCCACGGCTGTAAATCCAGATAAGCGACTGGTTCCCATGTCCCGTTCCCCCTGCGATGCGGCATAAGCGCGCCGAGCAATCCCCGCCTCATGATGCCGTATCGCACAGCGGGATGTCCCACGATCCTGAGAACTGGCGCACGCCGATCTGGGCAACGCGATTGACCGCTTTGGGTTGAGCGCCGACAACGAAACGCGTGCGCGCTCGGGTCGGCGTCGGACTGGGCCTGCCGGTCTGGCAACAACGATCAGCACGCGTTCGACCGGAGGTCACCCGTCGCCGAGCTGGCGCACGCCGTCCGAAGGCGCATCATGGCGGCGCCTATCCCATGCGAGGAGCCGCCGCCATGTCTTCTCCCGATACGCCATCCGCCGCCCGCCCCGAATGGGATGCGGCGCTCGTCGACATCGTCGATTACGTCGAGCGCTACGAGGTGCGCTCGGCGCTGGCCTATGAGACCGCGCGCCACTGCCTGATCGACACGCTCGGCTGTGGGCTGGAGGCGCTCGGGTATCCGGCCTGCACCAAGCTGCTCGGGCCGCTGGTGCCGGGCACGGTGGTGCCGAACGGCGCGAAGGTGCCGGGCACGCCGTTCCGGCTCGATCCGGTGCAGGCGGCGTTCAACCTCGGCACGATGATCCGCTGGCTGGACTTCAACGACACCTGGCTCGCGGCGGAGTGGGGGCATCCTTCCGACAATCTCGGCGGCATTCTCGCCGTGGCCGACTGGCTGAGCCGCGAGGCGGTCGCCGCCGGCAAGACGCCGCTGGCGATGCGCGCGGTGCTCACGGCGATGATCAAGGCGCACGAGATCCAGGGCTGCATCGCGCTGGAGAATTCGTTCAACCGCGTCGGCCTCGACCACGTGGTGCTGGTCAAGGTGGCGACGACGGCGGTGGTCGGGCAGTTGCTCGGCCTGTCGCGCGAGGAAATGCTCAACGCGGTGTCGCTGGCCTGGGTCGACGGCCAGTCGCTGCGCACTTACCGCCACGCGCCGAACACGGGCTCGCGCAAGAGCTGGGCGGCGGGCGACGCGACCAGTCGCGGCGTGCGGCTGGCGCTGATGGCGCGCACCGGTGAGATGGGTTATCCGTCGGTGCTCACGGCCAGGACCTGGGGTTTCTACGACGTCAGCTTTGGCGGCCAGCCGTTCCGCTTCCAGCGCCCGTACGGTTCGTACGTGATGGAGAACGTGCTGTTCAAGATCAGCTTCCCCGCCGAGTTCCACGGCCAGACCGGCGCCGAGGCGGCGATGCAGGTGCACGCGCTGCTGAAGGCCAGCGGCAGGACGGCCGCAGACATCCGCCGCATCACGATCCGCACACAGGAAGCCTGCCGGCGCATCATCGACAAGCAGGGGCCGCTCGACAATCCGGCCGACCGCGACCACTGCATTCAGTACATGGTCGCCGTCGCGATCCTCTACGGCCGCCTGACGGCGGACGATTACGAGGACGAGGTCGCCGCCGATCCGCGCATCGACGCGCTGCGCGAGAAGATCGTCTGCATCGAGGACCCGCAGTTCACCAAGGACTATCACGACCCGGACAAGCGCAGCATCGCCAATGCGCTGCGCGTCGAGTTCACGGACGGCAGCGCGCTCGACGAGGTCGTCGTCGAATATCCGATCGGCCATCGCCGGCGCCGTGCCGAGGGCCTGCCGCTGCTCGAAGCCAAGTTCCGGAGCAATCTCGCGCGCCGTTTCGCGCCGCGCCAGCAGCAGCGCATCCTCGACGCCTCGCTCGAGCAGGCCACGCTGGAGCGCTTGCCGGTGCACGAGTACGTCGATCTGTACGCGCTCTGAGCGGCGCGGCCCGAGCGCACGCCGGACGCACGCAAGCCGGCGCGTACGCGGAACGGTCTGCGTGCGCGGCCTTCAGAAGCCGGCCGCGCGCGCGACGAACACCAGCCCGGCGCCGATCAGGCCGAGGCCGACGAGCTGCGCGATGCGTACGCCGCGCGGCGCCAGCCGCTCGGCGCTGATCGCGGCGCTCACCAGCAGCATGGCGCGCAGGTCCATGAGGCCGGTGACGAGCAGCACCGCCGTCAGGTTGGCGCAGCAGGCCACGCAGCGCTGCCCGAGGCGCAGGCCGTGGCGCCACGCGGCGCCGGCACCGGGCGCGGCGTGCGCGCACGCATCGGCCTCGCGGCAGCAGGCCAGACGGCGCCGCTTCCAGGTGCCGAGCTGCAGGGCGCCGGCGATCAGGATCACGAGGGCGCTCGCCAGCGGTTCGACGCGCGCCAGCGCCGGCAGCCGCCATTCGGCCGCCGTCAGCGCAACGCCGAGCGCAAAGACCAGCGCGCCGGTCGCCGTCCACACGCTGCAGTAGCCGAGGCCGGCGAGCGCGGTCAGACGCACGGCGCGGGGCACGCGCGCCGCGGCGAGCGCCTGCCGGTAGCGCCACAGCGGCGGCGATGCCACCGGCAGCATCATCGCCGCCATCATCACGATCCACATGACGATGAACGCGGCGGCAGCGCCCGGCCAGCCGCGCTCCGGCAGCCACATCGTCTTCATCGCGCCGCCGCCGCACATCGGCAGCGCCGGGAAAGGCGGCGCCGGCAGGCTCCACGCGACCGTCAGCGCGGCACTGCCGGCGAACAGCAGGGCCGCGCCGCCGAAGAAGGCGCGTCGCGACGCGTCCACACGCCGCTCAGCGCGAGCCGTACTCGTCGTGGCGGCGCCACCAGACGCCGCTTTCGTTGCGGCCCTTCGGGGCGTGGTCGAGCCACTGGTACATGCCCCACAGCCGATCGACGCCGCGCGAGTACGCCGAGTAGGTGTGGTAGACGACGCCGTCTTCGAGCACGAAGGTGCTGAGCCCCGGCCGGTCGCGCGCGTACGTGGGCGCGTCGGTGCCGCTCATCGCCGCCTGGATGGCGACCGGCTCGGGCACCGCGGTCGTCGCGTCCATGGTGTGGCCGGCGCGGTGGTAGTTGTATTCGATGCTGCCGTCGCGCTGCTGCTGCTCGGTGAAGGCGACGTTGAAGTCGAAGTTGAAGTCGCTGCCGCGCGAGGACGCCCACGGAAAGGTCCAGCCCATGCGCTTCTTGTAGGCCTGAAGTTTTTCGAGCGGCGCGCGCGAGACCGCGGTCAGCGCGACGTCGTGGTTCGCGAGGTGCACGGCGATGCCGTTGAAGCCGTCGGCGATCGCCGAGCACGACGGACAGCCGGCGGCGTAGTCCGGACCAAACATGAAGTGATAGACCATCAGCTGCGAGCGGCCGCCGAACAGCTCGCCCAGCGTCGCCGGGCCCTGCTCGGTGTCGAAGCGGTAATCCTGATCGACGCGGACCCAGGGCAGCGCCTGGCGCTGCGCGGCGAGCGCGTCGCTGCGCCGCGTCAGCTCCTTCTCGGCGGCGAGCAAATCAAGACGCGCTTGCAGCCACTGCGCGCGGGTGGCGGTTTCGTGCTTTTCCATGACGGGACTCCTGGGTGGGATTGCGAAGGTTTGTGCCGTACAGGCATTCAAGGTCGCCACGACGGGCGGCTGGGCCGGTGTATGTGCCGTGCATCCGGACCGCGGGCGAAGGATGGCCGGCGTCTGCGAGCGGATCGGGTGGGGCTTGCGTCCACACCTGCGGCGCGCCGCAGCGCCGACATGGCGGTGCGCAGGAGTCTTTCGGTCGCGATGGCTTCCACTGGCTTCGGCTCCTGCGCGTCTCGGTCGTTGCGTCGTCGCCGGCGACGACGGTCGTCGGCCTTGCGCTAGATTAGGAACGGGCCAGGCAACGCAGGGAGTGACAAGTGTGTCGCGATTGCGGTGAGCGCTTGCGATGGATTCGCTGATCACGGCCGCGGGGCGCGCGCTCGCCGCCGGCGATCCGCTCGGCGCCCTGCAGCGCGTGGCCTTGCGCGACGACGCGCCGGCGCTCGCGCTGCGCGGCATCGCGATGGCGCAGCTCGGCGATCTGCCGCGCGCGCGCCAGCTCGTGCGGCGTGCGGCGCGGGCGTTCGGCGCCCGCGCGCCGGTGTCGCGCGCACGCTGCGTCGTCGCCGAAGCCGAGATCGCGCTCGCCGCGCGCGAGCTGGGCTGGCCGGTGAAGTCGCTGCATCTGGCGCGCGCGACGCTGGCCGCGCACGGCGATGCCGTCAATGCCGCGCACGCGCAGCTGCTCGACGTGCGCCGCCTGCTGCTGCTCGGCCGCCTCGACGAAGCCGAGCAGGCGCTCGACGGCTGCGCGGCGGCGTCATTGCCGCCCGCGTTGCGCGCCGTGCACGGATTGCTGGTCGCCGGCATCGCGCTGCGGCGCCTGCGGACGGATGCGGCGCAGCGCGCGCTGGCCGCCGCGGCGCAGGCGGCCGCGCAGGCGCGCGTTGCGGCGCTCGGCGCGGAGGTCGAGCACGCGGCCCGCGCCTTGCACGAGCCGGCGGCGCGGCTGATCGCGCGCGGCCGCGAACGCAGCCTGCGGCTCGCCGAGGTCGAGGCCTTGTTCGCCTCGCGCCGTTTCGTCGTCGACGCCTGCCGCTACGCGGTGCGGGATGCGGGCGTGCAGGTCTCGCTGGCGCGGCGCCCGGTGCTGTTCACGCTCGTGCGCGTGCTCGCCGAGGCCTGGCCGGCCGACGCCTCGCGCGACCATCTGGCCGCGCAGGCTTTTCGTGCGCGGCAGCTCGATGAGTCGTACCGCGCGCGCCTGCGCGTCGAAATCGGACGCCTGCGCCGGGCCTTGCGGCCGCTCGCCGAGGTGCATGCCACGCCGGCGGGTTTCGCGCTGCGCCCGCACCGGGCGCGCGAGGTGGTCGTGCTGGCGCGGCCGCGGGACGAGAACCACGCCGCCGTGCTGGCGCTGCTCGCCGACGGCGAGTCCTGGTCGAGCTCGGCGCTGGCGCTGGCATTGGCGACGAGCCAGCGCAGCGTGCAGCGCGCGCTCGAAGCGCTCGCCGCCGACGGCAAGGTGCAGGCCTTCGGCCGCGGCCGCGCGCGACGCTGGCTGACGCCGCCGCTGCCCGGATTCGCGACGAGCTTGTTACTCCCCGCGCCGCTGCCGGGCGATTAAGGTGAGTCCGGCGCCGATCGCGCCCGACGACGGAGGACGACCGCATGAAACGACAGGCAGCCGAGATCATTCGCGAGCAGGGGCCGTTTCCGGGCATCGCCCAGGTGCACGGCGTGAGTTACGACGGCCGCGCGGTCTGGATCGCCGGCGGCGACCGACTGGCCGCGCTCGATCCGGACAGCGGCGAAATGCAGCGCGCGCTCGACGTTGCTGCGCATGCCGGCACCGCGTTCGACGGCGCGCACCTGTACCAGATCGCCGAGGACCGCATCCGGAAAATCGATCCGCACAGCGGCCGCGTCGTCGCGACGATCCCGGCGCCGGGCGGCGGCGGCGATTCCGGCATGGCCTGGGCGGAAGGCTCGCTGTGGGTCGGGCAGTACCGCGAACGCAAGATCCATCAGATCGATCCGGACAGTGGCGCGATCCTGCGCACGATCGAGTCGAACCGCTTCGTCACCGGCGTGACCTGGGTCGACGGCGAGCTGTGGCACGGCACCTGGGAAGGCGAGCAGAGCGAACTGCGGCGCATCGATCCGCGCAGCGGCGAGGTCTACGACGCGCTCGAACTGCCGCCGGGCGTCGGCGTCTCCGGACTCGAGTCCGACGGCGGCGAGCGCTTCTTCTGCGGCGGCGGCAACAGCGGCAAGCTGCGCACGGTGCGCCGCCCGAAGCGCGGCGCGGCGAGCTAGCGCCGATCCGAATGGCGCCGCCGTCGCGAGGCCGGCGCACCGTGGCGATGGCGCCCCGTGGCGATGCTGAGACGTCACTGGCGACGTGCGCCGCGGGCGGGCGTCGTCGCCACCGGCGCCTCGCCATGACGAGGTGCGACGTTTTCAGCAGTTCACTGCGCGCCGGCGCACGAGCGCCTGCCGAGCGCCGCGCGATCGTCGGCGCCGCGATGCGCCGTGATGCGCCGCGAAGCACCGCGCTCGCGGCCGGCGCGGCATTGATCGTCGCCGCCGTTCTGGCAAGCTGCGCGCCGGAACCTTGCAGGAAGCCCCGTTGTGACCAACGCTGAAGCCGGGAAGAACGGCAAGATCGAAGGCGTGCGCCGCCGCCTGCTCGGCCTGCGGCCGGTGTCGCTGGTGTCGTGGCGCGACGCGATCGCGACGCTGACGCCGATCGTGCTGCTCAGCGCCGCGGCGATCTTCGCGACCCTGCACTTCGTGCGGCCGGCGCCGCCGCTGCATCTGCTCATGGCCGGCGGCCCGGACGGCAGCAACTTCCGCGCGGTCGCCGAGCGCTACCGGCAGATCCTCGCGCGCAACGGCATCGAGCTGCAGGTGCTGTCCTCGCACGGCTCGGCGGACAACCTCGACATGCTGGCGGAGAACAAGGTCGACATCGCGCTCGTGCAGTCCGGCGTGACGCGCGACGGCGACGTTTCGGACATCGTTTCGCTCGGCACCATGTTCCGCCAGCCGGTGACGATCTTCTACCGCGCGCCGAAGCCGATCGAGCGCCTGTCGCAGCTGGCCGGCCAGCGCATCGCCGTCGGCCACGAGGGCAGCGGCACGCGCGTGCTGGCGATGGCGCTGCTCGACGGCAACGGCATCGAGCCCGGCGGCGCGACGCAGTTCTTCGATCTCGAAGGCGGCGACGCGGCGGCGGCGCTGCTGGCGCGCAAGATCGACGCGGCGTTCCTGTCCGGCGACTCGGCCAACCTCGGCGCCGTGCGCGATCTGCTGCATGCCGCCGGCATCCGCCTGTTCGACTTCGCGCAGGGCGAGGCCTACGAGCGCCGCTATCGCTATCTCAACCGCTTCGAGCTGCCGCCGGGCGCCTTCGATCTCGGCGCCAACCTGCCGGACCATCGCATCACGATGCTGGCGCCGACCGTCGAGCTGCTCGCGCACGCGGACCTGCATCCGGCGCTGTCCGATCTGCTGGTCGAGGCCGCGCAGGAAGTGCACGGCCGCGGCACGCTGATGCAGAACCCCGGCGAGTTCCCGCACGCGATCGAGCACGATTACCCGATGAGCGACGACGCGGCGCGCTACTACAAGTCCGGCAAGGGCCTGGCGTACCGCTATCTGCCGTTCTGGCTCGCCAGCCTCGTCAATCGCGCCGCGGTGGTGCTGCTGCCGATCGTCGTCGTGCTGATCCCCGGTCTGCGCTTCGCGCCGTATCTGTACGGCTGGCGTATCCGTCGCCGCATCTACAAGCACTACGGCGAGCTGATGGCGCTGGAGCGCGCGATGCTGGAGCCGATGACGCCGGAGCAGCGCGCCGCGCTGCTCGCTCAGCTCGACAGGATCGAGAAGTCGGTGGTCGGCACCAAGATGCCCGGCGCGTTCGCCGACCAGGCCTACATCCTGCGCCGCCACATCCATTTCGTGCGCGACGGCCTGAACGCCGGCGCGCCGCGCGAGGACGACGAGGTAGCGCTGCTGCGCTGAGCCGGCCGACGGCCGGTCTCGAAAGCGGCGCAACACGGCGCCGCGCTTTGTTGCGCGGGTCTGTGGCATTGCGCATGCTGTCCGCGTGAACGACGAACCGGCCGCCGACAACGACATCGCCCGACTCCAGGCGCATCTGGGGGCGCCGGGCAGCCTGCGCTATGTCGACCAGCGCGAGCTCGATGCGGTGGCGCTTGCGCGCTCGCGCTGGCCGCTGCTGAGCGCATTGCAGGCGGAGCGATGCGCGGCGAACGCCGGGCCGGAGGCCGCGGCTTGACGGCGCCGGCGGCGACGCCGCTGGGCATCGCCGGTCTGCCGCCCGCAGCCGGCGCGCTGCGTCCCGGCGCCTGCTATGGCTTTGCCTGCGATCCGCATCCGCCGTCGGCGCTGCTGCTCGGCCTCGTGCGCGCGGCGGCCGGCGCCAAGCGTCCCGTGCTCGTGCTCTGCGCCGAGCCTGCCGCGCTCGCCGCGGAGCTGGCGGGGCAGGGCATCGAAATCCGCCGCGCGCATCAGCGCGGCAGCCTGCGCTGGCTGCAATGGCAGGCGGACGCCGTGGCCCGCGGCAACCGCGCCGGGCCGCTGCAGCTGTTCGACGAGCTCGATCACTACGGCTGCGCCGACGGCACGCTGGTCGTCGTCTGGGGGCTGCATAGCCTGCCATCGTCGGCGTCCGCCGCCGATTGCGCCGCGTGGGCACGCGCGCGGCGCGCCTCGCTGCTGCTGGTCGCCGATGGCGTTGACGAGGCCGCGGCGGCGCGCGCGGCGCTCGACGGCGACGCGGTGATGCGCGCCGGCGACGAGCAGTGGGTCTTGCGCCTGAGCCGCTGGAACAGCCCCGCCGGACACCCCGAACCGGCGCTGCCCGAACAAAAACTGAAGCTCGGCGACGACGGCGCGCTGACGGTGATCCTCGACGACGCCGCCGAGCGGGCGCGCTGGATGCAGGTGGCGACGACGGCGGCGGATCGCACGCACGTGTTCATCACCGAGCGTGCGGCCGACGGTCACGGCGCATGGCCGGCGGACTGGACCCTCGTCGACGACGGCGCGGCGCTCGAAGCCGCGGCCGCCGGCGCGCAGGCGGCCTGCTGCATTCTCGACTACGCCGATCTGCAGGCCCAGGCGGCGCTGGCCCGGCGCGTGCATCGCCTGCGCGAGCAGGCCGGGCGCGCGCTGAAGATCGTGGTCCGCGCCTGCGGCCTGCGCCTGCGTCACGGCCAGATCCAGCTGCTGCTGGCGCTCGGCGCCAACGCCGTCGTCGACGGCGGGGCGGCGCCGGCGATGCTGGTCGAACGCGTGGCGGCGCTGCAGGGCCGGATCTACGAGCGCCCGCTGGAACTCGACGTCGAGCAGGCCCTCGCCGCGGCGATGCCGCTGCGCGGCGGCTATCTGCCGCTGCCGGCCTTCGCCGACGAGGTCGAGCACGCGATGCGCACCGTGGTTGGCGACGACAGCGTGCTGGTCCGCCTGGTGCCGCTGCCCGATCTGCCGCTGGTCGACGCGCTGCGCTATTGCCAGCCGCGCCGCCCCGGCGACTGCTTCAGCGCCGACGAGCGCGAGGCGTATCTGTTCCTGCCCGGCTGCCCAGCGACGGAGATCGAGGCCGTGCTCGAACGGATCTTCACGCGCGCGCCCGGCGACCTGTTCCTCGGCTATCTGCTCCAGGTCGGAGCGGGCCCGATCGGCGAGGCGATGCGCAGCTTGCGCGCGCGCGCGGCGGCGCAGCCGCCGGTCGATTTCAGCGCCGCGCTGCTGCGGATTCCGTTGCGCCAGGAGGCCGAGCCGGCTCCGGTCGAGGCGCCGGTGCCGCGCACGGTGCATGCCGCGCCGCGCCGCGCAGGGGGCGCGGCATGAGCGGTGCCGCCGTGCTCGCCGTGAAGCTGGCCGGGGCCGCGCTGCTGCTGTCCGGCGTGCTGCTCGGCGTCTTCTTCGCCGCCTGGCGACAGGCGCCGCCGCGCTGGCGCCCGCGCCTGCGCCGTCTGCGCCGCCGCCTGCTCGGCCGCGCCTGGCGTCCGGTGCTGCTCGAACCATGGACGCCGCCGGATTCCGGCGCGGCGCGCCCGTGAGGCCGGCATGAAACTCGTGGCCGTCGTCTCGCCCTGCGGCGGTGTCGGGCGCAGCATGCTGACCGCCGCGCTCGCCGATGCGCTGCAGCGACGCGGGCATCCGGTGCTGGCGATCGACTGCGATCCACACAACGATCTGGCCCTGCACCTGGGGGCGACGGCGCGCCCGCAGCGCGGCTTCCTCGCGGCGATCTGCGACGGCACGGACTGGCGCGAGACCGCGCTGGCCAATTCGGACGGCGTGCAGTTCGTGCCGGCCGGCGCCGCCGGCGACGATCTGGCCTCGGCCTGCGCGGTCGCGCTCGGCGCCGATCCCGAGGGGCTGCGCAGCCGCTTCGACGTCGGCGAATGGCAGGACAGCGCCATCGTCCTGGTCGACACGCCGTCGCTGCCGTCGCGGCTGGCCGCGCAGGTGGCGGCCGTCGCCGACCGCGTGCTCGCGGTTCTCGGCGCCGACCCGATTTCGTTCGGCGGGCTGGCACGCACCGAGGTCCTGCAGCCGGATCGCGTGCATTACGTGCTCAACGGCTTCGAGCCGAATCGCCCCTTGCAGAACGACATTCGCGTGCTGCTGCGCCGCGAACTCGGCGAGCGCCTGGCGCCCTACGCCGTGCACCGCGACGGCAGCGTCGCCGACGCGCTGGCGCGCAACCGCGCGCTGCTCGTCGACGCGCCGGGCAGCCAGGCCGCCGCCGACCTGCAACTGCTGGCGTCGTGGCTGCTGCGCTCGCTGGGCGTGACGGCGTGAACGCCGACGCGTTGCTGGGCCGGCTCGCGGCGCCGCTCGGCGTGCGCCATCCGCGCGTGCTGCGCGAATGGCTGCGCAACCTCTTCGTGCTGCCGGCCGAGCAGACGCGGCCGTGGCCGGCCTGGCTGGTGCTGCTGGCCGCGCCGCCGCTGCGTCTGGCCGCGCGTGAACTGGGCGTCGCGCAGCCGGATTCGGCGCGCGACTGGATCATGGCGCTGCTGTTGTTCCGTCTGCCGCTCGACGCCGCGCCGATGCCCGCCCCGCGCGCGCCGCTGCTGCGCGCGCTGCACGAGCTCGGCGGCGCCTGTGCGGCGCTGCTGCATCTGCTGCTGTGGCCGTTCCGGCGCTTCGAGCAGTTGCTCGATCGCTACGATTTCCGGCCGGCGAGCCGGCGCCTGCACCGGTTCGCCGATCGCGTCGACGCCGTGCCCGTGCCGCTGCGCGTCGTCGCCGGCGTGCTGTGCGCCGTCCTGCTGTGGGTTTGCGCGACCACGCCGCTCGGCTACGCCGAGCAGCTGCTGCTCGGCGCGCTGATGTGGACCAGCGCGCTGATGCTGCGGCGCCTGCCCGGCAATCTGCCGACGCTGGTGCTGATCGCCTTCTCGCTGATCGCGTCGAGCCGCTACATCTGGTGGCGTCTGACCCACACGCTCGATCTGCAGACCGACTTCGACCGCCTGTTCGGCTACGGCCTGATCGCGGCCGAGTGCTACACTTGGCTCATCCTCGCGCTCGGCTATCTGCAGTACTGCTGGCCGCTGCACCGCAAGCCGGTGTCGCTGCCGGCCGACACCGCGCTGTGGCCGACCGTCGACGTCTTCGTGCCGACCTACAACGAACCGCTGCGCGTGGTGCGGCCGACGGTGCTCGCCGCGCTCGGCATGGACTGGCCGCGCGACAAGCTGCGCGTCCACATCCTCGACGACGGACGGCGCGACGAGTTCCGCGCCTTCGCCGCCGAGTGCGGCGCGCGCTACCTGACGCGGCCGGACAACGCCCACGCCAAGGCCGGCAACCTCAATCACGCGCTCGGCCAGACCGACGGCGAGCTGATCGCGATCTTCGACTGCGACCACATCCCGGTGCGCTCGTTCCTGCAGACCACGGTCGGCTGGATGCTCGCCGATCCGAAGTGCGCGATGCTGCAGACGCCGCATCATTTCTTCTCGCCGGACCCGTTCGAACGCAACCTCGGCACCTTCCGCCGCGTGCCGAACGAGGGCAGCCTGTTCTACGGCCTCGTGCAGGACGGCAACGACCTGTGGAACGCGACCTTCTTCTGCGGCTCCTGCGCGGTGCTGCGCCGCAAGCCGCTGGAGGAAGTCGGCGGCATCGCCATCGAGACCGTCACCGAGGACGCGCACACGGCGCTGAAGATGCAGCGCCGCGGCTACAACACCGCCTACATCCGCCTCACGCAGGCCGCCGGCCTGGCCACCGACAGCCTGTCGATCCACGTCGGCCAGCGCATCCGCTGGGCGCGCGGCATGGCGCAGATCTTCCGTCTCGACAATCCGCTGTTCGGCCCGGGCCTGACGTTCTTCCAGCGGCTCTGCTACAGCAACGCCATGCTGCATTTCTTCAACGGCCTGCCGCGCCTGGTCTTCCTGACCGCACCGCTGGCCTATCTGTACTTCGAGATGCACGTCATCAACGCGGCGGCGGCGACGCTGGTCACCTACGCGCTGCCGCATCTGTTCCTCGCCAATCTCACCAACTCGCGCGTGCAGGGCCGCTACCGGCACTCGTTCTGGGCCGAGGCCTACGAGACGGTGCTGGCCTGGTACATCGCCTGGCCGACCACGGTGGCGCTGTTCCGCCCGCATGCCGGCAGCTTCAACGTCACCGCCAAGGGCGGCCTCGTCGAGCGCGACTACTTCGACTGGCGCATCGCCATGCCGTATCTCGTGCTGATGGTCGCCAACGTCGTCGGCGTGGCGCTCGGCGTCGTGCGCCTGGTCGACTGGAACCGCTTCGAACCGGCGACGGTGCTGATGAACATGGCCTGGGCGGCGTACAGCCTGATCATGCTCGGCGCGGCGCTCGGCGTGGCGGCGGAAATGCGCCAGGTGCGCGTCGCCTCGCGCGTGCCGCTGCGCGTGCCGGCCTCGCTCTATCTGCCGGACGGCTGCGCGCTGGCCTGCACGACCAGCGATTACTCGATCCAGGGCCTGGGTCTGGTTGCCTCCGCGCCGGTCGAGCTGGCGCGCGGCACGCCGGTGCGGGTGCTGCTGCGGCACGGCGACCAGGAGTTTTCGTTCGGCGCGCAGGTGGCGGCCGTCCAGGGCCAGCATCTCGGCGTGCTGCTCGACGAAATGAGCGTCGAGCAGGAGAGCCGGCTGCTGCTCTGCACCTTCGGCCGTGCCGATGCCTGGCTCGACTGGAACGAGCAGACGACGCCGGACCGGCCGCTGGCCAGTCTCGCCGAGATCATCCGCTTCGGCGGCCTGGGCTACGTGCGCCTGTTCGAATCGCTGCTGCGCGGTCTGCGGCGTGCCGTCGCGACGCGCCGCGCCGCCACGGCGCCGCAGCCGGCCTGAGGGTGCCATGGGATTCTGGAGCTTCTACTTCTTCGCCAAGCTGCTGCTGTACTACCGCGGCGACATCGGCTTTCACGTGCTCTACAACCTCGGCTTCGCGGCGCTGACGGCGTGGCCGCTGCGGCGGCGCTGGCTGCGCGTGAGCCGCCAGGTGCTCGCCGTGCCGCTCGGCCTTTCGCTGCTCTACTACGACTCCTTCCTGCCGCCGATCCGTCGCGTGCTGGCCACGGCCGGCGACGTGATGACGTTCTCCGGCGCCTATCTGCTGGAGCTGGCGTCGCGCTTCTTCAATCCGCACGTGGCGCTGGGGCTCGTCGCGCTGCTGCTGGTCTGGCTGCTGCTCGCGCACCGCCTGCGCATGGCGACGTTCGCCGTCATCGGCATTCTGAGCGTGCCGGCGGTCGGCGCGCTGCAGCAGCTGCGCGTCGCGGCGCCGGCGGTGGCGACGTCGGGCGCGCCCGGCGTCGCCGCGCCGGCCGGCGCGACCGAGCCGCTGACCGATGCCTCGCTGACGGCCCGCCTGCAGGCCTTCTACGCCAGTGAAGCGCCGCGCCGCGTGCGCTTCACGCCGCCGCCGGCCGACAGCGCACCGTTCGACGTGCTGATCGTGCACGTCTGCTCGCTGGCCTGGGACGATCTGCAGTACGTCGGCGCGCAGGACCATGCGCTGATCAAGCGCTTCGACCTGCTGCTGCGCAACTTCAATACGGCGGCGAGCTACAGCGGGCCGGCGGCGATTCGCGTGCTGCGCAGCGCCTGCGGGCAGACCTCGCACGCAGCGCTGTACAAGCCGGACCCGCCCGAGTGTCACCTGATGGCCGATCTCGCGGCGGCCGGCTTCGAGCCGCACTGGACGATGAACCACGACGGCCATTTCGGCGATTTCGTCGGTGATGTGCGCGCCAACCTCGGCGTCGCCGCCAGCCAGGACGTCGACCCCGGCGCGCGCGTCGCGATGCACGCTTTCGACGGCTCGCCGATCTACGACGACTACGACGTGCTGTCGCGCTGGTGGCAGAAGCGGCAGGCCCTGCCGGCGTCGCGCGTCGCGCTGTTCTACAACACGGTGACGCTGCACGACGGCAACCGCATCGACGGTTACCGTCCGGCGAACTCGCACGACAGCTACCAGCGGCGCGTGACGATGTTCCTCGACGATATCGGCCGCTTCTTCGATCTGGTTGCGCAGTCGGGGCGGCGCGCGGTCGTCGTCGTCGTGCCCGAGCACGGCGCCGCGGTGCGCGGCGACCGCATGCAGATTTCCGGCCTGCGCGAGATCCCGACGCCGGCGATCACGCTGGCGCCGGTCGGCGTCAAGCTGATCGGCCCGGGCTATGCCGCGCAGCCGCAGCGCGCCGTCGAGACGCCGACGGCGCTGCTCGCGGTGGCGCAGCTGCTGGAGAATCTGATCGCCGATGCGCCGTTTGCCGGCGGCGAGGCGCTCGCCGCGGCGGCGGCCAACCTGCCGCAGACCGAAGCGGTGTCCGAGAACGAGCAGACGGTGCTGATGCGCGTCGGCAGCGACTACCAGATGCGCACGCCGGACGGCGCCTGGACGCGCTACGACACCCGCAGCGATCAGTAGTCGGCGTAGGGGCGCGGCGGCTCCGGCGGCGCGCGCAGCACGGTGCCGGGCAGCAGCAGGCGGCGCACGTAGAGCGTGAGGAAATTCGGCTCGTAGTAGTCGGAGCGGTCGAGCGCGCCGCGCAGGCCGATCGCCCAGTCGCCATCCAGCGCGTATTCGATGCGCGCCTGCAGGCTGCGGCCCCAGCCGCTGCTCGAACCGCCGTCGTAGACCGGCCGCGTGTAATGCGGCGGCAGCGGCGACAGCGCGGCGCGGGCCTGCAGCGCCGCGTCGTCCGGATAGAACGGCGCGTCGTCCTCGCGGCTGTTGGTGTGCGACAGCGCCGCCTGCAGCTGATAGCTCCAGCGCTCGCTGTGGCCCTGCCATTCGAGCGGCAGGCTCAGCGACAGATAGCGCTGCGGGCTGTAGTAGCCGCCGTGGCCGAGCGTGTAGTAGCGCAGGTTCTTCTCGTAGTCCCAGTAACGGACGCCGAGGCCGATGTAGACGCGCTGCGCATTGCGGTCGTAGAGCCGGTAGTCGGCGCCGGCGCTGCCGCCGATGTAACGGTTGTCGGCGACGTTGCGGCCGTCCAGATACGACGCGCCGAGCGACGCGCGCCAGCTCAGCGCGCCGCCGTACTGCGCGAGGCCGAGCGTCAGGCCGTTCTCGCGTACGCCGCCCCAAATCTCGTGCGTGACCGGATCGCGCGTGCCGGCGTAGGACAGCAGCGTGCTCGTCACCGGGCGCCGCGCGAGGTCGATCGAGTAGTCGAGCGGGCCGAGCTCGCCGTCGTAGCGGATGCCGCCGAGCAGGTCCTGCACCGGAAAGCCGAGCGGGCTGGTGCCGAGATCGAGGCGCAGGCCGCCGCTGGTGTAGCCGACGGCGAGCGCGACGCCGGTGGCCGATTGCTCCAGTCCGGACGGGAACGCCAGGACCGCGTCCGGGCCGCTCGCCTGCACGCTGCCGAAGAGCGAGGCGTCGTCGTAATTGCCGGGCAGGCGGCCGGCGTCGAGATCGACGACGTCGGCATGCGCGAACAGCTGGCCGTCGTAGCGCCAGGGCCAGCTGATCTCGACCGGCAGCTGCAGGCTGCGCGTGTCCGAGTAGCCGGGCTCGCCGGCCTTGCTCTGCCAGTCGAGGCCGGCGATCACTTCGGCATGGCGCTGCGCGGCGAGTCCGGCGAGCGCGGCGCTGAGCGCGGCGTCGTCGGGACGCTGCGCCAGCGCCGCGCGGTATTCGCGCACCGCGCGCGTGTCGTGGCCGGACAGCTCGCTGAGCCGCGCCGACTGCGCGAGCCAGTCGGCGTCGCGCGGGCCGGCGGCGCCGGCCGCATCGAGGGCGCGGCGCGCGGCTTCGTAGTCGCCGAGCGCCTGCAGGCGGCGCGCGGCGCTGCGCAGCACCGCGGCGTCGCCGCTGGCGTGCTGCAGGGCGACGTCGATCTCGGCGCGCGCCGCCTTGCGCTGCCCGCTTTCCTCGAGCGTGCGCGCATGGTCGAGACGCAGGCCGGCGTCGTCCGGGCTGCCGGCGAGCAGCTGCGCGTACTGGCTCTCGGCCTGCGGCCAGCGCTGCTGCGCGGCGAGCGCGTCGGCGTACAGGCGACGCAGGCCGGCGTCGCCGCTCTGCCCGAGGGCCTGCTCGTAGACGGCCAGCTGCGCCTGCGGATCGCCCTTGGCGAGCGCGGCGTCGGCCTCGCGCTGCACGAGCCCGCGGCGCAGCGAGGCGGCCGCGGCGGCGACCGTGGCCGGCGCGTCGGCCGGCAGCGCATCGAGCGCCTTGCGCAAGGCGGCGTCGTCACCGGCGGCTTCGAGCACGCGCAGGCGCGCCACGCCGAGTTCGGCGCGGCCGGCGGCGTCGGTCGCCGCCTGCGGGGCGTCGAGCACCGCCAGCGCGGCTTCGGCATCGCCGATCGCGACCCAGTACTGCGCCAGTTGCCCGAGCAGGGCGGGGTCATGGCCGGCGGCCAGCTGCGCGGTGAGCAAATGGTTCTGCGCCGCCGCCAGATCGCCGCCGCGCTGCGCCTCGACGGCCGCGCGTCCGGATACGGCGACCTGCAGGCTCGCGTACTGGCGCTGCATGCCGGCGCTGCGCTGCGCCGCCGGCACCGCCTGCAGGGCCTGCAGCGCGTCGGCGTCGGCGTCGATCGCCGACAGGTACAGCGATTGCGCGTAACGGCTGTCGGCATCGGCCGGCGCGAGCGCGGTGCCCTCGGCCATCAGGGTGCGGCCGCGCTCGGCCTGGCCGAGCCGTGCGTAGCCGCGCGCCAGCGCGTAGCGCAGCCAGGGATCGTCGGGCGTGGCCTGCAGGGCCTGGGCGAGATCGGCGACGCCGGCCTCGGTCCGGCCTTCGGTGAGCGCCTGCTCGCCGCGCGCTTCGTAGAGCACGGCGCGGGCGCGGCTGACGTCGGTGCTCGCGTCCGGCGCCTGTGCCAGGAAGGCGTCGGCGACCGCGAAGCCTTCGTCGTAGCGTCGCAGCGCGGCCAGCGTGCGCACGCGGCCGAGCAGGGTGCGCGCGAGCGTCGGTTCGCGCGCTGCCGCCTGCTCGTAGACGGCCAGCGCCTCGGCCAGCGCGCCGCTTTCACGCAGGCGGTCGCCTTCGTCGGCGGCGGCGCGCGCTTCGGCCTGCGCCTGCCGGCGGGCCCGCTGCGCTTCGGCTTCGGCCGCGGCCTGCGCTGCGGCGCGCTGCCGCGCTTCGGCCTCGGCGAGCGCGTTCGCCTTGCGCGCCTCGGCTTCGGCGGCGGTTTCCGCCGGCGCGGCGGCGCTGGCCGCTTCTGCGGCGGCGGGTGCCGCCGCGGCGCGGCTCGGCACCTGCAAGGCCGGCGCGTCGTCCGGCGCCAGACGCGCGTAGCGCGCCCGCATCGCCGGCGTGACTTCGCCGGGGCCGGCGTCTTCGAGCGCCTCCTTCCAGGCGTTCATCACCGGCTCGTGGCGGACGTCGTCGCGCTCGGCGAGCTCGGCGAACAGGGCCAGCGCCCGCGGCCGTGTGGCGGGTCGCGTGGCCAGATGCTCGGCGAGCGCCAGCAGGTAGCGCGGATCGGTGGGATTGTCGGCGACGAGTTTTTCGAAGCCGTCGCGGGCGGCGTTCCAGCCGTTCGGCGTGCGGCCGATCACCCGGTAGTACTCGATGCCGAGATCGTGGCCCGGTGGTCCGTCCGGGAACAGTTCGCGCAGCGCGGCGAGCGCCTGCTCATATTCGGAAATTTCGAGCAGGCGCCGGATCGAAGCGAGCTTGATGCGGTCGCGCGTCAACACGCGATAGGCGGTGTCGAGCTCATGCGTCGCCGCCGCGTCGGGGGCCTGCGCCCGCATCGCGGCGAGGCGCCGGTTGGCGTCCTCGAAGCGGCCCGAGCGCAGCTCCAGCAGGCCCATCTGCAGTGCGATGTCGAGGTCGTCCGGGCGCGAGCGCTGCAGCTTGGTCAGGGAGTCCAGCGCCAGATCGCCGCGGCCGTGCGCCTCCCAGACCCAGGCGCTGCGCCACAGCACCGCGTCCGCGCTGTCGGCGGCCAGCGCGTTGCCGCTCGCGGCGAGCAGGGCGACGGCCAGCAGTCGGCGCATGTCCGGGCGCACTCAGCCGCGCAGGCGCGCCTCGGCCCGCTTGCGCAGGTAGCCGTAGATGCCGAACGCGGAGAGGAAGCCGGCGACCAGCGCGAGCAGCAGCAGCAGCCCCGGATGCCGGGCGAGGTGGAACCAGATGCGGCGCCAGAGGCTGAGGTTGCCGACGTAGTACGGGCGTTCGCCGGCGAAGCTGGCCACCTCCTGTCCGCGCACGATGGCGGTATCGCCGCGGATGCGGCGGATCATGCCCGGCTTGTCGAGCGCCTCGACCAGCGCGTCCTGCGCCTGCGGCGTGTTGGCGACCAGCGCGACGACGCTGCGGCCCGCGCGCAGCGGCGACTCGAAGGCGAGGAAGGCGGCGAGGCTGCCGGTCGTCGTCAGGCTGACGCGGCGGTCGGTCTCGCGGTACGGATCGGGCTGCAGCGCGTCGGCCTTCATCGACGGCGTCGCCGGCGCGTCCTTGAACTGCCGTTTCGCGTCCTGCATCGTCAGGCCGAGTTCGTGTCCCCACTGCGACAGCAGGTCGCCGTTGCGGCCGCGGCCGATCACCAGCAGATCGGCGTCGTGCAGGCCGGCCAGGTCGCGGCTGTCGGCGATGCGCACGCGCAGCGCCGGCGCGCCGGTGATGCGGCCCATGCGGCCGAGCAGGAACAGCATCGTTGCGAGGTCGTGCGCGCCCGGCGCGTCGGGCAGCACGACGGCCGTTTCGGCCAGATCGGCGTAGGTGGTGAACGGGTAGCCGGCGTTGGCGAACAGGGCCAGGTCGGGCAGCGCGGTGTAGTGCGCGAAGCCGCTGATGTCGATCGTCGAATCGGCGTCGATGCCGGCGCGCAGCAGGTCGGTGAAGGTGCCGCGGCAGAGGCCCTGCTTGTCGTATTCGATCGCGTACTGGAACTGCAGCTGGTTGTCGCTGCCGATTTCGAACGCCGGGATTTCGAGCCGACGGTGATCGACGACGCTGCCGTCGCCGAGCACGCTGCCGAGCAGATTGCCGTCCTGGCCCGGCACCGGCGCCTCGCGCAGCGCGTACGAGCGGATCAGCTGATCGTTGAGGCTCAGCGACAGCATCGAATTGCCGCGTACCGCCGGCGGCGTGTAGCGGTAGTAGAGGTCGAGCGGGATGCCGCGATCCCAGAACAGCAGGTCGGGCGGCAGGCGCAGGTTGACGCGGGCCGGGGCCGGCGCGTGGCCGTGCGCCTGCAGGTCCTCGGGATCGTCGACCAGCTCGCCGAGCTTGACCGGGCGGTCGCCGCGCACCCAGTTCGGCGCGTCGTAGGCCGGCCGCCGCTGGCCGAGCTCGACTTTCTGCACCGTGGTCTGCGACCCGCTCAGCGCCGCCTGGCCGAGCACCAGCGCCTCGGCGGCGAGCGCCAGCTGCGCGGCATCGGCGCCCTGCACGACCAGCAGCAGGGACTGCGGCTGCTGCGGACTGCGCAGCATGCTCAGAGTCGGCGCCTGCACGGCCGGCAGATCGAGGCCGCGCGGCCGCTCGGCGTTGGTGGCGAACACCAGCGCGTGGCCGTCCGGCAGCGCGTCGAGCGAGACCGGGAAGTGCGCGCCGCGGTAGCCGGCCAAGGCGCCGAACCACGAGGCGACGATGCCGGCGCTGCGCAGCAGTTCCTTCGACGGCTTGGCCGGCAGCAGCACCGGCAGGTCGAGCCGCTTGTTGTCGCGGCGATCGAAGAACGGTGCCGGCAGCAGCGCGAGGTCCGGCGCCAGCGGCAGCGGCCGCAACCGCAGGTCGAGGCGGCTGCCGGTGCTGATCGTCGCCCACAGGCTGCTGTGCGCGGGGTCCTCGCAATCGCGCGTGTAGTGGCCGATCAGATCGAAGCGCAGACGGTTGAAGTCGCTGAAATACGCCGGGTCGATCGGGATTTCGCGCTCCACCTCCACGCCAGCGTGCTCATGGTCGAGCGGCACGGCGGCGATGACTTCGTCGTTGACGCGGATGCGCAGGTGCGACAGGTCCGGCAGCAGCGCCGGCGAGTAGGTGTAGCGCAGGTGCAGGCTGGCCGCCGTCGCCACCTCGTCGAGGCGGATGCCGAGCGGCACGCCGGCGATGCCCTCGACGCCGCGCAGTTCCAGCGGATCGCTGACGCCGAGTTCGGGGAATCCGATCTGCACGTCGCGGGCCGGCAGCTCCGCCGCCGGCGGCTCCGTTACCGGTGGCGCCGCCGCCGCCGCGAGCATGACGACGCCGGCCAGCGCGGCGGCAAGGAACGGGGATCGCCAGCGGGCGCGGCGCGTGGTCGGCATGGATTCCCCCTGTTGTTGTTCGGACGTCGGACGACGTCGTCGCAGCAGTGTAGCCAAGCCGCCGGCATATCCGTAGCCGCAGGCCGATGCCGGCGGACCGGCGGTGGCGAGACGCCGGCGCTGCGGCGCGCGTGCGCCGCCGCCGGTCGCCGCTGCGACGGACCGCGGGCGGGCGCTGCGCGCGCGGCCCTGGCAGCGTCGCGATCCGCTGCCGGCGGGCACGGCGTGCGCGAGGATGTCGCGGCCGAGGGCGCCGTCGCTCGCGTTCGCCGCCATCGCGGCGTGCTGATTCATTTTTACTAGCGAAGCTGGCGTCTTCTGTCACGGCCATGACAAGCGATATGCCTACGCTTGGCTGTTTTCGGGAATCAAGGCGGAACGCGCGATGGGCAACAACGACAACGGGGCCGGCAAGCCGGTGGATCTGACGCGGCGCAAGGTGCTGGCCGGCATCGCCGCGACGGCGGGCGCGGCGGGTCTGGCGGCCTGCGGCAGTTCGGGCGACTCCAGCGACGACTCGGCGACGCAGCCGCTGCCGGAGCCCGAGGCTTCCGGCATCGACCACATCGTCGTGGTGATGATGGAGAACCGTTCGTTCGACCATTACTTCAGCTGGGTGCCGGGCGCGACGACGGCCAACATGTCCAAGCTCAAGCTGCTCGACAGCGACGGCGGCACGGTTTCGGGTCGGCACCTGACCGACTACCAGAACTGCCAGCTCGCCGATCCGGACCACGGTTACGACGGCGGCCGCACGCATCTGAACGGCGGCAAGATGGACGGCTTCCTGCTGACCCAGCCGGTCGGCGACGATTTCCCGATCGGCTTCTACACGGCCGACGATCTGCCGTTCTACAAGGGCGTGGTCGAGAACTTCACGCTCTGCGACCGCTACTTCACCGGCATCCTCGGCCCGACGCAGCCGAACCGCTATTACATGCACGCCGGCCAGACCGACAAGAAGAGCAACGACATCACCTTCTTCTCGCAGCCGACGGTCTGGGACGGCCTCAAGGGCGTCGGCCGCAGCGGCCGCTACTACTACGGCGACCTCGCCGGCTGGGCGCTGGTCAGCCTCGAATTCGCCGGCCACAACCCGGGCGTCACCAACATCCGTCCGTACTCGCAGTTCCTCTCCGACGCGGCCAGCGGCGATCTCGCCGACGTCACCTACATCGATCCGTCGATGCTCGGCGAAGGCGCCGGCACCTCGAACGACGATCATCCGCTGGCCGACATCCGCAAGGGCCAGGTGCTGCTCAACGAGATCTACGACGCGCTGCGCAGCAGCCCGGCCTGGGAAAAGACGCTGCTGATCATCAACTACGACGAGTGGGGCGGTTTCTACGACCACGTCGAGCCGCCGTTCGCGCCGGTCACGTACGAGGAATACCAGGCCACCGGCAACGACGGCCGCCTGGGTTTCCGCGTGCCGTGCATGGCGATCGGCCCGCGCGTGAAGCGCGGCCACATCGCCAAGCAGCAGATCGATCCGAACTCGATCCTCAACATGATTGCCTGGCGCTTCGGCTTCGCGCCGCTCGGCGCGCGCGGCACCACGTCGATGAACTTCGCGCACATTCTCGACTTCAAGTCGGCGCCGAATCTCGACGCGCCGGCGTTCAACGTGCCGGACGATGCGTCCTACGGCCAGTCCTGCTCCTCGCAGCTGTCCTCGGCCAAGTCCACGATGACGCCCGAGCGCTACGCGGAAGTGCAGCGCCGCCACGCCGAGCACATCGAAGAGTGGCAGGGGCTGGTGCAGGCGGCGCTCGACGCGGGGCTGGTGCCGCCGAACTGAGGGGGGCGCGGCTTGGCGTCTGCTGTCAAACGGCTGACATGCGCGTCAGCTAAAGTGCGGCGTTCGGAAGGGGACCGGACGCCGCACGCACGGCGCCGGCCCCGTACAGCCGCCATGAAGGCGGCCCTGCGTCGTTTCGGGAATCAGCGAATGGACAAGCGGTTTGGTTTGGCGCTGCGCACGCTGCTGGCAGCGCTCGGTCTGGTCGGGCTCGCCGCCTGCGGCGGCAGCAGCGGTGCCGGTGGCGGCTCGACGCCGCAGACCGACAATGTCGGCCATGTCTTCGTCATCGTGATGGAGAACAAGAGCTACGACAAAACCTTCGGCCCCGATACCGCGGCGCCGTATCTCGCCACGCAGCTGCCGAAGATGGGCGCGCTGCTCGAAAACTACTACGCGACCGGTCACGCCAGTCTCGACAACTACATCTCGATGGTCAGCGGCCAGGGGCCGAACGCCGACACGCAGGCCGACTGCGCGGTCGTCTTCGACAGCTTCCTCAGCAACATCGACAGCGACGGCCAGATCCAGGGCCTGAGCTGCATGTATCCCGACACCGTGCCGATGCTCGCCGACCAGTTCCGCGCCGCCGGCATCAGCTGGAAGGGCTACATGCAGGACATGGGCAACGATCCGAGCCGCTACGACTCGGCGCTCGCCGCCTCGGACACGCGTCCGCAGGGCCCGCGCACCTGCGGCCACGCGGCGATCGGCGGCGTCGACAACACGCAGTCGGCGACCGCCGACGACCAGTACGCGATGCGGCACAACCCGTTCATGTACTTCCACAGCGTCATCGACGACCAGCCGTATTGCGACGAGCACGTCGTCAATCTCGACGACGCCTTCGCCGAAGACCTCAAGCGCATCGACACGACGCCGGCGTTCAGCTTCATCACGCCGAATCTCTGCGACGACGGCCACGATTCGAGCTGCGCCGACGGCGAAGTCGGCGGCCTGACCGGCATCGACCGCTTCCTGCAGAAGTGGATTCCGATCATCATGGCCTCGCCGGCCTACCAGAAGGACGGCCTGATCATCGTCACCTACGACGAATCCTCGAACAGCGCGAGCAATTCCGGCGACATGGACGCCTGCTGCGGCGAAAAGGGCACCGGCTGGCAGCTGCTGTTCAAGCCGGGCATCCTCGGCCCGGGCGGCGGCCGCGTCGGCGCCGTGCTGATCTCGCCGTTCATCAAGCCCGGCACGGTGTCGACGCTCGCCTACAACCACTATTCGCTGCTGCGCAGCGTCGAGGACATCTTCGGCCTCGACTACCTCGGCCACGCCAAGGAAGGCAACACCGCGAATTCGGTTTCGCCCTGCGAGCACGACAAGCAGCCGTGCAGCTTCGGCACCGACATCTACACGCGGCAGATGCCGAGCTTCCCGGCGCGCCCGGCGGACTGAGCACGTTGCGGTTCCTGCTGCGCCGCCGCTGCGCCGCTGCCCTGACGCTCGCGGCGGCGGCGACGCTTGCCGCCTGCGGCCCGGCCTACGAGCCGACCGCCGCGGCCGCCGCCGAGAAGGCGCGCGGCCGCGTCGGCAACGTGCTCGCGCACATTCCGCCGCAGTGCTACACCGCCACCGAAGGCGGCGCGAATCCGTGCTGGGTCTGCCACACGGCGAAGAACAACCGCAACGGCGCCGACGACTGGGAACTGCAGGCGCAGTACCAGCTGAACCCGATGGGGCGCGTCAATCACTGGACCAACCTGCACGCCGACCGCCGCGCGGCGATCGCCGCGCAGGCCGATGCCGACACGCTGCGCTACGTGCGCGAGGACAACTACGCGCCGCTGCGCGCGGCGCTGGCGCGCCTGCCGGCGGCGCAGCGTCCGCGCTGGCAGCCGGATCTCGATCTGGCGCGCGGCTTCGCCGACGACGGTTTCGCGCGCGACGGCAGCGGCTGGCGCGCGTACCGCTACAAGCCGTTCCCCGGCACCTTCTGGCCCACCAACGGCAGCGCCGACGACGCCATGGTCCGCCTGCCGCCGGCCTTTCGCCGCGATGCCGCCGGCCGTGACGCGGATGCGGTCTACCGCGTCAACCTGGCGATCGTCGAGGCCGCCGTCGCGGTGCCGGACACGCGCGGCGATGCCGCGCTGGCGCTGCCGACCGAGCCGCTCGACGAGACCGCAGCCGGCTTCGATCTCGACGGCGACGGCCGCCTCGGCACGGCGCGCCGCATCGCCGCGCTGCCGGCGCACTACGCCGGCGCCGCGCAGGACATCGCGGTGAAGCGCTATGCGTATCCGCTCGGCACCGAGTTCATGCACGGCGTCTACTACCTCGATCCGGACGCGCCGGAGATGCGCGCGCGGCGCCTGAAGGAACTGCGCTACGCGCGCAAGATCTTCGAACTCGACGACGCGCACCTCGCGCTGCAGTACGAGAAGGACGCGCGCGATCAGCAGACCGGCGGCTGGCCGTACTTCGGCGGCGATGCCTTCAGCGGCATCTTCAGCGAGTACGGCTGGCAGCTGCAGGCCTACATCGAGCAGGCCGACGGCCGGCTGCGGCTGCAGACGCGCGAGGAGCAGATGTACTGCATGGGCTGCCACAGCGGCGCCGGCGTCACCGTCGACGGCAGCTTCAGCCTGCCGCGCAAGCCGCCCGGCGCGGCCGGCTGGGGCTACGCGCGGCTCGCCGACCTCGTCGACGCGCCGCAGGCCGGCAGCGACGAGCCGGAATACCTGCGCTACCTGCGCCGTGCGCACGGCGGCGACGAGTACCGGGCCAACGACGAAATGCTGGCGCGCTGGTTCGTCGACGGCCGCGTTGACGCGGCCAAGGTCCGCGCCGCCAGCCTGCCGGCGCTGCTGCTGCCGTCGCGCGAGCGCGCGCTGGCGCTCGACAAGGCCTACCGCGCGCTGGTCACGACGCAGGACTTCGTGCACGGCCGCGACGCCGTGCTGGCGCCGATGGCGAACGTGCTGCGCCACATCGACGGCGCCGAAACCGGCCTGCGCGAGACCGACGGCACCGTCTACCGCGACGGCCGCCTGTGGCTGGACTGGAACGCCGGCGGCTGAGCGTTCCCGCCTTCGCGCTCCGGCGTCGCCTGGCGCCGGTGGCCGCGGGCCGCCGCTGTTTGCCGAGCCGCCGCCGCGGCGCGCGTCCAGCCGTCTTTGCGACCGTCCAACGGCTGCGCGACGGGCGCGAGTGACGCCGCCGTCAGCTTGTCGTCAGCGGTGGACCGGCGGGCATCGGCTACAGTGCTGCACTCCCGCCATGTGCCGGCCGCGGCGCCGCCTCGATATGATGCGGCGCGCGGGCGTGCCTGCCTTCGTGGCCGGCGCCTGAACCGAGACTCGCCCCAGATGAAGATCCTCATCGTCGAAGACGAAAGCAAGACCGCCGACTACCTGCAGCGCGGCCTCACCGAGCAGGGCTACGTCGTCGAGGTCGCCAACAACGGCCCCGACGGCCAGCACTACGCGCTGCAGTACGACTACGACCTGATCATCCTCGACGTGATGCTGCCGGGCGCCGACGGCTTCGCGGTGCTGCGCGCGATTCGCGCGGTCAAACAGACGCCGGTGATCATGCTGACCGCGCGCGACCGCGTCGACGACCGCGTCAAGGGCCTGCGCGACGGCGCCGACGACTATCTCGTCAAGCCGTTCTCGTTCCTCGAACTGGTCGCCCGCATTCAGGCCATCACGCGCCGCGGCCGCGGTCAGGACCCGATGCAGATCAACGTCGGCGACCTGCAGATCGACCTGCTCAGCCGCCGCGCCTGGCGCGACGGCCGCCGCCTCGACCTCACCGCCAAGGAGTTCGCGCTGCTCGCCGCGCTGGCGCGCCGCCAGGGCGAGATCATCAGCAAGACGGTGATCGCCGAACAGGTCTGGGACATCAATTTCGAGAGCAACGCCAACGTCGTCGAGGTGGCGATCAAGCGCCTGCGCGCCAAGATCGACAACCCGTTCAAGCACAAGCTGCTGCACACCATCCGCGGCATGGGCTACGTGCTCGAATCGCGCGACGGCGAGGACGGCGCCGCGTGACATCGACGTCGATCGCGCGGCGCCTGTCGCTGATGTTCGCGACCGTCGCCGTGCTGATCTTTGCGCTGGTCGGCGTCGCCCTGTACCAGGTGCTGCGCACCGAGCTGGAGCGTCAGCAGCTCAACGAGCTGTCGACCAAGTTCGGCCTCGGCGAGCAGCTGATCGAGCACTGCACGACCTACGCCAAGTGGGAGTTCGTGACCGGCCGTCTGGCCGGCCTGTCGCCGGGCGACGACAGCACGCAGTTCTGGGCGCAGAGCGCGGACCCGCGCTTCCGCTTCGGCGATCTCGGCCGCCTCGACAGCCTGCATCCTTCGGTGCCGGACGGCTTCAGCCGCCTCGAACTGAGCGGCCACCGCGCGCCGCTGCGCAGCTTCGCGCGCACGATCGCGGCCAGCGGCGAGCGCCCCGACGTGCGCTTCATCGTCGCCATCGACGCCTCGCCGTACCTGCACACCGAGCGCACCTTCGCGATCGCGCTGGCGCTGATCTCGGCGCTCGGCGTCGCGCTCGCGGCGCTGCTCGGGCACTGGGTCGCGCGCCTCGGTCTGGCGCCGCTCGACCGCCTGTCGCGCGAGGCGCAGCATCTGAGTCCGCAGCACCTCTCGCAGCGTCTCGTGCTGGAGCCGCTGCCGCGCGAGCTGTCGGAGCTGGCGGCTTCGTTCAACGGCGCGCTCGATCGCCTGGAGCGCGCCTACATGCAGCTGCAGGCCTTCAACGCCGACGTCGCGCACGAGCTGCGCACGCCGCTGACCAATCTGATCGGCCAGACCGAAGTCGCGCTCGCCAAGAAGCGTGCGCCCGAGGAGCTGGAAGACGTGCTGCAGTCCAACCTCGAGGAGCTGGACCGCCTGCGCGCGATCATCAACGACATGCTGTTCCTCGCCCGCGTCGATCAGGGTGCGCAGGCCGAGACGCGCGCCAGCGTGTCGCTGGCCGAGGAAGTCGGCAAGGCCGTCGAGTTCATGGACGTGGTGCTCGATGAGGCCGGCATGCGCGTGGAAGTCGAAGGGGATGCGCGCGCCGGCATCGAGACCTCGCTGTTCCGCCGCGCGATCACCAACCTGCTGCAGAACGCCGTGCAGTACTCGGCGCCGGGCGCCGAAATCCGCGTGCTGATCGAGCCGCGCGAGCAGGCGGTGCAGGTCGCGGTCGCCAACCCGGGCGAGCCGATCCCGGGGGAGCACCTCGGGCGCCTGTTCGACCGTTTCTATCGCGTCGACCCTTCGCGCGGCAGCGGCGGCGCCAATCACGGTTTGGGCCTGGCGATCGTCAAGGCGGTGGCGACGATGCACGGCGGCACGGTCTTTGCGCGCAGCCGCGACGGCATCAACACCATCGGCTTCACCCTTGCGCGTCCGGCCTGAGCGAGTGTCTGCGCCTGCGCAAAGAAAAATGAGAACGCTTCCGCCAGGGCGCCGCGCGCTCCGGCATCATCGGTCCCCTTGTTCAACCACCACCACGTTCTGGGGCTCCCACCCCGAGGAGACGGGTCATGAAGCACACCCTCGATCGCCGCCATTTCCTGAAGACCGCCGCCACGTCGGCGGCCGCCGTTGCTGCCGGCGGCCTGTTCGCGATGCCGGCCGTCGCGCAGGAAAAGCTGTCGCTGAGCGATCCGACCGCCAAGGCGCTGAACTACACGGAAGACGCCACCAAGGTCGATCCGGCCAAGGCGCCGACCTTCAAGAAAGGCAGCCACTGCGCGAACTGCGCGCTGTACCAGACCGCTGCCGCCAAGGGTGACTACGCACCGTGCGGCGCTTTCGGCGGACGTCTGGTCGCCGGCAAGGGCTGGTGCGCCGCCTGGGCCGCCAAGGCCTGAAGCTGGAAACGGCGCGGCGCGTCGCGCGCCGCGCCATCGCCGGCGGGCCCTGACGGCCCGCCGGTCGTTCCGCCTCCGCGAACCGGCCCCGCCGTCGTTCGCCTCGCGCCACCCGTCCCGGCTGACCTGATGTGCGCGCCGGCGCCGGCATAATGGCGCCATGAACGCTCCCGTCGCGGCCGCGCACGGCCGCATCCTCCGCAGCGAATTTCGTCCGCATCCCTGGCTGCGCGGCCCGCACGCGCAAACCCTGCTGCCGACGCTGCTGCGTCCGCCGCCGCTGGTCGATTTCGAGATCGAGACGCTGGAGCTGCCGGACGGCGATTTCGTGCGCGTCGGCTGGACCGGCGCGGCGCAGGCCGGCGGACGCGTCGCCGTGCTCGTGCACGGCCTGACCGGCGGCTTCGATTCCAAATACCTGCGCGGACTCGCGCGCCTGCTGAGCGACGCGGGCTGGCGCGTCGCCGCGCTCGAATTGCGCGGCGGCGCTGACACCCCGAATCGCGTCGCGCGCAGCTACCACCACGGCGACACCGCCGACCTGCGCCTGTTCTGGCAGGGCCTGCGCGAGCGCGATCCGGCGGTGCGCATCGCCGCGGTCGGCTGGTCGCTCGGCGCCAATGTCGTGCTCAAGGCGATGGGCGAGGCCGGCGCCGACGCGCCGGTCGAGGCCGCGGTCGCGGCCAGCGCGCCGTTCCTGCTCGAACCTTGCGCGCACAAGCTGCGCAGCGGCTTCGCGCGCGTCTATCAGGCGCGCCTGATCCGCGATCTGCGGGCGATGGTCGGGCGCAAGCGCGATCTGCTCGCGGCGGCCGGCGTCGACGTCGGCGCCGTGCTGCGCGCCCGCGACTTCGTCGAATTCGACGACGCCTATACGGCGCCGCTCAACGGCTTCGCCAACGCGCGCGACTACTACGAGCGCTGCTCCTGCGGACACTTTCTCGGCACGATCGCGCGGCCGACGCTGGTGATCAATGCCATCGACGATCCGTTCATGGTGCGCTCGATCCTGCCCAGCGCCGAGCAGCTCGCGCCACCGGTGACGCTGGAGCTGTCGCGGCGTGGCGGTCATGTCGGCTTCGTCGCCGCCGGCCCGGACGGCGGCTTCTCGTACTGGCTCGAGCAGCGCATCGCCGCCTGGCTCGACCAGACCATGCCGGCTCAGGTCAGCAGTGCCAGCGCGCGGTTGACGGCGTAGCCGCCGACGCCGAGTACCGCGAACAGGATCGCGCCGAGCAGCAGCGGCCGCGGGCCGGCGGCGCGCAGCATGCTCAGGCGTGCCGACCAGCCGAGCGCGGCCATCGCCAGCGCCAGCAGCAGCGCGTCGAGCTGCAGCAGCGCCGCTTCGAGTCCGGCCGGCAGCAGGCCCAGCGAGTGCACGACGACCAGCGCGACGAAACCGAGCACGAAGCCCGGCACCGGCGGCGTGCGCCGGCCCTGCGTGGCGGCGCCGTCCGGGCAGCGCCGCGCGAGCAGCACGAGCAGCGGCGCGAGCAGGGCGACGCGCATCAGCTTGACGATCACCGCCTCGTCGCCGGCGGCGGCGCTGACCGCCTTGCCGGCGGCAACGACCTGCGCGACCTCGTGCACGGTCGAGCCGACGAACATGCCGTACTGCTGCGGGTCGAAGCCGAGCAGCGGATAGAGCGCCGGGTAGAGGAACACCGCGCAGGAGCCGAACACGGTGACGGTGGCGACCGCGATCGCCACCTTGTGCGGCGGCGCGCGCAGTACCGGTTCGGTCGCCATCACCGCGGCGGCGCCGCAGACCGCGCTGCCCATGCCGACCAGCAGCGCGGTGTCGCGATCGAGCTTCAGCCAGCGCGTGCCGACCCACCAGGCCGTCGCCAGCACCAGCGCGATCATCGTCACGTCGGCCGCGAAGCCGCGCACGCCGCAGGCGGCGACGTCGTGCCAGGTCAGGCGCAGGCCGTAGAGCGCGACGCCGGCGCGCAGCAGCGTGCGCTGTGCGAACGCGGCGCCGCCGCCGGCGCGTGCGTGCACCGCGGCCGGCACCAGATGCGCGGCGAGCATGCCGAGCGCGATCGCCACCGTCAGTGCGCCGATGCCCGACGAAGCGAGGCCGGGCAGGCGGTCGAGGACGATGGCGGCGGCGGCGATTGCGGCGACGATCAGCAGGCCCGGCAGCGTCGCGCGCAGCGCGGCGGACGGCGAGCGGGGACGTTCGTGATGGATCATGGCGCGGCCTGCGGGCGAGGAGAACGGATGCAGGCTAAGGCGCGGATATCAATCGATCCAACGGATTTATCGTATAAGATGAATCGGTTTTCTGGATAAGAGAGGCGAGCTCGATGCGCATCAGCCTGCGCCAGCTCGAAGTATTCGACGCGGTCTGCCGGCTCGGCAGCGTCACCGCCGCCGCGCAGGCGGTGAACCTGTCGCAGTCGGCGGCGAGCCAGGCGCTCGCCGAGCTGGAACTGGCGCTCGACGGCGCGCTGTTCGCGCGCATCGGCCGTCGCCTGCTGCTCAACGAGCGCGGCGAGCAGCTGCGCGCGCAGGCCGCCGAACTGCTCGAACGCGCCTCGACGATCGAAGCCACGCTGCGCGGCACCACGGTCGTGGCGCCGACGCTGCGCATCGCGGCGTCGCGCACGGTCGGCGGCTATCTGCTGCCGGAGCGGCTCGCCGCCTATCTGCAGGCGCAGCCGGACGCGCGCATCGAGCTGGCGGTGATGAACACCGAGACGGTGGTCGACGAGGTTGCTTCGCTGCGCGCGGTCGCCGGCTTCGTCGAGGGCAGCGTGCATCGCGCCGACGTCGTCGCGCACCGCTGGAGCGACGACGCGATGATCGTCGTCGCCGCGCCCTCACATCCGCTCGTCGCACAGCGCCCGACCGTCAAACGTTTCGCGGCGGCGCGCTGGATCATGCGCGAGCGCGGCTCCGGCACGCGCGAGATGTTCGAGCACGCCGCCCAGCTCGCCGGCTTCGTGCCGGATGTCGCGCTGGAACTCGGCGCGCCGCAGGCCGTGGTGCGCGCGGTGGCGGCCGGCGCCGGGCTCGGCTGCATGTCGCGGCTGGTGGTCGGCGACGCGCTGCGCCGCGGCGATCTCGTCGAATTGCCGGCGCCGTTTCTCGACCTGCGCCGGCCGCTGATGGTGGTGCTGCGGCGCGACGCCTACGTCGGCGCCGGCCTGCGTGCGCTGCTCGACGCGCTGGCGCCCGGCGTCGTGCCGGCGCGCCTCAGGCGCTGAAGTGCTGTGACAGCGCCGCGCTCGCCGGCACGCGCAGCGTGCGCATGAACAGGCTCGATGCTTCGGTCGTTTCCGGGTTGATCTCGACCATCATGGCGCCATGGCGCTGCGCGAGCGGAATGAAGCTCGCGGCCGGATAGACGACGGCCGAGGTGCCGACCGCGACGAACAGCTCGCACTGCGCGATCCGCTCGCCGGCGCGCGTGAACACATCCTCGTCGATCGGATCCTCGAACCAGGTGATGTCCGGCCGCAGCGGCGCGCCGCAGTCAGGGCAGGCGCGCGTCGCGTACGTCGCCGCCGCGAGATCCTCGCGCACGCCGTGCCGCGCGCAGCGCACGCGCCACAGCGAGCCGTGCAGCTCGGCGGCGACCTGCACGCCGGCGCGCTGCAGCAGGCCGTCGATGTTCTGCGTGACGACGTGCAGCTGCGGATGCGCGGCCTGCAGCGCCGCGAGCGCGTGATGGCCGGCATGCGGCTGGCAGCCGAGCACCGTCTGGCGGCGCAGCTCGTGGAAATCGAGCACATTCTGCGGATCGCGATCGAACGCGCGCTGGCAGGCGTACTCGCCGTAGTCGTACTGCGCCCAGATGCCGCCGCGGCCGCGATAGGTCGGCACACCGCTCTCGGCCGACATGCCGGCGCCGATGAAGAACACGGCGGAGCGGAAGTCGGCGAGGCGGATGTGGGTGTCGTCCATGCGCGTGGAGGCTATTGCCGCGTTGCGGAGCGCGTCGTTGGCGCGGTCGACGGCTCAGCGATGTCCATCATTCCGCGGTCGGTATGACGGGCGAGGCGCATGGTGGCGCAGCCTTCCGGCGGCGTGGCCGGATCGGGCCGCACACTAGATGGCTGCGCTGTGATCGCCATGACGTCCCGGGCAGTTCAAGGTTCGCCTAGCGCTTCAGCAGCGGTTTGAGAAAGCGTCCCGTATGCGAGCGCGGGTTCTTCGCCACCTCTTCCGGCGTGCCGGTGGCGATGATCTCGCCGCCGCCGCTGCCGCCCTCGGGGCCGAGGTCGATCAGCCAGTCGGCGCGTTTGATGACGTCGAGGTTGTGCTCGATGATGACCACGGTGTTGCCGTGGTCACGCAGGCGTTCGAGCACTTTCAGCAGCTGCGCAACGTCGTGGAAGTGCAGGCCGGTGGTCGGTTCGTCGAGGATGTAGAGCGTCTGGCCGGTGTCGCGCTTCGATAATTCCTTGGCGAGCTTGACGCGCTGCGCCTCGCCGCCGGACAGCGTCGTCGCGTTCTGGCCGAGCGTGATGTACGAGAGGCCGACATCCATCAGCGTTTCGAGTTTCTTGCGCAGCGCCGGCACCGGTTTGAAGAATTCGAGCGCCTCCTCGACCGTCATGTTCAGCACTTCGTCGACCGACTTGCCCTTGTACTTGATCTCCAGCGTCTCGCGGTTGTAGCGGCGTCCGCGGCAGGTGTCGCAGACCACGTAGACGTCGGGCAGGAAGTGCATCTCGACCTTGATGACGCCGTCGCCCTCGCAGGTCTCGCAGCGCCCGCCCTTGACGTTGAAGCTGAAGCGCCCGGCCTCGTAGCCGCGCGAACGCGATTCCGGGACGCCGGCGAACAGCTCGCGGATCGGCGTGAACAGCTGCGTGTAGGTCGCCGGATTGCTGCGCGGCGTGCGGCCGATCGGCGACTGGTCGATATCGATGACCTTGTCGAGCTGATCGAGTCCGTCGATGCCGTCGCAGATCGCGTGCTGGGTCGCCGCGTTGTTGAGCTGGCGCGCCGCGTAGGCGTACAGCGTGTCGTTGATCAGCGTCGATTTGCCGGAGCCGGAGACGCCGGTCACGCAGGTGATCAGGCCGAGCGGAATCTCGGCGCTGACGTTCTTCAGGTTGTTGCCGCGCGCCTTGCGGATCGTGAGGTGCTTGTCCGGCTGGCGCGGCGTGCGCAGGTCCGGGACCTCGATGCGCGACGCGCCGGACAGATAGCGGCCGGTGATCGAATCCTTGTTCCTCTCGACCTGTTTGGGCGTGCCTTCGGCGATCACGCGGCCGCCGTGGACGCCGGCGCCGGGGCCGATGTCGACGACGTGATCGGCATGACGGATGGCGTCTTCGTCGTGCTCGACGACGATCACGGTGTTGCCGAGGTCGCGCAGCTTGAACAGCGTCTGCAGCAGGCGCTCGTTGTCGCGCTGGTGCAGGCCGATGCTCGGTTCGTCGAGCACGTACATCACGCCGACCAGGCCGGCGCCGATCTGCGAGGCGAGGCGGATGCGCTGCGCCTCGCCGCCGGACAGCGTCTCGGCGCTGCGCGCCAGCGTCAGGTAATCGAGGCCGACGTTGTTGAGAAAGCCGAGGCGCGCGCCGATTTCCTTGATGATCTTGTCGGCGATGCTCTGCTTGTGGCCGGGCAGCTTCATGGCCTTGAAGAAGGCCTCGGCGTCGCGCACCGACAGCTCGGTGATCGACGGCAGATTGCGGTCGGCGACGAAGACGTTGCGCGCGGCGCGGTTGAGGCGCTGGCCGCTGCATTCGGGACAGGGCTTGTCGCTGAGGTACTTGGCGAGTTCCTCGCGCACCGCGTCGGATTCGGTTTCGCGGTAGCGGCGTTCGAGGTTCGGGATGATGCCTTCGAAGCGGTGGTTGCGCGTCTGCAGGCGGCCACGCTCGTCCGGGTACTGGAAGTCGATGCGCTCGTCGCCGCTGCCGTGCAGCAGCACGTTGCGGACCTTGGCGGAGAGCTTCTCGAACGGCTTCTCCGGATCGAACTTGTAATGCTTGGCGAGCGAGCTGACGAAGTGCCAGTAGTACGGGTTGCGCTTGTCCCAGGAGCGGATCGCGCCGGCGGCCAGCGACAGCTCCGGATGGGCGACGACGCGCTCCTCGTCGAAGATCTGCAGCGTGCCGAGGCCGTCGCACTTCGGGCAGGCGCCGTGCGGCGCGTTGAACGAGAACAGGCGCGGTTCGAGTTCTTCGAGCGAATAGCCGCAGTGCGGGCACGACATCTTCGACGAGAAGGTCATTTCGGCAGGCGGGCTGCCGCCCGCGGCGGCGCCGTGCGGCGCCACGTAGACGATGCCTTCCGACAGGCGCAGTGCGGTCTCGAACGACTCGGCGAGGCGCTGCTTCAGATCGGGCCGCACCTTGAAGCGGTCGACGACGATCTCGATGTCGTGCTTGAGCTTGCGGTTGAGTTTGGGCAGCTCTTCCAGCTCGTAGACGCGGCCGTCGACGCGCAGGCGCACGAAGCCCTGCGCGCGCGCCTGCTCGAACCATTCCAGGTGCTCGCCCTTGCGGCCGCGCACGACCGGGGCGAGCAGCATCCACGCCGATTCCGGCGGCAGCGCGAGCACCTGATCGACCATCTGCGAGACCGACTGCGCTTCGAGCGCGACGCCGTGATCCGGGCAGCGCGCGGTGCCGACGCGCGCATAGAGCAGGCGCAGGTAGTCGTAGATTTCGGTGACGGTGCCGACCGTCGAGCGCGGGTTGTGCGAGGTCGATTTCTGCTCGATCGAGATCGCCGGCGACAGGCCCTCGATCGAATCGACGTCCGGCTTGTCCATCTGGCCGAGGAACTGGCGCGCATACGCCGACAGCGATTCGACGTAGCGGCGCTGGCCTTCGGCGTACAGCGTATCGAACGCCAGCGAGGACTTGCCGGAGCCCGACAGCCCGGTGATGACCGTGAGCTTGTCGCGCGGCAGGTCGAGCGAGACGTTCTTGAGATTGTGCGTGCGGGCGCCGCGGATACGGATGGAGTCCATCGGGGGGAGAAGCGGGGAGTCGGAACGCTCCACTATAGGGGCGGCAGTCGGCGTATTAAAGAGCGCCGTTCGTCGAAAAGCGCGGCAGAATCGCAGCGCCGCGCCATCGCCAGCCGCTAAGCTGCCGCCATCGTCCTGACAGCAGTTCTTCATGCGCTACGCCTTGCTCGCTCTCGCGTTCCTCAGCCTCGCGCTCGGTATCGTCGGCATCTTCGTGCCGGGTCTGCCGACGACGGTGTTCGTGCTGATCGCCGGCTGGGCGGCGGCGCGCAGTTCGCCGCGTTTCCACGACTGGCTGGAGAACCATCCGCGCTTCGGCCCGATGCTGCGCAACTGGCGGCAGACCGGCGCCGTCAGCCGCCGCGCCAAGTGGAGCGCGACGGCGATGATGTCGCTGAGCGCGGCGATCCTGTTCGCCACCGCGCCGCAGCTGTGGATCGCCGAACTGGCGACGGCCATCATGGCGACGGTCGCCGTCTGGCTGTGGCTGCGCCCGGAACCGCAGGCGGCGATCGCGGTCTGTCGTTCCGGCGGCTGAGCCCGCGCCGGTTCGCGGCGCGACGCGGTAACATGAGCGCCTGCCGGGCGGGTCCCGGCCGGTCTCACGACGCGGTGAGGCCAGGGCAGCGCCGCCGCCGGCCATGAGCCTGCGCCGCACCGGTTCGCCGGCGCTGGCGCGGATCATGCTCTCCGTCGTTTTCCGTTACCGCAGCGAAAGCTCATGAATCGTTTTGAATGGCGCGCCACCGCCGCGCTGTCTCTGCTGCAAGCCCTGCGCATGTTCGGCATGTTCATGATCCTGCCGGTATTCGCGCTCTACGCCCGCGATCTGCCCGGCGGCGCGACGCCGGCGCAGGTCGGTCTGGCGATCGGCCTGTACGGCCTCGTGCAGGCCGTCCTGCAGATTCCGTTCGGCATGCTGTCCGACCGCGTCGGCCGCAAGCCGGTGATCGTGCTCGGCCTGCTGCTGTTCGCGTTCGGCAGCTTCGTCGCCGGTCACGCGCAGGAGATCCACTGGATTCTCGTCGGCCGTGCGCTGCAGGGTGCGGGGGCGATCTCCGGCGCACTGTCGGCGCTGCTCGCCGACAGCACGCGGCCGCAGGTGCGCACGCAGGCGATGGCGATCATGGGCGCCGGCATGGGCCTGTCGTTCATCGTCGCGCTGGTGCTTGGGCCGGTGCTCAGCGGCTGGATCGGGGTCGACGGCATCTTCACGCTGACCGGCGCGCTGGCGCTGCTGGCGGTGCCCGGCATCCTGCTCGCGGTGCCGACCGTGCCGCGTGTGCCGAGCCAGCCGGGCAGCCTGCGTCGCGCGCTGGCCGACACCCAGCTGCTGCGTCTCGACGGCGGCATCTTCCTGCTGCACGCGATGATGACGACGCTGTTCATCGCCGCGCCGCACGCGATCGAGGAAACCCTGCACCTGCCGGCCGCGCGCCACTGGGAGCTGTACCTGCCGGTGCTGCTGCTGTCGGTGCTGCCGGTGTTCGCGCTGATCCGCCGCGTCGAAAGCGCCGGTCTGCTCAAGCCGACGCTGCTCGGCGCGATCGTGCTGCTGGCGGTGGCGCTGCTCGCGGCCTCGGAGCTGCACACGGTCGCGGTGGGCCTGTGCCTGACGCTGCTGGCATTCTTCGTCGCCTTCAACTACCTCGAGGGCACGCTGCCGTCGATGATTTCGCGCCGCGCGCCGCCCGAGCACAAGGGCGCGGCGCTCGGCATCTACGCGAGCAGCCAGTTCCTCGGCGGATTCGCCGGCAGCACGATCGGCGGTTTCGCGCTCGGGCACTGGGGCATCGGCGGCGCGTTCGCGGCGGCCGGCCTGCTGCCGCTGCTGTGGCTCAGCTTCGCGATCAGTCTGACGCCGCCGCCGCTGCACCGGCTGGAGTCGAGTTCGTCGTAGAGACTCCGCCGGAACCAAAGGCGGAATGAAAGAAGGCGGCCCGCGGGCCGCCTTCTTTTTTGCCCACGACCGCCGCGCTACGTGGTGGCCTGCGCGGCGACGCTCAGCGACTGGCGCGCGAACGGCAGGCTGCGCACGCGCTGGCCGGTGAGGCGGTAGAGCGCGTTGGCGACGGCCGGCGCGAGCGGCGGCACACCCGGCTCGCCGACGCCGGTCGGCGCCGCCGCGCTCGGCACGATGTGCACCTCGACCTTCGGCATCGCCGGCATGCGCAGGACCTGGTAGTCGTTGAAGTTGCTCTGCCGCGCCGCGCCTTGTTCGAGGTCGATAGCGCCGTACAGCGCGGCCGCCAGCGCGAAGCCGACGCCGCCCTCCATCTGCGCGCGGATCACGTCCGGGTTGATCGCCGTGCCGCAGTCGACGCCGACCACCACGCGCTCGACCTTCGGCTGGCCGTCGACGAGGCGCACGTCGACGATCTGTGCGACCACCGTGTTGAACGACTCGTGCAGCGCCACGCCGCGCGCGACGCCGGCCGCCGGCTTGCGCTGGCCCCAGCCGGCCTTGTCGGCGGCGAGCCTGAGCGCGGCGACGTGACGCGGCCGGTCCTTGAGCAGGGCCAGGCGCAGTTCGACCGGATCGCGCCCGGCGGCTTCGGCGATCTCGTCGATCAGCGTTTCGACCACGTATGCGGTGTGGGTGCTGCCGACCGAACGCCACCACAGCACCGGCAGGCCGACCTTGGTCGAATGCAGCGTCAGCGCGTGGTTCGGGATCGCGTACGGCAGCTCGGCGGCGCCCTCGACCGAGGTCGGATCGACGCCGTCCTTGATCATCATCGCGAACGGCGTGCCGGCGACGATCGACTGGCCGACGATCGTGTGCTGCCAGGCCGCCGGCAGGCCCTGCGCGTCGAGGTCGAGCCTGACGCCGTGCACGTACAGCGGGCGGTAGTAGCCGGCCTGCATGTCGTCCTCGCGCGTGCGCTGCACGCGTACCGGCGCGCGGCTGCCGATCGCCTTGGCGACGTGCACCGCTTCGACGACGAAGTCGGCCTCGGCGTTGGCGCGGCGGCCGAAGCTGCCGCCGGACACCAGGGTGTGCAGCGTGACTTTTTCCGGCGGCAAGCCGGCGGCCTTGGCGGCGTTCATCTGGTCGGTGGTCTGCAGCTGGTGGCCGCTGTAGGTCTCCAGCCGGCCGTCATGCAGCCAGGCCACGCAGTTCATCGGCTCCATCGCCGCATGCGCGAGGAACGGGAACTCGTAGACCGCCTCGATGCTGCGCGCCGCCGGCGCGGCGGCGCTGGCCGCGGCCTCCGGTTTGCTCGCCGGCACGCCCGGCCGCTTGGCCAGCTCGCGGTATTCGGCGAACAGCTGCGCCGACGAACGCGCATCGACGCCGGCGAGATCCCAGTCCAGCTTCAACGCCTTGCGACCCTGCAGCGCCGGCCACATGCCGGTGGCGACCACGGCGACGCCTTCCGGCACCTGCACGACGTCGGTGACGCCCTTCACCTGCCGGGCGGCGCTCGCGTCGAAGCTTTTGAGTCTGGCGCCGAACGCCGGCGGCCGCGCGATGACCGCGGTCAGCAGGCCCGGCAGCTTGACGTCGATGGTGTAGGTCGCAGTGCCGGTCGACTTGGCGAGCGAATCGAGGCGGCCCTTGCGATCCTTGCCGATCAGCGTGAACTGCGAGGGGTCCTTGAGCGGCACGTTCGTCGGCGGCGTCAGCTGCGCCGCCGCGCCGGCCATCTCGCCGTAGCGCGCGCGCTTGCCGGACGCGTGCGTTAGCACGCCGTTGGCGGTCCTGATCTCGGCGGCCGGCACCTTCCAGCTGTCGGCGGCGGCCTGCACCAGCATCGCCCGCGCAGTCGCGCCGGCCTTGCGCATCTGCTCCCAGGAATTGGCCATCGCCGTCGAGCCGCCGGTGCCCTGGATGCCCATCGCCAGATTGGCGTACAGCTTGGGGTCGGACGGCGCGTACTCGGCGACGACCCGGCTCCAGTCGGCGTCCAGCTCGTCGGCGGCGATGGTCGCCAGGCCGGTGGTCGCGCCCTGGCCCATCTCGTGATGCTTGATCATGATCGTGACGGTGTCGTCCGGCGCGACGCGGATGAACGCGTCGGCGGCGAGCACGCCGGGCTGGCCGGCCGGATCGGCGAGTGCCGCGCCCGACCAGCCGAGCGGCACGGCGACGACCAGACCGGCGGCGGCGCCGGACTTGAGGAAATCGCGACGCGACAGTGCCGGCGCGGGGGTCGTCTCGGCGAGCGTCTGGCGCAGGTGCGTTTGCTGCAGCGTATCGAGCATGCGCATGGCTTCAGGCCTCCCGGGCGGCAGCGTGGATCGCGGCGCGGATGCGCTGATAGGTCGCGCAGCGGCAGATGTTGCCGGCCATCGCCCCGTCGATATCGGCGTCGCTCGGCTTCGGTTTCTGTTCGAGCAGTGCCACCGCCGACATGATCTGCCCCGACTGGCAGTAGCCGCACTGCACGACGTCGAGTGCGACCCAGGCCTTCTGCACCGCCTTGGCCGCCTTGGACTGCAGTCCCTCGATCGTCGTCACCGATTTGCCGGCGGCGGCGGCGACCGGAAACGAACAGGAGCGGATCGGCGCGCCGTCCAGATGCACGGTGCAGGCACCGCACTGGGCGATGCCGCAGCCGTACTTGGTGCCGGTGAGACCGAGATCGTCGCGCAGCACCCACAGCAGCGGCGTTTGCGGATCGGCGTCGACCTCGCGGGTCTGGCCGTTGACCTTGAGCGTGATCATCTCTCCCCCTTGGGTTTCTGGCGGACGCGGCGCCGGGCGCGGCGGGCGGCCGGCGGCGGGCTGGGCTGGAACGGCCGAGCTTACCCAAATCGCCGCGCGCGAGGATGCCGGCCCGGCAGACGTGGACTTTTAGGCAAGCCCGCGACATTTTTGGCCGATGCTCCGGGCTCCCGCCGTGGCGGGGCCTGCGGGAACGCCGCCCTGTCGCCGCAGCGGGTTTGTGGTCTAATTCCGCCGGTCTTTTTGTCGTCGCCCGCGGCGCGGTCCGCACCGGGGCAACAGTAGGCGGCGATCGTTCTCGAAGCTCTCAAGGATTCTCGGAGGCAGCATGGCCCGTGGCGTCAACAAGGTGATTCTGATCGGCAATCTCGGCAAGGACCCCGAGGTGCGCTACTTCCCGAGCGGCGACGCCGTCGCCAATGCGACCATCGCCACCACCGAGAGCTGGAAGGACAAGCAGAGCGGCGAGCAGAAGGAAGCGACCGAGTGGCACAACGTCGTGTTCCCGGGCAAGCTCGGCGAGATCGCCGGCAAGTATCTGAAGAAGGGCTCGAAGGTCTACGTCGAGGGTTCGCTGCGCACGCGCAAGTGGACCGACAAGGAAGGCAAAGACCGCTACACCACCGAGATCCGCGTGCAGGACATGCAGATGCTCGATGGCCGTCCGGGCGGCTCGGCGCCGATGGGCGATGACGCCCGCGGCGGCTACGGCGGCGGCGCCCCGGCGCGTGCCCCGGCGCGCGGCGCCCCGGCCGCCGCGCCGGCCGCCGACATGGATGCGCCGTTCGAGGACGACGACATTCCGTTCTGAGTGCCGCGCCGCATGGGCGCATGACCCGCAGGCCCGCCTTCGTGCGGGCCTGTTCGTTTTTGCGGGCCGGCGGGCCGGCGTGCCGCGCGGCACCGTACACTGCGCACTCAAACAATATCCGGAGGAGCATCATGCGCGCCGTCGTCTGCAAGGAGCTGGGCCTGCCCGAGCAACTGGTCGTCGAGGAGCTGCCGTCGCCGCCCTGCGGACCGTCCGAGGTGCGCATCAAGGTCGCCGGCGCGGACGTGAACTTTCCGGACGTGCTGATCATCCAGGGCAAGTACCAGATGAAGGCGCAGCCGCCGTTCGTGCCGGGCGCCGGCGTTGCCGGCACGGTGCTGGAAGTCGGCGGCAAGGTGAAGCATCTGAAGCCGGGCGACGCGGTCGCCGCGTTCACCAACGTCGGCGGCTTCGCCGAAGAGGTCGTCGCCAGCGCGGCGCTGTGCCTGCCGCTGCCGCCGGGGCTCGATCTCGCCGAGGCGGCGGCGTTTCCGCTCGTCTACGGCACCTCGTATCACGCGCTGAAGCAGCGTGGCCAGCTGAAGGCCGGCGAGACCCTGCTGGTGCTCGGCGCGTCCGGCGGCGTCGGTCTGTCGGCCGTGCAGCTCGGCAAGAAGATGGGCGCGCGCGTGATCGCTGCGGCCTCGAGCGCCGACAAGCTGGCGCTCGCCAGGGCCAGCGGCGCCGACGCGCTGATCGACTACTCGACGCAGAGCCTCAAGGACGCGGTCAAGGAACTGACCGGCGGGCAGGGCGCCGACGTGATCTACGACCCGGTCGGCGGCGCGCTCGGCGAGGAATGCCTGTCGTGCATCGCCTGGAACGGCCGCTACCTCATCATCGGCTTCGCGTCGGGGCCGATTCCGAATCTCGCCGCCAACCGCCTGCTGCTCAAGGGCGCGTCGGCGGTCGGCGTGTTCTGGGGCGCGTTCGCGCAGCGCGAGCCGCAGGTCAACGCCGCCAACTTCCGCGAGCTGTTCGCGTGGTACGCCGCCGGCGAGATCCGGCCGCACGTGTCGAAGCGCTATCCGCTCGTGCAGGCACCGCAGGCGCTGCGCGACATGATGGACCGCAAGGTCACCGGCAAGATCGTCGTCGTGCCCTGAGCGGCGCGGCGGCTGCGGTGCCGGGCCGGCGGCGCCGCGGCGTTCGGACCGGGCGGGCGCCGCCGCGCATCGCGGTCCGGTCGGAGCAGGTAGAATCGGACACTTGCCCCGCCATTCATGACTGGCCCGCGCCGCGCTGCGGCCGAGCCGCTGCCATCGCATGTTCAATCGCATCATCGTCGTCTGCACCGGCAACATCTGTCGTAGCCCCATCGGCGAAGGGCTGCTCCGCCAGCGCCTGCAGGGCCGTGACATCGAAATCCTCTCGGCCGGCACCGGCGCGCTCGTCGGCTTTCCGGCCGACCCGCTCGCCGTCGAAGTCGCGGCCGACCACGGCCTCGACATTTCCGCGCATCGCGCCCAGCAGGCGACCCTGCCGCTGCTGTCGTCGATGGATCTGGTGCTGACGCTGGACCAGGGCCACAGCGACTGGATCAACGCCCGCTATCCGCAGTTGCGCGGCCGCGTGCACAAGCTGCTGAAATGGCGCGAGAACGCCGATGTCGCCGATCCTTACCGCCAGCCCAAGGAAGCCTTCGAGCAGGCCTGGGCGGACATCGACGCCGGCGTCGACGACTGGCTGAAGAAGCTGGGCTGAGCGGCGCGCCGGTCGGGACGGCCGCGCAGGACGATCGCGCAGCGTAGGGCGGCACCGTGAAAGCCGGGTGACGCCCCGGTGGAATCCCCGCCCGCCGCTGCGCCGGCGGCCGTCCTTTATACTGTCGGGCCTCATGTCCGCCGGCCGCGATGGCCGATCTTCGATGTCCGACGCCGTACCCTCCGCTTCGCCGAGCCGCCCGCAGCGCAAGCTGTATCTGATTTCCTGGGGCTGCCAGATGAACGACTACGACTCGGCCAAGATGGCCGACGTCCTGGCCGCGTCGCACGGCTATGCGCGTACCGACAAGCCGGAGGAAGCCGACCTGCTGCTGCTGAACACCTGTTCCGTGCGCGAGAAGGCGCAGGAGAAGGTGTTCTCCGAGCTGGGCCGCTGGCGCGACTGGAAGCAGGCCGCGCCGGGCCGCGTGATCGGCGTCGGCGGCTGCGTCGCCTCGCAGGAAGGCGAGGCGCTCGCCGAGCGCGCGCCGATCGTCGACATGGTGTTCGGCCCGCAGACCCTGCATCGCCTGCCGCAGATGCTCGACGCCACGCGCGCCGCGCAGCGGCCGATGGTCGACGTCAGCTTCCCGGAGATCGAGAAGTTCGACCGCCTGCCGGAGCCGGTGGCCTCGGGGCCGACTGCCTTCGTCTCGATCATGGAAGGCTGCTCGAAGTTCTGCACCTTCTGCGTGGTGCCGTACACGCGCGGCGCCGAAGTCTCGCGTCCGCTCGACGACGTGCTGCTCGAATGCGCGCAGCTGGTCGAGCAGGGCGTCAAGGAAATCACCCTGCTCGGCCAGAACGTCAACGCCTACCGCGGGCGCATGGGCGACACAGCCGAGACCTGCGATCTGGCGCTGCTGATCGACTACCTCGCGCAGATTCCGGGTCTGGCGCGCATCCGCTACACGACCTCGCATCCGGCCGAGTTCACCGACGCGCTGATCGAGTCCTTCGCCGCGCAGCCGAAGCTCGCGTCGTACCTGCACCTGCCGGTGCAGTCCGGCTCCGACCGCATCCTCGGCATGATGAAGCGCGGTTATACGCGCGCGCAGTTCCTCGACAAGATCCGCCGCGTGCGCGCGGCGCGGCCCGATCTGTCGCTGTCGTCGGACTTCATCGTCGGCTTTCCGACCGAGTCGGACGACGACTTCATGCAGACGATGGACCTGATCGCCGAGGCGCGCTTCGACTGCGCGTTCTCGTTCAACTACAGCCCGCGCCCCGGCACGCCGGCCGCGAATCTGCGCGACACCGTACCGCAGGAGGTCAAGGAGCAACGCCTGGCGATCCTGCAGGCGCGCATCCGCCAGTTCGACGACGCCTTCCGCCAGGCGCTGGTCGGCACCACGCAGCGCATCCTCGTCGAGCGTCCGGCCCGGCGCGGCGAAGGCCGCATGGCCGGCCGCACCTCGTGCAACCGCGTCGTCAACTTCGAAGGACCGGAGACGCTGATCGGCCGGCTCGTCGACGTCGAGATCACCGAAGCCGCCAGCAACTCGCTGCGCGGCCGCCTGCCGGGGGCGGAGGCGGCGTGAGCGCCGTCCCCGCCACCACCCGCTACACGCTGGACGAGTTGCGCGACGCCGCGCGCTGCGTGCAGGCGGCGATGGCGCCGACGCCGGCGCGGCGCTGGCCGCTGCTCGACGCCGCGCTCGGCACCGAGGTCTGGCTCAAGCACGAGAATCACACGCCGCTCGGCGCCTTCAAGGTGCGCGGCGGCCTGGTCTACTTCGCGCGCCTGCTGGATCGCGAGCCGGACGTCGCCGGCGTGATCTGCGCGACGCGCGGCAATCACGGCCAGTCGGTCGCCTACGCGGCGACCCGCGCCGGGCTGCGCAGCGTCATCGTCGTGCCGCACGGCAACAGCCGCGAGAAAAATGCGGCGATGCGTGCGCTCGGCGCCGAGCTGATCGAGCACGGCGAGGATTTCCAGGAGGCGCGCGAGCACGCCGAACGCCTCGCCGCCGCACGCGGCCTGCATCTCGTGCCTTCGTTCCACGACGATCTCGTGCTCGGCGTCGCCAGCTACGCGCTCGAACTGTTCGAAAGCGCCGGCCCGCTCGACGTGGTCTACGTGCCGATCGGCCTCGGCTCCGGCATCTGCGGCACGATCGCCGCGCGCGATGCGCTGGGTCTGGCGACCGAGATCGTCGGCGTGGTCTCCGCCGGCGCGCCGGCCTACGCACGTTCGCTCGCCGCCGGCCGCGCGCTGCCGCATCCGGTCAGCACGCGGATCGCCGACGGCATGGCCTGCCGCGTGCCGGAGCCGCAGGCGCTGGCGATCATCGGCGCCGGCGCGGCCGGCGTCGTCGAGGTCTCCGACGCCGAGGTCGCGGCGGCGATGCGCCTGCTGTTCGAGACCACGCACAACGTCGCCGAAGGCGCTGGCGCCGCGAGCACCGCCGCCGCGCTGCAGGCGCGCGACGCCCTTGCCGGGCGCCGCGTCGGCCTCATATTGAGCGGCGGCAATGTCGACCGCCCGCTTTACACGGCCGTGCTGGCCGAATCCCTATGAGCAAACCTGTCACCACCGCCAGGCTCGACCTGGTCCTCGAATCCGATGATGCACAGCGCCTCGCCAACCTGTGCGGGCCGTTCGACGCGCACCTGCGCCAGATCGAGCTGCGTCTTGGCATCGAGATCCGCAATCGCGGCAACCGCTTCCAGCTGGTCGGCGGCCGCAACGACATCCGCCGCGGCGAAGCGGTGCTGCAGGAGCTGTTCAATTTCGCCGCCGAAGACACGGTGACGACCGAGAACGTGCACATGGCGCTGGCCGAGCAGCTCGGCGCCGCCGACGAGACGGCCGACGACGACGAGCCGGCCTCGCGCGACGATGTCGTGATCCGCGGCAAGCGCGGCGTGATCCGCGGTCGCGGCGTGCAGCAGAAGCAGTACCTCAAGAACATCGCCACGCACGATCTCAACTTCGGCATCGGTCCGGCCGGCACCGGCAAGACCTATCTCGCCGTCGCCAGCGCCGTGCACGCGCTGGAGCGCGACCGCGTGCGCCGCATCGTGCTCGTGCGTCCGGCGGTCGAGGCCGGCGAGAAGCTGGGTTTCCTGCCCGGCGACATGGCGGAGAAGATCAATCCGTACCTGCGCCCGCTGTACGACGCGCTGTACGAAATGCTCGGCTTCGAGCGCGTCGCGCGCCTGACCGAGAAGAACGTCATCGAAGTCGCGCCGCTGGCCTTCATGCGCGGCCGCACGCTGAACGAATCGTTCGTGATCCTCGACGAGGCGCAGAACACGACCGTCGAGCAGATGAAGATGTTCCTGACGCGCATCGGCTTCGGCTCGGTCGCCGTCGTCACCGGCGACATGACGCAGACCGATCTGCCCAAACACATGACCTCGGGTCTGAAGCAGGCGCTGTCGGTGCTCGCCGGCGTGCCGGGCATCAGCTTCACGCACTTCCGCAAGGAAGACGTCGTGCGCCATCCGCTGGTGCAGGCCATCGTCCACGCCTACGAGCAGCACGAGCGCGCCACGCCGCGCGAAGGCGACGAGGCATGAGCGCGAAGAAGGCGGCGGCCGCCGGCGGCGAGATCGTCGTGCAGCGTCAGCTGGCGTCGGCGCGCGGCGTGCCGTCGGCGCCGAGCCTGCGCGCATTCGCGCGCGCGGCGCTGCCGAAGCGCTTCGGCGAGCTGACGATCCGCATCGTCGACGAAGACGAGAGCCGTGCGCTCAACCGTGACTATCGCGGCAAGGACAAACCGACCAACGTGCTGTCGTTCGACGGCGCTGCCGCGGTGGGCGCGCAGGAGGTTCTCGGCGATCTGGTGATCTGCGCGCCGGTCGTCGCCCGCGAGGCCATCGAGCAGAACAAGACACTGCGCGAGCACTGGGCGCACATGGTCGTGCACGGCTGCCTGCATCTGCAAGGTTATGATCACGAGATCGAGCCCGATGCCCGGCGCATGGAAGCCCGCGAGATCCGTATCCTCAAGAGCCTGGGATTCCCAGACCCTTACCAATGACCGACGACGAAGAAGACGACAGTCCGCAGCGAGAAGAAACCCAGCTGAGCAACTGGTGGCGGCGTGTCACGCACCGCCTGGCCGGAGGGCCGCGGACCCGCGAGGATCTGCTCGAACTGCTGCGCGACGCGCGCGAGGCGCAGCTGATCGACAACGACGCGATGTCGATGTTCGAGGGCATCGTGCAGACCACCGAGATGCACGTGCGCGACGTCATGGTGCCGCGCGCGCAGATGGTCATCGTCGAGGCGGACTGGACGCCCGACCGGATCTTCAACGTCGTCATCGAGTCCGGGCATTCGCGCTTCCCGGTGATCGGCGAGTCCAAGGACGAGGTCGTCGGCATCCTGCTCGCCAAGGATCTGCTCAAGCTCAGTTCCGGCGTGCCGGGCTTCGGGCCGGGCACGTTCGAGCTGTCGCGCCTGCTGCGGCCGGCGACTTTCGTGCCGGAGTCCAAGCGCCTCAACGTGCTGCTCAAGGAGTTCCGCCGCAGCCGCAACCACATGGCGCTGGTCGTCGACGAATACGGCGGCATCGCCGGCCTGATCACCATCGAGGACGTGCTCGAACAGATCGTCGGCGAGATCGACGACGAGTACGACGAGGCCGAGGGCGCGCGCATCCTCAAGCAGGACGAGCGCCGCTATCTGGTCAGCGCGCTGGCGACGGTCGAGGAGTTCAACGCCTACTTCGGCACGCAGTTCCCGACCGACGAGTTCGACACCATCGGCGGCTTTGTGCTGCACCGCTTCGGCCACATGCCCAAGCGCGGCGAGAGCGTGCGCATCGACCGTTTCAGCTTCAACGTGCAGCGCGCCGATACGCGGCGCGTGCACCAGTTCATGGTGACCGTGTCCGCGTCCTGAAGGCGCGCGCTGCCCGCCGCCGATCCGCGGCGGGCGCACACCGGGCGCCGCGCCCGCCATGGCCGTTTCGATGTGCCCGACAAGGAACCGTCGCATGCGTTCGAGCGTGTACCGCTGTCTCGCGCTGTTGTGCCTGGCGCTCGCCGCGCCGCTGTTCGCGCAGGCGCCCGCCGCCGCTGCCGCCGCCCCGGCGACGGTCGACGAGACGGCGCCGAGCATCGAGCTGATCACCTTCGGCCCGGGCCCGATCTACTGGGAGCGCTTCGGCCATAACGCCATCCTCGTGCGCCAGCCGGGCAGCAGCCGCGGCCTGCTCTACAACTACGGCATGTTCGATTTCGGGCAGAAGAATTTCTTCCTGAACTTCGCGCGCGGCTACATGCAGTACCGCCTCGCCGTGCAGCGCTTCCCGCAGGCGCTCGACGGCTACGCGCAGGAAGCGCGCTGGGTCTACTTCCAGAGCCTCGACCTGCCGCCCGAAGCGCGTCGCGAACTCGCCGCCTTCCTGGCCTGGAACGCCGAGCCCGAGCACGCCGAGTACCGCTACGACTACTTCATCGCCAACTGCTCGACGCGCGTGCGCGATGCGCTCGACGTCGCGACCGGCGGCGCGCTCAAGCGCCAGAGCGAAGGTCTGGCGACGCAGCGCAGCTACCGCTTCGAGGCGACGCGCCTGATCGGCCCGGACCTCGTCCTCGCGCTCGGCATGGATCTCGGCATGGGGCCCGCCGCCGACCGGCCGATCGACCTCTGGCAGCAGAGCTTCGTGCCGATGGTGCTGATGGACGCGGTGCGCAAGGTGCAGCTCAGCGACGCCGACGGCCGCACGCATCCGCTGGTCTCGCGCGAGGGTTGGCTGCTGCAGAGCGACGCCTGGCCGGAGCCGGCAGCGCCGCCGGCGGCGCTGCTGCCGCTGCTCGCCGCCGGCCTCGCCATCGGTGCGCTGCTGGTCCTGCTCGACCGCGCGCGGCGCCGCGCGCCGGCGCGCTGGGCGTTCGCGCTGCTCGCGTTCGCGATCAGCCTCACGGCCGCCGTCGGCGGGCTCGTGCTGGTCGCCGGCTGGACGCTGACCGAGCACTGGATCATGTGGGCCAACCGCAATCTGCTGCTGCTCAACCCGCTGTGCCTGCTGCTGCTGCCGGCCTGGATCGCGTCGGCGCGCGCCGGCTGGCGGCCGCGCCGCTGGCAGCGCATGCTCGCCGTGCTCATCGCCGCCGGCGCCGCCTTGAGCGCGCCGCTGCTGCTGCTCCCCGGCGCCCAGCACAATCTGCCGTGGATCGCGCTCTGGCTGCCGGCGCAGCTGGCGCTGGCGTGGAGCCTCACGCGAACGAGGACGGAATTGGTCAGGTGAGCCACGGGAGTTAATTTAGAAGCATCGTTCGTAGTCCGGGAACTCAAAAATGGCCGCTGAAGTTGTGACCGCCCTAGTAGCAGCCTCCGGAGCGCTTGTTCTTGCTGGTGCCACGTACTGGTTCACCAAACAGCGCGAGCGAGAAGCCGAACTAAGAAAAGAGAAGCTCGAACACTACAAAGACTTCGTGGCCAGTCTGAGCGGAGTTATTTCGGGGGACGCGAACCTTGAAGGGCAGCGAGCATTCGCGAGTGCCTGCAATAAGCTCAATCTGGTGGCGCCTCACGCAGTTCTTCGTGCGCTTCAGGCATTTCTGCACGAAATCAAGATCGGCCATGCTTCTCGAAGCCAAGAGAGCCACAACGAGTTGATGTCAGCTCTATTCTTCGAGATCAGAAGGGATCTTGGCGTATCCCCTCAAGATGACGAGCGCGCGTTCAAGGTGAGTCTGTGGGCGCGGCCCCCTCATGAAGCGCCAAGTCGGGCCGGTGGCGATGCCGCCGCATGAGCGGCGAGGCGAAAAATGACAAACAGGTACGGCGGGTCTTGCTTATGCGGTACGGTAGCCTTTGAAGTGGAAGGCGACTTCGAGCGCTTCTATCTCTGCCACTGCGTGCGCTGCCGCAAGGACACGGGCTCGGCGCATGCCGCCAACCTGTTCTCGTCGAGCGCGCGGCTGCACTGGCGGTCGGGGCAGGAGAACGTCCGCAGCTTCGGCCTGCCGGGTACCCGGCATCGCCGCAGCTTCTGCTCGGTCTGCGGTTCGGCGCTGCCGGATCTGCAGATGAACGGCGAGCTGCTGGTGGTGCCGGCTGGCAGCCTGGACACGCCGCTGGCGCTGGCTCCGGACGCGCACATCTTCACCGCCAGCCGCGCCGATTGGGATCACGAGCTGGAGCGGATTCCGTCGGTGGAGCGCTATCCGGACTGAACCGGCCGCGGCGCGGTGCCGGCGTCCCGTCCGGCGTCCCGTCCGGTGCGCCGATCGTGGCGGCGCGCGCCTTGGAGCCTGATGTCGGGGCAGTGCGGCGGTGCCGTCCGACGGCCGGATGGGGCTGCGTGCGCCGATGCCCGTCCGGCGCCGCTGCGAGCGGTACTGTCCGTTTCATCCTGTGTGCGGATTTTCGTGGCGATCTGTACTCGCGCTGTGGCTGTCGCGGCCGTGTCGCGCCGAACACAATGCGGCGATGTCTTCCCTCGCTTCCAGCGCCTGGCGCAACGGTCTGATCGGCGTGTTGATCTTCAGCGGCTCGCTGCCGGCGACGCGCGTCGCGGTGGCGGCGCTCGATCCATGGTTCGTGACCTGGGCTCGGGCCGCGATCGCCGGCCTGCTCGCCGGCGGCTTGCTGCTCGTGCTGCGGCAGCCGTGGCCGCGGCGCGACGAGTTGCCGGCGCTGGCGCTGGTGATGCTCGGCGTCGTCGTCGGCTTTCCGCTGTTCAGTGCGTTGGCGCTGCAGCGCGTCAGCTCGGCGCATGCGCTGGTCTTCGTCGGCCTGCTGCCGCTGGCGACGGCGGGCTTCGCCGTGCTGCGCGGCGGCGAGCGGCCGCGGCCGGCGTTCTGGCTGTTCGCGCTGCTCGGCAGCGCGCTGGTGCTCGGCTACGCGCTGCGGCGCGAGACGGCCGCGACGGGTTTCGGCGTCGGCGACGCCTGGATGCTGGCGGCGATCGCGGTCTGCGGATTCGGCTACGCCGAAGGCGCGCGGCTGTCGCGCCGGCTCGGCGGCTGGCAGACGATCTGCTGGGCCTTGCTGCTGGCACTGCCGCTGATGCTGCCGCTCGCCTGGCGGACGCGACCGGCCACGCCGCCGCCGGCCGCCGCGGCGTGGGCGGCACTGGCCTACGTCTCGCTGTTCAGCATGCTGCTCGGCTTCGTGTTCTGGTACCGCGGCCTCGCCCAGGGCGGCATCGCCGCGGTCGGCCAGCTGCAGCTGCTGCAGCCGCTGTTCGGGCTGCTGCTCGCCGGCCTGCTGCTCGGCGAGACGGTCGAGCCGGCGATGATCGGCGTGGCCGTCGCCGTCGCGCTGTGTGTGGCCGCGGCGCGCCGCCACGGCGCGCGGCCCGCGCCGGCGGCAGCGGTCGAAACCTAATCGCGGAACGAGGGATCGAGGCGATCGAGCCGGCGCAGCAGGCCCGGCCAGGCGAGCGCGCCGCCGAGGCCCTTGGTCACCGCCGCGGCGGCAGCCTGCACGCCGGCGATGATCTGCGGATGGACGTTGACCAGCTCGCCGCCGCCGGCCAGCGCGCGGACCTGGATCATGCAGGCGGCCTCGAACACGTACATCGCCAGGAACGCGTCGGCCGGCGTCGCGCCGACCGTCAGCAGGCCGTGGTTGCGCAGCATCAGGAAGATCCTGTCGCCGAAGTCGGCGACCAGGCGCGGCTTCTCGTCGTCGCGCAGGGCGATGCCTTCGTAGTCGTGATAGGCGAGCGAGGCGAGCACGATCGTCGCCTGCTGCGAAATCGGCAGCACGCCGTTCTTCTGCGCCGAGACGGCGACGCCGTTCAGCGAATGCGCGTGCATGACGCAGTGCGCGTCCGGCCGCGCGGCGTGGATCGCGCTGTGAATCGTGAAGCCGGCCGGATTGACCGGATGCGGCGAGTCCATGACCTTGCGCCCGGCGAGGTCGATCTTGACCAGGCTCGACGCGGTGATCTCGTCGAACAGCCAGCCGTAGGGATTGATCAGGAAGTGGCCCTCCTCGCCCGGCACGCGCGCCGAGATGTGCGTGAAGACCAGATCGTCCCAGCCGAAGTGCGCGACGAGGCGATACGCGGCGGCGAGATCGACGCGCGCCTGCCATTCGGCTTCGGAAACCTGGGCGCGGACGGAGACGGAATTCGACATGGGGTTCTCCTCTGATGGGTTGTCGGATGTTCTGGTGGCGCCGGCACCGGCGACGGGCTGCCGGCGACGGTAGCGCAAGCGGGCTGCGCTGCCTTGAGCGCGATCATGGCGCCGCTGGCAGCGAAAAGTGTTCGCCCTGCCGCGGCAGGTGGAAGCGCACGCCGAGCGCCGGCGCGGCGGCCAGCTGCGCGGCGATCAGCGCGCGCGGATCGGCGCCGGCCTGCAGGCTCGGCTTGATGTGGGTGACGACGACGTCGAGTCCGCGTAGTGCGCCGTCGCCGCCGGCTTCGCGTTCGAAGCGCTTGAGTTCCGCCAGCAGCCACTGCGGTTTCAGATGGCCGAACAGGTGCGTGTCCTCGACCGCGTCCGGATACGAGCACTCGATGATCAGGCCCTTGAGCGCGCCGCGGCGCTGCAGCGGGCCGAGCACCTGCCAGACGCGCGCCAGCCGCGTGCTGCGCTGTACCTCGTCGGCACCGGTGTCGCCGAAGTAGGCGAGGTAGGCGTCGCCGTGCTGCACGAGGATCATCGACGACTCGAGGCGATCGTGCGCGAGCGGGTAGAGGCGCGCGCGCAGCGCGGTGCCGTCGATCGCGAAGGCCTGTTCCGGCGGCTGCGCCCGCAGCGGGTACTGGCCGAGCGCCGGCGCCGCGCCGCGATCGGCGAAGTTCGGCCACGCGGCCCAGTTGAAGTAGTCGTCGCTGAGCGTCTGCAGCGTCGAGGCCAGGCCGTAGACCGGTTTGCGCGCGTCGTCGGTGGACGCGATCAGCAGGCCGGCGAGATGGTCGAGATGTGCGTGGCTGATGAAGTAGCCGGCGATGGCCTGGCGCAGCACGGCGCCGGCCGGCGTCAGCGCGCCGTCGGGCGCGCGGTCGGCGAACGCGCCGGCGCGCAGCGCGGCCTCGATGCCGGGCAGCAGCGTGCCGGCGTCGAGCGCCAGATAGTGCGCGTCGCCCGGTGCGCGCAGCAGCCAGGCATTGAGCTGGCCTTCGTGCAGCCCGCCTTCGCTGCCGAGCGCGACCAGCTCGAAGTCGGCGGCGGCGGCGGCGGCGGCGGCGGCGGCCGCGGGCCGGGCGATGCCGGCGAGCAGCAGGACGGCGAACGCGGCGCACAGACGTGCGGCCAGGCGGAGCGGGGAGCGGGCGGACATGGGCGCAGCGTAGAGCAGCGCTGGCCGTCGCGGCCAGCGCCGCTCGCGCCGGGCCGCCGATCTCGTCCGGGTGGCGCTGTGGCCGGCTGCCGAGTTCGGCTACGCTGGCCGCATCCCGTCCTTGTTTCCGGAGTCCACGCGTCGTGTCCGCGCCTCAGCTGCTGCTCGCCTCGCAATCGCCGCGCCGCGCCGAACTGCTGCGCCAGATCGGCCTGCGCTTCGTCGTCGCGCCGGCCGACGTCGCCGAGGGCGCGCGCGCCGGCGAGACGGCGGCGGACTACGCGCGGCGCATCGCGCTGGAGAAGGCGCGCGCCGGCTGGCAGGCTTCGGATCGCCGCCTGCCCGCGCTCGGCGCCGATACCGACGTGGTGCTCGACGGCCGCATCCTCGGCAAGCCGCGCGGGCGCGACGAGGCGCTGGCGATGCTCGCCGCGCTGGCGGATCGCGTGCACGAGGTCTACTCGGCGGTCGCGCTGGTTGACGGCACGCGCGAGGCGCTCGCGCTGTCGGTGACGCAGGTCGCGTTCGGGCCGATCGCGGCGGCACAGGCCGAGGCCTACTGGGCCAGCGGCGAGCCCGCCGACAAGGCCGGCGCCTACGGCATCCAGGGTCTCGGCGCGCTGTTCGTGCGCGAGATCCGCGGCTCGTACAGCGGCGTCGTCGGCCTGCCGCTCTACGAGACGGCCGCGCTTCTGGAACAATTCGCTATCCGACCTTTGTCCTTTCCCGCCCATCCATGAGTACCGAGATCCTGGTCAACATCGGGCCGCAGGAGACGCGCGTCGCGCTCGTCGAAGGCGGCACCGCGCAGGAGATCCACGTGCAGCGCGCGTCGCGGCACGGCCTGACCGGCAACATCTACAAGGGCGTCGTGCAGCGCGTGCTGCCGGGCATGCAGGCCGCGTTCGTCGAGATCGGCCTGGCGCGCACCGCGTTCCTGCACGTCAACGACATGATCGCCACGCCGCCGCCCGGCGAGCCGCTGCCGCTGATCACGCAACTGCTGCACGAAGGCCAGAAGGTGCTGGTGCAGATCGTCAAGGATCCGATCGGCAGCAAGGGCGCGCGCCTGACGAGCCTGCTGTCGATTCCGTCGCGCTATCTCGTGCTGCTGCCGTTCGAGCCGCACGTCGGCGTTTCGGCGCGGCTCGAAGGCGAGGCCGAGCGCGCGCGCCTGAAGGGCATCCTCGACGAACTGCAGCAGCGCCTGGCGCCGAACTTCGGCGTGATCGCCCGGACCGCCGCCGACGGCGTCGACGCCGCCGCGCTGGAGGCCGACCTCGGCTTTCTGCTGCGGCTGTGGGCGGCGGTGCGCGAGCAGGCCGAGACCGCGCCGCCCGGCACGCTGGTGCACGGCGACCTGCCGCTGTCGATGCGCATCCTGCGCGATCTGCTCGGCACCACCGTCGAGCGCGTGCGCATCGACTCGGCGGCCGAGTGCGAGGCGCTGCGCGAGTTCGCGCAGACTTTCATCCCGCAGGCGGCGCCGCTGGTCGAGCTGTACCGCGGTTCGGCGCCGATCTTCGATCTGTTCGGCGTCGAGGACGACATCAGCCGCGCGCTGGAGCGCAAGGTCGAGCTCAAATCCGGCGGCCATCTGGTCATCGACCAGACCGAGGCGATGACGACGATCGACGTCAATACCGGCGCCTACATCGGCCACCGCAACCTCGAGGAGACGGTGCTGAAGACCAACCTCGAGGCGGCGCAGGCGATCGCCCGCCAGCTGCGGCTGCGCAACCTCGGCGGCATCATCATCATCGACTTCATCGACATGAAGTCCGAGGACCATCGCGCCCAGGTGCTGCGCGTGCTGGAGCGGGCGCTGGCCGCCGACCACGCGCGCACCCAGGTCTATCCGTTCTCGGCACTCGGCCTGGTCGAGATGACGCGCAAGCGCACGCGCGAATCGCTCGGCCACATCCTTTGCGAGCCGTGCCCGGCCTGCGGCGGCCGCGGCACGATCAAGACCGTCGAGACGGTCTGCCACGAGATCGCCCGCGAGGTGCAGCGCGCCGCCCGCCAGTTCGAGGCCAAGGGCTTTCTGGTCCTGGCCGCCCCGCACGTCGTGCAGAAACTGGTCGAGGAACAGCCGTCCGGCCTCGCCGCGCTGGAAGCCGGCCTGAACCGGCCGATCCGCCTGCAGGCCGAGCACGGCTATACGCAGGAGACCTTCGACGTCGTGCCCCTCTAGTGGCGGCCGGCACCCTGGCGCGCGGCGCCTGCCAAGCGTGATCTGGCTCAGGTGGCGTTCAGCCGGCGCAGTGGCCCCGGCGGGCGCGGCACGCGACAATAGCGGCATCCCGCTGCACCCTCCCGTACCCTGAGAGCATGGAACGCGTCAAACGCCGCTGGTGGACCTGGGCGATCACGCTGCTGGCCGCCCTGGTCATCGTCGGCGCGGTCATCAGCGGCCTGTTCCAGCTCGCCGTGCTGGCGCTGCCCAGCTATCGCGCCGATCTGTCGGCGTGGATCACGCACGTCGCCAATCGTCCGGTGCAGATCGGCGGCATCAATCTCGGCTGGCGCGGCATCGAGCCGCGCCTCGATCTCGCCGACATCACGCTGTTCAGCGACGACGGCGACGAGAGCCTGACGCTGGATCGCCTGAGCCTCGGCTTCAGCGTGCCGCGCCTGGTCACCGGCAACCTGTTCCCGGACCGCCTGGAGATGTCCGGCCTGACGGTGGTGATCGAGGTCGACGAGGACGGCCGCTGGACGATCGCCGGCTTCACGTCCGGCGCCGCACAGCTGCCGCCGCAGAGCCGCGACAACTGGTCGCGCGATCTCGTGCGCTTCCGCCATGTGGTGCTGCAGAACTGCACGCTGGTCTTCAGCGGCCCGCGCTTCGGCGCGCTCGACAAGCAGGTGCGCGTCGCGCGCATGGAGATCGACCAGACCGATGCCGGCTTCGATGTCGACGGCCGCCTGCAGCTGCCGGTCACGCACGGCGACAGCGTCGAGCTGTCGGCCGAGATCGAAGGCGTGATCGCCGAGCCGGCGCGCTGGCGCGGCGACTTCGAGCTCGACCTCGCGCGCCTGCGCCCGCAGGGCTGGCTCGAGGGTCTGCTGCAGCCCGGCGTGCAGATCGGCGCCGAGAATCTCAACGCGACGATCGATGGCCATCTCGAGGACGGCCGCGTTGCGCACGCCGACCTCGCCGTCGATTCCGGGCCGCTGGTGGTCGCGCGCGGCGGCAAGTCGAGCGGCGCGCGCAAGGCGCGGCTGCGCGCCGCGGTGCGCAGCGAGGCGCGCGGCTGGATCGCCGACCTGCGCGAGCTGCGCTTCGACGATCAGCGCCTCGCGCACGGCAGCCTGCGCTGGGCGCACGACGCGCAGGGCGACGAGCTCGACGTCGACGCCGACGAGCTGCAGCTCGGCCGCCTGATGCCGTGGACCAGCATCTGGCGCGATACGCCGCCGGCGGTCGCGCAGGCCGCGCGGCTGTCGGGCACCTTGCGCAATCTGGTGCTGCGCCTGCGTCGCGGCAGCGATGCGCCGCCGCGCTACTCGGCGACCGCGCGGCTCGACGGTCTGGCGCTGGCGCCGGACGCGCACGTCGGCTTCTCGGGGCTGTCCGGCGACCTGTCGGCGAACGAGAACGGCGGCCAGCTGCGTCTCGGCCGCGTGCCGCTCGATCTGCTGCTGCCGTCGACGCTGACCGAGCCGCTGCGCTTCGAGTCGCTTGACGCGCAGCTGCAGTGGGCGCGCGCCGCCGACGGCTGGAAGCTCGGCGCGCCGGCGTTCGCCTGGCAGCTCGCCGGCAGCGAGGGCAGCGGCCGCTTCGAGCTGCAGCTGCCGCAGGCCGGCGGTTCGCCGCTGCTCGACCTGCAGGCACGCTTCAGCGCACCGGACGTCAACCGTCTCAAGCCGTACATGCCGACGCACTGGTCGCAGCATCTGCGCGACTGGCTGCGCGACAGCCTGCTGCGCGGCCGCGCGACGCGCGGCGATCTGCTGATCCGCGGTCCGCTCGCCGACTTTCCGTACGCCTCGCATCCGACCGGGGTCTGGAAGCTCAACCTCGACACCGCCGGCGTCGACCTCAAGTTCGCGCCGGACTGGCCGCAGCTCGACGACGTCGCCGCGCGCCTGACGTTCACCGGCGCCGGCCTGGCGATCAACGCGATCTCGGCGAAACTCAACGGCAACAAGATCGACCGCGCCGTCGCCCGCTTCGACGACTTCGCCACGTCGCTGCTGACCGTCGACGCCGCGACCAGCGGCGAGATCGCGCGCTTCTACGATTTCCTGCGCGCTTCGCCGCTGCACGCACGGCTGTCGGGTCTGCTCGACCAGACGCGCGCGGCCGGCAATGCCAGCGTCGCAGTCAAGCTCGACCTGCCGCTGCACGACATCAAATCGACCCGCGTCAGCGGCAGCGTCGCGCTCGACAACGTGCAGATGTTCTACACCAAGCTCGACCAGCCGATCAGCGGCATTCGCGGCACGGTGCAGTTCGACGACCACGGCGTCAGCGGTGAAGGGCTGGCCGGCCGCTTCGAGGATCTGCCGTTGGCCGTGCGCATCGTGCCGCGCGCCGGCACGCACGGCGTGGTGATGGCCGATTTCCCGTTCGCACCGAACGACGACGGCATCGGCGCCAGCCAGTTCATCCCGGCGCTGATCCGTGGCGGGCTGCACGGCCAGAGCGCCTGGCACGCCGAACTGCCGATCCAGGAGCACGACACCGCGCTGCTGCTGAGCAGCGATCTGCGCGGCACCGAGGTGACGCTGCCCGAACCGCTGGCCAAGCCGGCCGACGCGGCACTGCCGCTGAGCGTGCGCATCGGCGGCGACGCCGAGGCGCCGCTGCGCATCGGCATCGGTTACGGACAGCGCCTGGGCGGCGACCTGGCGTTCGGCGACGACGGCGGCCGCAGCCCGCACCTCGACGGCATGGCGCTGCGTTTCGGCGGCGCCGCGCCGAAGGCGGCCAAGGGCCGCTACGTCGTCGACGGGCGCGCCGGCACCGCCGATCTCGCCGCCTGGATCGCCCTGCTGGCCGGCGACAGTGCGCCGCCGCCGGCCGTCGCGGCGCCGCTCGCCGTGCCCGGCGCTGCCGCCGTCGCGGGCGCGACGCAGGCGCCGACGGGCGGCAGCGCGCGCGTCGATCTGATCGACCTCGATCTCGCCCACGTGCGCTGGCAGCACCAGCTCAGCGGGCCGACGCATCTGCGCTGGGTGCCGCTGCAGAACGGCTGGCGCGCCAACCTCAGCGGCGACGGCGCGCAGGGCGTCGTCGAGTACGCCGGACCGGCGCCGGGCCGGCTGATCGCGCGGCTGGAGCATCTGGCGCTGACGCCGCAGACGCCGCCGGCCGAAGCCGAGGCGGAGAAGGCGGCCGAGAAAGCCGCCGAAAAGACGGGCGTCGAAGGTATCGCGCCGGCGCCGGCAGACGCCGCCGCCGATGAGCCGCCGATCGAACCCGGCCGCTGGCCGGAGCTGGACGTGATCTGCGAGGACCTCAGCGGCGCCGGCGCCGACCTCGGCCGCTTCGAGCTGAAGACTGCGCGCATCGCCGGCGGCCAGCGCCTCGAGCGGCTCAAGGCCGGCGGCGGCATCGTCACGCTCGACGCCGCCGGGCAGTGGACGCGCAGCGGCGGACGCTCCGCCGCCGAGCTGCGCTCGAAGATGACGTCGAGCGATGTCGAGGCGGTGCTCAAGGCCTTCGATCTGGAGCCGAACTTCAGCGCGCGCAGCACGCGCATCGACGGCGATCTGAAGTGGACGCCGTCGCCGACCGGGCTGGCCTGGCAGGCCGCCGCCGGCCGCGTCGAGCTGGAGGCGGAGAGCGGCCAGGTGCGCGCGGTCAAGCCGGGTGCCAGCCGCGTGCTCGGCCTGCTGAATTTCTATGCGCTGCCGCGACGCCTGACGCTGAATTTCAGCGATGTCACCGAGGACGCGCTCGCCTTCGATCGCGTCGACGGCCACTTCGATCTCGGCAACGGCGCGGCAGTGACCGACGATCTGACCGTGCGCGGCCCGTCGCTGCGCATGGACCTGCACGGCCGCATCGGCCTGGCGGCGCGCGACTACGACCAGCGCGTCACCGTCTATCCGGCCGGCATTTCGTCCGGCGTCACGCTCGGCGCCGCGCTGCTCGGCGGTCCCGCGCTCGGTGCGATCGTGCTGCTGGCGCAGCAGGTGCTCGACAAGCCGCTCGATCAGGTCACGCAGCTCAGCTATCACGTGACCGGCAGCTGGGACAACCCGAAGGTGGAGAAGCTTGATGCGCGCACGCTGCGCGCCACCGAGCAGAAGGGAGCGAAGAAGAAATGAGCGAAACGGTCCCGGCCGCGCGCTTCGCGGCGATCCAGATGAACAGCGGCGACGACGTCGCCGCCAACCTCGACGCCGCCGCGCAGCTGCTGCGCGAGGCCGCGCACGCCGGCGCGCGCGTTGCGGTGCTGCCGGAGAACTTCGCGTTCATGGGCCGGCGCGATCGCGACAAGCTCGCGCACGCCGAGGCCGACGGCCACGGGCCGATCCAGGACCGCCTCGCGGCGCTGGCGCGCGAACTGGACCTGTGGATCATCGCCGGCACGCTGCCGATCCGCGTCGACGGCGAGGAGCGTGTGTACGCGGCCTGCTGCGTCTACGACAGCGACGGCGCGCGCGTCGCGCGCTACGACAAGATCCATCTCTACGACATCGACGTGCCGGGCGGCGGCGGCGAGCGCTATCGCGAATCCGCGAGCATCGCGCCGGGCCGGCTGCATCCGGTCGTCGTCGACACGCCGGCCGGCCGCGTCGGCCTGTCGGTCTGCTACGACCTGCGCTTTCCGGAGCTGTACCGCGCGCTGGTCGAGGCCGGCGCCGAGATCCTGGTCGTGCCGGCCGCGTTCACCGTCAAGACCGGCGAGGCGCACTGGGCGCTGCTGCTGCGCGCGCGCGCCGTCGAGAACCTCTGCTACGTGGTCGCGCCGGGCCAGTGCGGTACGCATCCGAGCGGGCGCGGCACCTACGGCCACAGCCTGATCGTCGAGCCCTGGGGTCGCGTCGTTTCGATGCGCGAGGCCGGCACGCCGGGCGTGGTCACGGCGACGCGCGACGCCGGGCGCCAGGCCGAGCTGCGCCGCGACTTCCCGGCGCTGGCGCACCGGCGCCTGCCGACGCGCTTCTGAAGGCGCCGCAAGAGCGCTTGCAAACGCGCGCTTCGCCCGCATTCAGAGGGGAACGCCGCCGGTCGGCGGCACCCGTTTCCGCGCTATGCTGCGGCGCCTTCCGTCGCCGCAGCGGCGGACCGACTTCCAGCGGACCGACATGACCGACAGCCTCGAACTCGCGCAAGCCACGCTCCTCGAACCCGCGGAGCTCGATCAGGATCGCGTCGCCGACGTGCTCGGCCGGCTGATGCGGCCCGGCGTCGACAGCGCCGATCTCTACTTCCAGCACGCCGTCACCGAGACCTGGTCGCTGGAGGACAGCCTGATCAAGTCCGGCGCGCACCACGTCGAGCACGGCGTCGGCGTACGCGCGGTGGCCGGCGACAAGCAGGGCCTCGCGTATTCCGACGATCTGCGCCTCGCCGCGCTCGCCGACGCCGCCGGCACCGCCGGCGCGATCGTGCGCGCCGGCCAGATCGGCGCGGTGCAGGCTTTCGCGCCGCGCGCGGTCAAGCCGCTGTACGCGCCGGTCGATCCGCTCGCCAGCTGGCCGACCGACAAGAAGCTCGAACTGCTGCGCCGCGCCGACGCCGCCGCGCGCGCCGCCGATCCGCGCGTGATCCAGGTGATGTGCTCGCTCGCCGGCAGTTTCGAGACCGTGCTGATCGCCGCCAGCGACGGCACCTGGAGCGCCGACGTACGCCCGCTGGTGCGCATGGACGTGTCGGTCATCATCGAGCACCAGGGCCGTCGCGAGACCGCGCATGCCGGCGGCGGCGGTCGCGCGCGCTACGCCGAGGTCTTCGACGGCGACATGCCGGAGCGCTACGCGCGCGAGGCGGTGCGCCAGGCGCTGATGCTGCTCGAGGCGGTGCCGGCGCCGGCCGGCACGCTGCCGGTCGTGCTCGGCCCGGGCTGGCCCGGCGTGCTGCTGCACGAGGCGGTCGGCCACGGCCTCGAAGGCGACTTCAACCGCAAGGGCACCTCGGCGTTCTCCGGCCGCATCGGCGAGCGCGTCATTTCCGAGCTGTGCACGATCGTCGACGACGGCACCCTGCTCAACCGCCGCGGCTCGCTGTCCGTCGACGACGAAGGCACGCCGACGCAGTGCACGACGCTGATCGAGAACGGCGTGCTGAAGAACTACATCCAGGACAAGCTCAACGCGCGCCTGATGAAGATGGCGCCGACCGGCAACGGCCGCCGCGAGTCGTACGCGCAGCTGCCGATGCCGCGCATGACCAATACCTACATGCTGCCCGGCAAGAGCGAGCCGGGCGACATCATCGCCTCGGTCGAGAAGGGCCTGTACGCGGTCAACTTCGGCGGCGGTCAGGTCGACATCACCTCCGGCAACTTCGTGTTCTCGGCGAGCGAGGCCTACCTGATCGAGAACGGCCGCATCACGCGGCCGGTGAAGGGCGCGACGCTGATCGGCAACGGCCCGGAAGCGCTGTCGCGCGTGTCGATGGTCGGCAACGATCTGAAGCTCGATACCGGCGTCGGCGTCTGCGGCAAGGACGGCCAGAGCGTGCCGGTCGGCGTCGGCCAGCCGACGCTCAAGCTCGACGCCATCACCGTCGGCGGCACGCAGACGGCGTGAGTGCGGTACTGCGCGTTTCGAACGATCGCGACGCCCTCGACGTCGAGCTGATTCACGATTTCCTGACGCGGCAGTCGAGCTGGGCGCGCGGCATTGCGCGCGCGACCGTCGAGACCTCGCTGCGCCACTCGCTGTGCTTCGGCGGCTATCTCGACGAGGCCGGCGGGGCGCGGCAGGTGGCGTTTGCGCGCGTGATCTCGGACTACGCGACCTTCGCCAATCTGGTCGATGTGTTCGTGCTGCCGGCGTATCGCGGCCGCGGCTACAGCAAGGCGCTGCTGCGCGCGATCGACGCGCATCCGCAGCTGCAGGGCCTGCGCCGCTTCACGCTGGCCACGGCCGACGCGCACGGGCTCTACGCGCAGTTCGGCTTCACGGCGCCGCTCAAGCCGCAGACACTGATGGAGCGCTACGTGCCGGACCTTTATCGCCGGCCGCCGGCCGCAGCCGAGTGAGGCGGTGCGGAGCGCCGGCGCAGCGCCGGGTTGACGACGGCGCCGGGCGCATTAAAGTCGGCGCCATGCCCAAGCAAGCCGCCACGCTGCACAACGAAGCCTGTGCCCAGGCGCTGTTCGCGCGCGTCGACGGCGGCGTCGGCGCCTGGCGTGAGCGGCGCCTGTTCGGCGGCGTCTGCCTCGACGGGCCGCACGGCCTGTTCTGCATCGTCTTCGGCGGCCGCCTGTACCTGCGCGTCGACGACGTCACGCGCGCGCGCCACGAGCGCGCCGGCATGACGGCGTTCCGGCCCTACGGCGGCCGCGCGATGCGCGGCTACTACGAAGTGCCGGACGAGGTGCTCGCCGACGGCGTGCAGCTGCGGCAGTGGATGCAGGCTTCGGCCGAGCTGCCGCGCGGCGCGGAGAGCGTCTGATGCCGCGTGCGGAAGGGCGGCTGCGCGTGATCGGCGGACAGTGGCGCTCGCGCGTCGTCGAGTTCGACCCGGCGAGCGGCGTGCGGCCAACGCCGGATCGCGTGCGCCAGACGCTGTTCGACTGGCTGGCGCCGCGCATCGACGGCGCGCGCTGCCTCGACCTGTTCGCCGGCAGCGGCGCGCTCGGCATCGAGGCGCTGTCGCGCGGCGCGGCCTCGTGCTGCTTCGTCGAGCAGGGCCGCAAGCAGGCCGGCGCGATCCGCACCGCGCTGCTGCTGCTGAAGGCGCAGCACGCCGAAGTCGCCGAACTCGATGCCGAGTTCTACCTGGCGCAGACCTGGCACCGCTTCGATCTCGTCTTTCTCGATCCGCCGTACGGCAAGGGCCTGCTCGAGCGCGTGCTGCCGGAGCTGCCGAAGGCGCTCGCGCCGCACAATCGCATTTATCTCGAATGGCCGGCCGGCGCGACGCTGCAACTGCCGCCGGGTTTCGAGCTGCTGCGGGAGAAGAAGGCCGGTCAGGTATGCTTCGGCCTCGCGACCTATCACCACCCGGCCGAAAAATAGCAGTCCCGCGGGGGCGCGCGCCGCGCGCAGTTCGGCTGCAGAACACGAAGAATGGGGCAACATGGCGGACATCATCGCGGCGTACAGCGGCACCTTCGACCCGGTCACCTACGGCCACTACGACATCATCAAGCGCGCCGCGAAGATGTTTCCGAAGCTGATCGTCGCGGTCGGCAGCAACATCGCCAAGAATCCGAAGTTCACGCTCGAAGAACGCATCGCGCTGATCCGCAAGGTGTCGCGCAATCTGAAGAACGTCGAGGTCCAGGGCTTCTCGGGCCTGGTCGTCGATTTCGCGCGCGAGCACGGCGTGACGGTGCTGGTGCGCGGCGTGCGCACGACGGCCGACTTCGACTACGAGAAGCAGATGGCGGTGATGAACCGCGATCTGTATCCGCAGCTCGACACGGTGTTCTTCAATCCGTCGCCGCAGTACGCGCACCTGTCGTCGTCGCTGGTGCGCGAGCTGGCCGGCCTTGGCGCGCCGGTCGAGAAGCTGGTGCCGGAGGCTGTCATGCCGATCCTCATGGAGCGTTTCGGGCGCAAGCCGCCGAACGCGAAGAAGGGCTGAAGGCCGCGCCGCGGTCCGGCGCCCGCGAGCGCCGCGCTACAATGGCGGCATGGCTCTGAAGATCACGCACGACTGCATCAACTGCGACGTCTGCGAGCCGGTCTGCCCCAATCACGCCATCTCGCAGGGCATCGAGATCTACGAGATCGATCCCGAGCTGTGCACCGAGTGCGTCGGCCATTTCGACAAGCCGCAGTGCCAGACGGTCTGCCCGGTCGCCTGCATCCCGCTCGATCCGGACCATGCCGAGACGCCGGAGCAGCTGCTGGCGAAGTACAAGCGGCTGACCACGCTCTAGGTCCCGAACGCCCCGGCCGCTCTCCAGGCATGCTCCCGTTCCCGCCGCGCGCCGCCGCGCCATCCGTCTCTCGCGTCGACCCGCCGAGATGAAGAACCGACTACGTCCATTGCTCGCCGCGTGCGCGCTGTGCGCCGTTGCGGCGCAGGCCGCCGCGCCGCCGACGCCGCCCGGCTATGCCTGCGCGACCCCGCATCCGCTGGCGACGCAGGTCTGCCTCGACCAGCTGGCCGACGGCGGCAATGCCGTCGACGCTGCGGTCGCCGCCGGCGCCATGCTGGCCGTCGTGCGCCCGGACACTTCCGGGCTCGGTGGCGGCGGCTTCTGGCTGCTGCACCGTGCCGCCGACGATCTCGATGTGCTCATCGACGGCCGCGAGGCCGCGCCCGGCGCGACGCCGCCGGCCGCGGCGCGCAGCCGCGCGGCGGCGATTCCCGGCGCGCCGGCTGCGCTCGACCGGCTGGCCCGGCGCTACGCCAGCCGGCCGCTGGCGACGCTGCTGGCGCCGGCCATCCGCCAGGCGCGCGACGGCGTCGCCGTCGATGCGGCGCTGGCGCGCGCGATCGTCGCGCAGGCGCCGCAGCTGTCGTGGGCGGCGCGCAAGCTGCTGGTGCCGGACGGCCGACCACTGGCGGCCGGCGCCGTGCTGCGCCAGCCGGATCTGGCGGCGACGCTGGAGCAGCTCGCGCAGCGCGGCCGCGACGGCTTCTACGAAGGCCCGGTCGCCGCGCAGCTGCTGAAGGCCGTGCAGGCGACTGGCGGCGTCTGGAGTGCCGAAGACCTCGGCCGCTACGCGGTCGCCGAGCGCGAGCCGCTGGTGTTCGACTACCAGGGCTATCGCGTGACCACGGCGCCGCCGCCTTCGTCCGGCGGCGTCGCGCTGGCGCAGCTGCTCGGCCAGCTCGAAATCCTCGGCTGGCGCGACGACGGTTCGGTGGCGGCGCGGCATCTCTGGATCGAGAGCCAGCGCCGCGCCGGCGGCGCGGGCGCCCCCGACCTCGGCGATCCCGACCGGGTCCGCGTGCCGACCGCCGAGCGGCTGTCGCGCGCACAGCTGCGCGCGCTGGCCGGACGCATCGTCGCGGACCGCGCGACGCCGGCGGCGAGCGCTGCCGCCGCCGCGCAGCTTGCGCCGCCGGCCGGTGAATCGGCGGCGGTGCCGATCGCGGTGCTCGACGCGCAGGGCAACCGGGTGGCGGCGACGCTGTCGCTGGCGCGGCCGTTCGGTTCCGGCTTCGTGGCGCCGGGCACCGGCGTATTCCTCAACGCCGCGATGGACGATTTCTCGCCCGCCGCCGCCGGTCCGGCCAACGCGCCGGCGCCGCGCAAGCGGCCGCTGTCGCCGCTGGCGCCCGGCTTCGTCGAGGGGCCGCGCGGCCTGCTGGTGTTCGCCGCCGCGGGCGGGCCGCGCGGCGTCGCGACGAGCGGAGCGGCGATCAGCGCCTGGACGCGCGGCCTCGATCTGGCGGCGCTGGTCGCCGCGCCGCGCGTGGCGCTGGCCGGTGCGCCGCCGCGCGCGCAGTTCGAGAGCGGCGCGCTCGACGCCGCCACCCGCCAGGGGCTGAGCGCGCTCGGCCACCCCCTCGAAGCGGTGCCCGCCTACGGCGAGCTGCAGGTGCTCGGCTGGGACGTGGCGAGCGACACGCTCTCGGCCGCCGCCGATCCGCGCGGGAGCGGTCGCGGCGCCGCAGTGCGCACGCGCGCGGCACCGTAGCGCCGCTTCGCGCCGCCGCGCGGCGCCTACGCGGCGTGCGCCAGCGCCGGTGCCGGCCGCCGCGGCGCGGCCTCGGCGAGGATCTCGCGCAGGCGCTCGCGGTTGATCGCGACCGGGCGCAGGCGCAGTTCGTCGAGGCGGTCGTCGCGCACCAGCGCGGTAAGGCGCGAAAGATGCGCCGTGATCGCCGCGCTGTACGGATCGTGGCCGCCGAAATGCGCGGCGAGATAGCGATGCACGCCGCCGAAGTAGCCGTCGAGGCGCTCTTCCCAGAGCTGGTGGTTGAAGGCGCAGGTCTTCTCGAGCAGCTCGCGCCCCGTGCGGTAGATCGGCGCGGGGCGGCCCGGCCGCGGCTCGCCGGCGAGCCCGCAGATCGAGAACTCGCGAAACAGGAAGTCGCGGCATTTCTCGAGGTAACAGCGGTCGGCGGTCTGGGCGAGGATGTCGGCGCTGCCGAGCAGGAAACCGAGCCGGCGGTCCTTGGCATTGCGGACCTGGATTTCGTCGAGCGCGATCTCGTAGCCGGTGAAGTGCACGATCTGCCGCGCCTTGGCGACGTCCTCGCCGTAGCCGAGGCGCGGCAGCAGCTCGCCGAGGAACTCGCCGCTGCGGCGCACGTGCGTGAGCGTGAACTCGGCGCCGTTGCGGGCGCTGTCGCCGTGGCGGCGGATGTAGCCGGCGTCGTGGAACAGCGCGATCAGCAGGCCGAGCACGGCGCGGCGCGGTCCGAGCTGCTGTGCCGCGGTGACGCTGCGCTCGTGGCCGTCGATGAGGCGCGCCAGCGCCAGCGTGCAGTCGAGGCTGTGCTGGGCGTCGTGGTACCAGGTGTCGCAGCCGGCGTAGCCCGGCAGGGTGCCGGCGTAGAGCCGGCTGAAGGTCGCGAAGCCCTGGCGCAGCGGCTTGAGGTCGAGGCCCGGATAGCGTCTGCGCAGCAGCGTGCAGACGGCGGCGCAGACATCCTGCGGATGCGAGATCTGCACCGTGTCGGTGACGTCGTAGTGATTGCGCCGGTCTGCGGCCATCGATTCACTCCTTGCGTGAACCGCGTGAAAGCGCCCGATCTTAGGCACTCGCCGGCGCTGCTGAAAGGACCTCGGTCTCAGTCGCCGGCCGTGCCCGGGCGGCGGCTGACGGAGGGTTGCGCGGCGCCGCCGGACGGTACGGACGGCTCAGGCTTGCGGGCCCAGTTCGACGAGCAGCGGCGCGTGGTCGGACGGCCGTTCGAGGCGGCGCGGCGCCAGGTCGATGCGGGCGCCGCGGGCGCGCGCCGCGAGCGGCGACGACAGCAGCCAGTGGTCGATGCGCAGGCCCTGGTTGCGCGCGAAGGCGCCGGCCCGGTAGTCCCACCAGGTGAAGCCGCCGGGCGCCTGCGGGAACAGGCGGTAGACGTCGTGCAGGCCGAGCGCCTGCAGGCGCCGCAGGCCGGCGCGCTCGGGTTCCGAACAGAGGATTTCGCCTTCCCAGGTCTTCGGGTCGTGCGTGTCCTCCGGCGCCGGCGCGATGTTGTAGTCGCCGCCGACCGCGAGCAGCGGATAGCGGTCGAGCTCGGCGGCGAGGTAGTCGTGCAGCGCTTCCAGGAAGCGCAGCTTGTAGGCGTACTTCTCGCTGCCGAGTGCCTGGCCGTTGACGACGTAGACGCTGACGAAGCGGACGCCGCCGATCGTCGCCGCGATCACCCGCTTCTGCTCGTCGCCGAAGCCGTCCATGTCGCGCACCACGTCCTGCAGTTCGCTGCGCGCCAGCAGCGCGACGCCGTTATAGGTCTTCTGGCCGTTGCTGACCGCGCGATAGCCGGCCTCTGCCAGCGCCGCGTGCGGGAACGCCTCGTCGACCAGCTTGAGCTCCTGCAGCGCCACCACGTCGACCGGCCCGCTGCTTTCCTGCGCCTTCAGCCAGTCGAGCAGATGCGGCAGGCGGACGTTGAGCGAGTTGACGTTCCAGGTGGCGATTTTCATCGGGCGGCGTGGCGCGGGAAGGGCCGCCATTCTAGCCGCCCGCCGCCGGGGCGCCGGCGCGCGTCCCGGCGGCGCCGCGACCGGCTGCTACAGCGGCGCGCCCGGCGGGATCGCCGGCATCGCATCGGCCTTGTCGGCCGGCGCGCGGCGCTCGTGGCGCGCGCCCATGTCGAGCCGCAGGTGGCGCTGCGCGCGTTCGGACTGGCTGTCGCCGCCGCGCGCGCAGCGTCGCCAGATGAAATTCCTGTCAGCGCGCGCGGCCCCGGTTAAGAAATGTAAAGCCGCGTGCGATGCAACAAATGCGTCAATGCGCGCTCCCTAGCATCCGCGCCTCCAGTCGCCGCAGCACGCGGTGGCATCTGAAACCGCACGAAGAGGGAGCGCATGATCACTCAGCCGTCATCATTCCGGAAAACGCCCAAGGCGCTCGTCGAGGCTACGCTGGTCGCCGCCATCTGCGCGATGGCCGCCTGCAGCGACAACAACCATCACGACGGCAGCACGCCGGTCACGCCGCCGCAGACCGTGACGATCAGCGGCGTGGTCGCCGGCAGCGGCTTCGTGCCGGGCAGCACGACCGAGCCGACGCTGAAGCCGGGCTACTACCAGGGCGCGCTGGTCTGCGTCGACGCCAACGCCAACGGCAAGTGCGACGCCGACGAGCATCCGGCGACCACCGGCAGCGACGGCAAGTTCTCGCTCGACGTGGCGACGGTCGGCGCGCTGATCGCCGACATCGGCACGACCGCGACCAATACCGCGACCGGCGCCGCCAATCCGACGCGCAACGTGTTCCGCGCGACGCTGGAGCAGGTGCAGGAGCAGCAGGCCGACGGCGTCGTCATCAGTCCGCTGTCGAGCGAAGTGACGCGCCTGATGGAAGCCAACGGCAGCAGCTACGACACCGAGAAGCAGAATCTGGCGACGCGCATCGGCGTCAACCTGGCGCAGGTGCTGGCCGACGTCAACGACCAGAGCGGCGCCACGCAGAGCGCGATGCTGACCGAAGCGAACGCGCTGACGCAGCGCTTCGCCTATGCGGTCACCAAGTTCGATCGCGGCGACAAATATCCCGACGCGCTGGCCGTGGCGGGCGGCGATCCGGAGCTGACCGGCATGGCCGGCGTCACCGCGGCGACCGCGACCGTGCCGGAAACGCGCCTGCCGATCACCTTCGCGCAGGCCCAGCAGGCGGCGTTCAATGTCGAAGGCATTCCGCGCTACGACGCGATCTTCATCATCATGCTCGAGAACAAGGCGACCAAGTCGATCCTCGATTCGGCGTTCGCGCCGAAGATCAACGCCTACCTGCAGGAAGGCAACCAGTCGACCAGCTACTACGCGACCGGCAATCCGTCCGAGCCGAACTACACCGCGCTCGGCGGCGCCGATGACTTCGGCATCACCGACGACAGCCAGTGGAACTGCGGCGCGACCGGCGCCAACGCGCCGGAAGACCTGCCGCTGCCGACCAGCGACCAGCCGGGCCTGGCCAGCTCGCCGTTCAACGGCAGCTGCGACAACGCGGTCAACCACAACGTCAAGGCGCGCCGCAACCTGTTCAACGCGATCACCGCGGCCGGCATGACCTGGCGCACTTACAACGAGTCGATGAATCCGGGCCAGGACATCCGCACCGACAGCGTCGCCGATCCGGCGGTGATGGCGCAGGACAACGTCTATGCGCCGGACACGGTCGGCGGCAACAGCAGCACGGTCGGCAATCCGAACCTGGTGCTGCCGCTGCCGGGCGGTCTGTACAAGACCAAGCACCATCCGGGCATGGCCTACCAGAACGTGCGCAGCGCGCCCGAGTTCAAGTTCAGCAATCGCACCATGGGCGGCGGCCAGTGGGACAACGTGCTGAAGAACAGCACCAAGTACACGATCCCCGAGGGCTATGACTTCGACCAGCTCGGCACCGACCTGCAGACCGGCGACGTCGGCAACCTGAACTTCGTGGTGCCGGACCAGTGCGACGACATGCACGGCATCACCGTCAAGGGCACGGTCGTCGGCAGCGGCGCCACCGGCACGGCGAGCGACTGCAGCGGCGACGCGATCATCACGCGCGGCGACAACTACGTCGACTACGTCGTCAAGAAGATCCGCGCGTCCGACCTGTGGAAGAACCCGCAGAAGAAGGTCGCCATCGTCATCATGTTCGATGAAGGCAAGGCCACCAGCGGCTTCAACTCCTGCTGCGGCTGGAACGTCTCGAACAGCACCGTCGCGCAGCCGCTCAAGCAGAACACCGACGGCAGCTGGGCGGTCGACGACTCCATCGCCAACTACAACCACGGCAACCGCGGCCACGGCGAGAGCATCTGGGGCGTGCTGACCAACCAGCCGGACGCGCCGAAGGGCATCAAGGACAGCGATCCGTACAGCCACTTCTCGTTCGTGCGCACGCTGCAGGACATGTTCCTGCTCGCCGATCCGGCGGTCGACGGCTCGTACATGAACCGCTCCAAGTACACGGAGAAGTTCATCGCCGAGAACATCCTCAACCTTCCCGAGTACGCCGGCAGCGCCGACACGCATTTCGACGCGGTGCGTCCGATGAATCACGCCTACGTGATTCCGGCCGACTACGTCGAGAAGCAGTCGGGCGACGTCGCCAACGAGCCGCAGGTCGGCCCGGACGCGAGCCAGGCCAACATCTGGGCGCTGAAGAAGTAACGCGTTCCTGCGCAGATCCGGCGCGGGGAGGCTTGAGCCTCCCCGCGTTTGGTCGTTGAACCGGTATCGCCCATGCAAAAACAGCAACTGCTACTCACCGGGCTGGCCGCGCTGCTCGCGGCCTGCGGCGGCGGCCACGGCGGCAGCGGCACCAGCGGCGGCACTACGCCGCCGGTCGTGATCGCTCCGCCGACGGCGCTGAGCCTCGCCGCCCAGGTCGGCCAGAAGATGTTCTTCGACACCGACTTATCGGGTTCCGGGCGCATGTCGTGCGCGACCTGCCACGACCCCGATTACGCCTACGGGCCACCGAACGATCTGGCCGTGCAGCTCGGCGGTCCGGAGCTGAAGTCGCCCGGCCTGCGCGCCGTGCCGTCGCTGCGCTACAAGGATTTCACGCCGCCGTACGCCGATCTGCTCGACAATCCGGACGGCATCAGCGTGCCGGGCCCCGGCGGCGGCTTCACCTGGGACGGCCGCGCGGCGACGCTGGCCGAGCAGGCGCGCGTGCCGCTGCTGAGCGCGTTCGAAATGGCCAATGCGAGCGCCGCCGATGTCGTCGCCAGGCTGCAGGCGGCCGACTACGCCGGCCTCTTCCGCCAGGCTTTCGGCGACGACGCCTTTGCCGACACCGACGCGGCGTTCCGCGACGCGCTCGCGGCGCTGCAGGCGTTCCAGATCGAGGACAGCAGCTTTCATCCATACAGCAGCAAGTTCGATCTGTACGCCGGCAACAAGATCGGCGGCGCGCTGACGGCCGCCGAGGCGCGCGGTCTCAAGGTCTTCACCGATCCCGACACCGGCAATTGCGCGTCCTGCCATTACCAGGGGGCCGGGCTCAACGGCAGCTCGGCGCTGTTCACCGATTTCTCGTACGAAGCGATCAGTGTGCCGCGCAATGCGGACATTCCGGCCAACGCCGACGCCGGCTACTACGACATGGGCCTGTGCGGCCCGATGCGCACAGACCACCTGCCGTCCGTGCCGGGCGCGGCCGACAGCTTCTGCGGCATGTTCAAGGCGCCGACCTTGCGCAACGTCGCGCTGCGCAGCGCCTTCTTCCACAACGGCGTGCTGCATTCGCTGGAGCAGGTGATCCGCTTCTACAACACGCGCGATACCTGGCCGGAGATCTGGTATCCGACCGTCGGCGGCACGCCCAGGGCGCAGAACGATGCCGGCTTTCCGGATTACGGTCTGATCACCGTCCAGTACGAAGGCGGCACCGTGCAGAAGTTCGACGACCTGCCGGCCGCCTATGCCGGCAACATCGATCCGCAGATGCCGCTCGACGGCCGGCCGGCGCATTCGACGCCGCCGATGACGGAACAGAACATCGCCGATCTGATCTGCTTCCTCGATACGCTCACCGACGGTTACCAGCCGCCGGCGACGACGCCCACCTCCGGACCCTGCGTGAACTGAACATGACGAGACGGATTCCGGGCCGGACGTGCGCCGCCCTGCTGGCGGCGACGCTCGCCGCCTGCGCCGGCGGCCAGCGCTCGGTCGATCGCGCCGCCTTCGAGCACGCGCTCGAAAGCTATCTCGCCGAGCATGGCGACCTGTGTCTGGCCAAGTACGACTGGCCGATCGACATCAGCGCGCAGGATCTCGCGCGCGGCTCGCGCGACGCCGTACAGCTGCCGGTGCTCGAACAGCTCGGCGTGGTGCGCTCGACGCAGACCGCGAGCGGCGCCCAGCGTTACGCGCTCACCGCCGCAGGGCAGCGTTCCTACCGGGCGCGCGAGATTCCGGCGCGCGCCGGCGCGCCGGCGCATCACGGCGACTTCTGCGCCGCCCGGCTGAGCCTGGACCAGGTCGTCGGCTGGGAGTTCGCGCCGCAGGACCCGCAGCACCGGCATGCGGTGGTGACGTACACCTACCGGGTCGACGCCGCGTCCTGGGCGCAGGACCCGCGCGCGCGCCGCGTGTTTCCGGCGGTCGCCCGCGTGCTGGACGGCGCGCGCCACGCGCAGCTGCGCCAGGCCTTCGTGCTCGGCGCCGACGGCTGGGTGGCACAGGACGATCCGGCCTAGGGGCGCGATGGGTCTGCTCGTCCGTTTCGCGCCGGCGCTCGGCACCTGGCTCGTGCAGCAGCTCGACGGCGGCCGCACGCCGCCGGACGTGGTGGCGATGATGCAGGCGCAGGGCATGGAAGCGCGCGCCGCGCAGGCGATCGTCGACGCCTTCGTCGCGGCGCGCCGGCAGCAGCGGCCGCTGCCGGTCGACACGGTCGAGCTGCCCGAGGCCGAGGCCTTCGCGATGCCGGTTTCGCGCCTGGCGCCCGGCGCGCGCGTCGCCGCGGCGGATCGCAGCGTCGCCGTGCTGGCGCGCGCGCAGGACCCGCCGCTGGCGGTGCTCGGCGGAGTGCTGAGCGCGGACGAGTGCGCGACGCTGATCGAGATGGCGCGACCGCGGCTGCGGCCGTCGACGCTGGTCGATCCGCGCAGCGGGCGCGACGTGGTGAGCGGTGCGCGCAGCAGCGCCGGCATGTTCTTCCGCCTCGGCGAGAACCCGCTCATCGCCCGGCTCGACCGGCGCCTGTCGGCGTTGATGAACCTGCCGGTCGAGAACGGCGAGGGCCTGCAGGTGCTGCACTATCCGGCCGGTGCGTCGAGCGCGCCGCACTTCGATTTCCTGCAGCCGAGCAACGCCGCCAACCAGGCGTCGATCGCGCGCAGCGGCCAGCGCGTCAGCACGCTGGTCTGCTATCTCAACGATGTTGCCGGCGGCGGCGAGACCGTGTTCCCGACCAGCGGCTGGACGGTCTCGCCGCAGCGCGGCCATGCGGTGTACTTCGAGTACTGCGACGCGCAGGGGCGCGTCGACGCCCGTTCGCTGCATGCCGGCGGTCTGGTCACGCAAGGCGAGAAGTGGGTCGCGACCAAGTGGATGCGGCAGCGCCGCTTCGTGAGCGCCGCCGAGGCCGGGGCGATCGCCTGAGGGCGCCGCGTGTCGTTTTTGTGACGTCAAACTGTCAAAAATGACAGCTAATGTGCACGTTGCGTCGCCGGGATCGAGATCGCCCGTGGCGGCGAATCCCCCATGTCGCGCACCGCCGAACTCCGTTTCCCCAGCCCCGTCCCCGTGTCCGACGCCGCGCCGTCGGCGTCGTTTCGCGTGCTGATCGCCGACGATGATCGCGAGCTTTGTGCGCTGCTCGCCGATTACCTGCGGCTGGAACAGTTCGAGGTCGCCGCGGTGCACGACGGCGCCGCGGTGCTGGCGCGCCTGGGCGACGCGCAGCGCTGTCCCGATCTGCTGATCCTCGACATCGGCATGCCCGGCCGCGACGGCCTGGAGACGCTGCGCGAGCTGCGCCTGCATCACCAGCTGCCGGTCATCATGCTGTCGGCGCGCGGCGAGGCCGAGGATCGCGTCGTCGGCCTCGACTTCGGCGCCGACGACTACCTCGCCAAACCCTGCCTGCCGCGCGAGCTGCTGGCCCGCGTGCGCGCGCAGCAGCGGCGGCGTACGCCGCCGGCGGCGGAGAATCCGGTGGTCGGCGAGCTGCACGTGCACGCCGCCGCGCGTCGCGCCCACGTTGCGGGCGCGGAGCTGCAGCTCACCGCCGCGGAATTCAGCCTGCTGCTCGCGCTGGCGCGCCACGCCGGCCGCGTGGTCGGCAAGGCCGAGCTGACGCGTGCCGCGCTGGGCCGCGAGATCGAGCTTTACGACCGCAGTCTCGACGTGCACGTCAGCCGCCTGCGCCGCAAGCTCTGCGAGCTCTCGCCGTCGGCGCCGGTGATCGAGGCGGTGCGCGGCGCCGGCTACCTGATGGTGGTGCCGCCGAGACCGGGCGCTTGAAATCGCTGTACTGGCGTCTGCTGCTCTGGCTCTGCGCGATCAACGTCGTGACGCTGCTGGTCAGCGTCGGCGTCAGCAACGCCATCGCCTGGTACAGCTACGGTCGCGCCACCGACTGGCTGGCGCTCGCGCACGAAGCCGACGAGCGCTACATCGCCGACGGCGTGCAGGGTTTCGCCGACTGGGTGCTGGCGCGGCACCACGACGTGCGCATCGACGCCACCCTGTTCGAGGCCGGCGACAGCCTGCTCGGCGGACCGCTGCTGCCCGAGCTGCGCTCGGTGCTGCCGCAGCTGCTCGCCGCCGAGCATCTGGTGCTGCGCCTCGATCCGCAGCGTCTGGCGATCGGCGAGCGCGTGATCGGCAGCGACGGCATCGAGCGCCATTTCGTCGCGCTGCGCGGCGCCGAGCCGTTCCACCAGCGGCGCGGCACGCTGCTGGCGCTGCAGCTGTCGCTGTCGCTGCTGGCGATCGGCGTCGTCGGGCGGCGGCTCGCGCGCAGCGTCGCGGCGCCGGTGACAGCCCTGCAGCGGACCGCGCAGCGCATGGCCGACGGCGAGCTGTCGGCGCGCGTCGACGCCGCGCATCTGGCGACGGGCGACGAGCTCGGCCTGCTCGCACGCGAGTTCGATCGCATGGCGGCGCGCGTCGAGGCGCTGGTCACCAGCCAGCGCCGCCTGCTGCAGGACGTCTCGCACGAGCTGCGTTCGCCGCTGGCGCGGCTGCAGCTGATCCTCGAACTCGCGCAGCGCGAACGCGGCGCCGCGGCGGCGGCGCAGCTGGCCGGCGCGCAGCAGGAGATCATCCGCCTCGACCGCCTGATCGGTGAGCTGCTCGCGCTGTCGCGTGCCGACGCCGGCCTGGCCGCGCTCGAATGGCGGCCGGTCGAGCTGGCGGCGCTGGCGCGCGAGCGTCTCGCGCTCGCCGAGCTGGAAGCCCGGCGGTGCGGCTGCACGCTGCAGCTGCAGGCCGATGCGCCGGCGACGGTGCGCGGCGACGCGCGCCTGCTCGCCCGTGCGCTCGACAACCTGCTCGGCAACGCGCTGAAGTTCGGCGCCGGGTCCGCGGTCGAGGTCTTCGTGGCGCGCGCCGGCGGGCGCTGCGAGCTGGGCGTGCGCGACCGCGGGCCGGGCGTGCCGGCGGCTGAACTCGCACAGCTGTTCCGGCCGTTCTTCCGCGGCCGCAACGCCGATGCGGCCCAGGGCTACGGCCTCGGCCTGGCGATCGTCGAGCGCGTGGCGCGGGCGCACGGCGGGCGCGTCGAGGCGCGCAGCGAGCCCGGCGGCGGCCTGTGCGTGAGCCTGTCGCTGCCGGCGGCCGGCTGAAGCGCGCCGCGCCGGCAGGTCTGGCCGGCTCCTTGCATCGGCTGGCGGCAGCCCGCCGGACCGCGTCGCCGTTGCCGTCATCGAAGACGGGCACACTGCAGCGGCCGCTGTCCGCGGCCGACCTCCGTTCGCACGCTCAGGAGCACCATCGTCGTGAGAAATGCCGCCCTCGTTCTCGGCGCCGCCGTGTTGTCCTGCGCGGCGCCGGCGTTCGCCGCCGCGCCGCCGCCGAAGCTGATCGTCGCGATTTCGATCGATCAGTTCTCGGCCAACTTGTTCGAGCAGTACCGCAGCCAGTTCCGCGGCGGGCTGGCGCGCCTCGCCGGCGAGGGCGTGGTGTTCCCGAACGGCTACCAGAGCCACGCCGCGACCGAGACCTGCCCGGGCCACTCGACGTTGCTGACGGGCCGGCACCCGGCCGCGACCGGCATCGTCGCCAACACCTGGTTCGCACCCGACGGGCAGAAGATCTACTGCGTGCAGGACGACGGCACCACGGTGCCGGGCCGCGAGCAGGGCCGCGGGCCGGCCAATCTGCGCGTGTCGACGCTCGGCGAATGGCTGCACGCGGCCGATCCGGCGTCGCGCACGGTCGCCGTATCCGGCAAGGACCGCGCCGCGATCATGATGTCCGGCCACGATCCGGCCGCCGTCTACTGGTGGGACGACGAGCGCGGCTTCAACACCTACGTCGGCCCCGGCCAGACCGCCGCCGCGCGCCTGCTGCCGGTGGCCGCGTTCAATGCCGAGATCGAGCGGCGCTGGGCCAAGGCGCCGCCGCAGTGGCGGCCGACGACGCGGCGCTGCGCCGCCCTCGACGGTGCGCAGACCTACGGCGCCCTGCGGCTCGATCATCGCGTGCCGCCGCCGCTACCGCGCGATGGCGCGCGGCCGCTGCGCGCAGACCCGGGCTTCCAGCGCTGGCTGCGCGCGTCGCCGGAGCTCGATCGCCTCACGCTGGCGCTGGCCGAACACCTCGTCGACGACTTCGCGCTCGGCGCACGCGGTGCGACCGACCTGCTCGCCGTCAGCCTCAGCGCGACCGATTACGTCGGCCATCGCTACGGCAATCAGGGTCCGGAAATGTGCGAGCAGCTCGCGCAGCTCGACGCGATGCTCGGCGATTTCCTGGCGCGCCTCGATCGCCGCGGCCGGCCGTATCTGGTCGTGCTCAGCGCCGACCACGGCGCGATGGACGCCGCCGAGCGTGTCGCCGAACGCGGCGTGCCGGCGCAGCGCCTGTCCGGCGGCAAGGCCTGGCTCGCGCAGCTCAACGAGCGCATCCGCAGCGAACTCAAGCTCGCCTACGCGCCGCTGTTCGGCGACGAGCAGGCGCTGTACGTCTCGGCCCGGGCCGACGCCGCGCAGCGCGCGAAGATCGTCGCGGCGGTCAAAGCGGCGCTCGCCGGCCAGCCGCATCTGGTTGCCGCGTACACCAGGGACGAGGCGCTGGCCGCGAAGATCCCGGCGGCGCGGCCGGCCGACGAGCTGAGCCTGCTCGAACGCGTCGCCGAGAGCACCGACGCGCAGCGCTCCGGCGATCTGCAGCTGATCTGGCAGCCCTACATCTCGTATGGCCAGCCGGAGCAGCCGGGCGACACGATTGCCGGTCACGGCTCGCCGTGGAATTACGACCGGCGCGTGCCGATCCTCTTCTGGTGGCCGGGCGCGCGCGGCTTCGAGCAGTCGCTGCCGGTCGAGACCGTCGATATCGCACCGACGCTCGCTGCCGTGGTCGGCGTCGCCACGCCGGCCGTCGACGGTGTCTGCCGCGATCTCGATCGCGGCGCCGCGTCGACCTGTGCGCTGTCGAAGAACCGGCCGGACGTGCGCACGCCGTAGCGCCGCGCTCAGCCGGCGCGCGGCGCCGGCTCGACGATCACCGTGCAGGTCTGGCCGGCGACCAGGCGCACGCCGTCGGGCACCGCGTCGATCCGCACGCGGACCGGCACGCGCTGCGCGAGGCGCACCCAGTTGAAGGTCGGGTTGACGTCGGCCAGCATCGAGCGGCCGACGGCGTCGTTGTGGTCGTTGATGCCGCGCGGCACGCTCTCGACGCGGCCGCGCAGCGTGCCGCCGTCCATCAGCTCGATGCGCACCGGATCGCCTTCGCGCAGCTTCGGCAGCTTGGTTTCCTCGAAGTAGCCGACGATGCGAAAGGAATGCGCGTCGATCAGCGCCAGCAGCGCCTTGCCGGCCGGCGCGTAATCGCCGACCTCGGCGTTGAAGTTGGTGACGTAGCCGTCGGCCGGCGCGCGCACGTCGGTCCGCGCCAGATTGAGCCGGGCGAGGTCGCGGGCGGCGAGCGCTTCGGCGTAGCGGGCGTCGGCGGCCGCGGCCTGCGAGCTGCTGGCGTCGCGGTTCTCGCTGGAGATCACCTGGCTGTCGAGATGCGCGCGCCGCGCCGCCTCGCGGGCGCGCAGGCGGCGCTCGACGTCGGCCGCCTGCAGGCGCGCCTCGGCTTCGGCGAGCGCGAGGCGGTAGCGTTCCGGATCGATGCGGTACAGCAGTTCGCCCTGGCGCACGTACTGGTTGTCGTGCACGGCGATCTCGGCGACGAGTCCGGCCACGTCGGGCGCCAGATTGACGACGTCGGCGCGCACGCGCCCGTCGCGCGTCCACGGCGACAGCATGTAGTGACCCCACAGGGCGACGCCGACCAGCACGGCGGCGGTGGCGAGCGCCAGCGTCATCAGGATGCGCAGGGCTTTGACGGCGTTCATGAAGGCTCCGGAAAAACGGTCGGGTCTAGCGCCCGTAGATGAGCAGGCCGCCGGCGCCGAACAGGCAGACGAACAAGGCCAGTCGCACCAGCGGCGGGTGCCAGAGAAAACGCTGCAGGCCGAGACGCGCGCTCAGCGTGTCGAGCAGCCAGGTCAGCGCCGCGGCGGCGACGAAGACCAGCAGCAGGGTCGGGAACAGGATGCCGGCCAGGGCCAGTTCACGCGGCATGCGCTGCCTCCGATGGCGGCGCCGGCGCGCGCAGGAAATCGTCGATGTCGAGCAGGGCGTTGCGCACGCGATGCAGCGCGGCGGCGAGACGGCGCGCGGCGCCCTGATCGCTGTCGAGCCCGGCGTTCAGGCTCACCACGGCGTCCTGCACGGCGCCGCGCGCCGCGGCCGAGGGCTGCGTCGCGGCGCGTTCGACGCGTTCGAGCAGCGCCGTCAGCGCGGCTTCGTGGCGGCGCAGGCCCGGCGTGCCGGCGACGATCGTGCGTGCCTCGACGATGGCGTGGCCGACTTCGAGGATCGACAGGCCGTAGCCCTGCATCGCGTCGCGGCGTGCGGCCGGCACGTCGGCGGTCGTCTGGATCTGCAGCAGCAGATCGCGGCAATGGCTTTCGAAGCGCTGGCGCAGGCCGCGCAGCGGACGCCGGCAGACCTGGTCGAGCTGGCGGCGCAGGCTGGCGCGCAGGCGCTGCAGGCGCGCTTCGCCCTCGGCCGGCAGCAGCACGCCGAACGCGAGGCTGCCGGCGCTCAGGCCAATGAACAGCGCCAGGCCCTGGTTGAGCAGGAAGGCCGGATCGTGGGTCGGCGGATTCTGCGGCGAGACCAGATTGGTGAAGAAGATCAGGAACGCCGCGCCGACGCCGGCCGAGGCCGGCTGCGCCGCCAGCCACAGGCCGAAGACGAGGAACGGCAGCATCGCCAGCACCAGCAGCGCAAAGCCGCTCATCAGCGGCAGCAGCAGCAGCGCGCAGACGAAGCTGAACACGACGCTGAGGCAGACGCCGGCGATCATCTGGCGGATCGCGAAGCGCGGCAGCGGCGCCGCCGCGAACAGGCAGCAGACGACGCAGGCGTTGAGCGTGGCGGCGGCGCCGTCCGGCCAGTCGCTGGCGATCCAGAAAGCCGCCGTGGCCAGCAGCGCGAGCGCCGCGCGCAGGCCGGTGACGAAGGCGCTCGGCAGCTCGGCGTGCGGCGTGAAGCGCGCGCCGGAGACTGCGTCGAGCGCGGCCGGCGCGCGCAGCACGGCGAGCGAGGCGTAGACGCGCGTGTAGGCGAGCAGTTCGTCGGCGAGCTGTACGATCAGCTCGGCGCCGCTGTCGTAGTCGAGCGCATCGTTGTCGTGCGGCGGTGCCGGCCGCTCGGCGAGCCGGCGGCGCGCGTCGAGCAGCGGCGCGATCGCCTGCGCCGCTTCGGCGGCGTTCGCCGGCGGCTGCGCGAGGGCGGCGCGCAGCGGCGCGGCATAGGCGAGCAGGGCGGCGTGCAGCGGCTCGCGCTGCTGGCGCCGCAAGCGCGCGAGCAATCGTTCGAGGGCGTGGAAGCTGGTCAGCGCCGCCATGAAGTCGACGTTGAGCTGCTGCAGGCGGGCGTTGCGCACGCGCGATTCGGCGTCCTCGAAGAAGGCGGCGCTGCGCAGCGATTCCATGCGCACGATGTCGGCCGCCAGCTGCGCATGCAGCGCCGCGCTGCGCGTGGCATCGACTTCGCCGCGCAGGGTTTCGGCAATCAGCTGCGCGAAGTCGCGGTAACGGCCGCGGACCAGCGCGACCAGCGCCGGCGTCAGGCGCTGCGGCGCGACGACGTCGGCGATCACGCCGGCGCAGAGCACGCCGAGCAGCACCTCGGACACGCGCGACAGGGCGATGTCGAACGCGGCGCCGGTGTTGAGCGCGGCCGAGAAGCCGATCAGGCAGGCGGTGTAGCCGGCGAGGATGAAGGCGTAGGCCTTGAAGTCGCGAAAGCGCGCGGCGCCCATCGCGCAGGCGCCGACCCACAGCGCGACCGCGCCGATGAACAGCTCGCGGTACTGCGAGAACAGCGCGACCAGGATCAGCGTGGCGGCGCAGCCGACCAGCGTGCCGACGGCGCGATAGGCGCTCTTGGCGAGCACGAAGCCGCTTTGCGGCTGGGCGACGATGAACACCGTCATCATCGCCGTCGCCGGCTTGTCGAGGCCGAGGCGCATCGACAGCCACAGCGCCGCGAACGCGGCGATCAGGGTCTTGGCGATGAACAGCCACAGCTGGCGCTGCGCCGGCGTGATGCGCAGCGCATCGCGCCAGAGCGTGGCGGCCGGCGCGGCGCTCATCGCGGGCTCGCCGCCTCGCCGGCGCGCAGCAGCTTGCCGAGCAGGCCCTGCAGCTGGCGCAGCTCGGCGGTCGAGAAATCGCCGTAGAGGCGCGCGACGACGTTCCAGATCTCCGGCTGTACGCGTTCGGCGAGCTTCTCGCCGCTGCGCGTCAGGCGCAGCATCACGCGGCGCCGGTCCTCGGCGTCCGGCGCGCGCGACAGCAGCTTGCGCGCGCACAGCTCGTCGCAGACGCGCGTCAGATTGGTCGGTTTTTCGCCGGTCGCGTCGGACAGCTCGCGGGCGCTGATGCCGGCGCCGCCGGCGCCGTACAGCACCATCAGCACCGAATAGCTGACGTAGTTCAGATCGTGGGCCTTGAGCACCGCGTTGCTGAGCCGCTGCGCATGCTTGTGCGCCTGCGCCATCAGACGGGCGGCGAGCATGTGCTCGTACGGCAGTTCCGGCAGACGGGTCTGGGCGCCGGCCAGCGCGCGCTCGATCGCGCGGCGGCGCGGGTGACGGTCCTGGCTCATCGTGCGGTCTCCGGCGCCTGCGGGGGTGATTCGGCTGGCGGCAGGCCGCCGCCGAGCGCGGCCATCAGCTGCGCGTGCGCGGCGACGCGCTGCAGGCGCAGCGTCGCCGCGTGATCGCGCTGCAGCAGCAGCGCCGATTCGGTGCCCAGCACTTCGAGATAGTCGCTCAGGCCGGCCTGGTAGCCGCGCATCGCCAGCGCGTGCGCGTGCTCGGCGCTGCGCACGGCGGCGTCGATCTGGGCCTGCTGGCGTTCGAGGCCGCGAATCGCCGTCACCGCATCGGCGATCTGCTGCAGCGCGCGCACCAGCGTCTGCTCGTAATGGCCGACCGCCTCGTCGTACTGCGCGCTGCGCGCGCCGAGCGCGGCGCGCAGGCGGCCGCCGTCGAAGATCGGCAGCGACACCGCCGGGCCGACGTTGGCGACCAGTGCGTCGGGATGGAGGAAGTGATAGAAGCCGAGCGATTCGAGGCCGGCCGCGGCGATCAGATCGATGTTCGGATAGAAGCGCGCGTGTGCGGCCTCGACGCCCTGCGCCGCGGCCTCGACCTGCCAGCGTCGCGCGGCGAGATCCGGGCGGCGCGCGACGAGCTCGGCCGGCAGATGGCTCGGCAGCAGGCTGCCGGCCGGCACCTGCAGATGCGGCCGCTGCAGCGCGTCGGCGCCGCCGGGGCCGTGCCCGGCCAGTGCCGCGAGCTGGTGGCCGAGGATCTCGATCTGCTGGTCGACGGCGTCGAGCTGCGCCTGCAGCGCCGGCACGCCGGTCTGCACCTGCGTCAGCTCCAGTTCGGTGCCGATGCCGGCCCGGACGCGCTGCGCGCTGATTGCGGCGATCTGCCGGCGGTTGCGCAGTTCCTGTTCGAGCAGCTCGCGGCGCTCGTATTGCAGTGCCAGCTGCGCATAGGCCTGCACGATATCGCTTTGCAGGCTCAGGCGCGCCGCCTGCTCGGCGGCGCCGCTGGCGCGGGCGCCGGCGCGCGCGGCCTGCAGCGCCGCCTCGTCGCCGCCCCAGAGGTCGAGCGCGTAGCGGAAATCGAGCGCCGCGCTGTTGCTCCACCAGAACGCGCCGGCGTACGGCGGCGGGATGAAGCTGCGTTCGGTGAAGCGCGTGTCCTGCAGCGCCGCTTTGGCGTCGACGGCGGGCAGCGTTGCCGCGCGGGCGCTGCCGGCCTCGGCGAGCGCGAGGCGCACGCGTGCGGCGGCGATCGCAAGGTCCGGGCTGTCGGCGTCGGCCTGCGCGATCAGCCGGTCGAGCTGCGTGTCGCCGAAAGCCTGCCACCAGCGTGCGTCGGGCCATGGCGCGTCGGCGCGCTCGCCGGCCAGCTGCGCGCCGGCTTCGAGCGTCGCTGCGTCGCGGCGGGCCGACTGCGGGCCGATGCCGTCCGGACTCGCGCAGCCGGCCAGCGTAATCGCGACGGCGAGCAGGGGTTGGCGCAGCCGTGCGGCGAACGGATTGCGCAAGGCCGTCATGACAGAAATGAAAACTTCATTAATGAAGTATATTCGCCGAAAAAAGCCCGCACAAGCGCGCTGCTCGTGCGGGCCCGGCGCAGTCCGGTGCCGGACTGCGCGCTGTGCATGGACTCAGGCGGTTTCGCCGAGGCCGTTGTGGCGCAGCAGTGCGTCGATGCTCGGCTTGCGGCCGCGGAATTCGACGAACAGGTCCATCGCTTCCTTCGAGCCGCCCTGCGCCAGGATCGTGTCGCGGAAGCGGTAGCCGATCTCCGGCGAGAACTCGCTTTCCTCGAACGCCGCAAAGGCGTCGGCCGACAGCACCTCGGCCCACTTGTAGCTGTAGTAGCCGGCCGCGTAGCCGCCCGCGAAGATGTGCGAGAAGCTCCACGGCATGCGGTTGAAGGCCGGCGGCTTCATCACCGCCACTTCGTCACGCACGCGGTCGAGCAGTTCCAGCACGCGCGCGCCGTGCTCGGACTTGCGGGCCGGATCGAAATCGCGATGCAGGCGCAGGTCGAACAGCGCGAATTCGAGCTGGCGCACGGTGCCCAGGCCGGCGTGGAAGCTGCGCGACTGGCGCAGCTTGCCGAGCAGTTCCTCCGGCATCGGCGCGCCGCTCTGCCAGTGGCGCGCGAAGTGCTTCAGCGTCGCCGCGTCGTAGCACCAGTTCTCCATGAACTGGCTCGGCAGTTCGACCGCGTCCCAGGCGACGCCGTGAATGCCGGCGACCGAGGCTTCGTCGACGCGCGTCAGCAGGTGGTGCAGGCCGTGGCCGAACTCGTGGAACAGCGTCACGACTTCGTCGTGCGTCAGCAGCGCCGGTTGGCCGGGCAGCGGCGGCGTGAAATTGCAGGTCAGGTAGGCGACCGGTTGCTGCACGCCGCCGGGGGTACGACGGCGGTTGATGCACTCGTCCATCCACGCGCCGGAACGCTTCTCGGCGCGCGCGTACGGATCGAGATAGAACAGGCCGAACGGCACGCCGTCGCCGTCCTTGAGCACGTAGGTGCTGACGTCGGCATGCCAGGTGGCGATGCCGTCGACCTTGTCGATGCCGATGCCGTAGAGGCGCTGCACGACGTCGAACATGCCGCGCACGACGCGATCGAACGCGAAGTACGGCCGCAGCTCCTCGTCGGACAGGCCGAGCTTCTGCTCCTTGAGCTTCTCGGCGTAGTAGGCCGCGTCCCAGGGCGCGAAGTCATCGAGGCCGTCGCGTTCGCGTGCGAACGCGCGCAGCTCGTCGAGATCGGCCTGCGCGCGCGGCTTGGCGCGCTGCGCGAGGTCGACGAGGAAGCGTTCGACCTCGTCCGGCGATTCGGCCATCTTGGTCGCCAGCGACAGCTCGGCGTAGTTGGCGTAGCCGAGCAGCCGCGCCAGCTCGTGGCGCAGCGCGAGGATTTCCTCCATCAGCGCGCCGTTGTCGAACTGGCCGGCCTGCGGGCCGCGGTCCGACGCGCGCGTGGCGAAGGCTTCGTACAGCTCGCGGCGCAGCTCGCGGTGGTCGGCGTAGCTGATGACGGCGTCGTAGCTCGGGAAATCCAGCGTCAGCCAGAAGCCGGGCAGGTTCTTGGCCTCGGCGCGCGCGCGCGCCGCCTGCTTGGCGGCGTCGGTCATGCCGGCCAGCAGCGCCTCGTCCTCGACGTGCTTGCCCCAGGCCTGGATCGCGTCCATCAGGTTTTCTTCGAACTTCGTCTGCAGTTCCGACAGGCGCAGCGAAATGTCCTTGTAGCGCGCCTTCTCGGCTTCCGGCAGGGCGATGCCGGACAGGCGGAAGTCGCGCAGCGCGTCGGCGATCACCTTGCGGCGCACGGCGCCGTAGCGCTGGTATTCGGCGGACGCGGCGAGCGCCTCGTAGGCGCGATACAGCGGCTCGGACTGCGAGACCTCGACGCTGTACTCAGTGAGTTTCGGCAGGCAGGCGTTGTAGGCGCGGCGCCAGTCGGCGGTCGAGACGACGCTGAACAGGTGCGAGACCGGACCCCAGGCGCGCTGGATGCGGTCGCTCATGTCTTCGAGCGGCTCGATCAGCGTGTCCCAGGTCGGCGCTTCGTTGCGGGCGAGCAGCTGTTCGAGCTCGGCGCGATTGCGGGCCAGTACCTCGTCGAGGGCCGGTTCGGCGTGTTCGGGGCGGATGGCGTCGAAGGCCGGCAGCGGCTGGGCGAGCGCGTCGAGAAGTAGCGGGTTTTGCATGGCGGACCGGTACAGCGGAAGGGGTCGTTATTCTGGGGACGGTCTGGCCCGATTTCGAGGACCGTTCGTTCAGGATGGCCGGAACGGCCGGTTTTGCGGCGTTTTTTGGCGCTTATCCACAGGCGGCCGCGGGGCCGGATTCAGGCGCCGCGCAGGCCGAGCAGCCCGCTCAGGGCACCGCCGGCGGCCAGCCCGAGTGCCAGCAGGGCCAGCCCTTGCATGCGCAGCCGGCGTGCCAGCACATGTTCTTCCAGCGTCGAGAGGATGAAATCGCGGCCGTCCGGCGGCACGGCCAGCACGTGCAGCTCGGGGTGCAGGCTCTGTTCGAGGTGCTCGGCGCGCACCTGCTGCCGCGCCGCGTGGCGTGCCTGTTCCCATTCGGCGAGATCGATCTCGCCGTCGCCGTTGGCGTCGAAGCGGCGCAGCAGCTCGCGGCGGTCGGCCTTCCAGGCGCGCAGCAGGTCGCGGACATCGGCGGCTTCGTCGTAGTGCTGCGCCGCCGATTGCGTGCGGAACCAGCCGTGCGCGTACAGCGGATCGCCGACGCCGATCAGCTGCTCGCTGTAGCGGTAGTCGCCGCTGGTGAGCCACGGCGTCCGTGCCGGGATGCGCGCCGGCCGCGGCGAGCTGCCCTGCCAGCGCCGCGACAGGCTCGGCCAGGCGCGCGCGCGATGCGGATCGACGATGCACTCGCCGCTGTCGTCGGCGAGCAGGAACAGTTCCTCCGAGCTGGCCTGTTCGATCACTTCCCATTCGCTGCGGTGTCGGCCGCTGTCGTGCTCGGTGCGGCGCTGCTCGATCCGGTAGCGCCACCACGTGCAGCGCGCGCCGGACAGCGGCGAGACGATGTCGGGGCCGGGCAGCAGCCGCGCGTAGCCGCGCAGCTCGACGTAGCCCTGCGCCGCCGAGCGGATGCGCGAGGTCGGCGTGTCTTCGAGATGGCGGGCGCGGCGCAGCCGCCGGAAGCCTTTCAGGAAGGTGCCGGCCGCGAGCAGCGCCAGCGTCGCGCAGCTCAGCCAGAACGGCACCGGTGGGGCGGCCGCCAGCTCGCGGCCGAGTTCGAGCAGGGGCACCGCGGCGGCTAGCTGCGGAACAGGGCGTGCAGATCGACGTCGCGGGTTTCGTCGGCGCTGAACTGCAGCAGTTCGGCCGGCTTGAAGCCGAACAGGCGGGCGATCAGCACGTCCGGGAACTGCTCGATGCGCACGTTGTTGAGATTGACGGCCTCGTTGTAGAACTCGCGGCGGTCGGCGATCGCGTTCTCGAGGCCGGTGATGCGGCCGAGCAGCTGCTGGATCGACTGGTTGGCTTTCAGTTCCGGATAGGCCTCGACGGTCGCCAGCACGGTGCCGAGGCCGCCGCGCAGCAGGCCTTCGGCCTGGCCGACGCCCTTGACGTCGCCCGCCTCGCGCGCTTTCTGCGAGCCGGCGCGCGCCGCCATGATCTGCTCGAGCGCGGTTTTCTCGAACTGCATGTACTGGCGGCAGGTCTCGACCAGTTTGGGCAGCTCGTCGTGACGCTGCTTGAGCAGCACGTCGATGTTGCTCCAGGCCTTGCCGATGGCGTGCTTGAGGTTGACCAGGCCGTTGTAGACGATGATCGCGTAGGCGACAACCGCCAGGCCCGCGGCGAGCCAGATGAACGCAGTCAGCATGTTCCCCCCACAGGAAGCGTGACTTGAAAGTGGTGCAGCGAATCGGGAGCGCACGTTACCATACGGACGAATCGTGACATCGATCGAAAACCCCATGCTGCGAATCTTCGTGATGCTGTTGCTCGGCGCCGCCTCGCTGGCCGGGCTTTCCGGCTGCACCGGCCAGGAAGTCCTCAACGACATGACGAGCCGGCGCGGCTATACGCTGACGGCCGACGTGCCGTACGACCGAGCCAATAATTTGACGCTCGACGTCTATATGCCCGATAGCGCACAGAACGCGCCGGTCGTGGTGTTCTTCTACGGGCGCCGCTGGCAGCAGGGCGACAAGTCCGACTACAAGTTCGTCGGCCAGGCGCTGGCCTCGCGCGGCTTCGTCACGGTGATCCCCAACGTGCGCCTGTATCCGCGCGTGCGCTTCCCGGATTTCATCAAGGACGGCGCCCGGGCCGTGAAGTGGGCGCGCGACAACGCTGCGCACTACGGCGGCGGCAGCGGCAAGCTGTTCGTCATGGGCCACAACTCCGGCGCGCATATCGCGGCGATGCTGGCGCTCAACGAGGAATATCTGAAGGGCGTCGGCGGCTCGCGCAGCTGGCTGCGCGGCATGGTCGGTCTCGCCGGCCTCTACAACTTCATGCCGATCACCGCGCCGGACCTGCGCGACCTGTTCGGTCCGGTCGACCGCTTCCCGTACACGCAGCCGATCTTCTTCGTCGATGGCAGCAACCCGCCGCTGTTCCTCGTGCACGGCGAGGACGACCAGATCGTCGACGTCGCCAACACCCGCACGCTGGCGCAGGCGGTGACCAAGGCGGGCGGTCCGGTCGAGACGCTGATCTATCCGAAGATGTCGCACGACCTCATCATCAGCTCGTTCGCGTCGCTGCTGCGCGGCCGCTCCGACGTGCTCGACCAGGTCGAGGATTTCATCCGGCGCAAGTCCGCCGGCCAGCCGACGCCGCAGGCCGGCAGTCTCAAGGCCGCACCGCTGCAGCCGGACGCGGCGCCCGACACGCAGGGCGTGCCGTACTCGGATTCGATCGAAGCGGCGCCGCCGGTGCCGCTGCGGTGAGCGGGCGATGATCCGCCGCTACGGCGGTCTGGCGCCGACGCTCGGCGCGCGCGTCTACGTCGACGAGCAGGCCGCGGTGATCGGCGACGTCACGCTCGGCGACGACGTCTCGATCTGGCCGTTCGTCGCCGCGCGCGGCGACGTCAACCGCATCGTCGTCGGCGCCCGCTCCAACATCCAGGACAACAGCGTCCTGCACGTCACGCACGACGGCCCGTATTCGCCGGGCGGCGTGATGCTGACGATCGGCGAGGATGTCACCGTCGGTCACGGCGTGATCCTGCATGCCTGCACGATCGGCGACCGCTGCCTGATCGGCATGGGTGCGATCGTCATGGACCGCGTCGTCGTCGAGCCCGAGGTGCTGATCGCCGCCGGCAGCATGGTGCCGCCGGGCAAGGTGCTGCAGTCCGGCTGGCTGTACCGCGGCGCGCCGGCGCAGCCCGCGCGCGCGCTGACGGCCGAGGAGCGCGCCCACTTCCGCTACTCGGCCGAGCACTACGTGCGGCTCAAGAACCGCTATCTCGAAGCCGACTAAGGCCTGCACGCCGACAGCATCGCGCGCCGCATTCCTCACAGTATCGCCCCCGTTCGGCGCTAAAATTGCCGGATCGCGGCGGCGGATGGTCTCCGACGCGAACGACGAGCCCTGCCGTGCGGCGGGGTTCGCGCTTTCCGGCCGCAGAAGCCGGAAGCCGAGAGCCTGGATTGATCGCCACCTGTAGCTGCCGCGCGTGGCGCGGCGTTTGGAGCCTGATGTGACCCGTAAACTCGTGCTGCTGCGCCACGGCCAGAGCCAGTGGAACCTCGACAACCGCTTCACCGGCTGGGTCGATGTCGATATCACCGAGGCCGGCCGCCAGGAAGCCGCCGCCGCCGGCCGGCTGATGCGCGAGGAGGGCCTGCTGTTCGACGTCGCCCACACCTCGGTGCTCAAGCGCGCGATCCGCACGCTGTACACCGCGCTCGACGAAATGGACCAGATGTGGATCCCGGTCGACAAGACCTGGCGCCTCAACGAGCGCCACTACGGCGCACTGCAGGGCCTCGACAAGGCCGAGACCGCCGCCCAGCACGGCGAGGCGCAGGTCAAGATCTGGCGCCGCTCGTACGACATTCCGCCGCCGCCGATGGACGCGCACGACGGTGGCCACCCGAAGTTCGATCGCCGCTACGCCAAGCTCGACGAGCACGTGCTGCCGGCCACCGAGTCGCTGAAGACCACGCTCGAGCGCGTGCTGCCGTACTGGCACGACGCCATCGCCCCGCAGCTCAAGAGCGGCCAGACGGTGCTGGTCACCGCGCACGGCAACTCGCTGCGCGCGCTCTATAAGTACCTCAACAACGTCTCCGACCACGACATCCTCGAACTGAACATCCCGACCGGCATTCCGCTGCTGTTCGAACTGCACGAGGACCTGCGCGTGAAGTCCTACCGCTACCTCGGCGATCCGGAAGCTGCGAAGAAGGCCGCCGAGGCTGTCGCCAACCAGGGCAAGACACGCAGCTGAGCGTCGCGCTCGCCGCGTGCGGCAACCCAGGACCGGGCTTCGTGCCCGGTCTTTTCGTTTCGGCGGCCGCACGTGAAGTTGCCGCGTCCATGCGCCGCGCGGCGCCGGGCGGCGCACAGGCCGCCGCGAGGGGATGCGCACGCACGTGCTGGATCGGACGCGGCAGGCAGGGCTATGATCGGTCCCGTCGCGGCTCCGGGGATGCGTTGTGCTGAAACGGCGAGTGATCGTGGCGGGCGGAGTGATCGTCGTGGTCGCGGGCGCGGCGCTCGCGCTGGCCTGGCGCCCGGCGCTCGCGCCGATCGCGCCGCCGCCGGCGGCCTCGTTCGCTGCGCCGCAGATCGCCCGCGGCGCGGTGCTCGCCAGCGCCGGCTACTGCGCGACCTGCCATACCGCCAAGGGCGGCCAGCCCTACGCCGGCGGCTACGCGATGGAGACGCCGTTCGGCGTCATCCATTCGACCAACATCACGCCGGACGTCGAGACCGGCATCGGCGCCTGGTCCGAGGCGGCGTTCGGCCGGGCGATGCGCGAGGGCGTGGCGCGCGACGGTTCGCACCTGTTCCCGGCGTTTCCGTACGAGCACTTCAGCCGGCTCAGCGACGATGACATCGCCGCGCTGTATGCGTACTTCATGACGCGTCCGCCGGTGCAGGCCGAGGCGCCGCGCAACACGCTGCCGTTCCCGCTCAACGTGCGCCTGCTGCAGGCCGGCTGGAAGCTGCTGTTCTTCCGTCCGCAGCGCGACGAGCCGCGCGCCGACCGCTCGGCGGAATGGAATCGCGGCGCCTATCTCGCCGAAGGCCTCGCGCACTGCGGCGCCTGCCATACGCCGCGCAACGCGCTCGGCGCCGAGCGGCGGGCGCAGGCCTACGCCGGCGCCGCGATCGACCACTGGATCGCGCCGCCGCTCGATGCCTCGAATCCGTCGCCGGTCGCCTGGGATGTCGACGAACTCGTCGCCTATCTGTCGACGGGCGTGACGCGCTATCACGGCACCGTCGCCGGGCCGATGGCCGCGGTCACGCGCGGCATCGCGCAGCTGCCGCCCGAGGACATTCGCGCGATCGCCGTCTACTTCGCCGATCTCGACGGCGCCGCGGCGCGCGCCGATGCGACGCCGGCGGCGGTCGCCACCGCGCTCGCGCGCAGTGCCGCCGGCGGCGACGACGCGGGCGCGCCGCTCTACGCCGCGGCCTGCGCGTCCTGCCACTACAACGGCGCCGACGGCGTCAATCCGCTGCGCCCCGAGCTGGCGCTCGGCAGCGCCGTGCACCTCGACGATCCGACCAATCTGATCCAGGTCATCCTGTTCGGCATCGACGCGCTCGACGGCGCGCCGGGCGTGGTGATGCCGGCGTTCGGGCGCGCTCTGTCCGATGCCGATGTCGCGCGCCTCGCGGCGTATCTGCGGGCGACGCGCACCGACCGGGCGCCGTGGCCGGATCTCGACAAGAAGGTCGCGCAGGTGCGCGCGACGGCGCCCGGCGCCGAATAGCGGCAACAGGCTCTGCCAGGAAGAACGCGATGACGACCCGCTTCACCATCAACGGACGCGCGGCGACGAGCGAGGCGGAAGGCGATACGCCGCTGCTCTGGATCATCCGCGACGATCTCGGCCTGACCGGCACCAAGTTCGGCTGCGGCATCGGCATGTGCGGGGCCTGTACCGTGCACGTCGGCGGCCGCGCGACGCGCGCCTGCATCACGCCGCTGGCGGCGGTCGACGGCGCCGCGGTGACGACGATCGAGGGCCTCGACCCGCAGGCCGCGCATCCGGTGCAGCAGGTCTGGCGCGAGCTGCAGGTGCCGCAGTGCGGCTACTGCCAGTCCGGCCAGATCATGCAGACGGTGGCGCTGCTCCAGGACTTTCCGCAGCCGACCGACGCCGACATCGACGCCGTGATGGCCGGCAGCCTGTGCCGCTGCATGACCTACGTCCGCATTCGCGAGGCGATCAAGAAAGCCGCTGCGGCGATGGCGCCCGCGGCCGCGCCGGGAGCCTCGTCATGAGCCGCGTGCAGGCGCTCGCCGAAGCCGGTCATCCGCTGTCGCGGCGCAGCTTTCTGGTCGCCGCCACCGGCGGCGCGCTCGCGTTCGGCTTCATGCGCTTCGCCGGCGCCGCGATGGACCCGGCCGTGCCCGGCAATACGCCGGCCGCGGCGCTCGGCCCGGAGTTCGCCCCCGGGCTGTGGTTCTCGATCGACAGCGAGGGCACCGTCAGCGTCAACATCATCCGCGCTGAGATGGGTCAGCACGTCGGCACTGCGCTGGCGCGCATCCTCGCCGACGAGCTCGAAGCCGACTGGCAGCGGGTGCGCGTGATCTACGTCGACACCGATCCGAAGTGGGGGCTGATGGTGACCGGCGGCAGCTGGTCGGTATGGCAGACGTTTCCGGTCTTCAGCCGCGCCGGTGCCGCCGGCCGCATCGCCCTGATCGAGGCCGGCGCCAAACTGCTCGGCGTGTCGCCGGCGCAGTGCACGGCGCGCGCCGGCAAGGTCATCGCCGGCAGTCGTTCGATCGCCTACGGCGAGATCGCGCGGCGCGGCGGCCCGGCGCGCAGCTTCAGCGCCGAGGAACTCGCGCGCCTGCCGCTCAAGCCGGTGGCCGAGCGACGGCTGATCGGGCGGCCGACGCAGGCGCTCGACATCGCGCGCAAGGTCGACGGCAGCGGCCTGTACGGCATCGACGCGAAAGTGCCGGGCATGGTCTACGCACGGCCGAAGCTGCCGCCGACGCGCAACGGCGCGAAAGTCGTGTCGATCGACGATCATGCCGCGCGCGCGGTCAAGGGCTACCGGCAATGCCTCGCGCTCGACGACCCGTCGGAAACGGTGCCGGGCTGGGTGCTGGTGATCGCCGACAGCTATCCGGCGGCGCTGCGCGCGTCGCAGCTCGTGCAGGTGCAGTGGACGGCCGGGCCGGGCGCGGATGTTTCGGAGCCGCAGCTGCAGGACCATGCGCGCACGCTGATCGACCGCGCCGACGCCGGCGTGCGGCTCGACGTCGGCAGCGAGGACCCCGCGCCGCTCTTCCAGTCCGCCGCCAGCACCGTCGAGCAGGTCTACACGACCGCGACTGTGCTGCACTTCCAGCTCGAACCGGTCAACGCGCTGGCCTTCGAGAAGGACGGCGTGATGGAAATCCACACCGGCAACCAGTGGCAGTCGCTGATCCTGCCGACGCTGGCCAAGGCGCTGGGCCGCGCGGAAACCAGCATCGTGCTGCGCACCTACCTGCTCGGCGGCGGCTTTGGCCGGCGTCTGAACGGCGACTACACGGTGCCGGCGGCGCTGGCCGCCAAGGCGCTCGGCGTGCCGGTCAAGCTGGTGCTGACGCGCGAGGACGACTGCCATTTCGATTCGGTGCGCTCGCCGTCGGTACAGCGCGTGCGCATGGCGTTCGGTGCCGACGGCGAGGTGCAGGCCATGGAGCACCACGCCTGCGCCGGCTGGCCGACGCAGGTGATGGCCGGCGCGCTGCTGTCCAAGGGCCTCGACGACGGCCGCTACGATCCGTTCGCGATCGCCGGCGCCGACCACTGGTACGACGTCGGCCGCCAGCTCGTGCGCGCCATTCCCAACGATCTGGCCAACAGCAGCTTCCGTCCGGGCTGGCTGCGCTCGGTCGGTCCGGGCTGGACCAACTGGGCGCTCGAAAGCTTCATGGACGAAGCCGCGCATCATGTGCGGCAGGACCCGCTGGCGTTCCGCCTCAAGCTGCTCAACGGCAAGGGCCGCAACGCCGGCAGCGCGCCCAGTGCGGTCGGCGGCGCGCTGCGCCAGGCCGAAGTCCTGCGCCGCGCCGCGCAGCGCGCCGGCTGGGGCAGCGCGCTGCCGAAGGACAGCGGCCTGGGCATCGGCACCAGCTTCGGCCAGGAGCGCGACATGCCGACCTGGGGCGCCTGCGTCGCGCGCGTGCGCGTCGATCGCGCCAGCGGCAAGGTCACGGTCGAGAAGCTGACGATCGTCGTCGACGCCGGCACCATCGTCGATCCGGACGGCGCGCTCGCGCAGACGCAGGGCGCCGCGCTGTGGGGCCTGAGCATGGCCCTGCACGAAGGCACCGAGTTCGTGAACGGACAGGTGCGCGACGCCAATCTCAACACCTACACGCCGCTGCGCATCAACGATGTCCCGGCGCTCGACATCAGCTTCGTCGACAGCGCCGAGGTGCCGGTCGGACTCGGCGAGCCGGCGACGACGATCGTCGCGCCGGCGATCGCCAACGCGATCTTCGCCGCCGTCGGCGCGCGCGTGCGCGATCTGCCGATCACCGCGGCGGCGGTGCGCGCGGCGCTGGCGACGTAGGGCGGCGATCAGGCCCAAAAAGAAGCCGGGCGATGCCCGGCTTCTTTCGTTTCAGCTCGCTTCACGGTTTCAGCACGCGGCGCACGGCGATCAGGCGCCGCTGCCAGGCCGCGTCGAGCGGCGCGACCACCACCTCGCCGGCGCTCGGCGAGGCGTGGACGATGTGCGTGCGGTCGAGCGCCAGCGCGACATGCAGCTGGTGCGGCTGCCAGCGGTAGATCAGCAGATCGCCGGCCCGCGCCCGCGTGCGCGCCACCGGCACGCCGGTGTGCAGAAGCTCGCGCGCGGTGCGCGGCAAGGCGACGCCGGCGCTGGCAAAGATCCGCTGCATCAGCGCCGAGCAGTCGACCGCTTCGTCGTCGTTGCGGCCGAAGCCGTACGCGGTGCCGAGCATCGCCAGCGCCTGGTCGTGGATCTGCGGCCACGCCGAAGCCTTCGACGCCTTGGCGTGCGCGCCGTGCCCCAGCGCCGCGAGCCCGAGCAGCAGCGCGATGACGTCGCCGGCACCGCGGCGCAGACCGCGCCGGGCGGGACCCGTGGCGGCGGCACGGCGCAGCGCCCGCATGCCGTCGCGCGCCGTCACAGCGACATCCGCACGCCGAGGTAGACCGAGCGGCCGGGCGCCGGCACCTGGTCCTTGATGAACGAGGTCGAGCGGCGGATCTCCTCGTCGAGCAGGTTGCTGCCACGCAGATAGACGGCCGCCGAATGCTCGCCGTCCGCGGCGACGAAGAACTTATAGCTGAGGTCGGCGTTCAGCAGGTTGTAGCCGGCGGTCGGCGTCTCCAGCGGCGCGTTGTCGCTCTGCCGGTCGACGCGCGTGTAGCTGAGGCCGCCGTCGATGCGCCGCCAGCTGCCGTCGAGGCCGAGGCCGTAGCGCATCGGCGGGATGCGCGGCAGGTTGTCGCCGCCGCTGAGCTTGGCGCGCACGTAGTCGCTGAACACGCGGGCGTTGAGCTTGAACGGACCTTCGACCAGCAGCGCATAGCGGACTTCGGCCTCGAAGCCGTAGAGCTTGGCGTCGGCCTGCTGGTAGTCGACGAGCAGGATCTCGCCGGCCGGATCGAACGTGCCGTCGCCGTCGACGCGGTCGGCGACGCCGTCGCTCGACGGTGTGCCGCTGCCGTCGGCATTGAGGCCCTGGTCGACCTCGGCGAGGTAGAGATAGTCGCTGATGCGGTTGTAGTAGACGCTGGCGTCGGCGCTGAAGCGGCCCTGATGATGGTCGAAGCCGAGCTCGAAGTTGTTCGAGGTTTCCTTCTTCGCATCGAGATTGCCGCGTTCGAAGGTCGACGTCGCCCCGTGCGGGCCGAACGCGTACAGCTCCTCCGGAACCGGCGAGCGCTCGCCGTGCGTGGCGTAAAGCTTCAGGTGCGAGTGCTCGCCGAGGTTGAAGCTGGAGCCGAGCGAGGCGGAGAACGGCGTGTAGTCGCGCTGCGGATAGCCTTCCGGCGTATTGGTGTCGCGCTCGACGCGGGCGCCGAACTCCAGCTTGCCGAGGCTGTACGGACGTTCCTCGAGGAAGAACACGCCGTACTGGCGGCTCAGCACCGGCGGTACGTAGGCTTCTTCGCCCTGCGCGCTGAAGTCGCGCCAGTTCATCTGCACGCCGAACACGCCGCGGAAGCCGAGCACCGGGACGTGCACCGCCTCGACGCGGCCCTGGAACTGCTGGTTGTGGAAGATCGTGCCCGGCTCGTGCTTGGCTTCGAACTCGGTGTGATCGTAGTTGGAGCTGCCGCCGCGGAACTTCAGCGACTCCAGGCCGTCGATCGGCCGCGCCAGGATCGCCTGCACGTCGAAGCGCGTCTGGTGCATCTGGATGAACGCGGTGTCTTCGACCGGCAGGCCGTAGTTCGTCACGTAGCGGCTGCCGGCGACGCCGAACACATCACCGCTGCCGTCGATGTACGAATACGAGGCCGCGCCGGACTGCGCGCGCAGCTGGCTGTTGTTCATCGTCTCGTGGTAGCCGCTGCCGTCGACGTTGGACCAGCCGGGAATGCTGTAGTCCTCGGCCTCGCGAAAGCCGTAGTCGGCGTGCAGCATGTGCGCGCCGCGGCCGTAGTTCAGCTCGCCGCTGAACGAGCCTTCGTCGCCGTTCGTGCCGTAGTAGGTGTCGACGGCGCCGTGCAGGCCTTCCTCGACCGCGGTCGGCAGGCGGCCGTTGTCGACGTTGACGACGCCGCCCGAGGCGCTGTTGCCGTACAGCAGCGAGGCCGGGCCCTTGAGGATCTCGATCTGCCGCGCCTGCGCCGGCGCGATCGTCACGGCGTGGTCCGGCGACAGGTCGGAGACGTCCATCGCGCTCATGCCGTTCTCCAGCATTTCGACGCGCGGGCCGGCGAGGCCGCGGATCACCGGCCGGCCGGCGCCGCCGCCGAAGTCGGTGGTCGAGACGCCGGGCTGGCTTTCGAGCGTCTCGCCGAGCGTGCCGCGCCGCACGCGGTCGAGGTCCTCGCCGCTGAGCACGTCGACCGGCTGGACGAGATCGTCCGAGGTGCGGCCGAGCGGGTTGGCGGTGACGACGATCTCGGCGACCGGCGGATTGTGCGGATCGTTGTCGCCGGGCGCGGCGTCGTCGGCGCGGGCCAGCGAGGGGAAGGCGAGGCTGGCGGCGACCAGCGGGCTCAGCGTGAAGACGGAACGCAGGCCGGCGCGGGTGACGGCGGTCAGCGAAAAGACAGGAGGCAGCGCGCGCGCGGCGCGCGTGCGCAGAAGGGCAGCGGTCATCGGACGAAATCCTTTAAAACGGCGAAAGAGGCGCGCAGGCGCGCGCCGTGGCGATCAGGCAACAGGGGTGATCGCGAACGCCGGAGGACCGCGGATGTCATAGGCCGTGAGCGGCGCGGCGAGCGTCGCCTGCGTGGCGGCGCCGGCCGGCACTTCGTCATGCACCAGCGCCGGCGGCAGCGGCAGCGTCGGCGCCAGCGCCGCGCCGTCCAGGCCCTGCGCGTGCGCGCAGATCTGGCACAGCGCATCCGCCTGCAGCGCGGGATGCTCGAAGGCATGCGCGAGCACGAGCCACTGGCCCAGCACGAGGGCCAGGGCGAGCAGCAGCGATTTCGGGGTGCGCAGACGCATGACGCGGGGGATTCTAGCGCACGCGAACGTCGGCACAATGGCGCGGCGGCCGGTCTAGTCGGGATTGCCGGTGCGCGCCCGCGGCGGCGCCAGTGTGGCGCGCGCCGGTGCATGCGCCGGCAGCCAGCCGGCGAGCCGCGGCAGCCGCCGCGTCAGGTGATAGGCGAGATAGCCGAGCAAGCGGCGGATCGGCGAGCGGTAGCGTGCCGAGGCCGGATCGATCTCGCGGCTGTGTTCCGTGATCAGGCGTTCGAGGCTGGCGCGCAGCGCCGCGCTGGTCTGGCGATCGCGTGCGAACAGATTGGCCTCGAGGTTGAGGAACAGGCTCAGCGGGTCGAGATTGCTGGAGCCGACGGTGAGCCAGTCGTCGTCGATCAACGCGACCTTGGCGTGCATCGGCCGCTCGAGGTACTCGTAGATGCGCACGCCGGCGCGCAGCAGGTAGTCGTGCAGGGTTTCCGTCGCCCAGCGCACCAAGCGCAGATCCGGATTGCCCTGCAGGATCACCTGCACGCGGACGCCGCGGCGCGCGGCGCGGCGCAGTTCGCGCAGCAGACGGTAACCCGGAAAGAAATAGGCGTTGGCGATGACGACCTCGCGCTGCGCGCTGCGGATGCCGACGCGGTACAGGCGTTCGATGTCGGTGCGGTGCAAGCGGTTGTCGCGCACGACCAGCGCCGCGGTCGCCGTGCCTTCGTGCGTCGCCATCGGGGCCGGCGGCCGGCGCTGCGGCCAGCGCCAGCGGCGCCGGCGCGCCAGCAGGGCAAGCATCGCCCCGCGCAGATCGGCGACCACCGGGCCTTCGATCTGCAGGGCGTAGTCCTGCTTGGATTCCGCGCCGGACGCGCGCAGATGGTCGTACGACAGATTGATGCCGCCGCAGAACGCGAGGCGGCGGTCGACGACGACCAGCTTGCGATGCAGGCGGTGGAAGAAGTGGGTGCGCTGGCCGAAGCGGCGCGGCACCGGGTCGTAGACGTGGATGCGCACGCCGGCGTCGAGCATCGGGGCGATGAACGATGCCGGCAGGTCCGCCGAGCCGTAGCCGTCGATCGTCAGCTGCACCTTCACGCCGCGCCGCGCGGCAGCGCTCGCCGTGTCGCGGAACTGGCGTCCGACCGGATCGTCGAACAGGATGAACGTCTCGACCAGCACTTCCTCGCGGGCGGCGGCGATCGCCCCGAACAGGCGCGGGTAGTAGGCCTCGCCGTTCTCGAGCAGTTCGAGGCGGTTGCCGTCGCGCCATGCCGCCTTCACAGGCACACCTGTGCTTTCAGCGCGGCGTGATCGGAGAGCCGCGACCACGGCCGCTGCGCCAGCCGCTGCGCGGTGCGCACGCGGGCGTTGCGACAATAGATCCGGTCGAGGCGCAACAGCGGCCAGCGCACCGGGAACGAGCGCGCGGGACGGCCCGTCGTTTCGACGAAGGCCTCGCGCAGGCCGGCCGCGCGCAGACGGCGGTCGGCGTGCAGACGCCAGTCGTTGAAGTCGCCGGCGACGAACAGCGGCGCGTGTTCCGGAATCTCGGTGGCGAGCAATGCGCAAAGGCGGTCGAGCTGCCGGCGGCGATGCGCCTCGCGCAGGCCGAGATGCACGCACACCGCGTGCACGTTCTGCCCACGCCCCGGCACGTGCAGCACGCCATGCAGCAGGCCGCGGGCCTCGTGGTGCGCGACGGACACGTCGTGATTCTCGAAGTGCACGATCGGGAACTTGGACAGGATGGCGTTGCCGTGATGGCCTTGCGTGTAGACGGCGTTGCGACCATACGCGAAATCGCGCCAGATGGTGTCGGCGAGGAATTCGTACTGCGGCATCGGCGGCCAGTCCGCGTGGCGCGCGGCGTGGGCGCTGTGCCGGCCGAGCACTTCCTGCAGGAACACCAGATCGGCGGATACGCCGCGGATCGCCGCGCGCAGCTCATGCAGGACGAAGCGGCGCTGCAGCGCGCTGAAGCCCTGGTGCACGTTGAGCGTCAGCAGGGTGAGCTCGAAAGGGGTATCGCGGGCGGGCATCCGGACCTCCGGCGTTCTCGGGTCTGCACCAGACTTGCGGCACGCGCTGAATCGCCGCTGACGCGCCGCTGCGGGTCGCCGGCTCAGTAGCCCGGCGGATGTCGTCGTTCCAGCCAGGCGATGGCGTCGTCGGCATCGCCTTCGAACCAGGCCTGCGCCGAGCCGAGGATGAAGTGATAGCCCCAGGCATCCATGTCGGCAAAGCACTGCGCGCGCGTGTAGCCGGCCAGCCGTCCGGCGAGCAGGCATTCGAGATAGCAGACCGCGTGCTCCTCGACGTCGTCGCCGCCGGCATTGGTGTGCATCGTCGCGCGCCGCGCCTCGTCGGCGCACAGCCAGTGGCAGGCCTCGTGCAGCGCCGAGTGCACCGGCGTGTCGCCGCGCACGTAGAGCGTCGCGCCGATCAGGCCGGCCTCGGTCTCGCCCCAGTAGCTGCCGGGAATCTCGACGCCGTCGTCGACGACGGCAATGTGCATTCCGAGCGGTTCGAGCAGTGCGCGCAGTGCCGCGTCGCCGATTTCGCGGCAGCGGGTCACGGTGGGTTCGGGTTGGCCTGACATCGCTGGGGTTCGGGGGGGCTCGCGTCGTGCCGGCGGGCGGGGCGGGAATTGTCCCCGCGGCGCGCGGCGGGCGTCCAGAGCGGCGCCTGCTTCACGGTGCCGCATCACGCCGGCTTCCGACGCGAAGCCGGTACGAGGAGGGGCTGCAGCCGGCGCGCTGGCGGAACGCGCGCGTGAAATTGGCGATGTCGCTGAAGCCCAGCGAGTAGGCGATCTCGGTGACGCTCAAGGTGCCGGCGGCGAGACGCTCGCAGGCGAGCTCGTGCTGGACGCGGCCGGCGATCTCGCGAAAGCTGCTGCCTTCGCGCTGCAGATAGCGGTTGAGCGTGCGCATCGACAGATTCAGCGTGCGCGCCATTTCCTGCAGCGAGGGGCCGCCGTCGCCGACTTCGCGCAGCGTCATCGCCACCCAGTCGGAGAAGCGGCGCTCGCGCGCCGCGTGCTGCACCAGCGCGTTGCAGCGCTCCTCGGCGACCTTGAGCGAGTTGGCGTCGGCCATGTGCATCGGGAAGCGCTCGAAGTCCTGCGCGTAGCTGACGCGGACGCCCGGCTGGCGCTGGACGCCGAAGCGGTACTGCAGATGTTCGAGCTCGGCGTAGCGCTTCACGTGTGGCGGCTCGGGGATCGAGAAGTACAGCTTCGCCGGCAGCGACGGATCGCCGGTCATGTCCTTCATGTCGCGCAGCGCCGCCATCGCGATCGCTTCGAGGTGAAAGGCCAGGCACATGTGCGACATGCCGACGACGGGCTCGAACAACAGCTCGGTGCTGCCGCCGTCGAGCCGCAGCCGCATGCGGAACGTCGGCATGACGAGGCGGAAGTAGCGCGTGATGAACTGCAGCGCGCCCAGCACGGTCGGGCTGCTGAGCATGCCGAAGCCGACGATGCTGTGCGTGCTCAGCGTCAGCAGCCGTCCCATCTCGAAGCCGAGATCGGTGCGCGGGCTGCGCAGGTGGAGCTGCTGCACGAGCCGTTCGACGCGCGAGAAGCGGATCGTGGCGTCGGCCGCCTTCAGTGCCGACAGCGGCGTCCCGGGCTGGATCAGCAGGTCGGCGATGTCGACGTGGTCGCGCGCCAGCACTTCGGCGAGCCGCAGGTAATACCGCGCCGGCACGAGGTAGTCGATCTTCGCCATGGCTGTCGGGTTTTTGCGTGTTGTCGCATTATGACAAACAAGTGGCGTGAAATGATAAGACCGCGATCGCTGCGCAAGGCAGCATCAAGCCCGTTAGCCGATCGCTCGATCGATCGGCGCCGCCGGTGACCCGAAGAACCGGCGCAAGACAACGACAACGCGCGTCTCAGCGCGGCGGTGATTGGAGAGGAGCAGCAGGGTGCATGATTCGAGAAGCGCGTTCGCGCAGGCTTTCGTGCGCGTCACGGAGCCGCTGATATTCAGCCGCCGTTACCTGACGCTGAGCGTGCTCGGCCTGATCACGCTGCTGCTCGCCTGGCAGGCGGCGCATCTGCGGCTCGACACCGGCTTCGAGAAGCAGCTGCCGCTCGGCCATCCCTATATCCAGGTCTACAAGCAGTACGAAAAGGAATTCGGCGGCGCCAACGTGACGCTGGTCGCCGTGCGCCAGAAGTCCGGCGACATCTACAACGCCGCGTTCATGCGCACGTTGCG
>NZ_AUFV01000011.1 GCF_000426685.1 Solimonas flava DSM 18980 | reverse complement strand
TCGGCGGACAAGGCTTCGAACACCCGCTGCCAGACACCGGATCGACTCCAGCGCGTGTGCCGCAGGTGGATCACGCGGAAGTCACCAAAGCGTTCGGGAAGATCGCGCCAAGGAATCCCGGCGCGATACCGATACAGCACCGCTTCAACAAACCGCCGGTTGTCCTTGGCGGTCACCCCGACATGGCCCACACGGCCCGGAAGCAGAGGCTCGATGCGAGCCCATTGATCGTCTCGTAGTCCGTAGCGGCGAGTCATCGATGGTCAGCGGTGCCAAGAAGCAACAAGCTTCGCTGATTTAATCAATTGATGACAGGCCCTAGCGCGTCCCGATCGTTTCGTCTGCTGCAGAAGAAAGGCCCGCGTCTGCGGGCCTTTCTTCGTTGCGGCGTGACGGGTGTGCGCAGGCAGAGAAACCCGCGTCATGGCGCGGAGCGCGGCGACGAAGCGATCCGGCAGCGCTGCGCCGGCGCGAGGGGAGCTGTGCTGCACGTCAAAACGGCCCACCTCCCCCGGCGGACTCCGCCTGCCCGGCGCAGGCTAGTCGCCGAACGAAAGGCGTCGTCCGCTTGTGAACACGTGCCGCCGGCCGCTGAGCGGATCGGTGAACGCCAGCTCCTTCGCCAGCAGCTGCAGCGGCTGCGAAAAATCGCTGCCCGCCGGATCGTCGGTCAGCTGCGGATAGAAGCTGTCGTTGACGATCGGTGCGCCGAGCGCGGCGAGGTGCACGCGCAGCTGGTGCTTCTTGCCGGTGACCGGACGCAGGCGGTAAAGCGCGTGCCCGCCGCGCGGCGTCGCACTCTCGAAGACGGTTTCGCTGTTCGCCTCGCCGGCGGCTTCGCGCATGCGGAAGAACGGCTCGCCGGCGACCAGTCGCGAGCGGCGCGTGAACGGAAAGGCGAGGCCGGCGACGAGCGGCGCGAGCGCCTCGTAGCGCTTGTCGACGCTGCGCGTCGCGAACAGGCGCTGGTAGGCGCCGCGCGTCGCCGCCTGCACCGAGAACGCGACGAGTCCGGCGGTGCCGCGGTCGATGCGATGCAGCGGCGACAGCTCGGCGAGGCCGAGCTGCTTCTTCAGGCGCACGAGCAGCGTCTGCTGCACGAAGCGTCCCGACGGCAGGACCGGCAGGAAGTGCGGCTTGTCGGCGATCAGCAGGTGCTCGTCGCGGTACAGCAGCTCGGCCTCGAACGGGATCTCGGGTTCGGATTCGAGCTCGCGGTAGTACCAGAGCGTGGCGCCGGCGCGGTACGGCGTGTCGGGCGCGACGCGCAGGCCGGCGTCGTCGAGCACCAGGCCGCGCGCCATGCGCGAGCGCCAGGCAAGCGCATCGATCGCCGGGAAGCGTTCGATCAGAAAGGCGAGCATGTTCGGCCAGGCGCCGGCCGGCAGGAGCACGTAGCTCGGGCCGACGCCGTCGCGGACCGGCAGCGGCGCAGGCGGGGATGTCATCACGCGCTGATGATCGCACGCACCGACGAGAAATTGCGTGGCCGGGGAGACCCCGGCACGGAGCCGTGGCGGGCCATGTCCGTCGGCCCCAAGGCCTGCATCAGCCGCCCTTATGAATCCAAGCCAGCACAGGCTCTGTCCATTCTTTCATCGGCGTGTAGAACGCGCCATGCGACCGGCCCGTGGAGATGGATATTTCTTCAAAGGACTGCGGTTTCTCCGGGTGCTGAGCAAGCGGCGCGCAGCTGTTGCCGGCAAGCGTGTCGCTGGTCTCGTAGATGGATAGAACCCGGCCGGTCAAGCGAAGTTGAGGTTCGCCCGGTCGCGGCCAGCATGCGGCAAGCAGTACGAAACGCACCTGCGGTCGACGCAGGAAGCTGGAAACATGAATGGCGATATCTCCGCCCTTGGAGAAGCCGACGACGACGATGTGCTCGGGGGGAACGCCGCTGCGAATCGCCGCCTCGATCTGAGCAATGACGAGACCGGCGTACTCATTGACGTCGGTATTGGGTCTTCGCTGAGCGGAAATGACCGTAGCACCCTTGCCGGCAAGGGTCTCGAGGATGGCCGGGTAGTCGTACAGGCCAAAGCTCGAATCTGTCGGGCGCGGCCCGAGATTCTCGACGACCCGGCCATGCAGATAGATGAGATACGTCGCGGCCGGATCGGTCGTCGACGGGAACGCGGTGACGACTTTCTGCGCGAAAGCCGGAGCGGCGACGAGACTGAGCAAGAGGGCGAACCAGGCTTTCATGCGATCTTCCGAAACGACGGGCGCTGGTTCCGGGCCAGCTGGGTCTGTCTGACGCCTTGCTGCGCGTTCGCCGGATCGACGATCTGCAGTTGGCTGCGCGCCGACATGATGCCCATCCTGATCTTCTGCCGCACGCGTCGGATCGCGCCGGCCCTGGCGTCGATCCTGAGCTCGGAGTTTTCTGGGCGTGCGAGCGGATCGTGTACGGCCCCTGCGTCAGCAGGACGAAGGCGCAGATCGTGGCGGCGACCTGGGCAAGCGGTGCGTCGGCGGCATCGATCCTCGGCTTGATCGCCGCGCCGATGGTTTCGATGCGATAGCGGCGGACCTGATGTTCGGTCGGCTGCGGTGCAGACCTGGCGCGAGTGTCCGGTACGCCCGGAACGCGGCGTCGGCTCGTGTAAACTCGCCCGTGTTACCGCTCGGTACAAGCCGGGCCGGCACACCCCGAAATCCCCCAAGCGCAAAGAAGGAAAGGATCATGGAATACAGACAACTCGGCCGCTCCGGACTGAAGGTGCCGGTGCTCAGCCTCGGCACCGGCACGTTCGGCGGCGTCGGCGAGATGTTCAGCAAGTGGGGCGCGACCGACGTCAAGGAAGCGAGCCGTCTGGTCGACGTCTGCCTGGAGTCCGGGCTCAACTTCTTCGACACCGCCGACGTCTATTCGCGCGGCGCGTCCGAGGAGATTCTCGGCCAGGCGCTCAAAGGGCGCCGCGAGCGCGTGCTGATCTCGACCAAGGCCACGTTCACGATGGGCGATGGTCCGAACGACAAGGGCTCGTCGCGCCATCACCTGATCCGCGCCTGCGAGGCCAGCCTCAAGCGCCTCGGCACCGATTACATCGACCTCTACTTCATGCACGGCTTCGACGCGCTGACGCCGGTCGAGGAAACGCTGTCGACGCTGGAGGGCCTGGTGCGCGCCGGCAAGATCCGCTACTTCGGCTGCTCGAACTTCTCCGGCTGGCAGGTGATGAAGTCGCTGGCCGCGTCGGATCGCCACGGCTGGTCGCGTCACGTCGCCTATCAGGGCTACTACTCGCTGCTCGGCCGCGACTACGAGTGGGAGCTGATGCCGCTCGCGCTCGACCAGGGTCTCGGCACGATGGTCTGGAGCCCGCTCGGCTGGGGCCGCCTGACCGGCAAGCTGCGCCGTGGCCAGCCGCCGCAGGCGGGTCGCATCGCGCAGGGTGGCGAGGCCGGCGGTCCGCCGGTCGCCGACGAAGACCTGTATCGCGTCGTCGACGTGCTCGACGAGCTCGCCGCCGAGACCGGCAAGACGGTCGCGCAGGTCGCGCTGAACTGGCTGCTGCAGCGGCCGAGCGTCGCCAATCTGGTGATCGGTGCGCGCAACGAGGAGCAGCTCAAGCAGAACCTCGGCGCGGTCGGCTGGCAGCTCACGAGCGAGCAGGTCGGCCGCCTCGACGCCGTCAGCCGCCGCACGCCGGTCTATCCGTACTGGCACCAGATGGGCTTCGACGAGCGCAATCCGAAGCCGACGCACTGGTAAGCACGCACGCGCCTTGCGCATCGTGCGCCGTCCGCGGGCATCGCCGCGGGCGGCGCACTGTTTCTTTGCGTCGCCGCATCGCGTCTCGCGCGATGCGCAGTAGTAAACATAGCCCTGCGCGCCGCATCGCCTTCACGGCCGTCATCCCCGCGTCATAAAGTCGAACCGTCGTCGCACGTTGCGCGAACATCCGTTGGGGGCGGGTGCTTGCATGATCGCTGGGGAAGGTCTGAATCACTCCGTCATCGCGAGGTCGCGCAGCGACCGTGGCGATCCGGAGATGCCACTTGCGTCGTGCGCCGCTGGATGGCTTGGTCGCCTGCGGCGCCTCGCCACGACGACGGAACTTTCTCAGCGGTTCCCTGGGGATTGGCGTCGTCGGGGATGCACGCTGGCCGGCTTGTCGCTGCTCGCGCTCGTCGCCGCCTGCGGGCGCGCGTCGCACGACGCGCAGGGCGAAGCGTCGGCCACGATGCTGCCGGCCGCCGCGCAATGCGTGCTGGACAGTCCGGCGCTCGCCGTCGGCAGTACGCCGGACCTCGTCGTCAACGGCGTCGCCTACACCGACAGCCATCAGCCCGATGCGCCCGGCCCGCTGGAGACGCCGCGCCAGAACGTCGGTGCGCAGCCGGACGACGGCTGTCGCGGCAACGAGGGCTTCCGCTTCGGCAGCGGCCTCTACGACGTCACCGGTCCGATCGGCGGCGACGCGACCGGGCACGCCGACCTCGCCGGCATGGTGCTGCCGCCGCAGGCGCAGAACGGCATCCACACCCGCCTGTACGCGCGGGCCTTCGCGATCGCCTCGCCGTGCAACGGCAAGCGCGTGGTGTTCGTCTCCGACGACCACGCGTTCGTGACCGCGCTGGAGCACCAGGAGGTAATGAAGGCGATCGCCGCCGATCCGTTGCTGAGCCAGTACTACGGTCCGGACAACGTGATGATTTCGGCGACGCACACGCATTCGGCGCCCGGCGGCTACGGTGACGAGACGGTGCTGCCGAATCTGCCGGCCGGCACGCCGCAGTTCATCAACGACGTCTACAACTACGTGCAATCGCTGGTGCTGAGCACCAGTCCGTACGACGCCGACAACTTCAAGGTGATGGTCGACGGCATCGTGCAGGCGATCCGCCGCGCGCACGCCAACCTCGAGGCGCATCCGGCCAGCGCGCCGATCCGCATGTCGATCGGCGAGCTGCTGAATGCCAACCGCAGCCGCGATCCGCCGGCCTACATGCAGAACTCGCCGGCCGAGCGTGCGCAGTATGTCGACGCCGACGGCCATGAAGTCGACGTCGACAAGCGCTTCCTGCAGCTGAGCCTGGTGCGTGGCAACGGTAGCGCCGCCGGCGTCATCAACTGGTTCGGCGTGCACCCGACGACGATGGGCAATCACGAGCTGCTGATCTCCAGCGACAGCAAGGGCTGGGCCGGCCTGAGCTTCGAGCGGATGATGGGCACGCGCTACGTGCCGGACACCGAAAGCGGGCCCGATGGCAGCGACAACTTCGTCGCCGCGTTCGCGCAGTCCGACGAGGGCAACTCGATCCCGGACCTGTTCGTGTTCGACAAGGATATGGACGGCAAGGACGGGCCCGGACAGGGCGTGCCGTACCGCTTCCGCCATGGCACCGACGATCCCTACGACCTCGACCAGCCGGGCTACGCGCTCGGCATGCAGAAGGCGACGGTTCTGAGCGGCACCAAGCAGCTCGCGCAGGCCCTGAAGCAGTACGCGCAGGGCAGCGCTTTGAGCGGTCCGGTCGACTACCGATTCTTCTACGTCGACATGACCGCGATCACGGTCGACGATCCGGCGCTCGCCACGTCGCTGAACTATCCGGACCTGCCGGCCTCGCTCTATGCCGACGAGCCCAAACGCACCTGCGCCGGCGCGGTCGGCGTCAGCAAGCTCGCCGGCGGCGCCAACGCGCCGGACCTCGGCGCGGCCGGCTACGCCTGCGCCAACGTCGCGCCGGTGCCGTACTGGGACGCGGTGCGCCATCACTACAACGGCATCTTCAACGGCACGCAGTCGGTGATCGCCGATCTCGACGTCGTGCGGCCGTTGACGATTCCGTTCCCCGGCGTGCTCGCCTACGACATCCTCACGCCGCTGCTGTGCGCGACCGAGGCGCAGCTGCCGCAGAACGACTGCCAGGCCGAGAAGCCACCGCTCGCGCCGGCGACCACGACGCCGGCGCCGATCCAGATCCTGCGCATCGGCAATCTCGCGATCCTCGGCATTCCGTGGGAAACGACGACGATGGCCGGGCGCCGCCTGCGCCAGACCGTGCTCGACGCGCTGGCGCCGGCCGGCGTCGACACCGTCGTCATCGCCGGCCTCGCCAACGCCTACTTCGACTACATGGCGACGCGCGAGGAATACACCGCGCAGCTCTACGAGGGCGCCTCGACCTACTTCGGGCCCTGGCAGCTCGCCGCCGTGCAGCAGGAGGCGCGTCGGCTGGCGCTGACGATGGCGGCCGGCGAACCGGCGCCGGAGGGCATCGCGCCGGATGCGCTTGCACCCGGCGACGCCTCACCGGTCACCATCGACACGAACGCCGAGTTCGGCAAGATCGCCAGCGACGCGCAGGCGAGCTATGCGCAGGGCGATACCGTCGACGTCAGCTTCGTCGCCGGCTACCCCGGCAACGACCTGCGGACGATGGCCTCGTATCTCTACGTCGAGCGCCAGGACGCGGCCGGCGGCTGGACCGTGGTCGCCACCGACAAGGACCCGGAGCTGTCGTTCGTGTGGCACGGCAAACCCGATCCGGTGTCGCGCCTGCTGCACGTCTCGGCCGGCTCGACCGCCGAAGCGATCTGGCGCGTGCCGGCGAACACCGCGGCCGGCACGTATCGCATCCGCCATGTCGGCGTGTCGCGCGCGTCGGCCGATGCGGCACCGGTGCCGTACGAGGGCGTCAGCCGCAGTTTCGCGATCGAGGGCACGCCGGCGCGCTGTCCCTGAGGCGGCGCGGCGCGGGCCCGGCGAGATCCGGCCGCACGCCTCAGGGCTGTGCCGGATTGAGCTGCGCGAGGATGTCCGGACGCACGGCGTGCCAGATCGCCACGCCGTTGTCGGTGGTGCTCGTGATCAGCACGACAGCGGCGTAGCGCTGATCGAAGTCGAGCCACGGCGTCGTGCCGAGCAGGCCCGGATCGCTGAGTTCCGGCCCGGCGCTGCCCGGATGTTCCGCTGCATCCGAGATCCACCAGCCGAAGCTGTAGCCGTTCAGGCCGCTGCCGTCCGGCACCGGCGTGTAATAGACGGGCAGGCCCTGGACCTGGCTGGTCTTGGCGGTCTCGACCTGCGCGCTGCTGATGATCTGCGTGTTGCCGACCTTGCCGCCGTTCAGATACAGCTGCGCGAACTTCAGGTAATCCGTGGCACTGGCGACGGCGCCGCCGCCGATGCGCGGGTTCTGCGTGTCGCCGTAACTGAGGGTGCTCATGCCGAGCGGGCCGGCGAGGCGCTCCTGGACCAGCGTCTGCCAGGATTTGCCGCTGACGTGCGCGGCCACGAAGCCGGCGACCTGATAGCCGGCGCCGCTGTAGCCGAAGCGCCGGCCGGGCAGCGAGTTCAGCGTCGCGTTGGCGATCTCCTGCGTGCAGTCCTGCAGCGTGGTGTTGTCGTTGTCCATGCACGGCGTGCTGAACGGCAGACCCGAGGTGTGGTTCAGCAGCATGCGCAGGGTGATGTCGCTCTTGGCGAGCGGCCAGTCGATGACGTCGCCGATGTAGTCGGCGACCGGCGTATCGAGGTCGAGGACCCCATCCTTGACCAGCGACAGGATCACGGTCGCCGACGGCGCCTTGCTCGCCGAGGCGATCGGGATCACCGCATCGGCCGCCATGTCGCCGCCGGCGCGGCTGTAGCGCAGGTGGCCGCCGACGGCGAGCGCGAAGTTGTAGCCCTTGACCTGGCTGTCGCCGTCGCCGACGAAGCCGTCGAGCGTCGTCGACAGCGCCGACCAGTCGTAGGGTGGTTCGGCATCGCCGTTGCCGCCGCCGCAGGCACCGAGCAGCAGCATGGTGGCGATGGCAACGGCGGACAGCAGCGTCTTGGCGCGCATGGGGCGGATCCTTCCGAAAGGCGGGCGCGCGACTCTAGCGGAGGCTGGCTGAACGCAAACCGACGCGCGCTGCCGCTCGGACAGCGACAAACGTGCCAGGACCTGGAAAGACCGCGCTTACGCCGGGTAGCGGACCCCGGTCAGCGCCTCGGAAATCTGCCAGAGGCGATCCTGGACAGCGTTGTCCTGCGCATGCCGAGCCGGCTGCACCTGGACCGGTGCGCCGCGCAGTTCGCCGAGGCCGCGCGGACCGTAAAAGCCGCCGCCGCGCGCGCGCGGGTCGGTCGCCGCGTACAGCAGCGGCAGCGCACCCTCGGCCGCGGACTGGCCGCCCCAGCGCATCGTCGCGCGATACAGCAGCACTTCGACGCGGTCGCGCCAGCGCCGGCTCGGTTCGGTCATGCGCGCTTCGCCGATCGCCGTGCGGGCGACGCCGGGATGCGCGGCGAGGCTGGCCAGCGGCCAGCCTGCGGCCTGCGCGCGCCGCTGCAGCGCCAGCGCGTACATCAAACAGGCGAGCTTGGTCTGGCCGTAGGCGCGCTGGCCTTCGTAGCGGTGCTCGGCCTGCAGATCGCCGAAGTCGATCGCCGCGTGGCGATGGACGATGCTCGACACGCTGACCACGCGCGCCTGCCCGCTGCGCAGCAGTGCCGGCAGCAGCAGGCCGGTCAGGGCGTGGTGGCCGAGATGGCTGACGCCGAACTTCAGCTCGAAGCCGTCGCGCGTGGTGGCGCGGTCGAGGCGCGGCAGCAGCCCGGCGTTGTTGACGAGGATGTCGAGCGGCCGCTCGTCGGCGCTGACGTCGGCGGCGAAACGGCGCACCGATTCCAGATCGCCGAGATCGAGTGCCGCGAAGCGGGCGCGGCCGCCGCCGGTCGCGAGCTGCCGCGCGGCGGCTTCGCCGCCGGCGACGTTGCGGTCGGCGATCAGCACCTCGGCGCCGGCCGCCGCCAGCGTGCGCGCGACCTCGAAGCCGAGCCCCGCGGCGCCGCCGGTGACGAGCGCGCGGCGTCCATGCAGCGGCGGGATGTCCGCGGTCGACCAGCCGGCCATGTGCTTCAGGCCGCGCTGGCCGTCTTCAGCAAGCCGCGCTCGCGGGCCATGGTGATCGCGGTGTCCTCGATCATGTCTTCCTGGCCGCCGACCATCTTCTGGCGGCCGAGTTCGAGCAGGATCTCGCGCGCCGGCACGCCGTACTTGGCTTCGGCGCGTTTGGCGAACAGCAGGAAGCTCGAATAGACGCCGGCGTAGCCGAGCGTCAGCGAGTTGCGGTCGATGCGCACCGGGAAGTCCATGATCGGCGTGACCAGATCCTCGGCGACGTCGCTGACCTTGAACACGTCGACGCCGGTCTCAATGCCCATACGGTTGCACACGGCCACGAACACTTCCATCGGCGTGTTGCCGGCACCGGCGCCCATGCCGCCGCAGGCGCAGTCGATGCGCCGCGCGCCGGCGGCGACCGCGGCGATCGAGTTGGCGACACCCATCGACAGGTTGTGGTGGCCGTGGAAGCCGATCTCGGTTTCCGGCTTGAGCGCGTCGCGCAGCGCGCCGGTGCGCGCCGTAACATCGTCCGGCAGCATGTAGCCGGCCGAATCGGTCGCGTAGATACAGTTGGCGCCGTAGCTTTCCATTAGCTTGGCCTGCTCGACCAGCTGTGCCGGCTCGATCATGTGCGCCATCATCAGGAAGCCGACGGTGTCGAGGCCCATCTTGCGGCCGAGGCTGATGTGCTGCTCGGAAACATCGGCTTCCGTGCAGTGCGTGGCGACGCGGATCGTCGTCACGCCGCAGTCCGCCGCCATCTTCAGGTGATCGACGGTGCCGATGCCCGGCAGCAGCAGCGCCGAGACCTTGGCCTGATGGAGCAGCGGAATCACCGCGCGCAGGTATTCCTCGTCGCTGGCCGCCGGAAAGCCGTAGTTGACCGACGCGCCGCCGAGGCCGTCGCCGTGAGTGACCTCGATCAGCGGCACGCCGGCCTCGTCGAGACCCTTGGCGATGGTCTTCATCTGCTCGATCGTGATCTGGTGACGCTTCGGGTGCATGCCGTCGCGCAGCGACATGTCATGCACTTTGATCTTGATGCCCTTGAGATTCATGGCTGACTCCATTGAGTGCGCTGGGCCGCGGCGTTCACGGCAGACGGCGGCGTGGTTGCCGATCGCTGCCGCTGCGTGGAATTCGTGTCATCCGCGGCCGGAAAAATCTTTATGTGTGCTGCGCTGCGGCGAGCCGTCGTCTGCAGGCGGCAGCGAACGTCACGCTCGAACGCTGCGCCATCGCGATTAGCTCGAACACGCCAAGCGGCGCCAGCCACACGAGCAGACGGTCGGTCAGTCGCTCGCCGCGATGGCCGTGCCGTGCCGATACCAGGCCCAGCTTGCGGTGCGCGCGCTCGTGCAGCGAAGGGCAGTCCATGATCAGATCGTGCGCCTCGGTGTAGAGGCGGTAGGCACCGGCGCCATCGCCGGCTGCCCGCAGCGTGTCGCCGCGCCGCCACAGAGCATCGGCCTGGAGCATGCGCTGCTCGATCGGAATACGCATCGCCGCGCGCTCAGGCCGCGACGGCGTCGAGCGAGAGGCGCCCGGCGAGGATTTCCTCGGCGAACATCTCGGCGGTGCGCGTCGCGCTCGCGGTCATGATGTCGAGATTGCCGGCGTACTTCGGCAGGAAGTCGCCCAGCCCTTCGACCTGCATGAAGCTGGTCACGCGATGGCCGTCGAACACCGGGCCGTTGACGAGCCGGTAGCCCGGCACGTACTTCTGCACTTCGGCGACCATGTCGCGCACCGACTGTTCGATCTCCTTCTGCTTCGGTTCGTCGACCGTCAGGCAGTGGATGGTGTCGCGCATGATCATCGGCGGTTCGGCCGGGTTGATGACGATGATGGCCTTGCCCTGATCGGCGCCGCCGACCCTGGCGACCGCGCCGGCCGTGGTGCGCGTGAACTCGTCGATGTTCTTGCGCGTGCCGGGGCCGACCGACTTCGATGACACCGTGGCGATGATCTCGGCGTACTTCACCTTCTGCACGCGCGACACGGCGTAGACCATCGGGATCGTCGCCTGGCCGCCGCAGGTGACCATGTTGACGTTCATCTCGCGCTTGCCGGCGTGCTCTTTCAGATTGATCGGCGGCACGCAGTACGGGCCGATCGCCGCCGGCGTGAGATCGATCATCATCACGCCGAGCGCATTGAGCTTGTCGGAATTGTCCTTGTGCACGTAGGCGCTGGTCGCGTCGAAGGCGATCTGCACGCCATCGGCCTTGACGTGCGGCACCAGGCCGTCGACGCCCTGGTCGGTCGTCTTCAGGCCGTACTCACGCGCCCGCGCCAGACCTTCCGAGCTCGGGTCGACGCCGACCATCCACACCGGTTCGAGCACCTTCGAGCGGCGCAGCTTGTAGAGCAGGTCGGTGCCGATGTTGCCCGGGCCGATGATGGCGCACTTGATCTTGGACATCTGGTTTAAGCCTCGAAGCCGATAGCCGCTTCGCCGATGCCGGCGAGCGTCAGGTGGAAGCGGTCGCCCGGCACCGCCGGCAGCAGCGGCGCCAGCGAACCGGACAGGATGATTTCGCCCTTCAGGAACGGAATGCCGTAGCGGCCGAGCGTGTTGGCGAGCCAGGCGACCGCGGTGGCCGGATGGCCCTGCACGGCGGCGCCGATGCCGGACGCGGCGTGCGCGCCGTTCTTGGTGATGTCCATCTTCACCGCGGCGAGATCGAGCGCGTGCGGCTTGACGCGATCATCGCCGACCACGAACACGCCGCACGAGGCGTTGTCGGCGACGGTGTCCTGGATCCGGATCTTCCAGTCGTCGATGCGCGAATCGACGATCTCGAAGCAAGGCAGCACGTAGTCGGTGGCGTCGAGCACCTGATCCTCGGTGACGCCCGGCCCCTTGAGATCCTTCTTCAGCACGAAGGCGATCTCGCCTTCTGCGCGCGGCTGGATCAGGCCGCTGCCTTTGAGGCTGACGACGGCGCCGTTCTTCACCTGCATGCGGTCGGTCAGGAAGCCGAAGTCCGGCTGGTGCACGCCGAGCATGTCCTGCACCGGCTTGCTGGTGACGCCGATCTTCTTGCCGATCAGCTTCTCGCCGTCGGCGAGGCGGCGGTGCAGGAAGTGCAGCGAGATGTTGTAGGCGTCGTCGATGTCGATGCCATCGACGCGGCCCGACAGCGGCGCGATCGTGCGGCGCGCGCGCAGCGCGGTATACAGCTCGTCGCCGAGCGCGACGATGGACGTCTGCGGCAGGGCCATCGCGTCAGCCGTTCCGCAGGAAGTCGGCGACCATGCGATTGAAGAAATCGCGATGCTCGACCATCACCCAGTGCCCGCAGTTCGGCACCGTGATCATGCGCAGATTGGGAATGCCCTTGGCGAGCTTGAGGATGCCGGTCTCCGGCATCATCTTCTCGTTGATGCCCCAGAAGCCGAGTGCCGGGCAGCGGATTTCGCCGAGGCGCGACGTCATGTTCGGCACCTTCATCGTCTTGACGACCTGCGGGTTCTGCAGGCGCATCAGCGCGTGGCGCTCGGCGACCAGCGCATCGTCGATCAGCGACTTGTCGTGGACCAGCGCGTTTTCCATGAAGTAGCGCAGGCGTTCCGGCGTCACCGGCGCCGCCGACATGAACACTTCCTTCATGAACGCCATCGCCGGCATCTTGAAGTAGTCCGGCTGGTCCTCGACGCCGCCCGGCGCCATCAGTACCAGCTTCTCGACCTGCTGCGGATAGTCGAGCGCGTAGCCGAGCGCGATCGCGCCGCCCAGCGAGTTGCCGATCAGCGTGACCTTAGAGACGCCGATCTGATCGAGCGTCTGCTTCACGCATTCGATGAAGAACGACAGCGGGTACTCGACGTCGTCCGGCTTGTCCGAATAGCCGTAGCCGATCAGGTCCGGCAGGATCACGCGGTAACCGGCGGCGACCAGCTCGCGGTAGTTGCCCTTGAAGTTCGAGTAGCCGCAGGCGCCGGAACCGGAGCCGTGCAGGAACACGACGACCGGACCCTGGCCTTCGTCGAGGTAGTGGATGCGATAGCCGTTCGGCAGCTGCGCGTACCGGCCTTCGGGCACCGGCTTGCTGGGGGTGTTTTGCGCGGGGGCGTTCATCGTCCTGGCCTTGGCGGCACGTGTGGCCGGCATGGTCCCGCAAGCGAGGCTCCGTACTCTTCGTCCTTTCGGGTGAGCGCTCTGGCGCCCGCGCTGCGGGCGCGATGGCTATCCGCCGTGCGCTGGGCTCGCGAAATGCCGTTGCCGGTATTCGCCCGGTGGCAGGCCGAGCCAGCTCTTGAATGCGGCGGTGAAGGAGCTCTGCTCGCCGTAACCCAGCAGCAGCGTGATTTCGGACAGGCCCAGATCCGGCTGGGCGAGGTAGTGCAGCGCCAGTTCGCGACGCACCTGCACGAGCAGATCGCCGAACGACACGCGCTCGGCCTGCAGTCGGCGGCGCAGGCTGCGCTCGCTCAGGTCCAGCGCCTGCGCGATCTCCGAAGCCGTCGGCGCCCGCTGCGGCAGGCGCTGGCGGATGGCCACGACCACGCGCGGCGTCAGTTGCGCGCCGTGAATCTGCTGCAGCTGTTCGCGCGCCCTTTGCTCCATCAGCAGGCGCAATTGCGCGTCGTGCTGGACCAGCGGCGTCGCCAGCAGCGCGATGTCGAAGCTCAGGGCGTTGTCTTCGGCATTGAAGCGCACCGGGCAGCCGAACAGGCGCTCGTACTCGTTCCCGCCGGCCGGCCGCCGGTGCTGGAAGCAGGCTTCGCGGATCTCGCCGCGGATGCCGGTGATCCAGCGCCCGAAGCTGAGCCAGCCGGCGACGATCGCTTCGTTGACCGGGCGCATGCGCTCGCCGTCCGGCATGCCGGAGCGCCAGGCCAGCCGCACCCGTCCGCCGCTGGTGCTCACCACCGTGCTGCCGCCGTCGTAGACCAGGCTTTCGTAGCGCGGGATCAATGCCACCGCTTCGCCGAGCGTGTTGCAGCTCATGGCAGCGTAGCCGAGCGCGCTGAAGGTACGCGGCCGCACCTGCATGCCCATGTGCAGGCCGATCAGGTCGTCGCCGCCGGCGTGGCGCGCGAGGTCGAACAAACGCAGCAGACCGTTGAGGTCGAGACGCCAGGCGGGATCGTCGAGATGCCGCATTTCGATGCCGGCTTCGGCCGCAAGCCGGCCGCGCTCGACGCCGCGCGCCGCGGCCGTATCGAGCAGCGCCTGGACATAAGCCGCCGATACCGAGCCGAGCACCGACTGGCCGTTGTGCCTAAGGATCTGGCCGGCCGTCATTACCGCAGCTTGGCGTGGCGACGGAAAAATACCGCGCATCTATTTTGTTCTCCCCGGTCCTCATGATATCCGCCGAATCCGCTGCGCGCGCGCTGGGTCTCCTGCGCGATCCGACGCACTTCAAGTGGTACGTCATCCCCCTGCTGCTGATCGTCGTGTATGTCTACGCGGAGCAGGTTCGCGCGCGCCGGTGGCCGGTCGTGCTGGGCGGTCTGGCGTTCTGGTTCATGGACTGGATCAACGAAATCTGGAACGGCCTGGTCTTCCATTTCACGCAGTACGCGCCGGTCTGGGGCGCGCCCGGCGACACGGCCTACCTGATCCTGATCGGCCTCAACGTCGAGATCTGCCTGATGTTCGCGGTCATGGGCGTGAGCTCGCTGCTGCTGCTGCCGGCCGACCCGCGGCTCAGGATTCTCGGCATCAACAACCGGCTGTTCTTCGCCGCGCTGAATTCGGCGCTGGCGGTGGCGGTCGAGTGCTGGCTCAACGCCATCGGGGCGCTCACCTGGGAATACCGTTACTGGAATCGCGGCTTTCCCTATCTCGTGTTCGTCATCGGCTACCTGCCGTTCTTCCTGGTGGCCTACTGGGTCCACGACCTGCCGGACACGCGCCAGCAGCTCAAGGCCGTCGCCGCGCTCGGCGGCGTGGTCGCGGCGAGCCTGTTGCTGTTCGGCGGCCTGCTGGGCTGGCTGTGATGCGGAGCCTGTCGATGAAAAAAGCGCTGGCGGTCCTGCTTCCCGTGCTGCTGACGCTCGGTGCCTGCGGGCGCAGCGAAACGTCGGCGAGCGATCCCCCGGCCATGCCGTGGCCGGATACGCCGTTCATGCCGCAGCCGGACCCGTCCGCCGTGCTGCTGCCGTGCATCCCGGTCGGCACGATCGGACTCGAAGGCGCGCTGGGCCGGGAAGACGATACCCGGCCCGAGGCGACCGGCCCGGACCTCGGCAACGGTCTGGCCGCCGATGCCGTCGGCAGCGGCCCCGCGGACCTGCCGGAACAGGTCTTCCTGCGCACGGACACCGAGACCTTCAACCGTCGCTACCAGTTCGCGCTGCGCGACGGCAAGGTCTGGTTCAAGTCGAACACCGCCGTCACCGGCATCCACCAGCCGTGGGTCGCGGTGACGATGCCGTCATGCCTCGCCGGCACCGTGATCGGCATCGCCGCGGACGACGACGAGCTGATCGCCATCCGTGCCGACGGCGGCATCTACGGCATGGACAACGCGCTCAAGGACTACGCGCGTTTCAACTGGTCGTCGCGCTGGGGCGCGCCGCTGTGGCTGGGTCTCGGCTACCAGCTGCCGCCGGACTACCGGGCCTGGAGCTGGACCGTGATTTCGCCCGCCGAGGACGTGCACTGGACCGATCCCGCCGACAACCTGCACGCGGTCGGCAACGGCAAGGTGTCGCACATCTGGTCGCTGCGCGCAGACGGCCAGCGCTACACCCTCAACGATCCCTGGCTGCCGCCCGACGGCAGCTACGAAATGTGCGGCCCGCGACGCGGCCAGTTCCGCGGCGTGAATCTGTCGGCCAGCGGTTCGACGATCTTCACCGTCAATCGCTACGGCGATCTCTACACGCGCAACTACGATTTCGATCTATGCGGCGACGACGGCCTGTTCTTCGACTATTCCTACGAAGACCAGCGCGGCGTCAGCAATCCGGCGATCCAGCTGCCGACCTTCGACTGGCAGCGGCAGCCGAAGATCCGCGGCGCGATCACGCAGAACATCAGCGTGCACAAGGTCGGCGTCGACATGGCGCACCGCATCCTGCGCGTCGAAGGCGAGGACGCCGCGGGCCATACCGGCTACTGGGAGAAGGACTACCAGGACCTGGACGCCTCGCATTGGGCCTTCACTCGCACCGACCGGCCGCTGCGCGGCGTGCTGCTCGACAACCGGCCGTACGACAGCTCGCTGGACGACGCCGCGCCGAGCGAAGACGCGTACTTCTCCCGCAACATGGACCAGCTCGCCGCGCTGGCCGCGCACGCGACGGTCAGCGGCGATGACGACTGGGCCGGCGAGCTGCCCGATTTCAACTTCTACTGCCCGCCGCAGGCGCTGCGCATCTGGTTCGCGCCGGATCAGCATCTCGATCTGATCCTGCACACCGTCGACACCATCCGCCAGCTGCCGGCCGGCCGCGGTCTCGGCGCGATGTCGCGCCGTTTCAGCGGCGACATCGAAGTGCCGGCCGAGACTCTGGCCGCGCTCGACACGCTGCCGGCGAAATCGCGGCAGTTCATCCAGCGCTATCTGAAAGACCAGCGCCACACCGGCGTCACGCTGCGCGGCACCAGCACCCGGATCACGATCACGGAGTTCGGATGGCAGTTCGAAAGCCCGTGATGCGGTGGTGCCGCGCCGCGGCGGCCGCGGCCCTGATCCTCGGCGCGGCCGGCTGCGGGTCGTCCGACGCGCCGGCGGCGGCCGACATGCTGTCGCGCTCGACCGGGCCGCTGCGCGCGGACGGCCGCTGGCTGCGCGACCAGCAGGGCCGGGTCGTGATCCTGCACGGCCTGCAGCTCGCGCACAAAACCGCGCCGTACTATCCGCCGCCGGAGAGTTTCACTGCGGACGATGTGCGGCTGATACGCGACGCCGGCTTCAACGCGGTCCGTCTGGCCTGGTTCTGGAAGGGGCTCGAACCGGAGCGCGGACAGTACGACGCCGCCTATCTGGCCCAGTACCTGCGACAGGCGCGGCTGATCGCCGAGCAGGGCTTGTTCGTGATGCCGGAGTTTCATCAGGATCTCTACAACGAGCAGACCCTCGGCGCCGGCTTTCCCGACTGGGCGACCTTGACCGACGGGCTGCCGGCTGTGCCCGACGCGGGCGCGCTGAACCTCTACAACCTCGCCGCCGCCCGCGCGTTCGACAACCTGTACGCCAACCGCGACGGAATCCAGGACGCCTTTGCCGACGCCTGGCGGCAGATCGTCGTTGCCCTTCGGCCCTATCGCGCCCAGCTGGCCGGCTACGACCTGTTCAACGAGCCGGCGGCCGGCACGCAGAACCTGCTCTGCTCGCAGCCGGCCGGTTGCCCGCAGTTCGATCGGCTGTCGCTGCAACCTTTGCAGGACAAGCTCGCGGCGGCGGTGCGAGCGGAAGATGCCGACGGCATCGTCTGGTACGAGCCGCACATCTTCTTCGACTTCAGCGTGTCGTCCTGGCTGGCCGCGCCGCCGGCGGGGATCGGCGCGGTCGGCTTTGCCTTTCATGCGTACTGCCTGCCGGCGATCCTCACCGGCCAGCCGGATCAGGAATCGCAGGCGCCGGCTTACGGCCTTTGCCCGGCGCTCGACGGCCGGGTTTTCGATAACGCCGAGGCCACCGCGGCGCGCATGGCGGCGCCGCCGCTGTTCAACGAATTCGGCGACACCCAGGATCTGCATCAGATCCGGCGCCTGATCGCGCTCGCCGACAGCCGCCGCATCGGCTGGATGTACTGGGGTTACAAGGACTGGGTCGACGTGCCCGGCGGCGCCGGCGACGGCGGCCTGTTCGACGACGACGACGACAACCGCACGCTGCGCGGCGCCAAGCTCGACGTGCTGTCCGAGCCCTATCCGATGGCTGTCGCCGGCACGCCCGAGCACTACGGCTACGATCCGGACCGCCGCACGTTCGAGCTGCGCTACACGCCGGATCCCGCGCTGTCCGCCCCGACGCTCGTGTTCACGGCGCCGCGCCAGTACCCCGCTGGCTATCGGCTCGAACTCAGCGGCGGGCGCGTCGTCTCCGCCGAAGGCGCGGCCGTGCTCGGCGTGCAGGCCCTGCCCGGCGCCGGCGCCGTGATCCTCAGGCTGCGGCCGCCCGACGCCTGAGCGCCGGCCCTGCGCGGCCGGCTCGTTCAGAGAGATGAGGCCGGCACCGCCGCGGCTGCGTACAGTGCGCGGGAACACTCGCCGAGGCTGCAGAAAGAGGATGGCGCAATCACCGAGAACCGTGCTCGTCACCGGCGGCGCCAAGGGCGTCGGCCGCGGCATCAGCGAGCGTTTCCTGGCGCAGGGCGATGCGGTCGTCGTCTGCGGCCGTGAGGCGCCGGACGCGCTGCCGGAGGTCGACGGCCGCCGCGCCGAGTTCGTCGCCGCCGACGTGCGCGATGCGGCGGCAGTCGAGGCGCTGTTCGCGCAGATCGCGCAGCGCCACGGCCGCCTCGACGTGCTCGTCAACAACGCCGGCGGCGCGCCGTTCGCGATGGCCGACAAGGCCTCGCCGCGCCTGCACGAGAAGATCATCCAGCTGAACCTGCTGGCGCCGCTGCACCTGGCGCAGAAGGCCAACGCGATGATGCAGGCGCAGCCGCGCGGCGGCGTCATCGTCTTCATCGGCAGCGTCAGCGGCCTGCGCGCCTCGCCGGGCACCGCCGCTTACGGTGCCGCCAAGGCCGGCGTGCTGAATCTCGTGCAGACGCTGGCCGTCGAGTGGGCACCGAAGACGCGCGTCGTCGCCGTCAGCCCCGGGCCGGTGCTGACCGAGCACGCCGATCTGCATTTCGGCGACGAAGCCGGCGTCGCGGCGGTCGCGCGGACGATTCCGCTCGGGCGCCTGGCGACGCCGGCCGACATCGGCGAGGCCTGCGCCTGGCTGGCCTCGGACGCTGCCGCCTATCTGTCCGGCACCAACCTCGTGCTGCACGGCGGCGGCGAGCGGCCGGCCTTCCTCGACGCGGCGACCGCGAACCGGGACGGCTGAACGCCGGCCGGGCAGCGGCCGGATCGACGCCGGCGCGCAGGCCCGGACGTGAACGCGCGGCGGATCGCCGCAAGGCAGCGGGAGACATGGCGATGCGCAGGCTGGCAGGCAAGGTGATGATCGTCGCCGGTGGCGGCTCCGGCATCGGCGCGGAAACGGCGCGGCGTCTGGCCGATGAGGGCGCGGCCGTGCTGGTCGGCGATCTCGACGGCGGCGCCGCCGAGCGCGTCGCGGCGCGCATCGTCGCCGACGGCGGCACGGCGCGCGGCCAGCACTGCGACATCGCCGACGAGGCCAGCGTCGCTGCGCTGGTGCAGGCCGCGGTGCGCGAATGGGGCGGTCTCGACGGCATTCACGTCAACGCCGCCGACATGCGCGCGCTGCTCGACGACACCGACGCGCTGGACGTGCCGCTGGACATCTTCGACCGCACGCTGCGCGTCAATCTGCGCGGCCATCTGCTGTGCACGCGCGCCGCGCTGCCGGCGCTGCTCGCGCGCGGCGGCGGCGCGATCGTCTATACCAGCTCCGGCGCCGCCGACATGGGCGAGCCGACGCGCGTGTCGTACGCCGTCAGCAAGAGCGGCCTGCAGGCGCTGATGCGGCACGTCGCGACGCGCTGGGGCAAGGCCGGCGTGCGCGCCAACGCGATCGCGCCCGGCCTGGTGCTCACCGAGCAGTTGCGCGACCACTTTCCCGAGGATCTGCGGCTGGCGACGCTGGCGATCACGCGCAGCCCGCGCCTCGGTCGTTCCGAGGACATCGCGGCGATGGTGGCGATGCTGATGTCGGACGACGGCGCCTGGATCAACGGCCAGGTGCTGGGCGTCGACGGCGGGGCGCGGCTGCGCTGAGCGCGCGGACCGCTCAGTGCGCCGGGCTGCCGAGCACCGGGAACAGCACCAGCAGTCCCGAGGCGATGAAGCCGATCGCGATCGCCGACAGGATCAGGCCCATGATGCGGGTCGCGATGTTGAGGCCGGTCTGGCCGATGAGGTTCGTCAGGACGTCGCTGGAGCGCATCGCCAGCCAGGTCAGCAGCGCGACGATGAGGATGTCGACGAGCAGCACCGCCATGCCGAGCGGGCCGCCGGATTTCTGCGCATAGATGATCGCGGCGCTGATCGCGCCGGGGCCGGCGAGCAGCGGGATGCCGAGCGGCACGACGCCGACCTGGCGCTTGTCCTGCGCCTCGCTCTGTTCCTCGGGCGTCTGGCGCGTGTTGCCGGGGCTGGCGTTGAGCATGGCGATCGCCATCAGCAGGATCAGGATGCCGCCGCCGACCTTGAACTCGGGGATGCTGATGCCGAACAGCGCGAGCAGGAATTCGCCGGCCAGCGCCGAGACGATCAGGACCACGGCGATCGTCATCGCCGCGTAGCGCGCGGTCAGCGCCCGGTGCGCGCGGCTGTCGCCGGCCGTGAGCGTGGCGATCGCCGAGACGCCGAGCAGCGGGTTGACGATGACGATCAGGCCGATCAGCGTGTGCAGGCCGCTCAGCAGCAGGCTCATGGGAATTCCGGGGTCGGGCGCGGGATCGGCGGCAATGGCCGGACTGTAGCGAATCGGCGTCGGGCTGCGTAGCGGACGCCGTGGAAGACGGGGAGACGGGCATGGACGACACGCGTGCGATCGAGCATCTGCTGTATCGCTATGCCGAGCACATGGATGACGGCGACTTCGCCGCGATCGGCGCCCTGTTCGCGCGCGGCCGCATTGTCGCGCCGGCGCTCGGGCTGGCCTACGAAGGCGCCGAGGCGGTGCGGGCCCTGTACGAGGCCAGCGCGCGGCGCTACGCGGACGGCACGCCGCGCACGCAGCACCTGGTCAGCAATGTGCGCGTCGAGATCGACGCCGGCGCTGCCGGCGCGCGGGCCCGGTCGCGCTATACCGTGTTCCAGGCCGTCGAGCGCCTGCCGCTGCAGGCCATCATCGCCGGCCGCTACGAGGACCGCTTCGCGCGCGACGCGGCTGGCTGGCACTTCGTCGAGCGCGTCCTGCGCACCGACCTGCTCGGCGAGCTCGGCCACCATCTGCTCTACGAGCTGCCGCGCTGAAGACCGCGCGCGGCGCTCACCTCATCCGCTTGAGCGATTTTTGCGCGCCAGCCAGCCACTAGGCTGCGCCTATTCGAGACGGCGCGCCGACGCCGCACTGGCAGGCCCGAGAGGAGAAACCGCATGAGCGAGGCGCCCGCCCCGTATTCGCGTCATCGTCCGTGCCGTCCGCACGAGGTGCCGCGCTGGGATCTGGAGACCGAGGTCGCGATCGTCGGCTTCGGCGCCGCCGGCGCCAGCAGCGCGATCGAAGCGGCCGGACTCGGCGTGAAGGTGACGCTGTTCGAAGCCGGCTCCGGCCACGGCGGTACTTCGGCGCTGTCCGGCGGCGAGATCTACCTCGGCGGCAGCGGCGGCACGCCGATCCAGCGCAGCGCCGGCTTCACCGACGACACCGAGGATCTGTACCAGTACCTGCTGATGGCCGGCGGCCCGGACGCCGACGCCGACAAGTGCCGGCTCTACGCCGGGCAGAGCCTCGCGCACTACGAGTGGCTGGTCGCGCAGGGCGTGGTCTACAAGAACTCCTTCATCCCGCAGCGCATCGTCGAGCCGGTCAGCGACGATTGCCTGATCTGGAGCGGCAGCGAGGAAGCCCGGCCGTTCCGCGAGCGGGCGCGGCCCTGTCCGCGCGGCCACACGCCGCAGTGGATGGGCATGGGCGGCGGCAAGTATCTGATGGACGTGCTCGCCGCGCGCGTGCAAGCGCTCGGCGTCGATGTCCGCTGCGATGCGCGCGCGGTCGCGCTGATCGCCGACGACGCCAACCGCGTGATGGGCCTGGTCGTGCGCCGCGACGGCCGCGACCGCTTCGTGCGCGCGCGCCGCGGCGTGATCCTCTGCGCCGGCGGTTTCATCATGAACCGGGCCATGCTGCAGCAGCACGCGCCGCAGCTGCTGCGCGCCAACACGCCGATCGGCACCGTCGACGACGGCGCCGGCATTCATCTGGCGCAGAGCGTCGGTGGCCATGCGATCCACATGAACGAGGGCTTCGTGACACTGCCCTGGTATCCGCCGGAATCGCTGATCCGCGGCATCTTCGTCAACGAGCAGGGCCAGCGCTTCATCAACGAGGACGGCTATCACGGCCGCACCGCGCAGGCGATCCTGCAGCAGCCGGGCACGCGCTTCTATCTGCTCGCCGACGGCGAGATCTTCAAGGAGCCGGAGTTCAGCGACTTCGCGCGCATCCGCATCGCCACTGCCGGCGACAGCTGGGCGGAAGTCGAGCGCGATCTCGAACTGCCGGCCGGCGCGCTGACCGGCACCGTCGAGCTCTACAACGCGCATGCGGCGCGCGGCGCCGACCCGTTGTTCCACAAGCAGCCGAAGTGGCTCAAGCCGCTGACGCAGCCGCCGTTCGTCGCGCTCGACTGCCGCATCGACTACTGCACCTACTTCACGTTCACGCTCGGCGGCATCGACACGCGGCCGGGCGGCGAGGTGCTCGATGCCGGCCGCGCGCCGGTGCCGGGGCTCTACGCCGCGGGCCGCACGACCAGCGGCCTGCCGCGCTGGGGCGCCGGCTACAGCTCCGGGCTGTCGCTCGCCGACGCGACGTTCTTCGGGCGTCAGGCCGGACGCAGCGCCGCGCTGCGCAACGGGGTTTGAAAGGAGGCGCCATGACAGACGATGTTCTCGTGGTCGGCGGGACCGGCCTGATCGGCGGCCACGTCGCGCTGCACCTGCAGTCGCTCGGCCATCGCGTGACGATCGCCGCGCGCCGTCCGCCGCAGCCCGGCAGCGCGCTGGCCGCGCTGCCGTTCATCGAAGGCGATTACATCAGCGGCGAGGGCTTCCCGCCGTCGCGGCTCGCCGGCTTCGACACGCTGGTGTTCGCCGCCGGCAACGACATCCGCCATCTCTCGCGCGATGCCGACGCCGACGCGCACTGGCTGCGCGCCAACGTCGAGGGCGTGCCGCGCTTCTTCGCACGCGCCCGCGCCGCCGGTGTGCGCCGCGCCGTGCACGTCGGCAGTTTCTATCCGCAGGTGCGGCCGGAACTGGTCGAGCGCGTGTCGTACGTGCGCTCGCGCCATCTCGCCTGCGCCGGCGTGCGCGCGCTGGCGACGCCGGACTTCCAGGTGCTCTCGATCAACGCGCCGTTCGTGGTCGGCCGCGTGTCGGGCCTGAAAGTGCCGATGTTCGATCTGTACACGCGCTACGCGCTCGGGCAGATGGCGCCGATGCCGGTGTTCGCGCCGGCCGGCGGCGTCAACTTCATCTCGACGCGCTCGCTGAGCGAGGCGATCGCCGGGGCGCTCGCGCGCGGCGAATCGGGCAAGGCCTATCTGGTCGGCGATGAGAACCTCAGCTTCGCCGACTACATGACGACGGTCTTCCGCGCCGCCGGACAGGACATCGTCGTGCCGGCGCGCGACGAGAATCATCCGCTGCTGCCGGACGCGATGATCTACGCCGGCCGCGGCACGCTGCTGTACTACGAGCCGGATGCCGCCGAGGTGGCGCTGCTCGGCTACCGGCGCGGCGACGCGCGGCCGGCGATCGTCGAGGCCGTGCGCCAGGCCAAGGCGATGATCGAGGCGGGCTGAGGCCATGCTCCCGAACGAAGTGGCAGACGCGCTCGAAGCGATCCGCTGCCTGAAGGCGCGTTATTTCCGCGGCGTCGACGGCAAGGACGCCGCGCTGCTGCGCAGCGTCTTCACCGACGACGCCGTCACCGACTTCCGCAGCGAATCGCCGGACGGCGATGCGTCGCTGCTGCAGCGCGACCCGGACGCCTTCGTCCGCAACACGCTCGCCGTGCTCGACGGCACGGTCACCGTGCACAGCGCCAGCATGCCGGAGATCGAGCTGCTGTCGGCCGACGAGGCGCGCGGCCGCTGGACCCTGCACGACCGCATCTGGGTGATCGACGCGGCGCGCTGCCCCTTGCCGTTCCGCTCGCTGCAGGGCTGGGGCTATTACCACGACCGCTACCGGCGCGGCGCGCAAGGCTGGCGGATCGCCGAGACGCGGCTCGAACGGCTCAAGGTGCTTGTCGACTAGCGAAGGCTGGATCGCGCCGTCGTCGCGAGGCCGCGCCGCGGCCGTGGCGATCCCGAGATGCCGCCGGCGTCGTGCGCGGCCGGCCTGCGGCGTCGCCTACCGTGCTTCGCGATGACGAGGTGCGAGCGTCTTCGCCGGTTTTCCGGGACTGCCGGCGGTCCTCGCGCGCGCTGCCGGCGCGCGCCGCTGCGACGCGGGCTTCGGCGGCGGCGCGCCGCGCAGGTAGGCGCCGAGCAGATCGGCGAGCGCGTCGATCACTTCGTCGCGCGACAGCAGCGGCGCGTCCAGACTCAGGTAGTGCGCGACCGTGTAATGCAGCGAATTGATCGCGACGAACAGCGCCGCCGGCAGGTTCGGGACGCGGTATTCGTCGTGATGGCGCAGCAGGTAAAGGCGGCAGTGCTCGAACATGCGCTGTTCGAGCGCCTGGAAGGTCGCCCCGGTGCGCAGGCGGTGCCAGTGGCGGACCAGTTCGCGCTGCGCCGGATCGCGCTCGACCTGCTCGAACACGGCCTCCAGCACGCGCCGCGTCACCGTGCGCGGGTCGGCGTCGAGCAGCGTGCGCAGGCGGGCGTCGACGGCGGCGAGCAGGCGCTGCGCGTGTCGCTGCAGCAGCGCCTCGACGATCGCGTCCTTGCCGTCGAAGTACTGGTACAGCGAGCCGATGCTGACGCCGGCGCGCGCGGCGACGTGGTTGGTCGTCGTCGCATCGAGGCCGCGCGTGCCGATCTCGCGCTCGGCGGCGTCGAGCAGCGCATCGACCATCTGCCGGGACCGTTGCTGCGCGGGCTGTTTTCTCATCGGCGCGGACGCGAGTTGAATGCGAGCAGATGCTCGCATTAGCGTGCCGGCATGGACAAGGCCGCCGCTTCTGCATCGCGCATTCCGCGCCGTCACGGCGCCGATCCGCAGGTCGCACGCCGCATCGCGCGGCCGCTGCGCCGCCTGATCGACGGCGATCCGGAGCCGACACCGGCGCAGTGGCAGGCGCTCGGCGCTTCGTGGACGCAGGGCGACGCGCCGATGGACCGGCTGCTGGCGTGGATGGTGAGCGAGGGGCTGGCGCGCAGCCGGCCGCTGTTCGACGCCGCCGCCGCGCGCGGCATCGACGCGCTGCCCGATGCGCCGGTGCCGCTGCGCGAATTCTTCCGGCAGGTCGAGGCGACGCCGGACTGGGTCGATGCGGCGCAGCGCGACGAGGGCGCGCGCGTGTCCGGCATCGCCGGCCTGACGGGGCTCGACGTGCTGCGCGATCTCGGCCTGCTCGCCGGCTATCAGGCGTCGGCGATCAACCGCACGCTGCTGCTCACCGGGGCCTTGGAGAAGGGTGCCCAGCGTCGCGTCGCCGAGACCACGCAGTGGTGGATCGCCTGCACGCGGCCCGGCGGCATGGCGCGCGGCGCGCCGGGCTACGTGGCGACGCTGCAGGTGCGACTGATCCATGCGCTGGTGCGGCGCCGCGTCGCCGCGCGCCCGGACTGGGATGCCGACCAATACGGACTGCCGATCAACCAGGGCGATCTGCAGGCGACGTACCTCGCGTTCTCGGTGATCTACCTGTTCGGTCAGCGCCTGCTCGGCGTGCCGCTGCGCCGCCGCGAGGGCGCGGCGGTGATGCATCTGTGGCGCTACATCGGCTGGCTGATGGGCGTCGAGACGCGCTGGCTCTGCGATACCGAGCAGCAAGGTCGCGTCGCCCTCTATCAGAATCTGCTGGCGCAGGCGCCGCCGGACGAGAGCAGCCGCCTGCTCGGCCGCGCGCTGCGCGACGAGCCGTTGCAGCGGCACTACGCGAACTTCGCCGCGCTGCGCGGCCGCTGGAACCGCGCCAAGCATCTCAGCATCGCGCGCAGCTTCATCGGCGCGCGCGGCATGCGCGCGCTGGGCCTGCCCGAAGGCGTCTGGCCCTGGTATCCGCTGCTGAGCGCGCCGCCGCGCCTGCTCGCGCATCTGGGCTGGCGCGCCTGGCCGGGCGGCCGCGAACGGCTGATCCGCCGCGGACTCGCCGCGCAGCAGGACTATCTGCGCGTGCTGTTCGGGCGCGAACGTCCGGCGCTGGCGGCGGCGCCGGACGGCGTTTGACGAAAATCATCGCAGGGGTGCCGGTCCGGAGTTGTATCATTGCGCCCCTTCCAGTCATGCAAGGGATCCGCACATGATCGCGGTCGTCGAGGCAGCGCGGGCCGGTCTGTTCGAGCGCCGGCACTGGGTGCCCAACCTGGTCGCCGGCCTGATCGTCGGCATCGTCGCCCTGCCGCTCGCCATGGCGTTCGCCATCGCCAGCGGCGCCAAGCCCGAGCAGGGCATCTACACCTCGATCATCGCCGGCATCGCCGTGTCGCTGTTCGGCGGCTGCCGCATCCAGATCGCCGGCCCGACCGGCGCCTTCATCGTCATCCTCGCCGGCGTCACCGCGCATTACGGCATCGACGGCCTGATGCTGGCGACGCTGATGGCCGGCATCATCCTGATCCTGCTCGGCGTCGCCCGCTTCGGTGCCGTCATCCGCTTCATTCCCGATCCGGTCATCACCGGCTTCACCGCCGGCATCGGCGTCATCATCTGGGTCGGCCAGTGGAAGGACTTCTTCGGCCTGCCGGCGGTCAGCGGCGCGCATTTCCACGAAAAGCTGCTGCACCTGCTGCAGGCGCTGCCGCAGCTGCATCCGGCGACCACCGCACTGGCGGCGCTGAGCCTGCTGCTGGTGCTCTACGGACCGCGCCTGCCGGGTCTGGGCCGCGTGCCGGGGCCGATGATCGCGATGGTCGTCGCCACCGTGCTGCAGTCGGTCTTCCACTTCGACGGCGTGGCGACGATCGACAGCACCTTCGGCGGCATCCCGCGCGGCCTGCCGCACTTCACGCTGCCGGACGTCAGCTTCGACCGCCTGATCACACTGGTGCCGGCGGCGTTCACGATCGCCATGCTCGGCGCGATCGAGTCGCTGCTGTCGGCGGTCGTCGCCGACGGCATGGCCGGCACCCGCCACGACTCCAACCAGGAGCTGATCGGCCAGGGCATCGCCAACGTGCTGACGCCGCTGTTCGGCGGCTTCGCCGCGACCGGCGCGATCGCGCGCACCGCGACCAACTTCCGCAACGGCGGCACCGGGCCGCTGGCCGGCGTCGTGCACTCGGCCACGCTGGTGCTGATCCTGCTGCTGGTCGCGCCGCTGGCCGGCCGCATCCCGCTCGCCGCGCTCGCCGCGATCCTCTTCGTCGTCGCCTGGAACATGAGCGAGGCCAAGCACTTCGTGCGCATGGCCCGCACCGCGCCGCGCGCCGACGTCGGCATTCTGCTGATCACCTTCGGCCTGACCGTGTTCACCGACCTCGTCGTTGCGGTCAACATCGGCGTGATCCTGGCGATGCTGCAGTTCCTGCGCCGCATGTCCTCGTCGGTCGAGGTGCAGAAACTCGACGAAACCAAGCTGCAGGCCGAACTCGCCGCCGCCGGCCACGCCGCGCTGCCGCACGACGTCATCGTCTATTCGATCGACGGGCCGTTCTTCTTCGGTGCGGTCGAGAACCTGGAGCGCGCGTTGCAGCAGACGCACACCGATCCGCGCTGCATCGTCATCCGCCTGAACCGCGTGCCGTTCATGGACATCACCGGCATCCAGACGCTCGAAGAGGCGATCCAGAACCTGCAGCGCCGCGGTGTGCGCGCGATTCTCTGCGAGGCCAATCACCGCGTGCTGCGCAAGCTGGTGCGCGCCGGCCTCGTGCGCCGCGACGAGCGGCCGATCCGCTACTACCGCGAGTTCGCGCACGCCATCGACAGCGCCGCGGCGACGCCGGCCGCCGCGCCGGCATGAGCGCGGCGGCGTTCGTCGTCGCCAGCCCGCGCCTGCAGCTGCGCGAGGTCGACGACGGCGACGCCGACTTCATCGTCGAGCTGCTGAACACGCCCGGCTTCCTGCGCTACATCGGCGATCGCGGCGTGCGCGACCACGCCGGCGCCTTGCGCTACATCGCCGACGGCCCGCGCGCGAGCTATGCGCGGCACGGCTTCGGGCTTTATCTCGTCGAGCTGCGCGCGACGGCGACGCCGATCGGCCTCTGCGGCCTGCTGCGCCGTGAGACGCTGGATGCGCCCGACATCGGCTTCGCCTTCCTGCCGGCCTACGAAGGCGGCGGCTACGCGCACGAGGCGGCGACGGCGGTGCTGCAGTACGGCCGCGACGCGCTCGGCCTGGCGCGCATCGTCGCCATCGTGCAGACCGGCAACGCCCGGTCGATCCGTCTGCTCGAAAGGCTCGGTCTGCGCTACGAAGGTCCCGTCGAGCTGCCGGGCCACGGCGGGGAGGGCGCGCTGTACGGGGCGGCCGATCGCGAAACCGCAGTCCGGATGGCAGCGGCCGCGAGCTGAGTGGAGGCGGGGCCTGCGCCGCGGCGGAAGCAGCCGGCCATTTGGGTCTGCGGCCGTTCTGCCGCCAGGCGATCCCAGGCGTCAGGGCGAGGCGGCGGATGTGCTGGCGAGTCCCGCTTCCAGTTCCGGAAAGCGGATGATGACCGACTGCAGATCGAGCTGGCCCGCAATCAGCTGCTGGCTGAAGCGCTCGCAGTAGCGTCCCCGTTCGTCGGGTGGCAGTGCCCGCAGCCAGGCCGCCGCCGACGCGACCGGCTGGTCGGTCGTCGACTGCAGCTCCCATTCGAGGCGCTGCTGTGGATCGCGGATCGTCGGATCGCCGGACTGGCGGCGCACCTGCTCGTAGTAGCGTTCTTTGTAGGCGTTGATCTGCGCGGCGACGCTGTCGTTGCGTTGATGCCAGGCCAGCAGCGCCGCCTGCACGGCGTCCGCCTGCTCCGGAGCGCGCGAACTGCAACCATGGCCCATGACCGCGACGAACTTGCGCAGGTGCAGCGCCTGCGACACGCCGGCGAGCGCCGGAGGGACCAGCCCCTGTTGCGGCGCGAACGTCACCTTCATTTTGCCCCAGGCGCGGGCAGGCTGGCCGTCGACGATGGGCGGCGTGAATCGGCAGGGGCGCATGGCATCGACCGCGACGCGATCGAGACGCTCGAAGCCGCTGGATTGCGCCACTTCGATCTTCTCCACATGACCGTCTGCGGCCACGAGCAGCGACAGCAGTACCGAGCCGCTTTCGCCGGCGATCAGTGACTCTCGCGGATAGGCTGGCGTAGCGCAGGTACCGGGCAGGCCTTTCACGGCTGGCAGGTCGTCATGGTCTGCGCCGGCTATGGCGCCGGCGAGCGGCAGCAGCAGCGGCAGGGTCAGCAGCGCGGCGCGGCGCGGCGCGGATCGGTCGGGCGAGTCCCATAGGGTGCGGCAAGCAGCGGCGGTTGGCGGGCATGACGGGATCGAGTGAAGCGTCCATGTCGACCATACCGCTTGCTGGCACGGCGTGCTCATCGCAGGCGTGCTTCGCGATCGTCCCTATGGAGGATGCCCCGGATGCCGCCAGCTCCGCATGATCGGCGTGGTTCGATCACACGATGACAGACGAGGAGAGCGGCATGGCGACGTTTCCGAAGGGCGCGGTGCTGGTGTTCGGCGGCAGCGGCGGCATCGGCCAGGGCGTCGCCAGGACGTTTGCGGCGGCGGGCAGCGACGTGGCGATCGTCTATCGTTCGAAGCAGGACGTCGCCGAGCGCGTCGCCGGCGAGATCAAGGCGCTCGGCCGCGCGGTGACGGCGCATCGCACCGACGTCACCGTGGCTGCGCAGGTGAAGGCGACGGTCGCCGAGGTGCTCCAGGCGCACGGCCGCATCCATACCGTGGTCTGGGCGGCCGGCCCGGTCGTCGAGCAGGTGTTCCTCAGCCAGGCCGACGAAGCGCTGTGGAAGCGTTCGATCGACATCGAGGTGCACGGCTTCTATCACGCGGTGCAGGCGACGCTGCCGGCGATGCGCGAGGCCGGCGGTGGCTCGTACGTGCATCTCGGCTCGGCCGGCCACCTGTGGTTCCCGCAGCGCGACGGTCTGTCCGTCGTGCCGAAGGCGGCGAACGAGGCGTTCATCAAGGGCATCGCCAAGGAAGAAGGCGCGCACAACATCCGCGCCAACTCGGTGCTGGTCGGCGTGATCGAGGCCGGCATGTTCCTCGAGCTGACCAAGCGAGGCGTGTTCGATCAGAAGTGGATCGACGAGACGCAGAAGCTGTTATGCCTGAAGCGCTGGGGTCAGCCCGAGGACATCGGCAACGCCGCGGTCTACCTCGCCACCGCCAACTACGTCACCGGCCAGCAGATCAACGTGTCGGGCGGCTTCGGCGTCTGAGCGTGTGTCATCCGGACGCATGAGGCCGCGCCGCCGGCTTCGCGCCAGAGTCGTCGCGAATCCGCAGCCGACCGAGGAGAAGCGATGTCCCTGCCGCTCGAAGACCTGGAACTGATCCGGCGCCTGAAGTACGCCTATTGCCGCTGCATCGATACCGCCAATTTCGCGGAACTCAAGGACCTGTTCACCGAGGACGTCAGCGTGCGCTACGTCGGCGGCAGCTACGTGTTCGAAGCCGCCGGCCGCGACGTGGTGCTCGAAGCACTGGCCAATGCCTTCCACTCGGAAGCGATCGCCGTGCATCACGTCAACCATCCCGAGATCGACTTCGTCTCGCCGACCGAGGCGACCGGGCAGTGGTATCTGAAGGACTGGTTCCTCGACCTGCGCAACAAGATCATCACCGACGGCACCTCGTTCTACCGCGACACTTACGTCAAGCTGGACGGCCGGTGGAAGATCAAGCACGCCAGCTACGAGCGCGTCTACGAGATCGTCACGCCGTTCACCGACGTGCCGAACATCACCGCGCACTACCTCGCCCGCCACGGCCGCAAGCTGCCGCCGCTGGCCGCCTGAAGCCCCGCTGCCGATGCGCCTGCCGCGCCGCCTGATCGTCCGCGATCTGGGCGTGATCGCGCTGGCGCTCGGCGCCTGGCGCGGCAGCCATGTCCTGCACGACGCCGGTTCGGCGTACGCATGGCCGGCGGCGCTCGCCGCCGGACTGCTGATTCCGCTCGCCGGCTTCCTGGTGCACGAGTGGGGGCATCTCGCCGGCGCCCGGGCCAGCGGTGCGCGCGTCGCCTACGCCGAGCGGATCTGCAGCGTGTTCCTGTTCCGCTTCGACGTCGCGCGCAACGATCGTCGGCAGTTCCTGGCGATGTCGAACGGCGGCTTCGCCGCCAGCCTGCTGCTGCTCGCGCTACTGGGCTCGCGTCTGTCGATGCGTTATCCGGGCGACGTAATCGCGCTCGGCTTCGCGGCGCTCGGCGTGCTCGCCACACTCGTCCTCGAAGTGCCGGTCGCCTGGCGTGTCTGGCGCGGTGCGGCCTTGCCGACCGGCGCGGCGTTCGTGTCCGGCCGGGATTGAATTCAGCGCGCGCCGCCGTTGCCGGCGGGCGGCTCGCGCAGCAGGGTCTGCATCGTCAGCCGCAGCGCCGCGAGCAGGCCGTCGCGGTCGAAATCAGGATTGACCAGGGCGCGGATCGCCAGACCGTCGAACAGGGCTGCGATCAGGTTGGTGCGGCCATCGAGCAGGCGTGGATCGGCGCCCAGCGCCGGGCTGGCGGCGATCAGTGTTTCCTTCATCTTCGCCATCGCCACGCGGTCCGACTCGCACAGGGTGTTGAGGATGCCGGGGCTGCGTGCGGCCTCGGCCAGCACCTCGATGGTCATCGCCGCGCTGGCGCGTTCGGTCTGCTTGGCCATGCCTTCGTCGACTTTCTCGACGATGGCGGCGAGTACGTCTGGGCGACGGCGCAGCTCATTCATCTTGTCGACGACTTCCTGGGCCTTGGCCTCGACCATCGCGCGGATGATCGCTTCCTTGTTCTCGAAGTAGTGATAGATGTGGCCGACGCTCATGCCGGCCGCTTTCGAGATCTCGGCCATGCTGGCGCTGTGGAAGCCCCGGCGCTGAAAGCATTCGGCGGCGGCGGCCAGGATCTGGCGGCGACGCTGCTCGTTGCGCTCAGGCTTGCGGGACGTTGCATCGATCATCGGGGTCCTCTGGGAATCGTCGGGCTTGTGGCGCTCGACGCTCCGGTCTAGAATGAACGCTCATTCTAAACCCTTGCGTCGATTTCGTCGCGCTCGCACACTGGCTGCGGTTCATGAGCCGGTGAAGCGCAAAGCGTTTCATGCGTTGCGCAGCGCTTCGACGCCCCTTCAGCCCGTCGTGCCCCCGCACTTTATGGCCATGTCCCCGATTTCCGCCCCGTCCGAAGCTGTGAAGCACAGCCTTCGCCCCGCAGCCTTCGTGGCGCTCGCCGTGCTCGCCGCCTGCGGCGGCAAGGCCGAGCAGGCCGCGCCGCCGCCGCCCGAGGTCAGCGTCGTAACGCTGAAGACGCAGGCCGTGCCGCTGACGACCGAACTGCCCGGCCGCACCACGGCGTATCGCGTCGCCGAGGTGCGGCCGCAGGTCGGTGGCGTGGTGCTCAAGCGCCTGTTCACGGAGGGCGGCGAGGTCAAGGCCGGCCAGCCTCTGTACCAGATCGATCCGGCGACCTATCAGGCCAGCTACGAGAGCGCCAAGGCCGCGCTGGCGCGCGCCGAGGCGCAGGCCCAGTCGGCGCGGACGCTGGCCGAGCGCTACGAAGGGCTGGTTGCCGCCAATGCGGTCAGCAAGCAGAGCTACGACGACGCGGTCGCGGCCAATCTGGCCGCGCAGGCCGACGTCGCCTCGGCCAAGGCAGCGCTCGAGACCGCGCGCATCAACCTCGTCTACACCAAGGTGCTGGCGCCGATCTCGGGCCGCATCGGCCGCTCGTCGGTGACCGAGGGCGCGCTGGTCACCGCCGGCCAGACGACGGCGCTGGCGACGATCCAGCAGCTCGATCCGATCTACGTCGACGTCACCCAGCCGGCGACGATGCTGCTGCGCCTGCAGCGCGAATTCGCGAGCGGCCAGCTCAAGAAAGTCGGCGAGCAGCAGGCCGAGGTGAAGCTCACGCTCGAGGACGGCAGCGCCTACGAGCACGCCGGCAAGCTGCAGTTCTCGGAGGTCACGGTCGACCCGAGCAGCGGTTCGGTGACGCTGCGCGCGGTGTTCCCGAATCGCGAGAACCTGCTGCTGCCGGGCATGTTCGTGCACGAGCAGATCCAGGAAGGCGTCGACGAGTCCGCGCTGCTGGTACCGCAGCAGGCGGTGACGCGCGATCAGCGCGGCGATGCGACGGCGCTGGTCGTCAACGCCGAAAGCAAGGTCGAGCCGCGCGTGCTGCAGACCCGCCGCACGGTCGGCGACCAGTGGCTGGTGACCGGCGGCGTCAAGGCCGGTGAGCGCGTGATCGTCGAAGGCGTGCTGAAGGTGCGGCCCGGTGCCGTGGTCAAGGCCGTCGAACAGGGCGCTGTCCCCGCCGCCGCTCCGCAGACCGGAGCGCGCTGATGATCAACTTCTTCATCGACCGCCCGATCTTCGCGTGGGTGGTCGCGATCGTCATCATGCTGGCCGGCGCGCTGTCGATCCGCTCGCTGCCGGTCGCGCAGTATCCGGCGATCGCGCCGCCGTCGATCTCGATCAGCGTCAGCTATCCCGGCGCTTCGGCCGAGACCGTGCAGAACACGGTCACGCAGGTCATCGAACAGCAGCTGTCCGGCATCGATCACCTGATGTACTTCTCGTCCGAGAGCAACAAGGACGGCAGCATGACGATCACGCTGACGTTCGAGCAGGGCACCGATCCGGACACCGCGCAGGTGCAGGTGCAGAACAAGCTCTCGCTGGCGCAGCCGCAGCTGCCGACCGAAGTCCAGCAGCAGGGCATCCGCGTCGCCAAGGCGACGCGCAACTTCCTGCTCGTGGTCGGCTTCGTGTCGCGCGACGGCAGCATGGACCGCAACGACCTCGCCGACTTCATCGTCTCCCACGTGCAGGACGCGATCAGCCGTACCAAGGGCGTCGGCGACTACCAGGTGTTCGGTTCGCAGTACGCGATGCGCATCTGGCTCGATCCGGCCAAGCTCAACAGCTACAGCCTGACGCCGGTCGACGTGAAGAGCGCGATCCAGGCGCAGAACGTGCAGATCTCGTCCGGCGAGCTCGGCGGCCTGCCGGCGGTGCAGGGCCAGCAGCTCAACGCCACGGTCATCGGCCCGACGCGTCTGCAGACGATCCAGGACTTCGAGAACGTGCTGCTGCGCGTCAACGCCGATGGCTCGCAGGTGCGTCTCGGCGACGTCGCGCGCATCAGCTTCGGTGGCGAGTCGGAAGCCATTCACGCGCTGTTCAACGGCCAGCCGGCATCCGGTATCGCCGTCAAGCTCGCCAGCGGCGCCAACGCGCTCGATACCGCGGCCGCCGTGCGCGCGACGATCGAGCAGTTGCGGCCGAGCTTCCCGCAGGGCGTCGATGTGGTCTATCCGTACGACACCACGCCGTTCGTGAAGCTGTCGATCGAGGAAGTGGTGAAGACGCTGTTCGAGGCGGTGGTGCTCGTCTTCCTCGTCATGTACCTGTTCCTGCAGAACCTGCGCGCGACCTTCATCCCGACGATCGCGGTGCCGGTGGTGCTGCTCGGCACCTTCGCCGTGCTCGCCGCGGCCGGCTTCACGATCAACACGCTGACGATGTTCGGCATGGTGCTGGCGATCGGCCTGCTGGTCGACGACGCCATCGTCGTGGTCGAGAACGTCGAGCGCGTGATGGCCGAGGAAGGGCTGTCGCCGAAGGACGCGACGCGCAAGTCGATGCAGCAGATCACCGGCGCGCTGATCGGCATCGCACTGGTGCTGTCGGCGGTGTTCCTGCCGATGGCCTTCTTCGGCGGCTCGACCGGCGTCATCTATCGCCAGTTCTCGATCACCATCGTTTCGGCGATGGCGCTGTCGGTGCTGGTTGCGCTGATCTTCACGCCGGCGTTGTGCGCGACGATCCTCAAGCCGGCCGCGCACGGCGAGCACGCGCAGCGGCGCGGCTTCTTCGGCTGGTTCAACCGCTTCTTCGACGCCAGCAACCGCCGCTATGAATCCGGCGTGCACCGCGTGCTGCGCGGTACCGGCCGCTACATGGTGATCTACGCGGTGATCGTCGTGGCGATGGGCTGGCTGTTCACGCGCATCCCGACGGCGTTCCTGCCGGACGAGGACCAGGGCCTGATGTTCATCCAGGTCACGGCGCCGCCAGGCGCGACCAACACGCGCACCGACGCAGCGCTGGCGCAGGTCCGCGACTACCTGCTCAACGAGGAGAAGGCGGTCGTCAACTCGGTGTTCACGGTCAGCGGCTTCAACTTCAGCGGCCGCGGTCAGAACTCGGGCATGGCCTTCGTCATGCTCAAGGACTGGGCCGAGCGCCCCGGCGCGCAGAACCGCGTGCAGGCGATCGCCGGGCGCGTCATGGGCCGCTTCGCCGGCTACAAGGACGCGATGATCTTCGCGATCGCGCCGCCCGCCGTCGTCGAGCTCGGCAACGCGACCGGCTTCGACTTCGCGCTGCAGGATCGCGCCGGCCTCGGCCATGCCCGGCTGATGGAAGCGCGCAACCAGTTGCTCGGCATGGCGGCGCAGAATCCGCTGCTGGTCGCGACGCGTCCGAACGGCCTGTCCGACGAGCCGCAGTACAAGGTCGACATCGACTGGGAGAAGGCCAGCGCCTACGGCCTGACGATCAGCAACATCAACGACACGCTGTCCTCGGCCTGGGGTTCGTCGTACGTCAACCAGTTCATCGACCGCGGCCGCGTCAAGCGCGTCTACATCCAGGGCGACGCGCCGTCGCGCATGAAGCCCGAGGACTTCGGGCAATGGTACGTGCGCAACGCCGCCGGGCAGATGGTGCCGTTCTCGGCGTTCTCGAGCGGCCACTGGACCTACGGTTCGCCGAAGCTCGAACGCTACAACGGCATCGCCTCGGCCGAGATCCTCGGCCAGCCGGCGCCGGGCCACAGCAGCGGTGAGGCGATGCAGGCGATCGAGGCGATGATCGCCAAGCTGCCGGCCGGCATCGGCTACGAATGGACCGGTCTGTCCTATGAGGAGCGCCAGTCCGGCGGCCAGGCCCCGGCGCTGTATGCGATCTCGATGCTGGTCGTGTTCCTGTGCCTGGCGGCGCTGTACGAAAGCTGGTCGATCCCGCTGTCGGTGATGCTGGTCGTGCCGCTCGGCGTGCTCGGCGCAGTGCTGGCGACGCTGCTGCGCGGGCTCGGCAACGACGTCTACTTTCAGGTCGGCCTGCTGACCACGATCGGCCTGTCGGCGAAGAATGCGATCCTCATCGTCGAGTTTGCCAAGGCCAACTACGATCACGGCATGGGCCTGGTCGAAGCGACCGTGCACGCCGCGCAGCAGCGCCTGCGGCCGATCCTGATGACCTCGCTCGCGTTCGTCCTCGGCGTGCTGCCGCTGGCGATCTCGACCGGCGCCGGCTCCGGCGGCCAGAACGCGATCGGCACCGGTGTGATCGGCGGCATGATCGCCGCAACCGTGCTGGCGATCTTCTTCGTGCCGGTGTTCTTCGTCTGGATGCGCAAGCTCGTCGAACGCGACCGCGTGCGCCTGCAGAACGGACCGGCCCCCGTGGCCCCGCAGACGGCGGAGCACTGACATGAAACCGATCCTGACCCTCGCCGCCATCGCCGCCGCGGCCGCGCTCTCGGCCTGCACGCTGGAACCGCGCTATCAGCGGCCGGACGCGCCGGTTGCCGCCGCCTATCCCGACGCGCCGGCCGCCGCCGCGCAGACCGTGGCGGCCGACCTCGGCTGGCGCGATTTCTTCGCCGACGCGCGCCTGCAGAAGCTGATCGAGATCGCGCTCGCCAACAACCGCGACCTGCGCGTCGCCGTGCTCAACATCGAGGCGGCGCGCGCGCAGTACCGCATCCAGCGCGCCGACCTGCTGCCGTCGGTCGACGCCAGCGGCTACGAGACCGCGCAGCGCACCGCCGACGACTTCACTTCCGCCGGGCAGCCGAACACCACGCACACTTACAGCGCCGGGCTCGGCATCACCGCCTACGAGTTCGACCTGTTCGGGCGGGTGCGCAGCCTGAGCCGCGGCGCGCTGCAGCAGTACCTCGGCACCGAGGAGACACGGCGCAGCACGCAGATCGCGCTGGTCGCCGAGGTCGCCAACGCCTACCTCAGTCAGCTTGCCGACCAGGCGCTGCTGCGGATGACCGAGGAAACCTTCGCCAGCCGGCAGTCCTCGTATGACCTGACGCGACGCAGCTTCGAGGCCGGCGCGGCGAGCGCGCTCGACCTGCGCCAGGCGCAGACCGCGCTGGAGACGGCGCGTGCCAATCTCGCCCAGTACCGGCGCTTCGTCGCGCTCGACCAGAACGCGCTGCTGCTGCTGCTCGGCGTGCCGGCGCTGCCGGCCGAACTGCCGCCGGCGCGCGATCTCGACACCCAGCAGCTGCTCGCCGAGCTGCCGGCCGGCGTGCCGTCCGAAGTGCTGACGCGGCGTCCGGACGTGCTCGCCGCCGAGCACAGCCTGATCGCCGCCAACGCCAACATCGGCGCGGCGCGCGCGGCCTTCTTCCCGCGCATCACGCTGACCGGCAGCTACGGCACGATGAGCACGCAGTTCGACGGCCTGTTCGACAGCGGCACGCGGGCGTGGAGCTTCACGCCGACGATCACGCTGCCGATCTTCAGCGGCGGCGCCAACCTCGCCAACCTCGATCTCGCCAAGACGCAGAAGAACATCTACGTCGCTCGGTACGAGCAGGCGATCCAGACCGCATTTCGCGAAGTCGCCGACGGCCTGGTCGCGCGCGGCACGCTCGACGAGCAGCTGGCGGCGCAGCAGACGCTGGTCGAGGCGACGCAGGCCAGCTACCAGCTCGCCGACCTGCGTTTCCGCGCCGGCGTCGACGACTACCTCGCCGTGCTCGACGCGCAGCGCTCGCTGTACGCGGCGCAGCAGTCGTACATCTCGACCAAGCTCGCGCGGCTGCAGAATCTGGTGACGCTGTACAAGGCGCTCGGCGGCGGCTGGAACGAGCGGACGCTGGCGCAGGGCGGCGGCGCGGCTGCGGCCGCCGCGCCTTAGGTCTCTCGCTGCCCGGACCACGAATGAAAATGTCCATGCAATCCAGCTCGGCGTCCTCGTTGCGCGCACTGCTCAACGTCGGCCTTCGCTTCCGCCAGGAATGCCAGCGCCGGGTCCGCCATCTCGGCATGACGCGCTCGCAAATTGCGGCCCTGGCCTGTCTGTCCATGCAGCCCGGTCTGGCGCAGACGGATCTCGCCGAGGAAATCGAAGCGCATCCGGTGACGGTCACCTATATCGTCGATCGTCTGCAGCGCAACGGCTGGATCAAGCGCCAGGTCAACGAGGACGACCGACGGCAGTTTCAGGTCTTCGTGACGGACAAGGCGGATGCCGTCCTGGCGGAGCTGTGGCAGACGGCGGCGAGCCTGGGCGACTCCGCGCTCGACGGCTTCACCGCGTCCGAGCGCCGCCAGCTCGACGATTTTCTCAGCCGCATCGAGCGCAATATCGCGGGCCTGCAGGCCTCGGGCGGGCGCCGCGGTCCGCGTGCGGCCTGACTTCTGGCTTAAGCTGTAGGCCCGCAAAAAAAACGGAGCCTTTCATGCTGCTGCCCGAACTGCCGAACGCCGGCCAGCCCTTCCCGCAAGTCGCCACCGCCGGTCGCCCGAGCGCCGATCAGTTCGCGCTGGCCAAGCAGCGCGGCGTCGGCACCGTCGTCAATCTCTGCCCGCCGGGCGAGCCGGCCGCGTACGACGAAGCGTCGCTGGTCCGCGAGCTCGGCCTGCAGTACGTCAACATTCCGGTCGCCGGCGCCGGCGATCTCAACGAGGCCAACGCGCGCAAGCTCGCCGAGGCGCTCGAACACGCGCAGGGTGCGGTGCTGGTGCACTGCGCGAGCAGCAACCGCGTCGGCGCGCTGTTCGCGCTGAAGGCCTACTGGCTCGACAAGAAGAGCATCGACGAGGCGCTGGCGATCGGCCGTGCCGCCGGCCTGCGTGCGATGGAGCCGGCGGTCCGCCAGCTGATCGGCGCCTGAGGCGCACCCGGCTTTTTCCGCCCGTGCCAACGCAGAACCCCGCCATATCGGCGGGGTTCTGCGTTGCAGCGCTGGCGGTCAGGACGTCGGGGCCGTGTCCGGGGCCGCTTCCGGCACCGGGGCGCTCGGCTCGGCGCCGACATCCGGTGGCGGCGGTGCCGCGCCGCCGCCTTCGGTGATCTTCAGCTCGACGCGGCGGTTGTGCTCGCGGCCCTCGTCGGTGCCGTTGTCGGCGATCGGCTTGGATTCGCCGAAGCCGGCGCTGGTCATGCGCTCGGCGGCGATGCCCTTTTCGACCAGATAGGCCTTCACCGCGTCGGCGCGACGCTGCGAGAGTTTCTGGTTGTAGGCGTCCGAGCCCTTCGAGTCGGTGTGGCCGTCGACTTCGATCTTGATGTCGGCGTGCCGCGTCAGCTCGCTGGCGACCTGATCGAGCAGCGCCTTGGCGTTGAGCGTCAGCGTCGCCTTGTCGAAGTCGAAGTTGACGCCGTGCAGCACCAGCGTGTCGCCGACCGTGCAGCCGTCGAGGTTCAGCGGTTCGCCGGGCTGCGGCTGGTGGCAGACCGGCGGCGGCGGAGGCGGCGGGGGCGGCGGCGGTTCGACCGGCTCGACCACTTCGACCGGCGTCTCCGGCTCGGCGACCGGCACCGGGGCGGGCGGCGCGCTGAAGAAGTAGCGCAGCGTCAGCATCGCCGACTGCGCCTCGTAGTTGGTCTCGACATGCGCGCCCGGCTCGTCCTTGACGAGGCTGAACTTGCCGGTATCGGACTTCAGATAACGGTAGTCGAGCGATACCGTCCAGCGCGGGCTGAGGTCGTAGGCGAAGCCGGCGCCGAACTGCCAGGCGAGCACCGTGTCGAAGCGGCTCTCCAGCTGGTTGCCGTTGAAGCTGATGTCGTCGATCGCGAAGCGCGCGGCGCCGACGCCGGCGCCGAGATAGGGATGGAAGCGGCGGCCGCGGAACAGGTCGTACCAGACGTTGAGCATCGCGGTGGCGACATTCTCGTCGCCGTCGACGTCGCTGGTCGTGCTGCCGGAGCCGCCGAACGGGCCGAGCGACGGCAGATACAGGCGGTCGAGATCGTTCTCGCGGTAGGCGAGTTCGAGTTCCGGCCGCCAGCCGTTGGCGTAGGCGTAGCCGAGACTCAGGCCGCCGAGCCAGCCGGTGCCGAATTCGGCGTCCGCGACCTTGGTGCCGTCAGGGAGCGAGCCGATCAGCGGATCGTAGCCGTAGATCCGCAGATCCTGCTCCCGGACCCAGTTGGCGCCGCCCTCGAGCCCGAGATACCAGCCGTCGCCGGCCTGAGCGGCGAGCGGCGCCGCGCCGGCGAGCGCCAGCGGCAACAGCCGGGCCCAGACGTGCAAATGTTTGCGAGTCATGCGTGTTCCCCTTGTTCTTCGTTGAACGCGACTCCGGCACCTCGTCCGTTCGGCCGCCGGAGAGTGGGTGCATCAGCCGAGGCAAGCATAAAGAACTTCGGCCGCCGGCGCCCGCCGCGGCGGCGGCCGGCGCGACCGCTCAGGCGCGGTCGGGGTAGTCGGTGAACAGGCCGTCGACGCCCATGCGGCGCAGGCGCAGCATTTCTTCGGGCTCGTTGACGGTGTAGACGTAGAGCCGGAGGCCGCGGGCGTGGGCATCGCGGATCAGTTTGTCGTCGACGAACTCGCTGGACACCGACAGCACGGCGGCGCCGAGTTCGGCGGCCGGCCCGGCCCAGTCCAGCGGCACGCCGCAGACCAGCGCGCCGATCGGCACTTCCGGCAGCAGCTCGTGGAACTCCCACAGTTCCGGATGGTGGAACGAGGACACCAGCAGGCGCTCGGCCGGCCAGCCGTCGGCGAGGTAGTCGCGCAGGACGCGGGCGACGGCCGCCGCGCAGCCGTTCCAGGTCTTCAGCTCGATGTTGACGCCGGCACGGTTGGCGACGAGGTCGAGCGCTTCGTTGAGCGTCGGCACCGCCTGGCCGCCGCCGGCGTCGAGCGCGCGGATCTGCGCGGCGCGCAGCGCGTCGAGGCGGCCGTGGCCGTTGGTGGTGCGGTCGACGGTGAGGTCGTGCATCAGCCAGCATTCGCCGTCGACCAGCTGCACGTCGAACTCCAGCCAGTGCGCGCCGAGGCGGATGCCGGTATCGAGCGCGAGCAGGGTGTTCTCCGGCGCATGGCCGCGCGCGCCGCGGTGGCCGATGATGGTGAAGGCCGGGGTATCGGACATGTCGCGCCTCCGTTCTCTGCGCCTATCTTGGCACGCGCCGGCGGGCCGGTGCGGGCTTTCAGGTCTGGCCGACCGTCATGATCTTCATCGTGTTGGTGCCGCCGGGGCCGACGCCGTCGCCCTTGGTGATGAGCACGCGGTCGCCGTCGGCGACCATGCCGCGCGCCTTGAGCAGGTCGATCGCCTCGAAGGTCTTGGCCAGGCCCGGCGCCGATTCGTCGCTCGGCTGGAACGCATACGGATAGACGCCGCGGCACAGCGCCATGCGCCGGCGCGTGCGCTCGTGCGGCGTCAGCGCGTAGATCGGGATCTGGCCTTCGCTGCGCGACATCATCAGCGCGGTGGCGCCGGATTCGGTCATGGCGATGATCGCGCGCGCGTGCATGTGCCGCGCGGTCCAGCTCGTCGCCATCGCGATCGCCTCGTCGGTGCGCTCGAAATGCGTGTCGAAGCGCAGGCTGCGGCGGATCGTCACCGGCAGCGTCGCTTCGGCGCCGATGCAGACGCGCGCCATCGCTTCGACCACCTTGACCGGATAGCGGCCGGTCGCGGTCTCGGCCGACAGCATCACCGCGTCGGTGCCGTCCATCACGGCGTTGGCGACGTCGAGCACTTCGGCGCGCGTCGGGATCGGGCTGGTGATCATCGACTCCATCATCTGCGTCGCCGTGATCACCATTCGGTTCTGTTCGAGCGCCTCGGCGATGATGCGCTTCTGCCAGCCCGGCAGTTCGGCGTCGCCGATCTCCACGCCGAGGTCGCCGCGCGCGACCATCACCGCGTCGCTGGCGGCGACCAGTTCGCGCAGCACCGGCAGCGCTTCGGCGCGCTCGATCTTGGCGACCAGCCAGGCGCTGCCGCCGCAGGCCTGCATCAGCGCGCGCGCCTCGGCCATGTCGGCCGCCGAGCGCGGGAACGATACGGCGATGAAGTCGGCGTCGAGCGCCACCGCGGTGCGCAGGTCGTCCTTGTCCTTCTCGGTCAGCGCCGCCGCCGACAGGCCGCCGCCCTGCTTGTTGATGCCCTTGCGGTTCGACAGCGGGCCGCCGACCAGCACCGTGCAGATCACGCGCGTGCCGGCGACTTCGTCGACGCGCATGGTGATGGCGCCGTCGTTGAGCAGCAGCACGTCGCCGGCGGCGACGTCGCGCGGCAGCTCCTGGTAAGCGCAGCCGACCACGCTGGCGTCGCCGGCCTGCGCGCCGAGCGCGGTGTCGAGCGTAAAGCGCTGGCCCTCGTGCAACTCGACCGGCCCGGCGGCGAACGATTCGATGCGGATCTTCGGGCCCTGCAGGTCGGCGAGGATGCCGACGTCGCGGCCGAGTTCCTGCGCGGCGGCGCGGACCTGCGCGGCGCGGCGCCGATGGTCGTCGGCCGAGCCGTGCGAGAAGTTCAGGCGCACCACGTCGACGCCGGCGGCGAGCACCTTGCGCAGGACGTCCGGGGCATCGGTGGCGGGACCGAGGGTGGCGACGATTTTGGTGCGGCGGGCCATGGCTTCAGCGCTACTCCGAATACAATGCGGGGCTGTACACGCAACGCTCCCGCGCGTTGGCGGGCCTCCAGTGTATGCCGGCGCCGGCCGCGGCGAGGCATCGCGTTTTCATCATCGTGGTTTCGGCGGAGATTGGCATGACGGTTTTCGGGACGCCCCTGAGCGGCAATGCGACCAAGGTGCTGATGCTGGGCTCGGGCGAGCTCGGCAAGGAAGTCGTCATCGAGCTGCAGCGCTACGGCGTCGAGACCATCGCCGTCGATCGCTACGCCAACGCGCCGGCGATGCAGGTCGCGCACCGCAGCCACGTCATCAACATGCTCGACGGCGCCGAGGTGCGGCGCGTCATCGAGCTGGAGCGGCCGGACCTGATCGTCCCCGAGATCGAGGCGATCCACACGCCGACGCTGCTCGCGCTGGAGCAGGAAGGCTACACGGTGATCCCGACCGCGCGTGCCGCGCGCCTGACCATGGATCGCGAGGGCATCCGCCGTCTCGCCGCCGAAGAGCTGGGCCTGCCGACCTCGCCGTACCGCTTTGCCGGCAGCATCGAGGAATACCGCGCCGCGGTCGACGCGCTCGGCCTGCCCTGCGTGGTCAAGCCGGTGATGTCCTCATCGGGCAAGGGCCAGTCGGTCGTCCGCTCGGCGGCCGACGTGCAGCACGCCTGGGATTACGCGCAGGCCGGCGGCCGCGCCGGCCAGGGCCGCGTCATCGTCGAGGGCTTCGTGCCCTTCGATTACGAGATCACGCTGCTGACGGTGAAGCACGCCGGCGGCATCAGCTTCTGTCCGCCGATCGGCCACCTGCAGATCGACGGCGACTACCGCGAGTCCTGGCAGCCGCAGCCGATGAGCGAGGCGGTGCTGCGGCAGTCGCAGGACATCGCCGCCAAGGTCGTCGAGGCGCTGTGCGCGCCGAACGGCCGCGGCCTGTTCGGCGTCGAGCTGTTCGTCCGCGGCGGCGAGGCGATCTTCTCCGAAGTCTCGCCGCGCCCGCACGACACCGGCCTGGTCACGCTGATCTCGCAGGATCTGTCCGAATTCGCGCTGCACGCGCGCGCGATTCTCGGCCTGCCGATTCCCAACATCCGCACGCGCGGCGCCGCCGCGTCGTGCGCGGTGCTGTTCGAGGGCGATCGCCGTGCGCCGCGCTACGCCGGTGCCGCCGAGGCGCTGGCCGAGCCGGACACCCAGCTGCGCCTGTTCGGCAAGCCGGAGATCGTCGGCAAGCGGCGCATGGCGGTGACGCTGGCGCTCGCCGAATCGATCGACATGGCGCGCGACAAGGCGCGCCGCGCGGCGGCGCAGCTGCGGCTGATCGACTGAATCGGCTTTTGCAGGGGCTTCAGCGCGACGGCACGCGCAGATAGTGGCGCGCGCCGTCGCGCGGGTCGTACCAGACCTCGACCAGCGCGCCGCTTTCCGGATCGATGAAGCGCTCGCCGGTCGCCTGCCACTGCGGGTCCGGACGCTGCGCGCGCGGCACGCCGTAGCGCCAGCGCTCCCAGGCGACGCCGGCGCCGAAGACGGCGGCGCCGATCAGCAGATGCGGGACGATCGCATAGGCGCCGCGCGCGGCGGCGAGGCCGGCGCCGGCCAGCATCAGGATGCCGATCGCGATCAGGCTCTGGCGCAGCACGTCAGGCCGGGGTTTTTTCGACCACGACGGCGGTGCCGTAGGCGACGATCTCGCTCATGGTCTGCGCGATCTCCGAGGAGTCGAAACGCATCATGACGATCGCGTTCGCGCCCATCGCCGCGGCATTGGCGACCAGGCGGTCGATCGCATGCCGGCGCGCCTCCTCGAGCATTTGCGTGTACTCGTGGATCTCGCCGCCGACCAGCGAGCGCAGGCCGGCCATCACGTTGCCGCCGATGCCGCGGCTGCGCACGACCACGCCGAATGCCTGGCCCAGCGTCTGCACGACGCGGTGGCCGGCGATGTTTTCGGTGGTGACGACGATCATCGGCAGCTCTCCTGTCGAAGCCGGACCGGGCACGATCTGCCTTCAGCGTTCCGGCAGCGGAATGAATTCGGTCTCGCCGGGCACCGCCGCGAAGCGCTGCGCCAGCCAGTCGGCCTTGGCCTGCTCGATGCGCTCGGGCCGGCTCGACACGAAGTTCCACCACACCGTGCGCGCGCCGAGCGGTTCGCCGCCGAGCAGCATCAGGTGCGTGTCACGGTCGGCGACGATCTCGACCTCGGCGCCGGCCGCGAATACCGGCAGCATGCCCTCGGTGAAGGACTGTCCGGCGGCGCTGACGCTGCCGTCGACGACGTAGAGCGCGCGCTCGCTGTACTGCGTCGGCAGCGTCAGTCGCGCGCCGGCCGCAAGGTGCGCCTCGACGTAGAAGGTCGGCGAATGCGTCGCGACCGGCGAGCGCAGGCCGTAGGCCTCGCCGGCGATCACGCACAGGCGCACGCCGTCGCCGGCGCTGCGCGGCAGCGTCGCGCCGGGGTAGTGGATGAAGGCCGGTTCGCATTCCTCGTCGGCCTCCGGCAGCGCGACCCAGGACTGGATGCCGTGCACCTGCGGTCCGGCCGCGCGCTCGTCGGCGGGGCTGCGCTCGGAGTGCGCGATGCCGCGGCCGGCGGTCATCCAGTTGACGTCGCCCGGCACGATGGTCTGCACCGAGCCCAGCGAGTCGCGGTGGTCGATGCGGCCCTCGAACAGATAGGTGACGGTCGACAGGCCGATGTGCGGATGCGGGCGCACGTCGACGCCGCGGCCCGGCGCCAGATTCCACGGGCCCATGTGGTCGAAGAAGATGAACGGGCCGACCATCAGGCGGTGGGCGACCGGCAGCACGCGGCGCACGATCTCGCCGCCGCCGAGGTCGCGGGTCCGGCCCTGCAGGATGTCGATGACGGCGTCGCTCATGTCGGCTCTCGCGGGTAGGGCCGCCAAGCATAAGTCAGGCGCCTGGTCCGCGCCGTGGACGGACGTGCGCCGTTATCCGGCGCTAGCGGGCATGCGGGGTGTCGTTCGCCGCGCAGCGCGGCGCGCCGCCGGCGCCGAGCAGCGGCGAGCGCTTGCCGCGGAACGCCCAGTCGGCCTGCTCGGCGAAGATCTGGCGCTGGCGTTCGCAGGTCTCGATCGTCGCGCGCAGGTCGTTGAGCAGGCCGCCGGCCTCGCCGTGCAGGTCGGGCGGCAGCGGCAGCAGGCGCTGCTCGCGGCGGTATGCGTGCAGGGCGTAGCGCGCCAGCGAAACCGGCGCCAGCAGCGCGTGGGTCAGCCAGATCGCCAGTGCCAGCGACAGCAACGTCGCGCCGGCCGCCCAGGCGATCAGCGTCTGCGGCTGCCAGTCGTCCGGCGCCAGCAGCAGGAAGCCGATCAGCACCACCAGCGGCATGCCGCCGGCAAATACCAGCACGCCGTAGAGCTGGTCGGCGAGCAGGTCGAACGGCAGCAGAGGGCGCAGCCGCCGGTAGCGTTCGAGGGGAAACGTCTTCATGGCGTGCAGACTAGCGCCTGCCGCCGCCGTTGCGCCGCCGTTGCGCCGAACGGCCGCAAACAGGGGATCAGCGCGGCCCGGCGTGGGGGAAATCCCGGAGCCGCGCGCCGGCGGACTGTTGCGCGAACCGGCTCTAGCGGATGCTGACGCGCGGCGGCGGCGCGACCGGGTCCGGCACCGCCAGCGGCACGATATGCATGCGGTGGCCGTCGGCTTCGAGGCGCTGCTGGACGGCCAGCGGCATCTGGTTGTGCAGCCAGCGCGTCAGCAGGGTCTCGTCGCCGAACACCAGCTTGCTGGCGAACACGGTCGCGTTCGGGAAGTCGGCGAACACGCGCGGCAGGATGCCGAGCAGTTCGCCGAGCGGGTCGCCGCCGTAGGCCTGGTAGGTCTTGGTCGCCAGGCCGCGGCTGGCGCAGTAGCTGGTGAAGTAGTTCAGCGAGTTCTCGATGCGCGCGCGCAGGCTCTTGAGCGTGCGCTCGCTGTTGAAGGCTTCCTTGTCGACCTCGCCGACCGAGACGAACACGAAGTTGTGGAAGCGGCCGGGGAAGGTGTCGAGCACCCAGCGTAGCGCGTGCATGCCGGCACCGCGGCTGTTGCCGACCAGGATCACGGCAGTCTCGGCGGCCGGATCGGCGGGCAGCGGCGGCGTGTCCTCGTCCCAGTCCGGCTTGACGGCGTAGACCTGGTCGACGCGCAGCATCAGCTGGCGGATATGCTCGTAGTGGCGGTGGATCAGCAGGCAGAAGCCGACCACGCCGCTGGTGATCAGGACCGTGACCCAGCCGCCGAGCATCAGCTTCTCGGCGAGGATCACCAGCAGGATCGCCACGCAGACCACGAAGCCGAGCGACGCCATCGCGAACTTGGCTTTCCAGTCGAGCCGGTACAGGCGCTGCTCCCACCAGTGCCGGCAGAGGCCGAACAGCGACAGCGAGAAGGTCAGGAACACGTTGATGCTGTAGAGCACCACGAGCAGGCCGACCTTGCCGCGCGTCAGCAGCAGGATCGCCAGCGCGGCGATGCCCATCACCAGCACGCCGTTCTGCGTGACCATGCGGCTCGACAGCTGGCGGAACTGGCGCGGCACCCAGTGGTCGGCGGCCATGCTGGCGAGCACCGAGGGGCCGCCGAGGAAGCCGGTGTTGGCGGCGACCAGCAACAGGCCGGCTTCGAGCGCGAGCACGACGATCAGCACCACGCGCGCGGTTTCGGCGTCCCACGGCAGGCTCTCGAGGATGGCGCGGAAGGTCACTGCGTTGAGCGTCTGGCCGGCGACCGGCTCGGCGTTCCACAACAGGTAGAGCAGGATGATGCCGCCGGCGGTGAAGGCCAGCGACAGCGCCATGTAGAACATCGTCCAGTGGCCGGTGCGCACGCGCGGTTCGGCCAGCATGTTGATGTTGTTGGAGACGGCCTCGATGCCGGTGTAGGTGCCGGCGCCGACCGAGTAGGCGCGCAGGAACAGCGCGACGGCGAACATCCAGCCGGACTCCCGGGTCAGCTGTACGGTCTCGCTCCAGGTCGCCGCCACCATGTCGTCGAGCGCCTCGGCGTGGAAGTTGATGCCGTAGACGATCAGGAAGACGTGCGTGATGAAGAAGCCGAGGAAGATCGGCGCGAGCACGGCGATCGATTCCTTCATGCCGCGCAGGTTGAGCACGATCAGCATGACGATCAGGCCGATTTCGGCGCCGAGCTTGTAGGCCTGGGCCTGCGGCGACAGCAGGCTGAACAGCGCGTCGGCGCCGCTGGCGACCGAGATGGCGATGGTCAGCACGTAGTCGACGATCAGCGCCGAGCCGGACACCAGACCGGCGTGCTTGCCGATCAGCTGCGTCGCCGCCTTGTAGCCGCCGCCGCCGGACGGGAACAGCTCGATGACCTGGTTGTAGGCCAGCGAGATGATGAACACCGTCAGCGCCGTGGCGCCGGCCAGGTAGAGCGCGATGTGGCGGTGCTCGCCGAGCGCCAGGAACGCTTCTTCCGGGCCGTAGCACGACGACGACAGGCCGTCCGCGCCGAGGCCGATCCAGGCCAGGAAGGCGATCAGGACGATGTGCTGGCGGGTCTTCGGATCGAAGGGGTCCAGCTTCCTGCCGAGGATCAGGCGCCGTAGGCCTTGCAGCACGCTCATTCAGGTCTTGCGGTCGGACGAAGCGGCCGATTCTAGCACCGTGAGCAATTGTTGCCCTATCGCTGCAATGGGCCGGCGCGTACAATTCACCCCCTTTTGCTGGCCGCAGGCGGTTTCGGCCGTTCCGGCCGCTGGCGCAGCCGGGCTGGAAACCCGGCAATTAAAGACCCATTTTTCGGAAAACTTTCCGGCTTTCGGTGCATCCGTGATTCAGAATCTTCGCAATATCGCCATCATCGCCCACGTCGACCATGGCAAGACCACGCTGGTCGACAAGCTGCTGCGGCAGTCGCAAACCCTCGACGCCCGCGAACAGCTCGGCGAGCGCGTCATGGACTCCAACGACCTCGAGCGCGAGCGCGGCATCACCATCCTGTCGAAGAACACGGCGATCCGCTGGCTCGACAAGCGCAACGGCACCGAATACCGCATCAACATCGTCGACACGCCGGGACACGCCGACTTCGGCGGCGAAGTCGAGCGCGTGCTGTCGATGGTCGATTCGGTGCTGCTGCTGGTCGATTCGGTCGACGGCCCGATGCCGCAGACCCGCTTCGTCACGCAGAAGGCCTTCAACATGGGCCTCAACCCGATCGTCGTGCTGAACAAGATCGATCGTCCGGGCGCGCGTCCGGACTGGGTCGTCGACCAGGTCTTCGAGCTGTTCGACCGCCTCGGCGCGACCGACAAGCAGCTCGACTTTCCGTTCATCTACGCTTCCGGCCTCAACGGCTACGCGGGCCACTCGGCCGACATTCGCGAAGGCGACATGACGCCGCTGTTCGAGACCATCGTCGACAAGGTGCCGGTGCCGGAAGTCGATCCGGAAGGTCCGTTCCAGATGCAGGTCACCTCGCTCGCCTATTCGAGCTATGTCGGCGTGATCGGCACCGGCCGCGTCAAGCGCGGCCGCATCAAGACCAACACGCCGGTGGCGGTCGTCAACCGCGACGGCTCGGTCCGTCAGGGCCGCGTGCTGCAGGTGCTCGGCTTCATGGGTCTCGACAAGGTCGAGGTTCCGGAAGCGCAGGCCGGCGACATCATCGCCGTGACCGGCATCGAAGAGCTCGGCATTTCCGAGACGATCTGCGACGTCAAGGTGCCGGAGCAGCTGCCGACGCTGCAGGTCGACGAGCCGACCATGAGCATGATCTTCGAGGTCAACAAGTCGCCGTTCGCGGGCAAGGAAGGCAAGTTCGTCACCTCGCGCCAGATCGGCGAGCGTCTGCAGCGCGAGCTGAAGACGAATGTGGCGCTGCGCGTCGAGCCGATGAGCACGGGCGACCAGTTCCGCGTTTCCGGCCGCGGCCTGCTGCACCTCGGCATCCTGCTCGAGAACATGCGCCGCGAAGGTTACGAGATCGCCGTCTCGCGTCCGCAGGTCATCCTCAAGGAAATCGACGGCGAGATCTGCGAGCCGTACGAAACCCTGGTCGCCGACGTCGAGGAATCCAGCCAGGGCGGCGTCATTCAGGGCCTCGCCGAGCGTGGCGGCAAGATGCAGAACATGGTGCCGGACGGCAAGGGACGCGTGCGTCTCGAGTACATCGTGCCGTCGCGTGGCCTGATCGGCTTCCAGACCCAGTTCATGACCATGACCTCGGGCACCGGCCTGTTGTTCCACAACTTCGACCATTTCGGCCCGAAAACGCAGGCGACCGACATCGGCCAGCGTCGCAACGGCGTGATGATCTCGATGGACATGGGCAAGTGCCTCGCGTACTCGCTGTTCAACCTGCAGGATCGCGGCCGCATGATGGCCGAGCCGGGTGACGAGGTGTACGAAGGCCAGATCGTCGGCATCCACTCGCGCGACAACGACCTCGTCGTCAATCCGCTGAAGGGCAAGAAGCTGACGAACATGCGCGCCTCGGGTTCGGACGAGAACGTCATCCTGGTGCCGGCCGTGAAGTTCGCGCTCGAACCGGCGCTGGAATTCATCAACGACGACGAACTCGTCGAGCTGACGCCGACCTCGATCCGCATTCGCAAGAAGTTCCTGAAGGAACACGAGCGCAAGCGCTCGGGTCGCGACGACTGATCCGCGGTCACCGTTGCAGCAGGGGCGCATCGACGATGCGCCCCTTTTTCGTTGTGCGAACCAGGGGGCGAACGTGGACAGCCTGCTGTCGGCTTATCTGCAGGGGTTCGGCCTGAGCGCCGGCCTGATCGTCGCGATCGGCGCGCAGAACGCCTTCGTGCTGCGCCAGGGTTTGCTTCGCGAGCATGTACTCGTGATCGCGACGATCTGCTTCGTTTCCGACGCGCTGCTGATCGGCCTCGGCTGCGTCGGCTTCGGCACGTTGGTGCAGGCGCATCCGGCGCTGGTCACGGCGGTGCGCTGGATCGGCGCGGCGTTCCTCGTCGTCTATGGCGGCCGCAGCGCCTGGGCCGCGTTGCGGCCGCAGGCGCTCGAAGCCGGTGGCGCGGCGCCGCTGACGCGCCGGCAGGCCATCGCCGGCGTGCTGGCGCTGACCTGGCTGAATCCGCACGTCTACCTCGACACTGTGCTGCTGGTTGGCGGACTCGCCGGCCGCTACGCGGCGACGCCCCGCGCGGCATTCGCGGCCGGCGCCGCGTCGGTTTCGGCACTGTGGTTCTACGGCCTCGCCTACGGTGCGGCGCGGCTGGCGCCGCTGTTCCGCCGGCCGCGGACCTGGCGCGTGCTCGACGCCGTCATCGCGTTGACGATGTGGGCGATCGCGGCAAGCTTGCTGCGCGGCAGCTGATTCGCGCGCTGTCGCCATCCCGGAGGGACGCGCGGAGACCGGCCCGCCCGGCGCGCTGCGGTGGATCCGTCGTGACGCCGAGCCGCGATACGGCGGACGAGCGCTCTGTGGCCGGGCTCAGCCCAGTTGTGCCGCCGCGTAGCGCGCGCCGCGTTCGGCGTCGTACTGGCCTTCCCATTTGGCGATGACCAGCGCCGCGAGCGAGTTGCCGACCACGTTCAGTGCCGTGCGCGCCATGTCGAGGATGCGGTCGACGCCGGCGATGAAGGCGAGGCCTTCGAGCGGGATGCCGACGCTGCCGAGCGTCGCCAGCAGCACGACGAACGAAACGCCGGGCACGCCGGCGATGCCCTTCGACGTCACCATCAGCGTCAGGATCAGCACGATCTGCTGCGTCAGCGTCAGGTCGATGCCGTACAGCTGGGCGAGGAAGATCGCGGCGATGCTCTGGTAGAGCGTCGAGCCGTCGAGGTTGAACGAATAGCCGGTCGGGATCACGAAGCTGGCGATCGGCTGCGGCGCGCCGTAGGCCTGCATTTTCTCCATGATCCGCGGCAGCACGGTTTCCGAACTCGCCGTCGAGTACGCCAGGATCAGTTCGTCCTTGATCAGGCGGATCAGGCGCGTGATGCGAAAGCCGAACAGGCGCGCGACCGCGCCGAGCACGACCAGCGCGAAGAACAGCACCGCGGCGTAGACCAGCACGACGAGCTTGGCCAGCGGCAGCAGCGAGGCGAAGCCGAACGTCGCCACCGTCACCGCGATCAGCGCGAACACGCCGACCGGCGCGTAGCGCATCACCATGTGGGTGACCTTGAACATGGTTTCGGCGACGCTGCGGAAGGTCTGCACCAGCGGATCGCGGTGCTCGGCCGGAAGCGCCGCGAGGCCGAGGCCGAACATCACCGAAAAGAAGATGATCGGCAGGATCTCGCCCTTGGCGATCGCCTCGAAGACGTTGGCCGGGATCAGGCCGAGGATCGTCGTCACCAGGCTGTGCGGCCCGTGCTGAACGGCCTCGGTCGTCTTCTGGTACTGCGAGATGTCGGCGGTCGTCAGCTGCTGCATGTCGATCCCGACGCCCGGCTGCAGCAGGTCGGCGAACAGCATGCCGACGAGGATCGCGATGGTGGTGATCACCTCGAAGTAGACGATGGTCTTGAAGCCGATGCGGCCGAGCTTCTTGGCGTCGCCGACGCCGGCGATGCCGACGATCAGCGAGGAGATGACGATCGGCACGACGATCATCTTGATCAGCCGGATGAAGATCTGGCCGGCCGGCGTCAGGATGTTGGTGATCAGCCAGTCGCGCGGGCCGCCCATTTCGTGCAGCACGCTGCCGGCGACGATGCCGAGCGCGAGCGCGATGAGAATTTGCCAGGCGAGGCTGAGACGGGGCAGGTGCATGGGCGGCGGTTTTCCTTGCGTGAAGGACGGACCATAGAAAGCTTGCGGGTCCGGACGCAAATTTCGTCCCGTCTGCGCTGCGTCCGCGCGCTGTGAATCGCGCGTCCGGTGGTGCCGTCGCCGCCGCGACGCTAGGATGCCGGACGGTGCCGCGCGCGGTATCGCCGCTTTCATCGTCCTTGGTCCGGAGCCCCCATGAACCTGTTCTCGCCGCTGTCGCAGCGGTCCCTCACGCTGCGCAACCGCATCGTCGTGTCGCCGATGTGCCAGTACTCGGCCGACGAGGGCGTGCCGAACCAGTGGCATTTCGTGCATCTGGGTTCGCGCGCGGTCGGCGGTGCGGCGCTGGTGATCAGCGAAGCGACCGCGGTCGAGGCGCGCGGCCGCATCTCGCCGGCCGACACCGGGCTGTGGAACGAGGCGCAGGCGCAGGCCTGGGCGCCGATCACGCACTTCATTCGCGAAGCCGGCGCCGTCGCCGGCGTGCAGCTCGCCCATGCCGGGCGCAAGGCCAGCGTCGCCGCGCCGTGGCACGGCGGCGCGCCGGTCGCGCCCGCGGACGGGGGCTGGCGCCCGGTGGTCGCGCCGTCGGCGCTCGCGTTCGACGCCGCCAGCATCGAGCCGCAGGCGATGTCGCTCGCCGACATCGATGCGCTGGTCGAGGCGTTCGCGGCGGCGGCGCGGCGCGCCCTCGATGCCGGCTTCGAACTCGCCGAGATCCACGGCGCGCACGGCTACCTGCTGCACGAGTTCCTGTCGCCGCTGTCGAACCGCCGCGACGACGACTACGGCGGCAGCTTCGCCAACCGCATCCGCCTGCTGCGCCGCGTGATCGCCGCCGTGCGCGGCGTGTGGCCGGAGCGCCTGCCGCTGTGGCTGCGCATCTCGGCGACCGACTGGGCCGCCGACGGCGGCTGGGATCTGGAGCAGTCCTGCGCGCTGGTCGAGGCGATCCGCGGCGAAGGCGTCGATCTGATCGACGTGTCCAGCGGCGGCACGCTGCCGAAGGCCGAGATTCCGGTCGGGCCGGGCTTCCAGACGCCGTTCGCTGCCGAGATCCGCCGCCGCTGCGGCGTCGCCACCGGCGCGGTCGGCCTGATCACGGCACCGGCGCAGGCCGACCACATCGTGCGAACCGGCCAGGCCGACGTCGTGCTGCTCGCGCGCGAGCTGCTGCGCGATCCGTACTGGCCGCGCCGTGCCGCCGGCGAGCTGCGCCAGAAGATCGAGGCGCCGGTCCAGTACCAGCGCGCCTGGTAGGCCGGGCTCAGCCGCCGGCGGGCACGCGCACGATCCAGGCCTGCTGCGCCGGCGGATCGCGACGGACCTTGGCCAGCGAGCGCTGCGCCGCGTCGCGCGTCGCATGGTGGCCGGCGAGCACGCGATAGACCGGCTTGCCGTCGGCCCGCATCAGCACCATGTCGGCGGCGTAGCCGCGCGCGCGCCACTGCCGCGTCGCGCGCTGCGCGCTCGCGGCATCCGGCAGCGAGGCCAGCACGATCCGCCATTCGCCGCCGCGCGTCGGGCCGCGCACGGCGGGGGCTGTGGCCGGCGGCGGCGCGGGGCGTGCCGCGGGCACTGCCGTCGCTTCGACTTCCGACACCACCAGCGTCGCGCCGGCCTGCTCCGCCAGCGACGGCCGCGCACTGCCGTCGCGCTGCGCCTGTTCGGCGGCGTAGCGCGCCGCGTAGTCGTCGGCGAAGCGGGTGCGCGCCAGACGCGGCGCCAGCGAGCCGACCTCGGCGACGCCGAGGCGCTGCCCGCCGCGCGCCGTCCAGCGCAGGCATTCCCCGGGCTCGTCGAGGCGCTCGTGGCCGGCCGGCGTCTGCACCTCGGCGGCGCCGGCCAGCAGGCACAGCTCGTCGCCGGCCGCCGAGGTTTCGGCCCAGGCTTCGGCGCCGTACAGGCGCGACTGCAGATGGCGCTGCGCGAGGCGCATGTCGCCGGGCGCGCCGCCGTCGGGCTTGCGGGCATCGACGTGCACGGCGCCGGCTTCGAGCTGCAGGCGCAGCAGCGCGGCGCGGCCCGGCGGGTCCGGCGGCTCGCCGCCGGTAAAGCGCAGCCGGCCGTCGCCGCCGAGCAGCAGCGTGCCGCCGCCGGCGGCCTGCAGGCTGACGCGGCCGCTGCTGCCGGTCTCGACGAGGCTGCCGGCCGCCAGCGCCTGGCGCGGCTGCAGCGCGGCGCCGCCGTCGAGGAAGGCCGGCGCCTCGAGCCGGCGCGCGAGCAGCAGCTCGTCGGCCAGCGCCGGCGCGGCGACCAGTCCCAGCATCCAGGCCCACAGCGGTGCGCGGTGCATCACGTGACGTCTCCCGAAACGGCGGCGAGGGTAGCAAATGCGGCGTCGATTCCGGCGGGCCGCGGTGCTAGCATGCGCCGCGGCCTTCAGGCCGCCTTTTCGTTGCATTTTTCCATGCCCGACGTGCCTTCCGAACCTCCGCCTGACGGCGCGCCCCGTCGCCACGCGCCATGAGTGGCGTCGTCGTTGTCGACCATCGCGGCGACTGGCCGCTGAACATTCCGGGCATCGAGGTCGTCACCGCCTGGGACTACCTGACGCATGAGGACCTGACGCGCGCGCGCAAGGTGCGCGTCTACAACCTGTGCCGCTCGTTCGGTTACCAGACGACCGGCTACTACGTCTCCCTGCTCGCCGGCGCGCGCGGCCACAAGCCGCTGCCGGAAATCACGACGATCCAGGATCTCAAGCTCGCCGAATCGCCGCGCATCCTCAATGACGAGATCGAAGAGCTGATCCAGCATTCGCTGGCGCGCATCGGCTCGGCCGAATACGTGATGAACGTGTACTTCGGCCGTTCGATGGCCAAGCGTCACGAGCGTCTCGCGCGCGCGCTGTTCAACCAGTTTCCGGCGCCGCTGCTGCAGGCCAAGTTCAGCTACCGCGGCGACGAATGGCGGGTCGACACGCTCGGGCCGATCGCGCTCGGCGAGGTGCCGGGCTCGCACCACGCCTTCCTCTACGAGGCCGCGCAGGATTACTTCGTCCGCCGCCGCCCGCTGCGCGTGCGCCGCGAGTCCTCGCGCTATGACCTCGCGATCCTCGTCAACGAGGACGAGAAGGAGCCGCCGTCGAATGCGCGTGCGCTGAAGTCCTTCGAGCGCGCCGCCGAGGATCTGGGCTTCGACGTTGAGTTCATCGACAAGTCCGACTACGGCCACGTCGCCGAGTTCGACGCGCTGTTCATCCGCGAGACGACCGCGGTCAACCACCACACCTACCGCTTCGCGCGCCGTGCCGCGCGCGAAGGGCTGGTGGTGGTCGACGACCCGCTGTCGATCCTGCGTGCCGCCAACAAGGTCTTTCTCGCGCAGCTGATGGAGCGCCTGCGCATTCCGCAGCCGAATACCGTGCTGCTGCATTCGCGCAACCTCAAGCAGGTGGCGCGCGAGCTGGGTTTCCCGTGCGTGCTCAAGCAGCCGGACTCGCAGTTCTCCAAAGGCGTGATCAAGGTCGAGTCCGAATCCGAGTTCCGCCGCGCGGCGTCGGAAATGCTGGAACGCTCGGATCTGATCATCGCGCAGTCCTACGAGCCGACCGAATACGACTGGCGCATCGGCGTGCTCGACGGCCAGCCGCTGTACGCCTGCCGCTACTTCATGGCCAAGGGCCACTGGCAGGTCGTCAAGCGCGCCGGCAACGGCGCCATCGTCGAGGGCGGGCACGAGACGCTCGACGTCAAGGACGTGCCGGCGGCCGTGCTCAACGTCGCGCTGCAGGCGGCGCGCGCGATCGGCAACGGACTCTACGGCGTCGACCTCAAGCAGTTCGGCAAGGTGGTCAAGGTCATCGAGGTCAACGACAACCCGAACATCGACCACGGCGTCGAGGATCTGGTTCTCAAGGAAGCGCTGTACCGCAAGGTGATGGAATACTTCATCAAGCGCCTCGAACAGCGCACGCGTGAGCAGGCGCGGTGAAGCCGAGACTGCGCCGTGCGCGGGTCGGCGACGTCGACGGCCTGCTCGATCTCGAGCGCCATTTCCCGGGCGATCGCATGTCGCGCGCCTCGGTGCGGCGTTTCCTGCGCGTGCCGAGCGCACGGGTCTGGGTCGTCGATGCGCCGCCGCACGGGATCGTCGGCGCCCTGATCCTGCTGACGCGACGCGGCAGTGCGGTCGCCCGCATCTATTCGGTGGTCGTCGATCCGCTCGCCCGCGGCCTCGGTCTCGGCCGTCGCCTGGTGCAGGCGGCCGAGCGCGGCGCGCGTGAAGGCGGATGCGATGCGGTGTCGCTGGAGGTGCGCGAGGACAACGCCGCGGCGCGCGCGCTGTACGCGCGCCTCGGCTACGCCGAGCGGCAACGCCTGCCGGGCTATTACGACGACGGCGGAGACGGGCTGCGGCTGCGCAAGCTTCTGGCGGGGCCACGCGCGCGCTGAGTCCGAGGTGCGCGGCGTGCGCGGCTTGATCTGACTTTTGATGGCGCACCGTCGCGCGCCGGCTTTTCTTGGCCTGGGCGCCGACCGCAGGCGCCTGTAGGCGAAGAAAAGGAACTCGCCGCAAGGCGGAATCGGGAAGACGGATCAGGACGCGAGCGCAGCAGGCGTTCCCGGTGCCGGGCCACAAACGAAAACGCCGCCCGAAGGCGGCGTTTTCTCACGACCGGTCCGGCTTACTTCGCGGACTTGTCTTCCTTCGGCTCGCCGACCGACAGCAGCTCGACTTCGAAGATCAGGACCTGATTCGGGCCGATCTTCACGCCGGCGCCGCGCTCGCCGTAGGCGAGGTCGGACGGGATGTAGAACTTGTACTTGCTGCCCGGCGTCATCAGCTGCACGCCTTCGGTCCAGCCCGGGATCACGTTGCCGAGCGGGAAGCTGACCGGCTGGCCGCGCGAGTAGGAGCTGTCGAACTCCTCGCCGTTGATCAGCGTGCCCTTGTAGTGCACGGTGACGGTGTCGGTGGCCTTCGGATGGGCGCCCTTGCCTTCGGTGATGACTTCGTACTGCAGGCCCGAGGCGGTGGTCTTCACGCCATCACGCTTGCCGTTCTCCTCGAGGAACTTCTGGCCTTCTTCCTTGTTCTTCGTCGCCTGCTCCTCGCGCTGCTTGAGCTGGCGCTCCTGCATCTTCTTGGCGACCGTGTTCTTGATTTCTTCGCGCGCGGCGTCGTCCATCTTCGGCGCGGTGCCGGCGAAGGCGTCGTCGAGGCCGGCCTTCAGCGCGGCGAGATCGACGTCTTCCTTGACCGGCTGCAGCGACTTGCCGAGATCGACGCCGATCGCATAGCCGAACTTCTGCGCGTCGGTTTCGAGCGCGGCATTGCCGGCGGCGGCCTTGTCATCCTTCTTGGCGCAGCCGGCGATGAGCGCGACGGCGGCGACGCTGAGGGCCAGCATGCGTAACGAATTCTTCATGGGGTCGTCCAGATGCGAAAAAGGCGCGATTTGCGCCGGTAGCGCTCGATTATAGCGGCTTTTCCGGGCCTGTCCCGGGGTGGTTTTCCCCTCTGTCCGGCGCCGTCGCGGCGGCCGCGGCAGCCGCCGTCTCGTCCGTCGTGGCGGCATCGGCACCCGCCTCCGGAGCGGTCGCCGCCTGCTCGGCGGCGCGCCGCCGCGACAGCAGTTGCAGCAGCATCTGCCGCGCCTCGTCGGACAGCAGTTCCAGCGAGCGCTCGGCGATGCGGTCGATGCGCGCATCGACGGCGAGCGTCTTGTCGGCGCTGACGGTCACCAGGCCGACATCGATCAGGGTGTTGAGGTAGCCCTTGAACAGCGCCTTGTCGAAGAATTCGGGCGCGTCGCGGCCGGTGAGGATCGCCATGCGCTCGGCGAGCAGGCGGCAGTCCTCCTCGAAGCGTTCGCGCTTGAGCGGCTGCTGCGAGCGGCGCTCGTCGGCGAGCAGCAGCGCTGTCATGCAGTAGCGCTCATGCGTCTCGCCGAGCACGCGGCCGAGCATCGCCAGCGTCGAGTACGCCGGCTGGTTGGCGTCCGGGCGGCGCAGGCGGTCGTTCTCGCGGCTGAGCAGACCGAGGCCGAGCATGACGTTGATCCAGGCCTTGGCCACGCCTTCGATCTCGGCCGGCTGCCAGCGCAGGAAGAATTCGTTGCGCAGGAACGGATACAGCGCGCGCACGCCCATGATGACGGCTTCGTCGGACAGCATCTGCCGGGTGCGGAACAGGTTGGCAATCAAGGACGGGATCGCGAACAGATGCTGGATGTTGTTGCGGTTGTAGGTGAGCGCGACGGCGTCGCGCGCGGTGACGCCGTGCAGCTCGCCCCAGGGATGCGGCACGCGCGCGATCTGCGCGATCGGCCCGCTCCAGTCGACGACCGCCTTCGGCGAGACTTCCGGAATGTAGAGGTGCTCCCCGTAGGGCTCGCCCTTCAGCAGCCAGATCAGGTAGCCGATCTGCTCGATGAACTCCTCGTGCGCGACCACGCGCTGCGGCGAGGCGAGCAGCGCGATCGCCGCCAGACTCGAAGGATTGGCGACCGCCGCGGCGTTGATGCGGCGGCTGTTCTCGAGCGCGAGTTGCGCGACGAAGGCCTTGAAGTTCTCCGGCAGCGCCTCGTCGTCGGCCGTCATCGCCTCGCGCCAGCCCGGCAGGTGCTGGCTGGCGTAGTCCTGCAGGATGATCGGCTCGCCGAAGTTGATGTAGGCCTTGCCGTAGGACTTGCCGAGGATCTTGCCGGCCTTGAGCAGGCCTTCGGCGGATTCCTTGCTCTTCGCCCCGCCGCGCAGCTCCTTGGTGTAGCTGCCGACTTCCCAGACGCGGTCGTAGCCGATGTAGACCGGCACCATCGCCAGGCGCCGCGTGTTCTGGCGCAGGCCGGCTTCGACGACCATCGACAGCAGGCCGGTTTTCGGCTGCAGCAGGCGGCCGGTGCGGCTGCGTCCGCCTTCCGGGAAGAACTCGATCGCATAGCCGCGCTTGATCAGCGCGTCGACGTAGGCGCGGAACACGGCGGTGTAGATCGCGTCGCCCGAGAAGCTGCGGCGCAGATAGAACGCGCCGCAGCGGCGCAGCAGGCCGCCGACCGGCCAGAAATTCAGGTTGACGCCGGCGGCGATGTGCGGCGGCACGACGCCGGCGTGGTATAGCGAGTACGACACCAGCAGATAGTCGGCGTGCGAGCGGTGCGAGGGCATGTAGACCAGCTCGTACTGCTGCGCCAGCTCGCGCATGCGCTCCAGGCCCTGCACGTCGATGCCGGCGAATACGCGCTTGAAGACGACGTAGGTCAGGAAGCGCTCAAGGAAGTTGATGCTGGTCGTCGAGTAGTCGGCGGCGATCTCCTCCGCGCACTTGCGCGCGTGGGCGCGCGCCTTGTCCAGCGTCATGCCGTTCTTGCCGGCGGCGCGCTCGATCGCGCGCTGCACCTCGGTGCTGTGCAGCAGGCCGTCGATGACGACGCCGCGGCGCAGCAGCGTCGGGCCGAGCGCCGCGGTGCGCGCGCGCAGGAAGTGGAAGTGCAGGACGCGCGTCAGCTTGCGGATCGAGGTCGTCGCGTCGGGGCCGCGGTCGACGTACTCGCGGAATGAGAACGGCAGGCCGAAGTGCGCCAGCACGTTGCGGCCGTTGAACAGCATGATGAAGAACTTGCGCACGCGGCCGGCCTGCACGCTGTCGGCGAACAGCAGCTTCCACAGGCTGGTTTCCTTGCCGGGGTCACGGCCCCAGAAGATCGACACCGGCACCAGCTGCGCCTCGAAGGTCTTGGTCGCGATGCCGGTCTCGATCAGGCGCGTCAGGTCGGTTGGCCGCACGCGCGTTTCGAGCAGCGCATCCATGTAGACCACGCCGGCGCGCTCGACGGTCGGGAAGTTCGAGCCGGTGCGGTTCGGCCGCGGCAGCACCAGCTCCTTGCAGATGCGCTCGAGCACGAACATGTCGACCCAGGAGCGCTGGGCGAGGATGTAGACGACCGGCTTGGTCGGATCGATCTTCAGCCCGTCGCGCAGCGGCTGCGGCGCGGTCTTGTAGCGGACCAGGCCCGAGAACGGGCGGAACATCCACCACACCAGGCTGTAGAGGACACGGTTGAGCAGAGCGCGCATGCGACTCCTTCCATAAAATGGTTCGCGGTCGCGCGACGCTGCGCGTCGGAAGGCGCGCCTCGCGCGCCCGCCGTTTCCGCCATCATGCAAAAAGTTTACCGGAAGCGAACATGACAGGCCCTGGCGCCCCGACCGATCCCGCCCGCGAAGCCGAGATCGCGCCGCCCGCGCGGCACGCGGCGCTGCACGCGACGCGGGCACGCCTCGATCGCCTCGCGTGGTGGCTCGACAGCGGCATCGGCGTGCCGGGCACGCGCTGGCGCATCGGCATTGAAGCGCTGATCGGCCTGATCCCGGTGGTCGGCGATCTGGCCGGCGCGCTGATCGGCGGCTATTTCGTGGTCGAGGCCTGGCGCGTGCGCGCGCCGCGCGGCCTGCTCGCGCGCATGACCGGCAACGTCGTGTTCGATGCCGTGCTCGGCTTCGTGCCGGTGGTCGGCGATCTCGCCGACTTCGCGTTCAAGTCGAACCAGCGCAACCTGCGCCTGCTGCACGCGCATCTCGACGCCGAACTCGGCGTGCGCGCGCCGCGCCCGCGGCGGCGTCTGGCGTGGATATTGCTCGGCCTGCTCGCAGTCCTCGCCGGCGCCGTGATCTGGCGCCTTGGGGGATTTACCGGATGACCACCCGGCGGGGCGCGGGCATAGTGCGGCGGTTTGCGAAAACCTGAAGCCGCATCGCGCGCGATCCGCGCGCCGCACGCGCCGCTTCTCTGACGAGGTCGTTGATGAGCGAGAAAACCTGGCTGGGCCACCCGCGTGGCCTGGCGACGCTGTTTTTCACCGAGATGTGGGAGCGCTTCACCTACTACGGGATGCGCGCAATCCTCGTCTTCTTCCTCGCTGCCGCCGCGACCGAGGTCAATCCGGGCCTCGGCCTGACGCGCGAGGAAGCCGGTGCCATCTACGGTCTCTATACCGGCGCCGTCTATCTGTTCTCGCTGCCCGGCGGCTGGATCGCCGACCGCCTGATCGGCAGCCGCCGCGCGGTGTTCTGGGGCGGCCTGTTCATCGCCGCCGGCAACTTCGCGCTGGCGATTCCCGGTCCGGCGGCGCTGTTCTTCGTCGGCCTCGCGATCATCGTCGTCGGCGTCGGCCTGCTCAAGCCCAATGTGTCGGCGCTGGTCGGCACGCTCTACGAGGGCAATGCCGACGCGCGCCGCGATGCCGGCTTCTCGATCTTCTACATGGGCATCAACCTCGGCGCGGCGATCGCGCCGTTCGTGGTCGGCACGATCGGCGAGAACTGGTCGTGGCGGCTCGGCTTTGGTGCCGCCGGCGTGTTCATGCTCGGCGGCGTCATCCAGTACCGGCTGACCGAGCACTACCTCGGTTCGGGCGGGCTCGCGCCAGCCGGCACGCCGGAGCAGCGACGCGCCGGCTGGCGCCTGCTGGCGATCGCGGCGGCGGCGCTGCTCGCGGTGGTCGCGGTGCTCGCCAGCGGCCTCGTGCCGGTGGGCCCCAGCGATCTCGCCAAGATGGCCGGCGTGGCGATGGCGGCGGTCGCCATCGGCTTTTTCGGTTACATGCTGCTGTTTGCCGACCTGACGCGCGTCGAACGCGGCCGCGTCGCCGTGATCGCGATCCTGTTTCTCAGCTCGGCGACCTTCTGGGCCGGCTTCGAGCAGGCGGCGACCTCGCTGAACCTGTTCGCGCAGGACTACACGGACCGCGCGCTGCTCGGTTCGTGGTTTCCGAGCGGCGAGCATCCGGCGTCGTGGTACCAGGCGGCGAACCCGGTCTACATCATCCTGTTCGCGCCGTTCTTCGCGGCGCTGTGGGTGCGGCTCGGGCGCCGCAACCTCGATCCTTCGGCGCCGGCCAAGTTCGGCCTCGCCCTGATCCAGATGGGCCTCGGCTTCATCGTCATCATGTTCGCGGCGCAGCTGTGCGTGACGAGCGGCGCCAAGGTCGCGCCGACCTGGCTGCTGCTGACCTATCTGCTGCACACGACCGGCGAGCTGTGCCTGGCGCCGGTCGGCATGTCGAACGTCACGCGCCTGGCGCCGCCGCGCTACGTCGGCCAGCTGATGGGCACCTGGTTCCTCGGCCTGGCGGTCGGCAATCTCGCCGCCGGCCTGATCGGCGGCCACGTCGGCGGCAGCGACATCAAGGATATGCCGGACCAGTTCCTCAGCGTCGCGCTGCTCGGCCTCGGCGTCGGCGGGCTGATGCTGCTGATCAGCAAACCTGTCAAGAAACTGATGGCGCTGCCCTCAGCGCCGGACGCAAAGTGAAGTTTTCGGGAGAATGTCGATGCGCACCCTGCTGATTCCGCTTGCCGCCGCCGCGCTCGTCGCCGCCTGCGGACACAAGGACACCGCGCCGTCCGCCGCCAAGGCGACGCCGGCCGAAGCCGACGCTTTCATGGCCGGCGTCAATGACGACTACCGCCAGTTCATTCCGTACCTGAGCGCCGCGCAGTGGACGCAGGCGACCTTCATCAACGACGACACGCAGATGCTGTCGTCGCGCGCCAACGACGAGTGGCTGGGCTACCTCGGCAGAAAGCTCGACGAGTCCAAGCGCTTCAACGGCGTGGAGATGGGCAAGGACACGGCGCGCGGCATGCTGCTGCTGAAGCTGTCGACCGCCAATCCGGCACCGAACGACGCCGCCAAGCGCGGCGAGCTGACGCGCGTGCTCGCGCACATGGAAGCGAACTACGGCGCCGGCAAGTGGTGCCCGCAGCCGGGCGCGCCGTGCCTGAATCTGAGCGATATCGAGAAGATCATCGACGATCCGGCGCGCACGCCGCAGGAGCGCGCGGCCGCCTGGGCCGGCTGGCACGAGACCGCCAAGTCGATCAAGCCGGACTACGAGAAGTTCGTCGAGCTGTCGAACGAGGGCGCCCGCGAACTCGGCTTCGCCAATCTCGGCGAGATGTGGCGCGCCGGCTACGACATGAGCCCGGCCGAGTTCGAGCAGACCGTCGAAAAGCTGTGGACGCAGCTGCAGCCGCTGTACGAAGCGCTGCACTGCGATGTGCGGGCCAAGCTCAACGGCAGGTACGGCGACGCCGTGGTGCCGAAGGACGGCCTGATTCCGGCCCACCTGCTCGGCAATATGTGGGCGCAGCAGTGGAGCAATATCTATCCGCTGGTCGAGCCGTATCCGCTCGCCGACAAGGGCGGCGCCGGCTCGCTCGACGTCAGCGCCGCGCTGCGCCAGCGTCGCGACGCCGACTACCGGAAGCTGATCGCCGCCGCCAAGGGCGCGCCGACCGCACTCGAACTCGCCGAGCTTGCGCATCAGGCCGACGCGCAGTTCGCGCTCGAGACGACCAGGATCGCCGAGGATTTCTATACCTCGATCGGCTTCCCGCCGCTGCCGGCCTCGTTCTACGAGAAGTCGATGCTGCTGCGGCCGCGCGACCGCGACGTGGTCTGCCACGCCAGCGCCTGGGACATGAACATGCAGGGCGACGTGCGCATCAAGATGTGCATCGAGCCGCGCGAGGAGGATCTGTTCACGATCCACCACGAGATGGGTCACATCTACTACGACCTGATGTACAACGCGCTGCCGCCGATCTTCCAGAACGCGGCGCATGACGGTTTCCACGAGGCGATCGGCGACACCATCACGCTGTCGCTGACGCCGGCGCATCTCGCCAAGATCGGTCTGGTGCCGGAACAGAAGACCGATGAGCGGGCGCTGATCAATGCGCAGATGAAGCTGGCGCTCGACAAGATCACCTTCCTGCCGTGGGGCAAGCTGGTCGATCAGTGGCGCTGGAAGGTGTTCGCCGGCGACATCAAGCCGGCGCAGTACAACGAGGGCTGGTGGCAGCTGCGCGAGGCCTATCAGGGCGTCAGCGCGCCGGTCGCGCGCGCGGCCGACGACTTCGATCCGGGCGCCAAGTACCACATTCCGGGCAACACGCCGTACACGCGCTACTTCCTCGCCTTCGTGCTGCAGTTCCAGTTCCAGAAGGCGCTGTGCGACGCCGCCGTCTTCGACGGCCCGCTGTACGAATGCGACATCTACGGCAACAAGGCGGCCGGCGCGAAGTACATGGAGATGCTCAAGGCCGGCGCCTCGCAGCCCTGGCAGGACACGCTCGAGAAGCTGACCGGCCAGCGCGAGATGGACGCCTCGGCGCTGATCGAGTACTTCCAGCCGCTGATGAACTACCTCAAGCAGCAAAACGAGGGCCTGGCCTGCGGCTGGCAGGGCGAGGCGGGCAAGACCTGAACGCGCGGAAGCGGCACACGAAAAAGGCGGCCCGACGGCCGCCTTTTTCGTGGTGCGCTGCGTTTACTTGCGCTGCCACTGGCCGCCGGCGGCCTGGTACCACCAGCCGGGCTGCGCCTTGGCGATCCAGCGCTGCGCGAACACGCCGCGAATCTGGCTTTCCCATTGCGGCTGGCCGTTGGCGGTGGCGATCTCGCGATACAGCGCCGCGCGGTCGGCGTTCTCGTTGGCGACCAGCGTGCGCACCGTGTTGCGGCTGGCGAGCGGCACCGCGTTCGGATCGCGCACGGCGACGTAGCCGTCCTGCGTCAGGCCGACGGTGCCGGCGTCGAACAGCGGCTTGAGGTCGGCGTAGCGGTTCTCCATCTGCGTCTTGAGCCGGCTGATCTCCGGCGACGACAGATCGAGGTTCGGCTGCTGCTGGGCCTGCGCCGGCGGCACGAGCCAATCGAGCACGGCGAGCGCCACGTGCTGCGCGGCCGGCAGTGCGCTCTGCGGCGAGGGCGCGGCTTCGGGCGTCGTCGCCGGCGCCTTCGGCGCGGCGCTCCAGACGTCGTCGATGATGCGGTCGGCGGCCTTCTCGGCGGCGGCGGCGGGGAAGTAGACGTTGATCGTCACGCAGGCGGCGGCGACGGCAGCGCCGGCGAGCGCGGCGATCAGGCCGGAATGGGTTCGGACGGGCTTCATGCGCAATCTCCCTGGCGTAGGCGGCCCGCGCAGTATAGGCGCCGGACCTGAGCCGGCAATGAAGTTCACTTCACCTGCACCTGCGCGGCGTTGGCCTGCGCGACGCTCTTGAGCTGGGCGAGGAAGGTGGCCCAGGCGACGTCGCGGTTGTAGCCGACCACGTCGATGCGCGGCAGCAGGCGGCCCTTGACCAGCACGTAACCGCGGCCGTCCTTGGCGGGGCCGATGCCGTCCATGCGGCAGACGCCGTCGTCGAGGCGGCAGCGCCAGCCGATGCGGTCGTAGGCGAAGTCCTCGAAGAAGCGCAGCGCGCCGCGCGACAGCACGCCGCTCGGGCCGCCGCCGATCGACGAGATGTTGTCGATCGCGCGCTGCGAGATGCGATGCCGCGAGCGGTCGCCGGGTGTCGTGTAGAGATGCGCATCCATCGCCACCGGCTGCCAGCCGAGCAGGCGCAGGCCGCGCACGTCGCCGTCGAGGCGGCCCTCGATGCGCCCGAACGAGAACGCGCCGGTCAGCTGTGCGAGATCGAGACGGCGGATCGCCAGGTCGGCGCTGACGCGCGGCAGCACGCCGAGCGGGTCGAGCACGCGCAGCGCGTCGACCGTGAGTTCGCCGTCGAAGGCCTGCGCGCGCAGCTGGCCGTCGAAGCGCAGCTCGCGGTCACGCAGTCTGAGGCCCGGCAGGCGGCCGCCGATCTGGCCGCCGAACTCCGGCCAGCCGAACGCGCGGCACAGTGCGGCGAGATCGATCGGATCGAGCGTCGCGTCGAAGTCGGCCGACAGTGCACTGCCGCCCAGCCCGTCGAGGCCGAGCGTGAAGACGCGCAGGCCGCCGTCGAGGATCGGGATCTGCAGCGTGTCGAGCAGCGCCAGGCCGCGCGGCCGCAGTTGCAGCGCGGCCCGGGCGGCGCCGAGCGGCAGCGCGCCGATCGCACCGGACGTCCAGGCGAGCTGCGACGGCGGCGGCGTGCCGTCCGCACGCCAGTGCAGATCGGCCTCGACGCCGTCGACGCGGCCGCCGAGCTTGTCGCTGCCGAAAGCGGCAGCGCGCAGCTGCAGTTCGGCGCGCTGCGGCTGTGCGTCGACGACCGTCGCCGCCAGCGTCGCGCCGCCGCCGGCCTGCAGATCGTCGATGCGCGTGCCGGCGAGCCAGGGCCGCGCGAACAGCTCCGCGGCCGTCGCCAGCGACGTCAGCTCGGCGCGCACATCGAGGCGATGATGCTGCGCCGGCGCCGCGGGATCGAGCGCGCCGGCCAGCGTCGCGCTGCCGATGCCGCCGAGCGTCAGCGACAGCGTCGCGAGCGTGACGCGCACGCCGCCCGGCGCCTGGCGCAGGCTCGCGCTGAGGTGCAGCGGGTGCTGGCCGAGATCGAGGAACAGCGGCTCGACATAGGCCTGGCCACTGCTCGCGCGCAGCTCGATCTGCGCGCGCCGCCCGGCGCGGTCCTGAAGGGCGCTGCCGTTGGCGTCGAGGCGCAGGGCCTCGCTGGCGATGCGGCCGTCGGCGCTGCTGTAGCCGAGCGTGGCCTGCAGCGCGGCGAGTTGCAGCCGCCAGCGCTCCGGGCCTTGCCAGCGCAGGTCGCCGCTGGCGCGCAGCTGCAGCGCGGCGCCGGCGTCGAGCCGCGCTTCGCCGTGCAGGCAGGAGGTTTCGTCGCCGATCTCGAGCCGCGCGCAGCGCAGGCGGACGGTCGCCGGCGCGGCGAGCGGCGCCGGCAGCACGACACGGGCCTGCACGCCGGCGCCGGTGCCGGGCTGCCAGTCGGCGCGCAGCTCGCGCAGCTGCAGGCCCGGACCGTCGATCCGGCCGACCGACAGCTCGATGCGCTCGACGGCGGCGGCCGGACCACCGGCCAGCAGCAGCGCGCATGCGATCGCCATGACGGGGTGCCTGCCCATCTGCCGATCTTCGCACGCGGCGCGGCCTGCGGCAGCGCCAGGCGCTGCGCCTGTTCGCGCGCATGGCATCGCCGCGGCTGCAGCGCAAAGGAGCGAGGCGCGACAGGTACGAACGTCCCTGAGCGACGAGGCCGTTCGCGAAGCGCACTGCCCGCGCTGCGGCCGCCATCATGCGTGGCGGCGGTCTCTTCGGGAGGCCGCCTGACCGCCGCCACGCGGCGTTGCGGAGCGCTGCTCGGGAATCCCCGACGTGCGCGGCCCGCGCCGCGCCCGGCGGCGTGCCGGGCGACGCCGCCGCGATGCCATTGGCGTTGACAGGCCCTAGACTGCGCGGCCATGGACGCCCGCGACATCCTTCGCCAGTCGCCGCTGTTCGGCGGCATCAGCGACGCCGCCATCGACGCGCTGGCCGCGCATGCGACGCTGATCGACGTCGCCAGCGGCGAACAGGTCTTCGCGCGCGGCTCGGCGCCCGACCACATCTACATCGTCGCCAGCGGCCGCCTGCGGGCACGGCTCGCCGACGGGCGCCTGACCAGCGCCATCCCGCGTTTCGATCCGACCGGCGAGATCAGCGCCGTGCTCGGCGAGCCGCGCAGCGCCGACGTGCACGCGGTGCGCGACAGCGTGCTGGTGCGCCTGCCGAGCGCTGCGCTGCTGCAGACGCTGCAGGCGTTTCCGGAAGCGATGCTGCAGCTGACCCGCATCATCACCCGGCGCCTGCGCCAGAACGCCATGGACAGCACGCATGCGCTGGCCGCCGCGCAGCGGCGCAGCACGCTGGCGGTGCTGGCGGCGACGCCGGACGATCCGGCCCGCGCCGTGGCGACGCGCCTGTGCGCCCATCTCGGCGGCGGGCGCGCGCGGCTGGCCGACGCGGCGGCGATCGACGCGGCACTCGGCCCGGGCGCCAGCGTGCTGGCGGCCGATGCCGGCAGCGCCGCGCAGCGCCAGCTCGTCGAGCATCTCAACGCCTTCGAGCGCCACGACACGCCGACGGTCTATCTCGCCAATCCGCGCGCCGACGCCTGGACGCGGCGCTGCATCGCGCAGGCCGATCGCGTGCTGGTGGTCGTCGACGCGGCGCGGCCGGCGGCGGCCGGGGCGACGATCGACATGCTGCGCGCGAGCCGCTCGCACGCGCCGGTCGATCTGGTCGTCATGCGTCCCACCGCGGCCCCGGCGCCGACGGTGCTCGACTGGCGCGCGCTGTGCGGCGCCGGCGCGCACTACTACCTGCGTCCCGATCGCGAAGCCGATTTCGCCAGCCTGGCGCGTCAGCTCGGCGGGCGCGGCATCGGCGTCGTGCTCGGCGGCGGCGGCGCGCGCGGCTTCGCGCACATCGGCCTGCTGCGCGCGCTGCAGGAGCTCGGCATTCCGGTCGATGTCGCCGGCGGGTCGAGCATGGGCGCGTTCTTCGCGGCACTGCTGGCCTGCGGCCGCGGCCTCGACGAGATCGAGGCGATTGCGCGTGACACCTTCGTCACGCGCAATCTGCTCAACGACTACGTGCTGCCGACGATCTCGCTGATCCGCGGCCGCAAGTTCGTCCGCCATCTGCACGAGCTGTTCGGCGAACAGCGCATCGAGGCGCTGCGGCTGCCGTACTTCTGCGTGACGACCAACCTCACGCGCGGCCGCGCCGCGGTGCAGGACCGCGGGCCGCTGTACCTGTGGGCGGCGACCAGCATGGCGGTGCCCGGCGTGGCGCCGCCGGTCGCCTACAACGGCGAGCTGTACGCCGACGGCGCGGTCGTCAACAGCCTGCCGACCGACGTCATGCAGGACCTGCAGCGCGGGCCGATCATCGCCTCCGATGTCAGCACCGAGGGCGGCATCGCCGCGCCCGGCGTCGTCGGGCCTGATCCGGAAGCGCTGTTCCGGCTGCGCGATCCCGATGCGCCGCGTCTGCTCTCGATCCTGTTCCGCACCGCGACGCTGACCTCGGAGAGCGGCGTCGCGCAGCGCGCGGCACGCGCCGACGCCTATCTGCGCATGCCGGTGACGCGCGTCGGCATGTTCGACTGGAAGCGCATGGACGAGATCGTCGAGCGCGGCTACCAGCACGCCCTGCAGCAGCTGACGCCGCTGCGTGAGCAGTTGCTGCGCTGAGCCGGCAAGGCCGGCGCCAAAGGCATCGGGCAAAGAAAAAGCCCCGGCGCGGACGCCGGGGCTTTTTGTATGCAGCGCGAGGCTGCTTACTCCTTGGTCACCTTGAACTCGACGCGGCGGTTCTCGGCGCGGCCTTCCTTGGTCTTGTTGCTGGCGATCGGCTTGGATTCGCCGTAGCCCTCGGAGGTCAGTCGCGAAGCGTCGATGCCCTGCTCGACGAGATAGGTCTTGGCGGCGGCGGCGCGCTGCTTCGACAGCTTCAGGTTGTAGGCGTCCGAGCCGGTCGCGTCGGTGTGGCCTTCGATGACCAGGCCCATCGTCGGCTGGCCCTTGAGGCCCTGCGCGATCTTGTCGAGCTGCGTCTTCGACGCCGCGGTCAGGCGCGCCGAGTCGAACTCGAAGTTGATGTCGTGCAGCACGACCTTGGCTTCGCGGATCGCGCAGCCGCGCGCGTCGACCTTCATGCCGTACGGCGTGTTCGGGCAGGCGTCGACGTTGTCGTAGACGCCGTCGCCGTCCGTGTCCTTCGGCGGCGGAGGCGGCGGCAGCGGGCAACCGCGCGCGTCGACCTTGGTGCCGGCCGGCGTGCCCGGGCACAGGTCGAGGGTATCCGGCACGCCGTCGCCGTCGGTATCGGACGGCGGCGTCGGTGCGGCCGGTGCCGGGGCGGCAGGCACTTCGTCCTTCTTGCCGAGCGCGAACTGCACGCCGGCGCTGATGCGCGTGTCCATCAGATGATCGCGCGACGGGTCGGTGTCGCCGTCGAACACCCAGTAGCGCTTGGCGTCGACGCGGATCGCCGCGGTCTTGCTTTCGTTGAGGCTGATCAGGAAGCCGCCGCCGGCGTTGGCGTAGCCGTAGGTGTGTTCGTTGACGCTGCGGTCCTCGTACTGGGCGCCGCCGCCGAGCAGCAGGAACGGCGAGAACCACGACGAGCGCGCGAACGGATAGACCGCGAAGTCCAGGCCGCCGCCCCACTTGCGATCGGTGCCGCCATCGTAGTCATGACCGGCGCGCAGGCCGAAAAGATTGATTTCCGGGGCGAAGTATTCGCCGGTCGGGAAACCGAACAGCAGCGTGGCGCCGAGCCCGTCGTCGTCGTTGTAGACGGCATCGGGGAACAGGTAGGTGCCCTGGATGCCCATGTACGGGGTGTTGTCGGCGTGGGCGGCCTGCGCCGTGCCGGCGATCAGTGCCGCGGCGAGAACCTTGTGCGTCATTTTCATTCTTGCTTTCCTCAGGTCGGTGGGACGAAGAAAGCGACCGCGGACCCACTACGCGTGATCAACCGCCAGTGGCGCGAGTGCTCCCTTGCGTGGCCGGGTGCATCTTGGTTCGGGGCCATGAACCTAGGCTGAATCTTGACGATTGGCAAGCCGGCGGGCGAGTCCGTGAAGATTGCCGGCGGATCGCAAATCTTCACGACACCGCGGGTGTTTCCCGTATCGGCCGTGGCCGCGCCTTTCGTACCATCTGGCGCGACACGATGGCCGGCGGGTGGAGACGGGCGTGAACAATTGGATGCGGGCGCTGGTGGCGCTGGGTTGCGGATTGATGATGAATACGGGCGCCGTGGCGCAGACGCAGAAATATCCGGTCGCACCGCGTGGCACGGTGGTCGACGACTACTTCGGCACCAAGGTCGCCGATCCGTACCGCTGGCTCGAAGACGTCGACTCGCCGCAGACGCGCGCCTGGGTCGCGGCCGAGAACGCCCTGAGCCTGCCGTATCTCGCCGCGCTGCCGGAGCGTGAAGCGCTGCGCCAGCGGCTCGGCGCGCTGTGGAACTACGAGCGCTACGACCTGCCGCGGCGCAAGGCCGGCAAGCTGTTCTACGGCCGCAACGACGGGCTGCAGAACCAGTCGGTGCTGTATGTCGACGGCGGTGACGGCAAGCCGCGCGTGCTGCTCGATCCCAACACGCTGTCGGCCGACGGCACCGTGGCGCTGACGCAGTACGAGCCGTCCCCGGACGGGGCGTACCTGGCGTACGCGACGGCGGCGGCCGGCTCGGACTGGAACGAGTTCCGCGTGCGCCGTGTCGCCGACGGCGTCGACACCGACGACCGGCTGACCCGCATCAAGTTTTCCGGCATCGCCTGGACGCGCGACGGCAAGGGATTCTTCTATTCGCGCTATCCGCTGCCGCCGGCCGGCGGCACGCCCGGCACGTTCGACGAGCTGGCCCACCAGAAGCTCTATTACCATCGTCTCGGCACGGCGCAGGCCGAGGACCTGCTGGTCGCCGAGAACCCGGCCGAACCGCAATGGGGCTGGGGCGCCGAGGTCAGCGACGACGGCCGCTATCTCGTCGTCTACGTCAGCCGCGGTTCCGGCAACGAAAACGCGCTGTGGGTCAAGGATCTCGGCACGGCCGAGGCGCCGTCGCTGGCGGCGCCGTTCGTGAAGCTGGTCGACGACTTCGAGGCCGAGTACACGGTGCTCGGCAATCGCGGCAGCACGCTGTACGTACGGACCAGCCGCGACGCGGCGCGCGGCCGCATCGTCGCCATCGAACTCGGCAAGCCGGCGGCCGCGGAGTGGAAGAGCGTGGTGCCGGAGAGCGCCGACACGCTGCAGTCGGCGCTGATGGCGGGCGACGGGCTCGTCGCGCTGTACATGCATGACGCGACCTCGCGCCTGCTGCGCTACGGCCTCGACGGCAAGGCGCAGGGCGAGATCGCGCTGCCGGGCCTCGGCAGCGTGCCGGACCTACCGCTCGGCGGCATCCAGCTGTCGGGGCAGGCCGGCGATCCGCTGCTGTTCTACGCCTACACGTCGTTCAACCAGCCGGCGACCAATTATGTCTACGACCTGGCCGGGCGCAGCGGCAAGGTCTTCCAGCCGATCCGCCTGAACTTCGATCCGGCCGACTACGTCACCGAGCAGGTGTTCTACAAGTCCAGGGACGGCACGCGCATTCCGCTGTTCATCAGTTACAAGAAGGGCCTCAAGCGCAACGGCAGGAACCCGACGCTGCTGTTCGGTTACGGCGGCTTCGAGATTTCCAAGACGCCGGAGTTCTCGGTCCCCAACCTTGTGTTCATGGAGCGCGGCGGCGTCTACGCGCTCGCCAACCTGCGCGGCGGCGGCGAGTACGGCAAGGCCTGGCACGAGGCCGGCACGCTCGACCGCAAGCAGAATGTCTTCGATGACTTCGCCGCGGCCGCGCAGTACCTCATCGAGCAGCAGTGGACCGCGCCGGCGCATCTGGCGATCGGCGGGCGCTCGAACGGTGGCCTGCTGGTCGGCGCGACCGTGAACCAGCATCCGGAGCTGTTCGCCGCCGCGTTCCCGGCGGTCGGCGTGATGGACATGCTGCGCTATCACAGGTTCACGATCGGCTGGGCCTGGGCCGGCGACTACGGCACGGCCGAGACCGAAGCGGGCTTTCGCACGCTCTACGCCTACTCGCCGTATCACAACATCAGGTCCGGTGTGCGCTACCCGGCGGTGCTGGTGACCACCGCCGACCACGACGATCGCGTCGTGCCCGGGCATTCGTTCAAGTACACGGCGGCGCTGCAGGCGGCGGTCGCGCCGGATGGCGTGCTCGGTGCGCGTCCGGCGCTGATCCGCATCGACGTCAACGCCGGCCACGGCGCCGGCAAGCCGATCGGCAAGCTGATCGAGGAAGAGGCCGACAAGCTTGCGTTCCTGCTGCGCTTCACGCGGTAGCGAAGTCGCGGCGGGGCCCTGCGATATCATCGCCGCGACGCGGGACGGTCCCGCACTCGGAGCAGGGGATGATCGGAACACGCAAGCTGGCGCGCGCCGCCGCGCTCTTGATACTGGCCGCCGCGCTGCCGGCGGCGGCGCAGAACCTCAACTTCCTGCGCAGCTCGGTGCTGGCGTCGATGAGCACGGACGACAAGCGCGAGGCGGCGGCGGCATTTCGCGCCGCGCTCGATCAGGCCGCCGACGGCGAAGCACGCGAGTGGGCGAGCGCGCAGAGTGGCGCCAGCGGCGTGTTCGAACCGATTCGCTCCTATCACGACGCGCTCGTCGATCTCGACTGCCGCGAGGCGCGCATGACGCTGAAGGCCGGCGGTCGCGAGGAGCAGGGGCGCTATTACCTCTGCAAGGCGAGCGACGGCCGCTGGAAGTTCACGCGTCCGCCGGGCTTCACGCGCTGAAGCGAGCGCGTCGCGCTTGCCCCATACGCAAGCGTATGGATAGACTGGCCGGCCTCTGATCTCGTCCGCCCGTCCATGTCGCCTGCCGCTCCCGTCGAACCGAAGCAGAGCCTCACCGCCGATGCCTGGGCCGAGGCGGCGCTCGAGGTGATCGCGCAAAGCGGCTTCGACGCGGTCGCAGTCGAACCGCTCGCACGCCGCCTCGGTGTGACCAAGGGTTCGTTCTACTGGCATTTCGAGAATCGCGACGCGCTGCTGTGTGCCGCGCTCGAACGCTGGGAGCGCGCCGAGACCGACGACATCGTCGCGCGCATCGGCCCCGAGCCCGATCCGTACCAGCGCATCGTCAAGCTGTTCAAGGCGGCCAACGCCAGCTATCGCGCCGGGCGCCTGTACCTGGCGATCGCCGCCGCCGAGGACAAGCCGATGGTGCAGAGCTTCGTGCGCCGGGTGTCCGAGCGGCGCATGCAGTATCTGTTCGAGTGCTATCGTGCCCTGGGCTTCAGCGAAGCTTCAGCGGCGCATTGGGCACGATTCGCCTATGCCACGTTCATGGGCAATCTGCAGATCGGCCGCGACACGCCGGAGCTGATGCCGACCGGCGCTGAGTTCAGCGAGTACGTGAAGCTCATGATCAAGGTGCTGATCCCGCGCGAGGCGCCGCCCGACGACGACGGCGACCCGCCCGCCTAGACGCCGCTCCGCGCCGCGGGGCTTTGTCGCAGGAGGCTGAAGATGACGACGCTCATCGTGGTGCTGTTCCTGGTCGCGGCCTGGTGCCTGGCTTTCATCGGCGCGCCGCTGTTCGTCTGGACCGTGGCCGTGGCGCTGCTGCTCGCAGCGCTCGGCTTCGCGTCCGCGCTCGGGGCGACGGCCTTGCTCGTGTGCAGCGCCGCGTTCGGAGTGCTGGCGCTGCTGCTCAACGTGCTGCCGCTGCGCCGTGCCGTGCTGAGCGGTTGGATCTTCGCGATCTTCAAGAAGGTGCAGCCGGAGATGTCCTCGACGGAGCGCGAGGTGCTGGAGTCCGGCGACATCTGGTGGGAGGCGGAAATGTTCCGCGGCCGCCCGGACTGGGAAAAGCTGCTGAGCTTCCAGTACACGCGGCTGACGGCCGAGGAGCAGGCCTTCCTCGACCACGAGTGCGAGGTGCTGTGCAAGCTGTGCGACGACTGGCAGATCGAATACGAGGCCAAGGATCTGCCGAAGGCGGCCTGGGACTACATTCGCGAGAAGAAGTTCTTCTCGATGCTGATCAAGAAGGAGTACGGCGGCCTCGGCTTCTCGGCCAACGCGCAGTCGGCGGTCGTCACCAAGCTCGCCACCAAGTCGATCACGCTGGCGGTGACGGTGATGGTGCCGAACTCGCTCGGTCCGGGCGAGCTGCTGATGCATTACGGCACCGACGAGCAGAAGAAGAAATGGCTGCCCGGTCTCGTCGACGGCAGCGAGATTCCGTGCTTCGGCCTGACCGGCCCGGAAGTCGGCTCCGATGCGACGGCGATGCCGGACGTCGGTTACGTCGGCTATGGTGAAATCGACGGCAAGAAGACGCTCGGCATCCGCCTAACCTTCTCGAAGCGCTACATCACGCTGGCGCCGGTCGCGACGGTGATCGGCCTGGCGTTCAAGCTGCGCGATCCGGACGGCCTGCTCGGCGACATGAGCAAGCTCGCCAAGGACGGCGATCTCGGCATCACCTGCGCGCTGCTGCCGGCGACGACGCCGGGTGTGCACATCGGCCGCCGCCACTATCCGGGCGCCGCGTTCATGAACGGCACGATCCACGGCCGCGATGTGTTCGTGCCGATCGATGCGGTCATCGGTGGCCCGGCGATGGCCGGCAAGGGCTGGCGCATGCTGACCGAGTGTCTGTCGGCGGGCCGCGGCATCTCGCTGCCGGCGCTGGCGACCGCCGCCGGCCAGGTCGGTTACCGCATGACCGGCGTCTACGCGCGTTTCCGCCGCCAGTTCAAGGTCCCGGTCGGCAAGTTCGAAGGCGTGCAGGAGGCGAGCGGCCGCATCGCCGGCTACGCCTATACGCTCGAAGCGATGCGTGTGCTGACCGCGTCGGCCGTCGATCACTGCGCGCCCGGCGTGACCACGGCGATCGCCAAGTACCACATGACCGAGCTGATGCGGAAGATCATCAACGATGGCATGGACGTGCTCGGCGGCAAGGGCATCCAGCAGGGACCGCGCAACTTCATGGCGACCGGCTACAAGGCGACGCCGGTGGCGATCACGGTCGAAGGCGCGAACATCCTGACGCGCAATCTGATGATCTACGGCCAGGGCGCGATCCGCTGCCATCCGTACGTGTTCCCCGAGATGGAGGCCGCGCGCGAGAACGACCTCGTCAAGTTCGACAAGCTGCTGTTCGGACACCTCGGCTTCGCGATCAATCGCGCCGTGCGCGCCTTCACGCTGGCGCTGAGCGGCGCGCGGCTGGCGCGCGCACCGGTGCTGGGCGAGTTCGCGCCGCACTTCCGGCAGCTGGAGCGGATGTCGGCGGCGCTGGCCTTTGCATCCGATCTGACGATGGGCACGCTCGGCGGCAAGCTGAAGTTCAAGGAACGCCTGTCGGCGCGGCTCGGCGACGTGCTGTCGCAGCTCTACATCGCGTCCTGCGTGCTGAAGTTCTACTACGAAGGCAGTAAGAGCGAGGCCGAGCGCGCGCACGCGCGCTGGGCGCTGGACCATTGCCTGTCGGAGATCGGGCACGCCTTCGACGGCTTCATTCGCAACTTTCCGGTCGCCTGGGCGCGCGGTCTGCTGCGTGTCGTGGTGTTTCCGCTCGGCAATCGCTTCCATCCGGTCAGCGACCGGGTCAACGCGCGCGTCGCGGATCTGCTGCTTGAGCCCAGCGACGTGCGCGAGCGCCTGTCGTGGCTGGTCTTCAAGAACGGCGGCGAGCGTGATCCGATCGGCCGCATGGAGCACGCCTGGCGCGTCGGTCTGAGCAGCGAGGCGGCCTACGTGAAGTATTTCCGGCTCGCCAACAAGGGTGCGATCGTCGGCGACACGGTCGCCGCGCGGCTCGACGACGCGCTCCGCCGCGGCCTGCTCAGCGCCGAGGAGGTCGCGCAGGCACGCGCCTACGACGCCGCCCGCTACGACGTCATCCTGACCGACGACTTCAGCAAGGAGTACCTCGCCGGCGACTTCGCCGCCGAGGCCGCTGCCGCGATCGAGGCGGCCGGCCTGCTGGCGCGCGTCGCCTAGCGGTTGAGGTTCGACACGGCGTTCAGCGGAATGCGGCTGACCGGCGGGTCGTAGCCGCCGCTTCGCGGCGTCCGCAAGCGCGGACGGGACGTCCGCCGCATGCGCTGCGCCTCCGTGCTGGCGCCGCTTGCCTGGGGCGGTGGCGCCGGCTCGTGATGGTCCTCGCATGCGCCGCCGTCCGGGATCGGCCGCGGCATCATTGTTGTGCCCGACGCCTTTGGCGAAGATACGCGCCATTCCATACACGCACCGGGGACCTCGATGAGCGCCGCAATCCTGATCGGCAAGGGCGACGACACGCCGCAACGGCTGCTCGCGCAGTACGCGAACCGCCACGGCCTGGTCGCCGGAGCGACCGGTACCGGCAAGACGGTGACGCTGCAGATCCTCGCCGAGGGGTTTGCGCAGCTTGGCGTGCCGGTGTTCGCCGCCGACATCAAGGGCGACCTGTCCGGCATCGCCGCCGCCGGCGAGGCCAAGCCCAAGCTCGTCGAGCGTGCGGCGACGATCGGCGTCGAGAGCTGGGCGCCGGCGCCGAACCCGACGGTGTTCTGGGACGTGTTCGGCACGAGCGGCCATCCGGTGCGCGCGACGGTGTCAGACATGGGGCCGGTGCTGCTGGCGCGCCTGCTCGATCTGTCCGATGTGCAGGAAGCGGTGCTGTCGCTGGTCTTCCGCTACGCCGACGACCAGGGCCTGTTGCTGCTCGATCTCAAGGACCTGCGCGCCGTGCTGCAGTACGTCGGCAGCAACGCCAAGTCGCTCGGCACCGACTACGGCCTGGTAACGTCGGGTTCGGTCGGTGCGATCCAGCGCGCGCTGCTGCAGCTGGAGAGCGACGGCGCCGAGCATTTCTTCGGCGAGCCGGCCCTCGATCTTGCCGACTTCATGCGCTGTGACATGACCGGCCGCGGCATCGTCAACGTGCTCGCCGCCGATGTGCTGTATCAGAAGCCGCGGCTGTACTCGACCTTTCTGCTGTGGCTGCTGTCAGAGCTGTTCGAGCGCCTGCCGGAAGCCGGAGACGCCGACAAGCCGAAGCTGGTGTTCTTCTTCGACGAGGCGCACCTGCTGTTCAAGGACGCGCCGAAGGCGCTGGTCGAGAAGGTCGAGCAGGTCGTGCGCCTGATCCGCTCCAAGGGCGTCGGCGTCTACTTCGTCACGCAGAATCCGCTCGATCTGCCGGACGCCGTGCTCGGCCAGCTCGGCAATCGCGTGCAGCACGCGCTGCGCGCGTTCACGCCGCGCGACCAGAAGGCGGTCAAGGCGGCCGCCGAGACGTTCCGCCCGAATCCCAAGCTCAAGGTGGCCGACGTGATCCAGGCGCTCGGCGTCGGCGAGGCGCTGGTCTCGACGCTTGACGAGAAGGGCGTGCCGACCGTGGTCGAGAAGACCCTGATCGCGCCGCCGCGCTCGCGCATCGGGCCGCTGACGGCGGACGAGCGCCAGCAGGTGCGTTCGCGCAGCCCGGTCGCCGGCCGCTACGAGCAGGCCGTCGATCGCGAATCGGCGTACGAGAAGCTCAGCGTCCGGGCCGCACCGGCTCAGCCGGCCGCGCCGGCGGCGGCGGGCGGCGATACCGGCTGGTGGGACCGCGGCAGTGCGCCGGCGCCAACGACTGCGGGGCGGGCGACGAAGCCTGCCGGCGCCGCCGCACGCCGCGGCGATACGGTGGTCGAGGTGGCGATCAAGAGCGCCACGCGCAGCGCCGCCTCGTCGATCGGCCGCGAGGTCGGCCGGCAGCTGCTGCGCGGGCTGCTCGGATCGCTGTCGCGGCGCTGAGGCGGGGGCTGCGGCGGGGCGCGGGTATACTGCGCGGCCTTCCCGTCCGCTCGCCCGCCGCGCCTGATTCCCGCGATGCCCGTTCGTTTGCTCCTGCTGTCGCTGTTCCGGTGCCCCGGCCCGAAGGGTGGGCGGCCGTGAGCGCGCATCCGCTCGCCGCGCACCTCGATAACGGCCTGGCCGCGCTGCGCCTGGAGCTGCCGTCGCCGGTGCGCGCCGCGCTGCTGCGCTATCTCGACGAGATGGCGCGCTGGAACACGGCCTACAACCTGACGGCGATCCGCACGCCGAGCGAGATGGTGACCAAGCACGTGCTCGATTCGCTGGCGGTCCTGCCGGTGTTGCGCGAGTTCGTGCCGGGCTTTCCGGATGTGCGCCTGCTCGACGTCGGCAGCGGCGCCGGCCTGCCGGGGATTCCGCTGGCGATCGCCGAGCCGCAGCTGCAGGTCACGGTGCTCGACAGCAACGGCAAGAAAGCGCGCTTCATGCGCCACGCGGTGCGCACGCTGGGCCTCGCCAACGTCGAGGTCGCCGAGGCGCGCGTCGAGGACTGGCGGCCGGACCGCCCGTACGCCGGCATCGTCAGCCGCGCCTTCGCGTCGCTCGCCGATTTCGTGACCGCCACGGCGCCGCTGCTGGCGCCCGGCGGCCCCGAAAGTGGTGTCTGGATCGCCATGAAGGGCAAACTAGATCCCGCCGAGCTGGCGGCCGTGCCGTCCGCAGCCGCCATCCTGGAAACGCGGCGCCTGCGGATTCCGGGGCTGTCCGAAGAGCGCCATGCCGTCATCGCAAGCCTGAAGCCATGAGTCACATCATCGCGGTTGCCAACCAGAAGGGCGGCGTCGGCAAGACGACGACCTCGATCAATCTCGCTGCCTCGCTGGGGGCGACCAAGCGGCGCGTGCTGCTCGTCGATCTCGACGCGCAGGGCAATGCGACGATGGGCGTCGGCGTCGACAAGAGCCAGCTGCGCTACAGCACGCGCGACGTGCTGCTGGAGCAGGTCAAGATCCGCGACGCGATCCAGTATCTGCCGGACCTCAATCTGTCGCTGCTGCCGGCCAATGCCGATATGACCGAGGCCGAGATCAAGCTGCGCGAGGTCGCGCTCGGCGATTTCGCGCTGCGCACCGCGCTCGCCGAGGTCGCCGAGGATTACGACTACGTCATTCTCGACTGTCCGCCGGCGTTGTCGAAGCTGACCGTCAACGCCCTGGTCGCTGCCGACGGCGTGCTGATCCCGATGCAGTGCGAGTATTACGCGCTCGAAGGCCTGTCGGCGCTGATGGACACCGTGCAGAAGATCAAGCGCGTCATCAATCCCAAGCTGGAGATCGAGGGCCTGCTGCGCACCATGTTCGATCCGCGCAACAACCTCGCCAACGACGTCTCCGGCCAGCTGACCCAGCATTTCGGCGACAAGGTCTACCGCACCCTGGTGCCGCGCAACGTGCGCCTCGCCGAGGCGCCGAGCCACGGCCTGCCGGTGATGCTCTATGACGCCAATTCCTCCGGCGCCAAGGCTTATCTCGCGCTGGCCGGCGAGGTGCTGCGCCGCCACGACGGCGGCCAGCTGCGGCTGCCGGCGTAGGCTCATGAAGACGGAATCCACGATGCGCGCGGCCGGCCGCGGCCGGCATTTTGTCCTGCGGGAGAGGAAGCGGTGAGTACGAAGAAGCGGGGACTCGGGCGCGGGCTCGATGTGCTGCTCAGCAGCGTCGCCAACACGGTCGACGAGGAGGCCGGCGACCAGCTGCGCGAACTGCCGGTCGAAGCGCTGCAGCCGGGCCGGCACCAGCCGCGCCGCCAGTTCGACGCCGCCGCGCTGGAGGCGCTGACCGAGTCGGTGCGGGCGCAGGGCATCGTCCAGCCGATCGTGGTCCGCGCCGTCGGCGGCGACCGCTACGAGATCGTCGCCGGCGAGCGTCGCTGGCGCGCCGCCAAGCAGGCCGGACTCAAGACCGTGCCGGCGGTCGTCAAGACGCTCGACGAGCAGGGCGCAATGGCGGTGGCGCTGGTCGAGAACATCCAGCGCGCCGACCTGAACCCCCTCGAAGAGGCCGAGGCGCTGCACAAGCTGATCCGCGATTGCGGGCTCACGCACGAGGCGGCGGCGACCGCGGTCGGCCGCTCGCGCACGCACATCACCAATCTGCTGCGGCTGATCGAGCTCAACGAGGATGTCCAGCAACTGGTGCGCAACGGCCACCTGAGCTTCGGCCACGCCAAGGTGCTGCTCGGCGTCGACGGGGCGCGGCAATCTTCGCTGGCCAAGCTGGCGGTCGAGAAACAGATGTCGGTGCGGCAGGTCGAGGCGCTGGTCCATGCCGACGATGCCGCCAAGCCGCGCCCTGCCAAGGCGCGCGTGCCGGCGGTCGAGCAGGAGCTGGCGCAGAAGATCGGCCTGCCGGTGCGCCTGCAGCAGAACGACGCCGGCCGCGGCCGGCTGACTGTCAGCTTCAAGAACGCCGACGAGCTGCAGCGTCTGCTCGCGCGGCTCGGCTGAAGTTGGCAGCGGGGGTTGTTCGCCGGCGCCGCCGGCGAACGGACAGGACGGCCTGGGGAGGCCGAGGGGGAGCGATGCACGAGGCAGTCGTGGGAGCGGCGCTGGTCACCGGCGCTTCGTCGGGACTGGGCGCCGAGTACGCCCGCCAGCTGGCGGCGCGCGGCTACGACCTGATCCTGGTCGCCCGTTCGCAGGACCGGCTCGAAGCGCTGGCGACGGAACTGCGCGCCGTGCCCGGCGTGCGCGTCGAGGTGATGCGTGCGGATCTCGCCGTGCCCGGTGCCGGTCTCGCGCTGGCGGCGCGGGTCGAGGCGCTCGGCTGGCCGGTCGCGATGCTGGTCAACAATGCCGGCTTCGGCGTCGCCGGCCACTCCGCGGCGCTCGATGCGGTGCGCCTGCAGCAGATGATCACGCTCAATTGCACGACGCTGGTCGAACTGACGCAGGCCTTCCTGCCGGCGATGCAGGCACGCCGCGCCGGCGCGATCATCAACGTCGCTTCGCTGGCCGGCTTCCAGCCGATGCCGTACATGGCGGTTTACGGCGCGACCAAGGCCTTCGTGCTGTCGTATACCGAAGCGCTGTGGGCCGAGACGCGCGAGCGCGGCCTGCGCTGCCTCGCGGTCTGCCCCGGGCCGGTCGACACGCCGTTCTTCGAAGCGGCCGGCGGTTCGCATCTGCGCCAGGCCGTGCCGTCGGCGCTGATGGCCCAGCCGGCCGAGGTCGTCGCGCGCAGCCTGCGCGCGCTCGATCGCGGATGCACGACCTTGGTGCCCGGACTGGCGAGCCGGATGGTGGCGGTGCTGCCGCGTCTGTTGCCGCGGCGCTGGCTCGCGGCTGCCACCGCGCGCATCATGCGTCGCTAGGGCAGCGTGCTGATACTGCGTCGAAACCGTGACATCGCAAGGTTTTTGCAATGATCTTCGTCTTGCCGAGCGAAATAATAAGCCGCTATACTCTCTGCGATTGATTGGTGCATTGCACCAAGCTGGCTCGCAGCGACTTATGAAGATTGCGACGCGCATTGCGTGCTATCAGTTGATAATCGCAGTCTCGTGTGCCGTCCTCTGGGGTGCGTTTGGAGGAGGTCGGGAAGGGTTGGCGGCTCTGGCCGGAGGTGGGATCGGTGCCGTGCTGACCTTCTACGCCGGGCTGAAGACGTTTTCGGCTTCCTCCACGGATGCCCAATACGCGGTGATGAATTTTTATCGGGCCGAGGTGAGGAAACTGATCCTCGCCGTGGTGTTGTTCGCGGTAGCGGTCCGGCTGTTTGCAGATGTGTTTGCTCCGGTCCTGGTCACGTTTGCATTGACCTTGCCGGTTTACTGGTTCGCGCTTCTTTGGGATTCGAGCGATGGCTGAAGCGGGTCACTCTCCTGCCGAATACGTTACTCACCACCTGCGGCACTGGTCGAGTGGGCATGATTCCGCTTTCATTAGCTTGACGGACTGGCACCTCGACACCCTCCTCATCTCGACCCTGCTCGGGCTGGTCTTCCTGACGCTGTTCCGCATCGCCGCCGTGCGCGCGACGGCCGGTGTGCCGGGCAAGCTGCAGAATTTCGTCGAAGTGCTCATCGAGTTTGTTGACAATTCTGTCAGGGATTCGTTCCACGGTTCGCGCGCCTTCGTCGCGCCGCTGGCGCTGACGATCTTTGTCTGGGTGTTCCTGTGGAACGCGATGGACCTGCTGCCGGTCGATCTGGTGCCGAAGCTCTGGGCCGCCGGCCATGCCGCGGCCGGTGAAGATCCGGCCCACGCCTACATTCGCGTCGTGCCGTCGGCCGACATGAGCGCGACCTTCGCGCTGTCGCTGTCGGTGTTCTTCCTGATCTTCTTCTACAGCTTCAAGAGCAAGGGCTTCGGCGGCTACGCCAAGGAGTTCCTGACGCACCCGTTCGGGCCGTGGCTGATGCCGTTCAACCTCATCCTGAACATCGTCGAGACGCTGGCCCGTCCGCTGTCGCTGGCGCTGCGACTGTTCGGCAACCTCTACGCCGGCGAACTGATCTTCATCCTGATCGCGCTGCTGCCCTGGTGGGCGCAGGTCGTTCCGGGGCTGGGCTGGGCCATCTTCCACATCCTCGTCATCACGCTGCAGGCGTTCATCTTCATGACGCTGACCATCGTGTACCTGAGCATGGCCAACGAGCATCACTAGACGTTCTGGTTTTCGGCTGAATCGCGGCACTAGTTTTACCGTTTTCCACCACGCAACATCACGGAGTTAGGAGTAAACCATGGAGCTCATCGCTCAGATCCAGGCCAACACGGCGCTGACCATCGGCATCATCTTCGGCCTCGCTGCGCTCGGCACGGCCATCGGCTTCGGCCTGCTCGGCGGCAAGTTCCTCGAAGGCGCCGCCCGCCAGCCGGAAATGGCGAACATGCTGCAGACCAAGATGTTCATCATCGCCGGCCTGCTCGACGCCGTCGCGATCATCGGCGTCGCCATGGGTCTGCTGCTGATGTTCGCGAACCCGCTGCTCGCCGCGGTTCAGCAGTAAGCGTCGTTTTTCCGTCTCACTCAACCGGAGCTTAGCCCATGCAGGCAAGCATCCCGTCGATCGTCGGCCAGATGATCGTGTTCGGCCTGTTCGTGTGGTTCACGATGAAGTTCGTGTGGCCGCCGATCACGAAGGCGCTCGAGGAGCGTCGCTCCCGCATCGCCGACGGTCTGGCCGCGGCGGAGAAGGGCTCGCGCGCGCTGCAGGATGCCTCGCTGAAAAGCGAAGAGGCGCTGAAGGCGGCTCGCGTGCAGGCGCAGGAGATTCTCGCCAACGCCAACAAGCAGGCTTCGCAGATCGTGGAGCAGGCCAAGGGCACGGCGCAGGTCGAGGCCGAGCGTATCGTCGCCAAGGCGCACGAGGACGTGCAGCGCGAAGTCGCCCATGCCCGTGACGAACTGCGCAAGCAGGTCGGCGAGCTGGCGGTCGCCGGCGCGGCCAAGATCCTCAAGCGCGAAATCGACGCGAAGGCGCATGCCGACGTGTTGAACGAGCTGGCGGCGAAGATCTAAGGCACGATGATGGCGGACTTCAGCACGGTGGCTCATCCGTACGCGAAGGCGGTTTTCGAGCTTGCGCGCGAGAGCGGTGACTACAAGGCCTGGGGCGAATCCCTGCAGGCGCTCGCGGCGCTGTTCGGCAACCCGGAGATCGCGGCTCTGACGGCAAACCCGTCGCTGACGCGCGCCGATCTGTCGGCGGCGCTGGTGCAGGCGCTCAGCGGCAAGCTGCCGGCGCAAGCGCTGACGCTGGTCCGCCTGCTGGTCGAGAACCACCGGCTGGCGGTGCTGCCGGCGCTCGCGGCCGAGTACGAGCGCTTGCGCGACGAGGCCGAGAAGCGCGTCGAGGTCGAAATCACCTCGGCGGCGACGATCGACGCGGCGCAGCAGGAAAAGCTGGTGGCGGCGGTCAGGCAGCGGCTGGCGCGCGACGTCGCCGTCAGCTGGCAGGTCGATCCGGCGCTGATCGGTGGCGCGGTGATCCGGACGGGCGACATGGTCCTCGACGGCTCGTACGCAGGCGAACTCGCGCGGCTCAAAACCGTCGTGACGCAGTGAGACTGGCGCTCTAACGCGGAAAATTTTCAGGAATCGGTTCCTATGCAACTCAATCCTTCCGAAATCAGCGACCTCATCAAGGCGCGCATCAAGAACTTCGATGCGGCCTCCGAGGCCCGCAACGTGGGTCAGATCGTCTCCCTGCAGGACGGTATCGTCCGCGTGCACGGCCTGTCCGACGCGCTGCAGGGTGAAATGCTCGAATTTCCGGGCAACACCTTCGGCATGGCGCTCAACCTCGAGCGCGATTCCGTCGGCGCGGTGATCCTCGGTGACTACAAGCACCTGAAGGAAGGCGATACCGTCAAAACTACCGGCCGCATTCTCGAAGTGCCGGTCGGTGAGGCGCTGCTCGGTCGCGTGGTGGACGCGCTGGGCCGCCCGATCGACGGCAAGGGGCCGATCGCCGCCGCCGCGATGAGCCCGATCGAAAAGATCGCCCCGGGCGTCATCGCCCGCAAGTCGGTCACCCAGCCGGTGCAGACCGGCTACAAGGCGATCGACGCGATGGTGCCGGTCGGCCGCGGCCAGCGCGAGCTGATCATCGGCGACCGTCAGACCGGCAAGACCGCGCTGGCGATCGACACGATCATCAACCAGAAAGACTCGGGCATTAAGTGCGTCTACGTCGCGATCGGCCAGAAGGCCAGCTCGATCGCCAACGTCGTGCGCAAGCTCGAAGAGTACGGCGCGATGGCGAACACGATCGTCGTCGCCGCCTCGGCGTCGGAAGCCGCCGCGCTGCAGTTCATCGCGCCGTACGCCGGCTGCTCGATGGGCGAGTACTTCCGCGACAAGGGCGAGGATGCGCTGATCATCTATGACGACCTGTCGAAGCAGGCCGTCGCCTATCGCCAGGTCTCGCTGCTGCTGCGCCGCCCGCCGGGCCGCGAAGCGTTCCCGGGCGACGTGTTCTATCTGCACTCGCGTCTGCTGGAGCGCGCCGCGCGCGTCAACGAGGACTACGTCGAGAAGATGACGAACGGTGCCGTCAAGGGCAAGACGGGTTCGCTGACGGCGCTGCCGATCATCGAGACCCAGGCCGGCGACGTGTCGGCGTTCGTGCCGACCAACGTCATTTCGATCACCGACGGCCAGATCTTCCTCGAGACCGACCTGTTCAACGCCGGCATCCGTCCGGCCATGAACGCCGGCATCTCGGTGTCGCGCGTCGGTGGTGCGGCGCAGACCAAGATCATCAAGAAGCTCGGCGGCGGCGTGCGTCTGGCGCTCGCGCAGTACCGCGAGCTGGCGGCCTTCGCGCAGTTCGCTTCGGACCTCGACGCGGCGACGCGTGCGCAGCTCGAGCGCGGCCAGCGCGTCACCGAGCTGATGAAGCAGAAGCAGTACCAGCCGCTGTCGGTCGGGCGGATGGGCGCGACGCTGTACGCGGTCGAGAAGGGTTACATCGACAAGGTGCCGGTGAACAAGGTCCTGGCCTGGGAAGAAGGCCTGCACCAGTTCATCGCCGGCAACCACAAGGACCTGCTCGACAAGCTCGACACCGGCGACTGGAACGACACGCTCGAAGCGGGTCTGAAGTCGGCGATGGAAACCTACGTCAAGCAGTCCGCCATCTAAGACGGGAGCGAAGCCGTGGCCGGCGCCAAGGAAATCCGCACCAAGATCAAGAGCGTCAAGAACACGCAGAAGATCACGCGTGCGATGGAAAAAGTCGCCATGTCGAAAATGCGCAAGGCGCAGGATCGCATGGCGGCCGCCCGTCCGTACGCGGAGCGTCTGCGGCGCACGCTCGGTCATCTGGCGCAAGCGAACCTCGAGTACAAGCATCCGTTCATGGTCGAGCGCGAGGTCAAGCGCGTCGCGTTCCTGATCGTGTCGACCGACCGTGGCCTCTGCGGCGGTCTGAACATGAACGTGTTCCGCGCGACGATCCGCGCGATCCGCGAGTGGCAGGCCAAGGGCATCGAGGCCGAGCTGGTGCTGGTCGGCAACAAGGCGATCTCGTTCTTCCGTCGCGTCGGCGGCAAGGTGCTGGCGAGCGCCACGCAGCTGGGTGACCGTCCGCAGCTCGAACAGCTGATGGGCATCGTCAAGGTGCTGTCGGACGCCTACCGCGACGGCCAGGTCGACCGCGTGTTCGTGGTCGCCAACCAGTTCGTCAACACCATGACGCAGCGCGCCGATGTCGTGCAGTTGCTGCCGGTGCAGCCGTCGGACAGCGAAGGCCTGCTCGAACACTGGGACTACCTGTACGAGCCGGATGCGGTCGAACTGCTCGATACGGTGCTGGCGCGCTACACGGAATCGCAGATCTACCAGGCGGTGATCGAGAACGCGGCATCCGAACAGTCCGCGCGCATGGTGGCGATGAAGGCGGCGTCGGACAATGCCGGCAAGATCATCAACCAGCTGCAGCTGCAGTACAACAAGGCTCGCCAGGCGAACATCACCAAGGAACTGGCGGAAATCGTCGGCGGCGCGGCGGCTGTCTGAAGTTTTGGAAAATTGTGGCGCAGCGGCCTAGCGGCGCGCGCGAGAAGCGGATCGGAAGAAGGTCAAACATATGAGCACTGGCATGAGCACTGGCAAGATCGTTCAGGTCATCGGCGCGGTCATCGACGTGGAATTTCCGCGCGACGCGATCCCGGCCATTTACGATGCCCTCAAGATCGACGGCACCGATCTGACGCTGGAAGTCCAGCAGCAGCTCGGCGACGGCGTCGTGCGCACGATCGCGCTCGGCTCGTCGGAAGGTCTGAAGCGCGGCCTCGAAGTGCGCAACACCGGCAAGCCGATCTCGGTGCCGGTCGGTCCGGCCACGCTCGGCCGCATCATGAACGTGCTCGGCGAGCCGATCGACGAAGTGGGCCCGGTCAACACCGAGCAGCACTGGTCGATCCACCGCGCGGCGCCGAGCTACGAAGACCAGGCCGGCTCCACCGAGCTGCTCGAAACGGGCATCAAGGTCATCGACCTGCTGTGCCCGTTCGCCAAGGGCGGCAAGGTCGGCCTGTTCGGCGGCGCCGGCGTCGGCAAGACCGTCAACATGATGGAGCTCATCAACAACATCGCCAAGGCGCACTCGGGTCTGTCGGTGTTCGCCGGCGTCGGTGAGCGTACGCGTGAAGGCAACGACTTCTATCACGAGATGATGGAATCGGGCGTCGTCAACGAGAAGAACCTCAGCGAGTCCAAGGTGGCGATGGTCTACGGCCAGATGAACGAGCCGCCGGGCAACCGTCTGCGCGTCGCGCTGACCGGCCTGACGATGGCCGAGTACTTCCGCGACGAAGGCCGCGACATCCTGTTCTTCGTCGATAACATCTATCGCTACACGCTGGCCGGTACCGAAGTGTCGGCGCTGCTCGGCCGTATGCCGTCGGCGGTCGGTTACCAGCCGACGCTGGCCGAGGAAATGGGCGCGCTGCAGGAGCGCATCACCTCGACCAAGAAGGGCTCGATCACGTCGATCCAGGCCGTCTATGTTCCGGCCGACGACCTCACCGACCCGTCGCCGGCGACGACCTTCGCGCACCTCGACTCGACCGTCGTGCTGTCGCGTGACATCGCCTCGCTGGGCATCTACCCGGCGGTCGACCCGCTCGACTCGACCTCGCGCCAGCTCGATCCGAACGTCATCGGCGCCGAGCACTACAACACCGCCCGCGACGTGCAGGGCGTGCTGCAGCGCTACAAGGAACTGAAGGACATCATCGCGATCCTCGGCATGGACGAGCTCAGCGAGGAAGACAAGCAGGTCGTGTCGCGCGCGCGCAAGATCCAGCGCTTCCTCTCGCAGCCGTTCCACGTCGCCGAAATCTTCACCGGCTCGCCGGGCAAGTACGTGTCGCTGAAGGAAACGATCCGCGGCTTCCGCGGCATCGTCGATGGCCAGTTCGATCACCTGCCGGAGCAGGCGTTCTACATGGTCGGCACGATCGACGAAGCCGTCGAGAAGGCGAGCAAGCTCTGATCGGCTGACAGGCCGGGAGAACGCACATGCCACAACTCCACGTCGATATCGTTTCCGCCGAAGGCCACATCCACTCGGGAGCCGCCGAGATGGTGTTCGCCCCCGCGGAAATGGGCGAAGTCGGCATCGCGCCGCGCCATGCGCCGCTGCTGACCCGGCTCAAGCCGGGCACGCTGCGCGTCAAGACGCCGGATGGCCAGGAACTGCCGTTCTTCGTCAGCGGCGGCATCCTCGAGGTGCAGCCCTACCTCGTCACCGTGCTCGCCGACGCGGCGCTGCACGGCAAGGATGCCGACGAGGCTGCCGCCCTGAAGGCCAAGCAGGAAGCCGAGGAGAAGCTGGCCGGCGCCAAGACGCAGGTCGACATTGCCAAGGCCCAGGCCGCCATCGTCGAAGCTGCGGCGCGCCTCGAGTTCGTGCGCAAGCTCAACGCGCCGAGCCATCACTGAAACGGCGGCGTCGCTGCATCTGAAAACGGGGCGCCGCAAGGCGCCCTTTTTCATTACCCCGCAGCAGCCCGCCCGCCGGGCGATTCGCCCGATCACCGCGTCGCAGGCGAACCGGTTAAAGTCCGCCGATCATTCATTACGCGCGTCCAGCGCGCGCCGCCGCCATGCCTGCACCGCTACACGTCATCATCCTCGCCGCCGGCCAGGGCACGCGCATGAAGAGCGCGCGGCCGAAAGTCCTGCATGAGATCGCCGGTCGCGCGATGCTCGGGCACGTCATCGACGCCGCGCAGCAACTGGCGCCGGCCGCCATTCATGTCGTCGTCGGCCATGGCGGCGAGGCCGTGCGCGCCTGGGCCGCGGTCCACGCCGGCGGCGTGCCGCTGTACTGGGCGGCGCAGGCCGAGCAGCTCGGCACCGCGCATGCGGTGCAGCAGGCGATGCCGCAGATTCCCGACGCCGCGCAGGTTCTGATCCTCTACGGCGATGTGCCGCTGGTACGCACCGCCACGCTGGCCGCTTTGATCGAGGCCGGGCGCCGCACGCTGGCGCTGCTGACCGTCGAGCTCGCCGATCCCGCCGGCTACGGCCGCATCCTGCGCAACCGCGGCCGTGCGATCACGGCGATCGTCGAGGACAAGGACGCCACGCCGCGCCAGCGCGCGATCCGCGAGGTCAACACCGGTCTGATGAGCGTGCCCGCCAAGCGCCTGCGCGGCTGGCTGGCGCGCGTCAAGAACCGCAATGCCAAGGGCGAGTACTACCTGACCGACATCGTCGGCATGGCGGTCAAGGCCGGCCTGAAAGTCGCCGCCGCCAGTGCGGTCCCGGACGAGGTCGAGGGCGCCAACGACCGCGCGCAGCTGGCGCATCTCGAACGCCTGTACCAGGCGCGGCAGGCCGGCGCTTTGCTGGCCGACGGACTGGCGCTTGCCGATCCGGCGCGCTTCGATCTGCGCGGCCGCCTGACGCACGGCCGCGATGTGCATGTCGACGTCGGCTGCGTGCTGGAAGGCACGGTCGTCCTCGGCGAGGGTGTGCACATCGGTCCGTACTGCGTACTGCGCGACGTGACGCTGGGCGCCGGCACGCGCGTTCATGCGCATTCGGTGCTCGAAGGGTGCACGGCCGGCGCGGACTGCGTGATCGGCCCGTTCGCGCGCGTGCGGCCGACGACGCAGCTCGCCGACGGCAGCCACGTCGGCAACTTCGTCGAGATCAAGAACGCGCAGCTCGGCGCCGGCACCAAGGCCAATCATCTCGCCTACGTCGGCGATGCCACGATCGGCAGCCGCACCAACATCGGCGCCGGCGTCATCACCTGCAACTACGACGGCGCCAACAAGCACCGCACGACGATCGGCGACGACGTCTTTGTCGGCTCCGACACGCAGCTGGTCGCGCCGGTCGCGGTCGGCGACGGCGCGACGATCGGCGCCGGCTCGACGATCACGCGCGACGTGCCTGGTGGCGGCCTGACCATCGCCCGGGCGCGCGAGCAGAAAACGCTGGCGGTCTGGAAACGGCCGCGCAAGGGCGGCGCCGGCTAGGGGCGGCTGGACGCCAACAGCGCCGCTGGGGCCGGGTCCGGCCGCGGCCGACTCAGCCGACTCAGCCGGGATGCGCCGGCCGTACCAGTAGCGGCGGATGGCGCAGCGCCGACCATAGGCCAAGCGCGACCGCGGAGGCGTGTCCGGCGGCAAGGCCCAGCGCCGCACCAAACGCGCCCTGCCACGGCGTCAGCGCGAGGCTGACGAGCGTGGCGACCGCCGCTGCGGCGTAGAGGACGTGCCGGGCGCCGCCGGCGTCCCAGTGCGCGGCGTGATAGCGATACAGCGGGCGCGCCGTGACCGACAGGGCTTCGGCGACGATCAGCGCCAGATACACGCCGAGCGCGGCGGCGTACGGCGCGCCGTACTGCGCGAGGCTCCACTGCGCGGCGACGATCAGCAGCGTCGCCATCGCGGCGCTGGCGAGCGCGACGCCGCTCAGTGCCAGCCACAGCGCGCCGCGTCCGTAGGCGCCGCCGAGATGGCTGCCGAGGCGGCCGAGCCGCGGCGCGACCAGCAGCGCGAGCACCGGCATCAGGTACAGGATCAGCTGTGCGCTGCGCGTGCTGACGGCGAACAGCGCCATCTCGTCCGGCGGCGCGAGCGCGACGAGCAGGCCCAGCGGCGCCCACAACAGGGCGACATTGGCGAAGCCGATGCCGGCTTCCGACTCGATCTGACGGTCGATCTGCGCCCACGCGGCACGCCGCGCCGCGTCGCGCGTGGCGGCGACCGGCGCCACACCGAACACGCGCCGCGCGAAGCCGCGCGCGACGCCGGCCGCCAGCAGACTGCCGGCGAGGAAGATCCACGAGAACAGTTCGAGCGGCGGATGCGGCGGCGCGACGGCCACCGCCAGCAGGATCGCGCCGTTCATCACGTAGGCCGTGCACATCAGGCCCATCAGATAGCGGTTGGCGGCGCGCAGCGCGGCGCCGATCATCGTCGCGTAACCGGCGAACGGCAGCGCCAGCACGAACGGCACGAAGGTCTGCAGGTAAGGGCGCAGGTACTGCGCCATCACGTCGAGGTCGGCGGCGATGACGAGCAGCACCGCGCAGATCAGGCAGCAGCGCTTCATGAAGCGCGCGCTCAGCTCGCGCAGTACTTCGGCGTCGCCGATGCCGGTACTGTGCGCCAGCCCGGCGACGATATGCCGGCCGAGGTAGACGTCGAACTTGGCGCGCATGAAAGCGGCGCCGGCCAGGGTGACGACGAAGCCCTCGAAGAACAGGCCGGTGTCGAACAGCGACAGCGTCCGCGCGATCGCCAGCGTCGCGGCGATCTGCAGGACCACGCCGAGTGCGCGGAACGCCGTGTCGGCGGCGCGCGGCCCTGCTCCAGTCGACGCATGCCCGGCTTGCGATGACGTCGCGCTCATGTCCGTGCTCCCGGGCCGATGGCCCCTGTCTCCCCGTCGACATCGTATGCCGTCGGCCTCGCGGCCCCCATACACCGTTCGGACGAATCCGCGGCCGGCCGCCCCGCCCGGGCCGGGCGGCGGTCCGCGGCGCCGGGCGCGCAGCCGGTAGAATGCGCGCTTCGGCCGGCCGACCGGCCTCCCATTTCCCGGAATCCTGCGCATGTGCGGAATTGTCGGCGCCATCGCGGCGCGTGATGTCAGTGCGATCCTGATCGAGGGCCTGCGCCGCCTCGAATATCGCGGCTACGACTCCACCGGCGTCGCTCTCGTCGACGCCCACGGCGGGCTGCACCTGCGCCGCGCCGTCGGCAAGGTCGCCCGTCTCGAAGACAAGCTGCGCCTGCAGCCGGCCGCGGGCCCGCTCGGCGTCGCCCATTCGCGCTGGGCGACGCACGGCGGCGTGACCGAGGCCAACGCGCACCCGCACGTCTCCGGCGACCGCATCGCGCTGATTCACAACGGCATCATCGAGAACTACGTCGAGCTCAAGGCCGAACTGCGCGCGAAGGGCTATGTGTTCTCGTCGGAGACCGACACCGAGGTCATCGCCCATCTGATCCACGAGTTCGTGCGCGGCGGCCTTGACCTGACCGAGGCCGTGCAGCAGGCCGTGCGCCGCCTGAAAGGCGCCTACGCGATCGTCGTGTTCGACGCCCTACATCCGGACCGCATCTGCGTCGCGCGCATCGCCAGCCCGCTGGTGATCGGGCTCGGTGAAGCGGGCGCGGGCGAGAACTTCGTCGCCTCCGACGTGCAGGCGCTGCTGCCGGTCACGCGCCGCTTCCAGTTCCTCGAAGAAGGCGACGTCGCCGACATCCGTCGCGACCGCGTCGTCATCTACGACGGCAGCGGCGCCGTCGTGCAGCGGCGCGTGCACGAGTCCTCGCTGTCGGCCGATGCGGTCGAGCGCGGCGAGTTCGCGCACTACATGCTCAAGGAAATCCACGAGCAGCCGCGCGCGCTCGCCGACACGCTGTCCGAGCGCCTGCTCGGCGACCACGTGCTCGAAGCCGCGCTCGGCCCGCGCGCCGCGCAGATCCTGCCGCAGGTGCAGAGCGTGCACATCGTCGCCTGCGGCACCAGCTATCACGCCGGGCTGGTCGCGCGTTACTACCTGGAGCAGGGCACGCGCATTCCGTGCACCGTCGAGGTCGCCAGCGAATATCGCTATCGCGATCCGGTCGTGCTGCCCGGCACGCTGTTCCTCGCGATCTCGCAGTCCGGCGAGACCGCCGACACGCTGGCCGCGCTGCGCGAGGCCAAGAAGCTCGGCTACATCGCCACCGGTGCGATCTGCAACGTGCCGGAATCCTCGCTGGTGCGTGAGGCCGACCTCGTGCTGATGACGCGGGCCGGCCCCGAGATCGGCGTCGCCTCGACCAAGGCCTTCACCACCCAGCTTGCCGCGCTCGGCATGCTCGGTCTGGCGATCGCGCAGTGCAAAGGTTTCGACCGTCGCACGATCGCCGTCTACGCGCGGCAGATGGCGCAGGTGCCGGAACTGGTCGAGCACACGCTCAAGCTCGACCCGCAGATCCGCGAGTGGGCCAAGCGCTTCGCCGACAAGCACCACGCGCTGTTCCTCGGCCGCGGCCCGACCTTCCCGGTCGCGCTCGAAGGTGCGCTCAAGCTCAAGGAAATCTCGTACATCCACGCCGAGGCCTACGCTGCCGGCGAGCTCAAGCACGGCCCGCTGGCGCTGGTCGACGACGACATGCCGGTGGTCGCCGTGGCGCCGAACAACGCCCTGCTCGAAAAGCTGAAGTCGAACCTGCAGGAAGTGCGCGCGCGCGGCGGCCGCCTGTTCGTGTTCGCCGATCCGGACACCGGCATCGAGCCGGCCGACGGCGTCGACGTCATCACCATGCCGGATCACATCGAGGCGCTGCAGGCGCCGCTGGTCTATACCGTGCCGCTGCAGCTGCTCGCGTATCACGTCGCCGTACTGCGCGGCACCGACGTCGACCAGCCCCGCAACCTCGCCAAGAGCGTCACCGTGGAGTGACGCGGGGCGCGCTCAGCCGCTGTTTCCGACAATTAATTTCGTAGACAGGCAAATATATTTGGAGACTCGCAAATATATTCGTGGACTGTTAGCGCACTGCAGCCCACTCGTGATTTGCGCAGGCGGGCCGCAACTCTGCCCTGTCAGGAGCTTTCCCGACTTTTTAGCGATTTCCCATTTCCCCATGCGCATGTGCTCCAATTCACATATCACCGTGGAAGATTCGAGCGCGGACAATGCAATTAGATTGCCGGCTTTTCTTGCCGGGCTATGATTGATTCCTCGGGGATTGGGGATTGTCATGAGCATTGTCACTCGCAAGTTAAGCCTCGCGTGGGTTCTTCTTGTCGTCGCTACTTCTTCGTACGCGTCTACTGCACTACCTACGGAAGAAGAGATCAAAGGGATACAAGCTCTTTGCGGGTCCGGGAGCATTCAATCGGCGTCGCTCAAGGCGAACCTGGACGCCGCTATCAAGAGCTGGAAAGAGGCTTCAGCTAACGCTTCGGTCGAGGTAGCGAAGAGTAATTTGGCTGGATACCTGAGTCGTGTGACGAACAATCAAGATCTCGCACCGGTGATGCAGGTCTACACCGGCTGCGTTAGAGATACTCTCCAGCAGTTCCTCGATCGAGAGAGCCGCGAGCCACACCCCGTAAGTTCGAATGGGAGAAGTGGAGCGCTGCTGCGATCTGCATATATCTCGGAGGACGACATTTGGCGTGAAGGGTGCAGCGAGGCACGCGACGATGCCTTCCGCGCCTTAGCCGCCATGTGCCCCAACGGCACGATCTCTGTAACTGGTGAGTCCTGCCCTCAGAAATTGGGCAGCCCCAGGACCTATTCAGCGACGCTCGCGGCGTTGTGTCGCATAAACTGAACGAGGAGCGACGATGAAGATCGGGACGCTCAATATGCTCATAGGACTGCTGTTCCTTCCACTTGTAGCATCGGCGGACTGCACCGTCGAAGAAATGCAGCGAATGGCCAGAGGTGGAACTGGCAAGGATGCGATTAAGGATCAGTGTGACTACGAAGTTAGCGACGCGCCGCGTTGCTCTTTCACGCGCGTTGTTACGTTGGTAATGGCGAAGAAGCTTCGCTACGAGATCGACGATGAATGTGGGCTTTGCGACAACGCGACTTGCGAAACGGAGCGTGGCAGTTGCAGCTTAGGCCGCGCGCCGCCTGGCCAGGGTAATGGGAGTGCCTGCACTTGCTTTACTCCATACGGGCCGATTACCGGTGAGGTCGCGTGTGAGTAGGTATGACCAGAAACATCTCCACTAAAGCCGGATCTGCGTATCTCTTGCGCAGTGAAAAATCCTTGTCGGCTCGAGTCAGTCAGAAATAGGGGGCTCGCGACCTTACATCGGATTGTGCTGCGATGGAACTGAGCAATCGTGAGATTGCGGCCATGATTTGGCTGACGATCTTCTTTGTCTGGACTCTGGCCCGCGACAAGAGTGGCGAGATCCGGCGCAGCCTGGCTCATCTCGTCAGGGCCTTTTTTGTCAGGCATATCATGCTCGTCATGTTGTGGGCAGCGCTCTGGATCGTCCTGTGCGTACGCCTGCTGATCTGGCTTGGTTTCTGGCACCTCGACAATCTGAAAACCACAGTGATGTGGGCAGTCCCCTTTGCGTTCGTGACTCTACTTGATGCCAATCGCGTCACCGAGGAAAAGACCTACTTCAGAAACACCATTCGCGACACGGTGAACGTCACGGTGCTTATTACCTTCGTCGCCGAGCTATACAGCTTTTCGCTTCCCGTCGAATTGCTGCTCACTCCGCTCTTAACCTTGATCGGCGGCGTCGCGATTTTCAGTGAGGGAAAGCCGGAATACGCACCAGCCATAAGGTCGCGCTGAGCCTCTCGATCATCGTCGGCCTTCTGCTAGTCGGCCACAGCGTCTACGAAGCAGCGGGCGATCTCGAGGGATTCGCAAACCTCGCGAATCTCCGCGAATTTTGCATTCCCGTCGTGCTGTCGCTGGCTTTTCTTCCGTATCTGTACGTCGTTAGTGTGCTCATGCTTTACGAAAAAACGCTCGCTGGCACTGCCTGGGTCCTAAGAGACAAGTCGCTGCGTCGATATGCACTGTGGCAGACGGTTTTGAGCTTCCGTCTCGACCTCGAAGGCCTACGGCGCTGGAAGCGCGATGTGGGGCTGTTCCGCCCAGAGAGCCGCGCGGACATCCGCAAAATCATCACGGACGTCAAGGTGCGACAGAGGAAGAAGAAGTACCCGCCGACGGTCCCTGCTGAACTCGGCTGGAGTCCGTACCAAGCAACGGCATTTCTCTCTGGTCTGGGTTTAGGCGCCGGTGACTACCATCCCATCGTCGGCGGCGAATGGAGGGCGGGATCCACGATGCTGAAGCTTGATGACGGCATCCTTGCCGACAATCTCGCGTCCTACGTCGAGGGTGATGAGAAAGCAGTCAAGCGGCTCACACTGCGCCTCCATGTCAATGATCGTGCGCGTGGCGAGGCCGCCGATGCACGTTTCGTGCAAGCCTGCGAAGCGCTGCTCGTTGCTGCCGTCCAACCCTCCGCGTCACAAGAGTTGGTTTGCGAGAGGGGGCAGGCCGATACCGTGATTGACGGACGGCACGTGCGCATGCATTCGGAAGATTTTGCAGATCCGGAACGCGGCTATACCCGCACTCTGTGTATCGACCACAGGCCAATCTCGCAATGATGTGACCCGCCACCACATCAAGCGCTGGGTGGTAATGCTGTCAGTCCACGACTTTAATTGCATCGGTCTCTTACACGTCGTGGGCGAGTCCTCGACTTTGTGGCTGGCTTCGACAAAGCTAACTTGTTGATTTATCGACTTCGCAAGTCTACGACTTTAATTGCTCGGATCAGCCGCGCACGGCGCGCCAGACGAGCAGCGCCGCAGCGATCAGCGCGACGACGGCGAAGGCCTGTTGCAGGCGCGGGCCGGCGATGCGATGCGCGACGAGGCGGCCGGCGACGAGGCCGAGCACGGCGCCGCCGGCGAACGGTGCACCGAGCGTCCATTGCATCTGTCCGGACCAGGTGGCGCTGGCGACGCTGCCGATCGACACCAGTGCGATCACCGCGAGCGAGGTCGCGATGATGCTCTTGGTGTCGAGATCGGTGTTGCGGTTCAGCGCCGGCACGATGACGAAGCCGCCGCCGACGCCGAGCAGGCCGGTCAGCAGGCCGGATACCACTCCGGTGCCGGCCAGCGCGCGCGCACAGGGGCGCGTCCAGTGCAGCCGCGAGTCGCGCGGGTCGACGACGCAGGGGCGCATGTTGCGCGGCTCCGGCGCGACGCCGGTGCGCAGATGCATGTGCGCCTGGCGCAGCATGCGCACGGCGACGTAGGCGAGCACGGCGGCGAAGGCGATCGCCAGCGGGGCGTTCGGCAGACGATGCGCGAGCCACTGGCCGAGCGGCGCGACGACGACGCCGATCGTCGCGATCAGCGCCGCGGCGCGGTAGCGGACGATGCCCTGGCGCAGGCCCATGACCGCACCGACGGCGGCCGACAGGCCGACGGCGAGCAGGCCGATCGGCGCCGCCGTGGTCATCGACAGGCCGAGCCCGAACACCAACAGCGGCACGGCGAGAATGCCGCCACCGGCGCCGGTCAGCGCCAGGATCAGCCCGACCACGGCGCCGAGCGCCGGCGGCAGCAGCAGGTGCTGCGGCATCAGCCGACCAACTCCGGCTTGGCCAGCCACTCGCGGCCCTTGAGCATCGCCTCCCAATACAGCGGCGGCAGGAGGCGTTCCTTCAGCAGCCAGGCGGCGCGCGTCGGCTTGCGGCCGTCGAGCAGCCAGGCCGGGAAGCTCGGCTTGAGCTTGCCGCCGTAGCCGAACTCGGCGAGCACGATCTTGCCGCGCTCGACGGTCAGCGGGCAGGAGCCGTAGCCGTCGTAGCGGCCGTTGAGCGGCCGGCCCTTGAGCGCGGCGATGACGTTGTGCGCGACGGTCGGCGCCTGCTTGCGGGCGGCGGCGGCGGTCTTGGCGTTCGGCATGTTGCCGGCGTCGCCGAGGCCGAAGATGTCGGCGTAGCGACGGTGCTGCAGCGTCGCCGGATCGACGTCGATCCAGCCGGCGGCATCGGCGAGCGGGCTGCTGCGGATGAAGTCGGGCGCCGTCTGCGGCGGCACGGCGTGCAGCATGTCGAACTCGCGCTCGACGGTTTCCTGGCTGCCGTCGGGCCGCGTGCGCGCGAAGCGCGCGACCTGGCGCGGACCGTCGACCGCCGTCAGCGTGTGGCCGAAGCTGAGTTCGACCTCGTAGCGGCGGATGTATTCCATCAGCGCCGGCACGTAGTCGGCGACGCCGAACAGCACCGCACCGGCGCTGAGGAACTCGGTCTTGATCGCGCCCTGGCGGCCGTTCCGGCGCCAGTGGTCGCAGGACAGGTACAGCGCCTTCTGCGGCGCGCCGGCGCATTTGATCGGCATCGGCGGCTGCGTGAACAGCGCGCGGCCGCGCTGCAGCTCCTGCACCAGCTTCCAAGTGTAGGGCGCGAGATCGTAGCGATAGTTGGAGGTGACGCCGTGGTGGCCGAGGCTCTCGGCGAGGCCGGGAATCGCCGTCCAGTCGAGCTTGAGACCCGGGCAGACGACCAGCATCTCGTAGCGCACGACGCGGCAGCCTTCGAGGATCACCACCTTGTTCTCGGGCTCGAAGCCGGCGACCGCGGCCTTGATCCAGTGCACGCCGCGCGGGATCAGCCGCGCCATGCTGCGCGCCGTCGTCTCCGGCCGGAACACGCCGGCGCCGACCAGGGTCCAGCCGGGCTGGTAGTAGTGCGTGTCGGCGGGGTCGATGATGGCGATGTCGAGCTTCGGGTCGCGCGCGAGCAGGCTCGAAGCGGTGGCGATGCCGGCGGCGCCGCCGCCGACGATCACGACCGTGTGCCGCGCGTCGGTGCGCGTCGCCGCGCCGGCGCCGCAGCGGTTGAGACGATCGCCGATCGCGCCGAGGTCGTAGCCGGCCTCGTGCGCGCGCTGCACCAGCGCCTCGACCGGTTGCTGTCGCGCGGCCTGCGACAGTGCCCACAGCGTCGTCGAGCGCATGCCGGTGCGGCAGAACGCGAGGATCGGCCGGTCCGCCGTTTCGAGCAGCTTGCCGAAGAGCACGGCGGTGTCGTCGTCGACGCGGCCGGAGACCACCGGCAGGTAATGCAGGCGCAGACCGGCGGCGGCCGCCGCCTCGGCGAGTTCCTGGTGCGTCGGCTGATCGGCGCCTTCGCCGTCCGGCCGGTTGCAGATCAGCGTACGCACGCCCTGCGCGGCGACGGCCGGCAGGTCGGCAACCTGGATCTGGGCGGAGACGAAGAGCGTGTCGCTGAGGGCGCGAAGCTGCATGTGTCGGAGTCCCGGCTGTCGTGGTCTAGATCGCGTCGAGCGGAATCTTCAGGTAGCGCACGCCATTGTCCTCCGGCTCCGGCAGATGGCCGGCGCGCATGTTGACCTGTACCGACGGCAGGATCAGCACCGGCATCTGCAGCGTCGCGTCGCGCGTCGTGCGCATCGTCACGAAGGCGTCCTCGCTGATGCCGTCGCGTACATGGATGTTGTGCGCGCGCTCCTCGGCGACGGTGGTCACGAAGCGCACCTCGCGGCCGTTCGGCTGGTAATCGTGGCACATGTAGAGCCGGGTGTCGGCCGGCAGGCTCAGCACCTTGTTGATCGAACGGTACAGCGTGCGCGCGTCGCCACCCGGGAAGTCGCAGCGCGCGGTGCCGTAGTCGGGCATGAACAGCGTGTCGCCGACGAAGGCCACGGTCTCGTCGCCGTCGCTGACCACGTAAGTCATGCAGGCCGGCGTGTGTCCCGGCGTGTGCAGGGTCTTGGCGCTGAGCGAGCCGATCTGGAAGGCGTCGCCGTCGTGGAACAGGTGATCGAACTGGCTGCCGTCGCGCGCGAAGCGGCTGTCGGCATTGAACAGCTTGCCGAACACTTGCTGCACGGTGCGGATCTGGTCGCCGATCGCGATCTGGCCGCCGAGCTGCTGCTGAAGGTAGGCGGCGGCGGAGAGGTGATCGGCGTGCACGTGCGTTTCGAGCAGCCACTGCACCGTGCCGCCGAGTTCGCGCACGCGGGCGATCAGCGCATCGGCGGAGCGCGTCGAGGTGCGACCGGATTTCGGGTCGTAGTCGAGCACGCTGTCGACGATCGCGCATTGCTGCGTCGAGCGGTCGAAGACGATGTAGCTGACGGTCGAGGTCGCGGGATCGAAATGACCCTCGACCAGCAGGCGGGATTCGGTGGCCATCGCGGGTTCTCCGGCGCGATCAGGGGAATGACTGCCACAATCAAGTCGCATGCCAGTCGAAAGAAGCGCCTTTTTCCTTGTTTAAATTGATTTTTTCATGATGGGGTCGGGCTGGAGGCGGTCCGGGCGGCCGCCAGATGGCAGCTGCTGTGGCAGCAGCTGGCAGTCTATGGCAGGCTTGCCGTCACCATGAGCACGCCGCCCCGCCGCGCGTCCGCCCCCCTGCCGTCGCCCGATGCGCCGGCGGTGCAGGCGCTCGTCTCGTTCCTGGAGCACGAGGCCGCGCCGTCGATCGTACTCGACACCGAGTACCGCATTCTCGCCGCCAATACCGCCTATCAGCGGCAGTTCGGCGTCTCCGAGCCGCAGGGTGTGCTCGGCCAGAAATGCTTCCGCGTCTCGCATCTCTACAGCGTGCCCTGCGACCTGGCCGGCGAGCATTGTCCGATGAAGCGCGCGCGCGAAACCCGTGCGCCGGATCGCGTGCTGCACGTGCATCACACGCCGCGCGGTCCCGAGCATGTCGACGTCGAGCTGCGGCCGATCCTCGATTCGCGCGGCGAAGTGGTCGCCTATGTCGAGCGCATGACCAGCCTGACGACGGCCTCGGCGCAGCCGAACGGCGGCGGCCTGGTCGGCCGCTCCGAAGCCTTCAACGCGGCGCTGGCGGCGATCCAGCGCGCGGCGCCTGCGTCGATCCCGGTGCTGCTGCAGGGCGAGTCCGGCACCGGCAAGGAAATGTTCGCGCGCGCGCTGCACGAGGCGAGTCCGCGCGCGCGCGGACCGCTGGTGATCGTCGACTGCACGGGCCTGAGCGAGGCGCTATTCGAGAGCGAGCTGTTCGGTCACGAGCGCGGCGCGTTCACCGGCGCCAACCAGCGCAAGATCGGCCTCGCCGAGACCGCGCACGGCGGCACCCTGTTCCTCGACGAGATCGGCGACGTGCCGCTGCCGATGCAGGTCAAGCTGCTGCGCCTGATCGAATCCGGCACGTTCCGCCGCGTCGGTGGCGTCGACACGCTGCGCGCCGATTTCCGTCTTGTCGCCGCCACGCACAAGCCGCTGCGCGAGATGGTCGAGGCGCAGACCTTCCGTCAGGACCTGTACTACCGCATCAGCGCGTTCCCGGTGCATCTGCCGTCGCTGCGCGAGCGGCGCGACGACATCCCGCTGCTGGTCGACAGCCTGCTGCGCCGCATCGGCGGCGGCCAGCGGCTGCGCATCGACGATGCGGCGCTGCAGGTGCTGCACGACTACGCGTTCCCCGGCAACGTGCGCGAGCTGCGCAACATCCTCGAGCGCGCGCGCCTGTTCGCCGATGACGGCACGATCCGCGTCCGTGACCTGCCGCCGGACGTGGTGCAGGCGCCGGCCGCGCTGGCCTCGGCCCGGCCGGGCGGCGGGCGGCAAGCCTCGCGGGCCGCGCTGATGCGCGCGCTGGCGACGTTCGAGGGTTCGCGCAGCGAGCTTGCTGCGCATCTGGGCATCAGCGAGCGCACGCTCTATCGACGGCTGCGCGGCCTGCAATCGGACTGATCGGCAGCGCCTGCGTCAGGCGGTGCGGACACGCGTCGGCGACCGGATATGACGGATGCGCGACAATCTGTCCACTTGCAATGACGTGCCGAAAGCGCTGTTCTAAAAAAGATCGGAGTTCTCGATGCGTATGTCCGGCAAGGACGCGCGGACTTGATTTCGATCATGGTGGTATCCCGTCCGAGGCTGCATGCTTGCACGGGTTTTCGTTCCGCGAACTGCTGAGCTCAAGTGAAGTCACTCCATCCACCGGCTGCCGCGATGCCTGACCGACGCCTCGATGACAAGCGCCTGCTGCGCCACATCATCGTCATCGTCGTGCTCAAGCTCGTCGCGATCGTCGCGCTGTGGAGCCTTTTCGTGAACCATCAGCGTGTGACGGTCGACAGCGATCGTGCCGGCGAAACGCTGCTGGGCAGCGAGCCGGTCGTGGCCCCCTCTTCTCCATCGAGCATCCGCCCATGATCAGTGAGCATCTCGTCGATCTGTCCCGCCTGCAGTTCGCTGCGACGGCGATGTACCACTTCCTCTTCGTGCCGCTCACGCTCGGCATGGTCTGGCTGCTCGTCATCATGGAAAGCGTCTACGTGATGACCGGCAAGGTCGTCTACAAAGACATGACGCGCTTCTGGGGCAAGCTGTTCGGCATCAACTTCGCGCTCGGCGTGACGACCGGCATCACGCTGGAGTTCCAGTTCGGCACCAACTGGGCGTACTACTCGCACTACGTCGGCGACATCTTCGGCGCGCCGCTGGCGATCGAAGGTCTGATGGCCTTCTTCCTCGAATCGACCTTCATCGGTCTGTTCTTCTTCGGCTGGGACCGCCTGTCCAAGCCGCAGCATCTGCTCGTTACGATCCTGATGGCGGTCGGCACCAACCTGTCGGCGCTGTGGATCCTGATCGCCAACGGCTGGATGCAGAACCCGGTCGGCGCCGAGTTCAACTTCGAAACCATGCGCATGGAGCTGACCGACTTCTGGGCGGTGGTCTTCAACCCGGACGCGCAGGCCAAGTTCGTGCACACGGTCTCGGCCGGCTACGTCACCGGTGCGATGTTCGTGCTGTCGGTGTCGGCCTGGTATCTGCTCAAGGGCCGCGACGTCGAGTTCGCCAAGCGCAGCTTCCGCATCGCCGCCGCGTTCGGCCTGGCGTCGGTGTGCTCGGTGATCGTGCTCGGCGACGAGTCCGGTTACACGGTCGGCGAGGCGCAGCAGACCAAGATGGCGGCGCTCGAAGCGATGTGGGAGACCGAGCCGGCGCCGGCGCCATTCAACCTCGTCGCCTGGCCGAACGAGGCCGAGCAGAAGAATGACTGGGCGGTGCAGATTCCGTGGGTCATGGGCCTGATCGGCACGCGCTCGGTCAGCAAGGAGATCCCGGGCATCGCCGAGATCAAGGAAAAGAATCACCATCGCATCGTCTCCGGCATCGAGGCCGTCAAGGCGCTCGAGCGCCTGCGCGCCGATCGGGGCGACGCCGATGCGCGTGCCACGTTCGACGCGCACAAGGCCGATCTCGGCTTTGGCCTGCTGCTGCGCCGCTACACGGAGAACGTCGACAGCGCCACGCCGGAAATGATCGCCAAGGCGGTCGACAGCACCATTCCGCGCGTCACGCCGATGTTCTGGGGCTTTCGCCTGATGGTCGGCATCGGCTTTCTGATGCTGGCGCTGTTCGCGATCGCCGCCTGGTACACGGTCAAGGGCAAGTGCGCGCACAAGGCCTGGCTGCTGAAGTGGGCGCTGTGGTCGCTGCCGCTGCCGTGGATTGCCTGCGAACTCGGCTGGTTCGTCGCCGAATACGGCCGCCAGCCGTGGACGATCTACGGCGTGCTGCCGACCCATCTGTCGGTGTCGACGCTGTCGGTGGGGAGCCTGTACGGCTCGCTGGCCGGCTTCATCGGCTTCTATACGGTGCTGCTCATCGTCGAGGTCTACCTGATGGTGCGCTTCGCGCGGCTCGGCCCGGGCAGCCTGGGCACCGGCCGTTACGACTCGGACGCCATCGCGCACTAAGGGAATTGCCATGTTCGACTACGAAACACTGAAACTGATCTGGTGGCTGCTGGTCGGCGTCCTGCTCGTCGGCTTCGCCATCATGGACGGCCATGACATGGGTGTCGGCACGCTGCTGCCCTTCGTCGGCCGCAGCGATATCGAGCGCCGCGTCGTCATCAACACGGTCGGCCCGCACTGGGACGGCAACCAGGTGTGGTTCATCACCGGCGGTGGCGCGATCTTCGCCGCCTGGCCGCTGATCTACGCCACTGCGTTCTCGGGCTTCTACTGGGCGATGCTCGCCGTGCTGTGGGCGCTATTCTTCCGCCCGGTCGGTTTCGACTACCGCAGCAAGCTGCAGAATCCGACCTGGCGCCGCACCTGGGACTGGGGCCTGTTCGTCGGTGGCACGGTGCCGCCGATCATCTTCGGCGTGGCCTTCGGCAACCTGCTGCAGGGTGTGCCGTTCCACTTCAACTCGCTGCTCGTGCCGTACTACACCGGCAGCTTCTGGCAGCTGCTGAATCCGTTCGCGCTGCTGTGCGGCGTGGTGTCGAGCGCGATGCTGGTCTTTCACGGCGGCATCTATCTGGCGCACCGCACCGAGGAGCCGCTGGCGGCACGCGCGCGCGCCGCGGTCTACGGCGCCGGCACGGTGATGCTGCTCGGCTTCGCGGCCGCCGGCTTCTGGGTCGCGCACCTCGACGGCTATGCGATCACCTCGACGATCGATCCGAACGCGCTGCCGAATCCGGCCGCCAAGGAAGTGGTGCGCCACGCCGGCGCGTGGCTGTCCAACTACCAGAAGGCGCCGCTGACCATGCTGGTGCCGGCGCTGGCTTTCGCCGGTGGCGTGCTGGCGATGCTGCTGACGCGTGCGGGGCGCACCGGCCTGGCCTTCATCGCCTCGTCGATCGCCATCGTCGGCGTCATCGGAACCGCCGGCGTGTCGATGTTCCCGTTCCTGATGCCGTCGTCGTCCGATCCGAATCACAGCCTCACGGTCTGGGACAGCGTCTCCAGCCACCTGACGCTGGGCATCATGCTGTGGGCCACGCTGATCTTCATGCCGCTGATCATCTTCTACACGGGCTGGGCCTATCGCGTGATGCGCGGCAAGGTCACCGTCGAGCGGATCAAGCGCGACGAACACAGCGCTTACTAAGGAGAAAAGCACGATGTGGTATTTCGCGTGGGTGCTGGGTGTAGGTTTCGCGGTCCTGCTGGCGATCCTCAACGCCATGTGGGGTGAGAACGAGGAGGCGCGCCGCGAAGGCTCCGAGGAGCATTCGTGAGCGCCACCGGCGAGCCCGATCAGCCGCCGCGCCAGTCCTGGCTGGCGCTGGCGGTCGGGGTCGGATTGATGCTCGCCATCACGGCCTATCCGCGCCTGCTCATCGACGCGCAGGGCAAGGCCGATCACTGGGCGGCGACGCTGGCCTGCTGGTCGATGGCCGCGGGTCTGACGCGCGGCGTCGGCTTCATTCCGCGCCATCCGCTGCCGCGCTGGCTGCTGTCCGGCTGGGCCTGCGCCGGCGCGCTCGCCGCGGTGGTGCTGCGCAGCGGTGGCGGTGCATTGCGCGGTCTGCTGGGCTGAAGGCATCGGCGCCGTGACGGCGCCGATCTGCCTTGCGTGCGGCGCGGTGCGTACTGCTTCCCGTACGTTCTCTTCTCTTCTTCTCTTCTTCTCTTCTTCTCTTCTTCTCTCTTCTCCTGATGCGGGGCGGCCCGGCTCGCGGGCCTGGATCGTCCCCGCAGCAAGATCGCCGCCGGATCGCCGGGCCGCGACCGCCTCTCATCCTTTTGGATGATCTGGCCGCCGGCCGCCGCTGATAAACCTCGACCGATACACGCGCCGGCGTATCGCGGGCCTGTCGCCATCGAGGCGACACGGCCGCGACGACCGGCCCGCTCGGTGTTCGCGGAGGAGGAACGTCAATGCCGGCAGCTCTTGCCCACAGACCGGTGCGCGCGCCGGCGATGCCGCTGTCGGCGGTCGTCGCCGACAGCGCCCAGCAGGCGTTCCTCGACCGGCTGCTCAGCGCGGTCTACGACGGGCCGCTGGAGACGCCGCCGCTGCAGACGGCGATGGAAATGTTGCGCGAGCATCTCGGTGCGCTGCACGTGACACTGATCATGCGGCCGCCGTCGCCTGCGAACGCCGGCGTGATGGTTCATACCGGACAGATCACGCTGGAGAGCCAGCGCTCGTATCAGACGCACTTCTTCGCCGTCGACCCCTTCGTCGGACTGCCGGAAGGCGAAGTCGTCACGCCCGAGGATTTCGTCGGCCGCCCGTGGCGCAACAGCGCCGTCTTCCAGGATTACCTGCGGCCGCTCGGCATCCGCCACCTGATGGGCACCGACCTCTATTCACGCGACGGCCTCGAATGCCGTCTGCGCGCGACGCGCGCGCCGGACGCGCCGCCGTTCGGCGCCGCCGACAAGGCGCTGCTGCGCATGATCGCGCCGCACGTGAAGCGCTCGATCCGCCTGCACGCGCGGCTCGACGCCCTGGAGTGCGAGCGTGCGCTGTTCGCCGGCTCGGTCAATCGCATGGCGCTCGGCGTCGTCAGTCTCGACCAGGACGGCGCGCTGCTCGATCTCAATCCGGAAGCGCGCCGCATCCTCGATGAGCGCGACGGCATCGCTGCCGGCGCGCGCGAGCTGCTGCTCGAGCACGGCGCCGAGCGGCGCCAGTTCCAGCAATTGCTGCGCAGCGCGCTGCACAGCGCGACAGCGGGCGGCGGCGGCGTGCCCGCCGAGGCGATGTCGGTGACGCGGCCCTCGGGCCGCGGCCGCCTGAGCCTGCTGGTGCGGCCGATGCCGCCCGGGCCGTTCTCCGAAAGCCGGCAGCGTCCGGCGGTCGCCGTGTTCCTGCGCGATCCGGAGGCCGGCGCCGCGGCGTCGGCGCTGGAACTCGCACGCCGCCTGTTCGGCTTCACGCAGGCCGAGGCGACGCTGGCCCTGCTGCTGACCGCCGGCCACACGCTCGACGACAGCGCCGCGCAGCTCGGCATCGGCCGCAACACCGCGCGCACGCACCTGCAGGCTGTGTTCGGCAAGACCGGCGTCACGCGGCAGGCGGCGCTCGTGCGCCTGCTGCACCAGAGCGTGCTCGGCCTGGCCTGAGCGCGGTCTCCCGCTACGGCACGTCGCCGGCGGCGATCACGGTGCGTGCCTGGGCGCGGCGCTGGTGCTGCGCGAACAGGCCGGTCATCGCCTCGTTGAACGCCGGCAGGTCGGCCGGCTTGCGGCTGGTGACGAGCGTGCCGTCGACCACCACCGCCTCGTCGACCCATTCGCCGCCGGCATTGCGCAGGTCGGTCTTCAGCGACGGCCAGGACGTCAGCCGGCGGCCGTCGACGGCATCGGCCTCGATCAGCAGCCACGGTGCGTGGCAGATCGCCGCGACCGGCTTGCCGTTGGCGAAGAAGTCCTTTACGAAGCTGACCGCGCGCGGCTCGGTACGCAGCGTGTCGGCGTTCAGCACGCCGCCCGGCAGCACCAGGCCGTCGTAGCGCGACGGGCTGGCGGCCTGCAGGTCGAGATCGACCTGCACCTCGTCGCCCCACTCGTGACGGCGCCAGCCGCGCAGCGCGCCCAGATGCGGCGCGACGATCTCGACCGCCGCGCCGGCCGCCAGCAGCGCGCGTTTCGGCTCCATCAGCTCCGACTGCTCGAAGCCGTCGGCGGCGAGAATCGCGAACGTCTTGCCGTGCAGGCCGCCCTTTTCGAGCGCCCGCGCACCGGAAGACTTGCGCCGCGGCGGTCCGGCCGCGGCCCGGCGGCGGCTTTCCTCGGCGCTGCCGCCCCATGCCGGCGCGTCGCTGGCGGGAAAGGTGTTCTCGAGCTCGCGGTCGAGCTCAGCGTCGGCGTCGGCTTTGCGCTTGCGGGTGTTCATCGGCGTTCCTCCGTGCAGATCAGTGGAACCGATGCGAGGCCGGCCGGCGCGCCGGTGCCTCGCGCGGGCGACGCCGCCGGCTTCGACCGGAGGGCCTTGCCGGGGCGTCTCCCTGTTGGGCAGCATCCGGCGCCGAAAGTTCGCGGTTCGTCGCGCCGCGCCGGTCTTGAAGGCGCGGCGCATGGCGTAAAATCGCGCGCCATGACCTCCTTCGTCCTGCTCATCGTCTGCCTGACGCTGGGCGTCCTCGTCGCGCGCTACGCGCGCCCGCCGATCGGGCTCGCCGCCGGGCTCAACTGGTGGCTGATCAACGTGGCGCTGCCGGCGATGATCCTGGAGCTGATCCCGCGCGTGCATTTCGACCTGCACCTGATCTATCTGGTGCTGTCGCAGTGGCTGGTGTTCGGGCTCGCCTGGGTGCTGTTCGACCGGCTCGGTCGCCGCCTGAACTGGTCGCGTGAGCGCATCGGTGCGCTGATCCTGGTCGCCGGCCTCGGCAATACCTCGTTCATCGGCTATCCGCTGGTCGAGGCGCTGCGCGGCCGCGAGGGTCTCGCGCTTGCCGTCGTCGCCGATCAGGGCGGCTGCTTCATCGCGCTCGCCGCCGGCGGCATCGTCGTCGCCTCGCTGTACGCCGGCCAGCGGCCGCAGGCCGCGCAGATCGTCAGGCGCGTGGCGTTCTTTCCGCCGTTCATCGCGCTGGTCGTGGCGACGATGGTCAGTGTCCTCGGCCAGTGGCCGGAGATGATCGATGAGGTGCTGTCGCGCGTCGCGCAGACGCTGACGCCGATCGCGCTGTTCGTCGTCGGCCTGCGTTTCCATCTGCATCTGGGCCGCGATCGCGTCACCGCGGTCGGCCTCGGCGTCGCCTACAAGCTGCTGCTGATCCCGGCGATCGTGCTCGGCCTCGGTCTGCTGTCCGGCATGCGCGGCCTGCCGCTGACGATCGCCGTGCTCGAGGCGGCGATGGCACCGATGGTCTCGGCCGCGATCCTCGCCGACCAGCACAACCTCGATCCGCCGGTCGCCAACACGCTGCTCGGCGTCGGCACCTTGCTCGGTTTCGTCACCGTGCCCTTGTGGAACTGGGCGCTCGGCTGAGCGCGCGCCTGGTGCCTCGACACTCCTGACGGCATGCTGGCAGCAGCGCTGCGCCAGCATGTGCGTGCCGCTGCGACGGCACCCCACTTCAGGAGCGCGCGATGAAGAAGACCTATCACGGCAGCTGTCACTGCGGCGCCGTCCGCTTCGAGGCCGACATCGATCTCGGCGCCGGCACCGGCCGCTGCAATTGCTCGATCTGCACGAAGACGCGCAACTGGAGCGCGATCATCAAGCCGGACGCCTTTCGCCTGCTGGCCGGCGAAGACGCGCTGAGCGACTACCAGTTCGGCACGAACAGCGCGCATCACCTGTTCTGCCGGCATTGCGGCGTGCGCTCGTTCGGGCGCGGCCACATCGAGCAGATCGGCGGCGATTACGTCTCGGTGCAGCTCGGCGCGCTCGACGATGTCACGGCCGAGGAACTGATCGCCGCGCCGATCCGGTACGCCGACGGCCGCCACAACCGCTGGTCGGAGACGCCGGCCGAGACGCGGCCTCTCTGAGGCGCGACGTCCTCAGGCCAGCGTCGCGAACAGATCGTAATCGTCGGCGTCGACGACCTTCACCTTGATGCGCTGGCCCGGCATCGCCTTGAGTTTGCCGTTCGCGCCGAGGCCCTTGATGTAAACCTTGCCGTCGATTTCCGGCGCGTCGGCCCAGGAGCGGCCGACGCTCGCGGCGTCGTCGTGGATTTCGTCGACCAGCACTTCGATGGTCTGGCCGATCTTGTTCTGGAGTTTCGCGGCGCTGATCGCCTGCTGCTTTTCCATGAAGCGGTGGTAGCGCTCTTCCTTGACCTCGTCCGGCACCTGGCCGGGCAGGGCGTTCGCCGTTGCGCCGTCGACCGGCGAGTAGCGGAAGCAGCCGACGCGGTCGAGCTGCGCTTCGTCGAGCCAGTCGAGCAAGAGCTCGAAATCCTTTTCAGTCTCGCCGGGGAAGCCGACGATGAAGGTGCTGCGGATGCTCAGGTCCGGGCAGATCGTGCGCCAGGCGCGGATGCGTTCGAGCGTGTCCTCGGCGGCGGCCGGGCGCTTCATCGCCTTGAGCACTTTCGGCGAGGCGTGCTGGAACGGCACGTCGAGGTAGGGCAGCACCTTGCGCTCGGCCATCAGCGGCATGATGTGGTCGACGTGCGGATACGGATAGACGTAGTGCAGGCGCACCCAGGCGCCGAGCTGCGAGAGGCCTTCGCAAAGACCCAGCATGCGCGTTTCGTATTCCTTGTCGCGCCACTTGCCGCTCGCGTACTTCAGATCGGCGCCATAGGCCGAGGTGTCCTGCGAGATGACGAGCAGTTCCTGCACGCCGGACCTGACCAGCTTCTCGGCCTCGTTCAGCACCTCGGTGACCGGCCGCGAGGCGAGGCGGCCGCGCATCGACGGGATGATGCAGAAGCTGCACTTGTGATTGCAGCCTTCCGAGATCTTCAGGTACGCGTAGTGCTTCGGCGTCAGCTTGATGCCCTGCGGGGGCAGCAGGTCGAAGAACGGATCGTGCGCCGGCGGCACCGCGGCGTGCACCGCGTGCATCACCGAGGCGTAGTCCTGCGGGCCGCTGATCGACAAGAGGTCCGGGAACTTGTCGCGGACGATCTGGCTCTTGGGGCCGGCGCCGAGGCAGCCGGTGACGACGACCTTGCCGTTCTCGGCCATCGCCTCGCCGATTGCGTCGAGCGATTCGGCGACGGCGTCGTCGATGAAGCCGCAGGTGTTGACGACGACGACGTCGGCGGCGTCGTAGGTCGGCGTGGTTTCGTAGCCTTCGGCGCGCAGCTGCGTGAGGATGCGTTCGGAATCGACCAGCGCCTTCGGGCAGCCGAGCGAGACGAAGCCGACTTTCGGAGCGGCGGGCTTCAGGGCGGCGCCGGCGCGGCGGCGGGCGGGGGCGGTGCGGGCCATGGACAGCGGCGGGTGGACGGCGAAGGGCGCGTAGTTTAGGGGTTCCGGGGCGCTGCCGCTGCGCCGTCCGGCGGCTCGTCTGTCGGCCGGCTGTCGTGCGACCGTCCCGGCTTTCTTCAAAACGTCCCGGCCTTTTCATCGTCGGCGACTAGCGTGCGGGCATCGCTTTTTTCACGCCAACCCAGCACGACGGAGCCAGGCCCGCCATGTCGCACCTCACCGATCAGTACCGCAAGCCGCAAGCCCCCATCCACGTCGAAGGGCAGATGCTCGACGACATCGTCCGCGCCTCGCTCAGCCGCCGCACAGTGCTCAAGGGCGGCCTCGGCGCCTCGCTGCTCGCCGTGTTCGGCGTCGCCGGCCTGAGCGGCTGCAGCGACGACGACAACGGCTCGTCGTCGGCCGACTACAACGTCGGCTTCAAGGCCGTCGACGCCAACACGCTCGATACGGTGACGGTGCCCGAAGGCTACACCGTCGACGTGCTGTTCTCGGCCGGCGACGCGGTCGCCGCCGGCGCCGTCGCCTATGCCGGCACGCCGCAGTCCTCGGCCGAGACCGAGCTGCAGGCCGGCGGCAACCACGACGGCATGCACTTCTTCGAGCTGCCGGGCGTCAGCCCGAACAAGGGCGGCCTGCTGGCGATCAACCACGAGAACTTCGACGACACCATCATGCTGAGCGGCGTCGATTCGCTGGAAACCAGCGAGCAGAAGCGCCTCGCGCTGTCCGCGGTCGGCGTCTCGGTGATCGAGGTCGAGCTCGGCTCGAACGGCAAGTGGCAGGTCAAGAAGAACTCGCCGTACAACAAGCGTTATACCGGCAATACCCTGTACCGCGTCAGCGGCCCGGCCGCGGACGCGGTCGGCGGCACCGTGGTCGGCACGCTCAACAATTGCGCGAGCGGCGCGACGCCGTGGGGCACGTATCTGACCTGCGAGGAAACCACCGAGAACTACTTCGATCCCGCGCAGCCGGAACTCGGCTACGGCTGGGTCGTCGAGATCGACCCGCGCGGCGAGCTCGCCGGTCTGCCGGTCAAGCGCACCGCGCTGGGCCGCTTCGACCACGAGAACACCGCCTACCTGCTCGGCAGCGACAACACGCTGGCCGTCTACCTCGGCGACGATAGCACCCCGGGCTGCATCTACAAGTTCGTGCCGAGCGCCAAGGTCAATCCGAACGACCGCGCCGCCAACACCAACCTGCTCGACGAGGGCACGCTGTACGCGGCGCGCTTCAATGCCGACGGCAGCGGCGACTGGATCGCGCTGGTGCAGGGTCAGAACGGCCTGGTCGTCGGCGCCACCGATCCGGGCAACACCACGCAGGGCCCGCAGACGCCGGTCACGATCGACTTCGCCACGCAGGCCGACGTGCTGATCAACACCAAGGCCGCGGCGCGCGTCGCCGGCGCGACGCTGATGGACCGTCCGGAGTGGATCGCCGTCGGTCCGGACAAGACCGTCTACGCGACGCTGACCAACAACTCCGGCCGCAAGGTCACCGACGCCGCCAATCCGCGCGTGTCGAACCGCCACGGTTCGATCATCAAGTGGAACGAAGCCGGCAACGCACCGGACGCGACGAGCTTCGCGTGGGAGATCTTCCTGCTCGCCGGCGACCCGTCGCTGGCCAACGACACCGGCAACCTCGTCGGCGACATCAACGGCGACACGTTCTCGAGCCCGGACGGCATCCGCGTCGATCCGGAAAACCGCCTGTGGGTGCAGACCGACATGTCGGTGCCGGGCAGCTCCGGCATCTCCGGCAAGACCAATGTCGACGTGTTCGGCCACAACGCCATGTACGCGATCGACCAGAGCACGCGCGAGTCGAAGCGCTTCCTGGTCGGTCCGCAGGGCTGCGAGATCACCGGCATCGCCTACACGCCGGACCTGAAGACCTTCTTCATCAACATCCAGCACCCGAACGGCAGCTGGCCGAGCGCCGAGCTGCCGGCGCGCTCGTCGACGATCGTCGTGCGGCGCGAGGACGGCAAGCCGGTCGGCGCCTGAGCCGGACCGCGGTCGCGAAAAAGGACGCTGCGGCGCCCTCTTTCGTGTCCGGCGCACGGCATCGCGCAAGAATCACAGCAAGGGCGCTGCGGCGCCCGCATTTCAGCCTGACGGCTACGCGGCCGGAGCTGGCCGATCAGGCATCCGTTTCGTCGGAGGGCGGCGACAGCAGGCTTTCGCTTTCGCCGGCCGGCAGCGCCTCGACCTCGCGCAGCTGGCGCGTGATCGCGCGCGAGCGCACGCCGGTCTGCTCGATCTGCTTGCTCGCTTCGTCGAGCTTCTTCTGCACCTTGTCGAGCACGTCGCCGAACTTGGCGAATTCGGTCTTGACCGCGCCGAGCACGCGCCAGACTTCGCTTGATCGCTGCTCGATCGCCAGCGTGCGGAAGCCCATCTGCAGGCTGTTGAGCAGTGCGGTCAGCGTGGTCGGACCGGCGACGACGACGCGGTGCTCGCGCTGCAGCGCGTCGACGATGCCGGGGCGGCGGATCACCTCGGCGTAGAGCCCTTCGGTCGGCAGGAACATCACCGCGAAGTCGGTGGTCTGCGGCGGGCCGATGTACTTGTCGCTGATCGACTTCGCCTGCAGGCGCACGGCGCGCTCGAGCTGCGCGCCGGCGAGCCGCGCGGCTTCGACGTCGGCGCGTTCCTGCGCGTCGAGCAGGCGTTCGTAGTCCTCGCGCGGAAACTTGGCGTCGATCGGCAGCCAGACCGGCGTCTCGTCCTCGCCGCGGCCGGGCAGGCGGATCGCGAAGTCGACCGCCTCGCGGCTGCCGGGCTTGGTCATCACGCTCTTGGCGTACTGCTCGATCGTGAACATCTGCTCGAGAATGCTTTCGAGCTGCACCTCGCCCCAGCCGCCGCGCGTCTTGACGTTGGTCAGCACGCGCTTGAGATCGCCGACGCCATTGGCCAGCGTCTGCATCTCGCCGAGCCCCTTGTGCACCAGTTCGAGCCGCTCGCTGACCAGCTTGAACGAATCGCCGAGGCGCTTCTCCAGGGTCTCGTGCAGCTTTTCGTCGACGGTGCGCCGCATCTGTTCGAGCTTTTCTTCGTTGTCCTTGCGCAGGGTCTTGAGGTTGTCGTCGACGCTGGCGCGCAGCGCGGCGGCCTGCTGTGTCTGCGTCTCGACCAGCTGGCGCAGCGCCAGGCTCTGCTGCTCGCCGAAGCGGGCGAGCTGCTGAGCCTGCTCGCCGCGCGCCTTGAGCGCGTCCTCGGCGAGCTGGCGCTGGGTATCGGCGAGCCGCTGGTTCTGCGCGCGCAGTTCGGCGGCGAAGCCGTCGAGCTTCTCGGCGAGCGTGCCGCGCAGCTGCTCGTGCTGCTGGGTCAGCAGCGTACCGAAGCGCGTCAGCGTCTCGCCGAGCTCGGCGCGCTGGCCGCGCGTCAGCTCGGCCGCGTCGCGCCGCGTCGCGGCCGCTTCGTCACGCAGCGCGCGTTCGAAGCGTTCGAGTTCGGGTTTGAGCGCGGCGGCGGCATCGGGCGTCCGCCGCAGCAGGGCGGCGACCAGACCGCCGACGAAGGCGCCGAGCAGCGCGGCGATCAGAAACAGGGCGATATCCATGGGCCGGCATTCTATGCCGGCCCATGCGGTGTCGCCGTCGCGATCTCCGGTCCGGCCGGATCAGCGGCTGAGCAGGTCGATGACCGAGAGGATGACGAAGGTCGTCGGGTCGTAGACGACGGTGTAGCCCTGGCAGTAGCCGAGCGCGTAGCCCTCGGGCGGCGGCGGCAGCTGCGCGCGCAGCGCGGCCGGCGCCGGCGTCACATAGCCGCGATAGGCGCGCGGAATCTCGTGTCCGGCCTCGAACCGCGGGCGGTGCGCGCGATCGACGCTCTGCAGGCTGCGACGGTAATGCTGCTGCAGGTGCGAGCGGTCCTGGTCGCGGAAGTCGTAGCCCGCGGCATGACGGCCGGTCTGCGCGGCGCGCGGGCTGTCGTGCCCGCTCGCGCCGCGGGACGGCATATCCGCACGCTGCGGCGCCGCTTGCGGACCCGCCGCTTCCGGACGGGTCGCTGCCGGGCCGCCGTGTCCGGCCTGGCCCTGCTTCTGGCCCTGGCCGTGCGGCTGCTCCTGCCGCTGCTGCGGGCGATGTTCGTCGTCGCGCGACGGGCCGCCCTGCGCGAGCGCGGCCAGCGGGGCCAGCGCCAGGACGGCGAGCGCGGTGCGCAGCGGACGAAGACGGATCGGGCGTTTCATGCGGGCTCCTGAAAGGGCCGGCGCGGTGCCGGCGACCCGCATTGTTCCAGCGGCAGCCGAAGCGCTTGTATCCGATTTGTTTGCAGATGTTTCTGCGGCGCGGCCGGCGGCGCCGTTCAGGGGCTGCCGCAGTTCGGCTTCTTGCCGGCGGCGCGGGCCTGCTGGTAGAGCGGCAGGTCCTTCGGCAGATTGCGCTGCAGATCGGCGATGCGCGTTTCGTTGGACGGATGCGTCGACATGAATTCCGGCGGCGCCTGGCCGCCGGCCTTCGACATGTTCTGCCACAGCGTGATCGCCTGCGCCGGATCGAAGCCGGCGCGCGCCATCAGCTGCATGCCGAGGATGTCGGCCTCCGATTCGTCGCCGCGCGAGAACGGCAGCAGCACGAGGTACTGCGCGCCGGTGCCGATCAGGTCGGGCGACAGGCCGGTGCCGGCCGACAGCAGCACGGTGCCGAACTGCGCCGCCATCTGGTTGGAAACGCGCGCCGCCGAATGGCCGGCGAGCACGTGGCTGATTTCGTGGCCGATCACCGCGGCGAGCTGGTCCTGCGTGGTCGCCACTTTGAGCAGGCCGGTGTAGACGCCGATCTTGCCGCCGGGCAGCGCGAAGGCGTTGACCTCCTTGGAGTCGAAGACCTGGATTTCCCAGGTGCCGCCGACTTCGGTGGTGATCGCGCGCGCCACGCACTGCACGTACGAGGACTCGCGCGCGTTCTTGGTGGTCGGCGTCTTGGTCTTCATTTCCTGGAACGCGGTCGCGCCCATCTGCGCCATCTCCGAGTCGGAGACCAGGCGCAGCTGGCGGCGGCCGGTCGGCGAGGTCGCGCAGGCGACGACGAGGATGGCGACGAGGACGGTGGCGTAGTGCCAGGATTTCATTGCAGCGCTCCCTGCAGCGGCTGGGCCGGGAATCATAGCGATGCGTCGCGCCCCGGGTACAGCCGCAGTGTGCGCGGGCTCGCTTGTCGCGGCAGGCGGTTGCGCTAGAGTAGGGCCGGGCGCAGGTCGTTACCTTTGTGGAGACGCCGTGCGAACGCCGAGCTTTTTGCAGAGGCCATCATCCTGCCCGCGGCAGGCGAAGCTCACCCTTCGTCGTTCATCAGCGCGGCTGCCTGGCAGCCGAAGAGATAAGGAAAGGTTGAACAGATGGCTACTCGCGAAACAGGGACGGTGAAGTGGTTCGATAGCGCCAAGGGGTTCGGCTTCATCCAGCGCCCCGGCAAGGAAGATGTCTTCGTGCATTTCCGGCAGATCCAGGCCCAGGGCTTCCGCACGCTCGCGGAAGGCCAGAAGGTCGAGTTCGAGGTCGCGCAAGGCCAGAAGGGCCTGCAAGCCGAGAAGGTGACGATCCTGCCCTGACCCGTTGCCTCCCGATGACGAACGAAACCCCGCCGCGCGCGGGGTTTTTCGCATCCGCCTTCGCGTCGCCGCCGGGGCGCTGGCAGAATGCCGCCGTGATCCGTGCCGCGTGCCATCGCTCGCTGTTCCTGATGCTCAGCCTCGCCGCGCTGCTCGGCCAGCTGCTGCTGCCGAGCGTGCACCTGCAGGCGCAGCTGCGCCGCGGCGCCGATCCGCTGCTGGCCGCGTTCTGCGGCGAGGTCGCGCCGGCGCGGCGCGCGGCGCTGCGGCAGCAGCTCGCGGCGAACCCGCGGCAGCATGGCGAGACCGGCACCGCGACCGCGCATCTGCTGTCGGCCTGCCCGCTCTGCGCCGCCCTGCACGCCGCGGCCTTGCCGTCGCCGGATCGGCAGCACGTGCCGGCGGCGCGCGCGGCGTCGCCGGTCGCGCGCGTGACCGCCGTGGCGGCGTCGCGGGCCGTGCGGCTGCGCCGGCCGCCGCCGCGCGGACCGCCGCGCCGCGCCTGAAGTCCGAGCGCGCGCGTTGCGCGCGCAATCCGCCCTCGAGCGAGGGCCGCTCTCATGCCGCCCGTGCGGCGACTCCAGGAGTTTTCCGATGCGCACTTTCATTCGTTTCGCGGCTGTGCTGGCCGCGCTCTGCGGTTCCGTTCCGGCGCTCGCCGCCGGCCCCGTGTCCGTGATCTCGCCGTGGCTGCGCGCGACGCCGCCGGGCGCCAGCGTCGCCGGCGGCTACGCGACTTTCCGCAACGACGGCGATGTGCCGCGGCGCGTGGTCAGCGTCAGCGTCGAGCCGGCGCTCGCCGCCAGCGCGGCGATCCATTCGATGAGCCACGAGGGCGGCATGATGCGCATGCGCGAGGTCGACGGCCTCGATCTGCCGGCGCACGGCAGCGTGTCGCTGGCGCCCGGCGGCCTGCACCTGATGCTGATGGGGCTCAAGCAGCCGCTCGCGGCCGGGCAGTCGCAGCGCCTGCAGTTCGTGCTCGATGACGGCACGCGCCTGTCAGTCGATTTCCCGGTCCGCGACAGCGCGCCCTGAGAGTCTGCGGCTGCGGCGGCGGACGACTCGCCGACGCGGCCGCGTGCCGGGTTCCGGCGGCGGGAGCCGGCTGCGATGCCTCGTGTCGCGACGGGGTGCGGGCAGCCGGAGATGACTCGCCGCGGTTCCCGGCCGCACGCCGCCGGCCGTGCGCAGGGCTGCGCGTTCAGGGTTCCAGGCGTTCGACGATCCAGCCGTCGCCTTCGCGGCGGTAGCGCAGGCGATCGTGCAGACGGCCATGGCGGCCCTGCCAGAACTCGATCGCTTCCGGCGCCACGTGGTAGCCGCCCCAGAAGTCCGGCAGCGGTACTTCCTGCTCGCCGAGTTCGGCGGCCTTGGCGTCGAAGCGGCGGTCGAGCTCCTCGCGCGAGCGCACCACGGCGCTCTGCCGCGAGGTCACGGCGCCGATCTGCGAGGCGCGCGGCCGCAGGTGGAAGTAGCGCTCGGACATCGCGCGCGACAGCCTGCTGACGCGGCCTTCGACGCGCACCGAGCGTTCGAGCCGGTCCCACCAGAACACCAGCGCGACGTTCGGATTGGCGGCGAGCTCGCGGCCCTTGCGGCTTTCGTAGTTGCTGTAGAAGGTCAGGCCGTCGTCGTGGAAGCCCTTGAACAGCACCACGCGCGCCGACGGCCGGCCGTGCGCGTCGACCGTCGCCAGCGTCATCGCCGTCGGTTCGATCATCGGCGCGGCGGCGGCGTCGTCGAGCCAGCGCTGCAGCTGCGTGAGCGGATCGACGTCGAGATGGGCGATGTCGAGCGGCGGGTTTTGCGTGTATTGCGGCATGGCGATGACCGTGGCGGGCGCTCTGGCAGAATGCCCGGCATTGTCCCGCTTTCGGCGCCCGCGGAAAATGGCGCAGATCAATGAAACGTCCGAGGAGACGACGATGAGCGAGTTCACCGCGCTGCGCGTGCATGCCCCCGAGAAGAACCGTACCGAGGCCCGCTTCGAGCGGATCGGCGTCGACGCGCTGTCGGCCGGCGAGGTCGTGGTGCGCGTCGCCTGGACCGGCATCAACTACAAGGACGCGCTCGCCGTCACCGGCAAGGGCCGCATCCTCAAGTCGTATCCGAAGGTGCCGGGCATCGACCTGGCCGGCCACGTCGAAACGAGCACGGACGCGCGCTACCGGCCGGGCGACGCGGTGCTGGTCACCGGCTGCAACATCGGCGAGGTGTACGACGGCGGCTACGCCGAGTTTGCGCGCGTCGCCGCCGATTCGATCATCCGCAAGCCGGACGGCCTGACGCTGCGCGAGACGATGGCGATCGGCACTGCCGGCTTCACCGCCGCGTTCGCGTTGCGCCGCATGTTGGAGAACCATCAGGCGCCGGCGATGGGCCCGATCGCCATCACCGGTCCGACCGGCGGCGTCGGCTCGATCGCCGTCGACCTGTTCAAGCGCGCCGGCTTCACCGTGCACGCGATCACCGGCAAGGCCGGCAAGGCCGACGACTATCTCCGCGCGCTCGGCGCCGACGAGGTGATCGCGCGCCAGTCGCTGGACGTCGGCAACAAGCCGCTCGAATCGGCGCGCTGGGGCGGCGCCGTCGACAACCTCGGCGGCGAGACGCTGGCGATGCTGACGCGCACCGTGAAGCCCTGGGGCAACATCGCCAGCATCGGTCTCGCGCAGTCGCACGAGCTGCACACCACGGTGATGCCGTTCATCCTGCGCGGCGTCTCGCTGCTCGGCATCCATTCCGTCGAATGCCCGCGCGCCTGGCGCGAGGACATCTGGGCCAAGCTCTCGGGCGCATGGAAGCCGCGCGTGCTCGAGCGTCTGGTGACGCGCGAGATCACGCTGCAGGAGCTGCCGGCGGCCTGCGAGGACCTGATCGCCGGTACCGTCACCGGCCGCACGCTGGTGCGCGTCTCCGGCGCCGAATAGCGGGCCTCGCGTCGACGGCGGCGTTCACGGGCGTAGGAGCTGCTGCGCGCTGGCGCGGTGCAGCAGATGGCCGACGACGCTGACCGTCAGCGGGCTGCGCGTGCTCAGGTTGTCGTAAACCTGTTCGCCGGTGGCCAGCTCGCTGTGCCAGGCGAGTTCGTCGCCGACCTGCACGTCGGCCGCCGTCTGCAGGCGCACGACGGTGTATCCGTGCAGCTCGGTTTCGATGGCGAGGATCTCGCGATCCGCGCTGATCGCGCGGACGTGGCCGTTCATGCGTTGCTCCCTGCCGGACCCTCACGGCAGCATGGTCCCGCCGCTGCGCGCGCGATTCAAGGCGATCCGCGCCTCAGGGTGCCGTTTCCGGCCGCTGCGCGTAACGGCGCGCGATCACCGAGCAGACGATCAGCTGCAGCTGGTGGTAGACCATGATCGGCAGCATGATCAGGCCCAGCGCGCCGCCGGACGAGGCGCCGAAGATCAGCGCCGCCATCGGCGCGCCGGCGGCGAGGCTTTTCTTGGAGCCGCAGAACACCGCCGCGATCTCGTCCTCGACCGTGAAGCGGAAGCGTGTGGCGACCAGATGCGTCAGCCACAGCACGAAGCCCAGCAGCCCGCCGGTCAGCAGCGCGGTCGCCAGCAGCGGCGCGACGCCGTAGCGCGTCCACACGCCGGCCGCGGTGGCGTCGCAGAACGAGTTGAAGACGATCAGCACGATCACGCCGCGGTCGATCTTGCCGGTCACGTGCTTGTGCGCGGCGACCCAGTCGCCGATCAGCGGCCGCAGGATCTGGCCGACGACGAATGGCAGCAGCAGCTGTTCGCCGATCTTGATCAGCTGGTCGGCGAGCGGCACGCCGTGGCTCGCGGCCTGCAGCCACAGGCTGATGTAGAGCGGTGTCAGCACCATGCCGATCAGGCTCGACAGCGTGGCGTTGAAGACCGCGGCGGCGATGTTGCCGCGCGCCAGCGCCGTCATCGCGATCGACGAGGACACCGTCGACGGCAACGCGCAGAGGTAGAAGAAGCCGAGCGCCAGCTCCTGCGGCAGCCAGCGGCCGGCGAGGCCGACGACGGCGAGCCCGAGCAGCGGAAACACGGCGAAGGTGAACAGCTGCACGAACAGGTGCAGGCGCCAGTTGGCGGCGCCGGCCTTGAGCTTGGCCGGCGACAGGCCGGCACCGCTGAGCAGGAAGACGATCGCCACGCCGACCATCGTCAGCCGTTCCAGATGCAGCACGCCGCCGCTGACGCCGAGCTGCGGCGCGAGCAGCGCGATCGCGATCGCGCCGAGCATCGAGGCAAGAAAACCGTCGAGGAAGGGGATGCGCATGCGGAGTCGGCGGCGGACGGGAATGCGGGCAGAAGGCGGCGCGTATTGTAGTCGGCGTCCGCGTGCCGCCGTCCGCACCGGCGCTTCTATAGATAGGGCGAAAACAGCCAGCACAGCGCGTTGCGCACACGCTGCGCGAACGGCGGATGCTGCGCGTCGCGCAGCAGCAGTTCTTCGCTGAGCTGCCAGCGTTCGAGGAAGTGCGCCGCCATCTGCCGTGCCAGCGCCGGATCGTAGAGCTCGACGTTGAGCTCGAAATTCAGCAGCAGGCTGCGCGGATCCCAGTTGGCGCTGCCGATCAGCGTGTAGGCGTGGTCGACCACCACCAGCTTGCTGTGACAGAACGGCCCGGGCTGGAAGCGCACGCGCACGCCGCGTTCGAGCAGCTGGCCGAGCTGGTGGCGCATCGCCCAGTCGACGTACGGCAGGTTGTTGTGCGCCGGCAGCAGCACGACGGTGCGCACGCCGCGCAGCGCGGCGCCCTGCAGGGCCGCGATCAGCTCGGGCGACGGCAGGAAGTACGGCGTCATGATCAGGACCTCGCGCCGCGCCGCGGCGAGCGTGGCCTGCAGCACCAGATTGAGCTGGTCGAGGTCTTCGTTGGGGCCGTCGGTGATGACGCGGGCGATGGCACCGCCGGCCTCGCACGGCGGTGCCGGCGGCAGCGTCAGGCGCTCGCGCGTGGCGAACGCCCAGTCCTCGGCGAACACCTCGCTCATCTGCTGCACGATCGGCCCGCGCAGCGCGAAATGCAGGTCGGCGACGCGACGGCGGTTGCCGGGATCGGCAGTCAGGTGCCGGGCGCTGAGGTTCATGCCGCCGGTGAAGCCGGTTTCGTGGTCGATGAGCAGCAGCTTGCGGTGATTGCGCAGGTTCAGGTGCAGCGATGGCGGCAGCAGCCGCAGCGGATTGAAGCGCGCGAAGTCGAGGCCGGCGGCGCGCAGCGCGGTGCCGATGCGGCGCAGCGAGTAGCGCTCGCCGACGTCGTCGATCAGCACGCGCACCTGCACGCCGCGGCGCCGGGCCGCCGCCAGCGCGGCGACGAACGAGCGGCCGACGGCGTCGTTGTCGAAGATGTAGCTGGCCAGCCAGACCGTCTCGCGCGCCGCTTCGATCGCCGCGAGCATGCGCGGGAACGCCTGCTCGCCGTCGTGCAGCGGCTCGACCTGGTTGTCGCCGAGCAGCGGTCGCCGCGTCAGCACGTCGGCGGTCCGCGCGACTTCGTCGAGCCAGCCGGGCACGACTCCGGTCGCCTCGGCGGCGCGGCGTGCGTCGCTGGCGTGCGCCGAGCCGATCATGCGGCCGCTGCGATCGACGCTGAAGCGCCGCGCGTGCGTGCGGATGCGGTTGATGCCGAAGAAGAAGTAGAGCAGCGGCCCGGCGAACGGAAACAGCCAGCAGACGGCGATCCAGCCCCAGGCGGCGCGCGCGTCGCGTTTGCTCAGCAGGGCGTGCCCGGCGGTGCCGACCGCGACCGTGAGCCACAGCGGCAGCAGCACCGCCGCCCAGTCGACGCCCACGACGAAATCCTGCAGCGTCGCGAGCTGCGCCTTCATGCCGGCGGCAGGTGCAGTTCGACGGCGACGGCGAGATGGTCCGACAGCGGCGTCGGCACGACGTGGCTGTGGGCGACGCGCAGACCCGGCGTCGCCAGTACGTGATCGAGCCGGCGCTGCGGTTTCCAGCTCGGGAAGGTGGGGGCGCCGCTGACCGGCTGCAGGCCGATGTCGCGCAGCGGCGAGTGCTGCAGCAGCTCGTTGGTTTCGCAGTTGAGGTCGCCGAGCAGCAGCAGCTCCCGCTTCTGCGGCACGAGCTGGGCGAGATAGTCGAGCTGGACCTGACGCGACGCGCGGCTCAGCGCCAGATGCGCGACGACCACGCGCAGCGGGTCGTAGCCGGGCTGCGCCAGCGTCGCCGCGAGCGCGCCGCGGCCAGGCACGCGGCCCGGCAGCGCGTGATGCTCGATGTCGAGCAGCGGATGACGAGACAGGAAGCCCAGACAGTGCTGCGCGAACGGGCGCAGGTTGCGGTTGACCGCGAGCTGCCAGTGCTGCAGGCCGGCCTTGGCGGCGAGGTATTCGACCTGATTGAGCTGCGCGGTGCGCAGGCTGCCGGCGTCGGCTTCCTGCAGCGCGACGAGGTCGAAGTGCGAGGCCAGCTCGGCGATGCGGTCGAGGTTGTCGCGGACGCCGCGCGACGGCAGCACGTGACGCCAGGCGCCGGTCACGTAATGGCCGTAATGCGCGGTCTGCATGCCGACCTGGATGTTCAGCGTCAGCACACGCAGGCGGTCGGCGGCAGTCGCCGCCGGACGCTGGCTCGGGTCGTCGGCCGCCGGTTCGGGAATCGTCATGGGTAACAGGTCTCCGCCGCCATTATGCGGCCGCGCCGTGCCAAGCCAAGCGCCGGCCGCACCGATCCCGCGGCGGCGATGGCGCCGGGCCGTGCGGCCCGGCGCCATTACCGATCATTCGCTGATCTGCTGCACTGATTGCCGGTCGGCGGCGATGTCGGCGTCGCTGAACGGGAAGCGCAGCCACTGCTTCTGCGCGTAGCGCTGCGTGAAATCGGCGTAGTGCGGGTTGGCCGGATCGGTCGATTCCGAATAGGTGACGAAGCCCTCGGCGTGCACGCCCTGCGCGGTCCAGGTCACCGTCTGGATGTAGCTGTTGCCGAAGTTGACCGGATAGCCCGCGGCGGTCAGCGCATCGTGGTCGGCGACGGTGAACGCCCCGACGCTGCCGCTGGCGCCGAACACCGGGATGCGCAGCGGGGCGGCGTGCACCGCCGAAAACTGCTGGGTGTCGAAGCGGCCGTTGAAGTCGAGTCCGGCATCCTGCACCGCGCTCTGCGCGTCATGCAGGGCCTTGCGCACGGCGCTCTTCGCGGTGTCCAGGCCGTTCGGCGTGCCGACCGGATCGGCCGACGAGTAGGCGTTCTTCCAGATGCCGCTGCTGCCGGCGACGCGATCCCAGAACTCGATCCACAGCGGCGCGCCGATCGCGTCGGCGCTTGCTTTGCCGTTCCAGCGCGCCAGTGCGGCGCAGGCGCCGCTGGTGTCGTAGATGCCGGCGCGCGGGCACAGATCGCGCTTGACGTCCTCGAGCGCCAGTTCGGCGCTGTACAGATCCGCCGACAGCACGACGTCCTGCAGGTTCTGCATCGTGAATTTGGGCGCGCCGCGGCCGTCGCTGCCGTCGAGGCGGCGCTGGATCTGCCGGATGCCGAGCCGCGTGCGCAGCGTGCGCGCGCTGTCCTCGTCGCCGATGATGCGCGCGTAGCCGGTCAGCGGCGCGGCCGGGTTGGTGAGCCAGTAGCTGTCGTTCATGTTGGCGACCCAGTCCTGGCGCTCGAGCTTCGGCAGATGCTGGGCGCCGAAGATGCCCGGCGCCGGTGCATCGTCGTCGTTGAGCCACTGGCAGTCGGCGCGGTTGCCCTGCAGCAGCGGCAGGCCCGGCGCGACGCTGTCGATGACCGGCGACAGCAGCGGCGCCTTGCAGCTGGCGACGAGGCTGTCCGGCACGTTCGGGACGACGCTGAGATCGCCGTAATACGCCGCCTGACCGGGGCCGGTGGCGACCGTGTTGACCCACGGCACGCCGAGCACCTCGGCGTGTTTGGCCTTGAACTCGTCGAGGCTGGCGGCCGTGTCCCAGGCGAAGAACTGGTTCATCAGGCGATCGTTCTCGGCGTTGGCGTCGCGCAGCGTGTAGACGCGCGTGTTGTCCCAGCCGAGCACCGGAATGCCGGCGACCTTCATCTCCAGCACCGGGCCGTACTGCGTGCGGTACAGCGTGCGGCTCTGCGGCGCGACGCTGCCGTCGGCCTGCCTGACGTCGATCGTCAGCGGCACCGGGGTCATGTCGACCAGCTGGCCCTCATAGAAGTACTGCTTGGGGTTCAGCGGATTGACCGGCAGCTGATAGAGCGTGAAGCGGTAGGCGGTGGAGACCGTGTGGCTCCAGGCGAGATGGTCGTTGAAACCGATCAGCACGGCCGGCACGCCGTACAGCGAGGAGCCCATGATGTCGAACTGGCCGGGGATCGTCAGATGCACCAGGTACAGGCGCTCGGTGCCGCTCCACGGGAAGTGCGGGTTGCCGAACAGCAGGCTCTGGCCGTCCTGCGTCGCCTGCGGGCCGAGGCCGTACATATTGCTGCCGAAGGCCTTGTCGTGCGTGAACGCCTTCAGCGCATTCGGCTCGCGTTCGAGCAGGGTCTTCAGCTGCTGCGGATCCGGGGCCGCCGCGGCGCTCGCGCCGGTCGACAGCAGCGGCGGCGTGGCCTGCGCGATCTCGTTGGTGAAGACCGACGAGGAGGCGATGATCGAGAGGCGGAAGTAGCGCCGGTAGAGATCGTCCTCGCTGATCGGCGCCAGATAGCCGGCGGTGGCGCAGGCCTGGTGCCGGCCCGGGTGCTGTCCGCCTTTCAGCTCGCCGATGTAGCGGTTGAAGCCGGCGACGTAGCCGCGCGTCATGTCGCGAATCTCGGTGCGCGCCGTGTTGCGCAGATTGGCGACGACGGCGTCGGTCGCCATCAGCTTCCAGAAGAAGTCGCTGTCGACGTTGCTGGCGGTGACCGGCACGGCCGGGATCGTATAGCTGCCGTCCGGGCCGAAGTAGCGCGAGCGCTCGCCGCGGATCGTCACCAGATCGTCGAGCAGCACGCAGAGATTGTCCTCGGCGAACGCGTAGCCGTAGCCGTAGCCGAGGCTGGCGAAATCCTTGGCGCGGATATGCGGAATGCCCATCGAGGTGCGCGTGATCGTCGCGTCGTAGGCTTTTGCGGTGCCGTCACCGTCACCGCCGCCGCCGCCGCCGCCGCCGCCACCGCCGCAGGCGCCGAGCAGGAGCGCCGCGCACAGCGGCAGGCAGGCGAACGAACGCCGCAGCGTCGGGATCGCAGTCATGATGTCCCCTCCATCGTTATCCGTCTTATGGGCCGACTATAGCGCCGGGCCGCCTGAGACGAGCGGTCAAGACGGCTGAGACGCGTGGCCAACCGGGCGCGGTCGGCGGCGCCTACAGTGTCGGGACATTCCTGTGCGGTGATCCGATGACCCTGCGCGACAACGACTCTGCGGCCGGCGGTGTGCACTGGGGCGGCGTGCTCGCCTGGTGCGGCTGGGGCTGCGGCCTGCTCGCGCTCAGCGTCTGGGTCTGGCACCGGCTGGCGTGACGCCGCCGGGGGGCGGTGGGGACGTAGGGAAGGGGGTCGGGACGGCCCCTTTTTTTCGGGCGCTCGGCGCCGGCCTTCAGCGGGGCGGCGCCGGCTCGGCGAGGCTGTGGACCCAGCCTTGCAGGCGGACGCCGTCGTCCGGCGCCTGCGCGTCATGCCGGCGCGGGTCCGGGGTCTTGTGCCGCGCCTGACGCAGCTCGCCCGGTGCCAGTCCGAACAGCCGGCGGAACGCACGGCAGAAGTGCGCCTCGCTGGCGAAGCCATGCGCGTAGGCGAGCGTCGCGATATGGCGCTGTTCCCGCGGGTCGAGCAGGGCGTCGCGCACGCGCTGCAGGCGCCGCTTGCGGATGTAGGCCTGCACGCCGCCGCTGGCATCGAACAGCCGGTACAGGGTGGCGCGCGAGATGCCGAGCGCCGCGCAGAGCGTGTCGGCTCCCAGCTGCGGCGAGCACAAATGCTGTTCGATGTGGCGCCGTGCCCGTTCGAGCGTGAGCGCGCGCAGCGGATCGCGGGCGCGCGCCACGTTGTCGGCCGAAGGCGCCAGCAGTGCCGCGAGCAGTTCGCCGGTGGCGCGGACCACGCTGGCCACGTCCTCGCAGGCCAGTTCCGGCATCCGCCGCAGCAACGCCGTGAGATAGTCGCCGAGCAGATCCGCGCGTGCGCCGGACAGCACGCTGCCGTGCAGCGTATCGACGTCGACGCAGCCCTCGAGCAGGCGGCGCGGGATGACCAGCGAGACCGTTTCGGCGCTCGATGCCCGCGTGCTGATCGGGCGCGACAGGTCGAGGACGCTGAGCTCGCCGGGGCGGACCTGCAGCGTGTCGTCGCCGCTGCGGCCGGCATAGCCGCCGCGGCGGTAGAGCTGGATCAGGAAGTGATCGAGGCCGTCGGCGCGCAGCTTGCGCAGCGGGCGCTCGAAACGCTGCGCGCCGAAGCGGGTATCGCTGATGACGAACTCGCCGGCGTGGTAGGCGGTGATGGCGGCCGCGAAGCCGCGCCGGGGTGTTTCGCGATCGGTGTCGAAGATGACGGCGGCCGCGTCGTGCCAGGCGTCGAAGGCCTCGCGTTCGCGCAGGCCCTCGGTCGAGAAGCGCAGGACGGGCAGGGGTGCGGGGGCGCCCATGCGGCAAAGCTCCGGCGGCGGAAGGTGCGCGGGCCATGCTAGACCCTCCGTCGTCGGCCGCCGCACGGCGTGCTCCCGGCGGCGGACGCGGCCCGACCGGCGGACGCACGGCACGAAAAAGGCCGGCAACCTGCCGGCCTTTCGGGACTGCGCGTCGGCCTGCGGGCCGAGCCTACTGCGTCTTGATCATCAGGCTCAGCAGCTTGCGCGTCTTCTCGCCGTACGGCGGATACAGCATCGTCGCCAGGTTGAAGCGCGTGCGCACCACGGCGCGCTCGTGCGAGAAAGCCTTGAAGCCGAAGATGCCGTGCGCCGAGCCGATGCCGGAGTTGTTGACGCCGCCGAACGGCAGGTTGCCCTGCGCGTACTGCATGACGACGTGGTTGATGCAGGTGCCGCCGGCCGTGGTGTTCTTGAGCACGCGCTCGATGTTCGCCTCGCGCTTGCTCCAGATGTAGAGCGCCAGCGGCTTGGGCTGGGCGTTGATTTCGGCGATCACTTCGTCGAGCTCGCGGTAGCCGATCACCGGCAGCAGCGGTCCGAAGATTTCCTCGCTCTGGATCTTGGCGTCGGCCGGGATGCTGTCGATCAGGGTCGGCTGGACGAAGCACTCGCCTTCGTTGACCTCGCCGCCGAACAGCACGCGCGCGCCGCGCTCGCGGGCGTCGTTGAGCAGGCCGGCGATGCGCTGCGTGTGGCGCTGGTTGACGACGCGCGCGAGGCTGCCGCTCTGCATCTGCGCGCTGGCGGTGTCGCCGTAGCTGGCCTTGAGCACGGCGACGCATTCGGCGACGAACTTGTCCTTGACCGCTTCGTGCACGTAGATGTGGTCGGGCGCGATGCAGGTCTGGCCGTTGTTGGTGTACTTGCCCCACATGCTCGTGCGAGCCGCCGACTTGAGATCGGCCGACTCGTCGACGATGGTCGGCGATTTGCCGCCGAGTTCGAGCGTGACCGAGGTCAGGTGCCGGGCGGCGGCGGCCATCACCACCTTGCCGATCGCCGGCGAGCCGGTGAAGAAGATGTGATCGAACGGCAGCGCGAGCAGCGCCGTCGACACGGCGACGTCGCCCTCGAACACGGCTACTTCGTCGGCCGGGAAGATTTCGCGGACGATCTTCGCCATCAGGCCCGACAGGTTCGGCGTCATTTCCGAAGGCTTGAGGATCGCCGTGTTGCCGGCGGCGATCGCCGACACCAGCGGACCGAACGTCAGGTTCACCGGGTAGTTCCACGGCGAGACGATCAGGCAGCGGCCCTTCGGTTCGTACTGGATCCAGCTCTTGGTGCCGAGCGTCATGCGCGACGGCCACACCCGCATCGGCTTCATCCAGCCCTTGAGCGCGCGCATGGCGTGCTTGGCCTCGGCGACGACCGGCAGCACTTCCGTGAGGTCGACCTCGGCGGGCGGCTTCTTGAAGTCCTTGTAGCCGGCCTCGTAGAACGCTTCGCGATGCGCCAGCACGGCGTCGAGCAGGCGCTGGATCTTGGCGATGCGTTCCCTGGCCGTCGAGCTGCGCAGGCGCAGCGCGGTCGCCCACTGGGCATCGAAGGCATGGCGGATGGCGCTGCCCGGATCGGCGGCGGCGCCGGCGGCGTTGGGCAGGTAGGAAACGACCGTGTTCATGACTGCACTCCAGAGGTCCCGATGTGAAAAGCTGGCCGGGCGGAATTGAACGCCCGTTTATCGCCGGAGTATAGGCGTTCGTGCCTGCCGCGGCATGACCGCGCGCGCCAATTGGCCTTGCCGCCAGCGGCGATCTCGCCGTGACGCTGGGCGCGCCGCCACCGGCCGCCTAAACTGCGCGCATAACGAGAAACGGAGGAGTTCCATGAAGCCCTTGAAGCCGCTCGACGCCGCGTGGCTGTATGTCGACACGCGCGCGACGCCGATGCAGGTCGGCTGCCTGGCGATCTTCTCGCTGCCGGCCAAGGCCGGTCCGCAATTCCTCAAGAAGCAGGTCGAACGCTTCCGCGCGGCGCGCGAGTTCGCCTACCCGTTCAATCTGCGCCTGGTCGCGCCGGGCCTGCGCTTTCTGCTGCCGGCCTGGGAAGAAGACCGGCAGATCGACCTCGAATATCACTTCCGCCATTCGGCGCTGCCGCAGCCCGGCGGCGAGCGTGAGCTCGGCGTGCTGATCTCGCGCCTGCATTCCAACCCGATGGATTTCGGCCGCCCGCTGTGGGAGTGCCATCTGATCGAGGGGCTCGAGAACCGCCGCTTCGCGTTGTACATGAAGATGCATCACTCGCTGGTCGACGGCATCGGCGGCATGCGCATGCTGGCGCGCATGCTCTCGCCCGATCCGGACGCGCGCGATCTGCGTCCGCCGTGGTCGGTCGGCGCCGGCAGCCGCGGCGCCGCGCGGCCGGCGGCCGAGACGCCGCTGCAGGCCGTGGTCGACGGGGTGCGCACGCAGCTGCGCACCGTGCCCGGCGTGACGCGCGCGTTCGGCGAGCTGCTGCGCGAGGCGGTCCGCCACGAGGACAAGGACTGGGCGCTGCCGTTCAGCGGACCGCGCTCGGCCTTCAACGGCAAGATCTCCGGCCAGCGCCGCTTCGCCACGCAGCACTACTCGCTGGAGCGCGTGCGCCGCATCGCCAAGGCCGCCGGGGTCACCGTCAACGACGTGTTCCTCGAGGTCTGCGCCGCTTCGATGCGGCGCTACCTTGGCGAGATCGGCGCATTGCCGGACAAGCCGCTGACCGCCGGCGTGCCGGTCTCGGTGCGGCCGGCCGACGACCAGGGCGCCGGCAACGCGATCAGCTTCATCATCGCCAACCTCAACACGCACATCGCCGATCCGCTCGAGCGCGTGCGCGCGATCCACGAGTCCGCGCAGCGTGCCAAGGAGCATCTGCAGCAGCTGCACAAGGCCGACATCGACAATTACACGGCGCTGTTCATGGCGCCGTTCATGGCGCAGCTGCTGTCCGGTCTCGGCGGCCACCTGCGTCCGATGTTCAATCTGACGGTGTCGAACGTGCCGGGGCCTGACCGGCCGCTGTACTTCAACGGCGCGCGCATGGAGCAGATGTACCCGGTATCGCTGCTGGCGCACGGGCAGGCGCTGAACATCACCGCGGTCAGCTATGCCGGCCAGTTCAACGTCGGCTTCACCGGCTGTCGCGATACGCTGCCGAGCATGCAGCGCCTGTCGGTCTACGCCGGCGAAGCGCTCGACGAGCTCGAAGCAGCGGTGGGCATCGCGGCCGAGGCGCCACGCGCGGCGGAAACGGCGTAACGGCGGGCGGATCGGCGCGATCCGCCGCCGCGATCAGCCGCCCCAGAGGTGCATGCCGTACTTCCAGTAGCCGTGCACGTTGTTGAGGCGTGCGTCCTGTTCGGGCGGCATCGGCAGCACCTCGCCTTCGAGCAGCGGCTGCAGGTACGGCGCCAGCGTCGCGCCGCCGCCGCCGGTGATGACGATGGCGTCGATGTCCCAGTCGTCGGCCCACAGGCGGTTCACTTCCTGGGCGATGCGCGTGGCGAGCTGCTGGAACGCGGCTTTGACGATCGCGGTGAGGTCGTAGCTCTTGCCCTTGATCTTGATCGTGCCCTTGCTGATGCCGTCGTAGAGCCGGTACAGCTCGACGCTGACGCCGCTCTTCTCGTGCAGCACGTTGGCGATCGCCTGGTAGGCCGAGGAGATGCCGGCGTCCGAGCTCTGCGAGCCGCGCTCGGAATAGCGGGTCTTGTCGCTGATCGTGTAGTCCGCGGTGCGAAAGCCGATGTCGATGATGCCGATCTTCTCGGAGACGAAACGCTGGCTGGCCGGCTTGCCGATGTCGTTGAGCATCAGGTCGAACATCGAGCCGAACGGCTGCGGCACGACGCGCACGCGCTCGATGTAGACGATCTTCTCCTCGCGGTCGGCGCCGCCCGGCTTGACCACGGTGATCGTATGGCGGCTCTGCAGCAGCGCGGTTAGCGCGTCGCGATGCTTGCGGAAGAAGCTGATCGGCAGGCCGGTGACGAGCCGCACCGGATCGCCGCTGTCGACGAACGGGGCGAGCGCGGTCAGCGCCAGGATCTTGGCGTACTGCGCGAGGAACTGGCTCTGGTCGAGCGTGAAGCCGCGGCCGCGCGACTGGGTTTCGGCCAGCTCGCCGACGAAGTAGCCCTGGCCGCCGAGGATGACGTGGCGCGGGTACTGCGGCACGCCCGGCAGCAGGCTTTCGCCGAACTGCACTTCGGCGGCTTCGCCGACCACCGACTTGAAGACCTGGAACTGGCGGCCGTCCGTTGCCTTGGTATAGCCGAAGCCGATGTCTGCGCCGAGAACCTTCACGAACGACTCCCCATGCCCTGTGGCGAACTGATCCGCGGCGTTTCTAACACGCGGATTTTGAAAAGACAAAGCCCGGCCCGCCGCGGCGGGAGCCTCAGGCGGACGGGCCGTCGGCGGCGTGCGGACGGTGCTCGACGAAGTTGAGGACGGTGCCGGCCGGGTCGATCAGCGCAAACGAGCGCTCGCCGTTTGCGAACTCGCGCATCGGGCCGAGCGGTGCCAGGCCACGCGCGAGCAGCTGCTCGTAGTCGGCCTGCACGTTCTCGGTCTCGAGCGCGATGCACAGACCGCGCGTCGTCGTCGTGTGCTGGAACACCGGCAGCGGGGCGTCCTGATGCGGCTTGAGAAAGCCCAGTTCCCAGCCGCGGAAGCTGATGTGGGCGTACCAGTCGGCGCGGAACACGATGCGCGCGTCGAGCGCGCGCCGGTAGAAGTCGCAGCAGGCGCGGATCTCCGGGGTGGTGACGATCGCGTAGACGTTCCTCACGGTGCGGATTCCCGGCCGCATCGCCACACGCGACCGCCCGGCGGCGGCGCGCGGCGGCGACCCGGCGGCAGGCCGTTCGGTGCGGTGTGGTCCATCGATCTCCCTGGTCCGCCTCGGACGCGGCCGATGCCGATACAATATACGGATGAAGCTGCACTTCACCAAAATGGAAGGCGCGGGCAACGACTTCGTCGTCGTCGATGCCACCCGCGAGCCGTTCCGGCCGACGCCGGCCTTGCTGCAGCGACTCACCGATCGCCGCTTCGGCGTCGGCTGCGATCAGGTTCTGGTCGTCGAGCCGCCGTCGACGGCCGACGTCGATTTCAATTACCGCATCTTCAACGCCGACGGCAGCGAGGTCGGCCAGTGCGGCAACGGCTCGCGGGCGCTCGCACGTTTCGTGCGCGAGCGCGGCCTGTCGCGCAAGGACGCGATCCGCGTGCGGACGCAGACCAGCGTCCTCGAACTGCGCCACGTCGACGGCAACCAGTACCGCGTCAACATGGGCGTGCCGCGCTTCGAGCCGCGCGACATCCCGTTCGCGGCTGCGGCCCGCGCCGAGCGCTACACGCTGGCGCTCGATGGTGGCGACGTGGTCGAGATCGGCGCGGTGAGCATGGGCAATCCGCATGCGGTGCTGACGGTTGCCGACGTCGACCATGCACCGGTCGCCGATCTCGGCACGCGCCTGCAGCGGCATCCGGCGTTTCCGCAAAGCGTCAACGTCGGCTTCTTGCAGATCGTCGACCGTGGCTACGTGCGCCTGCGCGTCTACGAGCGCGGTGCCGGCGAGACGCTGGCCTGCGGCAGCGGCGCCTGCGCGGCGGTGGCGGTCGGGCGCCTGTGGGGCCTGCTCGATGCCTGCGTCGATGTGCAGGTGCGCGGCGGCCAGCTTACGATCGAGTGGGGAGGCGAAGGCGAGCCGGTCCTGATGACAGGGCCGGCGGAAACCGTCTTCGAGGGGGACATCGAATGGCCGAATTGAACACGCAAGCCAAGGAAGCGGCGGCGCCGAAGCTCAACGAGCGCGAGATCGTCGCGTATCTGAAGGCGCACCCCGATTTCCTGGCGCGCCATCCGGACCTGCTCGAAAGCATCGAGCTCAAGCATCGCAGCGGTTCGGCGGTGTCGTTGATCGAGAAGCAGGTTGAGTTGCTGCGCGCCAAGAATCAGCGCCTGGAGGACCGCCTCGAACGCCTGCTCGAAGCCGCCCGCGACAACGAGCGCCGCCAGGACAATGTGCACCGCCTCGCGCGCACGCTGATCCGGGCGCCGACGCTGGCCGGCGTCGCCGCCGGGCTCGCCAAGTGCATGCGCGAGGACTTCGATATCGACGCCACGCTGATCGGCATCGGCGCGGCGCATTACAAGCGCCATGACATCGAGGGCATCGTGCCGATCGAGCCCGATGGTCGCCTCGCGCGCGCGCTCGACGACTTCTTCCGGACCCGCCTGATCGAATGCGGGCCGATCGACGCCGAACGGGCGCAGCTGCTGTTCCCGAAGGCGACCGCGATCCGCTCGGCGGCGATCGTGCCGCTGGAAAAGGAAAAGAGCCTCGGTTTCGTCGCGCTCGGCTCGCGCGAGGCGGAACGTTTCGCGCCGCGTCAGGGCAAGCTGTTCCTCGAGCTGACCGCCGATCTGGTGGCCGCCGCGGTGCGCGCGCGGACGTGAAGGCGGCGCCGGCGGCGGCGGAAAGCGAGGCGCCGGCCTTCTTCGCGCCGCTGGTCGACGACTACCTGCGCTACCTGCGCGACGAAAAGCGCTACTCGGCGCATACCGTCGCCGCCGCCGAGCGCGATCTGCGCCAGTTCGGCCGTTACTGCGGCCTGGCCCGCGTCGCGGCGCCCGAACAGATCGACGTGCACCGGGTCCGCGACTTCCTCGGCGCGCAGCGCCGCGCCGGCCGCGAGCCGGCGAGCCTGCACCGCTATCTGTCGAGCCTGCGCGGCTGGTTCCGCTTCCTGGTGCGCGAGCAGCGCCTGTCGGCGAACCCGGCCACGCAGGTGCGCGCGCCGAAGCTGCAGCGCAAGCTGCCGGCCGTGATCGACGCCGAGACCCTGTCGGCGACGCTCGATCGCGACACGACGGGCGACGCCGCGGCGATCCTGGCACGCGCGCTGGTCGAACTGTTCTACTCGACCGGCATGCGTCTGGCCGAGCTGCACGCGCTCGACGTCGTCGCGCTCGACGCCCGTCAGCAGGAGCTGACGGTGACCGGCAAGGGGCGCAAGCAGCGGATCGTGCTGCTTGGCGGCAAGGCGCGGGCCGCGCTCGACGCCTGGCTGGCTTGCCGGGCCGCCCAGGCGGGCATCGGCGAGCCGGCGCTGTTCGTCTCGTCTCGCGGCAGCCGCCTGTCGCGTGCCGCGATCGCCCGCATTTTGCGTGATTGGGCGCGCCGCAACGGCTTGGGCGTGCACCTGCATCCGCATCGCCTGCGTCATTCGTTTGCGACGCACATGCTTGAAAACAGCGGCGACTTGCGGGCGGTGCAGGAGATGCTGGGGCACGCACACCTGTCGACGACGCAGATCTACACCCATCTCGACTGGAAACATCTGGCGAAGGTCTACGACGACGCGCACCCGCGCGCGCGGCGCCGGCGCGATCCGTGACCGGAAAATTGCCGGATAATTTCATTTTAGAGGCATGAAATTATTTGACTTTGATTTCGTGACGAATGAAATCAACATTTCAAATGCCGTCGCGAGTTCCCGCGTCACGCTTGCGCTGTGTCTGAATCGCGGCTGAATGTGCTTTGAACGCGTTCTGAACGCGCTTGTGCAGTTGCAAAAAGGCGGTATCATGCCGGCCCTTATCGGAGCTTTGTCGAAGGACTCCGATAAGACGATTCCATCTTTGACGTATACCCCGGGAGTTGAATCATGACGCGTAACGTTCTCATCGCGATGGGCCTCGCCGCCGCCCTTGCCCTCGCCGCCTGTGGCAAGAAGGAAGAAGCTCCGGCTGAAGCGCCGGCCGCCGAGCAGGCCGCTCCGGCTCCGGAAGCCGCTCCGGCTGCCGAACAGCAGGCCGCCGACGCTGCCGCTGCCGCCCAGTCGTGCACGCAGGATTGCGGCAACGGCGTGACGGCGACGATCCAGTGCGCCGCCGGCGAAACGGCCGTCTGCGACTGCGCCGCCGAGCCGAAGGCCAAGTGCGAGCCGGCCGCCGCTCCGGCCGAAGCTGCGCCGACCGAAGCCAAGTAAGCTTCGCGCTCTTCATCTGAAGAGCCGGGAAAGGGCGCCGCAAGGCGCCCTTTCTTTATTTGCGCCGACCGGGGACGGCGGCGCTGGCGGGGCCTTCGCCTTGAAAGGGGAAGACGGCGCCCCCACCATCGCAGGACCTCCAATCCCCGGACTCCTCCATGCAACAGTTTGATGGCACGACGATCCTGAGCGTGCGCCGCAACGGCCAGATCGCGCTCGGCGGCGACGGCCAGGTGTCGATGGGCAATACCTGCGTCAAGGGCAATGCCCGCAAGGTTCGCCGCCTCTACAACGGCCGCGTGCTGGCCGGTTTCGCCGGCGGCACGGCCGACGCTTTCACCTTGTTCGAGCGCTTCGAAGGCAAGCTCGAGAAGCATGCCGGCCAGCTGGTGCGCGCTGCGGTCGAGATGGCCAAGGACTGGCGGACCGACCGTTATCTGCGCCGGCTCGAGGCGCTGCTGATCGTCGCCGACCGGGAGGCGACGCTGATGATTTCCGGCAACGGCGACGTCATGGAGCCGGAAGCGCACGGCGTGATGGCGATCGGTTCGGGCGGCAGCTTCGCGACCGCCGCGGCGCGCGCGCTGGTCGACAGCACTGAACTGTCGGCACGCGACATCGTCGAGAAGAGCCTGCACATCGCCGCCGACATCTGCATTTACACGAACCACAACCTGACGATCGAAACGCTGGACGCCTGAACGCAGCGCAGAGGCCCCGAGAACGAGCATGAATGACGCCACTTCCACTCCCAGCCAGATCCTGATGACGCCGCGCGAGATCGTGCAGGAACTCGATCGCCACATCGTCGGCCAGGCCAAGGCCAAGCGCTCGGTCGCGATCGCGCTGCGCAATCGCTGGCGCCGGGCCCAGATCAGCGGGCCGATGCGCGCCGAGATCCACCCGAAGAACATCCTGATGATCGGTCCGACCGGCGTCGGCAAGACCGAGATCGCGCGCCGCCTCGCGAAGCTGGCCAATGCGCCGTTCGTCAAGGTCGAGGCGACCAAGTTCACCGAAGTCGGCTACGTCGGCAAGGACGTCGACACCATCGTCCGCGACCTCGTCGATTCGGCGGTCAAGATGACGCGCGAGCAGGCGATGAAGAAGATGCGCGATCGCGCCGAGTCGGCCGCCGAAGAGCGCATCCTCGATGTTCTGCTGCCGCCGCCGAAGGACTTCGGCGAAGCCAGCACGCAGCGGCAGACCGAGAGCTCGGCGGCGCGCCAGGTGTTCCGCAAGCAGCTGCGCGAGGGCAAGCTCGACGACAAGGAGATCGAACTCAAGCTCGCCGCGCCCACCGCCAACGTGCAGTTGATGGGCCCGCCCGGCATGGAGGAGATGACGCAGCAGCTGCAGAGCATGTTCGCCAATCTCGGCCAGGCGCCGGGCAAGCCGCGCAAGCTCAAGATCAAGGACGCCTTCAGGCAGCTGATCGACGAGGAAGCCGCCAAGCTGGTCGACGAAGAGGCGACCAAGGCCGAGGCGATCCGCAACGCCGAGGAGAACGGCATCGTCTTCATCGACGAGATCGACAAGATCTGCAAGCGCGGCGAGTACGCCGGCGGCGCCGACGTCTCGCGCGAGGGCGTGCAGCGCGACCTGCTGCCGCTGATCGAGGGCTGCACGGTCACGACCAAGTACGGCACCGTGAAGACCGACCATATGCTGTTCATCGCCTCCGGCGCGTTCCATCTCGCCAAGCCTTCGGATCTGGTGCCGGAGCTGCAGGGCCGCCTGCCGATCCGCGTCGAGCTCGATGCGCTGAAGTCGGAGGATTTCCTGCGTATCCTGACCGAGCCGAACTACGCGCTGACCGAGCAGTACAGGGCGCTGCTGCAGACCGAGGGCGTCGACGTGCAGTTCACCGCCGATGGCCTGCGGCGCATCGCCGAGATCGCCTGGCAGGTGAACGAGACGACCGAGAACATCGGTGCCCGCCGCCTGCACACGGTGATGGAGCGGCTGATGGAAGACATCGCGTTCGAGGCGCCCGACAAGGCCGGCACGCAGCTGACGATCGACGCGGCGTTCGTCGACGACAAGCTCGGCAAGCTGGCCGCCGACGAAGACCTCAGCCGCTACATCCTCTGATCGCCATGCGGGTCGCCGCTCCGACGCTGATCCGGCTGCATCGCAAGGCGCGCGCGCTCGAGCTCGGCTGGCCGGACGGCCGCCGGGCCGAGCTGCCGTGCGAGTACCTGCGCGTGTTCTCGCCGAGCGCCGAGCTGCGCGGCCACGGCCTGCCCGAGCCGATGCTGCTCGGCGGCAAGCGCGAGGTGAACATTGCGCGCATCGAGCCGGTCGGCAGCTACGCGGTGCGCCTGGTCTTCGACGATGGCCACGACAGCGGCCTGTATTCCTGGGACGTGCTCGACGAACTGGCGCGCGATTACGAGCAGAACTGGGCGCGCTATCTGCAGCGGCTCGATGAAGTCGGCATGTCGCGCGACCGTGACGTCGTCAAGCTGGCGGCCCTGGTCGGGCGCTACACGCCGCCGAAGCGCTAGAAAGCGGGGCCGCAGGGCTCAGCGCAGCAGGCCGTCGAGCGGTTCGGCGATGTGGAACAGATGCCCCTGGACGATTGCGACGCCGAGTTCACGCAGCGCGGCCAGCGTCGATTCGGTCTCGACGCCTTCGGCCACCACTTCCAGTTGCAGGACTTCGCTGATCCGGCAGATCGACGAAACGATGGTCTGGTTGAGGCGGTCGTTGCCGAGGCCCTGGGTGTAAGCCTGATCGATCTTGAGGCCGTCGACCATCATCTGCCGCAGGTAATCGAACGAGGTGAAGCCGCTGCCGAAGTCGTCGAGCATCACGCGGCAGCCCATTTCGCGCAGGCGCGAGACCAGCCGGCGCGCGACGGCGAAGCTGCGCAGCGCCGTGCCTTCGGTGATTTCGAAGCGCAGGGCCTGCGGCGGCACGCCGTGGCGGGCCAGGGCGTCGAACAGGAAATCCGCGAAGGCGACGTCGGACACGCTGTGTCCGGTGAGGTTCAGCGACAGCGAGCCGAACGGCAGGCTGCCGGCCTCGCGCAGGTGCGCGGCGAGGCGGCGCAAGGTCTGCTCGACGACCCAGCGGTCGACGCGGCCCGACAGGCCGTAGCGTTCGGCGGCAGTCAGGAAGGCGCTCGGTGCCTGCAGCTGGCCGTGCTCGTCGCGGACGCGGATCAGCACCTCGTAGTTCGGCAGCGCGCTGCCGTCCAGCGAGATGATGCGCTGCGCATGCAGTTCGACCTGGCCGCTTTCGAGCGCCTGCTGGATGCGCGAGGCCCAGTCGATGTCGAGAAAGGCCTGGCGTACGGCGTCGTCGCCCGGATGGTAGAGCTGCACGCGGTGCCCGCCGTTGCGCTTGGCGATGTAGCAGGCGGTGTCGGCGGCGGCGAGCACGCTGTTGGCGTCGCGCGAGTTCGCGTCGATCGCGCTGATGCCGATGCTGGCCGCGATCTGGTAGGCGAGTCCTTCGTGCTCGAAGCGCAAGGTGTCGATCGACAGCAGCAGCGACTCGCCGAGCAAGCAGGCCTGCGCCGGCGTCGAATGCGGCAGCAGTACCGCGAACTCGTCGCCGCCGGTGCGCGCCAGCACGGCCTGGGCCGGCAGCGCTTCGCGCAGGCGCCGCGCGAGATCGCGCACCAGGCGGTCGCCGACGCTGTGGCCGGCGTTCTCGTTGATCAGCTTGAAGTGGTCCAGGTCGAGATAGAGCAGCGTGTGCCGATCGGCGCCGAGACGTGCGGTGCTGAGCCAGTGTTCGAGCTCGGCTTCGAACTCGCGGCGGTTCGGCAGATCGGTCAGGGCGTCGTGGCTGGCCTGGTAGATCAGCTGCTCGGACAGGCGTCGCGTGTGCGAGAGGTCGTGCAGCACGCAGACACTGCCGATCCGCGAGCCGCTGCGGCCGGTGATCGGGGCCAGCGAGATTTCCACCGGGACGACGTCGCCGCGCGCGCTATGCAGCTGCGCCAGTGGCGGCCATTCGGCGCCGGGGTCGTCCGGGCCGTTGAGGCGCGTGCCGCAGTCCGCGTACAGGGCGACCGCATCGGCGAACAGCCGGCCGAGGACATCGGAAGGCCGCTCGACGCCCAGCAGCTGCGCCGCCGCGGCATTGCAGAAGCTGATGCGACCGTCGCAGCCGGTGCGCAGCACGCCATCGGCGATCGAGGCGAGCGTGACCTGCGCCAGCTCCTTCTCGTCGTAGAGCGCATCCTCGAAACGGCAGCGCTCGCGGACGTCCTGCACCTGCGAGATGAAGTACTGCGGATTGTCGTCGGCATCGCGCACGATCGAGACGTCGACCTGCACCGGAATCGGCGAGCCGTCCTTGGCCAGGTAGCGCTTGTGCCGGCGCACGCGCGCCTGCTGCCCGGTCAGCAGGGCCTGCATCAGCGTGCGGTCGGCGTCGACGTCGTCGGGGTGCGTGAGGTCGAGGAAGCGGCGCTGCAGCAGCTCCTGCTCGTCGTAACCGAGCAGATCGCACAGCGCGCGGTTGGTATCGAGCCAGCGCCCCTGCAGCGACAGCAGTGCCAGGCCGATCGGCGCGTCGTCGAATATGCGCCGGAACAGCGACGCGCTTTCCTGCAGCGCCAGCTCGGCGAGCTTGTGGTGATGGATGTCGAGCTGCGTGCCGAGCATGCGCAGCGGGCGGCCCGTCTCGTCGCGGGCAATGATGCGGCCGCGCGCCGCGACCCAGCGATAGCTGCCGTCGGCGCAGCGCAGGCGGTGCTCGCTGAAGAAGGCCGGTGATTCGCCGCGCAAATGGGCGTCGAGCGCGTTGCGCACCGCGTTGCTGTCGTCGGGGTGCAGGCGCGCCGCCCAGTCTTCGAAGCCGGTGAAGCCGTTGGCGTCGGGCTCGGCGCCGAGCGTGGCGCGGTATTCGGGCGAGGACCAGACGCGGTTGCCGGGAATGTCCCAGTCCCAGAGTCCCTGGCCGTGCGTGTCCAGCGCCTCGCTCCACGGCGAAGCCGCCGGCGTCGATTCGACACGGATCGTAGGACTGGATTTCAAATGGTGGCTCCCGAGGCCGGCACGTTAATGCGATCCGCCATCGGGCGTCGGGCCGCGGCGATGGGCGGCGGCTTGCCGCTGACCGGCGTCGGCACCGGCGCCGGCCAGCGGCCGCGCCGGGCATGCCTCGCTTGCCGCGACCATGCCGCTACAATGACGTCCCCACTCCGCTTCCCGCCATGGCCAGCGAATCTTCAAAGAACGAGTCCGCGTCCGACACGACGCACTTCGGTTATGAACAGGTGCCCGTTGCCGAGAAGCGCGGACGCGTGGCCGGCGTGTTCACCTCGGTGGCGCACAAGTATGACCTGATGAACGACCTGATGTCGCTGGGCATTCATCGGGTCTGGAAGCGCTTTGCGATCGACCTCGCCGGCGTGCGGCCGGGCGAGAAGGTGCTCGATGTTGCGGGCGGCACCGGCGATCTGGCGCGCGAGTTCGCGCGCGCGGCCGGGCCCAGGGGACTCGTCATCCTGTCCGACATCAATGCCGCGATGCTCGGCGAGGGGCGCAAGCGCTTGGTCGACCACGGGCTGGTCAATGTTCCCGCGGTGCAGGCCAATGCCGAAGCGCTGCCGTTCGCCGAGGGTACGTTCGACTGCATCACGATCGGCTTCGGCCTGCGCAACGTCACCGACAAGGACGCGGCGCTGCGCTCGATGACGCGCTGCCTGAAACCGGGTGGTCGCCTGCTGGTGATGGAGTTCTCCAAGCCGCTGAACCCGCTGCTCGGCAAGGCCTACGACCAGTATTCGTTCAAGCTGCTGCCGCTGATGGGGCGCGTCGTCGCCCGCGACGAGGCCTCCTATCGCTATCTCGCCGAGTCGATCCGCATGCACCCGGACCAGCAGACGCTCAAGGGCATGATGGAGAACGCCGGCCTGGCGCGCGTGCAGGTCTACAACCTGTCCGGCGGCATCGTCGCCGTGCATCGCGGCTTCCGCCTCGAATGAGTGCGCCGGGCCTGCTCGCCGCGGCGCTCGAAGTCGCACTGAACCGCTATCTCGCGCTGGAGCCCGAGGTCCTCGCCGAATGCGAGTCCCTCAAGGGGCGCAGCATCGCGCTCATCGTCGAGGCGCCGGCCTGGACGTTCCTGATCGAGTTCCACGCCGGCGGCGTGCGCGTGCTCGACGCCGGCACGCTGACGCCGGACGTCAGCGTGCACGGCAGCCTGCCGACGCTGCTGCGCCTGGCCTGGACCGTGCGCCGCCAGGACGGCGGCATTCCGCAGGGGCTCGCCGTTGATGGCGACGTCGAACTGCTGCGCCGCTTCAACCGCATGCTGGCGCGCGTCGGCTTCGATCCGGAAGAGTTCGCGGCCCGTTTCGTCGGCGACGCGGCCGCGCACCGCCTGAACCAGGGGCTGCAGAACCTGTTCGGCTGGGGGCGGCGCAGCGTCGACACGCTGGCGCTCGATACGGCCGAGTACCTGCGCGAGGAAAGCCGCGATCTGGCACGCGCCAGCGACGTCGCCGACTGGATGGAGTCCGTCGAGTCGCTGCGCGACGGCGTCGACCGTCTCGACGCGCGCTTGCGTCGCCTCGAAACCGCCGCGGAACACGACGCATGATCTCGTTCAGCCGCCTGCGGCGCGTCTGGCAGATCCGGCGCGTGGCGTCCCGCTACGGCCTGCGCGAATTCGCCGGCGGCAAGCCGGGCCGCGATCCGCGGCCGCGCGGCGAGCGCCTGCGCCTGGCGCTCGAGGAGCTCGGTCCGGTCTTCATCAAGTTCGGTCAGGCGCTGTCGACGCGGCCGGACATCGTGCCCGCCGATATCGCCGCCGAACTCGCCAGGCTGCAGGACCGCGTCCCGCCGTTTCCGGGCGCCGAGGCGCGCGCCATCATCGAGGCCGAGCTCGGCAAGCCGGTCGACGCGGTATTCGCCGAGTTCGACGAAGTGCCGATGGCCTCGGCTTCGATCGCGCAGGTTCATGCCGCCAAGCTCAGACTCGACGGCGGGGCGGAGACTTTCGATGTCGTCGTCAAGGTGCTGCGTCCGGGCATCGAGGCGGTGATGCGCAGCGACATCGAGCTGCTGCACACGCTGGCCGGGCTGGCCGAGCGTTTCTCGCCGGATCTGCGCCGCCTGCGGCCGCGCGAGGTCGTCGCCGAATACGAGAAGGTGCTGCTCGACGAGCTCGACCTGATGCGCGAAGGCGCCAACTGTGCGCAGCTGCGCCGCAACTGGCTCGGCTCGAACCTGATCTACCACCCGCTGGTGTTCTGGGACTGCACGCGCACGCGCGTGCTGGTGATGGAGCGCATCTACGGCGTGTCGATCCGCGAGCTCGACAAGCTGCGCGAGCTGGGGGTCGACTTCAAGGTGCTGTCGGAGCGCGGCGTCGAGATCTTCTTCAAGCAGACCTTCGTCTACAACTTCTTTCACGCCGACATGCACCCGGGCAACATCTTCGTCGATGTGTCCGATCCGCAGCGGCCGAGTTATCTCGCCGTCGACTTCGGCATCGTCGGCACGCTGACGGCGTCCGACCAGCGCTATCTCGCCGAGAACTTCTACGCGTTCTTCAACCGCGACTACCGGCGCGTCGCCGAGCTGCATCTGGAGTCCGAATGGATTCCGAAAGGCACGCGGCTCGAGGATTTCGAGGGTGCGATCCGCACGATCTGCGAGCCGATCTTCCAGCGGCCGCTGAAGGACATCTCGTTCGGCTTCTTCCTGCTGCGCCTGTTCCAGGTCGCGCGGCGTTTCAACTACCAGGTGCAGCCGCAGCTCGTGCTGCTGCAGAAGACCTTGCTGCAGATCGAGGGGCTCGGCCGCCAGCTCAACCCCGAGCTGGATCTGTGGAAGACCGCCAAGCCGATCATGGAGGACTGGATGCGTGCGCGGCTCGGCCCGGTCGCGACGCTCGAGAAGATGCGTGCACAGGGGCCGTCGCTGGCCGAGTCGCTGCCGGAGATCGCCCAGCACGCGCTGCGCCAGATGCGCCGCGGCGAGGGCTTCGGCACCAGCCGGCGCGAGCTTGAGGCGCTGCGCGAGGAAATCCGCGCCGCCAACCGGCGCACCGTGCAGATGCTCGCGGCGCTCGGCTTCGCGGCGGCGGCGCTGTACGCGGCGGCCGGCGCCACGCCGCATCCCTGGCTCGGCGCGCTGTCGGCCGCCGCGGCGCTAGTACTCGGCTGGCGCGCCCTGCGGCGCTAAGGCGCCGCCCCAGGGGCTGATCCGCAGCTGCGTCGGCTGCAGTCGCGGACGCGGTTCGTAGCGGGCGATCAGTTCCGACGGCGGCACCAGCACGACGCCTTGCGCGGCGAGCGTCGCCAGACGCTCGCGCAGCAGGGCCAGCGTCGCGGCGTGCGGATGGCCGATCGCCAGCGCCGAACCGTGAAGACGGGCCTGACGCAGCAACTCGTCGAACGAGGCCGCGACCGCGGCCGGCGCCATGTCGTTGTCGAGGAACACCCGTCGACGAGTGGCCGGCAGGCCGTAGGCGCGCGCGATCGGGTAGGCGACGCTCCGGGCGCTGGTGTAGCTGTCGATGAAGTAGCCGACGCCGCGCGCTGCCAGCTCGCGCATCAGCCAGTGCATCGCCGGCCGGCTGGCGGTGGCCAGGCTGCCCTGGTGGTTGTTGACCCCGGACAGGTGCGGCACCGACGCCAGCATGTGCACGAGCGCCGCTTCGCGTTCCGGCGCCGGCGCATTCGTCACAAGCGCCAGCGGGTGCGCGCTGCCGTTCAGCGGCTGCAGCGGCAGATGCAGCAACACTTCCTTGCCGGCGCGGTGCGCCTGCTCGGCGAGGCGCCGCGTGTACGGCGCGTCCGGCAGGAACGCGCAGGCGATGGCGCCGGGCAACTCGACGGCCTGCTCGCTCTCGATGCGGCGGTCGCCGAGATCGTCGATGACGATACTGATCGCCGGCGGCGCGGCGGCCGCCGGCAGGCTCAGCAACAGGCCGATCGCCGCGAGCAGTCCTCCCCGACTGCGCATGGCGGCGCGTCAGCGCCGCACGAGCGAGAGGCTGCGCAGGATGTTGGTCGCTTCGTACAGACCGTAATCGCTCTCGGCGAGCGCCTGCGCGTCCTTGGCCTTCTGCGCGCGTTCGGCTTCGAGCTTGGCGCGCTCGTCCTGCGAGATCTTGTCGTCCTTGTTCTCCAGGCTGCCCTTGAGGCTGGCCTCGGTGATCGGATCGAAATCGGCGCCGTCGTCCTTGTCGCTCTTGGCGATCTTCAGCGGCCGGATCGCGACGTCGGGCTCGATGCCCTCGGCCTGGATCGAGCGGCCCGACGGCGTGTAATAGCGCGCCGTCGTCAGCTTGATCGCGCCTTCGTTCGACAGCGGCAGGATGGTCTGCACCGAGCCCTTGCCGAACGAGCGGCTGCCGACGATCACGGCGCGGTGCGAATCCTGCAGCGCGCCGGCGACGATCTCCGAGGCCGAAGCCGAGCCGCCGTTGATCATCACCACGATCGGCGCGCCGCCGAGCAGGTCGCCCGCGGTGGCGTCGAACTCGCGCTGCGCGCCGGGTTCGCGGCCCTTGATTGTGACGATCGGGCCCTGCGTCATGAACGCGTCGCTGACCTTGACCGCGGCGTCGAGCACGCCGCCCGGGTTGTTGCGCAGGTCGAGCACGAGCCCCTTGATCGGGCTCTTGGCGTCCTTCTTCAGCTTGGCGAATTCCTTCTCCAGCGAGGCGCTGGTCTCGGTCGTGAAGCTGGAAATGCGCAGGTAGGCGAGGTCGCCGTCGAGCATGCGGCTGCGCACGCTGGCGACCGAGATCGTCTCGCGCTTGAGATCGAAGATCTTCGGCGCCGACTCGCCTTCGCGCACGACCGTGAGCTGGACCTTGGTGCCCGGTTCGCCGCGCATCTTGCTGACGGCGTCGGACAGCGACAGGCCCTTCACCGGGGTGTCGTCGATCTTGACGATCAGGTCGCCGGGCTGGATGCCGGCCTTGGCGGCGGGCGTGTCGTCGATCGGCGAGACCACGCGCACGAAGCCGTTCTGCATCTGCACTTCGATGCCCAGACCACCGAACTTGCCGGTGGTGACCACGTTCATGTCCTGGTACTCGTCCTTGTCGAGATAGGCCGAGTGCGGGTCGAGGCCGGCCATCATGCCACGCACGGCGTTCTCGATCAGCGTCTTGTCGTCGACCGGCTCGACGTAGTCGGCCTTCACGCGGTTGAGGATCTCGACGAAGGTCTGCAGATCCTTGAAGCCGAGTGCGTCGGCGGTCGGCTTGGCGGCCTTGTCGGCGAGCACGCCCTGGGTGAGCGTCACGGAGGCGCCGATGAGGACGCCGGCGGCCAGCGCCAGCGGAACACGGTAGAAGCGGGGCATGGATTTACGGTTCGAACGCGGATCGGAAATGGGAGACATCGGGGGCACGATAGCAACTGTCTGACTACGCATCAAAGCGACAGTTCCCGGTCATGCCGGCCGGTACGGCCGTTCATCGCGCCAGCCAGGCCTGCGGATTGATCGCCTCGGCGCCCTTGCGGATCTCGAAGTACACGCCGGACTGGTCGTAGCCGCCGGTGCTGCCGGCGCCGGCGATGGTCTGGCCGGCCCGCACCATATCGCCGACCTGCACGTTCGCGCTCTGACAGTGTCCGTACAGGGTGAAGTAGCCGGCCTCGTGCTCGAGCAGCACGATCAGGCCATAGCGGTGCATCCAGCCGACGTAGACGGCGCGGCCGCGCGCCACGGCGCGCACCGGGCTGCCTTCGGCGGCCGCGATCCAGTGGCCGTTCCAGCTCAGCCGGCCGCCGGCCTTGTTCTCGCCGTAGCGGGCGAGCAGCGCGCCGCGCGCCGGCCACGGCAGCTTGCCCTTCTGTGCGGTGAACGGCTTGTCGCTCGGCGAGATGTCCGGCGGCAGGTCGGCCAGCGTCTTCTTCAGCGACTCGATCAGGTTGCGGATGCTGCGCTCGTCTTCCTTGAGCTGGGCGAGGTTGTCCTCTTCGTTCGACAGCCGCGACTTGAGCTGCGCCAGCATGTCGGCGCGCTCGGCGCGCGTCGCCTTGAGCTCGGCGAGCGCCGTCTCCTGGTCGGTGCGCAGCTGCTCGAGCTGGGCCTGTTCCTGCTGCAGCCGGTCGGCGAGCTGTTCGAGCTCGTCGGCGCGGGCGCGGATCGTCGCCATCGCCGTCAGCTGCGCGCGCTGCAGGTAGTCGTAGTAGGTCAGCATGCGGCCGACCGTCTGCACGTCGTCGAGGTTCAGCAGCAGCTGCGTCTCGCCCTGGCGGCCCAGGACGTAGGCGGCGCGCAGCTGCCGGGCAAGCTCGTCGCGGCGCGCGTCGAGCGCGCGCTGCGCTTCCTGCTGGTCGGCCTGCGTCTGGCGGATCTTGCGCTGCTGCTCGTCGATGCGCGTGCGCAGCGCGCGCATCTGCTGGGCCGCCGCGGCGATCCTGCGCTCGATCTTCTGCATGTCGCGCGCCAGCGCGTCGCGCTCGGTCTGGTCGGCCTCGACCTTTTTCTGCAGCGCGCCGATGCGCTCGCGGACCGCGTCGAGCGCCTTCTGGTTCTGGCTCAGACGGTCGTCACCCGCCCGCCCGGCGGCAGGCAGGAGCAGGGCCGCCAGCAGCAGGGCGGACAGGGCGGAACGGCGGAACATGCGATAATGCTAGCCGGTTGTCCCCACGATTTGCTGATACCGCGCAGGTTTGTCATCCGATGGCCCAGTTCTTCGAGTTCTTCCAAGCCCACGTCTGGCTGTTCGTCGCGCTCGGCGTGGTGCTGGCCTTGCTGATCGCCAACGAAGTGCATGGCAATCTGACCGGCGGCAAGCGCATGTCGCCGGCCGAAGCGGTGCGCCTGATCAACGATCGCGACCCGCTGATCGTTGACGTGCGCCCGCTGGCGGAGTTCAAGCGCGGCCATCTGCTCAACGCCTTCCATGCGCCGCTCGGCAAGTTCGACGAGTATCTCGGTCAGCTCGCCAAGGACAAGGCACGACCTGTGCTGGTCTATTGCGCGCTCGGCGTCAGCAGCAGCACCGCCGTCGAGAAGCTGCGCAAGAACGGCTTCGCCGAGGTCTATCCTTTGCGTGGCGGCATCAACGCCTGGTCGATGGCGAATCTGCCGCTGACGACCAAATAGAGGGTTCGCCGTGAAGAAGGTGGTGATGTACAGCACGAGGGTCTGCCCGTTCTGCGTGATGGCCAAGCGCCTCCTGCAGGCCAAGGGCGCGACCATCGAGGAAGTGCGCGTCGACGAGGACGCCAGCCGGCGCGAGGAGATGATGCGCATCACCGGACGCCGCACCGTGCCGCAGATCTTCATTGGCGACACGCACGTGGGGGGAAGTGACGACTTGCACGCGCTGGAACGCGCCGGCAAGCTCGACGCCCTGTTGCACGACTGATATTCCGATTACCGAACCATGACCGATACCGCGACTCCCGATGTGCCGGCGCCAGGCGCCATTGATCCCAACGCCGCCGGCGCGCAGCGCCAGGTGCTCCTGCAGAAGATCTACGTCAAGGACGCTTCGCTCGAAGTGCCGATGGCGCCGCAGGTCTTCACCAAGCAGTGGCAGCCGCAGCTCGACGTGCAGGTGAACACCGAGGCCAAGCCGCTCGAAGGCGATGCGCTGCAGGTGGTGCTCGCCGTGACCGTCACGGCGAAGCTCGGTGAGGAAGTCGCCTTCCTGGTCGAAGCGCAGCAGGCCGGCATTTTCACGGTGCGCGGCTTCACGCAGCCGGAAGAGAAGGCCGCCGTGGCCGCCGCCTACTGCCCGAACCTGCTGTTCCCGTTCGCCCGCGAGACGATCGCCGATCTGGTCCAGCGCGCCGGCTTCCCGCAGCTGCTGCTGCAGCCGATCAACTTCGATGCGCTTTACCTGGAGCACCTGCAGCGCGCCCGCGCGCAGGCCGCCACGCCGGCGCCGGCGCCGGCCAACAGCGTCAACTGAAGCCGCCGGGACGGCGATGAAGGCCACTTCATCGCCGTCCGTTTGCGCTTTCCACACCCGATGATCGACGCCGCGCGAGCGCTTCGACCGGCGATGCCGCGCCCGGCGCCGCAGCCGGAGGCGTGCCGATGAATCCGGTCACGGCGGTGCTCGGGGCCGGTTCGTTCGGCACCGCGCTGGCGATCCAGCTGGCGCGCCGTGGCGCGCCGACCGTGCTCTGGGGCCGCGATCCCGAGCGCCTGGCGGCGATGCAGCAGGCGCGGGAGAACGTGCAGTACCTGCCGGGCTGCCCGTTCCCCGCCAAGCTGCGCGCGCACGCCGATCTCGATGCTGCGGTCGCCGAGGCCGACGAGCTGCTGATCGCGACGCCCTCGCACGTGCTGCGCGCGACGCTCGAGCGCATCGAACCGCTGCTGCGCGACGGTCAGGGGCTGGTTGCCGCCTGCAAGGGCCTGGAGCCGCACAGCGGCCAGCTGGTGCACGAGGTCATCGAATCGATCTACGGCCGCAGCCGGCCGTTTGCCGTGCTGTCCGGTCCCACTTTCGCCAAGGAAGTCGGCATCGGCCTGCCGACCGCGGTGACGATCGCCTCGCACGAGCAATCGTTCGCGGAGGCCTTCGCACGGCGCCTGCACGGCGACGGCTTCCGCGCCTACTGGACCGAGGATCTGATCGGGGTCGAGGTCGGCGGCGCGGTGAAGAACGTGATGGCGATCGGCGTCGGCATCGCCGACGGCATGGGGCTGGGCGCCAATACGCGCGCGGCGCTGATCACGCGCGGTCTCGCCGAGATCATGCGCCTGGCCACGGCGATGGGCGCCAAGGCGGAAACGCTGATGGGCCTCGCCGGCATGGGCGATCTGGTGCTGACCTGCACCGACAACCAGTCGCGCAATCGCCGCATGGGTCTGCTGCTGGCGCAGGGCAAGAGCGTCAAGGAAGCGATCGCCGACATCCGCCAGGTGGTCGAGGGCGTCAAGGCGGCGCCCGAGGTCCTGCGCCTGGCGCAGCGCTACGGTGTCGACATGCCGATCACCGCCGCCGTCTGCGGCGTGCTCGAAGGCCGGTTGTCGGTGGTCGAGGCGGTTCGTGCGCTGGCGACGCGGCCGGCCAAGGCCGAGGCGGCGCCGGAGCGCAAGGCGCCGGGCGCCGGCTAGGACCTGTCGCCCCGACGCCCGTCGCGGCCCCGAGCGGTTGGCGATGCGGCCGGCACGCAGGACAGGCCCCGGGACCGGCGCGCGCCGGTCCCGGGGCCGTCGCTTCAGCAGGGGCTCTCGTCGAGCGCAGCCAGCACTTCATCCGAGCTCAGCGTCAGGCTGCTGCCGCCGGCGAACTGCACCGTCGCGCTGCCGTCGGCATTGAGCGTGATCGTCGCCGATTCGTTGCCCGATTCCATCTTCAGCACGCCCTGCGCGGTTCCATCCTGCGGTACTGAGATCGGCGTCGTCGTCGTGTAGCGCAGCGTGCCGCCGCGGCAGGCGCTGGTGCTGTAGTAGATGCTGCCGTCGGCGCGCAAGCCGGTGTCGGCGGTGAGGAACTTCATCAGTTCGCCGTCGCCGAGGATGATGTCGGCGCTGTAGCCCGGCTCCGTGTAGTGATCACGGAAGTCGTCGGCGCGCACCTCCGCATCGCTGTCGCCGGCGCGCCGCTCGAGCAGACCCTGCAGTTCCTCGGTGCTCGGGTAGTCGGAATCGCCGCTCCACTCCTCGCGGTAGCGATAGACGCTGCTGCCGGTGCCGAAGCGCAGGTACGAATAGTGGTCGCCGGTGTCCGGCGTGTAGCCGCCGCTTTCGTAGTGGCCGTCGTAGATCCTGCGATAGCCGTCTTCGTAGTCATAGACGCAATGGTTGTTGTCTTCGCGGTAGATCGACACCGTGCGCGGCGTGCTGTCGAACAACGCGAAGGTGTAGGTACCGGTCAGCGTTTCCTCGCTGTAGCTGCCGCTGTCGCAGTCGTGCACGGTGACGGCCTTGGCGCTCAGGCCCGGATTGGCAGAGGCGAGCCGGAGGGTCTTGAGCGCGGAGCCGACGAAGCGGGCCTTGGGTGTGCTCGCCGCGCTGGCGGCTGCCGTCATGGAGTCGGTGCTGATGCCGCTGAAGTCGACGAAGGCCGACAGGTTGCCAAGCTCGCGCAGCACGTCATCTTTGCTTGACAGCGAAACGCTGCGCTCCGAGTGATCGCCCCCGCCGCCGCAGGCGGCGAGCGCGACGCTCGCGGCCGCGAACAGGGCAGGGGTACCGAGACTGCGCAGCGGACGATGGGAATGGGTTTTCATGATATTTCCTCCGGGCTTGCGGGATTTCTGCACGTGCCACTGTGCGTGGGTGGTGCCGTTGCCATCCGTGCGTCAGCTCACGCTTCGGTATTCGGCGGATGCCGCTCTCAGCGGAAGTCGGCCTGTCGCCAGGCCTCGTAGACGGCGACCGCGACGGCATTCGACAGGTTCAGGCTGCGGTTGCCCGGCCGCATCGGCAAGCGCAGGCGCTGTTCTTCGGGCAGCGCGGCGAGCACCGCGTCGGGGAGGCCGCGCGTCTCCGGGCCGAACAGCAGGATGTCGCCGTCGCGGTAGATGCAGCGGTCATAGCGCTGTGCCGAGCGCGTCGAGAACGCCAGCCAGCGCGCGTCCGGCCGCGCTGCGCGCAGGGCGTCGAGCGAATCGTGCTGGTCGATCTGCGCCAGCGCGTGATAGTCGAGGCCGGCGCGGCGCAGCGAAGCCTCGTCGAGCCGGAAGCCGAGCGGATGAATCAGGTGCAGGCGCGCGCCGGTGTTGGCGCACAGGCGGATGATGTTGCCGGTGTTCGGCGGAATTTCCGGCTGGTACAGCGCGACCTCGATCATGCCGATCTCAGTTCCTCAGTGCGCCGGCCGTTCGGCGCCGCAGGCCCAGCAGATTTCGAAATGCACCGGCGCACGCTCGCCGCAGACGCAGACCCAGGTGGCGGCGGCATGGCGGCGATGTTCGTAGCGCCGCAGCAGCTCGCGCGCTGCCTCGACCTGTGCGCCGTCCGCGATCACCAGGCGCGGCCAGGCGTCGGCCGGCAGCTCGCCGCGCGCACCCCAAAGGCCGGCGCCGAAGACCTCGGCGGCAATGCCGTGCTCGGCGAGATAGCCGCGCAGGATTTCGGCTTCGAGCGGATCGGCGGCGGCATAGACCGTATGCATGCGTCGATTGTATGCGTCGCAGTGGCGCGAAAGGGGCGCGCATGCTTCGTTGACAGGGTCAAGGGGCACGCCTACGCTGCCGCCTCGCGCTCGTTCATCCGCAGGGGGGTTTCATGTCGCGCATCCACACACTCGCGTTCGCCGCGCTGCTGGCGCTCGGCATCGGCAGCGCCCAGGCGCAGGTCAGCGACGAAGTCGACGCCACGCCGTCCGCCGCTGCGATGGCGGCCGATCTCATCCTGGTGCGACCGCTCGGACTCGTCGCCACGGTGCTCGGCGCCGGGTTGTTCGTCGTGCAGCTGCCGCTGTCGCTGGTGCAGGGCGAACCGCCGTCCGAGCCGGCCCGTCGCCTGGTCGTCGAGCCCGCGCGCTTCACCTTCAGCCGCCCGCTCGGCGACATGGAATAGGCGCGTCGCGCCGCGCAGGCGGCGAAGAGGCGATGCATGAAAAAGCCGGCGCATGCGCCGGCTTTTTGCATCCGCGAGCGCTCAGCGCAGGGCCCGCCCGTCGGCGTCCAGGACGCGCACGTCGCGCACGCCCATGCCGGCAGCGAGCTGGCGCACCGGCGCCTCGATCTTCGACAGGTCGCCGACCACGATCCAGGTCAGCGACTGCGGCCGCACCAGCCGGCGCGCGGCGGCGTTGACCGCATCGGGCGTCAGCGCGTCGAGCTTGCCGACGATGGCGTTCCAGTAGTCGTCGGGCAGGCCGTAGGTGAGGATCGTCGAGTACGAGCCGGCCAGTTCGGCGGCGGTTTCGTTGTCGCCTGGCAGCGCCAGCACCACGCTGTTGCGCGCGAAATCGACTTCCTGCTGCGTCAGCGGTCGGCGGTCGATCGCGGCGGCGAGCTCGCGCTGCATTTCCTGGATCGACTCGACGGTCTTGTCGGTCTGCACCGGCGCGTACGCGAAGAACGGCCGCTGCGCCTTGGCGCCGCCGATGACGCTGAATGCACCGTAGCTCCAGTGCTTGTCCTCGCGCAGGTTCATGTTGAGGCGCGAGACGAAGTTGCCGCCGAGCGCGGTGCTGGCCAGCTGCATCGCCAGATCGTCCGGGTCGGCCTTCGGCGGCGCCAGTTCGGCCGCCATCAGCAGGGTCTGCTCGGCGCCGGTCTTGTTGACCAGCACGAAGCGCGGCTGCTCCGGCAGGGCGACCGTCGCCAGATTCTTCTGCGGCAGCGGCGCGGCCGGCGCTTTCCAGCTGCCGAACTGCTGCTCGAGCAGCGGCTGGATTTCCGCCAGCGTGGTGTCGCCGACGATCAGCAGCGTGGCGTTGTCGGGGCGCAGCCAGCGCCGATAGAACGCGCGCAGGTCGTCGACCTGCAGCGCCGCGACACTGGCTTCGCTGCCGGTCCCGGAGCTCGGGTTGGCGTAGGCGTGGTCGGCGCCGTACAGCAGCTGCGTATAGAGGCGCCGCGCGATGCCGAAGGCCTGCGCCTTTTCCTGCTGGATCGCGGCGATCTGCAGTTTCTTGAGCCGCGCGAGTTCCCGGTCGGGGAAGTTCGGGCGCAGCACGACGTCGGCGTACAGGGCCAGACTCGGCTGCAGCTTGGCCTTGAGCGCATTGAGGCGGACGTACGAGGTGTCGAGCGTCGAGCCGGTGCCGATCAGCGCGCCGAGCGCGTCGGCGGCCGCGGCGAGCTGCAGCGCGTCGTAGCGGCCGGCACCTTCGTCGAGCATGTCGAGCGTCAGCTTGGCGGTGCCCGGCGCGATGCCGGCGTCGGCTGCATAGCCGGCGTCGGTGAGCAGGCTCAGCTGCACGACCGGCGCTGCGTGGCGCTCGGCGAGCACGATCCTGAGCCCGTTCGACAGCGTCGCGCGCTGCAGCGGCGGCAACTGGAGCGCCGGCGGCTCGCCGAGCGCCGGCAGCTGGCTGCGGTCAGCACCCTGTGCCGCGGTGGCGTATTCGGGGAACGGCTCGACGTCGAGCTTGAAGACGCCGTCGGACAGCCAGCGCTGCGCCGCGGTACGGACCTGCTGCGGCGTGGCACGGCGCACTTCCTGCAGTTCCTCGGTGTAGCGCTCGGGCGTGCCGCAATAGACCTGGTACTGCGCGAGCTGCGCGGATTTGCCGCCGAAGCCGTCGATGCGCTCCAGGCCGCGCAGCGCCGAGGCGAACACCGCGGTCTTGACGCGTGCGAGCTCCTCGGCGCTCGGGCCTTCGCGCAGGAAGCGCTGCACTTCCTCGTCGATCGCGCGCTCGACGGCGGCCGGATCGCCGCCGGCCTTGACCATCGCGTCGATCGTCAGCTGCGAGCCGATCTCGAACGGGCCGATGCCGACGCTGACCTTGGTCGCGATCTGATCCTGGTAGACGAGTCGCTTGTAGAGCCGGCTGTTCTTGCCGTCGCCCAGCACCGAGGCGGCGAGCGACAGCAGATTGGCGTCCGGATCGCAGAAGCCGGGAATGTTCCAGACCTGGTAGAGACGCGCCTGCGGGACGCGGTCCTGCAGCGTCGCGCGCTTCTCGCCCTGCATCTTGGCGATCCACGGGCCCTGGTGCTTCAGCGGCGGGCCCGACGGAATATCGCCGAAGTAGGTCTGGACCTTCTTCAGCACCTCCGCCGGCTGCACGTCGCCGGCGATCACCAGCGTCGCGTTGGCGGCGCCATAGTGCTCCTGGAACCAGGCCTTGACGTCGGCGAGCGAGGCGGCGTTGAGATCCGCTTCCGAACCGATCGTCGTCCACGAGTACGGGTGGCCGGCCGGATAGGTGGCCTGGGCGATGAAATCGTCGACCTTGCCGTAGGGCTCGTTCTCGCCCTGGCGCTTCTCGTTGAGCACGACGCCGCGCTGCTCGTCGAGGCGGGCCTGATCGATCGCGCCGAGCAGATGGCCCATGCGGTCGGATTCGAGCCACAGCGTGCGGTCGAGCGCCGAGACCGGCACGTTCTCGAAGTAGTTCGTGCGGTCGAGCCAGGTCGTGCCGTTCATCTTGGTCGCGCCGGCCGGCTCCAGCGCACGGAAGAACTCGTCGTTGTAGTGCTCCGAGCCGTTGAACATCAGGTGCTCGAACAGATGCGCGAAGCCGGTGCGACCGGGCCGCTCGTCCTTGCTGCCGACGTGATACCAGACGTTGACCGCGACCACCGGCGCCTTGTGATCCTCGTGGATGATGAGCGTCAGGCCGTTCGGCAGAATATGCCGCTCGTAGGCGATGCGGACATCGGGGAAGGCGGCGGCCGCGTCGGATGCGGGCTTGGCGGCAGCGGTGAACGAGGCGGCCGTCAGGGCGGCGGCCAGGACCAGACGTTTCATGAGCGTCCCGGAATCGAAGGTGAAGGTGGATGATCGAACAGACGCAAATCAGGCGCAAAGGTTCCGCGCGGCGGCCGGCGATTGCCGGCGGCTGGCTGGCAGGCGCGCGCGCCTGTCCGTCGCCGAACCACGACGCGCGACCGGACGCGGACGACATCTCGCTGCTGGTTATCCACAACATCTCGCTGCCGCCGGGCCGCTTCGGCGGCCCGTACATCGATCAGCTGTTCACCAACCGTCTCGATCCGGACGCGCATCCGTACTTCGCCGGCATCCACGCGCTGCGCGTGTCCTCGCATCTGCTGATCGCCCGCGACGGCCGTGTCACCCAGTACGTGCCGTTCGACGCGCGCGCCTGGCATGCCGGGGTGTCGCGCTACGAGGGACGCGAGCGCTGCAATGATTTCTCGATCGGCATCGAGCTCGAAGGCAGCGACGAGCGGCCGTTCACCGCCAGGCAGTACGCGAAGCTGGCTGCGGTGACGAAGGCCTTGCTCGGCGCCTATCCGCGGCTCAGCGCGGCGCGCATCGCCGGGCATTCCGACATCGCCCCGGGACGAAAAACCGACCCCGGTCCTCATTTCGACTGGGCACGCTATCGCGCGGCGCTCGGCGCTCCGGCACACTGACGGCCTCCATGACCCTCATCGGCATCCTCATCGCGCTGGGCCTCGAACGCGTGCTCGGCCGCATCCCGGGCTGGGGGCGGCCGGTGATCTTTCTGTGGCTGATGCGCGGCCTGCATCGCGTGCTGCCGGCGGTGCTGTGGGCATCGCCGCTGCTGCCGCTGGCCGTCGTCGCCGCGCCGGTCGCGCTCGTGTGGTGGGCCTACGCGCAGATCTGGAGTCCGATCCTGGCGCTGTGCGTCGCCGCTGCGGTGCTGCTGCTGTGTCTCGGTCCGCGCGATCTGGCCGAGGACGTACACGATCTGCTGGCGGCGCGCGCGGCCGGCGACAGCGCGCGCGTGCAGCAGATCGCGCGCAATCTGCAGCGCGGTCCGCAGCCCGACGACAATCATCGCTCGCTGATGGGCACGCTGTTCATCCAGTCGCACGAGAAGCTGTTCGGCGTGCTGCTGTGGTTCTTCGTGTTCGGGCCGGCCGGCGCCGTCGCCTATCGCGTCGCCAGCCGCCTGCCGCGCCTGCTGCGCGAGACCGCGCCGGGCTCGATGGCGGAAGTCACGGCCGACTGGCTGCACAACCTGCTGGCCTGGATTCCGGTGCGCATCACCACGCTGCTCTACGGTCTGGCCGGCAGCCTCGACGACGCACTGGCGGCCTGGCGCCGCCTGATGCGCCAGCCGCTGCACGGCTGGCGCTCGCATACCTGGGCGCTGCTCGCCGAGATCGCGGTGGCTTCGCTGCGCACGGAAACCGCCGACGGCGGCGCCGAGCCGCTCAACCTCGGCACGGCGCTGCGCGAAGTGCTGCGCATGCAGTGGCGCGCGCTGCTGATCCTGCTGGCATTCTTCGCGATCTTCGCGACCGGCAGCATGTTCTGATGCGCGCGGCGCGGGTGCTGGCCGGCCTGCTGCTCGGCCTGATCGCGAACGGCGCGACGGCGTCCGAGCGCATCGTCGCGCTGGCGCCGCACCTGGCCGAACTGGTCTGCGCGGTCGGCGCCTGCGATGACCTGGTCGGCGTCGTCGCCTACACCGACGCGCCGCCGGCCGCCGCGCGCCTGCCGCAGGTCGGCAGCGCTTTCGCCGTCAACGTCGAAGCCGTGCTCGCGCTGCGTCCGAGCCTGGTGCTGGCCTGGGGCAGCGGCACGCCGGCGGCGACCGTTGAGCGCCTGCGCGGCGTCGGCTTGCGCGTCGAGACCGTGTCGATCGGCGATCTCGACGCGATCGGAACCGAGCTGGCCGCGCTCGGGCGCCGCCTCGGCCACGCCGATGTCGGCCGCGCGGCAGCCGGCGATTACGCGCGGCGGCTCGCGGCGCTGCGCGAGCGCTATCGCGGCCGCTCGCGGCTGCGCGTCTTCTACCAGCTCGAATCGGGGCCGGTATACACGATCAACGGCCGCAGTCCGATCAGCGCGGCGCTGTCGCTGTGCGGCGGCGACAATGTGTTCGCCGCGCTGCCGACGATCTCGGCCGTGGTCAGCGACGAGGCGGTGCTGGCGGCTGATCCGGATGCCGTGGTCGTCGCCGACGACGAGGACCTGCGCGGCGTCGACGCCTACTGGCGCCGCCTGGCGCCGGCGCGCGCCGCCGATCCGGCGCGCCGCGTGGTGGTCGACGCCCATGCGCTGACGCGGCAGTCGCCGCGCGTGCTCGACGGCATCGCCCAGCTCTGCACGGGGCTCGATCGCGTCAGGCGTGACGCCAGATGATCTCGCTGCCGCCGTTGGCGCGGGCCAGCAGGCGACCGATCACGAACATGAGATCGGACAGGCGGTTGAGGTAGCGCAGCGACGCGGCGTTGAGCGCGGCCTCGGCGTGCACGATCCACAGACTGCGCTCGGCGCGACGGGCAACGGCGCGCGTCAGGTGCGCCTGGGCGGCGACCGGGTTGCCGCCCGGCAGCACGAAATCCTTGAGCGGCGGCAGTTCGGCGTTGAAGCGCTCGGTCCATTCTTCGAGCTGCGCGACGTGCTCCTCGCGGATCGCGATGTGGCCGGGCAGCGCGAGTTCGCCGCCGATGTCGAACAGGCGGTGCTGAACCAGACCGAGCGGTTCGCGGAAGACGTCCGGCAGCGCATCGTGGGCGAGCAGCACGCCGAAGTGCGAGTTGAGCTCGTCGAGCTCGCCCATCGCCGCGATGCGGTGATGCGTCTTGGCGATGCGATCGCCGCTGGCCAGTCCGGTGGTGCCGGCGTCGCCGGTGCGGGTGACGATCTTGCTGAGGCGGTTGCCCATGCGCGTGCTTCCTCTGACGGGGCGCCGACTACAGCCCAAGACCGGTGCCGAGCGCAAGCTGCGAATGCGCCAGCGCCGCCGCGCGCCGCTATCATGCGCACCCCCGCAACGAGTCAGAACTCCATGGCCAGTCCGCACCTCGCCGCCGCGCTGCAAGCCGCGCGTGCCGCCACCGAGATCATCCGCAAGGCTTATCGCGGCAATTTTCGCGTCGAGTACAAGGCCGACGCCAGCCCGGTCACCGAGGTCGACGTCGCCGCCGAGCGTGCGATCAAGGCCGTGCTGCGCGAGCATTTCCCGGATTACGGCTTCTACGGCGAGGAAACCGGCCGTGAGATGGCCGACGCGGAGTCGCTGTGGCTGGTCGATCCGATCGACGGCACCAAGGCCTTCGTGCGCGGCTATCCGATCTTCTCGGTGCAGATCGCGCTGATGCGCGGATCGAGCATCGAGTTCGGCCTGTCGTGCGCGCCGTGCTGGAACGAGGGCCTCGGCGAGCTGGTCTGGGCCGAGCGCGGTGCCGGCGCCTGGCGCGGCCTGCTGGAAACGCCGCTCGCCGATTTCGAGCGCCTGCAGGTCTCGTCCGTCGACCGGCTCAGCCAAGCAACGCTGTCGACCGGCAATCTGGCGACGCTGGCGCGTGCGCCGCAATGGGCGGAGCTGGGACGCCTGATTCCGCAGCTGCATCGCATCCGCGGCTACGGCGACTTCGTGCACTACCACTATCTGGCCGGCGGCAAGCTCGATGCGGTGGTCGAGTCCGACGTCAACATCCTCGACATCGCCGCGCTGTCGGTGATCGTCGAAGAAGCCGGCGGCCGCTTCACTGATCTGAACGGGCGTCCGCTGAGCCTGGAGACGCGCACCGTGCTGGCCAGCAACGGGCATGTGCACGAGGCCTTCGCCGGCCTCGCGCTGTAAGCGCCGCCGGCCTCAGCGCAGGCTGATGATCGCCCAGCCGCGGCTTTGCGCCGTCGCGCGCAGTACCGCGTCCGGATCGACCGCGACCGCCGCCTGCGCTTCCTCGAGCAGCGGGATGTCGTTGCGCGAATCGCTGTAGGCGGTCAGGTGCGCGTACGGCTCGGCCTGCCCGGCGAGCCAGTCGCGCAGTCGCTGGACCTTGCCGCCCTGGAAGTTGGGAATGCCGGCGATCCGGCCGGTGTAGCGGCCGTCGTGGATCTCGGGGTCGGTCGCGATCAGGTTCGTCACGCCGAGCAGCGCTGCGATCGGTTCGGTGATGAAGCGGCTGGTCGCGGTCGTGATCAGCAGCTCGTCGCCCTGCGCGCGGTGCTTTTCGAGCAGCGCCGGCGTGCCCGGCGCGACCGCCGGCACGATCCATTCGGCGACGAAGCGCTCGCGCAGCGCCAGCATGCGCTCCAGCGGTTGCTCGACCAGCGGGCGCAGGCTGAAGGCGGCGTATTCGTGGATGTCGAGCGTGCCGGCGCTGTAGAGCCCGTAGAAGCGCTCGTTCTCGCGCGCGTACTGCTCGGCGTCGACGACGCCGTGCTCGATCATCCAGCGTCCCCAGAGGTGGTCGCTGTCATTGGCGAGCAGGGTGTGGTCGAGGTCGAAGACGGCGAGGCGGCGCATGCTGCGATCCGGGCAGGGTGTGAAAAGGGCCGCGCAGGATAGCAGCCATGCGTTGCTGGCTGATCGCAGCTTGTGGAACAATCCCTTCAAACATTGCCGTTGGCACCCTCAAGTGATTGATGCAGATGGATTTAGGCCGAATGTCGGCATTGTCCTGTGCAATGCCGAGGGCAAGCTTTTGTGGGCCAAGCGCATCGGTCAGGACGCCTGGCAGTTTCCGCAGGGCGGGATTCAGCGTGGCGAGCGTCCCGAACAGGCCCTGTTCCGCGAACTCGGCGAAGAGCTGGGCCTGACGCGCGCCGACGTCCAGATCCTCGGTGTCACGTCGGGCTGGTTGCGCTACCGGCTGCCGAGCCGGTATCTGCGCCGTTCGCGCGGGCGGGTCTGCATCGGCCAGAAGCAGAAATGGTTCGCGCTGCGCCTCACGGCCACCGATGCCGCCGTACGCCTCGACACCAGCCACAAGCCTGAATTCGACGGCTGGCGCTGGGTCGATTACTGGCTGCCGCTAGACGAAGTCGTTGAATTCAAAAGAGAGGTCTACCACTGCGCGCTGCGCGAGCTGGCTCCGCTGCTCCGCGGACCTGCGCGATTGGCGAGTGGCGACGAAGTCTTGGGCTGAGTGCGGCGCGGGTCAGGATCTTGTTGCGAAACGAGATTCCGAAGCAGTTGACACGGATTCTCATTTGCAGCACGATGCGGCCATGTACATCTGCGTCTGCAAGGCCGTCTCCGATCGCGCGATCCGGCGCGCCGTCCGCCAGGACGGTGTGACCAGCCTGCGCGAGCTGGCGCGGGCGCATGGTGTCGGTACCTGTTGCGGCAAGTGCGTGCCGCAGGCGCGCGAGTTGCTCGGCGAGACGCTGCGTGAGCAGCAGCAGACGGCTATTCCGCTGTCCGCTCTGGGCCCGGCACTGCTCGGCGCCTGAAACGGGATTCGCGCCCAGCGCGAATCGAAAACCTTCTTGCTCGTTTCGGCGTTTCGCACGCCTGCATCGCGCGTCCCTATACTGGCCGCCAAAACATCAGGACGGAGCTTTGGCCATGCGCGGCGACCCCAAGGTCATCGAATATCTCAATCTCGGCCTCAAGAACGAGCTGACTGCGATCAATCAATACTTCCTGCATGCGCGCATGCTGGGCAACTGGGGCTTCAAGCGGCTCGAGAAGCACGAGTACGACGAATCGATCGACGAGATGAAGCATGCCGACAAGCTCGTCGCGCGCATCCTGTTTCTCGAGGGGCTGCCGAACCTTCAGGACCTCGGCAAGCTATACATCGGCGAAGACGTCAAGGAACTGCTGGAGTGCGACTTGAAGCGCGAGCGCGAGGCGCATCCGCTCTACAAGGATGCGATCGCCTATTGCGAGAAGGTCGGCGACTACGTGACGCGCGAGCTGTTCGTGGCGATCCAGACCAGCGAGGAAGAGCACATCGACTGGATCGAGGAGCAGCTGGGGCTGATCGACAAGATCGGCCTGCAGAATTACTTGCAGCTCGGTGTTGGCGAAGTCGGCTCTTCGTCCTGAGCGTCGTGATCCGGACCCGAAAAGCCCCGCAAACGCGGGGCTTTTCGCATTTCCGAGCCGGAGATTCAGAACGGTTTGACGACGACCAGGATGAGGACCGCGAGCAGCAGGATCGTCGGCACCTCGTTCATCGCCCGGTAGAACTTGGCGGAGCGCGTGCTGCGCTGCTGGGCGAACGCGCGCAGCTGCGTCTTCAGCCAGCCGTGGTAGCCCGACAACGCCAGCACGAGCGTGAGCTTGGCGTGCAGCCAACCCGCCTTGAGGTAGATCTCGGGGCCGTTCAGCAGCAGGGCGATGCCGAGCAGCCAGGTGCCGATCATGCCGATCGTGGTCATCACGTAGAGGCGGCGCTCCATGACGCAGAACCGTTCATGGGTGCCGGGTTCGCGGGCGTCGACGTGATAGACGAACAGCCGCGGCAGGTAGAACAGGCCGGCAAACCAGGCCACCACGAAAAAGATATGAAAGGCTTTGAGCCACAGGTACATGGCGCGATCCTGAAACGATGTGGGCGGGTCTGATCGTCTATTATCGCCGGCCCCAGTGATTTCAGGGCAAACGTCCATGATCAAGGTCGGTATCGTCGGCGGCACGGGTTACACCGGAGCCGAGCTGTTGCGCCTGTTCGCGCAGCACCCGCAGGCCGAGGTCGTCATGCTGACCTCGCGCAAGGAGGACGGGCAGCGCGCCGACGCCCTGTTCCCGCACCTGCGCGGCCACTGCGATCTGGTGTTCACCGCGCCCGATCCGGCCGCGCTGGCGAACTGCGACGCCGTCTTCTTCGCCACGCCGCACGGCACGGCGATGCAGATGGCGCCCGATCTGGTCGCGCGCGGGGTGCGTGTCATCGATCTGTCGGCGGACTTTCGTCTGCGTGATCCGGCCGTGTTCAAGGACTGGTACAAGCTCGAGCACACGGCGCCGGACCTGTTGGCCGAGGCGGTCTATGGTTTGCCGGAAGTGCATCGCGAAGCGATCCGCAAGGCACGCGTCGTCGCCAACCCCGGCTGCTATCCGACGTCCGTGCAGCTCGGTCTGCTGCCGCTGCTCGAGGCCGGCGCCATCGAACTCGACGGGGTGATCGCCGACTGCAAGTCCGGCGTCAGCGGTGCCGGTCGCGAAGCCAAGATCGGCTCGCTGTTCTGCGAGGCCTCGGATTCGTTCAAGGCCTATGGCGTGCCGGGGCACCGCCACCTGCCGGAAATCCTGCAGGGCGTGGCCGACATCGCCCGGCATCCGGTCGGTCTGAATTTCGTGCCGCATCTGCTGCCGCTGGTGCGCGGCATTCACGCCACGCTGTATGCGCGCCTCAAGCGGCACGATCTCGACCTGCAGCGGCTCTATGAGGACCGCTACGCAGGCGAGCCCTTCGTCGACGTGGCGCCGGCCGGGGATCACCCTGAAACGCGCGGCGTGCGCGGGGCGAATACCTGCCGCGTTGCCGTGCATCTGGCGCCGGACCGTAGAACGGTGATCGTGCTGTCGGTGATCGACAATCTGGTCAAGGGCGCATCCGGGCAGGCCGTGCAGAACTTCAATCTGATGTTCGGGCTCGACGAACGCTTGGGTTTGCAGGCGCCGCCGCTGACGCCCTGAACGCGGGCGCGCCGACGTGCAGCACAAGATCATCATCCGCCGACATCGGCCGTGGCTGCGGCCGGCCTTGATCGCTGGCTGTACCGGCGCCCTCGCGCTATGTGCCTGGGCCCTGTATAGCTATGCGCGTGCGACCACCGTCAGCGATTTCGAGCGGACGCAGACCGAGGCGGAGCAGTTGCGTGCCGAGCGTCGCCAGCTGACGCGCGATCTGCGCGCGGCGCGCACCGAGATCGCGCAGCTGCAGCAGCAGGTGGTGTACGCGCAGCGGTCCACGGAAATCGATTCGCAGGCCTGCGATGCTGTGCGCAAGTCGCTGACCGATCTGCAGGCGGAAGCCTCCGAACTGCGCGAGCAGGTGGCGTTCTACCGCGGCATCGCGGCGCCCGATCAGGCGCGCGCCGGTGTGCGCGTGCAGGAGCTGAAGCTGAGCGAAGTCTCCGGGCGCCCGGGCCGCTACCGCTTCTTTCTGACGCTGATCCAGTCGGTCCGGCATGAAAAGCGGATCGGCGGTCGAATCCAGCTGTCGATCGCCGGCCGCGCCAGCGGTGTCGAGCGCAAGCTGCTGCTGAACGATCTTGCGCCGGAGCTGGCGCAAAATCTGCTATTTTCACTGAAGTACTTCGAAGAGTTCAGTGGCGAGTTTCAGTTGCCGGCCGGCTTCGTGCCGAGTCGGATGCTGGTGACCCTGGTTCCGTCCAGCGACGGCGCGCCGCAAACCGAGGAAGGCTTTGACTGGCAGCGCGTGATGGACAACGGGGAGGATCTTCATGAAGTTCGGGAATAGCGGCGCCAAGGGCGCGACGACGGCCACCGGTGTGGATACCCTGATCGGCCGTCAGACCGAGATCCTCGGCGACATCCGCTTCAGCGGCGGTCTGCACATCGATGGCAAGGTCAAGGGCAAGGTGCTGTCCGGCGGTGACAAGGCATCGGCCTTGTCCGTCAGTGAAAGCGGTGCCATTGAAGGCGACGTTCGTGTCCCCAATATCATGCTGAACGGCTCGGTGAGCGGCGATGTCTACGCGTCCGAGAAGATCACGCTGGCCGCCAAGGCGCGCGTGACCGGCAACGTGTACTACAAGATCATCGAGATGGAAGGCGGCGCCCAGGTCAACGGCCAGCTCGTGCACGAGACGACCCAGAAGCTGGACATCGCCGTCACCGGCGAAGGGCAGGACGCGACGGTCGACGAGCTCAGCGAGGCGCGCCGATTCAAGGGCTTGGTCAACAACGCGTAAAGCGGGCGGTATCGGTCATGGCAGAAGCAGCAGAAGCAATCGCCGACGAAGCGTCGGTCGTTTTCACGGCCGCCGCCGCGGACAAGGTCCGCGAGCTGCTGAATGAGGAAGATGACCCGGCGCAGATGCTGCGGGTGTTCGTCACCGGCGGTGGCTGCTCCGGTTTTCAGTACGGGTTCAAGTTCGAGAAGAACCGCGAGGACGACGACACTGTCGTGGTCCGCAACGGGGTGACCCTGCTCGTTGATCCGATGAGCGTGCAATACCTCGTCGGGGCCGAGATCGACTACAAGGAGAGCGTGGAAGGCGCCCAGTTTGTGATTCGCAATCCGAACGCGTCTACCACCTGTGGTTGCGGGAATTCGTTCTCCGTTTGAACTCCGCCCCCCGGGCGCCGCGCTCGCCGGCGCCTGCTTTCAGGCGGGATAGATTCCGCCCAGCACGACCGGCCGTGCCGCGCCGGTGACGGCGGGCAGATTGCCGCTGAGCCCGAGCACGGTGCGCTGCGCCAGCCAGGCGAAGCCGGCAGCCTCGACCCAGTCCGGATCCAGTCCGTGGGCGCCGGTGTCGCTCACCTGCAGCCGCGGCAGGCGCGCCGTCAGGCGCTCCATCAGGAAGCGATTGCGGGCTCCGCCTCCGCAGACCAGCAGGCCCGCGGCCGAAGGCGCGTGCGTTTCGATGGCGCTGGCCAGGCTTTCCACCGTCAGTTCGAGCAGCGTTCGCTGCACGTCGGCCGTGGCGCGGGCGGCGAGATCGGCGTCGCGGGCATTCAGCCAGTCGAGGTTGAAGTAATCGCGACCCGTGCTTTTCGGTGCCGGCCAGCCGAAGTACGGGTCGGCGAGACCGCGCTGCAGTAAGGCGGGGTCGAGCGTGCCGCTCGCGGCCCAGGCGCCGTCGCGATCGTAAGGCGAGCCGAGATGGTGCTGCGCCCAATCGTCGAGCAGCGCATTCCCGGGGCCCGTGTCGAAGCCGAAAACGTGGCCGCTGCCGGCGCCCGGCAGCACCGTGATGTTGGCGATGCCGCCGATGTTGGCGACGACTTGAGTGCGCTCGTCCGCAAACAGCGCGTGGTGGAAGGCGGGCATCAGCGGAGCGCCGTGCCCGCCATGTGCCATGTCGGCGCGGCGCAGGTCTGCGACGGTGCGTACGCCCGTCCGGGCGGCGATGCGGTTCGGATCGCCGAGTTGCGTCGTCGTGTGCAGCGACAGCGGATCGTGGAAGACGGTTTGCCCGTGCGAACCGATCGCGACGACCTCTGCGCCGTTGAGCCCCAGATCGCGCATCAGTGTCGCGGCGGCTTCAGCGAAGCAATCACCGATCGCAGCGTCGAGGCGGGCGAGGTCGCGCAGCGTGATCGGCGTGTCGGGGTGCCGCTGCAGCGCGAGCAGCTCTGCACGCAGGGCGCCCGGATAAGGGTGCGCCCGGGTTGCGATCAGGCGCCGCCAGGTGGCGTCATCGGCGAATTCGCAGGCAGCCGCATCAACGGCATCGAGGCTCGTGCCCGATATCAGCCCGATGCATATCCCCATGACGGGACGCGCTCCGGCGCTTCAATTGTGCAGTGCGGGCGGCGGGACCAAGGCGGCTGGCGTGTCGAGCTGGGCCGTGCGCGTGCTCGAGAGCGCCTCCAGTTGCGCGAGCGCGGTGGCGTTCTCCATCCGCCAGTGCGCCACGACGCTCTTCGGCAGCGGATTGGCGCGCGGCAGAGCGACCGTGAGCGGGTTCTGGTGGACGCCGTTGACGCGGAATTCGTAGTGCAGATGCGGACCGGTCGCCAGGCCCGTCATGCCGACGTACGCAATCAGCTGGCCCTGGCGGACCCGCTGGCCGACCTTGAGGCCGGCGCGGAAGCGCGACAGATGTCCATACAGGGTCGTGTACTTGGCGCCGTGGCGGATGGTGACGACGTTGCCGTAGCCGCTCTTGACGCCGACGAAGTCGACGATGCCGTCGCCGGTGGCCTTGACCGGGGTCCCGATTGCGGCGGCGTAGTCGACGCCCTTGTGGGCGCGGATGACGTTCAGGATCGGATGCAGGCGGCCGGTCGTGAAACCGGAACTGATGCGAATGAAGTCGACCGGCGTACGGATGAAAGCCTTGCGAAACGATTCGCCTTCCGGCGTGTAATAGGTGGCGTTGCCGTCGGCGTCGACATATCGCATGGCGCGGTAAGCCTGGCCACGATTGACGAATTCGGCCGCGACGATGTCGCCGTCGCGCAGCTTCTTGCCGTCCTTGTAAAGCTGGTCGTAGACCACTGAGAAACGATCGCCGTCGCGCAGGTCGAGAGCGAAGTCGATGTCGTAGCCGAAAATGTCGGCGATCTCCATCACGAGACGGTTCGAGAGGCCCGCTTTTTGCGCGGCGGCGAACAGCGAGCTGGTGATGACGCCGGTGAGCTGCGCCGGGCGATGCTCGATCTCCGCTTCGATGGTCAGCGCATCATAGCCACTGTCGCTGCGACGGACCTGCAGCGTATGTGTTTCGTCGAACTCATAGTTCAGCTCGTCGAGCTGGTCATCGTCCGTCTTGCGCAGGCTCAGTTTGTCGCCGGTCTTCAAGTTCTTCAGGCGTGCCGCGTCGCCGCCGAGGCCGACGATCGCCACCGCTTCGGAAAGGCCGAGCCCCTCCTTGGCGAAGATGTCCGACAACGTCTGGCCGCGGCGCACGACGATGGTCGTCCACTCGCTCGCCGCCGGCGCCTGCAGCGCGTCCGCGGTGGCCGACTGGATGGCGCCGTCGAAGGCATTCTCGGCGGTAGGCGTGAAGGCGGCCGCGACTTCGTCGCCGGCAGCGTCCTGCAGCGCGCTATGGCGCGTGGCGATACCCTCGCGCATCGCAACAGCGGACAGCACGCCGATGCATGCCGTCGCAAGCCATACGGAGCGACGGGCCGAACGGCGGGGTGCCAGCTCGGCTGGGCTATAATCGATCTTCATCTTCTCAACCTGAAAACGATATCAGGCCGCGCTGTCCCGCACGGTCCGGCATTGGAAATGCTTCTATATCGTCGTGCTTGTTCTGGTTACTGCTTGAGGCCGTAAGGAAACACAGTTTCCGTGGCATTGCAAGCCAAACGCCTGGGTTGGATGACCTCAAACACGCCTGGTTCCCTCGCTGCTCAAACGACATGGACTTTACTGAACTCGAACGCGGCACGGACGAAATCATTCCGGCCGAGGAATTCCGCGCCCGACTCGAAAAGGCGCGGCAGGAAGGTCGGCGCCTGCGAATCAAGGCGGGCTTCGATCCAACCGCAAAGGATCTGCACCTCGGCCATACGCTTTTGCTTAACAAATTGCGTGCCTTTCAGGAGGAGGGGCACGAAGCGGTGTTCCTGATTGGCGACTTCACCGGCATGATCGGCGACCCCACCGGGAAGAACGAAACGCGCAAGCCGCTGACTCGGGAGCAGGTCGAGGAGAACGCTCAGACGTATAAGGAGCAGGTCTTCAAGATCCTTGACCCGGCAAGGACCACGATCGAGTTCAACTCTCGCTGGTTGGACAAGCTTGGCGCCGAGGGCATGATTCGCTTGGCGGCCCAGTACACGGTCGCCCGCATGCTGGAGCGCGACGATTTCGCCAAGCGCTATGCCGGCAATCAGCCCATCGCGGTCCACGAGTTCCTGTATCCGCTGCTGCAGGGCTACGATTCGGTCGCGCTGAAAGCCGATGTGGAACTCGGCGGCACCGATCAGAAGTTCAATCTGCTCATGGGGCGGCACCTGCAGGCTCAGGCGGGCCAGCGCCCCCAGTGCATCATGACGGTGCCGATCCTCGAGGGGCTGGACGGCGTTCAGAAGATGTCGAAGAGCCTCGGCAACTATATCGGGGTCAACGACGCGCCCGGCGAAATGTTCGGCAAGCTCATGTCGGTGTCTGACGCGCTGATGTGGCGCTATTACGAGCTGCTGTCGTTTCGCCCGTTGGCTGAGATTCAGCGGCTGCGGATCAGTGTGGCCGACGGCGCTAATCCGCGTGACGTCAAGATGGAGCTGGGAGTCGAGCTCGTCTCCCGGTTCCATGGCGGCGAAGCGGGCGCCGCCGCCAAGGCGGCGTTCATTGCCCAGTTCTCTCAGGGGGCGTTGCCAGAAGACATTCCGCAGATCCGGATCGCCGTGCCCGTGGCGGGCATGCCAATCGCGCGCGTGCTCAAAGAGGCTGGCCTGGTATCCAGCAATGCGGAGGGCAATCGCATGGTCGATCAGCGTGCCGTACGCGTCGATCAGCAGCGCATCGAGGATCGCGGGATCATGCTGGCCCCCGGGCAGCAGTATCTTCTGCAGGTGGGATCGCGCCGCTATGCGCGCGCTGAGCTGGTGGCGGAAACCTAAGGGTGGGAACTGCGCCGGCTGGGCGCGGAAGTCGCAATTGACAAAGGGCGGGCCTGTGGCCCGCCCTTTGTGCATTCATGGCCTTGATGCTATGCCGTCGGCATGAAGGCGCGTCGCGAGTGATGGAGTGCAGGCGGGGCTGCAGATGAGGCTTGAGCAGGCGGCTGCGCCCAGGGTGGTCACAGAATAGCCATGATTTGCGTAAAAAATGCACGATTCCAGCGCATTTCACTCCGGCGTGGATTTCGCTGCAAACAAAAAAACGTTTTAAATCATCTAATTGAATGAACTCTCGCAAAAAGTCGTTGCGCGCCGCCCCAAAAACCCTATTATTCGCCTCCCCGCTGACCGGCGACGCAGTAACGAGACGCCGGGTTGGCCAGATCTTTAAGAACAAGCAAGTGATTTGTGTGGGTGCTCCCATGAGCGTGGCGAAGCCACGTGACATGAGAGTATCAACGTAGCCAAGTTAATTGAGTTACGAAGATGACTCTTCGACGCTGAAGACGTTTAGCCACGTCGAGGCGTAATTTGGATCTAAGCTTTACACTTTAAAGTGGAGAGTTTGATCCTGGCTCAGATTGAACGCTGGCGGCATGCCTAACACATGCAAGTCGCGCGGGCAGTAGCAATACTGTTAGCGGCGGACGGGTGAGGAACACATAGGAATCTGCCTCAGAGCGGGGGATAGCCCAGGGAAACTTGGAGTAATACCGCATGATGTCGCAAGACCAAAGCT
>NZ_AUFV01000010.1 GCF_000426685.1 Solimonas flava DSM 18980 | reverse complement strand
ACGCGCATGTCGATCTGGTGATCGACCAGCCAGTTCACTGCATATTCAAAGCTGCCCGGCAGAATCTGCTCGGAGAAACGCACCGCGAGCAGCTTCGACAGATGACGATCAACCGGCTTGTAGCGCGCCATGATGCTGCTCCATTCAGATGGGAAAACAGCAGCGTGTTACGTGCCAATTCAGACTGGGTTCAAGGGTTTTTCTACAGCCTCAACGCCTCAGTTCAGCCGCGGCCTTGCCGAGCGAAGCGAGGCAAGGACGTCGGACTGGAACTGATTGTTGGGAGTCACCATAGCCGCCACCAAGGCCTTTTGCTTCGTATTTTGTACTCGATCACTCCATCTTCAGTCTCTTTGAACTCCACTCCGCCTTCTTGAATCTCTTTGACCATGCGTTGCTCTTCAGCGACCGCGCCCTGCAGCCATGAAGCAAGCTGTGCGGCTGTCCAAATCTTTTCGTTTTCCGGATCGTAGATGGCGAAGTGGTGTCGTTCGAACGTATTGGCGATGCTGACCAAAGTCTTCTGAGACCACTCTGGATCAATCCGGAACCCCATTTCGACCATTGCATGAGACGGCCAGAAATTGACATCTGGCAGATCGCAGCTTTCACAGCTTAGAAGTCCCCCAAACTGCTCTCCGTTTTCAGAGGGGCTGAAAACGTACTGCGGGTAGATGCCTTTTAGATCTGTGATGACAGCTGTCCGCTCTGCATCAAATGCTGGCCGAGGAATCTCCTCCTCAACCATCCTTATTTCTTCAGCCATCGCGGCTGACGGTGGTGTCTGCTCGTAAGCAATGAAGTAGAGATCAAAGCTCATAGTGACTCCCAACGCCGCGCTTCAGGCGCGGCCCGGCTGGAGCGGCGAAGCCGCGGAGGCCGGGACGTCGCCTGGAAGCGATGGTTGGGCCTAGATGACGGCATTGCCGTTCGCTAGTCAATGAGCCGGTGATAAGCGCCGACCGATACCACAGCATCTACAAATCTTTTCGCGGTGGCTCTATCCATGATCACCGTCTTGCCTTCAACGGTGAGATAGATGCTGTCCTCCGGATAGAAGGAGGAGCGACCAAGCTCAACCTCCATTGTTTCTTTGCCACCCTGATCTTTGATGGTCTCTTCAAAATACATTGTGGTCGCCACTGCTAGCTCCTGTTTAAACCGCTTCTTCTGTAGGCCCAACGCCGAGCTTAAGCCGCGGCCACGCCGGAGCGCAGCGGAGGCGTGGACGTCGGCTTGAAGCTCTGGTTATGCCTGCCGTTCACGGACGTGCTTCGGTATTGGGTCTTCAACCACGAGCTTCTTCAATTCTCGGCTGTATGCCACAAGCAGTGTTCCTCCCACAGGCTTAGCATTTACGAGCCCCTCAACGGAGGTTGGGTCTAACGTGCCCTCAATGCCAGCCTCAAGAAATGCTGTGAAAACTTCCACTGCGCTGTTGCACTCCTCAGCCGATAGATCGGGTGGAAGGAGGAGTTTTACAGAGAGGCCGTTGCCTAAGCTGGCAATGACGGAGTAGGCCAGTGAGTACCTTGGAACCGGAGACTGGACCTTATTGGCGCCAGCAAAGTAGATGCGGCCAGTTGGCACAGATGGGCCAATGAACTTCTTTGTAAGCTTTTTAAGCGCCGCTTTCAGAATGTGGTAGTGGTCCTTGCCGGCTTCTTTCAGGAAAGCATCGAAGTAGGCTCTGCCTATAAAGACGACAACCGCTGTGGGCACTAGCCACTCAAGCCCGGCGTATGGCCCAGGCCGTTCTCTAGCTTCACACCGAAGGTCGAGTTCTGAACATTGAACCTCAGCCACGAACTCATCAAAGGGCTCGCTGGGCAAGTCCTCGACGTAGCTGACGCCAAGCTGGGGAGTGCTCAAGGGATTCCTCTCAAGGCATAACGCCCCAGCTCAGCCGCAAACCTGCCGGAGCGGCGAAGCCGCGGAGGCGGGTTTGTCGGCTGGAGCGCCTTGTTGGGCCCCTTACTCACCGTCCAGGAAGCTCTGAACATCTTTGTCTCTTTTGCTGAAGTCTTGAACCTGCTTTTGCCTGGAACTTGTGACGTGAAACTGCCGCCAGCATTCAGTGACAACCTCACCCCAATGAATGCCGTATTTTTTGTGATACCAGTCATAGCCGTGACTCGGAACACAATCCGTTACGTTGATGATGAGCCCGTTTAGCTTGGCTATATCTCGTGACAGGCAGTAGTCCCCGAGCTTGCCGGCAAAGACGCCGACTTGACCGTGGCTAAGCCCAAAAACATTCTCAAGCTCATTGTACGGAACGCATCGTTTCTCTTTTGCAACCTGGATGAGATAACGCACAAAGACCTTGAATTTTTCAGGTTCAAAACCGTCTTCAGACATTGCTACGAACTCCTTTCTTTTGGGGCCCAACGCACGCGCTCAGCCGCCGCCGAGCGTAGCGAGGGAACCCCGCCGGAGGCGGGGCGGTCGGACTGCAGCGCCTTGTTGGACGCGCTATGAACCTGACGACGCATTGACCTATTCCTTACTCAGCGAGCGAAAGACCGAGTTCAGACCTCTAGTCAATTCGATGGGAAACTCGTTCTCTGTGGACTCCAGGATCCATTCGAAGCACTGCAGCGTGACTGAAACCAATTCCGGGAGGCTAGGTCTTGCGCCTTCTATTTCCAGATAAATTACTGGGCCAGCTATCAGATACGCATACCAATCACCAATTACTGGCCCTGAAACGCTAGAAACTATTTGTTTTTTTCGAGCATTTGAATCCAAGCTCCAGTGCTTGGACGCATTGGCTACGTCGCGCCAAGCGAAAAATAGCTTTTTTGCCAGTTCGGGGAGTCGGTTTGCTCGTTGCCGTTGCGTCTTATTACCAACACTCTTTATCCAGTCTGCGAAAAGATGGTTGGCGGTGACGGCAAAGTTAAACGCCAGATACGGGCTGTCCCATTGCTTCTCAAGAAGATCTTTTTCCCAGCGCAGTTTCCCGAGAAGCTCCTCGCAGGTGTCGAGGCCAAGCCGTGGGGCCGGCGTCATTGACGGACTATTCACGACAGAAGGTCATTAGCCAGTGAGTCCAACGCCCAGGTTAACGCGCGGCCCGTTTACGGGCCGTCGCGTTGAACCGTTTGTTGGGCCTAAACCACGCTGATCTTGACCTGTGCGCCATCTGGAATTCCTTTGAGTTGCTGATGCACTGAACCTGTGACGGCGAAATGCTCTTTGGCTGGGACAGGGTTGAGGTTGGAAACCTCATACGTGCCCTCTTTGAAGATTGGCAAGGTCACGAACGTATAGCAGTGGTCCGGCTTCAGGACCTTGCCTGCATCTTTGAGCGCGCCGATAAGGCTGGGCATGAACCAGTTGTTGCACTCCTCGCCTTTGAGCATTTCCATGAACTGAGCGCGGGACTCCGCAACCCGAGATATCTCTGCTGTTCCGGTATTGAGCCAAAAGACCGATTCGGAGTCTTGCTGAAAGAAAACATCGCCAAGGGTGCTTGCCATGACAGGATTGAATGGGTTTGGAAGAAGCCACCTCCAAGCCTGATAGAGCTCCGCCAAAGCCTCATCGCTTGGCAAGAATGACAGGTCTTTCCACGTTACTTTCATTTAGGCCCAACGCTCGGGCTCAGCCGCGGATTTGCCGTAGCGAAGCGAAGGCAAATACGTCGGCTGCAGCCCATTGTTGGGCCTAAGGAACTGGAACATAGCTTCCGCTCCCGAGCCATTTAACTGATGTCTTGCCGACACCACGCAAGTACGCGACCGCCTGAACAACGATGGGGCGTGACAAATCGCTTTTTGTAATGCCGCGAGCAACGTTGTTTTCCTCGATGTGTAGGAAATGCGCCTCCTCTGATGTATCTGAGTAGCTTCTGGCTACCAGTGCAAGCCCCGCCTCGCTAAAAGTCAGCAGGTCATACTCGTATCGCCACTCGTAAAGCCCAGCATCGTCTGGCTCGCTACTATCAACGTGGTGGGAACTTTCTATACGCATATGTTTAGGCCCAACGCCTCGGTTCACGCGCGGCCGCGCCGAAGGCGTGGACGTCGCGTGGAACCGCTAGTTGGACCTTGGTTACCTGCTGCCCCTGCATACATCACCTTCTTCGGCATTGAGCCAGCCAGATAGCTGCTCTATCCGCTGAGTAATCAGCGCTGCATTCTCTGAACAGCTGCACATTGGATAGACGGAGCCGTACTCATACTGCTTATCGACCGCGGGATATATCGCCTCAAGCTGCGCGTCACGGAACGCCAACCAAGCCCTCTGCGACTTCTTGATCTTGGCTGTGGCCATTGCATCGCCCTTGTGGCGATCTAGGACTTGTTGGTAGACAGTGTTTAGCTTCTTATCGGCGGCTTGATATTCCGAACACGCCTCCTGATTCATTTCGAGCTGGGTCTGCGCCATGGCCGGCGCCATGACAAGCGTCAGAAAGAAAAGCATGTGTCGCATAGATTTCACGAGGTCCAACGCCCGCCTTCAGCCGCGGATTTGACGGCGCGAAGCGGCGGAAAATACGTCGGCTGGAAGGCATGGTTGGACCTCATTCTGTGCCTTCCAGACGTTCCGGAAAGCCGGTAGCAGGCTCGCCGTACTGAGTGAATACACCTGAATGCCGCTTCTCAAGTGCTTTCAGCTCCGAGGACATAATGGAAACCGTAAGCAGCAATGCCTGCATTGAGTCGGCGCCAGCCACGCCAAAGCTCTTCTTAAAGCTTGGTGCTTCAATTGTGTATGGACACCGCCATTGAATGTCTTTTTCCTCTTCAAATGGCACCCCGATTGAAACGAGAACGGCCTCTTTTGAACCGTCAGAAGAGTGAACGAACTCAAGTTCACGGCAGGCCACGACCTGTTTGAGTGGAACGAACTCTTTCATGAGGTCCAACGCCCTAGCTCAGGCGCGGCCACGCCGAAGGCGTGGACGTCGCACTGGAGCGCGTGGTTGGGTGTGGTGCGGCCGCACATAAGCCGCTCAGTAAACCTGAGCCGTTTCATCAATGACGAACTCCACATTGTTCGCCTTGCACCAAGCCTCAAGATCAGTCTTGAGAACTGGCCACAAGTTACGCGCCCACGCTGGCCCTCGCTGAGCCCACACCTTTTCTGTAGGCAGGCATGCAGAGAGAACCCCCATGGGATGTTCAAGAACGAACTGCCCACCTGGCCCTCTACAGACCAATTCTTCCTTCCAGCGAGATTGAAACTGAAATGTGCTCATTCAAACACCCAACGCCGTGCTTCAGGCGCGGCCGAGCCGAAGGCGAGGACGTCGCACTGGAAGCACTTGTTATGCGCGGCTACACGTACCATACGAGCACCGTTTGGCCCGCCTCGGCTGCTCTTGAATAGAAGCCCTGAAGTTTCTTGAGGTTTGGGAGTATGTAGCTGTCCATCAGGTCGCGGCCCTCCTCAACCCAATGCTCCGGGAACACCCCCATTTGATCCATGAGCTCCGGCTTGTATTGCGCCTCAACAACTTGAACAGAAACTGCCGCTAAAGCCTCTTGCAGGTTAGCCACTTGACAGGGTGGGAAGAGGGCTGCGGCGCCCATGCCAAAGTCAAGTCGCTCCTCTCTTGACTCCGTGCGCCCCTCAATTGCCACCAGCGGCAGGTCAAGTTCCGCTTCGTCCGCTCTGCGCAGACTTTCCTTAATAGCTGCGGATGGCTCCGTCTTTTCCTTTGGCTTAGGTTGAAACAGCTTCGCAAGGCGGGCGCCGAACGACGGCTTCGCTGGCCGCCTCTCCGACATGATCTGATTCATGACAAGAGTATTGTGCTCTTGCTCAATGCGCTTGCAGGGAGAGACAAGCCAAGCTAGCGGTTCCCACGCACGATCAACGTCTATGACCTCTACCCCAGGCAAGTCATCTACTGCACCAGATGCAAGCTTCTGTGGATTGTCTACGCATCGGGCCAATTGCTCGCTCGATATTCGTGCGTAGTAGGCGACGATACTCATTCATTGCTCCCTAAGCGCATAACGCCGAGCTTAAGCTGCGGCCGCGCCGGAGCGCAGCGGAGGCGTGGACGTCGGCTTGAAGCTATTGTTGGGGCTCTCACCGTGGAATACCTGTAGCCCAAAACAGAATGCTGAGAGATGCCAGAATGGGTGCTCGCCGACTTTGAGTAGGCCGAGGACACCAAATGCCAAAAGAGCCATGCCCGTGAAGACGTAAAGCGGCGTTGAATGTGCCAGAAGCACCCTCAATGCTTCGGTTGCAAAGGCAACGATTACGACGCCGAGGAGAAAAGCAGCGATCTTTGCTGCCAATGCGACTGCTGGGACAGATGAAGCTATAAGAGCTGAAACTGTTTTATCTTGACCGACGCTCCAAAAGCCAAAGTCAACAAACATGGCTGCCGCTGCAAATGGCACTGCAAGAATGCCTGCCAATTTGCTTATGGACCCGATGTCTTCTGGCGAAAACGGTTGGATCATAGACTTCCCTTGTTGTAGCCCCAACGCCTAGCTTAAGCCGCGCCGCGCCGGAGCGCAGCGGAGGCGTGGACGTCGGCTTGAAGCGCTGGTTGGGCGACTACTCTACAAAAGTACAATTTCATGTTTCATCTGACTTGTGGCGCAGGTAGATTAGACGCGCTGGCGCTTCTGGGATCGTCGGTGCAGAACCCTCCACAACGACATCGAGCCCGATTTCTGGATCGTTGTCGTGTAAAGCATAAAACTCCGCGACGATATCATCGGCTTCTTCCCTGTCAACGGGAGAATCACGCTCTATGGATATTCTGATTTGTGGGGCTTTCCTAGAGGGTAATAGTGCAACCGACAATACGTTATTTGAGAGTGCGCCCAGGCAAGCTTGGACCAGACACACAACCTGTCTATTAACTTCATCGAGAGATTGGGTCATACGCTTCCTCTCCTAGGTGCCACTTATCTCGCTCATCTCCGGCGTATGCACGAGGGCTGTCGCCCAACGCCCGGGCTCAGCCGCGGATTTGCCGTAGCGAAGCGGAGGCAAATACGTCGGCTGGAGCACGTTGTTGGGCACTACTTGGTCCATTGGTCTTTGATGTGGTTTGCAACCTCGTCGCTGAGGTTTTGCCATGCCGCCGCTCCATTGGTTGCATCGACGACTAGGAGTTTGTCGTTGCTGTCCATAACCGCCCACACCTTGGATACTGCGTCGGATGCTGAGTAGGACGAATTTACGTACCAAAGGGAGTAGTGAACCTTGGCCCAGCTGCCTAGCTTTTTGATCTCCGCGATCACTGCTTCATATTTCTGACCTGGATTAATGAGGTCATACGAGACGAATAGATTGTTTGCCACGAGGTTCTCCCTTTTCTAGGCCCAACGCCCCGGTTCACCCGGGGCCCGGCTGGAGCGGCGAAGCCGCGGAGGCCGGGACGTCGGGTGGAACCGATGGTTGGACATCACTCGCCATGAAGCACCTGAGAGACGATGCTTTGCATCAATGCAGGTTCGATGCCGCCGCGCTGATGCACGGAGAGTTGATGCCCAGAGTTCTCTACCTCAACCAGCGGCCGAAGCCCAACCTGCTGTTGATGCACATGCGTTTTCAGATACATGGTGTCGGGATAGCCGGGCAAACGTGTGCAGAGCCAGCCGAAGTATGGTCCTAGCTTTTCTCTGCTTGGATCATTCCAATGCTCCGACATCTCTAGGAAGCTCTTCTCGCTCAAGGAGCACCAAACGCCCCATGAGAATGGCTGAGTCGAGCCGACAATCGGAACCTCCAAGCGCCCCCGTATGAAGAAGTGCTTTCCGTCGTTGCTTTCAATGACGCATTGCTCTTCACCAAGCTCCGACTTGGCTCGCTCCTCATCAGACAACATGCCCCACTGAAATGGAGAATGTGCGCCCAGCGAAATGGCAGCTAGGTCATGCTCTTCACCGCACGAGGAGCAAACGAACTTCATCTTTGTGATGTCCAACGCCGAGCATCAGCCGCGGATTTGCCGCAGCGAAGCGAAGGCAAATACGTCGGCTGGATGCACTTGTTGGGCATGACTCAATGCCGCGTAACCATGAATGTGACGTATGCAGATATAACCACAATTGTGACGACAGCCGCCTTGCTTGCCAATGGAAACAACCGAGCTGTTAGCTTGCACCAGATGCCAACCCCTACGCATGAAAGTATGCATGCGATGGCTGCCAAGCCCGCGTAGTCACCGACCCGGCTAAGGAGCGCCCAGTTATCGGGTTGTGGACTGCCGGCTAAGCCATAGATGTATGCGCATGTAACCAGCAAAGGCCAAAAGACCGCGAACAAAAGGGTGGAAAGGATACCTGCCTTCATGATGCCCAACGCCCTGCTTCAGGGGCGGCCTCGCCGAAGGCGAGGACGTCCCTCTGCAAGCACTTGTTGGACCTCATTGCGCGCACCCACTGTAAAGATCCTTTGGGAAGAATGAATGCTCCACCCCTGACACTAGAAGGCGAATGAACTGTGATGGCGCTACGGCTCTGGAAATGAACTCGTAGTCTCGTGGCCTCATGGCTACTGTTTGCTCTCCATTCCACCACAGGAGATCGCCGTTGTCGGATATGGCCCAAAGCGAATAGGCCGCCATATTGAGACTGTGCCACGACTCCGATTTTACGAACGCCCACCGCTCATTTTGCTTTTCAAAATCGAGGTTCTCATTCTCGGAGTCGTGAAGAACCCAGAAGAAACCTAGTGGATTGGCCCCAAACTGCCGAATCACGGATGCGGCCTCAGCCTTGATCGCTTCAGCTTTCATGAGGTCCAACGCCCAAGCTCAGGCGCGGATTTGCCGTAGCGAAGCGAAGGCAAATACGTCGCCTGGAGCACCTTGTTGGGCCTGCTATTCAAGTGGCGACTCATAGGGGATTTGCACGAGCTTGCCTGTTTTCTTGTCTCTGATGAACGCGCTCTGTGGCGGCGCATTGAGAAAAGGAATGATCTCGGGTGAGTAGTTGGCGATGGTGTTTACGTCGTAGATGGCGTGATTTGCGGAGTTGTCCATGTATTCCTGGGACTCGTCTCCGGCCATAAAGCACCAGCCACTGTCGTGCTGCCGCGACGTAGGCTCGCGGACCATGTACCCAACCGGCTTTCCAAGGACCGTGATCATGTCGGTGGCGATACAACCCCCATGCCCGGTTGCGAGCGGCTTGATCTGATCCGCTGTAAGCGCGAACTTTTTCTTGCTCATGCTTTTAGGCCCAACAGCTAATAGGCGGACGCCGGGGTCAGCGTATTCATTCCGCACATGGCGGCGGACAATTCGGATAAGCGATTGATTCCCATAACCCGTTTCCTCGCGAGGCCGTATAAGCACGCCGAGCAATCCCCACCTCATCATGCCGTACTCTGTTCGCTTTGTCCCACCGAGGAGCTACCGTAATGGGGTCCCGATCACACCCCGCGCCCCCGTCTTCTTGAAGTTGCCTCCACTGTCTGCCGGAGACGGCATCTGAGCTCGAGAACAGAGGAGGCATATCGGCACTGGGTCCGACACTTCGTGCGTTTTCACGGAATGAGGCATCCCCGGGAGCTGGGAGAGCCCGAAGTGCAATCGTTCTTGAACCACTTAGCAGTCGAGCGCGCCGTCTCGGCATCGACGCAGAGCCAGGCGCTCAATGCTCTCGTCTTCCTTTACCGTGACGTTCTCGAAAGGCCACTGCAGAACATCGAAGGCCTACAGCGTGTTCAGCGCAGAAAACTCGTCCCGGTCGTCCTGACGGTGGATGAGGTTCAGCAGACGTTATCGCTGATGTCAGGAACGCCGCGACTTGCAGCGGCGCTCATCTATGGCGCCGGGCTGAGAATCTCTGAATGCCTAACGCTGCGGGTTAAGGACATCGATTTTGGGGCGAAAGCACTGTGCGTTCGGAATGGGAAGGGCGGAAAGGACCGGACAACACTGCTGCCGCAATTCTTGGTGCCGGACCTACGTACGCACATGGTCCGAGTCGCAACGCTGCATCGCGAAGATTTACTGGCCGGTCGTGGCTCGGCGCCGCTGCCGAATGCCCTGTCGAGGAAATACCCGGCGGCAGCTACATCCCTCGCTTGGCAGTTCCTGTTCCCATCACGCGTCGTACGCCCTCAGATCGATACTGGCCGCTGGCTTCGCTGGCATGCCGCGGAGTCATCTATTCAAAGGCCATTCAAGCTGGCCCTCCAACGGGCCGGCATCCACAAACACGCGAGTGTTCATACGCTCCGGCACTCCTTCGCTACTCATCTGCTCTGGCAGGGAACCGACATCCGGACAATCCAGCTCCTCCTGGGCCATCGGAACTTGCAGACGACGATGATCTACACCCACGTGCTGCAAGCCACCAAAGACACAATGAGTCCATTGGACCGCATGAAGGCGGGAAATGGAGTGAGCGTCTGACACCAAGAGCGAACGGCCGTCGGCGGACGTCCCGAATGCGGGGCGTCCGCCGACGCCGATGGACTCAGCAGAGGCGCCGGGGCGTCTGCTTTGGGGCGGTTGCTACCGATCTTTATCAATGATCCTCACATGCTCCGCGACGGCCCAGTCCGAATGACCGGAGTGTCCGCTGTCGAGCTCCAGGAGTGATGGTTCCAGACCATTGGCCGCGACAGTCCGGACGACGTGAAAGTTGTTGCTGGCATCCATCTCAGCGCAACGGCGCTCTTCCTCGTCGTCGGGGTCTGCCACGAGATCCCTGGCGTAGCCGAAGGCGTCTGCCCGGATGTAAGCAAGGTAAACAGAGAACTGCTCCCGCGACTGGCAGATCACTGTAGGCACGCTAAATCTGATCCGCTTCCCGGCCAGATCCTCACCCGGCTCTACCCGCCGAGTCTCCGCTAATGCGGTCTCGGGATTCCAGTCATCGATCATCAATGGCGTGGGAGTAAAGAGCCGCACAAGCCCCCATACCAATAGCGCTACGAGAGCGATGGTGGCCACGGCGAAGACTTGGACGCTCATGTCGCTAATCGCCGGGCCGATGCGCGACTAGTCGGCCTGCGCCTCAAGCTGCTCCAGCCGCGAGCGCGTTTCTTTCTTGCCGATCCCGCGCAGCTCAGCGATTGCTTCCAGGGCGGTCGCTCTCGGTACTGCCGTTTTCCCTTCCCAGTTGTAGACGGCCTGTTCGGACACGCCGACGAGCAGCCCGAGTTCACGGGCGCTGATACCGAGACGGGCACGGAGCGATTTGAGGCCCTTGGCGACAAAGCGAGTCTTGGGCGGCTCGGCGGCGGCCGGCACCGCTGTCGAGGCCTTGGAGAGGCCACGACGGAGCTGCGTCACTTCGCGCTGGAGCTCGACGACTTGCTGCTTCAGGCCGGCGATGTCGCGCCGGTAAGCGGTCGACGCCTTCCGCAGGTTCGCCGAATGCTGGCGGACAACCTTCTTCGACAAGCGAGTGATTTCACTTTTAAGCGCTGAGGTGATGTCGGCCATGGCGAGGGAAAAGTGGATGGGATTTCTCATTATGGCCTTGCACCGGTTGAATGGACACCATCGCTCGATCGGTCGACTTCCCCCCGGTGCAGTAGGCACTCTGGGCCTATGATCTGGACCTTCCGCCAAAAGCATAGGCACGCTGCAGCCAGACTAATCCAAGAAAACGCCCGCGTGGAGTCGATGCTAACTACTCGGCACGACATTGAGTAAAAACTCTCGCCCTTCTTAATTTTTTTCACCTACATATATCTGAACTGAGCATGCATCCCAGCGTGTTCGAGCAGTGACCACTGCTCTTCCCTCTCTTCTGAGGCGATATATGAATCCCACTCCGATTTGCCCTTGGTGCGGCAGCACCGAGGTCGTGGCACGCAACTACGCCCGCAAGGCCGGCAGCGTCGCCGGCATCCTGACCGGCGCCGTTGCCGCACTCTCCGGCCCACGCATCGGCACGCCGCGCAGCGTCGTCTCTGTCGTCGTGACCAGTGTCCTGCTCGGCGCGGCCGCCGGCTGCACCACCGGTGCCATTCTCGGCAGCGCCATCGACCAGAACGTCCTCGATAACCTCGAATGCACGAAGTGCGGCCACGTCTTCGGCCCATCCTCGCCTGCGTAGAGGTGCAATGGCATGCACATCGAAGAGCAACCCTCGTCCGGCGCCGTCATCCGCACCAGCGTGATCATCGGCGATCGTCGCATCGTCCTTTGCATCGACGCTGACGACGACACCCTGCACACCTTCACCATGGATCTGGAGCAGGCAGTGACGCTGATCGCCCAGCTCGAAGCCGCCTACTGCTGCCAGTACGTGATCGCCTGACGGCCTTCCTACCCTAATCCTTTCGTACCCATGCGCCCTCCGCTCCTCAGCGGAGGGCGCTTTTCTTTGTCCTGGAGAAATCAACATGCACCTTGTTCAATCGATGGCCTACGTCAACGAAACACCGTGGCACGGACTCGGTACGCGTCTGGAGCCTCATCAGCCCATCGAGGTCTGGGCCCGCGAAGCCGGTATGGACTGGCAGGTCCTGTCGGCCGATGTCCGCTTCGCGACCGACGCCTCGGATCCGGAACAAACCGTTCCCTTTTCGGACCAGAAGGTCCTGTACCGGTCCGACAGCTATCTGCCGCTGTCGGTGGTGTCGAAGCGCTTCCAGATCGTGCAGCCGGCCGAGATCCTGGAGTTCTATCGGGACCTGACCGAGATCGGTGGGTTTCAGCTCGAGACGGCGGGTGTCCTGAAGGAAGGGCGCAAGCTCTGGGCGCTGGCCAGGACCGGGCACAGTGCTTATCTCAAGGGTGGCGACCAGGTTGACGGCTATCTGTTGCTGGCCACGGCCTGTGATGGATCGATGGCGACGACAGCGCAGTTCACGTCGGTGCGGGTCGTCTGCAACAACACCCTGGCGATCGCCCTCGGCGACAACGCCGGCGCCGTGAAGGTGGGACATCGCAGCCAGTTCAATGCCCAGGCCGTGAAGCGTCAGCTCGGCATCGCGATTTCGTCCTGGGGCGCTTTCATGGCACGCATCAAGGCGATGGCGGCGTGCGCCGTGTCGGATGCCACGGCGAAGGAATTCCTGACGGGCGTACTGGCCAGCAAAGCCGCGAATTCGTCCGAAGCGGTAGCCCTCAGCGAACGGACGATCCAGTCGGTGCATGAACTGTACGCCGGCAAAGGACTCGGATCGCAGTTTTCGTCCAGCGCTGGAACCGCCTGGGGGCTGCTCAATAGTGTTACCGAGTACGTCGACCACCACCGCCGTTCCCATAGCCCCGACCATCGGCGCGATGCCGCGTGGTTCGGACAAGGGTCGGCGATCAAGCAGCGGGCGTGGGAGGCATCGCTGAAGCTCGTTGCCTGATCTGCTTCTTGCGGGGGCCTCATTCAGAAAGGACATCGTATGAGAAGGCTTTTCTCGAAGATGAACCTTGGAGGTTCCCCATGAAGTCCAGATATTCGACCGAGCGGATCGCGTCGATCCTGCAACAGAAGAAGGACGGCACCCCGGTGATCCGGCTGTGCTGTGAGCACGACATCAGCGTGGCGACGTTCTACACCTGGAGCCGGAAGTTTCGCGACGAGGTGCGCCATTCAGCGACCGAGCTCTTGCCGGCCGAAGGCAATTCCGCCGAGTCGTCGCACCGGCCGCATGCGTACCCGGAAGCGAAGTCAGCGGAAGCCGCGGTAGCGGCGTCGGTCTCGACGCCCGAGTGATGGGCCAAACCGACAACGCCATCCCTCGCACATTTAGCGTCATCCCCACAGGCCCGGCACCGCGCAAGCGGTGCCGGGCTCTTTTGTTTCTACGCCGAGCCGAATCGGCTCGCCATTCAGGGAGTCTTTCATCATGGAACCACACAGCAGTACAGCGCTTCAGGGTTACTACGCACGCGAGCGCGAAACCCTCGCGACCGAACCGGTGATCCGCGCGAAGTTACGTGAACTGGGCATCACGGACGTCGATGCCGACTACGACGGCATCGGTGACTCGGGGCAGATCGAACAGATAGCGTATCGGGACCGTGCCCGGCCAGACCAGACGATCGCGGTCGACGACGAGATCGGACGGGGTGTCGAGGCCCTGCTCTATGCCCTGCTCGAGTTCCGCCATGGCGGCTGGGAGAACAATGATGGAGCCTATGGCTCGTTCCGCTGGAACCTCCTGGGCGGCACGATCGAGCACGAGCACCACGCTCGCTACACGGAAGTAGAGACCTCCGTCCACGACGGTTTCGAGATCGATGCTGGGAAATGTCCATGACGCACCCCGTTCATCACGCTCAGACATCTGTGAAGCGCTGGGGCGGTGTGGCCTCCGACTACGTTGCCATTCACGAATGGCTGGATGCCAGCAAGGTCGCCTTCTGCGATTTCCGTCACCGGGCCTTGCGTCACCACAGCTTCGGGGTATTCGAGGCCGAGCGGGTCTTTGGGCGCACGATCACGAACACCGATGGCCGTGCGGTACCGGTGCGTTACATCGCCGAGGAGCACATCAAGGAGGACTGCGGCGGCATCGTGCCGACACTGGCCGACTGGCTTTCGCGCCTTCCGCGGGAGGGCTGGATGAGCCGTGGATATACCGAAACCGTCGAGGACCCGCGGCGGGCCCGCGGCGAGGTTCCAGGAGCTTCCCATGCGCCCAATGCCTGAGTCGGCCTACCCGAAGCTTGACGCCATTTCGACCGCGTTGCTCGTCCGCAATGCCTCTGGAGAACTGCACGCGGCCAGTGCACGTGATGTACTCGGCGCAGCCCATGCGGTGATCGACGAGTTGTATGCGCCCGGGACCGCGCTCGGTTCACCGGAGGCTGCGCGGCGCTATCTCTCGGTCCACTATGCCGGCAGAGAGGAGGAGGTCTTTTCCATGGTACTGCTTGATCCACAGAACACCATCGTCGGGATCACCGATCTGTTCCGGGGCACGATCGATAGCGCTGCGATCTATCCGCGCGAGGTCGTCAAGACCGCGCTGCGCTACAACGCGCATTCGGTACTGCTGGCGCACAACCATCCCAGTGGCCACGCCGAACCGTCGGCGGCGGACCGCACGCTGACCGAGCGCTTGCGTTGTGCACTGATGACGGTCGACATCCGCGTGCTCGATCATCTGGTCGTCGGTGGGAATGCGATGACGTCGTTCGCGGCGCGGGGTTGGCTTTAGCAGACATGAAGGGCCGCATTGCGAGGCCCTTCATTTTTTTGCGGCGCCATGCTGGCGTCGGGAATCGAGAAGGGGCGAACGCTTCCCCTGCGGCGGAGACGCAAGCTCGTCGCGCTTCCGAATTCAGCTTTCCGCTTCGGCAAGCTGTTCCAGCCTTGCCTGTGCCGCTTTCTTGCCGATACCGCGCGGACTCGTCGGAGGAGGCAGCGGCTGTTGTCGAGGAGTTCTATCCCGATGAGGAAGCAGCCGAGCCGCCGATCGCGGGAAACGCCGTGGGGTTGAAGGAGAAGCTTGGGGAGAAGCTATAGAACGCGTACCGCAGAGGAGTAGCGCCGGGCCCGGTGCGCTTTTGCTTGGCCCGGCCGTTCTTCGAGGGACAGCCCTATAGCTATCGCCGCACGGACCTTGAGGCCTGCCTTGGCTTCCTGCCGCTCGGCAATTTCGCAGGTGTCTTCGACCCAGCGGCTGGACAATCAAAGAGCACCGCAATGTCGCAATCCAGCGCGCGGGCGATCCGCTCAAGTAAGCCAACGGTGGGGTTTTCGAGAGAGCGCTCCACCCGGCTGATATAGGTGCGATCTATGCCCGCCTCGAGCGCAAGCGCCTCCTGAGAAAGCGCTCTCTCCACGCGTAAGCGTCGGATATTCCAAGCAGCGCGCTCGACGGCATTCATCACCGTAGAGAACCAGCCTGATGCCTGTTAATCTACGGTGTATACGCACGTATTCGAGAAGACCGAGGGCATGGGGATGGCAATGGGGCGAAATTCGTATGCGCTGGCTCGCGCCAGTGGGCCAATCAAGCTTTGGGCCGCGTGGAGGATCAGCGCGCTTCTAGGCAGTGCACAGCTGTGTGTCTTGGGCTTGATGGTGATGCTGCTTCACGCCCCGATCGCGTCAGCCCAGAGCGCAACCCTGAGGACCCTTCATTCCTTCGCAGGCAGTGCCGACGGCTCGGCGCCCCTGGCAGCCCTCGTACAAGGGACGGACGGAAACTTCTACGGAACGACGAGGATCGACGGTGCCGGCGGTTTCGGAACGGCGTTCAAGATCACGCCGACCGGAACCCTGACGACGCTCTACACCTTCAATGGCGGCGCAAACGGGGGGCAGCCCGCCGCTCCTTTGCTCGAAGGAAGCGACGGCAACTTCTACGGAACCACCCAGAGCGGCGGCAACAGCGGTCACGGCACCGCCTTCAGGCTCTCGCCTTCGGGCACGCTGACGACCTTGTACTCGTTCAGTGGCGGCGCCGATGGCGGCGCTCCGAGCGCCGCGCTCGTTGCGGGAAGCGACGGCAAATTTTACGGCACCACCAGCACCGGCGGCAGCGGCGGTTACGGCACCCTCTTCAAACTGACATCGAGCGGCTCACTGACGACACTGCACGCCTTCGACGGCATCACGGACGGCCTGTATCCGGAAGGGGACCTCGTGCTCGGCGACGACGGCAATCTCTACGGCACTGCGAGCGGTGGCGGCGACGGCGGTGGCGGCTGCGGCACGGCCTTCCGCAGTTCGACCGACGGCACCTTTGCGTTGCTGCATACCTTCACCTGCGGGAGCGATGGCGAGCACCCCGCCGGACTCGCGCTGGGTCTGGACGGGCAGTTCTATGGCGTGACGCATCCCAGTAGCGGCAGCGACGGCTCGTTCTTTCGGCTGACGAAATCCGGCTCGGTGTCCGTGCTTCACTTCTTCAGCGATAGCGACAATCCGGCCGCAGCGCTGGTCCAGGGTACCGATGGCAACTTTTATGGAATGACCGACGGCAACAGGCGCGGAAGCGGCTGCGGGACGGCGTTCACGATATCGCCGACGGGAGCGTTCAAGGCGCTGTACACCCTCGCGTGCGACGGCTCCACCGGCGCTTACCCCAAGGCATCCCTGATCCAGGCGCAAGACGGCGCCTTCTACGGCACGACCAGTGGTGGTGGCCCGCAGGACAAGGGGACGATCTTCAAGCTCGTCATCACGGCTGCGGCGGCCCCGACCTTCAGCCCGGCCGCAGGAACGTACACCGGCACGCAAACCGTCACGCTGAGTTCGAGCACCGCCGGCGCAGCGATTCATTACACGACCGACGGCACGGCTCCGACGCTCGATTCGCCGCTCTACAGCGGCCCGCTGACGGTCTCGGGCAACACCACCATCAAAGCGATCGCAGTCGCCGGCGGCTTTGCCACGAGCGCGGTCGCCACTGCGGCCTACACGATCCAATCACCCGCCGCGACGCCTACCTTCAGCCCGTCGGCGGGCACGTACACCCGCTCACAGGCCGTCACGATCAGCGACAGCACGCCGGGTGCGACGATTCATTACACGCTCGACGGCAGCACGCCGACCGCCACCTCCAGCGTCTACAACTCGCCGATCACCGTGAGCCAGAGCGCGACGATCAAAGCCCTGGCCGTAGCGAGCGGCTACGGCACCAGCGCCATTGCGAGCGCGACGTACACGATCACGCCCCCCGCCGATGCACCGAGCTTCAGCCCGGCCGCCGGCACCTATACGAGCATCCAGTCGGTGACGCTGAGCTCGGCCACGGCGGGCGCGAAGATTCATTTCACCACGGATGGCAGCACACCGACGTCGGCGTCGACGACGTACGCCAGTCCGATCCGCGTCGCGCAGACCCAGACGATCAAGGCGATCGCCGCGGCCAGCGGCTACGCCGACAGCCCGGTTGCGACGGCCAAGTACACGATCAACCTTCCCACTGCCACGCCGATCTTTTCACCCGGCGGCGGGACTTATTCAGCCGCCCAGAGCGTGACGATCTCGGACACGACGCCCGGCGCGACGATCCACTTCACGACCGACGGCAGCACGCCGAGCACCGGTTCGCCGACGTACAGCAGTCCGATCGCGATTTCGAAGACGACGACGCTGAAGGCCATCGCGGTCGCCAGCGGCTACTCCACCAGCGCTGTGGCGAGTGCGAGCTTCACTATCCAGGTGCCGACGGCAACTCCGAGCTTCAGTCCGGGCGGCAGCACCTATAGCGCTGCGCAGTCGGTGACGATCAGCGATGCCACGACCGGGGCGAAGATCTATTTCAGTACCGACGGCAGCACGCCGACGGCGAGCTCCACGCCTTACACCGGGCCGATCTCGGTCGCACGAAGCCTGACGCTGAAGGCGCTCGCCGTCGCCGACGGGTACACCGCAAGCGCGGTTGCCAGCGCGACGTATACGATCACGCCGCCGGCCGCGACCCCAACGTTCTCGCCGGGAGGCGGCACCTACACCAGCGCGCAGACCGTCGCGATCACGAGCAGCACGCCCGCTGCCGTCATCCGGTACACGACCGACGGCAGCGCACCGAATGCGGGGTCGGCGCAGTACTCGGCGCCGATCACGGTGTCGTCGTCCTTGACGCTCAAGGCGATCGCTACGGCGTCCGGACACAGCGCCAGTGCCGTTGCAAGCGCGAGCTACACGATCACGCCGCCGGCGGCGCAGCCCATCTTTACGCCGGCGGCGGGCACCTACCACAGCGCACAGTCGGTCACGATCAGTGACAGCACGCCTGGGGCTACGATTTTCTACACCACCGACGGCAGCCAGCCGGGCGTCAGCTCCAGCGTTTACGCCGGTCCGGTCAACGTCCCGTCATCGACGACGCTCAAGGCCATCGCCATGGCGCCCGGCTATTCGGCCAGCCCGGTAACGAGCGCGAAATACACCATCGTGCTGCCGGCAGCAGCACCGACGTTCTCGCCGGCGGGGGGCACTTACGCGGAGCGCCAGGTCGTGACGATCACCGACACGACGCCCGGGGCTGTCATCCACTACACGCAGGACGGCAGTGCGCCGACGACCGATTCCCCGGTCTATAACAGCCCCCTGTCGATCGCGAGCACGACGACGGTCAAAGCGATGGCGGTAGCCGCCGGATATACCAATAGCCCTGTCACGACCGCCGAGTACGTCATATCGCCGGCCGGTGACGGTGGCGGCGCTGCTGATCCGTGGCTTCTGAGCCTGATGGCGCTGGCCGCTTCGCTGAGACGCCGACTTCGGCTGCGGCATCGCTGATCGGCAGTCGCTGCATGCCGCCCCGGTCCGGTCATCTCGCACCACGGGGCGTCGTACTGCTGACAGCCGCCGTCGTCATCGCATCTGGCACGCACGGAAAGATTTCCGAGAGCGTCATGCCCTTCCCAGGACGACTCGTGATCCTGGCCCCGCTCCCCGCCACGCCAATTCCACGCGCTCCATCGCAAGGACAGCATATGAAGAAGATCGCCGTCGCCGTAATCGTCGTATCTGCCATCCAGGGCTGCTCCAGCGGCCCTTCCGACGCCGACGCCAAGCAAGCTATAGCCGCAAAGTTCGCGAACTGCCAAGGGCTTGCGGTCGAGAGCGCCAAGATCATCAACGGACTGGACGTCAACGACGGCGTCAAGCAAATCCTTGTTCACTACACCGTGAAGGTGATCCCCGTAGACCCCAGCGAGATCGCCGACTACAAGCAGGCCAAGAAAGACGCGGATGAAGCCGACCAGCAGCTGAGCCAGATCTACCAGGACGCAGCGAACGCCGGTTTGAATTCCACCTACTACTACAAGAAGTATCAAGAGTTCTTGCGCGAGCGCGGCGAGGAAGCACTGCTGAAGAAATCCCACGCGACATGGAACATGAAAAAGGCCTTGACGATATGGGATGGCGGGGTAGGAAACGGCATCGCCTGCCTACAAGCTGTCGGCTATAAGGCCGACCCTGGCATTTACGGCGGAACGGCCATCGATATAGACGCCCTTCTCGAGAACGGCGGCGAATCGCAGATGGAAGTCGAGATCACGATGATCAAAACGGACAACGGTTGGATGGAAGCCGCGGATTAGAAGCGGCATGCGTCGACAGCATTTTCCGATCAGCACGGATTAATTCGTCTATTTCTCCGCCAATGAAGAAGCACCTCGGGTGATAGGCGGCGTTGATATGCAACGTCGCCACATTCACAGGGGTAATGAATCTTGTTTTCAGCATATCCACTTATTCGTCCATTATCGCAATGATGTGAAGCGAATAATCGATCGAATTACGGAAGCGGTAAGAGACACATAAGACGCACGAGAAGAAACGATGAAGGGGGAGGAATATTCATTCGCGCACTTACCGTTTCTCTGAATGACCGAGATTCGACAAGCATTGCTTCAATACGAGAGCCGGCGAAAACCCATCGCCGGCTCTTTTTTTGGACAAAACGAGGACGAATGGCGATGGCGAGTTTTCATATGAGCATCAAGACCGGCAAGAAAGGGCGCGCGGTCACACATGCCAAGTACATTTCGCGTACCGGGAAATTAATGGAGCGAGACGATCTGCTCGATACGGGCTTCGGAAATCTACCGGCCTGGACAGACAATGACCCAATCGCTCTTTGGCGAGAAGCAGATCGTTCCGAGCGCCAGAATGGCGTGGCATATCGCGAATACGTGATGGCATTGCCGAACGAGCTCGACCGCGAGCAACAGAAGGATCTCGCAGCCCGCCACGTTCAGCAGATCGCGGATAACCGGCCCTATCAGTACGCGGTGCATACCCCCATCGCCAAAATCGGCGACGTTCCGAATCCGCACCTGCACCTGATGGTTTCGGACCGGCTACCCGACGGAATCGAGCGAGCCCCGGACCAGATGTTTCGGCGGTACAACCCTAAGCACCCGGAAAGAGGCGGCCGTCGGAAGTCCAATTGCGGCAGGGATCGGGCCGCGCTCCATGATGAAGCAGTAGCAGTGCGAAAGGCCGTCGCTGATATGCAAAACCAGAAGCTTCAAGAATGCGGGCACGCGGCGCGGGTAGATCACCGTAGTCACCGCGCACAAGGAATAGCTCGCGCCCCGGAGAGGAAGCTCGGCGCCGCAAGAATCACGCGTATGTCTGTAGAAGAACGGACTGAATATGCCGCAACACGGAGGACGAACGCATCGTCTGCCAACCAGCAACATCCGAATAGAGCCTGATCCGGCAACAGCACAAGCGCGTTGGGACGCAACCCGATGCACGATTATGCCTCGCCGCGGATAGAGGTAGCACAGGAGACGTCGGCTCTCGGATTCGCGGCGTCATAAGTATCGGGGCCAAAAAGGCACGCGATTCGCGCGATTAATCGCGCGAGTCGCATGGCTTTTAAAGGCTTGGTCTCAAACAGCAAGTGCAACACTTTCGGGAAGACGGAGGTGTTGGATGGGAATTCGATACGAGCAATTGAGTGCGGAAGGACGCGGCACGCTCACGGCGATACGCTCGCAAGGCAGCAGCGTGCGCGCAGTGGCGCGAACCTTGGGACGATCGGCCAGCACGATTTCCCAAGAGCTGGCTCGAAATGGGTGGCGGCGCAAGGGGCAAGTGCATGGGTCGGCCACGGGCGCCTGGCTACGACGCGATGATGGCAGGACGGCGTGCGCGCCGGCTGTGCCGCAAGGCGCGCCGGGCGCGCAAGCTAGATCGACGAAGTGTGCTGTGGGCCAGGGTTCGGAGGTATCTGGAATGCCGACGGTCCCCCCAACAGACCGCAGGCACACTGGGCTGCGTGTCGCCCGAAACCATTTACACGGCGATATGCGCCATGCCGCGGGGCACCCTGCGTCGCAAGCCGACGGTGCTGCTGCGACAGGACCGCGCCAAGCGCTAGCCACGCAGTCGCGGCGACCGGCGGCATGGGCGGATGCTCGATCTGCCGAGCATCCATGTGCAACCGCCCGCCGTCATGATCGCCTGCTGCCGGGGCACTGGGAAGGCGATTTTCTCAAGGGAGAGGCCAATCGCGGCGCGCTGGGTGTCCTAGTCGCCCGCGGCACGCCGTTCCTGATGCCGGTGAAGATGGGCGGTTGCTCGGCGGCGGCGCTGGACCGGTTCCGTCAAGCCTTTGCCCCGCCGCCAGCCGAACTCAAAGCAGACCTTGCCTGACCAAGGCAAGGAGATGGCGCCGTACGCCACGCTGGCCGCGAGTACGGGCCTTTCGATCTACTTCGCCGACCCGCACAGTCCCTGGCAGCGCGGCATTTGTTGAGTTCTCGACCGTAGGAGCCAATGAAAGAGGCTATCCCTGCGCAGATTCTTGGGCCGCTACTTGGTCCGCGCGGACAGGTAATCAAGGAGGCGGAGCTGATGGACGGGACGTGCTGCGCATTGCGGGCGTGATCCTCGCCGCGCCGGCAGGCACGCGCACCAGACAGCGCGGTGGTCCGAATCGCTGACTGCAGCGAACGGCATGGGATGCACCGGTGTCCGGGCACCGCGCGGCGCTGGACATCGAGCATCTGGAGATCGCGATCGGCGTTGAGCAACTGCCTTCGCCGAGGCCGGGACGCTACACCAAGCGGTGGCCGACTGGCGAGCACGCTGCGTCAGCATCTTCCGATCTTGCCGATGGCGCGCTGGACCGGGGTGGCCCGCGCACGGTCGAGGACATGGACCGCTCGCATCCCCACGACGGCCGGTCGCCCCACCCCAAACGTCCCCAAAGCTTCATCGCAAGAGCCCCTTTTACTGACTCTTAAGTTGAAGACCTACAAGCTGCCACCAGCGATCCCGGGGTGCACCCTGCGACCCCGGGATTTGCATCGCGTCACCCTAGCTCGCGATGGCGTTCGCCTGGAAATGGAGCGGCATCAAGTTCAGCATGCGCTTCCTATTTGGGCCAAACGTAATGGTCACCTTGTTGTGAAGTACAAGCTGGTTGATCGCGATTGCAAATCTACCATGGTCGCGAACAGGCCCTTTACGGAAAACTTCGTTAAGAGGGATGCTCATGCAAGTGCTGGCGCCAGGAGCCTGATATGCCCAGCATTCCTGACACAGACGAACCAAGTACCTCTCAAGTGCTTGACAGTCCATCACCCATTGCGGAATCTGACACTCAGCCGAATGAATACGCTTGAACTCGGTAATGTGGAACCATGCAATAACGTACGCTCGCTCAAGAGTATCCGTGGTGATATTACCCTCGTCTTCGCCGAGGTGATGTAACAACGCCGCAATGCGCGCCGCATTTTCCATCAGCTTTGACGCTGCATCGCTGATGTCATGCAGATATCCTCCGGGCTGCATCATCGCTTCGACCTCATTAAAACGTTGGCGCCATTTATCTTTAGCGTCCTCTGTGAACTCTGATACGACGCGGTCCACCCCTGCAACTTGAGCGTTCAGGTAATAGCGCAGCCTTGCGTGGAACATCCTCAATGCACGCCAATCCGGCTCATGCCGATGAGCCGTCCGCAGGCCGATGGTTGACGTTGGCCATGCATGAAGAAAACGCGCCCACAATCCCAGGCCCCGCTGTTGCTTGATCTTTTTTTTCATTTTCCGAGCACATCCGGTTGAACCATAAGGGCCACGGTCATGCGGGCATCTTTGACGGACGCCGACTTTCCATGGGCACGATTGAACGCTGGAATGTCTCCATCCCATGCGCAATTAATGAACGCAGAATTCGCCATGACTTCGCCATCGAAGATCCCAGCGCCTTCAGCGCTTGCCAGCGCGAACGACCGGCCATCACCCTCCGCCGCTTCGAGAAGCGCCCGCAGCGAAGCATCGCTGTAGATCATCTGACGCTGGCTCGGAGCAACGGGCTTAGCATTGAGGTGCGCCTCGAGTTCCTCTTGGAGGCGCTCGATCGCGCGATCCAGGTTAGTCTCCATTGAAGGCACCCTTTGCCGCGATCGCAGCCTTGGCCTTGGAACGTAGTACCTTCAGCTTCTCCTCCCAAATCGCAAGCTCCGCGCGATACTGGCGCATCTCGGTTTTGCTTTGCTTCAGCTGCTCCTTCTCGAAGTCAACGATTGGCTTCATCACCAGACGATCGACGGTGGATTTGCGTTCGCCAGACTTTGCGATTGTCAGCAAGTTCAAAGATGCGGGACGCACCTCTCCGGTAGGGAGTTTCACGTCCACTGAACCCTGAATCGCGATCGACGTTGCCTCTAGAAAGGACATTGCGACAATAGCGTCTGCTGATTGGATATAGCCAAGGACCTCGTAGATGGCCTCACGCGCAATCACCGGGAATGCGTCTAATGGATAGCGCTGCGGCGGCACGACGACGTTGCCTTGCACCACGGTCGGGAGAAACAGCCGCTGTGCGGGGACAGTGTTATTCATGCTCGTCCCCGAGCTTGCATTTCTCGCGGCAGCCAAATGCATGTGCGTCTGCATTGGCAGGCATCATCCGTTGGCGGCGAGGATCCTTCGCCGCTTGTCTTTCGAGCCAAGCGTCGATCTCGTCCTCGAAATACCCACGTGCCCGCCCACCCAGAATGGAAAATGAAAGCGGGAACTCAACGTCAAAAAGCGGATCGCTCCGATTTTGGAGCCGGTAGAACATCGTGTGCTTGACGCCGGTTTTGTCCTGCACCTGCTTCGGGCGCAGAACGACACGCCCCGGACGGGAAGCGGCAGTCGGCTGCGACTCCGCATTCAGGTCTGCTGCGCTAGGCTTCTGGTCATACACATTTTCGAGACCATCCTTCGTGCCGTTCGATTCCACCGCGCCGTCGTTGTCGCGCTCGGGTTGGTCGGCACCGATGCTGGCTAGAAGGCGCCTGTTACTGCAACTGCCTCGTATCATTTTGTAATTCCTCAAGTATCCGTTGAAAGCAGGGACATATTGAGACCGAAGGCGCGACTTATACATGCAGCTCAATTGCCGAATTAACCGGCATTGACTTTTATGAGCGATTCAAATATGAACGGAATGCGGAATGTCCGGCGCGGCCCCCAGTCCTACGACATGGCCTGCCTAATCCGAAATTGGGGCTGGTACTTACTCATGAAGGATGAGTTCCCCGGGCTAAGAGACTTCGAGCTGGATCGAAAATTCGATTTGGTGGCCTATGATGACCCGGAAGAGCCTCCTCTTTCTGACGATAGAGGAGTGTTTTCCGACATCCTGCGATATGGGCGAGACCCAAAGAGAAAGTTCCACGCGCGCGCGAGGAAAGCTTCGCCGTCCGTGTATGACGTCGTGCATGAAGGGGGGATGTTTGACGATGCTCGCGCTTGGTATGAATCACCGCTATGGGATTTTCTACAAGACAAAGGAAAGACTCGCGCTGACTATCAAAAAATAGTTTCCGCAGAGCTGACGCGCAGAAACATCAGAAGCGTCGAGGACCTAATCGAAGAAGCGTTCGGCGCCGACGCCGCTAGGACTACATACGCCCCATCGAGAAGTCCGTGCCCGATCTCCGGCGACACTCCTTTCAACAGCCTATTGCTGCTTTGTGCTCTCTTCAAAGAACAGCATTTGAATCCATCAAGTCGCTATCTGGAGCATGTCAGAGCAATTCTCGTTCATGAGACTTCTCGACTGAAAGCGCACGCTCCGTTTAATCAGCCGCTCAAGATCAACATTTCCGAGAAGTTCAATGCACCGAGAGATTTCGGCCTCTTCCATCTGCTTGACTTCCTCATTGAAGATCGACTTTTCAATGATGAGTGGCTATCGAAAGACGAGGCCTTCCTCAGCGGGACCCGGCGTCCGGACTTCAATTCAAAGGGCCTGACCTACAAAACGAGGAATGGCAAATCCAAAGCTAGCAATGATGAAGCGAAAGGGGAGAGGCGTAGCCCCGAGCATGAGATGGCAAAAATATACTGGTACGTGGGGCTACATCTGCAGGGCGGTCCAAATTCCAAACGCCGTTGGGAGCGGCGCGTGCTCCGAGAGTACTAGCTTGCCCCTGCCCGAGTGGGCAACTTTCCGAATTCACACTGTGCTCGACATTGGCATACGCGAGCCTCGACCTGCGACTTCGCCCCGCTGGCTACGGATTCGACACGATGGCGAAGGCCAGCTGCCACGCGTGGTTGCGCCCCCGTGAGTATCCGCAATCGGCCGCGCAGCCCGCCGCGACTCGCCCTGAGATTCGAACCGGAACACGATGATCCGGAGCAGATCGAACGGATCATCGAGCTGGGACCCGGCTTCCCGTACGTCGAGCTGGTGGCACTGGCCAAGATGCTAGAGGCCGATGACGTATTCGTCCCGGGCTATCTTCCGCCGAAGATAGGGCTGTGCCATCCAAACTCGATCATCTACGAACGAGACGTCGATTCAATTCGACATGTCCTCTTCATCGATCGCAACATTGCGTCGCGCATGGCTCAAATTGTCAGCGGCACGCCGATGAATGACATGCTCCGCAAGGTCGCTGCTATAAAGGCATTCAGCCATTTCCTCGACATCGAGATCGAGCCGTCCATCGCGTTTCATGAGCTGGCGCACAGCCAAGGGAACGATGCAGCCAATCGGGAGCTCGCCCGGTTCCTGGATGCCGACAATGACGACCCGGACGCGTGGCTCGATCTCGCCTTCGGAGATTTAGAAGCGTTGCAGCCACGTGAGTTGCAACACCAGCCGGAATCGCATGATTTCAACTACCCACTTCGGCGATGGCAGCGAAACTACGTCATCGCTTTGAAGATGGCCGAGCTGGAACTATCCGATCGCCGCAATCTGGACCGCATACTAGACCTGCTGTCGTGGATGCGTAACGAGTTCATCATCGTCGGACCCGCTGCGATGCTCGCGAGCGTTTATTTCGCGCCGAACTCTGCTCGCCGCAAAGGCCTGCTCAAACAGCTTCGGTCGCCGGTCCGACGGCGGGCCATCGACGGCGTTCGTAACGCAGCATGGGATCTCACGCATCTTGGCGACTTGATTGCCAAGGTGAACGAAGCCTATGGAAGCAAGGTGCGGATTCTGTTCGCCAGCCTTGACGATGGTTTGCGCGATCTCGCAAGGCTGATATCCAAGTTTCCGGAAGGCCGGCTTTCCACGACTCTGATGGCACAGGCGCTGATACCGAACTGGAACTCGGCCGAGGCCGAGCAAATCGCCGAAGTGCTGGTCGCGCTGATCGCCGATGTTAATGATGAGCGCCGAAAGGCAAGCCGAGCGATTCGGACGGCCGCCATAGACGATCTGATTGCCACAGGCGAGCAGCGGATCTTGTCGACAACATGAACCGGTCAGTCATGCACCTGCTCTACGGAGAAGCCATCCAGCTGCTGCACGACGTGAGCGCCGATGCAGGCCGCTGCGCCTGCGCGAGAACGCGATGTCATCGTCGCGCTCGCTGGCGATCTGCCGCGCGAGCAGACGGTCAGCCGCCTCGATGTCGGCGCCGGTCTACGGGTCACCATCACCTTCCGCTGATGGAGGCACTCCGAAAGGGTTTGAAACCCAGCAGGAGACGCAGTGTGGCTCGCTGCGTCAGCACGAAAGCCCGGCGCTCGCATCATGGCGAGCGGTCGCCATCACGTCTTGTCCCGCCGGCGGGCCCCGGCGCCGATGCCGCAGCTCATACGCAATAAGGTGACCGACGTGGCCGACGTACTCATCGACCCTCACGAACGACATCAGCAGGACGTGCATCTGCGCCACCCCGAGTTCGGCGATCTCGGCACCGGCACGCTCGCCTACGGTGGCGAGCAATGGCCAAGCATTGTCCTGGACACCCCATTGCCGATATCCGTGCTCACCGGCGGCACCCGCTGCGCCCTGCTCAAAGCGAAAACCCGCGATCAGCAGCTGATCAGTCTCGTCGACTGCACGGTCGGCGACGGTGTGATCCATGTCGACTACCTCGTCTTCGGGAACATCCAGGCCCCCGCCTTCAAGCGCGTTGACCTGCGCTTCAGCGACATCACGAAATGGTTCACACGCGGCCAGTCCCTCGACGGCGCGATCGGCCAGTCTCTGACCTGGAACCGTCGACCGACACCGATCGAGGTTGCACTGCCGGACGCGCAGATCGCGATCCGCAGCCGGCTGGTCGGTCGCGGCGAACAGCGTGGCGAAGACTTCGTCCTGCACGAGCATCTGGAGTTCGTCGTCGAGAATACTGGCGGTACATTCCGCGCCGCCGACCTGCCTCAGCAGGCCAGGGACATCGGCTGCCTGTTCACGATCCTGCGTGCACGCCCGCTGGTGCTGACCGGCATGTCGGTCGTGACCGACGATGGGCGCCGGCATACCCTGTACTTCCCTGGCATCGAGACGGCGAAAACCAGTATCGAACCCGGTGACCCCGCCGTCGGCAGCCTGATCCGCAAGAACAGCCTCGACGGGCGCTGGCAGACGATCTTCGAGCGCTACTACGCCTCACCGCTGCGCAAGCTGCTATGGCGCCGCTTCGCCGGCATGCAGCAGTACGAGGGCTACTGGGAATACCGGGTACTCGGATTCGTCAGCCTGCTCGATCAGTATGTCCAGCAGAAAGAAAAAGGGTCCGCCCCGCCGGGCATCAGCCATCAGGACAGCAGAAAACTCAGAAAGCTGGAACAAGCCATCACCGCTGCTGCTGTGCCGCTATCGAACGTACAGCGCGACGCCCTGCTGCGCGAGATCGGCGCGGTGTTCTGTCGGCACGGCAAGCAGTCGTTCGCCCGCAACTATCGGAAGGTGATGGCCACGACCGATCCCGATATCGTCAGGATCATCAACATCTCGGAGCAGCACTTCGAAATCATCAAGGACGTGCGCGACGCCATCGCGCACTCCGACGAGCCCCCGATCGATCATCGCAACCTGACCGACATCAACGTCATCGTCGCCAAGATCACCCTGCTGTTGACCTACTGTGCATATATCGATTTCGGCCTCAGCAAACAGGACTTCCTCAAGAGCCTGCGCGGCAACAGCCACCGACTGCCACGCATGGCACAACTCGACGAGGTCCACCTCGATCGCGTGGCCCGCAACACCGAGTTCCTCCCCGTCTCCGCCGAAACCTGGAAGACGCTGATGCAGACCCGCCACCGGCACATGCTCTGCCTCGTGCAGACCGCCAGCGGTGAGCTCGAATTCTCCGAGCACTACACAAAGCACTACGCAGACTGGCTCAAACACCCCCACGACAATCCGCACACCATCGATACCATCTTCGGCATCCCCGCCGACGGCGGCCGCTTCCTCAACCGTGTCTACATCGAACATGGCGGTCAGACTATGGAGCTTCACGTCGTCTATCTGCTCTACGCTTCCCATCTGCCGCCGAATGAGCGTGACCTCACGGCCGGATGAAGCACGCTCGCCAATACCCTCTGGATGTCCACTCGCAACACACCGAGAGCCCGAAGATGCCACTGACGATCGACGCCAGGTGGAAGGCGGTTGCCTTGCGCCTGCTGCAGGAACTCTGGTTACCGGCGCTGATCGGCTGCGTCTGGTGCTGGCTTGAGTGGGGCGCGATGGATCCCGCGCAGGCGCTTTCCAAGCAACTGTTCAAGAACTTCGCTGCCGGACTGTTCTTCGGCAGTTTCTTTGTCGGCAATGTCGTGCGTGTTGCCAGACAACAATTCACCGAAGGAAAGTTGCTGTCTCATTCGCAGAAGCTCGACGCTCTTGCCACGAGGCTTGAGAAACAAACTGATGAACTGATTAGCTGGATGATGGGCGGGAGCAGCCAGTTGCTACTGGAATGTAATGTTTCCGACGATGGCTATTTCATTGTTAGATTTCGCCATCATGGCAGCATTCCGATCTACGATCTCGATATCGAACTGCTCTGGGGACACGCCCCCATACCGACGGACCAGTCGGGATTCATGATTGCGTCGAACAGGCAGCCGATCAAAAGGAGCGCCTGGCAGATCATATTCCCGGGCGGCCACGAAATCCTGTGGGATAAAAAGCTGAACCCCGACAGCGTCCACATCATCAACGTTGACGCCAATGCCAGAAACGGCCGGATCAAGGCCTTCATCAAGCTCTACCGCTTCAACGGCCAGTGGATACTGGAAGCAAACGACCTGGACTGGAAACCTCGCGTCTACACTGCATCAGTCGTCCATTGATCAGGATGTGCGTGGCTATCTTCACGTCCAATGACATCGAGGCGCTCCCAAATCCAGGCGCGCCGCCACTCAGAACCCTCGTAGCAGTTGAGCTACAAAGGTTCCGGCACTCTGGGAGTCTCCGTGCAGAACGCACTTCTCGTTCAGCATGAGCCTTACCGCTCGTCGGAAACTACGATAAAAATAACTTGGTACTTTCCGAGCGTACGAGACCAAGCAAAGTTGTCCAGAGACATCCAATAGATACATCGGGGCACTTTTCGGGTACCGATTAACCGAGAGCACCAATAAAGTCATTGAAAACTGTGCACTGCCGCCGTTCTTCAACTGCTCTCGCCCCATTAATCCCGCAGCGGCGTCCAACGCCGCGCCGAAGACCGCGCTCTTGCGCGGTTTTTCTTTGCGCCGCGTTTTTGCTCCACGTCGGCGCTCGCTGGCGGGCGAACCCACGCGCGGCGGGCGATGCCGCCGCGCGTGGGCAGATGCCGCGACGATCAGCCCGGAAACGCACGCTCGATCAGCGACCCGAACGGCGCCTGCGCCGGCAGCGTGCCGTAGTTGAGGCCGTGCTCGCCGCCGAGACGGCTGCTGCACCAGGTTGCCGCGACGTCGGACAGCCCGGCGCGCAGCAGGATCGCCGCCTGCAGCGCCAGCGCCGTGCGCTCGACGACCATGCGCGAGCGCAGCTCCAGCGTCGCGCGATCGTCGAAGGCCTGGCCGAGCCAGTGGATCTCGCGATCGAGGTCGGCGTGCTCGCCGCGCGCGCTGAGCAGCTCCGCGAACAGCGCTTCGCGCGATTCCGGTTCCTTGGCCAGCGCGCGCAGCACGTCGAGGCACTGGATGTTGCCGCTGCCTTCCCAGATCGAGTTCAGCGGCGCCTGCCGATAAAGCCTCGGCAGGTTGGTTTCCTCGACGTAGCCGGCGCCGCCGAGGCATTCCTGCGCCTCGTTGACCAGCGGCGGACAGCGCTTGCAGATCCAGTACTTGCCGATCGCGGTGGCGATGCGCGCAAACGCGGCTTCGCCGGCGTCGCGCGAGGACGCGTCCACCGCGCGCGCGACACGCATGGTCAGCGCCGTCGCCGCTTCGGTCTCGAGCGCGAGATCGGCCAGCACGTTCTGCATCAGCGGCTGTTCGATCAGGCGCTTGCCGAAAGCCTTGCGATAGCGGGCGTGATGCACCGCCTGCACCAGCGCCTGACGCATCAGGCTGCTTGAACCGATCATGCAGTCGAGCCGCGTCAGCGAGACCATCTCGAGGATCGTCGCCACGCCACGGCCTTCGTCGCCGACGCGCTCGGCATAGGCGCCGAGGAACTCGACTTCGCTCGACGCGTTGCTCCAGTCGCCGAGCTTGTCCTTGAGGCGCTGGACGCGGATCGGATTGCGCGAGCCGTCCGGCCGCAGCTTCGGTACCAGAAAGCAGCTCAGCCCCGCCTCGGCGTAGGCGAGCACCAGCCAGGCGTCGCACATCGGCGCCGAGAAGAACCACTTGTGGCCGACGATCTCGTAGACGCCGCCACCGAGCGGATAAGCCTTCGTGGTATTGGCGCGCACATCCGAGCCGCCCTGCTTCTCGGTCATGCCCATGCCCATCGTGCAGCCCTTCTTCTGGGCCGCCGGCAGCACGCGGGAGTCGTACTCGTAGGAATGGATCAGCGGCAGCCAGCGCTGCGCCAGCTCCGGCGTATGCAGCAATGCCGGCGCCGCCGAGTGCGTCATCGTCAGCGGGCAGCTGGTGCCCGACTCGGCCTGGTTGTGCAGGTACGAGATCGCGGCGCGGGCGACGTGCGCACCGGCCTTGTCGGCATTGCGCCACGCAAAGGCGTGCACGCCGTACTGCATGCCGAGCTGCATCACGCGGTGATACGACGGATGGAACTCGACTTCGTCGATGCGATGGCCGTAGCGGTCGTAGGTCTTGAGCTTGGGCTTGTTCTCGTTGGCGGCGAAGCCGAGGGCGATCAGCTCGCCACCGGCGACCGCGCCATAGGCCGACAGATGCGCCTCGGCCCAGCCGCCGCCCTCGCGGGCGACCGCCTCGCGCAGCGCGGGATCGGTCAGATAGGCGTTGTAGTCGACCAGCGGCGGGGCCTGGTTGTCGACGCTATGCGTCAGAAACTGCACGGCTAGGCTCATGGTTTTATTCCTCCGTTGTTCGCGAGCATAGCCACTGCGCCACGACAGGGCATTCGCCGCCGGCGCGCCGCGACGCCGGCGCAGCAGTCAGCGCGCCGCCCTCGCTTGCCTCAAAGATGAAAACCATTATCATCTTCCCGGCCGGGTCCTCCTCCCGGCCTTCGCCACCTCGCGGCCGCCCCGCCGCCGGCAGCCTCCTTTTTCGACTGCAGCGCGCGCCGCTGCCTGCGAGGTCTGCCGTGTCGATCCTCTGCTTCCCCGCGCCGACCGGCGCGACGCCATGAGCCTCGTCGATCTGGCCGCGCTCGGCTTCACCGCCGCCGGCGTGCGCCTGCCCGGCGGCGGCGACGATTCGTCGCGCCTCGAGCGCGGCCTCGCCGCGCTGCTGCTGCACGCCGCGGCGCTCGTGCTGTGGAATGCCGCGGGCGACCCGGCGACCGCGTTCGGCCACTGGTCGCTCGCGGGCGTCGCACTGCTGGCGCTGCGCGGGCTCGGACACGCCGCGCAGCGGCTGCCGCTGCCGCCGCTGCGCCGCCACGCCCCGACCGCGATGGCCACGATCATGCTCGGCCTGCTCTGGCTGCACGCCGCGCCGCGCTGAACGGCGTGCGCGCCCGTCAGGCCACGGGCGGCTCCTGCTGCGGACGAGTCGCATCGGCGTCCTTCGGCGGCCAGAAGAACTCGCTGGGCCGCGCCCGGAAGCGACGCCAGAGCCGGCGCAGCAGCTCGCGGCGGTCCTCGAAGCGCACGCGCTGCGCACGCAGCGCGACCCACAGCGCCAGACCGAAGCTGACCGTCAGGTTGATCAGGCCGATGCCCAGTACGCCGAGCGCCAGCAGCAGGCCGTACTGCCAACCGATCGCCCAGTCGAGCGCGACCACCGAATAGCCCACGTAGGCTGCGCTGAACGTCACGTGACGGATGTCGAGCGGCAGGCCGAGGATGAAACCGAGCGTGCCCATCGAGCCGAGCATGCAGCCGAAGAAAAAATTGCCGGCCAGCGCGCCGAGATTGTTCTCCAGGTACGCCGAGAGCCGCGCCAGCCGCGCCGCGCCGAGCCAGCGGCGCAGCGCGCGGCTCTGCTGCAGGCGCTGCGGAATGCGGTTGTAGACCGCCTTGTTGTCGAAGTAGCCGGAGATCAGCCCGGCCAGGAACAGGCAGACACCAGCGATCGCCGCGTGCAGCCAGGCCAGGCTCGCAAACGGATTCTGTTCGTGCAGCAGGTGCTCGGCCTTGCCGGCGTCGAGAAAATGCGTGTCGGTATTGAGCTGGATCGCCGTCGCCACCGCGACCGGGATCGCGAACGCGAACAGCACGTTGCCGAAGATCGCGACGAACTGCGTGCGCAGCGTGCGCACGATCTGCTCGACCAGCGGCCCGAAACGGTCGCGGCCCTCGGCATTGGCGATGCTGGCGGCCAGGTACGAGGCCGTCATCGCCGGCTGCTTGGTCGCGATCGTGAAATGCAGCAGGTAGATCAGCACGAAGCCGAGGCCGTAGTTGAGGCTGTACAGCAGGGCCGTCGCCAGCGGCGAATGCGGCTCGGCACCCATCGCGATCTTCAGCATCGCCATGAAGGGCACGATGAAGCCGGCCCCGAGCGCGGAACGCAGCATGCCGAAGTACTCGCGGCGCGACGCGGTCACGTAATGCTCGCCGGTCTTGCTCGCATTCTCGGTGATGCGCGCGGCAAGCAGCTCGATGATCTGCCGCCAGGTCTGCGCCACGCTGTTGCGCTGGTTCTCGGCGCGCACCAGCACCTTGAAGAAACCGACGCGCAGCACGTTGAGATCATGCGCCTGCTGCGGTTCGAGCAGGCGCAGCAGCAGGCGCAGGCGCTCGAGGTTCTGCGACAGTCGCACCAGCAGCACCGTCAGGCTGACGCTGGCGCCGCTCTGCGCCGCCTGCTTGCGGACCTTGTCGACGATCTCGCCGCACTGCTCGAGCAGCACCAGCAGGTGGCGGTCGTCGAGGGCCGGCGCGCGCTGCTCGGCGAGCGCCCGCTTGCGCTCCTCCAGGTAGTCGCGCAGCTCGACGTTCTGCATCAGGAACGGTGATTCGTAGCGCTCGATCGCCGGGTGGTTGCGCACCAGCTCGGGTTCGAGGCCGATCGCGGCGATGCGGTACGAAACCACCTGCAGCGCTTCGAGGATCGGCATCGCCATCGTCGGCCGTTCGGGCCCGGCGGCGGAGAAGTCGAGCGCGTCGAGCAGCGCGACCCAGACCGCGTCGTCGACCGCGTCGACCCACAGGTAATCGGTCTCGCGGTCGAACAGGAAATGCAGACAATCCTTGAGCTCGTTCGGCCGCCACTCCTCCGGCAGCAGACGATCGGTCAGGCGCCGCCACAGACCGGCGAACAGGCCTTCCTGCGGCAGCACGCCGGACTCGGTGAACAGGCGCAGCGGCTGGCGCGTGCCGAGCAGCCACAGCAGCGCATCGCGCACCGCGGCGCGCGCCTGCGGCGCCTCGCGCACCCGCTGCGTCAGGTTCAGCAGCTGCGCGCGCGCGACGTTGCCCTGCTGCGGACGCGCCGGGCGCACGGCGGCGACCAGCCCGCGCAGCGCTTCCAGCCTTTCGGCTTCGCCGGCGGCGCGCAGGCGCCCGATCGCCGCGTCGAGCGCGGCGCTGCGCTGCGCAGCGTCCGGCAGCCCGGTCCACCAGCGCCGTACCGCCACGCGCTTGCGCGGCGATCGCCCGGTTCCGGTCGGATCGGCGGTCGGGGCGGCTTCGGGCTGAGTCATGCGCGGCGCGGAAAAGAGGGGGATCGTGGTTTGGGAATCGGCGCGGCTTCGGGTAAGGTCTCGGCCGGCAACGCAGTTTCTACCATGTCCAAGGTTCTGACGATCGAAGACGACGAGGTCACGGCGCGCGAGATCATCGCCGAACTCGGCGCGCACGGCATCGAAGTCGACTGGGTCGACAACGGCCGCGACGGCCTCGTCAAGGCGGTCGGCGCGCATTACGACGCCGTCACGCTCGACCGCATGCTGCCGGGCCTCGATGGTCTGGCGATCGTCACCACCATGCGCCAGGTCGGCATCGAGACGCCGGTGCTGATGATCAGCGCGCTGTCCGATGTCGACGAGCGCGTGCGCGGCCTGCGCGCCGGCGGCGACGACTACATGACCAAGCCGTTCGCGCCGGACGAGATGGCGGCCCGGGTCGAGGTGCTCATGCGCCGCCGGCGCAGCGCCGCGCCGGCCACCGAACTGCGCGTCGGCGACCTCGAACTGAACCTGATGACGCGCACCGCCCGGCGCGCCGGCCACGAGCTGGAGCTGCTGCCGACCGAGTTCCGCCTGCTGGAATTCATGATGCGCAACTCCGGCCAGGTGCTGACGCGGATGATGATCTTCGAGACGGTGTGGGGCTTCCATTTCGATCCGGGCACCAACCTGATCGACGTGCACATCGGCCGCTTGCGCAAGAAGGTCGACCACCCCGGCCTGCCGCCGCTGATCCGCACCGTGCGCGGCTCCGGCTACATGATCGCCGATGCCGGCTGAACCGGCCGCGGACGTGACCCCGAAGGCCGACGCCGCGGCGGTGGCGACGCCGCGTGCGCCGAGCAGGGCGCCGGCGGGGCCGCCCGGCAACAGCGTACCGATCGAGCTGAGCCTGTCGTGGCGCTCGTCGACGACGCGGCTGATCGTCATCTACGGCGCGCTGTTCGTGGTCTGGAGCGCGGTGCTGATCGGCGTCGTGCACTGGGAGACGCGCAACTATCTGTCGACGGTCGTCGACCAGATCCTCGAACAGCGCGCCCACTATTTCGCGACCATCGAGCGCGAGCGCCTGCCGGAGGCGATGAAGGCCGCCAGCGCGATCGACCTGCAGGGTGTCATGGCGTACGGACTGTTCACGCCCGACGGCCGCTATCTGAGCGGCAACCTGCGACGACCGCCGCAGGGCCTGCCGGCCGACGGCCGCGTCCGCCTGCTGGCGCGCGGCATCGAACGGCGCGATCGCGACGGCGAGTTTCCGGCCCGCACGCTCGCGCTGTATCTGCCGAGCGGCGAGCTGATGGTGCTGGCGCGCGGCACCAACGTCATCGAGCAGGTCGGACTGATCCTGCGCCAGAGCCTGCTGTGGGCGCTGTCGCTGACGCTGATCCCCGGCCTGATCGGCGGCTACCTGCTGAGCCGCGGCCCGCTGCGCCGGGTGCGCGCGATCGAGGCCGCCGTGCAGCCGATCATGCAGGGACAACTCGACGCGCGCCTGCCGGTCAGCCGCCGCCGCGACGAGCTCGATCTGCTGGCGACCATCGTCAACACCATGCTCGCCGAGCTCGAACACCTGATGGGCGAGGTCAAGGGCGTCTGCGACAACATCGCCCACGACCTGCGCACGCCGCTGACGCGCCTGCGTGCGCAGCTGCACCGGCTGCGCACGCAGACCGCGCCGGCCGATGCGCGCGCCGCGACCATCGACCGCTGCATCGATGACGTCGACGCGCTGCTGGCCCGCTTCGCCGCGCTGCTGCGCATCTCGGAGATGGAAGACCTGCGCCGCCGCGCCGGCTTCGGCCACGTCGATCTCGCCGCGACGGTCCGCGAGCTGCAGGATCTCTATGCGCCGCTGGCCGAGGACAAGGACGTGCAGCTGCAGATCGAGATCGAGGAGGCCCTGCCGGCGATCCCCGCCGACCGCGAGCTGCTGTTCGAGGCGATCAGCAATCTGCTCAGCAACGCCGTCAAGTTCACCCCGCCCGGCGGCGCGATCCGCATGCGCCTGCGCCCCTACGACGGCGGCGCCAAATTGTGCGTGGTCGACAGCGGCCCCGGCATTCCGCCCGGCGAACGCGAAGCGGTCCTGCAGCGCTTCTACCGCAGCGACTGCACGCGCCACCTGCCCGGCTCCGGTCTCGGGCTCAGCATCGTCTCGGCGATCATGCGCCTGCATGGCTTCCGCCTCGAAATCGGCGAAAGCGAGCACGGCGGCGCACGCGTGTCGCTGTACTGCGTGCCGCGCGACCTCTCCGGCGCCGCCTGACGCGCGGTGCAGCGCCGGCAACGGCGCCGGTCTGGCGTCACCCGCGCGAGCCGTCGCACAGATGACTTTTTCTTCATGAACGGGACAGGACTGCGCTAAGGCCCCGCGCCCATACTGCCGGGCCCGCCCGCCTCTACACGGATCACCTCATGCAGGGTCTGGTCAGAATCGCACTGTCGCGCCCGTATACGTTCATCGTGCTGGCGCTGCTGATCCTGATCGTCGGTCCGCTGTCCTACCTGCGCACGCCGACCGACATCTTCCCGGAAATCCGCATTCCGGTGATCGCCGTCGTCTGGCAGTACTCCGGCCTGCCGCCGGACCAGATGGCGGGCCGCATGACGACGCAGTTCGAGCGAGCGCTGACGACCACCGTCAACGACATCGAGCACATCGAATCGAACTCGATGGTCGGCTTCGGCATCGTCAAGATCTTCTTCCAGCCGACGGTCAACATCCAGACCGCCAACGCGCAGGTCACGGCGATCGCGCAGACGCTGCTCAAGCAGATGCCGGCCGGCGCCACGCCGCCGCTGATCCTCAACTACAACGCCTCGACGGTGCCGATCATCCAGCTCGCGCTGTCCGGCCCCGGCTTCTCCGAGCAGAACCTCGGCGACCTGGCGATGAACACGATCCGCACGCAGCTCGTCACCGTGCCGGGCGCGGCAGTGCCGTTCCCGTTCGGCGGCAAGACGCGCCAGATCATGATCGACATCGACAACGCCAAGCTGCAGGCGCGCGGCCTGTCGCCGCAGGACGTGTCGAACGCGCTCGCCGCGCAGAACCTGATCCTGCCGGTCGGCACGCAGAAGATCGGCGTCTTCGACTACACGGTGAAGCTCAACAATGCGCCGCTCGGCTTCGACGAGCTGAACGACCTGCCGATCAAGGCCGTCGGCGGCACCAACGTCTACATGCGCGATGTCGCGCTGGTGCACGACGGCAACGCCGTGCAGAGCAACATCGTGCACGTCAACGGCGGGCGCTCGGTGCTGCTGACCGTGTTCAAGAACGGCGCGATCTCGACGCTCGACATCGTCGACGGCATCCGCGCCCGCGTCGAATCGCTGAAGGCGCTGGTGCCGGACGGACTGAAGATGGATCTGATCGGCGACCAGTCGCTGTTCGTGCGCGGCGCCGTCAACGGCGTGCTGCACGAGGGCGCGCTGGCGGCGGCGCTGACCAGCCTGATGATCCTGCTGTTCCTCGGCTCCTGGCGCTCGACCGTCATCATCGCCGTGTCGATCCCGCTGTCGGTGCTCGGCGCGATCTCGCTGCTGTCGCTGGCCGGCGAGACGCTGAACATCATGACGCTCGGCGGCCTGGCGCTGGCGGTCGGCATCCTCGTCGACGACGCCACCGTGACGATCGAGAACATCAACTGGCATCTCGAACAGGGCAAGGACGTCGAAACCGCGATCCTCGACGGCGCGCAGCAGATCGTCACGCCGGCCTTCGTGTCGCTGCTGTGCATCTGCATCGTGTTCGTGCCGATGTTCTTTCTCGAAGGCGTCGCCCGCTTCCTGTTCGTGCCGATGGCGATGGCGGTGATGTTCGCGATGGCCTGCTCGTTCTTCCTGTCGCGCACGCTGGTGCCGACGATGGCCAAGTACCTGCTCAAGCCGCACGCACCGCATACCGACCTGCACGGCAACGACGCCGCGCTGCCGCCGTCGCGCAATCCGCTGGTGCGCTTCCAGCGCGGCTTCGAGTCGCGCTTCGAGCGCGTCCGCGACGGCTATCACGGCCTGCTGGCGCTGGCCCTGCGGCAGCGCCGGGTGTTCGTGCCGGGCTTCCTGGCCTTCATCGCCCTGTCGTTCCTGCTGGTGCCGATGCTCGGCCGCAACTTCTTTCCGTCGGTCGATTCCGGCGCGATCCTGATCCACGCCCGCGCGCCGATCGGCACGCGGCTCGAGGAAACCTCGCAGACCTTCGCGCACATCGCCGAGGCCATCAAGAAGATCATCCCGCCCGACGAGCTGGCGGCGATCGCCGACAACATCGGCCTGCCAATCTCGGGCATCAACAACACCTACAACAACACCGGCACGATCGGCCCGCAGGACGGCGACATCCAGGTCGCGTTGAAGGCCGGGCACCGCCCGACCGCGGAATACGTGCAGCAGCTGCGCGAGGCGCTGCCGCGGCAGTTCCCGGGCGTGACCTTCTCGTTCCTGCCGGCCGACATCGTCAGCCAGATCCTCAACTTCGGCGCGCCGGCGCCGATCGACCTGCAGATCCGCGGCCCGAACAGCGACGCCAACTACGCCTATGCACGTACGCTGCTGCGCCAGCTGCGTGCGGTGCCGGGCGTCGCCGACGCGCGCATCCAGCAGTCGCAGCGCTACCCGACGCTGGAACTCGCGATGGACCGTTCGCGCGCGCAGCAGCTCGGCGCGACCGCCCGCGACGTCACCAACAGCATGGTGATCTCGCTGGTCGGCACCAACCAGGTCTCACCGACCTTCTGGCTGAATCCGCAGAACGGCGTGTCCTATCCGATCGTCGCGCAGGTGCCGCAGTACCGGCTCGATTCGCTGTCCGACCTGCAGTCGCTGCCGATCGCGACCGGCAGCGGCACGCAGATCCTCGGCAGCCTGGCGACGATCCGGCGCGGCGCCACCGACGCCGTGGTCTCGCACCGCGACATCATGTCGGTCGTCGACCTCTATGCGACGCCGCAGGGCCGCGACCTCGGCGCCGTGGCCGCCGACATCCAGAAGCTCGTCGACGCCGCGGCCGCCGATGCGCCGCGCGCGACGACCGTGACGCTGCGCGGCCAGGTGCAGACGATGAACCAGGCGTTCTCCGGTCTGCTGTTCGGCCTGCTCGGCGCCGTGGTGCTGATCTACTTCCTGATCGTCGTCAACTTCCAGTCCTGGTCCGACCCGTTCGTCATCGTCACGGCGCTGCCGGCCGCGCTCGCCGGCATCGTCTGGATGCTGTTCACGACCCACACCACGCTGTCGGTGCCGGCGCTGACCGGCGCGATCATGTGCATGGGCGTGTCGACCGCCAACTCGATCCTCGTCATCAGCTTCGCGCGCGAGCGCCTGGCCCACAGCGGCGACGCCGTGCAGGCGGCGCTGGAAGCCGGCTTCGTGCGCTTCCGCCCGGTGCTGATGACGGCGCTGGCGATGATCATCGGCATGGCGCCGATGGCGCTCGGCCTCGGCGAGGGCGGCGAGCAGAACGCGCCGCTCGGCCGCGCCGTGATCGGCGGCCTGATGTTCGCCACCGCCGCCACGCTGATCTTCGTGCCGGTCGTCTTCAGCATCGTCCACGCGCGCCACGGCCGCGCCACGCCCTCACCGTCCGCCCCTGCGGGAGTTGCCCATGTCGCCCCTTAACACCGCCCCCGCCGCGCCGCGCGGCCTGCGCACCGCGGCGATCGTCGCGGCCCTCGTGCTGCTGGCGATCGTCGCGATCGGCCTGACGACGCGCGCGCGCGGCGCCAGCGAGCTGCGCGCCTGGACCGCCGAGAACGCCATTCCGACGGTCGCCGTCGTGCAGCCACAGCCGCTCGGCGCCGCCGCCGCGCTGCAGCTGCCGGGCCGCCTCGAGGCCTACGCGCAGGCGCCGCTGTACGCGCGCGCCAGCGGCTACCTGAAGCGCTGGACCGTCGACATCGGCGCGCCGGTGAAGGCCGGCCAGGTGCTCGCCGAAATCGAGACGCCGGAACTCGACCAGCAGCTCGCGCAGGCGCGCGCCGATCTCGCCAAGGCCGAGGCCGACGCCGAGCTGGCGCGCAGCACCGCCAAGCGCTGGCAGTCGATGCTCGGCACCGACGCGGTATCGAAGCAGGAAGTCGACGAAAAGACCGGCGACGCCGCGGTCAAGGAAGCGGCCGCCCGGTCGGCGCGCGCCAATCTCGAGCGTCTGGTCGCCACGCAGGGCTTCAAGCGCGTGGTCGCGCCGTTCGACGGCGTCGTTACCGCGCGCAACACCGACCTCGGTGCGCTGATCACGGCCGGCGCCGGCAGCCCGCTGTTCGTCGTCGCCGACACGCGGCGCCTGCGCCTTTACGCGCAGGTGCCGCAGGTGTACGTGCCGTCGATCCAGATCGGCCAGGCAGCGACGCTGAACGTGCCGGAACAGCCCGGCCGCCGCTTCGACGCCCGCATCGAAAGCATGGCACGCGCGGTCAGCGCCACGTCCGGCGGCGCGCTGGTGCAAATGGTGGTCGACAACGCCGACGGCGCGCTGCTGCCGGGCGGCTACGCCGACGTCAGCCTCGAACTGCCGGGCCGCGCAGTCGGCGCGACGATTCCGGCGAGCACGCTGATCTTCAACGCCGACGGCATGCAGGTCGCGACGCTCGGCGCCGACGGCAAGGTGGCGATGAAGCCGGTGACGATCACCCGCGACCTCGGCAAGGTCGTCGAGGTGTCGGGCCTCGAAGCCGGCGCCCGCATCATCGACAGCCCGCCCGATTCGCTGCTCGAAGGCGATAGCGTGCGCGTCGCCGAGAAGCCGGCGGACGACAAGGCCGCGCCGGCCGGCGCGGCGAAGAAGGGTTGAGCGCGATGCCCCGCCTGCCCGCAGCTGCGCGCCCGGCCTTCGCCATGCTGAGCCTGGCGGCGCTGGCCGCCTGTTCGTTCGCGCCGAAGTACGAAGTGCCGGCGGTGCCGCTCGCCGAGCACTACAAGGAAGCCGCCGCCGACGGCTGGACGCCGGCCGCGCCGGCCGATCACCTGCCGCGCGGCGCCTGGTGGACGCGGTACGGCGACGCCGAGCTGAACGCGCTGGCCGAACGCCTCGCCCTGAACAGCCCGGACCTCGCCGCGGCGCTGGCGCGCTACGAGCAGGCCAGCGCCTATCGCGACCAGTCGCGCGCCGCGCTGTTCCCGAGCTTCTCGCTCGGCGGCAAAGTCGAACGCGACCGCAGTTCGGACCTGCAACCACCGACCGGCTCGCTGCCCGACTACTACGGCAACAACACGCTCGGCGTGTCGGCCGGCTACGAGCTCGATCTCTGGGGCCGTGTGCGCAATACCGTGAAGGCCGGCGACGCCAGCCTCGCCGCGGCCGCCGCGGATCTGGAATCGGCGCGGCTGTCGCTGCAGGCGGAGCTGGCCGACAGCTATATCCAGCTGCGCGGCCTCGACATCGAGCAGCAGCTGCTGCAGGACACCGTCGTCGCCTACGAAAAAGCGCTGGAGCTGACGCAGTCGCGGCAGGCCGCCGGCGCCGCGTCGGGCCTCGACGTCGCCCGCGCCCGCACCCAGCTGCAGACCGCCAGGTCGCAGGTTTCGACCACGGCCGCACGCCGTGCCGTGCTCGAACACGCCATCGCCGTGCTGGTCGGCGCATCGCCGTCGAGCTTCGCGATCGCGCCGCGCACCGCGCACCTGAGCCTGCCGGACGTGCCGGCCGACGTGCCGGCGACGCTGCTGCAGCGCCGCCCGGACATCGCCGCCGCCGAACGCCGCACCGCGCAGGCCAATGCCAGCGTCGGCATCGCCCGCGCCGCCTGGTTCCCGACGCTGAGCCTCGGCGGCACGATCGGCTACGCCAGCTATGAGCGCACCGACTGGTTCAAGGCCTCCAATCTGTTCTGGTCGGCCGGGCCGAATCTGGCGCTGACCTTGTTCAACGGCGGCCTGCGCGAGGCGCAGGTGCGTCAGGCGCGCGCCGCGCTCGACGAAGCCGGCGCCCGCTACCGCGCCACCGCGCTCGCCGCGTTCGCACAGGTCGAAGACAACCTCGCGCTGCTGTCGCGCTACCGCACGGCGGCCGAGGACGAGGCGCAGGCCGTCGCCGCGGCGCAGCAGTCGGTCGATTACGCGATGACGCGCTACCGCGAAGGCGCCGCCAGCTATCTGGAAGTGACCAGCGCGCAAACCGCGGCGCTGTCCACGCAGCGCGACAGTGTCAGTCTCGAAACCAACCGCCTGCGCGCCAGCGTCGCGCTGATCCGCGCGCTCGGCGGCGGCTGGTCGAGCACCGACGGCGCCGCGCCGGCCAGCACCGTCGCCAGCCAGGCCGTCGTCAGCCAGGCCGCGCCCTGAGCCGGCGAAAGGCGCCGTAGCCGGGCCGGGCCGCCGGCGTCGCCGGGACGTCCTCCCGCGCCGGCGCGACACCGAAGGCCGCCTCCGCCAGCCGATGTTTGTGCCGCGCGGCCGCGCGCCGCGCCGGCCTGCGCCGCCGCCGGCTCGCCGCTTCCGCACCGCGAAACGCGCCGTCGCCGCGCCGCGGCGGCCGGCCGCAGGCGGCGCGGCCCGCCACGCACCCCGCAGCCGCCATTCGCGCAGCCCGCGGCCTCGGGTCTTTTCTGTGCGCGATCTCCGTCACGAAAAAAACGATGGGCCGCGACGCCATATCGGGGCAAAGCCTGTGACCGACAACGCGAATTTCGCGGACGGAAGCCCCCGGCGTATGAGATTTATTGACATTCAGCGCGATAATGATCGATTTATTGTCACATCGTCGCAGCCGGTGGAACGCGCATGGAACCGGGCTTTTGCCGGCCGATTCCGCTTCGACGCTGGCCCGGCGCCGGGCACGCGCTGCTAAGTGTCTGTTTGCGGTCGGCAAAGCCGGATTGTCCCGAGCTTATGCACAAGTTTTGAACCCGTATTGCACCGCGATGACACAAGCCATTGGGGTTCATGGCGGAGACAACCACAACATGTTGAAAAATCGGTTGACGCTCGTAGGCGCGCAGCCTAGTCTTGCGACACTGCCACGCGTCACCCTGCTCCCACGGAAATAAGCGAGGAACGCGCGCACCTGGCACCCGCTCTGGAACCCAGGCCGGGACCGATTCATTTCGAAGGGGACACAAAAAATGCTGACACAAACCACCGCTTCGCCCGTCGAAAGCCGCCGCACCCCGCCGGACACGCTGGTCAGCACCGCGGAAGTCGCGGCGACCGCGCCGGGCGGCATCAAGGTGATCCGCCGCAACGGCAAGCTCACCAGCTTCGACGCCAAGAAGATTTCCGTCGCCATCACCAAGGCCTTCCTCGCCGTCGAAGGCGGCGCCGCCGCGGCTTCGGCCGCCGTGCGCGAGAAGGTCGAGCAGATCACGCAGTCGGTGCAGGCCGCGCTGACGCGCAACATGGCCGGCGGCGGCACGCTGCATATCGAGGACATCCAGGATCACGTCGAACTGGCCCTGATGCGCGCCGGCGAGCACAAGATTGCCCGCGCCTACGTGCTGTACCGCGAGGAACAGACCCGCAAGCGCGCCGCCGAAGCCGCCAAGGCCGCGCCGGCCGACGCCGCCAAGCCGTCGATCAGCGTCAAGCGCGACGACGGCAGCGTCGTGGCGCTCGACGAGGCCCGCATGCACCGCCTCGTCAGCGAAGCCTGCGCCGGCTTCGCCAACGTCAACGTCGAGGAGATCGTCGCCGCCGCGCTGCGCGATCTCTATGACGGCATTCCGGAAGCCGAGCTGAGTCAGGCGCTGACGCTCGCCGCCCGCGCGCGCATCGAGAAGGAGCCGAACTACACCTACGTCTCCTCGCGCCTGCTGCTCGACGCGATGCGCCACGAGGCGCTGAAGTTCCTCGGCATGCCGGAAACGCGGCCGACCTTCGAGGAAATGAAGGCGATCTACCCGGACTACTTCCGCGCCTACATCCACAAGGCCGTCGAGCTCGAACTGCTCGATCCCAAGCTCGCGCTCTACGACCTCGACGCGCTCGGCAAGGCGCTGCTCGCCGACCGCGACGGCAAGTTCGACTATCTCGGCCTGCAGACGCTGTACGACCGCTACTTCATCCACAGCAACAAGACGCGCTTCGAGCTGCCGCAGGCGTTCTTCATGCGCGTGGCGATGGGCCTGGCGATCAACGAGATCGACCGCGAAGCGCGCGCGATCGAGTTCTACACGCTGCTGTCGAGCTTCGACTTCATGTCGAGCACGCCAACGCTGTTCAACTCCGGCACGCTGCGTCCGCAGCTGTCGAGCTGCTACCTGACGCAGGTGCCGGACGACCTGCACGGCATCTTCGGCGCGATCCACGACAACGCCATGCTCTCCAAGTTTGCCGGCGGCCTCGGCAACGACTGGACGCCGGTGCGCGGCATGGGCGGCTGGATCAAGGGCACCAACGGCAAGAGCAACGGCGTGGTGCCGTTCCTCAAGGTCGCCAACGACACCTGCGTCGCCGTCAACCAGGGCGGCAAGCGCAAGGGCGCGCTGTGCGCGTATCTGGAAACCTGGCACCGCGACATCGAGGAATTCCTCGAACTGCGCAAGAACACAGGCGACGACCGCCGCCGCACGCACGACATGAACACGGCCAACTGGGTGCCGGACCTGTTCATGAAGCGGGTGATGGAAGAAGGCCCGTGGACGCTGTTCTCGCCCGAAGAAACGCCGGACCTGCACGACCTGATCGGCGAGGCCTTCGAGAAGAAGTACACGGAGTACGAGCGCCTCGCCGACGAGGGCCGCATCAAGAACTTCAAGCGCATCCCCGCCCTCAACCTGTGGCGCAAGATGCTGTCGATGCTGTTCGAAACCGGCCATCCGTGGATCACGTTCAAGGACCCGTGCAACCTGCGCTCGCCGCAGCAGCACGTCGGCGTCGTGCACTCGTCGAACCTGTGCACCGAGATCACGCTGAACACCAAGGCCGGCCAGGAGATCGCGGTCTGCAACCTCGGCTCCGTGAACCTGCCGTCGCACATCGGCGCTGACGGCCAGCTCGACCTCGTCAAGCTGGAGAAGACCGTGCGCACCGCGATGCGCATGCTCGACAACGTCATCGACTACAACTACTACTCGGTGGCCACGGCGCGTAACTCCAACCTGCGCCACCGCCCGGTCGGCCTCGGCGTGATGGGCTTCAACGACGCGCTGTACAAGCTGCGCCTGCCGTACGAGTCGGAAGCGGCGATCCAGTTCGCCGATGAGTCGATGGAAGCGATCAGCTACTACGCGGTCAAGTCCTCGGCCGACCTCGCCATCGAGCGCGGCGCGTACTCGAGCTTCAAGGGTTCGCTGTGGGACCAGGGCATCCTGCCGATCGATTCGATCCGGATCCTCGCCAAGGCGCGCGGTGAGCAGTACCTGCAGCAGGACACCCGCGAGTCCGGCCGTTTCGACTGGAACGCGCTGCGCGGGCAGATCCGCGCCACCGGCATCCGCAACAGCAACACGATGGCGATCGCGCCGACCGCGACCATCGCCAACATCACCGGCGTGTCGCAGTCGATCGAGCCGACGTACCAGAACCTCTACGTCAAGTCGAACCTCTCGGGCGAGTTCACGGTCGTCAACGAATACCTCGTCAACGACCTCAAGAAGCTCGGCCTGTGGGACGAGGTCATGGCGCACGACCTCAAGTACTTCGACGGCTCGGTGCAGAAGATCGACCGCATCCCGCAGGAGCTGAAGGACATCTACAAGTGCGCGTTCGAGGTCGACGCCAGGCGCCTCGTCGATGCCGGCAGCCGCCGCCAGAAGTGGATCGATCAGGCGCAGTCGCTGAACCTGTACATGGCGCAGCCCTCGGGCAAGAAGCTGGACGAGCTCTACAAGCACGCCTGGCTGTCCGGCCTGAAGACCACGTACTACCTGCGCACGCTGGGCGCCACGCACGCCGAGAAGACGACGATCCAGGACGACCGCCTGAACGCCGTCGGCAAGACCGGTGCTGGCGGCGGCGGCGCCGCCAAACCGTCCGCCCCGGCCGCAGCGCTGGCCGCGCCGAAGCCGGTCATGGCCGACGCCGAGCCGATCGTGCTGCCGACGCTCGAAGCCGGCACCGGCAGCGCCAAGGTCTGCTCGATCCTCGATCCGGACTGCGAGGCCTGCCAGTAAGCACGTTGTCGAAGCGCCTGCTGCAAACGAAAAGGCCGCCCTTCGGGGCGGCCTTTTTCATGGCCGATCGCTGCGCAAGCTTTACGGCGATGCGGCGCCTCTGGCCGGAGCGTGCGCGAAAGCGCAACGCTGAAACAACCGGCGAAGCGACGAACGCGCCGACTCGGCGCAAGTGCTCAGGGCGCGGTCTGGACGCCGCGCGCGAGCAGTTGCGCAACGACGGTTTCCAGCGATGCCAGACCATGCGCGCGGCCGATCGCCAGCGCATCGTTCAGCGGACGGCCCTGCAGCCAGGCGGCGCGCAGGCCCATCAGCGCGCCGACCCGGTTGCCGCTTGCGCAGTGCAGCAGCGTCGGCGTGTCCGGCGCTTCCGCCAGCAGCGCATCGAGCGCGCGGACGTTGCCCAGCGTGAGATCGCCGGCGCCGGCGATCGGCAGGTTGCGATAGGCGATGCCCAGCCGTTGCGCGGCGCCGGCCTCGTCGAAATCCGGCGTCTCGCCGGCCGGCCGCAGATTGATGACGCGGCGGATGCCCGAGGCCGGCAACTGCTCGAACTGCGCCGGGGCCGGCTGGCCGGAAATCCACAGCCGCGGCGCCGGCTGCTGCAGCTTCGGCAGCGCCAGGCCGCCCTGCACCGCCGTCACTGGCGCGAACGAGACGGTCGCATCGGCCGCATGCGCGCCGCCGGCGACCAGTGCGCCCCCCAGCACCCAGCACCATCCCGACTTCCGCAGATTCTTCACGTACCATCTCCATCACGGCCGCAGCGGCCCGTGCCGCATTGTGCCAGCGCCTTCCGGCCCCGCGCTTCTGCGCCGCCACCAGGCTTTCCAGACTCGACGAGCCCACCCAACCGGAGCCTTTCATGCTCAGCACCGTCGCCCTGCCGTGGCTGCACTACCTCGCCGTCTGGACGATGACCGGCGCCGCCGTCACCGAACTTTATCTGCTGAAGATCGGCAGCACGCCGGACGCCGTGCGCCTGCTGCCGCGCGTCGACCGCCTGTACGGCATCATGGCCGCGCTCGTCTTCATCACCGGGCTGGCGCGCGTCTGGCACGGCGCCAAGGGCGCCGACTACTACTGGCACAACGGCCTGTTCCACGGCATGGTCGGCCTGTTCGTGCTTGCCGCCCTGCTCTCGCTGCTGCCGACCGTGCGCTTCATCCGCTGGCGGCGCGCGCTGGAAGCCGGCGGCGCTCTGCCCGCCGAGACCGAGCTGCGCTCGACACGCGTGCTGGTGCATGTGCAGCTCACGGCGATCGCCGTCATCACGCTGCTGATCGTGCTCATCGCCCGCGGCTACAGCGGCCCGGCCTGAGCCCAGGGCGGCCGATCGCCCGCGCCCGACCCGTCTTGCAGCCCGCCCGTTTTCCTGGCGCCCCATTCGGGCGCCTGAGGACAAAGCTGTGCACAAGATGGGGGCAAGGCCGGGAAAACTTGTGTCCAATCACAATATGTAGAAGCGGAAGCCGGATTGAGCCACAACCCGTAGTATTTTTTGCTTGACTCACCTGGGACCGCGGAGCACTCTTAGCTGCCGCCACACCCGCGCGAAGCTGGCCTTCGCCCTGCGGTGCCCGGCAGGGGAAAAGCCGGCAAATGCCGGCATTCAGGGCCTAACAAGCCGCAGACGCAGCCAAAGCGCCGCGAACAAACAACCGGACCACCGGGCAACGCTGCCCGGCACATGGAGATAAGAAATGCTGACCTGGGACGACACCCCCGCCACGAACACGCCCGCCGCCCCGGCCGCCAAAATGCCGGTGCCGCCGATGACGCACGCCGCGTCGCCTGTAGTAGCCGGCGCGACCGGCCTCGAAGACGTGCAGATGGGCGCCAGCCGCATCCGCGTTGACGACAAGAAGATCATCAACTGCCACGCCGACCTCAACCAGCTGGTGCCGTTCAAGTACAAGTGGGCCTGGGAGAAGTATCTCGACGCCTGCAACAACCACTGGATGCCGCAGGAAATCAACATGTCCGCGGACATTGCCATGTGGCAGGACCCGCAGGGCCTGACCGAGGACGAGCGCACCATCATCAAGCGCTCGCTCGGCTTCTTCAGCACCGCCGACTCGCTGGTCGCCAACAACCTCGTGCTGGCGGTCTACCGCCTGATCACCAATCCGGAATGCCGCCAGTACATCCTGCGCCAGGCCTTCGAAGAAGCGATCCACACGCACGCCTACCAGTACTGCATCGAATCGCTGGGCCTGGACGAAGCGGAAGTGTTCAACATGTACCGCGAGATCCCGAGCATCCACGACAAGGCCGCCTGGGCCCTGCCGTACACGCAGTCGCTCGGCGACCCGGCGTTCCAGACCGGCACCCCGGAAGCCGACCAGCGCCTGCTGCGCGACATGATCGCCTTCTACGTCGTCTTCGAAGGCATCTTCTTCTACGTCGGCTTCGTGCAGCTGCTCAGCTTCGGCCGCCGCAACAAGATGGTCGGCGTCTCCGAGCAGATCCAGTACATCATGCGTGACGAAGCGATGCACATGAACTTCGGCATCGACGTGATCAACCAGATCAAGATCGAAAACCCGCACCTGTGGACGCCGGCCTTCCAGGAAGAAGCGCTGAAGATGATCCGGGAAGCGACCGACCTCGAAATCCGCTACGCGCACGACACCATGCCGCGCGGCGTGCTCGGCCTGAACGCCAGCATGTTCAACGAGTACATGAAGTTCATCGCCAACCGCCGCTGCGCCCAGATCGGCCTCAAGCCCCTCTACCCCGGCGCCGAAAATCCGTTCCCGTGGATGAGCGAAGTGCTCGACCTCAAGAAGGAAAAGAACTTCTTCGAAACGCGCGTGACGGAGTATCAGACGGGTGGCGCGTTGAGCTGGGATTAAGAATAGCGAGTAGAAATAATACAAGACATTAACTAAGCAATAAAAAACCATGGATGCGCTCGACTCTCTGCTTGCACTAGTGCCGACGGGAACAGCAGAGGGCGAGCGCCAGTTCATACAACGTGTCTTTGTCGAACATCCTAATTTCGCGGATTTAGTAGTACCGCCGGCCCACAGCCCGCTTCTTTTGGTCGGCAAAAAGGGAACAGGGAAAACGGCGCTAATCGATGCGCTCGCATCGCTTCTCCTACCCGCAGATATCCCGCTCGTCAAAGTCACGCCAGGGGATATGGCGCTTGCCGATCTCGCAACTGATGCGGCGGTTGGTGAACATATGCGAGTGGGGTATGCGGCCTTGATCGGGGCCGTTGCCAAGCATTTAGCGCTCCGCTTACAACCTCTGGTCAGAGGGAAAGACAAAGAACTTCTAGACCACGGACTACAGACAGGCATAATTCGCCCCGACTTAATTTCTCGTCTCGCCGTTCTACTTCCACGGCTTGCGAAGCCGATAGCAGAAATTGATCTGACAGAAATAGACGATGGCCCATCGGCGCCGCAGTTACCTGCCCTGCGCGAAGCGATTGTAAGAAAACTATCAACTTCTGTGGGCTGTCTATATTTAGTTCTAGACGATACGGATCAAGTCGCCTTACCCGATAGAGCTGATCACTTAAATAGAATTTGGGGAGTTCTTCTGGCCGCCAGAAAAATCGCCCAAGACTCCGAAAGAATTCGCGTTCTCATAACCTTAAGAGAAGAAGTATGGCGGCGAATTAATAGAGAAGGAGCCGGACAACGAGACCAAGCCGATCACTTTGCACCATTAGTGAGGCGCCTTGGATCTAGTAGGCAACACTTGGCCGCTATAGTCTCCAAACGTCTCGGGGAAGCGGCAAGGGACGCTGGCAGGGATGACTTGAATCCATTTGAAGTCTTCTTTGATGGAAAGACTGCATATATGCCCTTGAGCAAGGAACAGAGCAGTTGGGAAGACATAATCGTAAGCCGCTCGCGTGAGCGGCCGCGAGACGCTGTTCAGTTGATCAGAAGCCTAGCCGTAAAAGCAAAACAGCGAAGCGCAGCCAGAATTAATCAAGATGACCTTGATGCGGCAATGCCTGATTTCTCTATGGGACGCGTGGAGTATTTGTCAAACGAAAGTGAAAGTGAATGCCCCTCAATAAAGGCAATAGTGGAGCGGCTAGCCTTCATCCCCTTCGATCAAGGTTCATTCAAAGCGTCATTTGAAATCCTTCGGAATTATTGCCACAGCATTCCATCTACAGGCGCACATTCAATTTTTAATCGCGCCCTTAAGCCGCAAGACGATGATAGCTTCTTACTTCTTTTACAGTTACTGTTTGACCTTGGAGTCCTAAACGCAAGAATTTCTGACGTCCGGGAGAAAGATGGTTATCGCCACATCAAACCTGAAGAGTCCCCGTCTCTCGTCAGCAAATCACGCTGGACTGACCTACAAAAGATCGTTTGGGAAGTTAATCCAGCCTACCGAGATTTTTTACTTCGAGTCCAAGCCAATGATGCTGCCAGACAGGGCTTGGCAACTAGCCAGCGAAACCCACGCCGCTGATCTCCATTGCCCAACAGCAGGCCGACTTAATCCCTACAGCGTTTTTTCAGTACGTCACCGCCAATCTGAACCTCTTTCCACCCCGTCCGCATGAAGTTGCGAATGTTCTGGTGTTCGGTGCCGTCCGGATTCTTCAGGACGTCGTCGCGGTAGTAGCGGCCGAAGCAGGCGAGCGTTTCGGCTTCGGTGAGGCCCTGCAGTTGGGCGAACGAGAACAGCTTGCACGAGCCGGCGTTCTGCCCGGCTTCGTTGTGGAGATCGCCGTTGCGGAACGCGGTCGGGGTGTAGTCGTAGGCGCCGTCGATCGCGGCGATGGTTTCGGAGAACTCGATCTGCTCGGGCGCTTCGCGCAGGCGCTTCAGGAAAGCATCGACGGACATTCGCAGGCCTTGTGTTTGGAACGGCCGCGCAGTGTAGCGTCGCGCCCCGCGTGAAACATGCGGCAGCGCCGGCTCCGGCCGCGCGCTATGCCGCCAGACCGTGAACGATGGCAGTGAGCTGCTTGAGCGCGGCCTGCGCGCCCGGCTCGTACTGCGCATGCAGGATCGCGCCGTCCGCCGCCAGCACGGCCGCGGCGGCAATCTGCTTTCTCCCCGCCCCTGCCGGCAGCAGCAATTCGATGGCCCGGGCCATGTCGGCCTTGTGCCGGCGCGTCACCTCCAGCACTTCCGGCAGCGTGTGGCCCAGCTCGCCGACGCTGTTGAGGAATGCGCAGCCACGGAAGTCCTCGGACGCGAACCATTCGCCGAGCGCGGCGACCAGCGCATCGAGCCCCTGCCGCTTGGCGGCGTGGCGCTGCAGCGCGTCGCTGAACCAGACCATCCAGCGTTCGTGGCGCAAGTCGAGGAAGGCGAGGATCAGGTCGTTCTTGCTCGGAAACTGACGGTAGAACGTCACCTTGCTGACGCCCGATTCGGCGATTACGCGGTCGATGCCGGTGGCGCGGATGCCGTCCCGGTAGAACAGCGCGTAGGCGGTCTGCAGGATGCGCTCGCGCGGCGGCAGCGCGGCGCGTTCTTCCTCGGAGGCAGCGGCGAGCTGGGCAATGGTTGTCATGCGGCGCATGGTAGACAAACCTGTCTACACCTGCCACAGTGGCGATGTAGACAGACTTGTCTACATTGATCGCCCACCCCGAGGAAATCCACCATGCAGAGCCGCCCGCCGCTGCCGCCCTTCACCGCCGAAACCGCCGCGCAGAAGGCGCGCGCCGCCGAGGACGCCTGGAACAGCTGTGACCCGCAGCGCGTCTCGCTCGCTTACACGCCGGATAGCCGCTGGCGCAATCGCAGCGAGATCTTCCAGGGCCGCGACGAGATCGTGGCGTTCCTCACCCGCAAGTGGAACCGCGAGCTGGACTACCGGCTCATCAAGGAAGTCTGGGCGCATGACGGCGCGCGCATCGCGGTGCGCTTCGCCTACGAGTACCGCGACGATTCCGGTCAGTGGTACCGCGCCTACGGTAACGAGAACTGGGCGTTCGACGCGCAGGGCCTGATGGCCCATCGCCACGCCAGCATCAACGAGCGGCCGATCCGCGCCGAGGAACGCCTGTTCCACTGGGACCGCCGCGCGCCGCGTCCCGCCGACCATCCGGGCCTGAGTGCGCTGGGGTTGTAGGACGCGCCGGCGCCCCGCCGCGCCGGCTCGCGTCGGGGCACGTCCCGAGTGATGCGCAGCGTGCCCGGTGCATGCGTGCATGGCCGCGACATCGCCCGGCCGCGCCCGGTCTCTTGGACGCGGCCGGGCGATGGCTCAACGGCCGGCCGGCGTCACTGGAAGTACCAGAGCATTTCGAGCCCGACGAGCCGCGGATCGGACACGCTGACGACCTTGCCGTAGCCCACCACGCCGGCGCCGGTGCCGAGTTCGATGTTGGTGACCTGCTGCTCGTCGAGCAGATTGCTGCCGAACAGCGCGAGCTGCACCGGCAGGCGGCGGTCGATCCAGGCAAGGCGCGCGCCGAGCGTGCCGTAGGCATCGGCCCGCGCGCGCGGGTCGTTGAAGACCTGATAGTCGGTCTTGTCGCGCCAGGAGTAAGTCGCCGACAGCAGCAGGTCGCCGCGCTCGAAGCCGTAGCGGTAAAGACCGTTGAGCGAAGCTTTGTGCTCGGGCGCGAACGGCAGGCGATTGCCGTCGAGCGCCTGCGGGCTGCGCTGCTCCGGCGGCACTTCGAGATTGACGAAACAGCACGCCGACTGGATTTCGGCGACCAGCCAGCTGTAGCTGAAATTGAAGCTGAGGCCCCGCAGCGCGATCCACTGGCTCTCCAGCTCGGCGCCGTAGCTGCGCGAGCGTTCGAGGTTGATGAACAGGTTGTCGGCGGTGACGCCGTTGTCGAACAGCAGCGGCACCTGCGCGTCGCGATACTGCGTATAGAACAGCGCGAGATTCGTGCGCAGCAGTGGCGTCCAGTCGCTCTTCAGACCCAGCTCGAAGGCGTCGGCATGTTCGGGACCGACGTCGTAGTCCTGCGAAAAGCCGCCGAGCCGGAAGCCGCCGGCCTTGTAGCCGCGCGCATAGCTGGCGTAGACGAGCGCGCGCCGGCTGGCTGCGTAGTCGAACGCTAGACGCCCGGTACGACCGGTCCACGAGCGATCCAGGTGGCGCACCGCGGGGCCGCTGGTGCTCGCCGGCGCGCCGCTGAGCGTCGGCGTGATGTCGTAGGCCGGCTCGTTGTCGCCGCGCCCGGTGCAGCACAGCGGATCGGTCGGCGGCAGCGCGCCGGTATCGAGTCCGGGATTGAGGCCGATCAGGCTGTCGAGCTGATCGCTGATCGTCGCACCGAGGTCCTGCAGCGACAGGCCGCTGACCAGCGGATTGTTGCTGGGACTCCACAGCACGATGCGCAGCTGCTCGCGCGCCTTCTTCTCGTCGCGCGTGTAGCGCAGGCCGAAGCTGAGCTTGGCGCGCTCGCTCAGATGCCAGTCGAGCTGGCCGAACCCCGAGTACGAGCGCACGTCGAGATCGGCCGCCGTGCGCAGCACGTCGCGCGCCGGATTGGGCAGCGCCGCGCTCGGCACGCCGAGCACGGAAGCCTGCGTCAGCGGTTGCTCGTACTGCGGCTGGCCGGGATTGCGCAGCACGCCGACCGTAGTGCTGCGATCACCGGATTCGTAGAGCCCGGCGATCCAGCGCAGCCGCTCGTCCTCGCCCGAGAACGTCAGCTCGTTGGACCAGTAGGTCTTGTCGACGTCGGTCTGGCTGCGCATGTCGCCGGAGATCGTGTAGCCGTCGGGATCGAGCAGCGTGAAGGTCTGCGGATCGCCGGGCAGGCCGACACGGAAGTCGCCGCGCGCAGTGCGATCGAAGTCGCCGCGCAGCGGCAGCTTGAGCGTCTGCCAGCCGCCGAGATACTTCGCGCGCACCGCGCCCAGGTCATAGCTCGCTTCGAGCACGGCCGCGTAGTTCTCGTTGATCTGGTAGACGCTGTCGCGGTTGGTGTTGATCCGGTGAAAGTTGCCGACGCCCGGGTTCTCCTGTTCGTACCGGTACGCCGGATTCGGATACACGGCATTGCTGAACTGATCGCGCACGTACGGCGTCACCAGATTCGCGGTCGGCTTGCGGTCGTCCCACTCACGGTACGAGAGGCGCGTCCATACCTGCCACGGTGCACCGTCGCCGAACTGCAGCTGCGCCTCGGCCAGGCGATGCTGCTCGCGGCCGAGGCCGTCGGCCGGACCTTCGTTGTCGAACTGCGCATCCTGCTGCCCGGTCTGGCTCAGCGACAGCCGGCCGAGCAGGCCGTCGCGCAGCGGCCCGGACACGAAGCCTTCAAGTTCGAACGCACCGTAGCTGCCATAGGCGCCGCGCGCCTGCGCGTCGAACTGCGACGACGGCCGCTTGGACACGACGTTGATCGCGCCGCCGATCGAGTTCTGCCCGTAGAGCGTGCCCTGCGGCCCGCGCAGCACCTCGACGCGATCGACGAACAGCGGCGATTTCTGGATCTGCGTGCCGCTGCCGGTGAACACGCCGTCGTTGTAGACGGCGATGCCGGCATCGGTGCCGATCGCCGACGTCAGGCGGCCGATGCCGCGCACGCTGATGCGATCGCTGCCGGTGCCCTTGTCGTACGAAAGCCCCGGCGTGACGTCGGCGATGTCGTTGACGCTCTTGATGCCGCGCTCCTCGCGCTGGTCGGCGGTGATCGCGGTGATCGCCAGCGGCACGCGTTGCAGGCGGTCGGAACGCTTCTCGGCGGTGACGACGATCTCCTCCAGCGCCGGCGGCGCGGCCGGCGCCGGCTCCACCGCCGGCGGCGGCTCGGGTGCGGCGGGCACCGGCAGCGTCGCGTACGGCGCCGGGGCCGATGCGTCCCCGTCCTGCGCCCACAGCGCGGGCGACGCGCACAGGCACGCCAGCATCAGCACGCTCATCGTTTCGATGCGCATGACTCTCCCCCTTCTGTCGTTATGGTTGGAACCGCGCGCCTTCAGTCGCGTCGGAACGTGCAGCGCTCGCCCTCGCCGCAGTTGCGCGGCTGCGGCGGAATCAGGCTCTGGATCGGCGGCAGCGGCGAGCCGTCGTCGAGCCAGTTGCCCATGGCGGCCTGCCGGGCATCGCCGCGGCCGAGCGCGATCGCGCAGCCGGTGGCGTCGCCGTCGAACGTACAGCGCGCCAGCGCGTCGGCGCGGCGCCAGACCGCCCAGGGATCGAAGCCGTTGAGCTGGCCGTAACGGCCGTTGCGCGCCATCGGCACCGCGTGGTCGGCCGGCAGCGTGCAGCTGCCGTGCGTGGCGCTGCCGAGCAGCAGATAGTCCTTGCGCGCGTCGGGAATCGTGCCGAGGTGCGCCCAGATGTCGTCGATCGCGTAGCGGTGATCGTTGGTGTCGTCATCGTCGTAGACCTCGATCAGCGCGCGCGTGTCGGACGGCCAGCGCGCGTAGTCGTCCGGCGTGATCTCGTAGACGCGGAACGGCGCCATGATGAACACGAAGCGCGCATTGCCGCCCCAGCCGCGCGCCAGTGCGCGCGTCAGCATCGCCGGCGACGCGCCGCCGCCGAACGAGTGGCCGATGAAGCCGATGCGCGAGGTGTCCATGTGCAGCTCGGCGCCGTAGCGCGTCACCGCCGCCTCGAATCCCGCCCACAGCTGGTCGTAGGCGGGCGGCACCTTGCCCGGCGACAGCAGCTGGAATGATTCGAGGATGCCGTACGGCGAGTGCACGACGATCCAGCCCTGCGAGGCGAGCCGCTCCAGCAGTTCGATGTAGGTGTCGAGCTCGCCGGCGGCGAACGCGTGCGAGAAGAAGATCACCGGGCGCGGCGCAGTGCCGGCGTCCTGCGGGCTGAACACGGTGACCTCCGCACCGCGGCGCTCGGGATTGGCGACGCTCTGCACGGCGACCGCGTATGGTCCCGGTCCGCCGTAGCCGTCCAGCGGCGCGCTGACGCAGCTGTCGACCGGCGTCGCCGCCGCCGCGGCGCGCGCCTCGTCGATGCCGCCGCCGCTACTGCCGCAGGCCGCCAGCGCACCGGCCGCCATCAGGACCGCCATTGCGGCGGCCAGCCTCATCCCTGGCACTTGTCCAGCCATGTTCTCCCCCTTCTCTGCCGTCCCGGTGGTCCGGGATCTGCGCTTGTGGCCGGCGGCCGCTACGGAATGACGCGCCGGTCGTTGATGAAATCGACGTCCGGGTTTTCGCCGATGAACGTCGACACCGAATCCATGAACGGGAACGTGCCGCCCCAGGGCGGCGCGGTGAAAGTCGGGGCCGCTTCGATGAAGGCCTGACGCCAGGCGGCGTAGTCGTCGAACCACAGCTCGACGACGCGCGAATAGCGCGATTCGCGGCCGACGCTGCGATAGCCGACGTAGCGGCGCAGGCCCGGCAGGCGCGCGACCTCGCGCACGTGCACCTCGCGGAACCAGCGCTCGGCGGCCTCGGCGTCGACGCCCGCCGGCGGCCGCAGGAACAGCACCCAGCGCAGGTACGGCGTTTCCTTCGGCGGCGTCGCCGGCGGGCGGTCGACCCAGCCGCGATCGACGCCGCTGGACGGCTCCGGCGCCAGATAGTTTTCCGGCGGATTGATCGGCAGCGTCGCCGTCTCGGTGCGGAAGAAGGTCTTGCGCCAGCCGCCGGGCGGCGGTGTCAGCAGGTCCAGATACGGGTTGTTGCGGCGGCCTTCGTAGAAGTCTTCGAGCCGGTCGTACTGGATCTCGGTCAGGCGCCCGCGCCAGATCGCGCCGTAGCGCTCGGCCTCGGCCGGCACCGCGATGCTGCGGTACGAAACGTAGTTGCGCTGCCAGGTCTTCATCGCGCGATGCATTTCCGGACCGTGATAGCGCAGGTACCAGCGGTCGAGCGCGAGCAGCTGCGTCGGGTCCGGAACGTCGACCATGATGTAGAACTTGACCGCCTCGGCCGCCGCCGGGCGCGCGGCGCCGAAGCCGAGCAGGGCGAAGGCCAGGACGAACGCGGCGAATCGCGGGAACGTCATCATCATCAAACCTCCGCGAGCGCGACGAGCTTGTGCGGCCGCTGCCGGAAGCCCATCGCGTAGACAATGAACTGGCGGCCGCCGACGGCGTAGCTCATCGGTGCGCCGAGCGTGTGGCCGGGCAGCGCAATCTCGGCCTTCACCTCGCCGCTGCGCTTGTCGTAGGCGCGCAGCACCTTCTGCGCGTAGCGCCGGTCGTGCGGCCCCTCGCCGACGAACAGCAGACTGCGCGTCAGCAGCGGCGCGGCGCGCTGCTGCGAACCGATCCAGCCGAGCCGGTACGGCGCCAGCGCCGGACTGTCGGTCGCGCCCGGACCGTTCGGCCGCGTCCACAGCAGCTCGCCGCGGCGCAGATCGATCGCGCTGATGCGGCCGTACGGCGGCTTGAACAGCGGCAGACCGCGCGGACCGCGCACCACAACCGAGGCGCCGGCGATCTCGGTGTCGCGCGCGCCGTCCGGCAGCGCCGGCGCGCCGTGCTCGTCGAGCGCCAGCGCGGTCGCCGCCGACTGCGAGGGCACGTAGAGCACGCCGCTGTCCGGATCGACCGCCGCGCCCTGCCAGTTGGCGGCGCCGAGCCAGCTCGGCCGCACGATCGTCGGCCGGCGGTCGAGCGGCGTGTAGAGCGGGCCATAGCGGTAGGTTTCGAGGATCTGCCGCGCCTCGGCGTTCAGCTCGGGGCTGAAGTCGATCAGCATGTCCGGCGTCACACCGTTGACCTCGAACGGCGCCGGCCGCGTCGGGAACGGCTGGGTCGGCGCGCTGCGCTCGCCGGGAATCGTGCTCTGCGGCACGGCGCGCTCCTCGATCGGCCACAGCGGCTTGCCGCTGACGCGGTCGAAGACGAAGCACAGCCCCTGCTTGGTGACCTGCGCGACCGCTTTGACGCGCGCGCCGCCGATATCGAGATCGACGAGGTTCGGCGCGCACGGCAGATCGTAGTCCCAGACGTCGTGATGCACGGTCTGGAAATGCCAGCGCCGCGCGCCGGTCTCGACGTCGAGCGCGATCAGGCTGCTGGAGAACAGGTTGTCGCCGGGACGCAGGCCGCCGTAGAGATTGTCGGTCGCGCAGCTGCCCGGCAGGTAGACGATGCCCAGTTCGTCGTCGGCGCTCATCGGCGCCCAGACGTTGCCGTTGCCGATGCGCGCCGCCGCGCCGTCCGGCCAGGTGTCGGCGCCGTATTCGCCGGGCAGCGGGATGGTGCGGAAGCTCCACTTCAGCGCGCCGGTGCGCACGTCGAAGCCGCGCACGTCGCCGAGCGGCATCGGGTCCTTGAGCGCGCGGTCGTGGATGTAGCCGCCGATCACCACCGTGTCGCGGCAGACCAGCGGCGCCGACGTGCAGCCGTAGAGATCGGCCGGATCACGCTCGACCGGCCGGCTCAGGCCGACGCTGCGCAGGTCGATCTCGCCGTTGCGGCCGAAGCCGGGCACCGGCCGGCCGCTGCGCGCGTCGAGCGCGATCAGGCGCGCGTCGCCGGTGCCGATGTAGATGCGCGAGGTTTCGCCGTCGCTCCACCAGGCGACGCCGCGATGCTGGAAGCCCTTGATCGTGGTCGGCCCGCGGCGCCAAGTGCCCGGATCGTAGACCCACAGCGTGCGGCCGCTGGCCGCGTCGATCGCGGCGACCTGGCTCATCGCCGTCGAGGTGTAGAGCACGCCGCCGATCATGATCGGCGTCGCCTGGAACTCGCCGGGACCGAGCTGCGGATGCGCGTCGAGGATCGCCGCGTCGGGCGACTCCCATTCCCAGACGACGCGCAGGCGGCCGGCGTTGCCGGCATGGATCGCGTCGAGCGGCGAATACTTGCTGGCTGCGTTGTCGGCCGCATAGCAGGGCCACTCTTCGGCGCGGCGCGCGGCAATGGCAGGCCGCGTCCGCCAGCCGGCGCAGCCGCCGGCGAGGCCGAGCCCGGCGAGCAGGAAGGCGCGCCGGTCGATCATCGGCGCTGCTCCGAAACGGCGCTGCGAACCTTGCGAAGCATGTCTCTCCTCCGGGCAGGATCGTTGTCCTGCCAATTTTTGTGCACAATATTTCCGGCAATCTTCGCTTGTCAATGGCCACCGCCATTTCCGGATGCGATTGGCGGACATGCGACAAAGCCGCAATATCTCGATAGTTGCGCAAGCGCGAAGGCCGGAACCCAGAGTGGCGCACAAGCGGCCAATGCGCATACATTGTGCACAATAAGAAATCAGAACCATCGACCCTGACGCGGGAGGAGAACAGGCATGAAACACCGGACAGGACGCGGGCACAGCGCGCGCCGTACCGACACGCCACCGGCATCGTGCGTATCGCACGCGCCGCAGTGCCGACCGGCGCGGGCGCGCCGCGCAGCGCGAACGGAGGCGAGACGATGAAGAAGATCCTGCTCGCAGGCCTCGCCCTGACGCTCGTCGCCACCGGCGGCCTGCTGTTCTGGCAGTGGCGGATGACGCGGACGCTCGCCGCCGAACTCGACTTCAACCGCAACGGCCGGCTCGAACCCGAGGAGGCCGGACCGCTGCTGCGCCGGCACTTCGCACAGTTCGACCGCGACGGCGACGGCAGCCTCGACGACGCCGAGCTGCTGCGCTTCTCGGCCAGCGCGCTGCTCGGCAACCTGCGCATCCGGATGCACGCGCGCGGCCTGCCGGACCCGGCGCTGCCGGCGCGCGCGTCGGTCGAGGATCTGCGCGCGGCGCTGCAGCAGATGACGACGGCGCTGGAACTGGACGGCGCGGCGCTGATCGTCGGCCGCGACGGCGCCGAGCAGGCGCGCGTGCAGGTCGGCGCGATCGGCTTCGACAGCGTCGTGCCGGTCGCCTCGTCGAGCAAATGGGTGTCCGCCGTCGTGCTGATGCGGCTCGTCGAGCAGCGCCGGCTCGACCTCGACCGGCCGCTGTCGGCCTATCTGCCGGAACTCGGCGGCCCCTGGGCCCGCACGACGCCACGCCAGCTGTTCAGCCATACCGCCGGCGCCGATCTCGGCCACGCGCTGAACTACTCGCCGGAGATGCCGGCCGATGAGTTGTTCGCGCGTCTGGTCGCGCTGCCGATGCACGATGCGCCGGGCACCGCCTTCACCTACGGCGGCATCGCCATGCAGATCGGCGGCCACCTCGCCGAACGCGTCAGCGGCCGGCGCTGGACGACGCTGTTCGTCGACGAGGTCGCCACACCGGCCGGCATGGCGTCGAGCTTCTACGCGCACCCGATCTGGTATCGCGAGGGCGCGGACCTGCCGAGCGCCAACGTCGCCGCCGGCCTGCACACCTCGGCGCAGGATTACGCGCGCTTCCTCGTCGCGCTGCAGCGGCCGGGCATGCTGCTGTCGCAAGCCTCGATCGACACCATCGAAACCGATTACAGCAGCGCGCTGGTGCAGAACTTCCGGCCGCCGGGCATCGATCCGACCTGGTCGTACGGGCTCGGCCTGTGGTGCGAACAGCAGGACGGGCGCCGCTGCACGCGCGTCAGCAGCGCCGGCGCGCTCGGCACCTATCCGTGGCTGGACCGCAGCTCAGGCCGCTACGGCGTGCTCGTCACGCTCGGCAGCGTCAAGACGGTGATGCCGTTCGCGCGGCACCTGCGCGCGCTCGCGGAGCGCCTCGACGCCGGCCCGGCGCCGGCGCCGACCGCCGCGCCGCCGTGAAACGCCGCGCGACGGCGCCGCGACGTGAGGGCGTGCGACGGCTTCGCCCTCAGCGATCGCGCATGGCGTTGGCCATGCGGAACATCGGCGCGTGCAGAATGTTGCGCACCTCGTCGCTGGCGCCGATCTCGTCGAGCGCGATGTCCATGCAGCGCAGCCACTGGTCGCGCTCGGCCTCGCCGATCGGATACGGGCCGTGCGCGCTGCCGATGCAGACGTGGCCGTACTTCTGGAAATAGAGCCGCGGACCGCCGAGCCAGCCGGACAGGAATTCGAACAGCTTCTGCTTGATGCCGTCGAGCGATTCGCCGTGCATGGCGCGGATCGTCGCCGCTTCCGGCAGGCGGTCCATGGCGTCATAGAACGCGACCGCGAGGGCGCGCACGCCGTTCTCGCCGCCGATCAGGTCATAGGGCGTGGGATCGCTCATCGGCTTTTCGCTCTCGTGGCTTCGGGCGCACGAGTCTCGGCAGCACGGCCGCCGCGCACCATGACCCGCGTCATGTCGCGCCGCGGCGATCCGCGCTAGCACCCGTGCGTCACGGCCCGTGCGTCACGGCCGCCAGTTGGCGTTGCGCTCCCAGAACTCGACGCTGCGCCGGTAGGCCTCGCGGTCGAGCGGCACGCCGGAGCCGCCTTCCTCGACGCCGAGCGCGTTGCGCATCATCGTGATCGGCGCCATCGGAATCTCCTCGGGCGCGGCCGTCGCCAGACAGCCGACCACGCCCCAGTCGGCGTCGATCGGCGTGCCCTCGCGCGCCATCTGCTCGCGGCTGTAGAGGATCACGACGAGATAGTTCGCGACCGGCGCCTCGACACCTTCGAACCAGCGCACCAGCACCGGCAGCTCGCGCTTCGTGCGCGCCTCGTAGGCGGAGCGCAGCAGGTGGCGGTTGGCATCGGTGATCGGCACCGTCAGGCAGCGCGTCGAGGTCCAGTTGCGATGCACGTGCAGCTTGCAGAACGGCGCGTAGCCGTCGAGCACCTTGAGCGGCGCATGCGCGTTGAGATGGCGCTCGAAATCTTCCGGCGTCGTGTCCTGGAGGGTGTTGGCGCGACCGGACTTGGGGAACAGGCGTGCCTGCGCGAACGGCGTCAGCAGAATCTTCACGGCAATGGCGGATGGCAAGACGAGGGGCGCGAGCGTATCACCGCCGGCGAACCACGCCCGCCGGCGAACCGCGCGCGACGCGCATCCTTTTTCGCGCCGTCGAAACTCGGTAGTGTGCGCGAGCCTTTCCCGCTTCCGGCCTGCCATGGACCGACGCCGCCTCCCCACCCTGTTGACGACTGCGAGCCTCGCGCTGCTCGCCGGCTGCATCTCGATCGAGCGCCTGCCGGCACCGCCCGGCAAGCTGAGCACCGCGACCCCGCTCGGCTTCGACGCGCCGGTGCGCCTGGCCTACGACAGCCCGGAAAGCTTCCGCCAGCACTCGGCGCAGAACCTGCAACGCATGAAAGCGGCCGCCGGCGACGGCCCGATCAACATCCTCGCGCTGTCCGGCGGCGGCGCCGGCGGCGCGTTCGGCGCCGGCGCGCTGGTCGGCTGGAGCCGCAGCGGCCGGCGCCCGGAATTCCAGCTCGTCACCGGCGTCAGCGTCGGCGCGCTGATCGCGCCGCTCGCCTACCTCGGCCCGGCCTGGGACGCGCAGCTGACCGAGGCGCTGTCCGGCGACAGCAGCAGCAATCTGCTGCAACGCGACCTCACCGGCCTGATGCTCGGCCAGCCGGCGATGTATCGCGGCCAGCCGCTGGTCGATCTCGTCGACCGCTTCGTCACCGACCAGCTGCTGCTCGCCGTCGCGCGCGAGTACATGCGCGGCCGCATGCTGCTGATCGAGACCACCGACCTCGACAAGGGCGAAGCGGTGATCTGGGACATGGGCGCGATCGCCGCGCGCGGCGGCTCGGATGCACGGCTGCTGTTCCGCAACGTGCTGGTGGCCTCGGCCAGCATTCCGGTGGTGTTTCCGCCGGTGATGATCCGCGTCAGCGAGAACGGCGAAACCTACGACGAGATGCACGTCGACGGCGGCGCTTCAGTGCCGCTGTTCATCGGTCCGGAGATCGCCTCGCTGGTCGCCGAAGGCGTCCCCCGCATCGGCGACGTGCGCGTCTACGCACTGGTCAACAGTCAGCTCAGCCGCGAGCCGGGCACCACGCGCATCGGCGCGCGCAAGATCCTGGTGCGCGGCTTCGACGTCAGCCTCACGCACGGCACGCGCGCGGCGCTGGGCCTGGCCTTCGCGACGGCGCGGCACTACGGCATGGACTTCAAGCTGACCGCGATCCCGAACGCCTTCCGCTTCGGCGGCGCTCTCGACTTCAAGGCGGAGCACATGAAGGCGCTGTTCGACTTCGCCGCGCGCTGCGGCGAGGCCGACCAGCTGTGGAAGACCTTCGGCGACACCTACCAGGACGCGATCGTCGCGCGCGAACCGCAGCCCGGCGACATTCCCGGCTGCCCGGTATCGTCGACCACCGCGCCGACCACGCCGTCCGCACCCAACGTGCCGCTGACGCACTGAGCCCGTGCGGACGGTGCGCGGCGCTCGTTCGCCGCGCACCCGCCTTCGCGCCGAGACGCTTCAGAAGCCTTCGAGCACGATCTTGCCGCGGGCGGTGCCGCGCTCGACCAGCGCATGCGCGCGGCGCAGATTGGCGGCGTCGATGCGGCCGTAGTGCTCGGCGAGCGTCGCGCGAATCGCGCCGGCGTCGAACAGCTGGGCGAGCTCGTCGAGCGGGCGGCCCTGCTCGATCATCTCCGGCGTGCCGAAGCTGGAGCGCGCGAACATCCCACGACGGCATCTTCCTGCAGCTCGACGGCCGGCCGTTCCGCGACTGGCGGCTGTGGCGCGGTCGTCGCACGGCCGGCGACGGCGAACGAGTGCGCGCGCACGGCGGCCTGTGCGGCAACGGTGCGCTGGTGCGCGAATGGACGCTGCAGGGCCGCGGCGTGGCGGTGAAGGCGCTCACCGACGTGATCGACGATCTCGAAGCCGGCCGTCTCGTGCCGCTGCTGCCCGGCCATCATGGCGGCGCGGCGCCGGTGCAGGCGCTGCTGCCCGGCCGCGGCCACACGCCGCAGCGCGTACGCGAACGGCTCGTGCCGCTCGCCGAGCGCTGCGCCGTGATCCAGCGGCGCATGGACCGCTGGAGCGGACGCCGGACGCGCTGACGCCTTCAGGCGCGCTCGACGCGCGCCGCGTAGCAGCCGCGTCTGGCGTAGTGCAGGTGCAGATAGGCTGCGCGCCGATCGGCGAAGCTGCGCTCGATCAGCGTCTCCGGCGCGACGCCGTCGACGACGTCGGCGTCGATCATCAGATCGTCGGCATCGAAAGCGCGCACCGACAGCAGCCTCGAGCGCAGCAGCGCCGGCACTTCGTCGATGCGATCCCAGGTGCGCTCGGCGCCTTCGCGCACGAAGATCGCATGGCTGGCGCGATACGGATTGTCGGCGGGCTGGTGCATGTAGTTGAGCAGCAGCAGCGTCTCGCCCGGCTCGGCGTCGCGCAGCTCGATGCGATCGGGAAAGCCGGGCTTGCGGTCGGCGACGCAGCGCCGCACGCCACGCGCGCGCAGCGCCGCGTCGGACAGGTCATAGAGCGGACGGAAGGGATCGGCGGGCAGGCCGGTGATGCGAAAGGACATGGCGGACTCCGGTAGGGACGCGCCAGCCTGCGCCGCCGCACCCGACACCGACATCCGGAGCTTGCGCTCCGCTGTCAGCGCCCCGACAGCCTGCCGCGCCGGGCACGATTTACTAGCGGCGCGAGGCGGCCGCATGCCTACGATGTCGGCATTACAAAACCGATACGGGGGATAGCGCCCATGGTGGTCACACTCAAGCATCTTTGCGCAGCCGGCGTCGCCGCGCTGGCGCTCGCCGCCTGCGGCGGCTCGGACAGCGGCGGCGGCGCCGCAGGCAAGACGCGCGAGGTCCTCGTCGTCAGCAACAACTGGGACGGCACCGCCGACTTCATCGATACCCGCAGCTACGAACGCCTGCTGCGTCTCGACATCATCCCGGACAAGGACGAGCGCATGGCGGAAATCACCCGCAATCCGCTGCGGCTCGCCCTGTTCCTCGGCGTGCGCCAGCTGATCGGCGAAGGCCACGACCAGTTCGTCGACGACAGTTTCACCTCGCCGGACGGTCGCTACCTGTATGTGTCGCGGCCGAGCTTCGCCGACGTCGTCGCCTTCGACCTGACAACGCGGCAGATCGTCTGGCGCACGCCGGTCGAAGGCTACCGCTCGGACCACATGGCGATCTCGCCGGACGGCAAGCGCCTCGCCGTCTCGGCCTCGACGTCGAAGCAAGTCCACGTGATCGATACCGCGACCGGTACGATCGTCGGCAGCTTTGCGTCCGGCGACCAGCCGCACGAGAACAACTACTCGAAGGACGGCTCACGGATCTTCCACGCCAGCATCGGCACCGTGTTCACGCCGACCGACGCGCCGGTCTTCGACACCACCAAGGGCGAGCGCGTGTTCGAGGTCGTCGATGCCGGCACGCTGGAAGTGACGCACAAGGTTGACATCGGCGAAAAACTCGCCGAAGCCGGCTATCCGGACATGAGCTCGGCGGTGCGGCCGATGGCGATCGCGCCGGACGAGAACCTGTTCTACTTCCAGCTCTCGTTCTTCCACGGCTTCGTCGAATACGACCTCGCGCAGGACCGCATCCTGCGCGTCGCGCAACTGCCGAACGCGATTCCCGACGTGCCGCGCTCGCAGTATCTGCTCGACAGCGCGCATCACGGCCTGGCGATGAATCCGCAAGGCACCAAGCTCTGCGTGGCCGGCACGATGGACGACTACGTCGCCGTCGTCTCGCGCGAGACCTTCGCGTACAAGATCGTCGCCAACGGCTCGAAGCCGTACTGGGCGACCAACAGCGGCGACGGCACGCGCTGCTTCGTGTCGATGTCCGGCGACGACGCGATCGCCGTCATCGACTACGCGAGCGAGCAGAAGATCGCGAGCATCCCGGTCGGCGACCATCCGCAGCGCTCGCGCGTCGGCCGCGTGCTGCAGTCGGTGGTCGACGCCGCCGCGTCCGCTTCATAGCCCGGCGCCACGCAGAAGCGGGCCTGCGTGGTCCGCCTTTGCGTTCGCGACCTCGCGCGGCGCGTTCAGGGCGATGCGACTGGGGGCGATGCGGCGCTGACGCGCCAGATCGCGTTGCCGACGTCGTCGGCAACCAGCAGCGCGCCGCGCGCATCGAGGGCGACGCCGACCGGCCGGCCATAGGCCTTGCCGTCGGCGCTGACGAAGCCGCCGAGCACGTCGCTCGGCAAGCCGCGCGGCTTGCCGTCGGCGAACGGCACGAAGATCACCTTGTAACCGCTCAGCGGCTGGCGGTTCCACGAACCGTGCTGGCCGACGAACATGCCGTTGGCGTACGCCGGCGGCAGCCGGTTGCCGCGCGCGCTGACCAGTCCGAGCGAGGCGGTGTGCGGGCCGAGCGCGTAATCGGGCACGAGCGCCTGGGCGACCAGCGCCGGCTTCTGCGGCTGCACGCGCGCATCGACGTGCTGGCCGTAGTAGCTGTACGGCCAGCCGTAGAAGCCGCCGTCGCGCACCGACGTCAGGTAGTCCGGCACGAGGTCCGAACCGATTTCGTCGCGTTCGTTGACGACCGTCCACAGCTCGCCGCTGTCCGGCTCCCAGGCCAGGCCGTTCGGATTGCGCAGACCGGACGCGAAGACGCGCGCCTCGCCACTGCCGAGGTCGACTTCCCAGATCGCCGCGCGGCCGACTTCCGCCTCGACGCCGTTCTCGGCCACGTTGCTGTTCGAGCCGACCGTCACGTACAGCTTGCGCCCGTCGCGGCTGGCGATGAGGTTCTTGGTCCAGTGGTGATTGCGCGGTCCGGCCGGCAGATCGACGAGCTTCGTGCCGGCCGCCGCGATCCGCGTCTGGCCGTTCTCGTACGGGAAGCTCAGCACCGCGTCGGTGTTGGCGACGTAGAGCGCGTCGCCGACCAGCGCCATGCCGAACGGTGAATGCAGGTCCTGCAGGAACACGCTGCGCTGGTCGGCGACACCGTCGCCGTCGCTGTCGCGCAGCAGGGTGATGCGATTGGCGCTAGCCACGCCGGCACCGGCCTTCTTCATGATCTGTTTCGCCACCCAGCCGCGCAGACCGGCATCGTCCTCCGGCTTGGGCGGCGCATTGGTCTCGGCAACCAGCACGTCGCCGTTCGGCAGCACGTAAAGCCAGCGCGGATGGTCGAGCGCGTCGGCGTAGGCGCCGACCGCGAGTCCCGGCGCCGCGGTCGGCTTGCCGCCCGCCGGCCAGCCGATCGCGGGCGCGATGTTGACGACCGGCAGCAAGGCCTTTTCCGGCGCCGGCAGCTGCGGATCGGGCCCCGTGCCCTGCTCGACCGACAGCCGCGCCGGGCCGCCGCAGGCGGACAGCGCGGCACAAAGAACGAGCGCCGGCGCGGCCCGCAGGAGCCGGGTCCCGCACCACCAGCGGAAAACGGCTGGCCGACGGCCGGCGCCGACGCGAACGGGCGCGCGCCGTGCGCTAATGGCGCGCGGCGGCAGCACCGCTGCCCGCAGGCGGCACGCACGCAGGGCCGGCGCGCGCATCGGCTCAGTTCGCGGCTTCGGCCAGCATGCGCGCCGCGCGCGAGAACAGATCGTCGGCGGCTTCCTCGAGCATGCCTTCGAGGCCGAGCGTCGCTTCGGCGTCGTTGCCGGCCCGGGCCCGGACCGCGTCGGCCAGATAGCCGACCATGCCCTCGTGCAGGCGCGACAGCGGCACGCCGGCGCTGACACTGTGGTCCGCCAGCAGCAGGGCGACGGCGTCGGTCAGCACGGCCAGCTGCGCGGACGTCTGCAGACGGAAAAGACCTTCATTCATGCTCTTGCTCGAAAACCGATGGGGGAGCGCGAAGCCTACCATCGGTTCCGGCCGCCTCGCCGCGCGGCGGTCTCGCCGGGCCTCAGAAGCCCTCGTCCTCGTCGGGATCGTCGATCGGCAGCGTCAGCTGCTCGGGGCGCGCCCAGCCGACGCGGCCGGTGCTCAGCGCGAGGATCTGCTGGCGCCAGGAATAGCAGCCCTGTTCGTTGGGCCCGAGCAGCTGCAGGCGCGACAGCACCAGCAGCGGCTTGCCGCGCAGATGCTCGTACTGCGGATTCAGGCTCGCGTCCGGACGGAAGCGCAGGCGGATGCCGATCGGCCACTGGCTGGCCGGGCGGCTGGAAGTGTCGGCGGCGTGCGGGTCGATCATGGCGGCGCGCAGGAAAGTGAAGGCCCGGGAGCAATTCTTGCCGCGCCGCGACACGCCGCCATCGCGGGCGGCCCCGACACCGGTGTCAGCCGCGACGGACAGGGCGCGTAGGACGCCGCACGAGCCGGCGCCGGCATCTTTGGCTATGCTCGGCACCCTCCCCCGCCGCGAGCGTGCGATGGCCGAGATCATCAACTTCAACAAGGCGCGCAAGAAGAAGGCGCGCGCCGAGGCCGAGCGGCAGGCGGCCGAGAATCGCGTGCGCTTCGGCCGCAGCAAGGCCGAGAAGACGCTCGACGCCGCGCGCACCGAGGACGCGCGCAAACGCCTCGATCAGCTGCAGCGCGAACCCGGCGACGCGCGGTCGGACAGCGACGCGCCCGGCACGCCGGACTGAAGGCCGCCGCGCGTTCAGCCGCGCAGATGGCGGCCGAGGAACTCGAGCGCGGCGCGCACCGCGTCGTCGCCGTGCCGCACCGCGCCGATGTGGCCGGCGCCGGACACCACGAACAACGCATTCGGCACGCCGGCGGCATCGAGCGCGCGCCCGTAGGCCTGCGCCTGGGCGATCGGCACCAGACGGTCGTCGCTGCCGTGATAGAGGAAAACCGGCGGATCCTGCGCATCGACCTGCAGCGCCGGCGAAGCGGCGCGGCACAGCGCCGCCGCCTGCGAGCACGGCGCGCCGAGATAAGCCTCCACCATGCGATTGTCGGCGAAGCGCGTCAGATCGGCCGGCGTGCCGCCGGCAACGACCGCGCGCAGCCGCGCCGGCGCCGCGCCGTACGGCGGCGCGGTACCGATGCCGCCGAGCAAGGCGGCCAGATTGGCGCCGGCCGAGTAGCCCCAGGCCGCGAGGCGCTGCGGATCGATGCGGTAGCGCGCCGCGTTCGCCTGCATCCAGCGCAGCGCCTGCTGCAAATCCTGCAGCGGCGCCGGAAAGCGATAGGCGGGCGCCAGCCGGTAGTCGACATTGACGGCGACATAGCCGTGCGCGGCGAGCTGGCGCGCGACCGGCGCCATGTGCGCGCGCGACCCGCGCTGCCAGGCGCCGCCGTGCACCAGCAGCACTGCCGGAAACGGCCCGGCGCCGACGGGTTCGTAGACATCGAGCGCCAGCGCCTGCGGCCAGTCCGGCGGCGTGTAGCGCAGCTCGCGCTCGACGCTGCCCTCGCCGTCCGAGGTCACCGCGCAGGCCGGCAGTGCGGCGGCGAGCAGCAGCATCGCGGCGCTGCGCAGGCCGCGTCTCATGGCGTGTCGGTGACGGCGAGCGGATGCACCGGCACGCCATCGCTCCAGTCGCCGAGATCGCGCTGCGCGGCGGTGCTCCCGCAGGTCGCCAGCGCCAGCAGCGACAACGGCGCCACCCGGCGCACCGTGCGCGAGCGCGAACGGCGGCGCTGCCGGCGCCGACGATGCAGCCACCAGGCGACGATGGCGGCACAGACCGGCCCGAGCAGGACCTGCGCGGCAGCGGACGCGAATGCGCTCATACGAAAACCTTCAGCCGGGCGCGCCAGCCCCGCGCACGGCGCCAGTCAGCGAACATCGCGCGCCACTCGCCGAACGCAATCGCGAACGGGTTGTAGCGCGGCGGCCGGCCGAGCACACCGTAGCGCAGTTCGACCTCCGCCGGCGCCACGGCAAAGGTGCCGAACAGGCGGTCCCAGACGATCAGGATGCCGCCGAAATTGCGATCGAGCAGTTCGGCGTTGCAGGCGTGATGGACGCGGTGATGGGTCGGCGTGTTGAAGACCCATTCAACCGGTCCGAGCCGGCCGATCAGCCGGCTGTGCAGCGCGAACTGATAGGCGAGGTTCAGCGCGAAGGCCGCGGCCACCGCGAGCGGCGGCACGCCGAGCCACACCGGCAGCAGCAGGAACAGCCAGGCGCCGGACAGCAGCTCGGTCCAGCCGAGCCGGTACGCCGCCGACAGGTTCAGTTCGGTCGGCGAGTGATGCACGCCGTGCGTGGCCCACAGCCAGCGCAGGCGGTGGCTGCTGCGATGCATCCAGTAGTAGAGGAAATCGACCAGCAGCACGACGCCGGCCAGCGCCCACGGCCCGCCGAGGTCCGCATCGAACAGGCGATGCGCGTAGACCCAGGCGAACAGCGGCGCCAGCAGCGCGGCGTTGAGCGCGCGCACGCCGACGTTGCCGAACGCCACCGCGGCCGACGCAGCGCTCTCGCGCCAGTCGTAGCCGCCGCGGCGGCGCCAGGCCAGCCAGCCCAGCTCGGCCAGCGCGAACAGCATCAGCAGCAGGGGCAGCAGCGGCCGGTGCGGCGCGCCGGCGGCGAACGAGGCGAACATCGCACCGGCCCGCCGCTTACGGCGCCGAAGCCGGCGTGCGCTCGACTTCACGCACCACGCTGCCGCCATTCGGGCCGGTCTTCACGACCTCGGCCGAGCGCGCGCCGGTCTGTGCGTCGTAGCTGCGCGTGGCGCTGCGCGAAGCGGTCTCGCCGTACGGACCGGTGACGCTGCGCGAGCGGCTGACGCTGCCCGGCTGCACGACGGTCTGGCCGCCGCGCGTCACCGTCTGGCCGTTGGCGCCGGTGACCGTGACGTCGCGGTAGGCGGTGCCGGTCGCGGCGTCGTAGCCGCGCTCGGCCTCGCGCGTGGCGCCGTTGGGGCCCTGCTGCGTGCGCTCGGCCTCGCGGTGGCCGGGCTGGGCCGAGACCTGCGCGCTGCGCTGCGCCGTGCGGCCTTCGGGCCCGCTGCGCGAGACGCTGTGCTGGCGCTCGCGCGCCTCGGCGTCGCGCGGCAGCACGGCGCTGCAGGCGAGCACCGCGGACAGCGCCGCGCCGGTGAGGGTCAGGAGATGGGGAATGCGAAGGGAACGGGACATGGCGAAGCTCCGCTGGGGGGAAGGGGGAAATCGAAGCGTGATGGCTCAGGAACCGCGCGCGGCGCGCGCCCGCTGGCGCAGTTCGGCGCGCGTCAGCTTGCCGTCGCCGTCGGCGTCGGCCGCGCTGAAGCGTTCAAGGCGCGCGGCGACGAACTCATCCTCGCGCAGCGCGCCGTCGTGATCGCGGTCGAGCCGCCGGAATTCGGCGTGCAGCGCGGCCGCGGCCTCGTCGCGGCTGATCGCGCCGTCGCCGTCGGTGTCGACGGCCTTCATGCGCGCGCCGCCGGGCACGTCGGCCGGCGGCTGGGCGGCCGCCGGCAGCGCCATTGCGGCGAGCAGCAAGGCGGCGACGTGCCGCGCAACCCGGGCGGGCAACAGACGGCGGCGATTCATGGACAGGCTCCGGTCGGTGACAGTGCGGCCAGAGTGCCGCGCGGCGTCTGCACGCAGGTGTCCGCCGCTGCACGCCATGTGACGCCGTGTAACAGGCGTGTCGTGGCCGACCGCGGTCGGCTATAAAGCGGCATGTCCGCCGTGGAGCCGTCGCGCATGAATCTCGCCGCCCGCATCGTCATCGTCGAGGACGATCGCGAGATCGGCCCGCTGGTGCGCGCCCTGCTCGAACGCGAGAACTACGGCGCCGAGTGGGTGCGCTCCGGCAGCGAGATGGATGTTGCCCTCGCCCGCCAGCGCGCCGACCTGCTGATCCTCGATCTGATGTTGCCCGGCGAGGACGGCCTGTCGATCTGCCGGCGCCTGCGCGCACAGGGCAATCTGCCGATCGTGATGCTGACCGCCAAGGACGAGGACCTCGACCGCATCATCGGCCTCGAACTCGGCGCCGACGACTATCTCGGCAAGCCGTTCAATCCGCGCGAGCTGCTGGCGCGGATCCGCGCCGTGCTGCGCCGCACCGCCTCGGCGACGACGCTGCAGCCGAGCGGCCACGAATGCCTGCGCTTCGCCGGCTACGTCTTCGATCTCGGCGCGCGCGAACTGCGCCGCGACGACGGCACGCCGATCGAACTGTCCGCCGGCGACTACGACCTGCTCGCGATGTTCGTGCACCATCCGCAGCGCGTGCTGAGCCGCGAGCAGATCATGGAGTTCACCAAGCGTCGCAGCTGGGAGATCTACGATCGTTCGATCGACATCGCGGCCTCGCGGCTGCGGCGCAAGATCGAGCCGGACCCGGCGCATCCGACGCTGATCCGCACGGTCCGCAACGGCGGCTACCTGTTCACGCCGCTGGTCGAGCGCGTCGCGCCGTGATCGGTCTCGCGCTCCGCGTCACCGTGCTGATGGTGACGACCCTGCTGCTGGTGTCGATGACCCTGCTTGGCGCGTTCTACCTGCAGCGCGCGAGCGAAACCGGCCGAACGCCGCTGGCGCCACTGCCCGGCCGGCTGGCGGCGATCGTCGAGCTGTTGGAAGCCGACCCGGCGAACAGCGCGCGCATCCTGCGCGCCGCGACCTCGCCGGACTTCCGGCTCAGCCTGCGCCCGGGACCGCTCGGCGCGCAGGACCACGACGAGCATCCGCGCGTGGCGGCGCTGCTGCAGCGCGGCGCCGCCACGCTGCGCGAGCACGCGCTGTCCGTCAGCGGCCAGCGCGCCAGCGACGAGGCCGGCGACGGCAGCGGCGCGCTGCGCGTGACGGTCGCGTTGCGGGACGGGCGCGTCCTCGAAGCCGAGGTTCGCGGCGCCAGCTTGCGGCGCACGCTCGGCCGGCCGTTCGCATTGGCGACGATGCTGCTGGTCGGCGCGATCGGACTCGCCGCGCTGTGGGCGCTGCGCGCGCAGATCCGCCCGCTCGAAGCGCTGGCGCGCGAGGTCGAGCGCATCGGCACGAACGCCGACGGCGCACCGCTGCCGGAGAGCGGCGCGCGCGAGGTGCGCCAGCTGGTCGACGCCTTCAACCGCATGCGCGAGCGCATCCATGGCCTGCTCGAAGCGCGCACGCGCCTGCTCGCGGCGATCAGCCACGACCTCGGCACCTATCTGACGCGCCTGCGCCTGCGCGTCGAACTGATCGACGATCCGGAGCAGCGCGCGCGCGCCGGCCAGGACCTGCACGACATGCACCAGCTGCTGCGCGACGCGCTGGCGCTGGCGCGCACCGAAGCGGCCGGCGACGCGCAGCCCGAGGCGGTCGATCTGGTCGCGCTCGCCGAGCGCGAGCGGCGCGAGCGCCACGCCGAGGGCGGCCAGGTGTCGCTGCATGCGCCGGCGACGCTGGTCGTGTCCGGGCAGGCGCTCGGGCTGGCGCGCGTGCTGAGCAATCTGGTCGGCAACGCGCTCAAGTACGCCGGCGCCGCGGAGATTCATCTCGGGCGCGATGGCGCGCAGGCCGAGCTGCGGGTCGACGACCACGGACCCGGCATTCCGGCCGCCGAGCGCGAGACCGTGCTCGAGCCGTTCCATCGCCGCGACCACGCCCGCACGCTCGACGGCGGCGGTTCCGGACTGGGGTTGGCGATCGTCGCCGACATCGTCCGCCAGCATCACGGCGAATTCCGCCTGGAGGAGACGCCGGGCGGCGGCCTGCGGGCCCGCGTGCGGCTGCCGCTCGCCAACGCCGGGCAATAACGCCGTCAATAAACGCCGGACAACAAAAAACCGCGGCCGAGGCCGCGGTTTTCTTTACAGCTCAGGACGGCTTAGATCGCGCGGATCTTGGTGGCCTGCATGCCCTTCGGGCCGCGAGCCGCCGTGTACTCGACGCGCTGGCCTTCGGCGAGGGTCTTGAAGCCCGTGCCCTGGATTTCCTTGAAGTGCGCGAAGAGGTCTTCACCGCCTTCGCTCGGCGTGATGAAGCCGAAGCCCTTGGCGTCGTTGAACCACTTCACGGTGCCGGTCGAAACATTGCTCATGGATACATTCCTTTTAAACGGTAATCGGGCAATCCCGCCCGTGGGGTGCATACGGTCAAGAGGAACGCATCGGGAAATTCATACCACCCAAATGGCGGATGTCCAACGGATAGCACTACTTGAGGCGACTGCGGCGTGCACACTACGCGATCCTTCGGTATTTGTCGACTCGCCGCTCGCCAAGCGTGTAAACCATCCGCTCAGGGCGCGCATCCAAACGGCAGCAACCCATCGCCGCCGCCGTTCCACCCGAGACCCGATCATGGAAATCGCCACCTTGCCTGGCGCGGACTTCTTCGTCCCGCTGTTTCCCCGCCCCGCCGCCACGACCGCCACCCCCGCGAACGCGGCGTCGGCCGTTGCGGCGATCCCAGCCCCGACGCTGGACACATTGCGCCGCCGCCCGCGTCCGCCGCTGGCTTGGGAGCTGGCGCAGTGCGCGCGCAACTTCCACCTGCTGCGTCACCCGCAGGCGGCGAGCGGCGCGGCGCAGACGGGTGCCGCATCGCTGCCCGCAGGCTGGACCGCGCGCGGCCTGTAGCGCAAAAAAAGATCCAAACGTCGCGCCGTTTGCGCGGTCCAAGATGTGATCGGGCTTGCAACACGCAACCCCGGCACAAGGAGGAATCGGACATGAACAGCTCGCTCCATCCCGCCCCGGCGGGGCCGTCACCAACCGCCGGCGCCGCATCCGAGGCGACTTCCGTCGAAGCCTCCGATCCTGAACGGCCTGTGCTCGACACCGAACGCGCCGGCGAGCAGGAGACCTTCCGCAGCGAGCGCCCGCCGGCCGAGCTTGAACTGGAAGCCAGCCAGCACCTCGGCGAACTGCTGCCGGCGCGCCAGCCGGACGGCTGGATCAGCCGCAGCCTGTAGTGACGGACAAAAAAAGACCGGCCGCGAGGCCGGTCCGGGCACGGCGGATTCCGCCGAGGTGTTTTCAGTCGGCGTTGCCGGCGCTCGTGGCTGCCGCATCGGCCGGCGCATGGTCGATGACCAGCGCGACGCGGCGATTGGCCTCGCCCTGCGCCCCGTAGGCGCCCGGCTCGACCTGACGGTTCTTGTCCTTGCCGTAGCTGACCGCGCGCACCTTGCCGGCGTCGAGGCCGCCGGTCTGCACGAGGTAGTCGCGCACGGCCTCGGCGCGCTTCAGGCCGAGCTTCTTGTTGTAGCCCGCCGAGCCGGCGGCGTCGGTGAACCCTTCGACCGTGACCAGCACGTTCGGGTGGTGCTCGCGAATCACCGCGGCGAACTCGTCGAGGGCCGGCTTGTCCTGCTCGCGCAGCGCCGCCTTGTCGTAGTCGAAATGCGCACCGAGATCGACGCGCACGCGGCCCTGCAACTGCGAGATCTTGGCGTCGTAGGCGGCGAAGCGGCTGTCGAGCTCGCTCTTCAGGCCATTGAGGTCATTGCGCAGCGCCGCGTCGTTGGCGCGAAGCTCGGCAATGGCCGCGTCGTAATCCTCCTGTTTCACATAGTGATGGCAACCGGCCAGCACGACCGCCGTCAGGCCGATCGCGAGCTTGGTGGCGACTCCGTACGTCTTCATCGACGACTCTCCTTGGATCCCTGGTCATGGTTGTCCGCGAGCAGTCGCGAACGGTCGGGAAAGTAGCCCCCTCAAAATGAAGTCCACCTGAACCGCCGGCGGCCGCCTGCGCGCGCAACCGGTGGCGCGGGTCAAGCCACCGCCAGATCGCGCAGCTGCAGACGCCGCACGCCGGCGGCCGTCATGTCGCGCCAGGCACGCTCGCGCGAACCGTCGAGGTCGATCGCCCGGCAGGCATCGTCGATCACCGCCGTCGCGAAGCCCGCGGCGCAGGCATCGAGCGCCGACCAGGCCACGCAGAAATCGAGCGCGAGGCCGGCCAGATAGACCGTATCGACGCCGCGCTCGCGCAGATAGCCGGCCAGGCCGGTGGTCGTGCGGCGGTCGGCCTCGACGAAGGCCGAATAGCTGTCGACATCGCGATGGCAGCCCTTGCGGATCAGCAGCCGCGCCTGCGGCAGCGCCAGGTCCGGATGCAGCGCCGCGCCGGCGCTGTCCTGCACGCAGTGATCCGGCCACAGCGTCTGCGCGCCATACGGCAGCGCGATCTGCTCGAACCGCTGACGTCCCGCATGCTGGCTGGCGAACGAGGCGTGATCGGCCGGATGCCAGTCCTGCGTCAGCACGACATGGGCAAAGCGCGCGCCCAGCCGGTTGATTAGCGGCACCACCGCGTCGCCATCGGCGACCGGCAGGCGCCCGCCCGGCATGAAGTCGTTCTGCACGTCGATCACCAGCAACACGGCGCGCGGATCGGCGGGCGACACGAAGGAGGCAGCAGACGAGGGCATCGACGAACTCACAAGGGCAAACCTGCCGCGCAGCGTAACGCCGGCCCGGAAATGCGAAAGCCCCGGCCGGAGCCGGGGCTTTCGAGTGCCGGCGAACCCGGACGTCGGGCCGCCGCGGCGACGCTCAGATCACCGCCGCGATCGCCTTGCAGACGTAGTCCAGATTCTTGCTGTTGAGCGCGGCCACGCAGATGCGGCCGCTGTCCACGCCGTAGACACCGAACTCGCTGCGCAGGCGCTGCATCTGCTCCTTGCTGAGACCCGAGTAGCTGAACATGCCGACCTGCTGGGTGATGAAGCTCATGTCCTGCTGCACACCCGCCGCCTTCAGGCCCTCGACCAGCTGGCTGCGCATCAGCTTGATGCGCTGGCGCATTCCGGCCAGCTCCTGCTCCCACTGCGCGCGCAGCTCCGGCGTGTTCAGCACCGCCGCCACCACCGCACCGCCGTGCGTCGGCGGGTTGCTGTAGTTGGTGCGGATCATGATCTTGAGCTGCGACAGCACGCGATCGGCTTCTTCCTTGCTCGCGCACAGCACCGACAGCGCACCGACGCGTTCGCCGTAGAGGCTGAAGCTCTTCGAGAAGCTGGTCGACACGAAGAAGGTCAGGCCGGCGGCGACGAACTTGCCGATCACCGCGCCGTCCTCGGCCAGACCCGAACCGAAGCCCTGGTAGGCCATGTCGAGGAACGGCGTGAGGCCGCCTTGCTTGACGACGGCGATCACCTGCTCCCACTGCGCCGCGCTCAGATCGTAGCCGGTCGGATTGTGGCAGCAGGCGTGCAGCACGACGATCGTGCCCGGCGCGGCGGCCTTCAGATCGGCCAGCAGGCCGGCGAAGTCGATGCCGCGGCTGGCGGCGTCGTAGTAGCGGTAGGTGCCGACCTCGAAGCCCGCCTGCGTGAACAGCGCGCGGTGGTTCTCCCAGCTCGGATCGGAAATCAGGACCTTGGCCTTCGGATTCAGCTTCTTCAGGAAGTCCGCGCCGATCTTCAGGCCGCCGGTGCCGCCGATGGCCTGCACGGTCGCCACGCGGCCGCTCTTGACCGGCTCGCTGTCGGCGCCGAACACGAGGCCCTTCACCGCGGCGTCGTAGGCGGCGATGCCATCGATCGGCAGATAGCCGCGCGCCGTCGGCTTTTCCATCAGCGCCTTCTCGGCGGCCTGCACGCACTGCAGGAGCGGCAGCTTGCCGTTGTCGTCGTAATAGACGCCGACGCCGAGGTTGATCTTGTTCGGGTTCTTGTCGGCGGCGAAAGCTTCGTTCAGGCCCAGAATCGGGTCGCGCGGCGCCATTTCGACGGCGGAGAAGATGGACATGCGGAATCCTCGGGAGCGCTGATCAGGATCGCTGCCGCACAAAAAAGGGTCTGCCATCCGGCAGACCCTCCATGTTTGGCTCCGCGACCTGGACTCGAACCAGGGACCCAGTGATTAACAGTCACTTGCTCTACCGACTGAGCTATCGCGGATCGGCAGGGGTGCGCATTCTAGTGAGCGACGGCCGCCGATGCAATGCTTGGCCGCATGCCGGCCCTGCCGGCGGCTAGAATCCGCATCCCTCGCCGGAATCCCCAACCGTGACCCTGCTCGCTCTCAAGAACATCACCCTGCGTTTCGGCGGCCCGCCGCTGCTCGATGGCGTCAACTTCGCGATCGAACGCGGCGAGCGCGTCTGCCTGCTCGGGCGCAATGGCGAGGGCAAGTCGACGCTGCTGCGCGTCATCACCGGCCAGCAGCACGCCGACGACGGCGAGGTGATCCGCACCCAGGGCCTGCGCATCGCCGAGATGCCGCAGGACGTGCCGAAGGGCCTGACCGGCACGGTCCGCGAGATCGTCACCAGCGGCGCCGGCGCGGTCGGCGCGGCGCTCGCCGAATACCACCACCTGCTGCTGCACGACCCCGAGCAGCTCGACCGCCTCGGCAAGCTGCAGCACGTGCTCGACACGCAGAACGGCTGGGCGCTCGATGCGCGCATCGATGGCGTCGTTTCGCGTCTCGGCCTGCCGCCGGATGCCGCGTTCGAGTCGCTGTCCGGCGGCCTCAAGCGCCGCGTGCTGCTCGGCCGCGCACTCGCCGCCGAGCCCGATCTGCTGCTGCTCGACGAACCGACCAACCATCTCGACGTCGACGCGATCGCCTGGATCGAGGACTTCCTGGCGGCCTGGGAAGGCGCGCTGCTGTTCATCACCCACGACCGCGCCTTCCTGCGCCGGCTGGCGACGCGCATCGTCGAGCTCGATCGCGGCCGGCTGACGAGCTGGCCCGGCGACTACGACAACTACCTGCGCCGCCGCGAGGAGCGCCTGCACGCCGAGGCGCAGGAAGTCGCGCTGTTCGACAAGAAGCTCGCGCAGGAAGAGGCCTGGATCCGCAAGGGCATCGAAGCGCGGCGCACGCGCGACATGGGCCGCGTCAAACGCCTCTACGAGATGCGCGATCAGTACGCGCAGCGCCGCAAGCTGCAGGGCACCGCGCAGTTCACGGTCCAGGAGGCCGAGCGCTCCGGCAAGCTCGTCGCCGAAGCCAGGAACCTCACGTACCGCTGGGGCGAGCAGCTGATCTGCCGCAATTTCTCGACGACCATCCTGCGCGGCGACAAGATCGGCGTCGTCGGTCCGAACGGCGCCGGCAAGACCACGCTGCTGCGCCTGCTGCTCGGCCAGCTGCAGCCGGACAGCGGCGAGGTGCGCATCGGCAGCAATCTGGAAATCGCCTGGTTCGACCAGCTGCGCTCGACACTGGACGAGAGCAAGCCGGTCTGGGAGAACATCGCCGGCGGCAAGGAGTTCATCGAGATCGGCGGCGCGCGCAAGCACGTGATGAGCTATCTGCAGGACTTTCTGTTCACGCCGGACCGCGCGCGCAGCCCCACGCATGTGCTGTCCGGCGGCGAGCGCTCGCGCCTGCTGCTCGCACAGCTGTTCTCGCAGCCGGCGAACCTGCTGGTGCTCGACGAGCCGACGAACGATCTCGACGTCGAGACGCTGGACCTGCTCGAAGAACTGATCACCGATTTCGACGGCACCGTGCTGGTCGTCTCGCACGATCGCGCCTTCCTCGACAACGTCGTGCTGCGCACGCTGGTGTTCGAAGGTGAAGGCCGCATCGGCGAATACATCGGCGGCTACAGCGACTGGCTGCGCCAGCGCCCCGCGCCGGCCGCCAAGACCGCTGCGCCGAAGCCGGCCGCGACGCCGGTGCCGGCGCCGGCGCCGGTCGCCGCACCGCCGCCGGCCAGGCCGGCGCTCAGCAACGACGAGCGTCGCGAGCTGAAGAACCTGCCGGGCAAGATCGAAAAGCTCGAAGCCGAGCAGCAGGCGCTGGGCCTCAAGCTCGCCGAGCTGTACGCGAGCGATCCCGGCAAGGCCACGGAGATGCAGAAGCGGCTCGCCGCGCTGCAGACGCAGCTCGCCGCCACCTATGCACGCTGGGAAGAACTCGAAAGCCGCTGAGCCGCGCGTGTCTGCTGACACTTCCCCGTCAGCAGACACGCACGCCGCCACCCGGTGCGGGGTTGCCTTGGAGTAGGCTGTAGGGCCCTGTTGAACCGGGCCGGCGTCGGCCCCATCTTGCCGCCATGCGAGAAGCCCCCCGCGACGAACTCAAGGACCGCCGGCTCAAGGAGCGCGACGCCGGCCTGTTCCACCTGAAGGCCAATTGGCAGCCGGCCGGCGACCAGCCGACCGCGATCGCGACGCTGGTCGAGGGCCTGCGCGACGGCCTCGCCCATCAGACCCTGCTCGGCGTCACCGGCTCGGGCAAGACCTTCACGATCGCCAACGTCATCAACGAGCTGCAGCGCCCGGCGCTGATCATGGCGCCGAACAAGACACTGGCCGCGCAGCTCTACGGCGAGTTCCGCGAGTTCTTCCCGGACAACGCGGTCGAGTACTTCGTTTCGTACTACGACTACTACCAGCCGGAGGCGTACGTGCCGAGCAGCGACACGTACATCGAGAAGGACAGCTCGGTGAACGACCACATCGAGCAGATGCGCCTGTCGGCGACCAAGGCGCTGATGACGCGGCGCGACACCATCATCGTCGCCTCGGTCTCGGCGATCTACGGCCTCGGCGATCCGGAGCAGTACTTCCAGATGGTGATGCATCTGGTCAAGGGCGAGCGCCTGCCGCAGCGCGAGCTGATCCGCCAGCTGACCTCGATGCAGTACGTGCGCAACGAAGTCGCGCTCGACCGCGGCACCTATCGCGTGCGTGGCGAAGTCATCGACATCCATCCGGCCGAAAGCGACGCGGCGGCGATCCGCGTCGAGCTGTTCGACGACGAGATCGAAACGATCTCCGAGTTCGACCCGCTGACCGGCGAGGTCAAGCGCAAGCTGCCGCGCGTGACGATCTTCCCGAAGACGCACTACGTCACGCCGCGCGAGAAGATCGTCAACATGTTCGACGCGATCAAGGAAGAACTCGGTCAGCGCCTGAAGCTGCTCAAAGCGCAGAACAAGCTCGTCGAGGCACAGCGCCTCGAACAGCGCACGAACTTCGATCTCGAAATGATCCGCGAGATCGGCTACTGCAACGGCATCGAGAACTACTCGCGCTATCTGTCGGGCCGCAACCCGGGCGAGCCGCCGCCCTGTCTGCTCGACTACCTGCCGCCGGACGCGATCGTCGTGCTCGACGAATCGCACGTCACCGTTCCGCAGATCGGCGCCATGTTCAAGGGCGACCGCTCACGCAAGGAAACGCTCGTCGAATACGGCTTCCGCCTGCCGAGCGCGCTCGACAACCGCCCGCTGCGCTTCGATGAATTCGAGCGCATCTGTCCGCAGACGATCTACGTCTCGGCGACGCCCGGCCCGTACGAGATCGAGCACTCGGCCGGCGCCATCGCCGAGCAGGTCGTGCGGCCGACCGGCCTGATCGATCCGCCGACCGAGATTCATCCGGCCTCGACGCAGGTCGACGACCTGCTCGGCGAGATCCGCCTGCGCGCCGACAAGAAGGAGCGCGTGCTGGTGACCGTGCTGACCAAGCGCATGGCCGAGGATCTCACCGACTATCTGCACGAGCACGGCGTCAAGGTCCGCTACATGCACTCCGACGTCGACACCGTCGAGCGCGCCGAGATCATCCGCGATCTGCGCCTCGGCCTGTTCGACGTGCTGGTCGGCATCAACCTGCTGCGCGAAGGCCTCGACATCCCCGAAGTCTCGCTGGTCGCCATTCTCGACGCCGACAAGGAAGGCTTCCTGCGCTCCGAGCGCTCGCTGATCCAGACCATCGGCCGCGCCGCGCGCAACCTGCACGGCAAGGCCATCCTCTACGCCGACCGCGAAACCGACTCGATGAAGCGCGCGCTCGGCGAGACCGACCGCCGCCGCGCCAAACAGATCGCCTACAACGAGGCGCACGGCATCACGCCCAAGGGCGTGCAGAAGCGCATCGCCGACGTCATGCGCTACGGCTACGAGGACTACCAGGTCGGTGCCGGCGCCGCGCTCAAGGCCGCGGAGGTCAAGGCGCGCTACGAGGTGCTGCCGCCCGAGCAGATGGCGAAGAAGATCGCCAAGCTCGAAAAGCAGATGAAGGAACACGCGATGAACCTCGAATTCGAGGCCGCCGCCAAGCTGCGCGATGAGATCCGCAAATTGCGCGAACAGGCGCTGGTCAACGCCGCCTGACGCAGAGGAAACCCGTCGAGGCTTGCGCCCGGCCCGGCGACACGGTATCTTTCGCGCCCTTCGACGGACCCTAGGCGCGTAGCTCAGCTGGTTAGAGCACTACCTTGACATGGTAGGGGTCGTTGGTTCGAGTCCAATCGCGCCTACCAACACCGCAAGAACCCTCGGCTGATGCCGGGGGTTTTTGTTTTTCGGGCTGGTTCGAAGCAAGTCCGTTTCGGTCGCCTCCGCGCGATCCGTCGCGCTGCCGAAATCGCCGGGCACACCGCGCACCTCACTCGCGCGTCAGCGCATACAGCGTGCAGCTGCCGATCCGGCTGGTACTGATGCCCGGAAATGGACAGGTCCAGACCGCCAATGCTCGCGCGTCAGCGCTCATCGACAAGCCGACGATCGGACCGGCCGCCTGCGCCCTGGAACCAAACCAGGATCCGAACTGGTGCAAGGCCGTGACGAAATCGATCGGTCCGTCACTCAACGTGCAGTTCCCTCCCGCGCAGCGCATTTCACCCGCAGCTTCGCTGAGCAAGCCGCTCGCAGGTTCGTAACGCAGGCGCGTTCCCTGCCAGACGCCATCGATCGCATCGTCGGACAGATCAAAGGCCGGCGGCTGGCACTCGCCGGAAGACGGCGCGGCGACATCGCGCCAGGCGGCGCGGGCGCGCCCGCTCTCGCGATCGTTGTCCGAGGCGGCATCCGGAAGGTGGATCGAAAAATACGCGCGATGGACATCGATGCCCGTGGCCATCACGATCTCCAGATCGTGAGCCCAGGAAGAAGCTTCCGGCGCCAGCCAGTAGTGATCCTGAACGAACGTCGTTTCGCCGCGCCGCAGGCACCAGCGGTCGCGGTCCGAGGCCGCACACCAGGCATCTTCGCTGTCGAGGCTGACCATCCCGCCCTCGGCGCGGATCTGCACAGCGCGGTCTTCCAGCGTGGCTGACGTCAACGTCCCGCAATCGCTGCCCTGGAAGATGCCATTGGCAATCGACATGGTCTGCTTGGCCGCGAGGTAGGGACCATCCTGCAGCTGGGCGTAGTCTTCGAACATCGGCTGCGCGAGTGGCGCGGGGTCGCTTGGACCGCCACCGGCATCCTCACCGCCGCCGCTGCCGCCGCCGCAAGCCGCCAGCAGCAACGCGCACCCCGTCATCCACCCGTTCGTTTTACTCATGACGGCGCCATCCTAGGCTTCATTCGATGATGCGATAGCGCTGCTCGGCGCCACAGAACGCGTCGGTCTGGCTGCGCACTGTCTCGTACTGCGCGGCGCCGGCCAGATTCAGCCGCCCGCGCCAGCCGATGCAATGGTCCCGGAAGTGCTGCCACCAGCGGGCGCGGCACTGCCGATAGGCGATGCTGCCCTCGGCCCGCACCAGCCGACAGTCGCGCTCGGCCAGCGCGAGCAGTCCGTCGACGCTCGGATAGCGCGCGGCGGCGTCGCCATGCGCCGGCGGCGAGGACGGCCGCTCGCGCATGATGTCCAGCGCCCGCTGCACGCGCTCGGCCGCGGAGGGAGCCGACTCGTCCGCCGCGGCCGAGCGCGGCACGCAGCGGCGCTCACCGTTGATGAGCCCGCAATCGACGCGCGTGCCATCCGGCAGGGGCGCTGGCGCCGGCACCGCGTTCAGAGCCGATGCCGGGGCGCGCACCGGCCCGGCGGATGCCGGCAGCGATGAGGGCGGCGTCTCGACGTCGACAGCAAGCTCCTCAGGCGGCGCCAGCTTGCGCAAGCCGATGTAAGCGCCGACGCCAACAATCAGCACGACAGCGAGGATCGACGGCAGCAGATCGCGCTCCTGCCGAACCGCGCGCCGCGGCGGGCGCAGCTCCGGAATCACCCGCTCACCCCGCCCGACGCAGACTATTCCTGCTTCTGGCGCACCAGATCATAGGTAATGTCCGGATTGAAGCCCATCGGCCAGTAGATCGCGCCGAACGGCGGCCAGAAGATCGAGGCGACGCGGAACTTGGTGCGCAGCTTGCCGGCCTGAACCACCTGACCGTCCTTTTCGAGGCGGTACGGAATGCCGCCGGCAGCGCTCCAGAAGAACGGCTTGGTGGTGACGACACCGTCGGCCGGCACGTCGAGCGAGCGGCCCATCACGACCAGTTGCGTATCGGGCGGCGTGACGAAATGGCCGGTCGTCGAGCAAGCGCCGAGCAGGACCGTGCTGCCGAGCAGTAGCCCGGCAAGAAACTTCTTCATGATTTCCCCCTGTCGAAATCGAAAGCCGCGCCGCAGTTCGCGTCACGGTCTTCCGACTGTAGCCGATTCGCGGCGTGCGTCGGGCGTGGCACCGTGACCGGACGCACGCCTCGGCGATAATCGGCGTGCGCACCCGTCCGCAGGCCGCGGATATTTCCATCCCTCGACCGCGTCTACGTCAACGCGCGCACCCGCGAAACGCTCGGCTGGCGGCCGGCCCACGACTTCGCGCATGTGCTCGACTGCCTGCGCGAGGCAGCGCGACTTCCGCAGCCCGCTGGCGATCGCCGTCGGCAGCAAGGGCTATCACGCGCAGACCTTTGCCGACGGTCCCTATCCGATGGCGCCCTGAAGCCGGCGCTGCCCATAATGGCCGCCCGCGCCGCCGCGGACCGGCGGCGGATGCCGAGACGCCATGCGCCTTGCCCTGCTGTCCGACATTCACGGCAACCTGCCGGCGCTCGAAGCGGTGCTGGCCGACGTCGCGCGGCGCGGCGCCGATGCGGTCATCAATCTCGGCGACAGCCTGTCGGGCCCGCTGCTGCCGCGCCAGACCGCCGAGCTGCTGATGGCGCGGCGCGACTGGACGCAGCTCGCCGGCAACCACGAACGGCAGCTGCTCGAAGATCCGCCGCAACGGCGCAGCGCGTCGGATGCCTACGCGCACGAGCAGCTGCCGATGGCGGTCTTCGCGTGGCTGCGCACGCTGCGCCACTGCCAGGCCTATGCCGAGGACGTGCTGCTGTGCCATGGCACGCCGCACAGCGATATCGAGCCGCTGCTCGACACGCTGACACCGCAAGGCCTGCGCAGGGCGCGAGCGGCCGAGATCGCCGAACGCGCGGGCGCATCAAGCGCGCGGCTGATCGCCTGCGGCCACACGCACCTGCCGCGGCTCGCGCGCACGGCGAGCGGCCAGCTGATCGTCAATCCGGGCAGCGTCGGTCTGCCGGCCTACGCCGAAGACCGTCCGCACGCCTACGTCGTCGAAAACGGCGCGCCGGACGCGCGCTACGCGATCGCCGAACGCCGCGCCGGCGTCTGGCAGGCGGAGCTGATCGCCGTGCCCTACGATCACGAGGCGATGGCGCGGCTGGCGGCGCGCAACGGGCGGCCGGACTGGGAGATCGCGCTGCGCAGCGGGTACGCGCGCGGCTGAGTTCAGCGCGCCGCGCCGAGACGTGCGGACAGCCGCGCGACGAGTTCGGCGGGCGTGGCACAGAAGCCGTCGGTGCCCGCCGCCAGCAGCTCGTCACGCGCGCCGTAGCCCCACAGCACGCTCCACACCGTCACGCCGTTGGCGTGCGCGCCGAGCACGTCGTGGCGACGATCGCCGACCATCAGGCAGCTCGCTGGATCGAGCCGTTCGGCCTGCAGCAGATGGCGCAGCAGCTCGGCCTTGTCGGCGCGCGTGCCGTCGAGCTCGGCGCCGTAGACGCCGGACAGCCAGCGCTGGAGGTCGAAGTGCTCGACGATGCGCTGCGCGTAGACCTGCGGCTTCGAAGTCGCCAGCAGCATGCGGCAGCCGAGTGCGCGCAGGCCGTCGAGCATGTCCACAATGCCGGGATAGAGGCGATTCTCGTAGAGACCGATGCGGGCGAAGCGCTCGCGGTAATGGCCTACGGCTTCATCGATCAGGCTGCGGTCGTCGCTGCCGAGCAACAGACCGAAGGTGACCTGCGTCGGCGGACCGATCAGCTGGCGCAGCGCCGCGTCGTCCGGCACCGGCCGCTGCATCTGCTGCAGCGCGTACTGCATGCTGCGCACGATGCCTTCGGCGGAATCGGTCAGCGTGCCGTCGAGATCGAGCAGGACGTTGCCTCGCGCCGCGCTCATTTCGGCGCCGTCACGCCGGCGGTGTCGAGAATGATGCGCGCCAGATGATCGTAGTTGCCGTCGAAGTGGTGGCCGCCTGGCAGCTTGACCAGCTTGACCTTCTTCGGATCGAGCGACGGGCACAGTGTGTCGTCTTCCTCGGCGCCGTAGATGCACAGCGGATTGCCGCCGTCGAGCCGGGCGACTTCCGGCGCGATCGGCAGACCGTCGTCGCCGCCGCCGACCCAGTTCGTCACGTGGAACTCGAAATCGGCACGCTCGGACAGCCCCATCATCGCCGTGACGGCGACCATCTCGCGGGTCTTGTCCGGCATGCGGTTCATCGCGAACGGCAGCACGTTGGCGCCCTGCGAGTAGCCGATCAGCAGCACCTTGTCGCGCTTCCACTGGTGCGCGTAGTAGCGGATCACGCGGTCCATGTCCCGGGCCAGGCTGGCCGGCGTCTTCTCGCTCCAGAAATAACGCAGCGAATCGACGCCGACGACGGGGATGCCATGCGCCTTGAGCGCTTCGGCGACATCCTTGTCGAGCCCCGCCCAGCCGCCGTCGCCGGACAGCAGCACGGCGAAGGTGTCGCCCGGCGCGCTCGCCGGAATTTCGATCAGCGGCAGGTCGGACAGCGAAGTCGGCAGCGCCATGCCGGTCAGCGGCTCGAGCTTGGCGGCGAGCGCATCGTAGGCTTGGTCGAACAGGCGGTCGCGATTGCTGGCCGCCGAGGTGATGCGGCGCGCATTGTCGACGTCCGGAAAGCCGCGGTCGATCTTCACCGGACAGGTCTTCGGATCGACGCCGGCGTCGATCCAGGTCCACGGCGCGTGCAGATCCTTGGCCGGCAGCAGCAGGCCGGGCTTGGCGCGCGGCGAGGCGTAGCGCACGCCCTGGCCTTCGCAGAACGGCTTGCGCAGGCCGGTCTGCGGACAGAAGCCGAGCGTCACCGCGCCGGTGAACTTCCCGTCCTCGGCCTGCGCGATCAGCATGTAGGCGAGCGCCGCGCCGCTGCCCTCGCCGACCAGGATCGGCGGGAAGTAACCGGGCACCTTGTAGTAGGCCTGGACGAAGCGGCTCAGATTCTCGAAGTCGCCGCTCGCATACAGACAGGTGTCGTCGGCGCTCGCGAACTCCGCGTACAGGCGTTTGGTGTCGATGCCGGCGACCAGCGCGCCGCGCTCGGCGAGCCGCTTGGCGGTCGCCACGTCATCGGCGTTCCAGCCGTCGGCGCCCGACAGCAGCATCACGAAACTCTTCACCTGATGGCGCGGCGGATACATGGCGACGCCGTCGAAGCGCCCGTGCGAGACCATCTGCTCGGCGCCCGGCGCCAGCGGGATTTCCTTCGGCGGCTTCGGCGCGACGGGCCTGGCGGGCGGCGCCGGCCTGGCGTGCGCCGGCCTGACCGACGGCGGTTCCGCGGCCAGCGCGGCGGCGCTGAGCAGCGCGAACGCCGCAGCGGCGAGCAGGCGAGCGCTCATTTGCTGATGACCCCTTTGAGCCCGCCGCCGATCAGGGCGGCGATGTCGGTCATCGCCAGCAGCGGACCGAGTCCGCCGGGCGCGACCAGGTAGCGCGGCTCCCAGGTCGGTGCGAATTTTTCCTTGAACGCACGCAGGCCCTGGAAGTTGTAGAACTGGCCGCCATGCGCGAACAGCAGGCGTCCGAAGCGATGCCAGCGCGAAGCGAGCGGGTGCTCGATCATGCCGGACATCGGCGCCATGCCGAGGCCGAAACTCTGGTAGCCGAGCGATTGCAGCTGCAGCAGGGTCTTGGCGAACAGGAAGTCCATCGCACCCTTCGGCGCATCCGGACGGTAGCGCATCAGATCGACGACGGCGTCGATACGCTGTTCGGTGACCAGCACGCTGACGAAAGCGACGATGCGATCCTGGGCCCGGGCGACGCCGATCGCGCCGCACTGCAGATAACGCTCGTCGAAACGGCCGAGCGAGAAGCTCTTCTCGCGCGCCTCATGCTCGGCCATCCAGCCGTCGGAGACCTCGCGCAGCTCCGGCAGCCACTCGGCGACCGCCGCGCCTTCGCGCCATTCGAAGGTCAGGCCCTCGCGCTCGCCGCGGCTGGCGCCGTGGCGCAGATTGGCGCGGGCGCTGCCTTTGAGCGTGAAGTCGGGCAGCGGCACCGAAGCGTACTCGCCGAGCTTGAGCGCATGCAGCCCGGTGTCGAGGTAGATCGGCAGCGAGGCCGGCAGTACCTGATAGAAGACCGCGCGGCCGCCGTGCGCCGAGGCCATCTCCATGAAACGCCAGATCAGCTCGGGCCATTCCTTGACCGGCCCGACCGGATCGAACAGCGACACCCACGAGCGGCCGTGCTTGCCGTACATCAGAAAGGCGTTGCCGGACGCCGAGAACAGCAGACCCTTGTCGCCGGTCAGCGCCAGCGTCGCCTCGGCGCGCGGCTGCTTGCGGACGATGGCCTGCGCACGCGCCAGTTCCTCGTCGCTCGGCGGCGTCATTTCCCCCGAGCCCGGCCGCATCAGCTGCCAGGAGGCGTAGACCAGCGCCAGCGCGGCGATGCCGGTGATCGCGCGCAGCGAGCGCGGCGCATTGGCGTTGAACGCGAACTGCCACCACAGCTCGTTGCCGTAATCGACGTCGCGATAGGCGAAGAACAGGACCCAGAAGACCACCGCGATGATGCAGCCGACGGCGACGAACCAGGCCAGCGAGAAGCTCTGCGACAGCAGCGAAGCGCGCCGGTAGAACTCCTTGCGCGAGGCGATCAGCGTCAGGCAGAGGAACGCCAGCAGCACCATCTCGCCGATCGCGAAGCCCTTCGGCAGCGCCAGCCAGAAGCTCAGCACCGTCAGCCCCAGCGCCGCCCACCAGGCGGCGTCGAGGCGATGCAGCAGGCCGCGGGCGATGAACAGGAAGGCGATGCCGGCCATGCTGCCGATGAAGTGCGAGGCCTCGACGATCGGCAGCGGCACCTTCAGCGCCAGCAGCTCCGCGGCTTCGTCGGTCGCCGGCGTCGCGCCGGACACCAGCAGCATCACGCCGACGATCATCGCGAACGCGGCAAGGAACACCGGCGACAGACGCGCCGCGGCGCGCGTCACCGGCGCGGCGACGCCGGAGCGCAGCTCGAAGACCGCGAGCATGGCCACCGCAACCAGCAGCGGCAGCAGGTAGTAGACGCCGCGATACAGCACCAGCGCGCCGGCCAGCTGGTCGACCGGCAGGCGCCCGGAGAACGCCAGCAGCATCGTCGCCTCGAACACGCCGAGGCCGCCGGGCACGTGGCTGATGATGCCGAGCGCGATCGCGATCGCGTAGAAGGCGACGAAGCCGGCGAAGCTGACGCTGCCGTGCGGCAGCAGGAACCACAGTGCCGCCGCCGAGAACACCAGCTCGACGACGGAAATGCCGAGCTGCTGCAGCGCCAGCCTGGCGGCCGGCAGGCGCAGCGTCAGCTTCGGCCCGAGCGGAATCTCCGGCCGCGCCGCGCACAGCGTGATGAAGGCGGCGACCCCCATCAGCAGCAGCACGGCGATCGTGCGCAGCAGGTTCGGCGCCAGGTGCGCGACGTCGGCGACCTGGCGCGCGCCCCACAGCAGGCCGAGCGCGCCGAGCGTGGAGATGCCGACCCCGAACGCGAGCGCGTTGAAGGCGATCGCGCGGCCGACCTGCGGCGCCTCGACACCGGCGGCGGTGTACATGCGCATGCGCACGGCGCCGCCGGTCAGCACGCCGAGGCCGACCGTATTGCCGAGCGCGTAGGCGATGAACGAGGTCAGCATCACCACGCGCGGCTTCACGCGCGCGCCGACGTAACGCAGGCTCGAGAAATCGTAGCCGCTCAGGGCGATGAAGCTCGCCGCCGTGGCGAGGATCGACAGGGCGATGCCGGCGCACGACGTGGCGCGGATCGCGGCGAGCAGGTCGGCGTAGCGGATCTGCTGGGTCAGGCGCTGAAGGGCATAGAGGATCAACGCCGTCAGCAGCACGGCGCCGCCGATGGTCAGGGCGATGCGCCAGCGCGACCAGTGCCCGGCCAGCGGCAGTTCAGGTGGCATCGGCGCGGCAGCCGCTGCAGGGGACGCAACAGCGGCGGAGGGAGAGGACGGTTCCGACATCTGGAGAGTGACGACGGGCTCGATCTAGGGATCGCGGGACGATTGTAAGGGGCGGCCACGCGCAGCGGCAGCGCGCGGCGGCCGGATGCAAAGAACCCCGGCCGGGGCCGGGGTCCGAAGCCTGCAGCGCGCGCTCAACTCTGGCCGGGGCCGCCGAGCGCCGGCGCGGCGCCGGCATCGAGGCGCTGCGCCAGTGCCGCCGGCGGCAGATAGCCGTTGACGAGGCTGCCGTCCTCGAGCACCAGCAGCGGCGTGCCGCGCAGGCCGAACTCGTTACCGAGCGCCCATTCGCGTTCGACGACGTTCTCGCACTTCTCGCCGCCGCTGACCACCGCGCCGAGCTTGGCCTGGGTCAGCGCCGCCTTGCGGTCCGCCGAGCACCAGACCGCCTCGGCCTTGCGGAACGACTCCGAGTTCGGACCGGTACGCGGATACGACAGATAGCGGATCTCGATGCCGGCGGCGTTGTACTGCGCCATCTCGCTGTGCAGCTTGCGGCAGTAGCCGCAGTCGACGTCGGTGAAGACGGTGACGACATGCTTGGTCCGGCCTTCCGGCGCGAACACGATCATGTTCTCCTCGCCGAACGCCGCGAGCTTGGCGACGCGATCGGCCTTGCGGCGGTTCTCGGTGAGGTTGCTGCCGTCCTTCAGGCTGATCAGGTCGCCCTCGATCAGGAACTTGCCGTCGGCGGTGACGTAACCGATGTTGGGGCCGTCCTGGACTTCGTAGAGCCCCTTGCTCGCCGCCGGACGGATGTTCTCGGCCTTGACGCTCGGCAGCAGCTCCTTGACGCGGACGCGGACGGTTTCGAGTTCGGAATCCTGCTTCGGCGCGCAGGCCGCGAGCAGCAGGACGGTGGCGGCGACGGAAAGCGGCAACGCGAACTTCATGGAGGTTTCACGGCGGGCGGATGAGGGCGGCCATTATGACAGCACCGTCCGCCGCTGGTTCAGTGCCGCGACGCCGCCCGCCGTCGCTCAGGCACGCGGATGGTGGCGGGCGTGCAGCTCGCGTAGCCGCGCCTTGGCGACGTGCGTATAGATCTGCGTGGTCGACAGGTCGGCATGGCCGAGCAGCGCCTGCACCGCGCGCAGGTCCGCACCATGTTCGAGCAGATGCGTGGCGAAAGCGTGGCGCAGCGTGTGCGGCGACAGTGCGCTGCGGATCCCGGCCTGGCGCGCGTGGGCCTTGATGCGCATCCAGAAGTTCTGCCGCGTCATCGCCGCACCATGCGTGCTCACGAACATCCAGTCGGTGCCGGCCGGCGCATGTTCGCCGCGCGCCTCGCGCACATAGCGCTGCACCCAGTGGACGGCCTCCTCGCCCATCGGCACCAGCCGCTCCTTGCCGCCCTTGCCGACGATCTGCACGACGCCCTGGCGCAGGTCGGCGCCGGTCAGCTTCAGCGTCACCAGCTCGCTGACGCGCAGGCCGCTGGCGTACATCAGCTCCAGCATCGCGCGGTCGCGCAGGCCCAGATCGGTCTCGACGTCCGGCGCGTCGAGCAGGCGCTGCACGTCGCCCTCGCTCAGCGTCTTCGGCAGGCGCAGGCCGAGCTTCGGCGACTCGATGCGCGCGCTCGGGTCGTCGTCGCGCTGGCGGTCGGCATTGAGATAGCGGAAGAACTGGCGCAGCGCCGACAGCAAGCGCGCCTGGCTGCGCGGACTGCGCCGCACCGCCGCCAGGTACTCGCGCAGATCGGCCTCGCCGGCGGTGACGAGCGGCGTACCGCGCGGCGCCAGCCAGCGTGCCAGCAGCGCCAGATCGGAACGGTAGCTGGCCTGCGTGTTCGGCGACAGGCCGCGTTCGAGCCAGAGGCGGTCGAGGAAACGCTCGATCGCCGCGCGGTCCTCCTCGGACGGTGCGGTGGCGAGCGGGGGCGAGGACGGGGCGGCGTGCGGCATCCGCGTATTGAAGCGTCGCCGCGCCGGCGCGGGCAAGCGCCGTGAGCGCAGGTGCGCAATCCGGGTCAGGCCGGCGCGCCGGCCGCGCCGTACAGTGCCGCCATGTCTACCGTCGAATCCGCCGCCACAGCCGCCGCCCGCCGCGAGCAGCGCCTGCGCCGGGTGCTCGAGTACATCGAGACCCGCCTTGACGAACCGCTCGATACCGCGACGCTCGCCGGCGTCGCCGCGTGCTCGCGGTTCCACTTCCATCGGCAGTTCGCGGCCCTGGCCGGTTGCACGGTACGCGACTATCTGGCGCAGGCCCGGCTGCGCAGCGCGGCCTGGCGGCTGGCCTACCGGCCGCGGCAGAGCGTCGCGCAGATCGCGCTGGCCTGCGGCTACGGTTCGCCGGAAGCCTTCGCCCGCGCCTTCAAAGCCGCCACCGGACAGACGCCGAGCGCATTCCGCCGACAGCCGGACTGGCCCATGTGGCAGGCACGCGAGGACGCGCTGCGCCACATCCGGAGCACGCACATGCCGAAGCCGCCCGTCCCGTCCGCCGTACGCATCGTCGATTTTCCGGCCACGCGCATCGCCCTGCTCGTGCACCGCGGCGATCCGCAGCGCCTCGGCGAGTCGATCCGCCGCTTCATCGCCTGGCGGCGGGCGCGGCACCTGCCGCCGTCGGCTGCCGCGACCTACAACCTGCTCTACGACGATCCCGCCGCGGTTCCGGCAGACGAATTCCGCCTCGGCCTCGCGGTGGCGACGACGCGGGAGATCACCGCCGACGACGACGGTCTCGTCGCGGCCTGGATTCCGGCCGGCCGCTGCGCGGTGCTGCGCCACCGCGGCGGCGACGACGGGCTCGGCGACACCCTGCGCTGCTTGTACGCAGACTGGTTGCCGGACAGTGGCGAAGCGCTGCGCGACCATCCGCCGTTCCTGCAGCGCTTGGCGACGTTCCCCGACGTCGCGGCCGACGCCGCCAGCACCGACGTGTTCCTGCCGCTGCGCTGACGACGCCGGTACCGATCGGCGACAATGGGCGGGTTTATGCGCCGCCTATTCGACCTGATCTACGCGCCGTTCGCGGCGCTCGTGCTCGCTCTGCTGATCCCGCCGGTCTGCGTCGCCGTCATCCTCGGTCCGTCGCTCGCGGTCCGCCGCCAGACCGGCCGTCTCGGCGTGCGCCTGATGATGGCCTGCATCGGCGTGCCGGTCCGCGTACGCGGCCTCGAACATCTGCCGGCCGGGGCCGGCATCGTGGTCTGCAACCACGCCAGCTACCTCGACGGCATCGTGCTGACCGCGGCGCTGCCGCCGCACTACAGCTTCGTCGTGCAGGACGGCGCCGAGCGCTGGCCGCTGATCGGCCGCTGCCTGCGCGCGATGGGCGTGATCTTCGTCAACCGCGCCGAAGCCCGCGCCGGTGCGCGCACGACGCGGGTACTGATGCGCCGCCTGCACCAGGGCGAGGCGCTGGCGATCTTCGCCGAAGGCACGTTCAAGCCCGAACCCGGCCTGCTGCCGTTCAAGGCCGGCGCTTTCCTGATGGCGGCGCGCTGCGGCGTCGCGGTCGTGCCGGCGGCGATCCGCGGCTCGCGACGCCTGTACGGCGGCGGGCGGCACCTGCCGCGCTGGAGCGCGCTCGATATCGAGGTCGCCGCGCCGCTCGTGCCGGACGGCAGCGACCGCGACGCCGCCCTGCGCCTGCGCGACGCGGCGCGGCGCGAAGTGCTGCGCCTGTGCGGCGAGCACGATCGCGCGCCGGCCGCCGCCGGCGCCAGCGGCGATTCGGAACTCTGAACGTCATGTATTCGCCCCGCGGATTCGCTATCCTCGCCGCCCCGGCCGCTGTTGACTCCGCATGAAGCGCTTCTCCCGACCGCGAGGCTGGAGCAACTGGTCCGGCTCCGTCCGCTGCGAACCGAACTGGTGCTCCGAGCCGGTCACGCTCGAAGAAATCCAGTCCGAAGTGCTGCGCGCCGCCGAAGAGGGCGAGCGCCTGCGCGTGATCGGCGGCGGCGCTTCGTTCGCGCCGCTGTGCTGGACCGACGACAACCACATGTCGCTGCGCCGCTTCACCGGCATCGAAGCGGCCGATGTGCAGCGCAATCGCGTCTGGGTCCGCGCCGGCACGCGCCTGGGCCGCCTCTACGAAATGCTGGCCGATCGCGATCTCGCACTCGAGAACGGACCGTCGATCGACTGGCCGACGATCGGCGGTGCGATCGCCACGGCGGCGCACGGCAGCGGTATGGCCTTCGGCAATCTGTCGAGCTTCGTCACCGGCCTGCGCCTGGTGCTCGCCGACGGCTCGGTCCGCGTCTGCTCGCGCGAGCATGAACCGGCACTGTTCGACGCGGCGCGCGTATCGCTCGGCGCGCTCGGCGTCGTCACCCATGTCGAACTGCAGTGCGTCGACTACTACCGGCTGCGCATGAGCTCGCGGCGCGCCAGCTTCGGCGAAACCGTCACGCGTCTGACCGAGCTGCGCCGCGACCATCGCAACCTCGAGCTGCACTGGTTCCCGTACGCCAACATCGTGCGCCAGCGCTTCGGCGACGAAACACGCGAAGTCCCCGATCGCCCGCTCGGCCGGCAGGCCCTGCGCGGCCTGTTCTACGATCAAGTGGTGATGCGCAGCATGCGCACGCTGGCGCGCCGCTCGCCGCAGGCCGCCGAATACGCGGGCAAGCTGCTCGCCGCGCGCATTCCGGCCGAGAACACCGTGCTCGGCGCCGAGCACGCCTATCATCTGCCGCGCCGCACGCGCGTGCAGCAGCTGGAATACGCGATCCCGATCGAGCACGCCGGCGAGACGCTGCGCCAGCTCGAACGCGTGGTTCGCGCGCTCGACTTCCGCGTGCATGTGCCGGTCGAGATCCGCTTCGTGCGCCGCGACGACGCCTGGCTGTCACCGCAGTACGAGCGCGACAGCGTCTGCATCACCCTGCCCGCCTACCGCGACCGCCCGCACAGCGACTACTACGCGGCCGCCACCGAGCTGTTCGACCGCGTCGACGGCCGCCCGCACTGGGCGTCGGCGCACGACAAGACCGTCGTCGAACTGCGCGCGCTGTATCCGCGTTTCGACGACTTCTGCCGGCTGCGCGCCGAGCTGGACCCGCGTGGCCTCTTCCTGAACCCGCATCTCGCCCGGCTGTTCGGCGCGAGCCTGCGCTGAACCCGAACATGACGCATCAACGCCCGCTGTCCCCCCGCGCGCGCTACGAGCACGACCTTCGGCGCGAGGACTTCGCGCACGACGAAGCCCAGTCGCGCGCGATCGACGCCCTGCAGAACGTCTACGAACGCCTGGTCGACACACCGCCGCGCCGCTGGTTCCGCCGGCAGTCGTGGACGCCGGTCAAGGGCCTCTACATGTGGGGCGGCGTCGGCCGCGGCAAGACGTACCTGATGGATACGTTCTGCGACGCGTTGCCGTTCGCTAGCAAGCTGCGCACGCACTTCCACCGCTTCATGCTCGACGTGCATGCACGCCGCAAGCGCTACCCCGACGAGCGCGATCCGCTCAAGCTCGTCGCCGAGGAATACGCGAGCGAAGTCCGCGTGCTGTGCTTCGACGAATTCTTCGTCTCCGACATCGCCGATGCGATGATCCTCGGCCGCCTGTTCGAGAACCTGTTCGCGCTCGGCGTGACGCTGGTGACGACCAGCAACATCCCGCCGGAACGGCTCTACGAGAACGGCCTGCAGCGCGCCAACTTCCTGCCGTTCATCGACATCCTCAAGCGCCACGTCGACGCCCTCAACGTCGACGGCGGCGTCGATTACCGTCTGCGTACGCTGACCCACGCCGACATCTACCGCTGGCCCTGCGACGAGGCCTGCGAACAGGCGCTGGAGAAGTGGTTCACCGCCATCGCCCACGGCGAAGGCTGCGCCGATCCGGACCTGCGCATCAACGACCGCGTGATCCACGCCCGCCGCGAACTCGACGGCGTCATCTGGTTCGACTTCGACGAGCTCTGCGAAGGCCCGCGCGGCGCCGCCGATTACATCGAGATCGGCCGCACGCATCACACCGTGCTGATCTCGCGCGTGCCACAGATGACCGTGTTCCGCGAAGACGCGGCGCGCCGCTTCATCAACCTCGTCGACGAGTTCTACGACCGCGGCGTCAAGCTGCTGCTCGCCGCCGACGTCGCGCTCGACGACCTCTATCGCGGCGAGAAATCGCGCTTCGAATTCCAGCGGACGCTTTCGCGCCTCACCGAGATGCAGTCCGAGGAATATCTGGCCAAGCCGCATCTGGCCTGAGCCGGAGCCCGAGCACGCGTCCCTTCGCGGCGGCTCCCGCACCCGCTGCTGCGCATGCACCGTGTCGCCGCCGCGCGCTGTCGCGCCTCACCGACAGGCAATCCGAGGAATATCCGGCCAAGCCGCATCTGGCCTGAACCGGCGCCCGAGCACGCGTCCGTTCGCGGCGGCTCCCGCACCCGCTGCTGCGCAGGCACCGTGTCGTCGCCGCGCACTGTCGCGCCTCACCGAGATGCAGTCCGAGGAATATCTGGCCAAGCCGCATCTGGCCTGAACCGCCCCCCGATCACGCGTCCGTTCGCGGCCCGTACGCGCGACTCACGATACCGTTGTCGAGCACGCTTGCCGCACTCGGCTTCAGCGCAGCACCGGCCCCTTGACCCACTCGTCGACGGCAACCGTCTCGGCGAAGGAGCGCTCGAATGCCGCCAGCGCGGCCGGAACGTTGGCGCATCCCGTGTAGTGCGCGATCGTGCGAGCCCGGCCGCCCTCGTCGAACTCCAGGCTAATCTGCGGCATGTCCGTCGCGTACGTTCCGCAACTTTTCGTGCCCGGCTTGACGTCACCCACCGTTGTAAAAAGTCTCCTCGCCTGGGCACCGAGCGCAGCGATCCCGGCAACGTCGATCTGCTTATTCTGGACGCCGGGCGCGGCAACGAATCGATCACCAACAAACTCGACACGTCCGTCCGAATACAGGGTGACACGGTACACGGGACAACGGCCATAACAAGGGCCGTGGCGCATGCCGATCGAGAACGGCCCGGTTGCCCCCGGGACGACCGCCGCTGCGCCATTGTCCGTTTGTGCCGCCTCGGTGCCAAGCATGGCAGGAACCGAACGTTCGGGAGCCAAGGGCTGCATTGCAGCGTCATTCTTCACGGCTTGGGCCAAGGACGACTCCGCGCTCTTTCTCTCTGCACCTTTCGAGTTCATGTTGCTGCAGTTCGCGAGCGTCAGCATCAGCGTCGCGACAAAGACGACAAGGTTGGCGTTCATAAAAAATCGCACGCGGAGGAAAGTCCTCCGCGTGCGAGCATACCGCTTACAACCGAACGAGGCTTAGTGCAGCTTGCGGCGGCGGCGCAGCAGCGCCAGCGGCGCCAGCAGCACCATCACCCAACCCATCGCGCCACCGCCACTCGACTTTCCACTCGGCACCGACTTCGAGGCCGTAACTTCCGCCGTATCGGTCAGCACGCGGCCGTCCGGCGTCTCCGCCGTCAACTTGAACGTGTAGTAACCGGCGGTCGTGACGCCGAAGCTCGGCGTCGGCGAGGTCGGATCGTCCAGCGTCACCGCAGGGCCGGAGGTTTGCGTCCACTGGTAAGTCAGGCCACCGAGCGTATAGCCGCTGCCCTGGAGCGTCACCGAATGGGGCACCATCACGTGCTGGCTCGGGCCCGCATCGATGCTCGCAGCGCATTCGCCGACGTTGTCGCTGACCACCGAGAACGGCGAGTTGTTGATGCCGGTGAACGCGATGTTGTCCACCAGCCAGCCCACATCACCGGTGGACTGATCGGAGCGCTCGCGGAAGCGAATCCGCACCGAATGACCTGCCAGCGCGGTGCCGAAGTCGATCGTCGTTGGCACGAACGCACCATTGCGATAGACGAACGCGGGCCGCCAGTCGGCCGAATCGCTTGCCCCGTTGAAGACCAGCGCTTTGCCGTTGTAGCCCGCGCCATTCGTCACGGTACCGCCGAAGTCTTCCGACGTCAGAGCGTCTTCCCACACGCCGCCATCGACGCTGATCTCGATGACCGCCCCGTCATAGCCGACGATCGTGCCGTCCTGAAGCTGACCGGCCACCTCCATCTGAAAACGGTGCTGGAAACTGAGCGTGAACGGCTGCGAACCGACTTCCAGCGCGGGAGAGGTCAGCGTCAGGTCCGAGATGCCATCGTTGTCCGGCGCATACCAGATATTACCGCTGTGCAGCACCGAATCGAATCCATCCGTGATTTCCCAACCCGGCAGATTCTCGTAGCCCGGCAGCGGTGTGCCTTCAAGATCAGCCACCGTCCAGTCGTGCAACGAGGCCAGCGGCGACTCCATGTTGTCGCTCCGTCCGCCGGTGCCAAGATCGTAATTGACCGCCAGTTCGAATTCAGCGGTATCCGGGCGGCCGATACCGTCGGCCGTTTCCGGCTCCGGGAATTCGACCGAGAAGGTCAGCGGTTCGCCGGTGGTCGCCGGGCCGTCGAGCTTGACCAGCACCGACGCCGTCGCCGTCTGATCGAAAACGCCGAGCGAGGTGAAGGTCACTTCATCGCCGTCCGGCAGCGACACACCTTCCGGCGCGATCAGCTTGCCGGTGATCGGCGTGGTCATCGCTTCGGAGCCCGTGCTGCGGATCGTCAGCTTGAGCTCAACGGTCTCGCCCACGTCCAACACGTTGTCGGTATCGCAATAGCCTTCGCCTTCGCTGCTGTACGAAGCATCGACCGCGGCGCTGTCGAAGATGAACGACGAGCCGTAAGGCTCGAAGCTCTCGACGACGCCGGAATTGAGGTCATCGTAACGATCCGGCGCGACAGCCCCGTAGCCCATGCCGTGCTTCGCGAACGCCTTGGCGAACAGGTCGAAGTCCTGATCATCGTTCGCCGCCGCGACCGCCAGCAAGGCGTCGCGGGCCTCCAGCATCGTCGGCGCCACCGGGGTGATCTTCAGCGCCGCGATGACGTAGCTCTTCATCCGGTCCTGCGCTTCGGCGAACGTGTAGCGGCTGTCATTCAGCAGCGAGGCATACAGTTCCCACAGCGTATTGGCCCAGATTTCACCTGCATTGTGGACTTCGGCATTACCGACCGAACCATCGGAGTACAACACCGAACCCGTGAGGTCGGTCCCCGGCGCATAAGTGCCTTCCGGAAGGTGCACGCCGGCTTCGATATAAGCGAAGGTCAGCGGATTTTTGGTGAGGTCGGTGGTGTACGGCGCACGGCGGATGCCGAAGTACTGATTGTCGTCGACGTAAGTACCCGTCGAATAAACGCCTTGCCACTGATCGTTGCCCGGCACCATGCGATCTTCCTCACGGACGATCAGCATCAGCGTCGAGAAGTCCGACCAGCCCTCGCCCATGCCGCGGCCCTGTTGGTTGTACAGGCCGCTCGCATCGCCGATCAGACGGTTGCTGACGTAGTGGAACCACTCGTGCGCGATGATGCCGTTGTCCATCGTGCCGTCGCGCATCGGCGTTTCGTTGCGCTGCAGACGCACGTTGACGGTCTGACCGCCCGTGATCGCACCGCTGATATCCGCACCGTCGGTGTTCGACACCATCATCGACGGGATCGTGATCGATGCGTCGGCACCGCCGAACGAGGACAGCACGCCGGCGGCATTGTTCGCGATCAGCACGGCGGCGGCGCCGGCATCCTGCGCATTTTTGACCTTCACCGTGAAGGCGCAGGTGCCGCGCGTAACCATAGCGATCTTGCCCGCCAGAGCGGCGGCGTTGGTCGCCGGGTTGCAAGCGAGCGTCGGGCTGGCCGTTCCGTCCGAATAGATCACGACGTCCTTGGTCAGGTCGTATTCAACCGGCCCCATCACCGCAACGCCGAACTCTTTCTCTCCGGCAATGGCAGCCGGGGAATTGACCGTCACGTGCCCGGCGATCGGTCCGGTGAACAGATACATCTGCATGCGCGGCTTGCCGCCGTCGGCAGGCGTCGACATGTTGGCATTGTCGGTGCCGGTGCCGTCCTGTCCTTGCGCTTCGATCGCGTCACCACCAACGCCGCCGCTACCGAAGTTGTCATCCTGCGCATTGCCGGCCGCTTCGTCGAAGCCATTGTGATACCACCAGTCGTGCAACCAGTTGTTCAGGTAGAACAGGTTGACTGCGGCCGCCTGGCGCTGCGTTGCCGTCGTCGGATCGGCGTCGGGCGTGTAGGTATAGGCAAACGTGTTCGCCGCGCTGATCTCGCCGCGAACATCGCTGCTGCCTTCGTCGAAGCCGTCTGCGCCGTGCGTCGCGTCCGGCAGCAGGTAATCGTTGAGGTCCAGATAGGCGTTGACGTTGTTGCCGGTCGTCACGTTCGCCCCATCGGGCAGCCATGGACGCACCAAAGTCGTCGGAACGATCGGACCGTTGATCAGCGCGACACTGTTCTGCGTCCCCGGGGCGCGCGAGAACGGCCCGTTTGGCCCCGCTGTCACCGGCTGCTTATCGTTGCCAAGCGGACCATCGAAGGGTTGCTGGATACCCGTCGCGTCCGCGTAAACCTTGTAGGTGAACGCAGCGTCGTAGGCGACCTGATTGTTGCGGAACAGCACCTCTCCGGTGTCGGCGGCCACAACGAAGCCGTACTGGTCGATGTTGCCCCCGTCGAACTGCTTCCCCGACAGTTCAACGTAGTAAGCCGGAACCAAGCGATCCTGGGCCGGATAGAAAACTTCCTTGACGCGCGGGGCCGAGCGCATCACATAACCGTCCGTGGACGGAATTTTGAAGAGGCTGTATTCGCCCGACGTAGCTGCGAGCTGCAGTGCAGCCGGCGCTACGCTACCGCCCATCTGACGGAACGCGATAGAGATCGCTTCGGCGGGGCTGCGGCTGAAGCTGGCGCTCTTCGCCGCGTCGAGCTGGAGCTTGTCCTGCGCAAAATAGCCGGACACCGTCTTCGGCGTCAGCTTGCGATCCATCAGGACCGAAATGTGGCGATTGAAAACGTCGCGGCCGCTTACGCGCTGCTGGAACTTGGCGATCACCAAGCCCTTGCCATCGTCCTGCAGGTCCGTGAGCTTCGCATTCTCGATCGACGTCCGACCGATTCCCAGCGCCGAAGCATTGGTCTCCACTGCGGAACGGGCAACCGATTCAGCCAGCACCGAACGCTTGAGCGGCGAACTCGCTGCCTTCTCCGCAACCTGCGCGCCATTGGCAAGCCACAGGAACGTGTGCGCGCCGAGCTTGGAGTCGTAATTCGACTTGATGCCGCGCGGCCCGACATTGGCCCGCTTGGCCTTCGCGACCGCCTGGCGGGAAAGCTTGGCCTGTCCCGAAATCGACTTTGCGGTCGTGGAGGCGCCGAGCTTGGCGGAGAAAGCATCGTACTGCGGCAGCACCGTTTGCTTGCTGGCGGTTGCAGCGTAAGCAGACGTCGCTGCCAACGCGCAGGCGGCAGCGGCGATCGCGGTCATTTTCATCGCGAAACTCCCAATTTGGTTTAACGAAGCGTCGCCGCGAAAACTCCCCAACAAATTTCTTACGCCGCGGCGCGAGACCGAGGATGCGTTCATGTCACGTTAATGAACAACCCGGGAAACCCCCCAGCATCGCGACATCTCTCGGCCTGTTGAATTGTTGCGTCACAGCATCACGTTCACTCGCAATGTGATACGCCTCACGCCGTCATTCTTTGCCGAAGAAGACAAGGCAAGAGCCGGCGCCAGCCGGGATCGCATCCGGCGGACGCCCGCCACATCACGAGCCGCCGACCTCGCGCAGCTCCCGCACCGCGACCGCGAGCGTCATGAAGTCCGCCACGCCGCCGGCCTGCAGTTCCTGCAGGCGCCGGGTCGCGAACTGCAGCTTTGCCTGCCGCGCTTGCGCCCATGCCGCGAAGCGCGCCTCGGCGTCTGCGCCGGGACATTGCAGGACGCGGCCGGCGATCTTGCGGTGCAGGCGGTAGCTGTCCTCGCGCAGGTTGGAGCGCGCCAGCGCCTGCCACTTGCTGTGGGTCGGAAAGGCGATGATCGTCGACAGCAGCCACAGCATGCCGAGGCGGTCGCCGACGAGGAAATAGGCGCGCGCCGCCTCGCCGAGCGGCACGCCGGCGTCGCGCGCCAGCTCGATGATGTCGAGCGCACTGCCGAGCACCATGGTGTTGGCGAGCTGGTGAGCGAGACCGACCGGCACGCCGTCGGCGAGCATCGCGGCGACGGCCTTGTCCCAGTCGGCGCGATAGCTGGGCGGCAGCAGGTCCGGACACATCGCCGCCAGGCTGCCGACACCGTCGCCGAAGCGCTCGACCGCCTCATGCACCGGCCTGGCGGTCCAGCGATAGCTGAGCAGCCAGGTCGTGGCGTGCTTCATCAGCCCGATCGCGCGGCCAAACAGGCGCAGCTGCTGCGCGGCCGGGATGCGGCCGTCGAGCTCCTGGATCGGCAGCCAGTAGCGATCGCCGTCGAAGATCTCGTGCGCGACCGCATAGGCCTTGACCACCTCGGCGCGCGGCACGCCGTGATCCTCGGCGAAACGGTGCGCGAACGAAAAGCCCATGCGGTTGATGACCGCGTTGGCGAGCACGGTGGCGATGATCTCGCGCCGCAGGCGATGGCCGAGCAGCGGCTCGCGGTACTGCGCGACGAGCGCGCGCGGGAAGTAATCGAGCAGGTCGCGATCGAAGAAGGGCTCGTCCGGCACGCCCGACTGCAGCAGCGAGTCGTACAGCGAAATCTTGCTGTACGACAGCAGCACGGCGAGCTCCGGCCGCGTCAAGCCCTTGCCGCGCGCACGACGCTCCTTCAGGCCCTCGTCGTCCGGCAGGAACTCGACGGCGCGATGGAGGTGGCCGTCGCGCTCGAGGGTGCGCATCACCTCGTTGTGCTCGCCGAGCTGCTCGGCGGCGCCGCGTTCGATCAGGCTGATCGCCAGGCTCTGCACGTAGTTGTCGCGCAGCACCGCCGCGGCGATCTCGCCGGTCATGCCGGCGAGCAGCGGATCGCGCACCGCGCGCGTCAGCTTGCCCTCGTGCATCAGGCCGTTGAGCGGAATCTTGATGTTCACCTCGCGATCCGAGGTGTGCACGCCAGCGGCGTTGTCGATGAAGTCGGTGTTGATGCGACCGCCCTCGCCGCCGCGGCCCTGCAGCGCCCCGCCGTACAACGAATACTCGATGCGACCGAGCTGCGTGATGCCGAGATTGCCGCCCTCGCCGACCACCTTGCAGCGCAGTTCGCGGCCGTTGACGCGAATCGCGTCGTTGGCGCGGTCGCCGCACTCCTGATGCGACTGCAGATGGCTTTTCACGTAGGTGCCGATGCCGCCGTTCCACAGCAGGTCGACCGGCGCCAGCAGGATCGCACGCATCAGCTCCTGCGGCGTGACGCTGCCCTGCGTCAGGCCGAGCGCGCGCTGCGCAGCGTCCGACAGCCGGATCAGCTTGGCGCTGCGCGGCCAGACCCCGCCGCCGGCCGAGATCCGCGCGCGGTCGTAGTCGTCCCAGGACGAGCGCGGCAGCGCGAACAGGCGCTCGCGTTCGGCGAAGCCGAGTTCGGCATCGGGCTCGGGGTCGATGAAGATGTGGCGATGATCGAACGCAGCGATCAGGCGGGTCTGCCGCGACAGCAGCATGCCGTTGCCGAACACGTCGCCGCTCATGTCGCCGATGCCGACGGCCGTGAACGGCTCGCGCTGGATGTCGCGCCCGGCGCGCTGCGCGCCGGCCTCGTCGGTCCACGCCAGCTCGCGGAAATGGCGCTTGACGCTCTCCCAGGCGCCGCGCGCGGTGATGCCCATCTTCTTGTGGTCGTAGCCGGCGCTGCCGCCGGAGGCGAAGGCGTCGCCGAGCCAGAAGCCGTACTCGGCGGCGAGACCGTTGGCGATGTCGGAGAACGTGGCCGTGCCCTTGTCGGCGGCCACGACCAGATACGGATCGTCGCCGTCGTGGCGGACCACGTCGGGCGGCGGCACGATCGCATCGCCGACGCGGTTGTCGGTGATGTCGAGCAGGCCGCGCAGGAAGGTCTTGTAGCACTCGACGCCCTGCTGCGCCCAGGCTTCGCGCTGCGACGGATCGCCCTGCTTGACGACGAAGCCGCCCTTGGCGCCGACCGGAACGATGATCGCGTTCTTGACCATCTGCGCCTTCATCAGGCCCAGCACCTCGGTGCGGAAATCCTGGCGGCGGTCGGACCAGCGCAGGCCGCCGCGCGCGACGCGACCGCCGCGCAGATGAATGCCCTCGACCTCCGGCGCATAGACGAAGATCTCGAACATCGGCAGCGGCGCCGGCAGCTCCGGCACCTTGCGCGGATCGAGCTTGATCGACACGTAGCGCTTGGCGCCGCCGTCGGCGTCCTTCTGGAAGTAGTTGGTGCGCAGCGACGCACGCACCACGGCGGTATAGGCACGCAGCACGCGGTCGCCGTCGAGCGTCGCGACCTTGTCGAGCGCATCGTCGAGCGCCTGCGCGAACTTGATCTCCTCGTCGCGGCGGCGGTCGTCGGCGAGCGTCGGATCGAAGCGGGTCTCGAACAGCCGCACCAGCAGCCGCGCGACCGTCGCGTATTCGGCCAGCAGCCGCTCCTGGTAGTCCTGGCTGTACGGCAGGCCGGTCTGGATCAGGTACTTGGTCAGCGCGCGCAGGCAGACGACCTGGCGCGCGTCGAGGCCGGCGAGCAGCACCAGGCGATTGAGTCCGTCGTTCTCGGTCTGGTTCTGCCAGGTCTGCAGGAACGCGTGCTCGAAGTACGCGCGCTGCTGCTCGGCCGGCAGCGGGCCGGCGCCGGCCAGCTCGATCTGGAACTGCTGCACCCAGAGCACGGGGCCGTCCTTCGGCCGGATCTCGTGCGGGTCCTGCGAGAGTACGCGCAGCCCGAAGTTCTCGAGCGTCGGCAGTACGTCCGACAGCGGCAGCGGCTGCCCCCAGCAATAGAGCTTGAGCGCCGTCACGTGCGGCGGCGCCTCGTCGCCCGACTCGACGATCAGGCGCGGCAGCACGCTCTTCGCCGCCGTCAGCTGCAGCAGGTAGCGCAGGTCGATCGCCGCCTCTTCGGCACTCGCGCTTTCCTGATACGAAAGTGGGAACGCATCGAGGAAGCGGTTCAGATGCACGTTCTCGCGCAGCTTGCCGCGCGCGCAGGCATCGCGCAGCTGCTCGCGCCAGGAACGCGTCGCCGCCAGCAGGCGATGCTCGATCTGCGCCGGCGTCGATGTCAGCATCGTGCCCGGCGGCGTGCGCACGATGTAGTGGATGCGCGCCATGCCGTGGCGCAGGAACTCGGTGTTGCGGTCCATGCCGACGCCGCCGCAGGCCGCCATCAGCTCGCTGCCGATGCGGTCGCGCAACTCGCGCGAGTAGCGCTCGCGCGGCAGGAACACCAGGCACGAGAAGAAGCGGCCGTAGCGGTCGCGGCGCATGAACAGCTTGAGCTGCGCGCGCTCGCGCAGCGCGCGCACGCCCATGCAGATGTCGTAGAGCTCGTCCTCGTTGGACTGGAACAGCTCGTCGCGCGGCAGCTGGTAGAGAATCTCGCGCAGGTACTTGCCCGAATGCGACAGCTCCGGCAGCCGCGAGCGCTGCATCACGTGCTCGGCCTTGCGCCGCATCAGCGGGATATTGCGCGGCCGGTCGATGTAGGCATCGGCCGAGAACAGGCCGATGAAGCGCGAGGTGCCGCCGATGCTGCCGTCGGCGCGCACGCGCTTGACCGAGACCACGTCGACGAACTCGGCGTGATGAATGTGCGAGCGGAAATTGCCCTTGGTGATGACGACCAGGCGCGAGGACTCGCTGTACTTGTCGAGTTCCTCGCGCGGCGCGATCAGCGCGTCGGCGTCGGCGTAGCGGCGGCCGGGCCGGGCCAGGCCGAGCGCGGCCTCGGGCCGCGTCGCAAAGCGCGACCGGCCGTCGTCGCCGGCGACGACATCGGTCTCGATGTAGCCGAGGAAGGTGAAATGGCCGTCCTCCAGCCAGCGCAGGAACTCGCCGGCCTCGTGACCGTCGTCGCTGGTCGCGTCCGCGCGCAAGGCACCATAGTGTTCGGCCAGCTCGACGGCGCGCGTGCGCATCGCCGAGAAGTCGTCGACCACGCAGCGGATGTCGCCGAGCACGCCAGAGACCGTCGCTTCCAGCGCGGTGTAGCTCGCGGCGTTGGCAAAGGCCTCGAACTCGATATGGATCATCGACTCGGCTTCGCCGTCGGCGGCCAGCTCGTCCCAGCGCTGCTCGCGGTCGCGGGCGACATGCACGATCGGATGGACCAGCCAGTCGATCGGTGCGCCGGTGTCGCGAATCGCCATGCTCAGCGAATCGACCAGGAACGGCATATCGTCGACCACGGTCTCCAGTCGCGCCAGGCCGCGGCCGTCGCGCGACGCGAAGTCGGCCGGCGGCAGTACCCGCACCAGCGCCTCGCCCGGCGCGCGCCGCTGCGCGAACAGGAAATGGCGCAGCGCCGTGTCGACCAGTTCCTCGGCCGAGCGCATGCGCAGCGTGTCCTGCGAGGCCATCTCGTAGTAGGCCTTGATGAAGGGCACGAAGGCGGCGCGGACATTGGCCGGCGCGCGCTCGCGGCCCAGAACCTGCAGGCGTTCCAGCAACATCGCCTGTTCTTCGACGGCTTCCGATCTCATGCGCGCTCCTGCACGGCCGAGGGGATGATAGACACCGCGTTTTTCGGACGAGTATATGCCGGGCGCCGCGAAGCGCCTGCGGTGAAAACCCTTGGATCGCCGTCGCCTGGGTGGAAGTCAGGAGTACGCACCGAACCTTGTTCGGCCCAACGCTCGCGCGCGCCTCCTTCTTCGCGCACCGCACGAAGCCGCGCGTCGGAACCGTGCCGGGCGCCGAAGTTTCTTCGGCGCGCGTGACGAAATGTCAGGCGCCGGTTTCGGCGAGATCGTGCAGGCGGTTGCGCTCGATCGTGTGGCGGATCATCGCCTCGTAGTCGAAGCCCGCGTCGGCGCGCGACTTGGCGGCGGCGACGACGAATGCCGCGCGCGCCGTGGTGCTGCGCGCCGGGATCTCGAAGGTATCGAGCACCGGCAGCTCGGCGCCGTCGGGCAGCACTTCGAGCGCGTCGTTCTCGACGCCGTAGGTGGTGCCGCGAAGGGTCGTGCCGTCGACGACGAATTCGGTGAAGCCGTGGCGCAGCAGCGCGATCGCCGACCAGTCCGAGCGATTGACGACCAGTTCGTACAGCGACTGCCCGCCGCCGCCCTGCGTGACCTGCACGTAGCCGCCGTCGCGCGGACGGCCGTAGCCCATCGGCTGCGAGCGCTCGTAGATATGGTCGTGGCCGACGGCGAGCAGGTCGACGCCGTGCCGCAGCAGGATGTTCTCCTCGAGCGCGACCAGCGTGAAGTTGGCCGGATCGCGGCCTTCGCAGCTGGTCCAGATCGTGTAGTGCTGCACGAAGACGATGAAGTCGATCGCGCCGGCGGCGCGACGGCGCGCGGCGTCGGCGAGATCCGACTCCAGCCACGCCAGCTCGGCGAGCAGCGCCCCCGCATCGGCGAGATCGCCGACCAGCGAGCCGCCAGTGCTGAAGCAGAAGTGCACGTTGCCGTAGTCGAAGCTGTAGTAGGTGTTCTGGCCGGGCTGCGTCATGCGCGTGCGGTAACCATCGCCGCCGCCGTCCTTGGCCTCGTGATTGCCCGGGCAGGTCATCAGCGGCACGCGCGCGGCGAGCGGCTCGAGCATGTCGAAGTACTGATCCCAGACCGGCTGCTCGCCGTTGGCGTACGACAGATCGCCGGCGATGATCGTGAAGTCCGGCGCGCGCTGCTGCACGCGCGCGACCACCGCGCGACTGGCATCGGACATCGCGTGATCGCCGAAGTGGCAGAAGCGGAAGCCCTCGGCCGGCGCCGCCGGCAGCACGCGCACCGCCGACCAGCCGCCGGCCTCGGAGCCGACGCGGTAGCGCAGCGCCTTGGCCGGATCGAGCTCGCTCGCCGTCGCCGTGTGCGTCAGCGCGTCGACGCCGTAGGTCGCCTGCGCGCTGCCCTCGGCGCGCGACGGAAACGCGGCGCTGGCGATCTCGCAGTCGCTCATGCCGGCCTCGACCGGGCCGTACTCGATGACGCTGCCCGGATCGCTGCTGCCGTCGGTGAACCAGGTCAGCGTCCGCGTCGTGCGCGGATCGCCGGTCCAGCTCGCGTGCAGGCCGCGCGGCGGCTGCGTCCCCGCGGTCGAGACTGGCGTCGCGCAGCCGGCACCGGCGGCGTCGCCGTCGCTGCCGCCGCAGCCGGGCAGCGCGCCGAACAGCGGCGGCAGCAGCAGCGCGGGCGTGGACTTGAGCAGGCTGCGGCGGGTAATCACGGCAATTCTCCGGCGGTGACGCCCGTCGGCAGCTCGGCGCCGTCGCGGACGTAAAGAGGCAGGGTTTCGAGGTCGATCAGTTCGAGGCGCGTCTGCGGACCTTCGTGGACCGCGCCGCTCCAGAAGTCGCGCCAGCGGCCGGCCGGCAGATAGACGCGGCGCGTGCTCAGCGGCAGGCCGCTGGCCAGCGTCGTCGCCGGCGCGACCAGCAGGTCGTCGCCGAACAGGTATTCGTCGTCGGCCGCCACCGCGTCGGCATCGTCGGGATACGCGTACGGCAGCGGCCGCACGATCGGCGTGCCGTCGGCGATCGTGCGCCGCGCGGCGGCGGCGATGTACGGCACGAGCCGATCGTGCAGCGTCGCGTAGCGGCGGTAGACCGTCACCGCGCGCGCGCTGACCCACCACGGCGGCACCGGCGTCTGCATGATCGGCGACAGCGCGCCGAGCTGCGTCCAGCGGATATAGGTCGCCTCGGTCGGCGGCAGCAGCGGAATGCCGCCGGCCGCCTCGCCCAGATCCTGGCGCGCGCCGGCATAGCCGCCGATGTCCGAACCGTTGAACGCAAAGCCCGACACCGACAGCGACAGCAGCGAGCGCAGCGCCTGCGTCAGCCCCAGCTCGCCGAGCAGGCTGGTGTTGTCGGCCGCCCAGTGGCCGGCCCATTGCGCCGAACCGTTCCAGCCGCCGCGCGCGAAGATCGCGAAATCGCCGGACGGACGCGCGGCGGCGAAGGCGTCGTAGATGGCCTTGTGATAAAGCCCGACGTAGGCGTTGTGGTTGAGCCGGTTCGGCAGGCCGTTGGCCCAGACCGAATCGTCGGAGAGATCTTCCTCGCCGCGGTCGACCTTGACGCCGTCGACGCCGCGTTCGATCAGCCGGCGCAGACCGTCGCGCCACCAGGCGTAGGCGGCGGCGTTGGTGAAATCCAGATGCGTGTCGATGCCGCGCGTCGGGTAGTAGGTCGCGTCGTTGCCGTCGGCACGCGTGCCGGTGACCGTCCAGCCGTTCTGCGTCGCCAGCGTCTGCGCGTCGCCCGATACGAACGGCGACAGCCAGACCATGAAGCGCACGCCCTTGTCGTGCACCTCGCGAATCAGCGCGTCCGCGTCGTCGAAGCGCGCCGGATCGAAATCGAAGCTTGCCTTGCCGGCGTCCCAGGGGTTGTCGAGCCAGACCGCGCCGAGCGGGATGTCGCGCTCGATCATGCCGTCGACCAGCTTGCGCACGCTCTCGGTGCTGGTGTCCGAGTCCTGCCAGACCATCGGCCGCCACATCCAGTCCGGCGGCGTCCACTGCGGACGGCCGACGCGCGCGGTATGCGCGGACAGCATCTGCGCCGGCGTGCCGCGGTAGTAGACGAGATCGAGCGCATCGTCCTCGATCGTCGCGCGCACCGCGTCGTCGCGTTCGTTGCGGCGTGCGAAGACGATCTCGCCGCGCGCGTCGGAGGCCAGCGCCGCGCCCCAGCCGCAGGGGCACCAGAAGAACGGCGCGGCGATCTCGTTGGTCGAGCCTTCGCGATTGGCGCCGGGACCGTGGCTGATCCACAGCGGCAGCGCCGTATCGCGCAGGTTGAAGCCGGAAAAGCGCTGGCCGCCGCCGAACCAGGCATCGCCCTCGTCCGCCTGCCAGACCGTCGACACGGCGGTGACGCCGGCCGCCTTCGGCGCGTAGCGCAAACGCAGCGTGCCGTCGTCGGCGAAGCGCAGCGTCAGCGTCGCGCCGGCGCCGTCGTCGGTCTGCACCGCGACGATCGCCTCGCGCCCCTGCAGCGTCACCGCCGTCGGCCGCAGCGCCGCATGCCAGGTCTCGCCCGCCAGATAGGCGAACGGCTGGTCGGTGATCGTCGGCAGGCCCGGATAGGCCTTGTCGATGCCGTCCTGCTTGTCGTTGAAGCGCGCGTAGTCCGGATTGCTCATCGCTCCCGACGGCGTCGCGTCGACCGTCAGCTCGGCGCCACCCGCATCACGCCAGCGCAGCCGCCACTGCGCACGGTCCAGCTCGACGATGCTGCGCCCGTCGCCGATCGCGTACTGCGTCGCGCTCTCCTGCAGCGTCAGCGGCGCCGCGGTATCGCGGTCGCCGGACGCACCGCCGCAGGCCGCCAGCAGAAGGGACAAACACCAGGCGCCAGCCAGCGCCGGCAGACGGAAACGATGACGCAACATGAGGAAATCCAGAACCCTGATCGAAATGCGGTCCGGCGGCAACGAAGCCGGGCATGACCGGGCACCCGCCCCGGCCGCGAATGCAGGATTGCAACGCAGGCGTTTTGCAAAGCCGTGTCGGAAAGATGAAAAGCGCGACAGCCGGCGAGCGCGGGGCTCGATTTACCATCGCCGCGCCGCGCGCTGCGGTACGAGGTGGGGCCGGCGTCACGGCCGGGCACGGCCCGCGCCGAAGGACGAACGCTAGTCGAGCACCGGCGTCAGCAGTCGTCCGTCGCGGAAATACGCGCGCAGATTGGCGATCGTCAGATCGGCCATCGCCTGCCGCGTCTCGCGCGTGGCGCTGCCGATGTGCGGCAGCAGCACGACCTTGTCGAGCGCCAGCAGGGCTTCGGGCACCTGCGGCTCGTGCGCATAGACGTCGAGCGCGGCGCCGGCGATGCGGCCTTCGACGAGCGCCGCGACCAGCGCGGCTTCGTCGACGACGCTGCCGCGCGCGACGTTGATGAGGAAGGCCTGCGGCGGCAGCGCGGCGATCACCTCGCGCGATACCAGATGCCGGGTCTGCGCACCGCCGGCGGCGGCGATCACGAGGAAATCACTGTCCGCCGCCAGCGCCTGCGGCGTCGCGTGATAGGCGTACGGCACGCCGGCCTGCGGCCGGCGGCCGTGGTAGGCGATACGCATGCCGAAACCCTCGCCGCGCCGCGCGATCGCGCGGCCGATGCGGCCAAGCCCGACGATGCCGAGCCGCTTGCCGCTGACGCGCGTCTGCAGCGGAAACGGGCGGCCGGCTGCCCAGTCGCCGCGGCGCACGAAGCGCTCGGCGGCCGAAACGCCGCGCGCGACATCGAGCAGCGCCGCCCAGGCGAGGTCGGCCGTGCAGTCGGTCAGCACGTCCGGCGTGTTGCTGAACGGAATGCCGCGGGCGCGAATCGCGGCGACGTCGAGCGCGTCGTAGCCGACGCCGAAGTTCGAGATGACGCGCAGGTTCGGCAGGCGCGCCAGCAACGCCGCGTCGACCGGACCCCAGACCGAGGTGACCAGCCCGACGAAGCCGGCGCCCTGCGCGGCAAGGAAGGCGTCGGCGTCGGCCTGCCGCCACAGCGGCGCCAGGTCGAACTCGGCAGCAAGCGCGGCCTCCAGCGACGGCATCAGGCGGCCGACCTGCAGGACGCGCGGCCGCGCGCCGATCGCTAGTCCTTCTTCTTGAGACGCTTGAGCTCGTGCAGCTCGCGGATCGGACACTGTTGCGAGAAACCCATGTTGCGCGTGATCAGCTTGTCGAAGCGCGTGACCTCACTGCCCATCGCGGTGAAGCCGATCGTGGTCGCCGAGGACAGGTCGTTGCACGGCCCGAGCAGGGTGACGAGATAGTCGCGGCTGACACCGGCGCTGAAAACGACGTGTTCGTCGTCGATGTAGCCCCAGCCGTTGATGGTCCAGTTGACGATGCGGTCGACCGGCTTGCCAAGTTCATAGCCTTTGTCGTCGAGCTTCTGCTCGAGCGTCTTCGGCTTCTGTCCGGGCGGGGTGGCGGCACAGGCCCCGAGCAGGACGGCGGCGACGCCGGCCACAAGGGCTGCCTTCAGGCGAATGCGCTGCATGGCGAAACTCCAGGCCGCGTGGGGGGCGCGGCAACGCCCCTCACTTTGCCAGCCGCCGGCGCCGCTGGCCAGCGGCTCAGCGCGGCGCCGCGTCGGCGGGCAGCGCCCGTGTGACGATCACCGCGCGGATCTGCCGCAGCTTGGCCTTGACGAGCGTGGCGTCGTCGGCGCCGAGGCGGATGATCGCCTTCTGGCCGAACGACAGCGCTTCGAGCTGCGGATCGGCGTACTGGTAGAGCACTTTCGGCTGCGTCAGCACGATCGGCCCGTCGACGCTCGGCGTCGCCAGCAGGTGATCGAGGACTTCGATCAGGCGCGTGTTGAAGTCGCGCTGGCCGTAGCCCAGCTCGCCGTAGGCGCGCTGGAACAGCGGGTAGTAACGGAAGTAGAAACTCACCAGACGTTCGGCGTCGACGCTGCGCACCAGCGTCATCAGCGCCGCGTAGCGCTGCGCGTTGGCGGCGCCGAGCACGAGCTGGCCGTCGCGCTGCTCGACGACCGGCACGCCGGCGACGTGGCGCGCCGGACGCTGCGGCAGCGGCACGCCGTCGCGGTCGAGGCTGTCGATGAACACCACCCAGCGGCGCACGATCTGATTCGGAATCAGCCAGGCCTCGAGCGGCTGACGACCGACGAGCCCTTCCAGTTCGCCGCGCACGGCGCTGTCGCTGCCGGCCAGTTCGGGCAGCACGAAATCGGGCTGTGCGGCGCTTTGTTCGGGCACGCGGTACGCCGGTGCCGACGCGGCGGGCGCCGGCGCCGACGAAGGCGTCGTCGCAGCCTCCGGCACGGTCGATGGCGCCGCTGCGTCCGGCAGCAGATCGCGTCCGTAGTGATACCAGAGAATGGCGCCGATACCGGCGGCGGCAGCGACTGCGATCAGGATGTTGCGGGTCTGGCTCATGACGCTCCTTCCGATCCGTGGGGGAAGGTCGAGTTTCCCACGTCCGCGCGGGACGGCATACCCGCCTCCCCCGCTCGGATGAGTTGAGTCCGGCGACCCTTTGCTACAAGGGCGTCGATCCGCGGCGCCGAGCGCCGCCCGCCGACAGGAAGTCCCGTGAGCACCGTCCATCCCACGCTCGAAGCCCGCCAAACGCCGACGCTGCGCGGCCTGCCGCTGATCGGCAGCCTGATCCCGATGGCCCGGGACCCGGCCAAATTCTTCCTCGACTGCTATCGCCGCTTCGGGCCGGTGGTGCGCATGAAGGTGCTCGGCCAGCCGTACGTGCTGATCGCCGGCGTCGAGGCCGCCAATTTCATGGGCACGCGCGAAGGCAAGGAATGCCTGCGCTCGAAGGAGTTCTGGCAGGGCCTCGTCGAGGAATACGGCGCGACCCAGGTGCTGCCCGGCACCGACGGCGAGGCCCACAAAAAGCTGCGCGACGTCATGCGCCACGGCTACTCGAAGGAATCGATCCAGGGCCGCTACAACGAGCTGATCGCGATCACCGACGGCTCGCTGCGGCGCGACTGGCCGGTCGGCAGGAAAGTGCCGGTGGTCGAAGCGATGCAGTACATGGTCGTCGACCAGCTCGGCACCATCCTGACCGGCGCCGCGCCGCTCGAATACGTCAAGGACATCCGCATCACCATCCTGCACATCCTCAACGTGCTGGTGACGCGCCAGCGGCCGAAGATCCTGCTCAAGCGACCGCAGTACAAAAAGGCCAAGGCGCGCGTCTACGAACTCGGCGAGAAGATGATCGCCGCCGCCAAGGCGCGCGTCGGCAAGATCAGGGACGAGGAGCGCAACCTGATCGACGACGTCATGCAAGCGCATCTCGACACGCCCGAGGTGATGCCGGCCTCGGATCTGATCGTGACGCTGACCGGCCCGTACGTGGCCGGCCTCGACACCGTCGCCAATACCACGGCGGCGATCGTCTACACCGTGCTCAAGCACCCGGACGTGCTCGCGCGCGTGCAGGCCGAGGTCGACGCGCTGTTCGCCGGCGGCACGATCGAGGAAGACGATCTGCTCAAGCGCATTCCGTCGCTGCAGGGCGCGATCATGGAAACCATGCGCCTGTATCCGATCGCCGTCGCGCAGATGCGCACCGCGACCCGCGACTTCGTCTTCGCCGGCCACCAGATCCGCGCCGGCGAGATGATCTACGTCGGCACTTCGGTGCCGCACTTCATGGGCGAGTACTGGCCGGAGCCGGAGAAGTTCGACATCGACCGCTACGCCAAGCCGCGCGCCGAGCACATGCAGCCCGGCGTCTACTCGCCGTACGGCCGCGGCCCGCACACCTGCCTGGGCAAGAGCCTCGCCGAAATCCAGATCGCGCTGTCGATGGCGCGCCTGTTCTACAAGCTCGATCTCGAACTCGACCCGCCGGACTACGTGCTGAAGACCAAGACCGCGCCGACGCCTGGCCCGGAAATGGATTTCAAGGTACGCGTCAAAGGCCTGCGCCACTGAGGCGGCGGCAGCCGGAGCGCGTCGCCCGCCGTCCGGCGCTGCCACCCGACACGTCGCGAGCCGGCGGCGTCTGTCGTCTTCAAGCCGGATCGGACGCCGACAGGATCAGCACCGAAACCCGCCGTGAGCTGTCGATCGACCACGCCACGCCGTCGACCTCCAGCAAGGCGGCGTCGGCAGCGCCGGCGCGAGGCGCGGCATCGAGGCAGGCGTTGAAGCGCTCACCCGCGGCGGGCGGCCGACCCAGCGGGTCGAGCAGCAGCACGGTATCCATCCGCGCGCCCGTCAGCAGAAACGCATGACCGCACGAAGCTTGCAGCCGCGGATGGCGACAGTAGGCCGTCACCAGCGCCGGCTGCCCGGCAGCCGCCGCGGTCTGCAACAAGTCGCAGACGCCATCGCGTCCGCGCCGCGAATGTCGCCAGTGAAACGCCACGCCGGGAACGCGATCGCACAAGACCTGCCGGATCTGTCGATGGGTCGAGCCGCGCCAGTGGCCGGGCCGGACGCCGAACAGTTGCCGGGCCTGTCGCCGATCGGTGGCGACGCCCAGCAGGCTCAGCAGCATGCCGGACGCATAGACCGCGCAGTAGTCGGAGCGCAGGCTCTGGCGCAGGAACAGGAGCGCCTCCTCTAGCGCAACGCGGACCCGAAACCGCGCCACGGCGCCGCGGCCCGCACGCCCGTCTCCATCGCCTTCCTGGCCGCTTTCTTGGCCGCAAGCTTGCGGATCGCCTTCTTCACGGCCTTCTTGACCGCGGCCTTCCTGGCGGTCGCTTTCTTCACGACCTTCTTGGCCGTTGCCTTCTTGGCGGTCGCCTTCTTGGCCGCTGCCTTCTTGACGGTCGCCTTCTTGGCCGCTGCCTTCTTGACGGTCGCCTTCTTGGTGACCGCCTTCTTGCCAGATGCTTTCCCGGCCGATTTCTTCACTGTCGCCATGTCGTACTCCCGCATTGCCCGGCCGAGCCGGAAGAAAGCCGGACTCAGTGCCCCGTTCAGGACTCGATGCCGCGAAACGCATCCGATGCGCCCGCCGCCGTACCCAGATCGAGGGCCAGCCGTACCGCTTCGCCGCCGGCTTTCGGAATCACCGCACCGATCCAGAAGGCCTCGCTGACCGTATTGGCATAGATCGCAAGGCCGGACTCGAACGGGCAGGCCGACACGACTTCCGGCAGGAACGAGTGGTGCAGGAGCCAGAACATCTTGCCGCTTTCCTGCACATCACCGCTCTTCAGGCTGACCTTGATCGAATAGACGTTGTCGGCGGCCTTCGTGACCTCGGCGCTCAGCGTGTAACCCGCGGCCTGCGCAGGGCCGAAGCCCTGCAGCGGCTCGTCGTCCCATTTCGATGCCGCGTCGTAGCGCTTGCGGATTTCGTCGACGGTTGCGGCATCGACGCCGGCGTCCTTCATTTCCGCCATCTGCCGGTCGAGGGCGTGGGCCGGCACGGCCAGCGGCAGTTCCTTGAGCTTGGTTTCGAGCCGTTCCGATTTCGCCTTGGCCGCGCGGACCTCGTTCTTCAGTTCCAGATAGGACTCGCGCAGTTCGGACGGCAGGAAGCGCAAGGACCACAGATAGATCAGCAGAAAGCCCGCGAATCCGAACGGCAGCACCAGCACGATGCCCGGTGTCGCGTTCGCGCCGTGCGCATCGAGAGTGACCGCCTGCGTCAGCCAGAGGCCGAGCTGGGTGGCCTCGGCGCTGATCTTGCCCAGATTGACGAGGCTCAGGCCGACGATCATCGTCGTCAGCCATCGCGCGATTTCCTCGAGGCTCGTGTTCGGCCGGATCGACGGCTGACGGGCGCTGTCCGTCGCCGATCCGTCGGCGTCGCCGCTGCCCGCCGCCGGCGTGCTGCCGTTCCACGACGGCGCGCCGAACAGCAGGCCGAACAGGCCGCCGGCGGCGAACGCCGCCGCGGCGCTGAGCAGGGCCAGGAACGCTCCGGCCGTACGACAGCCGAATCCGCACTGACGAACGCTGAATCCGTAGAGCGCCGCCACGACGCCGCCGATGACCGTGGCGATCGCGATCGCGGCAATGATGAGCGCAACCTGGGAGTTGTCCTTGTTCGGCTGGCGGATGATCTCCCAGGCCCCCGCCAGCAAGCGCGCCAGGGCGCTCATGTCTTGGCCACGGCGGATGCACCGATCGCGAAGCCGCCGCACCGCCGAACCGAGCGAGAACACGTCCGCATGATCAATCCCCCAATCGACGCCGCGTACGGCAAACCTGCGCTCGGCAACGCCTGACTGTCAACCGCGACGCGCGCGGCGCCGGCGCCGCCGCGCCGCCGTCTCCGCGAAGCGCCCGCGCGCGCAGCAGCGCCGACGGCCGTGCCCTCCGGCGCGGCGGCGCCATGCGACGTTGCCGGATCTCCCGGCCGCTCGAATCGCATAGGCGCGCGATCGCTGGCGGGCCGCCGGCTTGGGCCTTAGCATGCGCGCCGGTTCTTCATGCGGCCGGCAGCGTGCGCCTCAACAAGTACATCAGCGAAACCGGACTGTGCTCGCGGCGCGAGGCCGACGCGCTGATCGCGGCCGGCCGCGTGACGATCAACGGCAAGCCGGTCGAACTCGGCCAGCAGGTCGGCGAGACCGACGAGGTGCGCGTCGACGGCAAGCCGGTACACGGCCGCGTGCGCGGCGCCGAGCACGCGACGCGCCGTGTCTACATCGCGCTGAACAAGCCGGTCGGCATCACCTGCACGACCGAGCGCCACGTCGCCGGCAACATCATCGATTTCATCGGCCACCCGCAGCGCATTTTCCCGATCGGCCGCCTCGACAAGGACTCCGACGGTCTGATCCTGCTGACCAGCAACGGCGACATCGTCAACGAGATCCTGCGCTCCGAAAACAACCACGAGAAGGAATACCTGGTCACCATCGACCGCCCGGTGACGCCGGAATTCGTCGCCGGCATGGCCGGCGGCGTGCATCTGCCGGAGCTGAACGCGACGACCAAGCGCTGCCGTGTCGAGAAAATCGCCGGCAACACCTTCCGCATCGTGCTCACGCAGGGACTGAACCGGCAGATCCGCCGCATGTGCGAAGCGTTCGGCTGCAAGGTCCGGCGCCTGCAGCGCGTGCGCATCGTCAACGTCCGCCTCGGCGCCCTCAAGCCCGGCCAGTGGCGCGATCTGAGCGAAGCCGAATTGCGCGGATTGTTGCCCGGGCGCACGATCTGGTGAGGCGCGGACGGGCTTTGCGGGCCGCGAGCGAGTAGAATCGCCGCCCTTTTGGCGGGCCTTTGCCGCCTACGCGGGATCGGCGCAACTTCGCGCCGCCGCAGTCAGCCGGCCGCAGCTCTGGCCACCGAGGTTATGCCGATGTCCGACGAAGCCGTCGCCCCGCTCACGTTCCGCGATCTGGCACTCGCCCCCGAAGTCGTTGCCGCGCTGGAGGCGGTCGGCTACGAAACGCCCTCGCCGATCCAGGCGCAGACGATCCCGCATCTGCTCGACGGCCACGACGTGCTCGGCATGGCGCAGACCGGCACCGGCAAGACCGCGGCGTTCGCGCTGCCGATCCTGTCGCGCCTCGACTGGGGCCAGCGCGCGCCGCAGGCCCTGGTGCTGGCGCCGACGCGCGAGCTGGCGATCCAGGTCGCCGAGGCCTTCCAGCGCTACGCGGCGAACCTGCCGGGCTTCCACGTACTGCCGATCTACGGCGGCCAGGCCTACGGCCCGCAGCTCGCGGCGCTGCGCCGCGGCGTGCACGTCGTCGTCGGCACGCCGGGCCGCGTGCTCGACCATCTGAAGCGCGGCACGCTGGACCTCTCGCAGGTCCGCTACCTCGTGCTCGACGAGGCCGACGAGATGCTGAAGATGGGCTTCGTCGAAGACATCGAGGCGATCCTGCAGGCGACGCCGGACTCGCGTCAGGTCGCACTGTTCTCGGCGACCATGCCGCCGCCGATCCGCCGCATCGCGCAGACCTATCTGAACGAGCCGGTCGAGGTGCGCATCGCCGCCAAGACCACGACCGCGACCAACGTGCGTCAGCGCTACTGGCTGGCGGTCGGCCTGCACAAGCTCGACGCGTTGACGCGCATCCTCGAAGCCGAGCCCTTCGACGGCATGATCATCTTCGTGCGCACCAAGGCCGAGACCGTCGAGCTTGCCGACAAGCTGGCGGCACGCGGCTTCAACGCCACGGCGCTGAACGGCGACATGGAGCAGAAAGCGCGCGAGCGGGTGATCGCCAAGCTCAAGAACGGTGAGATCGATATCGTCGTCGCCACCGACATCGCCGCGCGCGGCATCGACGTCGAGCGCGTCAGCCATGTCGTCAACTACGACATTCCGACCGATCCCGAATCCTACGTGCATCGCATCGGCCGCACCGGCCGCGCCGGCCGCTCGGGCGAGGCGATTCTGTTCGTCGCGCCGCGCGAACGCCACCTGCTGCGCCTGATCGAGCGCACCTCCAAGCAGCCGGTGACGCCGATGGATCTGCCGAGCGTCGAAGACGTCAATGCGCAGCGCCTCGCCAAGTTCAAGGAACGCATCGGCGAGGCGCTCGGCACCGGCGGCCTGGAGCCGTTCCGCAAGCTGGTCGCCGAATACGAACAGGAGCACGGCGTGCCGGCGCTCGACATCGCCGCCGCGCTCGGCTGCCTGCTGCAGGGCGACACGCCGCTGCTGCTGAACGCGCCGGCCGGCGACAAGCCGGCACCGCGTCGCGAGGCGGCCGCGCGCGCCGACGTGAATCCTTTCGCGCACGACACCCGCCGCCGCGATACGGCGCGACCGGCGCGCGAGGACTACGCGCCCGCCGCCTTCCGCCGTCCCGAAGCCGAGGCGGGCGAAGCGGCCGGGCACGACGAGCGCGCGGAGCGCTTCGAACGCGCGGAGCGCGAAACGCGCGAACGCCGCCCCGCCCGACCGCCGCGCGGCGCGCCGGAAGAAGGCATGGAAACCTTCCGCATCGCGGTCGGACACGCGCACAAGGTCAAGCCCGGCAACATCGTCGGCGCCATCGCCAACGAAGCCGGCCTCGACAGCCAGTACATCGGCCGCGTCGAGATCTTCGACGACTACAGCCTCGTCGATCTGCCGCAGGGCATGCCGAACAACATCTTCCGCGAGCTGCAGAAGGTCTGGGTCTGCGGCCGGCAGCTGCAGATCGCGCGCGCCGGCGAGACTCCGGTGGCGGCCGAGGGCGCGGCCGAAGCGTCGGGCAGCCACCCGTTTACCGGAAAGAAGCCGTCCAAGCCGCGCTTCGAGGCCGGCGCGAACCGTGACTTCGGCAAGAAGCCGTTCGAGCGCAAGCCTTTCCACGACGAGGCTCGGGAACCGCGGACGTTCGAGAAGCGCAGCGCCGACAAGCCGGACTTCGAGAAAAAAACATTCCCGAAGAAGAGCACCGACACGCTGAGCCTCGAAAGCAAACCGTTCGCGAAGAAGAGCTACGCCAAGCCCGGCTTCGAGAAGAAGAGCTTCGGCGCCCGCAGCGAGGGTCCGCGCCCGTTCAAGGCGCGGGCCGCCGACGGCGACTCGCGTCCGGCCGGGCCGCGCAAGGGCCCGGGCGGCTTCAAGAGCGGTTTCGCCGGCGGCAAAGGCAAACCCGGCGGCAAGGCGAAGCGCTACTAGGCGCCGGTCCTTCGTGAGCCGAGCCCGTCGCGCGCGCGCCGCGCCGCGCTGAAGCCATGCGCTACGACGTCATCGTCATCGGCGGCGGTGCCGCCGGCCTGATGTGCGCGGCGACCGCCGGCCAGCGCGGTCGCCGCGTGCTGGTGATCGAGCACGCCAACCGCGTCGGCAAGAAGATCCTGATGTCCGGCGGCGGGCGCTGCAATTTCACCAATCTCGAAGTCGGCGCCCGCAACTATCTGTCGGCCAATCCGCACTTCTGCAAGTCGGCGCTGGCCCGCTACACGCCGGCGCATTTCATCGGCCTGGTCGAGCGGCACGGCATCGCCTGGCATGAGAAGGAACTCGGCCAGCTGTTCTGCGACGAGTCCTCGAAGCAGATCGTGCGCCTGCTGCTCGACGAATGCGCGGCGGCGGCGGTGCAGATCGCGGTCAACTGCAGCGTCGAACAGGTCGAGCGCGGCGCGGACGGCTTCCGCCTGCGCACCAGTGCGCTCGGCGAGCTGAGCTGCGGCTCGCTGGTGGTCGCCAGCGGCGGCCTGTCGATCCCGAGCCTGGGCGCCAGCGGCTACGGCTACCAGCTCGCGCGCCAGTTCGGGCACACGGTATTGCCGACACGCGCGGGCCTGGTGCCGCTGACGCTGTCGGGCGCGCCGCTCGACGATTTCGCGCCGCTGGCCGGCATCGCCCTGCCGGTCGAGACGCGCGCCAACGGACAGGCCTTTCGCGCCGGCCTGCTGTTCACGCATCGCGGCCTGTCCGGGCCAGCGATCCTGCAGATCTCCTCGTACTGGCAGCCGAAGGACGAACTGCGCGTCGACTGGCTGCCGAACCTCGACGCGCTCGACTACCTGAGCGAGCAGCAGCACACGCATCCGAACGCCGAACTGCGCACCGCGCTGGCCGGCGTGCTGCCGTCGCGCTTCGCGCAGCGGCTTTGCGAGCGCTGGCTGCCGAGCCGGCCGCTGAAGCAGTTCAGGGCGCAGGAGCTGAAGGAACTGGCCGCCCGGCTGCACGACTGGCCGATCGTCGCCAGCGGCACCGAGGGCTACCGCACCGCCGAGGTCACGCTCGGCGGTGTCGACACGCACGAGCTGTCGTCGGCGACGATGGAATCGCGCAAAGTGCCGGGCCTGCACTTCGTCGGCGAAGTCGTCGACGTCACTGGCTGGCTCGGCGGCTACAACTTCCAGTGGGCCTGGGCCTCCGGTCACGCGGCCGGCGAGGTCGTATAGCGCCCGGCGCCCGCCGGGAACGCCACGCAACCTTGCGTTCTCATCTCCGGCCTGCCCAAACCGCGGCCCGGCCTTGCCTGATCCGCCGCGATTTTCCCGGCGTTCATCATCGTGCGGCATGATGCGGGCTCCCGACTTCCGTCCAGGAGCCTTCCCATGACCGCCGCCCTCGGCTACGCCGCCCCCGCCGCCAAGACCCCGCTCGGGCCGTTCCGCTTCGAGCGCCGCGCGCCCGGTCCGCACGACGTGCGCATCGAGATCGCCTACTGCGGGGTCTGCCACTCCGATCTGCATCAGGTGCGCGACGAATGGGGCCACGGCCTCTTCCCGATGGTGCCGGGCCACGAGATCGTCGGCCGCGTCGTCGAGGTCGGCGCGCACGTGCAGGGCTTCAAGGTCGGCGACCTCGCCGGCGTCGGCTGCATGGTCGACGCGTGCCGCACCTGCCCGGCCTGCACCGAGGGGCTGGAACAGTACTGCGAGAACGGTTTCACCGGCACCTACAACGCGCTGGAGCGCGACGGCAAGACGCCGACCTACGGCGGCTATTCGAACCACATCGTCGTCGACGAGTCCTTTACGCTGCACATCTCGCCGAAGCTCGATCTCGCCGCCACCGCGCCGCTGCTGTGCGCCGGCATCACCACGTACTCGCCGCTGCGCCACTGGAAGGTCGGGCCCGGCCAGAAAGTCGGCGTCGTCGGCCTTGGCGGCCTCGGTCACATGGCGGTGAAGTTCGCGCACGCGTTCGGCGCCCACGTCGTGCTGTTCACGACCTCACCCGGCAAGGCCGAGGACGCCAGGCGCCTCGGCGCCCGCGAAGTGGTGGTGTCGAAGGACAAGGCGCAGATGAAAGCGCACGTGAAGAGCTTCGACTTCATCCTCGACACCGTGTCGGCGCCGCACGACATCAACGCCTACCTCGCGCTGCTCAAGCGCGACGGCGAGATGGCGCTGGTCGGCGTGCCGGACACACCGCCGACGCTGCAGTTCCAGCACCTGATCTTCTCGCGCCGCAAGCTCGGCGGCTCGCTGATCGGCGGCATTCGCGAAACGCAGGAAATGCTGGACTTCTGCGCCGAGCACGGCATCGTCTCCGACATCGAGCTGATCCCGATCGCCAAGATCAACGAGGCCTACGAACGCATGCTCAAGAGCGACGTGAAGTACCGCTTCGTCATCGACAACGCCACGCTCGGCGCCTGAAGGGCCCGGTGAGCGGCCGCCTTCGCGAGCACTGGACGTTTCTCAGGGAAGCGCCGCCGGGCGAGCGCTTTGCCCGCTACCACGCCCTCCGCCAGCAGCAGCACCGCTACCGCTGGCAGCGGCCGCTGCTGCTGGCGGGCGGCGGCGGGCTGATCACCGTCGGGGTAATCCTGATGCCGGCGCCCGGGCCGGGCTCGCTGATCGCCGCCGCCGGCGCGGCGATCGTCGCCGGCGAGTCGCACGCCTTCGCCGGCTTCCTCGACCGCACCGAGCTGCGCCTGCGCGGCTGGTTCGGACGGCGACGCTAGGGGTCGAGAGGCCCGGCGCCTGCCATCCGGCATTTGTGAGGGATTTGTAAGGCCGCCGTGACGCCGGTGGAGCGCCGGCGCCGCTATGATCCGCGGCATGGGTAACCCTGTCACCACACTGACGGCCGAGCAGGCCGCGTTCATTGCGGGGCCGCGCTCGCTCTACGTCGCCAGTCGCGACCGCCAGATGCGGCCGACGCTGGCACGTGCGCTCGGGGTGCGCATCGCCGACGACCGCCGCGGGCTGCTGCTGATCGTGCATCCCGAACAGGCGGCGCAGCTCCTGCGCGACCTGGACATCGATCCGGACCTGGCGGTCGTCATCAATGCCCCCGAGACCCACCGGACGCTGCAGCTGAAGGGCCATGCGGTGCGCGTCGCGCTGCCGCCGGCCGAAACGGCGGCGCTCGCCGAACGGCATTTCGAGACGTTCGCGGCCATGATCGAGCCGATGGGCTTCAGCCGGCCGCTGGTGCGGGTCATCATCGGCGGCACGCCGGCGGCGCTCGCCGCGATCGCGTTCGTCCCGCACACCGCTTTCGAGCAGACGCCGGGTCCGCAGGCCGGCCAGCGCATTCCCGATCACACGCCGTGAAGCCCGATCTCGACGCGGTCCGCGAATGCCTCGACAGCGCGATCCCCTGCGCGATCGCCACCGTCTCGGCCGACGGAGTGCCCAACGTCACGCTCGTCTCGCATGCCGAGTACGTCGACGCCGCACATCTGGCCCTCAGCTTCCAGTTCTTCAACAAGACCCGCGAGAACGTCCTGTGCCGGCGCGAGGCCGTGCTGTACGCGACCGACTCGCAGACCGGCGCCAGCTATCGCCTGACGCTGGACTACCTGCGCACCGAATCCGAGGGGCCGCTGTTCGAGCGCATGAAGGCGCGACTCGCCGGCATCGCCTCGCACAGCAGCATGGCGGCGGTGTTCCGCCTGCGTGGCGCCGACGTCTACCGCGTGCGCGAGATCGAGGCCGTCCCCGGTCTGGCGCCGCTGCCGCAGGCCCCTGGCCGCAAACCGCTCGCCGCGCTGCGCGCCGCGTCGACCGCGATCGCATCGTGCAACGGCGGCTTCGAGGCGCTGCTCGACGCCGCGCTCGATGCGCTCGAGCGCCACTTCGACATCCGCCACGCCCTGCTGCTGATGCTGGACGCCGGCCGCGGCCGGCTCTACGCGATCGCCAGCCGCGGCTATGCCGAGTCCGGCGTCGGCGCGGAGATCGCGCTCGGCGACGGCGTGATCGGCGTCGCCGCCGCGCACAACATCCCGATCCGCATCAACTACGCCACTTCCGACTACAGCTACGTGCGCGCCGCCGCGCAGGGCAGCGGCCTGCCGCCGGCGCCGACCGAAATCGCCTTTCCCGGCCTCGCCGACGCCGAGAGCCAGCTCGCGGTGCCGATCGTGCATGGCGGCGAAGTGCTCGGCGTGCTCTACGCCGAGAGCCCGCAGCAGCGCCGCTTCGGCTACGACGACGAGGACGCGCTGATGGCGCTCGCCGCCCAGCTCGGGCTGGCGCTCGAACAGGCGCAGCGGGCGGCCCAGCAGGACGAAGCCGAGGCGGTCGCCGACGAACGCGGCGTCGCTCCGGCACCGGCGCCGGCGTCCGCCGGCGCGCCGCTGACGGTGCGCCGCTACCGCGGCGACGACAGCGTGTTCCTCGATGACGACTACCTCATCAAGGGCGTCGCCGGCGCCATCATCTGGAAGCTGCTCGGCAGCTGGCAGCAGGACGGCCGCGCCGATTTCAGCAATCGTGAGCTGCGCCTCGATCCCTCGCTGCGCCTGCCGGAAATCGCCGACAACCTCGAAGCGCGCCTCGTGCTGCTCGCCCGGCGCCTGGCCGAGCGCAGCGACTGCCTGCGCATCGAGAAGACCGGCCGTGGCCGCTTCCGTCTGCACGTCGGCCGGCCGCTGCGCCTGACCGAAGTGGCCTGAGAAAATCCCGCCGGGACGCGCGGACGCCGCCTCAGGCCGCGTCGACCTCGACGTCGAGCTGCAGCGCCGCGTCGAGCTTGTTCCAGTCGGCGGCCGACAGCAGGCCGCGCGCCATCGCCAGCGTGCCTTCGAACACCGGCGCCGGCGCATGCTCGCGCATGCCGGCGAACAGCGCGACGCGCTCGTGATGCGTCAGCGCCGGAATCATCCAGCGCATCGACTGCTGATTCTCGACCGGCGTCAGCGAGCGGACCAGGGCCTGTTCGATGCCGGCGATCTCGGCGTCGCTGCGGGTCGCCCACAGCACCGCGTTGTGGCGCGTCTCCTCATCGTGCATGTGCAGGAAGTTCTCGCCGACGAAGGCGGCGAGCATGCGGTACAGCGCGTCGCCGGCGGCCAGGCGCGCGTCGCCGTTCAGCATTTCGACGGCGGCGGCCTGCGTGCGCAGACGCTTGATCGCCGCCTCGTGCTCGACGTGTTCGTGCGCGACCGCCATCGACGTCGTCGGCGCGCGCGCTTCCATCGCCGGATGCAGGAACTGGTTCTCGTGCGTGAGGTGCGCGAAGCAGAAGTCGGCGAGATCGCGGACCTGGGCCAGCGTCTGCGCGCATTCATCGCGATCGTGCCAGTCGCAGCGCCCGACCGCCGTCAGCGTCTCGCTCATCATCGCGCGGATGGCCTTGTGGATGCGCGCGTAGATGTCGTAGCGCGCCGCGGTCTGTTCACTGTGCTGCATGGTCTGTTCCCTCGTGGATGGTGGCGGAGGCCTTGCTCCGGATGGCCGCCACTGTAGGCAGGCGAGGGCGCCGGCGTTCTTATTTCTTGATTAAGAAAACCATAAAGAATCCTTAAGCCGGCCGCGCACTGTGACGCAGCCGGCGGTTCGCCCGCACCGCTGCTAGACCTTGAGGTCTTCGCCGAAGTAGGCGCGCAGCTTGTCGACCTTCGGCAGCGCGATCGCGGCGATGTAGGGCTGGTCCGGGTGCAGCGCCGCGTAGTTCTGGTGGTAGGCCTCGGCCTCGAAGAAGGCCTGCAGCGGCTCGAGCCGGGTCACGATCTTCGCCTTGTAGACGCCGGCGGCGTCGAGCTGGGCGATGTAAGCCTCGGCGACCTGCCGCTGCTGCGCGTCGGCGTAGAAGATCGCCGAACGGTATTGCGTGCCGACATCATTGCCCTGGCGGTTCAGCTGCGTCGGATCGTGGGCGACCGTGAAGAAAATCTTCAGCAGCTTGCCGAAGCTGGTCCGCGCCGGATCGTAGGCGATCTGCACGACCTCGGCGTGGCCGGTGTCGCCTGTGCAGACGGCCTTGTAGTCGGCCGTCTGCGCGCTGCCGCCGGCGTAGCCGGAGGTCACCGCCAGCACGCCGTCGAGCTCGCGATAGACCGCCTCGACGCACCAGAAGCAGCCGCCGGCCAGTACCGCGAGCTTCGGCGCGCCGCTTTCCGGCGGATCGTAGGCCGCGGCCGGAACGTCCTTGGGACTGATCTTGAGACTGCCGCCGAAAAAACTGCCGATCATCGTCTGCTCCGAATGCGGGGACCGGCCACACGATAACGCCTGCGCCGGCCGGGTTCGTGAAGATGGGGGCGGATATTTGCGCCACAATGATCGCAGCCGTGCCATCCCGCCTGCCGCCCGCCACGCTGTTCACCGATCCGGCCTACATCGCCGCGCTCGAGGACAGCGGCTGCGTGACGCCGGAGACCGGCTGGACGCCGCGCCACATCGAGACCGTCGCCGGCCGCGTCTGGTGCTACGAGAAAAGTCATTCCTGGGGCGAATTCGTCTTCGATTTCGAGATCGCGCGCGTCTACCGCCAGATGGGACTGCGCTATTACCCGAAGCAGGTCGCCTGCGTGCCGTTCACGCCGGTGCCCGGCCCGCGTCTGCTCGCCGCGGACGACGCCGGCCGGCGCGCGCTCGGCGCAACGCTGCGCGAACAGGCCGGCCGCGCCGGCTCGGGCGCGCACGTGCTGTTCCTGCCGCGCGAGGAGCTGGCGCTGCTGGCCGCCGACGGCTGGATCGGCCGCGCCCAGCCACGCTACGTCTGGCATGCCGACGGTGCCGCCGATTTCGACGCCTTTCTCGCCCGCCTGCCGGGCAAGAAGCGCAAGAACATCCGCGCCGAACGCCGCAAGCTGACGGAGCTGACGATCGAGTGGCGCACCGGTGCCGAGCTGTCGGACACGGAATGGCCGCAGGTCTACGCGCTGTACGCCGGCACCTATGCGCAGCGCGGCCAGGAGCCGTACCTCAATCTCGACTGCCTGCGCCGCTGGGCGGACGCGTTCGGCGCACGCATGTCGTTCTGCCTCGCCCGCCACGGCACACGCCTGCTGGCGATGGCCTTCTTCTTCGAGGATGGCGACACGCTCTACGGCCGCCACTGGGGCGCGGCAATGCCGGTCGACGCCCTGCACTTCGAGCTTTGCTACTACCAGGGCATCGAGCGCTGCCTCGCGCGCGGACTGCCGCACTTCGACGCCGGCGTGCAGGGCGAGCACAAGCTGGCGCGCGGCTTCGCCGCCGAACTCGCGTACTCGGCACACTGGTTCGCGCACGACGGCCTGCACGCGGCGATCGGGCGCGCCTTTGCCGACGAGCGGCAACGCCTCGAAAGCTGGGTCGCCGCGCAACAGGCGCCAGGCGCCGGGACGTCTGGCGACCGCCTGGCGTCCGGCGCACACTAGCCCCGTCCCCCCCGTCTGGAGTTCCGTCATGCGCGCTCCCGCCCTGTTGCTGATGCTGGTCGCCGGCACGGCCATCGCCGCCGATCCTGCCACCCCGCCCGCCGCTGCACCGCCAGCCGGCAACACCACGGTCAGCTTCAAGAAGCCGGACAAGTTCACCGACGCCGGCACCGAGGGCATCGGCTCGCGCACCAGTCCCCGGGTGCTGGATGCGCTGAAGGTGCATCTCGAGCAGCTCGGCGCGAAGAAGCTGCCGGCCGGCGAGACGCTGCAGATCACGATCACCGACATCGACCTCGCCGGCCGCTTCGATCCGCAGCCCGGCGGCAACGATCGCGTCCGCATCATGCGCGACGTCGACTGGCCTCGTATCGACCTGCATTACACGCTGCAGCAGGACGGCCGCACGCTGGCCGACGCCGACGCCAGCCTCAGCGACATGAACTATCTGGCGAGCAGCAGCCTGCGCCGCTCGACCGATCCTCTGCGCTATGAGAAGGACATGCTCGACGCCTGGTTCGCAAAGACCTTCACGCGCAGGAACCCGGCGCGCTGACGGCGGCGTCAGTAGTGCGGCGGAATCTCGTCCGCCGCCGAACCCTTGTCTATGTCCTGACCGAGGCGCGCGACACGGTCCAGCAGCTGGCGGCCCAGCGTCTCCAGCTCGGTGATGCGTCGCTGCTGGGCGACCACCACCGCATTGAGATCGTGCAGCAGCGCCTCCTGATAAGTCAGGCGGGTCTCGAGATCGATCAGCCGGTCGTCGTTCATCGGGGGCGTACTCATGGCGGCCGCGGCATTGTCGCATCGCTACGGCGCGCGTGCGCGCCGTAGCGCCGGCGGCTTCGCTACCATGCGCGCGGGGTCTGGGATCGGTCGCCATCCAAGAGGAATCGAATCCGTGTCACACGCACTGAAGGTCTTCGCCCTGTCGGGCAGTCTCCGCCGGGCCTCCTACAACACCGCCGCGCTGCGCGCCTGCCAGGCGCTGGCCCCGGCAGGCATGCAGATCGACATCGGCAGCATCGCCGATGTCCCGCTCTATGATGCCGACCGCCAGGCCGAGGGTTATCCCGAAGCGGTGCTGCGGCTCGCACGGCAGATCGCGGAAGCCGACGCGCTGCTGTTCGCGATGCCGGAGTACAACTACTCGGTGCCCGGCACGCTGAAGAACGCGATCGACTGGGTCTCGCGCTTGCAGCCGAATCCGTTCGCCGGCAAGCCGGCAGCGATCATCGGCGCCAGTTCCGGGATGCTCGGCACGGCACGTGCGCAATATCACCTGCGGCAGATCGGCGTGTATCTGGATCTGCGCTTTCTCAACAAGCCGGAAGTGATGATCGGCCACGCGCCGGAGCGCTTCGACGCGAGCGGCCAGCTCGTGCACGAACCGACCCGCGAGCTGCTCGGCAAGTTCCTGCTCGCACTGCGCGAGTGGGCGCTCTGGCATCGCCGCTGACGCGCGCATCCACACGAAGAAGCAACGGAGGAGTCCCGATGAAAACGAAGATGACCGCCCTGCTCGCCGTCGCCGGCGCCCTGACCCTGGCTGCGCTCAGCATGCCGGCGGCGGCACGCAGCGTGGAGAAGATCGTCGACTACAGGATCGGCGAGGCCGACTATCGCGGCTACGTCTATTACGACGACGCCGTGAAGCAGCCGCTGCCGCTCGTCGTGATGGTGCCGAACTGGCTCGGCACGAACGCCGACAATCGCGAGCAGGCGCGCGAAATCGCCGCGCGCGACTATGTCGTCTTCGTCGCCGACATGTACGGCCGCGACCGCCAGCCGGCCGACGCCGCTGCCGCCGGTCAGGCGGTGCGTGCGCTGTACGGCGATCGCCCCGAGTTGCGCCGCCGCGCCAAGGCGGCGAAGGACGAGGCGGTGCGTTACGCCGGCGAGGCGCGGATCGCCGACACCAGCAAGGTCGCCGTCATCGGTTTCTGCTTCGGCGGCGGCACGGCGCTGGAACTGGCCCGCACCGGCGAACCGCTGGCGGCGACGGTATCGTTCCACGGCAATCTCGCGATCGCGCCGCCGGAGCGGAACCTAAAGTTCCGCACCCGCATCCTGGCGCTGCACGGCGACGCCGATCCGTACGTGCCGGCCGATCAGATCGACCCGTTCCTCGTCGAAATGCGCAGCAGCGGCGTCGACTGGGAACTGGTGCGCTTCGGCGGGGCCGTGCACTCGTTCACCGACAAGAAGGCCAATCAGCCGGGCCAGTCGATGTACGACGCCAAGGCCGCGCGCCGCGCGTTCGCGCTGATGCACGACTTCCTGGCCGAAGCCTTCGCGGCGGGCGTCCCGGGCTGACGGCAACGGCGGCGGCAAGCGCCGCGCCCGCATCGACGAAGGCCGGTCACGCGACCGGCCTTTGCTCGACGCCGGGCAGCCGCGCTTACCAGACGTACGTCAGCATCAGCGCCGTCACCAGCGGATCGATGTCGATCTGCGTGGTGCTGTGCGACAGGCGCGTGCCGTCGCCGGCGTAGATGTCGATCGTCGATTCGGTCTTCAGCGCCACGTATGAAACCGAGGCGGACAGCCCCCATTGCCGGCTGAGCGCGTACGACAGACCGGCATTGACGATCGGCGCCCAGGCCGGCGACGAATCCGCCTCCACATAGGTGTCGCCGGGCGGCTTGCCGTTGGCCACGGCCAGCGCGCGACCGAAGGTGTTGTTCAGATCGTCGTAGAAGCCCTGGCCGAGCTCGACGTCGGTGAACCACGTGTACGTCACGCCCAGGCCAAGAGAGGGCCGCCAGCGCGCCTCGGCGCGACCGAAGTGGTACAGCAGCAGCAGCACCGGACTCCATTGCCGCGACGAGGCGATCGGATTGTGCGCGCCCAGATCGACGCTGAGCGCGTCGATGTTCCGGTTCGGCTGCACCACACCCTTGCCTTGCAGATCGAAGGTCGGCGGAATGCCGCCTTCGATCTTCACGGCCCAATGATCGGTGACGAAATAGGTGCTCGCCAGCAGAAGGGTATCGGCATCGTTGACGGACGCCGCGGTGCCGGGTGAATCGAAGCTGTCGGGAATGCCGATCAGCGCCCCGAGTCCCGGCTTGACGTCGGTATGCAGCGGCTGGCTGCTGTCGAGCGTCTGTGCATGAATCCAGCCGGCCTGCAGGACGATCGAACCGGCCTGCTGTGCCAGCGCCGGCAGGGAAATCGAGCACAGCGCGAGCAGCGCCAGAGTACCTCTCATGTCTGGAAATTCCGTCGTGGGCCGGCGCTGCATGGCGCGGCGTGCTGGGAGGAATCCGCGCGACTCTACGCCGCCGCGAGGACGAAGTAACTGGTGCCTGCGCCACCCCGCCCGTGCGCGCCGATCAAACCCGCCAGCGTCGCGTCCGCCGGAGCGCGCGCAGTTCCGCGCGGCATTCAGAAGCGGTTCATCGCCTGCCCGTAGATTGCAAGGCGTCCGAGGAGGACAGGAGCATCGACCATGAACATCAAGACGAAAATGACCGCCCTCGCAGCAGCCGGCCTGCTGACCGCTGCCATGGCGCCGCTGCCGGCACTGGCCCACACGGACGTATCCCTCAGCATCGGCCTCGGCCTGCCGCCGCCGGTCTACGTCGCGCCGGCCCCGGTCTACTACGCCCCGCCGCCGCCGCGCTACTACGCGCCGGCCCCGGTCGTGTACTACCCGGCGCCGTATTACTACGAGCGGCGCGTCGTCTACGTCGACCGCGGCCCGCGCGGCTACGGTCCTCCGCCGCGCGGCTGGGAACATCACGGCCGCCATCACTAGAGCGCACAGACATCATGCAAAAAAGCCGGGCGATGCCCGGCTTTTTGCTGCGCTCGTGCGGCTCCCGGCGTCCGGGTCCGCTCAAGAACCGCGGACCCAACGAACAACGCCGCCCGAGGGCGGCGTTGTCACCACAAACCAGCAAAAGCCGGGCGGCTCTTACTTGATCTTGGCTTCCTTGAACGCGACGTGCTTGCGCGCGACCGGATCGTACTTCTTGAACTCGAACTTGTCCGGCGTGTTCTTGCGGTTCTTCGTCGTCGTGTAGAAATAACCGGTGTCGGCCGTCGACACCAGCTTGATCTTCTCGACATCCTTCTTCTTGGCCATGATCTAGCTCCCGGTCTCTTTAGACCTTCTCGCCGCGCGCGCGCAGCTCGGCGACGACGGAGTCGACGCCCTTCTTGTCGATGATGCGCATGCCCTGCGCGGAAACGCGCAGCGACACGAAACGCTTTTCCGACTCGAGCCAGAAGCGGTGCGTGTGCAGATTCGGCTCGAACCGGCGACGGCGCTTGTTGTTGGCGTGCGAGACGGTATTACCGACCATCGGACGCTTGCCGGTGACCTGACAGACTTTCGACATGACACAAAACCCTTAGGGAAAGTGCGACGCGGCCCAAGGGCCACGAAAAGGGGCGCAATTGTGCCAGCCGGACTCGGCCAGAGCAAGAGGCCCGAATACCCCACGTTCGAGGAGTGACGTGATCCGCCGCAAGGACGGCAGACTCAGCCGGAAAGGATACTCTGCCGATGTCCGAATCGCTTCCGCCCAGAATCCGCTTGCTGCAGGCCGCGCACCGGCTCGCCGGCGAAGGCGGCGCACCGCCCGATGCCGCACGCATCGCGGCGGCCGCGGGGATGCCGCCGAGCGCCGTCGACGCGCACTTCGGCGGATTCGACGCCCTGCAGTGCGAGCTGCTCGCCCTGCTGTACGACGAGGTGCGCGATCTCGTCGCCAAGCTGACCCTGAACATGCCGGCGGGCCGCGTGCGCCTGCAGCTGGCGATCGACACCTATCTGCAGGCGCTGCTCGATCGACCGGCGCTCGCCGCGCTGACCCGTCGGCTGCGCTTCCATCCGCGGGGCGCCGCCATCCTCCGGCAGCGCGTCACCGGCTTCAGCCTGATGTTCCAGCTGGAGCTGAAAGCCATGGGCTGGCCGTTCGCGCCGCAAACCGCGCGGCTGTGCACGGCCGCGCTGATCGAGACGGCGACCGCGGAAGCCGCGGCCGGCAGACGCCTGCCGGAGCTGCGCGCGGCGCTGCTCGGCTATTTCGATCCGGCGCGCGCAGCATGAAGCGGCAGCTCCGTTCGCACTTGCTCGCCGTCGCGCCACGACTGGCCGAGCGTGTCCCGTACAGCGCGCTATCCGTCGAACGCGTCTGCGCGGCCGGCGGCGTCGCGCCGGGCGCCTTCCGCCTGGCCTTCGACGATCTGTCCGCCTACGTCCAGGCCCTGCACGCCCATTTTCTCGAGCAGATGCGGCAGCGGCTGATCAAGGTCACCGAAGGCACCGCGCCGGGACTGCGGCGCATCATGCTCGCGTCGGAAACCTACCTCGGCTACAACCTCGAGAATGCGGCCTTGCGCCACTGGCTGCTGGCCGCCTACGGGCAGCCCGGCGTACTGCACGCGATCCGGCAGCAGACGCAAATCTACGGCCTGCTGCTGGCCGCCGAAATGCGCGCGGCCGGCCGCGCACGCGCCGACGCGCTGGCGCGGCTCTATCTGGCGATGCTCAACGAAGTCGCCGGCATCGAGCTGCGCGCCGGCGGTCGCCAGAACGCATACCGCGATGCGCTCTGGCATTTCCTCGACCATGCCGGCGCTCCGGCGCCGTTCGCGCCGGCGCTGACCGTCCGCTGACACCCGCCCGCGCGGACCACGCCGCCGGCGAAGGCCGCTACAATCGCCCGACAGAAGGGCCGCCGCGCCGCGATTCCCCCAACGCCCCGCGCCGCCCTCGGAGCCGTTCACCCTCGACGGGCCACACGACCATCCGGATCCGCCGGACCGTGCCCGTTCATGCCGGCGCGTCCGCAGGCGCCTAGCCCGGCGGCCGCCCGCCGGTGGATCGCTCCGCAAACGGTTTTCGCAACTTGCAGGAGTGCAGATGTCTCTCAAGAACCCGGTCGAGATGCTGGTGCAGTGGGCCAAGGAGCAGCCGAACAAGGCCTGGCTCTACCAGCCGGTCGATGGCATCTGGAAGAAGTACACCTTCGCCGAGTGCGAAGCGCAGGTTCGCGGCATGGCGACCGCGCTGCGCAAGCTCGGCCTGCCGCCGGGCTCGCGCATTGCCATCTCCGGCCGCAACACCGCGCACTGGTTCCTCGCCGACCTAGCGATCGCGATGGCCGGCTACATCAGCGTCGGCCTCTATCCGAAGCAGGCCAGCGACGCCGTCAAGTACATCCTCAACCACGCCGAGGCCACGGCCATTTTCATCGGCCCGATGCCGGATGCCGACGAGTTCATGCAGGCGCTGCCGGAAGGCATCGTCAAGATCGGCTTCCCGTACGCCGGCGTGTCCGGCTGCGACCACCTCTGGGACGATCTGGTGCGCGCGTCCGAGCCGTTCGCCGGTTATCAGCCGCCGGCGCTCGACGCGATCCACACGCTCGTCTACACCTCCGGCACCACCGGCAATCCGAAGGGCGTCATCATCACGATGGGCAACGTCCTGTTCGCGGCCGAGGGCATGCTCAAGTCGATGCCGGCCAAGGGGCAGGAGCGCTTCTTCTCGTACCTGCCGCTCGCGCACGCCTTCGAGCGCGGCGCCGTCGAGCTCGGCTCGATCTACTACGGGGCCGAGGTGTTCTTCCTCGAGAATCTCGAAAAACTCGCCGAGCAGCTGCCGGAAGTCGCGCCGACGCGCTTCTTCGGCGTGCCGCTGGTCTACGGCCGCTTCCAGGCCGGCATCCTGCAGAAGCTGCCGCAGAAGAAGCTCGACCTGCTGCTCAAGCTGCCGATCGTCGCGTCGCTGGTCAAGAAGAAGATCAAGACCGGCCTCGGCCTGCAGAACGCGCGCTACATCATCGTCGGCGCCGCGCCGATGCCGATGCCGCTGATGCTGTGGCTCGACAAGCTCGGCATCACCGTGCTGCAGGGCTACGGCATGACCGAGAACAACATCTACGCGACGGTCAACCTGCCGGGCGCCAACCGCTGGGGCTCGGTCGGCCGCGCGCAGCCGGGCGCCGACATGCGCATCGGCGACGACGGCGAGATCCAGTTCAAGCACGCCGCCTGCACGCCGGGCTACTACAAGGACCCGGAGAAGACCGCCGAGCTGTACACCGCCGACGGCTGGCTGCGTACCGGCGACAAGGGCCGCATCGACGAGGACGGCTATCTCTACATCACCGGCCGCACCAAGGACATCTTCAAGACGCTGAAGGGCAAGTACGTGGCGCCGGCGCCGATCGAAGGCGCGCTGTCGCGCGACACCGACATCGACCAGCTGTGCTTCGTCGGCACCGGCCTCAAGCAGCCGATCATGATCGTCACGCTGTCGGCCGACGGCGCCAGGAAGCCGCGCGCCGAGGTCGAGGCCGGCCTGCTCGCCGAGATGCAGGCCGTCAACGCCACGCTCGAGAACCACGAAGAGATCGCCAAGATCATCGTCGCCAAGGACGCGTGGACGATCGACAACAACATCATGACGCCGACCATGAAGGTCAAGCGCAACGAAGTGGAAAAGCGCTACGCGACCCTGCTCGAAAAGTGCGCGGGCGACCGCAACACGAAGGTCGTCTGGGAAGACTGAGAATCCATTTTCGTGCCGGCCGCACACCGGCCGGCACGCGCACTTTCAGCCCTCGCCTCTGCGAGGGCTTTTTCATGCGTGACGCAAGCTCGCGTCCTGATCCGCGCCTGCGCACGGCGGCCGCCGTGCGCGGTCCGGCATCAGGCGAAAACGACCGTCTTGTTACCGTCGACGATGACGCGGTCCTCGACGTGCCAGCGCACGGCGCGGGCGAGCACCTGACGCTCCAGATCGCGGCCGAGGCGGCGCAGGTCGGGGACTTCGTGCCGGTGCGAGACGCGGCCGGTGTCCTGGTCGATGATCGGCCCCTGGTCGAGGTCGGAGGTCACGTAGTGCGCGGTGGCGCCGATCAGCTTGACGCCGCGCGTGTAGGCCTGCTGGTAGGGATCGGCACCGACGAACGCCGGCAGGAAGCTGTGGTGGATGTTGATGATGCGATGCGGATAACGCGCGACGAAATCCGCTGACAGGATGCGCATGTAGCGCGCCAGCACGATGAAGTCGGTCTGGCCGTCGAGCAGCGCCTGCATCCTCGCCTCGGCCTCGGCGTGCGTCGCCGCGTCGATCGGCACGTGCTCGAAGCGCACGCCGAAACGCTCGACCTCGGCGCGCAGATCGTCGTGGTTGGAAATCACGACCGGGATGTCGACGCGCAGTTCGCCGCGCTGCCAGCGCCACAGCAGCTCCATCAGCGCGTGATCGTGCTTGGAGACGAGGATCGCCATGCGCGGCTTGTCGGCCGCGTAGCTGATGCGCCAGTCCATCGTGAAGCGGCTGGCGACGGCATCGCGGAACGTGCGCTCGAGCGCCGTGCGCGAGACGTCCAGATGCGGCGTCTGGAATTCGAGGCGCAGGAAGAAGCGGCCGCCTTCCGGATCGGTCGAGTGCTGATCGAGCTCGGTGATGTTGACGCCGTGGTGGTACAGGAACGTCGTGACCGCGGCGACGATGCCCGGCTGGTCCGGACAGGTGATCAGCAGGCGGGCGGTGGTGTCGGATTCGGTCGTCATGGCGCGCAGCGAGGCCCCGCGGCACGTGCGGGAGGCGCGTTTATACCGGAAGCGGCGCCCCCGGGAAACTCCTCAGCCGCTGCGCCACGCACGTCCGCGGCTCAGGTCTTGACCAGATCCTTGAGCCTGGCAGCCTCGTCCGGGAACCACGGGCCGTTGGCCTTCAGCGTCTCGGCGACGACGCGTCGGGCGTCGGCGTCGCGATGCAGCGCCTGCAGGGCCTTGACGCGATCCTGCGCAACCTTGAGGCGGTTGACGCCATAGGCCTTGGCGGCGGCGGCATCGAGCTGCGCGAGCGCCTGCTCGGCCTGACCGCGCGCCAGCAGACTCTTGCCCCAGCGCGCCGCGTAGACGTAGTCGTCGGGCCAGGCGGCGATCAGCTTCGGCATCAGCGCGTCGTAAGCCGTGTAATCGCCGCTGAGTTCGGCGAGCTGATCGCGATAGATGCGCAGGTTGTCGTCGAGATTGCGGTCTTTCTTCAGATCGCCGCCGATCTGCCGCTCGACATCGGCGATCGCCTTCTCGAGCAAGGTCTGGCGCGCCGCCTGATCGCCGAGCACCGCGTCGACGTCGGCGAGCGAGAGCACGGCGGACCGCTTGTCCGCGCACGGCGCCGGACCGAACACGCCGTCGGCAACCAGCTTTTCCATCGCCGGTCGCTGCACGGCGACCAGTGCCCTGGCGTCGGCCTGCTGCGCCGCGAAGGCGAGATAGCGGTCGAGCTCGTACGGCCGCTCGCAGCCGAGATCGCCGGCGAGCACCTGCGCGCCGACCGCCAGCGCGGCCTTCGCGTCGTTCTGCTGTACCGCCTTCAGGAACTGCAGGCGGGCGACGAGCAGCTGCGCGGCGGCATCCTGGCGCAGCGCCGCGCGCGCCGGTGCCGGCAGCGCCGCGAACCAGCGCAGGCCGCCGTCGGCGTCGTAGCGCGCCTGATAGGACTTGAGCACGCTGCGGCCGGCTTCGACCGATGCCGCCGAGCCGTCCCTGACCTGCTCGGCGACGGCCGTCAGCGGCTGCCCGCCGTCGACCAGCCGGTTGATCTGCGGATAGAACTCGGCGCGCGTCTGCTCGCCGAGGATGCGTCCCAGCTCGCGGCCCTCGCCGTCGAGCACGAGGTAGCTCGGCAGCGCCTTGATGCCGTAGCGGTCCTTGAGCGCCGCGCCGTCCGGCGAGTCGGCGTCGACCTCGACGACCACGGCCTTCTTCTCGACCGCGTCCCAGTCGGCGCCGGTCAGCACGTTGGTGGCCATGAAGTAGCAGGAGTAGCACCACGGCGCATGGAAATCGACGATCAGCGGCGCCTGCCGCGCGCGCGCCTGGGCCAGGCCTTCGTCGAACGACAGCGAGGCCTGCGTCGCGGCCGGTGCGGCGTCGGCAACCGGGGCCGGCGCCTGGGCGGACTGGCGCTCGCCGCAGGCGGCGAGCAGCAGGGCGACGGAGACGAGCGACAGCAGCGGACGGTTGGACATCACGGCTCCAATGCCGGCAGGACCGGCACATCGTTCGGGGGCTTGGCATAGTACGCGATGCGTACCTCGCGGCGCCGCCCGGTGGCCGGATCGGGGACATTGGACAGCCCGCGGTATTCGAGCAGGCGGCGCTCCGCGGCCGCGTAGCGAAGTTCCAGCGGGGCGACGAACCAGCGCAGGACCGAATCCGGCTCGACACGCAGGCGTACGACCGCGCGTCCCTCGAACGGCCCGTCGTCGACGCGCCGCGCGACGAATTTTTACGAATCGAGGCTGCCGGCGGCGGCAAGCTGAAGATGCAGCGGCCGTCCGGACATCAGTTCGTCGAAGCGGGCCCGTATCAGCGCGTGAAAGCCGGAGTCGGCGCACATCGAGGCCAGACGGGGAACCGCGGTTTCCTTCAGTTCCTCGCCACTTCGGAGCCGCCGGCGCAGGTGCACGCGGTCGTCGACACGGAAGATCGCCTCCAGATAGCCGCTGGCGTCCATCTCGAACCGATAAACGGGCACATAGGGGTCCTGCGAGAAATCGAGTGTCTTGCGGCCGAGCCGCGTGCCGTCGGCCGCGTAGTAGGCGATCGTGCCGCCGAGCCAGCGCTCGCCGTCGGCACGCTGGTCGTGCACCTCGGTGTAGAGATAGCGGTTCGAGTGCAGGTCATAGGCATATCCATAGAACTTGAGCGGCTGAGGCCCGGCCGCCGCCGCCAGCGTCCAGATCGCGCCCGTCATCGCGCCCGTCATCGCGCCCGTCATCGCGCCGATCAGGGACGCGCGGCGCCGCGTCACGGCGCAGCGCCCGGCACGCGCCGTGGCGCGAACAGGTAATGGGCGACGCCCCACTCCTCACCGCCGTCGTAGCCGAACAGCTCGGCGACCGCCATGTAGAACATGCGCCAGCGCTGCAGCCACCGCTCGGCCTGATCGCCACAGGCCTCGCGCAGCATCGGCAGGAGGATCTCGCGCTGCGCGTCGAGCCGCTCGAGCCAGTGATTCGAGGTCTTCTCGTAGTGACGGCCGTTGACCCACCACTGCCCGACCGGCTTCAGATCGTCCTGGAAATGCGCGAACAGCGCCGCGCTCGGCATGGTGCCGCCGGTGAAGAAATGGCGGCTCATCCAGTCGCTGCGGCCCTCGTCCTGGAAGTGATACGCCAGCAGCTTGTGCGCGAACACGTGCACGAACAGACGCCCGTCCGGCGCGAGCCAGCGCGCCAGCTTGGCGAACAGCAGGCCGTAGTTCTTCATGTGCTCGAGCATCTCGATCGACAGCACCCGGTCGAAGCCGTGCTGCAGCAGCTCGGCCGGCATTTCGAAGTCGACGATGTTGCCGGTGACGATGCGCAGATTGCGCAAGCCGCGCGCACGGGCGCGCGCCTCGATGAACTCGCGCTGCCCGTGCGAGTTCGACAGGCCGACGATGCGCGCGTGCGGGTAACGCTCGGCCAGCCACAGTGACAGCGAGCCCCAGCCGCAACCGAGATCGAGCATCGACTGGCCGTCGGCGAGGCCGGCACGTTCGGCATAGAGCGCCAGCATCCGCTCCTCGGCCTCGGCCAGCGTCTCGTCGCCGCACGGGTACAGGCAGCACGAGTACTTGAGCCGCGGGCCGAGATGGCCGTGGAAGAACGCCGCCGGCAGCTCGTAATGCTGCTCGTTGGCGGCGCCGGTCTCGATCGCGATCGGGCTGGCGCGCAGTTCGGCGAGCAGGCGGGAGAAGCGCGCGGCGCGGCGCTCGCCGTCGCGGCCGCCCTCGTCGACCAGCCGCTGTCCGATCAGGCGGCGCATGCCGGCGCGCGCCAGCGGATCGGGAATCCAGCCTCGCTCACAGCAGTCGATCGCGTTCAGGGGCATGGGCTTCGTCCTCTCGGCGTTTGGGGAACCAGGGCAGCAGCGCGCTCGTGGTGCGCATGTACTCGGCGTAGCCCGGCTTGCGGCGCGCCAGCTCGCGTTCGAGCAGCGGCAGGCCGGAGAAGCGGGTCAGCAGGAAGGCCATCACCGCCGGCGCCGCCAGGCTGACCCAGCCCCACGGCGCGCCGAGCGCCAGCGGCACGTAGGCCAGCCAATGCAGGCATTCGAAGAAGTAGTTCGGATGGCGCGAATAGCGCCACAGACCGCGGCGACAGACCCTGCCGCGATGCGCCGGCTGCGCGCGGAACGCGCGCATCTGGCGGTCCGCGAGCGCCTCGCCGGCGACCGCGACGGTCCAGATCAGCATCGCGAGCACGAGCGCCGCGGCCGTCGGCGTCGAGGCACGATAGGCCACCGGCAGGAACGCCGAGGCCGCGAGCAGCAGCGTGAACAGGTTCTGGAACTGGAAGAACCAGAACAGCCGGAATTGCGCCTGCGGGCCCCACGCGGCGCGCAGCTGGGCATAGCGCCAGTCCTCGGGGTGTCCGTGGTTGCGGCGCCACAGATAGACGCCCAGCCGCAGCCCCCAGAGACCGCCCATCGCCGCCAGCAGCACGCGCAGGCCCGGCGGCGCGCTGCCGGCCAGTGCATAGACGACGGCGAGGCCGCCGAGCGTCCACGCCCAGATCGCGTCGACCGTGCCGGCGTTGCCGGTACGGCGCTGCAGCAGCCAGGCCGCGCTCTTGGCGGCGGCGGCGAGCAGCACGGTCAGCAGGAAGGCAGGCAGCGGCGACATCGGGAATCTCCTTCGATTCCCCTGTACGCGCGAACCGCGGCAATGGATGCCGCGGCAGGCGCGGCGGCGAGCGCGGCGCCGGCTGGCGCGGCCTAAGCCGACAGATCGAGCAGCCGGCGGGCGCCGTCGGCCAGGACCTGCCGCCACGGCAGGCCGACGATCTCGCGGCCCGTCACGCTGTCGGCGAACGGCATGCGCTCGCCGTCGCCGATGACGTAGCGGTAGTCCATCGTCACTTCAGTGCCGGCCGGCAGATCGTCGAGCGCGAAGATGAAACCCAGGTGCCACAGCGCCGTCGGCGCATACGAGTGGTTGACGTAGCACTCGTCGCTCCATTCCGGCGTCAGCGAGAACCAGTCCTCGAACCAGCGCACGCTCGATTCAACCTCGATCGAATCGGCCGCGCAGGCACGCAGGCGCGATTCCGGCCAGACGGTGTGAACCTTGTCGGGCGCAATGATCACGGCGCCGCGGGCGACCGGCTCATCGAGGTACAGGCCCTGACCGGCCTGCGGGATACGGGACAATGCGATGCGGTAGCGCGGAACGATCACGGCAGCGGCGGAGCGGCCCGGAAGCGGGCCCGGCAAGCTTAGTGCGTCCGCCGTCGCCACGACAGCGCCGCGGGCGTCTCGGCATGCGGCGCGCCAGGTGCGTCGGCGGCACGCGGCCGTGTACTGCCCGCCCGGGCGAAACGGGGGCGCCGCACTTCGCGCCGGGTCGGCACGGCAAGGCTCGGACCGGCGCACCGCGCCGAAGGCCGCGGGGCTCGATCAGGCCGTGACCATCCGCATCGAACGGCGGCGGGGCCTGCGCAGCCCCATCACCGGCCGCGCGCCGGATCGACCGGTCCGCGATCGTGCCGCGTCGACGCATTCAAACGCGGCGCCGACCGCAGCGGTCGACGGGCGCCGCGTCGGCCGTGCGTCCAGCCCGTTCAATGCCGCGTTTGGTTCGACGGCTGCAGGCGCGCGCCGAGGAACAGTTGCTGCACGTCATCGGCGCTGAATACGTACTGCCGGCCGCAGAATTCGCAGGTGACGTCGAACTGCCCGTGCGTTTTCAGATGGTCGGCGATCTCTTCCTCGCCGAGCGAGCGCAGCATTGCGCCGATGCCCTCGCGCGAGCAGCGGCAGCTCAACTCCACCGCCTGCGGATCGAAGACGCGGACCGTCTCCTCATGGAACAGTCGGCGCAGGATCGTCAGGCCCGGCGTCGTCGCCAGCTCGTCCTCGCCCAGCGTCGCAAACAGCGCTTCGACGTGCTCCCAGTTGAGCTCGCTGCTGTTCTTCTCGCCGAGCGGCAGGCGCTGCAGCATCAGGCCGCGGATGCAGCCGCCGTGGTAAGCCAGGCGCAGGACCGTCGGCAACTGCTCGGACTGCTCGAAGTAGAACTCGAGCGCGTCGGCCAGACGGTGCCCCTCGATCGGCACGACGGCCTGGTAGTTCTGGCCGCCCTGCTCCGGCTCCAGCAGCAGGCCCAGCTGGCCGCCGTGCAACAGTTCGGCGAAATCGCCGCCGGCGTCGGCCCTGGCCTTGGCCATGCCGCGCACGCGCAGCGCCGATCCCGGGCCGTTGCTGCGCCCTTCGCCGAGGTGGCATTCGACCTGCGTCACCAACAGCTGTACCGGCCCTTCGGCGCGCTGGAACTGCAGGCTGATGCGCCCCTCGAGCTTGGTATGGGCGGCGAGCAGCGGCATCGCCGCGATCGCCTGCGCGAGCAGCCGGCGCACGTCCGGCGCGTACGGGCGCGAGCCGAGCATGGTGTCGACTCCGGCCTCGTACTCGACGACGGCGCCGCGCACGCCCAGCTCCGGCAGCAGGAATTCGGTCAGTCGGTTGTTCATCGGCGCAATATCGGGGCTGCGTGCACGAAATCAATCTGAATGAAACGCCGGCGAAGCGTAGCGAGCGAAGGCGGATGACGCGAGGGAGGCACGAGAAGCCCGGCCCTCGCAGCCGGAGCGACTCGCTGTCAGTCCGGCTGCGGCTCCACGCCCGTCGGGACGCGCGCGGCGAGAGCCGGCGCGGCGGCACGGCTTCGCCAGGCTCGAACGCGCAGCGCCCGCGCGACAGTCGCCGCGCGCTGCGCCTCGTCCGGCGTCTCAGCCCGCCAGTTTTTCCTTCAGCAGCCGGTTCAGCGCCTCCGGATTGGCCTTGCCCTGCGTCGCCTTCATCGCCTGGCCGACGAAGAAACCGAACAGCTTGTCCTTGCCGGCGCGGTAGTCGGTGACCTGCTGCGGGTTCTTCGCCATGATGTCGTCGATCGCCGCCACGATCGCCGACTCGTCGGTGATCTGCACGAGGCCCTTGGCCTTGATGATCTGGTCGGCGGCGTCGTCACCCGTCGCCTCGCCGGCCAGCATCGCCTCGAACACGTCCTTGGCGATCTTGCCGGAGATCGTCTTGTCGGCGATGCGCACGACCAGACCGGACAGCATCGGCGCCGTCACCGGCGAATCCTCGATGCCCTTGCCGAGCTTGTTGAGCGCACCGAGCAGATCGGTGATGACCCAGTTCGCGCAGGTCTTGGCATCGGCCTTCGAGGTCGCAACCACGGCCTCGTAGTAATCGGCGAGCGCCTGCTCGCCGGTCAGCACGCCGGCATCGTAGGCCGGCAGCTTGTACTGCTCGACGAAGCGCGCGCGCTTGGCTTCCGGCAGCTCCGGCATGGTCGCGCGGATGCGCTCGACATCCTCGTTCGTCACCACCACCGGCAGCAGGTCCGGATCGGGGAAGTAGCGGTAGTCGTTGGCGTCTTCCTTCGAGCGCATCGAGCGCGTCTCGCCGGTGTCCGGATTGAACAGGCGCGTTTCCTGGACGATCTTGCCGCCCGACTCGATGACGTCGATCTGGCGCTCGATTTCATATTCGATCGCCTTCTCGACGTAGCGGAACGAGTTGACGTTCTTGGTCTCGGTGCGCGTGCCGAACTTGGTTTCGCCGCGCTTGCGCACGGAGACGTTGGCGTCGCAGCGGAACGAGCCTTCCTGCATGTTGCCGTCGCAGATGCCGAGATAGACGACCAGCTGGTGCAGCTTCTTGAGATAGGCCACCGCCTCCGCCGCCGAGCGGATGTCCGGCTCGGAGACGATCTCGATCAGCGGCGTGCCGGCGCGGTTGAGGTCGATGCCCGACTGGCCGACATAGCCCTCATGCAGCGACTTGCCGGCGTCTTCTTCCATGTGCGCGCGGGTGATGCCGATGCGCTTGACGGTCTTGCTGCCGTTGGCGCCGTCGACCTCGATGTCGAGATGGCCTTCGAACACGATCGGCAACTCGTACTGCGAGATCTGGTAGCCCTTCGGCAGGTCCGGATAGAAGTAGTGCTTGCGCGCGAACACGCAGCGCGGCGCGATCTTGGCGTCGACCGCCAGACCGAACTTCACCGCGTATTCGAGCACCTTCCGGTTCAGCACCGGCAGCACGCCGGGCAGGCCCAGCGTGACCGGATCGGCCTGCGTGTTCGGCGCCGCGCCGTAGGCGGTCGCCGCGCCGGAAAAGATCTTGGACTGCGTCAGAAGCTGGCAGTGGACTTCGAGTCCGATCACCACTTCCCAGGTAGAGCTGTCGTATGCCATGTCGGTGCGCCCTTAAACGTATGCCTTGGGCATCTGCTTGTGGAAATCGGTCGCCTGCTGGAACTGGTGCGCCACGTTCAGCAGCTTGGCCTCGCTGAAATAATTGCCCATCAGCTGCAGACCGACCGGCAGCCCCTCGACGAAGCCGCAGTTCAGCGACATCGCCGGAATACCGGCGAGGTTGGCGGCGATCGTGTAGATGTCGTTGAGGTACATCGCGACCGGATCGTCGGTCTTGCTGCCGAGGCCGAAGGCGACGTCGGTCGCGGTCGGCCCGAGCACCAGGTCGACGCGCTCGAACGCGCGCTTGAAGTCCTCGTAGATCAGCTTGCGGACCTTCTGCGCCTGCAGGTAGTAGGCGTCGTAGTAGCCGTGGCTGAGCACGTAGGTGCCGATCATGATGCGACGCTGCACTTCGGCGCCGAAGCCCTCGCCGCGCGAGCGCTTGTAGAGCTCTTCCAGCGTCTTCACGCCTTCGGCGCGATGGCCGTAGCGCACGCCGTCGAAGCGCGCCAGATTGGAGCTCGCCTCGGCCGGCGCGACCACGTAATAGGTCGGCACCGACAGCGGCGAGTTCGGCAGCGAAATCTCGACGATCTCGGCGCCGAGCGACTGCAGCGTCCCGATCGCCGCGTCGATCTTCTCGCGCGAGCTGGCGGCGAGCCCTTCCGCGAAGTATTCCTTCGGCAGGCCGATCTTCAGGCCCTTGATCGACGCGCCGAGGCCGGCGACCAGATCGTCGACCGGCCGCTCGATGCTGGTCGAGTCGAGCGGATCGAAGCCCGACATCGCCTGCAGCACATGGGCGGCGTCCTCGGCCGAGCGGGCGACGACGCCGGCCTGGTCGAGGCTGGAGGCGAAGGCGATCATGCCGTAGCGCGAGACGCGACCGTAGGTCGGCTTGATGCCGGTCAGGCCGCACAGCGCGGCCGGCTGACGGATCGAGCCGCCGGTGTCGCTGGCGGTCGCGGCCGGCGCCAGACCGGCGGCGACGGCGGCGACCGAGCCGCCCGACGAACCGCCGGGCACGCGCGTCGTGTCCCAGGGATTCTTCACAGGACCGTAGAAGCTGGTCTCGTTCGACGAGCCCATCGCGAACTCGTCCATGTTGCACTTGCCGAGCATCACCATGCCGGCGTCATGGTGCAGCTTCTGCACGATGGTGGCGTCGTACGGCGCGATGAAGCTGTCGAGCATCTTCGACGCGCAGCTGGTCTTGACGCCGAGCGTGCAGAAGATGTCCTTCTGCGCCAGCGGGATGCCGGTCAGCGCATGCGCGTCGCCGCGCGCCAGCCGCGCGTCGGCGGCCTCGGCGTGCTTCAGCGCGCGCTCGGCGGTGACGGTGATGTAGCTGTTGAGCGTGCCGTCGTGCCGCTCGATGCGCGCGAGGTAATGGGCGGTCAGCTCGCGCGACGAGAACTTCTTCGCGCGCAACCCCTCGGACATTTCTTTGATGGAAAGCGTGTGCATGCTTCGATTCCGGATCGGTTGGCGGCGCTGCCCGCAAGGGCCGGCGCCGGGCCGCCCGCGTCGGCGGGCGGCACGCGAATTCACTCGATGACCTTGGGCACCAGATACAGGCCGTTGTCGACCTCGGGCGCGATCGCCTGGAAGGCCTCGCGGCGATCCGGCTCGGTCACGGCGTCCGGACGCAGACGCTGCTGCATGTCGAGCGGGTGGGCCATCGGCTCGACGCCGGCGGTGTCGGCACCCGACAGCTGGCCGACCAGATCGAGGATGTTCGACAGCTGCTGGGCATAGGGGCCGATCTTCTCGGCCGGCAGTTCGAGGCGCGCCAGATGGGCGACCTGCTTGACGTTTTCGGGAGAGAGACTCATCGCGGTGGCGGGCTTTGTCTGACGGGGTTTTCGGGCTGTTGCGACCGGCCGGATTTGACGCCGTTCCGGGGGCCTGACGGGCCCGGGAAATGGTTTATGATGTGCGAATGCACAATTCTACTGGAATGTGAGAAGGTGCATCGCCGCCCCGATGCGGCGACACAGCGTTTCCGGCGGCACCAGGCTGCCGGGACTAAAAACTGAAACCGTATCCCATCAGGCCTCCCGAGATGTTTGACGCCGTACGCCGCTTGTTTGTCAATGACCTGTCCATCGACCTGGGCACGGCCAATACCCTCGTCTATGTCCGCGACGAGGGCATCGTCCTCAACGAACCGTCCGTGGTCGCGATCAGCGTCGACGCGCGCGGCGCCAAGAAGGTCCAGGCGGTCGGCATCGAGGCCAAGCAGATGCTCGGCCGCACCCCGACCAACATCACCACCGTGCGCCCGCTGCGCGACGGCGTGATCGCCGACTACACCGTCACGGAGAAGATGCTGCAGAACTTCATCCGCAAGGTGCAGAAGGGCCGCATGACCCGGCCGATGACGCGCGTCGTGGTCTGCGTGCCGTACGGCTCGACGCAGGTCGAACGCCGCGCGATCCGCGAATCGGTCGAGAACGCCGGCGCGCGCAAGGTCTGGGTCATCGAGGAACCGATCGCCGCCGCGCTCGGCGCCGGCATCCCGATCGGCGAGGCGCGCGGCTCGATGGTCGTCGACATCGGCGGCGGCACCTCGGAAGTCGCGGTCATTTCGCTCAACGGCATCGTCTACGCCGAGTCGGTGCGCATCGGCGGCGACAAGTTCGACGAGGCGATCGTCAGCTACGTGCGCCGCCAGTACAACATGCTGATCGGCGAGGCCACCGCCGAGCGCATCAAGATCCAGATCGGCACCGCGTTCCCGGGCCACGAGGTCCAGGAAATCGACGTCGTCGGCCGCCATCTGGCCGCCGGCGTGCCGCGCAACTTCACGATGAACTCGAACGAGATCCTCGACGCGCTGCAGGAACCGCTGTCCGGCATCGTCAAGGCCGTCAAGCAGGCCCTCGAACGCACGCCGCCGGAACTGGGCTCGGACGTCGCCGAGCGCGGCATCGTGCTCACCGGCGGCGGCGCGCTGCTGCGCGATCTCGACAAGCTGATCTCCGAGGAAACCGGCCTGCCGGTGATCATCGCCGACGATCCGCTGACCTGCGTCGCGCGCGGCGGCGGCATGGTGCTCGACATGCTCGATCGCCAGTCGGATTTCTACAGCCTGGACTGAAAGCCCCAGGGCCGGTGCCCGCATGGCCGGCGGGCACCGGCGTCCGGCATTGCCGGAGATGTCCCGCGCCTCTATGCTGCGGCCAGTTTTTAACCACCTCGCAAGCCTGACAGCGCGCCCTTGAACTCGCTGCACGACTCCTATCACCGACCGCTGTTCCCGCGCGGACCCGGTTTCGGCCTGCGGACGCTGCTCCTCATCGGCCTGGCGCTGACCCTGATCTTCTACGACATGCGCGGCGATACGCTCAAGCCCGCGCGCGCCTGGACGGCCTATGCGCTGACGCCGGTCATCTGGCTGGCCGCGGTGCCGGCGCGCCTGGTCAACCTGGCGCGCGGCATCGACACGCGCAACAGCCTCGAGCAGGAAAACGAGACGCTCAAGGCGCAGCAGTTCGTGCTTTCGGCGCAGCTGTCGAAGATGGAGGCGCTGGAGGCCGAGAACCGCCGCCTGCGCGAGCTGCTGGCCTCGTCGGCACAACTGCCCGACCAGGTGCTGGTGGCCGAGATCGTCGCCGTCAACCAGGACCCGTACCGCCACCAGATCACGCTGAACCGCGGCTCGCGCGACGGCATCTACATCGGCCAGGCGCTGGTCGACGCGCACGGCGTCATGGGCCAGGTCGTCGACGTCGCGCCGAACAGCTGCAAGGCGCTGCTGGTCACCGACCCCGACCACGGCATGCCGGTCGAGATCAACCGCACCGGCCTGCAGACGATCGCCGTCGGCCTCGGCGACGAGCGCGGCCTGCGCCTGCCGTTCCTGCCGTCGAACGCCGATATCAAGAACGGCGACCTGCTGGTGTCGTCCTCGCTCGGCGGCCGCTTCCCGGCCGGCTATCCGGTCGGCCTCGTCTACGACGTCAAGCCGGTCGCCGGCGAGCATTTCATGGAGGCCTACGCCTATCCGGCCGCCAAGCTGAACCAGGGTCGCCAGGCGCTGCTGGTCTGGAACCGCGGCGCACAGGCCGAGGCCGAAGCCGCCGCGGCCGCCGAGCGCGCTGCGGTCCAGGAGGACCCGGACGCCGCCACGCATCCCGCTGTGCCGGCCGCCGCCGGCGGAGCGGATACGCCCGCCAGCGCCGATCCGGCCGCCGCGCCGGCGCAGCCGGGCAGCACCGGCACGGCGGGGACCGCGCCCGCCGCCGCGGCGGACGGCGGCACGGCCGGCGCACCGAAGCCCGAGGCGGCGAAGACGGCGGCTCAGAAGCCCGCCGCCCCGAAGCCCACCGCGCCGAAGACCGCCGCCCCGACCCGCAAGCCGGCCAACCCGCCGGCGAAGAAGCCATGAGCCGTCCGAGTCCGCAGGCCGTCTGGGCCGCCTTCCTGCTGAGCCTGATCGTCGGCCTGCTGCTGCAGCTGGTCGAGCTGCCCGATTCGCTGTCGGCGGCGCGCCCCCTGTGGATGCCGCTGATGCTGGCCTACTGGGCGCTGCGCGAGCCGCAGCTGCCGTCGCTGATTCCGGCCTTCCTGATCGGCCTGATGCTCGACGTGCTGTACGCCGCGCCGTTCGGCCAGCATGCGCTGGGCCTGGTCGTGGTCGTGTATCTGGTCGTGCGCCTGCGCAGCTTCTTCATCATGTTCCCGCTGTGGCAGGCGACGCTCGCGCTGATCCCGGCCTGGGTGCTGTACTGCTTCCTGATGTTCTGGATCGACGGCGCCACCAACCATCGCCCGGAAATCTGGCTGCGCTGGCTGCCGGCGATCTCGACGACGCTGTTCTGGCCGCTGCTGTGGAGCGTGATGGAACTGATCCGCCGGCCGGGCGGAGACGATGATTAAGGTCTTGCGCTGATGGCCCTGTTCGGCAAGCGGCGTCGTGACGCGTTGAAGAACGTCCACGCCGAGCGCGACGCCTTCCTGCGCCGCGCCGGGGTCGCCGTGCTGTTCTGCTTCGTCGGCGTGGTGGTGCTGGTCGCTCGTCTGGTCGACCTGCAGATCGTCGAGCACGAGCACTACCAGACGCGCGCAGACGAGAACCGCATGCGCGTCACGCCGGTCGCGCCGGTGCGCGGCCTGATCTACGACCGCAACGGCTCGCTGCTGGCGCAGAACCAGCCGGCCTTCGTACTCGAAGTGACGCCGGAACAGGTCGGCAGCCGCGAGGCGATGGACAAGCTGCTGGCGCGGCTGCAACACGTCATCACGCTGACCGACGCCGACGTCACCCGCTTCAAGGATCGCGTGCGCAAGTCGCCGCGCTACCGCGGCGTGCCGCTGCGCTCGAACCTGACGATGGAAGAGGTCGCACGCTACGAGATCGACCGCTACCAGTTCCCGGGCGTCGAGATCAACGCCGGCCTGACGCGCAACTATCCGTTCGGCGCTTCGGCCGCACACCTGGTCGGCTACGTCGGCGGCATCAGCGAGGAAGAGCTGCGCGCCGCCAACGAAAGCCAGTTCCTCGGCCTGACCCAGATCGGCAAGAACGGCGTCGAGAAGAGCCAGGAAGACCTGCTGCGCGGCGAGCCGGGCGCCAAGATCATCGAGGCCAATGCCTACGGCCGCCCCCTGCGCGAGCTGGACTACCGGCGCGGCTACCCGGGCCGCAACCTGTACCTGTCGATCGACACCAAGGTGCAGGCCGTCGCCGAGCAGGCGATGGGCAACTTCCTCGGCTCGGTGGTCGCGCTCGATCCGCGCAACGGCGAAGTCATTGCCATGGTCAGCAAGCCGGGCTTCGATCCGCAGCTGTTCGTCGGCGGCATCGACAACGGCACCTACCAGACGCTGCTGAACGACCCGCAGCGGCCGCTGTTCAACCGCTCGCTGCAGGGCCTTTATCCGCCCGGCTCGACGGTCAAGCCGGCGATGGCGCTGGCCGGGCTCGAGTACGGCGTCGTCACGCCCGAGCACACCGAGTACTGCCGCGGCGAAATGACGCTGCCCGGCTCGTCGCGCAAGTACCGCTGCTGGCGGCGCTCCGGCCACGGCGCGGTCGACATGCTCGAAGGCGTCAAGCGCTCCTGCGACATCTACTTCTACAACCTGGCGACGATGCTCGGCATCGACCGCATGCACGAGGCGATGACCGGCTTCGGGCTTGGCCACGTGACCGGCGTCGACCTGCCGCTCGAGAAGGGCGGCCTGTACCCGTCACGCGAATGGAAGCGCAAGGCGCGCCGCGAGAACTGGTATCCGGGCGAGACGCTCAACACCGGCATCGGCCAGGGCTACGTGCTGGTCACGCCGCTGCAGCTCGCGCAGATGACGGCGCGCATCGCCATGCGCGGCGACGGCTACAAGCCGCACGTGCTGCACGCGATCGAGGACCCGATCACGCGCAAGCTGTCCGAGATCCAGCCGGAGCCGCTGCCGAAGATCGACCTCAAGGACAACGCCAACTGGGATACGGTGATCGCGGCGATGGAAGCGGTCACCCAGGAACCCGGCGGCACTGCCTACGCGATCGGCCGCAGCGCGCCGTACCGCATCGCCGCCAAGACCGGCTCGGCGCAGGTCGCCGGTCTGCGCCAGGATGAGGTCCGCGCGCCGAAGCAGGAGGACATGCCGCTGCGGCTGCGCGACCACGCGCTGTTCATCGCCTTCGCGCCGGCCGAGGCGCCGCGCATCGCCGTCGCCGTGATGGCCGAGCACGGCGGCCACGGCGCCTCGATCGCCGCGCCGATCGCGCGCCAGGTCATGGACCAGTATCTGCTCGGCTACGTGCTGTACGGCAACGAGAACGCGACCGAGGCTTCGAGCCGCGTGACACCGTCGATCGTGCCGGGCCTGCCGGTGCCGCCGGAACTGCAGCAGATGCTGCAGAAACCGGTACCGTCCGGCGCGCCGGCCGCTGCGGCACCGACACCGGATGCGCCGGACGCAGCCGCGCCGGAGGAGGAAGACCGTTGATCGCTGACGTCCTGCACCCGATGCGCAAGCGTCCGGACAAGCCCGAGCCCGGCTTCGCCGACTGGCTCGAAAGCTGGCACATCGACATCTGGCTGCTGCTGCTGCTGCTGGCGGTCGCCGGCATCGGCATCTTCATCCAGTACTCGGCGTCGGGGCATTCGATCGACGGCGTCATCAGCCAGGCGCAGCGCGTCGGCCTGGGCCTCGTCGTGATGGCGGTGATCGCGCAGGCGCCACCGGACCTGTACCGGACCGTGGTGCCCTGGGCCTACCTCGGCACGATTGTGCTGCTGGTACTCGTCGAACTGCTCGGCGACCACGCCAAGGGTGCGCAGCGCTGGCTCGATCTCGGCATCATCCGCTTCCAGCCGTCCGAGTTCATGAAGCTAGCGATGCCGACCACCATCGCCGCGTTCCTGCACACGCGGCGCCTGCCGCCGACGCTGCTGACGATCCTCGTCACGCTGGCGCTGATCGGCCTGCCGTCGGCGCTGATCGCCAAGCAGCCGGACCTCGGCACCGCGCTGCTGATCGTCGCCGCCGGCGGTTTCGCGCTGTTCCTCGGCGGCCTGCAGTGGCGCTGGATCATCGGCGCGCTGCTGGCGATCGGCGCGGCCGCGCCGATCCTCTGGGAACAGCTCCAGGACTACCAGCGGCAGCGCATCCTGACCCTGCTCGATCCGGAGTCCGACCCGCTCGGCGCCGGCTACCACATCACCCAGTCGATGATCGCGATCGGCTCCGGCGGCGCCTTCGGCAAGGGCTGGCTCAACGGCACGCAGGCCAAGCTCGACTTCCTGCCGGAAGCGCACACCGACTTCATCTTCGCGGTGTACTCCGAGGAGCTCGGCTTCATCGGCGTCATGTTGCTGCTGGTGCTGTACCTGGCGATCGTCGGCCGCTGCCTGTGGATCGCCGCGCGCGCCCAGGACACCTTCCAGCGCCTGCTCGCCGGCAGCCTCGGCATGACCTTCTTCATCTACGTGTTCATCAACATCGGCATGGTCATCGGCCTGCTGCCGGTGGTGGGCGTGCCGCTGCCGCTGGTGAGCTACGGCGGCACCTCGGCGGTTTCCCTGCTCGCGAGCTTCGGTATCCTGATGTCCATCCATACCCACCGGAAGCTGCTCGCGAACTGATGAGGCCGATCGCCCGCGCCGCCCTGCTCTGCTGCCTGTTGTCCCCGCTGCCGGCGTCCGCCGACGGCATCGATTACAGCGCCAACCCACGCACCCCCGAGCTGCTCGACACGCTGCGCCAGCGCTACGGCTTTTCCGAGCCGGAACTGCAGCAGGTCAGCACCGCGCTGGCTGCGGCCAAGCAGCTGCCGCAGCTGATCTCGCAGGAACAGAAAGCGCCGGAACGCACCGAAACCTGGACGCAGTATTCGCGGCGCATCGACGAAGCGCGCATCCGCGCCGGCGCCGCGCTGCTGCGCGAGCACCGCGAGGAGCTGTCGCGCGCCGAGTTCGAATATGGCGTACCGCCGGCGGTGATCGCCGGCATTCTCGGCATCGAGACCCGTTACGGGCGCATCACCGGCGGCGTGCGCGTGCTCGACGCGCTGGCCACGCAGGGTTTCGATCATCCGACGCGCAGCAAGTTCTTCTTCAGCGAGCTGACCGAGTTCTTCGTGCTGTGCCGCGACGCCGGCTTCGACCCGCTGCAACCGAAGGGCTCCTACGCCGGGGCGATGGGCGACGCGCAGTTCATGCCGAGCAACTACCGCCGGCTGGCGCTCGACTACGATGGCGACGGCCAGCGCGATCTGTGGTCGCTGCCGGATGCGATCGGCTCGATCGCCAATTACTTCACGCACTACCAGCCGGACTGGCGCTGGCGCCGCGGCGAACCGATCGCGGTGCCGGCGACGCTCAAGGGCGACGCGCTGCCCAAGGGCGCGGTGCCGAATTCGCGCGACAACTTCTACCGGGTCGGCGACCTGGTCCGGGCCGGGCTCGCGCCGGCGATGGAACTGCCGGCCGATACCCTGGTCGGAATCGTCGAGCTGCCGCTCGACGACGGCGGCCGCGAGTACTGGCTCGCCTTCCCGAACTTCTACTCGATCATGACCTACAACCCCCGCATCTTCTACGCGATGGCCGTTACCCAGCTGGCCCAGCGCGTCGAGACCGCCGCCGGCGCGACGCCGCCATGAGGTCGTGGCACGCGCTCGCCGCGGCGCTCGCCCTGCTGCCGCTGGCGGCCTGCGTCGGCCCGGCGCCGCAGCCCGAACCGGGCCGGCCGACGACCGCCGGCAGCAGCGGCGGCGGCACGCGCGGACATACGCGCCCGCGCGTCGTCATCGCCGAGCCGGACGTCAAGGACAGCGCCCCGGTCCGCGGCGAGATCCCCGCCGACGTCGCCAGCACGCCGGACGCGGTGCCGAAATGGGAGCCGCGCAGCCGGTCCGGCAACCCGGTCGAGTACGAGGCCTTCGGCGAGGTCTATCGCATACTCGACAACACCGAGGGCTTCACGCAGCGCGGCCGCGCCTCCTGGTACGGCAAGAAATTCCACGGCCGCAAGACCGCCAGCGGAGAGCCCTACGACATGTTCGCGATGACCGCCGCGCACAAGACGCTGCCGATCCCGAGCTACGTGCGCGTCACCAATCTCGACAACGGCCGCAGCGCGGTGGTCCGCATCAACGATCGCGGACCGTTCCACTCGGAACGCATCATCGACCTGTCATACGCCGCGGCTGCGCGCCTCGGCATCATCCAGGACGGCCACGCCGAGGTGCAGATCGCCGCGCTGCAGCCGGGCGACGACAGCCGCGCCGTCGCCTCGGCCGAACGCCTTCCCGACCCGGTTGCCGCCGCGCCGTCGCGCCCGCCGCCGGCCAAAATCGTGCGCACCGACTCGAGTCCGGGTGGCCGCTGGCTGCAGGTCGCCGCCTATGCCGACCCGATCAACGCCGTGGCGATGCGTGACACGTTGTCGGCACGCGGCCTGTCCGGCGTCGCCGTGCGCGACGGCCAGGGCGGCAAGCTGCATCGCGTCGTCATCGGCCCCTACGCCTCCGAGGCCGATGCCCAGGACGTGCGCGACTGGCTGCACGGCGCCGGCTACGCCGCGTTCTGGCTCAAGGAATGAGATCGCCGCGCGCCGCCGACAGCGGCGGCGCGCTGCCGTAAACTGCAGGCCCCGCCGCAGTTCCCCCCGTACCGCCGCACAAGGTTTCGACGTACCGACAATGAAAAAGCTGCTACTCGCCACCGCCTTCGCCCTCGCCGCGCCGCTGGCACACGCCGCCGCGATCCCCGATCCGCCGGCCATCGACGCCACCGCCTACGCGCTGATGGACTACGCCAGCGGCGAACTGCTGGCCGCGTCCAATCCGGACCAGCGCGTCGCGCCGGCCAGCATCACCAAGGTGCTGACCAGCTACATCGTGTTCGACGAGATCGCCCAGAAGCGTCTGTCGCCGGACGACGAGGTGCTGATCAGCGAGAAGGCCTGGCGCCAGGGCATCGACTCCAGCGAGTCGCGCATGTTCATCCAGGTCGGCTCGCGCGTGAAGCTGATCGACCTGATGCGCGGCATCATCATCCAGTCGGGCAACGACGCGACGGTCGCGGTCGCCGAGCACGTCGCCGGCAGCGAGCCGGTGTTCGCCGACCTGATGAACCAGTACGCGGCCAAGCTCGGCATGAAGAACTCGCACTTCGCCGACGCCTCCGGCCTGCCGGACCCGAACCACTACACCACGGCCCGCGACCTGACGATCCTCGGCCGCGCGCTGATCCACGACTTCCCGGACTGGTACAAGCTGTTCTCGGAACGCGAGTTCGTCTACAACAAGATCAAGCAGCCGAACCGCAATCTGCTGCTCGGCCGCGACCCTTCGATCGACGGCATCAAGACCGGCCATACCTCCGAGGCCGGCTACTGCCTGCTGACCTCGGCGCAGCGCGACGGCCGCCGCCTGATCGCCGCCGTGATGGGCACCAAGAGCTGGGCCTACCGCGAACAGGCCAGCCTCGAACTGCTGAACTACGGCTTCCGCTTCTTCGACACCACCAGCCTGTTCGGTCCGGACAAGCCGGCGCAGACGGCGCGCGTCTACAAGGGCGCGGCCGACAGCGTCGCGATCGGCACGCTGGAGCCGGTCGCGCTCGCACTGCCGCGCGGCAACGCCGAGCGCGTGCAGATCGCCGCCACCGTCAACGCCCCGATCGTCGCGCCGCTGGCCAAGGGCCAGCCGCTCGGCACGGCGACGATCACGCTCGACGGCAAGACACTGAAGACCGTGCCGCTGGTCGCGCTCGCCGACGTCGAGCAGGGCGGCTTCTTCCGCCGCCTGATCGATACGATCCGGCTCTGGTTCGGCTGGTAGGCGCGTTCGCGGCACCCGACGGCGGCCCTTGCGGCCGCCGTTTTCGTTTGCGCGGGGTGCCGCCGGCTCAGCGCCAGTCCATCGCCAGACTCAGGTACACGCTGCGCGGCGCGCCGAGCCGGAAGCTGCCGTGGTTGTCGTTGTCGACGAACTCGGACGGCGAGATGTAGCCGACGTAGTGCTCGTCGAACAGATTGTGGACGGTGAGCTGCAGCTGCAGACCCGGCCACTGCGCGCGCGTCGCCGCAAACTCGTAAGCGACGGCGGCGTTGACGACGGTATTGCCGGGGACGTGCTCGTCGTTGGTCGCCGTCGAATAACGGCGGCCGGTGTACTTGGCCTCGGCGCTGGCCGACAAGCCGCCGTGGCGATACTGCGCGCTGAGGCTCGCCATCAGATCCGGCGTGTCCGGCAGCGTCTTGCCGGACACCGCGACCGTCATCGTCTCCTGCAACGCGGCGTCGTAGCGCGCGTAGTCGTTCTGGAAGCGCGAGCGGTTCAGCGACAGCGTCGAGCCGAAACGCCAGCCGCGCGCCGGCTTCCAGTAGGACGCCGCCTCGAGACCGTAGGTGTGGATCGAGCCGACATTGCGATAGACCTCCTCGCTGATCCGGTACGGATTGGTGACCGTCAGCGTCAGGATGCGATGCGCGTAGTCGATGTAGTACGCCGACACCGCGGCGCTGAACTGCTCGCCGTGGCCGCGCAGGCCGAGGTCGACGTTGTGCGAGGTTTCCGGGCGCAGGGCCGGATCGTAGGTCACCGAGCCGATCGCGTTGCGCGGCGCGGTGCTGAAGTTCTCGGCGTAGTTGCCGAACAGTTCGAGCGCCTCGTCGAGGCGGTAGGTCAGCCCGAGCTGCGGCTGGAAGGCGTCGCGGTCGACGCGGTCGATGTGCGCCGTCTGCTGCAGGTTGAACGCATCGCGATTCGGAATGCCGTGGAATTCGCGGTCGACGTACAGGCCCTTGAAGCCGACATCGAGCTGCAGCCGGGTGTCGAACCAGTGGCTGCTGTCCTTGAGGTAGTACTGCGCGACCTGGGTGTCGTAGTGGCGATCGTAGTAGACGAGGATCGGCACGCCGCCGTCCTCGATGCGGCCGTCGTCGTCGACGTTGTACAGCGGCCGGTCCTGCGCGAAACGGTAGCGCTCGACCCAGCCGCCGGCCTGCACCGTGTGGCGCCAGGCCTCGTAGCGCAGGCCCAGCGTCAGACCGCGACGATCGCCCTTGAGCGACTCCAGGCGCTGGGTGATGCCGCTGCCGTCGTACGGCACGATGTCGGTGCGTCCGGGCACGCCGGTGTCGGCGGACGTCGCCTCGTCGTATTGCGAGATCGCGGCCGACGGCGCGACGCCGGCGTAGCCGTAGCCGCGCTTGTGCTCGAAGTACGGCAGCGCATCGAATTTCCAGCCGCCGGCCAGCTCGGACTCCCAGCGCAGGCTCAGCAGGTGATCGGTGCGGCCGTTGGTCCAGTAGCCGTAGTACAGCGCATCGCGCTCGGCGTCGCCGGTCGGCTGTTCGAGCAGATCGAAGCTCGTCGACACGCGGCCGCGCGCATCGTAGTCCTGCATGTCGTGATCGTCGCGCTGGCCGTAGCGGTAGCTGAGCAGCGCGCTGCCGAGCGCGAAATCCTGGCGCAGCTTGAACGTGGCGTGGTCGACCGCCATTTCCGCGCGCGAATTGTCGAACTGCACGGCGCGCGTGCGCGAAGCGCTCGCGTAGGCGATCGGCCCGCCGGCCCACCAGGCCGGCGTGTCGAGCCGTGCGTAGACGCGCGTCAGGTCGTTGCTGCCGACGACCGAGGACAGCGCCGCGTGCCAGTCGCCGCCGGGCTCGGCGGTGAAGTAACGCACCGAGCCGCCGAGCGCGTGATACGAGGGCATCATCACGTCGCCGGAACCCTGCGCGACCGTCACCGTCGACAGCTCTTCGCTGTCGACGAAACGCTCCGGCGGGCTGCCGTCGCGCACGTCGTAGGTCTCCAGTGGCACGCCGTCGAGTGAAGTGCCGACCTGCTCGCTCGAAAAGCCGCGGACCCGCAGCGAATTGCCGAACTCGTAGAGGCCGAACGGATCGCTGTTCTGCATATTGACGCCCGGCAGCTCGGCCAGAAACGTCTGCGCGGGGGCGCCGCTCAGCCGCGCCGCCGCGTCGCGCGGCGCCAGCGTGTTCGAAGCGCGCGTGTAGCCGTGCCCGATCACCAGCAGGTCGTCGATCAGCTCGGGCGAACCGGGCGGCGGCGGCGGCGGCGGCGCGGTTTCGGTCGCGTCGGCGGCGACGATCACCACGGTGTCGGCGCCGACCACCTGGAAGCGCAGGGATGTCCCGCGCAACAGGGCCTGCAGCGCCGTGGCCGCCGTCGCGCGCTGCATGACACCCGGCGAGCGCAGGCTGCGCAGGTCGGCGGCGGCGGTGACGACCTGGATGTGGGTCAGCTCGGAGAAGGCGGTCAGCGCCGTCGCCAGCGACTGCGGCGCAATGCGGAAGTCGGTTTCGGTGGCAAGATCGGCGTGCGCCATCGGGCTGCGCAGCGCGAGCAGCAGCGCCGCGCAGGCCCAGGAAGCCCTGGCCCGCCACCGCGCCTGCCGCTCGCCGTCCGTTCCGATGGTCGCTGCTCTCGCTGTCCCGCCCACGTCCGCACCGGCCCTGTGCATCTGCCTCCGGCAGCCTGCGGCGGGCGCACCGACCGGCTGCACGGCCCGTCCCATGGCGGGCCGCCGCCCACCTCGATGCAAATCGCAGGCCACGGCGCCGGTGCGCGGACGCAAAAAAGGCGCGCAGCCGTCCGGCCGCGCGCCGCTGTGTCCGCCCGCGAACCCTTACGGACGCACCGCCATCACTTCGATCTCGACCAGGAACTGCGGGCCGGCGAGCGCCGCGACCTGCACCGTCGAGCGCGCCGGCACGTTCGGCTGCTCCGGCGTACCGAAGAACTTCGTATACGACTTCATCATGCCGCCGAAATCGAGCTTGCCGCCCTTGGCCGGATCGCCGGCGAGGAACACCGTCATCTTGACGACGTCCTTCATGCCGAGGCCCATCGACTTCAGGTCGGCTTCGATGACCTTGAGCGTGCCGAGCGTCTGCGTCTCGGTATCGCCGAGCGACGCCGGCGAATCCTTCGGCGCTTTCGGGTCGACGACGTCCTGCGACAGCTTGCCGGACAGGAACACCAGCGTCTTGCCGGCCGGCACTTCGACCGCCGAGGCGATCGGCGCCTTCTTCGGGTTGTAGATGACCACGCCCTTGTCGCCGGCAAGGGCCGGCACGGCGGCCAGCAGTGTGGCGCCGAGGGCGGCGGTGGTCAGCAGTTTCTTGATCATCATTCCTCTCCTGTTGAAGCGGTCTTGGGACGCAGCGCCTGGACTTCGGCAGGCGCCACGGTATCCGGATATTGGTTGCCGAAATGCGTGCGCACGTAGTTGACGACGGCGGCCACCTGTTCGTTGCTGAGCGCGCGGCCGAAACCGGGCATCGCGCGCGACCCGTTGACGACCAGCACCATCGGATACTGCTTGGCCGCCAGGCGCGGATTGGCGGCAAGCGCCGGATAGGTGCCGGCGCCGGTCGCGCCCTTGGCATCCGGCATGTGGCAACCCTGGCAGATGCCCTGGTACAACGACTCGCCGTCCTTCTCCTCGAACGAGTAGCCGCTGCTGAAAATGGTCGACGACGTCAGGTCGGCCTGCGCGTGCGCGCCGCCGGCGACGGCCGCGAACACGAGCGCGAACAGCGCTTTTGCGTGAATGCTCATCTCGCCCGGCTCCTTAACGGTTGACGACGTGCTGATGCAGGCGCTGGATCGCGTCGAGCGACGACAGGATCGCGCCCTCCTGCCAGGCCGGGATGTACGACGCGTGCTCGCCGGCGACGAGGAAACGGTTGTCGAGCTGGCAGAGGTCGTCGTAGTGCTGCGCACGACTCTCCTCGGTCCAGGCGCCGGCGCAGCCCAGCGTCCACGGCACGCGATGCCAGCCGACGGCGATGCCGGTCTCGAACTCCTGCTTGTACTGCGGATGGATCATCGCTCCGTACTCGTAGGCCTTCTTCACGCGCTCTGCCGGCGGCAGCGCGGTGAACTCGTAGGCGTTCGGCCCGAACACGTAGGCGCCGAGCAGCACGCCCTTGCCGGCGCTGTGGTAATCGGTGTTCGGATAGCCGATCAGGCGGATCGGCAGATTGGTGTAGCTGATGCCGCCGTAGATGTGCTCGTCCTGCTCCCAGAAGCGGCGCTTGAACTGCAGGCCAACCTTCACCGATGCCTCGTACGGCACGGCATTGATCGCCGCCTGCATCTTCGGATTGACGTTGAGCTCGATCTGGCTCAGCACCGACAGCGGGATCGTGCACAGGCAGTAGTCGGCGGTCGCCGTCTGCGGCGCGCCGCCGGTCTTCGGATCGATGTAAGTGACCGTGACCTTCTTGCGGTCCTGGTGGATCTTGATGACCTTGGCGTTGTAGCAGATCAGATCACCGACCTCGCGCTTGAACGCATCGCCGATGCGGCCCATGCCGCCGACCGGCTGGAACAGCGTGGTCTGGAACTCGTAGCCGTGACCGGCGCCGATCGAACCCCAGAGCTCCGACTTCAGCAGCTCGGAGAGGCCGGTGATGTCCTTCGAGTAGACCGGCTTGCCGGACAGGCCGCCCGCCGGCGGCTTCTCGTAGCCGCGGCGCTCGCTCGAATCGCGGCCCGGCACGTAGCGGTAGTTCTTGTCGAGCGCACCCCACTGCTTGAGCGAGGCCATCAGGATCTCCTGATCCTCGGCGCTGACCAGTTCATCGAGCTTCTTCTGCTGCGTGACCTTGGCCAGCAGCTCGGCGATCTGGCCGTGGTAGTCGGCCTGGATCTCGCGATAGCGCTGCGGCTTGCCGCCGAAGGCCTGCGTCGAGTGCACCATCGCGTTGTAGTTGACCTGCACGAAGGGCTCGAGCGCGACGCCGAGCCGGCGGCAGTAGTCGAGCACGCCGTGATGGTGATACGGGATGCGCCACGGACCCGGGTTCAGATACAGGCCCGGATCGAACTCGCACTTCTGCGTGAAGCCGCCGAGTTCCGTGTACGTATCGCCGCCGCGCAGCGACCAGTTGCGGCCGCCGGCGCGGTTGTTGTACTCCAGCACCTGCACCTTGTAGCCGGCATTGCGCAGTTCCAGCGCCGCGACCATGCCGGCAAGCCCGGCGCCGAGGATCAGGACCGAAGCGCCCTTCGGATTGCCTTCGAGCTTGATCGGCCCCTTGTAATTCGACTCGGACACCAGACCCATGCTGGCCATCGCCTGATACGACACGGCGCTGCCTGCGACGCTGCCGATCAGCGTCAGCAACTCGCGCCGGCTGATGGCCCTCGGCGCGCTTCTAGAACTCATCGATCGCTCCCCTTCTGAAGACTACGGACGGGCAACCGCGAGATTCGCTGCGGCTGCACCAAACTGAACGTTTGAACCCGGATAGTTGGAAATCCGCCCGCCGCCGAACGAGGCTCCGCTGCGCACGCTAAGGACGCCGCCGGCCTGCCGCAAGACAGGAAATCAACCATTTCGCACCGCAGAAACGGAAACGGCGACCCGCAGGTCGCCGCTTCCGCACATCGCCAGACGCTTAGAACGAGTACGACAGCTTGCCGTAGTAGTACGCGCCGTTGAAGCCGAACGGCGAGAAGCTCGGGTACTGCGCGACCGCCGAGTTGTCCTTGTCTTCCTGCGCCAGGCGAATCAGCTCCGGATTGATCTTGTCCGGGTATTCGTTGAACAGGTTCAGAGCGCCGACGCTGAGCTTCACCGCCTTGACCGGCTTGAACGAGAGCTCGACATCGGTGATCGGCGTGGCCTTCACCTCGTTCTTGTAATACACATTGTCCGATCCGATCGACAGGCTCGACGACGGTCCGTACAGCGTCTCCTGCAGCTTCATGCCGAACTTGCCGGCGGTCAGCTGTGCGATGAAGTTGACACGGTACTTCGGCGACGCCGTCTCGAGATCAGCGATCGCGGTCTTGTCGTACAGCGCCTGACCGCCCAGTTCGGCCGGGCTCGGATTGATCTTCGTCACCTCGGTCTTGTTGTAGTTGCCGCTGAGCGTCCAGTCGATGTTGCCCCAGCCGAAGCCCGTCGGTAGCGTCAGCACCAGATCGGCGCCGCGCGTGCGCGTGGTCAGGCCGTTGGCGAACAGGCTGACGCCGATGTAGCGCGCCGCCGTAGGATCGAGCGAGTTGCCGTTGGCGATGATCGCCGCGGTGATCGCGTCGGCGCCGTCGACCGGCTCCGAATCGAACACGCTGTACAGCGTGCCGGACGCGACGATGCGATCGCGGATCTCGATCTGGTAGGCATCGAGCGTCGCCGTCAGCCTGCCGATGTGAGACACGAAACCGAAGCTCAGGTTGGTCGATTTCTCAGGCTTCAGGCCGTCGCCGAGTCCGAGCAACGAGGCAGCCGCAGCGTTCGGCGCCATCTGCACGATGGCCGAATCCGGACCGACATTGGTCGCCGAGTAGTACTCCTCGGCCAGCGTCGGCGCACGGAAGCCGGTGCTGACGGTGCCGCGCAGCGCGAACGAATCGGTGAAGTCATAGCGTGTCGTCAGCTTGCCGATCGTCGTATCGCCGAAGTCGCTGAAATGCTCGTAGCGGGCGGCGAGGTCGAGCTGCCAGGCCTCGATCGGCGACACCGCAAAGTCGACATAGCCCGCGTAGTTGTCGCGCGAATGCGTGCCGGCATCGGCCGGATTGATGCCCGGGAACGAGGACGCGCCGGCGCCGTAATACGAAGCGTAGTCGCCCGCTTGCAGTTCGTAGGTTTCGCGGCGCTGTTCGAGGCCGAACGCCACGTTCAGCGGCGTCGCCAGACCGATCTCGAAGTCGCGGCCGAGGTCCAGGGTCGTCGTCAGCTGGTCGGCGATGAAGGCGCCATCGTAGAACTTGCTCGGCGATGCGCCCGTTTCGCTATAGATCGTGAAGTTCATCGTATCGATGGTCGACAGCTTCACGCGATCACGGCCATAGGAGCTCGACAGATCCCAGTGCCAGCTCTCGCCGATCATGCCTTCGAGCCCCAGCGTGAACGCCAGATCGTCCTCGTCGGACGCCTCCTTCGGCTGGAAGCCGTACGGATACATATACGACGTGACGCCGGTGACCGGATCGGTGTATCCGCCGCCCTGCGACGGCAAGCGATAGTTCTCCTGCGACTCCGCCTGCTTGAGACCGTAGCTGGCAAAGCTGTAGAGCTTGACCGCACCGAAATCGTAGCCGGCGTTCGCAAACGCGATCTGCTTGTGGAATTCCGGCGAACCGAGAATCTGGTTCAGATACGGATAGTCCGGGTGGTAACGCATGTTCGAGTTCGGATACGTCGCCAGACGATCCTCGTCAACGACGCGATAGTCGAGACCGCTGCGGTTGGTGCTCGCCTGATTGTGAACTTCGGCCGTCAGATTCAGGTAGGCCTTGTCGTTGCCGAAGCCGATGTTGCCCGAGTAACCGTCCGTGGTGCCGCCACCGTCCTTGTAGCCACCGTAGGTCACATCGGCGACGCCGCCGGCGGCGTCCTTCTTCAGGATGATATTGATGACGCCGGCGATCGCGTCGGTACCGTACTGTGCGGCCGCACCGTCGGTCAGCACTTCGATGTGGTCGATGGCCGAAACCGGGATGAAGTTGAGGTCAGCTGCGGCGCCGCCCTGATACGGTCCGCCGAGCACGGCGAGGCTTGCCGTCGTATGGCGACGCTTGCCGTTGATCAGAACCAGCGCGTGGTTCGGCGACAGGCCGCGCAGCTTCGCCGACAGCGTCTGGTTCGCCATATCGCCGCCGAAAGCCTGCGCGGTGAACGACGGCACGGTCGCCGCCAACGAGCCGATAAGGTCCGGCGAGCCGGCGGACTTCAGCGTGTCCGCATTCAACACCTGAACCGGCGCCGGGCTGTCCGACGCCTGCATGCCGGTGCGGCGCGTGCCGGTGACGATGATTTCCTCGACCTTGGCATCCGGTTCGGCGGCGGCATCGGCCATCGCCACTTCGGTGCCCTGCACGGCTTCGGCTGCGTGGGCCGCCTGCGCCGTCAGCGCCGCGCACAACACCAGCGGTGCGCACGCCCAGCTGCGCATCGGTACGCGCAGCCGCATCGCTTCCATCGCCATTCCGATCTGATTCACTTTACTCACGCCTGACTCCCGTTCGAACGCTCTGACGCTTCAGTTACGAAGGCCTGCCTTGCAGACCCATCCCTGATCTCAAAAACGGACGGCGCGCAGAAAACGGAAATAAGACCGACACGGTCCTGACAGAAAAAACGTGCACGGCGCTCACGTGCCCGCTCGCGGTGCCGGCATGTCACGCTTCGGTGCATCGCTGCACGCTGCCGGCGCGGCCGCCGACGGCTTTTTCTGCAGCGGCGCAGGCAGGCGCGGCTGCGGCCAGTGCGGCGCCGCGTGGCGCATGAAGGCGGCGTCGCGCCGCTGCGGGCGCGTGTCGTTGAGGACGTACTTCTTGAGGCGTTGCCGGATGCGGCTCATCGTGCGGCTCCAAAATTCAGCGGCGGAACATCCGCCTGCCTCAGGAACGGCTACGACGTTCGAATCGGAAAGCACAGCTCGCCGCGACGCGAGGCGTCACGGGAGCATGGGCACTGCAAGAAAGGAATACGGCGCGCGGCGCAAAGCCGCGAAGCGGTCCGTCAGCCGGCGCTGCGCGGCGCGTTCGAAAGCTCGCGACGACGCAGGTTGATGCGGCCTTGCGCGTCGCGCTGCACGCTGATCGGAAAGACTTGCCCGATCGCCGCCAGCCACTCGGTCTCGCGACCCTGCATGACGGTGCCGGTGTAGCGCAGGCCGTCGAGCGAGCGGTCAGTGATGACGACCTCGTGCCGGCTGTAGCGGTTGAGGTTGGCGACGACGACGGACAGATCCTCGTCGACGAACTGCAGGCTGCCATGCCGCCAGGCGGTCGCCGCTTCGCGATCCGCCGGCCGCACGGTCAGGCCCTCGCGCTCGGTGACGACGAGCTGGCCGGCGGCGACACGGATCGCGCCGTCGTTCGGCAGGCGCGCCTGCTGGCTGGCCAGCGCGGCATTGCGCGCCGCGTCCTCGACGTCGATCGCACCCTGCGTGACGACGACCTCGACGCGCGCGCCGGTCTTGCGGATATTGAAGGCGGTGCCGACGGCGATGACCTTGAGACGGCCGACACGCACGACGAACGGCCGCTGCGGGTTGTGCGCGACCTCGAAGTACGCCTCGCCGTCGCCGAGCTGCAGGCCGCGCACACCGGCCGTGTAGTCGACATCGAGCCGCGTCGCGGCGCCGAGCGCCACCTGCGAGCCGTCGGCGAGCAGCAGATCCTGGCTCTGCGCCTTGGCCGTCGTATAGGAAGCGGTCTGGGTCGCCTCGCTGCCGCGGCCGAGGTAGGTATACGCGCCGATGGCAACGGCCAGCGCGGCGACGCCGGCAGCCAGCGCGACGGTGGCGTAGCGGCGCCGTGCCGGAGCGGGCGGCGCGACGGCCGGCGCCGGTTCTGCCGGCGGCTCGTCGAGCATTTCACGCAGCAGTCCGGCGCGCGTGTCCGCATCGAGTGCGTCGAAACGCGCGCCGAGGCCCTCGATCTTCTCGAAAGCCTGCAGGTTGTCCGGATCGCGCTGGCACCAGTCGAGCCACTCGCTGATTTCCTCCGGGCGCACGCTCTCCTCGCGCAGGCGCTGCCACCACAGGGCCGCCTGTTCGAGACGCGCCGTCGTCGCTTCCTTGGAATTCATGTGCCGCTCCTCCGCCGGCCATTGTCCCAGATTATCGGCGGCCGCACGATCCCGCCGCGGCGCGCCACTGCATGGCGCGTCACGTTGCGACCGTCCGACAATCTGCTTTTATCCTTTTTCGGCTTCATCCAGGCGCTGCCGGCACGTGGCCATGGCGCGCGCGACATAGTGACGGATCATGCGGTCGGTCAGATTCATCTGCGCCGCGATCTCCTGCACGCTGTGGCCCGCGAAGACATGCAGCATGAACGCGCGGCGGCACTTTTCCGGAAGTTCGCGCAGGGCCTGCTTGATGATCCCCATCTCCTGCTGGGCGATCGCGGTGCGGTCCGGCCCCGGCCGGGTCAGCAGGTCCTCGAAGAAATCCTGGGGCGAGTTGCGCTCGCGCACCTGGCGCTGGCGCAGGCGGTCGATCGCCAGGTTGCCGGCGATCGTGAACAGATGCGCGCGCAGGAAGCTGACGGCGGAGGCCTGCTCGAGCTGCAGCAGCCGTACATAGGCCTCCTGGGCGACGTCGTGGGCCTCGGCCTCGGACTGCAGGCGGGCGACGAGAAAACCGATCAGCGCGCGGTTGTGTTCCTGAAACAGCCGGCGCACCATTTCCGATCTTGCCTTCGCATCGAGTGGCGTGGAATCAGCGGTTTCACGCTGCCCCTCGTTCACCACCGCATTCGCAACTGCCTGCATGGCTGCGTCCTCACACGACTACGCTGTCGTCGTCTCGCCGAAACGCAAAAAGCGGGCCGATTCGTGACCGATTTCCGAAATGAACAACTCAAACGTTCCTGCTCGTAAGCGTTATTGCGCGCATCGCGTGGAGGCCGCCCGATGACGTCCGCGAGCACAGCGCAGCCGCTGATCCGGCGCCTCGGCCGGATCGACTACCAGACCACGTTCGAGCGCATGCGCGCGTTCACCGACGCCCGCGACGACGACACGCCGGACGAAATCTGGCTGCTGGAGCATCCGCCGGTGTTCACGCAGGGCCAGGCCGGCAAGCCGGAGCATCTGCTGATGCCCGGCGCCATCCCGGTCGTGCAGTCCGATCGCGGCGGGCAGGTCACCTACCACGGGCCCGGCCAGCTGGTCGTCTATTTCCTGATCGACCTCAAGCGGCGCGGCTACGGCATCCGCTCGCTGGTGACGCATATCGAGCAGAGCATGGTCGCGCTGCTCGCCGACTACGGCATCCGCGCCTACGCCGACCCGGAGGCGCCGGGTGTCTACGTCGACGACGCCGGCGGCCGGCGCATGAAGATCGGCTCGCTGGGACTGCGCGTCCGCCACGCCCGCACCTACCACGGCCTGTCGCTGAACGTGGCGATGGACCTGGAGCCGTTCTCGCGCATCAATCCCTGCGGCTACCAGGGTCTGCGCATGACACAGCTGTCCGACCTCGGCGGTCCGGCCAGCGTCGAGGCGGCCGGCGAGGCGCTGCTGCGCCACCTGCTGGTGCATCTGGGCTACGACGCCGTTCACGCGGACGACTAACGATCAGCCGGACAGACGTTAACGGTCGGTTACAATAGCCGGCCGTTGCAGGGTCTACGCTGCTCCTCACACCAGCCTTCCGACCGAGACCGATGCCACCCATCCCGCAGCCCTCCGCCGCCGACAGCGCCACCCTGGTGCGCGTGCGCGGCCTGCATTTCAGCCGCGGCACGCGCAAGATCTACGACGGCGTCGACGTCGACATCCCGCGCGGCAAGGTCACGGCCATCCTCGGCCCGTCGGGCACCGGCAAGACCACGCTGCTGCGCATCATCGGCGGCCAGTGGCGGCCGGAGACGGGCGCCGTCGAGTTCGACGGCATCAACGTGCACCGTCTTGGCCGCAGCGAGCTGTACGCACTGCGCAAGCGCATGGGCATGCTGTTCCAGAACGGGGCCCTGCTGACCGACCTGTCAGTCTACGAGAACATCGCCTTTCCGCTGCGCGAGCACACGCGCCTGCCGGAGAACGCGATCCGCGACATCGTGCTGATGAAGCTGGAAGCGGTCGGCCTGCGCGGCGCGCGCGACCTGTACCCGGAAGAACTGTCCGGCGGCATGAGCCGCCGCGTCGCGCTGGCCCGCGCGATCGCGCTCGATCCGGAAATGGTCATGTACGATGAGCCGTTCACCGGCCAGGACCCGATCAGCATGGGCGTGCTGATGCGCCTGATCCGCTCGCTGAACCAGTCGCTCGGCATCACCAGCGTGATCGTCTCGCACGACGTCGACGAGGTGCTGTCGATCGCCGACCAGGCCTACGTGATCGCCAACGGCCAGGTGCTGGCGCGCGGCACGCCGGACGAGATCCGCGCCTCGCCGCTCGAGTACGTACAGCAGTTCCTGCAGGGGCGACCCGACGGCCCGGTCGCCTTCCACTACAAAGCCAGGTCGCTCCGCGACGACCTACTGGGAAGCGCATGATCGCCAACCTCGGTGCCGTGCTCGGCAATTTCGTCGCCGGTCTCGGCCGCGCGCAGTTCTTCCTCCTCGCCATCCTGCGCGCCGTTCCGGCAGCGCTGCTGCGGCCGAGCCTGATCGTGCGTCAGCTCTACATGTCCGGCGTGCTGTCGCTGATCATCATCGTCATCAGCGGCATGTTCATCGGCATGGTGCTGTCGCTGCAGGCGCATCACGCGCTGGTCCGCTTCGGCGCCGCCGACTCGGTCGGCGTGCTGGTGGCGCTGTCGATCATCCGCGAGCTCGGCCCGGTCGTGACCGCGCTGCTGTTCGCCGGCCGTGCCGGCTCGGCGCTGGCCGCCGAGATCGGCCTGATGCGTGCCACCGACCAGCTGTCGGCGATGGAAATGATGGCGGTCGACCCGATGCGCCACGTCATCGCGCCGCGTTTCATCGCCGGCCTGCTGGCGATGCCGATCCTGACCGCGATCTTCTCGGTGATGGCGATCGGCGTGGTCGGCGGCCATCTGATCACCGTCGATCTGCTCGGCGTCGACGCCGGCAGCTACTGGTCGCAGATCCGCGCCAACACCGACATCCACGACCTCAACCAGTGCTTCATCAAGGCCACGGTATTCGGCGCCGTCGTCAGCTGGATCGCGGTCTACCAGGGTTATCACTCGCCGCCGACCTCGGAAGGCGTCTCGCGCGCGACCACCTCGACCGTCGTCGTGTCCTCCCTTTCGGTGCTGGCGATGGACTTCGTCCTCACCGCATTCATGTTCCGTTAATTGCTTCGGGCTAGAGATCGATCATGCAATCCAGAGCCTTGGAAATCCTCGTCGGACTGTTCGTGTGCCTCGGTGTGGCAGCCGTCTTCGTACTGACCTTCCGCGTCGCCAGCCTCGAGAACATCGGCGGCAGCGGCCAGACCTACCGCGTCAGCGGCCTGTTCCAGAACATCGGCGGCCTCAAGGTCGGCTCGGCGGTGACGATCGCCGGCGTCAAGATCGGCCGCGTGCGCGCGATCGACATCGATCCGCAGACCTTCCAGGCCAGGGTCTCGCTCGACATCGCCCAGCAGTACGACAAGATTCCCGAGGACTCCAGCGCCAAGATCCTCACGTCCGGCCTGCTCGGCGACCAGTACATCGGCCTGGAGGCCGGCGGCATGGACGAATATCTGAAGGACGGCAGCGAGCTGACGCTGACGCAGAGCGCGCTGGTCATCGAGAACCTGATCGGCCAGTTCCTCGCCTCGCAGGGCGAGTCGAAGGACGACAAGCTCGCCGACGCGCTCGGCAAGCTCGCCGATTCGCTGCAGAACAAGAAAAACAGTGTGACCCCAGGAGCCCATCCATGATGTCCACCACCCCCCGCATCCTCCGCCACGCGCTGCTCGGCGCGGTCACCGCGTTCGGCCTGGCGACGGCCGCCGTCGCGGCACCGGCGACGCCGCCGGAGCAAGTCGTCAAGACCACGACCGACACGATCCGCACCGATATCGCCGCCAACGTGCAGAAGTACCAAGCCGACAAGAGCGCCTTCTACGCGATGGTCGACCGCCAGATCGTGCCGCACTTCGACACGCCGTACATCGCCAAGGTCATTCTCGGCGCGCACCTGAAGGAAGCGACGCCCGAGCAGATCGGGCAGTTCGAGAAGGCGTTCAAGGACATGCTGGTGCACAGCTACGCCGACAAGCTGCTCGAGTACTACGACAGCGTCGACATCCAGGTGAAGCCCGGCGTCGTGACCGGCGACGGCAAGCGCGCCAGCGTCGACACGACGATCGTGCGCAAGGACGGCAAGCCGCCGATTCCGGTGACGTTCTCGCTGCGCGACAACAACGGCGAATGGAAGGTCTGGGACATCAAGGCCGAGAACATCTCGCTGGTGCTGAACTTCCGCACGCAGATCGACGCCGAGATCAAGAAGAGCAACGTCGCCTCGGTCATCCAGCGGCTCAACAGCGGTCAGCTCGAAGTCAGCGCCGAAACCGAAAAGGCCGACGCTGCCAAGCCGCAGGGCAAGACGCAGTGAGCGCAGCGCTCAGCGGCGCGTTGAGTTTTTCGACCGCCGAAGGCTGGTTCGCGCGCGCCGACGAGCTCGCCGCCGCCGGCACGATCGACCTGGCCAATGTGACGCAATGCGATAGCGCTGGCGCCGCGCTACTGCTTGAATTGCGGCGTCGCGCCCTCAGCAAGGGCCAGACGCTGGCGTTCATCAACGCGACACCGCAGCTGCGCGGCCTCATCACGTTCTTCGGTCTGCAGAACGTGGTCGAGCTGGCCGCGTAGGCGGCTCATCGGGAGCAAGTCATGCACAAGGGAATGCGCCTCGCGCCTGTCATCGTCGCCACGATGCTCGCCGGCTGCGCCCACAATTCGCCGTACGAGCCGGCCGATCCGCTCGAATCGGTGAACCGTCCGATCTACGCCTTCAACCAGACGGCGGACAAGTACGTGCTGCGCCCGGTCGCCAAGACCTATGTCGACTATGTGCCCTCACCGGTCCGCACCGGCGTCAGCAACTTCTTCGACAACCTGTTCTACCCGACGGTCATCGTCAACGACGCGCTGCAGGCCAAGTTCAAGCAGTCCGGCCTCGATCTCACGCGTTTCTTGATGAACTCGACCTTCGGCCTCGCCGGCCTGCTCGACCCGGCGACGATGGTCGGCCTCGCCAAGAACGACGAGGATCTCGGCCAGACCTTCGGCCGCTGGGGCGTCGGCGAGGGCTGGTACCTGATGATCCCGCTGCTCGGGCCGTCGACCAACCGCGACCTGATCGGTCGCGTCGGCGACAACTGGACCTCGCCGCTGCAGTACAGCGACTTCACGTTCGGCGAACGCGTCGCCGTGACCGGCGCGCAGGCCGTCGACACGCGCGCGCAGCTGCTCGATCTCGACAGCGTGCTCGACCAGCAGCTCGACCCCTACGTCTTCCTGCGCACCGCCTATCTGCAGCGGCGGCTGAACCTCGTCTACGACGGCAACCCGCCGGCGAAGTACGTCGAGCCCGATCTGCCGGACGAGTGAGGCGCCGACGCATGGCGGCGGCCGCTGCGCAGCGTCGTGGCGGCTCATGCCGCCTCGGCGCCGCAACCCGGCAGCGCTCTTCCGCGCGCCGGCTTGGCCGCGATGGCGGCGACGCTTGAGCTGAATTTACGACTCCGGACTTCGCACCGTCGTCATATCGTCTCCCTAGGCTGCCAGCTTTTTCGTCGGGGGGACAGCAATGAAGTTCGGGAACTTTGCGGCCATCGCCGCGGCCGGGGCGGCGCTCGGCCTGCTCGGCGCGTGCAGCAGCAGTTCGTCCGGCGACTCGTCCGGCGGCGTCAGCGATCTGCGCGCCGGCACCTGGCTGTCGGGCGATCTGCACCTGCACTCCGATCACAGTACCGACGCCGCCGACAACCCGATCGCCGAACTGATTCCGGAAGCGGAGTCCAGAGGCATGGGCTTCTTCGTCATCACCGATCACGACAACCACGTCGACGGCCACATCACGACCTGGGACGATCCGGCTTATCACAGCGACGCGATGGTGATGCTGTACGGCGTCGAGTACACGACCGCGCGCGGCCACGCCAACATCCTCGGCTCGCAGCCCTTCGACGATCTGCCGATGTATGCGCTGCGCGATCGTACTGACGACGCGGCCGGCCAGGCGATCGCCGATGCCGCGCACGCGCAGAATCTGCACCTGTCGGTCAACCACCCGCTGAACGGCGATCCGTGGGAATTCGGCTTCGATATGGACATCGACAGCATCGAGATCTGGAACGCGATGTATCGCTTCCCGACCAACAACGACAATGCCGTCGCGCTGTGGGACAGCATGCTCAAGAGCGGCCGCCATCTGGCCGCGCGCGGCGGCAGCGACTGCCACCACCAGCACACCTACGAAGCGCTGGTCTTCAACGTCGGCAACCCGACGACCTGGGTCTACGCCAGCGCGCCGAAAGCCGGCGCCGTGCTCGCCGCGCTCAAGGCCGGCAACAGCAGCATCAGCTATGCGCCGACCGCCGAACGCGTCGCGCTCGCCGCCGACACCGATCACGACGGCGGCTACGAGACGCTGATGGGCGACGACGCCGCCGCGACCGGCAACCCGGTCGACTTCCGCATCAGCATCGACAACGCCCGCACCCTCGCCGCCTACCGCATCACCGTCATCAAGAACGGCGAGACCTTCCTGGAAAAAACCGTGATCGGCGAGGACCACCTCGACTTCACCGATGCCCCGGCCGCCGGCACGCACAGCTATTACCGCGTCGAAGTGCGCGGCACCACGCCGGAAGCGCCGCTCACCGGTCAACTGCTCGGCTTCTACGGCGACGTCATCGCCTTCACCAATCCGGTTTACTTCGGTTACGACTGAGCCCCGGCTCGGCACAGCGCCTGCGGCGGGCTCCGCGCGAACGGGCAGCGGGCGCTGGCGGCGGCGATGCGCATCGTGAAAGATGGGTGGCCGGCCACCCATCGGCAGCATCGGCTGTCGGGACACGCGGGCAAGGCCCGCAGATGGAGACAACGCGACCGTGGGCGATACCTACCTTTTCGTGTACGGCACGCTGCGCCGGGGCGCCGTCGTCCCGGCGCGCGCCGCGCTGGACCGGCATGCCGAGTTCATCGCGCACGCGACGCTGAACGGCAAGCTGTTCGAGGTCGATGGCTATCCCGGCGCCGTGGCCTGCGCCGCGGGAAACGACCGGGTCGTCGGCGAGGCGTACCGCATCCGCGATCAGGACGCGTTGTTCCGTGCGCTGGATGAATACGAGGAATGCTCGGCACGCTTCCCCGAGCCACACGAATATGTCCGCGCCATGCATCCGGTCATGCTCGAGGACGGCATCGTCGTCCGCGCCTGGGTCTATCTCTACACCCGCCCCGCGGAAGCGCTGTGTCGCATTGAGTCCGGTGACTATCGGGCCAGCCAGGCCGTGCGCTGATACGAGGGCGCAGCGCCGGCGGAGGCAAGCCGCATCGCACGAAAAAGCCCGGTCTCCGGGACCGGGCTCCGCGCTGACGCAGACGATGCGCCTTACTTCACGAACCGGCGCGCGTTGACGAACATCTGGAACCACGGCGTCTTGCCGCTGCCGCCACCCGCCGCGTAGTCCTGCGGCCACCACGAGCCGGTCGTGCCGGCGATCGTGCGCTCCGGGTGCGGCATCAGGATCGTCACACGGCCGTCGGCGTTGCAGACCGAGGCGAGACCTTCCGGCGAGCCGTTCGGATTCGCCGGATACGTCGTCGCGATTGCGCCGCGCGTCGTCACGTAGCGCATCGTCGCCTGGGCGGCGCTCTGCAGCGCGCCGAGGTCGTCGGCACGGTCGAACTCGGCGCGGCCTTCGCCGTGGGCGACGGCGATCGGCAGCTTCGAGCCGGCCATGCCGGCGAAGAAGATCGACTTCGAATCGAGCAGTTCGACCTGCGCCCAGCGCGCCTCGAACTGCTCGCTGCGGTTGCGGCGGAACGCCGGCCAGTGCGCGGCGCCAGGCACGATGTCCTTCAGCGCCGCGAACATCTGGCAGCCGTTGCAGACGCCGAGCGCGAAGCGTTCGGGGCTGGCGAGGAAGTCGGCGAACTCGCGGCGGCCGCGCTCGTTGAAGAGGATGGTCTTGGCCCAGCCCTGGCCGGCGCCGAGCACGTCGCCGTAGCTGAAGCCGCCGCAGGCGGCGAGGCCGGCGAAGTCGGCCAGTTTCACGCGGCCTTCGAGCACGTCGCTCATGTGTACGTCGACGGCCTCGAAGCCGGCGGCATGGAAGGCGTACGCCATTTCGTACTGGCCGTTGACGCCCTGCTCGCGCAGGATCGCCACCTTCGGCCGTGATGCGATGTGCGGCGCCGACACTGCCGGCGCATAGGTCAGCGCCACGTGCAAGCCCGGGTCGGCGGCGTCGGCGAGCGCGGCGAATTCTTCCTTCGCGCAGTCCGGGTTGTCGCGCAGCGCCGCCATGCGATGGCTGGTCTCCGCCCACAGGCGATGCCATTGCGTGCGCGACGATTCGAGCACGGTCCGGCTGGCGCGCGTGAAGCGGATGCGATCCTCGTTCGTCACCGTGCCGATGTCGATCGCGGCGAGGCCGGCATCGTTCAGCGCGGCAATCGCCAGCACGACGTCGGCCTGACGGACCTGCACGACGAAGCCGAGTTCCTCGTTGAACAGCGCCGCGACGGCATCGTCGCCGAGCTGATCGAGCGCGACGTCGAGGCCGCAGTGGCCGGCAAAGGCCATTTCGGCGAGCGTCGCCAGCAGGCCGCCATCGCTGCGATCGTGATAGGCGAGCAGCTTGCCGTCGGCGTTGAGCTGCTGGATCTGCTCGAACGCGGCGCGCAGGCGCTGCGCGTCGTCGAGGTCCGGCGCGATGTCGCCGACGGCGTTGTAGACCTGCGCCAGCGCCGAGCCACCGAGACGGTTCTTGCCGGCGCCGAGATCGACCAGCACGAGGCGCGTGTCGCCGGCATCGGTGCGCAGCTGCGGCGTCAGCGAGGCGCGCACGTCAACCACCGGCGCGAACGCCGAGACGATCAGCGACAGCGGCGCGGTCTGCGTCTGCGCTTCGCCCTTGTCGTTCTGCCACACCGACTTCATCGACAGCGAATCCTTGCCGACCGGGATCGCGATACCGAGCGCCGGGCACAGCTCGGCGCCGACCGCCTTCACCGTGTCGAACAGGCGCGCGTCCTCGTCGTACTGGCCGCAAGCCGCCATCCAGTTCGCCGACAGGCGGATGTCGGACAGCTTGCCGATGCGCGCGGCGGCGATGTTCAGCACCGCCTCGGCGACCGCCATGCGGCCCGAAGCCGGCGCATCGAGCAGCGCGAGCGGCGTGCGCTCGCCCATCGCCATCGCTTCGCCGGTCGTCGCCTCGAAGCCGGTCGCGGTGACGGCGCAGTCGGCGACCGGCACCTGCCACGGGCCGACCATCTGGTCGCGGACGATCAGGCCGCCGACCGTGCGATCACCGATCGTGATCAGGAACGACTTGCTGGCGACCGCCGGCAGCTGCAGCACGCGCTGCGCGGCTTCGGCGAGATCGATCTCGCGGGTCGCCAGCGCCGGGAACGTGGTCTTCGCGCGCTGGCTCGCGCGCTTCATGCGCGGCGCCTTGCCGAGCAGCACCGGCATCGGCATGTCGACGGCCGGATCACCGAGCAGCGCGTCCTCGACGAGCAGCTGCTGCTCGGCGGTCGCGGTGCCGACGACGGCGTACGGGCAACGCTCGCGCGCGCAGAATTCGCCGAAGCGGGCGACGTCCTCGGCACGGATGGCGATGACGTAGCGCTCCTGCGATTCGTTGCACCAGATTTCCATCGGCGACAGCGCCGGGTCGGCCGACTGCACGTCGCGCAGCTGGAAGCGGCCGCCGCGATCGTCGGCGTGCACGAGCTCCGGCAGCGCGTTGCTGATGCCGCCGGCGCCGACGTCGTGGATCGACAGGATCGGATTGTCCTCGCCGAGCGCCCAGCAGGCGTCGACGACTTCCTGGCAGCGGCGTTCGAGTTCCGGGTTGGCGCGCTGCACCGAGGCGAAGTCGAGTTCGGCGCTTGATGCGCCCGTCGCCATCGACGAGGCGGCGCCGCCGCCGAGGCCGATCAGCATCGCCGGACCGCCGAGCACGATCAGCCTGGCACCCTCGATGACCTCGCGCTTCTGCACGTGCCCGGCGCGGATGTTGCCGTAGCCGCCGGCGATCATGATCGGCTTGTGATAGCCGCGATTGCGGGTGCAATCAGAGCCGTGTTCGCGGCCGTCCGGCGTCACCAGCATTTCATAGGTGCGGAAATAGCCGTTGAGATTCGGGCGGCCGAATTCGTTGTTGTAGGCGGCGGCGCCGATCGGGCCGTCGAGCATGATCTGCAGCGCGCTCGCCATGCGCGGCGGCGTGGAAAGCGCCGCTTCCCAGGGCTGCGTGAAATCCGGAATGCGCAGATTGGCGACCGAGAAGCCGGCGAGGCCGGCCTTCGGCTTGCCGCCGAGACCGGTCGCGGCCTCGTCGCGGATCTCGCCGCCGGCACCGGTCGCGGCGCCCGGATGCGGCGAAATGCCGGTCGGGTGGTTGTGCGTCTCCACCTTCATCAGGATGTGCACCGGCTCGTCGTGCGCGCGGTACACGTGATCGGACTCGGCGAACCAGCGCATCGCCGTGTGGCCTTCGATGACCGAGGCATTGTCCTTGTACGCCGACAGCACGCCCTCGGGCGCGGCGGCGTAGGTCATCTTGATCATCTGGAACAGCGAGTGCGGCTGCACCTGACCGTCGACGGTGAACTCGGCGTTGAAGATCTTGTGGCGGCAGTGCTCGCTGTTGACCTGCGCGAACATCATCAGCTCGGCGTCGGTCGGATTGCGGCCGGCCTCGCGGCTGTAGGCGACGAGGTAGTCGATCTCATCGTCGGACAGCGCCAGACCCCAGTCGCGGTTGGCGGCGACCAGCGCCGCGCGGCCGCCGGCGAGCACGTCGACCGTGCGCAGGCCGCGGCGCGGCTGGCCGTCGAAGACATGATGCAGGCCAGCCTCGTCGACGAGCACCGACTCGGTCATCGGATCGTGCAGCGCGTCGAGCGCTGCGGCCGGCAGCGCCGTCGCGCCGCTCAGGAAGTAGGCGCGGCCCAGCTCGATGCGGCGCACGCCGGCCAGCCCGCAGACGCGGGCGATGTCGGTCGCCTTGCTCGACCACGGCGACAGCGTGCCGAGCCGCGGCACCACGAACAGCACCAGGTCGGCGGTCTCGAAGCCGGCCGGGCCCGGGCCGAGCAGGCGGCGCAGGTCCGCCTCGGCGGTATCGACGGCATCGACCAGATAGAAATCGCGGCTGCGCAGCGTTTGCAGGCCGGGCGCGTGGACGCGCAGCTTGGCGAGCAGGCGCTCGGCGCGGAACGCCGACAGCGATTCGGCACCGGGAAGGATCGTCAGGGACATTGCGGGGCGGGACGTCGAAGGGACTATCATTTTCGCATGTTTGAGGACCGTGCTCCGACCGGGGAAACCCGCTGGCCCGGCGCCCAGCCGCGCGCCCTGCTGTTCGATCTCGACGGCACGCTGGTCGACAGCGTCGGCGATCTGCATGCCTGCCTGAATCGCCTGCTGGCGGCGCGCGGCCTGCCGCCGCTGGCCGTCGCGCAGGTCCGCACGATGGTCGGCGACGGCGTGCGCAAGCTGCTCGAACGCGGCCTCGCGGCGGTCGGCGCCGCCCCCGGCGAGGCCGCGCTCGATGCCGCCGTCGCCGCGTTCATGGCCGACTACCTCGCCCGTCCGGTCGAACGGACGCGGCCCTACCCGGGCGTCGCCGAGACCCTCGCCACGCTGCACGCCGCCGGCCTGCCGATGGCGGTCTGCACCAACAAGCCGGAAGCGGCGAGCCTGGCCGTGCTCGACGCGCTGGGCCTGCGCCGCTACTTCGCGGCCGTCATCGGCGGCGACTCGACGCCGCGCCGCAAGCCAGACCCGATGCCGCTGAAAGTCGCGCTCGACCGCCTCGGCGTCGCCACTGCCGATGCCGTCATGGTCGGCGACGGTCGGCACGACGCCGACGCCGCGCGCGCCGCCGGCACCGGCTTCATCGGCGTCGACTACGGCTACGGCACCGAGGGTTTCGCGGCACTGCGTCCGGCACCGCGGCGGCTGCAGCGCTTCGCGGACCTGCCGGCCGCGCTGGGCCTGTCCGCCGTCTAGGGTTCGCGCAGCAGGCTCCTGGCGGTATCGACGATCGTTTCTTCGTACGCGCGCGGCTGCCAGCTGAGCCGGCGCCGCGCCTTGTCCGCGCTCGCCGCGCGCCGGATGCCGAGCTGCGGCACGACCGCGCGCAGCGCCGGCCGCCACCGGGCGGCGAGCTTCAGGAACGCATCGGGCATCTGCCAGCGCGGCACCCTCGCAGCCTCGGCGCCGAGCCGGCGGCGCAGGATCCCGGCGATCTCGTGGAGCGAGACCGGAGCGCCGGCGACGGCGATGAAACGCTCGCCGGCGGCGGCCGGATTCGTCATCGCGCGCAGCTGCAGGTCAGCGTAGTCGCGCACGTCGACCATGCCGAAGTAGATGCGCGGCACGGCCCGCATCGCGCCGGTCAGCAGCGCGGCGACGATGCCGATCGAGGTCGAGTAGTCGCGGCCCAGCACCGGCCCGAAGATACCGACCGGATTGAGCGCCACCAGCTCGAGTCCGCCGCCTTCGCGCGCGACGAAATCCCAGGCCGCACGCTCGGCCAGCGTCTTCGACTTCATGTACGGCTGCACCGCGGGGCCGTCCGGATCGGTCCAGTCGCGTTCGTCGAACGGCTGCGTGCGCGGCGGATGCCCGTAGCCGACGGCGGCGAACGAGGACGTCATCACCACCCGCCGCACACCCGCCTCGCGCGCGGCGCGCAGCACGCGCAGCGTGCCGTCGCGGGCCGGCACGATCAGCTCCTGCTCGTCGGCGGGAACGCCGGCCGGGAACGGCGAGGCCACGTGCAGCACGAACTCGCAGCCGCTCGCAGCCTCGCGCCAGCCGCCATCCTGCGTCAGGTCGGCCGTGACGAACGAGACCGCCTCCGCCCGGGCGACGCCGGCGCGCCGCAGCATCGCCAGCACGTCGGGCGCGCGCCGCGCATCGCGGATCGTCGTGCGCACCTCGTGCCCCGCCTGCAACAGCGTCGCGATCGTCCAGGCACCGACGAAACCCGTGCCCCCGGTCACCAATACCGTGCTCATCCAGCCCTCTCCATATCGGGAAAGCGCGGCCGTCTGCGTTTTGCCGGACCGCGCGAATGGCTTAGGGTGTGGCGCGGACCGACCACCTTCAAGTACGCCGCAAAAGCAGACCAGGTATGGAAAAACAGACCAACGGAAGGCCGGCGGGCGCGTCCGACGCCAGGCCCCGCGCCGCGGCCGACGACTGCGCGGACTGCGGTCCGCAGGGCGCCGACACGCTCGCGCTGCGCGTCGTCGCCCGCGCGATCACCGGCAAGTGGAAACTGGAAATCATCTCCTGCCTGATGGACGGGCCGATGCGCTTCGGCGAGCTGCGCCGCGCGCTGCCGGACGTGACGCCGCACATGCTCAGTGCCCAGCTGCGTGAGCTGGCCGCCAGCGGACTGGTATCGCGCGCGGCCTTCGCCGAGATCCCGCCGCGCGTCGAATACGCGCTGACCGAAGCGGCGTGGGCGCTGGTGCCGGTCCTGCGCGAGCTGCTGGCGTGGGCGCGCCGGCATGGCCGTCCGGACGGGCTCGGCGTCGCAGACTGACGCCTGCACGCCGGCCGGTTGCGGCTGCGGTGCATCGCGGACCGGCTCAGGCCAGCTCGGCCCAGTCCAGTCCCTGCTCCTGGTGCGCGCAGCGCAGGCCGGCGTGCTCGCCGCCGATCGCCGCGCGCACCGCGGCGAGCGCCAGCTGCGGGCGGTTGTTGGTCTCCGACAGGTGCGTCAGCACCAGATGCTGCAGGCGCTCGACTTCATAGCCGGCGAGCAGCGCCGCCGCCTGCTCGTTCGACAGGTGGCCGCGCTCGCCGCCGACGCGCAGCTTGAGGCTCGGCGGATACGGGCCGACGCGCAGCAGTTCCGGGTCGTGGTTGCATTCGAGCATCAGCGCGTCGCAGCCGGCGAGCATCGCGCGCATGTGCGGCGAGATGTGGCCGGCGTCGGAGAGGATGCCGATGCGCCGGCGCGCCGCGCCGTTGCCGGCGGCGATCACGTACTGGCAGGGCTCCTCGGCATCGTGCGGCACCGGGTACGGCTCGATCGCCAGACTGCCGATCGTGAACTGCTGGTGCGGCGAGAAGCGCACCAGCGCCGGCACTTCCGGGTCCTGCCAGACGCGGTGCGTGCCGTAGGTCATGTAGACCGGCACGCGATGGCGGCGCGCCAGCCGGCCGACGCCGGCGAGATGGTCGCCGTGCTCGTGCGTGACGAGCACCGCCGCCAGCGAGCCGGGCTCGACACCGATTCGCAGCAGACGCGCCTCGGTTTCCTTCAGATTGAAGCCGCAGTCGATCAGCACGCGCGTCGTGCCGTGCTCAATCAGCGTGGCGTTGCCTTTGCTTCCCGACCCGAGCATCGCGAATCTGATCATGCGCAGTCCGTCATTGCGAGGAGGACGAAGACCGACGAAGCCATCCCGTACCGCCCTTCGATCCACGCACCTGATCCGCTGCCGTCACTGCATGGCTTCGCCGCCGCGCGGCTCGCCATCACGGCCTCCAAGCCGAGCCGCGGCACTGTCCTGCTCACTTCTTGCCGTCGCCACCGAAAGTGTAGAACGGCAGCGGCGTGACCTTGGAGCCGGACTCGCCGCCCTCGGTGATGCGCACCGGGCCGGCCTTGCTGACCTCGTCGATGCGCACCACGGCGTGCACCGGCACGTAGAAGCGCTCGACGCCGGCGAACTCCTGCTTGAGGCGTTCCTCGCTGGTATCGACCAGCACCGTGCTCTTCTCGCCGAACACGAGCTTGCCGACCTCGACGAAGCCGAGCATGCCGCCGCTGTGGCTGACCTCGCGGGCGTAGAGCTCGTACTTCTGCCCCTGGTTCATGAAGCTGATGCGGTAGAGACGCTGCTTGGCGGCCATGGCCCTGTTTGCTGTTCGATCGCGCCCGACCGGGCGCCTGTCCGCCCATTTTAAGTCAGGCGCGCATCGCCGCCCGCGTCACGTCCCGCCGCATTTTTGTATCGGAAGGTAAAAGTCGGCGGATTCGCGAATGGCCTTGGCTATCATCGCGGCTGTTCGCACGCCGTTCCCCGGCCAGCAAGGACCTCGATGGAAACCCAGCCTCCCCGCCCGCAGGCGTCCGCGCCGCGTCGTGTCAGCACCCGCAGCAAATGGATCGGCGCCGGCATCGTCCTGCTGGCGCTGGTCGCGATCGCCGCGCTCGCCGGGTACCTGCTCCAGCGCAACAGCCAGACCTCCGGCTTCGGCATGGGCATGCGCGGCGGCATGGCCAGCTCGGTCGGCATCGCCAAGGCCGAGGCGCTCGACATTCCGGTGACGATCGAAGCGCTCGGCACTGTCACGCCGCTGGCGACGGTGACCGTGCGGCCGCAGGTCTCCGGTGTGATCACCTCGATCGCGTTCCGCGAAGGCCAGCTGGTCAGGAAGGGCGAGCTGCTCGCGCAGATCGACCCGCGTCCGTTCGAGAACGCCCTGCTGCAGGCGCAGGGCAATCTGCAGCGCGACCAGGCGCAGCTCGAAAACGCCCGGCTGCAGCTGGAGCGCTACCGCACGCTGCAGGGTCAGGACTCGATCGCCCAGCAGGACGTCGACACGCAGGCGGCGACCGTCCACCAGCTCGAAGGCACGGTCGCCGCGGACCGCGCCGCCGTCGCCAGCGCCAAGCTCGACGTCGAGTACAGCCGCGTCACCGCGCCGGTCTCGGGCCGCGTCGGCCTGCGCGTCGTCGACGCCGGCAACTACATCGCCGCCGGCGACGCCAACGGCATCGCCGTCATCACGCAGGTCGCGCCGATCGACGTGAAGTTCGCCGTGCCGCAGGACAGCGTCGACGAGATCCTGCGCCACGCCGCCGAAAGCACGCTGCCGGCAGTCGCCCTCGACCGCACGCGCACCACCGAACTCGCCAGCGGCACGTTCACGACGCTCGACAACCAGGTCGACACGAGCACCGGCACGGTCGGCGGCAAGGCGCGCTTCGACAATGCCGACAACGCGCTGTTCCCGAACCAGTTCGTCAACCTGCGCCTGCAGCTCTACACCCTGCCGCAGGTCGTCGCGGTGCCGCTGTCGGCAGTCCGCAACGGCGCCAGCGGCGATTTCGTCTACGTGCTCAACGACGACCACACGGTGAGCGTGCGCAGCGTCAAGCGCGGCGCGCAGACCGCCGACAAGGTGCAGATCAGCGAGGGCCTGAAGCTCGGCGAGACGGTCGTCACCGAAGGCGCCGACCGCCTCAAGGACGGCGCCACCGTGCAGCTGCCGGGCGAAGCGGCGAAGGCGACCGACGCCGCACAGAAGGCCAGCGCCGCGGCCAACCCCGAGCGCCGCAAACACCGCCGCCGGCCGGACGGCGGCGCGGGCGGCCCCGGCGGGCCGGGTGGGCCGGGCGGTCCGCCGCCGGGCGGCCCGTAAGCGCGGCCTGTCCTTCGACGGAACGGCGATGAATCCCTCGCGTCCCTTTATCGAACGGCCGGTCGCGACCACGCTGCTGATGGCGGCGATCGTGCTCGGCGGCCTGCTCGGCCTGCGCTTCCTGCCGCTGTCGGCACTGCCGCAGGTCGACTATCCGACGATCCAGGTGCAGACGCTCTACCCGGGCGCCAGCCCCGAGGTCATGAGCCAGACCATCACGGCGCCGCTGGAGCGCCAGCTCGGCCAGATGTCCGGGCTGCAGCGCATGAGCTCGGTCAGCTCGGCCGGCGCCTCGGTCATCACGCTGCAGTTCACGCTCGGCATCGCGCTCGACGTCGCCGAGCAGGAAGTGCAGGCGGCGATGAACGCGGCCAGCTCGCTGCTGCCGTCGGATCTGCCGGCGCCGCCGGTCTACGCCAAGGTCAACCCGGCCGACGCGCCGGTGCTGACGCTGGCGATCACCTCGGACACCCTGCCGCTGACCGAGGTGCAGAACCTGGTCGACACGCGGCTGGCGCTGAAGATCAGCCAGGTCGACGGCGTCGGCCTGGTGACGCTGAGCGGCGGCCAGCGTCCGGCGATGCGCATCCAGGCCGATACCCAGCTGCTGGCCTCGTACGGCATCGGCCTGGCGACGATCCGTACGGCGATCAGCAACGCCAACGCCAACGCCGCCAAGGGCAGCTTCGACGGGCCGAGCCGCTCGTACTCGATCAATGCCAACGACCAGCTGACCACCGTCGCCGACTACGAGAACCTGATCGTCACCTACGCCAACGGCGCGCCGGTGCGGCTGGCGGACGTAGCGACCATCGTCGCCAGCGCCGAGAACACGCGCCTCGGCGCCTGGGCCAACGACCAGCCGGCGATCATCCTCAACGTGCAGCGCCAGCCCGGCGCCAACGTCATCAAGACCGTCGACGCGATCAAGGCGCGCCTGCCCGAACTGGAGGGCTCGCTGCCGGCCGCGGTCGAGGTGCGCGTGCTCGCCGACCGCACGACCGGCATCCGCGCCTCGGTCGAGCACGTGCAGATCGAGCTGATCCTCGCCGTCGTCATGGTCGTGCTGGTGATCTTCTTCTTCCTGCACAGCGTGCAGGCGACCGTCATCGCCAGCCTCGCCGTGCCGATCTCGCTGATCGGCACCTGCGCCCTGATGTACCTGCTCGGCTACAGCCTCAACAACCTGTCGCTGATGGCGCTGACGATCGCCACCGGCTTCGTCGTCGACGACGCCATCGTCACCATCGAAAACATCTCGCGCTACATCGAGAAGGGCGAGAAGCCGCTGCAGGCGGCGCTCAAGGGCGCCCGCCAGATCGGCTTCACGATCATCTCGCTGACCGTCTCGCTGGTCGCCGTGCTGATCCCGCTGCTGTTCATGGGCGACGTCATCGGCCGCCTGTTCCGCGAGTTCGCGGTGACGCTGGCGATCACCATCCTGATCTCGGCGGTGGTGTCGCTGACGCTGGTGCCGATGCTGTCGGCACGCTGGCTGCGCCACGATACCGGCGACAACGCGCTCGGCCGCAAGGTGCAGGCCTTCTTCGACCGCGTGGTCGCGCACTACGACCGCGGCCTGCTGTACGTGCTCGACCGCCAGCCGGCGACGCTGTGGGTCGCGCTGGCGACCTTCGTGCTGACCGTCCTGCTCTACGTGCTCATCCCCAAGGGCCTGTTCCCGACGCAGGACACCGGCCAGCTGCAGGCGCGCACGGCGATGGACGATTCGGTGTCGTACGCGCGCATGGCCGAGCTGCAGCAGCAGGCGGCGCACGCCATCCTCGCCGACCCGGCGGTCGACAACCTCAGCTCGTTCATCGGCGTCGATGCGGCCAACAACACGATGCTGCACAGCGGCCGCATGCTGATCAATCTGCGCGACGACCGCCGCGGCTCGCAGGCCGAGATCATGCGGCGCCTGCGCGAGCGCGCCGAGAAGGTGCCGGGCGTGCAGATCTGGCTGCAGCCGACCCAGGACCTGACGATCGACGCCGAAACCGGGCCGACCCAGTACCGGCTGTCGCTCGAAGGCTCCGACACGCAGAAAGTCGCCGAATGGGCACAGAAGCTGACGGCGGCGATGCAGCAGCTGGATGCGGTCCGCAACGCCACCACCGAAGCCGGCGCCGAGGGCCGCGCCGCGTTCGTCAAGCTCGACCGCGACAGCGCCGCGCGGCTGTCGATCACCGCCTCGACGCTCAACGACGCGCTGTACAGCGCCTTCGGCCAGCGCATCGTCTCGACGATCTTCACCGAGACCAACCAGTATCGCGTCATCCTCGAAGGCAAGCCCGGCCTGCTGACGAAGCCGGACAGCCTCGGCCTGCTGCACCTGCAGGGTGCCGGCGGCGCGACGCCGCTGGCGGCGATCGCCACGATCCGCGAGCAGGAAGCGCCGCTGCAGGTCACGCACGTCGCCCAGTATCCGGCGGCGACGATCGGCTTCGATACCGCCGACGGCGTGTCGCTGGGCCACGCCGTCGCGGCGATCCGCGACGCCGCGCAGCAGATCGGCCTGCCGAGCAGCGTCACACTGAACTTCCTCGGCGCGGCCAGCGCCTATGAAGCCTCGCTGTCGAGCACGCTGTGGCTGATCGTCGCCGCGATCGTCTGCGTCTACATCGTGCTCGGCGTGCTCTACGAGAGCTTCGTGCACCCGCTGACGATCCTCTCGACGCTGCCGTCGGCCGGCGTCGGCGCGCTGCTGGCGCTGATGCTGACCGGCCACGACCTCGGCGTGATCGGCATCATCGGCATCATTCTGCTGATCGGCATCGTCAAGAAGAACGCGATCATGATGATCGACTTCGCGATTGAGGCGCAGCGGCACGAAAACCTCGCGCCGCGCGCGGCGATCCGCCAGGCGGCGCTGCTGCGCTTCCGGCCGATCCTGATGACGACGCTGGCCGCGCTGTTCGCCGCCGTGCCGCTGATGCTCGGCTTCGGCGCCGGCGCCGAACTGCGCCGGCCGCTGGGCCTGGCGATCTTCGGCGGCCTGATCGTCAGCCAGCTGCTGACGCTGTTCACGACGCCGGTGATCTATCTGGCGTTCGAGAAGCTGGCCGGCCACCGCGAGGACCAGCCGGTGCCGCCGCGCGCGAACGATGTGCCGTCCACCGCCGGTCCCGAAGACGACGCGGAGCCGCGTGGCGCATGAAGCCGTACGCGCCACTGCCGATGCCCGCCATCACTGAGGCGAGCCCCTTTCCCACCCTGCGGGAGAGGGGTTGGGGCGAGAGCGCGGGCACGACGTGCGCGCGGCGCGCCGAGCTTCCGCTTGCTGCGTCAGCGGCCCTCTCCCTTGCCCTCTCCCGCAGGCGGGAGAGGCAACGGCGCGTCGCGGCGGACGCGTCGCCATGAACCTCTCGACCCTCTTCGTGCGCCGCCCGATCGGCACGACGCTGCTGACGATCGGCATCGCGCTGGCCGGCGTCGGCGGCTTCTTCGCGCTGCCGGTCGCGCCGCTGCCGCAGGTCGACTTCCCGGTGATCTCGGTCACCGCGAACCTGTCCGGCGCCAGCCCCGAGACCATGGCGACCAGCGTCGCCACGCCGCTCGAACGGCGCCTCGGCATCATCGCCGGCGTCAACGAGCTGACCTCGCAGAGCTCGACCGGCTCGACGCGCGTGACCATGCAGTTCGATCTCGACCGCGACATCGATTCGGCGGCGCGCGAAGTGCAGGCGGCCATCAACGCCTCGCGCGCCGACCTGCCGGCGACGCTGAAACGAAATCCCACCTACCGCAAGGCCAACCCGGCCGACGCGCCGATGGTGGTGCTCGCGCTGCAGTCCGACTCGAAGACGCCGCAGCAGATCTACGAGGCGGTATCGAATCTCGTGCAGCAGCGGCTCGCGCAGGTCGACGGCGTCGGTGACGTCGAGATCGGCGGCGGCTCGCTGCCGGCGATCCGCATCGACGTGCTGCCGCTGCAGCTCAGCCGCTACGGCATCAGTCTCGAAGACATCCGCGCCGCGATCGAGGCCGCCAACGCCAACCGCCCGAAAGGCGCGCTCGAGGGCGACGCACGGCACTTCCAGATCTACACCGACCTGGCCGGCCGCAACACCGACGAATACCGGCACCTGGTCGTCGCCTGGCGCAACAATGCGCCGGTCCGCCTCGGCGACGTCGCCACGATCAGCGACGGCCCCGAGGATGCACGCACGCTCGGCCTGTTCAACGGCAAGCCGGCCGTCATCGTCCTGCTGCGCAAGAAGCCCGGCTCCAACGTCATCCAGACGGTCGACGCGGTGCGCGCGCTGGTGCCGGTGCTGCAGGCCGAACTGCCGACCGACATCCGCCTGCAGATCGCCTCGGACAGCACCAACTCGATCCGCGCCTCGCTGCACGAGATCGAGATCACGCTGCTGGTGTCGATCGCGCTGGTCGTGCTCGTCGTCTCGCTGTTCCTGCGCAACGCGCGCGCCACGCTGATCCCGGCGATCGCCACCGTCGTCTCGCTGCTCGGCACCTTCGGCGTCATCTACCTGCTCGGCTTCTCGCTGAACAATCTGTCGCTGATGGCAATCACGATCGCCACCGGCTTCGTCATCGACGACGCCATCGTCGTGCTCGAAAACACCAGCCGCCACATCGAGGCCGGCATGCGGCGCTTCGATGCGGCGCTGCTCGGCGCGCGCGAAGTCGGCTTCACGGTGCTGTCGATCAGCCTGTCGCTGGTCGCCGTGTTCATTCCGCTGCTGTTCCTCGGCGGCCAGGCCGGGCGGCTGTTCCGCGAGTTCGCGGTGACGCTGTCGGTCGCCGTGCTGATCTCGCTCGTGATCTCGCTGACGACGACGCCGATGCTCTGCGCCTGGCTGCTCAAGCCGGACGCCGCGCGGCGGACGCCGGGACGCCTCGCGCGCTGGGCCGAGTCGGGCTTCGGCTGGATGCTGCGCCAGTACGAGCGCCAGCTCGACTGGGCGCTCGCCGCGCGGCCGATCGTCATCGCCGTGCTGCTCGTCGTCGTCGCCATGAACGTCTACCTGTTCATCGCCGTGCCGAAGGGTTTCTTTCCGCAGCAGGACAACGGCCGGATCATGGGCATGCTGCGCGCCGACCAGAGCATTTCGTTCCAGACGATGTCGCAGAAGCTGCGGACCATCGTCGACACGATCCGCGCCGACCCGGACGTGCTCAACGTCGTCGGCTTCACCGGCGGCACGCGCGCCGGCAGCGGCTTTCTGATGGTCACGCTCAAGCCCAGGGCGCAGCGCAAGGCGACCGCGCTGGAAGTGATCGCACGCCTGCGTCCGACGCTGTCGTCGATGGTCGGCGTCAACGCCTTCCTGATGCCGGTCCAGGACCTGCGCATGGGCGCACGCTCGGCCAACGCCAGCTACCAGTACACCCTGAAAGCCGAGGATGCCGGCCAGCTCAAGCTCTGGGCCGGCAAGCTCGCCGAGGAGCTGGCCAAGCAGCCGGGCATCAGCGACGTCAACTCCGACCAGCAGGACAACGGCATCGAAGCCTACGTCGACATCGACCGCGCAGCGGCGGCGCGTTTCGGCATCACCAACAAGGACATCGACAACGCGCTGTACAACGCCTTCGGCCAGCGCTCGGCCTCGACGATCTACGAAGAGCTGAACCAGTACAGCGTGATCCTCGAAAGCGCGCCGCGCTACACGCAGGGGCCGGAGGCGCTCAAGGACGTCTACGTGCCGGCCAACGCCACGCACACCACCGGCAGCGAATCGGCGAACCCTTCACTGCGCGACCCGTCGACCGGCTCGGCCTTGAACACCACGGCAAGCGCGATGGTGCCGCTGGCGGCGATCGCCCACTTCCGCGAGCGCGCGGCACCGACCTCGGTCAACCACCAGGACGCGGCGCTGGCGACGACGCTCTCGTTCAATCTCGACGAAGGCGTGACGCTGTCGCAGGCGCAGGCCGCGGTGAAGCGCGCCGAGGCCAACATCGGCATGCCGACCGCGATCGCCGGCGCCTTCGCCGGCACCGCCTCCGCCTACCAGCAGTCGCAGAGCCAGCAGCCGTTCCTGATCGCGCTGGCGATCGTCGTCATCTATCTCGTGCTCGGCGTGCTGTACGAAAGCTACGTGCACCCGGTGACGGTGCTGACGACGCTGCCGTCGGCCGGCGTCGGCGCGGTGCTCGCGCTGCTGCTGTTCAAGATGGAGTTCTCGCTGATCGCACTGATCGGCGTGTTCCTGCTGATCGGCATCGTCAAGAAGAACGCGATCCTCATCATCGACTTCGCGCTCGATGCCGAGCGCGCGCGCGGACTGTCGGCGGTCGAGGCGGTGCGCGAGGCCTGCCTGCTGCGCTTCCGGCCGATCCTGATGACGACGCTGGCCGCCGCGCTCGGCGCGCTGCCGCTGGCGATCGGCTTCGGCGAAGGCAGCGAGCTGCGCCAGCCGCTCGGCGTCGCCATCATCGGCGGCCTGCTCGCCAGCCAGCTGCTGACGCTGCTGACCACGCCGGTGGTCTACGTCTACCTCGACAAGCTGCGCCGCCGCCGCGCCGACGAGCACCTGCTGAGCCGTGCCGCCTCCACCTCCTGAGCCGTGAACCCGAGATGATCCGCATGCCGGCCCGACCCGCTTCCCCGCTGCCCCGCCCGGCGCTCGCCGCTGCGCTCGCCGGCCTCGTCCTGCTGGCCGGCTGCGCCGTCGGGCCCGACTACCGTCGCCCGGACGTCGCGACCGCGGCCGCCGGCTTCAAGGAAGCCGGCGCCGAGTGGCGCCCGGCGCAACCGAACGACGCGGTCGAGCGCGGCGCCTGGTGGCAGCTGTTCGGCGACGCGCAGCTCGACGCGCTGGTGCAGCAGCTGCAGATCTCGAACCAGACGATCGCCGCGGCGCAGGCCCGCTACGCGCAGGCCCGCGCGCTGGTCGCCGAACAGCGCGCCTCGCTGTTTCCGACCATCGACCTCAGCGCCAGCGTCACGCGCTCCGGCAACAAATCGTCGAGCGGCGTCGTCACCGGCGGCACCGTGTCGAGCGGCGGCGGCGTGCGCAACACCTATCAGGCGAGCCTCGGCGCCAGCTGGGAGCCGGACGTCTGGGGACGCATCCGCCGCAATGTCGAGAACGCCGCCGCCAGCGCCCAGGCCAGCGCCGCCGATCTCGCGGCGGCCCGGCTCTCCGCACAGGGCGAGCTGGTGACCAACTATCTGTCGCTGCGCGAAGCCGATGCCGAACTCGCGCTGCTGCGCTTCACCGTCGACGGCTACGAGCGCGCGCTGGCGATCGCCCGCAACCGCTACCAGGCCGGCGTCGCGCCGCGCACCGATCTGCTCAGCGCGCAGAGCCAGCTCTACAGCGCGCAGGCCGATCTCGAAGGCGTGCAGCGCACGCGCGCGACGCTCGAACACGCGATCGCCGTGCTGCTCGGCAAGGCGCCGGCCGATTTCACGCTGGCGCCGGCCGACTGGAACGGCGTGGTGCCCGAGGTGCCGCTGCTGCTGCCGTCCGAGCTGCTGCAGCGGCGGCCGGACATCGCCGCCGCCGAGCGCAGCGTCGCCGCCGCCAACGCCAGCGTCGGCATCGCGCAGGCGGCCTGGTTCCCGAGCCTGCCGCTGTCGGCTTCGTACCGCAGCAGCGCCTCGCACCTGCGCGATCTGTTCGACAGCTCCTCGCTGATCTGGTCGCTCGGCGCCTCGGCGACCGAGACCCTGCTCGACTTCGGCGCGCGCAAGGCGCAGGTCGCGCAGGCGCGCGCCGCCTACGACGTCGCCGTCGCCGACTACCGGCAGACCACGCTCGCCGCCTTCCAGGACGTCGAGGACCAGCTGTCCGCGGCCCGCGTGCTGGAGCGCCAGCACGCGCTGCGCGAACAGGCCTCGGCGGTCGCCGACGAGAACGAGCGCCTGATCCTCAACCAGTACCGCGCCGGCCAGATCAGCTTCAGCGAAGTCGTCGTCGCGCAGGCCTCGGCGGCCAGCGCGCGGCGCGCGCTGGTGCAGTCGGCGCTCGACCGGCAGACCACCGCGGTCGCGCTGATCCAGGCGCTCGGCGGCGGCTGGCACGCCGAGTCCGCGCGCGCCGAATAGGCACGCCGGCCGGCGGCAGGCCTCAGGACAGTTCGCCGACGCGCAGCACGCTGAGCACGCGCGTCTCGCCCTTCAGCGTCCACGGCATGCGCTGCGCCTCGCGCAGGCCGATCAGCGCGGCACCGACCGGGGTCAGCACCGAGATCCGCTGCGTCGCCGGATCGGCCTCGTGCGGCAGCACCACGCGCACGCTGCGGATCGCGCCGCTGGCCTCGTCCTGGTAGCGAACCGCACGGCCGAGCGCGACGACGTCGGCCGGCAGCGCGTCGGCACCGACCAGCGTCGCGCGCTCGATCTCGTCGAGCAGCGTGCCGGCCAGCTCCGGCAGCGCATCGAGCGCGGCCAGCGCCACCGCGCGCAGGCGCTCGTACTGGCCGCGCTCGATCAGCAAGGGCGGCGCCGGCCGCGACGCGCGGCTCATCGGCGCCGCTCCGGTGCGCGCGCGTGCGCCAGGCAAGCAAAAGGAACAACGCGCGCGCGCCGTGCGGCGCGCGGAATCCGGACCGGGAACATGGAAAACCTCCGTGGACGCGCGCGGCGCGCCCGTCGAGCTGGGCTGAGGAAGGTGTTGCGATCCCCGGGCCGGAACAAACGGGAGGGCGCGGCCCGGGGCTCAGCCGCCTGCGACGACGGCTCCGGCGTGCAACTGCAAACGGCAGCAGGGCGTCAGGAGGGACATGCGGCGATCTTCGGCAGACGGCAACAGACTGTCAATGCCACGGCGGCGCAACTCGCATTAGGATGCGCACCAGCGACGAGGAGCAGGCGTGACCCCCATCATCAGCATCCGCGGTCTGAGCAAGACCTACGCCTCCGGCTTCGAGGCGCTCAAGCACATCGACCTGGAGATCCGCCGCGGCGAGATCTTCGCGCTGCTCGGCCCGAACGGCGCCGGCAAGACCACGCTGATCGGCGCGGTCTGCGGCCTGGTGCGGCCCAGCGGCGGCAGCATTCATGCCGACGGCCACGACATCGCCCGCGATTACCGCGCCGCGCGCACCAAGATCGGCCTGGTGCCGCAGGAACTGTCGACCGACGCCTTCGAGACGGTCTGGGCGACGGTCAGTTTCAGCCGCGGTCTGTTCGGCAAGCCGCGCGACCCGGCGTTCGTCGAGAAGCTGCTGCGCCAGCTCTCGCTGTGGGACAAGAAGGACGCCAAGATCATGACGCTGTCCGGCGGCATGAAGCGGCGCGTGATGATCGCCAAGGCGCTGTCGCACGAGCCGACGATCCTGTTCCTCGACGAGCCGACCGCCGGCGTCGACGTCGAGCTGCGCCGCGACATGTGGGAGATGGTGCGCGGTCTGCGCGCCAGCGGCGTGACCATCATCCTGACCACGCACTACATCGAGGAAGCCGAGGAGATGGCCGACCGCATCGGCGTCATCAGCCGCGGCCGCATCCTGCTGGTCGAGGACAAGGCCGCGCTGATGGCCAAGCTCGGCAAGAAGCAGCTGACGCTGCATCTGCAGGCGCCGCTGGCGCAGATCCCGGCCGCGTTCGCCGGCGAGCCGCTGGAACTGTCGGCCGACGGCAACGCGCTGACCTATACCTTCGACGCGCAGAGCGAGGCGACCGGCATCGGTGCGCTGCTGCGCCGCCTCAACGAGCAGGGCATCGACTTCAAGAGCCTGCAGTCGAGCGAAAGCTCGCTCGAGGACATCTTCGTCAGCCTGGTCCGGGAGCAGGCATGAACTTCTACGCGATTCGCGCGATCTACCGCTTCGAGATGGCCCGCTTCGGCCGCACGCTGATGCAGAGCCTGGCCTCGCCGGTGCTGTCGACCTCGCTGTACTTCATCGTCTTCGGTACCGCGATCGGCTCGCGCATCGGCGCGATCGACGGCATCAGCTACGGCGCCTTCATCATCCCGGGCCTGGTGATGCTGTCGCTGCTGTCGGAAAGCATCTCGAACGCCTCGTTCGGCATCTACATGCCGAAGTTCACCGGCACCATCTACGAGCTGCTGTCGGCGCCGGTATCCTGGGCCGAGGCGCTGGTCGGCTACGTCGGCGCCGCCGCCAGCAAGTCGATGATCCTCGGCGCGCTGATCCTGGTCACCGCACGCCTGTTCGTGCCGTACGAGATCGCGCATCCGTTCTGGATGGTCGCGTTCCTGGCGCTGACGGCGGTCACCTTCAGCCTGTTCGGCTTCATCATCGGCGTCTGGGCCGACGGCTTCGAGAAGCTGCAGATCGTGCCGCTGATGGTGATCACGCCGCTGACCTTCCTCGGCGGCAGCTTCTATTCGATCAACATGCTGCCGCCGCTGTGGCAGAAGATCGCGCTCATCAACCCGGTCGTCTATCTGATCAGCGGCTTCCGCTGGAGCTTCTACGGCGTCTCCGACGTGCACGTCGGCGTCAGCGCGGCGATGATCGGCGTGTTCCTCGTCGCCTGCCTGCTGCTGATCCGCTGGATCTTCAAGTCCGGTTACCGGCTGCGCAACTGAGCGGCGCGGCGCAAGGCCCCCGCGCCAGCCGGCCGCGCGCGCCGGCCATGGCCGATGCCGGCGCGGCGGTTACAGTGGCGGCACAGAACACGAGGAGCGCCATGCAGTCCGAATCTTTCGACGTGCTGATCATCGGCGCCGGCCTGTCCGGCATCGGCGCCGCCTACCACCTGCAGGCGCAGTGCCCGGACAAGCGCTACGCGATCCTCGAAGCGCGCGAGGCGATCGGCGGCACCTGGGATCTGTTCCGCTATCCCGGCGTGCGCTCGGACTCCGACATGTACACGCTCGGCTATTCGTTCCGGCCGTGGCGACAGGCCAAGGCGATCGCCGACGGCGCGGCCATCCTCGACTACATCCGCGACACCGCGCGCGAGTACGGCATCGAGCACCAGATCCGCTACCAGCACCGCGTGGTCGGCGCGGCGTGGTCGAGCGCCGAGGCGCAATGGACGGTCGAGGTCGAATGCGGGCCGCAGCGCGAACGCCGCACGCTGCGCTGCAACTTCCTCTACCTGTGCAGCGGCTACTACCGCTACGCCGCCGGCTACACGCCGGACTTCGCCGGCGTCGAGCAGTTCCGCGGCCGCCTCGTGCATCCGCAGCAGTGGACACCGGACATCGACTACGCCGGCAAGCGCGTGGTCGTCATCGGCAGCGGCGCGACCGCGGTGACGCTGGTGCCGGCGATGGCCAAGCGCGCGGCGCACGTGACGATGCTGCAGCGCTCGCCGACCTACATCCTGTCGTTGCCGGACCAGGACGCGATCGCCAACACGCTGCGCGCGCTGCTGCCGGCGCGGCTGGCGTACGCGCTGACGCGCTGGAAGAACGTGCTGTTCGGCATGGCCTTCTTTCAGCTGTGCCGGCGCGCGCCGGGGTTGGTGCGCAAGCTGCTGCGCGCCCGCGTGCAGCGCGCGCTCGGCCCCGGCTACGACGTCGACACGCACTTCAATCCGCACTACAAGCCCTGGGACCAGCGCCTGTGCCTGGTGCCGAACGGCGACCTGTTCGACGCGATCCGCGCCGGCCGCGCCGAGGTCGTCACCGATCACATCGAGCGCTTCACCGAACACGGCATCCGCCTGCGTTCCGGCCGCGAGCTCGACGCCGACGTGGTGGTGACGGCGACCGGCCTGCAGCTCGAAGTGCTCGGCGGCATCGCCTTCGCGGTCGACGACCAGGCCTTCGCGGTCGACGACCAGCCGGTCGATTTCGCGAAGACGCTGAGCTACAAGGGCATGATGTGCAGCGGCGTACCGAACCTGGCCTTCGCGATCGGCTACACCAACGCCTCGTGGACGCTCAAGTGCGACCTCAGCTCGGAGTTCGTCTGCCGCCTGATCGAGCACATGGACCGTCACGGCTACCGCCAGTGCGTACCGCTGCGCCGCGACCCGTCGATCGCCGAGGAGCCGCTGATCGACTTCTCGTCCGGCTACGTGCAGCGCGCGATCGCACGCTTCCCCAAGCAGGGCTCGCGCGCGCCGTGGAAGCTGCACCAGAACTACGCGCTCGACGTGCTGACGCTGCGCCACGGGCGCCTCGACGACGGCGTGCTGCAGTTCTCCGCTCCTGCGGCTGCGGCGACGGCCGCCTCCTGAGCGCGCGCCGGCGCGCCGTCAGCGCGCTTTCAGCGGCAGGCGCGTGGTGTTGATCGGCTGGCTCATCGAGATTGACGAGCTGATGTCCTGCACGCCGTCGATCTGCGAGAGCTTCTGCCAGATGAAGTGTTCGTACTCGTGAATGTCGCGCACGAGGATCTTGAGCAGGAAATCGACGTCGCCCATCAGCGTGTGGCATTCGATCACCTGCGGCAGCAGCTTCACCGCGTCGATGAATTTCGGCAGCGCGTCGCGGCCGTGGCGGGCCATCTTGATGTGCGCGAATACCAGCAGGCCGAAGCCGAGCTTCTCGTGATCGAGCAGCGCCACGCGCTCGCGGATGGCGCCGGCCTCGACGAGGCGCTGGATGCGCCGCCAGACGACGGTCTTCGACGAGGCGACGCGCTCGGCGATGTCGGCGATCGGCAGCGTCGCGTCGCGCTGCAGCAGCTCGGCGATGCGCAAATCCAGGGTATCGAGCGTCAGGGACATCGTTCCAATCTATAGCGGGCTTCCGGAACAAACAACCGATTCGCCGGTCACAGAGGACTTTTCCGGAATCCCATCCCGCGCGCCCCGCTCTATTCTGTCCGCATCGCCCGGACCGAGAAGCCGGGCCTGCGCGAGGAGATATGGCAGTGCACGCGAGAACTCACGGCGGCGGCGGTAGACGCGTCGCATCCGCACGAACCGGCAGGCCGGTCGCTGACATCGGCACGGCGCGGGCGCGTGCCATGCTCGACGCGCCGGGGGCAACGACCGTCGGCGCACGCACCACGCATCGAGGCTGAATCCCATGACGTCCTCTGCGCACGAACCTGGCGCGGCCTTGCGCCTGCACGTCCCCGAACCCAAGGCCCGGCCCGGCGAGGTACCCGATTTCTCCGGCATGAGCGTGCCGCCGGCCGGCACGCTGGCGCGCCCGCCGATCGACGCCGACGAGCCGGCGCTGCGCGAATACCCGTACGCCCTGATCCGCGTGCTCGACGACGCGCAGCGCGCGGTCGGACCGTGGGCGCCGGCGCTGACGCCGGAGCGCCTGCGCGCCGGCCTGCGCCACATGATGCTGACGCGCGCCTTCGACGACCGCATGCTGCGCGTGCAGCGCCAGGGCAAGACCAGCTTCTACATGAAGTCGACCGGCGAGGAAGCGGTCGCCGTCGCCCAGGCCTATGCGCTCGACGACGGCGACATGCTGTTCCCGAGCTACCGCCAGCAGGGTCTGCTGATCGCCCGCGACTGGCCGCTGGTCGACCTGATGTGCCAGATCTTCAGCAATCCCGGCGATCGTCTCAAAGGCCGCCAGCTGCCGGTGATGTACTCGGTGCCGGAGAAGAACTTCTTCTCGATCTCCGGCAACCTCGGCACGCAGTTCCCGCAGGCGGTCGGCTGGGCGATGGCCTCGGCGATCAAGGGCGACACGCGCATCGCCGCGAGCTGGGTCGGCGACGGCACGACCGCCGAGGGCGACGTCCACTATGCCCTCACCTTCGCGGCCGTCTACCAGGCGCCGGTGCTGCTCAACGTCGTCAACAATCAGTGGGCGATCTCCTCGTTCCAGGGTTTCGCCGGCGGCGAGCGCACGACCTTCGCGGCGCGCGCGATCGGCTACGGCGTCCCCGGCCTGCGCGTCGACGGCAATGACTTCCTCGCCGTCTACGCGGTCACGCAGTGGGCCGCCGAACGCGCGCGGCGCAACTACGGACCGACGCTGATCGAGCTCGTCACCTATCGCGCCGCGGCGCACTCGACCAGCGACGACCCGTCCGCCTACCGGCCGCAGGACGAGGCCGCGCGCTGGCCGCTCGGCGATCCGGTCGAACGTCTCAAGCAGCACCTGATCGGGCTCGGCGCCTGGAGCGAAGCGCAGCACGAAGCGCTGGCGCGCGAACTCGAGGAACACGTCAAGGCGCAGCTGCGCGAAGCCGAGGCGCTCGGCACGCTGGGCACGCCGCCGGCCGGCGTCGAGTCGCTGTTCGAGGACGTCTTCAAGGACATGCCTCCGCACCTGCAGCGGCAACTCGCCGAACTCAAGGGAGCCTGAGCATGGCCAGCATGAACATGATCCAGGCGATCAACTCGGCGCTCGACGTGACGATGGGCCGCGACCCGGACATCGTCGTGTTCGGCGAGGACGTCGGCTACTTCGGCGGCGTGTTCCGCTGTACCGCCGGCCTGCAGAAGAAGTACGGCAAGACGCGCGTGTTCGACACGCCGATCGCCGAAGGCGGCATCGTCGGCACCGCGATCGGCATGGGCGCCTACGGCCTGCGTCCGGTCATCGAAATCCAGTTCGCCGATTACATCTACCCGGCCTTCGACCAGCTGGTATCGGAAGCGGCGCGCCTGCGCTACCGCTCCGGCGGCGGCTTCCATGCGCCGCTGACGGTGCGCGCGCCCTGCGGCGGCGGCATCTTCGGCGGCCAGACGCACAGTCAGTCGCCGGAGGCGATCTTCACGCACGTCTGCGGCCTGAAGACCGTCATGCCGTCGACGCCGTACGACGCCAAGGGTCTGCTGATCGCCGCGATCGAGGATGACGATCCGGTGATCTTCCTGGAGCCCAAGCGCATCTACAACGGCCCGTTCGACGGCCATCACGAACGGCCGCTGACGCCGTGGGCCAAGCACCCGGCCGGCGAAGTGCCGGAGGACTATTACCGCATCGAACTCGGCCAGGCATCGATCGTGCGCCCCGGCGCGCAGCTGACGGTGCTGGCCTACGGCACGATGGTGCATGTCTGCCTCGCTGCCGCCGAGGAAGCCGGCGTCGACGCCGAGGTCATCGACCTGCGCTCGCTGGTGCCGCTCGACCTCGACACCATCGCGCGCTCGGTGCAGAAGACCGGCCGCTGCGTGATCGCGCACGAAGCCTCGCGCACCGGCGGCTTCGGCGCCGAGCTGATGGCGCAGGTGCAGGAAGCCTGCTTCTGGCACCTCGAAGCACCGATCGAACGCGTCACCGGCTGGGACACGCCGTATCCGCATGCCTTCGAGTGGACCTATTTCCCGGGCCCGGCGCGCGTCGCCAAGGCCATGAAGAACGTCGTGGAGGCCTGAACCATGGCGCGTTACGTATTCAAGCTGCCGGACGTCGGCGAAGGCATCGCCGAATCCGAAATCGCCACCTGGCGCGTGCAGGTCGGCGAGCGCGTCGTCGAGGACCAGCCACTGGTCGACATGCTGACCGACAAGGCCGCGGTCGAGATTCCGTCGCCGGTCGCCGGCATCGTCATCGAACGCTGCGGCGCCGAAGGCGACAAGATCGCCGTCGGTGCGCCGCTGCTGGTGCTCGAAACCGCGGCCGGCGACGTAGTCAGTATCGACCCCGGCGACACCACGGCCGGCAAGGCCACGGCGCTCGGCGCCGTGCCGCCGGCCGCCCCGGCAGCCGTCGCTGCGGCCGGCGCGCCGGCTGCGCCGGCGCGGCCCGGCAGCGCCGCGCTGGGCGCGGCGCGCGGCAAGCCGCAGACCTCGCCTTCAGTGCGCAAGCGCAGCCGCGAACTCGGCATCGATCTCGATGGCGTGCCGGGCACCGGTCCGCGCGGCCGCATCACGCACGACGATCTCGCCGCCTATGCGGGCCGCGCGACGGCGCCGGCCGCGGCGCGCGCCACCACCGCGCCGGTCGACGCGGTCGAAACGATCAAGGTGATCGGCCTGCGCCGCAAGATCGCCGAAGCGATGCAGCGCACCAAGCAGCGCATCCCGCACTTCGCCTACGTCGAGGAAGTCGACGTCACCGAACTCGAAGCGCTGCGCCAGCATCTCAACGGCCGCCACGGCGCGACGCGCGGCAAGCTGACGCTGCTGCCGTTCCTGATGCGCGCAATGGTGCAGGTGCGCGCCGAGTTTCCGCAGATCAACGCCACCTACGACGACGAGCAGAATCTGGTGCACCGCCACACCGCCTCGCACGTCGGCGTCGCCACGCAGACGCCGGGCGGCCTGGTCGTGCCGGTCGTGCGCCATGCCGAAACGCTGGATCTCTGGCAGGCCGCCGCCGAGATCCGCCGCCTCGCCGACGCCGCACGCGACGGCAAGGCCAAGCGCGAAGAGCTGTCCGGTTCGAGCATCACGATCACCAGCCTCGGCGCGATGGGCGGCATCGTCTCGACGCCGGTCATCAACGCGCCCGAAGTCGCGATCGTCGGCGTCAACAAGATGGTCGAGCGGCCGATGATCCGCAACGGGGCCGTGGTGCCGCGGCTGATGATGAACCTGTCGTCCTCGTTCGATCACCGCATCGTCGACGGCTGGGACGCGGCCGCCTTCATTCAGGCGATCAAGGCGCGGCTCGAATACCCGGCGACGCTGTTCGTCGACTAGGCCAGCTCCGCAGCCGTTCGCGCTCCGGCTGCGCCCTCAAGCCGAATGGCTTCGTGCTTTGCTAGTCGCAACGGCTGGGGCGATTTGGGGATGGAAGCACAACGGGTAATCCCCCCGCTTTCAGCGGTCGCCAAAAGTGGAGCTAAGCTGCCAAGGCAAGTTTCTGCATTGGCGTGATGCCGCCAAGCGCCATGTTCGGGCGCTCATGGTTGTAAGTCCAGAGCCAACGAGTGGCCTTGTCCTGCACCTGCTCAATCGAGTCAAACAGGGTTCTAGCCAGCCACGCGTAACGCACGGTGCGGTTGTAGCGCTCGACATAGGCATTCTGCTGTGGCTTGCCCGGTTGGATGTGCTCGATGCGGATGCCGGCACGCTCGGCCCACGCCAACAAGGCGCCGCTGATGTACTCGGGCCC
>NZ_AUFV01000009.1 GCF_000426685.1 Solimonas flava DSM 18980 | reverse complement strand
TCGCCACTCGATACGACAAGACCGCTCGAAACTTCCTCGGGGCCATCTACTGCGTCGCAGCCAACATCCTGCTCAATTGATGACAGGCCCTAGGGAGCAGGCGCGCGGCGCTCGTACCAGCGCCGCGAGCGGCGCACGATCGCGACCACGCTGAGCATCACCGGCACCTCGACGAGCACGCCGACGACAGTCGCCAGCGCCGCGCCGGAGTCGAGCCCGAACAGGCTGATCGCCGCAGCGACGGCCAGTTCGAAGAAGTTGCTCGCGCCGATCAGCGCCGACGGACCGGCGACGCAGTAATCCTCGCCGCTCAGCCGATTCAGCCAGTAGGCCAGTCCGGCGTTGAAGTAGACCTGAACGATGATCGGCACCGCGAGCAGGCCGATCACCAGTGGCTGCGCGAGCAGCCGTTCGCCCTGGAAGCCGAACAGCAGGACCAGCGTGGCGAGCAGCGCGAACAGCGAGACCGGCTGCAGCCGCCGCTGCAGCGGCGCGAACCAGCCCCCGCGCAGCGCGACGTGACGCAGCGCCTGCGCGAGCACGGTCGGCACGATGATGTAGATCAGCACCGACAGCGCCAGCGTCGCCCACGGCACGCTGATCGCCGAAAAGCCGAGCAGCAGACCGACGATCGGCGCGAACGCGACGACCATGATCGCGTCGTTCAGCGCCACCTGGCTCAACGTGAAATGCGGCTCGCCCTCGCACAGGTTGCTCCAGACGAAGACCATCGCCGTGCATGGCGCGGCGGCGAGCAGGATCAGGCCGGCGATGTACGAGTGCAGCTGCTCGGGCGGCAGCCAGGCCGCGAACCAGTGGCCGATGAACAGCGCGCCGAGCAGGGCCATCGAGAACGGCTTGACCGCCCAGTTCACGAACAGCGTCACGCCGATGCCGCGCCAGTGCCGCGCCACGCCGCGCAGCGCGCCGAAGTCGATCTTCAGCAGCATCGGCACGATCATCAGCCAGACCAGCAGGGCAACCGGCAGGTTGACCTTCGCCAGTTCGGCTCCGCCGAGCGCGGCGAAGCCCCGCGGCCAGAAGTGGCCGGCGGCGATCCCGGCGATCATGCACAGCAGCACCCACAGCGTCAGCCAGCGCTCGAAGAAGCCGATCGCCGGACGCGGCGCGGCGCCCGCGTTCTCCATCACGCCGCTCATGCCTGGGCGATGCCGCGCACGCGCTGCTGCAGCGTCATGCGATCCAGCGATTCGAGCGGCAGACTCGCGAACAGCTCGATGCGACGGCGCAGAACGTGCCAGGTCTCGGCAAACGCACGGCGCTTTTCCTCCTCGCTGCCTTCGACGGCAGCCGGGTCCGGCATGCCCCAGTGCGCGGTGACGGGCTGCCCCGGCCAGTACGGGCACTGCTCGCCGGCTGCCTGATCGCAGACGGTGAACACGAAGTCCAGCTGCGGCGCACCGGGCGCAGCGAATTCGTCCCAGCTCTTGCTGCGCAGGCCGTCGGTGGCGATGCCCAGCTTCTGCAGCAACTCGATCGAATGGGGATTGACCGCGCCGCGCGGCTGGCTGCCGGCGCTGTAGCCGCGGAAGCGCTCGCGACTCACCGGCAGCGAATTGATCGCGGCCTCGGCCAGGATCGAGCGCGCCGAGTTTCCGGTGCAAAGGAAGAGGACGTTGTAGGGCGCGTGAGACATGGTCTTGCTCATGAAGGTGGCGGAGGAAGGACAAATGGCGGAGAACTGCGGCATCGCCGCGATCGACGCCGGTGCCGAGTCGCGCGGCAGACGCCGGTAGCCGCGCGCGGCGAAGAAGGGCTCGGCGCCGTTGGTCAGCAGATACAGCGCCGACAGCTTGTGGCTTCGCGCCAGCGCCTCGGCGGCGGCGATCAGCGCCGCGCCGGCGCCTTCGGCGCGGCGCCGCGGATCGACCGCGAGCGAGCGCAGCAGGCCGACGTCTCCGGCGATGTCGACCCCGACCGTGCCGAGCAGCTCGCCGGCTTCGCGCCAGACGAGAAAGTGCGCGAACGAAGCCTGCGCGAGATCATCGACTGGCAGGCCGCAGGCCGCGAGCTGGCGGCGGATCGCGGCGCCGTCGTCGCGCGTGGCAGGTGCGATATCCATCAGCAGCAACCGCTGCGGGCAGCGCAGGGCGCAGATGCCGGGGCCGGCGCCGGGGCCACGGCGATCGCGGCGAGATCACGGGCGCGGTCGGTGACCGGCGTACCCGCTTCCTTGCGCTCCGAATAGCGATCGGTCAGCACCGCGACCTGCGGCCGCAGCAGGACCGTGAAGCGCATCAGTTCCTCGACGACGTCGACCAGGCGCTCGTAGTACGCCGACGGCCGCATGCGGCCGTCGGCGTCGAACTCGTCGAAAGCCTTGGCGACGCTCGACTGGTTCGGAATCGTGAACATGCGCATCCAGCGACCGAGCAGGCGCAGGGTGTTGACCGCGTTGAACGACTGCGAACCGCCGCTGACCTGCATCACCGCGAGCGTCCGGCCCTGCGTCGGACGCAGGCCGCCGCTGTTCAGCGGCAGGTGGTCGATCTGCGCCTTCATCACCGCGCTGATCTGGCCATGCCGCTCCGGGCTGCACCAGATCTGGCCTTCCGACCACAGCGAGAGTTCGCGCAGCTCGCGCACCGCCGGGTGATCGTCGCGCGGCACCTGATCGGGCAAGGGCAGTTCGCGCGGATCGAAGATCCGGGCCTCGCCGCCGAAGTAGCACACGAGGCGCGCGGCTTCCTCGACGAGCAGCCGCGAGTACGAACGCTCGCGCAACGAGCCGTACAGCAGCAGGATGCGCGGCGGATGACCGAGCGGGTCCGGCAGGCCGGCTGCCGGGCGCCGCTGCGCGTAGCGGGTGTCGAGCGCCGGCAGGCGCTCGGGATCGGGCAGTTCGCGCAAGCTCATCGGGCGGCCTCGGCGGACGCCGGCGTACAGCCGACGCCGCAGGAGGCGCCGCCGCAGCAGTTCTCGGTCAGATAGCCGAGCAGCGCGTTCATCGCCTTGAAGTCGGGCGCGTAGTAGATGAAGCGGCCCTCCTGACGCGACTTCAGCAGGCCGGCGCGGCTCAGTTCCTTGAGGTGGAACGACAGCGTCGCCGGCGTCAGCTTGAGCCGCGTCGCGATGTCGCCGGCGCAGAGGCCGTCCGGCCCCTCCTGCACCAGGCAACGGAAGATCGCCAGGCGCGATTCCTGGGCGAGCGCGGCGAGCCGTTCGACAGCGATTTCAGCTTTCATATTTTTATAATCGTCGAAATAAAAGGGCGCGTCAAATTTCGACGTTCATCGAAATGTCACGCGACGCATGCGCGCCCGCAACAGAGCCGGCGACATCGGCGCGCGCGCCGCGCCGGATGCGCACCCCCGCGCCGTCCGGGCGCCTCAGTGCGGCAGGTACTGTGCCGCCATTCGGGCGAGTCCGTCGCGGTAATAGCCGAAACGGTCGGCCAGCTCGCGGAATACCTGCTGCACGCCGAACTCGGCGGCGAGCGGATGACGCGACGCGGTGAAGTAGTACGAACGCCCCATCTTGCAGTAGTACTCGACCGTTACCGGCCGGCGCTTGTAGCGATGGCGGTGCTCGACCCATTCGGCGCACAGGCCCGCGGTGTACATCGCGTAGTTGCCGATGTGCGAATGCACGAGAAAGCCGCGCTCGGGGCCGGCACGCGAAGCGGCGGCGACCAGATCGACGAGATACTGGTAGGCGGCTTCATCGTCGCGGCTGACGCGATACAGGCGGTCGGTACGCGTGAACAGGCCGAGCAGATTCGCGAGGTACTGGATCGCCTGGCGCTCGGCGGCATTGCGGCGGCCCGGCAGGCAGCGGCGCAGCATGATGCTGAAGAACAGCGCCGGCGATACCTCCAGCCATTGCGTCTGCCGATCGCGCAGCGCCTCGTAGACGTAGTCGGCCTCGAGCATCGAGTCGAGCGTCGATGGCTGTTCGATGACGCGCTGCGCGGCTTCGACGGCGTCGATGCCGGGCACCGGGAAGTGCTCGAACAGGAAGATCAGATCCTGCCGCGTCAGCGATGGCAACTGCCATTGCGCAAAGTCAGGTGCGTGCATCCGTCCCTCCGACTTTCTGACATCCACGATCGACGAAGCAATTCCTTTGCCACGCGCCGCGCCGGAGCAGGCCGGCGATCGGAGTTCAGTGACCGTTCACGCGCCGGCCAGCCGAATGGCGCGCCGGCCATCCGTCGTTATGATGGCGGCGGCGGCCCGCCGGCCGACATCCTCCGATCACGCGAACACGAATGGAAAGACGAGACCTGCTGAAGTCGGCCGCGGCCCTGTCGGCGGCCGGATGGATCGCCCCGGCGGCCTTCCTCGGCCGCGCCGCGCAGGCGGCCGAAGTGATGCCGCTCGGCAAGCCGCAGCCCTTCGACTATGCCAGCCTCAAGGGCCGCGCCCGCTTCATGGCACAGCATCCGTATCAGGCGCCGTCGAACGCGCTGCCGAAGCCGATCGCCGATCTCGACTGGGACCGCTGGCAGTCGATCCGCTTCAAGGACGAGCACGCGCTGTGGAAGGACCAGAACCTGAATTTCCAGGCGCGTTTCTTCCATCTCGGCTTCACGATCCGCACGCCGGTACACATGTACGAGGTGGTCGATGGACAGGCGACCGAGATCGCCTACGACAGCGCGATGTTCGACTACGGCAAGAGCGGCGTGAAGGACGGCGCGCTACCGAAGAACCTCGGCTTCGCCGGATTTCGCCTCAACTATCGCGACGATTTCGTCCGCGATGTCGCCGCGTTCCAGGGCGCTTCCTACTTCCGCGCGGTCGGCGCCGAGAAGCAGTACGGCCAGTCGGCGCGCGGTCTGGCCGTCGACTGCGGCCTCGATCGCCCGGAAGAGTTTCCGATCTTCGTCGCCTACTACCTCGAACGGCCGACGCGCGGCGCCAATACCGTGACGGTCTACGGCCTGCTCGACTCGGCGAGCGTGACCGGCGCCTACCGCTTCGTGATGACGCCGGGCGAGAACTTCGTCATGGAGATCGACGCAGCGCTGTATCCGCGCAAGACCATCGAGCGCGTCGGCATCGCGCCGCTGACCAGCATGTACCAGTTCGGCGAGAACGATCGCCGCATGGCCAACGACTGGCGCCCGGAGATCCACGATACCGACGGCCTGCAGATCTGGACCGGCGGCGGCGAGTGGATCTGGCGGCCGCTGGTCAATCCGCTCGCGCTGCACGTCAATTCGTTCCACGACGACAATCCGCGCGGCTTCGGCCTGATGCAGCGCGACCGCAACTTCGATCACTACCAGGACGATGGCGTGTTCTACGACAAACGCCCCTGCGCCTGGATCGAACCGAAAGGCGACTGGGGCAAGGGTTCGATCATGCTGGTCGAGATTCCCACGGCCGATGAGACCTTCGACAACATCGTCGCGTTCTGGCACCCGGACGAAGCGGTCGTGCCGGGCAAGGAATATCTCTACGCCTACCGCCTCAGCTGGGGCGCCGCCAATCCGTATCACCCGCCGCTGGCGACGACGCAGGCGACGCGGACCGGCATCGGCGGCGTCATCGGCCAGCCGCGCCGCTACTTCTCGTGGCGCTTCGCGATCGACTTCGCCGGCGGCCCGCTCGCGCAGCTGCCGCGCAACGCGAAAGTCGAGCCGGTCATCAGCGCGTCGCGCGGTCGCGTCGAGATCACCTCGGCCCGACCGCTCGACGCGATTCACGGCTGGCGCGCAATGTTCGACCTGGTACCGGACGCCGGCGCCGGCCCCATCGACCTGCGCCTGTACCTGCGCCTCGACGGCAAGCCGCTGACCGAAACCTGGCTCTACCAGTACACGCCGCCGCCGCTCGCCGAACGCAGGTTCTGAACCGAGCCTCAGTGCCCTGCAGCGCCGGGCGCCCGGGACACATCGCGGAAGACCAGCATCTCGCCGAGCCGCAAGGATGCTCCGTCGTGAAAGCCGGTCGCCGCAGCGAAATCGGGCGGGTTGCGGAAGGTGCCGAACACGAGATCGATCAGTGGCAGATCAGCGTAGTTGTCGCGATGCCGACCGCGCGCGTGGTGCCAGGAATGCGACTCGGGGCGCTGCAGGATGTAGCCGAGCCACTGCGGCGTGCGCACGTTCATGTGCTGGAAGATCGTCATCAGCGTGACGGTCAGCAGCACGACGGTCGTCGCCTGCGCCGACAGGCCGACGATGATCGTCAGCGAAATGCTCGCCACCGCCGTCCAGCCGATCATGTCGAACGGATGGAACCAGAACGCACCGTAAGTATCGAGCCGTTCGGCACTGTGGTGCATCTGGTGCATCCCTCTCCACAGCAGGTTCGAGGCGTGCATGCCGCGGTGATAGACGTAGCCGACCGTCTCGTAGACCAGCAGGCCAACGAGCGCGCCCGTCCAGGTGCCGAGACCGCCGAGATCGACCAGCTGCAAGGGCAGCAGGTACGCCGTCCATAGCAGCGGCAGGTAGCTCGACAGCAGAAAGTACAGCGCGAACGCCGCGAGCCCGCGCAGGCGCCAGCCGGAAACGTCGGGCAGCGCGCGCGCCGGCATGCGCCATTCCCACAGCATCAGCGCCGCGTACATCGCGAACACCGCGAGCGAGACCGGATCGAGCAGAACGTCGACGAGCGAGGGCATGGCGAACTCCCGTTTGCGTGAGACCCTACGATAGACTGCCGTACAGCGCATACCCGCAGTCATTTCGGCAAAGGATCGGACGATTCGGCCATGTCCATACCCCGCCAGCCCCTGGTCGCGATCCTGGCGATGCCCGAGAGCTCCGCCTCGGTCCTCTACGGCATGTATGACGTCTTCCTCTCCGCCGGCCGCGACTGGGACTATCTCGTCGCCGGCGCGCCGGGCGCCGGCGCCGTACGCACCGTCGTCGTTGCCTCGCGCGCGGAAAGCTTCAAGGTCCTCAACGGCGTCAGCATCACGCCCGAGGCGAGCTTCGACGAGATTCCGGTGCCCGACGTCGTCTGCGTGCCCGATCTCGCCGTCGATCCGCTGGTCCCGATCGAGGATGGCCGCTTCGCGCGCGAGGTCGAATGGCTGCGTCGCTGCCACGCCAGCGGTGCCGTCCTCGCATCGGCCTGCTCCGGCACCGTGCTGCTCGCCGAGACCGGCCTGCTCGACGACTGCGACGCGACCACGCACTGGGCCTACGCTGCCGCCATCGCGCAACGCCATCCGCGCATCCGCATGCGCACCCGGAGCGCGCTCGTCATCTCGGGGCAAGGCCACCGTCTCATCATGGCCGGCGGCGGCACCTCGTGGAGCGATCTCACGCTATACCTGATCGCGCGCCTGGCCGGCATCGAGCGGGCGATGCAGGCCGCGCGCATGAACCTCATCGAATGGCACGCCGCAGGCCAGCAGCCGTACGCGCGGCTGGCACGCACGCCGCAGGCCGCGGATGCCATCATCGCGCGCTGCCAGGTATGGATCGCCGAGCACTACGCCGTCCCTTCACCGGTCGCCGCGATGGCGCGCCTCAGCGAACTGGCCGAGCGCACCTTCAAGCGCCGCTTCGAGAAAGCCACCGGACTCGCGCCGCTCGAATACGTGCATACCTTGCGTCTCGAGGAAGCCAAACAGATGCTCGAGGCCGGCAACGAACCGATCGAGGCGATCGCCAACGCCGTCGGCTACGAGGACGCCGGATTCTTCGGCCGCCTGTTCCGCCGCCAGGTCGGCCTGTCCCCGCTGCAGTACCGCCGCCGCTTTGGCGCGATGCGCAGCGCGCTGACGGCAAAATGAACGCGGCGGCCACGCAGGCCGCGTCCGATCGCTTCAGGCCGCCCCCGGACACTGCGCGGGCTTGTCGACCTCGCCGCGCTCGATCTTGCCGGCCAGCGCGCACATGTCGCGGACCTGTTCGCGAATGATCTCGGACAGCCGCCAGGCGCCGCGCCCCGGATAATCGCGGTCGGCAAAGACGAGGTAGAGCTCGGCGTAACGCTCGCCGCCCTCGCGCAGCGGCAGGCGCTTGAGTTCGCCGCGTTCGAGCTCGCCACGTATGGTTTCCTCGGCGAACCAGGCGAAGCCGAGTCCCATCCGCGCGGCGGCGATCTGCGTGGCCTTGTGCGTCACCGTCCAGCGCTGATCGGCGCCGAGCCAGGCGCCGGAATCGCGAACGCGGCTCTGCGCGGAATCCCGTATCACCAGCTGCCGGTACGGCCGCAGGTCGCGATAGGTCAGCTCGCGGCCGAGCCGATGCAGCGGATGATCCGGGTGCGCAGCGGCGACGAAGCGCACACGCATCAGCGAATCGCCGATGAAGCCGCCGGGCACGTGCGCGGCGATCGCGAAGTCGACCTTGCGCTCGAGCAGCGCCTCGTCGGTGCCGCCGAGCACGGTCTCGTAGAACTGGATGCGGGTCTGCGGATGCTCTTGAGCGAAGGCCTCGAAGCAGCGCAGCAGCAGCCAGGTCGGGAACACGATTTCGGCGGCGACGTTGATCTCGGCCTCCCAGCCCTCGGCCAGCCCGGTCGCGCCGTCCTCGAGCGCCGCCGCTTCGGCCAGCAGCGTCTGCGCGCGACGGTACAGCACCTCGCCTTCGCGCGTCAGCTGCGCCTTGCGGCCGTGGATCTCGAAGATCTTCAAGCCGAGCAGCGTCTCGATCTTCTGCACCGCATAGGTGATCGTCGACTGCGTCTTGTGCAGGACCTCGGCAGCCTGCGCATAGCCACCGGCTTCGACGACGGCGGTCAGCGCGCGCCACTGTTCGAGTGTGATCTTGGGATGGCTCATATCGAACGGTTCGATGTTTAAGGCCGATAAATTCCGCTTTTTTATCGAATCCTGCAATCGTTAAATGGCGCCACCTCTTCAAGAACACCGGCGCAAGCCACGGAGTCGTGCCATGACCACCCTGCTTCAGATCAAAACCAGCGTCTTTTCCGACCACGGCAATTCGACCAAGCTCGCCAACGAGTTCGTCGCGCAGTGGCAGAAGAACCACCCGGACGGCCGCGTCGTCGTCCGCGACCTCGGCAGCGAGCCGCTGCCGCACCTGAGCGCCGAGCGCGTGCAGGCCTTCTTCACGCCCCCCGAACAGCGCACGGCGGCACAGCAGGCGCATGCCGACGCCAGCCAGGAGCTGATCGACGAGCTGAAGGCGGCCGACGTCGTCGTCATCGGCCTGCCGCTCTACAACTTCGGCGTGCCGTCGACGCTGAAGGCCTACTTCGACCACCTCGCCCGCAACGGCATCACCTTCCGCTACACCGCCAACGGTCCGGAAGGCCTGCTCGCCGACCGCAAGGTTTACGTATTCGCGGCGCGCGGCGGCTTCTACAAGGACACGCCGGCCGACTCGCAGACGCCGTTCGTGAAGGCCTTCCTCAACTTCATCGGCCTGAAGAGCATCGAGTTCGTCTATGCCGAAGGTCTGAACGTGAGCGAGGATGCCAAGCGCACCGCGCTCGAAGCCGCCTCGCAGCAGATCGAACAGCTCGCAGCCTGAACTCGACGCAACGGGAACCTGAACATGGACAAGATTTTCGACAGCCTCAAACCCTACGCCGACCTCGCCGGCCGGGTCCTGATCGCGGCGCTGTTCGTGATCTCCGGCTGGGGCAAGGTCACCGGCTATGCCGGCACCCAGCAGTACATGGCGGCGATGGGCGTGCCGGGCGCCGTCCTGCCGCTGGTGATCGCGCTCGAGCTCGGCGGCGGCATCGCCATCGTGCTCGGCCTGTTCACGCGACCGATCGCCCTGCTGCTGGCCGGCTTCAGCATCGCCGCCGCCGTGCTGTTTCACGGCGCACCGGATCAGGTCAACCAGATCATGTACCTGAAGAACTTCGCAATCGCCGGCGGCTTCCTGTTCCTGGTCGCCCACGGCGCCGGACGCCTGAGCCTGGACCAGCTGCGCCGCCCGTCTTAAGCCTGTCGACGGCGCCCGCCGGGCGTCGTCACCCACGGGGCGCGGACTTCACATCCGCGCCTCAGCCAAGGAGAGATGTCATGAGCACCGTTCGTACCCTGCGTCACGTGATCCCGTCGATCGCCACCGCCGACGGCGCCGGCGTCAAGCTGCGTCGCAGCATCGGCAGCCAGCGCGGCCTGTACGTCGATCCGTTCCTGATGCTCGACGAGTTCTATTCCGACAATCCGGACGATTACATCGCCGGCTTCCCGCCGCACCCGCACCGCGGCTTCGAAACCGTCACCTACATGCTCGACGGCCACATGCAGCACCAGGACCATCTCGGCAACACCGGCGATCTCGGCCCCGGCAGCGTGCAGTGGATGACCGCCGCGCGCGGCATCATCCACTCCGAGATGCCGCAGCAGACCGAAGGCCGCATGCGCGGTTTCCAGCTCTGGCTCAACCTGCCGTCGACCGAGAAGATGAAGCCCGCGAGCTACCGCGACATCCCGGCGTCCGAGGTGCCGGCGGTACCGCTCGCCAGCGGCGCCGAGGTGCGCGTGATCGCCGGCACCCTGCAGGCCGACGGCCGCAGCGTCGACGGCCCGATCAGCCCGGCATCGGCACCGCTGACGACCGCGCCGCTGTACTTCGACGTGCGCCTGCCGGCCGGCGTGTCGTTCACTCACGCCCTGCCGCCGCAGCTCGGCGGCTTCGCCTACGTCTACGAGGGCGAGGCGACGATCGCCGGCAAACCGCTGCCGAATCGCGCGGCCGGCGTGCTCGACGGCGGCGATGAAGTCCGCATCGACGCCGGCCCGAACGGCGCGCGCTTCCTGCTGCTGGCGGCGCGACCGATCAGCGAGCCGGTGGTGCAGTACGGCCCGTTCGTGATGAACACGCGCGAGGAGATCGAGCAGGCCATCCAGGATTACCAGAGCGGCGCCTTCGCCCGCGCCGCCTGAACGCCTGTCGCTTGAACGTGCCCCTGGGGCCGGCCGCAAGGCCGGCCCTTTTTCGTTGCCGATGCCCTCGGCGCCGGCCGGTCGGCAGACCCGATCGGCCCGGCGCAGGCGCTTAATAGATTGAACCAATGAAGGGAATGACAACAATCAATTTCTAACATGGCCCGGATGCGCCTACGATGGGCTTCCTGATTCACCACCACCGACTCAAGAGGACTTTCCGATGTCGATCATCAACACCGAGATCAAGCCGTTCACCGCCACCGCGTTCAAGGACGGCAAATTCATCGAAGTCTCCGACCAGAGCCTGAAGGGCAAGTGGTCGGTCGTCGTGTTCTACCCGGCCGACTTCACCTTCGTCTGCCCGACCGAGCTCGAAGACCTCGCCGACAACTACGCGGAATTCCAGAAGCTCGGCGTCGAGATCTACTCGGTTTCGACCGACACGCACTTCTCGCACAAGGCCTGGCACGACACCTCGCCGGCGATCGGCAAGATCAAGTACGCCATGATCGGCGACCCGACGCACGCGATCTCGACGAACTTCGAAATCCTGCGTCCGTCCGGCCTCGCCGACCGCGGCACCTTCATCGTCGACCCGAACGGCGTGATCCAGGCGATCGAGATCACCGCCGAAGGCATCGGCCGTGACGCCAAGGAGTTGCTGCGCAAGGTCAAGGCCGCGATCTACGTCGCCAGCCACCCGGGCGAGGTCTGCCCGGCCAAGTGGAAGGAAGGCGAGAAGACCCTCGCGCCGTCGCTCGATCTGGTCGGCAAGATCTAACAGCGGCATCCGGCGGTACGGCGCCCCGGCGCTGCACCGCCACCCGCCGATTGCGGCAAGCGCACCCCGCCCGGTTCCCCCCGAACCCCGGCCGGGCGAGGTTGCGCCTTTCTCATCCCCGAATTCCCAGGAGCAGTCCCATGCTGGACGCCAATCTCAAGACCCAGTTGCAGGCCTATCTGGAAAAGGTCACGCGGCCGATCGAGATCGTCGCGTCCGTCGACGACAGCGCCAAGTCGCAGGAGATGCTCGAGCTGCTCAAGGAGCTGACGACCCTGTCCGGCAAGATCACGCTGGACACCCGCGGCGACGACGCCCGCAAGCCCTCGTTCGCGCTGGGCACGCCGGGCCAGATGATCCACCTGCGCTTCGCCGGCATTCCGATGGGCCACGAGTTCACTTCGCTCGTGCTGGCGCTGCTGCAGGTCGGCGGTCATCCGTCGAAGGCCTCGGCCGAGCTCGTCGAACAGATCAAGGGCCTGCAGGGCAGCTTCAAGTTCGAAACGTATTTCTCGCTGAGCTGCCAGAACTGCCCGGACGTCGTGCAGGCGCTGAACCTGATGGCGGTGCTGAACCCGAACGTCGAGCATGTCGCCATCGACGGCGCGCTGTTCCAGGCCGAGGTCGAGCAGCGTCAGGTGCTGTCGGTGCCGAGCGTGTTCCTCAACGGCGAGCCGTTCGCCCAGGGCCGCATGGATCTGGAGCAGATCGTCGCCAGGCTCGACACCGGCGCGGCGGCGCGCGAGGCCGACAAGCTCAAGGCCAAGGCCCCGTTCGACGTGCTGGTCGTCGGCGGCGGCCCGGCCGGCGCTGCGGCGGCGATCTATGCCGCGCGCAAGGGCATCCGCACCGGCGTTGCCGCCGAGCGCTTCGGCGGCCAGGTGCTCGATACCATGGCGATCGAGAACTTCATTTCCGTGCCGGAGACCGAGGGCCCGAAGCTCGCCGCGGCGCTGCAGCAGCATGTGCAGGCCTATGACGTCGACATCATGAACCTGCAGCGCGCCGAGAAGCTGGTGCCGGCCGGCGCCGACGGCCTGATCGAGGTGCGGTTCGCCAACGGCGCGACGCTGAAGTCGAAGACCGTGGTCGTCGCCACCGGCGCGCGCTGGCGGCAGATGAACGTGCCCGGCGAGAACGAGTACCGCAACAAGGGCGTGGCCTACTGCCCGCACTGCGACGGCCCGCTGTTCAAGGGCAAGCGTGTGGCGGTGATCGGCGGCGGCAACTCCGGCGTCGAGGCGGCGATCGACCTCGCCGGCATCGTCAGCCACGTGACGCTGCTCGAGTTCGACGGCCAGCTACGCGCCGACGCGGTGCTGCAACGCAAGCTGTTCAGCCTGCCGAACGTCACCGTCATCACCTCGGCGCAGACCACCGAGGTCACCGGCGACGGGCAGAAGGTCAACGGCCTCGTCTACAAGGACCGCAAGAGCGGCGAGACGCGGCGTGTCGAGCTCGAAGGCATCTTCGTGCAGATCGGCCTGCTGCCGAACAGCGAATGGCTCAAGGACACGGTCAAGCTCTCGCCGCGCGGCGAGATCGAGATCGACGCGCGCGGCCAGACCTCGGTGCCCGGCGTGTTCGCCGCCGGCGACGTGACGACGGTGCCGTACAAGCAGATCGTCATCGCCATGGGCGAAGGCTCGAAGGCCGCGCTGTCCGCTTTCGACCACCTGATCCGCAGCTCGGCGCCCGCACAGTCGAAAGCGGCGTAAGCCGACGCCCGCACGTTGCCTCGCAAAAGGCCTCCCGTCGCAGCGGAAGGCCTTTTCGTTACTGCCGGCTCGGCGGAAATGATTCCGCTCAATCGCCGCGTAGTGCCACCAGATCGGTCTGGCGACGACCGAGGACCGTCAGCAGCACACGTTCGTCGTCCGCCAGCGCGATCGAGTTGTAGATGCGGATCGCATTGCGTGGCAGCTCGACGACCGCACGCTCGGCGCCGCCACGCAGTGAGCGTTGCATCAGGCGGTCATGCGTCGGCGTCCGCAGCACGTAGTACAGCGCGTCGCCGCGAATCCGCCAGTTGCCCCAGTCGTCGATGCCGAGCGCGTCGAGTACGCGCTCCGGCTCGGCGGCGCTGCCGATGCGCAGTCGCCACAGGCCGGGCATTCCCGGCCGCGTGTGATACAGCCCATCGGCGACGCGCTGGCCGTAGACGCCACCGCGCTGCGTCAGCGGTGCCAGCGCGCCACCGTCGATCGCGTAACGCCAAAGCTGCCAGCTGCCGCTGCGGTTGCTGCTGACGATCAGAGCGCGACCATCGGGCTCGAAGCTGACATTCTGGTAATCGTGTGCGTCCTCAAGTACGGCGTGGCCGGCACGCGTACCGTCGTCGCCGAGGTAAAGGGCATCGTGCCGTGCACCGAAAGGCCGCACTGCGACTGCGTAAGCACTGCCTAACGGTGCCGCCGCCGGAACGCCGAAGGTGCCGCGCGGCAGCGGCAGGCGCCGCGCATTGCGTCCGGTCGCGTCCGTGCTCCACAGCTCGAGGCGGCCGCTGCGCGTCGAGATCAGCAGAATCCGCTGCAGCCCGGCCAGCCACTGCGCGTAGAGATCGCGCCCGCTCGACGAGATCGTTGACGCCAGACTGCCGTCGCGCAGCGAGCGGATCTCGATCTGCTCGGCGGTGCGGTGCTGCGCGACGACAATGCCGCCGCCCGGGAATGAATCCATGTTGAAAGGCGATTCGAGGCGCGAATAGAGCCGCGGCTCCCCGCCGGCGGCAGCGATGTGCCAGATGGCGAAATTGCCGTCGCGCGTCGAGTTGAAGGCGAGTTCGCGGTCACCGGCCAGCCAGGTGAGACCGAACACGCCGGCCGCGCCGTCGTGCGTCAGCTGCTGCAGCTGCCCGCTCGCGAGATCTGCAACGTAAAGCTCGCCACTGCTGTAGCCACGACGCACGAAGGCGAGACGACGCCCGTCATGCGAGAACGCCATCTGACTGTCCTGCTGCCCATCGATCGACTGCGTCAGACGCCGCAGCAGTCGGCCATCGATGTCATAGAGGAAGATCGAGACCGTGCCGCCTCCGGCATCGCGTTGCGCGATCGCGAAGGTTCTTCCGTCGGGCGACCAGTCGAAGATCGCATGCAGGCGCTCGTAGAAGCAGGCTGCGACGCGCCGCTCCTCGAAGCTCCGCAGGTCGCGTACCCATACCGTGCAGTCACCGGCCGGCGTCACGCGCGCGAACGCCAGCGACTGGCCGCCCGGACCCAATACCGGCCGCAGTTCGCTGTCTGCACCCAGCGTCAGCTGCCGCAGCGGCGCCGCCGGATCGCGCAGGTCGCGGGCATAGATCTGGCTCGGACGATCCTCGCGCTCCCAGGTGAACGCCAGCCAGCGCCCGTCGGGCGACAGATTCGGGTATTCCTCCATGCCGTCGTACTCGGTCAACGATTCCGGCCGCGGCAGCGCAGCAGAGGTTGGCAGCGGCGGCGCGTACACGTGCCACGGGCGCAGTGCCGCCGCCACGGCCCCGAGCGCCAGCACGGCGAGCAGCACCGCCGGAATCCAGCGCCGTCGCGGCGCCGGTTCGTCGAGCGCCAGCACCGGCAGTGTCAGCCGATACCCGGTCTTGGCGATGGTCTCGATGGCGCTGTCCGCTACGTCCCCGTCGTCGAACAGGCGGCGTAGTTGCCAGATCGCATTAGTCAGACCGCGCGGACCGGTATAGGCGTTGCCGAGCCAGACCTGCTCGATCAACTGCTCGCGGCCGACAACGACGCCGGGCTGCGCTGCCAGCGCCTGCAGCACTTCGGCGACCTTCAGTGGCAGCGTCTCGCTACGGGCCTCACGCCACAGCCGCCGCGACGCCGGCTCGAAATGCCAGTCACCGATCTTCAGCACGGTCGCGCCGCGCGCCTCCGCGGAACCCTTCATTGCCCTTCACATCCCTGCTGAAAGCCACGGCCGGTGCTCGATGGACGGCTCGCAAGCCCATGTTCCAGAAGAAAATGACAAAAAAATGATGTTGTTTCGAGAAAAAAGCGGTGGCGTGCGCATTGCCGGTCTCCAGCCGCGGACGCTATCACGGCACCCGTCGATTCTCTGAAGGGGCTTCCATGCGTCATCTGCTCACCGGCCTTGTTGCCACCCTGCTCACCACCAGCGCGTTCGGCGCCTCTCACGCGCCGCCAGAACGCCTGCATCTCCAGACCATGGACACGGCCAATCCCTCCGCGACCGCACCGCGATATACGCTGCAACTCGCCGATACCTCGCTCGATGAACGAAAGCTGGGCGCGGCGCTCGCCAGGGTCGCTCCAAGTGCGAAGCTGCGCTGGCGCTCGCGCCTGTGGCCGCAGTTCGCAATAGTCGAGGCACCGGAAGACAGTGCCAGCCGCCTGCAACAGATACCTGGCGTGATCGGCGTACAGATCGCACGCTACACGCCGGCGGCTGTCGCGCGCAGCACCGGAAAAACCACCACTTCGATTCCTGGCGCCACCCTCGCGAATTCAGCCGCCGTTGTCGAGTTGCCGCTCAGCAACGACCCACAGGCCGGAAAAAACGTTCGCGTCGGCATCATCAGTACCGGCATCGACTACACACACGCCGCCCTCGGCGGCCCGGGAACACAAGCCGCATACGACTCCGCATGGGCAAATGCCGCGGCGCCGTTCGACGAATTTCCGGCTGACGTCGTGGTAGGCGGCATCGACCTCGCCGCCGAGAGCAATCTGGCATCCCGTGACCGGAATCCGATCGATTCCAAGCTGCCCTGGGAAAGCAACGGCTTCGTCTATCCGACAGGTCGGGGCACCTACCTCGCCAGCATCATCCACCGTCTTGCCCCCGGCGCGAAGCTGGTGGCACTCAAGAGCAGTGCGGTCTTCGAGAGTCAGGGCACACGGGTTCTGAAGTACGAGTTCGAAGCGCTCGCGGCCGCCTTCGAAGCGGCGCTCGATCCGAATCTCGATGGCGATACCTCGGACCACGTCGACGTCCTGCTCTACGATGACGACGCCGGCAGCTTTGCCTACTACGATCCAGGCAGCACCAGTCCGTCTCCCGACAGCATGATCGCAGCGATGATCGCCGGCGTGGCCGCGCGCGGCATTCCGGTCGTCGTCGGCAGCGGCGAGCTCATCTACGACTCTCCTTACAGCATCGCACCTGCCGGTTCCGTGCCGGACGCCGTCACGGTCGGAGGCCTGGAGCGGATTGGAGACGCCGATGTGGTGACGTCGTTCTCGGGCCGCGGTCCGGTACGCGGCACGGCACGCTTCCTGAAGCCCGAGCTGGTCAGCGACAGCGTCTCCATCAACGGAGCCTCCGTTGGCAACGGAGACGGCATGGAAGTGCGGACCGGTGTCGATGCAGCAGCGGCGCGAATTGCCGCAGCGCTCGCCATTCTGAAGCAGCAGCGCCCTTCGCTCAGCAGCCTCGAGCTGAAGGCTGCACTGGTGAACACCGGGACACGCGATGTCGGCCACGAGCCCGCGAATCCCGACCAGCCCGCTGATATCAGCCGTTCCGGACTAGGCCGGGAGAACCTCGAGGGCGCGATCGCCACTCCCTTACTCGCATGGGATGAGGACACCCGTCAGCCTTCGATCTATCTGGGCTTCAAAGAAGTATCCGGAACGCAGCGCTATGTTCGCCATCTCCGCATTCGGAACATTTCGAACCAAGCGCAGAGCTACACACTTCAGGTTCAGAGGGTCGGCGAAAAGCCAGGATTCTCCGCGCTGAAGATCGAGGCGCCAGTCAGCGTCCAGGTCCCCGCCAGCAGCAGCATCAGCATTCCGGTCACCTTCGAACTGGATGCCGCAAAGCTGCCGCCCTGGACCCTGCGTGAAACTGGCGATTTCAGCGCCGCGAAATGGTCTCAGGCCGAGCTTTCCGGTTATCTGGTGCTGTCGCGGCCCGGGTCGCCGGATGTGGCCGTCAGCTGGCTGTTGATGGCGCGGTCGAAGACCAGCATTACCAAGCTCGCCGAAACGATGTACGAGGGCTACAACAATGAGTACTGGAAGCAGTATCTCGGCATCGAGGATACCGTCGAACTGACGCAGGACTTCCGCAACGACAATCTTCACACCGCGGAGTTTGCCGTTTACCCCGTCGTCGCGCGTGTCGATTATCCCGAATACGACAAGCAGAAAGCGTCCGGCCACATGCTGCGCTATGTCGGCGTTCGCGTCTTCGACGAAGCCCGATGCAGCTCCGGCCAGAAGCTGTCGATCGCGGCGAGCTTTTTCTCCCCCGCCGCGATCGCGCTGGCCAATTACTTCGAGCGCGGCTCGCAATTGCTGTACTGGGAGATCACGCCCAACCCTTTCAGATCCGACGTCACGACCGACACCATCGGCTACGGCTGGGTTGAAATTGATGCCCAGGGTCAGCCCTTCACGACCTACATCGATCTCACGATCCCCTACGACCCGAGCAACCCGACGGGGCGCTATCGTCGTGCCAAGCTCCCCGCCAAGATGTCCAGCCATACGCGCAACGTCGTCAGCGAGGTCTGCCTCGATGAGCTCTATCACGACGACGTCACGAGCCCTGCCGCGTTCGATGCAAGATTGCGCTGGGTGTTCTCGACGGATCGCGACGCGATCCCCCGTCAGGAGAATGACCTCTTCCTGCACAATCCCATGCGGCCCGGCTATGACGCCTTGTTGCGCGAACCGGAAGGCTCGCCGAGCAATTACGTCGAGCGGCTCGGCGCCGCAGGCGGCGCGACCCTGACCTTGACCGGGGCGAAGCAGGATGGCGGCATCGGCCCGACATCAGAGGGGCGTCTCTACGAGCACGACGGCTTCCTGCTCATCAGCCTGACCGACGACTTCGCGCTGTTCTCTCCGATCGACTACAGCGAAGTGTCGCCCTACGCAGCACCTCGCGCGGATCAGACCTTCTCGGTGCGAGAAGATGCCGCACCGGGCACCGTACTGGGCCGCATAGAGACCGATGTCGAGCAGTTCTTCGGCATCGGCAAGACATCCGAATTTTATCGACTCGTGCTCGCCGGCGCGGTTCCGGGCGATCCCTTCAGCATCACGGATGAAGGAGATCTGGTGCTGAGCAACCCTGCCGGGCTCGACCACGAGATGGCGGCCACGCTGATCGTGCCGGTACACGCGCAGTACGGGCAGGCCTTGGGCGCGACCGTAGACATTTCCGTGCAGGTGATGGACGTCAATGACAACTCGCCGGAGTGGATCGGCGAAGGCAGCGCGCTCCCGGACGCCGCCACGCAAACCCCATATCGCGTCGCGCTCGGCACCAGCTTCCGCGACGCCGACGGCACGCCGCTGACTTATACAGCGAGCGAGTTGCCGGCCGGCCTGGCGCTGGACGCGGTGACCGGCGACGTGCACGGCACGCCGACACTGGCGGGCGATTTCAGCGTCACGATCAAGGCCGACGACGGCGAGCGCAGTGCCGAGAAGGTGCTGGCGCTGAAAGTGCGCGGGACCGATGTCGTGCACAAGGACGGCGGTGGCGCCTGGTCGCCGGCGGCCGGCCTGCTGCTTGTCCTGATGACGGGCCTGCGTGCGACGCTACGCCGGCGCATGAGGCGCGCGGGCTTCGTGCTCGGCCTGCTGTCGGCGGGCATCCTGTCAGCGGCGGGCGCGCTGCCGGCGCATGCTGCCGAAGAGCCGAGCCGGCCGCAGCCGCGCAGCAGCACGGCGACAGCGCTCAAGGGCGGAGCCGCGGCCGCGTACCTGCGCGACGAGCACAGCCGCGCGCTGTACTTCGTGCATCTGAAGGACGAGCCGCTGGCCCGTTACGACGGTCGCCTCAAGAATCTGGCGGCGACCAGCCTCGCCGCCAGCGCCGGCCGCAACGCGACGAAGCGCGGCGTGCTGGACGTCAAGAGCGCGCGCAGCATCGCCTACCTCGACTATCTGCAAGCCCGCCAGACCAGCGCGCTCAGCGGCATACAGCGCAAGATCGGTCGCGCAGCGGCGCCGCGCCAGCAGTTCCGTATCGCGCTCAACGCTCTGACGCTATATCTGAGCGAGGCCGAGGCACAGTCGCTGCGCGGCCTGGCACCGGTGCGCACGGTCGAACGTGCCGAGCCACGCTACCTGCAGACCGATCGGGGCCCGCAGTGGATCGCTGCCCACACCGTCTGGGCCGGCGTGCCGGCTGCTTTGCCGACGCAGGGCGAAGGCGTCATCGTCGGCGTCATCGATACCGGCATCCGCCCGGAAGCGCCGTCGTTCGCAGCCGTCGGCGGCGACGGCTACCAGCACCGCAATCCGCTCGGCGACGGCGTCTACCTCGGCGACTGCGTGCCACGCCCTGATTTATGCAATGACAAGCTGATCGGGATCGTGAGTTACGAGGAAATCACATCGAGCTACGCCCATCTGCGCGAACCCAACGGCATCGATTACAACGGTCATGGCACGCACACCGCTTCGACCGTTGCCGGCAACGTCCTCAGCGAGGTGCCGATCTACAACGCGCTCGGCCAGCTCGCGCAACAATCCTTCCCGCAGCTCAGCGGTGTCGCGCCGCATGCCAACATCGTCGCCTATCAAGTCTGCTTTCCGGGCGACGGCGCTCCCTGCGTGCCGGACATCGCCGTGCGCGCCGTCGAACACGCGATCGAACACGGCGTGCGTGTGCTGAACTACTCGATCGGCGGCCCCATCAAAAGTCCCTGGGAGTCGGCCGACGGCCTGGCCTTCCTTTCCGCACGCGAAGCCGGCATCCACGTCGCCGTTTCGGCCGGCAACAATGGCCCGGACGCCAGCACGATCAGTTCTCCGGGCAGCGCCCCGTGGGTGACGGCAGTCGCCGCGAGCACGCACGATCGCGCATACACGCCGAAGACGATCGGCGACTTCAGCGGCGGTGCGCCGCCATCGACGATCACCGGCCGCGGCGTCACCGGCGGCTATACCGGCGTCGTCGTCGATGCTGCCCGCTACGGCGACGCGCTGTGCCAGGCACCATTCCCGGCCGGAACCTTCACGGGGGAGATCGTAATCTGCTCACGCGGCGAGAACGCACGGGTCGAGAAAGGCGCAAACGTGCTCGCCGGTGGCGCCGGCGGCATGATTCTCGCCAATGTCGATCCCGCCGCCGATGATGTCGTCGAGGATTTCCACGTCCTGCCGGCGATCCACGTCGACCTCGCAGCAGGCACCGCGCTGCGCAACTGGCTCGCCGGCGACAGCGGCACACCGCACTTGGCGACGATCGGCGCCAGTGTGCCGGCCCCAGACCCGGCGGTCGCCGACGTCGTCGCCGACTTCAGCTCGCGCGGTCCTGCGCTGCCGTATAAGGACTGGATCAAGCCGGATATCGCCGCCCCTGGCGTGAACATCTATGCGGCCTTCAGCCCCGATCTTCTGTGGCCGGCCGAAGGCGTGCACCCGGCACCGTACGGCTTTCTCAGCGGCACTTCGATGGCGAGCCCGCATGTGGCCGGCACGCTGGCGCTGCTCGCCGCCGCGCATCCGGACTGGACGCCGGCCGAAGCGCAATCGGCGCTGGTCGCGACCGCGAAGGCCGACATGCGCACCCAATCGGGCGAAACCGCCGGCGTGTTCGAGGTCGGCACGGGCCGCGTACGCGCGGATGCCGCGCTGCAGGCCGGTCTGCTGCTCCACGAAAACGCGACCCGCTATCAGACGGCGGATCCGCAGTCCGGCGGCTCGCCCAGCACGCTGAACCTGCCCTCGTTGGTCGCCGGATCGTGTGTGCTGCAATGCCGCTGGACGCGTACCGTTCGCGCGGCGCGCGCCGGCACCTATATGGCCAGCACCAGCACCGACACACCCAACACAGGCATTTCGGTGGAACCTGCCCGCTTCACCCTGGCCGCCGGACAGACGCAGGCCTTGACCGTCACGCTCGCGGCCAGCGGACCGGCCAGTGGAGGCAGCGTCGGCGGCAGCGTTGAATTGCGCTCGGACGACGCGACGCAACCGACGCTGCGCTTTCCCGTCCGCGCCGAGTTGCGCACGAGCGATGTGCCGGCATACACGCGCATCGCCGCCACCGGCAAGCAGGGCACGCAGCGCATCGGAGGACTGCACTCCACCGGCGGCGCCGTGCAGTACGGTCTGTGGGGCTGGAGCATCGCGCAGCGCTATCCAGCGACCTTGTTCCCGGATCCGACGCCGGACGATTTCGTGCCGGATCATCCGGAAAGCCTGCAGATCGTGCCGCTCGAGGTCCGCAGCAACACCAAGCTGCTGGTCGTGCGCATCGTCGATGCGACGGCCAATGATCTCGATCTGTTCATTGGTCTCGACGGCAATCTCAATGGCCGCCCGGATGTCACCGAAAGCGCAGCCTTCTACTGCGTCTGCGCCGACGACGACGCCGATGAGGAATGCGTGATCGTGGATCCGCAGCCGGGCAGCTACTGGATCGCTGTGCACAACTACGCCGGCAACGCAACCGGCGACACGCACACGCTGCTGGCGGCGCAGGTGAGGAACGATATCGACGGCCTGACCATGAGCGGACCTGCCTCGACCACCTTCGGCGAGCCGTACGCGGTGGACATCGGCTGGAACCTGCCGGCGCTGCGCTCTGGAGATACCGCGTTCGCCGTGTTCTCGGCGCGCCCGGTCGACGCCGTCGGTGCCGACAACGGCCCGTTCGGCATCGTCGAACTGTCGCGTACCCAGGACGGCGTCACGGTGGACACGGAGACGACCGAGCTGCTGTCCGGCGCTCCGCTGCGCTACACGCTGCAGCTCGCCGGCGGCGCGCAGGCGACGACCGTCGACGTCGAGATCCCGGAGCCGCTCAGCGTCGAATCCGCCGAGGGCGCCAGCGTCGACGGCGCGCGTCTGCGCTGGACGCTGCCCGCCGGCGCATCCGCCACGCAGTACGCACTGGTGCTGGCGACGTCGGCGGTGCAGCTGACGCAGACCGTGGCGCTGCCCGTCGAGTACCGTCTCGGCGACGGCGAAGCCCGCGCCGCCGAAGTCCCTTCGGTGCGCGTCGAAGGCTATCCGCAGGCCCGCATCGACGGCGCTGCCAGTCTCGAGCTGCAGGCGCGGCGCGGCGAGACCCTGACGCTGACGACGGCGGGCAGCAGCGGCGCGCTCGACGGCGACACGCTGCAGTTCCGCTGGCAGCAGACCGCCGGCCCGGCCGCGCCGATCGTCGCTACGCCGGACGGCGGCTATACGCTGGCCATACCCGATGCAGCCGCCGGCCAGACGCTGCGCTACACGCTCGTCGCCAGCAACGGGCGGCGCGAGTCCGAACCGGCGACACTGAACGTCACGGTCGCCGCCAGCGGCGGCGGAGGCGGCGCCATGGACGCGGCCGGCCTGCTCGGCCTGCTGGCGGTCGCGGCGATCTGCCGGCGGCGACGATCCTGAAGCCAGAGGGGCAACAAGGGCCGGCCGCTGCCGGCCCTTTTTTTGTGGCCGCGTCAGCGCCGGCAAGGAAAGGGATGCGGCGCGTGCGGACGGCGGGCCGCATCCCGCCGACGAACGGCCTGTCGGAAATTCATCACGGATGCTGCATCGCGGCAGAAACATACGGTACAGTATGGTCCATCGAATTTCGGGCGTTCCCGCGAACGCGCAAACCTTTTCCCTTTCAGATCCGGAGCTTTTCGATGCCGCAATACACGCCCCCGCTGCGCGACATGCAGTTCGTCCTCCACGAGATGCTCAACGTCGAGCAGGCCTTCAAGGAAATGCCGCCGCACGCCGATCTCGACGCCGACACCGTCAACTCGGTGATCGAGGAAGCCGGCAAGTTCGCCGCCAACGTCATCTTCCCGCTGAACCAGTCCGGCGACGAAGAGGGCTGCACCTACGTCGGCGACGGCGTCGTCAAGGCGCCGAAGGGCTTCAAGGAAGCCTATGCGCAGTACTGCGAGGCCGGCTGGCCGTCGCTGTCCTGCGATCCGGATTTCGGCGGTCAGGGCCTGCCGGAACTGGTCAACAACGTGCTGTACGAAATGCTGAACTCGGCGAATCAGGCCTGGACCATGTACCCGGGCCTGTCGCACGGCGCCTACGCGGCGCTGATCGCGCGCGGCAGCGACGAACTCAAGCAGGCCTATCTGCCGAAGATCGTCTCCGGCGAGTGGACCGGCACGATGTGCCTGACCGAGCCGCACGCCGGCACCGACCTCGGCATCATCCGCACCAAGGCCGAGCCGAACGCCGACGGCACCTACGCGATCTCCGGCACCAAGATCTTCATCTCGGCCGGCGAGCATGATCTGTCCGCCAACATCATCCACCTCGTGCTCGCGCGCCTGCCGGATGCACCGGCCGGCACCAAGGGCATTTCGCTGTTCATCGTGCCCAAGTTCATCCCGAACGCCGACGGCACGCCGGGCGAGCGCAACACCGTCAAGTGCGCGTCGATCGAGCACAAGATGGGCATCCACGGCAACGCCACCAGCGTCATCAATCTCGACGGCGCGAAGGGCTGGCTGGTCGGCGAGCCGCACAAGGGCATGAGCGGCATGTTCATCATGATGAACGGCGCGCGCCTCGGCGTCGGCATGCAGTCGCTGGGTCTCGGCGAAGTCGCGTACCAGAACTCGCTGGCCTATGCCCGCGAACGCCTGCAGTCGCGCGCGCTGACCGGTCCGAAGCTGAAGGACAAGCCGGCCGACCCGATCATCGTGCACCCGGACGTGCGCCGCATGCTGCTGACGCAGAAGGCGTACAACGAAGCCGGCCGCTTCCTGACCTACTGGGTCGGCCTGATGATCGACCAGTCGCACAAGCACACGGACGAGAAGGTCCGCGAAGAAGCCGACGAGCTGGTCGCGCTGCTGACGCCGATCGTCAAGGCCTTCATCACCGACAACGCCTTCGAGAGCACCAATCTCGGCATGCAGGTGTTCGGCGGCCACGGCTTCATCAAGGAAACCGGCGTCGAGCAGTACGTGCGCGACGCGCGCATCAACCTGATCTACGAAGGCACCAACACCATCCAGTCGCTCGACCTGATCAGCCGCAAGGTGCTGCTCGACGGCGGCAAGAAGCTGATGAAGTTCGGCAAGCTGGTGCAGGATTTCATCAAGGCCCAGGCCGCCAATCCGGAGATGAAGGAATTCATCGAGCCGCTGATGGACATCGGCGACAAGGTGACGAAGCTGACCGGAGAACTCGGCCAGAAGGCGATGAAGAATCCGGACGAACTCGGCGCCGCCGCAGTGCCGTATCTGCGCGTCGTCGGCCACCTCGTCTACTCGTACCTGTGGGCGCGCATGGCCGCCGTCGCGCTGGCCAAGCCCGAGGACGACTTCTACAAGGCCAAGCTGGCGACCGCCCGCTTCTACTTCGCCAAGCTGCTGCCGGAGACGGCGTACCAGATCCGTTCGGCGCGCGCCGGCAGCGACACGCTGATGGCGCTCGACGCGGCGCTGTTCTGAAATCTCGCTGCAGCAACGCAAAAAGGGCCGGCATCATTGCCGGCCCTTTTTCGTGGTACCGCGAATCGACTCAGAACTCGCCGATCACGCGTATGCCGTAGCTGTCGGCCTTGTAGGAATGGCCGAACTCGTCCTTGTAGTCCATGCCGGTATAGCTGGCGACGACCCAGCGCCAGCCGACTTCGAGCGTATAGCCGTAGGCATCGTCGAAATCGACGTCGGGCGCGATGTGATCGCCGTGGAACTTGATGGCGGTGTGCCAGACGCCGCCGGCGCCGAGCCGCACGCCGTTATCGAAGTGATAGCTGCCGATCAGCTCGACGGGCACGCGCGACAGATAGATGTCGGCGTTCGAGGCACGGGTCGTCACGTACTTGTAGCCGACCGTCGCGCGCGCCGACCACTGCGGCGACGGCCGCACATAGAAGCCGAGCGCCGCGCTGAGCCCCTGGCCGGCATCGACGCTCTGGTCGCTGTTGTCGTCGAAATAGATGCGCGCGACCTCGTCGCCGCCGAACTCGGCGGCGCCCTGGACGACGAAGCCGAAGCGGGCCGGATAGTACGCCGGCGCCTGCTGCGCCGGGGCCGGTGCAGCGGCGGCAAGCGCCAGCACCCCAGCCAGTCCCGCGAGATGACGATGCTTCATGGAATCTCCCTGTCGTGGATACGCTCCCCCGAGCGCCCGGCGACGATAGCAGCGCGCGCGGCGTTCGGGTGCTCCGATGCGCACGCCAGCGTGACGCTCAGCCCAACAGGAAACGCCAGGTGATGCAGACCAGCACGCCGAGCGTCAGGACGATGCGCAGCCGGAAGTAGCTGCTCATCGGATCGAGCTCGCGCTCGCGCCACAGCTCGGCAAGCCCCAGCAGCACGAAGACGCCGGCGAGCGCCGGCAGCGCCTCGCGGAACGGCAGCAGCGACGCGCCCCAGGCCAGCAGCATCAGCACCGCCGACAACACCATGCCGAACAGGCCGGCCGGGTTCTCGGCGACGACCAGCGCCAGACCCCAGAAGCTGCCGGCCATGAAGGCCGCGATCATCGCCGCATACAGCAGCCACGCACGATCGAGCCATTCCGGCGCGGTCTGCGGCGCCACGCTCAACCACAGCGGACCGGCGATGAACGGCAGAAGGCCCGCGTAGCCGAGGGCAAACAGCAGGCGTGGCAGATTCATTGCAAAACACCGGGCCGGAAATCCTGCGGCAGCCTAGCGCGGCCGCGTCCCGATCAAAAGGGCGCCCGACGCAGGCCGGCACCGCACTGCGCGGCGAAGCCGTCGCCGAAGACACGCGCCCGGCGGGCGCAACGGCCGGCCGCCGGCCGCGAACGGCGCCCCGCATCATCGTCCCCGCCTGTTAGCGGGCGGCGCGGCGCAGCGGCTCCGCCGCCGGCTCGCCCTGACGCCCGAGCTCCCCGAGCAGCGTGCTCAGATCCTCCGCATGCTCTTCCTCCTTGGCGAGGATCGCTTCCATCATGCGGCGCGTCGTCGGATCGCGATCGCCGAGGTACTGGACGATCTCGCGATAGCTGTCGATCGCGATGCGCTCGGCGACCAGATCTTCCTCGAGCATCTGCACGAGATCCTCGCCTTCCACGTACTCGGAATGGCTGCGGCTGAGCAGGCCGTCCGGCGAGAGATTCGGCCTGCCACCGAGTTGCGTGATGCCCTCGGCGAGCTGGTCGGCGTGCTGCTGCTCCTCCTCGGCATGTTCGAGGAATTCCGCGGCGACGCTCTTGGCATGGATGCCCGAGGCAGCGTGATGGTGGTAGCGATAGCGCAGCGTGCAGACGATTTCCGTGGCCAGCGCTGCGTTGAGCAGCGCGATGACCGCATCGCGGTCGGCGCCGTAGCCCTCGGTCACCGCGCCGCGCAGCAAATGCTCGCGCGCCCGGCGCCGGATCGTCTCGATATCGGTCAGAAACGGTTTGGCTGCCATGGCTGGACTCCGTCGGCTGTGGTCGGTGCGGGCGATCCGCCGCTCCGATCCACCTTGCCGCGCGGCGCTGAATCGCGCCTGACCACGTGCCCCGCTCAGGGGGCGGCGAAACGGCGCAGCTTGTCGGGATTGCGGATCACGTAGATACCGCGGATGCGCAGCGCCGCGTCGAGCTCGATCGCCATGGTCTGGATCGGCGTGCCGTCGGCGGCGCGCAGCAGCAGCCCGGGCAGTCCGTTGATCCGCAAGGCCTCGACGCGCGTATCGGCGGGCAGCGGATGTTTGCGCAGCATGCCGGCGAAGACGCGCGCGATACGCTCGCGGCCGTCGATCGGAATGCCGATCGCGGCCACGCGCCGGCCGCCGTCGGAGATCAGCCGCGCATCCTCGGCGAGCAGTTCCTTGAGCTGGTCGAGATCGCCGTCGCGGCTCGCCGCGAGGAAGGCCAGCGCCAGGCGCTCGCCCTGCGCCGGCGTCGCGGCATAGCGCGGACGCGCACCGCGGAGATTGTCGCGCGCCCGCGACGCGAGCTGGCGGCAGGCCGCCGGACTGCGCTGCAGGGTCATGGCCACTTCAGCGAAGTCCACCTCGAAGACGTCGTGCAGCAGGAAGGCGGCACGTTCGAGCGGCGACAGTCTTTCGAGCGCGAGCAGGAACGCGTACGACAGGTCGCTGGCCAGCTCGCTCGCCGCTTCCGGGCCGGGCACCCGCCAGGCCTCGTCGTCGGTCACCGGTTCCGGCAGCCAGGGTCCGAAGTACTGCTCGCGCCGGACCCGCGCCGACTTCATCTGATCGAGGCACAGGCGGGTGACGGTGCGCGCCAGAAAAGCCCGTGGCGCCTGCACGGCCGCCGCGTCCGCCGCCTGCCAGCGCAGCCAGGCATCCTGGACGACATCGTCGGCCTCGGCCTGCGATCCGAGCATGCGATAGGCCAGCCCGCGCAGGAACGGCCGCTGCGCTTCGAACGCGGCCGCGGCGCTCATGCCGGCCGCCCCGCCGCCAGCGCCGGCGCGCCAGCCGCCTTCATTGCCGCGATCACCCTCTGCGCTGACTGCATCGCCGCCTCCGTCATTCGTCCCGCCTGAAGACGAGGCAGGCCGCCGCACTGTGACATGCCGCGGCGCCGCTTCAGCCGAAGCGACGGTCGGCGACGAACGGATTGTTGCGGCGCTCTTCGCCGAAGGTCGACAGCGGACCATGCCCCGGCACGAAGCGGATCTCGTCGCCGAGCGGAAACAGGCGCTCGCGAATCGAGCGCACCAGATCCTCGTGATTGCCGCGCGGGAAGTCGCTGCGGCCGATGCTGCCGGCGAACAGCACGTCGCCGACGAAGGCGAGCTGCGAGGGCGCGTGGTGGAAGACGACGTGGCCCGGCGTATGGCCGGGACAGTGCAGCACGTCGAGGCGCAGACTGCCGAGCTCGACAGTGTCGCCCTGCACCAACCAGCGGTCCGGCGTGAATGGGCGCGCCGGCGGAAATCCGTAGCGCGCCGCCGCTTCCGGCAGCGCGTCGATCCAGAACTGATCGTCGGGGTGCGGTCCTTCGATCGGCACGCCGAGACGTTCGGCGAGATCGGCGACGCCGCTGGCGTGATCGAGATGGCCATGCGTGACGAGCAGCTTGTCGATCGTCACGCCGTGATGGCGCGCGCGTTCGAGCAGGCGCTCGATCTCGCCGCCGGCGTCGACGACGGCGCCGCGCATCGTCGCGTCGTCCCAGACCAGCGAGCAGTTCTGCTGGAACGGCGTGACCGGAATGATTTCGCAGCGCAGGCTCATATGCGTTGCGCCCCGAAGTCCGTCGTGCCCTCACCGGCGCCGCGGATCTGCACCGGCCCGGCCAGATGCAAGGTCCGCGTCGGATACGCGAAACCGATGCCGGCCCGTTCGAACGCGCGCACCATCGCCAGGTTGATCGCCTGCTGGGTATCCATGTACTTGTTGTAATCCGGGTCCAGCATCCAGTAGACGACTTCGAAGTCGTAGGACGAGTCGCCGAAGCTCGCAAAGTGCGCACGGTCGAAGCGCACCAGCGGCTGGGCGCTAACGATCTCGCGAACCTGGTCGGCGACGCCTTCCAGCTGGTCGACCGGCGTCTCGTAGAGAATGCCGAACTTGAACACGATGCGGCGCTCGCGCATGCGCTTGTAGTTGCGCAGCCGCGCCTTCAGCAGGTCGCTGTTCGAAAACACCAGCTGCTCGCCGCCGAGGCTGCGGATGCGGGTGGTCTTCAGGCCGACGTGCTCGACCGTGCCCATGTACTCGTCGACGATGATGAAGTCGCCGATCACGAACGGCTTGTCGATCACGATCGACAGTGACGCGAACAGGTCGCCGAGGATGTTCTGCACGGCCAGCGCGACGGCGACGCCGCCGACGCCCAGGCCGGCGATCATCGCCGTGACGTCGATGCCGAGGTTGTCGAGCGCGACCAGCAGCAGGATCGACCACAGCACCGTCTTGGCGACGAAGGTCAGTGCCGACAGGCTGGTCGCCGCGCCCGAGCCCTCCTCCATCGCACGCTCGCGCGAACGCGCGACCCAGAAGTCGATGCCGGCGCCGATCCACAGGCCGAATTGCCAGATCATCGCCAGAATCGCCGCGCCGCGCAGCACGGCGTCGGTGCGCTCCGGCAGCAGCAGCGAGTGCGAAGCGACCCACAGGGCCGGCAGCCAGACCAGCCACAGCCGGGTCCGGCGCGTGATAGCGATCAGCGAATCGTCGACGCGGGTCGAGGTCAGCGCGGCGAAGCGGGACAGACGCCGGACGATCAGCTGCCGCACCGCCCAGACGACGAGTACCGTGAACGCGGCGACCCCGAAGGCCAGCAGCCACTTGGCGAGCGGATTACCGAAGAAAGTGTATTGAAGCATGGGGGAGAAATCGTCCTGTTGGCGGCAACGGGACGTCCAATAGTAATGATATGGGCGCGTGTGTCGACATTTTCCGACAGCACCTGCAAGCGCGAAGCCGCTACGCTTCCGCAAAAGTTCAAGTTTTTCGGCCGGATGCCGGTATTGCGGCAGCGGATTGATGGGTCGGTGATGTGTAAGGGGATTTGGATGTCTTCTGCAAAAATGCTGCGCGCGCTCGGCGCCGCGCTCCTGGTGGTTCTCGGGGCCTCGGCCTGCGGCGGCAGCGACGGTTCCAGCGGCGGCAGCGTCGTCGACACCAAGCTCTCGTGCACCGAGCAGTTCAATCCGGACAAGGCCGCGGCCGGCGATAACTGCCAACCGACCTACGGCGCCTACTGTCCGGACACCGGCTCCGGTTCGCCGGTCTTCAATGACAGCGAAGTCACCGCCTGCGACGGCGTCACGGTCACCAGCGGCACGGTCGAGGCCAACGGCCTCAGCTCCGACTACGTCGTGCTCAAGCCCGCCAACGGCAGCGGCAGCAACGCCCTGTACATCGCCCTGCACTGGGCGCTCGCCAACGGCGAGACCATGGCGAACCGCATGCGCATGGCCGAGCTCGCCAAGAGCCGCAACGTCACCGTCGTACTGCCGACGGCACCGGGCTCAGTGCTGAACCGCACCTGGGGCCGCTCGGCCGGCATTCCGCCGGCGGCCAGCCGCGCCGATCGCGTCGCGCTGATCGACGCGCTGATCGCGCAGACCAAGCCGCTGGCCAAGGCTTCGACGCCGGTGCTGATCGCCGGCGTCTCCGGCGGCGCGGTGCTGAGCTTCGAGTACGCCTGCGATCGTGCCGAGAACATCTCCGGCGCCATCGTCGTCGCCGGCGAGATTCCGCCGGACGACCTCAGCAGCTGCGCGATGGCCAAGGGCGTCGCGACCGTCCAGGTGCACGGGACCTCCGACCTGATCGGCCCTTACGACGGCAATCTGCTCTACGCCTCGGTGCCGGACACCTTCGCGGCGCTGCAGGCGCAGAACGGCTGCGACAGCACGGCGATCAAGACCGCGTCGCTGCCGACCGTCGACGGCGAACTGCCGACCGGCTACGAACTGCAGTGGGTCACCGACTGCAGCTCCGGCAAGGGCAGCGCGCTGCTGACCGTCGACGGTGGCGGCCACAACTGGCCGGGCTACCAGGGGCCGCTCGACCAGCTGCCGATCAGCCTGTTCGGCGCCAAGGCCAGCGGCTTCGACACCACGCTGCAGGGTTACGATCTGCTGCGCTATCTCGGCGGCTGATCCGGCCGACGCTGCACACGAAAGGGCCGCGGCAAGCCGCGGCCCTTTGCGTTGCACCGGCACCGCGAAACGCGCGCCGGCTCAGGCGTCCGGAAACGTGCCGTCGACGTAGAACCAGCGGCCGTCGCGCCGCACGAAACGGCTGATCTCGTGCAGGCGCTGCGCGCTGGCCCCGCCCGTGCGGCTGCGCGCCACGAATTCGACGCGCGCCTCGTCGCCCGCAGGCTCATGGCGCAGGATCTTCAGACCGAGCCAGCGCGTCGCCGAATCGAGTACCAGCTCGGCCGCCGCCGGCCGCGTCGCCGGATCCCAGCTCGCGAGCAGATAGTCGACACGCCCGAGCGCGTACGCGCTGTAGCGCGAACGCATCAGGGCCTCGGCACTGGCGGCCGCCAGGCCGGCATGCAGCGGCGCGCAGCAGCGCGCGTACGGCAGCCCGGAGCCGCAGGGGCAGGCGTCGTCCGCAACGGACCGACTCGATTTCGCCATCGTGTTTTTTGCGCGGCGCCGTCGCCTGCGCCCGTGATCGGAAAGAAGCCGGTCTGGCCGACCGGCGCGCCAGCCTAGGACAGCCCCACATGCCCGGCAAGCGATGTTCCCGCCACCGGGCAGCCGTTACGATGCGCGCCATTCGATCCCGGAAGCCTCATGACCGACTCTCGCCGCCTGCGCCGCTCGCTCGTCCCGCCGGCCATCCTGCTGCTGGCCTTCGCGACGCTGTCCTGCACCCGCAGCATCGCCCAGCCCGAGGCGCCGCCCGCCGCGCCGGCCGCAGCGGTCGCGCAGACGTACTCGTATCACGCCGACATTCAGCCGATCTTCGACCGCAAGTGCGCGGCCTGCCACGGCTGCTATGACGCGCCATGCCAGCTCAAGCTGACCAGCGGCGACGGCCTGCTGCGCGGCGCGTCGAAGGCGCAGATCTATGACGGCGCGCGTCTGGCGGCGATCCCGCCGACGCGGCTCGGCGTCGATGCCGAAAGCGAAAGCCAGTGGCGCGCGAATGGATTCTTCGGCGTCCGCCCGCAGGCCGATGTGGCCGGCCAGCAGTCGGCATCGCTGCTCGCGAAAATGCTCGATCTGGGACACCGCCAGCCCTGGCCCGCCAACGAACGTCTGCCCGCCGACATCGCGCTCGGCTTCACGCGCCAGAACAGCTGTCCGCTGCCGGATGAGTTCGAGGCGTATGCTGGCAAGCATCCGCGCGAGGGCATGCCGCTGGCCGTCACCGGACTCGATGATGCCGAATACGCGACGCTGACGACCTGGCTCGCCGAAGGTGCCGTCGTCGACGCCAGCCCGAATCGCGCCCACGACAGCGAGCTGGCCGCGATCGCACGCTGGGAACGCTATCTGAACCGCCCGGGCCTGCGCGAACGCCTGGTCGCGCGCTACCTGTACGAGCATCTGTTCGCGGCGCACCTGTATTTCCGCGACGAGGCGCAGCCGCATTTCTTCCGTCTGCTGCGCTCGCGCACGCCGGCCGGCCAGCCGCTCGAAACGATCGCCACGGTGCGGCCGAACGACGATCCGGGCGAGGTCTTCTATTACCGCTTCGCCCTGCTCGACGAAACCGTCGTCGAGAAGAACCGCATCATCTATGCACTCGACGACGCCAAGCGCGAGCACTTCGAGGATCGGTTCTTCTCCGAACCGTGGTCGATCGAGACGCTGCCGGGCTACGGCGAGACCGAGCGCGCGAATCCGTTCGAAACCTTCCGCGCGCTGCCGGCGAAGGCCCGCTACCAGTTCCTGCTCGACGACGCGCTGTACTTCACGCGCAACTTCATCCGCGGCCCGGTCTGCGCCGGCCAGACCGCGACCGACGTGATCCGCGACCGCTTCTGGGCAGTGTTCGAGAACCCGGCGACCGAGCACTACGTCAACGACGCCGACTACCGCGCCAAAGCCACGCCGCTGCTCGGCCTGCCGGGCCAGGACGCGACGCTGCTGAGCGCCGGTCCGGACTGGATCGCCTACCGGCACCAGCGCAACGACTACGAGCAGCTGCGGCGCGCCGAATACCGCGCCAGCGCGCCGGACGGCGCGACGCTCGACGAGATCTGGGACGGCGACGGCCACAACCGCGATGCGCTGCTGACGATCTTCCGCCATCACGACAATGCCTTCGTGCACCGCGGCCTGTACGGGGCGGAACCGGAGACGCTGTGGGTGATGGACTACCCGCTGTTCGAACGCACCTACTACGAACTGGTCGTCAACTTCGACGTGTTCGGCAACGTCTCGCACCAGTTGCAGACGCGCCTGTACTTCGACCTGATCCGCAACGGCGCCGAGGTCAACTTCCTGCGCTTCCTGCCGCCGCCGGCGCGCCAGCCGCTGCTGAAACAGTGGTACCAGCGTGGCGGGCAACTGAAGATGGCGATCGCGTACACCGACATCGACGACAAGACGCCGACCCGCCTGCCCTACCAGAAAGGCCCGGCGATGCCACAGTTCATCGCGCAGCTACAGGCCCGCACGCAGGCGGTCGCCGGCCCGGCCGACACCCTGAACCGCTGCGCGTCCGGCGACTGCCCGCCGATGGAAACGACAAGCGCGGCCGCACGCGCCGAACGCGCCCTGCGCAGCCTCGCCGGCCAGCGCGCCAGGGAACTGCCGGCGATCGCCCTGCTGCCGGAGCTGACGCTGCTGCGCGTACCGTACGACGGCGGCCGGCTCGTCTACTCGCTGACCCGCGATCGCGCGCACCGCAACGTCGCGTTCCTGTTCAACGAGGAAGGTCGCATGCAGCCGGAACTGGACCGGCTGACGATCGCGCCCGGCGTGTTCGGCGACTACCCGAACTTCGCGTTCAACGTGCCGCTCGACGACATCGACGCCTTCGTCGCCGCGCTGCGCACCGCCCGGCAGCCGGCAGACTTCGAAACCATCGTCACCCGCTGGGGCATCCGCCGCACCCACCCGCAGCTCTGGACGCTGTTCAACGACTTCGCGGCCTGGCAGCGTGAAAGAGAGCCGCTCGAAGCCGGCGTGCTCGACATCAACCGCTACGAAAACCGCTGAGACGCGCTCAGCGCTTCTGCGCCGTCACCGTCAGCGTCGGCACCAGAAAGAGGAAGTTCGGGCCGCTGACACGCACCTGCGCATAGCCGCGCTCGCGCAGCCAGGCGGCATATGCACGGCCGTGGCGGATGTCGATCAGCGCGACGCGGCCGCCGGGCTTTAGCACGCGGTCGATCTCGTGCAGCGCCTGCAGCCGCTCGTCGGAGCCGGCCAGATGGTGCAGCGCCCAGCTCGACACGACGGCGTCGAAGCTGGCGGCATCGAACGGCAGCCGGCGCATGTCGGCGGTGCGCACCTCGGCGCGCGCCGCGACGCCTTCGATGCGCAGATTGCGGCGCGCCGCGTCCGGGCCGTTGCGTGCCTGATCCTCGCGGCGCCAGACGTCGATGCCGACGACCTGTCCGTTCGGCACGCGCTGCGCCGCACCCGCCGTCATCAGGCCGCGCCCGCAGCCGACATCGAGCACGCGCTCATCACCGCGCCAGGGCAGCGCATCGAGCACCCGATCGCGCAGGCGCAGCTTGCCGACGCGGCTGCCCCAGAGCATCAGGCAGGCCGTGGCGACGAAGCCATAGCCCATCCAGCCGAGCGATCGCGCGGTTCCCTGCAGGATCTGCGCGTACGACACCGGCACCAGCGCCAGCAGCGAGGGCGCGGCGAACTGCAGCACGATGGCGACCGAGCCGACCATGAGAAAGCGCCGCACCACGTCCGGCGCGTCGACACCGTAGTCGGGGCGCTCGCCCCGCGCCTGTGATTTGCGTTCGCTCACTTCCGCCCCGGCATGCTGAAAGCGGCCCAGCATACGGGCAAACCGGCAGGCAAAAAAATCCCGGCTGACATCCAGCCGGGATCTTCACTTCCTGCGCGCTGCCTCAGAAGTTGTACTTCACGCCGAACGTGAAGAAACGCCCGACCGCGCCCGACTGGTGGAACGCCGGGTTGTAGTTGAGGCCGCCGTAGGTATACGGATCGAACGGCGCCATGCGGTTGAACAGGTTCTGGACCGAGCCGCTCAGGATCCAGTTGCTGCCGACCTCGACCTTGGCGAACCAGTCCACCGTCGTGAACGACGACAGCGAGCACCCCGAACGCGGCGTGCCGTCCGGATTGTAGACGCCGCATACCGGACCGTTCGGATCGGCGACGTACGCGCCCTCGCCGGTGGACGTCGTCACCGTGCCGTCGCCGATGTCGTACAGCTCCTCGCCCTTGTGGTCGATCATGTCCATCGCGCCGACGTAGCTGACCAGCAGCGAGGTCGACCACCAACTGCGGTCGAGCCCGAGCTCGAACGTGGCACGGTCCTGCGGCGTACCGGCGGCGGCGCTGAGCACGTACGGCCCGTGCGTACCGGCATACTCGCGCGTCTCATCACCGACCTTGCGCTCGAAGTTGAGGACGTGCGTCCAGGTCAGCGAAGCCGTGATCGTACCGATGCCGTCCAGCTTCATGCGGTGCCGGAGGTCGAGATCGAGACCATCGGTCGTCGTCGAGTTGGCGTTGATATAGGGCGCCGAGATCGAACCGATGCGCCCCAGCTCGTTGTAGTAAACCATCGAGTTCGGCAGGGCACCGGGGACGGCGCTGTCGGGCTCGCCGTTCGGCTCGATCCCGTCGAGCACCAGCGCCTGATCGGCCGCGATGATCTCGTCGCGCCGCTTGATCTTGTAGTAATCGAGCGAGGCGCTCAGCCCCGAGAACGGCTCGACCACCAGGCCCAGGGTATAGCTCTTGGCCTTCTCCGGCTTGATGTCCGGATTGCCGATCGTGAGGATGCCGATGCCCGTGTATCCGAATGTCGCGCTGTCGCCGCTCTCGGCCGGACCGGGCGCGCGGAACGCCTCGGCATAGGAGCCGCGCAGCGCCAGCTGGTCGATGGGCTTGAACTTCACGCCGAACTTCGGCGTCGTCGAACTGCCGACATCGCTGTAGTGGTCGTAACGCACGGCGGCGTTCAGCTCGAGCACCTTCAGCACGGGCGCGTTGATCTCGGCGTAGCCGGCGTAGACATCGCGGTCGGCCTTGAACGCCGAGTAGCCCAGACCGATCACGTCGGCAATATCCGTGTAGGGATTCGGCGGCGTATCGGTCTTTTCCTTGCGCCACTCGGTACCGAACGCCACCCCGAAGGGACCGCCCGGCAGATCGAACAGGCTGCCCGAGATCTTTGCGTCCGCGAACGTAATCGAGGTCTTGGCGTCGCGAACGAGCTTCGGCGAGATTTCGTCGCGCAGCGACTGCGGCACGGCGGCAGTGTTGTTGATGCGATACGTGCCGTTGTTCAGCGCCGCCTGAAGCTTCGAGAACCGGACATATCCCGTCGACTCGGTGGTCAGCTTGTTCTCGATGTAGCCGACGCCGGAATCCCAGTTCCACATGGCGATGTCGCCGCTGAGTCCCGCCAGCACGCGGATCACGTCGCTTTCGCTCGTACCGTCACGTCCGCCGAGTTCTCGCGTCATGTAGTACAGCTGGCGATCGCCATCCTCCGGGTTGTCCGGATGCCCTGCCGGAAGAACGATCCGATGCCGCATCGGCGTCCCCGGATTGTTCGGATCGAACACGCCGCTGTCACGCACGCCGCTCGGCGTGCCGGTCGCTTCCGTCTTCGAATAGAAATAGCCGGCCTCCGCATAGGCCTGCAGCGTCTCGGCGATACGGAAAGCCCCTCGCGTATAGAGGTTGAAACGATCCTGCTGCGGCTGGATCTCGTAGTAGCCGATCGGATCGAACACGCACATGCCGGTGACGCCCGAAATCTCGGGGCAGTCGGTCAGGTTGATGCGATGGCTCTGATTGGTATCGCCGATCGGACGGATCGAGCCCCAGGGCGTCTGCGCATTGAACGCCGGCCCGGTCACTTCGTCCGTCTCTTCGTCGTAGAACATGCCGAGGCCCGCCGCCGCCGCGCCGACCCGGTTGTCGTACCAGCCGTACGAAGTCAGATCGTTGGTGCCGAGATAGCCGGGCCGCGTCTTCTGCTTGATGGCCTGCTGCGTCGAGCCTTCCGCCGTCACGAAGACGTTGTAGCCGTCGGCTGCCATATCGCCGATGCCGTAGCTGGCGTTGAGGCGCTTGATGTCGCCATCGTCCATGTACGACGTGCCGAAGTTGGCGCCGAAACTGGCGCCCTGATAGTTGCGGCGCAAGATGATGTTGACCACGCCGCCGACCGCATCAGAGCCGTAAATCGCCGAGGCGCCGTCCTTGAGAACTTCCACCCGTTCGACCGCTTCGAGCGGGATCGAGTTGAGATCGACGAAGCTGCGCTGACCGTCGTCAGCCAGGCCGTATGGCGCCATGCGCCGGCCGTTGACCAGCACCAGCGTCGAGCTGAGACCGAGACCGCGCAGCGACACGCCGGCCGAACCGGCGGCGAAGCCGTTCGAGAAAGACGTCGGCAGCGAGCCCTGGTTGTCGGCCGACACGCTGCGCAGAATTTCGGCGATGTTCTGCTTGCCGGTGCGCTCGATGTCCTCGCGCGACAGGATCTGCACCGGCGAGGCGGTTTCCTTGTCCGTGCGGCGGATGTTCGAGCCGGTGACGACGATCGTCTCGATCTCGTCGGCAGGCGCGGCAGCCGGGGCGTCGCTCCCGGTGCCCTGCGCGGCGGCCGCGAACGCGACGGCACTGAGGCCGGTGCCGACGAGGCTTCCCAGGGCCAGCCGCCACGCCAGCGCCGAGCGGCGCATGGCACGCACTGCGTGTAAAGAATCCGTCATTGATGTCTCCCAAATGAACTGCATGATTGAGTGCAGGAGCCGGACGGCTTCCAACACGAGCGGGACCCCGGGCCGGTGCCCCCCACCGGCCCGGGGCTTGCGTGTTCCGCTGCGCTCAGGCGGCGGCGCGGGCCGGATAGGCCGCGGCGCGATAGGCCGGCAGGCGCATGTCCGGATTGCCGTAGAGGCGCGCGTCGATCAGCGCCCGCAGCGCGCGCACTTCCTGCTCGAGGGCGGCCAGGCGCTGCTCGCCGGCCGATTCGCTGCCGTACTTGGCGCGCCAGTAGTAGTAGGCCTGCCGGGAGATGCGGTGTTTTGCGCAGAGGCTCACGACCGACGGCGACTCGCCACTGTCATACTCGCGCAGGATGGCGAGAATCTCCGCCTTCGAATATCGACATTTCATGAGCAATTCCTGATCGGGAAGAAAGGGTGTGAGCGGCACGCTACGGCGCGCACCCGCCAGCGTCCTTAGGCGTGCCTGAGGCTTTTTTGAGGTTTTCTTGAGGCGGAAAATCTCTCGCCATATCAAGAATCTGTGAGAACGATGGGCGGGCCGCGGTCGTCGCGCCCGGGGGAGGGGCGAATGGACGCAGCGATTCCTGAAGCGAATCTGCAGCCGGCGCGCTGGCGTTTCGGCGACGCCGAGCTGGACGAGTTCCGGCTGGAAGTCGTCCGTGGCGGCAGGACGGTCGCCGTCGAACCGAAGTCGCTGGAGCTGCTGCGCCTGTTCGTCCGCCATCCCGGCGAAGTCCTGACCAAGGACGAGCTGATGGAGGCCGTCTGGCCAGGGCGCGTGCTCAGCGAATCGGTGCTCGCCCGCGCGATCTCGCTGCTGCGGCGAGCGATCGGCGACGGCAGCCAGAGCGTCATTCGCACGGTGCATGGCTACGGCTACCGCTTCGATGTCGCCGTCGAGCGTCTGACGCCGGTGCGGTCGCAGTCGCCTGCCGCGCTCCCCCTGCAGCCCGGCGGGCAGCCGCCGCTGCGCCCGAACTGGAAGCTCGTCGAACGCCTCGGCGAGGGCCGCAACGAAACCTGGCTGGTCGAGCACGGCAAGACCCGCGAGCGCCGCGTCTTCAAGTTCGCCGGCGACGGCGCCGGCCTGTCGACGCTCAAGCGCGAGATCACCCTGCAGCGCCTGCTGACCGAAAGCCTCGGCGCGCGGTCGGCACTCGTGCCGCTGCTCGACTGGAACCTGCAGCAGGCGCCCTACTTCATCGAAACCGAATGGTGTCCGGCCGGCAGTCTCGAAGCCTGGCTCGGCGCGCACCCTGGCATCGGCCAGGAGATCCGCCTCGAACTCGTCGCCCAGGCCGCCGAAGCGCTGGCCGCCGCGCACACGGTCGGCGTGCTGCACAAGGACGTCAAACCCGCCAACCTGCTGATCGTCGAGACCGGCGGCCGGCCGGCGATCCGGCTCGCCGACTTCGGCTCCGGCGCGCTCATCGACGACACCCGCCTGCAGGCGCTGTCGATCACCCGCCTCGGCCTGACCCGCGACATTCGCGGCGGCGAGCCCTCCGGCTCGCTGATGTATCTGGCGCCCGAGGTCATCGCCGGCCAGCCGGCGACGCTGCGCAGCGACGTCTACGCGCTCGGCGTGCTGCTCTACCAGTTGATCGTCGGCGACCTGCGTCGCCCGCTGGCGCCCGGCTGGGAGCGCGACATCGCCGATCCGCTGCTGCGCGAGGACATCGCCGCCGCCGCCGAGCTCGACCCGGCCCGCCGCCTCGCCGACGCCGGCCAGCTCGCCGGGCGCCTGCGCGCGATCGACGGCCGCCGCCTGCAACTCGAACTCGACCGCGCCGAGGCGCAGCGCGCCGCGCACGCACGCCGGCAGATCGAACGCTGGCGCGCGCGGCGCGGCTGGGTCTTCGCCGCCAGCGGCGCACTGGCGCTCGGCATGGCGCTCAGCACCGGCCTCTATCTCGCCGCGCGCCAGGCCCGCGACCAGGCCCGCCAGGCCGAGGCCTCCGCTTCCGCCGTCAACCAATTCCTGCTCGACGACCTGCTCGCCGCCACCGATCCGCAGCTGTCGGGGCGGCCCGACATCACGGTTCGGGAGCTGCTGTCGATCGCGGCCGAACGCGTCGGCGCGCGTTTCGCCGCACAGCCGCTCGCCGAGGCGCGCGTGCGGCGCACCCTCGGCAGTGCGCTGGACGGCCTCGGCGAGGCGGACGCCGCCGGCCAGCAGTTTCAGGCGGCGCAGGTACTGGTCGAAGCCCACGCCGCCGAACAGCCACGCCTGGCCGCGCAGGTCTATCTCGGGCTCGCCAGCCGGCTGCGCGCCGATGAGCAACTGGCGCCGGCGCAGGAAGCGCTGCACGAGGCTCTGGCACTCGCGCGCTCCAGCCGTTCACCCGAGCTCGAACTCGAGGCCCGCCTGGAGCTGGCCAAGTTCGGCCCGCCGGCCTCGACGCTCGAAACCACCCTGAGCGAACTCGAGACGCTGCACGACGAAGCGAAATCCCGGCTCGCCGCCGATCACCCGCTGCAGCTCAAGATCCTGCGTTCGCGGGCCACCACGCTGTGCGACCTCGGGCTCATCGAGGATTGCGAGCGCAGCAGCGCGGAGGCGCTTGCGCTCAGCCTGCGCTTCTATCCCGCGACGCATCCGGAGGCGCTCATCTCGCGCTATGTCGCCGGTTCCGCGCTGCTCCTCTCCGGCCGCTATGCCGAAGCGCGCGCCAAGCTCGAATCCCTGTGGGCGGACGCGCGCCTGGCGCTCGGAGCGCAGCACCAGATCAGTCTGCTGGTCGCGCAGGCGCTCGGCATCGTCATGGACTACCAGAACGACGACCGCGCGGCGCTGGCGCTGATCGAGCAGACCCTCGCCGAGCAGATCCGCGTCCTCGGCCCGCGGCACACGGACGTGCAGAGCACGCGCAATGCGCTGGCGAGCCTGTACAGCGATCTGGGCCGCGTCGCCGAAGCCGCCGCTCTGTATCGCGACGTCTACGCGGTGCAGGTCGCCAAGTTCGGCGCAGGCGAGAGCTATTCGTTGATCGCCGCGCAGAACTATGGCCGCATGCTGCAGGATCTGAACCGCTGGGACGACGCGCTGGAAGTGCAGCGCCAACTGCACGCCGCCGCCCGCGGCGCGCTGCCGCCGGATCACTGGCTGAACGCCGTCGTCGAATACTCGCTGGCGCGCACCCTCGGCAGGCTCGGACAGCATGACGAAGCGGAGCGCCTGTTCGCGACCTCGATCGCGCGCCTGCGGCGCCTGCCGGACGTCGACCCCCGCTATCTGCAGCGCGCGCTGCAGCTGCAGGCAGAATGGCAGGCCGACCGATCCCTTCCTACGCCACCCCGAAAGATGACCGCACGGGCATGAGCACACCGAGCCCCGAACCGAATCTGCGTCCCGCGCGCTGGCGCTTCGGCGACACCGAACTCGACGAATTCCGCCTCGAAATCCTGCATCGCGGCGAGCCGGTCAATATCGAGTCGAAGTCGCTGGAACTGCTGCGCCTGTTCGTCCGCCACCCCGGCGAAGTCATCACCAAGGACGAGCTGATGGAAGCGGTCTGGCCCGGCCGCGTCCTCAGCGAATCGGTGCTGTCGCGGGCGGTGTCGCTGCTGCGACGTGCGATCGGCGATGCCGAGCAGAATCTGATCCGCACCGTGCACGGCTACGGCTACCGGTTCGACGCATCGGTCGAGCGCCTGACCCCGGTGCAGACCCAGTCGCCGGCGATCCTGCACCTGCAGGCCGGCGAACATCCGCCGCTGCGCCCCAACTGGCGATTGCTGGAACGTCTGGGCCAGGGCCGCAACGAAACCTGGCTGGTCGAGCACGAGAAGACGCGCGAACGGCGGATCTTCAAGTTCGCCGGCGACGGCAGCGCCCTGTCCACGCTCAAGCGCGAAATCACCCTGCAGCGCCTGCTCTCCGAAAGTCTCGGCGAACAAGCCGCGCTGGCGGCAGTCCTCGACTGGAACCTGCAGGAGGCTCCGTACTTCATCGAGACGGCGTGGTATCCGAACGGCAGCCTGGAATCCTGGCTCGGCCGGCATCCGCAGACGCCGCTCGCACAGCGCATCGAATTCGTCGCGCAGGCCGCCGCCGCGCTCGCCGCCGCGCATCGCGTCGGCATCCTGCACAAGGACGTCAAGCCGGCGAACCTGCTGGTCGCGGACGATCACGAGGGCCTGCGCATCCTGCTCGCCGACTTCGGCAGCGGACGCCTGATCGACGACACGCGCCTCGAAGCGCTGTCGATCACACGCCTCGGCCTGACGCGCGACATCTCCGAAGACGATTCGTCCGGCTCGCTGCTTTACATCGCACCCGAACTGCTCGCCGGTCAGCCGGCGACGCTGAAATCCGACATCTATGCGCTCGGCGTCCTCCTGTATCAGCTGGTCGTCGGCGACCTGCGCCGCCCGCTGGCCCCGGGCTGGGAGCGCGACGTCAGCGACGAGCTGCTGCGCGAGGACATCGCCGCCGCCGCCGATCTCGATCCGGCCCGCCGCCTGGCCGACGCCTCCGAGCTGGAACGGCGTCTGCGCACGCTCGAGCAGCGCCGGCAGCGGCGTACGCTCGAACGCGAATCCGCCGAGCGCGCCGAGGCGACGCGGCGGCAGATGGAACGCTGGCGCGCGCGGCGCGGCTGGATGATCGCCGCCTATGCCCTGCTGGTCGCCGGCCTGACGGCGAGCAGCACGCTCTACTATCTGGCGCGCAAGGCCCGTGACGCGGCGCGCGACGCCCAGGCGGAGACCGCCGCGATCAACGATTTTCTCCAGCACGATCTGCTCGACTCGGCGGACCCGCGCGCCACCGGGCGCAGCGACATGACGGTCCGCGAAGTCGTCGAAACAGCGGCGCGCCGCGTCGGCGAGCGCTTCGCCGATCGCCCGCAACTGCAGGCCCGCGTGCGCAGCACGCTCGGCTCGGTGTTTTCCGGCCTGGCGCAGGACGACGCCGCGATCGAGCAGCTGCTGGCCGCCATCGCGCTGCTGCAGCCCGAGGACCGCCACCCGCAGACGCTGATCGACGCGCGCCTGCTGCTCGCCGACGTCTACGCCAACCTCGATCGTTACGACGAGAGCATTGCCGAGTACCAGGCCGCGCAGCAGCTTGCCGACCGTCACAAGCTGAAAGAACGTGCGCTGGAGGCACAGATCTTTCTCGCCGAACTGCAGCGCGGCCTCGGCAACGCCGAACTCGGCCTGAAGCAGATCGAGTCGCTGCGCCCGCAGGTGGCGCGCCTCGATCCGAAATCCGAGCTCGGCCTTCATTACGCGCGCATCCGGGCGAATCTGCTCGAGGAGCTCGGCCGTCCGGAAGCCGACGAGGCCTATCAGACGGCGCTGCAGCGTTATGTGAGTGTGCTGGGCGCCGACGCGCCGGCGACCTTGACGCTGCGCGTTTCGGTCGGAGGGCGACTGGCCGGGCAGGGCCGCGACGAGGAGGCCCTAGCGATCCTCGATCCTCTGTATGCCGACATGCAGCGCATCTATGGTCCGACACACCCGCAGACGCTGGTCACGGCCAACCAGCTCTCGCTCGCCCTTCAGCATCTGGGGCAGGTCGACCGGGCGATCGCGCTGCAGGAGTTCGCGTCGCGGGAAATCGTCGCCCGCTTCGGCGAGCTCGACGCCAGCGGCCTGCAGATCCGCGCCAATCTGGCGACGCTCTACGCCCAAAAGGGCGATCACCAGCGGGCCCTGGTTCTCTACGGCAAGGTCTACGCCGGACAGGTGCAGGCCTTGGGCGAGGACCGCCGTGAAACGCTGATGACCGCGCACAACATCGCGCGCAGCCTGCAGGATCTCGGACGCTGGAAGGAAGCGCTGGCCTTACAGCGCAAGACGTCGGCGCTCGCGCACCGCGCGCTGACCGACGAGCACTATGTGACCTGGACCATCGACATCTCGCTGGCGCGCACGCTCGGGGCGCTCGGCCAGTACGCCGAAGCGCAGGCGCTGATGGACCGTGCGACGCAGAATCTCGAAAGACTGCTGGGCTACGAGCACCGCCTCACACAGCGCGGCTACAGCTACCAGAAGGAGCTTCGCGAGCGTCTGCAAAACCGCGCGGATCCGCGGTAAGCCCGGACCGCCCGCCGGCGACAGCGCGGGCCGGCCCGCGCGGCGCGGTAACGAAGCGCTGCTACGCGTGACGCTGCCAGACGATGCAGCGGTTGTTCGCCGGCATCGCCAGATCGACGACGCGCTCGCAGCCGATCTCCCGCGCGAGGGCGTCGACTGCCTCGATGTCGCGGATGCCCATGTGCGCGCCGCGCGCCCTGAGCCATTCGTCGAACGCGGCGTTGCTGTCGCTGGTGTAGCGCCCGCCCTCGTTGAAGGGTCCGTAGACGACCAGACGACCGCCCCGCGCCAGCACGCCGGTGCCGAGACCGGCGAACAGCTGTTCGACTTCGGGCCAGGCCATGATGTGCAGCGTATTGGCGGTGAACACCGCGTCGTACGCCTGCACGGGCCACGGGTCGCGACCGATCTGCAGCGCGATCGGCGCCAGCACGTTCGGCAGCGCGGCCTCGGCCAGCCAGGCGCGAATGCCCTCATGTGCCGCGGCGCACTCGGACGTCTGCCATTGCAGCTGCGGCAAGGCGGCGCCGAAATGGACAGCATGCTGGCCGGTCCCGCTGCCGATCTCCAGCACGCTGTGGCGATCGGCGAGATGCTCGCGCAGCACCGCGAGAATCGGATCGCGGTTGCGCTCGCAGGACGGCGCATGGGGTTTGTCGTTCATGCGCCGAGCTTTGCCGGAGGCAGGTGCGCCTGGCAAGTCGCCTCAGTACGACAGCCAGCCGGCGATGCGCTCGGCGACCCAGTCGGCGTCGTCGAGCGGCAGGTCGTGGCCGGCGCTCGGGTGTGCGGCGATCGGGCTGTTCCAGGCTTGTGCGAGTCGCTGCGAACAGCGCGGATCGACGAGCCGGTCGCCGAGGCCGACGAGCACGAACAGCCGCGTCGCCGGGGCGCGACGCGGCGCGCGAAAGCGGATCGCGGCATGCAGCTGGCGCAGCGCGTTGGCGCGCGTGACCGGGCAGGCGAGACGCCAGGCGACCCAGTCGTCGAGCACGCCGCGATGCTCGGCGCTGCGCGTCGTCGTCAGCCGCAGCACGGTCTCCTCGCCGCGACGCGGGTCCGCGCGCAGCAGCATGCCGAGAATGCGCGGATAGGCCGGCGGCCGCAGGCGCTGCCAGAACGGACTGAACGGCCGCAGGCTGGTATTGACGAGCACCGCGGCATCGAGCTCCTGCGGATGCGCCTGCGCCCACGCGGCGGCTACCATCGCGCCGAGCGACATCGCCAGCACGCGATACGGCGGCCGCAGGCCGCGGCGGCGCAACTCGTCCCGGCAGTAGGCGACCATGCCCTCGACGCGGTCCGGGCTGGCCTGCGCGTGCAGCACACCGTTGCCCGGCAGATCGAGCGCGACAACCGGCGGGTGACCGAGGCGGTCCGCCAGCGTCCGCGGGAAATCGCCCCAGTGCCGGCTGTCGCGAATCAGGCCGCGCAGCAATATCCAGGGGGTGTCGTTCATGCGCGCAGCTTCGCATACCAGCGCGCCATGGCCTGCGCCTGGTGCGCGTCGCGCTCGCCGTCGCGCGGCAGCCAGCGCCGGTAGCCGATCGCCGCGCGCATGAAGAAATCGAGCAGCGCGATATGGCGACGCATCACCCGCTGCTGGCGATGCGCGATCAGCGGATTGAAGATGCCGTAGCGCGTGAACAGCTGGCGCGGGTTCTTCTTGACCCACAGCCACGAGCCCATTTCCAGCGTCAGCGGCAGGAAGGTCTGCGCCGGCTCGCGCAGCGCGCGCAGATAGAGGTGATCCCACAGATCGCCGTGCGTGAGGTACTGCAGGCTCTGCGGCTCGAACACGTAGCGATGATGCGCGTGGCTGCTCGCGAAGATCGCGTTCAGCGCATGCATCTCGGCCAGGTGCGGAATCGGCTGGCGCGTGTGTGCGTACGGAAACCAGAGGCGATCGTCGACGCCGAACCCGGAATGGCAGTCGATGGCGATCGCGAACGGCCGGCCGAGCAGCTCCTGCTCGACCAGCGCGCACAGCGCCGCGCTTTCGGCTTCCATTGCCGTGCCGCTCGCGCCGCGATACCACGGCAGACCGGCGCTGAGCCGCTGTCCGCCGACCATGAACGGCACCGCCTCGGCCGCGTCGACCGGCGCGTTGCGCATCAGATCGACGCCGCGCGGATTGGCGCGCGTGCCCAGCCACAGCCCGCCCGGATTGACGAGCGGCATGAAGACCAGGCGCACGTGTTCGAGCTGCTGATGCAGCGCGGCGTCCCAGGCCAGCCGCGAAACCAGGCTGCGCAGATAGGCGATGACGACCTCGGCGCCGATGCGTTCGAGACCATGCACGCCGCCGAAGAAGCCGACTGCCGGCAATGCCGGATCGGGATTGCCGAGCGTCAGCGCGTGCACCGGCAGGCGGCGGTCGCGGACCTCGATCTCGCAGAGCACGCGCGCCTGCAGCGTCGGCGGCGCCGCGTCGATCAGGCGCTGCAGATCGGCCAGCTCGGCGGGAAGGGCGGACGTGAGGAGGGGCGGCATCGGCCGGCGAATCTTGGCGCGCCGATATGTCATCCCTTTGACACGCGGCGGTCACGGGCGCCGCTGTCACGGGCGCGCCATCGTCCCGTCACACGGCCTTGATACGGTTTTTCACCAGATATCCGATCCCGGCCAACCGCGCCGGCAGGAGCACGTGATGGCCCGCCTCGTCCGCAAAATGATGACCTCGACGCCCGTCACCCTCGGCGGCGCCGCCGTGCTCGGCGCGCTCGAATTCGTCGCGCTGCAGCGCTCGCGCGCGCTGGCGAAGCTGCAGCTGCGCTAGTAGCCCCGGTCGGTGCGACCGGCGGACCGCCTACGCGCGGGCCGCCGGCGCCGCCTCGGCCACGTCGACGATCGCGCGGCGGTTGACGACACCGGCCGACACATGCCCCGTCGGCCCGGCGACGACGGCGGATTCGCAGTGCGAAACCTGATCGTCGAAGAAGAAATCCGGCTCGAACTCGCGCAGAAACGGCCCCTTCTGCAGTCCGCCGAGGAACATCGCCTCGTCGACCTCGATACCCCAGTCCATCAGCGTGCGAATCGCGCGCTCGTGCGCCGGCGCGCTGCGCGCGGTGACGAGCGCGGTGCGCAGCCGGATCGACACTTTCTCGCCGGCCGCGCGCTGCAGCCGGTGCAGCGCTTCGAGCAGCGGCTTGAACGGCCCCGGCGGCAGCGGCCGCGCGACATGCGCCGTTTCGTGCGCCTGAAAGGCGTCGAGGCCGGCGGACTGGTAGACCTGTTCGGCTTCGTCGGAGAACAGCACCGCGTCGCCGTCGAAGGCGATCCGCAGTTCCTGCGGATGCCGCGCGGCGTCGACCAGCGAGGTCGAGAACACGCGCGCGGCCGGGAACTTCGAATCGAGCGCGCCATGCACGTCGTCGGGATTGGCCGACAGGAACAGATGCGCGCCGAGCGGCTTCAGATAGCGGTACGGCGCCTCGCCCTTGGTGAAGACGCCGCGCTGCAGGTTGAGCCCTTCCGCCTTTGCCGAGTTGAATACGCGCAGGCCGGAAACCGGGTCGTTGCGCGACAGGATCACGACCTCGACGCGGTGCTCGCCGTCCTCATTGAACGCGAGCAGCTTCTTGACCAGCGGAAACGCGACGCCGGGCCTCGCCGGCTGGTCGATGCGTTCCAGCTGCAGGCGCTCGTAGGCGCCGTCGCCCTGCTCGTCGAAGACGCGGTTCTCGGCCTCGAAATCGAACAGCGCGCGTGAGGACAAGGCGACGACCAGCTTGTTGTCGAGGGTGACGCCCATCGGCGACTCCGGTTTTTCGATGCATGCATTGTGCGACGAACCGGGCTCAGTTTCTGAGCCCGCTGGCGCGTTAGATGGCGACCAACCCCGCTCCGGAGTAGTGCCATGCCCCTGCCGACCCGCATTGCCAGAACGCCCGCCGGCGGCCGCTGCACTGCGGTGATGGTCCGCCGCTTCGGCCGGCGCCGCCGGCCGGCAGCTTCAGGCCAGCAGCATCTTGAGGCCGACCACCGTCAGCAACAGCGAAATCAGGCCGCGGATCAGGCGCTCGGGCGCGCGCGCCGCAGCCAGCGAGCCGAGCGCGATGCCGGGTACCGAGCCCACGAGCAGGGTGCCGAGCAGCGCGAAGTCCACGTTGCCGAGCAGCAAGTGCCCGGACCCGGCCAGTAGCGTCAGCGGGATCGCATGCACGATATCGGTCCCGACCAGCGTGCTCGGCTTCATCCGCCGCGGGTACAGATACAGCAGCAGCACGGCGCCGAGCGCACCGGCGCCGATCGACGTGAAGGTGACGAGAAAGCCCAGAACCGCGCCGGCGGCCACAGTCGCGCCCGGCTGCATCGCCTTGAACGCGGCGGCGCGCTCGGCGCGCATCCGCTCGCCGATGCGGTGCACCGATTGGCGGAACACCGCGGCGATCGAGGTCAGCACCAGCACGAAGCCGAGCATCTTCAGCATCAGGCCGTTGTGCGACGGGCCGCTACCGCTCTGATGCAGCCACAGCAGGGTCAGCAGCGCGGCCGGAATGCTGCCGTAGAACATGCGGCGCAGAACCTGCCAGTCGACCGAGCCACGCTTGCCGTGCACCCAGCCGCCGACGATCTTGGTGATCGCGGCGAACCACAGATCGGTGCCGACCGCCGTATGCGGCGCGACGCCGAACAGCAGCACCATGATCGGCGTCATCAGCGCGCCGCCGCCGACGCCGGTCAGTCCGACCAGCACCCCGACGCCGAATCCCGCCAGCACATTGATCCAGTCGAACACCGCAAGCTCACCGTCGCCGCGCCACTGCGCGGCGGATCACGAACAAGGAATGACTGCGCAAGTGCTTCATTCTACGGGAATCGCCGGCCAGGCCGGCCGGCCGGCCGTGCGCCGGGCCGGGTCCGCGCGGCGCCGGGATCGTTCGCGCCCGACGATGGTCTAAGCTAGCGCCATGCAGCACTCGCTTCCCCTCGCCGCCCGCCGGACCGCCAGCGAAGGTCCGCTCGCCGGCCTGTTCCATCCGGCCGTCGCCGACTGGTTCGGCACGGCGTTCGGCGAGCCGACCGCCGTGCAGCGCCAGGCCTGGCAGGTCACGACACAGCGCCGCGACGCGCTGATCACCGCCCCGACCGGCTCGGGCAAGACGCTCGCCGCCTTCCTCGCGGCGATCAACGAACTGGTCGCCGAAGGCGTCGAGCAGGGCCTGCCGGACGAAACGCAGGTGCTGTACATCTCGCCGCTGAAGGCGCTGTCGAACGACATCCAGAAGAACCTCGAAGCGCCGCTCGCCGGCATCGCCGCGCGCGCCCGCGAACTGGGCCTCGGCGAGCTGGCGATCCGCACCGCGGTGCGCACCGGCGACACCTCCAGCTTCGAGCGCGAGCGCATGAAGAAGGTGCCGCCGCACATTCTGGTGACGACGCCGGAATCGCTGTTCATCCTGCTCAGCTCGGACGCCGGCCGCGGCATGCTCGGCAAGGTCCGCACCGTGATCGTCGACGAGCTGCATGCGGTCGCCGGCACCAAGCGCGGCGCGCATCTGGCGCTGACGCTGGAACGACTCGACGCGCTGTGCGAGCGCGCGCCGCTGCGCATCGGCCTGTCGGCGACGCAGAAGCCGATCGAGCTGATGGCGCAGATGCTGCTCGGCGCCCGCGCCGCGCAGTGCGCGATCGTCGACGCCGGCCACAAGCGCGAGCGCGATCTCGCGCTGGAAGTGCCGCTCGCGCCGCTGACGCCGGTGATGGCCAACGAAGTCTGGGGCGAGGTCTACGACCGCCTCGCGGCGCTGATCGCGGAACACCGCACGACGCTGATCTTCGTCAACCAGCGCCGCCTGGCCGAACGCATCGCCCATCACCTCGCCGAACGCATCGGCGCCGAACACGTCACCGCGCATCACGGCAGCCTCGCCAAGGAGCACCGCCTGCGCGCCGAGCAGCGCCTCAAGGCCGGCGAGCTGAAGGCCCTGGTCGCGACCGCCTCGCTCGAACTCGGCATCGACATCGGCGACATCGACCTGGTCTGCCAGATCGGCTCGCCGCGCGGCATCAACGCCTTCCTGCAGCGCGTCGGTCGCGCCGGCCACGCTGTGCGCGCGGTGCCGAAGGGCCGGCTGTTCCCGGTCTCGCTCGACGATCTCGTCGAATGCGTGGCGCTGCTCGACTGCGTGCAGCGCGGCGAGCTCGACCGCGCGACGATCGTGCCGGCGCCGCTCGACGTGCTCGCACAGCAGATCGTCGCCGAGGTCGCCTGCCAGGACTGGCCGCTCGACGCGCTGTACGCGCGCTTCGCCCGCGCGCTGCCGTACCGCGAGCTGACGGCGGAACGCTTCGAGGAAGTCGTGCGCATGCTCGCCGACGGCTACGCCACGCGGCGCGGCCGCCGCGGCGCGCTGCTGCACTACGATCAGGTCAACCGCCGCCTGCGTGGCCGGCGCGGCGCCAAGCTGACCGCGGTCACCAACGCCGGCACGATTCCCGATCAGTTCGATTCCGAAGTCGTGCTCGCGCCGGAAGACCTGCGCATCGGCACGCTGAACGAGGATTTCGCGTTCGAATCGCTGCCCGGCGACATCTTCCAGCTCGGCAACGCCTCGTACCGCATTCTCAAGATCGAGACCGGCCGCGTCATCGTCGAAGACGCCAGGGGCCAGCCGCCGAACCTGCCGTTCTGGCTCGGCGAAGCGCCGGGCCGCAGCGACGAGCTGTCGGTCGCCGTCTCGCGCCTGCGCGCCCGCGCCGACGCAGCGCTCGCCGACGGCGTCGACGCCTGCGCGCAGTGGCTGGTCGGCGATCTCGGCCTGTCCGGCGGCGCCGCGGTGCAGCTCGCGCAGTACCTGCACGCCGCCAGGACCGCGCTCGGCCTGCTGCCGACGCGCGAAAAAATCGTCTTCGAGCGCTTCTTCGACGAAGTGGGCGACACGCATTTCGTGATCCACGCGCCGCTCGGCTCGCGCATCATGCGCGCCTGGGGCCTGGCCCTGCGCAAACGCTTCTGCCGCCAGTTCAACTTCGAGCTGCAGGCCGCCGCGCTGGAAGATTCGCTGGTGCTCTCGCTCGGCCCCACGCACAGCTTTCCGCTCGCAGACGTCGCGCACTACCTGCATTCGAACAGCGCGCAGGAGGTGCTGGTGCAGGCGGTGCTGCAGGCGCCGATGTTCGGCACGCGCTGGCGCTGGGCGGCGTCGGTCGCGCTCGCGGTGGCGCGCAACCGCAACGGCCGGCGCGTGCCGCCGCAGTTCCAGCGCTCCGATGCCGAGGACCTGCTGACGCACGCCTTCCCGGACGCGGTCGCCTGCCAGGACAATCTGCCCGGCGACCGCGAGGTGCCGGACCATCCGCTCGTGCACCAGACGCTCGACGACTGCCTGCACGAGCTGATGGACGTCGACGGTTTTCTCGCCCTGCTGCGCCGGCTCGAATCGGGCGCCGTCGAGATCGTCTGCCGCGACCTCACGGCGCCTTCGCCGCTGTCGGAGGCGATCCTCAGCGCCAAGCCCTACGCCTTCCTCGACGACGGCGCCGCCGAGGAACGCCGCACGCTGGCGGTGAAGAGCCGCAGCAGCCTTGAACCACAGACCGTCACCGATCTCGGCCGCCTCGATCCTGCGGCGATCGAGCGCGTGCGCGAGGAGCTGCGCCCCGACCCGCTCAACGAGGACGAGCTGCACGACGCGCTGGTCGTGCACGGCTTCCTCGTCGACGGCGAGGCGCGGCCCTGGGCAGCGATGCTGAAGAGCCTGATGGCGGCGCGGCGCGTCGCGCGCCTGCGCCCGGCCGGCGACGGCGAAGCCTTGTGGGTCGCCGCCGAGCGCCTGCGCGAACTCGGCACCGTGCTGCCCGACGCCGCCGTCGACGGCGACGCGCCGCTGCTCGGCGCGCCGCTCGATCGCGAGTCCGCGCTGCGCGAGCTGATGCGCAGCCGCCTCGAAGGCCTCGGCCCGATCACCGCCGCCGAGCTGGCGCGGCCGCTCGGCGTCGAGACCGCGGAAATCGAGCTGGCGCTGCTCGCGCTCGAACAGCAGGGCTTCGTGATGCGCGGCGCCTTCACGCCGGAGGCGGTCGCCGCCGACGCCGTCGAATGGTGCGAGCGGCGCCGCCTCGCACGCATCCACCGCTACACGCGCGACCGCAAGCGCGCCGAGTTCGCGCCGGTCTCGCCGGCCGCGCTGATGCGCTTCCTGCTGAGCTGGCAGGGCCTCGCCGGCGGCGAACAGCGCGAAGGCCCGGTCGCGCTCGAAGCGGTGCTCGCGCAGCTGGAAGGTTTTCCGATCGCGGCCAGCGCCTGGGAAAGCGAGATCCTGCCGGCGCGCCTGCGCTGGTACGAGCCGCACTGGCTCGATCAGCTGTGCGCGACCGGGCGCGTGCTCTGGCAACGCCTGCCGAACGGCGCCGGCGAGGCGCGCAAGAGCGCGCCGGTGCGCGCGACGCCGATCGTGCTGCTGTCGCGCGAGCACGCCGCCTACTGGCAGGCCGCGCCCGACGCCGATCCGGAGCTGTCGGGCCCCGCACGCGCCGTGCTCGACGCGCTGCGCACGCACGGCGCGTCGTTCTTCGTCGACCTCGTCGACGACACCGCCCGCCTGCGCAGCGAAGTCGAAACCGCGCTCGGCGAGCTGGTCAGCCACGGTCTGGTCACCGCCGACGGCTTCGCCGGCCTGCGCGCGCTGGTCGCGCCCGCCGAGATCAAGGCGCGGCGGCTGCGCCGCGGCGGCCTGCGCGCCGCCTTCGAGAATCTCGAAGGCGCTGGCCGCTGGAGCCTGGTGCGGCCGCGGCGCGCCGAGGCCGGCGCCACCGACGGCGCCGACATCGAGCATGTCGCGCGCGTGCTGCTGAAGCGCTACGGCGTCGTCTTCCGCAAGCTGGTCGAACGCGAGCCGCAGCTGCCGCCGTGGCGCGAGCTGTTCTACGTGCTGCGCCGTCTCGAAGCGCGCGGCGAGATCCGCGGCGGTCGCTTCGTCAACGGTTTCGCCGGCGAGCAGTTCGCGCTGCCCGAGGCGGCGGCGAGCCTGGCGCGCCAGCGCGAGGACCGCGACGGCGCGCTGGTCGCGGTGTCCGGCTGCGATCCGCTGAACCTCACCGGCCTCATCATGCCCGGCGAGCGCGTGCCGGCGCTGCCCGCCAACCGCGTGCTGCTGCGCGGCGGCGTGCCGGTCGCCAGTCTGGTCGGCGGCAACGTGAAGATGCTCGCCGACGCCGATCCGGCCCTGCAGTGGGAATGGCGCAACCGCCTGCTGCGGCGCGGCGGCGGGGCGCCGCCGGACGCGCCGGACGAGGACGACGGACAGCAGGCGCAGGCCTGATGCCGCGGCATTTCAGCGCCGCGACCGATACGGTCATCGCCGCCAGCCTGTGTGATCCCGCCGCCTGGCGCCGCGGCCGCGTCGACTATGCGGTCTGGCTGATCGACGCCGACGACGCGCCGCTGCGCGCGCGGCTGGCGATGCTGCGCGAGCGGCTCGGCGATCTGTGGCTGCCGCAGCGGCGCGCGCCGCACCTTACGCTGCACGTCTGCGGCTTCGTCGCCGAGCACGCCGTGCACGACGACGATTGTCCGCGCGCGGCGCTCGCCGCCCAGCTCGCGGCCTTGCAGGCGCTGGCGCCGCCGCCGTTCGAACTGACGATCGGCGGCCTCGACAGCTTCGACTCGGCCGCGTTCCTGGCGGTCGATGATGCGCAGCGCGCGCTGCCGCCGCTGCGCGCCGCACTCGACGCGGTGCGGCCCGAAATCCGCTTCGCGCCCTACGTGCCGCATCTGACGCTGGGCCTGTACGCGCAGGCCTGGCGCAAGGACGAGATCCGGCGCCGCCATGCCGCGCTGCCGGCCCTGCCGCCGCTGCGCCTGCGCGTCTCCTCGCTGCGCCTCGCCGGCTACGATGCGCGCGATCCCGACAGCCCGCTGCGCACGCTCGTGCGGCTGCCGCTGCACGAGCGTGTGGAAGCCGGCGCCGCGTCGGCCTGAGTGCGGCCGGAGACGCCGGAGACGGGCCTGACCGCGATCAATGCAAGCCGCTGCCGCGGTCGCGAGACTGCCCGCTCTCCCCCGACTCCGGAGCCGCACCGTGAAAGCACTCGTCTATCAGGGCCCGGGCCGCATGGCCTGGCAGGACAAGCCCATGCCGGCCGTCGACCAGCCGAGCGATGCGCTCGTGCGCATCACGCACACGACGATCTGCGGCACCGATCTGCACATCCTCAAGGGCGACGTGCCGGCGGTGACGCCGGGCCGTACGCTCGGCCACGAAGGCGTCGGCGTCGTGGAGGAGGTCGGCAGCGCGGTCTCGAACTTCAAGAAAGGCGACCGCGTGCTGATCTCCTGCATCACCTCGTGCGGCCGCTGCCCGGCGTGCAAGAAGCAGCTCTACTCGCATTGCGAAGACGGCGGCTGGATCCTCGGCCATCTGATCGACGGCACGCAGGCCGAATACGTGCGCATCCCACACGCCGACAACAGCCTCTATCCGCTGCCCGCCGGCGGCGACGAGGAAGCGCTGGTCATGCTCAGCGACATCCTGCCGACCGGGTTCGAGATCGGCGTGCTCAACGGCCAGGTCAAGCCGGGCGACACCATCGCCATCGTCGGCGCCGGGCCGATCGGCATGGCGACGCTGCTGACCTCGAAGTTCTACGCGCCGGCCCGCATCATCATGGTCGACACCGACGCCAACCGCCTGCAGACCGCCAGGACTTTCGGCGCGACCGATGTGGTCGACGCCAGCGACGGCAAGGCCGCCGAGAAAATCCTGGCGATGACCGGCGGACGCGGCGTCGATGTCGCGATCGAAGCGGTCGGCGTGCAGGCGACCTTCGACGTCTGCCAGCAGATCGTCGCCGCCGGCGGCCACATCGCCAACGTCGGCGTGCACGGCAAGAGCGTCGAACTGCATCTCGAACAGTTGTGGATCAAGAACATCACGCTGACCACCGGCCTGGTCAACACCAACACCACGCCGATGCTGCTGCAGACCGTGCAGGCCGGCACCGTGGCGCCGGCCGCGCTGGTCACGCACCGCTTCGCGCTCGGCGACATCGAACAGGCGTACCGGGTGTTCGGCAACGCCGCCAAGGAAAAGGCGCTGAAGGTCGTGCTCAAGGCCTGAGGCATACCCCGGCCGGCGCCGGCACTCAGCGCCGGCCCGACTGCTCGATCAGCCAGTCGCGCAGCGCGTGCACCGCATCGATGTGCGGATGGTCGGCGCGCCAGACGAAGAAGTAGGACGACGGGTCCGGCACGCAAAGATCGAGCAGCTGCACGAGGCGGCCGCTGCGCAGTTCGCCCTCGGCGAACACGCGGCGCGCGAGCGCGACGCCGAGTCCGGCGGCGGCGGCGTCGAGCAGAACCGCGGAATCGGTGAACACCGGGCCGCGCTTCGGTTCGCGCAGTTCGGCACCGGCGGCATGCAGCCAGGGTTCCCACGGCACCCAGGGATTGCGCAGCAGCGTGCAGTCGGCCAGCTCGGCGAGCGTCTTCGGCAGATCGCCGCCGCGATAGTGCGGCGCGCAGACCGGCAACAGCTCGTCGCCCATCAGGCGCACCTGCTGTACCTCGGGCCAGCCGCCGGTGCCGTAACGGATCGCCGCGTCCGCCTCGCCGGCGGCGAGGTCGGCGAGCCCGGCGCGCACGTCGAGGCACAGATCGATGTCGGGCCGCTGCTCGATGAAACCCGCCAGCCGCGGCACCAGCCAGCGGCTCGCCAGCGAGGACAGCACGCTGAGGGTCAGCGTCAGATGCTCGGTGCGACCGGCACGCTCGAAGCCGCGCTCGAGCAGGGCCAGCGCCTGCCGCACCTTCACGACCAGCAGGCGGCCGTGCTCGGTCGGCACCATGCGGTTGCCTTCGCGCTCGAACAGCCGCAGGTTCAGGCGCTCCTCGAGCGTGGCGACGTGATGGCTGATCGCGCCGTGCGTCAGCGCCAGCTCGCGGGCCGCGCGCGTGTACGACTGATGGCGCACGGCCGCCTCGAAGGCCTGCAGGGTGGCGAGTGGGGGCAGCCGGGTCGTCATGGCGCCAGTGTACGGCGCGCACCCGCCACGCTGTGAATTCGGCTCACAACCGGCGGCAAAACGCTTCGATTCCCTCGCCGCGTCGGCCGGCTCACACTGCGCGCCCTCGAAGCCTCGCCGGACCCGATCATGCCGCACTACCGCCTCTACTACGCGCCGGGCGCCTGCTCGCTGGCGCCGCATATCGCGCTCGAGGAAATCCAAATGGCCGGGCTCGCCGACTACGCGACGACGCGCCTGCTGCTGCCGGCCGGCGATCAGCGCAAGTCGGAATTCCTGGCCGTGAATCCGCGCGGACACGTGCCGGTCCTCGGCTTCCGCCTCGACGGCCAGGCGCAGACGCTGACCGAGAACCTGGCGATCCTGCGCTTTCTCGCCGAGCAGCATCCGCAGGCGCGGCTGTGGCCGGCCGACGCGCTCGGCGCCGCGCGCGCCTCGGAGTGGTTGTCGTGGCTGGCGACCGACGTGCACGCCTATGCCTTCATGCAGGTCTTCTACCCCGCGCGCTATGCGGCCGAGGCCGGCGCGCAGGTCGCCGTCGAAGCCAGCGGCCGCGCGCTGCTGACGCGCTACTGGTCCGATCTGGAGGCGCGCCTGCCGTCGGCCGTGCTCGATGCCGGCGCCGGCGAGCAGGCCTACGCGCTCGGCGCGTTCAGCGTCGTCGACGCCTACCTGATCGCCTTCTACCGCTGGGCCAAGCGCTACGGCTTTGCTCCGCACGAGCGCTATCCGCGCTGGACCGCGCTGACGCAGCGCACGCTGGCGCGCGAAAGCGTGCGCCGCGCGTTCGCCGAGGAACGCATCAGCCTCGATGATCCGCTGCCGGCGCGGCCGGCCCCCACGCTGTTCCAGGAGAACGCCGCATGAGCCACACCCTGACGTCCGCCGAAGCGGATTACCGGCGCGGCTTCGCGGCCACGTTCGGCGCCTTCCTGATCTGGGGCCTGCTGCCCCTGTACCTCAAGCAGCTGCACGACACCGGCGCGCTGCAGATCATGGCGCACCGCGTGGTCTGGGCCTGCCTGTTCGTGTTCGGCTACCTGGCGCTGCGCGGCGAACTCGGCAAGGTCGGCGCGGCGCTGCGCGATCCGCAGGCGCGCCTGCGCCTCGCCGCGTCGGCCCTGCTGATCAGCGGCAACTGGCTGGTCTACGTCTGGGCCGTCACCAACGGCCACGTCATCGAGGCCAGCCTCGGCTACTTCATCAACCCGCTGGTCAGCGTGCTGCTCGGCGTCTTCGTGCTGCGCGAAAAGCTCAACCGCGCACAGTGGCTCGCGGTCGCCATCGCCGCGCTCGGCGTCGCCTGGCTGACCTGGCAGGTCGGGCGCCTGCCGTGGATCGCGCTGGGTCTGGCGGCGAGCTTCGGTGCCTACGGCCTGATTCGCAAGATGGTGGTCGTCGACTCGGTCGCCGGCCTCGGCGTCGAGACGCTGCTGGTCGCGCCGCTGATGCTCGCCTACCTGCTCTGGTGTACCTATGCCGGCACGCTGAGCTTCGGCGCCCACGACCGCCTGCTCGACGTCCTGCTGATCGCCAGCGGCGCGGTGACGGCGATTCCGCTGGTGATGTTCGCCTACGGCGTGCGCCGCGTGCCGCTGTCGACCGTCGGCCTGATGCAGTACGTCGGCCCGACGCTGCAGCTGCTGACCGGCATCTTCGTCTTCCACGAAGCGTTCACGGCCGAGCGCATCGTCGGTTTCGCGATGATCTGGGCGGCGCTGTTCGTGTTCGCCGGCGAAGGCCTGTGGCGCGCGCACCGGGCGCGGCCACGGCTGGCCACCGCCTGAGCGTCGCGGCGATGCGCAAGGCCCCGCCCGCCGTCGCGGCGCAGCACTGCATCGTCCGTTGCCACACGGTGCACGCCGAGTACGAGCCGGAATTCCTCGCCGCGCACTGCGCGGACGGTGCCTGGGCGGCGCTGTTCCGGCGCGGCGACGGCTACCTCGGCCGCGAGCTGCGGACGCTGCCGGACGGTCGCTACCGCACCATCGACCGCTGGCGCTCGCAGGCCGACTGGGAACGCTTCCATGTCCGCCATGCCGCCGCCTGCGCGCTGCTCGACGCTGCCTGCGCGGCCTTCATTCTCGACCAACGACAGGAGTCGCCGTGATCGACCCGCTGAGCCGGCAGAGCAGCACCGCCCGACGCGACTGGTCGCTGATGATCGTCGCCGCGACCATCCTCACGCTGACGATGGGCGTGCGCCAGTCGCTGGGCCTGTTCGTCGCGCCGATCCACGCCAGCACCGGCATCGGCATCGTCGGCATCAGCTTCGCGCTGGCGATCGGCCAGCTGATGTGGGGCGTCGCGCAGCCGCTGTTCGGCCTGGTCGCCGACCGCCGCGGCTCGGTCGGCGTGGTCCGGCTCGGCGGGCTGATGCTCGCCGCCGGCCTGGTGCTGACGCCGCTGCTGCCGAGCGCCTTCGGCCTGACGCTGGGCCTCGGCGTGCTGGCCGCGGCCGGCGCCGGCGCCGGCAGCTTCTCGATCCTGATCGGTGCGACCGCGCGCCAGCTGGCGCCCGAGCGCCGCGCGTTCGCGGCCGGCTTCATCAACGCCGGCGGCTCGTTCGGCCAGTTCCTGTTCGCGCCGCTGGCGCAGGCGATCATCAGCGTCGCCGGCTGGGCCGCGAGTCTCTACGCGCTGGCCGCGGCGAGCCTGCTGTCGCTGCCGCTGGCGCGGCGGCTGCGCGGCGCGCCGGCCGACGATGCGGTCGCGGCGGCGCAGCACGGGCCCGGACTGCGCGCCGAGCTGCGCCACGCGTTCGGCGAGCGCAGCTACTGGTTCCTGCACGCCGGCTTCTTCACCTGCGGCCTGCACATCGCCTTCCTCACCACGCACCTGCCCGGTGAGGTCCAGCTCTGCGGGCTGCCGGCCAGCGTCTCGTCGATCTCGCTCGGCCTGATCGGCCTGTTCAACATCGCCGGCAGCCTGTTCGCCGGCAGCCTCGCGCAGCGCTGGCCGATGCGGTGGGTGCTGGCCGGCGTCTACGCGAGCCGCGCGTTGATGATCGCGCTGTATCTCGTCGCGCCGCGTACGCCGCTGACCTTCTACGTGTTCGCCGCCGGCCTCGGCTTCAGCTGGCTGGCGACGGTGCCGCCGACCGCGGGCCTGGTCGGCCAGCTGTTCGGCACGCGCTATCTCGGCACGCTGTTCGGCCTGACCGTGCTCAGCCACCAGATCGGCGGCTTCTTCGGCGCCTGGCTCGGCGGCCTGACGCTGGCGCGCTTCGGCGACTACGGCTGGATGTGGTACGCCGACATCGCCTTCGCGCTGGCCGCGGCGCTGATCACGCTGCCGGTGCGCGAAGCGCCGCCGCGCCTGCAGCCGGCCTGAAGCGGCGCCACGCGCCGGCTCAGGCGAGGCGCTGCACGGTCCAGAGCAGCGCCAGCGCGGCGATCGCCAGCGAGCCGGGCACGACGACGAGGCGGCGATAGCCGCTGCGCTGGCGCAGCCAGCCGGTCAGCAGCAGCGCCAGCGCGACGACGGTGAGCTGGCCGAGCTCGACACCGACGTTGAAGCTGAGCAGCGCGCCGAGGAAGTTCTGCTGCGGCAGGCCAAGCTCGCGCAGCGCGGCGGCGAAGCCGAGGCCGTGCAGCAGGCCGAACGCGAACACGATCGCCGCGCGCCAGGCGCTGACGCGCACGAACAGCAGGTTCTCGATCGCGATCCAGGCGATCGACAGCGCGATCGCCGGCTCGACGACGGCCGCCGGCACGCGCAGCGCGCCGAAGCTCGACAGGATCAGCGTCACCGAGTGCGCCAGCGTGAAGCTCGTCACCAACATCAGCAGCGTGCGCAAATTGCGCGTGCCCAGATACAGGCCGACGACGAACAGCACGTGGTCGAGGCCTTTCGGCAGGATGTGCAGGAACCCGAAGCGCAGGTACTCGAACGCCGTCGTCCAGCCGGCGCGGCGCGTGTCCGCGTCGCTCGTCGCCGGCGCCCCCGGCGGCGGCGCCTGCAGCAGGAATTTCGGGCTCTGCTGGCCGGCGACCAGCCAGCGCGTCATCTTGCGTCCGTCCGCGGCGTGCAGCGTCAGCGCGATCGGCTCCTCGAACGCGAACGCAGTATCGAAGCGCGCGAGCACGCGCCCCGGCGCGCCGGCAGCGCGCGGCGGCAGCACGCCGCGCAGCTGCACGCCGGTCATCGGCCAGTTCACCGGATTGCGGAACTCGGCCTCGCTCTGCTGCGGCAGCGTCGCCGCGACCGGCGTCAGCAGCAGCGGCACGCCGTCGACCTGCAGCTGCATCGCGCCGGCCAGCCTGCCAAACAGCGCGGCGAGCCGCGCCTCGTGCAGCGGCGCGGTGGCGCGGCTCAGCGCGTAGTAGTCACCGGGGCCGCCGGCCTCGCGCGTGAGGTCGATCGAGACCGCGACCTCGACCTCGCCGCCGGCGGCGAAGTCGACATCGATGCGCGTCATGTTCAGCAAGTGCGCCGACGCCGGCAGCGCCGCGCCGCCGAGCAGCAGCGCGACCAGCACGGCGGCGAAACGCCTCACGGCGCCGGGGCCCGCGCTACCAGACGACGGCGTGCGTTTCGCCGGTCGTCACGTTGACGAAGCCGCCCGGATTGCCCTCGTACGGCGCGACCAGCTGCCACTTCCACGGCGAGGCAGTCAGGAACGCGAAGCGCATGCGCTCCGGCAGGCCCGGCGCACCGATCCAGTCCATCGCGTCGGCCGCCTCGTGCAGCGCTTCCATCTCGGCGGCGACTTCGTCGACCGGCCGCGAGGTCATCAGGCCGCCGACGTCGAGCCGGACCTTGGCGACGACCTTGCCGCCGCTGACCAGCGCCCAGCCGCCGTGCAGCTCGGCGATCGTGTTGACGGCGAGCGCCATCGCCGCGTCGTCGTTGCCGGCGACCCAGATGTTGTGCAGATCGTGCGACTGCGAGCTGGCGAGCGCCGAACCCGGCGTCTTCGGCCCCACGTTGCGCCAGAACATCTTCGACACCGACGGCGTGCTGCCGCCCTTGCCGTGATAGCGGTCGACGACCGCGACCTTGATGATGCCCTGCGCCGGATCGGCGACGACGCTGCCATCGGCCTGCACCGGCAGCGTCGAGGTGATGAAGTCCGGCTCGAACCAGAACGGTTCGAGCAGTGCGACGTCGACCTGCTGACGGCCCGCCGGTGCCTTGACGACGAAGTCCTCGGCCTTCAGTGCACGGCCGATGTTGATCGTGTTGTAGATCCAGTCCGGATACTCGATCTTCGGGATCGGCAGCAGGTACTCGGTGCCCTTCGAGGCCAGCCGGCCGTTGGCGAACACGCGCGTGACCGCGACCTTCTTCGGATCGGACAACAGCACCACGTCGGCGTAGCGGCCGGGCGCGATCGAGCCGAAGCGGTCCTCGAGATGGTAGTGGCGCGCGGTGTTGTAGCTGCCGAGCTGGTAGGCGATCTCGACCGGCACGCCGGACTCGATCGCGGTGCGGATGTTGTAGTCCATCGAGCCGAGCTGCAGCGTCGCGTGCACGTCGCGGTCGTCGGTCGTCACCGAGACGTTCGACCAGTCCTGCAGGCCGTGCTCGATCAGGAACGGGAACAGCGTGCGCATCAGATCGACGCGCGCCTCGATGAAGACGCCGCGGCGCAGCTTGTCGAGGCCTTCCTGCGGCAGCCGCGCCTCGTGGTCGGACGACAGTCCGGCGGCGGCGAAGGCGTTGATCTCGTCCGGCTTGATCAGGCCCGAGCCGTGGCCCTCGACGATGCCGCGATGCGCCATCGTCGCGTCGATCATCTCCCAGATGCGCTGGCGGCCGCCTTCGGCCCTGGCGTTCGGCGGCGCGTTGACCGCCGGCCAGTCCATGACCTCGCCGAGCGAGATCACGCGCTCCGGATTTTGCTCCATGAAGTCCGACATCTCGCGGTAGCCGTAGTAGCCGCCGCCGAACTCGTAGATCGTCGGCGGCGTCGCCGAGCCGATCGACGCGAAGATCTTCAGCGGGCTGCCGGCCTTCTCGGCGCGCAGCCAGAAGTCGACGTTGTGAGTGCCGACGACGTTGGAGATTTCGTGCGAGTCCTCGATCGTCCAGGTGTTGCCGCGCGGGATCACCAGCGCCGCCTCGTATTCCGGCGTCAGATACGAACTCTCGATGTGCTTGTGCGATTCGCCGAAGCCCGGCACCGCAAACTCGCCGCTGGCATCGACCACCTCGCCCGCCTGGCCCGGCCAGGTGCCGGCAGCGCCGACCCAGGCGATGCGCTCGCCGGCGATGACGATGTCCTGGTTCGGCAGCCACTCGCGCGTGAACACGTCGAGCACGGTCGCGCCGCGGATGATGCGATCGGCCGGCTCGCGGCCGAGCGCGACCTGCACCAGATGCTGGCGGATCTGCACCTCGGGGCTGAAGCTGTGCGCCTTTTCGGGCACCGATGCAGGCGCCGGCGGCGCGTCCTTGGCCTTGCAGCCGGCGAGCGCCAGCAGCGCCGCCGCCGTCATCGACACCGCCCAAACCGCGCCACGCCTGCGTTTCATGCTTTCGCTCCCGGGAGTTCGCCGCGACTCAAGGCCAGGCACTGCCCGGCGCGGGGAGCAGAACTGCAAATTGCATACCATCGAAAACAGGATTGTCGACATTCACGCCGCCGGCGCCGCGATGCCGGTGTGTATCCGTTGCACTGTGTTTGCATCTGTAAACGGCGCCTTCACTGCCGGCCGCCGGCGCCGCTACGCCGCTCAACGCCATCACATCACGGCAAGGGAGAGCGGCATGAGCATTTCGGGCATCGGCAGTACCTCCGGCGTCTACGCCGGCTTCGGCAACGGCGGATCGGGCGGCGGTTTCGGCCAGGATCTGCAATCGCTGCTCGGCGCGGTGGACAGCGGCGACCTGACCGCGATCCAGGACGCTTATTCGAAAATCACCGCCCAGGCCAGGACCGGCGGCGACGGCCAGGACCCGGTCGGGCAGATGCTGTCGGCGATCGGCGAGGCGCTCGACAGCGGCGACGTCGGCGCCGCCCAGGACGCGGTCGCCACGTTCAAGGACACCGCGCCGCCCAGCGGTGCCGGCGGCCCGCCGCCGCCGCCCGGCCCGCCGCCGGCCTCGGAAGCGGTCAGCGACAGCCTGCAAAGCCTCGTCGACGCGCTGTCGGACAGCGATCTCGACGATGCGTCATCGGCCTTCGCGACGCTGAGTGACGCGCTGGCCAGCACCGGCAACGGCGACAGCGGCGACGGCTACAACCCGATGGCGACGCTGGTCGGCAAGCTTGGCGACGCGATCGCCGCCGGCGATACGTCGACGGCGCAGAGCTATCTGTCCGAGGTCATGCGGCACCTGCCGTCCGGCAGCCTCGTCAACACCTCGGCCTGAACGGCCGCGCAGGGACGGCCCGGCGCATCGTCCGGCCGTCCCCGCAACGCGGTGGAACTCAGTACCCGGCGGCCAGCCCGGCCGGCCGGCGCCGATCATTGGCGCCCTGCAGCGTGCCGTCGGGTTCGACCAGGATCGCTTCGTCGGCGCCCCAGGATTTCACCTCGCGGATCGTGTGCCCCATCGCTTCGAGCTGCTGCCGCACCTCCGCCGTCAGCAGGCCGGGCTCGACGTTGATCTGGTCCGGCAGCCACTGCATGTGCAGACGCGGCGCATCGACCGCCTGCTGCATGTTCATGCCGAAGGCGATGACGTTGACGACGCTCTGCATCACCGTCGAGATGATCGTCGAACCGCCGGGGCTGCCGGTGACCATGAACGGCTTGCCGCCCTTGAGCACGATCGTCGGCGACATCGAGCTGAGCGGACGCTTGCCGGGCTCGATCTGGTTGACCTTGCCCTGCACCAGCCCGAACGAGTTCGCGACGCCGGGCTTGGCGGTGAAATCGTCCATCTCGTTGTTGAGGAAGAAGCCGGTATCGCCGGCGATCTGCGCGATGCCGAACAGGTAGTTGATCGTGTAGGTGACGGCCACCGCGTTGCCCCAGCGATCGACGACCGAATAGTGCGTGGTGTGTTCGCCCTCGTCGGCACCGAGACTGCCGCGGATCTCGCTCGACGGCGTCGCACGGTCGGCGCGGATCGTCTGGCGCAGCGCCGCGGCATGCGCCGGCGCGAGCAGCTGCGCGATCGGATTGCGCACGAAGGCCGGATCGCCGAGGTAGGTATTGCGGTCGGCGAAGGCGCGGCGCGCCGCCTCGGCGAGATGGTGCACGCTCGCCGCCGCGCCGTAGCCCCAGCGCTGCAGCGGATACGGATCGACGATCTGCAGGATCTGGCACACGGTCGTGCCGCCGGAACTCGGCGGCGGCGCCGACACCACCGTGTAGCCGCGAAAGCCGCAGTTCAGCGGCGTCTCCCAGCGCACCTGATAGTCGGCGAAATCCCGCAGCGTCAGGATGCCGCCGTTGCGCTCGCTGGCGTCGACCAGCGCGCTCGCGATCGGGCCGCGGTAGAACGCCGCGACGCCGCCGGCGTCGATCTGCGCCAGCGTGCGCGCGAGCTGCGGCTGGCGCAGCGTCTCGCCGGCCGCGTACGGCTGGCCGTCGCGCAGGAAGATCGCCGCGACGTTCGGATACTTCGCGAAGTCGGCGACGCGCGTGTTGAGGATGTTGACGTCGCCCTGCTCCAGCACATAACCGTCGCGCGCCAGTGCCAGCGCCGGCGCGATCAGCGCGCTGCGGCTCATCGTGCCGAACTTCGCGCGCGCCGCTTCGAGCCCCATCACCGTGCCCGGCACCCCGACGCCGAGATACGTGTCGGTGCTGCGGCCTCTGACGACGTTGCCGGCCTCGTCCTGGAACATCGTCGGCGTCGCCTTGCCCGGCGCCTGCTCGCGGAAATCCAGAAAAAGGTTCTGGCCGCCGGCGAGGTGAATCAGCATGAAACCGCCGCCGCCGACATTGCCGCAGCACGGATGCACGACGGCCAGCGCGTAGCCGACCGCGACCGCCGCGTCGACCGCGTTGCCGCCGCGCTTGAGTACGTCGACGCCGACCTGCGTCGCCAGATGCTGCGCCGACACCACCATCGCCTGCTTCGCGCGCACCGGCTGCGCGTCGGCGAGCGCCGCCAGCGTGGTCGGCGGCGCGGTGGCATCGAGCGCGCGCGCCGAAATCGCGTCGCCGCGCGCGAACGCGAAGCCCGACAGCAAGGTGGCGACGAACGCCGACGACAGCAGGCAATGACGCGCGAAACCGTTCTTCATCGTAGCGACCTGACGAGGAGAGCCATGACCATAACGGAGCCGCGCCGCAAAGCGGAAATGGCGCGACGCCCACAAAAAGGCCGGGAGCGACCCGGCCTTGTGCAGCAGCGGCGCGATACGACCCCGGGGATCACAGCGCGCGATAGACCTCGGCGCCCTGCTGCTTGAACTCCTCGGACTTCTCGGCCATGCCGCGCTGCAGCGCCTCGGCCTCGTCGGCGCCGACCCTGGCCGCGTACTCGCGCACGTCCTGCGTGATCTTCATCGAGCAGAAGTGCGGACCGCACATCGAGCAGAAGTGCGCGAGCTTGGCGCCTTCCTGCGGCAGCGTCTCGTCGTGGAATTCCTTGGCCTTTTCCGGATCGAGGCCGAGGTTGAACTGGTCTTCCCAGCGGAACTCGAAGCGCGCCTTGGACAGCGCGTTGTCGCGCACCTGCGCACCGGGGAAGCCCTTGGCGAGGTCGGCGGCATGCGCGGCGATCTTGTAGGTGATGATGCCCTCGCGCACGTCGTCCTTGTCCGGCAGGCCGAGATGTTCCTTGGGCGTAACGTAGCAGAGCATCGCGCAGCCGTACCAGCCGATGTTGGCGGCGCCGATGCCGGAGGTGATGTGGTCGTAGCCGGGCGCGATGTCGGTGGTCAGCGGCCCGAGCGTGTAGAACGGCGCCTCGAAGCAGTGTTGCAGCTGCTCCTCCATGTTCTCCTTGATGAGCTGCATCGGCACATGACCGGGGCCTTCGATCATCACCTGCACGTCGTGCTTCCAGGCGATCTGCGTCAGCTCGCCGAGCGTGTGCAGCTCGCCGAACTGCGCCTCGTCGTTGGCGTCGGCGATCGAGCCCGGACGCAGGCCGTCGCCGAGCGAGAAGCTGACGTCGTAGGCCTTCATGATTTCGCAGATTTCCTCGAAGTGCGTGTAGAGGAAATTCTCCTGGTGATGCGCGAGGCACCACTTGGCCATGATCGAGCCGCCGCGCGAGACGATGCCGGTGACGCGGTTCGCGGTCCACGGGATGTAGCGCAAGAGCACACCGGCGTGGATCGTGAAGTAGTCGACGCCCTGCTCGGCCTGCTCGATCAGCGTGTCGCGGAAGATTTCCCAGGTCAGGTCCTCGGCCTTGCCGTTGACCTTTTCCAGCGCCTGGTAGATCGGCACGGTGCCGATCGGCACCGGCGAGTTGCGCAGGATCCACTCGCGCGTCTCGTGAATGTTCTTGCCGGTCGACAGATCCATCACCGTGTCGCCGCCCCAGCGCGTCGCCCACACCATCTTCTCGACTTCCTCGGCGATCGACGAGGTGACGGCGCTGTTGCCGATGTTGGCGTTGATCTTCACGCGGAAGTTGCGGCCGATGATCATCGGCTCGAGTTCCGGGTGGTTGATGTTGGCGGGGATGATGGCGCGGCCGCGCGCGACTTCATCGCGCACGAACTCCGGCGTGATCTCGCGCTGCAGGAACGCACCGAAGCTGTGGCCGGCGTGCTGGCGGCGCAGGTAGCCGGCCTTCTCGTAGCTCTCGCGCAGCTCCTGCAGGCGGCAGTTCTCGCGGATCGCGACGAATTCCATCTCCGGCGTGACGATGCCGCGACGCGCGTAGTGCATCTGGCTGACGTTGGCGCCGGCGCCATTCATGACCCGGGCCTTGCGCGGCGCGCGGATGTGCTCGAAGCGCAGCTCGGCGGTCTTGTCGTCGGCGGCGCGGATGCGGCCGTAGATCGAGCTCGGACCCTTGAGCCGCTCGGTGTCGCCGCGCGCCTCGATCCAGGCTTCGCGCAGCGCCGGCAGGCCGGCGCGCAGGTCGATCGTCACGTCCGGATCGGAATACGGCCCCGAGGTGTCATAGACGGTGACCGGCGGGTTCGGCTCGATGCCGCCGGCGCTGCGCGTCGCCGACAGCGTGATCTCGCGCATCGGCACGCGGACGTCGCCGGCGCCCTCGACGTAGATCTTGCGGCTCGCCGGAAACGGCTGGCGGACTTCGGCGGACAGCTCGTCGGCCTTGCGGAAGAGGTCCTGCGGGACGGCGTTCATGGGCACACCTTCGAAAACATGAAAAGCGGACGAAGGAATGCGCGCCGGCGGGCGAATCACGCCCGGCGAGCCTTCCCTTCGCCGGTTGGGGGAATCGGTTCGACCGGCCAGGTTCCAAGGGTGTCATCTCAGCCGACGCTCACGTCGGCACCCCCGGCTACGAACGGCTAGCTTAACCCGCCCGCCGGTCCGCGCAAAACATGCCGTTCGGAGCGCCGCAGCCGGCCTCGACATTCCATTGACGTGTCGTGCACCGCCTCTTGACGTGGCGGCCGGCACAGTCGCGGCCCGAGCATTCAGGAACCGCGATCGTCGTGAACAAGAAGGTTTGGTTGAGCGCCGCGACAGCCGCCGCGCTGACACTGGCTTGGAATGCGGCCGAGGCCGCGGGCCTGACAACCGAGATACGGGACGACCCGGATCGCGCCGCCGGCGACATCTTTCAGATCCTCAACCCGCTGGTCGCCACCGGCTTCACGCTCTACAAGCACGACTATCAGGGCACCAAGGAATACGCCTACAACTTCGCCGCGACCTTCGCCGCGACGCAGGCGCTGAAGTACGCGTTCAACAACACCAGCTGGGGCGAGCGGCCGAACGGCCACGACGGCTCGTTTCCGTCCGGCCATACCTCGTCCGCCTGCTCGGCCGCGGCCTTCATGTCGGACCGCTACGGCTGGATGTACGGCCTGCCGCTGTACGGCACCGCGCTGTTCACCGGCTACTCGCGCGTCGACGAGCACTTCCACCACTGGCGCGACGTCATCGCCGGCTGCGCGCTGGCGGTCGGCGTCTCCAAGCTGATCACCACGCGCTATCAGGAAGAGCACCGGCTCAGCATCGCGCCGATCATCGACCGCGATACCGTCGGCCTGCAGCTGCACCTCGACTTCGCGCCCTGACGCGGCGCGGCGACGCGCGGCTCAGGCGCCGTCGCGCTGGATGAAGTACAGCGCCGCGTAGATGCGCGGCTCGATCAGCAGACCCTCGGCCGCCTTGCCGCGCAGCCAGCCGTCGACTTCGGCGAGCGGCACGCGATGCACGGTGATGTCCTCGCCGGCGACACCGCCGCCCGCGCCGACGCGGACCAGATCGCGAATGCGCACGAGGTGCAGCATCTCGCTGGTCAGCCCCGCGGCGACCGGCCCCGACAGCAGGATCTCGGCGCGCGCACCGCGATAGCCGGTCTCCTCTTCGAGCTCGCGCAGCGTCGAGGCCTCGATGCTCTCATCCTTGAATTCCGCCTCGTCGCCGATCATGCCGGCCGGCAGCTCGATCGTGCGCGCCTGCAGCGGCAGGCGGTACTGCTCGACCAGCAACAGCTCGCGTTCCGGTGTCACGGCGGCGATGAAGCCGGCGCCGGAACTGTTGACGCGCGAGACGTACTCCCAGTGCCGGTCGCGCAGCAGGCGCAGAAACTTGCCGCGATGGAGTTCTTCGATGACGGGCGTATCGGCGTTCATGGTCGACGGGCAGGAACCTTCATTGCGGTTTCAGGACTTGCCGGGCACCCAGCGCTCGGCGCGCGCCGCCGCCTGCGGGCCCTGCGCCAGCATCTCGGCGAGCCACGGCAGCGCCGCCTCGATCTCGCTGACGAAGGCGTACGGCGGGTTGACGACGAGCACGCCGCAGGCATGCATCTGCCCCGCGCTCGGCGCACCGGTTTCCAGCGTGTAGTTGATCGCCTCGCGCTCGCCGTCGCGGCGCACGCGGCGCAGGAAGCGCTCGGTGTCGAAGCGTTTCTTGTACGGATACCAGACCGCGTAGATGCCGTTGGCGAAGCGCGCCTGCGCGCGCTGCAGGAACGCGGCGACGGCGTCGAACTCGTCGGGCCGCTCGAACGGCGGGTCGACCAGCACCAGCCCGCGCTTCTCGCGCGGCGGCAACAACGCCGGCACCTCGTAGCCATCGCGCTGGTGCACGGCGACGCGCGGATCGGCGCCGAGCGAGGCCTTCAGCTCGGCGGCGATCGCCGGCTCGCGTTCGCACAGCACGATGCGATCATCGCGCCGCGCGAGCCGGCTCGCGAACCAGGGCGAACCGGGGTAGCGGCGCAGCTCGCCGCCGTCGGCGATGCCGTTCATGGCACGCACGATGTCGAGATAGGCGTCGACCGGCGCCGGCGCATCGCGCATCGGCAGCAGGCGGGCGATGCCGTCGTGGAACTCGGCGGTGCGCTCGGCCGCGGCACTGCGCAGGTCGTAATCGCCGCCGCCGGCGTGGGTCTCGATGTAGGCCCACGGGGTTTCCTTGCGGTTCAGCGCGCGCAGCAGGCCGCAGAGCAGGACGTGCTTGAACACGTCCGCGAAATTGCCGGCGTGAAAACGGTGCTGGTAGTGCAAGCGCGGGTCCGTGAACGGCGAGGGCCGGCAGTATAGCGAGCGCCGGCCGCGCTTCCCGCCCCGGCCACGACCCGCACCGCCGCCGCCCGGCGCGCTATGCTCGCAGCCGGCTCACGCAGACCGATCGCCATATCGGCAGGAGTTTCATCATGGCCACCGGCTGGGCGCATGACGGCGCCGTGCAGGATCAGATCGACGCGACCGTTCAGGACGCGGTGCTGCGCGCGCGCAGCAAGCTCGCCGACGGGCCGAGCCTGAGCCATTGCCTGGAATGCGGCGAGCCGATTCCCGAAGCGCGCCGCGCGGCGATTCCCGGCGTGCGCCTGTGCGTGAGCTGCCAAGCCGCGCAGGATCGCAGACCCGAGAATCTGAGCGGCTACAACCGCCGCGGCAGCAAGGACAGTCAGCTGCGCTGACGCAGCGCCTGACCGGCTCGCGCCTTGGCGGGTTCGTAAAAAAAACCGCGGCCACGACAGGGGAAGGGTCGGTGGCCGCGGGACAAATCCGGCACGCGCTCAGGTTCGCAGTGCCGGTTTCCTCGGGGGGATCGTGATGCCGGGCCGCGGCGACGCCCGGAGGCGCCGCCGCGGGTCTGATGCCTCAGAACATGTACTTGGCGGAGAACTGCAGGCGATCGAGATTGCCGTCGTCGCCGTTCTCGACCTCGCGATGCGCGTGGCGGAACTCGGCGCCGAGCGTCAGCGTCTTGACCGGCGAGTACAGCAGATTGACGGCGGCGCTGTAGACCGTCTTGGTCGTCGTCGCCGTGTTCACCAGATTCTCGTCGTTGTCGACGCTCAGGCCCGAGATCGCCAGCGAGCTGCGCAGCTGCGAGGTCCACGGATGGCGGTAGGCGATGTAGCCGGCGTAGACGGGCACGGTGCTCAGGTCGGTGCCGTCGAGCACGGCGTCGGTCGCGGTGCCGAGCGCCACGTAGCGGCCGATGCCGTCGCCGCCGGTCAGCATGAAGCGGATGTCGTCCTTGCCGAGCGGAATCTTGCCGGAGACGCTGACGCCGCCGCCGAACGCGGTGTCGTCGCGCGCCGGCACCGCCGGCGGACCGGCGACCGCGGCATTGTCGATCTTGAGCTGGCGCAGCACGGCGGCCACGTTCAGTTCGGCGCTGCCGAGCTTGAAGCCGTAGCGCGCCGTGACGTCCGGCACGATGTTGTCGTCGGTCGCGCCGACGCCGGCGACCGTGGTCTGCGGATTCTCCAGCGCGATCGCGAAGCCGCCTTTCGTGTAACGCACCTGCGGCTGGCGTGCGAAGACGGTGCCTTCCGACGGGAAGGCGACGAAGTCCAGCGTCTCCGGAATCGCGCCGAGGTTGATGAACGTGGTCCAGTCCTGGCCGAACAACCAGTTGTCGAAGGTGATGTACGCGCGGCGCAGCGCCGGGTTGTAGGCGTTGGTGGTGTTCTCGTTGCCGGCGCCGCTCGCCGCATTGTTGATCGTCGGACTGATCTGGCCGCTGATGAAGTCGAACTCGATCAGCGTGCCGAGCTTGTGGCCCTCGACCGGCGTGTCGGTCTTGATGAACAGCCGCGTTTCCTTGGCGTGCAGGTCGAGCGTGCTGTGCGATTCGCCGCTGCCGCCCGATACCGGGATCGCGCTCGGCACGTAGAAGTCGCGCGCCGTGCCCTGGCCGACCTCGCCGTCCGAGAAGCGGCTGGCGAGCACGTCGAGCTTCACGTATCCGCCGATCGTCACGTTGGTATCGCCGAACTTGGTCTCGGCGGCCTGCGCGGCGTGCGCCGCGAACAGCACGCCGGCAGCGGCGGCTATGCCTAGCTTGTTCATCTAGTCTCCTCCAGCTTGTTATGTCGTCGCCGGCACGGAAAGCGCCGGTGCAACGATGAAGGGGCAAGCCGCATGCCATGCCGGAACGGAACGTCGATTCCCATATAAAGCAAAGGCTTGTCTGGCGAACGCCGACTGGCGCGCAACGCCGTTGTCACATTCCGGAACCGAGGCCTGTTACGCTCGGTAACAGATGCGGAGAGGAGAACGCGCCATGCAGCGCGATAGCGGCGGCAGCGGCAACGACCGCGCCGTGATCTTGTTTCTGATCGCCCTCGGCGTGCTGCTGCCGCCGGGGCTGTGGGTCTGGGCCGGCGCCGGCCGGCCGTGGTGGTGGCTGTACGCGGCCTGGTTCGCGGTGATCGCCGCCATCGCCGTCCTGCGCACGCGCGCGCCGCGATGACGACCGAACTCTGGCAGCTGTTCCTCGCCGGACTCGGCTATCTGGCCGTGCTGTTCGTCGTCGCCTACGCCGCCGAGCGGGGCTGGCTGCCGCAGCGCGTGGTCCGCCATCCGCTGACCTACGCGCTCTCGCTCGGCGTCTACGCCACCACCTGGAGCTTCTACGGCAGCGCCGGTTTCGCGGCGACGCAAGGCTATCTGTACCTGACGATCTACGTCGGCGTGACGCTGGCCTTCGTGCTCGCGCCGGTGCTGCTGCAACCGCTGCTGCGCCTGGTGCGCGACTACCAGCTCGCCTCGCTCGCCGATCTGTTCGCGTTCCGCTATTCGAGCCCGTGGACCGGCATGCTGGTGACGGTCTGCATGCTGGTCGGCGTGCTGCCGTACATCGCCCTGCAGATCCAGGCGGTCGTCAGCTCGGCACAGGTGCTCACGCGCGAACCGTCGACCGGCATGCTGGCGCTGGTGTTCTGCGCGACGGTGACGCTGTTCGCGGTGCTGTTCGGCGCCCGCAACGTCACGCCGCGCGAGAAGCACGAAGGCCTGGTCGTGGCGATCGCCTTCGAGTCGCTGATCAAGCTCATCGCGCTCGCGGCCTGCGGCGCGTTCGCGCTGTTCGGCGTGTTCGGCGGCCCGGCCGAGCTGCAGGCCTGGCTCGCCGCGCATCCGCAGGCGGTCGCGCAGCTGCAGGCGCCGCTGCGCGAGGGCAGCTGGACGACGCTGCTGCTGCTCGCGTTCTCGGCCGCGTTCCTGCTGCCGCGCCAGTTCCACATGCTGTTTGCGGAGAACATCAATCCCGACGGCCTGCGCGTCGCCAGCTGGGCTTTCCCGCTGTTCCTGCTGCTGCTCAATCTCGCCGTGCCGGTGCTGCTGTGGGCCGGGCAAGCGTCGGGGCTCGACGTACCGCCGGACTACTACGCGCTGGCGCTGGCGCAGCGCGGCGGCGGCTGGCTGACGTTCCTGACTTTCATCGGCGGCATCTCGGCGGCGAGCGCGATGATCATCGTCGAGAGCCTGGCGCTGGCGGCGATGTGCCTCAACCACCTGATCCTGCCGCTCTGGGTCAACAGCGGCGCGCCGCCGTCGCAGCATCTGTACCGGCGCCTGCTGTGGGGCCGCCGCGTGCTGATCGCCGTGGTCATCTTCACCGGCTACGGCGCTTACGCGACGATGCGCAAGACCTCCGGCCTGGTCCATCTCGGCCTGATCTCGTTCTGCGCAGTCACGCAGTTCCTGCCGGCGGTGATCGCGATGTTGAGCTGGCCGCGCGCCAACCGCGTCGGCTTCCTCGCCGGCGTCAGCGGCGGCATGTCGATGTGGTTCCTGATCCTGGTCTGGCCGCTGGCCTTCGGCTCGCCGTCGCCGCTCGCCGGCCTGCCGCTGCACGACGAGGATCCCTGGCTGTTCGCGACGTTCTGGTCGCTCGCCGTCAACGTGCTGCTGTTCGCGCTCGGCTCGCTGCTCGCCGCCCCGAGCGCCAAGGAGCAGGCCGCCGACCAGGCCTGCCGCCTCGACGCCGTGCTGCTGCTGTCGGAACGCCCGCAGGCGCTCGGCATCGCCGAGCTGCGCGCACGCATCGACGCCGCGCTCGGACCGGAGGCCGCGCAGGCGGAGCTGGCGCGTGCGCTCACCGATCTCAAGCTCGACGACACCGAGCGCCGGCCGCGCCAGCTGCACTTCCTGCTCGAACGCCTGCAGCGCAATCTGTCCGGCCTGATCGGCCCGCAACTGGCGCGCGAAGTGCTGGCCAGCGAAGAGGCCACGGCGCCGCGGCGGCGACTCGTCGAGGAGGAACTCGAGCATTCGCAGGATCGCCTGCGCGGCCTGGCCGCCGAGCTCAACCACCTGCGCCGCTTCCATCGCCAGATCCTGCAGGATCTGCCGGTCGGCGTGTGCTCGCTCGGCCCGCAGCGCGAGGTGCTGCTGTGGAACGAACGCATGGCGGAGATCGCCGGCCTGCCGGCGGACGCCATGCTCGGCGCGCGCGTCGACGAACTGCCGCCGCCGTGGCAGGGCCTGTTCACGCGCCTGATCGCCGCCGACACGCCGCATCTCTACAAGCAGCAGGCGACGCTCGCCGGCCGCACGCGCTGGCTGAACCTGCACAAGGAAGCGATCGGCGAAGCCGGCGGCGAGACGGACAGCCTGGTGCTGCTGGTCGAGGATCTCACCGAGCAGCAGCAGCTCGAGGCCGAGCTCGCGCACAGCGCGCGGCTGGCGTCGATCGGCACGCTGGCATCCGGCGTCGCGCATGAGATCGGCAATCCGCTGACCGGCATCTCGTGCATCGCGCAGAACCTGCGCGACGAGGACGATCCGCGCGAGCGCGAGCAGGGCATCGACGAGATCCTCGCGCAGTCGCGGCGCATCAGCGACATCGTGCAATCGCTGCTCAGCTTCGCGCGGCCGTCGGCGCCGGAAACGCGCACGCTCGACCGCCTCGATCTCGCCGCCCTGGTCGACGAGGCGATCCGCCTCGTGCGCCTGTCGCGCTCCGGCCGCGACATCGCCTTCGTCAACCGCGTGCCGCCGGCGCTGGCGATCGATGGCGATCGCGCGCGCCTGACGCAGGTCTTTCTCAACCTGCTCGCCAACGCCGCCGACGCCTCGCCGGCCGGCGGCCGCATCGAGATCCGCGCCGCGCGCGGCGCCGCCAGCGTCACCGTCGAGGTGCAGGACTGGGGCAGCGGCATTCCCGAGGCGCTGCTCGACCGCATCTTCGAGCCGTTCGTCACCACCAAGGCTCCCGGCCGCGGCACCGGTCTCGGCCTGCCGCTGGTGTTCCGCATCGTCGCCGACCATGGCGGCAGCATCACCGTCGACAGCCATGCCGGCGCCGGCACCACGTTCACGCTGCGCCTGCCGGCGGCGTCCGAATCGCTGCAGGGCATCCTGACCTGAGACCGCCACATGAGCCGCATCCTCATCGTCGAAGACGAAGCCGTCATCCGTCGCCAGCTCGCCCGCCTGCTCGCGCGCCATGGCTACCAGATCGCCGAAGCCGGCAGTGTCGCCGAGGCCGAGGCGCTCGGACCGTCGCAGTTCGATCTGGTCGTCGCCGACGTGCGCCTGCCGGGCGCGCCGGGGACCGATCTGATCCCGCGCGCGACACCGACACCGGTGCTGGTGATGACCAGCTACGCCAGCATCCGTTCGGCGGTCGAGGCCATGCAGCTCGGCGCCGCCGACTACATCGCCAAGCCGTTCGATCACGACGAGATGCTGCTGACGATCGCGCGCATCCTGAAGAGCGGCCTGCAGGCGCGGCAGAACGCCGCGCTCAAGCAGGATCTCGGCCGCGACTATCCGACGCTCGGCATGGTCGGCAACAGCACGGCGATCCGCGAGGTCTTCGACCGCGTGCGCCGCGTCGCCGGCGCCGACGTCACCGTGCTGATCCGCGGCGAATCCGGCACCGGCAAGGAACTCGTCGCGCGCGCGATCCATGACCTCGGCGCGCGCAAGGATGGCCCGTTCATCGCCGTCAACTGCGCGGCGATTCCCGACAACCTGATCGAGGCTGAGCTGTTCGGTCACGAGAAGGGCGCGTTCACCGGCGCAACGCAGAAGAAGGACGGCCTGATCGCCGCCGCGCATGGCGGCACGCTGTTCATGGACGAGGTCGGCGAGCTGGCGCCCGGCGTGCAGTCGCGCCTGCTGCGCGTGCTGCAGGAAGGCGAGATCCGCCCGGTCGGCAGCACGCAGTCGCGGCGCGTCGACGTGCGCCTGCTCGCGGCGACGCACCGCGATCTGGAGCAGATGGTGCGCGACAAGAGCTTTCGCGAAGATCTCTACTACCGCCTCAAGGTCATGGAGATCACGCTGCCGCCGCTGCGTGCGCGCGGCGACGACGTCGAGCTGCTCGCCCGGCATCTGCTCGAGCGCGCTGCCCAGCGCCTGAGCCGCGGCGGATTGCGCCTGTCGGAACGCGCGCTCGCGGCGATCCGCCGCTACGACTGGCCCGGCAACGTGCGCGAACTCGGCAACGCGCTCGAACGCGCGGTGATCCTCTGCGACGGCCCCGCGATCGAGCCCGAGCATCTGGCGATTCCCGACTCGGCGCCGGCCGCCGCCGCGCCATTCGCCGCGGGCGGCAGCAGCGGCCAGAGCCTTGACGACTACTTCCGCCAGTTCGTGCTCGCCAATCAGGATGCGATGACCGAGTCCGATCTGGCGCGCGCGCTCGGCATCAGCCGCAAGACGCTCTGGGAACGTCGCGGCAAGATGAACCTGCCGCGCAGCCGCGGCTGAGGCCGAGCAGTTCACAGTTGCCTGCGGAGACACCTCCGGAAGCGTGAGCTGGCACTCATTCCGATGAGTGTCCATACGTATTCTTGACACCCACGGCCTGTTTCGAGCCCACCGGGGGGGGGACAGCGATCATGACGGCACGGCATCACGGCACACGCTGGAGCGGCGCCATCCTGCTGGGGATGGCGATGCTGCCCGTCGTCGCGACGGCGCAGACCCGCATCGACTTCAATGCCGTCCCGCAGATTCGCCAGCTGTTCGGAAGCTGGCCGCTGCCCGACATCATCGACGGCGCCTGCAGCCGCGAAGGCGAATCCGGCATATGCCTGCGGCGGCAAGGTGCGCAGCCCGCCACTCAGGAACTCTTCGTCAGCGTTCGCGACGGCCATGCATTCGGTATTTGGGAGCCGCCGTCCGCACACCGTCACGATTCGCGCGTGCACAGCGCTTCCGACCGCACGACGTTCCCCGCCGATCTCGGCCGCGCCGGCGACATCCGCCGCGCCCTGCGCAGCGACGCGCCGTGTCCGATGCTCGTCGTCAATCGCGTGCAGGCGGAGGAAGCACGTCCGCTGGGCTGGTTGCGCACCTTCATCGACCTGCAGAACAACACCGGCCGTGATGTGTTCTACGGCATCGAGTTCTGGAACGGCGAACACAGCGGGCGACTGCCGCGCGGCACGTTGCAATCCCAGTATCTGGAGAATCTGATCCTGGCCGCCGACGGCGTCTGGGCCTTCGTTTTCGAACTCGACCGTGCGCAACGCGGCACCGGGTTCTCCGCCTCCACGTGGCGACCGGGCGACGTGCAGGCAACGTTTCTCCGATGCCCGGCGCCTACTATCACACCAGGGGGATAGATCATGCGCTTCGTTCTACTGATGTCGCTGATGCTGGCGGCAGGGGTGGCCTCGGCTTCCGACCGTGACCAGCCGCCACCGCTTCATGCCAAGTCGATTGCACCGAAGAACACCACGTCGAATATCGCACCGCCCGTCGAGAGCGACACGACCTTCGTCGTCAACTCGGGTTCCGGGCTCGACACCGGTTGCACCTTCCGCAGCGGCGGGCCGCTCGTCATCACGCTGAAAATTCCGCGCGTGCTCTCCGACACCATCGCCAATCTGGTCGCCAAGGGCGGCCTCGGCGCGACTGCGCGCATCTTCTTCCCGGCCTATGACGTCGATTACGACGGCGGGGACGGCTCGACTCCGCCGGAACGCGACCTCATCTCGCTCAACGGCACGAACGTCAACAACGCCGCCGGCGTCGGCCCCTATCTGAACGGCTACAACAACGCCTGGTATCTGAACGAGTTCAAGGTACCGGTCGGCCTGCTGCACTTCGGCAGCGCCGGCACCCCGGGCGACAATGTCCTGCAGATCGACATCGATACCGCCAGCGGATCGGACGAGAACTGGTGCACCGGCATCGACTGGGTTGCCGTGACGATCGAGGCCCCGGTGCCCGCACTGCTCCTGCACGGCTTTCTGTCCGACGGGCCTGGCGCCTGGGCCGGCGGCGGAGTGCTGCAGGGGCTCAACGACGACGGCGTGCAGAATTCCGGTTCGGACATCAGCATCGGCGGCTTCGACTCCATCGCCGACAACGCCGGCGACATCAAATCCAAGATCGCCGCGTACAAGCAGGCCTGGGGCATCAAGCGCGTACAGCTGATCGGCCACTCCAAGGGCGGCCTCGACTCGCGCGGCTATATCGAGAGCGGCGCCTACGACGACGATGTCGTGCGCCTGATCCAGGTCGGTTCACCCAACAAGGGCAGTCCGGCCGCCGACGTCGGCACCGTTCTCCAGTACTGGCTCGGCGGGGTCCTGGCGTCGGCCCTCAATCCCGCGCTGATCAACCTGTCGACCACCTACATGGCGTACTTCAACGCCCGGCATGGCGCCAACCCCGCGGTACCGACGATCTCGTTCGCCGGCGTGCATACCGGCGGCAATTGCCTGCTGTCGGGCTGGACGTGGCTGCTCGGCGACAATGACGGCATCGTGCCGCTCGGCAGCGCACACGGCCTGTCGTATGCGACCAAGCTCGGACCACTGAACAGCAGCAGCGACGACAGCTGCCACACCGGCATGAACAAGTCGCGGCTGGTCTACGACCAGTATCTGCGCAGCTACGCACTCGCCGCGGATGCGCAGGGCACGAGCGCCAAGCGCAAGGTGGCGGGCACCGGCGACGGCAACATGGGCGCCGTGATGCTCGCGCAGTCGATGGCGTCGGTTGCCGTCGGCGCGGAAGCGACGCTCGAGTTCCCGCTTGCCGGTGGCGGCGGCGAATCGTTCGCTATCGCCTTCGCCGGCGATCCCGCGCAGTACGACATCAGCCTCCGCCTTCCGAACGGCGACATCGTCACGCCGACATCGGGCACCGGCGCCACGATCGGCGATCTCGGACTGGGTTCGCTGGGTCTGATCCAGGGCACGATCAGTTCGACGCAGACCGGCACCGCGCGCGTGATCGTCAAAGCGACGCGCACGACCGCGAACACCAAGCTCGTACTGTCGGCTTTCCCCGCCGGTCTGAGCGACACAGCGTATATCTATGCGATGCCCGAAATCGGCGTCGTCGGCGCCGATACGAGCTTGCGCTTCTCGATGACGCGTAACGCCGCCGCGCTGGCGCTGACCGGCGGCTCGGTGACGGTCACCTACGCCGACGCCCACCAGGCAACGGTGCCGCTCACCGTCGACGGCAGCGACCTGAGCGGCGTGCTCCGGCCCGATGCCGCCGGCACCGTACTGATGACCTTGACGGCGCAGACGGCAAGCGGCGCCCGCGTCAGCAATGTGCTGTTCCCGGTCATCGATCCCGCGGTGACCCTGAGCAGTGACACGGCAAGCGCGGTCACCACGCTCGATACGAACGGCAACGGTCTGATCGACGTACTGCGGATACCGGTCACGCTCGCGGCGCCGGCGCCGGGCGACTACGACATCCGTGGCGAATTGCACACATCAGGCGGACAGAGCGTCATCGGCGTCGGCCGTCTCACGGCCGGCGCAGCCGAAGCGGTATCCGGCGCGCTCAGCTTCCCGGGCAACGAGCTGTATCTGAGCGGCGAAAACGGCCCGTACACGCTCGCGAAAGCGACCGCGATCCGCGTCGACAGCTCGCAACTGGTCGGCGAATCGACGCTGACGCGGACCACGCCCGCGTACGACCACACCATCTTCGAGCACAACCCGGTCCTGGTCGGCGCCATCGAATCGTCACGCGGCATCGACGAGAACGGCACCGATGGCATCGAAGCCATCGAGGTCTCCTTCCCGGTCGAGGTGGACGCCGCCGGCACCTACACGTACTCGGCGAGGCTCAGCAGCCTGTTTGGCGACGAGTTGGGCTTCCAGCAGAAGACCACGAGCCTAGCCGCCGGCAGCAACGTCCTGACGCTGGTCTTCCCGACCACGGAGATCGTAGCGCGGAACCTGCCGCCGCCGTTCGTCGTCGAAGGCTTGCTGATCTTCGGCAACGGCGGCTCGGCGATCCGCAACGTGGTCGGCAGCATCAGCGGCCCGGCCACGTCGGCGATGGAGGGCTATGTCCCTTGTGCGCTGGCCGTGGCGCCTTCGAGCGTCGAGTTTCCTTTCACAGCACGCGGCAGCAACTCGACGGCCGAACTGTCTCTCACCGCCAGCGGCAACAACTGTGTCGTCACTTCGCTCGACACGTCGGCACCGTTCGCGATCGGCGCGACGACGCTGCCGTTGCTCGTCGAGAAAGACCAGACCGTCAAAGTGACGCTCAGTTTCGCGCCAACCGCGGCCGGTCCGGCGACCGGAACACTCGACGTGAATTCGAACGACGACACGCAACCGGTGCAGCACGTAGCGCTGAGCGGATCCGCCGATTACGACTGTGTGTTCGAGACGAACCCCAGCACGCTCGATTTCGGCACGGTACGAGAAGGCAGCAGCGCGACGCGGCAGATCACGGTCCAGAATGCCGCCGACGGACCCGGCTGCACGCTGTCGTCGATCGACAGCGACGGCGCCGAGTTCACCTTCAACTCGAGCGTCGCAGACGGGACGGCGCTGGCGGCCGGCCAATCGTTCACGATCGATGTGAAGTTCACGCCGGCCTCGACCGAGGCGTCCAGCGCAACGCTGACCCTCACCGGCGCGCACGACGAGACGGCGACCGTCGCCATGAGCGGACGCGGCGGACGCAAGCACAACGGCGGCGCGCTGCCGTGGAGCAGCCTGCTGGCGCTTGGTGCGCTCTTCGGCCTGCGGCGCCGGCTTCGCTAAGCCCGCAAGCGACTGACAAACGCCCGCCGACCGGCGGGCGTTTTTTGTTTCCCCACCCGGATCACGACGACCAGATCAGAACGACCCCATCAGGACGATGATCGCGGTGACGCGCGGACGGATGCCGTTCCGGAACTGGCCGCTGCGGGCGCAGCGACGACCGCTGGCAGCAGCGCCCGGAACCCGGCGGCGAGCGCGGCCGTCGCCATCTGAAGAGCGCGGCGGCTGAGCGGGCGCAAATCGAGGACGAGCGGTCGGAGCCGGACGCGAGCGCGCGTATTGCAGCGCAACACCCCGCCCAACGTGCGCTTGCGGACAGATGAGCGGCGCCCCGGCGCGCGCCGATGCGCCCTACGCTGTCCGCGAAATGGGAGGATTTATCTATGCGCATGTTGATACTGCTCGCCGCGCTGCTCGGAACCGCCCCGGCTTTCGCCGCGACCACGGTCAGCAATTTCGTCGGCGCCTACACCGGGCCGATCGGGGATCTGACGGTGTCGGACACCAAGAAGGCCGGCAAGCTGTTCGCCAACACGGTGGTGACGATGAACGGCCGGCTGCTGACACTGCCGCGCGGTACGGCCGCCTTCGACATCAGCTTCGTCCACGATGGGACGACGCGGCGCTTCCTGGTCGTGCGTCCGGAGCCGGCAGGCCCCGGCGCCGCCGCGTTCCTCGTGCTGCACGGCAACGGCGGCACTCCGGAAGCGCAGGCCAACCTCACGATCATCGGTGAGGGCGTCGTCGCCAACGGCTACTGGGCGATCCTGCCCGAAGGCGTCGACAACACCTGGAACGACGATCCGGGCAATTCGACCGGGGTCGACGACGTCGGCTTCCACGCCAAGATCATCGATATTCTCACCGGCTATCTCGGCCTCGACGCGAATCGCCTCTACGCCAGCGGCCTGTCGAACGGCGCGTTCATGGCCGAGCGCCTGGGCTGCGAGCTGTCCAATCGCATCGCCGCCGTCGCGCTGCTCGCCGGCACGATGTCCAAGGGACTTTCGCTGGCCTGCGCGCCGGCGACGCCGCGCCCGATCCTGTTCATCGACGGCACCGCCGACCCGATCGTGCCGTATGCCGGCGGCCGCATCGGCGTGCTGTCGGCGCCGGACGCCTATGCGTTCTGGCTGAGCCGGCACAACTGCACCGCCAGCGCGACGACCACCACGGCGCTGCCGGACGCCGTCGACGACGGCACCACGACCCGCGTGCAGACCAACACCGGCTGCGGCAGCGGCGGCGAGGTGCGTCTCTACACGGTCGACAACGGCGGCCACACCTGGCCGGGCGGCCGGCAGTATTTGTCCGAATCGCTGATCGGCAAGACCAGCCAGGACTTCAAGGCCAATACCGAAATCTGGAATTTCTTCAGCGCGCATCCGCGCTGAGTCCGTTCCCTGTGGGTCTTGCGGCGCGTCGGCCCCAGCGGTCGCCGCGCCGCTTTCGTTTCGTGACACCGCGTTACCTTAGGTAACAGTCCGCCCCGGAGCGTCATCGCCAAGTCACTGTTTCCGTTCAACCTCGATGCTGGCATCGGTTCTGCAAGCACAAGGTCCGACACCGTGCGCGCAGACCGCAGCCACGGGCATAACGACATCGAGGAGAACACCATGAGCAGTCCGGCCGGCGCCTTCGGCGCTACCACACCCGCCATCAGCAAGTCGGAGACGCGGCGCGTCATCTTCGCGTCCTCGCTCGGCACCGTCTTCGAGTGGTACGACTTCTACCTCTATGGCTCGCTGGCGGCGATCATCGCCAAGCAGTTCTTCTCCGGCCTCAACGACACCAGCGCCTTCATCTTCGCGCTGCTCGCCTTCGCGGCCGGCTTCGCGGTGCGCCCGTTCGGTGCGCTGGTGTTCGGCCGGCTCGGCGATCTGGTCGGCCGCAAATACACCTTCCTCATCACGATCCTGATCATGGGTCTCTCGACCTTCCTGGTCGGCGTGCTGCCGAGCTATGCCTCGATCGGCGTCGCCGCCCCGGTGATCCTGATCTCGCTGCGCCTGCTGCAGGGCCTCGCGCTCGGCGGCGAGTACGGCGGCGCGGCGACCTACGTCGCCGAGCATGCGCGTGACGACAACCGCGGCCAGTCAACGAGCTGGATTCAGACGACGGCGACCGGCGGCCTGTTCCTGTCGCTGCTGGTGATCCTCGGCTGCCGCCTCGCGCTCGGCAACGAAGCGTTCGAAGCCTGGGGCTGGCGCATTCCGTTCCTGGTCTCGGCGCTGCTGCTGGCGGTCTCGGTCTACATCCGCCTGCAGCTGAACGAGTCGCCGCTGTTCAAGAAGATGAAAGAGGAAGGCAAGCACTCGAAGGCGCCGCTGACGGAAGCGTTCGGCCAGTGGAAGAACCTGAAGGTGGTGATCCTCGCGCTGTTCGGCGCGACCGCCGGCCAGGCGGTGGTCTGGTACACCGGCCAGTTCTATGCGCTGTACTTCCTGACGCAGACGCTGAAGGTCGACGCGACGACGGCCAACCTGCTGATCGCGGCCGGCCTGCTGATCGGCACGCCGTTCTTCATCTTCTTCGGCTGGCTGTCGGACCGCATCGGCCGCAAGAGCGTGATCATGGCCGGCTGCCTGCTCGCGGCGCTGACCTACTTCCCGATCTTCAAGGCCATCACCCACTACGCCAATCCGGCACTGGAAGGCGCCGCCGCGACCGCGCCGGTGGTCGTCGTCGCCGATCCGAAGGAGTGCAGCTTCCAGTTCGACCCGGTCGGCAAGAAGGTCTTCAACAGCTCCTGCGACATCGCCAAGAGCGCGCTCGCCAAGGCCGGCGTGCCGTACGCGAACGAAGCGGCGCCGGCCGGCACGGTCGCGCAGGTCAAGATCGGCGGCACCGTGTTGTCCTCGTTCGACGGCAAGGCGCTCGACAAGGCCGCGTTCAAGGAACAAACCGGCGCGTTCGGTAAAACGCTCGGCGAGGCACTGGCGGCGGCCAACTATCCGAAGAAGGCCGACCCGGCGCGGATCAACAAACCGATGCTGATCGTGCTGCTGACGGTGCTCGTCCTGTACGTGACGATGGTCTACGGCCCGATCGCCGCCTGGCTCGTCGAAATGTTCCCGACCCGTATCCGCTACAGCTCGATGTCGCTGCCGTATCACATCGGCAACGGCTGGTTCGGCGGCTTCGTGCCGACGATCGCCTTCGCGCTGGTCAGCCTGCATGGCGACATCTACTACGGCCTGTGGTATCCGATCGTGGTCGCGGTGATGACGCTGGTGATCGGCACGCTGTTCCTGCGCGAAACCAAGGGCAGTTCGCTGCACGCCAACGACTGAGGTTGCGCGTGACGCGCCACCGGCGTGTACCGGCCCCGACACACTGTGTCGGGGCCGCTCGCATCCGGCGCTGAAATCCGGCGCCGGGATGCGGAATAATCATCAAGGTCCCGAAAACGAAAGAGCGCGGCCGAGAAACCGCGTCCAAGATCGCAGGAGAAGCTCATGAGTGAGAAGCAGAACATCCAGTCCGTGCTCAGCGAGAACCGCGTGTTCGCGCCGCGTCCGGAGTTCGTCGCCAAGGCGCGACTCGACGCGGACCGGCTCGCTGCGCTGCACGCCGCCGCGGCCCGGGACCACGTCGGCTTCTGGGCCGATCTCGCGAAGAAGGAAATCAGCTGGCAGACGCCGTTCACCAAGGCACTCGACGACAGCAAGGCGCCGAACTACGAATGGTTCGCCGACGGCCGCCTCAACGCCTCGGCGAACTGTCTCGACCGCCACCTCGGAGCCAAGGGCGACAAGATCGCGATCCGCTTCGAGGGCGAGCCGGGCGATACGAAGAACTACACGTACCGCGAGCTGCACGCCGAGGTCTGTCGCGTCGCCAACGCGCTGAAGGCGCTCGGCGTCGGCAAGGGCGACCGCGTCGTCATCTACATGCCGATGGTGCCCGAGGCGGTGATGGCGATGCAGGCCTGCGCGCGCATCGGCGCGATCCACAGCATCGTGTTCGGCGGCTTCTCGTCGTCGTCGCTGAAGGACCGCATCGAGGACGCCGGCGCCAAGCTGCTGATCACCGCCGATGGCGGCCACCGCGCCGGCCATGTCGTCGAGCTCAAGAAAGCCGCCGACGAGGCGCTGGCGCAGGGCTGCAAGACGATCGACAAGGTGCTGGTGCTGCAGCGCACCCGGCACGAGGTGCCGTTCGATGCCGCGCGCGACGTCTGGTGGCACGAGATCGTCGGCCGCCAGGATGCGCGCTGCGAGCCCGAGTGGGTCGAGGCCGAGCATCCGCTGTTCCTGCTCTACACCTCCGGCTCGACCGGCAAGCCGAAGGGCATCCAGCACTCGACCGGCGGCTATCTGGTCAACGCCGCGGTCAGCTGCCAGTGGGTCTTCGACCTGCGCGACGACGATGTGTTCTGGTGCACCGCCGACATCGGCTGGATCACCGGCCACTCCTACGTCTGCTACGGCCCGCTCGCCAACGGCGCGACGATCCTGATGTACGAAGGCGCGCCGACCGTGCCGGACGCCGGCCGCTTCTGGAAGATCGCGCAGGACCACGGCGTGACGATCTTCTACACCGCGCCGACCGCGATCCGCGCGCTGATGAAGCTCGGCGACGAGTGGCCGAAGAAGTACGACCTGTCGAAGCTGCGCCTGCTCGGCAGCGTCGGCGAGCCGATCAATCCGGAAGCCTGGATGTGGTACCACACCGTCATCGGCCAGGAGAAGCTGCCGATCGTCGACACCTGGTGGCAGACCGAGACCGGCGCCATCATGATCGCGCCGGTGCCGGGCGCGGTGCCGACCAAACCGGGCTCCTGCACCAGGCCGCTGCCGGGCATCGCCGTCGAGGTCGTCGACGAATCGGGCGAGATCCTCAACGACACCAACATCGGCGGCTACCTCGTCATCAGCAAGCCATGGCCGTCGATGCTGCGCACGATCTGGGGCGACAACGACCGCTACATCAAGACCTACTGGGCGCAGTTCGGCAACAAGTACTACGTCGCCGGCGACTCCACGCACCGCGACGAGGACGGCTACTACTGGATCATGGGCCGCGTCGACGACGTGCTCAACGTCTCCGGCCACCGCCTCGGCACGATGGAGATCGAAAGCGCACTCGTCAGCCATCCGAAGGTCGCCGAGGCCGCCGTCGTCGGCCGGCCGCACGAGGTCAAGGGCGAGAGCGTGTTCGCGTTCGTGATCTGCCGCGGCGAACGCCCGCACGGCGCCGAGGCCGAGAAGCTGGCCAAGGAGCTGCGCGAGCACGTCGGCCGCGAGATCGGCGCGCTCGCCAAGCCGGACGACATCCGCTTCGCCGAGAACCTGCCGAAGACCCGCTCCGGCAAGATCATGCGCCGCCTGCTGCGCTCGATCGCCAAGGGCGAGGAAATCACGCAGGACGTCTCGACGCTGGAGAACCCGGCGATCGTCGCGCAGCTGGCCGGCAAGGCCTGAGCGCGGCGCCGCATCGAACCGGGCTGCATGACGCGGCCGGCGTCCCCGCCAGGGACGCCGGCCGTTTCTTTTTCCGCTCCCCGCGGACGCGGGGCACGCGCTCGCCGCGCTGGCCCGGCCCGCGGCGACGCGTCCGCTCACGGATCGCGATAGACCAGCCAGGTGTTCAGCAGATAAGCGAGCAGCAACGCCCAGCCGGCCCAGCGCTGCCGCTGATGGGTGCCACCGGCCGAGGCGAGCGCCGCGAGCACGATGCCGGTCATCAGCAGCGCCACCGCCGCGGTCGTGGCGTGAATCGGCGCGACCGCCGCCAATAGCGGCCCCGGCCGGTACGCCACATCGTCGAACGCCAGCAGCAGGACGTTGAACAGATTGCTGCCGAGCAGATTGCCGATCGCCATGTCGATCGCGCCGATGCGCGCCGCGGCGACCGTGACCACGATCTCCGGCATCGAGGTCGCGCCGGCGATGAGCAACGTGCCGACGAAGCTCTGCTTCCAGTGCATCGCCTCGGCGAGCTGCTCGCCGACCAGCGGCAGCCACACGCCGGCGGCGGCGACGACGATCGCGGCGCCGATGTAGCGGGCCAGCGCCGCACTCAGCGACGGCCCGGGCCCGTCGCTCGCGGCCGCCGGCGGCGTCGCCTGTGCCGCCTCGCCGGTGAAGATCGCGCGCATCGCCAGCGCATAGGCCACGAGCAGCAGCAGGGAGAACACGCCGACATGACCGAACGCCGGCAGCGCGGCGCGCGGCGCGACCAGCAGGCCGGTCAGTGCCAGCGCCAGCAGCACCACGCCGAACGCCGCGGTCATCAGATGCGTGCGGCTGACGACCGTGAACACCGGACGCCGGCGCAGGCCGACCACCAGTGCCCCCAGGATTGCCAGATTGAAGATGCAGCTGCCGAGCACGTCGCCGGCGGCGATGTCCGGAGCTTCGGCGACACCAGCGGCGCTGAGGCCGGTCACCAGCTCCGGCAGCGAAGTCACCGTGGCGAGCAAGGCCAGCCCGATCCAGCTGCCGGACAGGCCGGTGCGCCGCGCGATCGCCTCGCCGCTGCGGCATAGCTCGGGCCCACCGAGTCCGATCAGCGCGAGACACAGCAGAAACTGCGCCCACAGCGTCAGCACCGGCGCCATATCCATCCTCCGCGAAATTCACGCGCATCCCGCGCCATCGCCATCCCCCCTTTGCGCCGAACCTAGCAGGCGTGCTGCAGGCCGGAGCTGACGCGGATCAAGCGGAAGGCCCGGCATCTCCCGGCGCATGCGGGCCGACGCGATCGAGAACGCCGAGGAAGTCGTCGCACCAGCGGCTGACGTCGTTCTCGATCAATCCGCGCATCAGCTCGGCGTGACGTTCGCGGCGCTCCTCGACGGCCATGTGCCGCGCCGTCTGCAGCGCCTCGGCGACGCCGGCGACATCGTACGGATTGACGATCAGCGCCGCCGTCATCTGCCGGGCGCAGCCGGCGAAACGCGACAGCACCAGCACGCCCGGATCGACGGGATCCTGCGCGGCCACGTATTCCTTGGCCACCAGATTCATGCCGTCGCGCAGCGGCGTGACGAAGCCGATGTGGCTCATGCGGTACAGACCGGCGAGCTGGCGGCGCGTGATCGCGCGATTGATGTAGCGCAGCGGCGTCCAGTCGAACTGCGCGAAGCGGCCGTTGATATGCCCGGCCAGCGTTTCGAGCTCCTCGCGGATATGCACGTACTCGGGCACGTCGCCACGCGAGGTCGGCGCGATCTGCAGGAAGCTGACCTGCCCGTGCGCGTCGGGGTAATCCTCGAGCAGCTTCTGGTAGGCCAGAAAACGCTCGGGCAGACCCTTGGTGTAGTCGAGACGATCGACGCCGATGATCTGCGCACGATTGAAGATCGCCGCCTTCAGGCGCTCGGCGTCGCGACGGGCGTCCTCACTGCGCGCCATCTGCGCGAACTGTGCGGTATCGATGCCGATCGGAAACGCCCGCGCGATGACCTTGCGTCCGTAGGCGCGCAGCGTCTCGCCGTCGATGATGCCGCCGGCCTCGCGCAGCACGTAGTCGCGGAAGGCCTGCAGATCGCCTTCGGTCTGGAAACCGATCAGATCGTAGGCCATCAGCGCGCGCACCAGGCGATCGGCGCTCGGCAACGCCGTCAACAACTCGCGCACCGGAAACGGGATGTGCAGGAAGAAGCCGAGCTTCTGCTGCGCCCCCATCTCGCGCAGCGTCTCGGCGAACGGCAGCAGGTGGTAGTCGTGCACCCAGACCAGATCGTCGTCGTGCAGCAGCGGCGCCAGCGTCTGCGCGAAACGCCGGTTGACGCGCTGATAGCCGTCGTAGAAGCGGCGGTCGAACGCGGCGAGATCGAGCCGGTAGTGGAACAGCGGCCACAGGCAGCGATTCGCGAAGCCGTTGTAGTAGTCGTCGAGTTCGGCCTGCGTCAGATCGAGCGTGGCGCGCGTGACGCCGGCGGTCGTCTGCGTCCGTGCGCGCACCGCCGGAGACTCGGCAAGCTCGCCGCTCCAGCCGAACCACAGGCCGCGCCGGCGCTGCAACGCGTCGGCCAGCGCCACCGCGAGGCCGCCGGCGCGCGCGGCGCCGCGCAGCGGGCCGACACGGTTCGAGACGACGACGAGGCGGCTCACGCGGCGGATTCCCGGGCTCGCGCCACGGCGTCGGCGCTGCGCGCGAGCCAGTCGTGCACGGCCCCGACGTCATCAAGCCGGTAGCGCGCGACGCTGTCGCCCGGCCCGACCTTGACCCCGTAGCCGCCGCACGCCTGGACGAATTCGAAACCGTCCTCGTCGGTGGTGTCGTCGCCGACGAAGACCGGCCGCCGGCCGGCGAACAGCGGTCGCGCCAGCAGCGTCTCGACGGCGAGGCCCTTGTGCAAACCATGCGGCCGCGCTTCGACGACCATCTTGCCGACCAGAACCGCGAGTCCATGTCGGGCCGCAAGCTCGCGCATCGCCGCCTGACATTCCTCGGCACGCTCCGGCGCGGCGCGATAGTGCAGCGCCACCGCCGCGCCCTTGGCTTCGACGATCAGCTGCGGATCGGCGCCGAAACGCGCCGCGACGTCTGCGGCCATCGCCGCAATGCCAGGCCAGGCGCGGCGCTGTGGCGTGGCATTGCCGTGCACGCGCAGCTCGGCGCCGTGCTGGCCGGCGCCCGGCAACTGCAGCGGCAGCAGGTGCTCGTCGATCTGGCGCAGCGGCCGGCCGCTGATGACCGCCAGCGCACCGCCGAGCAGACGCTGCGTACGCTCGATCAGCGCAACCAGATCAGGTGGCACTCGCACCAGATCGGGACGCTCCGCGATTTCGGCGAGGGTGCCGTCGAAGTCGAGGAACAACGCGTCGCGCGGCGCGAGCAGCGGCGGCGACGCCGCTTCTGGGGCTCGGGACATTGGCATCGTGATCCGATTGTCGGCAATCGATCCGGACAGCACAACCCGAGCGGTTCATGCCGCGTTCAGATCGGCGCCGCGCGCTGCATGCGCAACGACGCCGGCAGGCGCGCGCCCGGCAGCCGGCGCGGCACCGACGCCGCGAAGAATCCATGCCGCTCGTACAGACGCCGCGCCGCGGCATTGCCGTCGGCGACATCGAGCACACTGCGCTCGCAGTCATGCAGGGCGGCGATGCGCTGAGCGTAGGCCAGCAGGCGCGATGCAACGCCGCGCCGGCGCCAGCCTTCGGCGACCGCGAGATGCGCGATATAGAGATCGTGCGCATCCGGCGGCGGTTGCATCTCGCCGATCCGCATCGCGCGGCGCAACACGCCGACAGCGGTCCACGGCAGATGGAAGCGGAAGTACTGTGCGATCGTCGCGCGCGACAGGCGCGCCGCATCATCGCCGGCATAGAGCGCCAGGCTGGCGATCACCTTGCCGTCGTGCTCGGCGACGTGATGCGCGCGCCAGCCAAGCAGGCCCTCGCCGCTGGCGAGCGCATAACGCAGGAAAGCCGCAGCCGGCCGACGGGCGGCGCCGAACACGTAATCGAACACGGCAGGCCCCGAGGCGTAGACCAGCGGCACCAGCGCCGCAGCATCGTCCCCTCGGGCCGGCCTGATCATCGGCATGTCGGTGCGCAAACGATGAAGGCCATGATCGCTCATGGCGTTCGATCGTAGCGCGCCCGAAGCGACCTTGGGATCGGAATAACCCTCAGCGCCGGAACGACACGCCGACCCGATGGCCCCGGCACTCGTGCGCCGGCCGGCTGCACTCGCGGCACGCGGCACGCGGCACGCGGCACGCGGCACGCGCAGCGTGTCATCGAATCGTCACCGGCCGTCAGCGACAGCGGCGCGCCGCTGCGGCCCGCGCTTCGATGACCAGCAGATTGTCACGGGCACGCTGGTAATCCGGCTCGCGTTCGAGCGCGCGCCGGTAGGCGGCGGCGGCCTCGGCGTCACAGCCGGCAAGCTGATACGCGTAGCCGAGATTGTTGTACGGCCGCGCCTTGTCCGGCGCGGCCGCGACCGTCGCGCGCCATAGCGCGATCTCGCTCGCGTAATCGGCGTTGCGACGCTGCGTGCCCGCGCCGAGCAGCAGCGCAAGCGCCAGCAGCGGCGGCGCGACGCGCCGCCAGGCGCCGGCAGCAAACGCACCGCGCGCCGCCAGTTCGAGCGCCAGCGCCAGACTCAGTCCGATCAGCGGCAGGTAGAGCTGGCGGTCGTTGACGAGGTCGTAGCGCGGCAGGATCGAATTGGTCGGCAGCAGACCGATCAGGCACCAGCCGAGGCCGAAGCTCCACCACGGCCGCGTACGCCGCAGCGCGACCGTCGCCGCCAGCAGCGCCAGCAACAGCGCGGCGCTCGCGGCCAGCGCCGGCGTCCATTGCGTCGCCCCGGCGAGCGCGGGATCGATGTTCGGCGCACGCAGGCCGAGCGCCAGTTCCGCCAGGTAGCGCAGCGCCTGCAGCTGCGACAGCAGGTTGTCGCCGATCGTGCGCGTGCCGAGGCTCGCGAGCAGAAATTCGCGATAGCGCGAATGCAGCACCATCCAGCCGCCGAGCAGCAAGGGCAGCAGCAGGAAAGCGCCGAGGCGCCAGACGACGCCGCGCCGCGGGCCGTCGGCGCGCCGCCACGACAGGCCGCAGGCTTCGGCGAGCGCGAACAGCAGCGGCAGCACCGCCGCCGGTTCCTTGGTCGCCATCGCCAGCACGTACAGCGCCGCGGCGAGCCACCAGCGGCGCTGCAGATAGGCCAGCGTCGACGCCAGCATCAGCAGCGTCATCAGCGACACCGAGCGGCCGCTGATGTAGGTGACCGCTTCGGTCTGCGCCGGATGCAGGGCGAACAGCAGCGCGGCGACGAGCACGGCGCGCCGGCGTGCCACAAGGTCGAGCGCCGGCAGCCAGCGGACGCAGGCCCGGTCGACGAGTCGCGCGACCAGCAGCACGTTCGCCGCGTGGATCAGCAGATTGTCGAGATGAAAGACGAGCGCACCGCCGCCGAAGCGCGCGGCGAGCTGCCAGTCGACGAGATAGCTGAGCTTGAGCAGCGGTCGCAGGCCGCGGCCGAGATCGGCCCACCACGCCGCCCAGTCGTGCGCAGCCGGCACTTCGACGAAGGCATCGAAGTCGTCGAACTGGAACGGCCCGCCGAGCGCGTTCGTATACGCGAGCGCGACGGCGAGCACGAGCAGCAGCGGCACGCGCCACACAGCGCCTGCCGGCGCATCACGCCCTTGCGCCTCCACAGCGGCAGCGCGGCGAGCGCGCCGTCAGCCGCGGCTCAGCGGCCGAGCCAGTTGAGCACCTTCTTGGCGCCGTCCTGCACGCTCTTGGCGGCCTGCGTCGCCGGCGTCGACGGACGCGAGCTGCCGCTGCGCCCGGAACTGCCGGCGCGACCGAAACGGGTTTCATAACCGCAGCTGGCCTCGCCGCCGGCGATGTAGAGAGCCCCGGCGGGCGCGGCGCTCTTGCCGGCCGACCAGGCGCCGCCGTATAGCCACGCCGCCTGCGACAGCTTCGCGAGCCCGTCGACCTCGCCGAGAATCTGGCTCTGATAGCCGTACAGCTGCGAACGGCCGGTATAGCTGCGCGCGGCGGCACCGTACTGGGCCGGCGCGAGCACGCGGTCGGCCTCGGCCGCCGCCTTGCGGCTGCGCGCCAGCTGCTGCTGGTACGCGCCCTGCAGCTGCGTCAGCTGCTGCGCACCGAGCGCCGCATGCTGGTCCCAGCACGCAGCTGTCTTGGCCCGCAGACAGGGCAGCGCCTGGGCCGCATCACCGCTGGCGACGCAGGCCGCCGCCTCGCGGCTGAGCCGCTGGTCGAGCTCGCGGTGCGCCCGTTCCAGGCCGGCGATCAGCTGCGCGTTGGCCACGGCATCCTGCGCCTGCGCCGCCGACTGCTGCTGGTACGCGAGGTAGGTACGCGTCGCCGCCTGCACGGCCGGCGGCTCCTGGCCGGCGAAGTTCGCGCCGCCGGCGTAGCTGCTGCCCATGCTCTTCTGCATCTGGCTGTTCATCTTCATCGCCAGCGCCATCTTCTCGGCGTCCGACATCTTCTCGAACTTTTCCTGGAAGGCCTCGCTGGTGACGTCCTCGCCGGCCGCCACGTTGAGATCCTGGTGCATGCCCTGCGCGGCGACCTGCCCCTCGGCCACGGCCGCCTGCATCCTGGCCTCGATCGCCTGCCGGCGGGCGTCGTACTGCCGCTGGAAGGCCGCGAACGCCGCGCCGTCCAGCGTCGCGCGATCACCCTCGAAACGGACTCGTGCCGCCGCTTCGGTCGCCGTCTTCGGCGGCGCCGGCGCACGGTCGAACCACGGCGCCAGCGCCTCATCACCCGCCGCCTGCGCCGCCAGCGGCCCGAACCACGCAGATGCGGCCGCGGCCACGGCCATCAGCTTGCAGATCGATTTCATGTCATCCCCCACACCGGATTCGAAGGGCCGCGAGTTCAGCAGCTGCGCCGGCGGCCGACCGTGCACTCGGACACACGGACGCACGCACGCGCCGCTGTTTCGTGCGGCAGTTCGCATCGTCGCCGACGCCGCCCCCCGCGGCGCGGACAGATGCCTGACACCGCACGCCGGCGCCATCCGCGCCGGCGTGCCGTTTCTTCAGCTCGAACGCCGCGCCATGAAGGCGACGCGCTCGAACAGGTGCACGTCGGCCTCGTTCTTCAGCAGCGCGCCGTACAGCGGCGGCAGCGTCTTCTTGGTGCTGGCTTCGCGCAGCACCGCCGGATCGATGTCCTCGGCCATCAGCAGCTTGAGCCAGTCGAGCAGCTCGGAGGTCGACGGCTTCTTCTTCAGGCCCGGCAGCTCGCGCAGGCCGAAGAACACTTCCATCGCGTCTTTCGTGAGGTTCTTCTTCAGATCCGGGAAGTGCACATCGACGATCTTCTGCATCGTTTCCTTGTCGGGGAAACGGATGTAGTGGAAGAAGCAGCGGCGCAGGAACGCATCCGGCAGCTCCTTCTCGTTGTTCGAGGTGATGATGATGATCGGCCGGTTCCTGGCGCGGATCGTCTCGCGCGTCTCGTGGACGTAGAACTCCATCTGGTCGAGTTCGCGCAGCAGGTCGTTCGGGAACTCGATGTCGGCCTTGTCGATCTCGTCGATCAGCAGCACCGGCTGCTGCTCCGCGGTGAACGCTTCCCAGAGCTTGCCCTTGACGATGTAGTTGCCGATGTCGCGGACCTTCTCGTCGCCGAGCTGCGAGTCGCGCAGACGCGAAACCGCGTCGTACTCGTAGAGCCCGTGCTGGGCCTTGGTGGTCGACTTGATCGCCCAGTCGAGGAACGGACGGTTCAGCGCGCGCGCGATCTCGCGCGCCAGCTGCGTCTTGCCGGTGCCCGGCTCGCCCTTGACGAGCAGCGGCCGCTGCAGCGTCACGGCCGCGTTGACCGCCATCATCAGGTCGTCGGTGGCGACGTAGTTCTCGGTACCTTCGAAGCGCATTGCGGTGTTTCCGTTCTAGAGAATCAAAACCACAGATTTCACAGGTTATTCGAAAGACCGGGCCGTGGCACCTGGCGCCTGCGCCGGCCGCTTCGGCGGTCACTCCTGCCCGTTTTCAGCTCAGCGGCGCAAACAGCTCGGCCACCGTCTCGGCGTCGAAATCGACATTCTCGCCGCTGTCGGCAAACAGCGCGTCGGCCAGCTGGCGCTTGCGCGCCTGCAGCTCGGCGATCTTCTCCTCGACCGTGCCCTCGCTGAGCAGCTTGTAGACGAACACCGGCTTGTCCTGGCCGATGCGATGAGCGCGATCGGTGGCCTGATTCTCGACCGCCGGGTTCCACCACGGGTCGTAGTGGATCACCGTATCGGCCGCGGTCAGGTTCAGGCCGACGCCGCCGGCCTTCAGGCTGATCAGGAACAGCGGCACTTCCTCGCGCTGGAAGCGGTCGACCAGCGACTCGCGGTCCTGGGTCGCGCCGGTCAGCAGCAGGTAGTCGATGCCACGCTCCTTCAGCTCGATCTCGATCAGCGCCAGCATCGAGGCGAACTGCGAGAACAGCAGGATGCGCCGGCCTTCGCGCAGCATGTCCGGCAGCAACGTCATCAAAAGATCCAGCTTCGCCGATTCGCGCACCGGCTCGGCGCCCGGGTTCTTCAGCAGGCGCGGATCGCAGCAGATCTGGCGCAGCTTGAGCAGCGCCGCGAGCAAGGCAATGCGCGATTGCGCCAGACCATGGCGCTCGATTTCCGCGCGCAGCTCGTCCTGCATCGCCGTACGCACGGTTTCGTAGAGATCGCGCTGCGCGCCTTCGAGCGCGACGCTGCGGATGATCTCGGTGCGCGGCGGCAGCTCGCGCGCGACCTCGTTCTTCGTGCGCCGCAGCAGGAACGGCCCGACGCGGCGCGCCAGCTGCGCGCGCACGCCGGCGTCGTCGTGCTTCTCGATCGGCGTGCGGAAGCGGCGGCGGAAGCTCTTGTCGTCGCCCAGATAGCCGGGCATCAGGAACTGGAACAGCGACCACAGCTCGCCGAGGTGATTTTCGAGCGGCGTGCCGGACAGGCACAGGCGGTGCCGCGCGTCGAGCTGGCCGACGGCATGCGCCGCCTTCGAGCGCGGATTCTTGATGTTCTGCGCCTCGTCGAGGATCAGCAGGTGCCAGCGCTGGCGGCGCAGCGCGTCGAGATCGCGCGGCAGCAGCGCGTAGGTGGTCAGCACCAGATCGACGTGCGCCATCGCCGAAAAGCGCTTGCGCCGCTCGTGGCCGTGCACCACCAGCACGCGCAGGTCCGGCGCGAAGCGCGCCGCCTCGCGGCGCCAGTTGAAGACCAGGCTGGTCGGCGCGACCACCAGCGCCGGCCGGTCGAGACGACCCTGCTCCTTCTCCAGCAGCACATGGGCGAGCGTCTGCAGCGTCTTGCCCAGGCCCATGTCGTCGGCGAGCACGCCGCCGAGGCCGCGTGCGCGCAGCTGCTGCAGCCAGGCGAGGCCGTCGCGCTGATAGCTGCGCAGTTGCGCCTGCAGGCCGCGCGGCGGCTCGATCGCGACCAGCGCGGCCGGCGGCATGCCGGCGGCGTGCAGCCCGCCCTCGCGGCCCAGACCTTCGAGCAGCGCGCCGGCCCAGTGCGGCAGACGCAGGCTGCCGTCGTCGCGCAGCGGCGCGTCCTCGTAAAGCTCGATCAGCGTGCCGAGGATCGGCTTGACGCGCCCCGCCGGCAGGCGGATCAGGCGACCGGCGTCGTCGCGCACGATCAGCGGTGCGTCGTCGGCCATCGCCTGCAGGCGCGCCGGCGTCAGCTTGTCGCCGGACTGGCGCAGCAGCGCGACCAGCAGCGGCAGCAGCGGCGTCTCGCGGCCGTCGATGACGATCTGCAGGCCGACGTCGAACCAGCCGCCGTCGCCGTGCGCGGCGACGCGCAGGCGCCAGTCGCTCTCGTCCGGTTCGTGCAGGCGCCACGGAAAATCCGGGTCGATCTCCAGACGCCAGCCTTCGGCGCGCAGCTTCGGCGCCTCGGCGGCGAGGAAGTCGACCCAGCCGGCGCGGCCGACGCTCGGCGGCGGCGCCAGCAGGCCGGTCTCGCGGCGGTAGTAGTCGCGCACCGGCTCGAGCCGCGTCTGCCGCAGCCGCGCGAGCAGCGCCTGCTCGCGCGCCACCTGCCGCTCGATCTGCGTCACCAGGCCGTCCTGCACGCGCACCAGCGGCACCGGCGCCGAGCCCGGCACGCAACGCAGCCCGGCGTAGTCGAAGCTCAGCGAGGCCGCGTCGATGGCCTCCTCGCGCGCCCACGACTGCGGCAGCCAGGTCTGGCGCAGTGCCAGCACCGGCACCGGCTGTACGTCGCGGCGCCGGCGGAAGCGCACCGCCGGCGGCGGCGGCACGCGTGTCGCGTGCTCGCCGAGGGTCGCCGACCACTGCTCGCCGAGCCGTGCGAGCTGGTCGGGCGGCAGCGGCTCGGCGCGCAGCAGCTGCGCCGCGAGCGCCGCCGGCACACCGCAGTCGACCGGGCCGGCGACCGATTTGCGCACATCCACGTACCACGGCGGCTGCAGCGGAAGGATCGCCGCGGCGCCCTCGACCTCGAGGCCCAGCTGGCTGCGTCCGTCATCGCCGAGCCGCCAGCGGAAGCTGCCGTGGCGCACTTCGCCGGGGCTCAATGCCGGCGTCTGCTCGCTGTGCCAGTGACAGCGACCGCCGGCGACCAGGCGGGCCAGCAGCTCGGCGCCCCAGGCGCCGTCGAGCCGCCACGGCGGGCCGGGCTCGCGCTGCTGGGCGTCGATGAACTGCAGCAACCGGCGATCGAACTCGCCGACATGGCGGGCGTGGCTGTGCGCGGCCTTCGGCTGCGCCTGCGCGCCGCTGTAGCCGCCGTCGGTGCGGCGACGGGCGCTGATGACCTGCAGCGCCGCGGCCTGCGTCGGCGCGGGATCGCGGTCGAGCAGATAGAGCAGACGCTGCAGGCCGTCGGCCTCCTCGTCCGCCGGCGGCGCCGTGTCGAGCTCGCGCAGCAAGCCGGCAAGGTCCGGCGCGGCCGTACGCCCGCTCATCGACGCGCGCCTCGCGGCGCGAACCAGAGTCGGGAAACAGCGGCAGGCGCGAACGCCGACGGCGACATGGGAGACTCGACAGTCAAAAGACTGTCAGTTTAGAGCCTGCGCGAAGGCGGCGCAGCTCCGCCGCGCGAGGCTAGAGCAGTACCGGCGCGTCGGGCAGCTCGTTGCCGACATCGGGCCGGTCCGGCGGATGCCGGGCGAGCACCTCGGCGACGGCGGCGATGCCGGCGCAGGCGCCGTCGGCATAGCGGCCGGCGCGGAACTGCGCTTCGATCAGCTGGCAGCAGGCCTGCCATTCGGCCGCCGGCACGCGGGCATTGCCGACGCCGCGATCGGCGACGATCTCGACATCGCGGTCGGCGAGCAGCACGTAGATCAGCACGCCGTTGTTGTGCTCGGTGTCCCAGACGCGCAGCTGCGCGAAGACCTCGGCGGCGCGCTCGCGCGGCGTCAGGCCGGCCCAGACGCGGTGCAGCGGCAGCGCGGTCTCGACCGCGAAGCGGATTTCGCCGGCGTGGCGCGACTCGCAGGCGCGCACCGCGGCCTCGATCGCCGCCAGCGCCTGCGGCGGAAAGCAGCGCCGGCGCCGCCACGGCGATGCCGTCAGATGCCGGAACAGGCGGGCCCAGTCCATCTCACCACCTCCCCGAAGCGCCGCCGCCACCGAAACCGCCGCCACCGCCGCCGAAGCCGCCGCCGCCGAAACCGCCGCCGCCGCGCGAGCTCCAGCCGCCGCCACCGAGCGGAATGGCGACGCCGAACAAGGTCAGCATGAAGGCGACGAAGCCGAAGAACGCGGCGAGCAGCAGCGTGCCGGACAGCAGCCAGACCAGGGCGAACACGCCGCCGCCGGCGAGCACCGAGCCGAGCCCGGCGCCGAACACGCGGCGCAGGAACTGCGCGGCGATCAGCGCGATGATCAACAGCGGGATCAGCGGCTCGATGCGCTTGCCGCTGCCAGCGGCCGGTCGCTGCGGCGGCGGCGGCAGCGGCTCGCCGTCGATCACCTTGATCAGCTGATCGACGCCGGCATCGAGGCCGCCGTAGTAATCGCCGCCGCGGAACTTCGGCACGATGATCTCGTCGATCACGCGATGGGCGATTGCGTCCGGCACCACGCCTTCGAGGCCGTAGCCGACCTCGATGCGGATCGTGCGGTCGTTGCGCGCGACGAGGATCAGCAGGCCGTCATCGACGCCCTTGCGGCCCAGCTTCCACTGCTCGGCGACGCGGATCGAATACTGCTCGATCGTCTCCGGCTCGGTGCTCGGCACGATCAGGATCGCGATCTGGCTGCCCTTGGCCTGCTCGAAGGCGGCCAGCTTGGCCTCCAGCGCGGCGCGCTGCGCGGCGTCGAGCGTGCCGGTCTGGTCGGTGACGCGCGCCGCCAGCGCCGGCACCGGCACGTCGGCGCGCGCCAGCGCGGTACCGAGCAGCAGCGTCAGCGCGATGAACGCGCGCAGCAGCACGGCGCCGCTCCCGGCTTACTTGCCGCTGCCGAAATCGACTTTCGGCGCTTCCGAGATCGCCTTCTCGTTCTCGACCGTGAAGCTCGGCTTGACCTGCATGCCGAAGACCTTGGCGGTGAGATTGGTCGGGAACGAGCGCACCGTCGTGTTGTAGGCCTGCACCGCCTGGATATAGCGGTTGCGCGCGACGGTGATGCGGTTCTCGGTGCCCTCCAGCTGCGCCTGCAGATCACGGAACAGCGTGTCAGCCTTGAGCTGCGGATAGTTCTCGGAAACGACCAGCAGGCGCGACAGCGCCGAACTCAGCTCGCCCTGCGCGGCGGCAAACTGCTTGAGCTTGCCTTCGTCGTTATAGCTGTCGTTGCTGACGTTGACCTGCCCGACCTTGGCGCGCGCATTGGTGACCTCGGTCAGCACCTGCTCCTCGTGCTGGGCGTAGCCCTTCACCGTGTTGACGAGGTTGGGCACCAGATCGGCGCGGCGCTGGTACTGGTTCAGCACTTCGGCCCACGCGGCCTTGATCTGCTCGTCCTCGCTCTGCAGCGTGTTGTAGCCGCAGGCGGACAGCAGCAGCACGGACGACAGCAGCATCAGGCGGATCAGATGACGCATGGCGAACTCCCGTAGCGAAAGTGGCGGGCGCCAGTGTACGCGCACCCGAGCTTCAAGATGTTGCCAGACCACAGCGGTTCAAGAGCAGCCGTGCGCCGGGGAAACGCCGAAGAAGCGTCGCGAGCGAAGGCAGGTCGCGCGAGGACGGAGCGCAGGCAGCGCAGGCAGCGCAGGCAGCGCAGGCAGCGCAGGCAGCGCAGGCAGCGCAGGCAGCGCAGGCAGCGCAGCGTACATCAGGGCGTGAGCATTCCGCGCACCGCCCGCGAGCGAGATGCCGAGCGTCGTCGCTTATTCAGTGTTTTCCGCCGCAACCTCGACGAGACAGTCATAGAACGTCGGCGCGCGACCGAGATCGGTGAGCCGCTGGCTGGTCAGCTCGTTGACGTTGGTGCCTTCGAGACCGAGCTTGCGCCACCACACGCCGAGGCCGACCACGACGCCGGGCCGCGCCCGCTCGCTGACGCGCGCGGTGCAGGCGTAGCGGCCGCGGTCGTTCCAGACACGCACGCGCGCGCCGTCGGCGATGCCGCGCGGCCGCGCGTCGTCCGGATGCAGTTCGAGCAGCGGCTCGCCCTCGATGCTGCGCAGGCTGCGCACGTTGACGAACGTCGAGTTCAGGAAATGCCGCGCCGGCGGCGAGATCATCGCCAGCGGATAGCGCGCCGCGAGCGCCGGCGCCGAGGCGCGCGACTCGTACGGCGCGACGAAATCGGCCGCGCCGAGGTCCGCCGGCGCCAGCTGCGCGCGGCCGTTCGCGGTCGGAAAACCGCCCAGCGCGAACGGCGCATCCGGCAGCGCGTGCCGCACCCAGCCGTCGCGGCACAGCGCGTCGAAGTCGATCGCCGCACCGAAGGCCTGGCGGCCGATCGCCTCGTCGCTGTCGGCGAAGCACGGCTCGTCAAAGCCCATGCGCGCCGCGAGGCGACGGAAGATTTCCGTGTTCGGCAACGCCTCGCCGAGCGGCGCGATCGCCGGATGGTTGACCAGCGCGTAGGTGTGCCCGTAGCTCTTGTGCACGTCGAAGTGTTCGAGCTGCGTCGTCGCCGGCAGCAGGTAGTCGGCGTAGTCGGCGGTATCGGTGCGGAAGTGTTCCAGCACCACCGTGAACAGATCCTCGCGCGCGAAGCCGGCGACGACCTCGCGCGATTGCGGCGCGACCGCGACCGGGTTGCTGTTGTAGACGATCAGCGCTTCGATCTTCGGGCCGAACGCCGGCGACGCCTCGCGCAGCAGATCGGCGCCGATCGTGCTCATGTTGATGATGCGCGGCGTGCGCGCGCCGAGCAGGTCCGGACGCTCCAGCGCCGCGCTGTCGACCGGATGCCAGCCCGAGGCCGACAGCAGCAGGCCGCCGGCGCGGTCGCGCCAGGCACCGGTCAGGCACGGCAGCGCGGCGATCAGGCGTACCGCGCTGCCGCCGCCGCGCACGCGCTGCATGCCGTAGTTCACGCGGATCGCCGCCGGCGTCAGCGTCGCGTAGTCGCGCGCCAGTCCGCGCACGATGTCGGCCTCGATGCCGCAGATTTTGGCGACGCGCTCCGACGGCCACTGCAGCGCGCGGGCGCGCAGCTCGGCCCAGCCGTCGGTGTGGCGCTCGATGTAGTCGTGGTCGAGCCAGTCGTTGACGATCAGCTCGTGCATCAGCCCGAGCGCGAGCGCGCCGTCGGTGCCCGGCAGCAGGGCGATGTGCTGGTGGCACTTGTCGGCGGTTTCGGTGCGGCGCGGGTCGATGCAGATCAGCTTCGCGCCCTGGCGCTTGGCCTGCTGCGCGATGCTCCAGAAATGCAGATTCGAGGCGATGCTGTTGCTGCCCCAGATGAGGATCAGTTTCGACTCGGCGAAGTGCTGCACGTGCATGCCGACGCTCTTGCCGTAGGTCACGCGCAGCGCGGCGGCGCCGGCGCTCGCGCAGATCGTGCGGTCCAGGCGCGAGGCGCCGAGCTTGTGAAAAAAGCGCGCGGCAAGGCTCTCGCCCTGCACCAGTCCCATCGTGCCGGCGTAGCTGTACGGCACGATGGCCTCGGCATCGCGCGCCGCGATCGCCCGCAGCCGCGCGGCGATGTCGTCGAGCGCTTCATCCCAGCCGACGCGCACGAAGCGGCCGCTGCCCTTGGCGCCGATCCGCTTCAGCGGATGCAGCAGGCGCTCGTCGTGGTAGGTGCGTTCCGGATAGCGCGCCACCTTCGTGCACAGCGCGCCCTGGGTCGTCGGATGGTCCGGATCGCCCTGCACCTTCACCGCACGACCGTCCTCGACGGTCACCCGCATCGCGCAGGTATCGGGACAGTCGTGCGGACAGGCGGCTTTGACGATGGTGCGGGTCATGGCGGGCGCTGCGCGAAGCGGTGAGGCCGAGGGCGCCACAGTTTACGGCGCGGCCCACGAAAAAGGCCGCGTGGCGTGCGGACACCGCGCGGCCCTGATGACGCCTTTCGTGATGCCGGCGCCCGCTGCGGCGCCGGCCCGGCTCAACCCTTGGCGCGCGACTCCAGCATCGCCACCGCCGGCAGGGTCTTGCCTTCGAGAAATTCGAGGAAAGCGCCGCCGCCGGTCGAGATGTAGCCGATCTTGTCGGCGACATGGAACTTGTCGATCGCCGCCAGCGTGTCGCCGCCGCCCGCGAGCGAGAACGCGCTGCTCTGCGCGATCGCCTCGGCGAGCGCCTTGGTGCCTTCCGCGAAGGCGTCGTACTCGAACACGCCGACCGGGCCGTTCCAGACGATCGTGCCGGCGCTGCGCAGCTGCGCCGCGAGCTTGGCGCGCGTCTTCGGCCCGATGTCGAGGATCATCTCGTCGTCCTCGACCTCGTCGACCTTGCGGACCACGGCGTGCGCCTCGGCCGAGAATTCGGTCGCGCAGACTACGTCCTCCGGCAGCGGGATATCGCCGCCGCGCGCCTGGATCTTGGCGCGGATCGCCCGGGCGGTATCGAGCATGTCCTTCTCGCACAGCGACTTGCCGACGCCGAAGCCGGCCGCGGCGAGGAAGGTGTTGGCGATGCCGCCGCCGATGATCAGCTGGTCGGCGACGTCGGCAAGGTTGTTGAGCAGATCGAGCTTGGTCGACACCTTGCTGCCGCCGACGATGACGGCGAGCGGCCGCTTCGGATGCGCCATGGCCTTGCCGAGCGCGTCGAGCTCGGCCGCGAGCAGCGGGCCGGCGCAGGCGACCGGCGCGAACTTCGCCACGCCGTGCGTCGAGGCCTCGGCGCGGTGCGCGGTGCCGAACGCGTCCATCACGTAGATGTCGCACAGCGCCGCCATCTTCTTCGACAGCGCCTCGTCGTCTTCCTTCTCGCCCTTGAGGAAACGCGTGTTCTCGCCGAGCACGATCTGGCCCGGTTCGAGCGTCAGGCCGTCGATCCAGTTCGAGACCAGCGGCACGGTGCGTTCGAGCTTGTCCGACAGCCAGGCGGCGACCAGCGTCAGCGACGCGTCCGGATCGAGCTTGCCGGCCTTCGGCCGGCCGAGATGCGAGACGACGAGCACCGAGGCGCCCTTTTCGAGCGCGAGCTTGAGCGTCGGCAGCGACGCGCGCAGGCGCGCATCGGAAGTGATGCGGCCGTTGTGGACCGGCACGTTGAGGTCCTGGCGGATCAGCAGGCGCTTGCCGGCGAGATCGAGATCGGACATGCGGAGAACATTCATGACCTGCTCCGTTTGCAGATTCCTGGAAAAGAAAAGCCCCGCATGAACGGGGCTTTCCGGATGATGCAGCGCGTTACTTGGCGGCGACGACGCGCGCCATTTCGAGGCACTTGTTGGAGTAGCCCCACTCGTTGTCGTACCAGCTGACGAGCTTGACGAAGGTCGGGTCGAGCGCGATGCCGGCGCTGGCGTCGAAGATCGAGGTGCGCGCATCGCCGCGGAAGTCGGTGGCGACCACCGAGTCCTCCGTGTAGCCGAGGATGCCCTTCAGCGCGCCTTCGGACTGCGCCTTCATCTCAGCCTTGATCTCTTCGTACGACGCCGGCTTTTCCAGCTCCGCCGTCAGGTCGACGACCGAGACGTCCGAGGTCGGCACGCGGAAGCTCATGCCGGTCAGCTTCTTGTTCAGCGACGGGATGACGACGCCGACGGCCTTGGCGGCGCCGGTCGACGACGGGATGATGTTCTCGAGGATGCCGCGGCCGCCGCGCCAGTCCTTGTGGCTCGGACCGTCGACGGTCTTCTGCGTCGCGGTCGTGGCGTGCACGGTGGTCATCAGGCCGCGCTTGATGCCCCACTTGTCGTGCAGCACCTTGGCCAGCGGCGCGAGGCAGTTCGTCGTGCACGAGGCGTTGGAGATGATCGCCTGGCCGGCGTAGGTCTTGTCGTTGACGCCGTAGACGAACATCGGCGTGTCGTCCTTCGACGGTGCCGACAGGATGACCTTCGGCGCGCCGGCGTCGATGTGCTTCTGCGCGGACGCCTTGTCGAGGAACAGGCCGGTCGACTCGATGACGACATCGACGCCCAGCTCGTTCCACTTCAGGTTGGCCGGATCGCGCTCCTGCGTCAGGCGCACTTTCTTGCCGTTGACCAGCAGCGCGCCGCCTTCGACGGCGACCTCGCCCTTGAAGTGGCCGTGCACCGAGTCGTACTTCAGCATGTAGGCGAGGTAGTCGGGCTCCAGCAGATCGTTGATACCGACGATCTCGATGTCACTGAAGTTCTGCACCGCGGCGCGCAGCACGTTGCGGCCGATGCGGCCGAAGCCATTGATTCCCACCTTGACTGCCATGATCTGCTTCCTCGTGGTGAAAGAGACGGATGCCGCCGGCCGCCTGTCAGCGGGCGCCGCGGCCGCCGCGGAAAAACCCGGGGCGCGATTTTAGCAACACTGGGCGGCCTGCTGCCTGTGCGGAAGGCCTCAATGCGCCGTCGCTCCCCGTTCGGGTCCCGATCCCGCGTCAGCGCGCCAGCAGCGCTTCGACGCGCTCGACGACGTGCTCGACCGTGAAACCGAAGTACTTGAACACCGCCGCCGCCGGCGCCGATTCGCCGAAGCGGTCGAGTCCGACCACGTCGCCGTCGAGGCCGACGTAGGCGCGCCAGTAGTTGGTGACGCCGGCCTCGACGGCCAGGCGCTTGCGCAGTTCCGGCGGCAGCACGGTGTCGCGGTAGGCGGCGTCCTGCTGCGCGAAGACCTCGGCGCAGGGCATCGACACCACGCGCACGGCGCGGCCCTGCTCGGCGAGGCGCTTGGCGGCGGCGACCGCGAGCTGCACTTCCGAGCCGGTGGCGACGATCAGCGCTTCCGGCGCCGTCTTCGGCTCCCACAGCACGTAGCCGCCGCGCGCCGCGTCGGCCTGCTGTTGCTCGCTGCGCGGCTGCGGCTCGAGGTTCTGCCGGGTCAGCGCCAGCGCCGCCGGGCCGGTGCTGCGCTCGATCGCCGCCTGCCATGCCACCGCGGTCTCGAAGGCGTCGGCCGGGCGCCAGACGTGCACGTTCGGGATCAGGCGCAACGAGGCGACGTGCTCGACCGGCTGGTGCGTCGGGCCGTCCTCGCCGAGACCGATCGAGTCGTGCGTCAGCACGAAGATGCTGCGCTGGCGCATCAGCGCCGCCATGCGGATCGCGTTGCGCGCGTAGTCGGAGAACACCAGGAAGGTGCCGCCGAACGGAATCAGGCCGCCGTGCAGCGCGATGCCGTTCATCGCCGCCGCCATCGCGAATTCGCGCACGCCGTAGTTGATGTAATTGCCGGCCAGCTTGCCGTGGCGCAGCGCGACGTGGCCCTTGAAGTCGGTGCAGTTCGACTCGCCGAGGTCGGCCGAACCGCCGATCAGTTCCGGCAGCTTGCCGGCGACGGCGTCGAGCACGGCCTTGCTGGCCTTGCGCGTGGCGTTCGGCTTTTCGGCCTTGGCGGCGTCGGCCAGCACCGCGCCGATCGTCTGCGCCCAGTCGGCCGGCAGCTCGCCGCCGAGGCGCCGCCGGAACTCGGCGGCGTCGTCCGGAAAGCGGGCGGCGTAGTCCTGGAACAGCGCGTTCCAGGCGGCTTCGCGCTCGGCACCCTTGCGCTTGGCATCCCAGCCGGCGCGAATCGCGTCCGGAATCTCGAACGGCGCGTACGGCCAGCCGAGCTTCTCGCGCGCCAGCGCGATCTCGGCATCGCCGAGCGGCGCGCCGTGCGAGGACTCCTTGCCCTGCTTGTTCGGCGCGCCGAAGCCGATGACGGTCTTGCAGCAGATCAGCGTCGGCTTGGCGGTTTCGGCGCGCGCCGTCTCCAGCGCCTTCTTCACTTCCGCCGGGTTGTGGCCGTCGACGTTGCGCACGACCTGCCAGCCGTAGGCCTCGAAGCGCGCCGGCGTGTCGTCGGCGAACCAGCCGCCGACCTCGCCGTCGATCGAGATGTTGTTGTCGTCGTACAGCGCGATCAGCTTGCCGAGGCCGAGCGTGCCGGCCAGCGAGCAGGCCTCGTGCGAGATGCCTTCCATCAGGCAGCCGTCGCCGACGAACACATAGGTGTGATGGTCGACGAGCGGCAGGCCGTCGCGGTTGAAGCGCGCGGCGAGCACGCTTTCCGCGATCGCCATGCCGACGGCGTTGGCGAGGCCCTGGCCGAGCGGACCGGTAGTCGTCTCGACGCCGGCGGTGACGAAGTTCTCGGGGTGTCCCGGCGTCTTGCTCTTGAACTGGCGGAAGTTCTTCAGCTCGTCGAGCGGCAGGTCGTAGCCGGTCAGGTGCAGCAGCGCGTACAGCAGCATCGAGCCGTGACCGTTGGAGATGATGAAACGGTCGCGGTTGGCCCATTTCGGGTTCGCCGGGTTGTGCGACAGGAAGTCATTCCACAGCACCTCGGCGATGTCGGCCATGCCCATCGGCATGCCCGGGTGACCGGAGTTGGCTTTCTGGACGGCATCCATCGCCAGCGCGCGAATGGCGTTGGCGAGTTCGAAACGGGTCGGCATGACGCACCGGAGGGCAGGCAAAAAGGGGGCGTATTGTCCGGGTTTGGCCGGGCGCGGGCAAGAAATCAGCAGCGGCGGCCGCGCTCAAGCGGCCGCCGCGCCGATCCCGCCGTCATTTCGAGCGCGCGACGCGCCAGCGCAAGCCGTGCGGCGACTCCAGCCGCGCGCCGCCGAGCGAGGGCCACAGCAAGCTGTGCGCGACGTCCTCGGCCGCCGGCTTGCTGAAATCGCAGACGCCGTCCGGGAAGATCGCGCGCAGCTCGGCGAGCTGCGCGTCGTCGAGCTTGCCGTCGTAATCGGCGGGGTCGATGGCTCTCAGCTGGCAGCGGATGATGTCGTCGCTCATCGGCATGCCGGCGACCATGCGCGGCGTGCGCACCACCGGCAGCGCCAGGCCGCAGACGCCGGCGTCGCGGCCGTCGAGCCCGAAATCTTCCGGAATATTGACGCGCAGCGGCACGTCGACGCTGAAACCGGGCACCAGCTCGTACAGCGGCTCGACGCTCGGCAGCAGCGGCAGCTGCGCCAGGCCCAGCGGCAGCAGGATCGCGTCGGGCAGTTCGAGCCGGCCGCCGACCGTGCCGAACACGCAGTGATCGTTCGCCGCTGCCGGCTTGGCGGCGGTCACCGCCGCCATGTGGGCGGCGCCGGCATCGGCGCTGTACGGCGGCTGCATCGTGTCGAGCGTGTCCAGCCACTGTTCGACGACCGGGTAGCCGTCGGCCTGCGTGACGACGCCGCGCCAGATGCCCTGCGTCGCCGTCTGGCCGCTGTATTTGTCGAGACGCGCGCGCACTGTGAACGGCCGTACCGATTCGTGGATGTTGGCGACCGGAATCAGATCGAGGTACGGCGCATGATCGAGCACCGGGGTCTCGGCCAGCGCACCGCGGCCGATCACGCCGCCGATGCGATAGGCGATCTGCGCCAGCTCCGGGTCCATGCGCATGCGCTCGTCGATGTAGTCGCCGTCGATGCCGAAGCCGCCGATGCGGCGGTTGACGTCGAGGAACTGCGCGGCCGAGATCGTGCCGTCGCGCAGCGCCTGCAGGCCGTACTGCACGCCGGTGTTGTCGAGCGGGCGGCGCGCGAAGCCGGTCTTCGGATCGCGGCCGAAGATGTTGACGTTGCCGTCCTGCAGCGTGCAGCGCACGCCTTGCGGATTGGTCTGCGCGTCGTAGCGGATGTCCTCGGGCACCGAGCCGTCGCAGCCGCGCTTCGGATCGAGCAGCGGCAGGAAGGCGTCGACCCAGGACGCGCAGATCGAATTCAGCGGCGTGCCGGACAGCAGGTTGTGGCCGTCGACCGCGGCTTTCTGCGTCGCCGACCAGCCGAGCGTCGTGGTCGCGTAGTAATGCTCCAGCAGGCCGCAGTCGCCGACCGTCATCGCCGTGCTGAGGATGTCGGCGAAGGTCGCGGTCGGCATCGCCGCGCTGAGCAGGCCCGGCGCATTGTTGATGGCGTTGTACTGCTGCAGCGCCGCGCCGGAACCGTTGGTGCCGACCACGCGCGCGACCACGCCGTAGTGATCGCCGATGTACTCCTTGGTCATCATCGCCGTTTCGAGGCTGACCATCGGGTTGCAGTGGTTGCCGAAGGCGCTGAGCGTGTTGTGCACGATCAGGTCGCCCTTGCCGAGGCGGTCGGCGATGCCGACCAGGTTGATCAGCAGGTTGTCGGCCGAGATCTTGCTCAGGTCGAAGGCGCCGAGCACGTAGTTCGGCGTGCTGACGCCCTGCTGGTAACCGGGCCCGCAGGACTCGCCGAACACGTAGTAGACGCCGTGATCCCAGGTGCCGGCGTCGAACGGCGCGTCGGCGCCGCGCGCGGCCGGATCGTCGAGCACCGCCAGGCGCGCGATGCCGCGGTTGATCGTGGTGCTTTCGATGCGCACGACGAAGGGCACGTCGCGGCCGTCGCGCGTCACCGTGCGGATCACGTCGGCCGGGTACGCCGCGTACGGATCGTCGAGCGTCTCGAAGGCCTGCGTCCGCGCCGAGCGATAGACCCACTGCAGCTGCGTGGCGACCGTGCAGTCGGCGTCGAGCGGCGCGCCGAGCCCGGCCTCCTCGCCGCGGCAGATGAACGGCGTCTGGTGCGGCCCCGAGATCATCGGCCCGCTCAGCGGGTGGTTGCGCACCGTCAGCGCCACGCGGCGCGCGCCGAGCGGTCCGTCGACGGTCGCGGCGATGGTGTTGGCGCCGTCGGCGAGCCCGTCGACCAGGCCCTGCGCCTCGCCGTCGCTGACACGCGTGAAGGCGGCGCTGATGTCGGTGCCGCCGCGCTTCACCGTGTAGGTGTCGTCGGCGCTCAGGCCGCGCAGCGCGACGCGGACGTCGCCGCCGCTGACGGCGTCGGGCAGCGTCGACAGCGTCAGCAGCTCGACCTGCCCGGGCGTCAGCGGCGGCGTCTTCAGGGTGTGGAAATCGGCGTCGACCTCGGCACCGGTCTCGACCGACGGATCGCTGCGACCACAGGCCGACAGCAGCAACAGCAAACCGGCGGCCAGACCGGCCGCCCTGCGCGCGTGCATCATGTTCTCTCCCCCGTTGTCTTTTCGTGGTCCGCCTCTGCGGGTGGACGGGACCATCGTAGTCGCCGGCCGCGGCGACAGCACCGGCATGGGACGGATTTCCTATCCGCGGGCGTCACGAGGCTTTCATCGGCGCCGCCGACGATGCCGCGTGGGGCGGTCCCCCTATGCGCCCCCGACCCACTGCCCTAGAATATCCGTCCATCCGTATAGGCAGATTGCCGAATCCCCGAGGAACCCCATCGATGTCCGAATACCTGTTCACGTCCGAATCCGTTTCCGAAGGTCATCCCGACAAGGTCGCCGACCAGATCTCGGACGCGGTCCTCGACGCGATCCTCATGCAGGACAAGAAGGCGCGCGTTGCCTGCGAAACGCTGGTCAAGACCGGCGTGGCAATCGTCGCCGGCGAGATCACGACCAGCGCCTGGGTCGACCTCGAAGCGCTGGTGCGCAAGGTCATCACCGACATCGGCTACACCTCGTCGGCGGTCGGCTTCGACGGTGCCACCTGCGGCGTGCTGAACCTGATCGGCAAGCAGTCGCCCGACATCGCCATGGGCGTCGACCGCAAGAAGCCGGAAGAACAGGGTGCCGGTGACCAGGGCCTGATGTTCGGCTACGCCTGCGACGAGACCAAGGAACTGATGCCGGCGCCGATCTACTACTCGCACCGCATCGTCGAACAGCAGTCGAAGGTGCGCAAAGCGAAGAAGTCGCCGCTGCCGTGGCTGCGCCCGGACGCCAAGAGCCAGGTCACGCTGCGCTACCAGGACGGCGTCGCGGTCGGCCTCGACGCGGTCGTGCTGTCGACCCAGCACGATCCCGACATCAAGCTGAAGACGCTGCGCGAAGCGGTGATGGAAGAAATCCTCAAGCCGGTGCTGCCGGCCAAGTGGATCAGCAAGAACACCAAGTTCCACATCAACCCGACCGGCAACTTTGTGATCGGCGGCCCGGTCGGCGACTGCGGCCTCACCGGCCGCAAGATCATCGTCGACTCGTACGGCGGCTGGGCCCGTCACGGCGGCGGCGCGTTCTCCGGCAAGGACCCGTCGAAGGTCGACCGCTCGGCCGCCTACGCGGCGCGCTACGTGGCGAAGAACATCGTCGCCGCCGGGCTCGCCGCGAAGTGCGAGGTGCAGGTCAGCTACGCGATCGGCGTCGCCGAGCCGACCTCGATCATGGTCACCACCTTCGGCACCGGCAAGATCAGCGACGTCGCGCTCGAAAAGCTGGTCCGCAAGCACTTCGACCTGCGCCCGTACGGCATCACCAAGATGCTGGACCTCGTGCACCCGATCTACCAGCCGACCGCCGCCTACGGCCACTTCGGCCGCAAGCCATACACGGTCAAGCTCGCCGACGGCACGACCGCGACGGCCTTCTCCTGGGAGAAGACCGACCGCGCCGAAGCGCTGAAGGAAGACGCGAAGAAGCTGAAGTAAGGCGCCACATCGCAGGATCGAAAAGGCCGCCGCAAGGCGGCCTTTTTGTTGGGATGCGCGCCGGGCGTTCGCCGCCGCGCGAAGCTTCGCTTCGCAAGCGCCGCAACCCAAAACAAGCTCGCAGCGGCCATCCGTGGCGGGACTTCATCGCTCGATCATGCCCCGGCCCGGCCATCCCTGGCCGGGCGTTCGCCGCCGCGCGAAGCTTCGCTTCGCAAGCGCGTCGGCTCACCCCGTGTTCTGCAGGCCCTGCGCGACACCGTTGACCGTCGCCACCAGCGCACGCAGCAGCTCCTCGTCCTCCGCGCCGCGCTCTCGCCAGCGCGCGAGCAGATCGACCTGCAACAGGTTGATCGGATCGACGTAGGGATTGCGCAGGCGGATCGACTGCGCGAGGCGCGCGTCGCCGGCGAGCAGGCGCTCGGCCTGCTTGATGCGCAGCACCCAGTGCACGGTGCGCTCGAACTCGCCGCGCACGCGCGCGAAGAACGGCGCGTGCAGGGCACCGGCGAGGCGCGAGTACTGTTCGGCGACGTCGAGGTCGCACTTGGCGAGCACCATGTCGACGTCGTCGAGCATCGTGCTGAAGAACGGCCAGTCGCGCGCCATCTCCAGCAGCCGCGCCTCGCCGAAGCGCGCCGCCGCCTGTTCGAGACCGGTGCCGAGCCCGTACCAGCCGGTGATGATCGCGCGGCACTGGGTCCACGCGAACACCCAGGGAATCGCGCGCAGCGACTCGACGCCCTGCATGGTGCCGCGCCGCGACGGCCGCGAGCCGAGCGTCATGCGCTCGATGACGTCGATCGGCGTCGCCGTGCGGAAATAGTCGACGAAGCCCGGCGCATCGACGAACTCGCGATAGGCGCCGCGCGAGGCCTGCGCGACGAGCGCGACGGTTTCCTTCCAGCCGGCCTCGCGCGCGTCCGGCGCGCGCGGCACGAGCGTGGCGCGCAGCGTTGCCGACACCGCTCGCTCCAGTTCGCGCAGCGCCAGCGCGCGAATGCCGTATTTGCGATGAATCACTTCGCCCTGCTCGGTGACGCGCAGCACGCCGCCGACCGAGCCGCGCGGACTGGCGATGAGCGCCGTCGAGATGCGGCCGCCGCCGCGGCTCGCCGAACCGCCGCGACCGTGGAAGAAGCTCAGCGCCACACCGGCGCCGTGCGCGACTTCGAGCAGTTCGACCTGCGCGCGCTGCAGGCCCCAGCGCGAGGCCACCGTGCCGCCGTCCTTGCCGCTGTCCGAATAACCGAGCATGACGATCTGGCGGTGGCCGCGCGCCGCCAGATGCGCGCGGTAGACCGGATCGGCGAACAGCGAGCGCAGCGTCGCCGGACCGTTCTGCAGATCGTCGACGGTCTCGAACAGCGGCGCGACGTCGAGCGGCACGGCGCCGCGCGGATCGACGAGCCCGCCATGGCGCGCCAGCGCCAGCACCGCGAGCACGTCGGCCGGACGCTGCGCCATGCTGATGATGTAGAGGCCGGTCGCCTCGCGGCCGTAGATTTCCTGGCTCTCGGCGAGTTGCGCGAAGACGGCGCGCGTGCGCTGCGCGACCGGCTCCGTCGTCGCGCCGAACACCGCGCTGCGGCCGGCGTACGGCCGCAGCAGCGCCGCCTGCTCGTCGGCTTCGCGCTGCGCCCAGTGCGGGTCGCCGAGCAGCGCAGCGAGCGCCTGCGCGTGCACGCGCGCATCCTGACGCACGTCCAGACGTGCCAGATGGAAGCCGAAAGTGCGCACGCGCCACAGCAGGCGGCGTACCGCGAACCAGCCGGCGTGCACGCCCTTGTTCGCGCGCAGCGAATCGACGGCGAGGCGGATGTCGGCGATGAATTCGTCGGCGTTGAGGTAGGCCTCGCCGTCGTCGCGCAGCGTCGCGCGCAGCCGCGCGCGCACCAGCGTGAAGAACACGCGGTACGGCATGTCGGCGTGGCGCGGACGGATCGTCGCCGCCGCGCGCGGCAGGCGCGCACGATAGTCGACGATGCGCAGCGCCAGCGGCTCGGACACCGACACGCGCCGCTCGGTCTGGCTCAGCAGGCTCGCCAGCGCCGCGACTTCGGCGATATAGCGCTCGAGGATCATCTCGCGCTGGCCGCGCAGCGTCGCCGCGATCGTCTCGGCGCCGACGTTGGGATTGCCGTCCATGTCGCCGCCGACCCAGGACGCGAAGCGCAGCAGCCGCGGCAGCTCGACCTGGAGGCCGTAGACCTGCTGCACGGCGTCCTCGAGCAACTCGTAGAGCACCGGCACGACCTGATACAGCGGGCCGCCGATGTAGAAACCGACGTGCTCGAACTCGTCCTGCACCGAAGGCTTGACCGGCGCCGTCTCGCTGGTCTGCCAGCCGGCGGTCAGCGCCATGCGCAGGCGTTCCCAGTCGTGGCGCTCCTCGATCGGCGTGCGCTCCGGATCGAAGCCGCGGATCAGGCAGCGCACGATGTCCTGCTCCTTTTCGAGCAGCGCGCGGCGCACCGCTTCGGTCGGATGCGCGGTGAAGACCGGTTCGACATCCAGCCGCGCGAGCGCGTCGAGCAGCGGCGCCGCGCCGACGCCGGCGTCCTTGATCTGCTGCAGGCCGTCGACCAGGCCGTCGGGCTGCGGCCGGTCGCTGCCGCGCTGGTAGTCGCGGCGGCGGCGGATGCGGTGCACGCGCTCGCCGATGTTGACGGCCTGGAAGTAGGTCGAAAACGCGCGCGTCAGCGACTCGGCCAGCGACAGCGGCAGCCCGCCGAGCTGGGCGGCCAGCATGCCGGCCGGCTCGCCGCGCTCGCGGCGCGCGATCGCCGCGGTGCGCAGCGTCTCGACGCGGGCGAGAAAGCCGTCGCCGAGCTGCTCGGCGAGCATCTCGCCGACGGTGGCGCCGAGGCGGCGCACGTCCTCGCGCAGGGCGGAATCGGCGCCGGTATCACGGCGGCCGGCGGCGGGCAGCGGATCTGGAGTGCTCATAGAGCCAAGACGCTAGCAAACAGCGTGACAAACCGTCAGCCCGCGCGACCGGAAAGGCATATCTCTTTATCCGGATAAGCGGATATACTACCGCCCGCGTTCCCGCCGAGGGGCGCTGCGATCCGCGCCGCCGCCGGCGGCCGGACCAGGCTCGGCGGACACCGTCAGGCCAAGTTCGCGCGGCACGCTGTGCCGCCGCCCCGTCCACGGACGGCGGGCCGACGGCACCGTAACGGCGCCCTCCGAACAGACCGACTGCAGCAGGAGCGACGCATGAACGCCCAGATCAAACCCGTGAGCCCGGACTACAAGGTCCGCGACCTTTCGCTGGCCGAGCTCGGCCGCAAGCGCATCCGCATGGCCGAGGAGGAAATGCCCGGCCTGATGTCGATCCGCGCCAAGTACGCGCCGCTGCAGCCTTTGCGCGGCGTGCGCCTGACCGGCTCGCTGCACATGACCAAGGAAACGGCGGTGCTGCTGGAGACGCTCGGCGCGCTCGGCGCTTCGGTGCGCTGGGCCTCGTGCAACATCTTCTCGACGCAGGACGACGCCGCCGCCGCGGTCGCCGTCGCCGGCACGCCGGTGTTCGCGTGGAAGGGCGAGACGCTGGAAGAGTACTGGGACTGCACGCTCGACGCGGTCACGCACATCCTGCCCGACGGCACGCTGACCGGCCCGGAACTGGTCGTCGACGACGGCGGCGACGTCACGCTGCTGATCCACAAGGGCTACGAGCTGGAGCAGGGCGACCGCTGGGTCGACACGCCGTCCGACAACCATGAGGTCAAGGTCATCAAGGACCTGCTCAAGCGCGTCGCCAAGGAGCGTCCGGGCTTCTGGACACGCGTCGTCAAGGATTGGCGCGGCGTCTCGGAAGAGACGACGACCGGCGTGCACCGCCTCTACCAGATGAAGGAAGCCGGCAAGCTGCTGGTGCCGGCGATCAACGTCAACGACTCGGTCACCAAGAGCAAGTTCGACAACCTCTACGGCTGCCGCGAATCGCTGGCCGACGGCATCAAGCGCGCCACCGACCTGATGATCGCCGGCAAGGTCGCCTGCGTCTGCGGCTACGGCGACGTCGGCAAGGGTTCGGCGCACTCGCTGCGCGGCCTCGGCGCGCGCGTCATCGTCACCGAGATCGACCCGATCAACGCCCTGCAGGCGGCGATGGAGGGCTTCGAGGTCAGGACCGTCGAGGACACGCTCGGCCTCGCCGACATCTACGTCACCACGACCGGCAACAAGGACATCATCACGCTCGAACACATGCGGGCGATGAAGTCGAACGCACTGGTCTGCAACATCGGCCACTTCGACAACGAGATCCAGATGGATCGCCTCAATGCATCAGGGGCCACGCGCGACACCATCAAGCCGCAGGTCGACCGCTACACCTTCGCCGACACCGGCCGCTCGATCTACATCCTCGCCGAAGGCCGCCTCGTCAATCTCGGCTGCGCGCACGGCCATCCGAGCTTCGTGATGAGCAACTCGTTCTCGAACCAGACGCTCGCGCAGATCGACCTGTGGCAGCACAAGGACGTCTACGAGAAGACCGTCTACCGCCTGCCGAAGAAGCTCGACGAGGAAGTCGCGCGCCTGCACCTCGAACAGATCGGCGTGAAGCTGACGCGCCTGACCGACGAGCAGGCCGCCTATCTCGGCGTGCCGGTCGACGGCCCGTACAAGCCCGAGCACTATCGTTATTGATGGGGCGTTACTGAGGTGAGCGCGCATCCGGCGAACTGGTCGATCGCCCCCTTGCCGCCGTCCGACACGGCGACGGCGGAGGCGATCATCGACCTGCTGCGCGCGCACAACGCGCCGTATCTCGGCCGGCCGGCCACGGCGCCGTTGCAGCTCGCGCTGATGAGCGACGGCCGCCTCGCCGGCGGCCTGCTCGGCCAGTTCCGTAGCCACTGGCTGCACGTCGACATCCTCGTCGTCGCCCCGGCGCTGCGCGGCAGCGGCGCCGGCCGCGCGCTGCTGACGCAGGCGGAAGCCGCGGCGCGCGAGCGCGGCAGCCACGGCGTTTGGCTCGACACCTTCGACTTCCAGGCGCCGCATTTCTACGAGCACCTGGGCTACACGCGCTTCGGCACGATCGCGGATTTCCACGACGGCCACGCGCGGCACTTCTACCAGAAGCGGTTCTGAATCCGGATTCAGGCGTGAGCAACATCCACTTCTCGTTCGAGCTGTTCCCGCCGCGCACGCCCGAAGGCAGCGCCAAGCTGCCGGCGACCGTCGCGCGGCTGGCGGCGCTGCAGCCGGCCTTCTTCTCGGTCACCTACGGCGCCGGCGGCTCCGATCAGGACGGCACCTACGGCACGGTCTGCCAGGTCGTCGCGCAGACCGGCATCGAAACCGCGCCGCACCTGACCTGCGTCGGCTCGACGCGCGACAAGATCGCGGCACTGCTCGATCGCTACCAGGCGGCCGGCGTGCGCCGCATCGTCGCGCTGCGCGGCGACCTGCCGGCGACCGCGACCTCGGCCAGCGCGCCCGGCGAATTCCATTACGCGAACGAACTCGTCGCCTTCATCCGCGAGACGCACGGCGATGCCTTCCAGCTCGAAGTCGCCGCGTACCCCGAGATGCATCCGCAAGCCCGTGATCCGGTGCAGGACTTCGAGAGCTTCAGGCGCAAGGTCGAGGCCGGCGCGCACGGCGCGGTCACGCAGTATTTCTACAACGCCGACGCCTACTTCGATTTCGTCGCGCGCTGCGAGCGCGCGAACCTGCGCGTGCCGGTCGTCGCCGGCGTCATGCCGATCACCAACTACGCGCAGCTGATGCGCTTCTCGGCGGCCTGCGGCGCCGAGATCCCGCGCTGGATCCGCTTGCGGCTCGAAGCGCTGCAGGACGACAAGCCGGCGCTGCTCGACTTCGGCCTCGACGTCGTCACGCGCCTGTGCGAAACCCTGCTGAAGAACGGCGCGCCGGGCATCCACTTCTACACGCTCAACCAGGCCGAGCCGACGCTGCGCCTGTGGAAAAACCTCGGCCTGCCGGCGTCCTGATGCTCGTCGCCGCTCGCAACACTGGCATCCCCCCGCCGTCTTCCTGACTCAAGCCGCGGCGTGACAGAGTCACGCTGCGCCGCGGACAGGCAGCCCGCACGCGACTCGCGACGGCGCATCCGCTTCCCTACGCTCAACCAGACCGGGCCGACACCGCGCCTGTAAAAAACTTCGGCCTGCCGGCGCTGCGCGGCCCGGACGACGATGCGCGGCGCAGGCGTCCCGCCGCGGGCCGGAATGCGCGCGTCCTGCGTTGCCGCCTGCATTCCGCCCGCCGTCGGCGCGTTCGCGCCGCAGCCGCAGCGCCGCGAAAACTTCCGACCCGCCGATATCGTCAGGCGCGCGCTCGCGCCGCTGGGGCGCGCGACACGGGGAGTGGCGATGACGCCCGCGCCGACGGACGAAGGCTCGCACGCAGCGAGCCCCGGATTGCGCGAGAATTTCCGGCTGGCCCGCCCCGTCCGTTGCTTCTGCATCATGTCCGCCACTCCATCCGCCTCGACCTGGCCCGCATCGGCCTTCACTTCGGCGCTGATCGCCGCCATCGTCGGCTTCGGCGGCACCGTCGCGCTCATCATCGGCATGGGCCAGCGGCTCGGCGGCACGAGCGCGCAGATCGGCTCCAGCGTCACCGCGCTGTGCATCGGCATCGGTCTCGCCGGCGCCGTGCTCAGCTGGCGGCTGCGCATGCCGATCGTGCTCGCGTGGTCGACCCCGGGCGCGGCGCTGGTCGCCAGCGCCACGGTCGCCGGCTACGCCGACGCGCTCGGCGCGTTCGCGCTGGCCGGCGCGCTGATGAGTCTGCTGGGCCTGGTGCCGGCGCTCGGCCGGCTCGCCGCGCGCATCCCGACGCCGATCGCCAGCGCGATGCTGGCCGGCGTGCTGCTGCCGTTCTGCCTCGCGCTGTTCCGCAGCGTGCAGCACGAGATGTGGCTGGCGCTGCCGGCGCTGCTGGTGTTCATCGGTGCACGCCAGCGCCTGCCGACCTACGCGCTGCTGCTGGCGCTGCTCGCGGTCGTGGTGCTGGTGCTGGCCCACGGCGACGCACCGCCGGCGCCGGCCGCGCTGCACCTCGGCGCGCTGCAGGCGACGCTGCCGACCTTCGACCCGCGCACCCTGATCGGTCTGGGCGTGCCGCTGTTCCTCGTCACGCTGGCCTCGCAGAACCTGCCCGGCTTCGCGGTGCTGCGCAGCGCCGGCTTCGACGCGCCGCCGCAGCCGATCCTGCTCGTCACCGGCCTCGCCTCGGTGCTGCTGGCGCCGTTCGGCGCGCACAGCGTCAATCTGGCGGCGATCACCGCGGCGATCTGCACCGGCGACGACGCCCATCCGGACCGGCGCCAGCGCTGGAAGGTCGGCCTCGTCTATGCCGCGCTGTACGGTGCGCTGGCGCTGTTCTCGGTGCCACTGGTCGCGCTGTTCCTGGCGCTGCCGGCCGGCGCGATCGCGACGATCGCCGGCCTGGCGCTGATCGCGCCGCTGACCGGCGCACTGCACAGCATGCTGTCGATCGCCGACGAGCGCGAAGCCGCGGCGCTGACGTTCATCGCCACCGCATCCGGCATCAGCCTGTTCGGCATCGGCTCGGCGTTCTGGGGACTGGTTGTCGGCTTCGCCGCGCTCGGCGCGCGCCGCCTGCTGCAGCGCCGAAGAGCCCGCGGCACGCGCATGGCGCCCGCTACAATCGCGCCATGAGCCTGTCCCTGGTCCGCATCCTCGATTTCGCCGGCGTCGGCGTGTTCGCCGTGTCCGGCGCGCTCGCCGCCGGGCGCAAGCGGCTCGATCTGTTCGGCGTGGTCGTCATCGCCACCGTCACCGCGATCGGCGGCGGCACGCTGCGCGATCTGCTGATGAACCGCACGGTGTTCTGGTTCGCCGATCCGGCGTATCTGATCGCGATCTTCGTCGCCGCGCCGCTGACGATGCTCTACGTGCGCTACCGCCATCCGCCGGAGAAGCAGCTGGAGATCGCCGACGCGCTGGGCCTGGCGATGTTCTCGATCTCCGGCGCGCGCATCGCCGAGAACGCGCAGCTGCCCGGGCTGATCGCGGTCGTCATCGCCGTCATCACCGGCACCTTCGGCGGCGTCGTGCGCGACGTGCTGTGCAATGAAATCCCGATGATCCTGCGTCGCGGCCAGATGTACGCGAGCGCCGTCGTCGCCGGCGCGCTCAGCTACGTGCTGCTGCAGCGGCTCGGCCTCGACCGCGATCTCGCCGCCTTCGCCGGCATGGCCCTGATCGCGGCCCTGCGTCTGGCGGCGATCTGGTGGAACCTGACGCTGCCGGTCTTCGACCTCGATCGCCACTACCCGAAATCATGAAGAAACGCCGCCGCGGCCTGCGGCTCCTTGGCTGGCTGCTGTTCGCCGCCCTTGCGGTCACGGTGCTGCCGGTCGCGCTGCTGCGCGTGCTGCCGCCGCCGACGACCGCGTACATGCTGCAGAGCCCGACGCGGCCGGTGCGGTACCACTGGGTGCCGGCCAGCCGCATCAGCGACAACGCGCGCCGCGCCGTGGTCGCGGCCGAGGATCAGAAGTTCTGGACGCACAACGGCTTCGATCTCGAGGCGATCGAGCAGGCGCGCGCCCACAACCGGCGCTCCCGGCACAAGCGCGGTGCCTCGACGATCAGCCAGCAGACCGCCAAGAACCTGTTCCTGTGGCCGGGCGGCGGCTATTTCCGCAAGGGCATCGAAGCCGGCTACACCGTGCTGATCGAAGCGCTGTGGCCGAAGCAGCGCATCCTCGAGGTCTATCTGAACGTCGCCGAGTTCGGCCCCGGCATCTACGGCGTCGAAGCCGCCGCGCAGGCCTATTTCCACAAGCCGGCGACGCGGCTCACGCCGATGGAGGCGGCGCGGCTCGCCGCGGTGCTGCCTAGCCCGCGGCACTGGAGCGTCACCCGCCCCGGCGCCTACGTGCAGCGCCGTGCCAACTGGATCGTCGGACAGATGGGCTACGGCAGCCGCAGCGCCGAGCCGGAACCCGAACCGGAGCCGGACATCCCCGAGGAGCTGCAGCGGCAGATCGACGAGGAAGAGGCCGGTCGCGCGCCGGCAAGCGTCCCCGCCGAATCCCCGTCGCCGGCGCCGCCGGCAGTCCCCTCCGCGCCGGACGCCGCACCGTCACCCGAATCTTCAGCCCCGACCGATCCCCCGGCATCGGGAGACGCGACTCCGCAAGACGGCTGAAGCGCGGCTGCCGCCGGCCGCCTCAGCCCTCATTGCACGGAAAAATCGTAACCCGAAGTCCACATGCCCCCGATCTGCGCCGCCAGCGCGACGGCCAGCACGCTCTGCCCCGACTGCGGCGCGGACGGCGTGACGAGCCAGGCGTACTCGCCCGGCTCCAGCGCCTGGCTCGGCGACAAGTGGTAAGCACCGGCGCTCGACGGCTCGGCGGTGACGGCGATTTCGCGATCGGAACGTCCCTTGGCGAACACGACGTAGCGCTCCTCGTCGTCGCGCACCCCCAGGTGAACCAGCCGCATGCGCGAAGGCTCGATCGTCGTCACGAAGACGGGCCGCGGCCCGGTCACGGTGGCCGCATGCACGCCCTTGATGAAGAAAAAGGTTTCAGTCCCGGCGTAACTGCCGTAGATCGGAATCCACTTCTTGCGCCGCGAGCTTTCTGACGACACCGGCGTCGCCGCCATCGAGCGGTAGCCGTTGCCCAGCAGCAGGCCGAACTCCGGCGTGCGCGCGGCCGGCGCCGCTGCGGCCGCGGCTGGGGCCGAAGCAGTGCTCGCGGCGGGGCTGCCCGCAGACAGCATGGCGCCGATCACGGTCGCCGGGACGCCGGCGGCCTGCAGCTGTGCCAGCGCCTGTGGCGTGGTGTCGAACTGGCAGAGCGAAGTCTCGATCTTGCGCACGACGATCTCGTCCGCCAGATGCAGCTGCACCATTTCGACCACGGTCTGATTGGTCAGCACCTCCCCGGCGCGCGACGTCATCGCGGCCGGCACCAGCAGCAACGCCAACACCAGGATCAGCATCCTTTGCATACGTCCCCCTTCCCTGACGCGTGTGCCCCCGAAGGCGCTGGCAGGACGATAGCGTCGGGCCCCGCAACGAAACGTGCGCTACGGCACCTCGACATGAATCAGCGGTGCCGGCAGGCGTTCGCCGCTGATCCACAGACCGGCGCCGGCGGCGTCCCAGCACAGCGCTTCGTAAATCGTGTCGCGCATCGGCAGACCCTGGCGCGGCAGCCGCCCGGAACGCGGCGCACGCTGCAGCGCCCTCGCCCAGGACTCCCCGGACTGGCGGGCGTAGACCTGCCAGTGCGTGTCGTTCAGCACCGCGAGCCGGCGGCCGTCGGGCGACAGATCCATCGCCGTCGCCGCGCCGCGGTAGCGGCTGGCGCCGATCGTCTCGACCGGCGTCGGCGGCTCCGGCCACCAGTCCGGCACGGTCGCCAGCCGCTGCGCGGTCTGCTCGTCGGGACCGGCGAGCGCCAGCGCGTAAAGCGTGGCGGGCGGGCGGCGCTTGTCGAGCAGCAGGATCTGGCCGGCCGCCGCGTCGACCGCCATTGCCTCCAGATCGCGCGGTCCGTCCGGATAACGAAAGCGGATCCGCCGCGCCGGTGCGGCGTGGGTCGTCCCCGCCTCCGGTTCGGGCAGCAGGAGCACGCTGAGCTCGCGGCGCAGCGCGAAGTTGTCGCCGGTGTCGGCGATCGCCAGCATCGGACCGTCCGCGCCGTCGTAGCGGGCAATGTCCTCCCAGTCACCGGCGGCGACGCCGTCGATCGCGACTCGCGCCTGCACGCGGCCACGATCGTCGACCGCGAACAGGCGCGGGGCATTGCCGCTGTCGTTGTGCAGCCACAGCCAGCCCGGATGCCGGTGCGAGGCGGCGCAACCGGAGATTTCCGGCAGCGCGGGATCGTCGATGAGCACCGGCGGCGCCTCGCCGGCGCGCGCAACCAGCGGAAAACAGAGCACTATGGCGAGCCGCCACAGGGCTTCCGGGAGCCGCCGCCTCATGCTCCGCCCCAGGCCCAAAATCCCGGCATCACTTTAAAAGGCGGCGCTAACCCCCTGTCCGTGGGGCAAAAGGTCGATTTTGCCCACAGCATCTGTGGATAAGTTTGTGCACAATGGCGGGAGCAATGCGATAAGTGACCGTAACTGCGCCTGTTTCTGCTTTGGGGGCAGTTTGTGCTCATGGCATTTTTCCTTTTAGGATCATGGCGATGCGGAATTCTTACGGTGTTTTTGCAGAAAAATGTCGCTCTCATGCGGCCTGTAGCGTCCATGCCCAAAGCTTGTGCATAACATGCCGCAGCGCAGCGTAAATCGCGCGCATCTGTCAAGGGCTTTCACAAACCTCGTTATTCCGCCAGAGCGACTCCCCCGATGTCCGACCCGCTCCTAGCCGACCCGCCACTGGTGCTGTGTCTGTCCGGCCATGACCCCGGCGGCGGCGCCGGCATTCACGCCGATCTCGAGTCGATCGCCGCGCAGGGCGCCCATGCGCTGACCGTGATCACCGCGCTGACCGTGCAGGACAGCCGTGATGTGCGCCGCGTCGAGGCGGTCGCACCGCAGCTGATCGCCGAGCAGCTGACCGTGCTGCTCGCCGACAGCCGCATCGCCGCGATCAAGATCGGCCTACTCGGCGACGCGGCGCAGGTACCGATCATCGTCGACACCATCCGGCGTGCCGGCGTACCGGTGGTTTGCGATCCGGTGCTGCGCGCCGGTGGCGGCGCCGAGGTCAGTGCCGCGCCGACGCTGGCGGCGCTGCGCGACACGCTGCTGCCGCACGTCGACCTGCTGACCCCGAACGCCGCCGAGGCACGGCGGCTGGCGCCGGACGCCGCCGACACCGCGGCCGCGGCGGCCACCCTGCGCGGGCTCGGCTGCCGGCAGGTGCTGATCACCGGCGGCGACGAGCCGGATGCCGAAGTCCGCAACCTCTGGGTCGATGCCGAGGGCCGTCGCCGCGAATACCGCTGGCCGCGCCTCGCCGCGCGTTTTCACGGCGCCGGCTGCACGCTGGCGGCGGCGATCGCCGGCCGCCTCGCCGTCGGCGACGACTGGGCGGCGGCGATCGAGCAGGGCCAGCGCTATACGCATGCGGCGCTGGCCCGGGCCTACCGCACCGGCCACGGCCGCATGATTCCGCGCCGGAGCCGTCAATGGAATTGAAGGGCCTTTACGCGATCACGCCGGAGGCGCTGGTCCGCGCCCCCGAGCGCCTGCTGCCGGCCGTCGCGGCGGCGATCGCCGGCGGCGCGCGCCTGATCCAGTACCGCGACAAGTGGAACGCGCCGGACGAGCGGCTGCGTCTGGCGCGGGCGCTGGCGCAGCGCTGCCGCGCCGGCGGCGCGCTGTTGATCGTCAACGACGATGCCGAACTCGCCACCGCGGCCGGCGCGCACGGCGTGCACCTCGGCGCCGGCGACGGCAGCCTGGCCGCGGCGCGCGTGCGGCTCGGCCCGCAGGCGATCCTCGGCGCGACCTGTGGCGATTCGCTGGAGCGGGCGCGTGCCGCCGTCGCCGCCGGCGCCGACTACGTCGCCTTCGGCCGCCTGTTCCCGTCGCGCACCAAACCGGATGCACCGCCGGCGCAGCTGGCGACGCTGACGGCCGCGCGGCACGCAGTGGCGGTGCCGATCTGCGGCATCGGCGGCATCACGCCGGCCAATGCCGGCGCCGTGCGCGCCGCCGGCGCCGCGCTGATCGCCGCGGTCGACGGCGTGTTCGGCGCCGACGACGTCGCGGCGGCGGCACGCGCCTACGTCGCCGCGCTCGGCGAAGCCCCTTAGAATCCCTCCTCCCGCCCACCGTCGGCGCCGTGCGCGCCGCCCCCCTGACGCCCATGACCCGCTCCGACGAACTGTTCCAGCGCGCGCAACGCACGATTCCCGGCGGCGTGAACTCGCCGGTGCGCGCCTTCCGCGCCGTCGGCGGTACGCCACGCTTCATCGCCTCGGCCGACGGCGCCTACCTCTGCGACGCCGACGGCCAGCGCTACATCGACTACGTCGGCTCCTGGGGGCCGATGATCACCGGCCACCAGGATCCGGACGTCATCGCCGCGATCCAGCATCAGGCGACGATCGGCGTTTCGTACGGCGCGCCGACCGAGCTCGAAATCGAGATGGCCGAGCTCCTGTGCGCGCGCGTGCCCGGCCTCGACATGGTGCGCATGTGCAACAGCGGCACCGAGGCGACGATGTCGGCGCTGCGCTTGGCGCGCGGCGCCACCGGCCGCGACTACATCATCAAGTTCGAGGGCTGCTACCACGGCCACGGCGACGCGCTGCTGGTCAAGGCCGGCTCGGGCCTGCTGACCTTCGGCGTGCCGACCTCGCCGGGCGTGCCGGCCGACCTCGCCAAGTACACGCTGACCGCGCAGTACAACGACCTCGCGTCGGTCGAGGCGCTGCTGCGCGACCACGACGGCGACGTCGCCGCGATCATCCTCGAACCGGTCGCCGGCAACATGAACTGCGTGCCGCCGCTGCCGGGCTTTCTCGAAGGCCTGCGCGCGCTGTGCACGAAGAGCGGCGCGCTGCTGATCGTCGACGAGGTGATGACCGGCTTTCGCGTCGGCCCGCGCGGCGCCTGCGGCCGCTACGGCCTGACGCCGGACCTGATCACGCTCGGCAAGATCATCGGCGGCGGCCTGCCGGTCGGCGCCTTCGGCGGCAGGCGCGAGATCATGGAAAAGCTGGCGCCGCTCGGCCCCGTCTATCAGGCCGGCACGCTGTCGGGCAATCCGCTGGCGATGGCCGCCGGCCTGGCGATCCTGCGCAAGCTCAATGACGCGCACCTGTACGCCGCGCTCGAACACAGCACCGCGCAGCTGCTCGCCGGCCTGCGCGAACGCGCGCGCGATGCCGGCGTGCCGTTCACGACAACGCAGGTCGGCAGCATGTTCGGACTCTATTTCACGGACGCCGAACGCATCAGCGGCTACGCCGACGTCATGCGCTGCGACGGCGAGCGCTTCAAGCGCTTCTTCCACGCGATGCTGGCGCGCGGCGTGTACCTCGCGCCGTCCGCCTACGAAGCCGGATTCGTGTCGACGCGTCACGGCCCGGAAGAGATCGAGCGCACGCTGGACGCCGCCGCCGAGGCGTTCGCCGTCGTGGCCAGCTGAGGCCATGGGCGTCGCCGCGACCGAGGTCGTTCCGGCCCTGCGCAAGAGACGAGGAGCGACGTGTGCGCGAAGTACCTGAGCGACGAGTGGCGCCGCGCCGGGCCAGGACGGCCCGGCCTTCCGGGTGTCGTCTGGCCAACCGCCAGGCGGTGTCGCGGAACGCTTCCTGGGGATCGCCCGAGTGCGCGTCCCGCGCCTTCCCCATGGCCGGGGCCGCGGCGCCGGGTGGCTTGCCAGGCGGCAGCATCGCGACGATGCCCGCGGCCTTGACAGGCCTCTAGATGACCGAAGCGCTGCAGTCGCTTCTGGCCTGGATCGGCGCCCATCCGCACTGGGCGCTGTGGCTGTTGTTCGGCATCACGCTGCTCGATTCGCTGTTCATCGTCGGCGCCTTCGTGCCGGCGGCGCTGCCGCTGTTCGCGATCGGGGCGCTGGTTGCGCTCGGCGCGCTGGAACTGTGGCCGACACTGCTGATCGCTGCCACCGGCGCGCTGCTCGGCGACAGCCTCGGCTTCTGGCTCGGCCACCGCTACGGCGAGCGCCTGTTCCGGGCGCGCTTCTTCCTCCGGCATCCGGACCTGGTGCTGCGCGGCCGCAGCTTCTTCACGCGCTACGGCTCGTACAGCATCGTGCTGGCGCGCTTCCTCGGCCCGCTGCGGGCGATGACGCCGGCACTCGCCGCGGCCGCCGGCATGCCGTACTGGAAATTCGCGCTCGCCGACGCCGTCGGCGCCTTTCTGTGGGCCTGCGCCTTCATCCTGCCGGGCGTCGTGTTCGGCGCTTCGCTGGGCCTCGCCGCCGAAGTCGCCGGCCGTCTCGCCAGCCTGCTGCTGGCGTTGCTGCTCGGCCTGTGGCTGGCGCTGTGGCTGACGGCGGTGCTGTCGCGGCTCGTCGGCCGCCTGACCGCGGCCTGGATTCCGCGCCTGATCGAATGGAGCCGGCGACGGCGGCAGAGCGGCCATCACGGTCTTGCGCTGATCGATGACGAAATGCCGGAAACGCCGGCGCTCGCCGTGCTCGCACTGCTGCTGCTGCTGGTCGCCGCCGGCGCGCTGTACCTGGTCGCCGGCACGCACTTGCACCATTACCCGCTGCGGCTGGACGGTGCGGTCTTCCAGTCGCTGCGCGATCTGCACACGCCCTGGGGCTCGGCCCTGGCGCGGCGCCTGCTGCAGATCGGCGAGTGGCCGGTCTACGGCACCGTCGCGATCGCCGGTTTCGGGGTGTTGCTGGCGCTGCGCAAGCTGCGCGCGGCGACGCACTGGGCGGCGGCGCTGGCCTTCGGCGGCGCGATCGCCGCCGGCCTGTACGCGATCCCGCTGCTGCCGCCGCCGTATCATTACTTCGACACACCCGCCCCCGGTGCCGCGCGCAGCCGTGACCTCGTGCTCGCGGCCGTGACCTACGGCTTCCTGCCGGTGCTGCTGGCGACCGGCCGTGCACCGGCGCTGCGCACGGTGTTCTACGCGATCAGCGCCGTGCTGCTGCTGCTCGTCGTGTTCGCACAGCTGTATCTGGGTCTGCAGTGGTTCAGCGTCGCGCTGCTGCTGCTGCTGTTCGGCCTCGCCTGGACCGCGCTGCTCGGTCTTGGCTATCGCCTGCACCGGCCGCAGGTGCTGCGCGCCTGGCGCGTCCTGCCGCTGATCACACTCTGCTTCGCGCTGGCGCTCGGCTGGCAATGGCAGCGCCTGGCGCAACCGCGCGCGCTGCCGCCGCCGCACTATCGCACGCTGAGCCTCGCCGACTGGCTCGATGCGTCCGCCGCCGCGCCGCGCTTTGCGCTGCAGCGCCAGGACGCCGCCGGCCGCGCGCGCCAGCCGTTCACCCTGCAGTGGGCGGGCGATCTCAGCGAAGTCGAAACCCGCCTGCGCGCCGCCGGCTGGCAAACGCCGGCTCCGCTCGGCGCGGCGCAGATGCTGCACTGGCTGACCAGCTCGGCGGCGATCGGCGAGCTGCCGGTGATGCCGCAGGTGCACGCCGGCGAACATCCGGCGCTGATGCTGCGCCTGCCGCTCGACGATGCGCATCAGTACTTCGTGCGCCTGTGGCCTTCGCATTACCGCCTCGACGACGGCCGGCCGATCTGGATCGGCACCGTCACGCGCCAGGAGGCGCGCAGCTTCCACCGCCTGCTGCGCTATCCGGTCGCGACCGACTTCGATCCGCCGCTGGCGCCGCTGGTCGCGGCGCTGCCCGACACGCACCACCGCGTCCACGGTCCGTTATGGTTGCTGTGGTAAATCTGTTCCCACCATTTTTGAAATCCTCATGTCCGAACCCGGCCTGCTGAGCAAGCTGCGCACCCGCCTGAACAAGGGCGACTCCTGGCTGACGCGCGACATCTCGACGTTCTTCACGGCCGACAAGCTGACGCCGGAAGCGCTCGAGGAGCTCGAGACGCGCCTGCTGATGGCCGACGCCGGCGTCGATGCGACGCAGTGGCTGATCGAGCGCCTGCAGAACGACGTCAACGCCGGCCGCATCAAGAATCCGGCGCAGCTGCGCGCCGCGCTGAAGAAGTATCTGGTCGAACTGCTCGCGCCGATCGCCAAGCCGCTGGTGATGCCAGCCTTCATCAAGCCCTTCATCCTGTTCGTCGCCGGCGTCAACGGCGTCGGCAAGACGACGACCATCGGCAAGCTCGCCGCGCGCTACAAGCGCGAGGGCAAGAGCGTGCTGCTGGCCGCCGGCGACACCTTCCGCGCCGCCGCCGTCGAGCAGCTGCAGACCTGGGCCGACCGCGTCGGCGTACCGCTCCTGTCGCAGGGCGAAGGCGCCGATTCGGCGAGCGTGATCTACGACGCCGTGCAGTCGGCCAAGGCCCGCAACATCGATCTGGTCATCGCCGACACCGCCGGCCGCCTGCACACGCAGGCGCACCTGATGGACGAGCTGCGCAAGATCAAGCGCGTCGTGCAGAAGCACGACCCGTACGCGCCGCACGAAGTGCTGCTGGTCGTCGACGCCACGACCGGCGGCAACGCGCTGACGCAGGCCATCCAGTTCCACGAAGCGATCGGCCTCACCGGCCTCGTCATCACCAAGTTGGACGGCACCGCGAAGGGCGGTATCCTCTTGGCGATCGCGCGCCGGCTGGCCCTGCCGGTGCGCTTCATCGGGCTCGGCGAGGCGGTGGACGATCTGCAGCCGTTCGACGCCGAAGCCTACGCGGACGCGCTCATCGGGGAGTGAACGGCATGCGCAAGCACAGGCGGCGAACCGCGTCGGAGACGACGCGCGCATGAGCCCGCCCGCCTCCGACATCGTCCGCTTCGACCAGCTCGCCTACCGCTACCCCGGCGGCCAGGACGTGCTCAGCGGCGTCAGCTTCTCGATTGCGCAGGGCGAGATGGTCTACGTAACCGGCCCGAGCGGCGCCGGCAAGAGCACGCTGCTGCGCCTGATCGCAGCGCTGTGCCGGCCGACGCGCGGCCAGCTCGTCGTCATGGGCCAGAACCTGTCGGCACTGAAGAACCGCCACATCCCGGCCTACCGCCAGCACATCGGCCTGGTCTTCCAGAACTTCAACCTGCTCTACGACCGCACGGTGTTCGACAACGTGGCGCTGCCGCTGGTGATCCGTGGCTATGCGTACGCCGACATCGGCCGCCGCACGCGTGCGGCGCTCGACGCGGTCGGCCTGCTGAACCGCGAGAAGTCGCTGCCGCTGACGCTGTCCGGCGGCGAGCAGCAGCGCGTCGGCATCGCCCGCGCGATCGTCACCAAGCCGGCGCTGATCCTCGCCGACGAGCCGACCGGCAACCTCGACCCGGAAATGGCACTCGAAGTGATGCGCGGCTTCCAGCGCTTCAACGAGGCCGGCGTGACGGTGATGATCGCCACGCACGCGATCGACCTGATCGAGGCATTGCCACACCGCATCATCCACCTCGAACACGGGCAGATCACCGACAAGCGGCCGACCGCCGCCTCGCAACTCGGAGACCGCCATGGCGCTCGTTGAAGCCGGACTCGAACGCCCGGGCTGGCTCGCGCGCCTGGCGCAGGAACACGCGCGCGTGTTCTTCTTCTCGCTCGGCAAGCTGGCGCGCGCGCCGCTGGCGGCGGCGCTGACCGCGCTGGTCATCGGCATCGCCCTGGCGCTGCCGGCCGGGCTCTACGTGCTGACGCGCAACCTCGCCAGCGTCGGCTACAGCTGGCAGGAATCGCTGCAGATCTCGCTGTTTCTCAAGGACAGCGTGGCCGAGGAACGCGGCGCGGCACTGGCCCGGGAACTGCGCGCCGAAATCGGCGTCAGCAAGACGAACTACATCTCGCGCGCGCAGTCGCTCGCCGACTTCAAGGCGCAGTCCGGCTTCGGCGACGCCCTGGCGATCCTGCAGGACAACCCGCTGCCGGCGGTCATCGCCGTCACGCCGAACCGCAAGCTCGGCAAGGCCGGCGTCGAGGAACTGGCGGCGCGGCTCGGGCGCCTGCCCGAAGTCGACCTCGCCAAGCTCGACCAGAAATGGCTGGAGCGCCTGTACGCGCTGCTCGACATCGCCCAGCGCTCGGTCGGTATCGTCGCGATCCTGCTCGGCGTCGCCGTCATGGTCATCATCGGCAACACCATCCGCCTCGACATCGAGGCGCGCCGCGAAGAGGTCGAGGTGATGAAGCTGATCGGGGCGCCGGACAGCTTCATCCGCCGGCCGTTCCTCTACGCCGGCTTCTGGCACGGCCTGCTCGGCGGCCTGCTGGCCTGGATCCTGGTCGCCGCCGGCGTGCAGGCCCTCGGTGCACCCGCCGAGCAGCTCGCCCAGGCCTACGGCAGCCAGTTCCGGCTCGCCGGCCTGCCGTGGACCGACGGACTGGCCCTGCTGGGCGCCGGCGTGGTGCTCGGCTGGGCCGGAGCGTTCGTCACGGTCGGCCGGCGCCTGGCCCTCATTGAACCGCGCTGAAACGTCCCCATATGGGGATCGATCCCGGCAGATCAAGGACTTAGCAAGGGGGCCGGGAACTTTCGCCGCTTTTAGCACTCTATAAATACGAGTGCTAAGATGGCATTGGGAGGTTACTGAGATGAGCCAGATCACAACGCTTGCGCGCCAGCCGATGGCGATGATGCCCCTTTCGACGGGCAGCCTCGACGCGTACATCGCGCAGGTCAATCAGGCCCCGGTGCTCGACGCCGCGGCCGAGAAGGTGCTGGCCGAGCGCCTGCGCGATCAGAGCGAAATCGGCGCCGCCCAGCAGTTGATCATGTCGAACCTGCGCCACGTCGTGCACATCGCGCGCGGCTATCTCGGCTATGGCCTGCCGCTCGGCGACCTGATCCAGGAAGGCAACATCGGCCTGATGAAGGCGGTCAAGCGCTTCGACCCGGACGTCGGCGTGCGCCTGATCAGCTTCGCCGTGCACTGGATCAAGGCCGAGATCCACGAATTCATCCTGAAGAACTGGCGCATCGTGAAGATCGCCACGACCAAGGCGCAGCGCAAGCTGTTCTTCAACCTGCGCTCGTCGAAGAAGTCGTTGGGCTGGCTGAGCCCGCAGGAAGCCGAGGCGATCGCCGCCGACCTCAAGGTCAAGCCGGAGGAAGTCTTCCAGATGGAAGCGCGCCTCGCCGGCAACGACATGTCGTTCAATGCCACGCCGTCCGAAGGCGAGGAAACGAGCTACATGCCGGAGGACTGGCTGGCTTCGGAGACCGACGACATTTCGGCGATCGAGGAAGCCGAGTGGCAGGACGAGCGCGAAGCGCGCATGTCGCAGGCGCTGAGCGCGCTGGACCCGCGCTCGCGCGACATCCTGCAGCGCCGCTGGCTGCACGACGGGGATAAGACCGGCTTGCAGGAACTCGCCGACGAATATGGCGTGTCGGCCGAGCGCATCCGCCAGATCGAAGTCTCGGCGATGAAGAAGCTGCGCAAGGCAATCGAAGAGCCCGTCGCGGCCTGATCATCATCGCAACCTGATGTCGCAGACGCCCGGCTTTCGCCGGGCGTTTTCGTTTGCGCGGGAGATCGGCGCGAGCCGCTGCTGCGCCGCGCCGGGGGACCCGCATTCGTCCGCTTTGTGCCCCCGCGTCGCCCGCCCCACGCCGCGGACGTGCCTGAAACCGATCAGGCAAAGAGGCCCGCGAGGTAGTGATCGACGAGTAGCAGCGTGAAAATGCCCATCAGGTAGACGATCGAGTAGCCGAAGGTTTTCATCGGCAGGCCCGGCACCGGCCACCATTTCATGCGGATCGCGTAGTACAGGAACACGGCGTTCAGCGGCACGGCGCCGGCCAGATAGATCCAGCCGGACATTGCGGTCGCAAACGGCAGCATCGTCACCGCGAACAGCAGGATCGTGTACAGCAGCACCTGCGTGCGCGTGAACTCGATGCCGTGCGTGACCGGCAGCATCGGAATATCGACCTTCGCGTACTCATCGCGGCGCTCGATCGCCAGCGCCCAGAAGTGCGGCGGCGTCCAGATGAAGATGATCGCGAACAGGATCAGCGCATGCGCGTGGATCTCGCCGGTGATGGCCACCCAGCCGAGCAGCGGCGGCGCGGCACCGGCGGCGCCGCCGATGACGATGTTCTGCGGCGTCGCGCGTTTCAGGTACAGCGTGTAGATGCCGGCGTAGCCGATCAGCGTGAACTGCGTCAGCACCGCCGCCAGCGGATTGCAGAGGAACCACAGCACGGCGAAACCGCTGATGCCGAGCAGCGTCGCGAAGGCGATCGACTCGGTCATCGTCAGGCGGCCGGTCACCAGCGGCCGGCCGCAGGTGCGCGCCATGCGCGCGTCGATGTTGCGGTCGATGATCTGGTTGATCGCCGCCGCGCTCGACGCCTGCAGGGCGATGCCCAGCGTGCCCCATAGCAGCGCCCACAGCGGCGGCAGACCGGGCACCGCGAGGAACATGCCGACGATCGCCGTGAACACGATCAGCATGACGACGCGCGGCTTGCACAGCTCGTAGTACTCATGCAGCCGCGACGGTGTCGCCGCGTGCGCCGCGTTCACCGCATTCGAGCCGGCGGCCATCAGTCGGGACGCCGCCAGGCGTGGAAGTTCAGCACGACCAGCGTGCCGAGCAGCAGCTCGGCACCGAGGTTGTGCGCCGCCGCCAGCAGCAGCGGCAGCTGGAAGTGCACGACGCAGACGCCGATCGTGAGCTGCAGCGCCAGCGCGCCGAGCACGGCGGCGCCGAGCCGCCGCCACAGCGGCGCCCCGCCGCGGCGCAGCAGGAACAGGCCGAGCGCCAGCAGCACGGTGGTGACGATGACCGCGCCGACGCGGTGGAAGTAGTGGATCGTCACCCGCGCCCGCGCGTCGAGCACGCCGTATTCGTAGTTGATGCCGAGCCCACGCCACAGCGTGAAGGCTTCCTTGACGTCGAGCGGCGGCAGGTAGCTGCCATGGCAGGTCGGCAGGTCCGGGCAGGCCAGTGCCGCGTAATTGGTACTGGTCCAGCCGCCGAGGAAGATCTGGCCGGCAACGACGAGCAGCGCGACGAGCGCGAACGTGCGCAGGCCGCGCGGGGCCACCGGGAGCGGCGCGGGCCCGGCAGCGCCGACCAGCTCGCGCTCGATGACGAAGGCCGCGGCGCGCTCGCTGCGGATCTCGCGCGTGCGCGTCGTCACCGCGACGGCGGCCTCGCTGCGCGGCCGCGTCGACAGCCACATCCACAGCAGCAGCGCGAACGTCGACATGCCGCCGAGCAGATGGCCGGTCACCGCCAGCGGCTTGAGCTGCCAGGTCACGGTCCACATGCCGAGAAGGCCCTGGAAAATCACCAGCGCGACCAGCAGCCACGGCAGCACGCGCGGCCGGCGCGCAGCCTTGATGAACAGGCTCATCAGCGCCAGCGCGACGATGAACAGGCCCAGAGTCTCGGCGAGATAGCGGTGGACCATCTCCTTCCAGGCCTTCGGCGCCTCGACCGGGCGATCCGGATAGCGGGCCTCGGCGGCCGCGATCTCATGCTCGGCGCCCGGCACCGTGAGGTGGCCGTAACAGCCCGGCCAGTCCGGGCAGCCGAGCCCGGCGTCCGACAGACGCACGTAGGCGCCGACGACCACCAGGCAGAAACACCAGACGACGGCGAACAGATTGAGGCGGCGGAACCAGAGCATGCGGATGCGGTGGCGGAAGAATGAAAAGGCGGCCCGATGCATCGGCCGCCTCGATTTGCGCGAATTTTAACCGATCGGGCGGGAACGGGACGCGAGGCGGACGGAACGGGGACCTGGCATCGCCGCTCAGCCGATCTGCGAGATCCGCAACAGCTTCTTGATGTCGTCGAGCACCTTGCGGTAGTCGACTTCGGCCGGATAGACCATCAGCCAGTTGCCGAGCGGGTCGATCAGATACACCGACTGCGGATCGCGCGCCGGACCGGCCAGCAGGAACGGCCGCAGCGCCGGCGTACCGGACTCGGCGTACAGATGCAGATCCGGATGCGTGCCCGCGAGCTGCTCGCGCAGCGCTGGCAGCGCGGCGGCCGACGGCGCCAGATAGACGCGCTGCACGCGCATCCGCTTCTCGTTGAGCAGCGTGCGAATCTGGCGGAACTGGAACAGCTTGTTGGCGCAGACCGCGTCGCAAAGATCCGCGCCGAGGTAGACGTAGGTCCAGCGCCCGCGCAGCGCGTCGCGGTCCAGCGCCTTGCCGTCGGCATCGACCAGCGTCAGCGCCGGCAGCGGCCGTGCCGGATCGACGAGCTCGCCGTAGTTGGTCCGTCCGTGCGGCTGGAATTGCGGGAAGACGAAATACAGCAGCACGGCGGCGGCGAGCGGGCCGAAGAACAGGGCGGCGAGCAGCAGGAGCTGGCCGCGGCCGCGGGGAACCTGATTCATGAAGGACGGGGCTGGGGGACGCGAAAGCTGAGTTTGACGAAAATCGCGATCAGCGTCAGCGTGAACGCGAACCATTGCGCGGCGTAGCCGTAGTGCTTGGCCGGCCGCAGTTCCGGTGCCGTGCGCCATTCGCGGACGAAACCGTCCGGCGCGTCGGCGTCCATCAGCAGCAGGCCCTGCGCGACGAACTCGCCGTAGAGGCAGTGCAGATCCTCGACGGTCGGATACTGGACGACGCGCGGCCACGGCGCGGCAGCGCAGTTGTCGGCGTCCAGGCGCAAGCCCGGCCGCGGCAGACTGCGCCAGTAGCCCTGCAGCTGGCGCTCGTCGGCGGCGACCACGTAGCGGTCCGGCTGCTGCGCCGCGGCGCGCGGAATCCAGCCACGATCGACGACCACCGTGCTGCCGTCGGCCTGCACGAACGGCGTCCACACATGGTAGCCCGGCTGGCCGTCGTAGCCCTGGTTGTCGAGCAGCAGCTGGCGGCTGCCGTCGAAATGGCCTTTGACGTAGGCCCGCTCGATCTGACCGTCGTACGCAACCTTGCCGGCATCGATGTGCTGCGCCGGCTGCTGCGCGGCATGCGCATAGCGATCGAGCATCTCCTGCTTGGCGAAGCCGCGGCGCAGCTGCCAGACGCCGAGCGACACCATCAGCGCGCTCAGCGCGATCACCACGAGCACGGCCCATGCGGCCGGCCGGAATTTCTTGCGTGCCACGTCCCTCCCCCTTTCGCACGAAATCTCGTGTCGGATGTACTTGTCGCCGCCACGGCATCGAGGCCGTGGCGCACGTTATGATGCCGGCAATTATCGGCTTTGTCCGCTGCGGCGCCCGTCCATGCTCGTCAAGACCATCATCGTCGTCCTGCTGCTCGCCGCCGTCGTCGCGCTGCTGGCGAGCATGGTGTTCCTGGTCCGCGACCCGAGTTCGCGACGGCGCACGCTGACCGGCCTGAAGATCCGCATCGCGCTGTCGGTTACGCTGCTGGTCTTCATCGTCTTCTCGTACTTCATGGGCTGGATCCAGCCGCATGGGCTGACGCCGTAAAGCGACGGTCCGGTGGGCAGTCCTTTAGGGCGTCAGCAGGCGGCCCTGGACGGTCGCCCCGGTGCCCGCCAGGGCGCCGAACGTCTCGCCAGGGACGGCAATCCGCAGACCCGAACAGCGCATTAAGAAATGCCTGAAAAACGCCGTCGGCGCGACGGCCACGCAGCGGCCGTGGCGATCCGTAGACGCCGCCGGCATCGTGCGCGGCGGGCTGGCTTCATCGCCTACGCTCCTTGCCATGACGATGGATGAACTTCTTTGGAAGCTTCCTTAACGAAAAAAGGCGACCCGAAGGTCGCCTTTTTTTCGGACGCGCGCCCGCCGTTCAGAGCCAGTAGACGACGATGAACAGGCCGAGCCAGACGATGTCGACGAAGTGCCAATACCAGGCCACGCCCTCGAAGCCGAAGTGCGAATCCGGCTTGAAGTGACCGGCCATCAGACGCAGCGTGATGACGAGCAGCATGATGGTGCCGAGCGTCACGTGCAGGCCGTGGAAGCCGGTCAGCATGAAGAAGGTCGAGCCGTAGATGCCCGACTTCAGCGTCAGGTTGAGCTCGGTGTAGGCCTCGATGTATTCGTGCGCCTGGAAGTACAGGAAGGTGGCGCCGAATGCGACCGTCGCCCACATCCACAGGATGCACGGCAGGCGCTTGCCGGCCTTCAGCGCGTGATGCGCCATCGTGATCGTGACACCCGACGACAGCAGCAGCACGGTATTCAGCAACGGCACGCTGAACGCCGGAATCGTCTTGAACGCGCCGCCGGCATTGGCGGGACCGTTCGACGGCCACGCCGCCTCGAAGCCCGGCCACAACACCAGATTGGTCGCGACCTTCGAACCCTCGCCGCCGAGCCACGGCAGCGACAGTTCGCGCGCGTAGAACAGCGCGCCGAAGAAGGCGGCGAAGAACATCACCTCGGAGAAGATGAACCACGACATGCCCCAGCGGTAGGTGCGATCGACCTGGGCGCTGTACTGGCCGCCCTCGCTTTCGCGCACGATGTCGCGGAACCACAGGAAGATGACGGCGATCGCCAGCGCGCCGCCGACGTAGATCGGCAGGGGCCCGATATGGTCATCCTCGAGATAACCGGACACGCCGGCGACCAGCGCCACCAGCGCGGCGGTCAGGATGAACGGCCACACGCTCGGTGCAGGCACGAAGTAACGCTCGGCGGAATGCGCGGCTGGGGACTCCATGACTAACTCCTCTTCAATTCTTCTGTGCAACGTCGGTGACGTCGAAAAAAGTGTAGGCCAGCGTGATGCGGTCGATGTCCTTCGGCAGCTCCGGATCGAGCATGAACACCACCGGCATATGTCGCTCCTCGCCGGCCGCGAACGGCTGGCGGTTGAAACAGAAGCATTCGGTCTTCTTCAGGTACTGCGCGGCGTCGGACGGCGCGACGTTGGGCACCGCCTGCGCGACGATCGCGTGGTCCTGCGTGTTCTTCATGTAGAAGCTCACGGTCGTCATCTGCCCCGGATGCACCTGCACCGTGGCCTGGTCGGCACGGAACTTCCACGGCCGGCCGCCGTTGACCGTCGTCAGGAACTCCACGGTCACCGTGCGGCTCGCATCGACGCTCGCCGTCTTGATCGCCGCCGCCTCGTTGGCAACCTTGCCGTTGAGTCCGATCGCGTAGCAGAGCTTGTTGTAGAGCGGCACGGTCGCGAAGCCGAAACCGAACATGCCCAGCGTCACGAACAGCAGGCGCAGCCAGTGCCGGCGACGCAGGTCGGCGCTCATTTGTGCACGACCGCGTAGACGAACCCGCCGAGCACCAGCACGGCGAGGCCGATATGGACCCAGAACAGGATCACGTTGCGGCGGGAGCGTCTGTTGTCGTTCATCGTCGGAAAATCCGTCGTGCCCGTACGAACCTGCGACTGCACGGGCACGGCTGAGCGTCCGTCAGTGCGCCGCTTCGGCGTCGTGCACGCCCGTCACTTCGGAGACGGGCAACGCCGGCGGGTCCTCGAAGGTGTGGTACGGGGCCGGCGACGGCACCGTCCACTCGAGGCCGCGCGCGCCTTCCCAGACGCGATCCGGCAGGTCGCGCTTGCGGCCGAACCAGCCGTAGCAGCAGCCGAGGATATTGAAGATGAAGATGAACTGCGTGACGAAGAAGCCGAACGCGCCGATCGTGCTGATCTCGTTGAAGTCCGTGAACTGCAGCGCATAGTCGGGCACGCGGCGTTGCATGCCGGCGAGGCCGAGGAAGTGCTGCGGAAAGAACGTCAGGTTGATGAAGATCGCCGACAGCCAGAAGTGCGTCTTGCCCCAGAACTCGTTGTACATGCGGCCGGTCCACTTCGGGATCCAGTAGTAGACCGCGGCGATGATCGAGAACACCGCACCCGGCACCAGCACGTAGTGGAAATGCGCGACGACGAAATAGGTGTCGTGATACTGGAAGTCGACCGGCGTCATCGCCAGCATCAGGCCCGAGAAGCCACCGATCGTGAACAGGAACACGAAGCCGACCGCGAACAGCATCGGCGTCTCGAAGCTCATCGAGCCGCGCCACATCGTCGCGACCCAGTTGAAGACCTTCACGCCGGTCGGCACCGCGATCAGCATGGTCGCGAACATGAAGAACAGCTCGCCGGCCAGCGGCATGCCGACCGTGAACATGTGGTGCGCCCAGACGATGAACGACAGGAAGCCGATCGCCGCCGTGGCGTAGACCATCGAGTCGTAGCCGAACAGCGACTTGCGCGCGAAGGTCGGGATGATCGTCGAGACGATGCCGAAGGCCGGCAGGATCAGGATGTAGACCTCGGGGTGGCCGAAGAACCAGAAGACGTGCTGGAACAGCACCGGATCGCCGCCGCCGGCCGCCGTGAAGAAGCTGGTGCCGAAGTACTTGTCGGTCAGCAGCATCGTCACCGCGCCGGCGAGCACCGGCATCACGGCGATCAGCAGGTACGCGGTGATCAACCAGGTCCACACGAACAGCGGCATCTTCAGCAGCGTCATGCCGGGCGTGCGCATGTTGAGGATGGTCACGACGACGTTGATCGCGCCGGTGATCGACGAGATGCCGAGCAGGTGGACCGAGAAGATCAGGAACGGAAACGCGTTGCCGGTCTGCAGCATCAGTGGCGGATACATGGTCCAGCCGCCGGCCGGGCCGCCGCCCTCCATGAACAGCGTCGACAGCATCATCGTGAAGCCGAACGGCAGGATCCAGAAGCCCCAGTTGTTGACGCGCGGCAGCGCCAGATCGGAGCAGCCGATCATCATCGGCACCATCCAGTTGGCGAGGCCGACGAAGGCCGGCATCACGCCGCCGAAGATCATCACCAGCGCGTGCATCGTCGTCATCTGGTTGAAGAACTCCGGCTGCACGAACTGCATGCCCGGATGGAACAGTTCGGCGCGGATCACCAGCGACATCAGGCCGCCGATGAAGAACATCGTGAACGCGAAGAACAGATACAGCGTTCCGAGGTCCTTGTGGTTGGTCGTCTTGATCCAGCGCATGATGCCCTTGTCGGGACCGTGGTGCGCGTGATCGTCGTGGCCGTGCGCGAGATCGTTCGTGTGAGCCATGGGGAACTCCTCTCTGGTACTGATGCGCCGCTTACTTGCGCAGCGCGGCGACTTGTGAAGGCTGGATCACGCTGCCCTTGTTACCCCAGGACTGGCGCTGGTACGTGGTCACCGCGGCGACGTCCTCGTCGGACAGCTGCGGGAACGGCGGCATCAGGTTCTTGCCCTTGAGCACCTGCAGGATGTGCGCGTCGGCCGGACCGTTGGCCACCTTACTGCCGTGCAGCGACGGAAAGTTCGGCGGCAGGCCGGTGCCGTCGGCCTGATGGCAGGCGGCGCAGTTGGCCTTGTAGATCTTCTCGCCCTTCTTCACCAGCTCGGTCGGTTCCTCGTCCTTGGCGGCCGCCGGCTTGGCGGCCGCGGTGGCGACTTCGGTCGCCGCGGGAGTCGCAGCTTCGGCGGCGACCGGCGCTGCATCGCTCATCGTCGCCGGCGCGGCGGCGGCCACTTCACTGGCGCCGCCCTTCTTCGCGGCCAGAAACGCCTTGAATTCCTCTTCCGGAACGGCGCGCACGACGATCGGCATGAAGCCGTGATCACGGCCGCACAGCTCGGCGCAGACACCGCGATAGGTGCCCGGCTGCTCGATCTTGGTCCAGACCTCGTTGATGTAGCCCGGGATCGCGTCCTTCTTGACCGCGAACTCCGGCACCCACCAGGCGTGGATCACGTCGTTGGCGGTGATCAGGAAACGGACTTTCTTGCCGACCGGCAGCATCAGCGGATTGTCGACGTCGACCAGATAGTTCGGCACCTTGGTGACGTCGATGCCGGAGCCGGTCTGGCGCGCGGCGTTCGACTCCTGAGACAGCGTCGAGAAGAACGAGACGTCCTCGCCGACGTACTCGTACTGCCACTTCCATTGATAGCCGGTGATCTTCACCGTCATATCGGAATTGCGCGTGTCCTCCATCCGGATCAGCGTGCCGGCCGCCGGTACGGCGAGACCGATCAGGATCACGAACGGGATCAGCGTCCAGGCGATCTCGACCTTGACGCTTTCGTGGAAATCGGCCGGCTTGGGATTCCTGGAGCGGCGATGGTTGATGATCGAGTAGATCATCACGCCGAAGACGAGGACGCCGATGATGGTGCAGACGGCGAAGACCTTCATGTGCAGACCGTGCACCTCGTGCGCGATCTCGGTGACGCCGGTCGGCATGTTGTAGCCGCCGCTGGTCTGGGTGTACGCCACAGCCTGCAGCGCGATCAGCGCCAAGCCGGTGCCCGCCACCAGACGCGCCAGCCATCCCTTCTTCGACATTTATCGCTCTCCCAATGGCAACCCTTGCGCGGACGACGGTCCGTGCATGCCTGGGCGGCTTCGCCAGGCGGGTGTCAATAATTCCTGCAAACGCCTTTGCAGGCGCTCGCGCTCCTCGTCTGTCAGGCAGCGGCCTATTTCGACCTGCTGTCCCCCGCTTCTTAACCACAACCGCATCGGCGCATGGCGGGTCGCGCCCGATTCAAGTTCAGCCCTGGTCCAATGGCGCGACAGCGTCACGACCGTGCTCGCACCACGGCCCAGCCTGCCGAATTCGATCCGGACGTTATCGCCCGAGAACCACACCACTTCGCGATAGGCGTTGCGTCTGACCGAAACGATCAGCGCGGCGCCCAGCGCCCCCAGCTCCAGTCCCGCGAACGGCAGCACCGGCCACAGGCCCCGCGCCGCCATCAGACCGGCAATGCCGAAGCCGGTTGCCGCCATCAGCCCGAAGAACAACCAGGCCTGGCGAACCGTCAGCGACGCGTTCGGACCGATCATCAGCTGCGTGTCCCGGCTCATGCGCGCAAGACCGTTCCGTCGAGCCCTTGGGAGTGTAGAGCATGGCTGAAAACCGGCGCAAAAGGAACACCACTTCCGGACTAGGTCGCGGCTGCCCCGGCCAGCCCCAGGACGCCGCGCGTGGCATCCGTGTCGAGCGCGTGACAGTTCGCCGACGGATCGCCGTTCTCCGGCAGCACGCCGAGGCAGGGCGCCGGCAGCCGGTCGCGCAGTGTCTCCAGATTGTCCTGCCAGTACGGCTGCGCCGGCGGCAAGCGGTTGGCGACCCAGCCGGCGAGCCGCGTGCGGCGCATCACCGCCTCGGCGGTCAGCAAGGCGTGATTGATGCAGCCGAGGCGCAGGCCGACGACCAGCACGACCGGCCAGCGATGGCCGCCGACCCAGTCGGCGAAATCGCAGGCCTCGTTCAACGGCACCCGCCAGCCGCCGGCGCCCTCGACGATCACGCAGGCATGGCGCTGCGCGAGTCGCGCGTGTCCGGCGTCGAGCATCGCCGCATCGATCGCGACGCCCTGCTCGCGCGCCGCCAGATGCGGCGCGATCGCCGCCGGCAGCGCGACCGGATTGACGTCCTCGTAGCGCAGCGCGCCGCCGCTGGCATCGAGCAGTTGCAGCGCATCGTCGTTGCGCCACTGCCCGTCGATGCGTTCGCAACCGGAAGCGACCGGCTTGTAGCCGACGGCATCGAGCCCGAGCCAGCGCGCGTGGCGGATCAGCGCCGTCGCCGCGCGGGTCTTGCCGACGCCGGTGTCGGTGCCGGTGACGAAGAGTGTGTGCGCGCTCATGGTTTCTGCAGCACCAGGTAGAGGATCTCCCAGCTCGCGTAGACGCCGCCGTCGCGGCGCCACGGCGCGTAAGCCTGCTCGAGCCGCGCCAGCGCCGACTTGCCGAGCCAGTGACGGCGGCGCGCCGGACTCGCATTGCCCGCGCCGATGTCACGCAGCTCCTGCATCAGCGCGCGCACGTCGGGATGCTGCGGCTGATAGAGCTGCCGCACCTCCGCCCGCACGGCGAGCCCTGACGCGGCGGCGGCGGCGCGCCAAGCCTCGGCCGCGGCAAAGCGATGGACGTGCTCGGCCGCGTCGATCTGTCGCCACGCGAGGCGCAGCTCGCGCAGCGTCGCCGGCCCCGGCACCGCGAGCGCCAGCAAACCGCCCGGCGTCAGTACGCGCGCCGCCTCGTCGAGCGCCGCCTGGCGGTGCGAACACCATTGCAGCGCCAGATTCGAGAACAGCAGGTTGACGCTAGCCGTGGCCAGCGGCAGCGCCTGCGCATCGGCGATCAGGCCCTGCGCGGCGTCGCGGCCGCGCGCCTGCGCGACCATGCCGGCGGCGCGGTCGAGCGCGACCAGCGCCGCGTCCGGATATTGCGTGCGCAGCGCCGGCAACGCCGGCCCGGAGCCGCAACCGAGATCGACGACGCAACGCGCCCTTGCGGGTGGCGGCAGCAGCGCGAGCAGCTGCGCGCGGGTCTGCGCCTGCAGCCGCGCGGCCTGCTCGTAGCGCACCGCGGCCGCCGAGAAGCGACGCGCGGCGCGGCGCTCGTCGAGCGCCTGCAGGCCGGCGCCGCTCACGATCCGCGCAGCCCGTCAGCGAGCGCGGCGAGCAGCGCGTCGATCTCGGCGGCGCGGTGCGCGGCGCTGAGCGTGATGCGCAGCCGCGAGGTATTCGGCGGCACCGTCGGCGGACGGATCGCCGCCACCCAGAAGCCCTGCTCGAACAGGCGCTGCGACAGACGCAGCGCGCGCGTCGCGTCGCCGAGCAGCAGCGGCTGGATCGGCGTCGCCGAATCGAGCAGCGCGATGCCGAGCTGGCGCGCGCCGTCGCGGAAGCGGCGCAGATTCTCGTGCAGCGCCGCACGGCGCTCGGATTCTTCCTGGATCAGACGCAGACCGCAGCGCGCGGCGGCGGCGACCGCCGGCGGTGGCGCCGTCGAGAACACCCAGCTGCGCGCGCGCTGGATCAGGTATTCGATGAGATCTTCGTCGCCGGCGACGAAAGCACCGGCCGCGCCGGCCGCCTTGCCGAAGGTGCCGACCTGGATGTCCGGCGTCACGCCGCTCAGCTCGAACGCGCCGCGGCCCTGCGCCCCGAGCACGCCGAAGCCGTGCGCGTCGTCGACCATCAGCGCCGCCCCGTGCGCGGCGCACGCCGCGGCGAGCGCCGGCAGCGGCGCGAGATCGCCGTCCATGCTGAACACGCCGTCGCTGACCAGCAGCTTCAGCCGCGCCGCGCCGCCATCGCGCAACGCCGCGTCGAAACCGGCGGCGTCGGCATGCGCGACGCGCCGGTAGCGCGCGCCCGACAGGCGGCCGCCGTCGATCAGCGAGGCGTGGTTGAGTTCGTCGGCGACGAGCAGATCGTCACGGCCAAGCAAGGCGCGCAGCACGCCGAGATTGGCGGCCCAGCCGGTCGAGAACAGCAGCGCGCGCGGCCGGCCGACGAAGGCGGCGACTTCTTCTTCGAGCCGCTGATGCTCGCGGTTGTAGCCGGACACCAGCGCCGACGCGCCGCTGCCGGTGCCGCCGGCCAGTGCGCGCCGCGCCGCTTCGGCGAGGCGCGGGTCGGCGGCGAGACCGAGATAGTCGTTGCTGCAGAAGTTGATGCAGCGGCGGCCGTTGACGTGAATCTGCGCGCCATGGCCGCCGTCGATGACGCGGCGCACGCGATACAGGTCAGCGGCGCGAATGCGCGCCAGCTCGGCCGCCAGATGCGAGCCCAGCGGCGACTGCGCCGCGCGTGCATCGTCAGCCGCCATCGCCGGACGCTCAGCCGTGGGCGCAGGCGGCAGCGCCACCGCAGCCGCCCTGCGCATGCCCGTGCGCCGGCTCGCGGCCGTGCTCGTGCGCGCAGGCGTCGGCCGGCTCGACGCGACCTTCCGTGCGCATGCCCAGGCGCGCGATCAGCGCGCGGTCCTTGGCGTTCTGCGGGTTCTCGGTCGTCAGCAGGCGCTCGCCGTAGAAGATCGAGTTGGCGCCGGCGAAGAAACACATCGCCTGCATCTCCTCGCTCATCTGCTGGCGCCCGGCTGACAGGCGCACCTGCGACTTCGGCATCAGCACGCGCGCGACCGCGATCATCTTCACGAAGTCGATCGGATGAACCTCATCCTGGCCCTGCAGCGGCGTGCCCTCGACCTGCACCAGATTGTTGATCGGCACGCTTTCCGGATGGACGTCGAGATTGGCGAGCTGGCGCAGCAGCTCGGCACGGTCCTGCGACGCCTCGCCCATGCCGACGATGCCGCCGCAGCAGACCTTGATGCCGGCCTCGCGCACGTTGTCAAGCGTCTGCAGGCGATCCTCGTAGGTGCGCGTGGTGATGATCTTGCCGTAGAACTCCGGCGAGGTATCGAGATTGTGGTTGTAGTAATCGAGGCCGGCATCGGCGAGACGCTGCGCCTGCGCCGGCTTGAGCATGCCGAGCGTCACGCAGGTCTCCAGGCCCATGTCCTTCACCGCGCGCACCATCGCCTCGACGCGCTCGATGTCGCGATCCTTCGGCGAACGCCAGGCCGCACCCATGCAGAAGCGGGTCGCGCCGTTGACCTTGGCCTCGGCCGCCGCCGCCACGACCGCGTCGAGCGGCATCAGCGGTTCCTTCTTCAGCCCGGTCTCGTAGCGCACCGACTGCGGACAGTACGCGCAGTCCTCGGGACAGGCGCCGGTCTTGATCGACAGCAGCGTGGCCAGCTGCACGGTGTTCGGCTCATGGTGCTGCCGGTGTATCGTGTGCGCGCGGAACAGCAGGTCGTTGAACGGCAGATCGAACAGCGCCTGGACCTCGTCGTGGCGCCAGTCGTGACGCAGGCCGTCGGCCGGGCGGCACGTCTCGGAAGCGCCGGACGCGGCGGATACGCTGGGGCTGAGCACGGCCGACATGCGGATTCCTTCAGGGAGCGAACCCTGTGATGAAAATTCGACTAATGATTTTGAGACGCATCGAAGCGCACGCAGTTTCCGTGCGCCGATGGTTTTAGTGTTCCGGGTCGCGCCATGAGTTGTCAACTCAAAATGCCATGCCATGGTTGACATCCGCCGGGAACTACTGGCCCTGCTGTCCCCCGCCCGCTGCCAGTTCTGCGACGCGCCGACTGGCGATCTGACGTTGTGCGCGGCCTGCCGCGCCGGCCTGCCGTGGAATCAGCCGGCCTGCCCGCGCTGCGCGCTGCCGCAAACGCACGACCAGCCCTGCGCCCGTTGCCTCGCGAACCCGCCGCCGTACGTCCGCGCCTGGGCGCCGTTCCGCCTCGAAGCGCCGATCCGCGAGCAGATCCACGCGCTGAAGTACGCCGCCGACTTCGTGCCGGCGCGCACGCTCGGCCGTCTGCTGGCGCTGAGCCTGGGCGCACGCGGCGGCGACGCCGTGGACGTCGTCATCCCGGTACCCCTGCATCCGGGGCGTCTGCGCCGGCGCGGCTACAACCAGAGCGTCGAGCTGGCGCGGCCGCTCGCCGACGAAGCCGGGCTGCGCGTCGAGGCCGGTTGGGCACGACGCACGCGCACGACGCAAGACCAGATCGGCATGGATGCAATCGCGCGGCGGCGCAACGTGCGCGGCGCGTTCAGCGTCGACGCCAGCGTGCGCGGCCTGCGCGTGGCCCTGCTCGACGACGTGATGACGACCGGCGCGACGCTCGGCGAACTGGCACGCAGCTGCCGGCGCGCCGGCGCCGCGACGGTGGAGGCCTGGGCGCTCGCGCGCGTCGCCTGAAGCCGTCGGCGACCGGCCCGGCTAACGCCAATCGAGCACGAGCCCGATCAGGATCGCCAGGCCGATGTAATGGCTGTGCAGGAAGGCGCGGAAGCTCGCCGCCGGCTCACGCGCACGAATCAGCCACTGCTCGTAGACCGCGCAGCCGGCGCCGACTGCCAGCCCGGCGTAGTAGAACGCACCGCGCCCCTCGTGCAGGCCGACCCGCAGCAGGATCAGCAGCGACAGCGCCTGCAGCGCCGCGGTGATCAGGCGGTCGTGACGGCCGAACAGGATCGCCGACGACTTCACGCCGATCTTCAGATCGTCTTCGCGATCGGCCATCGCGTAGTAGGTGTCGTAGGCGATCACCCAGCACAGGTTCGCGGCGATCAGCGCCGTCGCCATCCCCCAATCGACGGTGCCGCGCACGGCGGCGTAGGCCATCGGGATGCCGGCCGAGAACGCCAGGCCGAGAATCGCCTGCGGGATCGACAGCACGCGCTTGGCGAACGGATAGCTGCCGGCGAGCAGCACCGCCGGCACCGACAGCGCGACCGCATACGCATTGCGCAGCGACAGCAGCAACGCGAACGCGACGAGCGACAGCACGACGAACACGCCGACCGCCTCACGGCCGCTGACGCGACCGGCGGCGACCGGCCGCTGCCGCGTGCGGCTGACGTGCGGATCGAAATCGCGGTCGGCGTAATCGTTGATCGCACAGCCGGCCGCGCGCATCAGCACCGTGCCGAGCACGAAGACCGCGAGCACGTGCAGCGACGGCGGTCCGCCGGCGGCGAACCACAGCGCCCACAGCGTCGGCCACAGCAGCAGGTAGATGCCGATCGGCCGGTCCATGCGCGTGAGGCGCCAGTAGTCGGCCAGCTTGTCGCGGGAGAGCGGATTCATGATCGGACGCAGTATCGCATCGCGGCGTGATGCTCAGACGCGCGCGTAGCGGTCCGGGTCGCCGACCCAGCGCGCGATCAGCAGCTTGGCGAGTTCCGGCTCGCGTTCGAGCCAGCGCTCGGCGAGTTGCTGCAGCGGCGGCACCAGCGCCGCGTCGCGCAGCGGGTCGGCGAGCTTCATGCCGATCTCGCCGGTCTGGCGACGGCCCAGCAGTTCGCCGGGCCCGCGCAGTTCGAGATCGCGCTGCGCGATCGCGAAGCCGTCGGTCGTCGCCCGCATCGTCTCCAGGCGCGCCCGCGCCGCCTCGCCGAGCGGCCCCTGATACAGCAGCACGCACTGGCTCTTCTCGCTGCCGCGGCCGACGCGGCCGCGCAGCTGATGCAGCTGCGAAAGACCGAGGCGCTCGGCGTTCTCGATCACCATGATGCTGGCGTTCGGCACGTCGACGCCGACCTCGATCACCGTGGTGGCGACCAGCAGCTGCGTGACGCCGTCCTTGAACGCGCGCATCTGCTCGTCCTTGGCCTCGCCCTTCATGCGCCCGTGCACGAGGCCGACGCGCACGCCGGGCAGCTCGGCGCGCAGGCGCGTCGCGGTCGCCTCGGCGGCCTCGGCGTCCAGTTCCTCGGACTCCTCGATCAGCGTGCAGACCCAGTACGCCTGACGCTGCTGGCGGCAGGCCTCGCCGATGCGCGCCAGCACCTCGTCGCGCTTCTCGTTCGACAGCACCACGGTCTGCACCGGCGTACGCCCCGGCGGCAGCTCGTCGATCACCGAAACGTCGAGATCGGCGTAGACGGTCTGCGCCAGCGTGCGCGGAATCGGCGTCGCCGACATGATCAGCTGGTGCGGCGCCCGGGCCCCGCCCTTGTCGCGCAACGCCAGGCGCTGCTGCACGCCGAAGCGGTGCTGCTCGTCGACAACGACCACCGCGAGGCGGTGAAAGCGCACCTCGTCCTGGAACACCGCATGCGTGCCGACGATCAGCGCGGCACTGCCGTCGGCGATCGCCGCCAGCGCGGCGTCGCGGCGCGCCTTCTTCAGTTTGTTGGCGAGTAGCACCGGCGTCAGGCCGAGCGGCGCGAACCAGCGTTCGAGATTGCGCTGATGCTGCTCGGCGAGCAGCTCGGTCGGCGCCAGCAGCACCGCCTGCAGACCGGCGCGCGCGGCGGCCAGCATCGCCACCGCCGCGACCACGGTCTTGCCGCTGCCGACATCGCCCTGCACGAGACGCAGCATCGGCTGCGCGGCGCCGAGATCGCGGCAGACCTCGGCGATCACGCGCCGCTGCGCACCGGTCATCGCGAAACCGAGCACGGCCTGCAGCTCGGCCGTCGCCTGCGCGGCGTCCGGCAGCCGCGGCGACGGCCGGCTGCGCTGACGCTGGCGCAGCACGCGCAGGCTCAGCTGGTGCGCGAGCAGCTCCTCGCACTTCAGGCGCTGCTGCGCCGGATGCGTCCGCGCGAGCAGACGCTGCGCGTCGCGATCGTCCCGGGGCTGATGAATCGCGCGCAGCGCCGCCAGCGTGTCCGGGCCGTCGAGCCCCGGCAGCGGGCGCGCCAGATCGGCATCGCGCGCGGCGAGGGCCAGCGCCTGCTCGATCAGCTGGCGCAGGCGCGCCTGCGTGAGGCCGGTCGTCAGCGGATAGATCGGCGTCAGCGTCGCCTCGGGCTGCAGGTCCTCGGCCGCGTCGGCGACGCGGCACTGCGGGTGCACCATCTCGAGGCCGCCGCTGCCGGCACGCACGTCGCCGAAGACCTGCAGCCAGCGCCCGCTGGCGAGCTGGGCGCGCTGCGCTTCGTTGAAATGGAAGAAGCGCAGCAGCAACGGCCCGCTGCCGTCATCGAGGGTGACGCGCAGCGTGCGCCGCCCGGCGAAGCGCAGATCCTGAGCGACGATGCGGCCGCGCACCAGCGCTTCCTGACCGATGCGCAGCTGCGCGACCGGCTGATGCGCGCGGCGGTCCTCGTAGCGCAACGGCAGATGGAACAGCAGATCGCGCACGCGGGCGAGCCCCAGCGTGCGCAGGCGCATCGCCACCGCCGGGCCGGCGCCCTTGAGGAAGGTCGCCTCGGTGTCGAGCGTCAGCGCGGGACGCGGACCACCGGGCGCCGGCCGTGCGGAGGCCAAGAGATCAGTCGAGGACGAGAACGCCGTCGGCTTCGATGCGCGCGCCGCGCGGCAGCTGGGCGATGCCGATCGCGGCGCGCGCCGGATACGGCGCGCTGAAGTACTGCGCCATGATTTCGTTGACCTTGGCGAAGTGCGTCAGGTCGGTCAGGTAGACGTTGAGCTTGGCAAGCTGGCTCAGCGTACCGCCGGCAGCCTTGGCGACGGCGTCGAGATTCTTGAACACCTGATGGATCTCGTCCTCGATCGTGGCGTTGCTGAGCTGCATGGTCTGCGGATCGAGCGGAATCTGCCCGGAGAGGTACACCGTGTCGCCGCAGCGAACCGCCTGCGAATAAGTGCCGATCGCCGCCGGGGCGGCGTCGGTGTGAATGATCTGCCGTGCCATGTCGTTTCTTTCTCTAGTTTTCTGGGGATGAGGATGAAGCGCCGGTGATTGTCCGCGAAGCCGGCGCGACAGCCAAGGCAGGAAGCCCGAACTCGCCGGAATCCGTCGCCATCGCCGCCCGGCGCGTCCGGCGATCGCCGGCGAAAGCGGACGTTCCGGACGGCCACCGCCGCCGGCGCGCCGATTACGCGCGAATGACGCGCTCGACGCCCTCGATGCGGCGCAGGCGGCGCAGCACGCGCGCCAGGTGCACGCGATCGCGCACGGTGATGATGAAGCGCATCTCGACCGCCTCGCTGCCGGCGCGATCCGGCATCTGCACGTTCTCGATCGACGACTCGGCGCCGGCGATCTCGGCCGTGACCTTGGCCAGCATGCCGCGCTTGCGGATCGTCTTCATGCGGATTTCCGAGAGGAAATCGCCCTGCACGCGCTCCGACCAGGCCAGCGGCACCCAGTCCTGGGGCCGCGCCTTGGCCTGCCGGCAGTCGAGCCGGTGCACGACGATGCCGCGCCCGGTGCTGACGTGGCCGCGAATCTCGTCGCCCGGCAGCGGGTAGCAGCAACGCGCGTAATCGAGCACCAGCCCTTCGGTGCCTTCGATCGCCAGCGGCGCCGCCTGCCCCGGCTGGCGGTCCGCCTCGCCCTCCGGCAGGAAATGGCGGGCGACCAGCGCGGCCAGGCGCTCGCCCGAGCCGATCGCGGCGAACAGTTCCTCGACATCGTGCATCTGGTGCATCTTCAGCACCGGTTGCAGGCGCGCCTCTTCCTTGAGCACCGAGGCCGGCACGTTGAGCTCGCGCAACGCGATCTCCAGCAGACGCCGGCCGAGGCGCACGGCCTCATCCTCGCGCTGCGTGCGCAGATAGCCGCGCACCGCGGCACGCGCCTTGGCGGTCTTGACGAAGTTCAGCCAGGCGGCGTTCGGGCGCGCATGTCGCGAGGTGATGATCTCCACCGTCTGGCCGTTGCGCAGATGCGTGTTGAGCGGCTCGAGCTGGCCGTCGAGACGTGCCGCGACGCAGTGGTCGCCGAGTTCGGAATGCACCGCGTAGGCGAAATCGACCGAAGTCGCGCCGCGCGGCAGGCGGCGAATTTCGCCGCGCGGCGTGAACACGTAGACCTCGTCCGGGAACAGGTCGACCTTGACGTTGTCGACGAAGTCCATGGCGTTGGTGGAGCCGTACTCGTCGAGCAGGCCGGACACCCATTCGCGCGCGCGCACCTGCGGCGCCGACTGGCTGTCACGCTCGCCGAGCTTGTACTGCCAGTGCGCGGCGATGCCGCTCTCGGCGACATGGTGCATGTCGCGCGTGCGGATCTGGATCTCGATCTTGTGGCCGCCCGGGCCGACGCAGGAGGTATGCAGCGACTGGTAGCCGTTCGACTTCGGATTGGCGACATAGTCGTCGAACTCGCCCGGCACCGGCTTGTAGACATGATGGGCGACGCCGAGCGCGCGATAGCAGTCGTCGACCTTGTTGACGATCACGCGAAAGCCGAGCAGATCGGTGATCTTCAGCAGCTTCAGCTTCTTGCGCCGCATCTTCTGGTAGATGCCGTAGACGTTCTTCTCGCGGCCGACGACGCTGGCGCCGATGCCCTCCTCGCGCAGGACCGTCGACAGCTTCTGCTCGACCTCGCGGATCAGCTTGCGGGTATCGCCGAGCTGGGCCTTGATCGCCTGCACCAGCACCGCGTACCGGCGCGGATAGAGGTTGGCGAACGCCAGGTCCTCGAGCTCGGTGCGGATGAAATAGATGCCCAGGCGCTGCGCGATCGGCGCATAGATGTCGAGCGTCTCGCGGGCGATGCGCCGCTTCTTCTCGGGCGCCATGGCGCCGAGCGTGCGCATGTTGTGCAGGCGGTCGGCGAGCTTGACGAGGATGACGCGCAGATCCTGCGTCATCGCCAGCAGCAGCTTGCGGAAGCTCTCCGCCTGCATCTCGGCGCGCGAGCGGCCTTCGATCTTGGCGATCTTGCTGACACCGTCGACCAGCACCGCGACGTCAGGACCGAACTCGGTCGCCAGCTGCTCGCGCGAGATGCCGGTGTCCTCGATGACGTCGTGCAGGATCGCCGCGATCAGCGTGGTGTGATCGAGCCGCATCTCGGCGAGGATGCGGGCCACCGCCAGCGGGTGGTAGACGTACGGCTCGCCGGACGAGCGCCGCTGCCCCTCATGAACGTTCTTGGCGAACTCCGCGGCGCGACGGACCTGGGCGATCTGCTCTTCCGGCAGGTAGCCCTCCAGCATGCGGGTCAGCGCGTCCATGCCGAACTCGCGCTCGGCACGCTGCGTGCGCAGGGCGTTGCCCAGGCGCTGAATGACGGAAAGCTGCTCCATGACCGGAGTATATGAAGGCGCGGCGGTCGTCGCGCAAGCAGAACCTGCCGATCCGCAACGGTCCCGCCGCGCCGTCCGGCGCCGCGCGCCGGTCACCACTGCATCGCCGCGATTGCGCGGCGTGCCCCGGCGCGCAGCGCGGCGTCCGTCCGGACGTCCGGAGCGCTCGAATGCGGCGCCGCACCGGCCGCTCCTTCACGCGAAGCCGGAAAAGCAAAAGGCCCGCGCGAGGCGGGCCTTCGGACCGAAGCGAGACGGATCAGGCGTCGAACGACGGGTCCAGCGCCTCGAGCTCCATCTTCGGCTGCTGGATCGCCGGCAGATCGACCTCGTCGAGCACCGAGCGGTCCGTGTAGCCCTCGGCGATCTCGCGCAGCGACAGCACCGTCGACTTGTGGTTGCCCCACGGCAGCTTGGCTTCGGCGCCGCGCGCCAGCTGGCGGGCACGCTTGGCGGCGACCAGCGTCAGGTCGAACTGGTTCGGAATCAGCTTCAGGCAATCTTCAACGGTTACACGTGCCATGACTTAGCTACCATCGGGCATCACAACGGAAGGGCGCGGGATCATACCGGAACGGGCACTAATTGGCCAGAAGCTGGGCGATCAGGCCGGCATGCGCCGCGATCTGCCGCTGACCGCGCAGGCGCGGCTCGAGGAAGATCGACACCATTTCGGCCAGCGCGCATTCGAAGTGCTCGTTGACGATCAGGTAGTCGTACTCGGCATGGTGGGCGATCTCCTCATGCGCCTCGCGCATCCGCGCCGCGATCACCGCGTCGGAATCCTGGCTGCGGCCGCGCAGACGCCGCTCCAGCTCGGCGAGCGACGGCGGCAGGATGAAGATGCCGATCGCCTGCGGCCACTCGCGCTTGACCTGCCGGGCGCCCTGCCAGTCGATGTCGAGGATGACGTCGTGGCCGGCGTCGAGCAGTGCCCGCGTCTCCGACAGGCCGGTCCCGTAGCGACGCCCGAACACCTCGGCGTGCTCGAGGAAATCGCCCCGGCCGATCTTGTCGACGAAGCAGGCCTCGTCGATGAAGTGGTAATGCACGCCGTCGGTCTCGGCCGGTCGCGGCAAGCGCGTCGTGAACGACACCGAAATCGTCGCCGTCACGCCATGCCGCGCAAGCGCCGGCACCAGCGCCCGCGTCAGGCTGGTCTTGCCGCCGCCGCTCGGCGCCGAAACGATGAAAAGACTGCCCTGGCTCATGCGCTGCCCGCTCCCACGTCCGGTCGCCGCTCACTCAATGTTCTGGACCTGCTCGCGGATCTGCTCGATCGCGACTTTCATCTCGACCGCGCAGCGCGTCATCTCCGCGTCCTGCGACTTCGACGACAAGGTGTTCGCCTCGCGGTTGAGCTCCTGCATCAGGAAGTCGAGCCGGCGGCCGACCGATTCGCCGCGCGCCAGCGAGGTGCGCACTTCCTGCAGATGGCTCAGCAGACGCGACATCTCTTCTTCGACGTCCAGGCGCTGCGCCATCAGCGCCAGCTCCTGCGCGAGGCGCTGGGGCTCGACCTCGACGCCGAGCTCGGCGCAGCGCGCCTTGAGCCGCGCCAGCCACTGGTCACGCACCTGCGGATGGCGGGCGCGGACGTCGGCGACCAGCGCTTCGATCGCCGCACAGCGCTCGACGATGAACTGCTGCAGACGCTCGCCTTCGCGCGCACGTGCCGCAGCGAAGTCGCGCAGCGCGGCATCGAACAGCTTGCGCGCCTCGGCAAGCAGCGGCGTGAAATCGGACTGCTCTTCCTTGACGACGCCCGGATACGCGAGCACACGCATCGGCTCGGGCACGGCGGTAGCGCCCAGCTCCGCAGCGAGCGCATCGAGCGCGTCCTTGAGTTGCACGAGGCGCGGGCGGTCGAGTTCGATGCGGTCGGCAGCCGCCGCCTCGCGGACGTAGCGCATCCCGCATTCGACCTTGCCGCGCGCAATCTTGGCGCCCGCCGCCTGGCGCAGCTCGCCCTCGAGCACGCGGAACTCCTCCGGCAGCTTGAACTGCACGTCGAAGTAGCGATGATTGACGGACCGCAGCTCCCAGCTGAGGCGCCCCCAGGGGAATGCGGCCTCGACACGGGCGTAGCCCGTCATGCTGTGGATCATGTGATGTGAACTCCCGATGGCTGTCCGCCGCCGACGGGGCGGACCGGATGACGCGGCATTGTAGCGGCGTCGCTGCGGGATGATGGCGGACGGACACGGACGGCGCGCGTCGCGCCGAAGAAAACGCGGCTAGACGAGCGTTCGCATAGCCGCGGCGTAAGAGTGAAGCGCTGTGCTACTTCGTTTGGAACCGGGCGGCAGCCTTTGCGGCATTTACTCCCTGGGAGAACCGCCCTTGCGGAGACAGTCCGCTTACTTCTTCGCCGCCTTCTTCGTGGCCTTCTTGGCCGCCTTCTTCGCGACCTTCTTCACGGCCTTCTTCGCGACCTTCTTGGCCGCCTTCTTCACGACCTTCTTGGCAGCCTTCTTCGCGACCTTCTTGGCCGGCGCCTTCTTGGCCACCTTCTTGGCCGGAGCCTTCTTCGCAGCCTTCTTCGTCGCCTTCTTCGCAGCCTTCTTCGCAGTCGCCATCTGGACATCCTCCTCGAGAGACAAGGTTCGCGGAAATCTCCGCGCAGATTCGGGAATCGCTTGCTTGCGTATTTCCACGTTGTGAATTTTTACTGATAAAAAGTTTTCAAATCAATGTCTTCATCAGGACAGAACTCAAGTCATCATGCGCCGACACACTTTCATCGCCGCAATCTGCATCGTCACGACTGCGTTTTTCAGCACCTCCGTCATCGCCCTGAAACCTAGCTCTGATGCGGGTTTCAGGGCATTCGCGTCATTGCGTTACGACGTCGTGCGCACGCTGCCGCACGCGCGTTCCGACTTCACGCAAGGGCTCGAGATCTGCGATGGCACGATGATCGAAAGCGTCGGCCTCTATGGCGTTTCTGCGCTGATTCGGAAGGACATCGACAGCGGCGAAGCGCTGCGGCACTACCGTTTGCCGCCGGCATTTTTCGCCGAAGGCGCGACCTGCGTGGGCGATCGCATCTACCAGATCAGCTGGCGCGAGGGCACGGCCGTCGTCTACGACCGCCAGCTGCAGCCGCTTGCCGTGCTGCACTACGAAGGCGAAGGCTGGGGTCTGACGCACGACGACGAGCACCTCATCATGAGCGACGGCAGCGCTACCCTGTTCTTCCGCCGCCGCGACGACTTCGGCGTCGCCCGCACGATCGAGGTTCACGACGGCGCGCACGCCATTGATCGTCTCAATGAACTCGAGTACGCGCACGGCCTGATCTTCGCGAACATCTGGCAGTCGAGCCGCATCGCCGTGATCGATCCCGCGGACGGCGCCGTGCTCGCGTGGCTGGATCTGTCGGCGCTGTCGCAGCGCTTCGAACGCGGCGCCGACTGGGACGCCACCGACAACGTCCTCAACGGCATCGCCCACGACGCCGCACACGACCGCTACTACGTGACCGGCAAGCGCTGGCCGGTGATGTACGAACTGCGCCTCGCCAGGCTGCCGAAGCCGCGCGCCGCGATGGCCGACGGCATCCCGGAGCGCTGAAGATACGAGCCAAATGGTAACTGTAATTTCCACTGCATCGATAAATGCATAGCCAGCATTGACGCTAAATCCGCAAGCGCCTTATAACGGCTCACCCGACGCCTTCCGGAGAAGCGGTAATGCAACTTACGCACGAGCACAAGGAGCTGTACCGCACGGTCAAGACCTTCGTCGAAGGGGAGTTGAATCCGCACATCGCCGAATGGGAACAGGCCGGCATCTTTCCGGCGCACGAGGTGATGAAGAAGATGGGCGACCTCGGCCTGCTCGGCATCACCAAGCCGACGCAGTACGGCGGCCTCGGGCTCGACTATTCGTACGAGGTGCTGTTCGCGCAGGCGCTCGGCAACTGCAACTGCGGCTCGCTGCCGATGGCGATCGGCGTGCAGACCGACATGGCGACGCCCGCGCTCGCCCGCTTCGGGTCGCATGAGCTGCGCAAGGAATATCTCGAGCCGGCGATCCGCGGCGACATGGTGGTGTCGATCGCGGTTTCCGAGGCCGGCGCCGGCTCCGACGTCGCCAACATCAAGACCACGGCGCGCAAGGACGGCGGCGACTACGTCATCAGCGGTTCGAAGATGTGGATCACCAACGGCACGCAAAGCGACTGGGCCTGCATGCTGGTCAATACCTCGGACGGCAAGCCGCACCTCAACAAGAGCCTGATCGTCGTGCCGATGGACGCCAAGGGCATCGATCGCAAGACCAAGCTCGACAAGCTCGGCATGCGCGCGTCCGACACGGCGATGATCTTCCTCGACGAAGTGCGCGTGCCGCAGCGCAATCTGATCGGCCAGGAAGGCATGGGCTTCACCTACCAGATGCTGCAATTCCAGGAAGAGCGCCTGTTCGGCGCCGCCAGCGGCATCGACGGCCTGTTCAACGTCATCAACGAGACGATTGCCTATACCGGCCAGCGCCAGGCTTTCGGACAATCGGTGCTCGACAACCAGTACGTGCACTTCCGGCTCGCCGAACTGCGTACCGAGGTCGAGGCGTTGAAGGCGCTGGTCTACCAGACCACCGAGGAGTACCTGAGCGGCAAGCACTCGCCGGAGCACATTGCGATGCTCGCCAGCATGTGCAAGCTCAAGGTCGGGCGCGTGTCGCGCGAGGTGACCGATGCCTGCCTGCAGTTCTGGGGCGGCCAGGGCTTCATGTGGGACAACGTCGTGACGCGCGCGTATCGCGACACGCGCGTGGTCTCGATCGGCGGCGGCGCCGACGAGGTCATGCTCGGCATCATCTGCAAGATGATGGGCATCCTGCCGGGCAAGAAGAAATTCGAGCAGATGAAAGCGGCACGCGACTCGCGCGCCGCATAGTCCAGAGGGCCTCTGGAGGAGAGAACGGAAAGGGCCGCGGCGCATGCCGCGGCCTTTTTCCTTTCCGGCGCGGCGGCGCGCTCAGAAGCGGATCGTCGTCGTCTGCCGCCGGTCGATGTCGAAACGGACCGTATCCGAGAAGTCGACGCTGTCGTTGCGGGCCGGATCGTCCTCGTCGGCCTGGCAGGTCAGCGCGGCGGTATAGCGGCCGTCGGGCAGGAACGCGACGGTGAAGCTGCCGCCGCCGCTGGTCGTCACCGTCGCCGAGGTCAGCGGCTGCGCGCCGCTGCCGCCGATGTCGTCGGGCGTGACCTCGCCCTCGTAGACATAGACTGCCGGCACGCAGCCGGAGCCCAGCGCCGACACCGTGCCGCTGAGCGTGCCGGTCTTGTTGTTGTCGACCAGGCGCAGAGCCGACACCAGGCGATACACATCCGGCTTGGCATCGGTCGGCTTGAGCAGCGCGCGGCGCAGATCGACATCGAGCGTCAGTGCGGTGTTGTCGACATCGTCGACCGAGAAATCGGACGCGAGCGTCAGGCGATCGTCGCTGTCGTCGGCGACGTAGAGCGGCAAGGTCTCGCCGGTCCGCAGGCGCACGTAGGCGTCGGCGGTGCTGTCGTCGGCCGTACGCAGCAACAGGCGCACCGCATCGTAGTCGCCGGAAGGCACGCTTTCGTTGCTCAGCAGCGATTGCGTCTTGCCGCCGTTGAGCGCCAGCAGATCGACGCGCAGCGGCGTGGCGAACTCGAAGCGCTGCCAGCCCTTGTCGACGGACTTGAGCTCGACGCCGGTGATCGTCACGAGCACGCTGCTGGCGTCGGTGTAGGGCGCGTCGGTCAGCTGCAGGTCGAGCCGCCCGTCGTCGCAGCCGCTCAGCGCCAATGCGCCGACCGCGGCACAGGCCCAGAGGATCCGCATCGCCGTGCTCCTGATTGCGTGGGCCGCCATCATGGCAGCGGCTTCAGGAGCGTGCCAGCGCTGCCGCCTCGAAATCGACGATGCCGTCACGTCCGAACTCGCTGGCGTAATGGCACAGCGCGACGGCACCGTCCGGATAGCGCCGGTAATGCGGCGGCTGACGCGTGCAACGCTCGTCGGCCATCGGGCAGCGCGACACGAACAGGCAGCCGACCGGCGGCGCGTACGGACTCGGCAGCTCGCCGTCGCGGGCGCGAAAAGCCGCGAATGCGTCGTGCCCGGGAATCGCGGCGAGCAGCGCCCGGGTGTACGGATGCCGGGGTGTCGCGAACAGTGCGTCGCGCTCGGCCTGCTCCATCAGCTTGCCGAAGTACATGACCAGCACGCGGTCGCTGATGTGACGGACGACGCCCAGGTCATGCGAAATGAACAGGATCGCCAGCTGGTATCGGCGCTGCAGATCGCGCAGCAGGTTGACGATCTGCGCCTGCACCGAGACGTCGAGCGCCGACACCACCTCGTCGCAGATCAGCAGCTTCGGCCGCACGATCAGTGCGCGGGCGATCGCGATGCGCTGGCACTGCCCGCCGGAGAACTCGCGCGGATAGCGCTCGGCGTCGTCCGCCGACAGGCCGACCTGCTCCAGCATCTCCAGCACGCGGCGGCGACGCTCGTCGGCCGGCAACTCCGGGTGCAAGATCTTGAGCGGCTCGCCGATGCAGCGGCCGACCTTGAATTTGGGATTGAGACTGGCCAGCGGATCCTGGAAGACCATCTGGATGTCGCGGCGCAATTCCTTCCAGCCGCGCTTGTCGAGCCCTTTGAGCTCGCGGCCTTCGAAGCGCGCCGAACCGGCCGTGACCGGCTCGAGCCCGGCCAGAGCCCGGGCCAGCGTCGACTTGCCGGAACCGGATTCGCCGACCACGCCCAGCGTCTCGCCGCGGCGCAGATTGAAATTGAGATCGTCGACCGCGCGCAGCAGGCTCGGCGGCTGCCACGGCAGCCAGCGCCGGCCGCGGTAGTGGACACGCAACTGTCGAACCGCGAGCAGGGGCGGCACGACTTCGGAATTCGCAGGAGTGGGAGCAGGACGCACCGCGGCACGACTCTGGGCAGGCAGGCCGATCTCGCATCGGCAGCGCACGACCGCGCTATTTTACGGCCGACACCCCGATGCCGAGAACGGCCTGCCCCGCCGCCGGCCGGGCGGGCAGGCCCGGCCGTCCCGCATGAAGATTCACTCGAGCAGCGAGCGCAGCATCCAGGCGGTCTTCTCGTGCAGCTGCAGGCGTTGCGTCAGCAGATCGCAGGTCGGCTCGTCCTGCGCCGACTCGGCGATCGGGAACACGCTGCGCGCGGTCTTCGCGCAGGCCTCATGCCCTTTCACCAGCAGGCGGACCATGTCCATCGCCTCCGGCACACCATCGGTCTCCTCGATCGAGGACAGCGCGGCGTACTGCTTGTAGGTGCCCGGCGCCGGGAAGCCGAGCGCGCGAATGCGTTCGGCGACCAGATCGACCGCGGTCGCCGACTCGGTGTAGTGCGTCTCGAACATCAGGTGCAGGGAGTTGAACATCGGCCCCGTGACGTTCCAGTGGAAGTTGTGCGTCTTCAGGTACAGCGTGTACTCGTCGGCCAGCAGGCGCGACAACCCTTCAGCGATCGCCTTGCGATGCTGCTTGTCGATGCCGATGTCGATCTTGGCAGACCCGGCTTCCTTGGCTTTGTGCTTGGCCATGACGTTTGGCTCCTGTCGAATGATGCAAATGAGTTTAGAGTGCATCATCGCGCCAGCGAAATGATCTTTATCAAGCCGCGCGATTGAGACGGGCTATCGAGCCGCTGGCGATTAGGGCGCGACTCAGGCCATCAGCAGTTTGTGCTTGCGGTAATAGCTGAAGATGTCGTTGAGGTTGCGCTTCGGCTTCCAGCCGAAGGTCTGCCGGAACAGGCGTCCGTCGATGATCACCGGATACTTGAAGTAGTTGATCAGGTACGACGGGAAGAACGCATTCCAGTTCAGCGCGCCGCTGATCATCTTCGGCAGCAGCGGAGGAATCGACGGCACCGGCAGCTTGCGGCAGCCGCACTGCTCGACGGCGACCTGGTAGGTTACGTAGTCGTCCGGCGCGACGTTATAGATGCCCGGCTTGTTCTGTTCGAACGCGCAGACGATGGCATCGGCCATGTCGTCGACGTGCAGGAACTGCATCAGCGGCGAGAACCCGACCAGCACCGGCACCAGCGGCCGCGACAGCAGCACCGACATCGTATTGCGGACGCCGGGACCGAGCACGTTGCAGGGACGCAGGATCGTGATGTTCAGCTCCGGCGCCTTCCACAGGTAGATCTGCGCGAGATTCTCGAGCTCGACCGAATCGACGAGGTCCTGCGTCACCTCGCTGGCCTTCAGCGGCGCATCCTCGTCGAGCAGCGCCGGATTGAAGGCCGAGGCGCCGTAGACGAAGTAGGTCGAGTGCAGGATGACCTGACCGACGCCGTACTTGCGGCACAGCTCGAACAGCTTCTTGCCGCCGAGCACGTTGGCGTTGTAGCGGCGCGTACGATCGCCTTCGTGCGCGAAGATGCGGCCGAGATGCAGCACGGCATCGATCTTGTGCCGGCGGAACACATCCTCGAAGCCGCGCTTGTGGATCTCGACCTTGTACGAAGGGATATCGGCGTCGGTCTCCACCTTGCGACGGAAATCGACGGCGACCACGTGGTAGCGCCCGTGCAGCCGCGCGATGACGCGCTTGGCCAGCGAGCCGGCGGCGCCGGTGACGAGGACGGTTTTCTTCTTTTCGTTCATGGGATGCGCGCCGCCGTTCAAAACACGCTGCTGCGTTCGGCCAGACCCCGGTCGATCAGCGCGCGGATGCGCTCCTTGACGGTCTCGACGCGCGCCGTCACCTCCTCCTCGCTGCAGGCCGCCGCGTCGAAGTGCAGCGGCTCGCCGAAGTTCAGGTAGACGCGTGCCGGCAACGGCAGCGGCGGCGCGACCGGCACATAGGGCAGGCCGAGCAGCCGGGCCAGCGGCGAGAGATTGGCGAGCGAGGGCATGGTCTCTTCGCAGCCGACCACGCCGACCGGCACGATCGGCGCGCCGGTCTGCATCGCCAGATGCATGAAACCGTTGCCGAAGCGCTGCAGCTGATAGCGCTGACGATAGAGCTTGCCGGAGCCGCGCACGCCTTCCGGGAAGACGATGATCGCCTCGTCCTGCTCGAGCATCTTGATGCAGTTGAGCGGGTCGCCGATCACGGCGCCGAGGCCGGTCAGCATGCCGCCGAGCCAGGGCACCGTCGGAAAGAAGCGCTCGACCATCGCGCGCGGCGCACGCGGGCCGAGCGGATTCATCGCCATCGCCCCGCCGATCAGCACGCCGTCCAGCGGCAGCTGCCCGGAATGGTTGGCGATCACCAGCACGCGCCCGCGCGGCGGGATATGTTCGAGGCCGTGCGCGGTGACGCGGAAGTACTTGTCGTAGAGCAGCTTGACGATGCCGAGGCCGAGCTTGGCGGCATTCTCGTTGTAGCCCCAGGCGTCGTAGCCGAAGCTGCCGACCGGCTTCGGCATGCGCGCAATCTGCTGCTCGATTTCCGGCGTGACGATGCGCCGGTACCATTCCTCGCGCGAAGCCAGCCGCGCCAGATCCTTCAGTCTCTCGTACGCCTGCATGCCGCCGCCGGTGATTCCGGCTCCCCCTTGTCGTGTCGCGAACACGTTATGCGAAATGGCGGGCGCTCGCCAGCCGCATCCGGCCACGTCGGCGGCATGGCGCACAAAAAAAGCCGCGCCTTCGCAGGCGCGGCCTTGCCGGTCGGTTGCCGTCGCGGCTTCAGCCGGGCATCAGCGTCGCGATGCGCAGCAGCTGCACGAACGGCTGCGGATACAGACCAAGCACCAGCATCAGGATCATCGCCAGCAGCACCATGATGCCGCCCGAGCGCTGCGCCCAGTCGAGCTTGGCGCTGAAGCGATGCTTCGACGGATCGAGCAGGAACAGCGAGACCATCAGGCGCAGGTAGTAGTAGAGACCGATCGCACTGCCGACGACGACACCGCCGAGCAGCCACCACAGATGCGCGTCGACGCCGGCGGTGATCACGTAGAACTTGCCGAGGAAGCCGGCCGTCAGCGGGATGCCGGCCAGCGACAGCAGCATGGCGGTGAGAATCGAGGCCAGGTACGGACGGCGCCAGAACAGGCCACGGTAGTCGTAGATGACGTCGGCGTCGCGCTCGCCGCCGGCGTTGGAGCTGAGCGTGATGACGCCGAACGCACCGATCGAGGTCACGACGTAGGTCAGCAGGTAGGCACCGACCGCTTCGACGGCGAGCGGGCCGCCGGCGATCAGCGCGACCATGCAGTAGCCGAAGTGCGCGACCGACGAGTACGCGAGCATGCGCTTGACGTTGTTCTGGCGCACCGCGAGCAGGTTGCCGACCAGCATCGACGCGAAGGCCAGCCAGGCGAGCACCTGCACCAGCGAGGCCTGGTAATAGCCGCCGGCCTCGACGAAGTAGCGCATCAGCACCGCGAACACCGCGACCTTCGAGACGGTCGCCAGATACGTGGCGACCGGCGCCGGGGCGCCCTCGTAGACGTCCGGCGTCCACAGATGGAACGGCACCAGCGACAGCTTGAAGCCGAGGCCGATCAGCAGCATCGCGCCGCCGACCAGGGCGATCGGCGTACCGCCCGCCGCGAAGTAGGCACCGACCTCGGAGAAGCCGAGGCTGCCGGCCTGCGAGTACATCAGCGCGATGCCGAACAGCAGGAAGGCCGAGGCGACTGCCGACAGCACCAGGTACTTAAGGCCGCCCTCGAGCGGGCGGTGGCCCTTCACCGGGTAGGCGATCATCGCGTACAGCGGCACGCTGAGCAGTTCGAGACCGATGAACAGCGAGGCGAAATGCTGCGCGCAGGCCAGCGTCAGCGCGCCGAGCGCCGACAAGGTCAGCAGCAGATACATTTCCTCGCGCTCGCCGCTGGCGTTCTCCAGATACGCGTGCGACAGCGTCGCGGTCGCCAGCGTCGCGACCAGGATCAGCGCCATGTAGAACTGCGCATAACCATCGACGACGAACAGCGGCGTGACGATCGTCGCCGGATGCGCGGTCCAGATCAGCGCCACGCAGGCGGCCAGCGCGAGGTTCAGGCCGATCACGGCCAGCGTCGCGTTGGCGGTATGGCGGCGACGGAAGGCGATCGCCAGCATCACGGCGACGATCGTCGCCGACAGCGCCAGGATCGGTGACAGCGCCGTGAAGAGTTCGGACGTGAAGCTCATGGCGTCACCCCGGTCAGCGCCTGGGCGGCGCTATAGATGCTGTGCACCTGGTGCATCGCGGCAGCCGATGTGTCGAGGACGGGTTGCGGATAGATGCCGAGCGCGATCAGCAGCACCATCAGTACCGCCATCATGCTGAGCTCGCGGCTGCCCAGATCCTTGAGCGGCGGCGCTCCCTCCGGCGGTGCGCCATGGAAGGCGCGCTGCACGAGGATCAGCGAATAGACGGCGCCGAGGATCAGGCCGGTCGACGCCAGCACGGTGATCAGCGGATTGACCGGCCAGCTGCCGAGCAGGATCAGGAACTCGCCGACGAAGTTGCCGAGGCCCGGCAGACCGAGCGCGGCGATCGCGAAGAACAGCGCGATCGGCGGCAGGTACGGGAAGCGCGCCCACAGGCCGCCCATCTTCGACAGCTCGCGCGTGTGCAGGCGCTCGTAGATTTCGCCGCTGAGAATGAACAGCGCGCCGGCCGACAGACCGTGCGCCAGCATCTGCACGACGACGCCCTGCAGCGCGTACTCGGTGCCGGCGTAGATGCCGATCAGCACGAAGCCCATGTGGCTGACCGAGGAGTACGCGACCAGGCGCTTGATGTCGTTCTGCGCGAAGCACAGGAACGCGCCGTAGCCGATGCCGATCACGCCGAACCACATCGCCACCGGCGCGAACGCCGCCGAGGCGTTCGGGAACAGCGGCAGCGAGAAGCGCAGCATGCCGTAGGCCGCCGTCTTCAGCAGGATGCCGGCGAGGTCGACGCTACCCGCGGTCGGCGCCTGCGAGTGCGCGTCAGGCAGCCAGGAATGCAGCGGCACCATCGGCGTCTTGACCGCGAACGCGACGAAGAAGCCGAGCATCAGCAGCATCTCGACATTCGCCGACATCTCGGTCTTCAGCAGCGCCATGTAGTCGAAGGTGACGACGCCGGTCTGCTGGTAGTGCACGATCACCAGGCCGAGGATCGCCAGCAGCATGACCAGACCCGAGGCCTGCGTGAAGATGAAGAACTTGGTCGCCGCGTAGATGCGTCCCTTGCCGCCCGGGGCGTTGTGGCCCCACAGCGCGATCAGGAAGTACATCGGCACCAGCATCATTTCCCACAGCACGAAGAACAGGAACAGGTCGAGCGCGAGGAAGATGCCGACCACCGCGCCGAGGTTCCACAGCAGGTTCAGGTGGAAGAAGCCGACGTTGCGGTCGATTTCGCGCCACGAGCACGCCACCGCCATCACGCCGAGCAGATTGGTCAGCACGACCAGCAGCAGCGACAGACCGTCCATCGCCAGATGCAGCGAGATGCCGAAGCGCGGGATCCACGAGGCCTGGTACTCGATGGTCCACTGCGGCACGCCGCCGACCGAGGCCAGCGACCAGTCGCCGACGAACCACAGCCACACCGAGATGGCGAGCGCGACCAGCATCGTGCCGAGCGCGATCCAGCGCGGGAAGCCGCGGCCGACGATGCGCTCGCCCTGCCAGGCCAGCAGGCCGCCGATGAACGGGATGAGAATGAGCCAGAGCAGAATCATAGGAGCACCACCGCGGCGATCACGACGACGGCACCGGCAGCCGTGGCGCCGGCGTACCAGCGCAGCTGCCCGGTCTGCGTGCGCGTCAGGCGCGCATTGAGGGCGAGCGTCAGGCGCGGCAGCAGGCCGATCGCCTGGTCGGCGATGTCGTTACGGTTGATGTGGACGAGGAACAGGTACGGCTTGACGAACAACTTGTCGTACAGCCAGTCGAAGCCGAACGCGGCGTGCCACCAGCGGAACAGCAGCTGGCCGACGCCGGAGTTCTTGATGGCGGCGGCCATGCCGCGGTTCTTCAGGAAGAAGAACCACGCCAGGAAGATGCCGAAGAACGACACGCCGACCGACACAAACGCCAGCGTGTGCTTCATGTGCTCCAGTTCTTCAGGGATCGCCGCCTGCGGCAGCACCGCATCGAGCGGGATGTGGATGAAGCCGCCGAGCAGCGCGGCGACCGCGAGCACGGCCAGCGGCAGCGTGTGGTCGACGCCGTGCGGCTTGTGCACCTCGTGCCCGTGCGCCTCGCCGAAGAAGGCGATGAAGATCAGGCGGAAGGTGTAGAGCGCCGTCATGAAGGCGCCGATCAGCCCCATCCAGAACAACTCGTGGTGACCGTAGGCCCAGGCCTGGAACAGGATCTCGTCCTTCGAGAAGAAGCCGGAGGTCAGCGGGAACGCGACGAGGCCGAGCGAGCCGATCAGGAACACCCAGAACGTGAACGGAATCTGCTTGCGCAGGCCGCCCATCTTGAAGATGTCCTGCTCGTGATGGCAGGCCAGGATCACCGAGCCGGCCGACAGGAACAGCAGCGCCTTGAAGAAGGCGTGCGTCATCAGGTGGAACACCGCCGGCTGGTAGGCCCCGGCGCCGAGCGCGAGGAACATGTAGCCGATCTGCGACATCGTCGAGTACGCGAGCACCTTCTTGATGTCGGACTGCGTCAGCGCGATGAAGCCCGCCATCAGCAGCGTCAGGCCGCCGATCCAGCCGACCGCGTCGAGCGCCAGCGGCGACAGCTCGAAGAGCGTGTGCGTGCGCGCGATCAGGTAGACGCCGGCGGTGACCATGGTCGCCGCGTGGATCAGCGCCGAGACCGGCGTCGGACCGGCCATCGCGTCCGGCAGCCAGGTCTGCAGCGGCAGCTGCGCCGACTTGCCGACCGCGCCGCCGAGCAGCAGCAGCGCCGCGACCGTCACCATCGTGCCGCCTTCCGGCCACTTCTGCGGCGCCAGTGTCAGCAGCTGCTGGATGTCGAGCGTGCCGAGCTCATGGAACAGGATGAACAGGCCGATCGCCATGAAGGTGTCGCCGACGCGCGTGACGACGAAAGCCTTGCGCGCCGCGGCGCCGTTGGCCGGATCCTTGTACCAGAAGCCGATCAGCAGGTACGAGGCCAGACCCACGCCCTCCCAGCCGAAGTACAGGAACAGCAGGTTGTCGCCGAGCACCAGGAACAGCATCGCCGCGACGAACAGGTTCATGTACGCGAAGAAGCGCGGATACGCCTCGTCGCCGCGCATGTACCAGGACGCGAACAGGTGGATGAAGAAGCCGACGCCGGTGATGACCGACATCATCAGCATCGACAGCTGGTCGAGACGCAGCGCGAAGCGCGGTGCGAAGCCGTCGACGCTCATCCAGGTCCACAGCACCTGGGTGTAGGCCTCTCCGGCCGGCAGCTGGTAGAACTGCCAGCCGATGAACGCGGTCAGCAGCGCCGACAGGCCGATCGAGCCGACGCCGATGACCGCCGCCGCGTTCTCGGAAATGCGCGAACGGCCGAGCGCCAGCGTCAGAAAGCCGAGCAGCGGCAGCAGGAAGACGAGGAAGAGCAGATGCATCGCCTTAGCTCCTCATCTCGGAAGCCGAATCGACGTCCAGCGTGTGGAAGCGGCGATACAGCTGCATCAGGATCGCCAGACCGACCGACGCCTCGGCGGCAGCCAGCGTCAGCACGAGGATGAACATGATCTGGCCGTCGGGCTGCTGCCAGCGGCTGCCGGCGACCACGAAGGCCAGCGCCGCCGAGTTCATCATCACCTCGAGCGACATCAGCATGAACAGGACGTTCCGGCGCACCATGACGCCGGCGAGTCCGAGGCAGAACAGGACGGCGGCAACCGCCAGCCCGTGCTCCATCGGAATCCCGGCCAAGCCCGTCGACAAACCAGTGCCAGTTTCCATAGTCGTTGTTCTTGTCGTTTAGTCGTGCTTGCCGAGGTGGTAGGCGGCGACCAGCGCCGCCAGCAGCAGCATCGAAGCCAGCTCGACCGCGAGCAGATACGGGCCGAACAGGGCGACGCCGACCTGCTTGGCGTCGATTTCGGCCAGGGCCGCCGGGTGCAGGCCGCCGCCGGCGATCACCGCCAGCAGCGCCAGCAGCAGCGCGCCAGCGAGAATGCTCGGCGCCACCCAGTTCTTCGGCGTCAGCCAGTGCCGCTCCTGCTCGATCGTGGCCTTGCCGAGATTCAGCATCATGACGACGAACACGAACAGCACCATGATCGCGCCGGCGTAGACGATCACCTCGAGCGCGCCGGCGAACGGCGCGCCGAGCATGAAGAACATGCCGGCCACCGCCAGCAGCGAGACGACCAGGTTGAGCAGCGCGTGCACCGGATTGCGGCCGCTGATCACGAACAGCGTCGAGACGACGGCGACCGCGGCCGCGATGTAGAAGAAGATCGTCATGGCAGCAGGCTCTTGACGTCGACCGGCGCCGATTCGTTGGCCGCCGCGCCCTTCGGCTTGCCGGCGATCGCCATGCCGGCGACGCGATAGAAGTTGTACTCGTGATACTTGCCGGTGCCGCTGATCAGCAGGTCTTCCTTTTCGTAGACCAGGCTCTGGCGCTTGTACTCGGCGAGCTCGAAATCCGGCGTCAGCTGGATCGCGGTGGTCGGGCAGGCTTCCTCGCACAGGCCGCAGAAGATGCAGCGCGAGAAGTTGATGCGGAACCACTCCGGATACCAGCGGCCGTCTTCCTTCTCGGCCTTCTGCAGCGAGATGCAGCCGACCGGGCAGGCGACCGCGCAGAGGTTGCAGGCGACGCAGCGCTCCTCGCCGTCCGGATCACGCGTCAGCACGATGCGGCCGCGGTAGCGCGGCGGCAGGTACGGCTTCACTTCCGGATACGGGATGACGTCGCGCTTGTGCCACGAGTGCGAAAAGATCATACAGATGCTGCGCAGCTGCGTGTAGACGCCCCACAGCAGGCCCTTGAGCGCGCCGAACGCGCCGCGCTCCGAATTCGTCTTGACGATGGTCTCGGCCATATCAGCTTCCTTGCCCGGCGAGCACGACCGCGGCCGTGCCGAGCAGATTGATCAGGGACAGCGGCAGGCAGACCTTCCAGCCGACGGCCATCATCTGGTCGTAGCGCGGACGCGGCAGCGACGCGCGCAGCAGGATGAAGCCGGACATGAAGAACAGGCACTTGAGCGCGAACCACGGAAACGCCAGCCAGGCATGGCTGGCGACGCCCGGACCGCTCCAGCCGCCGAAGAACAGCACCACAGTGATGGCCGAAACCAGCACGATGCCGACGTACTCGCCGACGAAGAACATGCCGAACTTCATGCCCGAATACTCGGTGTGGAAGCCGGCGGCCAGTTCGGACTCGGCTTCCGGCAGATCGAACGGCGTGCGGTGCACGACCGCGATCGCGGCGATCACGAACGCGCAGAAGCCGAAGAACTGCGGGATGATGTTCCAGCCGTTCTGAGCCTGGTACTCGACGACCTGGCGCAGGTCGAAGCTGCCGGCCAGCATGACGATGCCCATCAGCGAAATGCCCATGAACACTTCGTACGAGACCGTCTGCGCGGTCACGCGCAGGCCGCCGAGCAGCGCGTACTTGCTGTTGCTCGACCAGCCGCCGAGCATCACCGCGTAGACCTCGAGGCCGGCAAGCGCCAGGAACAGCAGGACGCCGACGTTGAAGTCGGCGACGCCCCAGGTCGGCGTCACCGGGATCAGCGCGAACATCAGCAGCATCAGGCCCATCGCGATCGCCGGGGCGAGGATGAACGTGAACTTGTCGACGAACGGCGGGATCCAGTCTTCCTTAAAGAAGATCTTGATCATGTCGGCGATGACCTGGCCGAGGCCGAACGGACCGATGCGGTTCGGACCGTAGCGGTCCTGCCAGAGGCCGAGCAGGCGACGCTCGAGCCAGATCATCCAGGCCGCGACGATCACCGTGCCGAGCAGGATGACGACGGCCTTGATGCAGGCGATCAGCGCCGCGGTGAACTGCGGGTGAGACGCGAACCAGTTGGCAATGGCGTCCATGCTCAGGCTCCCGTCACGGTCGCCGTCGCGCCCGGCGCGATGAACGGCACGCCGGCGAAGCCCGCCGGCAGACCGATCGTGCCGGCCGGCAGCGTGTCGCTGACGAAGGTCGGCAGCTGCACCAGCTGGCCGTCGATCGCGACCGTCGCATGGCCGTTGACGCCGGCCCGCACGGCATCGGCGCGGGCGATCGCGACGAAGGCCGGCGAGGCGCGCTTGACGATCGGCTCGGCGCGCGACGACAGCTCTTCGCCGCCGAAGTGCAGGTTCAGCGCCAGCACGCGGTAGGCGTCGCCGCGCGGCGCGAACGCCGCCGGCACCTCGCCGAAGTACGGCCGCGGGCTGCCGCCGGCGAACAGCTGCAGGCCCGGATCGCCGCCGCGCAGCGCGCCGCCGATCTCCTGCTGGAACTTGTTCCAGGCCGACGGGCTGTTCCAGCCCGGCGACCAGGCGTACGGCGTCAGCTCCGGCGGGCGATCGAGACTGCCGACGCCGTTGTAGCCTTCCATCGAGAAGCTCAGCGCGGTGTCCGGGTCCTGCGGCTGGCGCGGCTCGTGCACGCTCTGGTTGGCGCGCATCGCGGTGCGGCCCGAGTAGCGGTGCGGCTCGCGCGCGATCTTCAGGCCGTCGATGCGGAACGCCGCGTTCGGCGCCGCCGCGACGATGCCGGCCAGCGCCGGAAACGCCTGCGCGCAGGCCTGCACGATGTCGTCGAGGATCTTCCAGCCGGACGCGTGCTCGAGCGTCGCCAGCCAGCGCCAGGACTCGATCAGGCCGATCTTGCTGTCGTAGTAGGTCGGGTCGAAGACCTGGAAGAAGCGCTGCGCGCGGCCTTCGTAGTTGACCAGCGTGCCGTCGGCCTCGAATACCGTCGCCGCCGGCAGCACGACCTGCGCCTCGGCGGCGGTCGGCGTCGCCTGATGGTCGATGACGATGAGGTTCTTCAGCTTGGCCAGCGCGGCGTCGACGCGGGCCTTCGGCGCGCACCGGTACAGATCGTTTTCGAGCACGACCAGCGTGTCGGCCGCGCCGCGCTCGATGGCGGCCAGCGCCGCGTCGAGCGGCTGCGGTTCGAGCAGCGCGAGGCCGAAGCTGTTGGCTTCCGGCAGCGACAGGGCCAGGCCGACGTTCTCGTTCTTCGCCTTCAGCGCCCAGGCGACGTTGGCCGCCGCCTGCAGCACGGCCGCCGACCCGGCGCCGGTGCCCGAGACGACCAGCGGACGCTTGGCCTGGCCGAGCGCGGCGGCGATCGCCTGCGCCAGCTCGGCGGTCGCGGCATCGAGGCCGTCGACGGCCGGCGCGGCGGCATCGAGCGCGTGCGCGACCGCGAAGCCGAGACGGGCCAGATCTTCCGGCGCGGCGCGGTAGGTCGCCCGCGCGACGTCGTCGAGGCGGGTGCTGTCGACGCTGGCGAGATAGACCGGATAGCTGTCGCGCTGCAGCAGATCGGACAGCGCGATCGTCTGCCACTCCGAGACTTTCTTCTCGGCGGCCAGCGCCTTGCCCTTGCCGCGCGCGGCCTGGCGGATCGCCAGCGCGAAGCGCGGCGCCGTGGCGGTGACGTCCTCGCCGAGCACCAGCACGGCGTCGGCGTCCTCGATCTCGCTGATCGTCGCCGCGCCGACCGGGCCGTTGCGGACGATGTTCAGCGCCAGCTGGACCAGCTCGCCATGGCCGAGCGCGTGGCCGTCATGAAAGTTCTCGGCGCCGACCAGACCGCGCAGCGCGAAGTTGGCTTCGACCGACGCGCGCGGCGAGCCGATGCCGATGACCCGGCCGGCGCCCTTGAGCGCGGCGGCGGCGGCGGCGATCGCGGTCTCGCGCGTCACCACCTCGCCCTGCACCAGCGGCTGGCGCGGACGATCCTTGCGATTGGTATAGCCGTAGCCGAAGCGGCCGCGGTCACAGAGGAAGTAGCCGTTCAGCTCGCCGTTGTAGCGGTTCTCGACGCGGCGGATCTCGCCGTAGCGCTCGCCCGGCGACAGGTTGCAGCCGACCGCGCAGCTCTCGCAGATGCTCGGGGCGTACTGCATGTCCCACTTGCGGTTGTAGCGCTCGCTGTGGGTCTTGTCGGTGAACACGCCGGTCGGGCAGACCTCGGTCAGGTTGCCGGAGAACTCCGACTCCAGCGTGCCTTCCTCGGCGCGGCCGAAGTAGACGTTGGCAGCCGCGCCGTAGACGCCGAGATCGGTGCCGCCGGCATAGTCCTTGTAATAACGGACGCAGCGATAGCAGGAGATGCAGCGGTTCATCTCGTGGCCGATGAACGGCCCGAGTTCCTGGTTCAGGTGCGTGCGCTTCTCGAAACGGTACGAGCGGCTGTGGTGGCCGGTCATCACCGTCATGTCCTGCAGGTGGCAGTGACCGCCTTCCTCGCAGACCGGGCAGTCGTGCGGGTGGTTGGTCATCAGGAACTCGACGATCGCCTCGCGGAACTGCTTGGCCTCGTCGTCATCGATCGAGATGAAGGTGCCGTTCGACGCCGGCGTCATGCACGACATGACGATGCGGCCCTGCTTGTCGTTCTCGTCGCGGAACGCCTTGACCGCGCACTGTCGGCAGGCGCCGACGCTGCCGAGCGCCGGATGCCAGCAGAAATACGGGATGTCGAGTCCGAGGTTGAGGCAGGCCTGCAACAGGTTGTCGGCGCCGTTGACCTCGTACTGCTTGCCGTCTACGTGAATCGTGGCCATGAGAGCTTATGCGACCTTGGCACTGGCTGCGCCGGTGGCGGGTGCCCCGGCGGCAGCTGGGGCCGGCGTCTGGGCGATGCCGGCTTCGAATTCGGAGCGGAAGAACTTCAGCGCCGACTGCAGCGGTTCCATCGCGCCGGGCGCGTGCGCGCAGAAGGTCTTGCCGGGGCCGAGCAGGCGCGTCAGCTTCTGCAGCTGGACGATGTCCTCGGCGCTGCCGCGGCCTTCCTCGAGCGCGCGCAGCATCTTCACGCTCCACGGCAGGCCGTCGCGGCACGGCGTGCACCAGCCGCAGGACTCGCGCGCGAAGAACTCTTCGAGGTTGCGCACCGCCGAGACCATGTTGTGGGTCTGGTCGAGCGCGAGGATCAGGCCGGTGCCCATGCGCGAGCCGGCCTTGGCGATGGTGTCGAAGTCCATCGCCAGATCGAGATGCTCGGGCATCAGGAAGTCGGTCGAGGCGCCGCCCGGCAGCCAGCACTTCAGCGTATAGCCGTCGCGCATGCCGCCGGCGTGCTCTTCGAGGATCTCGCGCGCGGTGGTGCCGATCGGCAGCTCGTAGATGCCGCCGCGCTTGACGCGGCCGCTGGCGCCGTAGAGCTTGGTGCCGCCGTCCTTGGACTTGCCCTGCGACAGGCCTTTGAACCAGTCGGCGCCGTTGTTGATGATGTGCGCGAGGTTCGACAGCGACTCGACGTTGTTGACGACGGTCGGCCGCCCCCAGGCGCCGGCGATCTGCGGGAACGGCGGCTTGGCGCGCGGATTGGCGCGGCGGCCTTCCAGCGAATTGATCAGCGCCGTTTCCTCGCCGCAGATGTAGCGGCCGGCGCCGGTGTGGACGATGAGCGTGAAGCTCCAGCCCGAGCCCAGGATGTTGTCGCCGAGCAGGCCGGCGGCGCGCGCCTCGGCGAGCGCGGCGTTGAGGCGCTGCGCGGATTTCACGTACTCGCCGCGCAGGAAGATGTAGCCGGCGGTCGCCTGGATCGCGTACGCGGCGACCAGCATGCCTTCGATCAGCTGGTGCGGCGCGTCCTCCATCAGGAGGCGGTCCTTGAACGTGTTCGGCTCCATCTCGTCGGCGTTGCAGACGAGATACTTGCTGCCGGCGTCCGGGCCCATCGGCACCAGGCCCCACTTCACGCCGGTCGGGAAGCCGGCGCCGCCGCGGCCGCGCAGGTTCGAGTCCTTGACGCGCGTCTGCACGTCGGCCGGCGACAGCTCCTTGATCGCCTGACGGATCGCGCGGTAGCCGCCGGTGGCCTCGTACGAGGCGATGTCGACCGGCAGCTTGGCGTTGATGCGCGCCGTCAGCGGACGGACGAGCAGTTCCTTTTCGATTTGGGCGTAATCGCTCACTTGTACGCCTCCAGGACCGTGGCCAGATTCTGCGGCGTCAGGTCGTAATGCAGATCGTCGTCGACCATCAGCGCCGGCCCCTTGTCGCAGGCGCCGATGCAGCAGATCGGCAGCAGCGTAAAGCGCCCGTCGGCGGTGGTCTGGCCGAAGCCGATGCCGAGCTGCTGCTCGAGCGCGGCCTTGATCTCATCGAAGCCGACCAGGAAGCAGGTGATGCTGTCGCAGACCTTGACGACGTGGCGGCCGACCGGCTTGCGGTAGATCTGCGAATAGAACGTGGCGACGCCTTCGAGCTCGGCGGCGGTGATGCCGATCAGCTGCGCGACCGGTTCGAGCGCCCCGTCGGGCACCCAGCCGCGGTGCTTCTGGACGATCTTCAGCGCCTCGATGCTGGCGGCGCGGCCGTCCGGGAAGTGCGTCAGCTCGTGCTCGATCTCGTGCTTTTCCGCGTCGGACAGCACGAACGGCTCGGCCTTGGCGGCCGGCTGGCCGACCAGGTCGGCGAGCTTGATGACGGTATCTTTGATGACGGTATCGGTCATGACTTAACGATCCACGTCGGCCATGACGAAGTCGATCGACGCGACGTACACGACCAGGTCGGCGATCATCTCGCCGCGGATCGCACTCGGGATCTGCTGCAGATGCGCGTAGCTCGGCGTGCGGATGCGCGTGCGGTAGCTCATCGTGCTGCCGTCCGACGTCAGGTAGTAGCTGTTGATGCCCTTGGTCGCCTCGACCATCGTGCACGCCTCGCCGGCCGGGATCACCGGCCCCCACGACACTTGCAGGAAGTGCGTGATCAGCGTTTCGATGTCCTTGAGCGTGCGGTCCTTCGGCGGCGGCGTCGTCAGCGGGTGATCGGCCTTGTACGGGCCCGACGGCATGTTCTCAAGGCACTGCTTGATGATGCGCACCGACTGGCGCATCTCCTCGACACGCAGCACCAGGCGGTCGTACGCGTCGCCGCGCGAGCCGGTCGGCACCTCGAAGTCGAAGTTCTCGTAGCCGCAGTACGGGCGCGCCTTGCGCAGGTCATAGCCGAGACCGGTGGCGCGCAGGCCGCCGCCGGTCGTGCCCCACTCGAGCGCTTCGGCCGTGGTGTAGGCCGCGACGTCGCGCGTACGGGCGATGACCAGACTGTTCTCGACCGCCGCCTTCTGGTAGTCGTCGAGCCGCTTCGGCAGGTAGTCGACGAACTCGCGGACCAGACGCTCCCAGCCCTGCGGCAGGTCGTGCGCCAGACCGCCGATGCGGAACCACGCCGGATGCATGCGAAAGCCGGTGACGGCCTCGATGACGTCGTAGGCCTTCTGGCGGTCGACGAAGGCGTAGAACACCGGCGACATCGCGCCGACGTCCTGCAGGAAGGTGCCGTAGAAGAGCAGGTGCGAGGTGATGCGGAAGAACTCCGACATCATGATGCGCACGGTCTGCGCGCGCGGCGGCACCTGGATGCCGGCGAGCTTCTCGACCGTCATCACGTACGGCAGGTTGTTCATCACCCCGCCGAGATAGTCGATGCGATCGGTGTACGGGATGTACGAATGCCAGGACTGGCGCTCGCCCATCTTCTCGGCGCCGCGATGGTGGTAGCCGATGTCCGGCACGCAGTCGACGATCTCCTCGCCGTCCATCTGCAGCACGATGCGGAACGCGCCGTGCGCGGCGGGATGGTTCGGGCCGAAGTTGAGGAACATGTAGTCCTCGTTCTCCGTGCCCTTCTTCATGCCCCATTCCTCGGGCTTGAACAGCAGCGCTTCCTGATCGAGATCCTGGCGCATCTGGTCGAGCACGAACGGATCGAACTCGGTGGCGCGCGCCGGGTGCTCCTTGCGCAGCGGATGACCGACCCAGCGCGGCGGCAGCAGGATGCGGCGCAGGTTCGGATGGCCGTCGAAGACGATGCCGAACAGGTCCCAGACCTCGCGCTCGTACCAGTTGGCGTTGGCGTAGACCGTGGTCGCCGTCGGCAGGTGCGGGAACTCGCCGTGCAGCGCGACTTTCAGGCGCAGGTCCGGCGTGCCGGCGCGCGTCATGTCGCGTTCCACCGACAGCAGCTGGTAGACGACCGTGAAATCGGCCGGCGGCAGGCCCTGGCGATTCTTGCGCAGGCGCTCGTCGACCGCGGTCAGGTCATACAGCGTCTTGTACGGCTTGGCGATGCCGCCCTTCAGGAAGCGCAGCACCTCGATGATGCGCTCGGCGCCGACCCACAGGGTCGGCATGCCGTCCTTGGTCGGCTGCGCGACGAAGGCGTCGGCGCCGAAGCGGGCATAGAGCTCGCGCAGGACCTCGTTGTCGAGGCCCGGCACGGCGTGCGGAACGTCGTCTGCCATCGCCCTTCCTCAGACCTGGTCCGGCGTGCGCAGCGTCGTCTGCGCGCTGCGCTCCGGGCGCAGCGTCTCGCGCCGCGACGGGAACTCCGCCTTGTAGACGCCCTGGTCGCCGACCACCCACGACAGCGGGCGGCGCTCCTTGCCGATCGAGTCCTGCAGCAGGTTCAGCGCCTGCAGGAAGGCCTCGGGACGCGGCGGGCAGCCGGGGATGTAGACGTCGACCGGCAGGAACTTGTCGACGCCCTGCACGACCGAATAGATGTCATACATGCCGCCGGAATTGGCGCAGGAGCCCATGCTGATGACCCACTTCGGCTCCAGCATCTGCTCGTACAGACGCTGCACGACCGGCGCCATCTTCATGAAGCAGGTGCCGGCGATGACCATCAGGTCGGCCTGGCGCGGCGAGGCGCGGATGACTTCGGCGCCGAAGCGCGCCAGATCGTGGGTCGGCGTGAAGGCGGTCGCCATCTCGACGTAGCAGCACGACAGGCCGAAGTTGTACGGCCAGATCGAGTTCTTGCGGCCCCAGTTGACGACGCCGTGCAGCGCGCCTTCCAGGGTGCCCAGAAAGACGTTCTTCTGGACCTGCTCCTCGAGCGGATCGCGCACCTTCTCGCGCTCCTGCATCGGGTAGCGCTGCGCGTTCGGGTCGATTCGCGTGAGTGTGTATTCCATGGCTGCTTGCTCTGCGTAGGCTGGCGGCTTGGGTCAGCGCGAGGGTGGCGTCGGCCGCTGGGCCTGCCGTTCCTGGGCCAGTTTCGCGCGGGAGGCCGGCGCCCATTCGAGCGCGCCGATCTTCCACAAATAGACGAGGCTGGCGGTCAGGATGAAGATGAAAATGAAGGCCTCGACGAAACCGGCCCAGCCGGCTTCCTTGAGGGAAACGGCCCAGGCATAGAGGAACAAGGCTTCGACGTCGAAGATCACGAAGAACATCGCGACCAGATAGAACTTGGCCGACAGACGCAGGCGTGCGCCGCCCTGGCCGAGCACGCCGGACTCGAACGGTTCGTTCTTGGCGCGGCCCCAGTCGCGTCCGCCCAGCACCCAGGACAGCCCCAGCATCAGCGCCACCAGACCGATGACCGCGACCACGTAGACGATCAGGGCCCAGGTTTGAGCGGACCACGCGCTGATGGGAGCCATCGCAAGCCTCTTGAGTGCCATCCGGATGGGCGCAGCGGCGTCATTGCCGGGTTGCGCCCGCGTAAAGTGGCGGAATTGTATATGACTGGCCGCACAATTCCGACCGTTCGTAAGCCGAAATCAACGGCTTGAACGACGTCATCCGGCGCTCTGTACAACGTTTTTGCAGCCAGATGGGGAAACGCTTCGAATTGACTGGGGGCAGATTGCCCTCCCGCCGCCCCGGTATCAGACCACGCGCGGCTGGTTGCGCCGGCTGCGTTTGAGTACACGCCGCGCGTTGCGAATGTTGCGCGCGACGCCGGCGGCGGTTTCCGGCGCGTCGAAACGCGCCAGATGGAACAGGGCGTCGCCTTCGTAGACCAGCGGCAGTGCCGCGCGGCCGACGACCACGCCGTGCGCCGTGGCCAGCACCGTCGCCTCGCTGCTGCCGAGCGGATCGCCGATCATGCCGAGCACCTGACCCTTGCGCACCTCCTCGCCGAGCGCGACCTGGGCGCGCAACACGCCGCTCGCCGGCGCCCGCACCCAGCTGCTGGCGCGCGCGACGACCGGCTCCGGCATGCGGTCCGGACGGCCGTCGGCCGGCAGCATATCCAGCGCCTTGAGCACGTTGAGCAGGCCGCGCACGCCGACGCGGATCGCCAGCTCGTCGAAGCGCAGCGCCTCGCCGGCCTCGTACAACAGCACCGGAATGCCGCGCTCGGTCGTGTACTGGCGCAGCGTGCCGGCGGTCGGCGGCGAGTTCAGCACCAGCGGCACGCCGAAAGCCTGCGCCAGACGCAGGACCTCCGGATTGCCGAGGTCGCCGCGGATATGCGGCAGGTTCGGGCGGTGAATCGCGCCGGTGTGCAGGTCGACCCCGTACTGCGCGCGGCCGACGATCTCTTTCAGAAACAGGTGCGCGAGCCGCGCCGCCAGCGAGCCCTTCTCGCTGCCCGGGAAGCTGCGGTTGAGATCGCGGCGATCCGGCAGGTAGCGCGACTGGTGCAGAAAAGCCAGAGTGTTGACGACCGGCACCGCCAGCAGCGTGCCGCGCAGACGCTTGAGCGCGCGCTGCAGCAGCAGGCGGCGAATGATCTCGACGCCGATAATCTCGTCGCCGTGCAGGGCGGCGCTGACGAACAGCGTCGGCCCCGGTTCGCGGCCGCGCAGCACGCGCACCGGCAAGGTCACCGGCGTGTGCGTGTAGAGGTTGGCAACCGGCAGCTCGACGACGCGCGCCTCGCCGGGCGCGATCTGCTGCCCGCCCAGTTCGAAGCCGTCGCCGGCGCGACGCTGCTTTTTTATCGCCATGCCACACCTTTTATAGAGACGCAGCGGCCGCCACGCGCCCTACCCGTCCGCGCCCGGCGACGGCAGCCGGCGCCAGCCATCAGCCGCGTCCCTGCGTGCCCGTCCTGCCGGGCCGGGCACGCGCCTCGACCAGGCGGATGATGGCGTCGGCGATGTCGACGCCGGACGCCGCCTCGATGCCCTCCAGCCCCGGCGAGGAATTCACTTCCATCACCATCGGCCCGGACTTCGAGCGCAGCAGATCGACGCCGGCGACGTTGAGCCCCATGATCTTGGCCGCGCGCAGCGCCGTGCGCCGCTCGGCGGCGCTGATCTCGACCGGCGCCGCGCTGCCGCCGCGATGCAGGTTCGAGCGGAACTCGCCGGCGCAGGCGGTGCGCTGCATCGCCGCGATCACTTCGCCGCCGACGACGAAGCAGCGAATGTCGCTGCCCTTGGCCTCTTGGACGAATTCCTGGACCAGGAAGTAGGCGTCGAGGCCGCGAAAGGCCTCGATCACCGAGGCGGCGGCGTTGCCGGTCTCGGCCAGCACCACGCCCTGCCCCTGCGTACCCTCGATCAGCTTGATGACCATCGGCGCGCCGCCGACCAGCTTCATCAGCCCCTCGGTGTCGTCCGGCGCATGGGCGAAGCCGGTCCGCGGCAGGCCGACGCCCTTGCGCGCCAGCAGCTGCAGCGCGCGCAGCTTGTCGCGGGCGCGCGTGATCGCGACCGACTCGTTGAGCGTGTAGACGCCCTGCATCTCGAACTGGCGCACGACCGCCGTGCCGTAGAACGTCACCGACGCGCCGATGCGCGGAATCACCGCGTCGAAGCCCTCGAGCCGCCGGCCGCGATACCAGATCTCCGGCCGCCCCGGCTGGATGTTCATGTAGCAGCGCAGCACGTCGATGACCTGGACCTTGTGGCCGCGCGCCTCGGCCGCCTCGATCAGACGCCGCGTCGAATACAGACGCCGGTTGCGCGACAGCAGGGCGATTTTCATGCGCACTCCTTCGCGGTGCGGCGGCCCTGCACGTAACTGGCCGCCGGATCGACCGTGAAGCGCCCGGCGAGCGCGGTGCGGCCGAGCAGCATGCGAAAGCGCATGCTGTCGCGCGCCGACAGCGAGATCTCGATCGGCCAGCGCTCCGGCCCGAGCACGGCGGTGGTCCGGATGAACGGCCGCAGCTCGCGATGGCCGCCGGAATCGGTCACCCAGCGGCGGTCGATCAGCTCCGCCTCGCACCACTGCTCGCGGCCGGAGTTCTGCAGCGGTCGCAGCACGAAACGCACGCGCCCTTCCGGCAAGGCCTCGATCGCCGAGGCGTACAGCGCCGAGGAGCGCGCGCCGGTATCGACCTTGGCCTTGATCCGCGTGACGCCGAGATCCGGCAACGCGAGCCACTCCCGCCAGCCGAGCTCCCGCAGGGGTTCATCGTCGCGTCGCCTCACGAACACTCCGTATCGTCGTCGTCCGACAAGCATAGCGGCGAAGCCGTGGCTGCGCGGCGTCACACGGGCCGCCTATACTCGGACTCTCGTCACGGGGGTGGGACATGGCTGCCGCGCAGTACAAGACGTTCTCCGATTTCTACGCGTTCTATCTGACCGAGCACTCGAACCAGACCGCCCGGCGCCTGCACTTCACCGGCAGCAGTCTGGCGCTGGCCTGCGTGCTGTTCGCGGCGATCAAGGGCCTGTGGTGGTATCTGCCGCTGGCGCTGCTGCTCGGCTACGGCTTCGCCTGGGTCGGCCATTTCTTCTTCGAGAAAAACCGGCCGGCCACCTTCAAGCATCCGTTCTACTCGTTCATGGGCGACTGGCGCATGTGGTGGGAGATGCTGAGCGGGCGCCTGGCGTTCTGAGCAATGTCGGCCGGCAACCGCGGCCTGCTGGATCAGCTGGCCGACGGCTCGCTGCCGCCGGCAGCATTCGGCCATGCCCGTCACGTCGAGGCCGCCTGGCAATGCCTGCAGCAGGCCGCCGATCGCGACGCGGCCGAGCGGCGCTTCGTCGCCCTGCTGCGCGGCTACGTCGCGGCGCTCGGCGCCGAAGCCAAGTACCACCACACGCTGACGATCGCCCTGCTGCGCCTGATCGAGACCCGCCGCCGGCAGATGCCGCAGGCCGACTGGGAAACCTTCGCCGCCGCCCATCCCGAGCTGTTCGGCGATGCGCGCAGCCTCGTCGCACGACACTACTCGGCGCAGCGGCTCGACCGCGCCGACGCCCGCCAGGATTTCGTCGAGCCGGATCTGGCACCGCTGCCATGAGCATTTTTTAGCCGCGCCGCCGGCTTTGGCGTAGAATCCGCGCCCCCGCGGAACCCGCCGAATCACTGCCATGCCGGACCTGCATCACTTCGACGTCATCGTCATCGGCGGCGGCCACGCCGGCACCGAAGCCGCACTGGCGCCGGCGCGCATGGGTTGCCGCACGCTGCTGGTCACGCAGTCGATCGAGACGCTCGGCCAGATGTCCTGCAACCCGGCGATCGGCGGCATCGGCAAGGGCCATCTGGTCAAGGAGATCGACGCCCTCGGCGGCCTGATGGCGCGCGCCGCCGATCGCGCCGGCATCCAGTTCCGCATCCTCAACGCCTCGAAGGGCCCGGCGGTGCGCGCGACGCGCGCGCAGGCCGATCGCATGCTCTACAAGTGGGCGGTGCGCGAGGCGCTGGAGAACCAGCCGAATCTCACGCTGTTCCAGCAGGAAGTCGAGGATCTGATCGTCGAGGGTGGCGCCGTGCGCGGCGTCGTCACGCGGCTCGGTCTGAAGTTCTACGCGCCGGCCGTGGTGCTGACCACCGGCACCTTCCTGGCGGGACGCATCCACGTCGGCCTGGCGAACTACCAGGGCGGGCGCGCCGGCGATCCGCCGAGCAATCCGCTCGCCGCGCGCCTGCGCGAACTGCATCCGCGCGTCGGCCGCCTGAAGACCGGCACGCCGCCGCGTCTCGACGGCCGCACGATCGCCTGGGAGCTGCTGACGCCGCAGCCCGGTGACGAACCGACGCCGGTGTTCTCGTTCCTCGGTTCGCGCGCCGAGCATCCGCGTCAGGTGCCCTGCCATCTGACGCACACCAATGCCGAGACCCACGAGATCATCCGCAGCGGCTTCGACCGCTCGCCGATGTTCACCGGCGTCATCGAGGGCGTCGGCCCGCGCTACTGTCCGAGCGTCGAGGACAAGGTCAACCGCTTCAAGGACAAGGACAGCCACCAGATCTTCCTCGAGCCGGAAGGCCTGAACACGCGCGAGATCTATCCGAACGGCATCTCGACCTCGCTGCCGTACGACATCCAGGAGCGCTTCGTGCGCACGATCCGCGGCCTCGAACAGGCGCGCATCACGCGGCCGGGCTACGCGATCGAGTACGACTACTTCGATCCGCGCGACCTGAAGCGCTCGCTGGAAACCAAGGTCATCGCCGGCCTGTATTTCGCGGGCCAGATCAATGGCACGACCGGCTACGAGGAAGCCGCCGCGCAGGGCCTGCTCGCCGGCATCAATGCCGCGCGGCAGGTGCAGGGCTTTGATCCGTGGACGCCGCAACGGCACGAGGCCTATATCGGTGTGCTCGTCGACGACCTCATCACGCGCGGCACCAACGAGCCGTATCGCATGTTCACCTCGCGCGCCGAACACCGCCTGCTACTGCGCGAGGACAACGCCGACCTGCGGCTGACGCCGCTCGGCCGCAAACTGGGCATCGTCGACGACGCGCGCTGGGACGCTTTCGCGCGCAAGCGCGAGGCGATCGAGCGCGAGCGGGCGCGGCTCGACGCGCTGTGGCTGAAGCCGGCGCAGCTGGCACAGGCGGCGCTGGTCGAGCGCTTCGGGCCTGCGCCCAGCGACAGCGGCCTGTCCGCCACCGACCTGCTGCGCCGGCCCGAAGGCGACTATGCCTTCCTGCAGGCACAGGGGCTGGCGCCGGCCGACATCGACGCCCGGGTCGCCGAGCAGGTCGAAATCCAGGCCAAGTACGCCGGCTACATCGATCGCCAGCAACTGGAGATCGAGCGCGTGCAGCGCTACGAGGCGGCGCCGCTGCCGCACGACCTCGACTATCACAGCGTCATCGGCCTCTCCAACGAAGTCCGCGCCAAGCTCGTCGAGCATCGCCCGGAGACGGTCGCGCAGGCCGGCCGCATTTCCGGTGTCACGCCGGCCGCGGTCTCGCTGCTGCTGATCCACCTCAAGAAGACCGGACGGCTGCGCCGCCAAGCCTGAGGCGAGCGTTCATCTGCAATTCAGCGCGGCCTCGTAGTCTGCTTCCACGGTCGGAATCCGGCCGCAAGAACCATCAGGGGAAGCGCTGCATGAACAAGATCATTTCCGTCGCCGCGGCCGCAGCCCTGCTGTCCCTCGCCGTCCAGGCGCAGGCGGCCGAAGGCAAGACCGCCGTCAAGCTGGGCGTCGACGCGCTCGGCGTCAATGCCGGCGCCGGCGTCGAAGCCGGGGCGAACACGACGGGCGCCGACGTGCAGGCGCAGGCCCGGGCGCTGAAGGACGAGGCGCGCAGCGACGCCGCTGACGCCAAGGCCGGCGTCCAGGCGCACACCGAAGCCGCGAAGAGCGCGGCCGCCGACCAGGCCAAGGCCACCCGCCATCAGGCGCACAAGACCGCGCACGAGGCATCGCAGCACGCCAAAGCCAAGACCCAGGCCACGATCGGCCAGACCCAGGGCCTCGCCAGCGACGCCCTGGGCGCCGTCAACGCCTCGGCCACTGGCGCGCTGCACAGCCAGGGCGCCGTCGACGCGCAGGCCGAGGCCAAGCTGCAGAAGCCATAGGCCGTACCAGTCCCCCCAGCCCTGCATCCCCCCGCAGGGCGCCCCGAGGGCTCTCTCATCCCCCCCCGAGAGAGCCCTTTTTTGTTGCCCGCAGCGGCGCGGCGCGTTGCCGGCCGGGTGTGGACTGGCGCACGAACCCGCCGCCGCGTTGCTACCCAGGTCTCGGTTGGCGATCGGCGATTCTTCGACCATGCGCTGTCTTGCACCACGCCATTTTCCGGGGGGGACCCATGAACCACTCTGCCTATCTCGCCGTGACCGCTGCGCTGCTGTTCGGCAGCGCGCTCGCCGCCGAACCGCCCGCCGGCGAGACGGACGACGCCGGCCACCAGGCCGCTGACGCGGCCGGCGACTACGCCGGCGGCAAGGTCGAGCGTCAGACCGACCGCGTCACCCAGCGCGTCGACAACAAAGTCGACCAAAAGACCGACGAGGCCGTCGACAAGGCGCTCGACAAGGTTTTCGACAAGCTGTTCAAGTAAGCCTCGCACCGGGGAACCCGACCATGAAGACGATCGTGCCGGCGCTGGCCGGGCTGTTGCTGACCGTTACTTTCGGCGCGCAGGCCGAGGGCATTCGCGAGGGCCGCTGGACCTACACCATGACCATGGAAATGCCGAACATGCCGGCCATGCCGGCCATGCCGAAGGTCGACGCCTCGAAGCTGCCGCCGGGGATGGCGCTGCCGCAGATGGGCGTCGGCGGCATGACGATGAACTTCGAGCAGTGCGTGACCCGGGCGGACCTGGTGCCGCGCAACGAGCAGAGCGGCGAGCACTGCAAGATCACGCGCATGGATCGCCGCGGCAACACCGTCGAGTGGACGTCGGTCTGCGATTCGCCGCACGGCAAGATGAATGCGACCGGCACCGCGACCTACAGCGGCGGGACGATGACCTCGACGACCCACGTCACCGGCAAGGACCGCAGCGGCGCGCCGATCAAGATGACGCAGAAGATCGACGGCCGCTACCTGGGGCCCTGCACGCCCTGAGCGCCGCGCGCCGCTTCAGCAGCAGTGGCTGATCGCGCGCAGCACGTCGGAACGCGAGATCTGCCCGACCAGCTTGCCGCCATCGACGACCGGATAGCGGCGGAAGTGGCGGTTGCTGATGAACAAGCCGGCCAGCTGCGCGAGACTCATGTCCGAGCTGACGGTCTCGACCTTGGTGCTCATGTACTGGCTGACCGGACCGGCGACGCAGGTGTCCTGCGCGGCGACCATCGCGATCTGCAGGCAGTCGCGCTCCGACAGCATGCCGACCAGCGTGCCCTGCGCATCGACCACGGGCGCGCCGGAGTGACCGCTCTTGACCAGCTGGTGCACGGCGTTCATCACCTCCATCTCGGGGGTGAAGCTCATCAGCCGCGTGCTCATGTAGTCGCGGACGCTGACTTTTTCCAGCGTGGCCATATCGCTCTCCTCGATCCGCCCGACGCGCGGTGGCGTTTGTGGGTCGACGATAGCCCCTGCGCGGGACGCACTCAAGCCTTGCGCCGCGGCAGCCAGCCATGCAGCTGGTGGCCGTGGTCGCGCAGCCAGCGCTTGTGCGTTTCGTAATCAGGCATCTGCCGGCCCACCAGATTCCAGAAGCGCGCCGAGTGATCGAGATGGACCAGATGGCAAAGCTCGTGCACCGCGACGTAGCGGAAGACGTCGGGCGGCGCCATCACCAGACGCCACGACAGGCAGATCACCGCGCCCGGATTGCAGCTGCCCCACAGCGTCTGCGGATCGTTGATGCGCAATTCGCGGTAACGCACACCGAGCGGCGCCGCGCCGTCCTCCAGCAGGCGTACCGCATCCAGCCGCGCCTGATGGGCGAGCGCCTGACGCAGCGCCGCCTCCAGCTTGCGCGGCGTCTCGCGCAGCGCCGGCGGCGCGAACACGACGATGCGCTCGGGCTCGAAGCGCACGTTGACGCTGCGCAGGCGCGCCGGCTCGACACGCACCGCCAGCTCGCGGCCGCGCAACTGAAGAAGATCGCTGCCGTCCCAGCGCAGCTGCTGCGGCAACGGCCGGGCCGCGGCGAGCTGCGCCATCTCGGCCAGCTTCTCGCGCAACCAGCGCTCGCGTGAGCGCAGGAAGGCCAGGGCCTCGGCACGCGGCGTCCAGCGCGGGTAGACGAGCACCACGCGACGATCCGGCCGCACTTCGAGACGGATGCTGCGCGCCTTGGCGCTGACCCGCTCCTCGAAGTGATAGTCGTCGCGGAACAATTCGATCTGCATGCCGTTCCTGCCGTTCAGCCCGCCGGCGCGATGATTTTTTGCGCAGTCCCGCAGCAGGCCGCATCACAGCTGGCCCGGCGGCGCTTCATGCGCAACTCATCCACAGGCTTATCCCGCCCCGCTGTCGATAACTCTTTCCGCCAAGCCCGCGCCGCTGCTGAATTTTTCGCCGGCACTGCAGGACAGGCTTGTCGCAGCAAGCTCTGCGCCAGTTCATCCGCGCGCTATCCACAAGCTTATCCCGCGCCGCTGTCGATAAGTCGGCACCCGCGCACCGCCGGTCGTCGAAAAAAGCGCCGATCGGCTTGAAACGCAGCGGCCGCCGGCATCGCGGCCGCTTCATCCGACGGCTATCCACAGGCTTTTCCCCGTCTTCTGGGGACAACTCGCCGCCCCTCACTTGGCGACATAGCCGATCTTGGCGAGCACGCCGTCGAGTTCATCGAGCGAGTGGAACTTCACCCGCAGCTCGCCCTTGCCCGACTTGTCGGCGCTGACCGTCACCGGGCAGGCCAGATGGTCGGAGATCTCGCGCTCGAGGCGCTGCCAGTCGCTCGGCTTGCCCGGCCGGAACACCACGAGCTTGTCGCGCGCCGCGGCGATGCGCTGTTCGAGGCCCCGCACGGTGAGCTTGTGCCGGATGATCTCGTCGGCGTAGCGGACCTGCTCGGCCACCGGCACACCGGCCAGCACCTTGGCGTGGCCGAGCAGGATATGGCCCTCGTTGACCAGCGCCGCCACCTCGGGCGCGAGGTTGAGCAGGCGCAGGTAGTTCGTCACGTACTCGCGCGATTTGCCGATGCGCTCGCCGATCTCGCTGTGCTTGAGCGAGAACAGTTCGCCGAGCCGCTTCAGTCCGGCCGCCGTTTCCATCGGCGTCAACGATTCGCGCTGCAGGTTCTCGATCAGGCCGAGCACGAAGGCTTCGCTGTCGGACAGATCGTCGCGGATCAGCGCCGGAATCTCGTGCAGCCCGGCCTGCTGCGCGGCGCGCCAGCGCCGCTCGCCGGCCAGCAGCTCGTAGCCCCAGACCCGCGTGCGCAGCACGATCGGCTGCACGACGCCGGATTCGCGAATGCTGCCGGCCAGCTCGCGCAGCGCATCGGCATCGAAATGCCGCCGCGCCTGCTGGCTGCCGGGCCGGATCAGGTCGATCGGGATGTCGCGAATTTCGCCGGTGGCGCGCTTGCGGCTCATGCGCGCATTTTACGGGGCGGCGCCGCGCGGCGCCCGCCGCGCCGGTTCTCCCCTGTTCGGCGCACGCCGCGCCGGCAAGGCATGAAATAATGAGCGTTACAACGCATAACGGAAGGGACGATGGAAGAGAATTATCGCGCCATCATCGAAGCGATCGGCGAGAATCCCGAGCGCGAGGGTCTGCTGCGCACGCCGCACCGCGCCGCCAAGGCGATGGAGTTCCTGACCCGTGGCTACGAGCAGGACGTCAACGAGATCGTCAACGGCGCCGTCTTCGAGTCGAGCAACGACGAGATGGTGATCGTGCGCGACATCGAGCTGTACTCGCTGTGCGAGCACCATCTGCTGCCGTTCATCGGCAAGGCGCACGTCGCCTACCTGCCGGCCGGCAAGGTCATCGGCCTGTCGAAGATCCCGCGCATCGTCGACATGTTCGCGCGCCGCCTGCAGATCCAGGAAAACCTGACCCAGCAGATCGGCGCCTGCATCCAGTCGGTGACCGGCGCGAACGGCGTCGGCGTCGTCATCGAGGCGCAGCATTTGTGCGCGATGATGCGCGGTGTCCAGAAACAGAACTCGACGATGGTCACGTCGATGATGCTGGGCCGCTTCCGGGAAGATCACCGGACCCGTGAGGAGTTCCTCAGCCTGGTCCGTCGCGGGTAATGTGAATTTCTTATAAGCTCGACCTACCGCGCCCGGCGACAAGGGCTGCGGCCAACACGATGAACCCGGAGTGAGTGACGATGTCTGGCTTGGCGCCCAATGCGCGTTTCGGTTCTCCCGATCAGATCGAGACGCTGGTCGCGATCGAGGGCGTGGTCGCCCAGCAGATGGCGCTGCATATCGAGAAGCGCCGCCTGTGGTTCCCGAATGATCTGATGCCGGCCGACGCCAATCTCGACGCCGCCGCCGATGCCGAGCTGGCCCGCATCCGCGACGCCGCGCGCGGCCTGCCGGACACCGTGCGCGTCGCCGTCGCGCTGAACCTGCTGACCGAGGAAGGCCTGCCGCACTTCCACCGCCTGATCGCCGTGCACCTCGGCAACAGCGCGCCGTGGAGCGACTGGAACAATCTGTGGACGGCCGAAGAAGACCGCCACGGCTGCGCGCTGCGCGACTACGTGCGCGACGCCCGCCTGTTCGACATGGGCGCGCTGGAGAAACTGCAGTACCGCTACATCGAGGCCGGCTTCAACCCGGACTGGGAGCAGGATCCGTATCGCCTGCTCGCGTATACCTCGCTGCAGGAAAAAGCCACGCAGATTTCGCACGCCAACACCGGCCGCCTGTGCGCGACGATCGAACCGATGGCGCAGAAGGTGCTCGCCCATCTGGCCGGCGACGAAGCGCGCCACTACCAGTTCTACCGCGCCGTGTTCGGCGCGATCCTCGAGCACGATCCGAACCGCGCGCTGAACTCGCTGCTCAAGGTCACGCTGAACTTCGCGATGCCGGGCCACGCGATCCGCGGCTATGACGACATGAGCGAAGTCGTGCGCCGCGCCGGCGTCTTCTGCGCGAGCCAGTACAAGGAAATCGTCGACGAACTGCTCGATTTCTGGAAGATCGGCGTGATGACCAACCTGTCGGCCGCCGGGCGCGAAGCCCAGGAAAAGCTGATGAAGGTGCCGGCACGCCTCGCGCGCATGGCGGACTTCCAGAACGCCAAGACCACGGCCCGCGACTTCCGCTTCGACTTCATCTTCGGCCGCGCCGTCCGTCTCTGAGGCCTGGCCGGCCGCCGCCAGGCTGCGGCGCGCGCTGCGCTTCTGACGGTCGGTCGCCCACCTCGCGGGCGCCAGGGCCAATCGCAGACCGGGTGCCGCCGCGCTAGAGTCGCGGCGTTTTCGGCCGTTTTGCCGGCCGGAATTGATCTATCGTTCAATTAATACAAGACCGAACGGAGGAGTCCCGATGTCCCCCGACTGGGCGCCCGCCACGGCGCTGGATCGCCGCGGCTTTCTCAAACTCGGCGCCGGCAGCGCCGCCGCCTTCACCCTGCTTGGCGCCAGCGTGCAGCTCGCCGGCTGCAGCCAGCAGGCCGCACCGGCCGCCGCCGGCTTCCGCTGGCTGACCGCCGCCGATCTGCCGTTCGCGCGCCTGCTCGTGGCCGGCGTCGCCGGCTCGGCGCTGCCCGCCGACCCGGCTATCGCCGATGCCGCCCTCGAAGAAGGCGCGCGCCGCATCGACATCTGCCTCGACGCGCTCGACGCGCCGGCGCAGAAGGAAGTGCGCAAGCTGTTCGATCTGCTGCAGTGGGCGCCGTTCCGCCGCTTCGCCGGCGGCGTCGCCAAGCCGTGGACGGAAGCCACGGCCGCCGACATGCAGACCCTGCTCGCCAACCTCAGCGCCAGCCGCCTGGGCCTGCTCAACGGCGCCTTCCGCGCGCTCGCGAAGATCGGCAGCGTCGTCTTCTGGAGCCAGCCGGTCGCCTATCCGCTGGCGCGCTACCCGGGCCCGCCGGCCTGGGCGGTCGCCGCCCTCAACGCCTGAGTCCCGCCATGGCCATCAATGACCTTTACACCGACGGCCTCGCCAAGGGCTGGAAGATCCGCGACGCCTCGACGCTGACGAACGACGAAACGCTGGAAGCCGACGTCGTCATCGTCGGCAGCGGCGCCGGCGGCGGCACCGCCGCCGAAATCCTCAGCGCGGCCGGTCTGTCGGTGCTGATGCTGGAGGAAGGCGGGCTCTACACCTCGCGCGACTTCAAGGCGCTCGACGAATTCAGCTCGTACAGCAAGCTCTACCAGGAGGCCGCCGGACGCGCGACCTCGGACGGCGCGATCCCGATCCTGCAGGGCCGCGCAGTCGGCGGCACCACGCTGGTCAACTGGACGACCAGCATTCGCACGCCGAAGCCGACGCTCGAATACTGGGCCCGCGACTTCGGCCTGAAGGGCTCCGCCGCCGACGAGATGGCGCCGTGGTTCGCGAAGATGGAGGAACGCCTCGGCATCGCGCCGTGGGCGGCCGAGCCGAATGCCAACAACGCCGTACTGCGCGACGGCTGTGACAAGCTGGGGCTGCACTGGAAGACGATCCCGCGCAATGTGCGCGGCTGCTGGAACCTCGGCTACTGCGGCCTCGGCTGCCCGGTCAACGCCAAGCAGTCGATGCTGGTGACGACGATTCCGGCGGCGCTCGACCGCGGCATGACGCTGGTCCATCACGCCCGCGCCGACCGCCTGCAGTTCGCCGGCGGCCGCGTCAACGGCCTGACCGTGCAGGCGCTCGACGCCGACACGCGGCACCCCACCGGCATCACGCTGAACGTGCGCGCCAAGCATTACGTGCTCGCCGGCGGCGCGATCAACACGCCGGCGCTGCTGCTGCGCTCGAAGGCGCCGGACCCGCATCAGCGCATCGGCCAGCGCACCTGCGTGCATCCGGTCAACGCCAGCCTCGCCGTGTTCGATCGCGAGATCGACGGCTTCCACGGCGCGCCGCAGTCGATCTACTCCGACCACTTCCTGTGGCCGGAGGACGGCGGCATCGGCTACAAGCTCGAAGTGCCGCCGCTGCAGCCGATGCTCGCCAGCAGCGTGCTCGCGCGCTACGGCGACGCGCTGGCGCAGGACATGGCGCAGCTGCCGAACACCAACGTGCTGATCGCGCTGATGCGCGACGGCTTCCACGAACAGTCGGCCGGCGGCCGCGTGCGCATCGACGACTCCGGCCAGCCGGTGTTCGACTACGACGTGCACGAGCCGCTGTGGAACGCCCTGCGCCACGCCTTCGTGCAGATGGCGGAGATCCAGTTCGCGGCGGGTGCCAAGTCCGTGCGCCCCGCGCACATCGACGCCGAGCCGTACGCCAGCATGGACGAGGCGCGCGCGGCGATCGCCGCACTGCCGATGCGCAAGCACCGCGCCGGCCTGGTCACCGCGCACCTGATGGGCGGCTGCGCGATGGGCGAGGACCGCCAGCGCTGCGTGATCGACAGCCGCGGCCGCCATCACGAGACCGAGAACCTGTCGATCTTCGACGGCTCGATGTTCCCGAGTTCGATCGGCGCCAACCCGCAGCTGACGATCTACGGCTTCGTCTCGCGCAATGCCACGGCGCTCGCCGAAGCCCTGGCGCCGGCCGCCAAGGCCGCTGCCTAGCGCCGCACGCTGAAGCCGGTCACCGCGGGCTCGTCGCTGCGCTCCCAGTCGAGCCCATCGACGCACGCCCGCGGCGGACCGTGCTGCAGCCATTCGCGCAGCGCTTCGAGCGCCGGCGCCGCACCGCAGGCCAGCCCCTCGACGCTGCCGTCGGAACGGTTCTCGACCCAGCCCGACAGGCCGAGCGCCTCGGCGCGGTCGCGCGTCGATTGCCGGAAGAAAACGCCCTGGACGCGGCCGCGGACGCGGAACCGGTACGATGTCGACATGCTCGAAGTGTGCATCGAGGAAAACCCATGGCGATCTTAAACCGGCGCGGCAAGCGCAAGACGCAGGCGGTGGCGCCGGCCACCGAGAATTTCGCGTTCGTCGCCGAGCTGCCGGTCGGCGAGAAGGAACCCCTGTGGAAACTGCAGGTGCAGATGGTCACCGAACCGCAGGCCGACGGCGAGCGCCTGCGCCTGCGCGCGCACCTGCAAACCAATTTCGCGAGCGCGCTGCGTCCGGCGCTGGCCGCCGCGCAGGCGCGGCGCGACGGCACGGAGCGCGCGGCGCTGCCGCCCGCCGGCGCACCGCCGGCGCCGAGCGGCCGCTCGCTGCGTCTCGCCGAACGCGCCGGCCATGCCGTGCAGAGCGTCGCGCAACGCGCGCTCGCCGTGCCGCTGGTCCGCCGCCTGGCCGAGCCGCTGCTGCAACTCGATCTCAACACTTGGGTCGAGATCCAGGCTTCGACTGCTTCGCTCGACGCCGGCAGCCATGACCTGCTGCCGCAGCAGGAGCGCCTCGCCGCGCTCGGTATCCGCCCGAAACGCACCGGCGACCAGCCGATCGCCGAGACCTGGGCCGGCGAAGCGCGGGACGGTTTCGCGCAGGTCTCGGTGCTGCAGCTCGACAAGCGCCACCTGCCAACGCGCCTGCGCGAGCTGATCGGCGATCAGCCGTTCGGGCTCGCGGCCACCGTCGTCAACACCGCGCGCCAGAAACCCTGATCCGCCGTCCCGCGTTCAGGTCTCGTCGCGGCCGATCCACTTGCCGGCCGCCGGCGGCGGCACGTAGGCGCGGATCGCGTCGAGCAGCAGCGCGGGATCGCGCTCGACGCGCAGCGTGCCGCGATGCAGCGGCTTGATGAAGGCCTCGCCGACGGCATGGTCGAGGAAGGCGAGCAGGCCGTCGTAGTAGCCGTCGGTGTTGAGCATCGCGCAGGCCTTGCGGTGCTCGCCGAGCTGCGCCCAGGTCCAGATCTCGAACAATTCCTCGAAGGTGCCGAGCCCGCCCGGCAGCGCGACGAAGGCATCGGCCAGTTCCGCCATCAGCGCCTTGCGCTCGTGCATCGAGCCGACCACGTGCAGCTGCGTCAGCCCGCGATGCGCCAGCTCGCGGTCGGCGAGCGCGCGCGGCATCACGCCGATGACCTCGCCGCCGCGCGCCAGTGCAGCGTCGGCGACGGCGCCCATCAGGCCGACCGAGGCGCCGCCGTAAACCAGGCCGATGCCGGCGCCGGCCAGCGCCTCGCCGAATGCGACCGCCGCCTCGCGATAGGCCGGCCGCGCACCGGCGCTGGAGCCGCAGAACACGCAAATACGCATGGAATCCCGCCTTACAGTTTCACCGTGAACAGCTCGCGCGAGCGCCGCCACATCCAGGCGACGACGCCGCAGGTCACCGCCGCGCCGGCGATCACCGACGGCACCGTGCCGAGCAGCCTGGCGGCGAGTCCGGATTCGAACGCGCCGAGTTCGTTCGACGAGCTGATGAAGATGCTGTTGACGGCCTGCACGCGGCCGCGCAGGTGATCCGGCGGCACCGTCTGCAGGATGGTGTTGCGGATCACCACGGAAATGCTGTCGAACGCGCCGGTAGCGAACAGCGCAGCGATCGACAGCCAGAACAGCTTCGAGACCGCGAACACCAACGTGGCCAGCCCGAAACCGAGCACTGCCAGCAGCAGGTTGCGCCACGGCCGCGCCAGCGGCGGATGGTAGGCGCACCAGACCACGGTCAGCAGCGCGCCGATCGCCGGCGCCGCGCGCAGCACGCCGAGCCCCTCGGGACCGACGCGCAGGATGTCCTCGGCGAACACCGGCAAGAGCGCGACCACGCCGCCGAACAGCACCGAGAACATGTCGAGCGAGATCGCGTAGAGCATGATCTTGGTGCGGAAGACGTAGTCGACGCCCTCGCGCAGGCTCGCCCACAGATTGCCGGCGTTGGGACTGGGCACCACCGGGCGCGGCTGCACGAACGAGATCAGCACCAGGCTGCCGGTGAACATCGCGACCACGACCGCCAGCGTGCCGGACAGGCCGCCGAGCGCGAACAGAAAGCCGGCCGAGACCGGACCGAGGATCGCGCCGGTCTGGAAAAAGGTGCTCCACCAGGTCGCGCTGTTGCCGTAGACCTCGCGCGGCACCAGGAACGCGCGCAGCGAGGATGCCGCCGGCGAATAGAAGCCGCGCGCGAAGCCGACCAGCGCGATCAGCCCGTAGGCGCTGAACAGCCAGACGTGGTGCGCCAGCTGCGCGCGCACGCCCGGCCACGACAGCGCCGCCAGCGCCAGCGAGCCGGCGAAGATCACCGCGATCGCGGCGCGGATGATGCCGCGCTTCTCGCGACGGTCGGCGAGATGGCCGCCGAACAGCGCCAGCATGATGAACGGCACCGCTTCGGCGAGGCCGATCAGGCCGAGCGACAGCGGATCGTGCGTGACGCGGTAGATCTCGTAGGCGAGCGCGACTTCCTGGATCAGCAGGCCGCAGCTGAGCAGGAAGGCGCCGACCGCCAACGCCCGGAACTCCGGATAGCGCAGCGCGGCATACGGATCATGCCGCGCCGGCGCCGGCGTCTCAGGCATGCACGGGTACGGTCTCGAGGCGTGCGACCACGGCGTGCGCGATCAGCTCGCGGGCGCGCGCCACGATCTCCTCCATCGCCGGCGTGCGCGCGAAGCGGCGGCGCGCCGTGCGGTAGAGCTGGTCGAGACTCGGCAGCTCGGCGTGCACGTTCTGCAGCAGCTGCTCGCGGCGGCTCGCCATCTGTTCGGCCCAGTGCCGGCGCCAGTCGGCGATCGCGTGGCCGCCGTGCAGCTCGGCCCAGCGCTTCTGCATGCGGTAGACGATGTGATCCGGCGAGAAGCGGCGCGCCAGCGCCTGCGCGACGCGCTCCTTGATGTCCGCCGACAGCGCGCGGCTGCCGTCGAGCACGTGCGCCGGCGGATCGCGCAGATCGAACACCAGGCCGATCTTCTCGAGGCCGCGCAGCGTGTAGTAGGTGATGTCGATCTCCCACCACTTGAAGCCCTGGCGCGCCGAGGCCATGTAGTAGTGATGGTTGTTGTGCCAGCCCTCGCCGAGCGAGAGCAGCGCGAACAGCCAGTTGTTGCGCGAATCGTCGCCGGTCAGATAGCGCTGGCGGCCGAGCACGTGCACCAGCGAATTGATGCAGAACGTCGCGTGCCAGAGCAGCACCGTCGACCAGATGAAGCCGACGACCAGCGCCGACCAGCCGCCGATCAGCCACACGGCGACACCGAGCGTGGCGCCCGGCACCCAGTGGTACTTGTCGAGCCAGCGCAGCTCCGGGTACTTGGCGAAATCGGCGATGCGTTCGTAGTCGACCGCCTGCGCCTGCTTGTTGAAGATCCAGCCGACGTGCGCGAACCAGAAGCCGTGCTGGCGCGGCGAGTGCGCATCGAGCTCGGTATCGGAGTACCGGTGATGGTCGCGGTGCTTGGCCGCCCACCACAGGGCGCCCGACTGCAGCGACGACTGCGCGAGCCAGGCGAGCACGAACTGGAACACGCGGCCGGCCTTGTAGGCCTTGTGCGAGAAGTAGCGGTGGTAGCCGGCGGTGACGCCGAACATGCGCACCACGTAGAGCGCCGCGCACAGGGCGACGTCGCTCCAGTGCACGCCGGTCCAGATCGCCGCGAAGCAGGCGAGGTGGATGGCGGCGAACAGGACCATCATCGGCCAGCTCGACGGATCGAAGCGGCGGGATTTAAGCGGAGTGTCCATCTAAGTCTTGCATCGACGGTGACAGCGCGACAGTGCGCCGGGAACAGCAGGAAAAGGATGCGAAAGTCGCGCCAGAATCGGCATACCCCTTCATTGGGCACCGTGCTCGCGCGTTTCAAGGAAGCGCACGTCCGGAAAGCGCTCCCGCGTCATGCTCAGATTCACCGAACTCGACGCCAGATACACCAGCTGGCCGTAATGATCGAGCGCCAGACGCGAATCGTTCTTGTCGCGAAATTCCTTGAGCTTCTTCGGATCGTCACATTCGACCCAGCGCGCCGTGTGCACCTGCACCGGCTCGAACACCGACTCGACGCCATACTCGTCACGCAGGCGGTACTGCACGACCTCGAACTGCAGGACGCCGACCGCGCCGAGCACGATGTCGTTGCTGACGATCGGCCGGTAGACCTGCGTCGCGCCCTCCTCGGACAGCTGATCGAGGCCCTTGTTCAGCTGCTTGGCCTTCAGCGGGTCCTTGAGCACGACGCGGCGGAACAGCTCGGGCGCGAAGTTCGGAATGCCGGTGAAGTTCAGCACCTCGCCTTCCGAGAACGAATCGCCGATCGAGATCGTGCCGTGGTTGTGCAGGCCGATGATGTCGCCCGGATAGGCTTCCTCGACCGCCTCGCGGTCGGCGGCCATGAACACCAGCGCGTTCGACACGCGCACCGGGCCGCCGAGACGCACGCTGTGGATGTTCATGCCCTTCCTGTAGACGCCCGAGCAGACGCGCAGGAAGGCGACGCGGTCGCGGTGCTTCGGGTCCATGTTCGCCTGGATCTTGAACACGAAGCCGGTGAACTTCTCCTCGTCCGGCTGCACGTCGCGCTCGCCGCCGGGGGTCTTGGCGTGCCGCGACTGCGGCGGCGGCGCCCAGGCGGTGAAGCCGTTGAGCAGTTCGCGCACGCCGAAGTTGTTGATCGCCGAGCCGAAGAACACCGGCGTCAGCATGGCGGCACGGTACTGGTCGAGATCGAACTCGGAACCGGCCATCTGCAGCAGTTCGATCTCGTCGCGCAGCTGCTGGTAGACGTGGCCGAAGCGCTCGGCGAGCCCCGGCGCATCGATGCCGTCGATGGTCTCGATCTCCGAGATGCGGTGCTTGTCGCCCGAGTACAGGTAGAAGCGGTCTTCGAGCAGGTGGTAGACGCCCTTGAAGTCGCGGCCCATGCCGAGCGGCCAGGTCACCGGCGTGCACTGCAGGCCCAGCACCTTCTCGACCTCGTCGAGCAGTTCCAGCGGCGGCCGGCCTTCGCGGTCGAGCTTGTTGATGAAGGTGACGATCGGCGTGTCGCGCAGGCGGCAAACCTCCATCAGCTTGATCGTGCGCGCCTCGACGCCTTTGGCGGCGTCGATCACCATCAGCGCCGAGTCGACCGCCGTCAGCGTGCGGTAGGTGTCTTCCGAGAAGTCCTCGTGGCCCGGCGTGTCGAGCAGGTTGACGATGCAGTCGTTGTACGGGAACTGCATCACCGAGGTGGTGATCGAGATGCCGCGCTGCTGTTCGAGCGCCATCCAGTCCGAGGTCGCGTGGCGGCTCGCCTTGCGCCCCTTCACCGTGCCGGCCAGCTGGATCGCACCGCCGAACAGCAGCAGCTTCTCGGTCAAGGTCGTCTTGCCGGCGTCGGGATGCGAAATGATGGCGAACGTGCGGCGTCGTGCCGCGCGCTCGGCGATAACACTCATGGAGGCCTCCGGGTGGGCGCGCATTGTACCCGCTGCACCGCCCCGCACGCCGCCGCGCCGGCCGGGGTCCGCGGACCGGCGACGAACGGGCGGACGACGGCCGCGCCTTGCCGCGATCGGACCGGAATCGATCCCGATCCGTCGCGGGGCAATGCGCCGGTTCCGGGGCTGCGCCGGCCCGTCGTCGCCGCCATCCCCGCCGCGCACGGAGCGCGCCGGCGGCGGATCGCCGCGCGGCGCAAAGCGCGGCGGCATCGGTCCGGTCCGACCGTCGGCGGACGAAGCCGCCGCGTCGCGCCGGCCGCCTCAGTCGGCGCGCACGCCCAGCACTGCACCGCGTTCGCGCAGGCGGGCCAGCAGAGCGCCGCCGGCGGCAAGCGCGGCGGCCGGCGCCAGGCCGTGATGCGCCGCCAGCGCGCTCAGCTGCGCGCGCCCGCTGCGCTGCGGCGCGCGGCGCAGACCGTCGATCAGCGCCGCGCCGAGCGCATCGACCTCCAGGAAGCGCACCGCGCCGGCGGCGTCGCGGTTGAGCAGCAGGAACACCGGCACCGCGAGCGGCGCCGCCGGTTGCAGGTCCGCGCCGATGCGGTGCACCGGCCAGTCGTAGGCCTGCAGCACGGCCAGCGGCGACAGCACCGGCACGCCGTCGAGCAGATCGCCATCGCGCAGCGGCCCGGGCTCGGCCGGGTCCGGCGCCGCCGCCAGCCAGGCCTCCAGCCACTCGTAATGCGCCAGCGCCGCCGCGTAGCCCGGCAGCGGCGGCCCGCCGTCGCGGTGCTCCAGATAGCTGACGAACTCGCCGCCGAGCGCCCGGAACAGCGGCGTGCGGCAGCGATGGCGGAGCAGGAAGTCGTCACGGCAGGCGTCCCACGCCGACGCCGCGAGCGCGCGCCGCAGCACCGGAAACGCACGCGCCAGCGCGCGGTCGACGTTGTCGCGCAGCAGCCGCCGGTACAGCGCCAGCCGCGCCGGATCGAGCCCGGCCGGCGCCGGCAGCGACGGATCGCGCAGGGCCCTGGCGAACGCACGCTGGCGCGCGGCGAGCGCGGTCTCGCTCATGCGCTCGCGGCCTGCAGGCGGCGGATCGTGTCCAGCTCGGCGCACAGCTCGGCGAACGGCGGCAGCGCGCTGTCGCGTTCGAGCAGCGTCGGCCGTGCACCGAAGCGCCGGCAGGCGTACGCATAGAGATCCCAGACCGCCGGCGCCACCGCCTCGCCGTGCGTGTCGACGCAGACGCCGTCGTCGCCGCGCCGATGACCGGCGATGTGGAAGCCGCGCACGCGCGCCGCCGGCAGCGCGTCGATGAAGGCGCGCGGGTCGTAGCCGTGATTGCGGCCGTTGACGTAGACGTTGTTGACGTCGAGCAGCAGCTCGCAGTCGGCGGCGTCGAGCACCGCGGCGATGAACTGCCGCTCGTCGAGTTCGCCGCCGAGGCTCGCGTAATAGCTGATGTTCTCCAGCGCCAGGCAGCGGCCGGTCAGCGCCTGCACGCGGCGCACGCGCGCCGCGACGTGCTCGACCGCCTCGGCGCTGAACGGCAGCGGCAGCAGCTCGTAGAGCTGGCCATCGTCGGCGCACCAGCTCAGGTGCTCGCTGTAGTCGTCGATGCCGAACGTGTCGAGGAAGCGCGCCACCTGGCCGACGAAGTCGAGATCGAGCGGCGCGAAGCCGCCGAGCGACAGCGACAGCCCGTGCGCCTTCAGCGCGAAGCGCTTCGCCAGCGCGCGCAGGCGCTGCGCGTCGCGGCCGCCGAGATCGAGCCAGTTTTCGGGCGCGAGTTCGAGGAAGTCGAGCGGCGCGTCCTCACGCTCCAGCGCATCGAGCAGACCGCGGCGCAGGCCGAGGCCGACGCGGCCGCGTTCGTTCAACGCGACGGCGGCGGCGCGCTGCCGCACAGGCCCTCGCCGCAGGCGTGCTCGGCGGCCTTGTCGGCCTTGCCGCCCGTCTTGTCGGCAGCTTTGTCGGCGGCCTTGCCGGCGTCGGTGGCGGCCGGCTGCGCCGCCGGAGCCGCCGGGGCCTGCGTTCCGGCCGCCGGCACCGGCGGCGCCGGCTCGGTGCTGGCGGCCAGCTCGTAGCCGCGGCCGAGGTCGGTGGCGGCGAAGCCGTTGACGGCGCCGGCCGCGAAGGCGGCGCCGAGCGCCAGCGCAAGCGGCTTGCAGGCAGGGGTTTTCATCGGGTTGCTCCGGCGTTGGCGGACGCGGTCCGCGTCGTGAATCAGGCGGCGAGAATGCCGGCCTCGTAGTTGCGCAGCCAGTCGAGGAACTGCTCCTCCGGCATCGCGCGGCTGAAGTGGAAACCTTGCATCAGGCGCACGCCGAGCTTCTGCATCAGGCGCATGTCATCCTCGGTCTCGACGCCTTCGGAAATCAGCGTGATGTCGAGCGCGCTGGTCAGCTGCACGAGACTGCGGATGATTTCCTGCACGCGGCGGTTCTGCGCCGCGGCACGCGTCAGCACCGGATCGATCTTGAGGCCGCCGACGTCGAAGCGGTACAGGTGGGTCAGCGAGGAATAGCCGGTACCGAAGTCGTCGAGCGACAGCGTCACACCGAGATTGCGCAGGTCGTCGAGCACGAGACTGACGTCGTCGACGTTGCCGACCAGCGCCGTCTCGGTGACCTCGGCGATGAGGTGGGCCGGATTGATGCTGCTTTCCTTGAGCGCCTCGCGCACGATGTCGAGCACGTTCGCCGACAGCAGCTTGGCGGACAGATTGAACGACACGCGCAGCTCGTAGCCGCGATCGTTCCAGTTGCGGAAGGTCGTGCAGGCGCGCGCCAGCACGGCGCGCGTCATGTCGGCGATCAGGTCCGAGCCTTCGGCGACGAAGATGAACTCGCTCGGCAGCGTGACGCGGCCATCCGGCTGGCGCCAGCGCGTCAGCGTCTCGGCGCCGACGACCTTGCGGCGCGCAACGTCGACGATCGGCTGGAAGAACGGCACGAACTGGCCCTGGCGCAGGCCGCTGCGGATCTGCTCGGTCAGCGCCAGATGGCGGCGCAGGCGGTGCGTGTGGCCGCGCTCGCCGAAGCGCAGGTGGCCGGCGCCCTCGCTGCGCGCCAGGCGCAGCGCTTCGAGGCAGACATTGACGTATTCCTCCGGATCGCGCGCATCGTCCGGGTACACCGCGCCGCCAGCGTTGGCGGTCAGCAGGAAGCGCTGCTCGTCGACCTCGACCGGCTGCGCAAGACGCAGCAGCGCCTCGGCGGCGATGCGCTTGAGATCGACGCGGGTCACCGCCTCGGTGCTGCCGCGGTCGATCAGCAGCGCGATCGTCTCGGCGTCGACGCGGAAGGTCTGCGTCGGCAGCACGTCGAGATTGCGCAGGCGCTCGCCGGCCGTGCGCATCGCCGCCTCGGCCAGCCGCGTGCCGAAGCCGCTGCGGATCGCCACGTAGGTGTCGACGCCGATCAGCAGCAGGCCGTGCGTGCCGTCGATCGGCCGCAGGCGACGCACCTCGCGCAGCTCCGCGTCGAGGCTGTTGCGGTTCGGCAGGCCGCTGCCGGGGTCGAGATAGGCGATGCGGCGGATGTGCTCGGCCTGCGCCTGGATGCGCCGCATCGCGCGCACGATGTCGCCGAACTCGTCGGCGGTCTCGATCATGTTGCTGTTCGGCTGGCGGCCGGTCAGCACCGCGTTGAGGCTGCCGGTGACCGAGCCGAGCGGGCGCAGCACGCGCCGGTACGCGAACACCGACAGCGTCACCGACAGCAGCAGAGCGCCGAGCACCGCGCCGAGCGCGATGCCGAGCCGGCGGTGCAGACGCGTGAATTCGGCCGACGTATCGCGCAGGCCTTCGGCGTTGTCGCGTTCCATCAGCATCGACAGCTGCCGTCCGGCGCGGTCGTCGAGCGCGGCGCCGAGGCGGGCGGCCTGCTCGGCGCGGGCGGCGTCGAGCGGCGGCTGCAACAGGGCTTCCAGCTGCGCGTCGCCGTCCTCGATGTACTGGCGCAGCGCCTTGACGCCGGCTTCGTTGCGGGACGGCAGGAAGGCGAGCTGGTTGCGGACGATGGCGCGCGCCGACTGCAGGCGTGTCAGCGCCGGTCCCGGATCGGCGCCGGCAGCCAGATCGGCCTGCAGCGCGGTGCTCTCGCGGCGGACGTCGGCCAGCGCACGCTGCAGCACGACGGTCATCGCCACGCGGTTGGCGCGGCCGAGCACATCCGACTCGATGTCGCGGTCGGCATCGAGAGACGGCACGATCACCAGCCCGGCCAGTACGATGGCCAGGTTCACCAGGATCATTACGGCCAGGAGTTTGGTCCGGACCCTCATTGCTGCCAGCACGTCCCCCGCTTATGTGTCATAAGCCCACCCATCTTGATTCTACGGCGAGGATAACGACAAGCCGTGGGCGATGGTTACTATTCTTTACAAAGCGCAGCGCATCCTTGCGCACTCCGGCCCTATAACGTTGACGCCATCACTTGTGGCGCTTCCGACCCCGGAGTCGACAATGAAAGTTTCCATCAAACAGGCCTCGCTGGGTGCCGCACTGGCCCTCGCCGCCGCCGCGACCGCGGGTTTCGCCGCCGCACCGGCCGCCGCCCCGATACCGCCGCCGGCGGCTGAAGCCGATGCCCCCGACGTGGCGCCGATGCCGCCGCCGGGCGGACATGGCATGCACCGCCCGATGCCGCATGGCGAAGGCCTCGGCTTTGCCGAAGGTCCGCGCGGTTTCGGACCCGGCGGCCCGCTGCCGCGCGAACTGCGCGGCCTGGACCTCAGCGACGCGCAGCAGGACGCGGTCGACGAAATCTTCGTCAAGCATCACCGCGAGCAGCGCGAGCTGTTCAAGCGCGAGCGCGATCTGCACCGCAGCCTCGCCACGCTCGACCCGCAGGCCAAGGACTACGTCGCACAGAGCGACAAGCTCGCCGAGCAGGCCGGCCAGATCGAGCGCGACCAGCTGCGCCTGCGCGCCCGCGTCACCGCCGAGCTGGTGGCGACGCTGACCCCGGAGCAGGCCAAGCAGTTGCAGGCGCGCCGCGCCGAGCGCGCGGAACGCCACGCCAAACGCCCGCAGGCTCCGCCGCGTGCGCATGACTGAAGCCGCTGTTGCCGGCCGCGGCGCCTCCGGGCGCCGCGACCGCGTAAAGTGGCGGCGACCATGAGCCTGGAATCCGGCAAACCGCGCGTGCTGCTCGCCGACGACGACGTCGGCTTCTGCGAGCTGCTGTCCGAATACCTGCGCAACCAGGGCTTCGAAGTCGATGCGGTCCATGACGGCCTGGCCGCGATCGAACAGGCCGAGCGTGGCGCGCACGATGTGCTGGTGCTCGACGTGATGATGCCGAAGGCCGATGGCTTTCGCGTGCTCGAACGGCTGCGCAGCAGCCACCGTCTGCCGGTCGTCATGCTGACCGCGCGCGGCGAGGACGTCGACCGCATCGTCGGGCTCGAACTCGGCGCCGACGACTACGTCGCCAAACCCTGCAACCCGCGCGAGCTGGCTGCCCGCCTGCGCGCCGTGCTGCGCCGCTCGCACCCGGCCGCCGCCGACCCGACTCCGCTGCGCTGCGGCGACCTCGAACTGATGCCGGCCGCGCGCATGGTGAAAGTCGGCGGCCGTCCGGTCGACCTCACCGGCGCCGAGTTCGACGTACTGCGCACGCTGATCGAGGACGCCGGCCAGGTGATCGCCAAGGAAGACCTTTCGCGGCGCGCGCTGAACCGCCGGCTCGGCGCCTTCGACCGCTCGATCGATATGCACATCAGCCGCCTGCGCCAGAAGCTCGGCCCGCACGGCGACGGCTCGCCGCGCGTGCGCTCGGTGCGCAACCGCGGCTACCTCTACGCGGCGACCGAATGACGCGCCGGCCGCCTTTCCCGTTGCGCGCCGCGCACACCCGTCCGGAGTCCCGCTGATGCGGCTGCGCACACGCCTCGCGCTGTGGTTCACGCTGGGCATCGTCGTCACCGTGGCGATGAGCTTCACGCTCGGCTCGCAGGTCTGGCGCCTGATGTACCGCGAGTACGATGCCGCCGCCGAGGCGCGCACCGCCGCCGCGCTGCTCAAGGAAGACGGCCCGCGCGCCGTCGAACGCTGGCAGCGCCAGCTGCGCCGCGACGACGGCATCTACCGCCTGCTGCTCGACGACGACGGCGCGCCGCTGACCGGCCACGACGGCCCGCCGCCGCCGCGTCTGCGCGACGCGATCGCCGCGTCCGAGGCCGGCAACAGCCTCGTGCAGCTGCCCGGCGGCGCGTTGCTGAAAACCGCTATCGTGCTGACTGAGGACGGCCGCCGCCTGCGCTGGGTCGCCGTCATCCCGCCGCCGCGCGGCCCCGACATGCGCCGCGTCGACACGCTGCTGCTGCTCGCGATCGGCTTCGTCGTGATGACGCTCTCCGCCTGGCTCGTGGCGCGCCGCATCACGCAGCCGGTCGCCGCGCTGCAGCGCGCCAGCCGCGCCGTCGCCGAAGGCCGCCTCGACGCGCGCGTGCCGGCCGACGTCGCCGGCCGCCACGACGAGATCGGCGCGCTGGCCGTCGACTTCAATCACATGGCCGAACGCCTGCAGCGCCTGCTCGATGCACAGCAGCAGCTGCTGCGCGACATCTCGCACGAGCTGCGCTCGCCGCTCGCACGCCTGCAGATCGCCGCCGAGCTGGCGCGCGACACGCACGCCGACGCGCAGTTCGACCGCATCGAAACCGAAGCCGCCAAGCTCGAAGAACTGATCGCCCAGCTGCTGCTGATCGCGCGACTCGAACATTGCGACACCCCGCTCGGCAGCGAAGTGCTCGAACTCGACGCGCTGATCGAAACACTCTGCGAAGACGCCCGCTTCGAGGCCCAGGCGCGCGGCATCGAGGTGCGCAGCCAGCTGCAGCCCGGCGTCCACGTGCGCGGGCAGGAGAACCTGCTGCACAGCGCGATCGAAAACGTCGTGCGCAACGCCATCCGCTACACCGCGCCCGGCAGCGCCGTCGACATCCGCCTGCAGGCCGCCGGCGAGCGCTGCACGATCGAGGTGGAAGACCGCGGCCCCGGCATTCCCGCCGATCGCCTCGAAGCCGTATTCCAGCCCTTCGTCCGCGTCTCCGAGGCGCGCGAGCGCGAAAGCGGCGGCTACGGACTCGGCCTGGCCATCGCCAAGCGCGTCATCGAAGCCAGCGGCGGCCGCATCGCCGCCGAAAACCGCGACGGCGGCGGCCTGCGCGTACGCATCGAGCTGCCCGTCACGCCGCCGCCCTGAGCGCATTCCGGTCCGCCGCGCCCTTCGCGTAAGATGCGCGCTCCGCGCGGGCCTATAGCTCAATGGTTAGAGCAGGAGACTCATAATCTCTTGGTTGCAGGTTCGAGTCCTGCTGGGCCCACCATTCCCCCGCAGCGGCGCCCGCGTATTGGGCAGGTAACTAGTGTTTGAAATGCGAACCCTCAGGTCCGCGGCGAAACGCCAAAGACCTTCTGAGCACATAGTTCACTTTACAAGTGGGGTTCGGCCATAGGCGGATCGTCGCCGGCCCGACCTCCAGCTTCGGCCCGGAAGCGATATAGATGTCTGCCTATCAACCCGAAGCGGACATTCGGCGATTCCTTTGGAGCGTTACCTCGGATATTTGAGCCCCTCCAAGCCAAGCCCACCTCGACGTTACGGCCACACCGCAATGCCGTCAGAAGCGGCTCGACTGATTGACCCCGGAAAAGTTTACCGTGAAGCTGAAAGCTAGCCGCTGTCTTGGGAGCAGAGGTCTAGCATCTACCGGCCCCAAAAAGTGTACGGCCGGCAACAAGGCCTTTGGGGTGGGCGCCGATACAGGAGCTAGCATCGGCGATACGGGAGCTGCAGGATGAATTCGACCGAGAGGTTCAACCTCAGTGAGCGGGACATATGTACGAAGCTCATAACCCCGGCGGTTCTGAGGGCAGGTTGGAGCCACCAGCAGTTCCGGGAGGAAGTCAGCCTCACGGACGGTCGAGTCATGGTACGTGGCAAGCTGGCCGCCCGGGTGCGCAACCCAGAAGCCAAGGGCGGGCCGAAGCGGGCTGACTATGTCCTATACGCGCGGCTAGGCGTTCCCCTGGCGGTTGTCGAAGCGAAGCAAGCTCGCTTCCCGGTGGGGCAAGGGATGCAGCAGGCGCTAGCCTACGCTGAGATGCTGGATGCCCCCTTCGCGATCAGCAGCAACGGGACTGCCCTTCTGTTGCATGACCGAACCGGGCTGACCTCGCCGACGGAGCGTGAAGTTCCCCTGGACGCCTTCCCGACGCACGCCGAACTGTGGGCGCTCTTTCAGCAGTGGAAGGGACTAACCGAACCCACAGCCGTCTCGCTCGTGGAGCAGCCCTTTTACACCGACGGCAGCGGCCGGGAGCCTCGGTACTACCAAAGCGTCGCGATCAACCGCGCCATCGAGGCCATTGCCAAGGGCCAACGGCGCGTGCTGCTGGTCATGGCCACGGGCACGGGCAAGACCTACACCGCCTTCCAGATCATCTGGCGCCTGTGGAAGGCCAAAGCCAAGAAGCGGATTCTGTTCTTGGCGGACCGGAACATCCTGATCGATCAAACGATGCAGCAGGACTTCGCCCCATTCGGGGAGGTGATGCACAAAGTTACCAACCGCGAGGTCAAGAAGAACTACGAGGTCTACCTGGCCCTGTACCAGGCGGTGACCGGGCGCGAAGAGTGGAAACAGATCTATCGGCAGTTCCCGGCCGACTTTTTTGACCTAGTCGTCATCGACGAGTGTCACCGCGGCAGCGCGGCGGACGACTCGGCCTGGCGCGAGGTGCTGGACTACTTCAGCGCCGCCACGCACCTTGGCCTGACGGCGACCCCGAAGGAGACGAAAGAGGTAAGCAACATCACCTACTTCGGGGACCCGGTCTACACCTACTCGTTGAAGCAAGGCATCGAAGACGGCTTCCTCGCACCCTATAAAGTGATCCGCATTGCGACCGATGTGGATGCCGTCGGCTACACGCCGGAGAAGGGCAAGGTCGACAAGCTTGGCCAAGCGGTGGAGCAGCGGCAGTACACCACCAAGGACTTCGACCGCAACCTGGTGTTGGAGAAGCGAACTCGCCTGGTCGCGAGCAAAGTTTGGGAGTACCTCAAAGCTACGGACCCGATGGCAAAAACCATTGTGTTCTGTGACGACCAGGACCATGCCGAGCGCATGCGCCAGGAGCTGGTCAAGATCATCCCTGCCGCCGCCAGCAACCGCCGCTACGTCATGCGCATCACCGGCGATGACAACGAGGGCAAGGCGCAGCTGTCGTACTTTATCGACAACGACGAGCCATACCCCGTCATCGCGACCACCTCGAAGTTGCTGACCACTGGGGTGGATGCCAAGACCTGCAAGCTGATCGTGCTGGACCAGAACATAAACTCGATGACCGAGTTCAAGCAGATCATCGGCCGCGGTACCCGCCTTCGCGAGGACTACCAGAAGCTGTACTTCACCATCATGGACTTCAAGGGCGCCACGCGCCTGTTCGCCGATCCGGACTTCGACGGCGAGCCCGTGGTGATTTACGAGCCCAAATCCGACGAACCCGTGGTGCCGCCGGACATTACCAACCCGCCCGGCACCGGCGAGCCATCGCCTCCACCCTATGGCCCCGGCACCCCAAGCGGTGAAGACACTCCACCCGGTGACGAAATAGGCGGCGATGGCGGAGGGGGTGGCGAAGGCCGAGTCAAATATGTGATCGATGATGTCAATGTGCGCGTCGCCGTCGAGCGCTCGCAGTACCTTGATGCCGACGGCAAGCTGATCACCGAGGACTACCGCGTCCTGCTCAAGGACGACATCAAGAAGGCGCTGCAGGCCGAGTTCGGCAGCCTGACCGATTTCCTTCGCCGGTGGAACGGCGCCGAGCGCAAGCAGGCTGTGCTTGAGGAACTGGCTGCCCACGGCGTCCCGCTAGAGGTCTTGCAGCAAGCCGTGCCGAACGGCGCTGAGCTGGACGTGTTCGATCTGGTGGCCCACGTCGCCTTCGACCAGAAACCACTGACCCGGCGCGAGCGCGCCAACAACGTCAAGAAGCGCGACGTGTTCGGGAAGTACGGCGACCAGGCCCGCGCGGTGCTGGAAGCCTTGCTCGACAAGTTCGCCGACTACGGCGTCCAGAACATCGAAGACGCCAAGGTTCTGGAGTTGCCGCCCTTCGACCAGTTCGGCAGCAAGACGCAGATCCGGCGCGGCATCTTTGGCGGCGTCGAACAGTTCACCCAGGCCGTGCAGGCTCTGGAACAAGCCCTCTACGAAGAAAACGACAAGAAGCAAGCCTGACCCGCTTGCGGGCAGCTTGATTTGAGAACAACGAAATGAACCTCAGCAGCACCATCAAGTCCATCCAGGACATCATGCGCAAGGACGACGGCGTCGATGGCGACGCCCAGCGCCTGGGCCAGCTCACCTGGATGCTCTTCCTCAAGGTCTTTGACCAGCGAGAGGAAGAGTGGGAAGACGACAACCCGAAGTACAAATCTCCATTGCCGGAGGCCATGCGCTGGCGCAACTGGGCCGCCTATGTGGCGGGCCCTGACGACAAGAAGAAGCCGCAGATCGCCGGCAGCGCCATCATCAGCTTCGTTAACAACGAGCTGTTCCCCGCGCTCAAGGAGCTGGACGCCAACGCCAGCCCGCAGCACAAGGTGATCCGCAGCGTCTTCGAAGACGCCAACAACTACATGAAGTCCGGCACGCAGCTGCTGGCCGTGATCGAGAAGCTGGAAGAGGCCATCAACTTCCACGACTTCAAGACGCGTGCCAGCCTGGGCGACGTGTACGAGCAGTTGCTGAACGACCTTCGCGGTGCCGGCAACGCGGGCGAGTTCTACACTCCGCGTGCCATCACCCAGTTCATGGCCGACCGGCTAAACCCGAGTCTGTCCAAGCGTGAGACGGTGATGGATCCGGCCTGCGGCACTGGTGGCTTCCTGACAGCGGCGATCGATCACCTGCGCAACCAACTGACGGCCAAGTCCAGCGCCGCCGACAAGGCCGCCATCGAGGGGCTGATCCGGGGCATCGAGAAGAAGCAGCTGCCGCACTTGCTGTGCACCACCAATATGCTGCTGCACGGCATCGACGTGCCCAGTCAGATCGAGCATCGCAACACCCTGGGCGTGGGCTGGAACGAGTGGAGCGCCAACGACAAGGTCGATTGCGTCATCACGAACCCTCCCTTTGGCGGCTACGAGGACGACGGCGTGGGCGGCGACTACCCGGCCGACCTGCGCACGCGCGAAACCGCCGACATGTTCATGGCGCTCATCGTCAAGAAGCTGCTCAAGGAGAACGGACGCGCCGCCGTGGTGCTGCCCGACGGATTCCTGTTCGGTGACGGTATCAAGGCCACGCTGAAGAAGTTGCTGCTGCGCGACTGCAAGCTGCACACCATCGTGCGTCTGCCGAAGGGCGTGTTTGCACCGTACACCACGATCAAGACCAACCTGCTGTTCTTCACCAAGGGTGCTGTGGTGGACGATGGCACGGAGCACTTCCACACCGACACCATCTGGTACTACGAGCACCCATACCCGCCCGGCTACAAGAGCTACAGCAAGACCAAGCCCATCCGCTTCGAGGAGTTCAAGCCCGAGCAGGAGTGGTGGGGCAGCGAGGCGAATGACTTTGCCGACCGGGTGGAGAGCGAGTTCGCCTGGAAGGTGGACTTCAAGACCAAGCGTGAGCAGGCGGAGGCTGCCGCACAGCCCCATTGGGACCGTGCAGAGCAGTTGGGTAATGAGGCCAGCGCGCTGGATAACCGCATCCGCGACCTGCGCGAATCCATTAAGGGTGTGAGCGATGGCAAGCTGCGCCTGCCGGTGGAAGCTGAGATCGAGGCACTGCGCACTCAGGCCGATACCCTGCGCCTCCAAGCCCGCGATGCTCAGGCGGCCGGTGACCGCCTGTACTGGCCGATCTACAACCTAGACCTGAAGAACCCCAACGCGCCCGAGGAAGAGAGCCACGACCCCGATGTGTTGTTAGACAAGTACAAGACTCTGCTGGGCCTGATCGAAGAGACCGAGAACCGCCTGAAGAGCGAGCTTGCTGCGGCGCTGGCGCACCACTTCTCGGGCGAGGACGAGTGATGAATGCGCAGCAGTTTCTGGCGGAGTTTGGACATGTCGCCAACGCCCCTGGTGGGGTGGACAGCCTTCGTTCGATGGTGCTGTCATTGGCATTCAGCGGGAGACTGACCACCTCATCCGGGGCCTCCGTCGAGCCTCTCATCGAAGCGATCGAAAGACGGCGCGCAGCCGCCAACATCGAGACAAGAGTTCAGCGGCTTGCTAGAGATCGCGCACATCGGGCAGTGGACCAAGGCTACTTCGCAATCCCCGATGGTTGGCGTTGGGTCAGTTTGAGCTCAGTCGGCCACACCTGGGGCCAGAAGAAGCCAACAGAAGACTTCTATTACATCGATGTCTCCTCGATCGATAACAAAGCTGGGATGTTGTCGCCCGTACTAGAAGTTGTGTCGGCGTCCGCCGCACCCAGTCGTGCCAGGAAGATCGTCAAGAAGGGTACGTTGATCTACTCGACTGTGCGGCCGTATCTGCTGAACGTCGCCATTGTCAATCGAGACGTCAACCGAGAGCTGATCGCAAGTACGGCGTTTGCGGTAGTGCATCCATGGCGGGGAATCGAAGCAAGGTATCTCTATCACTACCTTCGAAGCCCGCACTTCGTCCGATACGTAGAGTCGGTTCAGATCGGCATGGCCTATCCCGCCATCAGCGACGACAAATTCTATTCGGGCCTAGTGCCTATTCCGCCCACCGAGGAGCAAGTCCGCATTGTCGCCAAAGTCGACGAGCTGATGGCCTTGTGCGATCAGCTGGAGGAGCAACAACAAGACCGCCGCAAGCTGCAGAACGCCCTGCGCCAGTCCACCCTGCAAGCCCTCGCCGGCGCCCAGAGCCCGCATGAGCTGCAGACTAGCTGGCAACGCCTGCAAGCCAACTTCGGGCGCTTGTTCAGCGATGCAAGTGATGTGGCTGAGTTGCGCTCGCTGCTGGTCGAGCTTGCAATTCGGGGTGTCCTGACCCCCGAAGGCATTCAGGAATCTGGGAACGACCCGGCGAGGCCGGCGGTTCCTCAGTCAATCCAACGAGCGGGCAGGCGCTTCGCGAAGGTTACACACGTCGACCCACCGTTTGATCTGCCTGCAACGTGGACCTGGGCTCTGTTTGACGAACTGCTGGACGGATCAGATTCGGGCTGGAGCCCAAAGTGCGAGGCAGAGCCCCGTCGCCAAGGCGAGTGGGGTGTCTTAAAGGTCAGCGCCGTTACGTGGGGTGAGTTTCGCGCTGATGAAAACAAGCGACTGCCGCCCTCCCTTGATCCACGACCAGAGTGCGAAGTGAAGGCGGGTGATTTCCTTCTTTCGAGGGCGAACACTGCCGACCTTGTCGCCCGCAGCGTCATAGCACCGCTTGACGTCCCGGATCGTCTCTTGATGAGCGACAAGATCGTTCGACTCAGCTTTGTAGACCCGGAGTTGAAGCCCTGGGTCAATTTGGTCAATAACTCGCATTTCGCACGGGAACACTACCGCTTGAATGCAACGGGTACCAGCGACTCCATGCGCAATGTGTCTCGCCAAGTGATTCACGAGCTGCCGATTCCCTTGCCGCCGAAACATGTCCAGATGGCAGTGATGCAGCGACTGGCCGAGTTGAACCTGCTGTGTGACAGCCTGGAAGATGGTTTGAAAGACAAGGCCTGGTGCTCGGCGCGTCTTTCTGAGGTCGCCATTGCCGCGCTGACAGGTATCAACATCGAGCAAACCGAGGACACTGCCGTGAAGGCTCCGCAAACCGAACTCATCGCGCCATTGCGCCTGGCCATGCCGCCCGACGTTAAAGCTCAGGCGCCACTCGCCACCATCCTGGTTCGACACCAAGGTGAAATGGCTGCGCGCGACCTGTGGCAACGCTTCGGCGGCGAGATCGACGCCTTCTACGCCCAGCTCAAGACCGAGGTGGCGCACGGCTGGATAGCCGAGCCGGAGGTGGCGCAGATGCGTGAGAAAGCCGCCGCCGAAGCGGCCAGGGCCTGACCGTGCAGTTGCGGCACCTGTCCATCCCGCAGTTCCGCAACTTGCGCGAGGTCGCGATCGACTTCGCGACGCGGCTAGAGCCTGCGCCAGGCACTGCTCCGGCCGTGGCGCCCAAGGGCATCCGCAGTCATGCGCTGATTGGCCAGAACGGCGTGGGCAAGTCCAACCTGATCGAGGCACTGATCACCATCTTCCGTGACGTCGATCTGGACCGCGACGCAGCTCTGGACTACACGCTGGAGTACGAAATCCGCGGCCACACGGTGCGGCTGCAGGCCGATACCGCCAAGCAGAAGCGACCCTTCGTGTGGGTGGACGGCAAGGCCGAGTCGCAAGGGTATCTGCTGAAGAACCGGGAGCTGTTGCCCTCTCATGTGTTTGCCTACTACTCGGGCCGCAACGAGCGCATCGAGGCGCTGTTCCAGGAGCACCAGCGCCGCTTCAACCAGCGACAGGAGATCACCGCTGACGAGGTGCTGCCTGAGCAGCTGTTGGCCAACTTCTCGGCCAGCGAGGCAGATATACGCGCGCTGGAGCAAGCGCGCCGCCGCCGCGAGGCCCGGCTGAGGCAGGCCGGCGACGACCGACTGCGCCGGTTGTTCTACTGCCGTGGCGGCCATAGTCAGCTGGTGCTCCTGGCCTGCCTGTTGTCGGACGATCCGGTGTTCCAGAAGGTGCTGAAGAACCTGCACATCGAGTCGCTCGAGTCAGCCCTATTCGTGCTGAAGGAGCCGCACCGCTTGCGCGAAAAGCGCCGAGGCGGCCGCTTCGACGAGAACGAGCTGAACGAGGGCGACCCTCGCTTCTGGTACGCACGCGGCAATGTCGTGAGCGAGTTCCTCGACAAGCTGTGGCAGGTTGCCTGGGCCCCCATCGAACAAGAGGCCACGCAGCAGATCGACTTCCGCGGCCGGACGGAAAAGCAGAAGCAGCTTTACCTATTCGTACCCAACCAGGCCAAGCTTAGGAAACTAGGCGAGCTGGTGGGCGGCACCGACAGTTTCTTCCGTTATGCCGAAGGGGCCTACATCGGCGACCTGATCGAGGAAGTGCGCATCACGGTCAAGAAGCGCGACGAACACGGCGGCGCGGTGAGCTTCACGCAGCTGTCCGAGGGCGAGCTCCAGATGCTCACCGTGCTGGGGCTGATGCGTATCACCCGCGAAGACCATTGCCTATTCCTGCTCGACGAGCCGGATACGCACCTGAACCCGATCTGGAAGTTGCGCTACTTCGACGACATCGAGGGGGTACTGGGCGCAGAGACTGGCCACACCGAACAAGGTCAATCGCAGATCCTCATCACGACCCATGATCCGATGATGGTGGGCAGCTTGAAGCGCGAGCAGGTGCACATCTTGCGCAGACAGGGCCAGAACACAGTGGTGGACATTCCCGACGAGCACCCACAGGGGATGGGCGTGACAGGGCTTCTGAAGAGCGAACTGTTCGGCCTATCGTCAACGCTGGATGTGGAGACCGAGCGGCGCTTGTTCCGCCGCAACGAGTTGTTCGTCAAGCGGCCCCGCACAGCAGAGGAAGATGCCGAGCTGACCCGCCTGTCGGCCGAGTTGGCTGACTTGGGCTTCTCGACGGCGGACTTCCGCGATCCGGACTACGCACTGTTTGTGCGCAAAATGGCGGAGCACCGCAAGTTCCGTAAACCCACGCTTAGCCCGGAAGAGCAGGCCGAGCAGAACAGGGTGGCGGACGAGATCATCGAAGAGATCCTTCGCGAGGAAGCTGGCAAGTGATCTTCATCGACCTGGAACACAAGCGGCCGACAGACAACGATATTCCCGGTTGGACGCCATGGACGCAGGCTCAGTGGGACGGATGGCTGGCGAAGTCGGCGCAGCTGGTGACTGCCCTGGAAAAGTTACAGGCTGCGGGCAAGCGCGACGAGCGCAATGCCCTGATCGACGCCAACAGTGCGCACTGGGGGGCGCTGAAAGAGTGGCTGCTCGCGCTATCGGGCGGCAAGTGTTGGTTCTCCGAAGTCCGCGATCTCTACTCACACTACGACGTGGAGCACTTCCGCCCAAAGAAGCAGGCCAAGACCTTGGACGGCACCGAGCGTGACGGCTACTGGTGGTTGGCTTTCGACTACATGAACTTTCGAGTTTGCGGCAACGTCGGCAATCGGAAGAAGGGCGGCTGGTTCCCCTTGCAGCAAGGCTCGCTGTGCTCGACGTTCGACGCGCGTTGCGAGGAGTCCGAGGCGCCCTACCTGCTGGATCCAATCGACGACGACGACGTCTCACTCATCGCCTTTGATGAAGAGGGCAAGCTCATCCCGATGCCGGGCAGTTCCCTGTGGGAGCAGGAGCGCGTGAGCGAGACCGTGAAGCGCCTGAAGCTGAACGAGCACGTGCCGCTGGCAGAGGCGCGCCGCAGCGTTTGGCAGAAGGTCGACGCCTTGATTGAAGACTTCCAGGCTGCGAAGGCTAAGTGCGCAGGCGGCAAGAACCCGGCGGCGAAGGCCAAGCTCTTGGAGGTCCGCGCGAAGGTTCGCGAACTGACGCATCGCTCGGCCGAACTATCGTCAGTGGCGCGTTGGTGCCTCCAAGTTCGCAACGAGCCGCAGCTGTTGAAGCTGGTGGCCTAATTGAAGCAAATGGGGCCCCCATTCATCCACCTCGCTGTCGGCGACGCGATCGAGCAGCGCCTGGGCGCTCCGCATCGCCGGCACGGCCGACGGGCGCGCGAGTCCAGTGCTGTCGCGCCCTCAAAATTGCTGACGGTTCCGCACCAGCGCCACGGCGTCGGCGCCGGCCGGGAAATGCAGCTGGCCGGAGAGGTCGTTGGCGGCGCGCCACACGGCCTCGGCGACGTCGCTGGCCTGCGTCACCGATTCCACCTGTGAGAAGCCGGCAAACACCTCGTGGGCGTAGGCCTCGTACGGCTTCGGGATCAGGCCCTGCATGCGCTGCTGGCCGTTGGCGGCGAAGCTCGTTGACGGACCGTAGCCGGGTTCGACGAGCCTGACGCGGATATCGAAGGCGCCGAGTTCGTGCTGGAGCGACGCGGAGAATCCTTCGATGGCGGTCTTGCTCGCGGTGTAGGCGGCGACGAGCGGGAACGGCGCCAGCGTCGTGCTGGACGTGACGTTGACGATGGTGCCGGCCCGGCGCTCGCGGAACTGCGGCAGGACGGCCTGGCACATCGCCATGACGCCGAAGGTGTTGGTCTCGAAGATCTCGCGCACGGTGGCCATCGGCGTGGCCTCGAACGCGCCGAGCAGACCGATGCCGGCGTTGTTCACCAGCACGTCGATCGGGCCTGCGACCTGCAGCGCCTGCGCCAGGCTTTCGGGCCGGGTGACGTCGAGCGCAACGACGCGCAGCCGCTCCGACGCGGGCAGCAGGTCCTGCCGCGGGGTCCGCATGGTCGCGATGACCTTCCAGCCCTGCGCGAGAAAATGCCCGGCGGTGGCCAGGCCGTAACCGGACGAGCAGCCCGTGATCAATACCGTTTTCATGTCGCACTCCGCGTTTGTGATTGATGCAGCGGAGACGATGGTAGGCAGCCGAACCCGGATGATCGACAATCATCCGTCCATATTTATTTAGCGATCGTCCGGATGAGCGACCCGCTGTCCGAAGTGGTCCAGCTGCTGCGTCCGCGCGCGGTGTTCTCCAACCTCATCAGCGGCAAGGGCAGCTGGGCGGTGCGCTACGCCGAGTACGGGCAGCCCAGTTTCTGCATCGTGCTCGACGGCGACTGCCGGCTCGCGGTCGACGGCCACGAGGCGGTGACGATCGGCGCCGGCGATTTCGTGCTGCTGCCGACGACGCCGGCCTTCACGATCTCCAGCTTCGCGCCGGCGCCGCCCGTGCATCTCGATCCGCATCAGGTCGCCGGCGGCGGCGAGCTGCGCTACGGCATGGCCGGCGGCACACCCGACATGCGTTCGCTCGGCGGCGCGTTCACGTTCGACTGCGCCGATCCGCGTCTGCTGGTGGCGCTGCTGCCGACCATCGTGCACGTGCGGGGTTCGGCGCGGCTGACGCAGCTCGTCAGGCTCGTCGGCGAGGAATCGGACGGCCGCCAGCCCGGCAGCGCGTTCATGCTGTCGCGGCTCGTCGACATGCTGCTCATCGAAGCGATGCGCGCGACCACCGCCGGCGGCGCGCCGCCCGGCCTGCTGCGCGGGCTCGGCGATGAACGGCTCGCCGTTGCATTGAAGCTGATGCACGCGCAGCTCGCCCGCTCCTGGACCGTCGACCAGCTCGCCAGAGCTGCGGCGCTTTCGCGAACGAGCTTCTTCGAGCGCTTCACGCGGATCGTCGGCATGGCGCCGATGGAATATCTGCTGTCGTGGCGCATGGAGATCGCCAAGGATCTGCTCAGGCGCCGGGAGTTGAACGTGTCGGAGATCGCCGAGCGCGTGGGCTACGGCTCGTCCAGCGCCTTCAGCGTCGCCTTCAGCAAGAAGGTCGGCGTCTCGCCCGGCCGGTTTGCGCGCGACGCTTGAGGAAGCGCTGAAGCATTCCGTCGTCGCGAGGCCGCGCGGCATTGAGGAAACCCTGAAAAACGCCGTCATCGCGAGACCGCGCAGCGGCCGTGGCGAGCCGGACGCCACCGGTGCGTGCATCACCGGATCGCTTCATCGCCGACGGCGCTTCGCCATGACGATGGATGCGCTTTTCAGCGGGTCCTCAAGCCGAAACACCGACGGCGCCTCCGGCTTCCGTCAGCGCATGGAAATATATTTGTCAGCCTGACGTCATAAACGCTTTCGATACTCCCGGTCCCGTTTCCGCTCGTTCACCTGCCGCCGGCCTGGCGCGCGGGGCGACGCAAACTGCCGAGGAGATCATCGGGATGCGCTTTACCACCCTTTCCATCGCGGTCGCCGCAACCTCCATCCTTTGCGGGTGCTCCGGCGGCGGCGGCAACGACGCCCCGCAGAAGACCGTGCTGGCCGCGATCGGCGACTCGCCCTACGGCACCTCGCCGACCGATACCGCGCAGTTCGACGTCTATCCGCAGTTCATCGCCGCGATCAACGCCGATGCGGACGTCTCGCTCGTGCTGCACGCCGGTGACACGCACTCGGGCAAGCAGTACTGCACCGAGGCCTACAACCAGTCGATCTACGATCTGTGGACTTCGTTCAAGGCGCCGCTGGTCTACACGCCCGGCGACAACGAATGGGCGGACTGCCACAAATCCAAGGAAGGCGGCGGCAGCTACAACGCCGCCACCGGATCGATCGCCTACGTGGTCGACGGCGACGGCCAGCTGGTGGACTACGCGGGCGGCGATCCGCTGGCCAATCTGCAGCTCGTGCGTTCGATCTTCTTCGCCAACCCGGAGAAGGCGTTCGGCGGGACGATGGACGTCCATTCGCAGGCCGACGAATACGACACCGCGCATCCGGCCGACAACGCCTACGCCGAAAACGTCTGGTTCGAACGCGGCGGCGCGCTGGTCGTCTCGGTCAACATCCCGGGCGGCTCCAACAACGGCACGGACCCCTGGTACGGCGCGCCGTCGATGAGCCCGGCCCAGCAGCAGGACGTCGCCGGCCGCACCGCGGCGGCGCTGCGCTGGATCGACTACGCGTTCAAGACCGCGACCGATCACAAGGACCAGGCGGTGCTGATCCTGACCCAGGCCGACATGTGGGATCTCGACGGCAAGGCCGCGACGCACATCGCCGGCTATGCGCCGTACCTCGACAAGATCGCCGCGCTCACGGCCGGCTTCGGCAAGCCGGTGCTGCTGATCAACGGCGACTCGCACGGCTATCGCTCGGACAATCCGCTGAAGAGCGGCGCCGCCTGCGTGACCGAAGATTCAGCCGCGCCGTCGGAGATTGCCTGCACGGACGACGCCTACGCCAACCAGTCCAGCAACCGGTCCTCGTCCGCCGACGTCGAGAACTTCCATCGCCTGGTCGTGCACGGCAGCAGCGCGCCGATGGAATGGCTGAAGCTCAGCATCGATCCGGCCGCGAACGCCGCCGCCTCCGACGACAAGGCCGGCAGCGGCGCCTTCGGTCCGTTCAGCTGGACGCGCAAGCCCACGAACCTGCCGCAGGCGGATTCGTAACAAGCGGCCTGCGCCGGCGCGACGCAACGGCAACCCAGGCACCGCCCGCGGCTCGCGGGCGGTGCTTTTTTTGTGCAGCGCGCACGGCGACGCAGCGCCCGGCCGCCACCGCTGCCTGTTGCCTGTTGCCTGTTGCCTGTTGCCTGTTGCCTGTTGCCCGCGACTCTTGCACGTAGCCCGGCCCTGGGGCCGCTCTGAAAAACGCCGTCATCGCGAGGCCGCGCCGCGGCCGTGGCGATCCACAGCCGCCACCGGCGTCGTGCACCGCGGGACCGCTTCGTCGCCGACGGCGCCCCGGCGTCGCGATGTAGGCGCCTTTGCAGAGGCCGCCTAGAATCGCGGGCTCGCGCGCGGCGTCCGCCGCGTCCCTCCCGCAGCACGGCGGAGCACGAAGCATGCAGAAGCTCGCCATCATCACCGGCGCCGCACAGGGCATCGGCCGCGGTCTGGTCCGTCACTTCCTCGGCGCCGGCTGGCGCGTCGCCGCGCTCGATCTCGACGCCGAGGCGCTCGCCGATCTCGCCGCACAGCATCCCGGAGCGCCGCTGCTCGGCCTGCAGACGGACGTCGGCGACGAAGCGCAGGTCGCGGCGGCGTTCGCGGCGCTCGCCGACTGGCAGCGCGGCGCCGCTCAGCCGGCGGGCGCGGACCTGCTGGTCAACAACGCCGGCCTCGCCGATCCGCACAGCGGGCCGATCGAAACGCTCTCGCTCGCCGCCTGGCGGCGCTGGCAGGACAGTCACCTGACCGGCGCCTTCCTCTGCACGCGCGCCGCCGTGCCGGGCCTGCGCGAGCGCGGCGGCGCCATCGTCAACATCGCCTCGACGCGCGCGCTGCATTCGGAACCGGATTGCGAGGCTTATGCCGCCGCCAAGGGCGGCCTGCTGTCATTCACGCACGCGCTGGCGGTCAGCCTCGGCCCGGCGATCCGCGTCAACGCGATCTGCCCCGGCTGGATCGAAACCGGCGCCGAGCAGAAGCCGGCGCGCCGGCGCGCGGTCGCGCATCGCCAGATCGATGACGCGCAGCATCCCGTCGGCCGCGTCGGCACGGTCGATGACATCGCCCAGGCCGTCGCCTTTCTCGCCTCGGCGCAGGCCGGCTTCGTCACCGGCCAGTCGCTGGTCGTCGACGGCGGTATGACACGCAGGATGATCTACGCCGAGTAGTCCGGCATCGATTCGCTCGGCGCGCCGCAGGCGACGACGACGCGGTCGCGGCCGCCGCGCTTGGCTTCGTACATCGCGCGGTCGGCGCGCTCGAGCACCTGCTCCAGCAGATCGCCGCGGCCGGCCACGCAGATGCCGAGCGAGGCGGTGATGGCGGGCGCATCGGGGCCGAGGCCGGGCCAGCTCGCGCCGGCGATGGCCGCGCGCAGGCGCTCGGCCAGCGCGGCGCATGACGCCATGCCGCAGTCCGGCAGCAGCACGGCGAACTCCTCGCCGCCGAGCCGCGCGAACACATCGCCCGGCCGCAGCAGCGGCGCGACGATGTCCTTCATCGCGCGCAGCACGCCGTCGCCGGCGGCGTGGCCGTGCCGGTCGTTGACCGATTTGAAATGATCGAGATCCAGCATCACCAGCCCGAGCGGCGTGCCGCCGTGCACCGCACGAAGCAGCGCACGCCCGGCGGCGGCGACAAAGGCGCGGCGGTTCGGCAGGCCGGTCAGCTCGTCGGTCGACGCGTGCTGCTCCAGCATGCGCGCCTGGCGCAGGCGATGCGTGATGTCCTGGATCTGGGCGATGAACTGCAGCGGCCGCCCGTCGACGCTGCGCAGCAGCGAGACATCGAGCTGGATGTGCACGATGTGCCCGAGGCGGTGGAAATAGCGCTTCTCGATCCGGTAGCTGCTGCGTTCGCCGTACAGCAGCTGGCCGATGCACTGCTCGTCCTGGGCGAGATCGTCCGGGTGCGTGATCTCGCGGAACGAACGCGCCAGCAGCTGGCCTTCGGCATAGCCGAGCATCTCGCACAGCGCCTGATTGGCACTCAGGAACGAGCCGTCGAGCCCCAGCGTCGCCAGGCCGATCGGCGCGTTCTGCAGCGTCAGCCGGAAGCGCTCGTTGCTGTCAGCGAGCGCGGCGTGGCTCTCGCTCAGCTCGGCGTTCAGGCGGCGCAGCGTGTCGCCGGTCTCGCGATGGAAGCGCAGCAGCGCGGTCGCCTTCGGCAGCAGCGGCCACAGCAGCGCGGCGGTGGCGATCGAGGCGGCGGCGGTGATCGCCTTGACCGACAGTTCGAGCCGGTAGACCGGCAGCCACAGGCTGACGATGTCGAGCAGGTGGCCGGTGCCGCAGGCGAAGATGAACAGACTGAACATGCCGAACATGGCATTGGCGTGCAGGCCGGGATTGCGGCGGATGAAGACCAGCAACGCCAGCGGCACCGAATAGTAGGCGAGCGCGATCAGCGCGCTGGCCACGACGTGCGTGACGACCAGCGCCGGATCCCAGGCCAGGCAATAGCCATGCGGCAACAGCGCCAGACCGGCCGCGGACGCGAACCCGTTCATTCCCACCCACCTCGCTTGCGCAACTCCCCCGTCGCGCAGGTTGCGGCGCCGGATGCGAAAACCTGAGAGGGCCCGCGATCAGCGGTCGGATCTGCCGATCAGGCGGTCGCCGGCCGTGGCGGCAGCCCGGGCGCGCCGCTATCGTGGCGCCATGATCATTCCCTCGCTGCTCGACACCGATCTGTACAAGTTCACGATGATGCAGGTCGTCCTGCATCAGTTCCCGGCGGCCGAGGTCGAGTACCGCTTCAAGTGCCGCACGCCCGGCGTCGACCTGTCGCCGTGCATTCCGGCGCTGCGCGAGGAGATCGCCGCGCTGTGCGCGCTGCGCTTCAGCGACGCGGAACTCGATTACCTGCGCGGCCTGCGCTTCATCCGCGGCGATTTCGTCGACTTCCTCGGCCTGTTCCATCTCAACGAGAAGTACGTGCATCTGGCGGCGGCGCCGCAGGAGCGCGGCGGCATCGAGCTGGTGGTGCGCGGACCGTGGCTGCACACGATCCTGTTCGAGATCCCGCTGCTGGCGATCATCAACGAAACCTGGTTCCGCCGGCAGCAGCCGCAGCCCGCGCTCGACGAGGGCCGCCGCCGCCTGCGCGACAAGATGCAGCTGCTCGCCGCGCGCACCGACGCCGGCTGCCGGATCGCCGACTACGGCACGCGCCGCCGCTACTCGCTGCAGTGGCACGACGAGCTGATCGAAACGCTGTCGACCACGCTCGGCGCGCGCCTGGCCGGCACCAGCAACGTGCGCCACGCGATGAGTCACGGCCTGACGCCGCTCGGCAGCATGGGTCACGAGTATCTGCAGGCCTGCCAGGCGCTCGGCCCGCGCCTGCGCGACGCGCAGACTTTCGCGTTCGAGCGCTGGGCGCAGGAGTATCGCGGCGACCTCGGCATCGCGCTGTCCGACACCTACGGCCTGGCCGCCTTCCTGCGCGACTTCGATCTGTACTTCTGCAAGCTGTTCGACGGCGCGCGTCACGATTCCGGCGATCCGTTCGCCTGGGGCGAGCGCCTGCTCGCGCACTACGCGGCGCAGCGCATCGAGCCCGCCGGCAAGACGCTGGTGTTCAGCGACGCGCTGACCTTCCCGCGCATCGTCGAACTGCACGAGCGCTTCCGCGGCCGCTGCCGGCTGTCGTTCGGCATCGGCACCAACCTCACCAACGACCTCGGCCCGGAACCGCTGAACATCGTCATCAAGATGTTCCGCTGCAACGGCCAGCCGGTCGTCAAGCTCAGCGACGATCCGAGCAAGACCATGAGCGACGACGACTCCTACCTCGCCTACCTGCGCCAGGTGTTCGCCGGCTGAGCACCGCCGGGCGTCTTGCTCAGTACGCGCTGCCGTCCTTGCGGGTGAAGCGGCGGCGGCCGTCCGCGCCGCTCGTCATCGCGAGATCGTCGTCGGGATACACGACTTCGTCGCCGACGCTGCGATCGCCGACCTCCAGGTAGACGACCGGCGCATCGCTGCGGTTGACGAGCTGGTGCGCGTCGCCGCGGCCGGCGCGAAAACCCGCGCACATGCCGGGCGCCAGCGGCGTTTCGCCGGCGTCGGTGATCAGCGTCGGATGCCCTTCCAGCACGTAGACGAATTCGTCCTGGCGGCTGTGCGCGTGACGCAGCGACGAGCTCGCGCCCGGCGCCAGCGTCGTCAGGTTGACGCCGAAGTTGGCGAGCCCGAAGGCCTCGCCCAGCGCCCGCTTGCTGCGTCCGCCGAAGCGCGCCGCGAACGGCGCGGGGTACAGCGAGGCCTGCGCGCGCGGCGCGATCCGCCGCGCGTCGAGCGCCGGCGGCAAGGGCTGCTGCGATTCGTCCATGACGACTCCCGTTTCGTCTTCCCGATACGCCACCCGGCGCGCCCGCGATCATGTCCGAAGCGCGGACGGCGCGTCACGCGCGGCGGCGCATGAGGAATCCCACCGTACTGGGCGGCGCGCCGACGCACTACGATGGCGGCCCGTCCCCCGCCGGAACCGTCCGATGTCCGCCACGCGCCTGCTCTGCCTCTGCCTCGCCCTGGTCGCCGCGCCGCTGCAGGCCGCCGCGCCTGCCGACGACGCGTTGCGCAGCGTCGCCGAGCGCTCGGGCTTCGTGCAGACCGGCCGCTACGACGAGGTGATCCGGCTCTGCGCGGCCTACGCCGCGCGCTGGCCGCAGGCGCTGCGCTGCATCGACTTCGGCACCACGCCGGAAGGCCGGCCGATGAAGGCGCTGATCGCCTCCACCAGCGGCGCGCTGACGCCGGACGCCGCGCGCCAACGGCAACTGCCGGTGGTGCTGATCCAGGGCGGCATCCATGCCGGCGAGATCGACGGCAAGGACGCCGGCCTGCTCGCGCTGCGCGAAGTGCTGGACGGCGAACTCGCCAAAGGCGTGCTCGACCGCCAGGTGCTGGTCTTCGTGCCGGTGTTCAACGTCGACGGCCACGAACGCTTCGGCCGCTGGAACCGCCCGAACCAGGTCGGCCCGGAAGAAATGGGCTGGCGCACGACCGCGCAGAACTTCAACCTCAACCGCGACTACCTGAAGGCGGACGCGCCGGAGATGCAGGCGATGCTGCGGCTGGTGAACGACTGGGACCCGATCCTCAGCGTCGACCTGCACGTCACCGACGGCGCCAAGTTCCAGCACGACATCTCGATCACGATGGAGCCGGTGCATGCCGGCGACGCGGCGATGCAGAAGGCCGGGCTCGCGCTGCGCGGCGACGTCGTCAAGAAACTCGCGCAGCAGGGCTCGCTGCCGCTGACGTTCTACCCGGCGTTCGTCGTCGACGACGATCCGTCCTCCGGCTTCGCCGACAACGTGCCGCCGCCGCGCTTCTCGCACGGCTATCCACTGCTGCGCAACCGCTACGGCATGCTGGTCGAGACGCACTCGTGGAAGGACTATCCGACGCGCGTGCGCATCACCCACAACACCATCGTCGCCGTGCTCGAACAGACCGCGCAGCACGGCCGCGAGTGGCTGAAGCTGGCGGGCGCCGCCGACGCCCGCGCGAGCCGGCTCGGCGGCACGCCGGTGGCGCTGTCGTATGCGCCGTCCGACGCCGTGCGCACGATCGATTTCCTCGGCTACGCCTACACGCGCACGCCCTCGGCCATCTCCGGCGCGCTGATGACGCGCTACGACGACACCGAGCCGCAGGTCTGGCATCTGCCGATGAAGGACGACATCCGGCCGGCGCTGAGCGTTACGGCGCCGAAGCTCGGCTATCTGGTGCCGGCCGCCGACGCGGTCTGGATGGCGGCGAAGCTCCGCCTGCACGGCATCGCTTTCGAGACGCTGACCGACGCGCAGTCGCGGCGTGCCGTGCAGGCGTTCCGCGCCAGCCAGGCGACGTTCGCGCCGCGCTCGTTCGAGAGCCACCAGATGCTGACGCTCGTCGGCGAGTGGCGCGAGGAAACGCGCGACATCGCGGCCGGCGCGCTGCTGGTGCCGATCGCGCAGCCGAAGGCGCGGCTGGTGATGGCCCTGCTCGAACCGCAGGCGCCGGATTCGCTCGCCGCCTGGGGCTTCTTCAACAACGCCTTCGAGCAGAAGGAATACATGGAGGACTACGTCGCCGAGGACGTGGCGCGCACCATGCTCGCGGACGATCCGCAGGTCGCCGCGGCGTTCACCGACCGGCTCGCGCACGATGCCGACTTCGCGAAGAACCCGAAGGCGCGCCTCGCCTTCTTCGCGCAGCGCGCGCCGTCCCGGGACGAGCGCCTGAACCTGTATCCGGTGCTGCGCGTCGATGGCTGATAGAGCCTTGACGGCGATCCCGGCGCGCGGTGTCCAATAGGACGAGCCCGGGGAGCCCTCATGTCGACCTGCTGTTCCGATTCCGCCTGCAGCCGTTCCGCGACCGCGATCTCGCCGCGCTTCCGTCGCGTGCTGTGGATCGCGCTGTGGGCGAACCTCGCGATGTTCGGCGTCGAACTGGCCGCCGGCTGGGGCGCCCATTCCGTATCGCTGCTCGCCGACGCGGTGGACTTCTTCGGCGACGCCGCCAACTACGGCCTGTCGCTCGCCGTGCTGTCGATGGCCGCCGTCTGGCGCTCGCGCACAGCGCTGCTCAAGGGCGCCTCGATGGGCCTGTACGGCCTCTACGTGCTCGGCCAGGCGGCCTGGAACGCCTGGACCGGCAGCGCGCCGGAGCCGATGACGATGGGCGTGGTCGCGACGCTGGCGCTCGCAGTCAACGCGTCGGTCGCCCTCATGCTCTACGCCTTCCGCGACGGCGACGCCAACATGCGCTCGGTCTGGCTGTGCTCGCGCAACGACGCGATCGGCAACGTCGCCGTCATGCTCGCCGCGCTCGGCGTGTTCGGCACGCACAGCGCTTGGCCGGACCTGCTGGTCGCCGCGATCATGGCCGGGCTCGGCCTGACGGCGGCGCGCAGCGTGCTGCGCCAGGCCTTGCACGAACTGCGCGACGTCGACGGCACCCTGCCCCGCGGCGCCGCGACGCCCCGCACGGCTGCCGGCGGCCGATGAACATCGGCCTGATCTCCGACACCCACGGCCTGCTGCGGCGCGAAGCGCTGGAGGCGCTGCGCGGCAGCGAGCTGATCGTGCACGCCGGCGACATCGGCGCGCCGGACGTGCTCGCCGCGCTGCGCGCGCTGGCGCCGCTGGTCGCGGTGCGCGGCAACAACGACACCGAGCCCTGGGCGATGGACGTGCCGGAGACGCAGACCTTCGCCGCCGGCGGCCTGCGCCTGCACCTGCTGCACGACCTCAAGACGCTGGCGCTCGAACCGCGACGCGAAGGCATCGCCGCCGTCGTCAGCGGCCACTCGCACCGGCCGAAAATCGAGACGCGCGACGGCGTCCTCTATCTGAATCCCGGCAGCGCCGGACCGCGCCGCTTCAGCCTGCCGATCAGCGTCGCGCGCGCCGAGATCGTTGGCGATACCATCCGCGCCAGGATCGTCGAGCTCGCGTAGCGCCAGCCGAGAAGCGCGCCGCGCGCGCGTCCCCCGCACCACGACCACCCGAATCATGAACACACAGAAGCTTTCCGCCTTCGTCGACGCGCTCTGGGAAGACGAGATCGTCCCGCAGCTCACCGACTACATCCGCATCCCGAACAAGAGCCCGATGTTCGATCCGCAGTGGGCCGAGCACGGCTACATGGACGCCGCGGTCAAGCTGATGGAGACCTGGGCGCGCGGCAAGCTGGCGGCGCTCGGCGACGCCACGCTCGAAGTCGTGCGCCTGCCGGGCCGCACGCCGCTGATCTACATCGACGTGCCGGCCGCCAACGGCGGCTCGAACGACGATTGCGTGCTGCTCTACGGCCATCTCGACAAGCAGCCGGAAATGAGCGGCTGGGCCGAAGATCTGGGTCCGTGGACGCCAGTGCGCAAGGGCGACAAGCTCTACGGCCGCGGCGGCGCCGATGACGGCTACGCGATCTTCGGTTCGCTCGCGGCGCTGCTGGCGCTGCGCGAGCAGGGCCTGCCGCAGGCGCGCTGCGTGGTGATGATCGAGGCCTGCGAGGAATCCGGCAGCTACGATCTGCCGTACTACGTCGACCATCTCGCACCGCGCATCGGCAGTCCGAGCCTCGTCATCTGCCTCGATTCGGGCTGCGGCAACTACGAACAGCTGTGGCTGACGACCAGCCTGCGCGGCCTCACCGGCGGCAATCTGCGCGTGCAGGTGCTGACCGAGGGCGTGCATTCCGGCGACGCGTCCGGCGTCGTCGCGTCGAGCTTCCGCGTGCTGCGCGAGCTGCTGTCGCGGCTCGAGGACGAGACCAGCGGCCACATCAAGCCGGGCGACTTCTACGTCGAAATTCCCGCGCAGCGCATCGAGCAGGCCCGCGCCGTCGCCACGACGCTCGGCGAAGCCGTGTTCGACAAGTTTCCGTTCGTCGAGGGCATGCATCCGGTGACCGAACAGCTCACCGAACTGGTGCTCAACCGCACCTGGCGCCCGCAGCTCGCGGTCACCGGCGTCGACGGCATGCCGCCGCTCGCCAGCGCCGGCAACGTGCTGCGCCCGTATACCGCGGTGAAGCTGTCGCTGCGTATCCCGCCGACGCTCGACGGCAGGAAGGCCGGCGAAGCGCTGAAGAAGCTGCTGGAAACCGACCCGCCGTACGGCGCCAAAGTCACGCTGGAACTCGAAAAAGCCGGCAGCGGCTGGAACGCACCGGCCCTGTCGAAGTGGCTGGAGGACGCCGTCGCGGCCGCCTCGCAGGCCTATTTCGGCAAGCCGCCGGCGTACATGGGCGAAGGCGGCTCGATTCCGTTCATGGGCATGCTCGGCGAGAAGTTCCCGAAGGCGCAGTTCCTCATCACCGGCGTGCTCGGCCCGCACTCGAACGCGCACGGCCCGAACGAGTTCCTGCACATCCCGATGGGCAAGCGCGTGACGATGGTCGTCGCCGACGTCGTCGCCCGCCACGCGCAGCCGCGCTGAACGGTACGGCCCGCAGCCGCCACGGCTGCGGGCCGGCCAACCGGGGCGCCGCGACCGAAGGAGACCCGCGGCACACCCCGAGCGCGCGCGATTCTCCGATAATCACGGCTCTCCATCAGGACAACTTCGAATGAACAAGCGGATTGCCGGTCTCGCGCTCGTGGTGTTGCTGGGCGCCGGCGGCTGCGCCACGGAAAGCTCGCGGACGCTGGCCGTGCCGCAGGTGGCAACGGCCGGCACGCCGTACCAGGGCACGCGCAGCCCGATCGCGGTCGGCAAGTTCGACAACCGCTCGAACTATCTGCGCGGCATCTTCTCGGACGGCGTCGACCAGCTCGGCGGCCAGGCCAAGACCATTCTCATCACGCATCTGCAGCAGACCGGCCGCTTCACCGTGCTCGACCGCGACAACATGCGCGAGATCGGCCAGGAAGCGAAGATCAGTGGCGCGACGCAGAAGCTCAAGGGCGCCGACTACGTGATCACCGGCGACGTCACCGAGTTCGGCCGCAAGGAAGTCGGCGACCAGCAGCTGTTCGGCATCCTCGGCCACGGCAAGCAGCAGATCGCCTACGCCAAGGTCGCGCTCAACGTCGTCGACGTCAGCACGTCCGAGGTCATCTATTCGTCGCAGGGCAGCGGCGAGTACAGCCTGTCGAACCGCGAGGTGATCGGCTTCGGCGGCACCGCCAGCTACGACTCGACGCTCAACGGCAAGGTGCTCGATCTCGCCATTCGCGAAGCGGTCAACCATCTCGTCGACGGCCTGCAGTCCGGCGCCTGGCGTCCGGCGAAGTAGCCAACATCCGCCGCGCGCGTCCGGGGGGACGCGCCGCCCATCATCGATAGGGGGGTGCCTTGACCATCTCGACGACCGCGCTCGTGCGCGCCGGCCTCGCCGTCGCGACGATGCTGATGCTGTTCGGCTGCGCCACGCAGCCGAAGCCGCTGTACTACTGGGGCGACTACCAGCCGCAGCTTTATGCGTACTTCCAGGGTGACGGCAAGAGCCCGGAGCAACAGCGCGAAGCGCTCGAAAAAACCGCGGCCCAGGCCAGCGCCAGGGGCGCGGCGCTGCCGCCGGGCTTTCACGCGCACCTGGGGCTGCTCTATCTGCGCATGGGCCAGCCGGGGCCGGCACGCACGGCCTTCATGGCCGAGGAAGCCCGGTTTCCCGAATCGAAGCCGTACATGGACTTTCTGATCGGCAACCTCAACCGCACCCAGGCCGGCGCGCCATGAAGACGATGCGAAGCTTGCGCCTGCTGACGCTGTGCGCCATCGCCGCGCTGCTCGGCGCCTGCGCGACGACGACCGGCTACGACTACACGAACTTCCGCCAGAGCCGCCCGGCGTCGATCCTGCTGCTGCCGCCGGTCAACGACACGAACACGGTCGACGCCAGCTACAGCCTGCTGTCGCAGATGACGATGCCGCTGGCGGAGTCCGGCTATTACGTGCTGCCGGTGTCGCTGGTCGACGAGACCTTTCGCCAGAACGGTTATACGAATCCGGCGGAGATCGAAGGCATTCCGGTCGACAGGCTGCACAAGATCTTTCAGGCCGACGCCGCGCTGTACGTGCACATCAAGCAGTTCGGCACGGTCTACCAGCTGATCAGCAGCGCGACCGTCGTCACCGCCGAGGCGCATCTGGTCGACCTGCGCAGCGGCAACGTGCTGTGGGCCGGCAAGGCGTCGGCATCGAGCGCGGAGAATCGTGGCAATGCCGGCGGCGGTCTTGCCGGGCTGCTGATCAGCGCCCTCGTCAATCAGATCGTCGAATCGACGAGCGATCGCAGTCATGACATCGCCGGCATCACCAGCATGCGCCTGCTGACGGCCGGGCAGCCGGCCGGCCTGCTTTACGGGCCCCGCTCGCCGAAGTACCAGACGCAGCAGCCCTGAGCGGCGGCGCTCAGCCGCCGCGCGCGTACGCCGCCGCGGCGGCGACCTGTGCCACGTCCGGCCGCACGCCGGTGTAGAGCACGAACTGCTCCAGCGCCTGCCGCATGATCACCTCGGCGCCGCTGACGGTGGCGATGCCGAGCTGGCGCGCGCGGCGGATCAGCGGCGTCTCGGCCGGCAGCGCGACGACGTCGAACACGCGCGCCGCCGCTTCGATCGCCGCTTCGTCGAAGGCCAGCGTGTCGGCCTCGGCGCCGCCGGCCATGCCGATCGGCGTGACGTTGACCAGCAGCGCCGCACGCGGCGGCGGCGCTTCGGCGTGCCAGACGTAGCCGCAGGTCTGCGCCAGACGACGGCCGGCGGCTTCGTTGCGCGCGACGATGACGCCGTCGCCGAAACCGGCGTCGCGCAGCGCGCAGGCGACCGCCTTGGCCATGCCGCCGCTGCCGCGCAGCAGCACCGGCGTCGCCGGATCGATCGCGTGCTCGTGCAGCAACTGGCGCACGGCGACGTAATCGGTGTTGTAGCCGCGCAGGAAGCCCGCATCGTTGACGATGGTGTTGACCGCGTCGATCGCCGCCGCCGAATCCTCCAGCGCATCGAGCAGCGGAATGCAGGCTTCCTTGAACGGCATCGAGATCGCGCAGCCGCGGATGCCGAGCGCGCGGATGCCGGCGATCGCCGCCGGCAGGTCGGTGGTCGTGAACGCCTTGTAGACGTAGTCGAGCCCGAGCGCCGCGTACAGGTGGTTGTGGAAGCGCGTGCCGAAATTGCCGGGCCGCGCCGACAGCGACATGCACAGCGTGGTATCGCGGCTGATCGCGCGCATGCGCGCCTCCTCGTATTACCGACCGGCCGCCCGCGCCGTGCGCGCGGGCGGCCGCACCTCACTAACCGGCGAGCGCGCGGCGCGTCGCCTCGTACTCGGCGATCAGGCGCTCGCAGAGCTGCGTCGCCGACGGCACGTCGTGGATCGCGCCGACGCCCTGGCCGGCCGACCAGATGTCCTTCCAGGCCTTGCCGCCCGACAGCTCGGCGCCGAAGTCGAGATCCTTCTTCGGTTCGAGGTGATCGGGGTCGAGCCCGGCGCGCACGATCGAAGGGCGCAGGAAGTTGGCGTTCACGCCGCTGATGTGCGGCGTGTAGACGATGTCGCCGGCGCGGCTGTCGAGCAGCATCTGCTTGTACGCGTCCGACACCGTGGCCTCTTGCGTGGCGATGAAGCGCGTGCCCATGTACGCGAAATCGGCGCCGAGCGCCTGCGCGGCGAGCACGCCGCCGCCGCTGCCGATGCAGCCGGACAGCGCGAGGTAGCCGTCGAACATCGCGCGGATCTCCGGAATCAGCGCGAACGGATTGATGGTGCCGGCATGGCCGCCGGCGCCGGCCGCCACCGCGATCAGGCCGTCGACGCCGGCCGCCGCCGCCTTCTCGGCGTGGCGCACGCCGATCACGTCGTGGAACACCACGCCGCCGTAGCTGTGCACGGCATCGACGACTTCGCTGACGGCGCCGAGCGAGGTGATGACCAGCGGCACGCGGTGCTCGACGACCTTCTTCAGATCCGCATCGAGGCGCGGGTTGGTCTTGTGCACGATCAGGTTCACGCCGTACGGCGCATCGTTCGCCGTCAGCGTCGCGCCGAGTTCGTCGAGCCAGGCGACGAAGCCGTCCGTCGTGCGCTGGTTCAGCGCCGGGAAGGTGCCGACCACACCGGCGCGGCAGCAGGCGGCGACCAGCTTCGGATTGGAGACGAGGAACATCGGGGCGACGATCGCGGGCAGGCGAACGCGGCCTTTCCAGGCTTGCGGCAGGCGCATTTCGGGACTCGGTCGAAAAATGGAACCGGCATTGTAGGATGCCGGCGCCGCCGGCCGCGCCTCCGCGCCCGCGCCGCGGCAGAACGGCGCCGGCCACGGCGGCACCCGCCGCGGAAGCGATCCCTCTGCGCGCGCTCCGGTGACGGCGACGATGTCGCGTTCCGGCCGGCACGCCCGTCGGGGCGTCGACGTAACATCGCCCACCATGAGACCGCCGCCCCTGTTCCGCGCCGTCTTCGGCCTGCTCGCGCTCCTGCTGCTCGCCGGCCCCGCCGGCGCCGGCGAACCGCGCACGACGGGGCCGCTATCGGCACCGGTGCGCGCGGCCGTCGGCGAGCTGGCCTGCGCGCGCTACGGCGTCGCCGCCGACAGCGTCGAGCCGGTTGCCCGGCAGTCCGGCGCCGGCGCGGCAAGCGCGCACGCCGTGCAAGTGTCCGTGCGCTGCGCGGCGCACGCCAGCATCGACGGCCAGCCGGCTCGCTATCAGGTCGATTGCCGCCGCGACGGCGAGCGCTGGCGTTGCGGGGACGGCCGCGAAGTGCTCAGCGTGCAGACGCGCCTCGGCGAGGTCGCCGTCGAACCCGGTTCTTTCACACCCGAGCAAGCCATCCGGGCCGTGCGCGCGGCGGCGGCGTCGAACCGCTACCGCGCGCAAATCCACGAGGCGCTGGCCAGCGGTTGCGGCCTGTACGTGGACGTCTCCGCGCACATGGACGAGGTCGTCGACCTGTCCTGCCGCAGCGGCCACAGCTTTCTCATCTCGTTCTGGTGCCCGCAAGGCGACTGCCCGCGGCTGCTGACCGTGCGCTAGCTGTGAAGGTTCGACAGCTTGCTCATCCGGCTGTACCGGCGGGAGTCTGAGGCGGTCGAGACTTCAGGCCATCGACAGGCAGCCGGATGAACCGTCGTGGGCATGCCCGACTGCCGGCCCAAAGATGAGCGTGGCGCCGTCGGGCGGCGCGCGCCTGCATCCCGGCCCGGCAGCGCCGCTGCGACCGCCACGCGATCGGCCCGGGTCGCGTCGCGGCGATCGAGCGATGCGCCTCAGTCCAGCGGCGCGCCTCAGGCCAGCCCGGCCTTGTCGAGCCCGAACGCGGCATCCTGCGCGCCCGGCGTGCTGCGAAAGGCGACGTTGAGGCGGTTCCAGCCGTTGATGGCCATGACGTCGTAGCTCAGCTCGACGATTTCATGGTCCGTGAACTGTGCGCGCAGCGCTGCGTAGAGCGCGTCGTCGACGCCCTTCGGGCCGAGCTGCGTCAGCGCCTCGGCCCAGGCCAGCGCGGCGCGCTCGCGGGCGTCGAACAGCGGCGACTCGTGCCAGATCGCGAGGTGATGCAGGCGCAGCTCGCGTTCACCGCGGATGCGGGCCTGCTTGACGTGCATGTCGACGCAGAACGCACAGCCGTTGAGCTGCGAGACGCGGATCTGCACGAGATCGTGGATCGCCGCTTCCACGGTGCTGCCCTGGCGTGTCGCCAGGCTGAAAGCGACGTACTTCTTGAACAGCTCGGGGGACTGCTGGGCGTAGTCGAGACGCGGACTCATAAGAAAGGCTCCGATGGGGATGGGGCGCCGGCGCCGGCGGCGGCGCCGGTTCATCCACAAGACGAGGGGCGCCGGCGGTTCGTGACATGCCGCGGTCGCGGCGCGTCAACGCGGGTGCCGCCGCTCGCCGCTCAGGCCTTCAGCGTCGCGCCGAACAGCTCGGTGAGCGCCGCCCAGTGGCGCTCGGTTGCGGCCGCGTCGTAGGCCGCGGTGTCGCGCAGCACCCAGCCATGGCGGGCCGGATAGGTCTCGACGCGATGCGCGACGCCGGCCTCGCGCAGCGCCGCTTCGAGCCGCGCCTTCATCTCATCCGGAAAGGTGCTGTCCTCGATCGCGCCGGCGACGTAGACGCGCGCCTTCATCTTCGGCGCGAGCCGGTGCGGGCTGTCCGGCGCGTCGCTGGCGAGGCGGCCGCCGTGGAACGAGGCGACGGCGGCGATGCGCTCCGGATAGGTGCCGGCGGCGCTCAGCGCCATCAGCCCGCCGAAGCAGTAGCCGACCACGCCGACCGCTCCGGGCCGCACGTCCGCCTGCGCGGCCAGGTAATCGAGGAAGTGGCGCGTGTCGTCCATCACCAGCGCCGGCGTCGCGCGCGCGAAGTAGGTGTCGAACAGATGCTGGCGCCGGACCGGGTCGCCGAATACCTCGCGCGGGTCCATCGGCGCATACGGGCCGGCGCGCCAGAACAGGTCGGGCAGCAGCACGTAGTAGCCCTCGCGCGCCAGGCGCTCGCCGATCTCCAGCATCGCCGGACGGATGCCGACGCCATCCATGTAGACCAGCACCGCCGGCCACGGCCCGGCGCCGGACGGGCGGAACACGTAGGCGGGACAACGGCCATCGTCGATCGGGATCTCGATTCGGGTCATCACGCGCTCCGGACAGCGGTCTGGCGGCAGCCGCCGCACGGACCCGGAACTGTAGCGGATCGAGGCTGGTGGATAGCTGCAAATTTCAGTCGTCGCCGGCATCGCCGGCCGGCTGCGGCCACTCGCCGAAATAGCGCGCCCAGCCGAGCCAGCGGCGCGCCACCTCGCCGGCCAGATCGCGCTGCGCACGGTACATCGCCGCATGCTCGGCCAGCTGTTTCCAGCGCGCGCCGTCCTGCGCCAGGCGGCCGAGATGCCGGGTCACCCGCGCCAGATCGTGCGCCGGCGGCGGACATGCCGCGACGCGCGTCGCGTCCGCCAGCAGCCGGGCCAGGCATTGCAGCTCGTGCAGGCAGTCGTCGGCGCGGGCCAGGGCGCCGCGCTCGATGGCCTGCAGCCGCGCCTCGGACAGGCGCGCCAGCCCGGCGTCGCCGAGCAGTTTCGGACCGCCGCCGAGCAAGGCGGCGAGCAACAGGTCCAGCGTATCGCTGCCGTCCGTCGCCTCGCCCGCCTCCAGTTCCGGCCGCCAGCGTATGTCCTCAGGCACTCCGCCCGCGGTGATCGCCATGAGATTCCCCAACCATCATGCCCGGCCGATGATACTTATAAGTAGTCCACTTATAAAGCTGTAGAGCCCGGGGAGACCGCAACCTACCGTGGTTCGATGAAAGCCACGATCGAACAGGCTCTTGGCAGCGCCATCCGACGGCGTCGGATCGCGCTGGGTTACAGCCAGGAGACTTTCGCCGATGAAATCGGCATGCATCGCACCTACTACAGTGCGATCGAAAGAGGGGAGAAGAACCTGCAGCTCAACACGCTGCGGCGGGTGTGCGAGGGTCTGGGCGTGAGCGCCTCGCAGCTGATGCGCGAGGCGGAGAACGAGTAGCGCCCCGCCCCGGCGTCGCCGCCCTTACGGGATCGCCAGTCCGCGCTGCACCGCCGGCCGGGCCAGGAAGGCGTCGAGCACGCGCTGCACCTGCGCGAACTCGCCAAAGCCGACCAGCTCGCCGGCGCCGTAGTAGCCGATCAGATTGCGCACCCACGGGAAAATCGCGATATCGGCGATCGTGTAGGCCTCACCCATGATCCAGTCGCGACCGGCGAGATGGCGGTCGAGCACGCCGAGCAGGCGGCGGCTCTCGGCGACGTAGCGGTCGCGCGGACGCTTGTCCTCGTACTCGCGGCCGGCGAACTTATGAAAGAAGCCGAGCTGGCCGAACATCGGGCCGATGCCGCCCATCTGGAACATCAGCCACTGGATCGTCTGGTAGCGCGCCGCGCCCTCGCGTGCCAGCAGGCGGCCGGTCTTGTCGGCGAGATAGATCAGGATCGCGCCGGACTCGAACAGCGGCAGCGGCGCGCCGCCCGGCCCGTCCGGATCGAGGATCGCCGGAATCTTGTTGTTCGGGTTCAGCGACAGGAATTCGGGCGAGAGCTGATCGCCGGTCTCGAAGCTGACCTGGTGCGCCTCGTACGGCAGGCCGCATTCCTCCAGCATGATCGACACCTTCACGCCGTTCGGCGTCGGCAGCGAGTAGAGCTGCAGGCGCTCGGGATGCCGGGCGGGCCACCTGGCGGTGATCGGAAAGGCGCGAAGATCGACGGTCATGGCGGTGGCGCAGTTGGGCTGGGGGATCGGCCGCCATCGTACGGCATGCGCGCGGCGCGACGTTGACGCCGGCGTGCGCGCCCCGGATCATTCGCGCATGTCCTGCGCCGCCACCCGCTCCGTTTCGTCCGCCGCCCGCCGCGGCGCGGCGGCCGCGCGCGCGTCGCTGAAAAAACTGCTCTCGCCGACCTGACCGGGGCGAGAGGCTCCGTCAGGCGCACTGACGGGAGCCCTCCACCACGCGCAGTCCCCCACTCCAGTCCGTACGCCTGACCGCCTGCCGGTCGGACACTGCTTTACGAGGATTGGAACATGGAAACCTTTTCCGGCATCTGGGTGCCGCTGGTCACGCCGTTCGGCGCCGACGGCGGCGTCGATCACGCGGCGCTGGCCGCACTGACCCGCCGGCTCGCGCCGCACGTCGCCGGCTTCGTCGCCTGCGGCTCGACCGGCGAAGCGCACGCGCTCGACGACGACGAGCAGTTCGCGGTGCTCGACACCGTGCTGGCGGCGAGCGAACGCCCGGTGGTGATGGGCACCGGCGGCCCGAACCGCCGCGCGCTGCACGCACAGCTCGCCGCGCTGCGCAGCCGGCCGCTGGCCGGCCTGCTGGTGCCGCCGCCGTACTACGTGCGGCCGTCGCAGGCGGCGATCGTCGACTACTACCGCGATCTCGCCGACCACGCGCACTGCCCGCTGATCGTCTACAACATTCCGTACCGCACCGGCGTGGCGATCGAGCCCGACAGTTTCATGGCGCTGGCGCGGCATCCGCGCATCCAGGCGGTGAAGGACTGCGGCGGCAGCGCCGCGCTGACGCTGGAACTGATCGTCAACACGCCACTGGCGGTGCTCGCCGGCGAGGACGGCAATATTCTCGCCACGCTGTGCGCCGGTGGCAGCGGCGCGATCGCCGCGTCCGCCCACCTGTTCCCGGAACGCTACAGCGCCGTCTGCGACGCCGTGCGCGAAGAGCGCCTCGGCGACGCGCGGCGGATCTTCCACGGCCTGTGGCCGCTGATCCAGGCCTTGTTCGCCGAGCCGAATCCGGCCGGCATCAAGGCCGCGCTGGCCTGCACCGGCACCATTGACCGCCGCTGCCGCGCGCCGATGCACGCCGCGTCCGACGCGCTGATGGCGCGCCTCGCGGCGCTGCTGGCGGCGCCGGCCGCTTAGATCCGGCCGCATCGGTGGCCGTTCTGCCGGCGCCGAAACCGGATCGAAGCGGTCGCCGCGCCCCCCATCCGCCGCGGCCCCTCGCCCCGCAGCGGCTGCGGCTGCAGGGCGAGGGGCCGGGCCGGGCCGAGCGGTTTGCCGCGCCTCGGCCCGGCGGCTAGAGTGCGCGCCATGCTGAACCTTTTCGCGATCACGACGCCGCGACAGCGCCACCTTCGGGCGGCGTGGGCGCGTGCGCATTCGGAAAGCGCGGACTAGGTCCGGCATTCGTCGAATCCCCGCCAACCCCGCCGCACGGCGGGGTTTTTCGTTCCGGACTCCGCCCGGCCCACACCGAAGGAGTCCCCACCATGCCCCCTCACCGCTACCGCGACGATGCCGAGATCGCAGCGCTCGCCGCGCGCTTCGTCGACCGCAGCCTGCCCAAATCCGAGTGGACGCACGCCGCGCATTTCGCCGTCGCCTGCGCGCTGCTGCGCGATCCGGCGCGCGACGCGCTGCGCGAGATGCCGGCGCTGATCCGCGCCTACAACGACGCCTGCGGCACGCCGAACAGCGATCACGGCGGCTACCACGAGACCATCACGCTCGCCTCGCTGCGCGCCGCGCGCAGCTGGCTGGCTAGGCACGCGACACTGCCGCTGCACGAAGCGCTGAACGCGCTGCTCGCCTCGCCGTACGGCCGGCCGGACTGGCTGCTCGCGCACTGGACGCACGAGCGTCTGTTCAGCGTCGCCGCGCGACGCGCCTGGCTCGAACCGGATCGCGCGCCGCTGCCGTTCGGCTGAAGGCCGGCGCTGCGCTCAATCCTCGACCAGCTGCGCGAAACGCTCGCCGAGATGATCGAGCAGCGCGCGCACCGCCGGCAGCATGCCGCGCTTCGACGAGTAGACAGCGTGGATGATGTGCCGCTTCGGCGCCCAGTCCGGCAGCGGGCGCAGCAGCGTGCCGTTGCGGATCGCGTCGATCACCATCAGCGTCGGCAGCTGCACGACGCCGACGCCGGCGAGCGCCGCGGTGCGCAGCGCGATCATGTCGTCGGACACCATGCGCGGTCGATGATGAATCGTCGCCTGGGCGCCGTCCGGGCCTTCGAGCCGCCAGCTGTAGTCGGGACGTGGCGGACCGAGATCGAGGCTCGGCACCTGGTTGAGATCGGCCGGGTGCGCGATCGTCCCGCATGCCGCCAGCAGCGACGGACTGGCGACGATGCACTGGCTGCGCCAGCCGAAGGTCTTGATGACGAGATCGCTGTCCTCGAGCGGCGGATGGCGCGCCCGCAGGGCGATGTCGACGCCCTCACCGACCACGTCGACGCGGCGGTTGCTCGCCTCCAGATGCAGCTCGACGCGCGGGTTCTGCGTCATGAACTCGGCGAGCATCGCGCCGACGTGCGCGTGCAGCAGCGCGATCGGGCAGGCCAGGCGCACGATGCCGCGCGGTTCCGCACGCGTCAGCTCGATCGACTCCTGCGCGGCATCGGCCTCGACCAGCATCGCCTTGCAGTGCGCGTAGTAGGTCTGGCCCAGCTCGGTCACCGAGAAGCGCCGCGTCGAACGCTGGATCAGGCGCACGCCGAGCCGCGCTTCGAGCAGGCCGATGCGCCGGCTCAGCGTCGACTTGGGCAGGCCGAGCGCGCGCGCGGCCGGCGCGAAGCCGCGGTGTTCGACGACCTGCGCGTAGTAGTAGAGATCATTGAGGTCTTGCACGCGATCGTTCCAATTTCGGAACGCTGAGGATACGAAACGCCGTCTACCGGCACCATCGTCCCGCCCATACATTCTTCCCATCGCGGCCAACCCGGCCGCCCAGAATGGGAGAAGGACCATGAAAAGCATACTCGGCGTCTACGCCAGCCCCGCCCGGCACTGGGTCGGCGACGGCTTTCCGGTGCGCTCGCTGTTCTCGTACCGCACGCACGGCGCACAGCTGAGCCCGTTCCTGCTGCTCGACCACGCCGGGCCGGCGCAGTTCGCGCCGAGCGAACAGCGGCGCGGCGTCGGCGAACATCCGCACCGCGGCTTCGAAACGGTGACGATCGTCTACGAGGGCGAAGTCGAGCATCGCGACTCGACCGGCGCCGGCGGCACGATCGGCCCCGGCGACGTGCAGTGGATGACGGCGGGCGCCGGCATCCTGCACGAGGAGTTCCACTCCGAGGCCTTCTCGCGCCGCGGCGGCACGCTGGAGATGGTGCAGCTGTGGGTGAACCTGCCGGCGAAGGACAAGATGACCCGGCCGGGCTACCAGACCCTGCTCGCGCGCGACATCCCCAGCGTCGCGCTGCCGGACGACGCGGGCCGCGTGCGCGTGATCGCCGGCGAATACGACGGACGCCGCGGGCCGGCGCGCACCTTCAGCGCGATCGACGTCTGGGATCTGCGCCTGAACCGCGACGCGCTCGTGCGCCTGCCGGTCGCCGACGGCCGCACGCTCGCGCTGGTCGTGCTGCACGGCACGGTCGAGATCAACGGCAGCGAGATCGCGCGCGGCGGCCAGCTGATCGTGCTCGACCGCGACGGCAGCGACGTGCAGATCGAAGCCAACGGCGAGGCGACCGTGCTGCTGCTCAGCGGCGAACCGCTCGACGAACCGATCCGCGGCCACGGCCCGTTCGTGATGAACACCGAGGCGCAGATCGCCGAAGCGATCGACGACTTCAACAGCGGACGCTTCGGAAGGATCGCCCCGCTCGTCGCTTGAGCATCCGGCCCCGGCCCGCATCGGCCGGGGCTTTTTTTGGCCGTGTGGCGCAGCGCCCGGCGGCGCACGCCGCCGACGGGCCGGCCGTCATCGCCGGCAAAGCGCGTATGCTGCCTTGCTCGAACGGAGGCAAGGCCGATGAAACGCATGTGCCCGGATTGCGAAGCGCTGAACGCAGACCGGGCCCGGGTCGCGCGCCACGCCGGCCTGGTCGAAAGCGCCGTGGTCATCGACATCAAGACCCGACGCGTCGGCAGCGGCCAGCACTTCCTCTGTCTGGGTTGCGCGATGCGCTGGGAGCGCCAGCCCGGTCGCGGCTGGCAGCCACTCACGCCGGCTCGCTGACCGGCGTCGCCGCACGCGCCGCCGGCAGGGCGGCCGCAGGTTCAGCCACGATCACGCGCGCGGAGCATCCGCCGCCGGGCCACGGCGACACGATGCCACGGCCTCAGTGCGCGGAGCGACGCGGCCGCGAGTCGGCAACGATCGGACGCCAGGTCGCGCGGAAATGCCGTTCGACTTCCTCGGTCACGGCCAGTTCGCCGAGCAGGTTCCGGCACAGCCAGCCGGCACGAACCAGACGCGCTTCGTCTTCTGCAAACGGCGGCGGCGGACTCTGTTGCCTGAAGAGCCGCATCAGAAAGTTGAAGTCGTGATCGCTGCAACCTGCGGGGAACGACATGAAAGGCACCAAGCGCGATCGAGCCACGAGTCTGCGCGCAAAGCCGGGAGGCGGCAAATGCCTGCCGCCCCTCACGCGGCGAAACGCTCGCCGAGCAGATCCAGCAGTGCGCGAATACGCGGCGCGCGGCGCAGGTCGCGGTGATAGCCGACGTAGGTGTTGCGCCCCGGCGGCGGCTCGCCGAGCTCGTGCGCGACAAGGCCGGACAGCGCATCGCCGATCGGCCGCGGCAGTACCGCGTAGCCGGCGCCCTGCACGCACAGCTGCGCCTGCACTTCGCGGTTGTTGCTACGGAACGCCACCTGCGCCTGCGGCAGCACGCGGCGCAGCCACTGCGCGTCCGGCATTTCCGCGAAGGCCGTGTCCATCGTCACGACGCGCGCGCCGCGTCCGTCGCCGGCCTGCGGCGCCGCACTGCCGAGCGCGCCGTACAGCGCATACGGAATGTGCAGCAGGCGACGCGACACGACTTCCGGCTCATCGAAGGGCTTGATGCGGAATACCAGATCGGCCTCGCGCCGCGCCAGGCTGTAAAGCCGCGCATCGGTCAACAGCTCCACGACCACGCGCGGATGGCGGCGCCCGAACTCGGCGAGCAGCGGCGCCAGCACGTACACGCCGAACCATTCCGAAGACGAAACCCGCAGCAGCCCGTCGAGCTGCTGCGCCTGTCCGTCGAGCTTGCGGCGGAACGCGAGCGCCTCCTCCTCGATGCGCTCGGCGTGTGCGAGCACGAGGCTGCCGTCGTCCGTCAGCACGAAGCCGCCGGCGGTGCGCTGGAACAACGTCTTGCCGAGCGCGCGTTCGAGGGCGCGCAGGCGGCGGCCCATCGTCGGCTGTGTCTGGCCGAGCTGGCGAGCCGCGGCGCCGAGCGTCCCGGCGCGCGCAATCGCCAGAAAGATCCGCAAATCGCTCCACTCGAGACGATCCGGCCCCATGCGCGCCCCCATGCAAATCTGCATGGATTCTATGCAGATTCATGGATTCTTGAACCAAACGGTTTGGACTAGCCTGCGCAGCACGCCCGGCGAATCCGCACGGGCACGCCTCAGGAGTCCGCCATGGAACCCGTCTCGACCCCGATTCCGCCGGCCGGCACACAGCCCGGCCCGACACCGCCCGCGCACGCCGCCCTGATGCGGGCGGCGGTCGCCGACGCCGTCGATGCGCCGCTGCGCGTGCGCAGCGTGCCGCGCCCGAGCGCAGGCCCGGGTCAGGTGCTCGTGCGCGTCGCCGCCAGCGGCCTCAATCCGCTCGATCTCAAGATTCACGCCGGGATCGCCGCGCATGCGCGCCAGCCTCTGCCGGCGATCCTCGGCATCGACCTCGCCGGCACCGTCGCGGCGCTCGGCGCCGGCGTCACGCGCTTCGCCGTCGGCGATCCCGTCTACGGCATGGCCGGCGGCGTCGGCGGCCTGCAGGGCACGCTCGCCGAATACGCCGCGGTCGATGCGCGCCTGCTGGCGCGCGCCCCGGCGAACCTCAGCCTGCGCGATGCGGCGACGCTGCCGCTGGTCGTCATCACCGCCTGGGAAGGCCTCGTCGATCGCGCCCGGGTCCACGCCGGACAGCGCGTGCTCGTGCTGGGCGGCAGCGGCGGCGTCGGCCAGGCCGCGATCCAGCTGGCGCGCGCCTTCGGCGCCGAAGTCGTGGCGACTGCCGGCGAATCCCGGCGCGCACGGATCGAAGCACTCGGCGCGCGCTTCGTCGATGCGCGCAGCGCCGCGCTGCCCGAGGCGCTGGCGCAGGCCGGCGACGGGCACGGCTACGATCTCGTCTACGACACCGCCGGCGGCGCCTCGCTCGATCTGGGCTTCGCGACGGTGAAGCGCTTCGGCCACGTCGTCAGCAGCCTCGGCTGGGGTACGCACGCGCTGGCGCCGCTGTCGTTCCGCGCCGCGACCTACTCCGGCGTGTTCACGCTGCTGCCGCTGCTGAGCGGCGAAGGCCGCGCGCATCACGGCGAAATCCTCGATGCGGCGGCGCGGCGGGTCGAAGCCGGACAGCTGACACCGGCCGTCGCCGCGCCGCGCTACACGCTGGACACCGTCAACGAGGCCTACGCGGCGCTGCGCGAGGGCCGCGCACAGGGCAAGCTCGTCGTCGACGTCGCGCCCTGAAGGCGCGCGCCTTCAGGCCTCCAGGCTGGGCGCGAGCAGCGCCTGGAGCCAGTCGATGAACGTCACCAGCCGGCGCGCGCGCTGCTTGCGATGCGGGTACAGCGCGGACACTTCCATCGGCGCAGCGCGTGCCTGCGGCAGCACCTCGATCAGATCACCCGATTCGAGCAGGTGCTGCACGTCGAAGCGCGGGACCTGGATCAGACCGAGCCCGGCGCGGCAGCAGGCGATGTAGCTCTCGGCGTTGTCGACGATCACGCGGCTCGGCACATCGAACTCGCGCTCGCCGTCCGCGGTCAGCGCTTCCCAGGCCTGCATGCGGCCGGTGACCGGTGAGGCGTAACCGACGCACCAGTGCCCGTCGCGCAATTGGTCGACGTGCCGCGGCTCGCCGAACTCGCGCAGATACGCAGCGCTCGCACAATTGACCAGCGACACGCGGCCCAGCGGACGCAGCACCAGACTGCTGTCGCTGAGGGCGCCGACGCGGATCGCGCAGTCGACGCCTTCCTGCACGAGATCGATCTTGCGGTCGGTCGAGCGCAGCACCAGTTGCAGGCGCGGATGGCGCAGCAGCAGGCCCGGCAGCGCCGGCGCGATCCAGCGCCGCGCGATGCGGCTCGGGGCATCGACGATCAGACGGCCGGCGACCTGACGCTGCGGCGACTGGAACAGATGCGTGAGGTCCTCCGCGTCGGCGAGCAGACGGCGCACGCGCTCCAGCAGCAGCTGGCCGTCGGCGGTCAGGCGCACGGCGCGCGTCGTGCGATGGAACAGGCGCACGCCGACCTCGCTTTCGAGCTGCTGGATCGCCGACGACACCGAAGTCCGCGACAGCTCCAGCGCATGCGCTGCCTTGATGAAACTGCCCATCTCGGCGATCTGCACGAAGACGCGATACTGGCCCAGAACGTCCACGTGTTAGACCCCGTGGCGCACGGCCGGCACGGCGGCGCGTGTGCGGCAAGCGTAGGCCTCCCAGCCGGCGACACCGAACATCACGACGGCGCTGACGGCGCCGAGCAGCAGTAGCGGACCGGCGCGCAGCAGCGCCAGCGCCGCGAGTAGCCCGACCGCGCCCACGACGTGCGAGAGTGGCAGCACCCCGTAGACAACGCGCTTGTAGAGCGCGCCGCCGAGCAGGTAGAGCGCCGGCCCGCCGCCAAGCGCCGCGAGTTGCGCGAGCGTTGCCGTCGCCCGCGGCGCGGCCAGCACGAAACTGCTGCCGACCGCGGCGACGATGATGCCGGCGACGAGGATCGCATGCAGATAGTGGAACAGCGCGCCGATGCGGCCGGGATCGTCGGCGGCGGTGATCGCCGCGGTCGCGTCGCGGCTCGAGGTGCCGAAGTACAGCCACCACATCGCGACGGTGCCGGCGAAGATCACCAGCACCGCGAGCAGCACGCCGGCGTCCCAGTGCTCCAGGCCGCCGAGCACCGGGCCATTCGCGAGCAGGGTTTCACCGAGCGCGACGATCACGAACAGCTGGCAGCGCTCGGCCAGATGGCCGCCCTCGATCGTCCAGTCCCGCGTGCGCGAGCGGCCCAGCCCCGGCAGCGCGAAACCGAACATCGGCGAGACGTATTCGCAGGCCACCGCCAGCAGCCACAGCGCCATGCGCGCGCCGTGGTCGACGCAGGCGCCGGCAATCCAGAACACGGCCGAGATCAGCAGCCAGCCGAGCATGCGCCGGTAGTTCGGCGCCAACGGATGCGCGGCCGGCAGACGCAGGACGATGAATGCCGTGCGGCCGACCTGCATCGCCACGTAGGCGAGTGCGAACCACAAGCCGCGATCGCCGAAGGCCTCGGGCAGGCTCGCCGCCATCAACAGCGCGAGCAGCATCGTCGCGAACAGCAGCGCGCGCAGCGCCGGCGCTTCCGGATTGAACCAGTTGGTGACCCAGCAGCTGTACTGCCAGCCGAGCCAGACCGCGAACCAGAGAATCAGCGTCTCGGCGAAACCGACGGCGCCGAGGTGATGCTGCAAGGCATGGCTGAGCTGGGTGACGGCGAAGACATAGACGAGGTCGAAGAACAGTTCCTCGTACGTGACGCGCGCATGATGGCCGTCGCGCGGCCGCAGCAGCGGATGCGGAGCGGAAGCGTCGCTCATGCGACGCCGCTCAGGCGCGCAGCCACCACAGCACGCCGGCCGCCAGCGCGGCGGGCACGGCGAAAACCAGCAGCAGGATCGGCAGCTCCTCGCGCAAGCCATAGCCGGCGTGCTGCACGCCGACCCACAGGTTGGCGACGGCGACCGCCAGCCAGACCGGCACGAACGCCAGCGCCGCCTTCGCGGGCCAGCCGTCGTCGGCGCCCCACAGATGGCCGAACAGCAGGAACACGCCGAGCAGGGCGCAGCCTCCGACGATCACCAGCAGCACATGCATGTCATTCCCCCTTCCTGTTCCCCGCCCGCGTCGCGGCGGCCGCGCTCACGAAAAAACGCCCAGCATCGCGGTGATGTCCTTGTCCGCGTAGGGCGGAAAGACATCGAGCGGCTGGTCCGGATGGCCGATCAGCATCGCCTTGGCATTGCTGAGCGCGTCGAAGCCGGCCTTGCCGTAGTACTTGCCCATGCCACTATAACCAACGCCGCCGAACGGCAGGCTGTCGATCCAGCAATGCAGATTGGTCTGGTTCACGCAGCCGCCGCCGAACGAGAGAGAGCCGAGCACACGATCGATGTTCGGCTGATGGCGGCTGAAGATGTAGGCGGCGAGCGGTCTGGGCCGGCGCTTGATCGCATCGACGAGCCCGTCGAGATCGCGATACGGCAGGATCGGCAGTACCGGCCCGAACACTTCCTGCTGCATCGCCGGGTCGTCCCAGGCGGATGGATAGAGCAGCGTCGGCTCGACGTAGCGCGCCGCCACGTCGCTGCGCCCGCCGTGCACGATCTTCTCCGCAACGATGTACGAGGCAACGCGCTCGGCGTCGCGCGCGCTGATCATGCGCGCGAAATCGGGGCTCTGCCGGGGATCGTCGCCATACATGCGCACGATCGCGGCCTTGAGCCTGGAGATGAACGACTCGGCGACGCGCTCGTGCACGCAGACATAGCCGGGCGCGACGCACCACTGCCCGGAAATCGCGTTGTGGCCCCAGGCGATGCGCTCGGCGGCGATATCCAGATTCGCCGTCTCGTCGACGATCGTCGGATTCTGTCCGCCGAGTTCGAGAATCACCGGCGTCAGATGCTCGGCCGCGGCACGCGCCACGATCTTGCCGACCGTCGAGCTGCCGGTGAAGAAGATGAAGTCGAACGGCAGGCGCAGCAGCTCGGCGATCTCGTCGCGGCCGCCGGTGACGACAGCGACGTCCTCCGCCGCGAAGTACTGCGGCACGTAGCGCGCGAACAGCGCCGCCGTCGCCGGCGTCGTGTTGGCCGGCTTGAGGATCACCGGATTGCCGGCCGCGAGCGCGGCGATCGCGGGATCGAGCAACAGCAGGATCGGCGCGTTGAACGGCCCGATCACCAGCGTCACGCCGTACGGTTCCTTGAGGATCACGCCCCGGTTGCCGGTCGCTTCCAGCCCCCGGGGCAGCGGCACCGCCTGCGGCGCCATCAGCTCGGGCAGATGCTCGCGGTAGTAGCGGATCACGCCGCTCGGCACGGTGATCTCGAAGGCCTGTTCGAACGGCGGCTTGCGGAAGTCGTCGTAAAGCGCCTGACAGAACTCGGCCTGATGGTCGAGCAGCATGCGCTCCATGCGCCCGAGCTGATCGAGACGCCATTCCAGCGACTTGGTCGCGTCCGTGCGGAAGCGGGCCTGCTGTCGGTCGAAAACTGGCTGGTAGCGGTTTTCCATGGCGTCCCGGCCTGGCTGGTGCGGCGGCCGTCCGTGCGGACGACTACTTGGTCGTGTAGCCGCCGTTGATCAGCACTGTCTGGCCGGTGATCCACCAGCCTTCGGAAACGAGGAAGCGGATGAACGGCACGACGTCCTCGATGTCGGTCAGGCCGGTCTTCGAGAACGGCGACAGCGCCGCTGCCGTCTTGTGGTAGGCGACTGCCTCCACGCCTTCGGCCGGATAGAAGAACGGCGTGTCCATCGGCCCCGGACCGACCGCCGTGACGGAAATGCCGCGCACGCCGAACTCCTTCGACGCGGCGCGCGTGAAGTGTTCGACCGGCGCCTTGGTGCCCTCGTAGGCCGCATAGAACGGCGTATAGGCGCCGAGCAGCGAGGTCACCAGCGTGCAGATCTTGCCGTCGTCGTTGACGTGACGGCCGGCTTCCTTGAGAAAGAAGAACGCCGTCTTGGCGTTGACCGCCGACATCTCGTCGTACTCGGCCTCGCTGATCTCGACGATCGGTTTCTTCAGCACCTTGCCGACCGTGTTGATCGCGATGTCCGGGCGCCCGAACGCATCGACGGCGTCGGCGAACAGCTTGCCGACGGCAGCGGCCGTCGTCAGGTTGGCCTGCAGCGCCAGTGCCTCGGCACCCGCGGCCTTGACCGCAGCAACGGTCGCCTCGGCATCAGCCCGCGTGGCGTCGCTGTTGTAGTGAATCACCACGGCCTTGGCGCCATGCGCGGCGAGATCGCGCGCGATGAGACCGCCGAGATTCTTGGCGCCGCCGGCGATCAGCACGACTTTGCCCTGGATGGAATGGTCTGCCACGAAACGGCTCCACAAATGGGAAGAAACCCGATTCTAGGCAGCGATATCCGCTCGATTGGCGCAGTCGGCGCGAATGCACTATCCCCGAAACTGGTCCAATCGCCGCCGCAGCCGCGCGCGGCATTGCCCCGGGCATCGTCGTTACAGGCCGGGCACGGACAAAAGAACGGCCGGCCGCTGCGGTGGGACAGCCCCGACGCAAGACGTGACGGGAGGCAGAGGCAGAGGCAGAGGCAGAGGCAGAGGCAGAGGCAGACGAGCTTGCGCCCCGCCGCGGCGCTCAAGCCGGCGTATCACCGCGCGTCGCGCGCTCGCCGTCGCGCGGTTGCGGATCGAGCACGTAGCCGAGCGCCGCCGGCCACTGCGCGCGATCAAGCCGACGCACGCGCAGCGCCCGATCGCCGATCGCCAGTTCGAGATCGCTCGGCTGGCCGGACGGCGTGGCGAGCGCGGCAGCGAGCGCCGCCTCGCCGACCGGCGCGCCGCCGGCGCGCAGCCGCGTCAGTGCCCAGTCGAGATCGTGATCGGCGAGCAGCGCCGGGCCGTGCTCGGTGACGAGCAGCAGCGAGCCCTCCTCGTCGAGGAAAGCCTGCGTCGGCGCCGTCACCGGCAAGCCGGTATGCGTGCGCAGCGCGGCGCCGTCGGCCGCCACGCGCAACACGAACGGCGCGGCTTCGAGCTTCATGTAGCCGCGCTGCGGACCGTTCTGGAAATACCAGCGCCCGTACGCGTCGACGCCGTAGTTGCGGTCGATGGTGTCGATGATCTGCGGCCGCGTGATCGGCTCGCCGCGGATCAGCCAGCGGCCGCGGCGGTCGAGCGCCAGCCAGCCGAACAGCGCCGGCACGTTCGGCCAGCGTTGCAGCGCGCGGTGTACCCAGTCTTCCATGCGATGCGGATGTTCCGTTGCCAAGCGCGCAGTGTAGGCCGGCCGGCGCGCCATGCCGAAGCGCCGGGCCGGACTCGACCGCTTCCGCCCTGCGGCGTCCCTCGCCGCACGCGCACGATGCCGCGTCGCCGTTCGCGCGCGCCGGCCGCGATTGCATTTGCGTCGCGAAGCGCGCACCGTGGCCTGCGGCCCGTGCCGCAGCAGAATCGGAGCAGGCCGTGAATCCCTCATTCAAAGTTGGCGACATCGTCGTCTTGCGCGCCGGCAGCGTTCGCATGAAGGTTGCCGGCGTCAACAAGGCGGACGGGCGCGTCCGCTGCACCTGGGTCCGCGGCCCTGCCAAGCACACGCAGAGCTTCGCGCCCGACGATCTGATGATGAACAGCGCGGCGCATCAACCCCGGTTCTGAACGACCGGGCGCCGGCGAAACGCGAACGGCATCGCGTCCGGCGCGCCGCGCTTCGGGCATCATGGTGCGCATGCCCGATCCGACTCTTTCTTCCGCGCCGCTGCTCGGCGACGCACAGCGCCAGACCTTCCGCGAACTCGCCGCGACGACCCCCGGCATCGACGTCGAGGTCTATGCGCGCTTCGGGCGCGATCCGCTCGAACCGATCGTCGCGCATGGCGATCCGCACGCGGCGCTCGGCTTCTTCGGCCGCGATCCCGGCCGCGACGAAGTCCAGCATCTGGAACCCTTCATCGGCGCCGGCGGCCAGCTCGTGCGCCGCGCGCTGTACGAGCACCGCCACGGCGCGCCGCTGCCCGACTTCGAAGCCTCGCGCACGATCGGCCGCGATTACTTCTGGGCCAACACCGTGCCGTACAAGCCGCTCGGCAACAAGGCCTGGTCGACGAGCATCAAGAAGCGCTTCCAGCCCTTGATGGCCGAGGTTCTCGTCGACATCTGGCGCGGCGACGACCTGATCGTGCTCGGCCGCGAGGCCTTCTTCTGGTTCGCGCTCAACCGCGACAAGGCGCTGACGGCGGCGCTCGAAGCGTTCTGGGCGCGCGAGGACCGCTACGAGCAGTCGTACGCCGTCGCGGTGCGCGGCGCGTCCGGCCGCGAACGCGAAATCCGCCTGCACCCGCTGCCGCATCCCTCGCCGCTCAACGCGACCTGGTACCGCCGCTTCCCGGCGCTGCTGCGCGCGCGGCTCGACGCGCTCGATCGCGGCACGCGCTGAGGCGCCGGCCGGCTCAGTCCTCGCGGAAGCGCCGCGCGTAGGCGGCCTGGCGGGCGGCAAGCAGGCGGCGACGCTCGTCGGCATCGATCCGGCGCGTGCCGGGCGGCAGCGCCGCGGCCAGATCCTGCAGCTTCACGAGCCGCGCCGCGACGGCCGGATGGCCGCCGCCCGCCGGCAGGCGCTGCCAGCGCAGCATCATCGTGCCCTCGTGCAGACCGGCGGTATCGAGCCAGTTGTGGACGCCCGGATCGCGCACGGCGACGACGAAGGTGTAGCGACCGTCGGCGTCCGCCAACGCCTGCCGGCTGTTGAGACTGGACGAGTATCGGCCCGGATCGACGCTGAGCATCCACGGATCGGTGACCGGCACGACCCAGTAACCGGCGCCGCCGGGGTCGAACGAGATCAGCAGCGCCTCATCGTCGCCGAGCCGGAAATGGCCGAAGCTGTTGGCCTGCGTGATCAGTGCGCCCGGCGTCTGCGTGCGGCTCGGCGCCGGCAGCGTGTTGAGCGGCGCCGCCATGGTCTTGAGACCGAGCAGCGCCAGGCCGTAGACCGGCCCGCTCTTGAGCAGAAAGCGCGAGGCACTGGCGACGATCGTCGCGTCGTCGAGTTCCGCGGCCTGCTCCGGTGCCAGATCGAGCCGCTCGACCTCGAGCGTGTCGTGCTCCTCCTGCGCCCAGTCGCCGAGGTTGCTGCGCACGAACAGCTGCACCGTGCCGGCATCGCTGCGCAGATGCGCCGCACGTTCGCCGGCGGGATCGCCGTCGATCGTCAGCGCGTAGCGGCCGTCGCCGTCGGTCGCCAGCGCCTTGCCGTCGAGATAGGCGACGGTGCCCTGCGTGACGGTGTCGTCGATCAGCGAAAAGCTCATGTCGGCCGGGCCGTCGCCGTGGCGCCGGCCGCGCACGAGGTAGCGGCCGTCCGGCGCGATCGGGATCGTGCGGTAGGCGTTGTCCGGGTTGTCGTAGGCCCAGCGTGTGCCGGGCACGTCGATGCCGAACCAGCGGTGCGGCGCCGCCGCCAGCCAATGCACGCGCGGCCGCGCCGCGTTGCCGTTCAGCGCCTCGGCGAGCGCGCCGCCGACGAGTTCGTCGATCGCCGCGTCGAGCCGGGCCAGCGCTTCGGCCGACAGCGGCAGGCCGTGGCCGGCGACGAACTGCGCGCGCAACAGGGCGCGTTCCACGGCGAAGTCGTCGCGCGCATGGAGCGCGGCGAGCCGCGCATCGAGCGTCCGCTGCGCTTCGGTCGCCAGCGGGTTGCCGGCGGCACTGCGGTCGGCGCTGGCGCTGCAGGCCGCCAGCAGTGCGGCTGCGATCGCCGTCGCCAGGCGACGCGGGGCGCCTCGGCGTGAAAGGTCCATGTCGTCTGCCCTCCCCCTTGCCGGGGCCGTCCGGCTGCGGCCGACCTTAGCGGCGGGCGCCGCGGGCGGGATCATCCGGATACAGGAGAACGCGCCGCGCCGCGCGGCTCGCCCGCAGCCCCGCCGGACCAGAAGCGCCCCGGCTAGATCGCCAGCGACGGCGCCGGCGACGCGGGCGGTTCGGCAGGGAGCGGCGCCGACGTCAGCGCCTCGATCACCGTGAGCAGGCGCTCGGCATCCGAGGGCTTGTGCAGCAGCGCGCAGCCGGCCTGCGTCGCCATTCGCGCCGCCTGCCCCGACATGTCGCCGGTGAACAGCACGGCCGGCAGTTCGCGTCCGAGCTTCTCGCGCACCCGCCCGATCACCTCGATGCCGTTGCTGCCGGGCAACCGGAAGTCGGTGACGACGACCGCCGGCTGTAAACCTTCGTCCAGCTGCTGCAGCGCCGCCGCGAAGCCCGACACGACGCACACGCCGAAGCCGGCGCTGCGCATCAGCAGACGCGTCGCGTCGGCGATCGCCGCATCGTCCTCGACGAGCAGCACGAGCGGGCCTTCGGCGCGCGGCGCGCGGCGCAACGCCGCCCCCGCCGCGAGCACCGACAGCCGCGGCGCTGCCACCAGCGGCGCGCCGAGCGGCAGCTCGACGGCGAACGTCGAGCCGATGCCCGGCGTCGAGCGCACCTCGACGCGCAGGCCCAGCACGCCGGCGAGATGCTGCACGATCGACAGGCCGAGACCGAGGCCGCCGCTGCGCACATGCGCCGGATGCTCGGCCTGATAGTAGGCCTCGAAGATGCGCTCCAGCGCCTCGTCGGGGATGCCGATGCCGGTATCGCTGACGGCGACGCGCACCGCCTGCGCGGTCGCCTCGGCCTCGATCAGCACATGCCCGGCGGCGGTGTAGCGGATGGCGTTGCCGACCAGGTTCTCGAACACGCGGCGCAGCAGCGCCGGATCGCTGTGCGCGACGCAGGGCGCCATGCGCAGATCGAGGCGCAGCCCCTTGGCCTCGGCGCGCGGGCGGTTCTCGACGACGATGCGCTCGAGCAGCTCCGCGAGCGCGAAGTCGCGCAGCGCGGCGCGCAGCTGGCCACCCTGGATGCGCTGCAGGTCGAGCAGCGTGTCGAGCAACTCGTCCATGGCCTCGATCGAGCGCTGCGCGCGGGCGCACAACTCGCGCTTCTCCGGCGACGCCAGATCCGGCGCCAGCAGCGCCAGATAGGTCTTCACCGATTGCAGCGGCTGGCGCAGGTCGTGATTGGCCGCCGACAGCAGCCGGGTCTTCAGCGCGTCGGCGCGCTCGGCGATCTCGCGCGCGGCGACGGCCTCGGCCGTGCGTTCGAGCACGCGGCGCTCGAGCTGGGTGCGCATCTCGACGTTCTCCATCGCCAGCGCGGTGGCGTCGGCCAGCGCCTGCAGCAGACGGACGGCTTCGTCGTCGGCGCGATGCCGCTGCGCCCAGTAGATGCCGATCGCGCCGAGCGGCGCGCCGCCGCGGATCGGCACCATCGCCAGGCTCTTCACGAAGGTACGGCGATAGACATCGTGCGGGATGCGCGGATCGAGATAGACATCCTCGATGACCACCGCGCGGCGATTCAGCATCGCCCAGCCGCTGATGCAGCTCTGCATCGGGAAGCGCAGGCCTTTCCACAGCGGCCCGATCGCGTCCTCGTCAGCGTAGTGGCAGAACTCGCCGTCGCGCAGCACGAAAGCGGCGCCGTCGGCCTGCGTCAGCTCGCGCGCCGCGCGCCGCACGATTTCCTGGATCGCCGCAAGGCTACGCGCGTACGACAGCTCCTGCACCACGACGACCAGACGCTCCATCGCCTTGGCATGCGCGTCACGCCTTTGCTGCTGGATCGGTTCTAGCGCCATTCCAGACCCCGTGCGGCTCCTGATCGGTGCAGCGAAGCGCCCATGTCGGATCGGGGAAGGCTCGCGCGCCATCGCCAGCCGAATCCGCACAGTACGCCGACTCGGGGATACGCTCAATGCGCGATCTTGTCTACAACGAGGCCGCCGTCACGGCTCCGTCACGTTGCGGTCAGGCGGCGCCGGACGGACGGCCAGCCGCAACAGCACGACGCCGGCCAGCGCCGACAGCAACGAGCCGCCGAGCACGCCGAGCTTGGTACCGTCCATCAGCGCCGGGCTCGCCGCAAATGCCAGACCGCCGATGAACAGGCTCATCGTGAAACCGATACCGCACAGCAGCGCGACGCCGTACAGCTGCAGCCAGCTCGCCCGCGCCGGCAGCTGCGCCTGGCCGCTCTTTACCGCCAGCCAGGCGAAGCCGAACACGCCGAGCTGCTTGCCGATGAACAGGCCGGCGGCGATGCCGAGCGGCACCGCCGACAGCAGCGAAGCGGGGCTCATGCCGGCGAACGACAGGCCGGCGTTGGCGAAGCCGAACAGCGGGATCACGAGAAACGCGCTCCACGGATGCAGGCCGTGTTCGAGGCGATGCAGCGGCGACTCGCCCTCGGCGTCGCCGCTGCGCAGCGGGATCGTCAGCGCCAGCATCACGCCGGCCAGCGTCGCATGCACGCCCGAGCGCAGCACGAAGAACCACAGCAGCGCGCCGAGCGGCAGATACAGCGCCAGACGCTTCACACCGAAGCGGTTCATCGCCACCAGCACCGCGAGCACCGCGGCGGCGGCGGCCAGCGCATCGAGATGCAGCTGCGCGGTATAGAACAGGGCGATGACGATCACCGCGCCGAGATCGTCGATGATGGCCAGCGCGACGAGGAAGACCTTCAGCGACGGCGGCACGCGCGAGCCGAGCAGCGTCAGCACGCCGAGCGCGAAAGCGATGTCGGTCGCCATCGGGATCGCCCAGCCGCTCATCGCCGTCGCGTCGCCGCGCGCGAAGGCCGCGTAGATCAGCGCCGGCACGATCATGCCGCCGAGCGCGGCGACGCCGGGCAGGATGCGCTGCCGCCAGCTCGCGAGCTGGCCTTCGAGCATCTCGCGCTTGATCTCGAGCCCGACCAGCACGAAGAACAGCGCCATCAGGCCGTCGTTGATCCAGTGCAGCACGCTGAGCCCGCCGACGTAGCGGTGCTGCAGCTCGAAGTAGGTCGCCGCCAGCGGCGAGTTGGCGACCAGCAGCGCCAGCGCCGCCGAGACCATCAGCACGATGCCGGCCGCGGATTCCTGGCGCAGGAAGTCGCGCAGCGGCGCCAGCGGGTGTCGACGGGTCGTCACGTTTTGCATCGGGCTCGGATCGGAACGGGAATGTCCGCGCAGTGTAGGGAAGCGCTCCGCGCCGGGCGTGACATTCAGCTGACCGCGCGTTTCGGCACGCGCTGTAGCAGCTTCTCGAGCTGGTTCGCGAAGGCCTGCTGGTCGCGCGCGTGAAAAGCCGCAGGGCCGCCGGTCTCGACGCCGGCGCCGCGCAGCTCGTCCATGAAATTGCGCATCGACAACTGCTGGCGGATGTTGTCGGCACCGTAGAGCAGGCCGCGCGGATTGAGCGCCGCGACGCCCTTTTCGACGACTGCGGCGGCCAGTGGAATGTCGGCGGTGATGACCAGATCGCCGGCCTGCGCCCAGCCGGCGATCGCGCGGTCGGCAACGTCGAAGCCTTTCGGCACCACGACGCTGCGGATGTACGGGAAACGCGGCACGGCCAGCGGCGCGTTGGCGACCAGGACCAGTTCGAGTGTGCGTCGCTGCGCGGCGCGAAACAGAATGTCCTTGATGACGCGCGGACAGGCGTCGGCGTCGACCCAGATCTTCACCGGCTCAGGGCCCCGTCTCCAGCGACGGCACGACGATGTCGTCGAGGCCGGCGCGCATCGCCGCCTGCGCCGTCGGCGGCAGCGCCGCGAAATCCTCGCGCCGATAGCTGCGCGCCGCGCAATCGCGCGCGTAATCCTGCTTGAGGCGGTCCAGCGCGACGATCGCCTGGCGCTGGGCCGCGACCTCGTCGTTGAACGCGACCAGCGTCGCGTTGTGCTCGCGCCGCCGCTGCTGCAGATCGAGCTGCGCGCGCAGATCGTCGCGATCCTGCACGTTCGCTTGGCGCCGCAACGCCGCCGAGCGTTCGTTCAACGCCGCGCGGCGCGTTTCGAACTCGGCGATCTGCCGGCTCAGCGCCGGCGCATCGGCGCGCAGTTGCTGCACCTGCGCGGCACAGGCCTGCAGCGCGGCAATGCTCAGCGGTTGTTCGTCGCTGGCGGCGGCAGGCAGCGCCAGCAGAGCCGACACCATGAGTGCGCCCGCCATCGCCCCGCCGTGGAATGTTCGTGCTCGCTTGAATGCCTGCATGGCTCGATGCCTCCATGGCGTATGCGCTGCGCGGATGCGCCGCGGGCCGCGCGTCCAGGATGGGCACCGGCCGCGAACGTGCAGCCGCGCACGGCCGGCGCGACAAGGGCCGCCATTATCGGCCAGTCCGGGCGACTCCGGGCGGGCCCGTCCGCCGCATGCCGCTGACACCACCGTCACGAGCACGACAGCACGCACGTCCACGACAGGCTCCGGCCCGCACCGATACACAGTGCGCGGGCCATGCAAGCCGCGCCGCCGTGCCGATCGCACGTGCGTCCGGCCGGCCCCGACGCCACCGCCACACCGCCGCAGGGAGCCGCAACCATGACGCAGACCCCATCCGACGACGCGACGATCTCGCGCCGCCATTTCGTGCTCGGCACCGCCGGGCTCGTCGCGGCCGCCGCCGGCCTGCCAGCGCTGGCCGACGCGAAAACCGCCTCACACCACTCGACTGGAGCAAGCAAGATGACCACGGTAACGACGAAGGACGGCACCAAGATTTTCTGCAAGGACTGGGGCAAGGGTCAGCCGATCGTGTTCTCGCACGGCTGGCCGCTGAGCGCCGATGCCTGGGACGGCCAGATGCTGTTCTTCGCGCAGCAGGGCTACCGCGTGATCGCGCACGACCGCCGCAGCCACGGCCGCTCGGAGCAGACTTTCCACGGCAACGACATGGATACCTACGCCGATGATCTGGCGACGCTGCTCGACACGCTGGACATCAAGAACGCGGTGATGGTCGGCCACTCGACCGGCGGCGGCGAAGTCGCCCACTACATCGGCCGCCACGGCACCAAGCGCGTCGCCAAAGCCGTGCTGGTCGGCGCCGTGCCGCCGATCATGGCCAAGACCGCGGCGTATCCGGGCGGCCTGCCGATCGACGTGTTCGACGGCATCCGCAAGGGCGTCGCCGACAACCGCTCGCAGTTCTACAAGGACCTGACGATTCCGTTCTACGGCTACAACCGCCCGGGCGCGAAGATCTCCGAAGGTATCCGCGAGGCCTTCTGGGCGCAGGGCATGGCCGGCGGCATCAAGGGCCAGTACGACTGCATCAAGCAGTTCTCGGAAGTGGACTACACCGAGGACCTGAAGAAGATCGACGTGCCGACGCTCATCGTGCACGGCGACGACGACCAGATCGTGCCGATCGGCAACGCCGGCCTGCTGTCGGCGAAGATCGTCAAGAACGCCACGCTCAAGGTCTACAAGGGCGCCCCGCACGGCCTCGCGCAGACCGAGCAGGACCAGTTCAACGCCGATCTGCTGGCCTTCATCAAGGCCTGATCGCCGGAAGCACGGCGGCGCCGTTCGCAGCGGCGCCGCCGTGCCGGTTTTGCGCCCTCAACCGGAGACTTCGCCATGCCGTATCTCGATGCCCTGACCGTCTTCCACACCGCGCTCAGCCTGATCGCGCTGCTGCTCGGCTTCACCATCCTCTACGCGCTGTCGAAGGCGCGCGCGATGCCGACCGCCGAAAGCGTCTTCATCGTGCTCGCCGTGCTGACCAGCGCCACCGGCTACCTGTTTCCGTTCGAGAAAATCCTGCCCTCGCACATCGTCGGCGCGGTCGCGCTGCTGGTGCTCGCGCTGACGATCGTCGCGCGTTACGCACGCCATCTCGCCGGCCGCTGGCGCGCGGTCTACGGCATCGGCCTGACCGTCAGCGTCTGGCTCGACGCCTTCGTCGCCGTCGCGCAGGCCTTCGCCAAGATTCCCCCGCTCACGGCGCTGGCGCCGACACCGAACGCGCCGGCCTTCGGCATCGCCCAGCTCGGGCTGCTGCTGATCTTCGTCGCCATCGGCTATACCACGGTGCGCGGCCTGCGCCGCATCGCCGGGCTCGACGGCACGCTCGCCAGCCGCGTCGCGCCGCGTCCGGTCTAAACTCGAACTCCCTGCCGTCTCAGCCAAAAGGACCGCGTCATGGCCAGCGATTCCCTCACCCGCCCCGAGGTCTTCATCGCCGCCGGCGTGCGCACACCGTTCGCCAAGGTCGACGGCGCGCTGGCGAAACACGACGCCATCGGCCTCTCGGTGCCGGTCGTGCAGGCCATGCTGGCCAGGGGCGCGACGCCGGACTTCGCCGTCTGGGGCAGCGTCGTACCGAACCTGACGTGGAGCAACCTCGCGCGCGAGGTGCTGATGGAAGCCGGCGCGCCGCCGACGATCACCGCGTTCTCGACCATCATGGCCTGCTCGACGAGCATGATCGGCGCCTTCGAGGCCGCCGGCATGCTCAACGATTCCAGCCGCCAGCTCGCGCTGGTCGGCGGCGTCGAAAGCATGAGCCGCGTGCAGGTCGGCCTCACGCAGACGCTCAGCGACTGGCTGCGCAAGTTCCAGAAAGCCAAGTCGATGAGCGACAAGTTCGCGGCGATCCGCGATTTGAAGCTCGGCGACGTCAAGCTCTACATCCCGGCCGTCACCAATCGCACGACCGGCCTGTCGATGGGCGAGCACACCGAGATCACCGCCAAGCAGTGGCAGATTCCGCGCCGCGAGCAGGACGCATCGGCGCTCGCCAGCCACCAGAACGCGGTCGCCGCCTGGGAACGCGGCTTCTTCGACGATCTGGTCATCCCGGTCGGCGACGTCACGCGCGACGGCATTCCGCGCGGCGACACTTCGCTCGAAAAACTCGCCAAGCTGCCGCCCGCCTTCGACCGCAAGAGCGGCCAGGGCACGCTCAGCGCCGGCAATTCCTCACCGCTGACCGACGGCGCCGCCGCGATCTGGGTCGGCACGCCGGCCGGCATGGCGAAGCTGCCCGCCGGCACGCCGCGCGTGAAGCTCGTCGACTGGGAAATCGCCGCCGTCGATTTCCGCGTCGAAGGCCTGCTGATGGCACCCGCGTTCGCGATCCCGCGCCTGCTCGCGCGGCACGGCCTGCAGTACGAGGACATCGGCCTCTGGGAAATCCACGAAGCGTTCTCGGCGCAGGTGTTGTTCCACATCAAAGCGCTTGAAGACAAAGCCTTCCTGCGCGACAAAGCCGGCGTGAACTTCGACTTCGGCGCCTTCCCGCGCGACCGCGTCAACCCCAACGGCGGCAGTGTCGCCCTCGGCCACCCCTTCGGCGCCACCGGCGCTCGCATCCTCAGCCAGTCCGTGAAAGAACTGGCCGCGATGCCAGCCGGTACACGCGCTATCGTCAGCATCTGCGCGGATGGGGGTCAGGGCAGCGTGGCGTTGATTGAGAGCGTGGGCTGAGCCGCCAGAAACTCTGGTTTTGAACTGTCGCCTTGACGGGGAAGATTACGCACTCGCACTGACCCCGAAGACCCGACACATCTGCCTCACCGGGTGTTCCCCGTGACGGCTTTGGATGTAGGCGAAGATTTCGCTCTTCGTTCGGAAGTGAATGCGATCGCTTTTTTTAAAAGGTCATGCTCAACCTTGAGTTGCTCATAGGCCTTTTTCACCTTGCGCAGCTCCTTGAGCTCTGCCGCCACATCCCGGTC
>NZ_AUFV01000008.1:8529-337643 GCF_000426685.1 Solimonas flava DSM 18980 | reverse complement strand
ACGCGCATGTCGATCTGGTGATCGACCAGCCAGTTCACTGCATATTCAAAGCTGCCCGGCAGAATCTGCTCGGAGAAACGCACCGCGAGCAGCTTCGACAGATGACGATCAACCGGCTTGTAGCGCGCCATGATGCTGCTCCATTCAGATGGGAAAACAGCAGCGTGTTACGTGCCAATTCAGACCGGGTTCAAGGGTTTTTCTACAGCCTCAACGCCCAAGTTCACCCGCGACCCAGGTGCCGCGAAGCGGCGGCTGGGACGTCGGAGTGCAACTCATTGTTAGGCCAAGGATGGCAATTCATTTTGCGGCCTGCGTACCTGACTGCGCACAACTGTAGACGACATTGGTGCTTAACGGCCCTGCATGTGCAGAGACGGTAATTTCTAACTCGACTGACTCCGACAGGACCAAGCGGTAAAGACGGCTAGGAACTTTCTCGCTGGGAGGCAGGGGCGGTTTGGCAAGAAAAGGGCCTCCATGGGGCAAACCGAGTATTTCTCCGCTTCCGATAGGAAAGCCGGGCGAGCCGACGATGACCGAGAAATGCAAGAACCCCTCGGGTGGAATCTGCTGATGACCTGAGTTGAGAGTCATCATCTGGAAAATGGCGCCCTCGCGCGATTGTTTAAACACCTCTGCCCGTCTGTCAGTATCGCTTACTGGCGTGTCCGCAATTACCCGAGTCGTATTCTTCACAACACGAAGGTTCTCAGCGGCAACACTCATTCCGAACCAAAACGTACGCTCGGAATCTAGTTTGTGTGTGGCAAGTTTTCCTAAGTGCTCTTTGGATTGCCCCGAAGTGAGATGCCAACTTTGCCAATCTGGCTCAAGGCTAAGATGGTCAATTTGAAAAGGTTGGTTCCAGCGGTCAGATTTGTGCTCAACTGCACGGATGTAGTCATTTGGCGCCGCATCGCCGGGGAAGAAGAGTGTTCTGTCGCCGGCCGAATGCACAAAAATTCCGAGCCACCTAACGATGCCAGCTGGCTCCATGAAGAAACATTTGCCCAACCGAGTGAAAGGCTTCCCAAGCCTGAACAGTCGATCGGTCGCACGGGCGAGCGGATTGTCATTGGCGTCGTCTACGCCCGGGTTGCCAAAGTCGACTTCCCAAGTTAGTTCAAGTTTGTCTTTCAACTTCGCGCCCGTCCTGATTTGGGCCTAACGCCAATTAGACGGACGAGGCTGTCCGCCTAATCCGTAATGCTGTCCGTATAACTCGCCGCGCTTGCTCGCAAGGCTTTGATTACACGACGGTCGCGTTTTTAGGAGCGGAAACGAAGGCGGACGCGATAGCATCGTCGGTTTCTCCTCAGTCTGGTGGATCAACTCCGGAGCAGGATGCGCTCGCTGCATTACAGCCTGCGCACCGAAAAAACCTCTTGTCGTTGAATTAAACGCTGCATCCCGTTCAGCGGCAAGCGGCATCCGCGCGTGCCGGAGGTTTTGTCTGAGAACCGGTGTCGAATCTCGGATCAGCTGCACGATGCAGGGCCGGACCGCCGTATCGGGGAAGAAGGCGGTGATCGCCTCGGGGAAGCCTTCAGGCCGTCGGCGACGGCGATCGGGATGTCGTTCGTGCCGCGCGCTTTGACGGCTGGCCAGGGCACGCGGCTGCGGCGGGGCGGGCCACGGCGGCGTGCCGCTGAAGGAATCCACGCCTTGACGCCGCCGGCTCGGGTGGCGGAGCCTGCGGGCGAGGAGACGAGAACGGATCGCCATGAGCATCCTGCAGATTCCGCGCGCGCGCCCGCGCGTGATCCTGTTCGACTGGCACGCCACGCTGGTCGACACGATGGACGCGATGTACTACGCGCTCGACGATGTGCTGCCGCGGCTCGGGCCGCTCGGACTGATCGAGCGGCTGGTGCCGCCGGGCCGGTCGAAGACGCTGGAGGACGCCAAGCTCGTCAAGTACGTGCGCGAGCACGCGCGCCTGCACCCGAAGATCAAGGCCGAACGGCGCATCTCGCGAACCGATGTGTTCGAGGTGCTGTTCGGTGCCGATCAGGAAGCCAAGGTGATCGCCCATCGCGAGTTCGACAAGAGCTATGCGCGGCACTTCGGTGCGGTGCGGCCGTTGGAGGCCGATGCGCGCGAGCGCCTGCTGGAGCTGCGCGCGCTGGGCCTGCGTCTCGGCGTGCTGTCGAACCGCGCGCGGCATTTCATGGCGCACGAGATCTACACGGTCGATGCCGAAGGCTGGCACGAGCTGTTCGACACCATGGTCTGCGGCGATGACGTCAGCCGCCGCAAACCGCATCCGGACCTCGTGCTCAAGGCGCTCGACGAACTCGGCGTGGCGCCGGGCCTCGGCTGCTGGTACGTCGGCGACAGCACCACCGATGTGATCGCCGCCAAGCAGGCCGGCGTGACGGCGGTGTTCTACAACGGCGCCGGCTGGGATCGCGCGTGGATCGACAGGATCTTCCCTGGCACGATCCGCCATCCGCACGTGCCGGATGCCGTGGTCGGCAGCCTCGGCGATCTGAACGCGCTGGCGCGCGAGCTGATCGCCGCGGTGCCGGCGTAGCGGCTCGGGAACCTCCGAAAAAGCGCATACGTGGTCATTGCGAGAAGCCGCAGACGACGAAGCCATCCAGGCACCCTATGCAACAAGCGGCGTCTCCGGATCGCCACGGCCGCCGCGCGGCCTCGCGATGACGGATCTATTCAGAGGTTTCCGAGGGGGCCCGGGCGACGAAGCCATCCAGCAGCACCCTGTGCAACAAGCGGCGTATCCGGATCGCCGCGGCCGCTGTGCGGCCTCGCGATGACGGCGTTTTTCAGGCCTTCCCTCAGCCTGACAGCGTTGCTTCGCTCAGTGCCCAGAGCCGGCCGGCGAGCGCGACGTCGCGGCTCGCGGCGCTGCCACGCTGCTGCTTGCGCTTGACGAAGTACTCGCCGCTGACATGGCGCAGCTCCGGCGCGGTCGCCAGCCACATGGCGGTATCGGCGCCCTGTGCCGGCGTCAGCATCAGCGCGGTGATCAGCGTCTGCAGCGGCAGCTCGCGGTAGATGCCGGTCGCGACCGCGCCCGGATGGAAAGCGTTGACGGTGACCGGCGTGCCGGCGAGGCGCCGCGCCAGTTCGCGCGTGAACAGCAGGTTGGCGAGCTTGGCCTGCGCGTACGCGCTGATGCCGGTGCGGTGCCGCGAAGGGTCGGTGAAGCTGGCCTCGTCGATGCGGCCGAAGCGGTGCATCAGCGAGCTGGTGACGACGATGCGGCCCTGCTCGGCGCGCTGGAGCGCTTCGAGCAGACGCATCGTCAGGCGGAAATGGCCGAAGTGCATGACGCCGATCATCGCCTCGTAGCCGCTCGGCAGGCGCCGCAGCTTGAGCGTGTAGAGACCGGCGTTGAGCGCCAGCACGTCGAGCGTCGGCATGCGTGCGAGCAGCTCGGCGGCGAAGCGGTCGACGTCGGCGGCGTCGCCGAGATCGAGCGGCAGCGCCTCGATCTGCGCATCGGCGTGACGCGCGCGGATTTCGTCGACTGCCTGCTGCGAGCGCGCCTGATCGCGCGAGGCGATGACGACGCGATCGCCGCGTGCGGCCAGCGCCAGCGCCAGTTCGTAGCCGATGCCGCTGTTGCCGCCGGTGATGAGCACATTGCGGGTCATCGTTTCACTCCTGAAAGCCGGGTTGCAGCAGGCCGGCGGCGACCAGCGCGGCGACCGCCTCGCCGTCGTGGCCGGGGACGAGATGAAGCTCGGGCGCCGCGCGGCGCAGCGCATCGAGCGCCTTGAGTTCGCCGGCGACCGCGACGCGGTCCTCGTCGATCAATCCGCCGGTGACCCAGCGCGGCCGCTCGCGCTGCGCCTCGATGTTGCGCATCTGCCAGGCGACGTCGCCGATGAACAGCAGCTCGCGGCCATCGGCGCGGCGCACGTAGACCATCTGGCTGCCCGGCGTGTGGCCGGGCGCGGCGACGAGTACGACGCCGGGCGCGAGCGCCGCGTAGCGCTCGTAGCGCAACGGCGCGTAGCCGGCCAGCGCGCCGTCTGGCAGGCCGGCGGCCTTCGCATACTTGGGCTCGGCGAGCTGTGCCGCGGTCAGCCGCGTCGCCGGCAGCAGCGCGGCGAGCTGCGGATGGCGCGCCAGGCCGCCGAGGTGATCCATGTGCTCGTGCGTGACGACGATCAGCGCGGCCTGTTCGAGCGCCTTTTCGACGCGCGCGTAGGCCGCGTCGTCGAAGAACGGCACCATGAATGCCGGCTTGGCGAGGCTGCGGTCGAGCGCGCTGTCGACCATCACCGTGCGGTCGGCGTAGACCAGCCGGTAGGCGTAGACCGGGATCTCCAGCCCGCGCCAGGCGCCGCCGGCCATCACCATCGCTTCGGGGAACGAGAACGCCGCGACCTTCTCGACCTGCACCGCCGCCGGCTTGTCGCCCGGCAGCGAATCCGCCAGCCGGCGGACTTCGGCGAGGTCGAAGTCGTAATGCGCCGCGTCCGGCAGGCGGCCGTCGAGCGCCAGCCACCAGTATCCGGCGCCGAGCGCGGCAGCCAGCGCCAGCGCCGCAGTCCAACGCTTGCCCATCGTGGTCTTCCCGGCCTGTGTATCCGGCGGCGAGTGTAACTGCCGCGGCGTGACTCAGGTGCGACAGAGCGGGCCGGGCGCCGCCGGCACGTGCTGCGTGGCCAGCCATCGAAGTCGGGCCTCGATGTCGAGCGGCCGCGCCGCGGCCAGCCGGCAGGCTTCGTCGAGCGCGTCGTCATCGAAGTGGCGCGTGACGGCGGCCGCTCGGCCGCGAGTGTGTCCGCCGCGGTTCAGCCGAGGCGATGCTCGACCAGCGTCGTCGTCAACGGCTGGCCGTCGAGGTCGAGGTAGAGCTGGCGCTCGGTGACCGAGACGGCGAGGCGGCTGCGTCGTTCGAGGCGGGCGGCAGCGTCGGCGACGAAGGTGCGGCCGAGTTCGTAGACCGGGATTTCGTCGCCGCGGTGGATCTTGCGGCCGGCGAGCTGGGCGAGCAGCGGCCCCGGATCGCGGTGCGTGTAGACCGCCGCGCGGCCGGCGAGCTTGCTGCCGCGATGCAGGCGCTCGGCGTCGGGCGCGCCGATCTCGATCCAGGCCGTCACGCGGCCGGTGAGATCGCGCACCAGCAGCGCCGGTTCGTCGACCGCGGCGACGCCCTCGGTCAGCGCGATGCCGTCCTGGTATTCGAGACAGTAGGCGAGTACGCGCGCGAGCATGAACTCGGCGGTTTCCGACGGCTGGCGGGCGACGCGCAGCTCGAAGTCCGCGTAGACGCCGCGATCGACGTCGGCGAGCTGGATCGTGAAGTGGTACAGCGTGGCGGTCTGGGCCATGCGGGGCGGCGGCGCGGCGGCGGGCGGGCGCGCAGCTTAAACCACCGCCATCGCGCCGCGCTCCAGCGTCAGCGTGCAGCTCTGGCCCAGATCGAGCACGCGCATCGTGCGGCCGGCGCCGAGCCACAGCGCGCAGCAGATCGCCAGATCGACGATCTCGCCGTCGCTGTAGTGCCGGTGCAGGCGCTGCCAGAAATCGGCGTCGTCGCGCAGGCGCAGGTGGTCGTGCGCGAGGCCCTCGGCGTATTCGGCGGCGAGCTTCTCGCGCACGCTGTAGCCGGGCCAGCGGCGCCAGTCGGCGACGTGCTCGTAGAACGCCGCGTCGAGGCCGGTATCCGAGCCCGGCGCGTAGCGTGCGCGCCGGCAGACCTCGCACTCGTTGGCGAGCGCGATGCGCATGCGCGCCAGTTCGTGAATGCGCGGCGTCAGGCGGCTCTGGCTGTAGACCGCCTCGCTGAGCGCGACGAGTCCGGCGCCGAGTTCGGGGCGCAGCGACAGCCAGGAGCCGAGATCGTCGGCGACGGCGATGCGCGGCATGAGAGGTCTCCGTAGCGGCCACGAGCGGCCGCGCAAATTACCGCACCGCGCTCCGGTGCAGGCCTGATCCATTTGCGGGATGACTCGGCGCCGCGGTGGTCACCGCGGTGGCCGCGGCAGCAGCGCCGGGACGCGGCGCATGTGCTCGGCGTAGGCCGGGCGCCGCTCGAGGTTGCGCCGGTCCATGAGCGGGATGCTGACGAACACGAACATCGCCGTCATCGCCAGCGCGCCCCACGGCAGCCACCACCACGCCGACGGCGCCGCGGCGAGGCCGAACAGCAGTAGTCCCCACCAGAACGACACTTCGCCGAGGTAGTTCGGGTGTCGCGACCAGGCCCAGAGGCCGTGGGCGATGAAGCCGCCGCGCGGCTTGCGCGCGAGGTACGCGTGCAGCTGCAGATCGGCGACGGTCTCGATCAGGATCGCGCCGAGCGTGACGACGGCGGCGAGCAGGTCGAGCGCGCCGAGCGGCGCCGTGCCCCGCGTCATCACCGCGTAGATCGGCAGGCTGGCGACGAACACCTGCAGCGTCGGCATCAGGTGGATGCCGAGGAAGTCGGCGAGCCGCGCGTGGCGTCCGGCCCGCGCACGCACCAGCGGATAGCGCCAGTCCTCGTGCGCGAGCCCGCCCCAGTGGCGCGCCCAGTTCGCGGTCAGGCGGATGCCCCACAGCCAGACCAGCGCGACGACGATCGCGGCGCGCGACAGATCGACGCCGTCGGCGCGGTGCGCGAACCACCACAGCGCCAGCAGCGGCGGTATCACGCTCCAGTACGGATCGTAGAAGCTGGAGTTGCGATAGCGGCGGCTGAACGCGAAGACGACGACAGTGGCGGCGAGATCGGCGAGCAGCGCGTCCCACGGCGCCGTCGCCGGCGCGCCGGCCAGCAGCGCGAGCGCGGCGCCGGTCGCGGTCAGGTAGGCGACGAAGATCAGCGCGAATGCCGCCGTTCTCGGACGCACGGGGCCCTCCTGTTTCGGTGCGCGGCCCGCTGCCGCGAGGCGACGATGGTCGATCCGGACGGGCGCCGCCTCACCTGCATGCAGCAGGTCATGTTGCAGCCCAGCATGAGCGGCGCGGGTAGGCGGCTGCGCGAAAACTACCCGTTCGTGTAGTGCGGCAGGGCGGGGCCGAACTTAGTTTCTGCTCCCATCAATACAGGCAGCGACGGCATCCGCGACGCGGACCGATCCCTGCCATCGAGTGAGGAGAGAGCCATGTTGCCTGCCCCCGTCCGCGTGGTGGACCTGTCGTTCGCCATGACCTGCTCGCCGCGCTGCTGATCCCGCCGTTCTGCCCTCGGGGCAGGTCACGCCGGCAGCCGCCGGCCTATCCGGAAACGACATGGAAAGCTTTCGCTTCAGGCTCGCCGCCCTGGTGATGCGTCACCGCGGTTTCACGACGCTGCTGTTCGCGCTCGTCACGGCATTCTTCGCGGTCGGACTGCGCAACGTCGAACTCAAGACGATCTTCTCCGACCTGCTGCCGAAGGACGATCCGTTCGTGCAGGTCTACAAGGATCATCCGAACTTCGGCAATCCGCTGACCTTCACGCTGATGATCCAGCGCAAGGATGGTGACATCTACAATCCCGAGACGCTGGCCAAGGTCTGGAAGCTGACGCGCGACGTCGATCTCGCGCCCGGCGTCGACCATGACCAGATCCTGTCGATCGCGACCGAGAAAGCGCGTTACGCCGAAGCGACGCCTTACGGCATCGACGTGCGTCCGCTGATGGAGGATCACGCGCCGACCACGCCGGAAGAGATCGCCGAGTTCCGGGCCCGCGTCGACAAGGCGCCGGGCGCGCGCAACTTCCTGATCTCCGGCGACGGCACGGCGACGCTGATCAACGCCACGTTCATCGAGCGCCTGCTCGATTACGGCGAAGCCTTCAACTACATGCAGAAGCTCGTCGAAGCGGCGCGCGACGAGCATCACGACGTGCATCTCGCCGGCCAGCCGGCGCTGACCGGCTGGGTCTATCGCTACGAAAGCCAGATGTTCGTGATCTTCGCGGTGACGCTCGCCGCGCTGGTCATCACCCTGGCGCTGTACATGCGCAACGTGGTCGGCGTCGTCACGCCGATCGTCACCAGCGCCGTCGCCGCGATCTGGGGTTTCGGCTTCGTCGGCTGGCTGAAGTCGCCGATCGAGCCGCTGCTGATGATCGTGCCGCTGCTGCTGATCGCGCGCTCGTTCTCGCACTGCGTGCAGTTCACCGAACGCTATTACGAGATCTACGCGCATCTTCGCGACCGCGAGAAGGCGGCCGAGATCACCATGGGCGTGATGATGGTGCCGAGCGTGCTCGGCATCTTCACCGACATCGTCGGCATCTTCCTGATCGCCATCGCGCCGATTCCGGCGATGGAACGCTTCGCGCTGTTCTGCGGCTTCTGGGCGATCTGGCTGATCCCGACCGGCACCTTCCTGATCTCGCTGCTGCTGTCGGTGCTGCCGCCGCCGAAGAACATCGACAAGCTGGTCGGCCACGGCGGCGGCGGCGTGCACCGCAAGTTCTCGCAGCTGCTGCGCGGCGTCGCCGCGACCACCTACGGCCGGCCGGCGCGCGTGACGACGCTGATCGTCGCGGTCGGCAGCGTCGCCGCGATCTACACCGCGCTGCAGATCAAGATCGGCAACCCGGTCGAGGGCAGCAATCTGCTGTGGCCGGAGTCGGAGTACAACGAGGGCGTCGCGCAGATCAACCGCAACTTCCCCGGCGTCAACACGCTGGAGATCGTGTTCGAGGCCAAGGACCAGAAGAGCCCGAGCCGCGTCACGCGTCAGGCCGACACGGTGCTGACGATGCAGGCCCTGCAGGCCGAGATCGAGCGCTCGCCGCAGCCGCCGCGCGCGACGCTGTCGTTCGGCGACTATCTGATGGAGGCTAACCGCCTGTTCTCCGGCGGCAACCCGAAATGGGCGCCGCTCGATCCGACCGACGCCGCCGTCAACGCCGCCGCCGGCGCGGTGATGGTCGGCAGCAGCCCGAAAGCCTTCTCCAACGTCATCGACTTCGAACAGCAGAACGGCACCGTGTCGCTGTGGTTCAAGGACAACAGGCAGGAGACGGTCGATGCCGCGCTGGCCGAGGCGCGCCGCGCGATCGACAAGGTCGGCGCCGACCACAAGGCGTTCCTGATCCGTCTCGGCACCGGCACGATTGCCTTGCAGCAGGCGGTCAACAACGTCGTCGACCGTTACCACTGGCTGATTATCGGCTGCCTCAACCTGGTGATCCTGATCGGCTGCTCGCTGGCCTACCGCTCGCTGGTCGCCGGCCTGATCCTGCTGCTGCCGGTCAATCTGTCGAACGTCGTGCTGCTGTCGACGATGCACCTGATGGGCATCGGCCTCGACGTCAACTCGATGCTGGTCGCGGCGATCGGCATCGGCGTCGGCATCGACTACGGCATCTACCTGCTGTCGCGCATCTGCGAGGAATACCACGGCCAGGATCACGACTGGGGCCGCACGCTGACCGCGGCGCTGACGACGACCGGCAAGGCGATCATGTTCACCGCCTCGATCATGATGATCGGCATCCTGCCCTGGTACTTCCTGTCCGACCTCAAGTTCATGGCGGACATGGGCCTGCTGCTGACGCTGATCATGCTCATCAACATGATCCTCGCGCTGGTCGTGCTGCCGCTGATCGTGTGGCTGCTCAAGCCTTCGTTCGTCGGCCGCAAGGACCTGCTGGTCGGCGAGAGCGTCGATCTCTCGGCGATCGTCGCCGAGGACCTCGGCAGCAAGCCGATGCAGTCGGCGCCGGCCTGAGCCGCGCCCTTCCCGACAAACCCACCGTACGACGACCCAGGCGCCGCGGCGCCGCCAGTAGAGCGAGGAGAAAGAACCATGTGGATCAAGAAGTACGACTTCGATTACGGCCGGCGCATGCTGCTCGAGAAGACGGTCAAGGGCGTCGCCGCCGCCGGTGTGCTGGCGCCGCTGTGGCCGCTGATCGGCAACGCGGCGGACAGCTCGAAGGCGTATCCGGACGAGCTGCTGTCGATCGAGGCCTACACCAAGGGCAAGATCAAGCCGGGCGACGTCATCACCGCCAGCAACGTCGAGGCGGTCAAGGATCTGCTCGATCCGATCGCCTACCAGCAGGTCAAGACGATGGGGCGCCGCATCAATATCGTCGAGTCGACCAAGGACGTGACCAAGCTGTTCCCGGCCGAGTACCTGGAGGCGACGCTGAAGAACAAGGGCCGCGCCAAGCTCGACGGCGACGGCAACGTGTTCACCGACAACGGCGAGCCGTGGATCGGCGGCAACCCCTTCGTCGAGCCGAAGGACGGCGTCGAAGCGGCGGCCAACCTGACGCTGTCCTGGGGGCGCCACGACTATTCGATGTACGCGGTGCGCGACTGGGACATCGCCCCGGACGGCACGCAGGCCTACCAGTACGACTTCGTCTGGGCCGAGCTCAACAACACCGCGCGCGTCGACGGCAAGGTCTGGAACGGCAAGAAGGACATCCTGCGCTATCAGTCGGTGTGGTTCACCTCGCCGCAGGACACCGCCGGCAGCTCCTACCTCAACACCTGGTACTACGACCAGCGCAAGTTCCCGGACCTCTACGGCTACCTGCCGGCGTTCAAGCGCGTGCGCCAGTTCCCGACCAACCAGCGCTTCGAGCCGCTGGTGCCGGGCATCACTTTCTTCCTGTCGGACGCGTGGGCGGCCGGCGATCCGATGCTGACCTGGGGCAACTACAAGATCATCGGCCGCCAGCCGATGCTCGGCGCGATCGGTTCGCGCAACTTCATGGGCGGCTACCACCCGAACTACGAGCGTCCGGTGCACGGCGGCCCGAAGAACCAGACCTTCCACGACGTGTGGATGGAGCTGGTGCCGGAATGCATCGTGCTGGAGGCCGAGCCGACCGGCTATCCGCGCGCGCCGGTGGGCAAGAAGCGGATCTGGATCGACGTGCGCAACGGCATGTACGTCGCCTACGTGACCTACGACCGCCGCGGCGAGATCTGGAAGTCCTTCGAGCCCTGCTACGCGCAGTACTCGAACGACAAGCTGACCGTGAAGGACGGCGCCCATCCGGCCTGGTCGTGGGTCGCGGTGCTCAGCCACGACATCCAGGCCAACCGCATGACGCGCTTCGTGCAGGCCAAGGAAGTGACCGGCGGCTACAAGAGCGGCTACTCGGTCGGCAAGGACGACGTCTACAACAAGTACCTCACCAACCAGGCGATCGCGCGCCTCGGCTCGGCCTGACGATGAACGCCAGAACCGTGGGCATGGCGCTGGGCCTGCTGCTGTCGCCGCTGGCGTATGCGGCCGGCGCGGCAGGCGGCGTGCAGGTGGTGCAGAGCGGCACCGTGCACCAGGCGCTGTTCGCGATCGCCTTCGACGGCAGCGAAGGCCTCGCGGTCGGCGCCGCCGGCGAGATCGAGCGCAGCGGCGACGGCGGCAAGACCTGGCAGGCGATCGCCGCGCCCGGCGCCGAGGCGCTGCTCGGCGTCGCGCTGCGCGGCTCGCACGCGATCGCCGTCGGCCAGCAGGGCGCCGTGCTGCTGCGCGACGCGCAGGGCCAGTGGCGCAAGGTCGATGCCGGCACCGACGCGCGGCTGTTCGCGGTGTCGCTCAACGCGCGCGGCGAGGCGGTCGCGGTCGGCGCGTTCGGCACGGTGCTGAAGTCCGACGACGGCGGCGCGCACTGGCGTGCGATCGCGCCGGGTTGGGCCGCGTACACCGAGAACGGCGAGGAGCCGCACGTCTACGACGTGCAGATCGACGAGCGCGGCGTGATCACGCTGGCCGGCGAGTTCGGGCTGATCCTGCGTTCGGCCGACGGCGGCGGCGACTGGCAGCTGCTGCACAAGGGCGACGCCTCGCTGTTCGCGCTCGACCTGCGCGGCGACGGCGTCGGCTACGCCGTCGGCCAGAGCGGCACGGTGCTGAAGACGGCCGACGGCGGCGCGCACTGGCAGGCGCTCGACGCCGGCACGCAGGCGATCCTGCTCGGCGTCGATTCGCTGCCCGGCGGGCGCGTCGTCATCACCGCGATCCGCGAGCAGCTGCAAAGCCGCGACGACGGCGCCAGCTGGCAGCACGTCGACACGCCGGAAGTCGCGGCCTACTGGAACCAGGGTGTCACGCACGTGGCGGGAGGGCCGGCGCTGGTCGTCGGCCAGGCGGGACGGATCGTGCGCGTCGGCGAATAGCGGCCGGCGCCCGAGAACGAATAAGCGGTCTGAAAGCGAGGGGTCAGACGTGAATCGAAAGACAAGATGGGCAGCCGTCGCGCTGCTCGGCAGCGGACTGGTGCAGGCCGGCGTGGCGTCGGCGCAGGACGACGGGGAAGGCGGCGATTCCGGCTTCTTCTCGTCGCTGTTCAGCGGCATGGATTTCAGCCTCGGCGGCTTCATCCGCCCCGAGATCGCGGTCGCCACCGGCGACGAGAATCCGTTCAATCAGGGCGGCAACGTCTACAACGGCGTCAGCGTCGCGCGCCAGGCCGGCGATCCGTTCACCGCCTACGGGCCGGTGCTGTCGGTGCCGGTGCTGTCCGGCGCGCTCAACGCCATCGGCCTGGGCAGCGTCACCCAGCCCGGCACGCTGCTCGGCGATCTGCTCGGCGCGGTGCCGGTGGTCAACGGCCAGCTGCCGATCGCCGACACCATCGAGCGTCCGGTGCGCAGCACCGACAACACCTTCAACATGATGGTGCTGCGCGGCGAGCTCGAAGCCGGCATCCGCTTCAACTCGGACCTGAGTCTGGTCGCGCGCCTGCGCGCGATGTACGACCCCGGCGTCTACGACGACATCAACGCCGAGCATCTGGTCGGCGCCGACGGCATGGGCATCGTCGGCGGCGATCCGGCGCTGTACCACCATCAGCCGAACTTCTACGAGTACCGCGTCGAGGGTGACTCGACGCCGAATCCGCTGGAATGGGACGGCAAGAACTACCAGGTCTATTTCCCGGCGCTGTTCCTCGAATACAACCACGGCCCGCTGAACCTGCGCCTCGGCAACCAGCAGATCGCCTGGGGCCAGGCGATCTTCTTCCGCGTGCTCGACGTCGTCGACGGTCTCGACCTGCGCCGCCATTCGGTGCTCGACAACGCGCAGGAAGAGTTCTCCGACAAGCGCGTGCCCTCGCTGGGCCTGCGCCTCGGTTACCAGATCAGCGACGAATGGCTCGCCGACGCCTACGTGCAGAAGTTCCAGCCGTCGATCTACGGCAACCCGAACACGCCGTACAACGTGATCCCGACCCAGTTCACGGTGCACGACCTGTACGCCAAGGGTGGCTTCGACGACAAGATCAGCTACGGCCTGCGCCTGAAGGGCAACTACGGGCAGTGGGGCTTCCAGGCGATGGCGGTGCGCCGCTACAACCCGGACGGTGTGTTCCGCTGGACGGCGTCGGACGTCGACCGCGACCTGCCGAACAACAACATCCTCGGCATCACCGAGAACCTGCTCAACAACGGCGTCACCGGGCCGTCGACCGGCGAGCTGCTCGCGCAGACGCCGTTCGAAGCGGCGCCCGGCGGCGTCTACTCGGCGAACGAGTGGTTCCACTACGCCGGCATGGCGCGCCTCGACGCGGTCGAGGGCCTCAACGCCGCGATCAACGAGTTCGCGCCGGCGACCAGCCGGCTGCTGGCGGCGCCGGCGGCGGACACGCAGGCCGCGTACAACGAGCTGAACACCTTCTTCATGGCGGCCGGCGGCGCGCTGCGCGGACACATCGCCCGCGAGTACTTCGCCGAGAACGTGTTCGGCGCCGGCGTCAGCTACGTCACAGAAGGCACGCCGGGCTCGTTCCTCGACCAGCTGATCATCAACCTCGAAGCCTCGTACACGCCGAACCGCGTCTACACGGCGCCGTCGCTGTCGCGCAACTACCTGCGCGAGGACAGCGCGATCGGCGCACTGGTGCTCGAAAAGTACCATCGCTTCACGCAGGCCTTCCCGGCGACCTACATGGTGCTGCAGTACATGCATCGCACCAAGGACGATCTGTTCGGACGCGCGCTGAAAGGCTACGGCGGCAACGTCAACGCCCCGGCCGGCGGCATCAGCGGCGGCGCCAACTACGTCGTGTTCGCGCTGCAGCAGCCGTTCCCGCAGGACATCTACCGCGTCTCGCTGGCGACGCTGTACGACCCGCGCGGCGGCATCCTCGTGCAACCGGGCATCAAGTGGAAGCCGCGCGGCTCGATCACCGTCGACGCCTTCTACAGCTACATCAACGGCCATCTCGGCGGCAATCCGAACAACAACGCGCTGTCGACGGCCGACTTCGCGGACGAGTTCACGCTGCGCGTCGGATATCAGTTCTAGGCCCTGCAAAGACCTCCCCATGCCCCGCAGGTCTGGGGCTCCGGCGATCGATCGGCAGCGGTTGATCGCCGTATTTTTTGGAGAAGCCCCGCATGCACCTGCGCCGCTACGGACCCGGCTACAGCCGCCGGCACTTCCTCGCGCTGTCGGGCGCGGCCGCGGCCGGCGTGCTGATGCCGCTGTGGGACGCGGTCGCGCAGACCGGCGAGGTGAGCAAGGCCTACCCGGACGAGCTGCTGTCGATCGAGGCGTACAGCAAGGGCCGCATCAAGGCCGGCGACGAGATTAGCGCCGCCAACGTCGAGCTGGTCAAGGACCTGCTCGAACCGATCAAGTACGCGCAGATCGCCACGCTCGGCCGCCGCCTGCGTGTGGCGCCGACGACGACCGAGATCATGCGGCTGTCGCCCTGGGAATATCTGGAAGCGACGCTGAAGAACCGCGGCCAGGCGCGCTTCGACGCGCGCGGCAATGTCGTCGCCGCCGACGGCCGGCCGTGGATCGGCGGTCATCCGTTCCCGGGTAGCACCGACGCGCTCGAACTGATGGCCGGGCTGACGCTGAGCTGGGGCCGTCACGACGCCGTGCTCTACGCCATGAAGGAGTACGACCTCGATCCGCAGGGCGAGGTCGCCTTCGAGTACCAGGCCGGCTGGGCCGAGCTGTCGCCGGTCGCGCGCGTGCGCCTGGAGCCGAAGCCGTACTGGCCGGGCCGCGAGGACAAGCTGCGCTACCAGACGGTGTTCTTCGTCGGCCCGGACAGCGTCAAGGGCACCGCCTATCTCAACGTCTGGGCCTACGACCAGCACGCCTTCCCCGATCTGTACGGCTACCTGCCGGCGTTCAAGCGCATCCGCCAGTTTCCGACCGACCAGCGCTTCGAACCGCTGGTGCCGGGCTCGACGCTGTACCTGTCGGATGCCTGGGCGGCCGGCGATCCGCTGCACACCTGGGGCAACTATCGCGTCGTCGGCCGTGGTCCGGCGCTGGCCGCGGTGTCCGGCGGCTGGAACGCGGCGCACCCGAACTGGGAGCACCGCACGCACGGCGGCCCGAAGGGCAAGACCTTCTGGGACACCACCGTCGAGCTGGTGCCGGAGGCGATCGTCGTCGAGGCCGAACCGATCGGCTTCCCGCGCGCGCCGGTCAGCAAGAAGCGCGTCTGGTTCGACGCGCGCACTGCGCTTCCGATCGCGATGGTCTCGTACGACCGCCGCGGCCAGCCGTACCGTTCCTTCGACGGCGCCTACGCGCTGTACGAGGACGGCGGCAAGTCGTTCAAGGACGGCGCCCATCCGTACTGGTCGTGGGCACACGTGCACGCCTACGACATCCAGAGCGGGCGCATGACGCGCCTCGAACAGGTGCGCAGCGTCGCCGGTGGCCACGTGACCACCGTCAACGATGCGGCGATCTACGAACGCTATCTGACCAACGCCGCGCTGATGCGGCTCGGTTGAGCCCGTGCGCCGCAGCGCCGTTGCCGTGTGCGGACGTCCGGCGCGCGCCGATGCGACGGCCGTTCGCGTCGGCGTACAGCGCGGCGCGCCGGCGCGGAACGCAGCTGAAGTTGCGGCACCGGCAGCATCGCGGCGCTCGGGATTCAAAAACTACCCGAGCGGGTAGCGGTGAAGCGCAGCGACACGCTTAGTGTTCTTCACCAGAACGAGGCTCGCGAAGAGCCCGACCCTTGCGCGGAGGAGACCGCCATGCCAGTCATCGACACGGGCCATGCCCTTCCTCCGTCCTTTTTCCTTTCTGCCACGGAGGTCGCGGCATGAACGCTGTACTCAAGGACCCGTCCGACGCGCGCGCCGCGGCGGCGGCGCCGGCCGGCAAGCTGATCAACATCGACAACGGCGGCACGCTGACCGACATCTGCGTGATCGACGGCGGCAAGGTCTGGCGCACCAAGACGCTGACCACGCCGTATGACCTGTCGAAGTGCCTGTTCGAAGGCCTGAAGAAAGCCTCGCGTGTGATCTACGGCGAGGAAGACCTGCAGAAACTGCTGCTGTCGACCGCGCACATCCGCTACTCGACGACGCAGGGCACCAACGCCCTGGTCGAGCGCAAGGGTCCGCGTCTGGGCCTGATCACCGGCAACGGCCTCGATGCCGGGGCGGTGCGGGCGCATGACGGCGCGTCGGCGCTGTTCGACGCGCTGGTCGGTGAGCGCGTCGCGACGCTCGACGCCGGCGCCGACGAGGAGGTTCTGGCGCGCGCCGCGGTGGCTGCCGTCAACCAGCTCGCGTCAAGCGGCGCCAACCGCATCGTCATCGCCTTCGGCGGCGCCGGCCGCGGCGACGCCGAGCGGCGCGTGCGCAGCCTGCTGCTGCGCAAGTTTCCGCCGCACCTGCTGGGCGCGATCCCGCTGCTGTACTCGCACGAGCTGGTCGAGGACGAGCACGACGCGCGCCGCGCCTGGAGCGCGCTGTTCAACGCCTTCCTGCATCCGGCGATGGAGCGCTTCCTGTATTCGGCCGAGCACAAGCTGCGCGAGAACCGCGCGCGCCATCCGCTGCTGATCTTCCGCAACGACGGCCACTCGGCGCGCGTCGCCAAGACCACGGCGATCAAGACCTACTCGTCCGGTCCGCGCGGCGGCATGGAAGGCGCGCGGGCGCTGGCCGCGCACTACGGCCTGCGCCAGCTGCTGTCGATGGACGTCGGCGGGACCACCACCGACATCGGCATCGTCGAGGACGGCCGGGTGCGCGCCGACACGCGCGGCAAGGTCGAGGGCGTCAGCACGTCGATGCCGCTGTGCGACGTCGTCAGCGTCGGCGTCGGCGGCAGCTCGATCATCCGCGTCGAGAACGGCGAAATTCGCGTCGGTCCGCAGTCGGTCGGCAGCGCGCCCGGACCGGCCTGCTTCGGACTCGGCGGCACCGAGGCGACCATCACCGACGCCTTCCTCGTGCAGGGCCTGCTCGATCCGGCCTCGTTCTTCGGCGGCGAACTGAAGATCGACGTCGAGCGTGCGCGTGCGGTGATCCAGGACAAGGTCGCCGCGCCGCTCGGCGTGTCGGTCGAGGCCGCGGCGCAGCGCATGGAGGCGGCCTGGGTCGCCAAGGTCGCCGACAGCCTGCGCGCCTACGCGACGATCGGGCCGGACACGACGCTGGCCGCGTTCGGCGGCGGCGGGCCGTTCGTGGTCTGCAAGGTCGCCGACGCCGCCGGCATCCGCCGCATCCTGATTCCGGGTCTGGCCGCGGTGTTCTCGGCGTTCGGCCTCGGCTTCTCCGACATCGCCCACCAGTACGACGCGCCGCTGCCGAGCAACGACGCCGCCGGCCTGCGTGCGGCGACCGAGGCGCTGCTGCAGAAGGCACGGCGCGGCATGTACGGCGAGGGCATCGAGCTCGACGACTGCGACATCACCACCACGCTGCAGGTCAGCGACGCGCAGGGCGAGCGCTCGCTGGCGCTGGACGGCGATGCGCTGCCGGCGGGTCTGGCGCCCGACGCGCGCCTGACGCTGTCGCTGCTCGCCGCCAGGACGATCGCGCAGCCGCAGCTCGCCGGCCAGTTCAGCGGCCACACGCAGCCGGCGCAGGCAGCGGGCACGCGCCGCGTGCTGATCGACGGTGCGCCGCAGGCGGTGCCGCTGTACCGCGCCGAGGAGCAGGCCGCGCAGTCCGGCGCCGCCGGTCCGGCCGTGCTCGAAGAAGCGTTCTACACCTGCCGCATCGACGCCGGATGGCGCTTCGAGTTCAACGACAGCGGCGACATCCTGCTGACGAAGGCCTGAAGCGCCGCGTCCGCCACCGACACGAGAGCCACGATGAAAGTCCTGATCACCGAATACCTGCGCATCAATCTCGACACCGAGAACTGGGAGTGCCGCCGCTGCGATCACGTGCTGAACTCGGCGCGCGAGAACTACAAGCGCGGCCTGCGCGTCTACGACCGCGATCCGCGCGAGATCCACAAGCCGCTGCTCGATCCGCAGCGCTACGCACGCACCTACTCGCCGGACCCGCAGTGGTGCCGGATCCTCGAGTACTACTGCCCGAACTGCGGAACGATGTTCGAGGCGGAGTACCTGCCGCCCGGCCATCCGCCGCTGCACGACATCGAGCTCGACATCGACGCGCTCAAGGCGCAGTGGCAGGGCCGCGAGGAAGTCACCGAGCCGGTCACCGGCCCGGATCTGGCGCTGGAGAAGGTGCTGCTCGGCCGCAAGCTGCATGCCGAACACGAGCACGGTCACCACGGGCACCGCGGCTAGGCGCGGCTGCCGATCGGCGATCCGCGCAGCGCGCCCGGCACCGATGCCGGCGCCGCGCCGCGGACGGCCAAAGGACACTGGAGGAATTTTCGAATGAAACGCGTATCGGTCGATATCGGCGGCACCTTCACCGACTGCTTCGTGGCCTGGGGCGGGCGCAACGTGCAGGGCAAGGCGCTGACCACGCATCACAACCTCGCGCTGGGCTTCAACGAGTCGCTGGCCAATGCCTGCCGCGATCTCGGCGTCGACGTGCCGGCCCTGCTCTCGCAGGTCGACTCGGTGCGCTACGCGACCACGCTCGGCACCAACGCGCTGATCGAGCGCAAGGGGCCGCGTATCGGCGCGCTGGTGACGACCGGCTTCAAGAGCACGATCCCGCTGTCGCGGGCGCGCGGTTACGGCGAGGGTCTGTCCGAGGAACGGCAGATGGACATTCCGAACGCGCAGCGTCCGGAAGCGATCGTGCCGATCCCGATGATCCGCGAGGTACGCGAGCGCATCGACTATCTCGGCCAGCCGTTCTGGCCGCTGGACGAGGACGACGTGCGGCGCTGCATCCGCGAACTGGTCGACGCCGGCGCCGAGGCGCTGGTCGTCGCCTTCACCAACAGCGTCGTCAATCCCGCGCACGAGCTGCGCGTGCGCGAGATCTTCCTCGAGGAGTATCCGGCGCACCTGCTCGGCGCGATCCCGATGCTGCTCAGCCACCAGGTCGCCGGCCGCAAGGGCGAGTACGCGCGCTCGATGTCGACGATCATGGACGCGTTCCTGCACGCGACCATGTACCACGGCCTCGGCACGCTGGAGCTGAACCTGCGCGCGCAGGGCTACGACAAGCCGATGCTGGTCAACCACAACTCCGGCGGCATGGCGCAGCTCAATTCGACCGACGCGCTGCAGACCGTGCATTCGGGGCCGGTCTCCGGCATCGCCGCCAGCGAGCACCTGATGAACCAGACCGGGCTCGGCAACGTCGTCGCCACCGACATGGGCGGCACCAGCTTCGACATCGGCATCGTCGACCAGGGCGGCGTCAAGCACTACGACTTCAATCCGGTGATCGACCGCTGGCTGGTGTCGATCCCGATGGTGCATCTGGTCACGCTCGGCGCCGGCGGCGGTTCGATCTGCAGCTACGACCGCTTGTTCAAGACAGTAAAGATTGGCCCCGAGTCAGCCGGTTCCGATCCGGGTCCGGCCTGCTACGACCGCGGCGGCCTCAAGCCGACCGTCACCGACGCCGATCTGCTGCTCGGCTATCTCGATCCGGCGAACTACGCCAACGGCCACATCAAGCTGAACCCGCGGCGCAGCCGCCAGGCGCTCGAGGATCTGGCCGACGCGCTCGATCTCGATCTCACCGAGGCGGCCAAGCTGATCAAGAAAACGGTCGACGCCAATATGGCGAACGGCATCGCCACCGAGCTGCGCACGCGTGGCTACGAGCCCAAGGACTTCACGGTGCTGGCCTACGGCGGCAACGGTCCGCTGCACGCCTGCGGCATCGCCGCCGTGCTCGGCGTCGACCGCATCCTGGCGCCGCCGTTCTCGTCGGTGTTCTCGGCGGTCGGCGCCGGCAACATGAACCAGATGCACATCCACGAGTCGAGCACCTGGACCGTGCTGTTCGACCCGAACCTGAAGCGCTTCTTCTCCGACTACGCCGCGTTCAACGCCAGCGTCGAGGAACTGGAGCGGCGCGGCCGCGAGGATCTGCTGCGCCAGGGCTTCGACGCCGCCGACATCCGCTACCGGCTCGAAATCGACATGCGCTACGGCAACCAGCGCGTGCAGACCGCGGTCGTCACCGACCTCAACCGCCTCGACAGCCAGCGCGACGTGCTGCGCCTGATGGAGCAGTTTCACCGCAGCTACGGCGATCGCTTCGGCGAGGGCAGCCAGTCGCCGGAAGCCGGCGTGCGCATCAACACCCTGCGCGTGTGCTCGTACGTCGAGCAGGCGACGGCGGCGTTCTCGGGCATCCAGGACGACGGCCGTGCGGGCCGGACGGCGACGCCGGTCGGCACGCGCCTGTGCCACTTCCCGGGTCACGACGGCGCCGTCGAGACGCGGCTTTACGACGCCAGCGCGCTCGCCGAAGGCACGCGCATCGAGGGCCCGGCGCTGGTGACGACGCCGGCGACCACCTATCTGATCGAACCGGGCTGGCGCTACTACGCCGCCGCCCAGGGCGCCGTGTGGTTCACGCGCGGCGGCCACTGAAACGACTACACGACAAGCCGCAGCGACTGACGCGCGGCGCGAGGAGACGACAATGAATGACATGCCCCAGAAGGTCGAACTGAGCGGCGAAGACCAGCTGCTGCTCGACAAGTTCCTGGCCGACAACCGCCTGTTCCTCGGCCCCGATCCGGAGATCATGCGCAACCACAAGATCCAGCCGCGTTCGGCGATGGAGGAGACGGCGCTGGCCGGCGGCCTCGATCCGCACCAGGTCCATCACGTGCGCGGCCTGATCAACGCCGCGCTGTCCGAAGCGTTCACGATGGTCAACCAGATGGGCGCCGCGCCGGGCGCCAAATGGGGCGACCTCGTCACCGGCATCTACACCGCGCAGGGCGATCTGGCGATGATCGCGCCGCACGGCATCATTGCCTTCGCTGCCTGCTGCTTCTATCCGATCCGCTTCATCATCAAGAACTGGATCGACGATCCGACGGTCGGCGTCCGCGACGGCGACGGCTTCATCCACAACGACGCGCGCTACGGCGGTGTGCACAACACCGACCAGTCGATGATGATGCCGCTGTTCTACAAGGGCGAGTTGGTCTGCTGGCTGTCGAGCACGATCCACGAGGGCGAGAACGGCGCCTGCGAGCCGGGCGGCATGCCGGCCGCCGCCGAGAGCAAGTACGACGAAGGCATCAAGATGTCGCCGTTCAAGGTCGTCGAGAACTTCCAGCTCAAGCGCGACCTCGTCACCTTCCTGCAGAACTCGGTGCGCGATCCGAAGCTGCAGCTCGAGGACATGAAGGTCAAGCTGCACGGCGTCATGCGCCTGCGCGAGCGCATCATCGCCATCCTCGACCAGTTCGGCAAGGACATGCTGGTCGGCACGTTGCGCAGCCACCTCGAGGACACCGAGGCCGAGATGCGCCGCCGCATCCGCGAGATGCCGGACGGCACCACGCGCGTGCTGCAGTTCATGGACTCCTCGCTGCGCGAGAACGCGCTGCAGAAGATCTCGCTGGCGATCACGGTCAAGGGCGAGCGCATGATCATGGACTTCCGCGGCACCGCGCCGCAGTTCATGAACCGCTCGGTCAACACCAACATCGCCTCGTTCAAGGCGGCGCTGTGCACCGGCCTGCTGCAGAACATCTGGCCGGACCTGCCGCACACGATGGCGGTGCTGTCGCCGATCGAGATCATCTCCGACCGCAACTCGATCATCGACGCCGAAGGCGAAATGCCGCAGGCGATGAGCCTGATGCCGATGTTCAAGGCCTGCGTGGCCTGGACCATCCCGATGAACAAGTTCAACTACAGCCTGCCGCACAAGTACTCGGCGATCATCGCCTCGCAGTACGACCAGGCCGCGACCTTCATCTACGGCGGCATCACCCAGCACGGCGACGTCACCGGCAATTTCTGCGGCGACATCAACGGCAACGGCCAGGGCGCGCGCAGCCACGCCGACGGCGAGCACTCGGTGTCGCCGGTGTTCGGCTTCATGTGCGATTCCGGCGAGCACGAGATCAACGAGGAAGACACGCCGATCATCCGCCTCGGCGCGCAGCGCATCGCCAAGGACCGCATCGGCTTCGGCAAGTACCGCGGCGGCATGGGTTACGAGCAGATCGCCACCGCGCGCGGTTCGGGCATGTGGGGCTTCATGACCGGCTGCGAGGGCTCCAAGTTTCCGTCGGCGCAGGGCCTGTTCGGCGGCTACTCGTGCCCGTCGTACCAGCTGCTGAAGATCAAGGGCATCAACATCTTCGAGGAGCTGAAGAAGAATCCGAAGATCGTCGAGGTGTTCGACATCGTCAGGCTGATGAACGAGCAGCCGATCAAGGGTGGCCGCTACAGCAGCAACGACATGGGCATGACCTTCGAGCTGTGCGACGAAGGCGAGGTCTACATGATCTGCCAGGGCGCCGGCGGCGGTTATGGCGACGTGCTCGAACGCGATCCGGAACTGGTGATGAAGGATCTGCGCGAAGACCTGATGTCGCACGAGAACGCTTGGGACATCTACCGCGTCGTCTACGACCGCGAGCAGCTGGTCGTCGACGTCGAGGCGACCGCCGAGGCGCGCGCCGCCGAGCGCCGCGCCCGCATCGCGCGCTCGCAGCCGTTCGACACGTTCGTCGCCGAATGGGTCACGCCGGAGCCGCCGGCGCACCTGCCGTACTTCGGCAGCTGGGACGACAACCGTCGCATCTACGCGCAGAACCCGGCGATCAATCTCAAGGTGGTGATGGACGCCGATCAGCTGCAGGGCGTGTTCATGCCCAATCCAAAGGACCTGCAGATTGCGGCGCTGGAGGCGCAGCTGGCGGCGCAGGGAGCCGAGCTCGAGGCCTGCCGCGCCGCGCGCTGAGGCGCGGACGCTGTCCGGACGAAAACGACGACGACCGCCATAGGCGGCGAGGAGATCACGATGACCGACTACGGCAAGCGGTTCCGGCTCGACGGCAAGGTGGCGCTGGTCAGCGGCGCGGCACGCGGCATCGGCGCGGAGATCGCGCTGGCGCTGGCGCAGGCCGGGGCGCGCGTGCTGGTCACCGACGTCGCCGACGGCGGCGGGCGCGCGACCGTGCAGGCGATCCGCAGCGCCGGCGGCAGCGCCGACGCCTGCGTGCACGACGTCACCGACGAGGCGCAGTGGGCGGCGGCGGTGGCACTCGCGCAGCATCGCTACGGACGCCTCGACATCCTCGTCAACAACGCCGGCATCGAAACCGCGGCGCTGCTCTCGCAATGCACGGTCGAGGATTTCCGGCGCGTGCTCGACGTCAACGTCACCGGCGTGTTCCTCGGCATCAAGCACGCGATCCTCGCGATGGCGCCGCCGCAGGGCGAGGGCGGGGTCATCGTCAACCTGTCGTCGGTCGCCGGCCTGATCGGCACCACCGGCCACGCCGCCTATCACACCTCGAAGGGCGCGGTGCGCCTGCTGACCAAGGCGGCGGCGGTCGAGTGCGCGCAGCTCGGCACCGGCATCCGCGTCAACTCGGTCCACCCGGCGATCGTCGCGACCGAGATGGGCACCAACTTCATCCAGCACTTCGTCGACCTCGGTCTGGCGCCGGACTACGCGACCGCCGAGGGCGCGATCAAGGCCGCGCATCCGCTGGGCCGTTTCGGCGAGCCGGCCGACGTGGCGAGCGCGGTGATCTATCTGGCCGCCGACGCCACTCGGTGGATGACCGGCGCCGAGCTGGTGCTCGACGGCGGCTACACCGCGGCCTGAGCGGCGCGGTCTGAACGGGAGCGAGCGATGGGAGCTTTCGACGATCTGCTGGCCCGGCGCCGCGCGCTGTGGCTCGACTACGCCGACTACGCCGGCGCGCTGCTCGCCGGCGGCGCGGTGCCGTGGCTCGACGTCTCGGCGCTGGTCGCCTGGCAGCGCAAGGCGCAGGGCCTGCTGCAGTCCGACGTCATCGAGCTGCCGCTCGGCGCCGTCTGCGCGGCCTGGCTGCAGGCGCATCCGGCGCTGCGCACGGCGATGGCGGCCAAGCGCCGCACCCTGTATCCGCTGCGCACGCTGCTCGCCGACGAGGCGCTGCGGCGGCATCTCGCCGAACTGGCGGCCGGCCTGCGCGCCAGCTTCGCCGCGCAGCCGCTGGCGCTGGCCTGTCCGTCGCCGACGCGCTGGCTGCTCGACAGTTATCGCCAGGCCTGCGGCGAGGCGCCGGACGTCGGCGACGAGGACATCGAGGACGCTGCCGTCTATGTCGCCGATTTCCTGCGTGGCTTCGGCGACGCCGGGCTCGACGTGCTGCTGCTGCAGGAAGCCGACGCGCCGGCGACGGCCGAGGCGCTCGGCCGCTACCAGCCGGTGCTGAACGTCGCCGCGCATTACCGCTGGGCGCTCGGGCTGGCGGCGCCGGCCGGCGCCGATGCCGGCACCGCTGCGCTCGATTTCGTCGTCGCGCCGCAGCCGGCGGTGGCGCGCTACGCGGCGCAGCTGGTGCCGGCCGCGTACTGGAGCGGCGGCGAGGCGCCGCCGTGTCCGCCCGGCGGCTTCCGCTACGCCGGCATTCCCGGTGACGCGCAGCCCGAAGCCGTGCTGCAGCGTCTCGCGGCGCTGCGCTGAACGGGAGACACGAATGCATCTGCCGCCCCGCTTCGTGCCGCCGGCGCTGCGCCTGCTCAAGCGCGCGCTGCAGCCGGGCGTGCCGGTCGCCGTGCAGCGCGCGCTGTCGGCCGCTGCGTTGCGCGCGCTGCCGCCGCCGCGCGGCACCGAGCGCCGCCACGCTACGCTCGGCGGCGTGCCGGTCGAGCGGCTGCGCCGCCGCGGCACGCGGCCGACGACACGGATTCTCTATCTGCACGGCGGCGGCTACGTGCTCGGCTCGCCGGCCACGCATCGCGCCATCACCGTGCGCCTGGCGCTGCACAGCGGCGCGGAGCTGATCGTGCCGGACTACCGGCTCGCGCCCGAGCATCCGCATCCGGCCGCGCTCGACGACGCGCGCGAGGTCTGGCGCGCGCTGCTCGACGAGGTCGGCGACGCCGCGCACATCGCCGTCGCCGGCGATTCGGCCGGCGGCGGCCTCGCGCTGGCGCTGGCGCTGGCCCTGCGCGACGCCGGCCAGGGCCTGCCGGCAGCGCTGGCGACGATTTCGCCGTGGACCGATCTGGCGCTGAGCGGCGCCAGCGTGCAGGCGCGCGCCGCGCGCGACCCGCTGCTGACGCCGGCCTGCGGCGCGCACTGGTCGGCGCTGTATCGCGGCGGCCTGGCCGCCGACACGCCGGCCTGCTCGCCGCTGTACGCCGATCCCGCCGGGTTGCCACCGCTGCTGGTCCACGTCGGCAGCGAGGAAATCATCTACGACGACGCGCAGCGCTGGGTCGCCAAGGCGCGCGCCGCCGGCGTCGCGGTGACGCTGCGCGAGTACGCCGGGCTCTGGCACGACTTCCACCTGCAGGCCGGGCTGCTGCGCGAGGCCGACGACGCGGTCGCCGAACTCGCCGCCTTCTGCGCCGCCGCGCTGGCCGCCGACACCGACCGGGAGTCCGCATGAACGACGCCGATTTCGCATTGCGCGGCGAAGCGCTGTTTTCGATGCACGCGACGCTGCAGGCGCCGCCCGAGCTGATCGGGCCGGTGCCGGAGGGCATCCGCGTGACCTTCTACGTCAGCGGCGGCCGCGTCGAGGGGCCGCGCCTGCGCGGCCGGTTGCGTCCGGTCGGCGCCGACTGGTTCACGCTGCGCCGCGACGGCGTCGGCCAGCTCGACGTGCGCGCGACGATCGAGACCGACGACGGCGCGCTGATCCAGGTCGACTATGCGGGCCTGGCCGACGCCGGCGAAGACGCCTACGAGCGCTTTCTCGCCGGCGAGCTGCCGCCGCGGCTGGCGCTGCACACCGGCCCGCGGCTGCGCACGGCGCATCCGGACTACCAGTGGCTGCAGCGCCTGTACTGCGTCGGCGTCGGCGAGGCCGACCTGCAGACCTTCGAGGTCCGCTACCGGGTCTACGCGCTGCGCTAGGAAAAGGCCCTGGCCACACGAGAACAAGAGGAGAACGACATGGTGCAGGAAGGCGAGTTGCTGTGGACCCCGCGACCCGAGTTCGCCGAGCGCTCGCAGATCGCCCGCTACCAGCGCTGGCTGCGCGGGCAGCGCGGCGTCGACACCGCCGACTACGCGGCGCTGTGGCGCTGGTCGGTCGACGAGCCCGAGGCCTTCTGGGCGACGATATGGGACTACTTCGACGTGCAGTCCTCGGTGCCGTACTCGCAGGTGCTCGACCGCCGCGCGATGCCCGGCGCCAAGTGGTTCGAGGATTCGCGCGTCAACTACGCCGAGCATCTGCTGCGCCACGAGAAGACCGCGCCGGACGCGCCGGCCTTCCACCACCTGTCGGAGACGCGGCCGCTGGCGACGATGTCGTGGCGCGAGCTCGGCCGCCAGGTGCGCATCCTCGCCACGCAGCTGCGCGCGCTCGGCGTGCGGCCGGGTGATCGCGTGGTGTCGTACATGCCGAACGTGCCGGAAACGGCGATCGCGATGATGGCGACGGTCGCGATCGGCGCGGTGTGGTCGTCGGCGGCGCCGGAGTTCGGCGTGCAGACCGTCATCGAGCGCTTCTCGCAGATCGAGCCGAAGGTGCTGTTCGCGGCCGACGGCTACCGCTTCGGCGGCAAGGACTTTTCGCGCGAGGCCGAGGTGCACCGCATCGTCGAGGCGCTGCCGTCGCTGCAGACGCTGGTCTGGCTGCCGTACCTGAAGCCCGATGCGGCGCCGCCGGCCTGGCCGGCGCTGCGCCGCTGGGGCGAGCTGATGGCGCAGCCCGAAGTGCCGGCCGAGACGTTCCGCTACGAGCACGTCGCCTGGGACCATCCGCTGTGGGTGGTGTTCTCGTCGGGCACCACCGGCCTGCCGAAGGCGATCGTGCACAGCCACGTCGGCGCGCTGCTCGAACATCTCAAGCTCATGCACTTCCACCTGAATCTCGGCCCGGATTCGGTGATGTTCTTCTACAGCACGACCGGCTGGATGATGTGGAATCTGCTGCTGGCGGCGCTGCTCACCGGCAGCGCGATCGTGCTCTACGACGGCAATCCGGCGCACCCGTCGCCGGATTTCCTCTGGCAGCTCGCCGCCGACACCGGCACGACCAGCTTCGGCGCCAGCCCGACCTACGTGCAGATGATGGAGAAGGCGGGTCTGGTGCCCGGCGAGCGCTTCGACCTGTCGCGGCTGGAGTCGATCGTCGTCGCCGGCGCGCCGTCGACGCCGGAGACCTTCGCCTGGTTCTACCGCTGCGTGAAGAAGGATCTGTGGGTGACCTCGCAGTCCGGCGGCACCGAGCTGTGCAGCGGTTTCGTCGGCGCCGCGCCGACGCTGCCGGTGCATGCCGGCGAGATCCAGACGCGCCTGCTCGGCATGGACGTGCGCGCCTGGAGCGACGACGGCCGCGAGCTGGTCGACGAAGTCGGCGAGCTGGTCGTGACCACGCCGTTTCCGTCGATGCCGGTGCGCTTCTGGAACGACGACGGCGGCAAGCGCTATCGCGAATCGTACTTCGAGGCCTTCGATCACATCCGCCCCGGCATCTGGCGGCATGGCGATTTCATCAAGATCAACGCGCGCGGCGGCTGCTACATCTACGGCCGTTCGGATTCGACGCTGAACCGCTACGGCGTGCGCATCGGCACCGCCGAGATCTATCGCGCGGTCGAGCAGGTGCCGGAGATCGCCGACAGCCTGATCGTCTGCTGCGAACTGCCCGGCGGCCATTTCTTCATGCCGCTGTTCGTGCGCCTCAAGCCCGGCATCGAGCTGGACGACGGTCTCGTCAAGCGCATCAACGCCAGGCTGCGCGAGGACTGCAGTCCGCGCCACGTGCCCGACAAGATCTACGCGGTCGCCGCCGTGCCGTACACGCTGACCGGCAAGAAGATGGAAGTGCCGGTGCGCAAGCTCTTGATGGGCTGGCCGCTCGACAAGGCCGCGAGCCGCGACGCGATGATGAATCCGGAAGCGATCGACTGGTTCGTGCGCTTCGCCGCCGAGAGCCGCGACTACGACTGGCGCGGTAACGCCCGCACTGACGCGCCGGCACCGGCGCAGGCCTGAAGGAGAGACGACATGGGACGCGTACAGGACAAGGTCTGCGTCATCACCGGCGGCGCCCGCGGCCTCGGGCTCGCCGCCGCCGAAGCACTGCTCGCCGAAGGCGCACGCGTGCTGCTCACCGACGTCGATCGCGCGGCCGGCGAGGCCGAGGCGCGGCGGCTCGGCGCGCGTGCGCGCTTTCGCGTGCAGGACGTCACCGATGCCGCGCAGTGGGCGGCGACGCTCGACGCGGCGCAGGCCGAGTGGGGACGGCTCGACGTGCTCGTCAACAACGCCGGCGTGGCCGGCATCGCCGACGTCGAACGCATCACGCTCGCCGACTGGCAGCGCACGCTCGACATCAATCTGAGCGGCGTCTTCCTCGGCACGCAGGCGGCGATCGCGCGCATGAAGACGGGCGGCGGCTCGATCGTCAACATCGCCTCGATCGAAGGCCTGATCGGCGAGCCGCTGATTCCGGCCTACAACGCCAGCAAGGGCGGCGTGCGCCTGTTCACGCGCTCGGCGGCGGTGCACTGCGCGCGCAGCGGCTATCCGGTGCGCATCAACAACGTCTGCCCCGGCTTCGCCGAGACGCAGATGGTGGCCGGCGCGCTGGCGTCGATGGCGTCGGACGACGCGCAGAACTTCGCGGCGCGCACGCTGGCGCGCATTCCGCTCGGCCGCTTCGCGCGGCCGGCCGAGATCGCCGCCTGCGTGCTGTTCCTGGCGTCCGACGAATCGAGCTACGTGACCGGCGCCGACCTCGTCGTCGACGGCGGCATGACGGCCTGACGACGGCCATCCCGAAAACGACATCCGCAGAATCCGAGGAGAAACCATGAGCAAGAAGCCCGTCGTCATCTACGGCGTCACCGGCTACACCGGCCGCCTGGTCGCCGAGTACCTGCGCGAGCATCGCGTGCCGTTCGTCGCCGCCGGCCGCGACGCCAGGCGCATCAAGGAAGTGCTCGACCGCGTGCCGGGCATCGAGAACGCCGATTACGAGATCGCCGAGGTCGAGCACACGGTCGAAGCGCTGACCAAGCTGATGCAGGGCGCCAAAGTCATGTGCAACATGGTCGGCCCGTTCATGAAGTACGGCGACGAGGCGGTCGAGGCCTGCCTCAACGCCGGCGCGCACTACACCGACACCAACGGCGAGCAGAACTGGATGATGCACGCCGAGGCGAAGTGGGGGCAGAAGTTCGCCGACAAGAACCTGCTGCTGGCGCCCGGCATCGCGCAGATGTACACGACCGGCGAGATCGCCGCGAACCTGTGCCTGGAGACGCCGGGACTCGACACGCTCGACATCCTGGTGCTGTGGAAGGGCTTCCCGACCTACGCCTCGACGCAGACGATCTTCAGCATCCTCACCGCCAACTTCTACTACCTCGAAGGCAACCAGTACGTGCAGTGGTCGCCGACCGCCAAGTCGGAGGTCGTCGTGCCGGGCCAGCACGAGACGGCGATGGCGCTGCCCTGGGGCGGTACCGCGCATCCGGTGTGGTTCAAGAATGATCCGCGCGTCGCCAACGTCAAGGCGCAGGGCGGCGTGTTTGCGCGCGCGGTGATGGAAGGCGTGGTGCAGATCGCCGCGGTGGTCGAGGAGCAGATCAAGCCGCTGCCCAAGGATCAGGCCGAAAAGAAGCTGTCGGAGATGGCGGCGAGCCTGCAGGCCGGCATGCCGCCGCGCGAGAATCCGCGCGAGAACACTTCGGTCGACTCGGTGCACGCCAGCGGCCCGCTCGGCCGCGCGCACTGCGTGATCCACGGCGTCTGCAACTACAAGCAGACCGGCCTGCTGCAGGCCTACGCTGCCTATCACCTGCTGCAGGCGCCGCCGAAGCGCTACGGCTTCGCGTCCGGCTGCCAGGCCTTCGGTCATCGCGAGCTGCTCGGCGTGCTGCAGAGCTTCGGCCTGGTGTCGCGCCCGGAGCTCACGGTCAACGCCGCGTCGGCGCGCATCGGCTGACGGGCGCGCACGCCATGGCCGGCCTGCGTGTCGCGCCCGCCGCCGCCCGCGTCGCGGAAGGCGAATGCCTGTGGACGCCGCCGCCCGAACAGGTTTCGGCGGCGGCGGTCGAGGACTTCCGGCACTGGGTCAACGCCCATCACGGCCTCGATCTCGACGACTACGCGGCGCTGTGGCGCTGGTCGGTCGACGAGCCCGAGGCGTTCTGGGCGGCGATCTGGCGTTACTTCTGCATCGTCAGCGAGACGCCGTACCGGCACGTGCTCGACCGCCGCACGATGCCCGGTGCGCAGTGGTTCGAGGGTGCGCGTGTCAACTACGCCGAGCATCTGCTGCGCCACGAGGACGCCGATCCGGACGCGCCGGCGCTGCTGTACGCCTCCGAGCGGCGTGCGCCGGGGCAGCTGAGCCGGCGCGAGCTGGGCCATCGCGTGCGCGTGCTGGCGACGCGGCTGCGCGCGCTCGGCATCGGCCCCGGCGACCGCGTCGGCGCGTACATGCCGAACATTCCGGAGACCGCGATCGCGATGCTGGCGACGACGGCGATCGGCGCGGTATGGACGGCTGCCTCGCCGGAGTTCGGTGCGCGTACCGTGATCGACCGCTTCGGCCAGCTGGCGCCGAAGCTGCTGTTCGCCGTCGACGGCTACCGCTTCGGCGGCGAGGACTTCGCGCGCGGCGAGCAGGTCGCGGCGATCGTCGCCGGCCTGCCCAGCGTCGAGCACGTGATCTGGCTCGATTACCTGGCGCCCGGTGCGGCGCCCGCGCTGCCCGGCGCCCGGCGCTGGTCCGAGCTGGCCGACGGCCCCGAGCCGGCGACGTTCGCGTACGAGCGCGTCGCGCACGACCATCCGCTGTGGGTGCTGTTCTCGTCGGGCACCACCGGCCTGCCGAAGGCGGTCGTGCACAGCCACGTCGGCATCCTCGTCGAGCACTGCAAGCTGACCGCGTTCCACGTCGGCCTGCGGCCCGGCGACCGGCCGCTGTATCACTCGACGTCCGGCTGGATGATGTGGAACGTGCTGCTCGCGAGCCTGCTGCAGGGCGCCGCGCCGGTGCTCTACGACGGCTCGCCGATCGGGCCCGATCCCGAAGTGCTGTGGAAGCTCGTCGAGCAGCTGCGCGTCACGCATTTCGGCACCAGCCCGAGCTTCGCGCAGATCATGCAGAAGAACGGTCTGCGGCCACGCCTGCGCTACGAGCTGTCGGCGCTGCGCATGGTGCTGCTCGCCGGCTCGCCGTCGGTGCCCGAGACCTTCGCGTGGTTCTACGACGAAGTGAAGCCGGATCTGTGGGTGACTTCGCAGAGCGGCGGCACCGAGATCGCCTCGGCCTTCGTCGGCGCGGTGCCGACGCTGCCGGTCCACGCCGGCGAGATCCAGACGCGCCTGCTCGGCATGGACGTCGAGGTCTGGAACGAGTACGGCCAGCCGGTCGTCGACCAGACCGGCGAGCTGGTCGTGCGCACGCCCTGTCCGTCGATGCCGATCCGCTTCTGGAACGACGACGACGGCCAGCGCTACTGGGAGTCGTATTTCGCGACCTGGCCCGGCGTCTGGCGCCACGGCGACTCGACCAAGCTCAATGCCCGCGGCGGCGTCTACATCTACGGCCGCAGCGATTCGACGCTGAACCGCTACGGGGTCTGCATCGGCACCGCCGAGATCTACCGCAGCGTCGAGCGCATCGACGAGGTGGTCGACAGCATCATCGTCTGCTGCGAGCTCGCCGGCGGCCGCTTCTTCATGCCGATGTTCGTCAAGCTGCGCGCCGGCATCGAGCTCGACGAGGCGATGCGCGAGAAGATCCGCCGCCAGCTGCGCATCGACTGCAGCCCGCGTCACGTCCCCGACCAGCTGTACCGCGTCGACGAGATTCCGTACACGCTGACCGGCAAGAAGATGGAAGTGCCGGTGCGCCGCCTGCTGAGCGGCTGGCCGCTCGAAAAATCGGCGAGCCGCGACGCGATGCTGAATCCGGCGGCGATCGACTGGTTCGTGCGCTTTCGCGCCGACAACCGCGTGATGCTGAGCAGCTGACGGCGCCGCGCGACCCGCCATTTTCCCGACCCACGTCCCGCGCCGGCGCGGGACTCCATACACAACGGAGCGGCACGTCCATGGTTCAAGCGGCATCGGCAGCAGCATCGGCGTCACTGGCCGGCAAGACCCTGTTCATCACCGGCGCGAGCCGCGGCATCGGCAAGGCGATCGCCCTGCGCGCGGCGCGCGACGGCGCGCGCGTCATCGTCGCCGCCAAGACCGCCGAGCCCGATCCGCGCCTGCCGGGCACGATCCACAGCGCGGCGGCGGAGATCGTTGCCGCCGGCGGCGAGGCGCTGCCGCTGCAGGTCGACATCCGCGACGAGGCGCAGGTGCAGGACGCCGTCGCCCGTGCGGCCGCGCATTTCGGCGGCATCGACATCCTCGTCAACAACGCCAGCGCGATCAGCCTGACGCGCGCCGAGGCGACGCCGCTGAAGCGCTACGACCTGATGATGGACATCAACGTGCGCGGCGCCTTCGTCTGCACGCAGGCCTGCCTGGCGCATCTGCGCCGCGCCGCCAATCCGCATGTGCTGCTGCTGGCGCCGCCGCTCGATCCCGATCCGCGCTGGTTCGCGCAGCACGCCGCGTACACGGTGTCGAAATACGCGATGAGCCTGCTCGGCCGCGGCCTCGCCGCCGAACTGCGCGACGACGGCATCGCCGTCAACACGCTATGGCCGCGCACGCTGATCGAGACATCGGCGCTGAACGTGCCCGGCCTCGACGGCACGGGCGACGGCCGCACGCCGCAGATCATGGCCGACGCCGCCTACCGCATCCTGACGCGGCCGTCGCGCCAGTTCAGCGGCCACGCCTGCCTCGACGAAACGGTGCTGCGCGAGGCCGGCGTCGACGACTTCGACCCGTATCTGGCCCGGCCGGGCACGACGCCCGCGCTCGACCTGTTCGTATCCACCTGAGAGAAAACCATGCAACGTCCCGTCCACGTCATCGGCGTCGGCATGACGCCGTTCGTCAAGCCCGGCAGCAGCCCGGATTATCCGGAGATGGCGCGCATCGCCGGCCGCACGGCGCTGGCCGACGCCGGCGTCGCCTACGACGACATCGAGCAGGCTTACGCCGGCTATGTCTACGGCGATTCGACCAGCGGCCAGCGCGCCGTCTACGAACTGGGCCTGAGCGGCATTCCGGTCGTCAACGTCAACAACAACTGCTCGACCGGTTCGAGCGCGCTTTATCTCGCGCGCCAGGCGATCGAGGGCGGACTCGCCGACTGCGTGCTGGCGATCGGCTTCGAGAAGATGGAGCGCGGCGCGCTCGGCGAGAAGTACGCCGACCGCGAGGCGCCGCTCGGCCGCCACGTGGCGACCATGCACGCGGCGCAGGCGCCGTCCTCGGCGCCGATGGTGGCGCAGATGTTCGGCGGCGCCGGCCGCGAATACCGCGAGCGCTACGGCGCCAGCCGCGAGACCTTCGCCCGCATCACCGTCAAGGCGCGCCGCCATGCGCAGCACAATCCGAACGCGCTGTTCCGCACGCCGCTCGACGTCGAGGCGGTGCTGGCGTCGGAGGCGGTCTACGATCCGCTGACGCGCCTGCAGTGCTGTCCGCCGACCTGTGGCGCCGCCGCCGCCGTGCTCTGCTCGGACGCGTTCCTGCGCCGGCTGCGCGACGCGCGTCCGGTGCGCATCGCCGCGCAGGCGATGACGACCGATTACGCGAGCAGCTTCGAGCCGCCGTCGATGATCCGCACGGTCGGCAGCGAGCTGACGCGGCAGGCGGCGCAGCGCGTCTACGCCGAGGCCGGTATCGGCCCTGACGAGGTCGACGTCATCGAGCTGCACGACTGCTTCACCACCAACGAGATCATCAGCTACGAGGGCCTCGGTCTGTGCGGCGAAGGCGAGGCCGAGCGCCTCGTCGCGGATGGCGACAACAGCTACGGCGGGCGCTGGGTCGTCAATCCGTCGGGCGGCCTGCTGTCGAAGGGGCATCCGCTCGGCGCGACCGGCCTGGCGCAGTGCGCCGAGCTGGTCTGGCAGCTGCGCGGCGAGGCCGGACCGCGCCAGGTCGAAGGCGCGCGCGTCGCGCTGCAGCACAATCTCGGCCTCGGCGGTGCCTGCGTCGTGACTCTGTACCGGCGCGACTAGGGCCTGCTGACGCCAATCGTGTTGCGGTGCCGAGTCCGTTTCGCCGTCGCGCAAAGAACGAGGAGCGACCGGTACCGGACGTACAGTCGCGACGAGGCCGTGGGCGAGGCGAACTGCCCGCGATGCGGTCCTTTCGGGATGCGGTCCGGCGCGCCGCCATGCGGTGTCGCCGACCGCTTCCCGGGCATCACCCACGCGCACGGCCCGCGCCTTCCCTTTGGACGGTGACCCGGAGCCCGCCGGCTCGCCGGGCGGCAGCACCGCGACGCGACCGGCGTTAACAGGCCTTGGCCCGAACGGCGCGCCGCGGCGCCGGTGCGCGGCGCCGTTTCAGCGCAGCAGCGCCATCTGCCGCGCCGCGTTGATCGCCTGCAGGCGGCTGCTGACGGCAAGCTTCGAGTAGATGTTCTTGAGGTGGAACTTGACGGTGTTCTCAGAGACGAAGATGCGCCGCGCCATCTCCTTGTTCGACACGCCGTTGGCGAGATAGACGAGGATTTCCTTCTCGCGGTCGGTCAGCGGTTCGAGCGGCTGGAAGCTGCCCATCGCCGGCGCCGGACCGGCCGGATCGGCGCCGAACCCGGTCGCCGCCAGCAGCCGTCCGACGAAGTCGTGCAGGGTCGCCTGCGCGGCGTCGCCGCCGACTTCCTGGGCGAGGCGGGCGTGCTCGTCGCGCAGCAGCGGCAGCAGCGCTTCGCCTTCGTCGAGGAACAGGCGCACGTAGCCTTCCGGCGCAGCGAGCTGCAGTGCGCGGTGCAGGCTGCGGCGCGCGGCGTTGTCGCTGCCGCGGCGCTGCAGCGCCAGCGCCTCCAGCGTCAGCAGTTTGATGAGCCGGTACTGGCGGCGCTGCTTTTGCGCCAGCGCGATCTCGTCGGCGAGGCGTGGCAGCGCGCCTTCGGCCTGGCCGGCATGGATCGCCAGACGGATCGCGCCGAGCGCGTCGCCCTCGATCATTTCCGAATAGATCATGCCGCCGTCAGGCAGCTCGAATTCCGGCTGCCGCGGGATGCGGCTGGCGAGCGCCTGCGCGCGCTCCGGTTCGCCGGCGAGCAGGGCGCCGCGCACGCGTTCCCAGGCGGCGATGCGCAGCAGGCGCGGCCAGCCGGCGCTGTGGGCGAGCTGCTCGGCTTCGCCGAACACCTCGTCGGCGCGGTTGCTGCGGCCGCGCGCGAGCTGGATGCGGCCCATCGCCACGTAGCCGAGCGCGAGGAAGTCGAGCAGCACGGAGTCGGCGATGACATCGTGGAACTGCAGGAACATCGACTCGGCGAGGTCGAGTTCGCCGCATTCGTACAGCGCGTGCACGTAGCAGGCGGCCAGCGAGGCGGCGGCGAAGGACTTGTCGAGGTCCAGATGCTGCTCGGCGAGGCCGCTGCGGTACAGGTTCAGCGCGTCGACCAGGCGGCCCTGTATGAACAGGCTGATGCCATGCACGGCGACCGTATAGCCGCCGCTGAACGCGGCGTCGCCGCGGCGGTTGTAAGTCTGCGCGAGCTGCAGCATCTCGCGCTCGGCGTCGAAGTCGGCGACCGACAGCAGGCGGTAGCCGGCGAGGTTGGCGGCGGCGCCGAGCTCGAACGCGCGAAAGCCTTCCGGCCGGAGGTCGCGGATCGCGACGTCGCGGATGATCTCGAAGGCCAGCGGCACGTCGTCGACCACCATCGCCAGCATCGAGCGCACGACGCTGGCGTCGACGCCGTGTTCGGCGGCGGCTTCGAGCGTCGGCAGCAGCGGCCGCAGCTTGTGATGGCGGCGCAGGAAGACCAGCGCCCAGGCGATCTTCACTGCCAGCGCCGGCCGCCGCGCGATCTCTTCGAGCGGCAGCGCATCCGACCAGCGCTCGACGGTCGCCAGGTTGGCGTCGACGATCAGGCGGTCGATCCACTCGCTCATGATGTCGCCGGCGAAGGCGTAGTCGTGCGCGGCGATGGCGTGATGGACGGCGTCTTCGTGCATCTCGTGGCGGTGGAACCAGTCGGCGGCGCGCTGGTGCACGGTCTGCAGCAGGTCCGGCTCGTCGAGCCGCGTCTGGTCGGCGAGGAACGACGAGAACAGTGTGTGGTACTTGAACCAGCTGAGGTCCGAGTCGAGGCAGCGCAGGAACAGTCCGGAGCGTTCGAGGAACAGCAGGATGCTCTGCGAGTCCTGCCAGCCGGTGACGTGATCGCAAAGCCCGGCCGACAGGCGCGTCAGCACCGAGGTCTGGCGCAGGAACTGCTGGATGCGCGGCGGCTGCAGGCTCAGCACGTTGTCGGCGAGGTATTCGGCGAGTTCGCGCGGCTTCGGTGAACTCGCGCCGCTCAGCGAACGGCGCACCGACGGGCTGGCGAGGCTGAGGCGGAACAGCTGCAGCGCCGCCGGCCAGCCTTCGGTCTGGCGATAGATGGCGTCGAGCTCCTGGCGGTTGATGCCGAGCTCGCGCGCCTGGCCGAAGAACAGCTCGGCCTCGTCCGGCGAGAAGCGCAGGTCGTCGGCGCGCAGCACCAGCGCCTGATTGTTGACGACGAAGCGCGCCAGGCCGATTTCCGGCAGCGCGCGCGTGCCGATGAACAGCGTGACGTTGTCCGGCAGGCGCTCGAGCAGCTCGCGGAACATCGCCAGCGCGGCACGGTTGTTGAGCGCCTGGAATTCGTCGAGGAACAGGTGCACCGGGGCGTCGAAGCGGGCGAGGCGGCTCGCCGCCCAGTCGGACAGGCGCCGCCGGCCGCTGCTGCCGCTGCCGGTTTCGTCGTCGCCGCCGTCGGCGCCGGGCAGCGATTCGATCAGCGCCTGCAGATGGCCGCCGAGGCGGCGCATGTCGTTGTCGGCCTCGTCGAAACTGAGCCAGGCGCTGACCGCGCCACGCGTTTCGCCGAGGCTCTTGGCCTGCTGCAGCAGCGTCGACTTGCCGTGCCCGGCCGGCGCCTGGATGACGACGGCGCTGTACGGCGGCGCGCGCAGCATCCGACCCAGCAGCTGGTCGCGCTGGATCGCGCCCGGATACGAGGGCGGGGCGAAGAACTTGTGGGTAAAGACTTCGCTTGGATGTGCGTTTGCATCCATGTCTTCGGCTGCTCTCCTCAGACGCCGAATTCGTTCTGTGGACTATAGCGTAGCGATGCCGCGCTGCCGCGGCTGTAGGACACCGTCCATCGGACCGTGGCGGCACTGCATGGGCGGCGCTGCATGCGGGCTCAGGTTCTGAGCCCGGACCTGCCTAAGCTGCGCGACGGCTGATCGTTCTTCAGCCACTTCGTAGCGTCTCACCTGATCCTGGCCCGCCTCGCGCGGGCCTCTTTTTGTGCGCGAGCTGCGCGCCGGCGCAGGCGCTTCTGCGACAATGCGCGGCCGCACCGCCGAACCGCACCACCGACCATGCGTCGTTCCGATTTCCAGTACGAACTGCCAGCCGAGCTGATCGCCCAGCATCCGACCGCCGCGCGTTCGGCGAGCCGCTTGCTGCATGTCGGCCGCGAGCTGGCCGATCGCATGATCGTCGACCTGCCGGCGCTGCTCGCGCCCGGCGACCTCGTCGTCTTCAACGACACGCGCGTCATTCCGGCGCGCGTCTACGGGCGCAAGCCGACCGGCGGGCATGTCGAGATCTTCGTCGAGCGCATTCTCGACGCGCACGAATTCCTCGCCCAGCTCGGCGTCAGCAAGAAGCCGAAGGCCGGCGGCGTGATCGAGGTCGGCGCGGACCGTCTGACGGTGCTCGGCCGCGACGACGACCTGTTCCATCTGCGCTACGACGGCGACGATGGCGTGATGGCGTTCCTGGAGCGCGCCGGCCGTCTGCCGCTGCCGCCGTACATCGCGCACGCGCCGGATGCGGTCGACGCCGAGCGCTACCAGACGCTGTTCGCGCGCGAGCCCGGTGCCGTCGCCGCGCCGACCGCCGGCCTGCACTTCGATGCCGCGCTGCTGCAGGCGCTCGCCGAGCGCGGCATCGAGACCGCGACGCTGACGCTGCACGTCGGCGCCGGCACGTTCCAGCCGGTGCGCGTCGACGATCTCGCCGAGCATCGCATGCACGCCGAGCGCTATGCGATCGACGCAACGCTGTGCGCGCAGCTGGCGGCGACGCGCGTGCGCGGCGGCAAGGTGGTGGCGATCGGCACGACGGTGACGCGCGCGCTCGAATCGGCGGCGGCGGCGCAGGACCGCGTCGGCACGCTGGTGCCGCAGAGCGGCGAGACGCGGCTGTTCATCACGCCGGGCTATCGGTTCCGGATCATCGACCGCCTGCTGACCAATTTCCATCTGCCGGAAAGCACGCTGCTGATGCTGGTCTGCGCGTACGGCGGCTACGAGCGGATGATGGCCGCGTACCGCCACGCGGTCGCGCAGCGCTACCGCTTCTTCAGCTACGGCGATGCGATGCTGATCGAACCGGCGCCCGAGGCGCTTACAGCGTAGGCGCCTTGCGCTCGACCGCCGGCGGCGGCGCCGGGCGCGGGGCCGGCGCGCCGATTGCGGGCGTCGACGCGCGCCGGCGCCAGACGCGCAGCGGCCAGCCGAGCAGATTGAAGAAGCCGCTGAACAGCACGGCGCCGGCCAGGCCGCAGAGCAGGGCGTCGGTCGACAGCGGCAGGCCCGGCGTGAACGCGGCCCAGGTCGCGGCGGCGATGCCGACGTCGAGGTGGCCGGCCAGATACCAGAGCCGCTTGGCGAGGATTTCGTGGCCGAGGATCGCCAGGCCTTCGCGCATCTGCAGCTCGCGGGCGCGATCGCGCTGCAGCTTGTCGCCGATCTCGCGCAGACCGGGGCCGGCCGACGCGTGCAGGTCGGCGATCAGGCGGTCGAGATCGCCGCCGTAGTGGGCGTCGGCGTTGCGCTGGTATTCGGCGAGACTGTCGACCAGCGCCTGGTGGTAGCCGCCGTAGCGCTGCGTGTAGTGGTCGACGAACTGCGGCAGCTGCATCGCCAGCGCGAAGCCGGCGGCGAACAGCAGGCGGTCGAACAGGCCGAACAGCAGTTTCATGGCGAGGCAGGCGTCCAGGTGAGGCCGGGTGCGTCGCGGCAGGGTGCCGGGCCGTCCGTGCGAGCGCAAGTGCAGCAGGGCCGCGCTGAACGGCGGCTGGCTGCGCGCGCCGCGCGCCGGCGTGGGACAATGCGCGCCGCTTCGTTTTCCGCCTGCGTACCGTTTCGTGAAGTTCGAACTGCTCAAACAATCCGGTGGCGCCCGCCGTGGCCGCCTGACCTTCGCCCGTGGCGTCGTCGAGACGCCGATCTTCATGCCGGTCGGCACCTACGGCACCGTCAAGAGCGTGACGCCGGAGGAACTGCGCGAGGTCGGCAGCAGGATCATCCTCGGCAACACCTTCCACCTGATGCTGCGGCCGGGCGAGCAGTTGATCCAGCAGCGTTTCGGCAGCCTGCACGGCTTCATGCGCTGGGACGGGCCGATCCTGACCGATTCCGGCGGCTTCCAGGTCTGGTCGCTGTCCGGCCTGCGCAAGATCACCGAGGAAGGCGTGAAATTCGCGTCGCCGATCAACGGCGATCGCATCTTCCTGTCGCCGGAGCGCTCGATCGAGGTCCAGCACGGCCTCGGCTCGGACATCATCATGCAGTTCGACGAGTGCACGCCGTACCCGGCGACCGAGCCGCAGGCGCGCAAGTCGATGGAGCTGTCGGCGCGCTGGGCGGCGCGCTGCAAGGCGCGCCATCTCGAACTGGCGGCGATGCGCGCCGCGCTGCCGGTGCTGCAGCCGTTCGCGGCGCGCGATCCGGCGCTGCCCGGTCCGGGCGCGCTGTTCGGCATCGTGCAGGGCGGCATGCACGTCGAGCTGCGCCGCGAATCGCTGCAGCGGCTCGCCGCGATCGGCTTCGACGGTTACGCGGTCGGCGGTCTTTCGGTCGGCGAGCCGGAGGACGAGCGGCTCAAGGTGCTGGACGCGATCGGCGCCGAGCTGCCGGCCGACCGTCCGCATTACCTGATGGGCGTCGGCACGCCGCGCGACATCGTGCAGGGCGTGGCGCGCGGCATCGACATGTTCGATTGCGTGATGCCGACGCGCAACGCGCGCAACGGCCATCTGTTCACCAGCGAAGGCGTGGTGAAGATCCGCAACGCGCAGCATCGCGACGATCCGCGGCCGCTCGATCCGGCCTGCGACTGCTACACCTGCCGGAACTATTCGCGCGCGTATCTGCATCATCTCGACCGCTGCGACGAGATGCTCGGCCCGCGCCTCAACACCATCCACAACCTGCACTACTACCTGAAGCTGGTCGAGCGCATTCGCGCGGCGATCGATGAAGACCGCTACGCAGCCTTCGCCGCCGCTTTCCTCGCCTCGCCCGAGGGCGCGCCGGCCAAGTCGAAGCAGGCGGCGCCGGCCGGTACGGCCGACGCCGCAGCTTCGAGCTGAATACCAGGGCCTGTTGACGCGATGGGCGCTGGCCGGCCCTAGAGCAGCGCCGCGACTTCGCCGGCGGCGCGCTCGCCGGAGCGGATCGCGCCGTCGAAGTAGCCGTTCCAGACCTCGGCGGTTTCGGTGCCGGCCCAGTGCAGACGGCCGATCGGCGCGCGCAGCGCTTCGCCGTAGTCGAGCCAGACGCCCGGCGGGAAGTAGCCGGCGTAGCAGCCGCGCGACCATTCTTCGCCGGCCCAGCTCTGCTCGATGTATTCGAGCGGATGACGCGCGGCCTCGCCGAAGTAGCGCACGAAGCTGTCGATCACGCCCTGCATGCGCTGTTCGCGCGTCTGCCGCAGCGCGCGACGGCCGTCCTCGCCCTCGATGAAGCCCATCAGCACGCCGACGCTGGCGTCCGGCGGCGAGTTGTCGAAGGTCGTCTTGACCGGTCCGACGTCGCCGGTCGCCTGGCCGTTGAGGCCGGCGTCGCGCCAGAACGGCTTGGCGTAGACGCACTGCGCCTTGATCACGGTGCCCATCGGCACGCGCTGCGTGAGCTGGTCGCGCAGGCCGTCGAGGATCGGTGCGTAGCGGATGCGGCCGGCGAGCGTTGGCGGCATGGCGATGATCGCGCGCCGGGCCTGCACGGCGAAGCCGGCGCCGCGCACGCTGACGCCGTCGTCGTGCTGTTCGACGCGCTCGACCGGCGCGTTGAGCAGGATGCGCTGGGCGCCGAGCTGCTCGGCCATCGCCAGCGCGATGCGCTGCGAGCCGCCGACGATGCGCGAGTCCTGCGCGCCGCCCTCGGTGTTGACCAGCATGTCCAGCGAGCCGGCCGAATGGATGTAGAACAGCACGTGCAGCAGCGACAGGTCGCGCGGCTGCGCCGAGAACACGGCCTCGACGACGAGCTGCATCAGCGAACGGCCGGTGTCGGTGTAGAGGTTGTGGTCCATCCAGGTCTGGAAGGTCTGGCTGTCCCATTCGACGGCCTTGGCGGCCGTCCACGGCTTGTCGAGCGGCACCGACGCGGCCATGCGGTTGAGGCGCGTCATCGCGATCTGCGTGTCGATCGAGCCGAAGAACGCGCCGGGCGGGATGCGGCCGTCATACTCCGAGCGCGCGCCGTCGCGCACGTCGACCGATTTGCCTTGCGTCCAGCTCTTGAACGTCGACAGCTTCAGCTCCTTGATCATCGCCAGCACGCGGTCCTGGGTCGGGCCGACCCATTGGCCGCCGACCTCGACGACGGTGCCGGGGCTGGCGCCGCGCACGCTGACGGCGTGATTGAGGGTGCGGCCGCCGACGCGGTCGCGTGCCTCGACGACGAGCACCTCGCGGCCGGCGGCGCTCAGCTGGCGCGCGGCGGCGAGGCCGGCGAGGCCGGCGCCGACGATGACGACCTCGCAGTGACGCTCAGTGCCGGTGGCCGGCGGCGTGGTCGTGGCGGCGGGGGCGGTGGCGGGCGCGGCCTGAACGCCGCCGGACAGCATGCCGGCGCCGAGTGCGGCGGCGCCGCCGAGCAGGCGGCGGCGGGAAAGATCGGGATGATCCATGAGTGTTGCCGGTGGAGGTGAAAGAAAAAATCAGTGCACGAGATCCGCCCAGACAGCGGTTTCGAGATAGTCGTTTTCGAGCGCGTCGCCGCTGCCCGGGGCCAGTGCGGCAGCGGTCGCGGCGAGCTGCGCGCGCGGCGCGTCGTCGCTGACCCACGGCGCCAGTTGCACGAACTCGCGTTTGTCGCCCTGGAAGGCCAGATACCAGGCCACATCGGTGCCCGGCTCGAATTCGAGATTGCCGACGTAATGGCGCGGCGCGGCGCTGCCGCCGCGCTTGGTGATCGCCGTCTGGCCGTCGAACGGCAGGTCGAGCAGATTGCCGACCAGGTGCGCCGTGATGTTGTAGCGGAAGCCGACTTCCGGATCGGCGACCGTGCGCCAGGTCGAGGCCATCCACTCGAGCGGTTGCCAGCCGCCGGCCTGGTATGTAGCCCAGCGGCCCGGGTTGGCCTCGGCCTGCACGACGACATCGACGCCGAGCGTGTCCATGCACGGCATGTAGCTGACAGTGACGTCGGCGCAGGGCGCGAAGCCCGCGGGTGGCGCCGCGCCGAAGTCGTAGCCCCACTGGAATGCCGGCAGCGAGGTCGCGAAGCCGAGCCGGAAGCCGGCGAGCGGATAGCCGGCGGCGTTGGCGAGCGCCGCCGCGCCCGTGCTCGGGCCGGCGTCGAGGCCGAGCACGGTGGTCTCGATGTCGGTCAGCGGCACCTTCTCGTTGCGGAACAGCAGGTTCTTCTCGCCGCTCGGGGCGTTCGCGTCGACTTCGTCGGGGCCCCAGAGATAGGTGGTGTTGGTGACGCGCGCGTCGGTCGCGACATAGACCTCGTCGACTGCGCCGAGATCGGGATCCTTGAACAGCGCGAGGTCGAGCGGGTCACGCGAGGCCGCGTAACGCGCCTGATTGTTCGACGCGACGACGTAGACGCGATAGTCGCGGGCGATGTCGGAAAACGTTTGCGAGAACGCGCGCACGAAGGTGTCGGTCGCCGCCAGCAGCGCCTGCTTGCGCGCATCGACTCCGGGAAAGCGGGCGCGATAGGCGAGGATCTGCGGCAGGTAGCTGACGTTCAGCAGCGCCAGCGCGCCCAGCATGCCGAGCGGCAACGAGTCGCCGACCGGCGCACCGAGCGGCGAGCCGGCGAGCACCCGCACCGGCGCGCCACGCGTGCCGGTGGCCAGCGTCATCAGGCCGGCATCTTCGTTGAAGACGACGAGCATCGGCAGGCCGGCGCGCATTTGCGGCACGGCGTGCTCTTCCATCAGGCAGCGCATCTTGGTGCGGAACGCCGCGTAGTCGACGACGTGGCGGATCTCCTGCTTGTACTGCATGGCCACGACGCGCAGTGCCGCGCCGGAGGCGCCGTGGCCGCTCGCCGCCGCCCAGCGTGCGGGGCGCAAGGCGGCGCAGGTGTCGGCGCTCGGCCGCTCGATGTCCGGCGGCAGCAGCGCCTCGCCACCGGCCGGCGCCTCGCTCGATGAACAGCCGCCCAAGCCCATGCCGGCCAGCGCCATGACGCCGGCCCAGGCGATCCCCGATCGTCGCAGTCGCATCCCCGCTTTCCCCTTATTGCAGGCGTGTGGCTACTTTATGTCGTACGCGTACGCAAAATATGGGGTATGTGCCGCGGCGCCGTCAACGTGGCGCCGGAGCGGGTATGCAGGAGCGGCGAGCGCGGCTTCTATAATGGGTGCCGTCGTCATACGGCGACGCCCTCCACACCACGCCAAGCCCCGCATGCCCACGATGAAGCGTCCCGGCGGTCCGCGCTCCGCCGCGCCCGCCGCCACTCCGCGCACGCGCGGTCGGCCGCGCCGCGATCCCGAGCAGGAGCAGCGGGTCCGGACCGAGCTCGTCGCGGCGGCGCGGCGCCTGTTTGCCGACGAAGGATTCGAGGCGGTCAGCATGCGGCGCATCGCCGACGCCGCCGGCTGCGGCGCGATGACGCTGTACGGCTACTTCCGCAGCAAGAACGATCTGCTGCGCCACATCTGGGACGATTTCTTCGTCGAGATGTTCGCGCAGATCGCGCGCGTGACGAAGCGCGGCACGCCGCGCGAGCGCCTGCGCAAGGCCTGTCTGGCTTACATCGACTACTGGTGCGCGCACCCGGAACGCTATCGCATGGTGTTCCTCAATCAGGACCAGGGCGGTGTCGGCGAAGCGCTGTACGTCGACAGCTCCAACATCGTCGAGCGCTTCGGTGTGTTCAGCGAGCTGATCGCCGCGATGCAGGCGCAGGGCAGCGCCCGCGCCGGCGCGCCGCAGGCGCTCGGCGAAGCGCTGATCTGCGCGCTGCTCGGCATCACGCATGCGCTGCTGACGATTCCGGAGTATCCGTGGCAGTCGCGCGAGCGCTTGCTCGATGCCTGCCTGGGTATCGTCGATGCGCGCTGAGTCCGGATCCGGCGTTGCGCAGGTGCCCGCGCTCGGCGACGATCGTGGCCATCAGCAAGACCGGAGGCGGCGATGAAATGGCGTGATGCGCGGCGCAGCGACAATGTCGTCGGTGCAGGTGGCCGCGGCGGCCTGCGGCTCGGGATCGGCGGCATCGCCGTTGTCGTCGTGCTGGGTCTGCTGCTCGGCCGCAGCCCGCTCGAAATGCTCGGTCTCGTGACGCAGATCGAGCAGCAGGCGCCGGCCGGCGGCGGCGAGCAGGCGCTGCCGGACAACGAGACTACCGACTTCGTGCGAGCGATCCTCGGCGAGACCGAGGATGTCTGGAGTGCGATCTTCGAGAAGGCCGGCGGTCACTACGAGGCGCCGAAGCTGGTGCTGTTCGCCGGCAGCGTGCAGACGGCCTGCGGCGGCGCCAGCGCGGCGTCCGGTCCGTTCTATTGTCCGGGCGATCGGCGCGTCTATCTCGACACCAGTTTCTTCGATGACATGAAAGCGCGGCTCGGCGGCGGCGGCGATTTCGCGTACGCCTATGTGATTGCCCACGAGGTCGGCCATCACGTGCAGAACCTGACCGGCGTGTTTGCGCGCGCCGAGCGGGCTCGGCAGCAGGGTGCGGCGATGCAGGGCGCCGACGGTCTGTCGGTGCGACAGGAACTGCAGGCCGATTGCTACGCTGGGGTCTGGGCCAACCGCGCCCAGGCGCGGCACCAGTGGCTGGAAGCCGGCGACATCGAGGAAGCGCTGAATACCGCGTCGGCGATCGGCGACGACCGCCTGCAGCACGAAGCGCAGGGGACGATCGTGCCCGACGCGTTCACGCACGGGACCTCGGCGGAGCGCGTGCGCTGGTTCAAGACCGGCTTCGAGTCGGGCGAGGTCGCACGCTGCGATACGTTCTCGGCCGCGAGGCTTTAGCCAGAAGATTCATCGTCACGAAAAAAGCCGGCATCGCGCCGGCTTTTTCGTACCTGAACCGATCGGCGATTCAGAGCAACGCAGCGATATCGCCGTCGATCTTCTCCGGCGTGTCCATCGAGCCGTAGCGCTTCACGACCTTGCCGCTCTTGTCGACCAGGAACTTGGTGAAGTTCCATTTGATCGCCTCGGTGCCGAGCACGCCCGGCGCCGAACTCTTCAGGTGCTGGTACAGCGGATGGGCGTTGGCGCCGTTGACGTCGATCTTCGCGAACATCGGGAAGTCGACTTCATAGGTGAGCGAGCAGAAGTTCTTGATCTCGTTCTCGTCGCCGGGCTCCTGGTGGCCGAACTGGTCGCACGGGAAGCCGAGCACCGCGAAATCCTTGTCCTTGTACTTGCGCCACAGCGCTTCGAGCCCCTTGTACTGCGGGGTGAAACCGCACTTGCTCGCGACATTGACGATCAGCAGCACCTTGCCCTGATAGGCGTCGAGCTTTTGCGTCGCGCCGTCGATGGTCTTCGCTTCGAAATCGTAAACCGTCGTCATGATCGTCGCCCTCGGTATTTTGGCCTGGGTGATAAGGCGCCTTCATTCAGAAAGGCGCCTTATCAATACATTAAACCGCGAACTGGTCCCGCGATTTTCCGGCGGCCTCCGCCTCGGCCAGCCATTTCGGCGTGCGGCCGCGCCCCGTCCAGGACTCGCCCGTCGCCGGATTGCGATATTTTTCAGCAACTTTGCCGGTGCGACGCGCGCGCTTGGCGGGCTTGGTGTCCAGCTCGAGATCGGCGGCGCTGATTCCGTACTGGGCCATTTTGTCCTTGATCTCGGCAATGACCGTCGTGATTTCCTGGTGGCGCAGCTCTTCGGCCTGGCGGGTGAGCGATTCGATCTGCTTCAGGAGGTCGCTATAAGTGGGCGTCGACATTTTCGTATAGGGGTGGGTTGCGAATGGGCCATTATATTGGCGACGGTTGCTTTTTCCATATCCGCCAAAAGGGAAATCCTTTTATCGGATTTTATTCTTCATGGCCGGTGGTTAAAAGATAACCTGGCCTAGCGAGAAAATACCCAATAAAAAACCTCCCGGCTCCTGTCGGCGCCGGGAGGTTCTGGCGGACGCTTACAGGCTGGCGACGTCGAGCGCCATCGCCTCGGCCGCGCTCTCGCGCACATTGGCGAGCAGCGTCGGCACCTGCGACAGCAGGCGCGCGGCGAAGAACTGCGCGGTGACCCGCTTGGCGGCCGCGAAGGCGACGTCGCTGCCGGCCTCGGCGGCGCGCACCATGCGCAGCCAGTTCCAGCCGAGATAGGTCAGCGCGAACGCGCGCAGGAAGTCGACGCAGCCGAAGGCGGCATCGTCCGGCGTCAGCTTGTACGACTCCTGTACCCAGCGCGTCGTCGATTCCAGCTCGGCGACGGCCTTGGCGAGCGGCTGGGCGATGAAGTCCGGCGCCATCTCGAGGTCGGCGCGCACCGCCGCGAAGAAGCGCTTCGGCAGGCGGCCGCCGTGCAGCATCAGCTTGCGGCGTACCAGGTCCATCGCCTGGATGCCGTTGGTGCCTTCGTACAGGCAGAGGATCTTCGAGTCACGGACGATCTGCTCGATGCCGTGCTCGCGAATGAAACCGTGGCCGCCGTAGACCTGCACCGCCATCGACGCCAGCTCGACGGCCGAATCGGTGCAGAAAGCCTTGACCAGCGGCGTGTTCAGCTCGACCCAGTCCTGCGCTTCCTCGCGCGCGGCTGCGTCGGCAGCGTGGTGCGAGGCATCGACGTGCATCGCGGTTTCGTAGCAGAGCACGCGCGCGCCCTCGGTGATCGCCTTCATCTGCAGCAGCATGCGGCGCACGTCGGGGTGATGGGCGATGACGTCGCCGCCGTTGAAGGCCTTGCCCTGCTTGCGGTCGAGCGCGTAGCGGATCGCGTTCTGCGTCGCCAGCTCGCACTGGCCGAGGCCCTGGTAGCCGACCATGATGCGGGCCAGGTTCATCATCACGAACATGTTCTGGATGCCCGTGTTCGGCGCGCCGATCATCCAGCCTTTGGCGTTCTCGAACGACATCGTGCAGGTGCACGAGCCGTGGATGCCCATCTTGTGCTCGATCGACACGCACTTGACCGGGTTGCGCGCGCCGAGCGAGCCGTCGGCGTTGACGAGAAACTTCGGCACGACGAAGGTCGACAGGCCTTTAATGCCGGCCGGCGAATCGGGCAGGCGGGCGAGGACGAAGTGGACGATGTTGTCCACCATGCCGTGCTCGCCGGAGGTGATGAAGATCTTGCTGCCTTCGAGCAGGAACGAGCCGTCGGCCTGCGGATAGGCCTTGGTCTTGACGGCGGCGAGGTCCGAGCCGGCCTGCGGCTCGGTCATGCACATCGTGCCCGACCATTCGCCGGTCGCCAGCTTCGGCAGGTAGGTATTCTTCTGCTCGTCGGTGCCATTGGCGGCGATCGCTTCGAAGCAGCCCTGCGTCAGGCCCGGGTACAGGGCGAAGGCCACGTTCGCCGAGCACAGCAGCTCCTCGATGACCTTACCGAGCGTGTACGGCAGGCCGGCGCCACCGTATTCCTGCTTCTGCATGATGCCGATCCAGCCGGCCTCGGCGTAGGCCTTCCAGAATTCCGGGAAACCGTCCGGAATCTTCACGGTGTGGTCGCCGTTGTAGACGCAACCCTGCGCATCGGACTTCGGATTGAGCGGTGCGAGCTCGTTCTCGATCAGCTTGGCGGCTTCTTCGACGAGGCCGGTGAGGGTTTCCGGCGTGGCGTCCTCGTAGCCCGGCAGTTCGGCCAGACGGCTGACGCCGAGGACCTGATTCAGAACGAAGTTGATTTCCTTGAGGGGCGCCTTGTAGCTCGCCATGCGCGAATTCCTGCGGTTGCGTGGGATTTGGGGGCGCCAAGGCTAGCACAGGGGACGCGCGCTTAGGCCTACCCGAGCGGATGGTTGACGGTGGCGCAACGGTCATGCCGCGGCCTGCGGCCGCGTGCACCGGGCCGCCGGGAAGCGTCACGTTCGCGCCGGGGGCTTCGGGTAAACTTCCGGGCTTCCGCCGAACGCCAAGCCCGATCCGCCCGCCGTACCATGAAAGTCCTTCTGACCGGTGCCGCCGGCTTCGTCGGCATGTACTGCGCCAAGGCGCTGCTCGAGCGCGGCGACGAGGTTGTCGGCTTCGACAACGTCAACGACTATTACGACCCGGCGCTCAAGCAGGCGCGTCTGGCGCAGCTGCACGGGTTTCCCCGGTTCCGCTTCGTGCTGGCCGATCTGGCCGACAAGGCGGCGCTGCTCAAGGTCTTCGAGACCGAGCGGCCGGACATGGTCCTGCATCTGGCCGCCCAGGCCGGCGTGCGTTACTCGCTGAAAAACCCGCAGGCCTACGTCGACAGCAACCTGACCGGCTTCGTCAACCTGCTCGAGGCTTGTCGCGCGCATCCGGTACGGCATCTGCTGTTCGCCTCGTCGAGTTCGGTGTACGGCGCCAACACTAAGGTACCGTTCGCGGTCACCGACCACACGGATCATCCGGTCAGCCTGTACGCGGCGACCAAGAAGGCCAACGAAGCGCTGGCGCATTCGTACAGCCATCTGTTCGGCATTCCGGCCACGGGCCTGCGCTTTTTCACGGTCTACGGGCCGTGGGGGCGCCCGGACATGGCGTACTTCTCGTTCACGAAGGCGCTGTTCGAGGGGCGTCCGATCGAGGTGTTCAACCATGGCGACATGGAACGCGACTTCACCTACATCGACGATATCGTCACCGGCGTGGTGCGGCTGCTGGATCGGGTGCCGCAGGGCGATCCGGCATGGACCGGTGATCCGCCGATCGCCGGCCGCAGCCGCGCGCCATACCGCCTCTACAACATCGGCAATCACTCGCCGGTGCGCCTGATGCATTTCATCGAAGTGCTCGAACGGCTGACCGGCCGCGTTGCCGAGAAGCAGTTCAAGCCGATGGCGCCGGGCGACGTGTACCGTACTTATGCGGATGTGACTGATCTCAGTCACGACGTCGGCTTCGAGCCTTCGACCTCGATCGAAAAGGGCCTGGCCGAATTCGTGGCATGGTATCGGACGTATTACCGGGTTTGACCGCGCCGCGTCCCCAAGCACTCTTCCTCACCTCTTTCGGATCAAAAAAAGCAATGAATGTCACTGTTTTCGGGTCGGGATACGTTGGGCTTGTCACGGCGGCTTGCCTGGCGGACGTGGGTAACCACGTCGTCTGCGTGGACGTGGATCCGGAGAAGATCGCGACGCTGAAGGCGGGACATTGCCCGTTCTACGAGCCGGGCATCGACGCTCTGTTGGTCCGCAACGCCAAGGCCGGGCGCCTCGGTTTCACGACCGATGCGGCCGAGGGCGTTGCCCACGGCGAGATCATCTTCATTGCCGTCGGCACACCGCCGCAGGAAGACGGTTCGGCCGACCTGCAGTACGTACTGGCGGTGGCGCGGACCATCGGCGAGTACATGGATGGCTACCGCGTGGTCTGCACCAAGTCGACGGTGCCGGTCGGCACCTCCGCCAAGGTGCGCGAGGCGCTCAAGGCCAGGCTCGCCGAGCGCGGTGCGGAGCTGCCGTTCGACGTGGTCTCGAACCCGGAGTTCCTCAAAGAGGGCGCTGCGGTCGAGGACTTCATGCGACCGGACCGCATCATTGTCGGTACCGACAGCGCCCGCGCGCTGGAGCGCATGCGGGCGCTGTACGCGCCGTTCAACCGCAACCACGACCGCGTGATGGCGATGGACGTGCCTTCGGCCGAGCTGACCAAGTACGCGGCCAACGCGATGCTGGCGACGCGCATCAGCTTCATGAACGAGCTCGCCTTGCTGGCCGAGAAGGTCGGCGCCGATATCGAAAGCGTGCGTCGCGGCATCGGCTCCGATCCGCGCATCGGCTTCCACTTCCTCTACGCCGGTGCCGGCTATGGCGGCTCCTGCTTTCCCAAGGACGTCAAGGCGCTGATCCGCACCGGCCAGGAAGAGGGGCAGACGCTGCAGGTGCTCAAGGCCGTCGAGGCCGCCAACGATGCGCAGAAACATGTGCTGTTCGAACGCATCGAGCGCTACCTCGGCAGTGTTCAGGGCAAGACCATTGCCGTCTGGGGGCTGGCCTTCAAGCCGAACACCGACGACATGCGCGAGGCGCCGAGCCGGGTTCTGATCGAGGCGATCTGGGCGGCGGGCGGCAAGGTCCGCGCCTATGACCCGGTTGCCATGGAAAACACCCGCAAGATCTATGGCGAGCGCGCCGATTTTGCGCTGGTCCATTCGCCGGAGGAGGCCTGCGAGGGCGCCGACGTGCTGGCGATCGTCACCGAGTGGGCGATGTTCCGCAGCCCGGATTTCGGTGCGCTCAAGCGCCTGCTGCGCCAGCCGGCGATCTTCGACGGCCGCAATCTCTACGATCCGGCCGTGCCGGCGGCGGCCGGCTTCCACTACCAGTCCATCGGCCGGCGGACGATTGCTGCCGGCTGAGGCCTTTCCTTCCCGGCGATCCGCCGGCACATGCGGCATAATCCCGCGCTCTTTCGCAGCGCAACTGGAGTTTTTCGTGTTGGATTTCCTGATCAGCCCCGCATTCGCGCAGCAGGCCGGCGCCGCTTCCCCGCAGAGCCTGCTCGGCGCCTTCTGGCCGCTGCTGGTGATGATTCCGCTGTTCTACTTCCTGCTGATCCGCCCGCAGAGCAAGCGCAACAAGGAACTGCGTGACATGCTCGCGAAGATCGCCAAGGGTGACGAAGTGGTGACGACCGGCGGTCTGGCCGGTAAGGTCGTCGGCCTCGGCGAGACCTTCCTGACGATCGAGATCGCCGACAACGTGCAGGCCAAGATCCAGAAGTCCGCCGTGACCGGCGTCCTGCCGAAGGGCACGCTCAAGGCCCAGTAAGCGCCGCGGCGCTTCACGAAGGCTCCGCCCGGGATCTTCCGCGCAGGCTCGACAACCGAACGACGATGAAACCCTACTCGACCTGGAAATACGTGCTGCTGATCGCGGCGCTGCTGTTCGGCCTGATCTACGCGGCGCCGAATTTCTACGGTGACGATCCGTCCGTGCAGATCTCGCTGGAGAGCGGCGACGCGCTGCCCGCCGATTTCGGCGACCGGGTTGCGGCCGCGCTCCAGGATGCCGGGCTGGCGCCCAGCGCCAGCGGCGTGGAGAACGGGCAGTGGGTCGTGCGCTTCGACGCCGCCGACCGTCAGCTGAAGGCCGCCGACCTGCTCAAGGAAAAGCTCGGCCGTGACTATGTGGTCGCGCTGAACCTGGCGTCGAAGACGCCGGCCTGGCTGCGGGCGATCGGCGCCAGGCCGATGAATCTGGGCCTCGACCTGCGCGGCGGCGTGCACTTCCTGCTGGAGGTGGACATCGACGAGGTTCGCAAGAAGGCCGTCGAGCGCATCGTCACCGAAGTGCCGGCCTTGCTGCGCAAGGAAGACATCCGCTACACCGGCCGGCGGCAGACCGATAGTGCGGCGGTGCTGGAGTTTGCTGACAGCGAGCGACTCGAGGCGGCGCGCCGCGCGATCGCCAAGAACTTCGCCGAGTACCAGCTGACGACGGCGCCCGACGCGCCGCTGGCGCTGCAGATTTCGCTGTCCGACAAGGAAGCCAAGCGCATCGTCGATTTCGCGGTCCAGCAGAACCTGACGACGCTGCGCAATCGCGTCAACCAGCTCGGCGTCGCCGAGCCGTTGGTGCAACGGCAGGGGACCAACCGCATCGTCGTGCAGCTGCCGGGCGTGCAGGACACCACCCGCGTCAAGGATCTGCTTGGCGCGACGGCGACGCTGGAATACCGCGCGGTCGCCGACCAGGACGCCGCGACCGCCGCGGCGACCGGCGCGATTCCCGCCGGCACCGAGCTGTTCTACACGCGCGGCGACCACCGTCCGTACCTGCTCAAGCGCGAGGTCATCGCCGGCGGCGACAATCTGGTCGACGCGGCCTCGACCGTCGACGAGAACGGCGGGCCGGCGGTCAGCGTCACGCTCGACGCGACCGGCGCCAAGAACATGTTCTCGTTCACCGAGAAGAACGTCGGCAAGCCGATGGCCGTGTTGTTCAAGGAACGCGAGGTCATCACCAACTACAACGCCAAGGGTGAGCCGATCCGCGAACATCGCGAGGTCGAGGAGATCATCTCCGTCGCTAGCATCCGCGGTGTGTTCGGCAAGCGTTTCCAGACCACGGGCCTGTCGAGCAAGGAAGCGCATAACCTGGCGCTGCTGCTGAAGGCGGGTGCGCTGGCGGCGCCGGTCGACATCGTCGAGGAGCGCACCGTCGGTCCGAGCCTCGGTGCCGACAACATCCGCAAGGGCTTCACCGCCGCGGCGCTGGGCCTGACGCTGGTCGCGATCTTCATGGTGCTGTACTACCGCGTGTTCGGCCTGTTCGCGGTCGGCGCGCTGTTGCTCAATCTCGTCCTGCTGGTCGCCGTGCTGTCGCTGCTGCAGGCGACGCTGACGATGCCCGGCATCGCCGGCGTGGTCCTGCACATGGGCATTGCGGTGGACGCCAACGTGCTGATCTACGAGCGCATTCGAGAGGAGCTCCGCAACGGCGCGAAGCCGCACCATGCCATCGAGGCGGGCTACGAGCGAGCGTTCCTGACGATCGCGGACGCCAACGTCACCGTGCTCATCGGCACCGTCGTGCTGTTCGCGCTCGGCGCTGGCCCGGTCAAGGGCTTCGCGATCACGCTGGCGATCGGCATCCTGACCTCGCAGTTCACCGCGATCGTCGGTTCCCGCGCGCTCGCGCAGCTGTGCTTCGCCAAACGTCCTCTCAGGGACGTTCCGATCTGGTAAGCGAAATTCCCTGGCCGATGTCCCGGTGGACATCGGCCATCCCGCTCAGGGCGCATTGCAATGCGTGGGCGGTTCGATCAAGTGAGAAGGTCGCGCCAGGGTTGGCGACACTGAGGCCAAATTCATGAAATTCTTTGCCCGCGTTCCCAAAATCAACTTCATGGCCCAGCGCAAGGTGGGCCTGGTGGTGTCGTCGATCCTGACGGTCGCTGCCATCCTGCTGGTCGTCTTCCGTGGTCTGAACTTCGGCATCGACTTCACCGGCGGCGTGCTGGTGGAGGTCTCGTACCCGAAGAGCGTCGAACTCGACAAAGTCCGCCATGACCTGGCCGAAGCGGGGTACGAACGCGCCATCGTGCAGTACTTTGGTGCCTCGTCGGCGGTTCTGATCCGGCTGCCGCCCGCCAGCAGCGAGAACTCGTCGCAGGTGAGCACGCATGTGCTCGAGGCGCTGCACGCCAAGGACAACGACATCACCCTGCGTCGCATCGAGTTCGTCGGCCCGCAGATCGGCGAGGAGCTGTTCAGTGCGGGTGGCCTGGCGCTGCTGTTCGCGTTCATGGGCATCGCCGCTTACATCATGTTCCGCTTCGAGTGGAAGTTCTCGGTCGGCGCGATCGCGGCTCTGGTTCACGATGCGGTGATGGTGCTCGGCTTCCTGTCGATCTTCCAGGTCGAGTTCGATATCACGACGCTGGCAGCCATCCTGGCGCTGATCGGCTACTCCAATAACGAAACCATCGTCATCTTCGACCGCATTCGCGAGAATCTGATCTCCGAGCGCCGTAGCGGCATCCTCGATGTCGTCAATCTCTCGGTGAACCAGACGATCCTGCGCTCGGTCATCACGCACTTGACCACGCTGCTCGTGCTCACCGCCCTGCTGGTCCTGGGCGGCTCGACGGTTCACAGCTTCTCCGTCGCGCTGATCGTTGGCGTCATCGTCGCGACCTACTCTTCGATCTACGTCTCCACCAACCTCGCCGTCGCCCTCGGCGTCTCGCGCGAAGACCTGCTTCCCCCGAAGGACAAGGAAGTCGACGAGATGCCTTGAGCTTTCGTCGCGGGCTGCCTCGCGGAGCGCTCTTCGAGCTTCGTTCACGCTGCGTGCATCTAACGAGCGCTTTAATACGTAAGCGGCAGTATCGGGCGCGCACGAAAGTCCCCCAGTTCAGGGGCTTGTTCGGGTGAGCGAGGTATCACACTTTGTGCGAGATGCCTGTGGCATGCTTAATGCTGCTTTGCACCATGACGAATTGAGGGTAGAGTGAAAGCTCCGATTTGGTGCGAGTAACTTTTCGGGGGCTGGCCCGCGGGTCATGCCTATAGGGATAAATAGTTCGTTCCGGGTCCGACTCTGGGCCCTGGCGAGGGGTCTCATGGAAGGTGGTCCAGCGACCGGCCCGCTGCAAACGCGCGAGCTGGAGATTGACGGGCAGTTTCATTCTGAAGCGCCTAGTTTCCAGCGTCGTCGCGTACTTGTGGCCAAGGTGGAGGCGTTTCCCCGCCCTGCCAGCGACGAGCAAGTATTACAGGAACAGCGTCGCTTCTATCCGCGGTCAGGCAAGCGCCTGTTCGACGTAGCCTTTTCGACCTGTTTCCTTGTACTCATCGCGATTTGGTTATTCCCGTTGATCGGCATTGCCGTGCGACTCAATTCTCCTGGCCCGATTTTCTTCCGGCAGAAGCGCGTCGGTCTTAACGGCAAGATATTCACCTGTTTCAAGTTCCGGACCATGACGCACGATCCGGCGCGTGGATTTGTTCAGGCGCAGAAGCAGGATTCACGCATTACTCGGGTAGGCGCGTTTCTTCGGCGTACCAATCTCGACGAAGTTCCGCAATTCATCAACGTCTTGATTGGAGACATGTCGGTGATCGGACCTCGGCCGCACGTACCGGAACTTGATGCAGTTTTCAAGGACGTAGTGCCGGGATATGCTTTGCGTAATATGGTGAAGCCTGGCGTATCGGGGCTTGCACAGATTTCAGGTTGTCGGGGAGAGACGCGCAGCGCTCGTGAAATGACGCATCGCGTTCGCTTTGATCTTTTCTATTGTCGGAATGTTAGCCTGACAATGGATATGAAGCTCATTGGCTTGACCATCCTCAGTGCGCTCCGAGGTGATGAGAAAGCGTACTAGAGAAACTCCCCGGCGCTGCGAATTGAGTGTGGGTTGGGGATCTCTGCACAAAGCTGTTGGCCTCTGTTTCATGGCGTGTGCGGAGTTGTAGAAAATCTATCTTACGGAGATCCTATGCAGCTGCTCCTGAGGTGCGCGGCTTTCACTAGCGCTTGTCTGTTCGGATTATTGGTTTCTGGTTGCGCCGGAATGTCGGCGCCGTATGATTCGGGCTCGCTTGAGCGCAAGAAGGCGCCTGAAGTTCTGACCTTGACGCCCGAGTTGCTGCTAGACATGAAGGTTCAAGCGGGTGCAACGAGCCCGCAGCCGCCACCACCCACGGCTGATCGTTCAGCCTATCGCTATCGTATCCAGCCGAACGATATTCTGACGATTTCAGTCCCGTCGGTGGTCGTTTTTAACTCGCCGGGCGACTCGCGAATTGTCAACGGCAATGCAAATGATAATTTTACAGTATACGACGATGGCACCGTCTATTTGCCATTTGGCGGATATGTGCCTGTCGCGGGCGCCACTCCGGCCGAGGCTCAGTCGCGCGTCATTAGGGCATTGTCTACCTACCTGAAAACGGGGCAGGTTGTAGTGGCGGTGGCTGCATTTCGTAGCCAGCGCGTGATGGTGACAGGGCAGGTGCAGAAGCCGGGCTACCAAGCCATTACTGACGTGCCGCTGACGCTGATAGCAGCAATTTCTGCTTCGGGGGGGATCCTTCAACTGCGAGGCCAGCAGGATCCGCGCGCGATCACGACTTCAACACAAACCCAGACAACCGTCGCTGAGTACCCAGATTTGCGGCATGTGCTGCTGAAGCGTGGTAACACAGAATATGTCGTCGATGTGGAAAGAATGCTGAAGACCGGAGATGTACGGGAGGACTTCGTACTCCAAGACGGCGACGTCGTAATCGTTCCTCCTTTGAAGCATGACGTGCTCTTCGTGCTGGGCGAAGTTGTTCGCCCAGCATTGGTAGAAGTAACCAGCGGCGACGCAAATCTAGCTAAGGTCCTCGTTGCGGCTGGCGGTGTCAATCAACTGACAGCAAACGCTCGCCGCATCTATGTTATTCGTGGCGATTTCGAGGATCCAAAAATCTATCAGCTCGATTCCCGACATCCAGATGCGCTGCTGCTGGCGCAGAAATTTGAGTTGCAGGCGAATGACGTTGTCTATGTAGCGGAGGCGCCGATCGGTCGCTGGAACCGTGCGTTATCACAGATTCTGCCGACACTTCAAGGCCTGCTCAGCACAGCCGTGATTGTCAACACGGTTGATAATCTTGGGGGTAACTAATTAATGGTACCGTCGTCGGCATTAGCTCGGCGCTATAAGCCAGCGGGAAGCGGACACTCCGAAAGATGCGCATCTTGATTCATGCCGGGAATTTTTTTCCTGAGAAGACCGGGATCGGAAAATACACTGGTGAGATGGCCGCATGGTTTGCCGCGCGTGGGCACGAAGTGCAGGTAATCACTGGATTTCCGTACTACCCAGAATGGAAGCTTGCATCCGGCTATCGACAGGGCTATCGACGTGAAATTTGGCGCGATGTCAGCATTTTCCGCGTGCCTCACTACATCCCCAAAGATGGCCATGTTACGTCGTTGCGTCGTGTTCTCGTCGACTTCAGCATCTTTGCGGCGAGCGCCCTTCCATGGCTGGGAGTGCTTTTCGGCCGCAAGCGGCCGGACGTGATCATCGCAGTTTGTCCCCCGCTCTTTTCTGGCATTTGGCCTATGATCGTCAAAGGTCTGCGTCAGGTGCCTTGGATTTATCACATCCAAGACTTTCAGGTGGATGCTGCACTGGGACTGGGGATGCTCAACGGCGGGGTGCTTGGCAAACTGCTGCTGAGGATTGAGAAGGGCCTGCTTCGATCAGCTACGCGGGTCTCTTCAATTACGCCCGCCATGTGTCGTCGTGCCGTCTCCAAGGGGGCGGCTGAGTCTTGCGTCATTGAACTGGCCAACTGGAGTGATGTCCGTGGCATTAAACCCAGTCCACGCGACAGCGCGTTTCGTCGTGACTTGGGAATCGGACCCGAGCAGACACTCGTCATGTATGCCGGGGCAATGGGACGCAAGCAGGGGCTTTCGCTGGTGCTGGATGCGGCTGCGCAGCTGATTGAGGACAGCCGCTTCCAATTTGTCATGGTCGGTTCGGGTTCCGACGCCGACGAGCTGGGGCATCAGGCGCGACAACGCGGGCTAATGAATGTGCATTTCTTGCCGTTGCAGCCGTTAGATCGACTTAATGAAATGCTTGCTTCTGCTGATGTTCACTTGGTCATCCAGCGTGCCCACGCAGCGGATCTTGTGATGCCGTCGAAACTGACCAACATCCTCGCCGCGGGTAGGCCGGCTGTCGCTACGGCTGAGCCGGGAACTGCGTTGTTTGAGGCGGTTCATGATGCTCAAACGGGCTTGGTTATTCCTCCGGAAGATAGAGATTCATTGATAGCGGCTCTAAAAAAGCTAGCAGATGATCCTGTCTTGCATCAGAGCCTTGCGGCGAACGCTCGCCTGTATGCGGAAGCCCATTTGGACCAAGACGCAATACTTGGCCGTTTTGAGAGAGAGCTATTCCAGCTGAAACGGGGAGTCGCCGCAGCGATTCCTACAACGGCATCAGCCGTGGGATTGCAGGGAAACAACAAAGGCTCTGCTGGGCCATAACGACTGCTTTTTACCGTGAACGATCAGAATCAAGTCTCAGGCTCTTCCAGCCCGCAAGCATTGGCGCCTATGCGCCAGTTGGATGAAGAAGAAATTAACCTCCGTGAACTGCTCGATATAGTCTGGAGTGGCAAATGGGTTGTTGTTGGAATCACGCTGGCTATTACTTTTTTTAGTGTTATTTACGCGCTGACGGTTCAGCCGGTCTATCAGGCTGGCGGCCTTGTTCAGGTTGAAAAGGAAAAGGGAGCCTTGAGCTCATCGGTAGATCAGCTTTCCACATTGATTGGAGCTCCACCGACGGATGCGCCGGCCGAGATTGCGATAATCAAAAGCAATATGGTGCTGGGCTCGGTAATCGACAATCTTCAACTCTACATCAGTGTCGAGCCTAACTATTTTCCGGTGATTGGCAAGGCAATTGCGCGTCGTCGTGCAGATCTCCCAGTGCCCGCCCAAGCGCCGCTAGGTCTGAAGCGTTTTGCTTGGGGGGGCGAGCGTATACGTATTACGGCGCTCGAACTCCCCGAAAGCTGGTACGACCTTGGGTTTACTTTGATTGCCGGGGTGAATGGCGATTACGTTCTGCGTGACGCCGATGATGTACCTGTGCTGACCGGAAAAGTTGGGGCTCGTTCGGCGGTCAACACTCCCGACGGACCGGCAGCAATCTTTGTACAGGAGCTCACTGCACGACCTGGCACCCGCTTCACAGTTACGCGTGTCGCGCTGCAGACGCTGCTAGCCGATCTTAATAATCGTCTGACGGTAACTGAGCAGCCGCGAGACTCTGGCATGCTGAGCTTGAAGTTCGAGGATAATGATCGCCGTTTTTCTGCGCGCTTCATCAATGCCGTCGAAGACGCATATCTAAGTCAGAATGTCGAGCGACGCTCGGCGCAGGCAGCTCAGTCTCTGGAGTTTCTGAAGAAGCAGTTGCCGGATTTGCGCGACAAGGTTGATTCGGCGCAGGCCAAACTCAACACTTACAAGCTCAAGAAGGGCTCTGTAGACGTCCAACAGGAAACGCAGATCGTCCTGCAGCGATCTGTTGAGCTCGAGACGCAGCGGCTGGACTTGATGCAGAAGCGCGATGCAGCTTTGTTGAGATACACGCCGCAGCATCCTGTGGTGACGTCGTTTAATCAGCAAATTGTCGGTGTCGAGCGTGAGCAGGAGGCGCTGAAGAAGAAGGTCGAGACGCTGCCGGAGACTCAGCAGGAAGTTCTGAGTTTGATGCGCGATCTCGATGTAAATACGCAGCTCTACACCTCTTTGCTTAATTCTGCACAGGAATTGCAGGTAACAAAGGCCGGTACCGTGGGCAATGTGCGAATTGTCGACCGTGGCCTAATCCCACTACTGCCCGCCAAGCCCAAAAAAAGGCTCGTGGCAGCGCTCGGCATAATGGTTGGATTGTTCGTCGGGGTGATGACAGTCTTTGTGATGCGCGCTCTGCTGCGCGGAGTCGACCGGCCGGAGGATTTGGAGCGTGTGCTGGGTTTGCCGACGTACGCCTCCATTCCGTATTCGCCGGTGCAGCAGAAGCTGATGCGAAGAATGAGGCACGCAAGTGCAAGTGCAAGTGCGGACAGCAAAATTCTCGCCGCGTTAGATGGCACCGAGCTTGCGATTGAGGCGCTGCGTAGCCTGCGTACGTCGCTGCACTTCGCCATGCTCGAAGCGCCAAATAACATCATCATGCTTACTGGGCCGGTTGCCGGCCTCGGAAAGAGCTTTGTCTCGATCAACCTTGGCGCGGTGCTGGCATTGTCGGGCAAGCGCACTGTCGTGCTCGACGCTGATCTGCGACGCGGTCATTTGTATAAGTACATCAATACCGAGCAGAAGCCGGGCATTAGTGAGTACATCGCGGGCACGAGCGAAAAGGCGGCGATTATTCGACAAACCGCAGTCAAGAATCTCGATTTCATTCCCGGCGGTACTCGGCCACCGAATCCTGCCGAAATTCTTATGCATGACCGCTTTGCGGAATTGCTGCGCGACCTATCTGCTCGGTACGACTATGTCCTTGTTGATACGCCGCCAGTGCTGCCGGTAACAGACGCCGCCATCATTGGGCGCCTTGCCGGCACCACGATGTTGGTACTCAAGTCAGCCGAGCATCCGATGCGTGCCATTGAAGAGACGGCGCGGCGCTTGCGGCAGGCTGGAGTCAAGGTGCGCGGTGCTATCTTCAACCAGGTTGGCGCACGTGTCGGCAGCTATGGCTACGGCAGCTATGGCTACGCATATGGCTATTCCAGCTATGGCTATAAGGGGGGAGGCAAAAGCACCTAACTCGGAGTCGTCGTGCCGATTTGCGCAGCGCGGCAGATGGCAAAGAAAATGAGGCGCGAGTTTCCTATGCCCCATGTGGATTTTCAGATCGGCTCGGAACTGCGCCGCATCGAAGTGGATTCCAGCCGTAGCCTACTCGACGAGGCAGTGAGCGCTGGCCTGCCTGTTAATTACTCATGTCGTCGCGGAGACTGCGGACAATGCGTGGCTGCTTTAGCGGCTGGGGAGGTAAATGCCGTTAATCCCTCTCAGTCTTTGCATTCAGATCAGGGTATTTATCTATGTAATGCTGCTGCATGCTCGGACCTCGTCGTTTCGCTCCCGCATTTTCCTGAGCTTGCCAATGTTCGGCAGTTTCGTAGTCCAGCAAAGATTCATGCTCTGAGTTTTCTAAGTGATGATGTCGTTGAACTGACGCTGCGCATGCCGCCAGCTATGAATCCGAGATTCCTTCCCGGTCAGTTCGTGCGCCTCACTAACAAGGAACGCGTTACCCGGAGCTATTCGCTTGCCGCGGCTCCAGCCGAGGACAAGCTGCTGCGCGTACATGTCCGCCGCGTCAACCACGGCGCTTTCAGCGACTATCTATTCGGAACAGCGAAGCCAGGCGACCTGTTGCATCTGGACGGCCCGTATGGGCACTTCTTTTTGCGTGACAACGACCGAGCTTCCCGAACGATCTTTTTGGCGACTGGCACCGGAATCGCTCCGATTCTGGCGATTCTCGAAGCGCTGTCGCCAGAAAAACGAGCTGCATTGGGCGACATTGCTCTGTACTGGGGAAATCGCCATGAGCGGGATGAATACCTTCGCTCCAGAGTAAAAGTGCTGTCCTCGCGCATCGGGCTTCGATATCGGGCGGTGCATTCTCGCGAAGTGCTGGCTTCGCCGCGGCACGTGCAGGATCTTTTGACGCAGGACTATGACGATCTTTCCGATGGCTTGGTACTGGCCTGTGGAAATCCAGCGATGATCGAGCAGGCTCGTAAGGTTTGTTTGAATCTGACCCTGCCGGCTGATCGTTTTAGAAGCGACCCGTTCACGTCCTCGTAATTGGACGTAATGCTAACCCAGGGGAATTGATGAAAGCGGTAATCTTGGCTGGTGGGTTGGGCACTCGCTTGAGCGAGGAAACCAGCGTTCGCCCGAAACCGATGGTCGAGGTCGGCGGCAAGCCGATCCTATGGCACATCATGAAGATCTATTCGGCTTATGGCATACATGATTTCGTGATTTGTCTGGGCTACAAGGGCTATGTGGTGAAGGAGTATTTTGCAAACTACTACCTTCACATGTCCGATGTCACGTTCGACATGTCTCACAACCGCATGCACGTGCATAACAACAATGCAGAGCCGTGGCGTGTGACTTTGGTCGACACAGGCGATTCCACGATGACCGGCGGGCGACTGAAGCGCGTGCGTCAGTACGTGGCCGATGAACCGGCCTTTTGCCTCACGTACGGAGATGGCGTGGGAAACATCGATATTGGCAAGACGCTGGGCTTTCACAAAGCGCACGGCAAGCTGGCGACGATGACGGCCACGCAGCCGCCCGGTCGTTTTGGCGCTCTGGGCATGGAAGGCGATGCGGTCCATTCCTTCCAGGAGAAGCCAAGTGGCGACGGGGGCTGGATCAATGGTGGCTTCTTCGTGCTCTCGCCCAAAGTGATTGACCTTATTGAAGACGACAGCACGATCTGGGAGCGCAAGCCGCTGGAAGCCCTGGCCGCCCAAGGACAACTGCATGCTTACAAGCATGAGGGCTTTTGGCAGCCTATGGATACCTTGCGTGACAAGCAGCATTTGGAAGAACTCTGGCAGTCCGGAAAAGCGCCATGGAAGCTTTGGTAGACGCAGACTTCTGGCGCGGAAAGCGCGTTTTTGTAACGGGGCACACCGGTTTCAAAGGTAGCTGGCTGTCGCTTTGGCTGCACAAGCTCGGCGCTTCGGTAGTTGGCTATTCTTTGCCGCCGCCGACAAATCCGAGCCTGTTTGAAGCCGCAGGAGTAGAGCGGCTAGTAGACACGACGTTCGGTGACATCCGCGAGCGGGAAACCCTCGTAGCAGTCATGCGCAAAGCCGAGCCGGATATCGTCTTTCACATGGCGGCTCAGCCGTTGGTGCGCCTGTCCTATCAGGATCCGGTCGGTACCTATGCGACCAATGTGATGGGCACCGTGCACGTACTGGAAGCGCTCCGCGCAAGTCCGAGCGTGCGCGCGGCCGTTATCATCAGTAGCGACAAGTGCTACGAGAACAAGGAATGGGATTGGGGCTATCGCGAGAATGAGCCCATGGGCGGGTATGACCCTTACAGCAACAGTAAAGGTTGCACAGAGCTCGTGGTGTCTGCATATCGATCCTCTTTCTTCAATGCTGAAAAGTTCGACAAGCACCGTCTGGCGCTAGCCAGCGCCCGCGCCGGCAATGTCATTGGCGGCGGTGATTGGGCGGGTGATCGGTTGGTCCCCGACTTTATTCGGGCGATCGTGGCAGGAGAGGAACTCCGCATCCGTTCGCCGCATGCGATTCGTCCTTGGCAGCACGTGCTGGAGCCGCTCTCCGGCTATCTGGTTTTGGCTCAGAAACTCTTTGCGGATGGTTCACGCTACGCGCAGGGCTGGAACTTCGGCCCCAACGATCAAGACGCCAAGCCTGTGGAGTGGTTGGTGGAGCGATTGGTCCAGCTTTGGGGTGACGGCGCACGTTGGCGCCTCGATGACCAGGTGCATCCGCATGAGGCCAACTACCTCAAGCTGGATATCTCCAAGGTGCGAGGAAAGCTTGGCTGGGAGCCGCGCTGGAGCCTCAGTGATGCGCTAGCGAACGTGGTCGAGTGGTATCGCGCGCATGTAGCGGGAGCTGACATGCGGCAGATTTCCTTGCAGCAGATTTCGGCGTATGAGGCGCGCTGATTTTTTGCGTGACCTGGATGGATCGGCCTAGATCCCGCCGGGAATACGTCGCGTCATTACTTTTTTGTCCGCTGTTCATGCGGAGAAGGCCTTAGCAGGCCTATTGAGACTTAACAGGACTGAAGATCGTGGACCGTCAACAAGAACTCCGCTCGCAAATTGCAGTGCTGGTGGCTGAATATGCGGAGCTGGCGCATGCGCCAAAGCCGTTTGTGCCGGGGCAGACCGTGCTGCCGCCTTCCGGCAAAGTTATCGGCGCCAAGGAGTTACAGAACATGGTTGAGGCCAGCCTGGATGGCTGGCTGACTACGGGGCGCTTCAACGCGGCGTTTGAAGAACGACTAGCCAAGTTCATCGGCGTCAAGTATCTGATCACCGTCAACTCGGGTTCCTCGGCAAACCTCGTTGCTTTTTCCACGCTGACGTCGCCTAAGCTGGGTGACCGTGCGATCAAGCAAGGCGATGAAGTGATCGGTGTGGCTGCCGGTTTTCCAACCACGGTGAATCCGATCATCCAGTTCGGCGCCGTGCCGGTCTTCGTCGACGTGGATCTGCACACGCACAACATCGACGCCAGCCGGATCGAGGCGGCCATCACGCCTAAAACCAAGGCGATCATGCTGGCGCATACGCTGGGCAATCCTTTCAATCTGGAAGTGGTCACCGCGCTGTGCAAGAAGTACAACTTGTGGCTGGTAGAAGACTGCTGCGACGCACTGGGCGCTACGTACAACGGGCAGAACGTCGGTACCTTTGGCGATATCGGAACGGTGAGTTTTTACCCTGCACACCACATCACCATGGGCGAGGGCGGCGCCGTATTCACCAATAACGCGGACCTCAAGCTGATTGCGGAGTCGTTCCGGGATTGGGGGCGTGACTGCTACTGTGCGCCGGGCAAAGACAATACCTGCAACAAGCGCTTTTGCTGGAAGCTGGGGGATCTGCCGGAAGGCTACGATCACAAGTACACCTACTCGCATCTTGGCTATAACCTCAAGATCAGCGACATGCAGGCGGCCTGCGCGCTGGCGCAAATGAATCGGGTGGAGGACTTCATCCGCATCCGCCGGCGCAACTTCAGCTACCTGAAGGAACGGCTGAAGAGCTGCGAAGAGCAGCTGATGCTGCCGGAAGCCACTCCGAACTCCGATCCTTCCTGGTTCGGCTTCCCCATCACCGTGCGCCCGGAATCGGGCGTAAGCCGACTGGACCTGACGCAGTATCTCGACCAGAACAAAGTGGGCACACGCCTTCTGTTCGCGGGCAACCTGATCCGCCAGCCTTACATGAAAGGCCGCAACTACCGTGTGGTTGGTGATCTGACCAACACGGACATCACCATGAACCATACCTTCTGGGTCGGTGTTTTCCCTGCGCTGGATGAAGCGCGCCTGGATTACATTGCCACGCAGATCGAGCAGTTCCTCGGCATCGGGTTCTAGCGATGAGCAGTAAGCCGGACTTTGATCCCAAGACGCTGCGCCGCCATGTGTTGCACATGGCGCACAGTGGCAATTCCGTGCACATTGGCTGCGCTTTCTCGCTGATAGAGATTGTGTCGGTTCTCTACGGCAGCGTTATGCGCTATGACATCACCGGTCCGGAAATGCCGGACAGGGATTACTTGATTCTCTCCAAGGGCCACGGCGTGATGGCGGTTTATGCCGCCTACCGCGAACTCGGCTGGCTGGAGCAGGAAGATCTGGACCGCTACTTCTCCGACGGCTCCAAGTTGCATGGCCTCTGCGAGGCGAGCGTACCGGGCCTTGAAATTTGCTCAGGCACCTTGGGACATGGCCTGCCGATCGCCGTGGGGATTGCATACGGCCTGAAGCGTCAGGGCAGCGATCGCGTCGTGTACTGCATCGTGGGCGACGGCGAAATGAACGAGGGGCCGATGTGGGAGGCCATGCTCTTTGCCTCCCACCACCAGTTGGACAACCTCGTGGTGATTGTGGATGCCAACGGTTTGCAGGCCATGGGGACCACAGGCGAGATCATCAATCTGGAGCCCTTTGCGCAGAAGTTCGAGAGTTTTGGCTTCAGTGCTATCGATTGCAGCGGCCACGACATGGAGCTACTGCAAACGGCGCTGCGCCCCACGCCTGGAAAGCCGCACGCCGTCATTGCGCGCACCGTGAAGGGCTACGGCGTTTCATTCATGGAAAACAAGATTGAGTGGCACTACCTGCGACTTAATCCGCAGCTCATGGAAAGTGCCATGGCCGAGTTGGAAACCCCGGAGTCACGCTCATGAGAGGCATGCTTTCCGAGCTGATTGCGGGCAATGCGGAGCGTGACCCCAAGTTCCTGGCGCTCTCCGGCGATCATGGGTATGCGCTGTTTGATGCCATACGCCAGCGCAGGCCCGGTCAGTTCGTGAACGTGGGCATCATGGAGCAAGCGCTGGTTGGCATTGCTGCCGGTCTTGCCAAAACCGGGCACCGTCCGCTCGTTTACGGCTTAGCCGCGTTCGTTCCCTTGCGCGTGCTGGAGCAGATCAAGATGGACGTCTGCTTCACAAAGCTGCCGGTCATATTTGTGGGCGACGGTGCAGGGCTGGTGTATTCCACGCTCGGCTCCTCACACCAGTGCGGCGAAGACGTGGCAGCACTGCGCCCGTTACCGTATATCCGTATCTATGCCCCCTGCGACGATTACGAGCTGCAGGCGAGTTTCGAAGAAGCCATGGCCTACGCCGGCCCCGCTTACATCCGCGTAGGGAAAAGCGACAGGCCCGTGGTCAACCAGCGACCGTTGCCTGATACGCTGGCGCACTTCACGCATCAGCCTGAGAGCGTTGCCGATACCTGCCTGGTTTCCATGGGGTCGATGACCGCGGTAGGCCACGCTGCCGGCGTCGAACACGGCCTGCCGCATCTCTCCGTCTTTCGCCTCAAGCCGTTCGCAGAGAACGCGATAGGGCTACTTAGCTCATTCCAGCGGATCATCGTATTAGAGGAGCACAGCCGCTACGGCGGACTCGCCTCCAGCCTGACGGATGCTTTCATTGACGCGGGCGTGGCTGTACCACGTGTTCAGGTGCTTTCGCTGCAGGACCACTTTGCCGAACACTGCGGCTCTTACCAGTACGCGCTTTCGGAGCATCAACTCTCTGACGCAGATGTGCAGCAGCGCCTGCGTGGCCTGATGAACCTGAGCTAGCCGGCGTAACGACAATAAACCGGCAGACGCGCCATGGCTCGAAAGTTCTTCATCACCGGCGGCACCGGATTGATCGGCCGCGCCTTGGTGCGACTGCTGATCCAGCAGCGCGGGCCACTGAACATCGAGCGGCTCACACTGCTTACCCGCAGCCCGGAGCGACTGCAGAGCACTGCGCCGGATATAGCCAACGCGGAAGTCGTTGTACTGCTGCAAGGCGACATGACCAGCAGCCAGTGGCCGCGCGAAAGCTTTACCGATCTCATCCACGGCGCCACGGATGTCAACGACCTGCTGGTCACTAACCGGCTTGAATACGCCTGGAGCATTGCGGAAGGGACCAAGCGCACACTTGACTATGCTGCGCAAAGCGGCTGCGAACGATACCTGTACCTGAGTTCCGGCGCCGTTTACGGCCCCGGCCCTTATCCGGAAAGCGGCATTCCGGAGAACTGGAGCACGGCGCCTGCGTTGGACTCGCCAGCTACCGCTTACGGCCAGGCAAAACGATTCTCGGAGCATCTCTGCACGCTGCTCGCGGAGCGTAGCAGCATGGCGGTGCGGATTGCCCGCATCTTCTCTGTGATTGGCCCCGAAAGTCCGCTGGACGGTCAGTACGCGCTTGGCAACTTCATTCGCGAAGCTGTCTCGCCGCACGGCGATAGCATCCGCATCAAGGGCGACGGCACCGCCACACGCTCGTACCTTCACGTTGACGATCTGGCGCGTTGGCTGCTGGCGCTCAACGAGAAAGGCCCCCGATGCGCAACGTACAACCTGGGGGCGGCGCGTGAGGTCTCGATTCGTGAGCTGGCCGAGGCCATATCCAAGCTTAGCGAGCGTAAAAAGCCGGTGATCGTCGAAGGCAAGCTGGCGGACTATGGCGGGCGCGCTCGTTACTATCCGGACACCCGCGGTTTTCGCCATGCTATGAGTCTTGACGAATTGCACACTCTCGAAGGTGCCATCGGTACATTGCTCGCGAAAGCCAAGGAAGAAATCACGCCGAGCTCTTCGTCCGTCCGCCAATGAACCTGCGGGCGCGATTTCAATGGTTACTCAACCGACGCAAGCTAATCCTTGATGGCGCGGCTGCGTTTAATCTGCTGCAGACTGCGTGGCGGATTATGGCGGCGCCAATAACGCTGATACTTGTCACCCAATTCTTGGGAGCGGATGAGCAAGGTTATTACTACGTTTTTGCAAATGTTCTTGCGCTGCAAGTTCTGCTGGAGGCCGGCGTTGGATTTGTCTTCCTGCGAACGGTAAGCACTAATGCAAGACATATTAAAATCGTGTCCGGAAATATCATTATTGAAAAATCAGTGGAGGGAACCCTTGGGCCCTACATTGCGTTTGCTGGCCATTGGTTTCTCGGAATAGCAACGATTGTATCGCTAGTCACCATACCGGCCGGCTTACTAATATTCGAGACGCGCACGGCTTCGGACGTCTCCTGGCGTCTGCCATGGCTCCTGGTGGCGGTATGCAATTGCCTTCCGCTCGCCATACAACCATTTATTCTTCTAAGCGAGGCGGTAGTGAGCCGGTCTCGCACATATCGAGCGAGATTCATTTCCGCTTTGCTTGGAACATTAATAACGTGGGTGCTCTTGGCGTTTAATTTCGGACTCTACTCTCTAGCCGCATCCGCACTAGTAAGTTTTTTGGTGCTGATGATCTTGATCGTTATTCCACTGCGCAAGGTACATAGCCTGCTGTACGATCGGTCCCGCCTGAATTGGAGGGTGTTTAGAGAGTTTTGGTCAGACCAGTGGCGCATCAGCCTAACGTGGATTACTGGATTTCTATACTGGAATAGTGCGCCCATCATCGTATTCAAGCTGTTTGGGCCAGCGATTGCGGGGCACTATGGTGCTTCTCTATCGATGCTGAATTCATTGCAACAATTATCAAGCTCCGCCCTGAATTCCAGAACGGCAGTGCTGGCCTCGCGAATGGGGCACGGAGAGGTGAGGGAGGCAAGGCGAGAATTCTCAGTCGGTCTCGCATTTTCTCTTGTAATTTTCTCAGTTGCATTGATTGCATTGGCGGCATTTGTGGGAGGAAATTTCTTCCCTAGCCTAACGGACAGGTTATTGCCTTTGCCAATGATTCTGCTGCTTGGGGGGTTCTATTTTTTCAATATCCTGTTCGCTGCGCTCGCTTTGTTTGCCCGTCTACGATACAACGAGCCCTTTCTATACTTCAGCCTTGCCAGCAACCTCTTGCTCCCGGCAGGCGTATTTATATCTGCGGCAACAACACATATATTGGAAATTTCCATAATTTCTCAAGTATGCATTCAATTGATACTCCTTCCGTGGGCCGTAAAAATATATGCCTCAGCATCGCGATGATTCCGTGCCTAAGCGGAGCGACGAGCCTCTGCTCTCAATTTGCATTCCCACGTACAATCGGGCTGCAAAACTAAAGCGGCAGCTAATGGCTGTGCTAGAGCAAACACGGACACTTGACGACGTTGAAATACTTGTTTCAGACAATTGCTCTGGTGACGATACCGGGCGTGTTTGTGCGGAGTTCTCGGGACTGGGTTTCAGAATCAATAGAAATGAAACCAACATAGGCTCCGTGCGAAATATAAATAAATTGTTTGAACTTGCCCGCGGAGCTTATATCTGGTTCTTGGCAGACGACGACATTTTAGATCAAGGAACAGTGAAGCGAGTCCTTTCCCTCTTGGAGCAAAAGAGGCCGGCGCTGCTGTACCTTAATCATCGAGTAGTGGATGGCAAGACAGGCGCCACGAAGATCGAACATCTGCTTGATCCCCATGGAGCAAACTTCTACCCGAAGGGGCAACAAGGGGTTGATGAAGTCTCTAGGCAAAGGCTCAGTCAGTTCATGTTCATCAGCGCCTGCATCTACAGGCAGAGCGATCTCGCCAAGGCTATTGCGATGGGGCGGGAGTTGGCAGCTCCACTTCGGTATTCGCTGTACTGCGCTAGCAGACCAGGCGGCGTTGCAATCGTGCGAGAGGTTAGCTTGACAAACGTCTGGGGCGACATCAGTTGGGCCAATGAAAGCCGTAAGGTGCATGCCGAAATGGTGCCAAAAATAATTCTGCAAATGCCCTGCTTTGGTTATCGTACGAGTTTCATGCTGAGCATTTTGATTAGGTACATCGGGCGTGACTATAAGGATTTTATCCAATATTGGATTCCAGTTTCGCTTAGGGTGAAGCGGCTCATTGATCGGCTCGTTGGGCATCGGCCAGCAGCGTGATTAAGACTTAAATTACAGAAAGCGAGTTAGCGCCCATGCAGGCGAAAATTTATATCGTATCACTCAAAGATGCTTGCGAGCGACGTAGGCTGATATCGCAGCAGTTGGACCAGTTGCCGCTTGCATATGAGTTCGTCGACGCGGTCGACTTGCGCGGGGTCGGCAAGGATGCGATTGACTCAAGCCTGATCGCAAAGAATCTGCCACTTTCCGGGCCCGAGATCGGCTGTGCGCTTAGCCATCGTGCAATATATGAGCTAATGACTCGCGATAATGTCCCCGTGGCGATTGTGCTCGAAGACGACGTAACGCTATTGCCTGGGTTTGGCGATCTCTGCCGAAGCGCATTAGAGATTGATGCTACTTTCGGTGGCGTTGTAATTCTCGGCGGCCAAGAAGATGCACAAGGTGAATACCGTCAATTCTTTTGCAGGAGGCGAAAATTTAACCTGGGGCGGGTGCAAGTAAGAAAGGCGTTCATGTGTGACGATAGAATAAAGCGTACATGCTGTTACATGATAACGCTGGCGACCGCGCGGCGCCTGTTGCAAGCCACGACTCCGATTTCATGCGCTGCTGATGAATGGCAGACGCTCCGCAAGCTCAATGGTCATGGCGGGCTATGGATGACATTTCCTAAGGTGGCCGCTCATCCTCGGTTTCTGGAAGGACAAAGTACTATCGAGTCAACTCGCGGGAGAACCCAGTCGAAGCGCGTGAGTAGTTTAGTGGCTATTAGGCAGCATGCTGCCGATGCGTTCCGCATGTTGGGCGGTAGCCTCTGTTGAGGGAGGGGGGGAAGTGGGAGTTTCAGAGGGGCAAAAGATAGTAGTCGTCCAAGATCGTGCCTTTACTTTGGACTTGCTCAGGGCAGTCAGTGCTCAACTCGTGCTCTTGGGACATGTAAGGGCGCTTGTTCTGAAGCCTCAACTGGACGACGTGCCGAATTTATTTTGGCAATGGGTCCTCAGGTTTTCTTTTTTTAACCACCATGCAGTCGTTGTTTTTTTTGTTGTGAGCGGCTTTCTTGTGGGGGGGGCAGTTATTAGGTCAATTCAGGCTTCAAAGTTCAATTTCTCGGATTACGCCGCAAAGCGTGTAGCGCGTCTTTATTCGGTTCTTGTGCCTGGGTTGATATTGTCGGCTATAGTGGCCGCAGTCTCCTTTAATTTTGGAGACGGGGCGGCTGTTATAGAGAAAAATTCGCCTTGGTATCCAGCGTGGTGGTCGGCCTCGGAAAGCTCATCTCTCGGCGCGTTTGCTTGCAATATGGCATTTATGCAAACCTTGCATTGTCTGCAATTTGCCAATAATTTGTCTCTATGGAGTCTTAGCAACGAATTTATCTATTACGTTGCTTTTCCTTGTCTTTTGATTTTTATGCGAGCGAGTCATCGCATAAGCGCGAGGCTTTTTTCGGCCGGCATACTGCTGTTTATTATTGCGCAGATGTTTTTTTCGAGAATTCCAGATTCTGGATCCAGAAACTGGATCTATGTCATCGGATTCCTTGCGTGGGCTTGCGGCGCATATGCGGAAAAGTGGGGGCATTTTCTGTCGGCGCATTCTGTTAAGGCGATTGCTTCCGTGCTGCTGCTAATCGCGGCTGCCTTTATATATCGATCATCTGTCCAATTCCGCATAGAATTCAGCGTATCTATCATTGTGACTGTTATATTGATGAGCGTGAGTGGCATTGATGATATCGCTAAGGGGGGGGGTAGACAGGCAAGAAAAATCATTGCGATGGCCGCTGATTACAGTTTCTCTCTATATGTCATCCACGTTCCGCTGATTTTTCTCTGGCTTAGTCTTGATCCGGCTCGCCTTGCTGGGATTGGGCGAAGCTTTTCCGATGCGCTTACTTATTTCTCATTGATAGTCATCATAAATGCATCTGCATTCATATTCTATTTACTATTTGAGCGCCACCACAGACTAGTGTATAGGCTGATATCCAGCTTCATGAGCGCCAATGCAAGAAATCGTGCGAAGCCTAACTCTGAGGGAGGGCGATCGTGATAGAGATTCAGATGTATGTTGTGGGGCTGACCATTCTGTCTTTTTTGGTGGTTGTTTTTTCTTACAGGCACGGCAGCTATGCGTTCTGCCTTTTTATCGCGCTGGCGATGGTTTATGAGCTGTCCGGCCTCGCGATCCGCGCATGGACTGAATCATTGGTTTTTCTAATCCCTTCCATGCGCTTATATACTTATGGTAGCGGGATTACGGAAGTTACACTGCAATTGCATTTATTGCATGTGGCGATATTCTTATTATTGGCGACAGCGAGCTACTATGTCGCTGTCCCCATTTTTTCTGCGCGGATACGTCCGCCGACGAAATTCCGTTCTGTTCAGAGCTATTGGCCTCTTTTATCGCTGTTGCTGCTCTTTGGGGTGCTGTCTGTTTTGACGGGTGCGGGACTTGCGCGTCGAGCAGATTATGAGCTTGGGTCTGCTGGTTATGGCTCAACAGTTACCGGAATCCATAGCGTTATTTTTCATGGCCGTTCGCTACTTGTTGTAGCGGCGCCACTCTTGCTTTTGTCGTTTCGTCAAAAGCGGTGGTGGCTTTTCGGATGTATAAGCATATTGGCTCTTCCAATAGTCGAGCAGCTTTTTGTTGCTGGTCGGCGGCAGGCGTTCGTTCCGTTCGTTCTTTTTCTTATTTTGTATTTTTTATATACGCCAACCATAAAGAGGAAACTTTTATTCCTTGTGCCGTTAACAATGGCATTCATAGTCGCCACTGGAGCGATGTTTGCCGCTCGTGCCGACTACTACAAGGAAGCTTACGCCTTGGCGGGAGCAACTCAGTTTTATAGGCCAGTTTTTCAAGAGCTGATGGCCGTCTCCACCATTTCGTCCGCAACGATTGTTGAGCTTGAGAATAAAGCATTAACTCTGACATATGGTGGACATCTGGTCAGAGCTTTTTTGGATTCGGCCATCCCGTTTTTTAAGCTGGGGGACTACCTTCGCGCATCAATTGGCTTGTTTGCAAAGAGCGATTTGGAGCTCGATCAGATCGCGCCCTATGGGGCCTTGTCAATGCTTGCAGATTCGTTCCTTTCCTTCGGCCATCTGGGAAGCGTGATATTAGGAATTTCTGCGGGCTTGCTATTCGGGTGGGTGAACCCTCGATTGCAGCAGGCATATAGTAATTTGGCTGCCCTAAATTTTTATGATGTATGGCTTGCCTGCCTTGTCGCGACCATCTTGGTCAACTATAGAAGCGGAATTGGGGATGCTTTTGCCCTGGGAATTAAGTTTACTATTCTTTATTGGGTGCCTATAGCTGTTGCATCAATTTTTCGTTATAGAGCGAACAGGTGATTTGCTGGCTTTACATCATTCATGGCTAGAGCTAATTCCTTCTTCCAAGCTCGTAAACGGGCGGGCCCAGCCGTTATTGCGTAAGCCGGTTATATCTGCTTCGGTCAGGTGCTGGTAGCGACTATTGAGATCTGCGGGAAACGGAATGAATTCAATCTTGCCCTGACCGTGCACCGCCATCAGCGCTGCAGCTACATCCTTGAAGGTCCGCGCTTTTCCCGTTCCAGCGTTGACTACGGCCTTCTTGACGCCGCTGTTTCCGGTCAAACCAGCAAAGTAGAAGGCGATGTTGACCAGATCGCGTACGAACACGAAGTCGCGCCGCTGCTCACCGTCGCCGTAGCCACCAGAGCCCTGAAACATCTTGATCGTGCCGGTCTCTTTTAGTTGCTTGGTGAAGTGATACATCACCGAAGCCATGCGGCCCTTGTGGGTTTCATAGGGGCCATACACGTTGAAGTAGCGCAGACCCACAACGGTTGAATCGAACTGGTCGAAACGGGCGCGCACGTAGTTGTCGAATGCCAGCTTGGAGAAGCCATAGACGTTTAGCGGCCGCTCGTTCTCGGGCACTTCGGAGAACTGGCCGCTCAGGCCATAAACCGCTGCCGTAGAGGCATATACGAAAGGGATTTTGCGGTCGGTGGCGAAGTGCAGCAGCTCTTTGGAGTACGTGAAGTTGTTGTCCATCATGTACTCGCCGTTGTCTTCCAGCGTGTTGGAACAGGCGCCGTTGTGCAGGATGGCGCGGATGCGTTTGCCGGCAAATTTCCCCTGCGCCACGGAGGCCCGGAACTCGCGCTTGTCCATGTAATCCGTGAAACGCGCGCCGGCCAGATTGAGGAACTTGGGGTGAGCTGCATTCGCGCTGGAGTGCAGGTTGTCTACCACCAGGATTTCGGATTCGCCCAGCTTGTTGAGTTCGTGGACAGTGTTGGCGCCAACAAAGCCGGCACCGCCGGTGACGATGATCATGTGATGAACCTGTTTTTATGCTGCGTTTATGCGGATGGCGGATGCCTAGCGCCGGCATCGTCAGAGTTTGCGGGTGCTGGCGTAGACAGGCGGCGCACGATATTGCTGGTGCTGAAGCCCGGGACCAGGGGCACGAGTTTTATGCTGCCGCCCCAGGACTTCACCTCGTCAGCTCCAACGACGGTGGCCTCGGTGTAGTCGCCACCCTTCACCAGGACGTCGGGCTTGATGGCGCGGATGATGTTCATGGGGGTCGGCTCGTCGAACACCACCACGGCATCGGTTACCGATAACGCTGCCAGCAACCGAGCGCGCTCCTGCTGGCCGATGATGGGGCGGCTGGGCCCTTTGAGGTTGGAGACGGAAGCATCGCTGTTGATGCCGACAACCAGCCGTTTGCCATAGCTGCGGCATTGCTCTAGCAGCGTCACGTGGCCTACATGCACCAGGTCGAAGCAGCCGTTAGTGAAGACAATGGATTCCCCTGCCGCGCGCCACTGCGCGGCTCGCGCCTGAAGCTGCGGCAGGGAAAGGATCTTGGCGCGCAGTTGTTCCCCGGAGCTGGCAAGCAGTTCGGCCAGCAACTCATCGCGGGTGGCTGGCACGGTGCCCACCTTGCCGACCACGATGCCGGCGGTCAGGTTGGCCAGCGGGGCGGCAAGCTGTACGGGCACTCCGCTCGCGGCACAGAGCGCCAGGGTCGCGATCACCGTATCGCCGGCGCCGGAGACGTCGAACACCTGCCGTGCGACTGCCGGTGCATGGTGGCGTTCCTGCTGCGTGAGCACGGTAATGCCCTTCTCGCTCATAGTCACGGTCAGATAGTCCAGGCCGTGTTCTGTGACGAAGCGCTGGCCCTTTTCCAGCAGGCGCTCGTGGTTGGCTGGCGATTCGCCCGTTGCCACTGCAAGCTCGCCGAGATTGGGGCAGATCGTGGTGGCGCCGGCGTATTGGGAAAAGTCACGCACCTTGGGGTCCACCAATACCGGAATGCCGGCTGACCGAGCCGCGGTAATCACATGCCGGCATACCTCGGGAGTGAGCACACCCTTGGCATAGTCCGACAGAATCACGGCGGATACGCGCGGCAGCACGGCGTCAACCGAGCGCAGCAGTTCTCCATATGCGCCGGAGGGGCGGGCCGTGGTGCTCTCAAAGTCCAGACGCACGATCTGTTGCTGCCCGCCCAGCACCCGCAGCTTGCTGGTGGTCGGTGTGCCGGGTACGGCCGTGAGCTGTGGTTGCACGCCGGCATCGGACAGCATCTTTTCCAGCGTGGCGCGGTCCTGGTCTGCGCCGGTGAAACCAGCCAGCACGGCTTGGCCGCCCAGCGCGGCAACATTCATCGCCACATTGGCGGCGCCGCCGGGTTGCTCGCTGAAGCGAGCCGCCCGGACCACCGGTACGGGCGCCTCAGGTGAAATGCGGTCCACTTGACCGTAGGCGTACTTATCGAGCATCACATCGCCTACCACGAGGATGCGTGCCCCGTTCCAGCCGGCTTCGATGAGCGGCGTCAATGAGTCGATATTTCGGTTCAACGTTGCGGCCTGTTACTAGGTTCTACCGGGCATAGGCCCGTCTCGGAGCTATCTGTGGCCTGGTGATGTCTGCTTAGCCATGGACGCCGCCATTCGAAGGGCAGTAAGTGTGCCATATCGATGGCGGCACTTTGTGGCGGCGATGCCGCACGGCGGTCACATCTGTGATGCTGGTATCCCTTGCTGCTACCGGGCGATATCGCCCCGAGGTTACTATTCACGCTCGCCGCACCTTATCGGGTCAAGGACTTCGAGCCCACATGACGGTGGCAAGTCGGCGCGAATGCGCCGCATGGGCATGGATAGTGCTTGGCTGAATCAAGCAGTGCTTCTACAACAGAGTCGCTAGGGAATGGGGATGTCGGTGTTGACTAATAGGGGCGCTCATATTGGATATGGCGCAGCGGCCACTCACTCATGAAACCGCCTGTCGTGATCTATCGCCTAGGGAGCTTGGGCGATACCTTGGTTGCGCTCCCTTGCTTCCACAAGATTGCCGAAGCTTTTCCGCAGCAGCGCAAGCTTGTTTTGACCAACGTGCCGGTCTCGAGCAAGGCCGCGCCGCTGGCCGTTATCCTGCAGCCGGGTGGATTCATCGACGGCGTTATTGAGTACCCCCTGCAACTGCGATCCGTCCGCAGCCTATGGCATCTGCGTCGGCAGTTGCGTAACACCGGAGCCAGCACATTGATTTACCTGGCCGCGAATCGCGGCCGGTTGGCTGTGTGGCGCGACGTGCTGTTCTTCAAGCTCTGCGGTTTCAAGAAAATCATCGGCGCACCGCTGACGGCAGACCTGCTGGAGAACCGCAAAAACCCTGTCGACGGGACAGAGGAACCGGAGGCTGAGCGTCTGGCACGTACGCTCCATTCGCTTGGCGCTATTGAGCTGAATCGTGCGGACGCATGGGACCTTCGCCTTACGTCCCGAGAAGCGGAGGCTGCCGACCGGGCCATCGCTACGCTCGCAGGGCAGCCGTTCTTTGCCGTCAACATGGGGGGCAAGGTTGCGCCCAAGGATTGGGGCGAGGCCAACTGGCACGCATTGATCGATCAGTTGGCGGTCGAGTATCCGGAGTTGCATCTGGTCGTGGTGGGCGCTGCAGAGGATGCGCCGCGTGCCGATGCTTTGCTGAGTCGCTGGCCTGCGGGGCGCGTGAGCGTCTGCGGCACGCTCAGTCCGCGGGAATGTGCGGCGGTGCTGGCGCAAGCGCGTTTCTTCATTGGCCACGACAGTGGGCCGCTTCATCTGGCGGCCACTATGCAGACAGCGTGCGTAGGACTTTTCGGTAATTACAATCACCCTAAGAAGTGGCATCCATACGGCCAGAAGCACCGTATCCTGCACGACATGCGCGGCGTTCAGGCCATCACAGTGGAAGAGGTTGTATCAGCAGTGCGGCAGGTAGCGCCGCATGGCTGACGGTAGCTCTGTAGACCTGAGTGAGGTCGGCGCTTGGGCGCGCACGTGGTTATTCGACCATGCCTTGCCGCTGTGGTGGGAAGCAGGGGCCGACCATGTCGGCGGTGGTTTTTTCGAGAAGCTGGATCAACGTGGCAACCCCGTTGGCACGCCGACGCGTGTGCGTGTGCAGGCCCGCCAGCTTTACGTATTTGCCGAAGCTGGGCGGCTCGGTTGGCAGGGCCCTTGGCGGGCCGCCGTGGAGCATGCGCTGGCGTTCATGCTGGAGCGCTATTCGCGTCCCGACGGCCTGTTTAGAAGCACGCTCGATGCAGCCGACGAAAGGGTAGACCTGTACGATCAGGCTTTTGTGCTGTTTGCGTTGGCACACGCTTATGACGCATATGGGCAAGATGCGCAACTGCTCATGATCGCGCGCCGCCTGCTCGCGCGCCTGGATGAATGGCTTGCGCATCCACTTGCTGGCTATGAAGAAGCGAACCCGCGCCGGTTACCCTTGCGATCAAATCCGCAGATGCACCTGCTGGAATCCTTCTTTGCCTGGATGCAGGTTGGAGTAAATGAACCCTTCAGCGAACGGGCGCTCGCGCTCATCGAACTGGCGGAGTCGCGATTGATCGACCCTGCTACTGGAGCGATTGGCGAATACTTCGACGGTGACTGGAAATTCGCTCAAGGTGCCGAAGGGTTGATCCGGGAACCGGGGCATCAATTCGAGTGGGCCTATCTGCTTCAGCTGAGCAAGACTCTGCTCGGCCACGACGCGCGCAGCACGAGCGTTGCATTGGAGGCGTTTGGAAGCCGGTATGGGGTCGATTCGGTCCGAAAGCTTGCCATCTTCGCGGTCGACCATGCTGGTAAGGTGATCGACGGCAAGGCGCGCCTTTGGGCGCAAACGGAGCGTTTGCGGACCAGCGTGGCGTTGGCTGCAGTGACCGACGGAGCTGAACGCGAACGCCTGCAACAAGCGGTGATTGCGAGCATGGAAACCGTGCGCCGTTTCCTTGATACCCCCAAGCGTGGTCTCTGGTGGGAATGGATGGATGAGAACGATTCGTTCCGGCAGGAGCCTTCGCCGGCGAGTTCTCTGTACCACCTAGTGACTGGTCTGGCGTTGCTGATTCGGAATGACGGCGCGCTTCAAGGCGAGCAACCGCTTTAGGCCTTTGCCCAGCTATGTCCCGAATTCTTCGCTGCATCGATACTGTCGCGCCGCAATACGGTGGCCCCAGCTACAGCGTCATCAACAGTTCCCGCATCATGGCCAGACGCGGCCACAAGGTCACTATCGTCACCATGGACCGAACTGGCGACGTGCCCTTGGAGCCCGATGAGCCGTTTGAGTTGGTGTGCCTTGGTCCCGGCTTCAGCAACTACCGCATCAACCCTGCCTATTTGGTTTGGCTCTCACGCCATTTGCGCAGCTACGACTTTGCGACTGTGCAGGGGGTGTGGCGTTTCGCCAGCTATGGTTTCCATCTCGTAAACCGACTTGCGCGCGTGCCGTACATGGTCATGCCCCATGGCTCGCTTGATGTATGGGACAAAAACAGCCGCCGGCTGAGCTTCCTCGGCAAGAAGCTGTACTGGAATCTTCTGGAATCGTCACTCTATCGGCGAGCAGAGCAGTGCTACTTCACTGCTGAGCAGGAACAACGCTCTTCCGCCGAGGCGTTTTCGTTTGAAGGCGTGAAGCATTCGGTTATTGCGTATGGGTCCGTAGACCGGCGTGCGTTTCGCCTGGAGCCTCGCGAGGCGGATCGCATATCCATCGCATATCTTGGGCGTCTGCATCAGAAGAAGGGGATCGAGATTCTTCTGGCCGCATTCGCGGCGGTCTATCGCGAGGAGCCCCTTGCGCGCCTGCGCATCGCCGGTGGTGGCGAGGCCAGCTACGTTGCCAGCTTGCGCGCGCAAGTGAGCGAGCTCGGCATCGAACGGCATGTGGAGTGGGTTGGGCACGTCTCGGGCGAGAGCAAAGATGAACTGCTCATAAATGCGGGTTTGTTCGTGTTGCCTTCCTATCAGGAGAACTTCGGGCTGGCGGTGGCCGAAACTTTGTCCTACGGCACTCCGGTGGCAGTGTCCGCCAATGTCAATACCGCGCCGGCCATCGCTGCAGCCAGCGCGGGCTATGTTTGCGAAAACAGCGTGTCCGCCGTGACGGATGTTCTTCGAGTTTGGAAGAATGGCGGTTATCGTGACCCTCAGATTCGCATCCGGGCGCGCGCTTGCTTCGAACAATCCATGTCGCTTGAACGCTTCGTGGACGATCTGGTCGCTCGACATGCTCTTTAACTCGTCGCCATGCTGATCGAGCTAAGTGCATTGGGACCTCAGCAATCAGTGGACTGCGAGGTCTGCGTGGTAGGCGCGGGTCCTGCGGGCATCACCGTTGCGCTAGATCTTGCGCGTGCCGGGCGCGATGTGGTGTTGGTGGAGAGCGGAGGGCTGACTGTTGATCCGCGCGTTCAGTCACTGAGCGACGCTGGCGCACTGGAAGAGCATCGGCATGCGTCCATGGATATCGCCACTCGGCGGCATTGGGGTGGGGCGTCCACTATCTGGGGCGGGCGATGCGTGCCGCTTGATGAGGTGGATTTCGAGAGCAGGCCGGCTCGCGGCGGAGCAAGCTGGCCTCTGAGCTACGAAACACTTGCTGCCTACTATCCAAAGGCTTGCGAGTATGCCCTCTGCGGGCAGGCCTCGTTTAATGTGGCTGATGCCTTTGCGTCCGGGGCGCCGCCGATCGTGCCGGGATTTATGGACGAGGACGTTACCGCCTCCAGCCTTGAGCGTTGGTCCCTGCCAACCAACTTCGGCGCGGTGTACGAGCAGGAGGTCCGCTCGTCCGAGCGGCTACGGGTCTATCTGGGATTGACTTGTGTGGGTCTGGATCTGGCCGACGAGCCGCAGCGCGTGATCGCGATCCGTGCGCGCTCGCTGGATGGAGCCGAGTTGGTGGTTCGCGCGAGACGATTCATTATCGCGGCGGGTGGCCTTGAGTCCACGCGCCTGCTGATGAACTGCGATAGTGAGCGAGGGGGGCTTGGCAATCACAGCGGCAAGCTGGGCCGCTATTACATGGGGCACATCTCCGGGAAGATTGCGGAGGTGCGGTTTTCCACACCACCGCGTCAGACAATCTATGGCTTTGAGCGCGACAGCGAAGGTGTGTACTGTCGGCGCCGGTTTGTGGTGTCGCCGGAGATCCAACGCCAGAGCAATCTGCTGAACTGCGCGCTTTGGTTGGACAATCCGCCGCTGCCGGATGCGGCTCATCACAACGGCATTCTTTCGATGGCATATATGGCTTTGTCGATGCCGGTGCTGTCTCGTTATCTGGCGCCGGAGGCCATACGGCGTGCGGCGGTTGAGCACTCCGTACGCTCACCCTGGTGGCGACACATGGCCAATATTCTTGTGGATCTGCCGGCGACCGTGGCTTTCATTGTTCCCTTCATCTATCGTCGTTACTTCGCGTATCGGCGTGTGCCGGGCTTCTTTCTGCCGAGTCGGGGCAACCGTTACGCGCTGCACTATCATGGCGAGCAGGCGCCTGAAGAGAACAGCTATGTGTGCCTGAGCGATGCTCGCGATGAGCTGGGCATGCGGCGCCTCGATATTCGCTTTCGATACAGCCACGCCGATGCGGCCAGTGTGATCGAAACCCACCGACTTTTGGATGCGCAACTGCGTCGGCAAGGCATCGGTGAGTTACTGTACTCCGAGCATGATTTGCTGGCCTCTATAGACCGGCAAGCGAAGGATGGCTTTCATCAGATTGGTACGACCCGCATGTCGCGTCGTGCTGAGGATGGCGTCGTGGATGAAAACTGCAAGGTTCACGGCGTGGATAACCTTTACGTGCTCAGCAGTTCGGTCTTCCCCACATCAGGACAAGCGAACCCTACGCTGGCTGTCGTGGCATTGGCGGTACGTCTTTCCGAGCACTTGCGGGCTCGTTTGGGAACGGAGGTCCTGTGATCCCAAGGATTGAGTGGCCCGAGTTGGAGCTGAGCCTGTCCAAGCTTGCCTTTGGCTGCGCACCGGTCATGGGCCGCATCGGCAAGCGCCAGGCGCTCGACGCGATGGCCATGGCATTCGAGCGTGGCGTCACGCACTTCGATGTCGCCCGTGCTTATGGCTTCGGCGAGGCGGAGAGGGTGCTGGGTCGTTTCGTCGCCGACAAGCGCAGCCAAGTCACCATTGCGACTAAGTTCGGCATACAGCCCGCTCAACTGGGTCAGGCGGCGAGGCTGCTGAAGCCGGCCGTTCGCGTTGCCCGCCAGCTTGTGCCCGCACTGGCGGGGGCGGTAAAGAAGACATCAGGGGCCATGCTGACCAAGGGTTACTACAGCTTGGCGGATGCGCAGCGCAGTGTGGAGACGTCGCTGCGGGAACTGGGTGTGGACGTGATCGACATCCTGTTTGTCCATGAGTGCGCGGCTGCGGATGAGCTGAGCCCGGAGTTGCTGGATTTTTTTTGCAGGCTGAAACAGCAGGGCAAAATCAAAACTTGGGGGGTGGCGACGGCCGCGCGGGAAGTGGGCCCCGTGTCGCGTCAGTTGGGTGCTGTGCCTCCGGTGATGCAGTGCCCATTCGAAAGCCGGGCACTCGCAGCCGGCTTTGCCGGGCGCCGTATTCTGCATAGTCCAATTTCGATGATCGGGCGTTTACGCGATCCGAGTGGGCACCTACCTGCGTCAGTCATCGCTTGGGCGGATGGCGAAGGGCTCAGGGGGACAGCACTCGAGCAGCGTCTGCCGATTCTGGCGCTTCAGGCAGCGGCAGCAGCCGCGCCGGATGCAGTGATTCTCTGCTCCATGTTTCAGTCGAAAAATGTGATGAACAACACGGCAGCGTTTCAAGACATGGACGTGTCGCGAGCGCTTGGCTTCGGCCGTGCGTGTGAAATTGCGGGTATTACTGCACAGGGCGTATGAGATCAACGCGGTGACGGCGAGCGGCGCTGCGCTGCGCTGCATGAGCGGGAGAGCGGAATGTCGGTTTCAATTCTCGTTTTAACAAAGAACGAGCAACAGGACTTACCGGGATGCTTGGCGAGCGTGGGGTGGAGCGACGACATTCACGTCTATGACTCGCTCAGCACGGATCGCACCGTGGAAATAGCGCGTGAGCATGGCGCGCGCGTGACCCAGCGCGCTTTCGACAATTGGGCGGCGCATCAGAATTGGGGTTTGCAGAACATACAGTTCAAGCATTCGTGGGTGTTTTATATCGATGCAGATGAACGCATGACGCCGGAGCTCGCTGCGACGGTGCGCGCGCTGGCGGCAGCCCCAGGTGACAAGGTCGCGTTCCGCGTCCAGCGGCGTGACTTCTTCCTGGGGCGTTGGCTCAAGCACGTGCAGACTTCCCCTTTTTACATGCGCTTGTTCCGCCCGGAGCGTATCCGCTATGAGCGGCTGGTCAATCCTGTTTCGATCACGGACGGCCCAGTTGGTGAGGCAGGCGGCTATCTGGACCATTTTCCTTTTAGCAAAGGTATGGACCACTGGCTGGCCAGGCACAATGCATACAGCACGCTGGAAGCGAAGCAGATCGTGGAGAATCGCCTGAGGGGCGATCGCTTCAGCATATTGAAGGCGCTCACATCGAAGGACTTTCACGAGAAGCGCTACCACCAGAAGGAGCTCTTCTACCGGCTTCCGTTCCGGCCTGTGGTGAAGTTTTTGCTTCTTTACGTGGGCAAGCGCGGCTTTCTCGACGGCCGTGCTGGTCTAACCTATGCAGTGCTGCAATCCATTTATGAGTATTTCATCGTCCTGAAAACTCGTGAGCTGGAGGCGGCTGCCGAGCATCAGCTCGGCTAGTGCTGCTGCTTGAATCTACCTAGAAATTTTTGCCGAAAGGGATTGCTGTGAAGCGAGCATTGATCACTGGCGTCACCGGTCAGGATGGCGCGTATCTGTCAGAGTTGCTCCTGTCCAAAGGCTACGAGGTGCACGGCATCAAGCGTCGAGCCTCGTTGTTTAATACGGACCGTGTGGATCATCTTTATCAGGATCCGCATGAGCAAGGTCGACGCTTTGTCCTGCACTATGGCGATCTGACGGACTCAACCAATCTGATTCGGCTGGTTCAGGAGATTCAGCCAGACGAAGTGTACAACCTCGGCGCGCAGTCTCACGTAGCGGTTTCGTTTGAGAGCCCTGAGTACACGGCAGACACTGATGCGCTCGGCGCACTGCGCCTGCTGGAGGCAATCCGGATTACGGGGCTGGAAAAGAAGACGCGCTTCTACCAGGCCTCGACATCGGAGCTGTACGGTTTGGTACAGGAAATTCCGCAGAAGGAAACCACGCCGTTTTATCCGCGCTCGCCTTATGCAGTCGCCAAACTTTACGCTTACTGGATAACGATTAACTACCGCGAGTCGTATGGCATCTATGCCTGCAATGGCATTTTGTTTAACCATGAATCCCCACTTCGCGGTGAAACCTTCGTTACACGCAAGATCACGCGTGCCATTGCTCGAATCGCGCTGGGTTTGCAGGACTGCCTGTATCTCGGCAATCTCGATTCGCTGCGCGACTGGGGGCATGCAAAGGACTACGTGGAAATGCAATGGCTGATGCTGCAACAGGAGCAGCCGGAAGATTTCGTTATCGCGACGGGCGTGCAGTACTCTGTGCGCCAGTTCGTGGATGCTGCGGCCGCCGAGCTGGGCATTGCCATCGAGTGGAAGGGCAAGGGCGAGAACGAAGTAGGGTTCGTCTCGTCCGTTTCTGACAGCGAACTCAAAGTGAAGATAGGCCAGCGCATTGTGGCTGTGGATCCGCGCTACTTCCGCCCTGCAGAAGTGGAGACTTTGCTGGGTGATCCAACCAAGGCACGTGAAAGACTTGGCTGGGTGCCCAGGACCAGCTTTGCCGAACTGGTGAGCGAGATGGTTCGCGAAGACCTTGCTAGCGCCAAGCGCGACCACATGGTGAAGCAAGCGGGGTACAAGGCATTCGATTATCACGAGTGAAGCGGCTGAAGGCGGTGCCGACGCCGAAAGAAATGGCGTGAATATCTCGGTCGCACACGTCTTTGGATGTAGCAGGCTTGCGGAGTGCAGCGGCGTTTGCATCCAGCGGTCTGATATTGCGAGAGGCTGAGATTCTTGTCGGGGATGCAGATGCAGCGTGATGCAAAGATTTATGTGGCGGGCCACCGTGGGCTGGCCGGAGGTTCCGTTCTTCGGCGCCTCAGGCAGCTCGGGTACTCCAATTTGTTGACAAAGACCCATGCTGATCTGGATCTGGTTGACCAGAACAGCGTGGACGCGTTCTTTGCTGCGGAAAAGCCGGAATACGTTTTTTTAGCTGCGGCCAAGGTCGGTGGCATCCATGCCAACAATGCGTATCCGGCGGAATTTATTCGTGACAACCTGGCCATTCAGACCAACGTCATCCATTCGGCCTGGAAGCACGGCGCGAAGAAGCTGCTGTTCCTGGGCTCGTCATGCATATATCCCAAACACGCGCCGCAGCCCATGCCGGAAAGTTGTCTGTTGAGCGGCCCGCTGGAGCCGACCAACGAGTGGTACGCGATAGCAAAGATCGCCGGCATTAAGATGTGCCAAGCGTATCGCAGGCAGTATGGCTTCGACGCGATTTCCGCGATGCCGACTAATCTTTATGGGCCTGGCGATAACTTTCATCTGGAAAATTCACATGTAATGCCAGCGCTCATCCGTAAATTCCACGAGGCGAAAGCGCGTGGCGATCGCGAGGTGGTAATGTGGGGCACGGGCGCGCCGCGTCGTGAGTTTCTGCACGTGGATGATCTTGGTGATGCCCTCGTGTTCCTGATGGATAACTATTCTGGCGAGGATTTCGTGAATGTCGGAGTCGGTGACGACGTCACAATTCGCGAACTGGCGGAATTGATCCGCGAGGTGGTTGGCTTTGAGGGTGTCATTACTCAGGACTTGAGAAAACCCGACGGAACGCCGCGCAAACTGATGGATGTGAGCCGCCTGACAGCACTCGGCTGGAGCGCCAGGATTGGGCTAAGGGAAGGTGTGAAAGAGACCTATCGCTGGTTCATTGAGAACCAGGATGGATTTCGTCGTTGATCGGCAGTTTCTAGTGGCGAAAATAGGCCTTTGTATTCTCATGGACTAGCGGATGAGCCAATAATTCCGCTGGTTTGAGCCCTATCCATGCGCGGTGCTGCGTGTCGGCTGGCTGAAGGGGCAGTGTCGATACGTGCATGGCATACGACAGCACGATGTAGTGCGTCGTGATCCCAGCGACCTCTGCAAAATTGCTCGGGTACATGTGCTCGAAGACACCAACGAAATGCGCTTTCCCTCGTAGCAGCGGCAAGTCAAGCTCGGTTTTCGCGATCCTCTGAAATGCTTCGTCCAGGGATTCGTCCTTGCGAATCACGCCGCCGGGGACGAACCACGTGCCGCGCGCTGGTTCATTGTTGCGGTAACCGAGCAGAACACGATCTTCGGCGTCTTGAACGATGAGATCGATTGAGACGAGCGGCGTGTGCTCAACGATCTTCAACCACTCTGTGCGCGGGAGAAGGGGGCGCCCCGAAGTGTGCAGGCTCATCGGCCGTAAATGTCTTCGAACCGCACGATGTCATCTTCGCCCACGTAGCTTCCGGTCTGCACCTCGATAATTTCAAGAGGAATCTTTCCGGGGTTGTCGAGCCGATGCTTGTTGCCGAGCGGGATATAGGTGGACTGGTCCTCGCCGAGGAGGAACACCTTGTCATTGCATGTAACCTGCGCGGTGCCGGAGACCACGATCCAGTGCTCGGCGCGGTGATGATGCATTTGCAGGGAGAGCTTGGCGCCCGGGTTTACCATGATGCGCTTCACCTGAAAGCGGCCGGCAAGAGCGATGGTTTCATACCAGCCCCAAGGCCGATAGACGCGCGGATGGCTTTGTGCTTCATCACGGCCGGCTTCCTTGAGTCTCTGGACGATTTTCTTGACGTCCTGCGTACGGTCACGTGGCGCGATGAGGACGGCATCGGCTGTCTCGACGACCACGTGGTCTTTGACGCCAACGAGGCTGACCAGCCGCGAATGTGCGCTAACGAGGTTGTTCTGCGCGTCTTCCAATAGCACATCGCCGCGCGTGACGTTTCCGCAGCCGTCAGTCGGTGGAAGCGTGGCGAGATATTCCCAGCTTCCAACGTCGTCCCAGCCTGCGTCGAGCGGAACCAGGGCGGCGCGCGATGTCTTTTCCATCACCGCGTAGTCAATCGAGTCGCTCCGGCAATTGTGGAAGCTCTCCGCGTTCAGACGTACGAAGTCGAGGTCGTGCCGGCCTTGCGTGTAGGCAAGTGCAGCGTTTTCGGCAATTCCCGGCTCGAACTGCGCGAGTTCCTTCAGGAAGGTATCGGCGCGGAACAGAAACAGGCCACCATTCCACAAGTAGCAGTCTTCGGCGAGGAACCTCTGGGCAGTCTCAAGATCAGGTTTTTCGACGAACTGGGCGACCTGATGCGCGCCATCGCCCAGTGCATCCCCGCGCCGCAGATAGCCGTAGCCTGTCTCGGCACGTGTCGGCACGATCCCGAACGCGACGATGCGTCCCAGGGAGGCTGCGTTCGATGCGATGCCGACGCTCTTCGCGAAGGCATCGACATCGCGTACAGCGTGGTCGGCAGCCATCAGGAAGACTAGCGTGTCTTCGCCGTACTTTTCCTTGGCAAACTGCGCGGCGATAGCGGCGGCTGGAGCGGTGTTGCGGCCGACCGGTTCGAGGATGATCGTGGCGTCCTTGATGCCGATTTGCCGCAGTTGCTCAGCTGCGATGAAGCGGTGTTGGTCCCCGCAGATGACGAGCGGCGGTAGTGCGCCTGGGATGCGGGCGGCACGAAGGGCGGTGTTCTGCAAAAGCGACTTATCGTCGATCAGGTTCAGAAACTGCTTCGGATACTGCTCGCGTGATTGTGGCCACAGTCGTGTACCGGAACCACCGGCCAGCAGGACGGGCAGGATCCGGGCAGTAGTGTTCATTATGTTCATTTAACAAAGTGCCTCGAATTTTCTTCCGCTCGTGCTCGTGGTGCGAGCGTCTCAATCTGATGATTTACGTAGATGCGACGCTGTCCCTGGCTATGTCGCGCTGTTCTTTCATGCGTGCGCGGTTCCGCCGAGGGTCTCGATTGCAGTCAGCAGTTCTGCGGTCCGCTGCTCCATTAAGCCAACACTGTGCCGGGATTCGACATTGAGGCGCAGCACGGGCTCGGTATTGGAGCCGCGCAGGTTGAAGCGCCAATCCGGGTATTCGATGCTGAGGCCGTCAGTGGTATCGATCTCGCCGCCGGTTTCGTACTGGCTGCGGATGGCGGCGATCACGGCTTTGACATCCGGCACCACGCGGTTGATCTCGCCGCTGGCCGGGTACAGGCGCATGCGCTCGCCGACGAGCGCGGACAGTGGATTGCCGGTTGCGGTGATGAGCTTGGCGGTCAGGATCCACGGCAGCATGCCGCTGTCGCAATAGGCGAAATCGCGGAAGTAGTGATGCGCGCTCATCTCGCCGCCATAGACGGCGTCTTCGCGGCGCATGCGTTCCTTGATGAAGGCGTGGCCGGTCTTTGATTGCACGGCAACGCCGCCGGCCTTGCCGACGACGTCCATCGTGTTCCACGTCAGGCGCGGGTCATGGACGATCTTCTGGCCCGGATGCTCGCGCAGCAGTGCTTCGGCCAGCAGGCCGACGATGTAATAGCCTTCGATGAAGCCGCCGTTTTCGTCGAACAGGAAGCAGCGGTCGAAGTCGCCGTCCCAAGCCACCCCGAAGTCGGCGCCATGCCGCTGCACCGCCTCGGCGGTGGCGCCGCGGTTCTCCGGAAGCAGCGGATTGGGAATGCCGTTGGGGAAGCTGCCGTCCGGTTCGAAATGGATCTTGATCAGTTCGAACGGCAAGTGAGGTTCCAGGGCGTCGATGAGCGGGCCGGCCGCGCCGTTTCCGGGGTTGACGACGATCTTCAGCCGCTTTCTGTCCGGCGCGGGAGCGTAGTGGCGGAGGAAATGCACCAGGTTGTCGCGGAAGCTGGCGGGACGCATGGGTGCCGGGCCGGCCGGGGCCTTGGCGGTGGACGCTGCGGTCATATCGCGCAGGTCGTGCAGACCGGAATCTCCTGAGACCGGAATCGCGCCGCCAAGCACGAGCTTCATGCCGTTGTAGTCGATCGGGTTGTGGCTGGCAGTGACTTCGATGCCGCCGTCGATCCCCGGCTGTTGCGCGGCCCAGTAGATTTCCTCCGTGCCGCAAAGACCGAGGTCGAGGACCTCGGCCCCGCGCTCAGCCAGACCGTGTGCCAGTGCATTGAGCAGCGAAGCGCTGGAATGGCGAATATCGCGGCCGAGTGCCACGCGCCTGGGCTGGAAACGCTGCGCGAACGCGAGCCCGAGGCGGTAGGCGATATCTTCGTTCAATTCGTCCGGTACACGGCCACGGATGTCGTAGGCCTTGAAGCAGCTGAGGGAAGGCATTGGGGCTGCGAAGTTAAGTCTGCCGATAGGTTAGCCGATGCGGGCATCACACAGCGCTAAGCCGCTGGCGAGAATGTGAACGGTTCTGCGTTTGAAAGATAAACCGCGAACAGGGGATCGCCCTGCTGAGTCGCGGTGCCTGTCGTGCTTGAGACAGCATTTGTCAGGGTGCGTCCGCGGAACTGGCGCACATGCTGCGCAGCAGCTTAGGTAGCGTCGAGGGCAGATTGCCTGCTGCTTCTCCGCCCAGTCTCCAGGATCGCAGCGCGGCGGTTGGCGCGAAGCCAGATCCTCAAAGCACGAGCCGGCCGGCCCACCATGCCAGCGCGGCGATCAGCGCGCTCGCCGGAATCGTCAGCACCCAGGCCCAGACGATCGAGCCGGCCACGCCCCAGCGCACGGCGGAGACTTTCCGGGTGGCGCCGACGCCCATGATCGCGCCGGTGATGGTGTGCGTGGTGGAGACGGGGACGCCGAGTGCGGAGGCGAAGAACAGGGTCATGGCGCCGCCGGTTTCCGCGCAGAAGCCGCCGACCGGTTTCAGCTTGGTGATTTTCTGGCCCATGGTCTTGACGATGCGCCAGCCGCCGAACATGGTGCCGGCGCCGATCGTGACGTAGCAGGCCGCGACGATCCAGCCGGGCAGGTGATCGGCATGGGCATGCATCCAGTGCGGCAGCAGTTCCGGATGGGCAGCCGTGGTGGCGATCAGCAGCATCCAGATGATGCCGGCCGTCTTCTGCGCGTCGTTGCCGCCGTGGCCCAGGCTGTAGAGCGAGGCGGATAGCAGTTGCAGCCGGCGGAACACCGTGTCGACGCGTCGCGGCGAGACACGGAAGAAGATCCAGCTGACCGCCAGCATCAGCAGTGAGCCCAGCACGAAGCCGAGCAGCGGCGAGATGACGATGAAGGCGACGGTCTTGAGCAGGCCCGGCCAGATCAGTGCCGAGGTGCCGCCCTTGCAGAGTCCGGCGCCGACCAGCCCGCCGATCAGCGCATGCGAGGAGCTGGATGGCAGGCCGGAGTACCAGGTGATGAGATTCCAGGCGATGGCGCCGGCCAGCGCGCCGAAGATCACGTAGTAGTCGATCAATACCGGGTCGATCGTGCCCTTGCCGATCGTGGCGGCGACTTTCAGCGGGAACAGGAAGTAGGCGAGGAAGTTGAATCCGGCGGCGAAGAAGACGGCGATCTGCGGTTTGAGCACGCCGGTCGAGACCACGGTCGCGATCGAGTTGGCGGCGTCGTGAAAGCCGTTGATGAAGTCGAAGGCGAGCGCGAGCGCGATCAGGAAAACGATGACCGACAGGGTCATGTGATCCACGGCGGCGCCCTCAGGAGTTTTCGAGCACGATCGCTTCGAGGTGGTTGCCGACGTCGTCGCAATGGTCGGTGACCAGCTCCAGCATCTCGTAGAACTCCTTGAGCTTGATCAGCTGGCGCACGTCCGGCTCCTCGCGGAAGATCTTCGAGAGCGACTGCCGCAGCAGATCGTCGGCCTGGCCTTCGAGCGAGCCGATCTCGCGAATCGCGGCCATGATGCGCGGCGCGTTGTCCATGTCGGCGAGCAGGCCGACCGCTTGCGCCACCTTGTCCGTGCACGTGTGGATGATCTGGGCGAAGCGCACGGCCTCCGGCGTGGCCGTGCGCAGATCGTAGGTCTCGATCATCTGCGCGCAGCCCTGGATCACGTCGATCACATCGTCAAGCCGCGCGATCAGCTGGTGAATCTCGTCGCGGTCCAGTGGCGTGATGAAGGTTGAATGCAGCAGCGCGATGGTCTGGTGCGTGACCTTGTCGGCGCGGTCCTCGATGGCGTCGATTTCGGCAGCGAGCGTGCGTGCCGTATCCGGCTGCGCGTCGAGCGCCTGCAGCAGCTTCAGCAAGTGCTCGGCGCCTTGCACGACCAGCTGCGCGTGCTGATTGAAGAGCTCGAAAAACTTGCCCTCGCGAGGCATCAGGCGGCTGAGCATGGCGAATGACGGGTGGCGACTGAGATCGGAAGGGCTCGGGAGACGGATCCGGGCGCGCGCGGCGGCGCGGCCAGACGCAGCAGGGCCGTGCGCTGGCCTCAGCTCAGCAGGCGCGTCAGCTCGTCGCCGAGCTTCAGGGTGGTGGCGAGCACATGGCCGTCGGCGAGCACGTCGGCGCTACCGCCCAGCGGCCGCACGATGCCGCCGGCCTCCTGCACCATGACCACGCCGGCCGCGATGTCCCAAGGCTTGAGATTGAACTCCCAGAAGCCTTCGAGGCGGCCGGCGGCGACGTAGGCGAGGTCCAGCGCCGCCGAGCCGGCGCGGCGCAGGCCGGCGGTCTCGGCCGCCACGCTGCGCAGCTGCGGCAGATAACGGTCGAGGTATTCCTCGCGCAGCGGGATGCCGGTGCCGATCAGCGCCTGGCTGATGTCCTTGCAACCGCTGACGCGGATGCGGCGGTTGTTGAGCGTCGCGCCGCTGCCGCGGCTGGCGCAGTACAGGTCCTGGGTGCAGGGCGCGTAGATCACGCCGTGCTCGAGCTTGTCGCGGACCTTGACGCCGATCGACACCGCGAAATGCGGAATGCCATGCAGGAAGTTGGTGGTGCCGTCGAGCGGATCGATGATCCAGGTCACCTCGTTCTCGCCGCTTTCCCCGCTCTCCTCGGCCAGGATCGCGTGCTGCGGATAGGCCTTGCGGATGATCCGGATGATCTCCTGCTCGGCGCTGCGGTCGACCTGGGTGACGAAGTCGTTGCGGCTCTTGCGCTCGACCAGCAGCTGATCGCGGCGCTCGTAGCTGCGCATGATGAAATTGCCGGCCGAACGGGCGGCCGAAACGGCGATATTGACCAGCGGGTGCATGGCGGGCCGGGCTGAAAAGGAGCAGAGGGAGGCCGCGTAGAATATCACGCATGACTTCCGCATCCTCCGATTCGCCGCTCGACAACATCCGCATCGTCCTGGTCAATACCCAGCACCCGGGCAACATCGGCTCGACCGCGCGCGCCATGCTGACCATGGGCCTGCGCGATCTGGTCCTCGTCAATCCGTCGCGCTTTCCGCACCCGCAGGCGCGCATGACGGCGGCGCACGCCGAGGGCGTCGTCGAGGCGGCGCGGGTGGTCGGCAGCCTGCCGGAGGCGGTCGCCGACTGTGCCTGGGTCGTCGCCAGTTCAGCGCGGCCGCGGCACCTCGGCGACGAACCGATGCGGCCCTGGGACGCGGCGGCACGCGCGGTGGCGACGGCGGCGGGCGCGAAGGTGGCGATTGTCTTCGGCTGCGAGCGCACCGGCCTGACCAACGAGGAACTCGATTCCTGCCACGCGGTGACGATGATCTCGGCCAACCCCGGCTACAGCTCGCTGAATCTGTCCCAGGCGGTGCAGGTGCTGGCTTACGAACTGCGCCGCGCTGCGCTGAGCGAGATTCCGGCGGTCTCCGGCAAGCGCGGGCTCGACTGGTATGCGCCGCCGTCGACCGAGGAAATGGAGCTGTTCTACGGGCACTTCGAGCGTGTGCTGATGTCGACCGGCTTTCTCGATCCGGCCAATCCGCGCCTGCTGATGCGGCGCCTGCGCCAGCTCTTCAACCGCGCCTCGCCCGACCGCAACGAGCTCAACATCCTGCGCGGCATCCTGACGTCGATCGAAAAGCCGAAGCGGCGGCGGATGCCGATCCCCGGCGAGGCGGCGACGCTGCATGGCGACGACGACGAATCGAAACAGGACCGGATTGGTCTAGAATGATGCCCGGCGCAAGCCAGCCCTGATTTGCCACTGCCATGTTCGCTCGCATCCAAGAAGACATCGCCAGCGTTTTCGACCGCGATCCCGCCGCCCGCAACACCTGGGAGGTGCTGACCTGCTACCCCGGCCTGCACGCGATCTGGGCGCACCGGCTCAGCCACTGGCTGTGGACGCATGGCCTCCAGTGGCTGGCACGCGTCAACTCGAACCTCGCGCGCTGGTTCACCGGCATCGAGATTCATCCCGGCGCGCGCATCGGCCGGCGCTTCTTCATCGACCACGGCATGGGCGTGGTGATCGGCGAGACCGCGGAGATCGGCGACGACGTCACGATGTACCACGGCGTCACGCTCGGCGGCACCAGCTGGAACAAGGGCAAGCGGCATCCGACGCTGGCGAACCGTGTCGTCGTCGGCGCCGGCGCGAAGATCCTCGGCCCGTTCACCGTGGGCGAGGGCGCCCGCGTCGGATCGAATTCGGTCGTGGTCCGGGAAGTGCCGCCGGGCGCCACCGTCGTCGGCATCCCGGCGCGCGTCGTGCGCGAGGCGGCCGAGCCGTCGGCGGCGGTCGCGGCGATCGCCAAGAAGATGGGCTTCGATGCCTACGGGCTTTCGAAGGACATGCCGGATCCGGTGGCCAATGCGATGTCGACGATGTTCGATCACATCCAGCAGCTCGACGAGCAGCTCGTCAAGGTCTGCCGCTTGCTGCATGAGGTAGATTCGCGCATGCCGGAGCTGCAGCTGTCCAAGCTGGAGTTGCCTGATTTTTGCGTCGAGACTGCGCCGGCGCTGGACTCGCTCGCCGGCAACCGTCATCGCAATCAGGGGTAGGAGTTCAATGAATGTGCTCGTAGTGGGCGGCGCCGGCTACATCGGCTCGCACATGTGCAAGCGGCTGGCCGAAGCCGGCCACCACGTGGTCGTTCTCGACAATCTCTCGACCGGGCACCGCAGCGCGGTGCAATGGGGTGAGCTGGTCGAGGCTTCGCTTGGCGACGGGGAGGCGGTGGCGCAGACGCTACGCCAGCACCGGATCGAGGTCGTCATGCACTTTGCAGCCAGTTCGCTGGTCGGCGAGTCGATGACCCATCCCTACCGCTACTACGCTAACAACGTCGGTGCGACGCTGGCCTTGCTGCAGGCGATGCACGACAACGGCGTGTCGCAGTTCGTGTTCTCTTCGACGGCTGCTGTTTTCGGCGAGCCGGAGACCGAGCTGATCGATGAGCAGCACCCGTGCCGGCCGATCAATCCCTACGGCAACTCGAAGCTGGCTGTCGAACTGATGCTCGACGACGCCGCTCGCGCCTATGGCTTGCGGGCAACGGCGCTGCGCTATTTCAACGCCGCGGGCGCCTGCGATTCGCGGCTGATCGGCGAGAAGCACGAGCCGGAGACGCATCTGATCCCGAGGCTGTTGCGGCGTGCCGCCGGCGAGGCGCTCGACGTGAAAGTCTTCGGGACCGATTACGCGACGCGCGACGGCACCTGCGTGCGCGATTACGTTCACGTCTGCGATCTCGCCGATGCGCACCTGCTGGCGCTCGAATACAGCCGCGCGCAGCCGGGCTTTCATCGCTTCAACCTCGGTAACGGCGATGGCTACACGGTGCTCGAGGTGCTGCGCGCCGCCGAGGACGTGGTCGGTCGTTCGCTCGACGTTCCGCACGGCCCGCGCCGTGCCGGTGATCCGGCGATGCTCGTGGCCAGCAGCGACAAGGCACGCAAAGTGCTCGGCTGGCAGCCGAGCCGCGCCGATATCCGCCAGATCGTCGCCGATGCCTGGGCCTGGCACCAGCAGCCGGCCTACTGACCGGATGCGGTAAGCGCATGCCCGTCTACCTCGACCACAACGCAACCACGCGTCTCGATTCGCGCGTGCTCGAGGCGATGCTGCCGTACCTGGCGGGTCCCTACGGCAACGCGTCGTCGCTGCACCGCTACGGCCGCGCCGCGCGTGACGCGATCGAGCGCGCCCGCGAGCAGGTGGCCGCGCTGGTGAACTGCCAGCCGCGCGAGATCGTCTGGACCTCCGGCGGTACCGAGGCGAACAATCTGGCGCTCAAGGGCGTCGCCGAGGCCTTTCCCGGCGCGCGCCTGCTTTACGGCGCGACCGAGCATCCGGCGGTGCTGGAGACCGCCGAAGCGCTGCGCGCGCGCGGCTGGCCGGTCGGGGTGGTGGCGATGGGCGAGGATGGGCTGATCGACTGGCCGGACTTCGAACGGCAGCTCGCCGAAGCGCCGCTGCGGCTGGTGTCGCTGATGCGCGCCAACAATGAAACCGGCGTCCTGCAGGACATCCCGCGCGCGGCGGCGCTCGTGCATGCGGCCGGCGCCTGGCTGCACGTCGATGCGGTGCAGGCGGCGGGCAAGATTCCGGTCGATTTCGTCGCGCTGCAGGCGGATTTGATGAGCCTGTCGAGCCACAAGCTCTACGGCCCGAAGGGCATCGGCGCACTGGTGCTGCGGCCCGAAGTCGAGTTGTCGCCGCTGCATCACGGTGGCTGGCAGGAGCGCAGTCTGCGCGGCGGCACCGAGAACGTCGCCGCGATCGTCGGCTTCGGCGCTGCCGCGGAGCTGGCCGCGGCCGAGCTCGAAACGCGCACTGCCCATCTGCGCGGTCTGCGCGAGCGCCTCGAGTCGGGCCTGCATCGCCTGCCCGGCGTGCACCTCTTCGGCGAGGGCGTCGAGCGCTTGCCGAACACCGTGCAGTTCGCGCTCGCCGGCTACGAGGGCGAGGCGCTGCTGATGCAGCTCGACCGCCACGGTTTCGCGGTGTCGAGCGGCTCGGCCTGCGCGTCGGGCCGCGGCGAGCCGAGCCACGTGCTGCTCGGCATGGGCATCGAGCGTGAACTGGCCAAGGGCGCGGTCCGCGTCAGCCTCGGCAAGGACAACACGGCGGACGAAGTCGACCGCTTCCTGGCGGTGCTGAGCGGGTTTGCTTCGGCCGCGACGCCGCGAGTGAGCGTGCGGTGACAGAACACGATGCGATGATCTATCTCGACTATGCGGCGACGACCCCGCTCGATCCGCGTGTGCGCGACGCCATGCTGCCGTGGCTCGACGCCGACTCGCACTTCGGCAATCCCGCGTCCGACCACGCGCTCGGCCGCAAGGCGCGCGTCGCCGTCGAGCGCGCGCGCGCGCAAGTGGCGGCGCTGCTCGGTGCCGGTGCCGACGAAATCGTCTGGACCTCCGGTGCGACCGAATCGAACAACCTGGCGATCAAGGGCGCGCTGGAGTTCCGCGGCCTGAAGGGCGCGCACGTCGTCACCAGCCGCGTCGAACACAAGGCGGTGCTCGACACCTGCCGCTACCTGGAAACCCAGGGCGTGCGCGTCAGCTACCTGACGCCGCAGGCCGATGGCGTCGTCGCCGTCGAGCAGGTGCTGGCGGCCTTGCAGCCCGACACGGCGATGGTCTCGCTGATGTGGGTCAACAACGAAACCGGCGCGATCAATCCGGTCGAGGCGCTGGCGCCGCAGCTGCGCGAGCGCGGCATCCTGTTCCACGTCGACGCCGTGCAGGCGGCCGGCAAGCTGCCGATCGATCTGGCGCAGGTGCCGATCGACCTCCTGTCGCTGTCGGCGCACAAACTTTACGGCCCGAAGGGCATCGGCGCGCTGTTCGTGCGCAAGCGGCCGCGTGCGCGCCTGGCGCCGCAGATCCATGGCGGCGGCCACGAGCAAGGCATGCGCTCCGGCACGCTGGCGACGCACCAGATCGTCGGTCTCGGCGAGGCCTGCGTGCTGGCGGCGGCCGGCCTCGGCGACGAGGCGCGGCGCCTGCGCGGCCTGCGCGAGCGCCTGTGGCAGGCGCTGCAGGTGCTGCCGAAGATCTATCTGAACGGGCCGGTCGAGGCGCGCGCGCCGGGCATCCTCAACGTCAGTTTCGCCGGCGCCGAGGGCGAATCGCTGCGCGCCATGCTGCCGGAGCTGATGGTATCGAGCGGCTCGGCCTGCTCGTCGGCGACGCGCGAGCCTTCGTACGTATTGCGCGCGCTCGGCCGCGACGACGAACTCGCCGGTTCCTCGCTGCGCCTGTCGCTCGGCCGCTACAGCACCGAAGCGCAGATCGACCGCGCGGCCGCGCAGATCGTCGAGGCGGTGCGCTTCCTGCGCGAGCTGTCACCGCTGTGGAGCGAAGCATGAACCCGCAAGAGAATGTCTATGCCTATCGTGAGCCGATCTGGGCGCGCTTTCGCGCGCCGCGGCACGGCGGCCGTCTGCCGGCCGGCGGGCGCCTGCTCGAAGCGCAGGCCGGCAGTCCGGCGGCGCATTCGGTCCTGCGCTTGCAGCTCGGGCTGAACGGGGCGATCGTGGCGCAGGTGCGTTTCCAGGCCTACGGCTGTCCGACCGCGATCGCGGTCGGCGAGTGGCTCGCCGAACAGCTCGAAGGGCAGCCGCTGACGCATCTGGCGGCGATCGATGCCGCGGCGATCCGTGACGCCCTTGAAATCGCCGAGGACAAGGCCCATTGTGCCCTCATGGGTGAGGATGTCCTCCGCGCCCTGCAGCAGCAGATGAGCGAACAGGCATGAGCATCCAGTTGACCGAAAGCGCCGCCCGGCGCATCCAGCAGCAGATCGACAAGCGCGGCGGCGGGCTCGGCCTGCGCGTCGGCGTGCGCAAATCCGGCTGCTCCGGCTACGCCTACACGATGGACTACGCGGACGAGATCGGCGCCGACGACCTGGTGTTCGAGCAGCATGGCTCGAAGCTGGTCGTGAAACCCGATCACCTGCCGATGCTCGAAGGCATGACGCTGGATTTCCAGAAGCAGGGGCTGAACGAGTCGTTCAAGTTCCTCAATCCCAACGTCAAGGCGCAGTGCGGTTGCGGCGAGAGCTTCGCCGTCTGACGGCCAGCGCGGCGCAAGCCGCAGGATTCATTGCCGCGCCGCAGCAGCGGCGGCTATAATTCCTTGATTTCTCAGTAAACGTACTGGGCCATTCGCGGCCCTTTCGCTATTTCCCCTTCAGTTTTCAAGGAGTTTCACCGTGTCGGTTGAACGTACCCTCTCGATCCTCAAGCCGGATGCCGTGTCCAAGAACGTGATCGGCAAGATTTTCGAGCGCTTCGAGAACGCCGGCCTGAAGATCGTCGCCACGCGCATGGTGCACCTGACGCAGGCCGAGGCCGAAGGCTTCTACGCCGTGCACAAGGCGCGCCCGTTCTTCGGCGACCTGGTCAAGTTCATGATCAGCGGCCCGGTCGTGGTGTCGGTGCTCGAGGGCGAGGACGCGGTGGCCAAGCACCGCGACATCATGGGCGCCACCGACCCGAAGAAGGCCGCCCCCGGCACGATTCGCGCCGATTTCGCCGACTCGATCGACGAGAACGCCTGCCACGGCTCGGACAGCCTCGAGAATGCGCAGAACGAAATCGCCTATTTCTTCCGCGCCACCGAGATCTGCCCGCGCACCCGCTAAGGGCGCAACACGCCGATGTCCGCCAGCGCCGCCAGCCTCGCGACCGCCGCCGCCCCGATCAATCTGTTCGGGCTGGACCGGGAGCAGCTGCGCGCGCGCTTCGCGGAGATGGGCGAGAAGCCGTACCGCGCCGACCAGATCATGCAGTGGATCTATCGGCGCGGTAAGGATTCGTTCGACGAAATGAGCAACATCTCGAAGGAGCTGCGCGTCAAGCTTGCGCAGCACTTCGTGATCCGCACGCCGGAGCTCGTCACCGAGCAGGTCTCGGCGGACGGCACCCGCAAGTGGGTGCTGCGCCTCGACGGCGGCAATGCCATCGAGACGGTTTATATCCCCGAGGAGAACCGGGCCACGCTCTGCATCTCCTCGCAGGTCGGTTGCGCGATGGACTGTTCGTTCTGCTCGACCGCGCAGCAGGGCCTCAACCGCAACATGACGACGGCGGAGATCATCGCCCAGGTCTGGTTCGCCGCCCGTACGCTCGGCGGCGATTTCCAGAACGAGCGCGTGATCTCGAACATCGTCTTCATGGGCATGGGCGAACCGCTCGCCAATTACGGCGCGGTGCTGGCGGCGATCCGCATCCTGCTCGACGATTTCGGCTTCGGCCTGTCGAAGCGCCGCGTCACGGTGTCGACCTCGGGCCTGGTGCCGTTCATGGACCGCCTGCGCGAGGATGTCGATACCGCGCTCGCCGTCTCGCTGCACGCGCCGAACGATGCGCTGCGCAACGAGCTGGTGCCGATCAACCGCAAGTACCCGATCGCCGAGCTGCTCGCCGCCTGCCGCCGCTACACGGCCGGCAAGGACCGCAAGACGCACATCGTCTACGAATACGTGATGCTCGACGGCATCAACGACAAGCCGGAGCATGCGCGCGAGCTTGCCAAGCTGCTCGGCGGCCTGTCGGCGAAGGTCAACCTGATTCCGTTCAACCCGTTTCCGGGCGCGCCGTACCGGCGCAGCAAGCCGGAAGCGATCGCCGCGTTCGCCAAGATCCTGCGCGATCGCAAGGTCTTTGCGACGACGCGCAAGACGCGCGGTGACGACATCGACGCGGCCTGCGGACAGCTGGTCGGCAAGGTGCAGTCGAAGCAGAAGAACCGCCTGCGCGGCATTCCGGTGACGGTGCAATGAGCCGCAGGCCGCCAAGCCGCTCGCTGGTCGCATCCCCGCTGCGCGGGGCCCCTGCTCGGGCGCTCGCGTCTTCCTGCGGACAGCGGGTCGGCAAGGTGCAGTCGAAGCAGGAGAATTGCCTGCGTGGCATTGCGGCGGTGATGCAATGAGCCGCGCCACGGGTCCTGCCCGCGTGCGGGTTGCGACGCGATGAACAAGGCGCTGGCGCTCGCGCTGTCGGCTCTGCTGCTGGTCGCGGCCTGCGCGACGTCGGCTGAGCGGGCCGAGCGGCGCAATGCCGCGCAGCTCAACACCCAGCTCGGGGTCAATTACGCGCGCCAGGGCCAGTACGATCTGGCGCTGGAGAAGCTGCTCAAGGCTGTCGATCAGGACAGCGACTATGCGCCGGCGCATTCGGCGCTCGCGGTGATCTACCAGACCCGCGGCGATCGCGAGGCTGCCGAGCGCGAGTTTCGCGCGGCGCTGGCGCTCGACGGCAGCGATCCGACGGTGAAGAACAATTTCGGGGTCTTCCTCTGCGAACGCGGCAAGCCCGACGAGGCGCGCCGCTACTTCATGGACGTGGTCAGGGATCCGCACTTCTCGGCGCCCGAGCAGGCCTGGACCAATGCCGGCATCTGCGTCCGGAAGACCGACCCCGATCAGGCCGAGCGCGACTTCCGCGAGGCCCTGCGTCTGAAACCGGACGATCGCGACGCGCTGGCGCAGATGGCGATCCTCAGCTTCGCGCGCCAGGATTTTCTGCGCACGCGCGCCTTCCTGCAGCGCTACGATCTCAAGTCGCGCGCCACGCCCGAACTGCTCAGCATCGCCGCGCGCACCGAGATGGCGCTGGGCGATCGCGACGCTGCGCGCGATTACGCGCGCCGCATCGTCCAGGAATTCCCCGAATCCCAAGAAGCCGCCACGTTCGCCGATTGGCAGCCATGAATACAGAAACGACCGAACACACTTCCGCCGTAGCCGCCCCCGAACCTGCAGCGGCCAGCCTCGGCCAGAGCCCCGGCACGATGATCCGCGAGGCGCGTCAGGCGGTGCGCCTGTCGGTCGACGACCTCGCCGCGCACACCAAGCTGGCGCGCGCGACGGTCGAGGCGCTGGAGCGTGACGATTTCGGCGCGCTGCTCGAGCCGGTCTACGTGCGCGGCTACTACCGCAAGTGCGCGAAGGTGCTGAACCTCAACGAGCAGAAGCTGATTGACGCCTACGCGGCGCGCGTCACGCAGAAGGCGCCGCAGCCGCCGACCAAGCTGCGCCTGGCTTCCGGCACCGAGCTCGGTTCGAGCAGCCGGCTGCCGGTGGCGATGGGCACGCTGGCGGTGATCGTCGCGATCGTGGTCTGCGCATTCCTGTGGTGGGTACGCGGCGCGACCACGCCGGTGCCGACGGTCTTCCACATGCCGAGTTCGTCCGACAGCGCGCCGGCCGGGGCCCCGGTGCCGGTGCCGGCCGAGTCGGTGACGGCGCCGGTGGTGTCCGGGCCGGCAGGCGAGGGCGTGCCGGCATCCGCCGGCGATACCGTCGCGCCGTCGGCGCCGGCGGCCGAACCCGTCGCACCGGCGCCGGAAGCCACCGCGCCTGGCGCAGGCGCCGGTGCCGCGCCGGCAGCTCCGGCGCCGGCTGCCGCAAATCCGGCTGCCGCACCGGCGGCGGCCGCACCGCTGCTGCTGAGCTTCAGCGGCCAGTCGTGGATCCGCGTCAACGATGCCGACGGCCGCTCGCTGCTCAACGGCCTGGTCGCCGCCGGCGAACGGCGCCAGCTCAGCGGCAAGCCGCCGTACGAGCTGTTCATCGGTGCCGCGCCGGTGGTCAGCGTCGAATATCTCGGCAAGCCGGTCGACCTCAAGCCCTATACCCGCGACAACGCGACGGCGCGCGTCACGCTGCCGCTGCCGTCGCCCTGAATCGTTCGAGGTAGCCGCGATGGCGATGACGAGCCACCACCAGATCGCGCGCCGCGTATCGCGGCAGATCCGCGTCGGCCGCGTCGCGGTCGGCGGCGGTGCACCGGTGTCCGTGCAGACCATGACCAACACCGACACCGAGGACGTCGCCGCGACCGTCGCGCAGATCCGCGCGGCGGTGAAGGCCGGTGCCGATATCGTGCGCGTCTCGGTGCCGACGCTGGCCGCCGCCGAGGCCTTCGGCAAGATCAAGAAGGAAGTCGGCTACGTGCCGCTGGTTGCCGACATCCACTTCAATTACAAGTGCGGCCTCGCCGCCGCCGAGGCCGGCGCCGACTGCCTGCGCATCAATCCGGGCAACATCGGCTCCGACAAGAAGGTGTCGGAAGTCGTCGCCTGCGCCAAGCACCACGGCATCCCGATCCGTATCGGCGTCAACGCTGGCAGCCTCGAAGCCGAACTGCAGGAAAAGTACGGCGAGCCGAATGCCGACGCGCTGGTCGAGTCGGCGCTGCGCCACATCGAGATTTTGAAGCGCCACAACTTCGAGGACTTCAAGGTCTCGCTGAAGGCCAGCGAGATCTTCCTGACTGTATTCGCCTACCGCAAGCTGGCGACGCTGATCGACCAGCCGCTGCACCTCGGCATCACCGAAGCCGGCGGTCAGCGCGCCGGCGCGGTGAAGAGCGCGATCGGCCTGGGCATGCTGCTCGCTGACGGCATCGGCGACACCATCCGCGTCTCGCTCGCCGCCGATCCGGTCGAGGAAGTGAAGGTCGGCTGGGACATCCTGAAGTCGCTGCACCTTCGTTCCAGGGGCATCAATCTGGTGGCGTGCCCGTCCTGCTCGCGGCAGAACTTCGACGTCATCAAGGCCGTGCAGGAACTCGAAGCGCGCTTCGACGAGATCGACGAGCCGCTCGACGTCGCCGTGATCGGCTGCGTCGTCAACGGCCCCGGCGAGGCGCGCGAGGCGGCGATCGGCGTCGCCGGCGGCTACCCGAATTCCATCTACGTCGACGGCAGGATCCAGCACAAGGCGCACAACGCCGAGCTGGTCGACGTGCTCGAAAAGCTCGTGCGCGAGAAGATCGCCGCGCGCCAAGCCGAGAAGGCCGCCGCCGCCCGCGCGGAATCCGGCGCCGAGACGGCGCAACCCTAAGCACATGGCCAATCTTTTCCAGTCCGTTCGCGGATTCAATGACGTTTTGCCCGCGGATGCCGCGGCCTGGCAGCAGCTGCATCGCGTCGCCGCCGAGGTGTTCGCGAGCTACGGCTATGGCGAGATCCGCCTGCCGCTGCTCGAACACACCGCTCTGTTCAAGCGCTCGATCGGCGAAGTCACCGATATCGTCGAGAAGGAGATGTTCACCTTCGAGGACCGCGAGGGCGACAGCCTGACGCTGCGCCCCGAGGGCACCGCCTCCTGCGTGCGCGCCGGCCTCGAGCACGGCCTGCTGCACAACCAGCAGCAGCGCCTGTGGTACGCCGGCCCGATGTTCCGCCACGAGCGTCCGCAGGCCGGTCGCTACCGGCAGTTCCATCAGCTCGGCCTGGAGTGCTACGGCATCGCCACGGCCGACGCCGACGTCGAGGCGATCGCGGTCTCGTCGCGCCTGCTGCGCCAGCTCGGCCTGAGCGGCTTGACGCTGGAGCTGAATTCGCTCGGCAGCGCCGAGGTCCGTGCCCGCTATCGCGCTGCGCTGATCGAGTTCCTGCAGCGGCACGAGGACGCCCTCGATGCGGACTCGAAGCGCCGCCTGCACAGCAACCCGCTGCGGGTGCTCGATTCGAAGTCGCCGCAGACCCAGGAAATCCTGCGCGGCGCGCCGGCGATCGTCGATTGCTTCGACGACGCGGCGCGCGCGCATTTCGACGCGGTGCAGCTGGGGCTCGCCGACCTCGGCATCGCCTGCACGGTCAACAGCCGCCTCGTGCGCGGTCTCGACTACTACACGAGCACCGTGTTCGAATGGACCACGACCCAGCTCGGCGCGCAGGGCACGGTGCTCGCCGGCGGCCGCTACGACGGCCTCGTCGAGCAGCTCGGCGGCACGCCGACGCCGGCGGTCGGCTGGGCCTGCGGCGTCGAGCGGTTGCTGCTGCTGCAGAAGGCGCTGGGCGTGCCGACCGCGAGCGGCGATGCGCACGTCTACTTCTGCTGGCTCGGCGAGCCGGCGCAGCGCGCGGCCCGGCGCCTTGCCGAGCCGCTGCGCGATGCGCTGCCGGGCTTGCGCCTGGTGCTGCACGCCGGCGGCGGCAAGCTGGCGGCGCAGCTCAAGCGCGCCGACCGCAGCGGGGCGGCGCTGGCGCTGATCCTCGGCGAGTCCGAGGTCGAGGCGCAGACCGTTCAAGTAAAATCGCTGCGCGCCGGTGACGCCCCCGCGGCGCCCGAATTTGTGGCATGGCCGGAACTGGTGAGCCGTCTCGCCGGTCTTCTGAAGCAATCTGAACCGAGATAACCATCCGTGGCGACGCATTACGACGACGAAGCGCAGGCCGAACAGCTCAAGACCTGGTGGAAGGAGAACTGGAAGGCGCTCGCCGCCGGCCTGGTGATCGGCCTGGGCGCGATCTTCGGCTGGGAAGGCTGGCAGAAGCACCAGCAGCAGCGCGCCGCCGATGCCTCGCAGATGTACGAGGATCTCAAGCAGGCGCTGAGCGACGGCAAGTCCGACGCCGCCAAGACGCTCGCCGACAAGCTCGTCGCCGACTACGCCGGCACCCCGTACGCGGCCGGCGCGCAGCTGCGCATGGCGGCCGAGGCGGTCAGGACCGAAACGCTCGACGATGCGGCCGCGCGCCTGCTGTGGGTGCGCGAGCACGCCAAGGACGAGGGCCTGCGCCAGGTCGCGCAGCTGCGCGCCGCGCGCGTGCAGTGGCAGCAGGGCAAGCTCGACGAGGCGCTGAAGACGCTCGACGGCGAGTCCGGCGCGTTCGCGCCGCTGTTCGACGAACTGCGCGGCGACATCAAGCTCGCGCAGGGCGATCGTGGCGCGGCGCGCGGTGCTTATGAGAAGGCCTACGCGGCGACGCCGGAAGACCAGCCGAGCCGGCAGCTGCTGCAGCGCAAGCTCGACGATCTTGCCGACACGGTGCAGTCGTGACGGCGGCCCTGCGGCGCCGTCCGCTCGCCGTCGCGCTGCTGATCGGCGCGACCCTCGCGGCCGCGGCCTGTTCGAACAAGAACGTTCGCAAGCCGGCCGAGCTCAAGGACATCGACAAGCCGGAAGTCCAGCTCGGCAAGGCCTGGACGGCGTCCGCCGGTAACGGCGGCGGCAAGTTCTACAGCGAGCTGACGCTGGCACTGGAGCCGGACGCGCTGTTCGCGGCCGACGTCAAGGGCCGCATCTACGCCTTCGATCCGAAGACCGGCCACCACATCTGGCGCGCGCTCACGAAGAAGCGCGTGATCTCGGGGCCGACCGTCAACGGTGATGCCGTGCTGGCCGGCACGATGGATGGCGAGATCGTCGCCGTGAAGCGCGCCGACGGCGCCGCGCTGTGGTCGAGCCGCCTGTCGAGCGAGGCGCTGTCGCCGCCGGCCAGCGACGGCAGCCGCGTCTTCATGCGCACCGGCGACGGCAAGATCTACGGTCTCGACGCGCAGTCCGGTGCCGAGCATTGGGTCGTCGACCGCACGGTGCCGAACCTGACGCTGCGCGGCCTGTCGCCGCCGGCCGTGCTCGGCGGCCGTGTCTACGTCGGCCTCGACAACGGTCGCGTGCTGGCGCTGCGGACGTCCGACGGCCAGGTGCTGTGGGAGCAGGTCGTCACCGCGCCGACCGGCCGCAACGAGCTCGAACGCATCACCGATATCGACGCGCCGCTGCTGTCCGACGGCGGCGAACTGTATGCGGCGAGCTTCGGCGGCGAAGTCGCCTGCCTCGACGACGACACCGGCCAGATCCTGTGGCGGCGTTCGGTGAAGAGCTACAGCGGCATGGCGCGCACCGAGTCGGCAGTCGTCGTCACCGACGAGGCCGGCACCGTCTGGGGCCTCGATCCGGCGACCGGCGCGGCGCTGTGGAAGAACGAAGACCTCAAGTACCGCCAGCTGTCGGCGCCGGCCGTGTTCAAGGGCTGGGTCGTGGCCGGCGACTACAAGGGCTATCTGCACTGGTTCGATCCCAAGGACGGCCACCTCGTCGCGCGCATCCGCGCCGGCAGCGACCCGATCCGCGTCGCGCCGGTGGCCGGCGAGGACCTGCTGTACGTGCTCAACGCCGAGGGCGACATTACCGCCATCCGCATCCGCTGACGCGCCGCGACGCAAGGCGGGCAGTGCCATCCGGCGCTGCCCGCCTTTCTTGTTCGCAGCGCTTCACCGACAATCGACCCACGCCATGAACGACAAACTGCCCACGCTGGTGCTGGTCGGCCGACCCAACGTCGGCAAGTCCACGCTGTTCAACCGTCTGACCGGCACGCGCGACGCGCTCGTCGCCGACCTGCCGGGCCTGACGCGCGATCGCCAGTACGGCACCGGCGAGTTCGAGAACCGCGCCTTCGTCGTCGTCGACACCGGCGGCCTGATGCCGGAGTCGGCCGATCCGCTTGCCGCGCTCGCCGAGGACCAGGCGCGCCTGGCGCTCGAAGAGGCCGATCACGTGCTGTTCCTGGTCGACGTGCAGCAGGGCCGCACCGGCGCCGACGAATCGATCGCGCGCCATCTGCGCAAGCTCGGCAAGCCGCTGACGCTGGTCGTCAACAAGAGCGAAGGGCGGCCGCACGCGCAATCGGCGGGCGATTTCTACGCGCTCGGCTTCGGCGAGCCGATGACGATCTCGGCCGAGCACGGCCAGGGCGTCAATGTGCTGCTGCGGCACGTGCTGGAAAAACTGCCGGCGATCGCGCCGGAGCCGCCGCGCGACGACGGCACCGTGCGCGTGGCGGTCGTCGGCCGGCCGAACGTCGGCAAGTCGACGCTGGTCAACCGCCTGCTCGGCGAGGAGCGCATGCTCGCCGCCGACTTTCCCGGCACGACGCGCGACGCCATCGCCGTGCCGTTCGAATACGACGGCCATCCGTACACGCTGATCGACACCGCCGGCATCCGCCGCAAGGCGCGCGTCTGGGAGGCGGTCGAGAAGTTCTCGATCGTCAAAACGCTCGACGCAATCGAGCGCGCGCATGTCGTCATCGCCGTCGTCGACGCCCAGAATGACATCGGCGAGCAGGACGCCAAGCTGATGGGTCTGATCGCGCAGCGCGGCCGGGCGATGGTGCTGGCCGTCAACAAGTGGGACGGTCTGGCGCCCGGCGAGCGCGAGCAGGTGCGCTACCAGGTGTCGCTGAAGCTGCCGTTCCTCGACTACGCGCCGGTCCATTTCATCGCCGCCCGGCACGGCTCGGGCCTCGGCGAGCTGATGGAGGACGTGCAGGCCGCCTACGAGGCGACCACGCGCGAGTTTTCGACGCCGGAACTCAATCGCGTGCTCGAAGCCGCGGTCGAGGCGCACCAGCCGCCGGCGGTGCTCGGGCGCCGCATCAAGCTGCGCTACGCGCATCAGGGCGGCCGCAATCCGCCGAAGATCGTCATTCACGGCAACCAGACCGAGAAGCTGCCGGAGAGCTACAAGCGCTATCTCGCCAACCGCTTCCGCGAGGCCCTGAAGCTCAAGGGCGTGCCGCTGCTGCTCAGCTTCAAGACCGGCGACAATCCGTTCAAGGACAAAAAGAACCAGCTCACCGGCCGGCAGATCAAGAAAAAGCGCCGGCTGATGGCGCGGGTCAAGTCGCGCTAGCCACGCCGGGCTTGCCGGGGGGCGGCCCCGGTTCGCGCGCGACGCGCGCGCGCCGTAATCTCGGCGCATGGACGCCAAGCCCGCCGCAGCCGAAGCTGCCATTCCCGAAACCGCCGCTTCCGAAACCACCGTTCCCGAACCCGCTGTTCCCGGCGCTTCGGCGCCGGCCGCCGTGCTGCTCGTGCACGAGGGCGAGCCGTCGTCGGTGAGCGCTGCGCGCCGCTTCGCCGCCGAGCGCGGACTCGCGCTGCACGAAATCGAGGTACAGGCCCTGCTGCGGGAGCCGGCTGCCGCCGAAGGGCGCGCGCACTGGGTGCTGGCGGTGCCCGACGAGCGTCTCGCGGCGCTGTTCGAACTGGCCGTCGCGCAAAAAGCCAGCCTGGGCCTGCTCGCCGCCGCGACGTCGATGCTGCCGCGCCTGTTCGGTCTGCCGAAGGCCCCGGACGCGCAGCTGGCGCTGGCCTTCGACGGCGACGACGTGCCGGTCGATCTGACCCGCTGCAACGGCGAGCCGGTGCTCAGTGCGGTGACGATCGGCGACGTGCCTTTCCTCGACAATCGTGGCCGCGTCTTCGTGCGCGCGCAGCCGACGCTGTGGGCGCGGGCGCGGGCCGCGCTCGGCGTCTACTGGAAGGCGACGCAGCGCCTGTTCGCGATCCGGCCGACGCGCGTGCAACTGCGGATCGGCGACGAGGACCAGCCGCGCCGCACCGCGATCACCGGCATCGTCGTGTTCGAGAACGACGCCGAGCGCCTCAGCGGCCAGCTCGCCGGCGATCGGCTTTCCGCGCGCGACGGCCGCCTGTCGGCGCTGCTGCTGGCGCCGGCCTCGGTGGTCGCGTACCTCGCGGCCCTCGGCCGCGGCATGTTCGGCGGCGACAAGCTGCCGCGCGCATTCTCGTTCGTGAAGACGCGCAAGCTGCTGGTCGAGAGCGAGCCGGCGCTGGCCTACCGCGTCGACGGGCGCCGCCGCAGCGCGACGCAGATCCGCTTCGAGGTCGAGCCGGCGGCGCTGGCGATCAAGGCCGGACCGGCCTACGCCGAGGCCAACCCGGCCTGCACCGACGAACGCGACACGCTGCGTCTGCAGACGCTGCCTGAGAACGAGGCGCGACTGGCCTCGATCAGCTCGCGCCTGCCGCTGTTCACGCATGCGCTCGAGGACGACTTCAAGGACCTCTTTCGCCTGCTGCGCGACAGCGCGCGCGTGACGCCGGACTATCTGGCGCTGATGCTCGCGGCGACCTTGCTGGCCGGTTTCGGCCTGGTCCTGAACAGCCCGGCGGTCATCATCGGCGCGATGGTGCTGGCGCCGCTGATGTCGCCGATCATCTCGCTGGCGATGGGGATCCTGCGCCGCGACACGCGCCTGCTGCAGGCCTCGCTGCGCACGATCGCGATCGGGGTGGCGCTGGCCTTCGGCGCCGCCGCGTTGCTGGCGCTGCTGACGCCGCTGCGACGCGTCACGCCGGAGATCGAGGCGCGCCTGCATCCGACGCTGCTCGATCTCGGCGTCGCCGTCGTGTCGGGCTGGGCGGCGGCCTATGCCTATGCTCGCGAAGGCGTGATGAAGACCCTGCCCGGCGTGGCGATCGCGGTGGCGCTGGTGCCGCCGCTGGCGGTCGCCGGCATCGGTTTCGGCTGGGGCGAGGCCCGCATCGTCGGTGGCGCGCTGCTGCTGTTCCTCACCAACCTGGTCGGCATCGCCTCGACCGCGGCGCTCACTTTCCTGGTGCTCGGTTATGCGCCGATCCAGACCGCCGCACGCGGCCTGCGCATCCTCGCCGCCGCGCTGCTGGCGATGGCTTTGCCGCTGTACGTGTCGTTCCACCGCATCGTCGAGGTCTGGCAGCTGGAGCGACAGCTGCAGAGCGCCGCGCTCGAAGTCGGTTCGCGGCAGATCGCGCTCGGCGAAATCCAGGTGAGCCTCGACGGCGAGCGCGCGATCGTGCGCGCGACCGCGTCGGCACCCGACATGCTGAGCTCGGCCGAGATCGACGCGCTGAAGGCTGTGCTCGAACGCCGCCTCGGGCGTCCGGTACAGCTCGAACTGAGCCTGCGCGTCGTGCGTTAGGGCCTGCTGAAGGGACTCGGCCACAGCGACGCTATTAGCGTTGACAGGCCCTAGCCCGACGGCGGGCGCCGCGGCCAGACCGGTGCGAGCCGGGCCGGGCCGGCGCCGCGGTCGAGCGCGCGGACCAGGGCGATGCAGCCGGCGGCGGACAGCGCGACGCTGGCGCCGAACATCAGCGGATAGCCGCCGACTTCGGCGACGACGCCGGCGCTCATCGACGCGAGGCCCTGGGCGACGGCGACGGTGCAGGCGAGCAGGCTGTAGTCGGTGCCGGCGTGCTCGGGCTCGGCGGCGTCCATCATCAGCGTGAACAGGGCGACGGTGGCGATGCCGCCGAGCACATGCTCGGCGACGCAGGCGGCGACGGTCAGCGCGTAGCCGAAGCCGGCGCCGCCGACGGCCAGCGCGGCGAATGCGTACATCGCCAGGCTCAGCGTCTGCGCCAGGCCGCCGGCCAGCAGCGCGCGGCGCCGGCCCCAGCGGAACGCCAGCCAGCCGCCGAGCGCGGCGCCGGCCAAGGCGCTGAGCGAGGCCAGCGTGCCCTTGATCAGCGCGATCTGCGCCAGGCCGAAGCCGCTGTCCTTCATGAACGGACCGACCAGCGCGGCGCCCATCGAGTCGCCGAACTTGTAGAACGAGATCAGCGCCAGGAACGGCAGCACGCCGGGGCGGCGCAGGCGCGCCCACCAGCCGCCGGCGAGCGCCAGCGCCTGCGGCGCCGGCGAGGCCGCGGCGCGCCGCGGCTCGCGCAGGCGCAGCACCGGCAACGCGGTCAGCAGCAGCAGCGCCGCCATCGCCACGAACATCGGCCGCCAGCCGGCGACCGCATAGATCCACAGCAGCAGCCCGCCGCCGACGATCATGCCGAGCCGGTAGCCGCCGACCTGGATGCCGTTGCCGAGACCGCGCTCGCGCGGTCCGAGCAGGTTGACGGCGAGGCCGTCGGTGGCGATGTCCTGGGTCGCCGCGATCAGGTTGAAGAGCGCCAGCGCGGCGAACACCCAGCGCAGCGAGGTCGAAATCTCCAGCACGGCGAGCAGCGCCGCGCCGGCGGCGGCGGCGAGTTGCAGCGGCAGCAGCCACTGCCGGCGCGTGCCGTAGTGATCGACGTACGGCGCCCACAGGAATTTCAGCGCCCACGGCAGGAACAGCAGGCTGGTTGCGCCGATGCGGACCAGCGAATAGCCCATCTCGCGCATCAGCACCGGCAGCGCCTGCGTGAAGAAACCGTAGGGCAGGCCCTGCGCGACATACAGCGCCGCGAGCAGCCCCAGCCGGTAGGCGCGGCTCATGCGGTGCGGGGCGACGGCCGGTTCAGAGCGGCGGCGTGTTCGGCGGCGGCGGCGCCGCGCCGCGCAGGCCGTTGTCGGAGCGCGAGACGCCGGCGGTGATGACGAAGCGCATCGCGTCCTCGAGGCTCATGTCGAGCGGCGTGAGGTACTTGCGCGCAATGAACACGGTGTAGCCGCCGATCTGGTAGCTCATCGGCATGTAGACGGCCACGCAATCCTCTTCGGCGGCGATCTCGAAGCGGCTCAGATCTTCGAGCGTGACGAAGCCGACGAGGCGGATCGGCTGGCCCGGCCACTGCAGCATGACGACCTTGCCGAGCTTCTGGCCGCCTTTGTTCGAAACCAGATCGGTGAGATCGCGCACCGCGCCGTAGATGGTCTTGATCAGCGGAATGCGGTTCAGCTGCTGGTCGACCCAGACCAGCACCTGCTTGGAGACGATGCCCTGCATCGCCAGACCGACGAAGAAGATCAGGCCGATGGCGATCACCAGGCCCATGCCGCGCTGGTACAGGCCGCCCGGCAGCAGCACGCTGAGCACGCCGCCGAACACCGATTCGGCGGCGCCGATCAGCCACATCACGAGGCTGATCGTGACCAGGATCGGCAGGATCGCGAACAGGCCGGTCAGGAAGATCGAGACGGCCTTGCGCGCGGTCATGCGGGCCGCGCCGGAAATCAGCGGCGACGGATCCATCAGACGCATCTCCAGGCGAAGCGGCCGATGCCGCGGCTCTCGAGCACGATCTCGTCACCCGCTTCGAGCGGTCCGACGCCCTTGGGTGTGCCGGTGTAGATCAGGTCGCCCGGTTCGAGCGCCCAGGTCTGCGAGAGGATGTGAATCTGCTGCGCGACCGGGTAGAGCATTTCCGCGGTCTTGCCGTGCTGGCGCAGCTTACCGTTGACGTGGCAGGTGAATTCGAGCTTCTGCAGATCCTGGTTCAGGTACGGCTGCACGTCGCCGAGCGGCGCCGCGCCGTCGAAGGCCTTGGCCAGCTCCCAGGGCTTGCCCTTGTTCTTCAGCTCGGTCTGCAGATCACGCAGCGTCAGGTCGAGGCCGAGCGTGATGCCGGCGACGCAGTCGAGGGCTTCGGCGAGCGGGATGTCGCGGCCGCCGCCGGTCAGCTGCACGACCAGTTCGGCCTCGTGGTGGATCGCGCCGTGGCCCTTCGGCAGCGTGATCGGCGTACCTTCCTCGACCAGCGCCGAAACCGGCTTCATGAAGATCACGCACTCGCCATCCGGCGCGTGGCCGAGATGGGCGAGCTCGGTGATGTGCTCAGCGTAGTTTTTGCCGATGCAGAAGATGCGATTGACGGGATTCATGGCCCGCCAACGATACCGCAAGCGTCCCCGCCCGTGCGCTGGCGGGCGGGGACGATACGGTTTTTTTTCAGCGTTGTGTGGCGAGGAACTCGATCAGGTCGCGACGCTCGTCGGCCTTGTCCATGCCGTCGAACTTCATCTTGCCGCCGGGCACGAGCGTCTTCGGCGCGCGCAGGTAGGCGTCGAGCTGATCCGGCGTCCAGGCCAGCTTCGCGGCGCGCAGCGCGTCCGAGTAGTTGAAGTCCGGCACGCTGGCCGCGGTGCGGCCGACGACGCCGACCAGACCCGGGCCCTTCTTGTTCTTCAGCGGCTTGGCGAGGCTGTGGCAATCGGCGCAGTTCTCGTCGTAGAGATCGGCGCCGCGATTGACGTCGGCGCGGGCCGGGCCGCTGCCCGCCGCGGCGAGCAGGATCGCCGCGGCGAGGAAACCGGTGGTACGCATCAGAAGCTCATCCACAGGAAGGCCATCAGGGTGTTGTTGTCGGACGCGCTGCGGCCGGCACCGTCGTAATTGCTGCTCTTGCCGTCATAGCGGTTGTACAGCGTGTACTGCAGGCCGAGGCGCAGGTTGAGGTTCGGCGCCAGCCACGAGTTCTCCTTGCCGAGCGGCGTGTAGTCGAGCTGCAGGATCTCGCCGCGCGTGTTCGGGCGGCCGGCGGCGCTGTCGCCGTACAGCGTCGTGTCGCGGCTGCCGTCGGTGGCGAAGTAGCCGAGCGTCGCGCCGTAGGTCTGGTCGCGGTAGTACGAGGCGTTGAGGCTGTAGCTCGTCAGGTTCTGGCTCTTCTTGCCGGCGTCGCCGGTGTCGAGGCTGGCCGACAGCGTCTGCTTCTCGCGCACGGCGAGGCCGTTGACGGTGAAGATGTCGCGGCGCGTGCCGAGGAACTGGTACGAGCCGTCGATGCCGATGTCGTCGTAGCGGTCGTGCGCCGAGGTGCCGGGCTGCGAGATGTCGGAGCTCATGCCGACCAGGCCGACCGAGTAGTTCTGGCGATGCAGATCGCGCGTGTAGGCCAGGCGCAGGTATGGAGTCAGGCCGGCGGTGCGCACCAGATCGTCCTTGGGCACGCCGAGGCTGTCGAGCAGCGAGTGGCCGGGCGAGCGGTAGGCGCCGAGTTCGGCGTACCAGCGCTGGTCGAGCAGGGCGTAGGCATTGAGGCCGAGCACCTGCGTTTCGAGGCCGCCGGCGAGCAGCGGCGCGGCCGGCGCTTCCGGCGCGAGTTCGGAGCCGACGTACGGGAAGCCCCAGGCCGGCAGTGTGTTCCAGGGATCGGTAATGCCCGGATTGTTGTTCAGCGACACGCCGACGGTCAGATCCTTGCCGTAGGCGGTGAGGTCGCGCGCGTAGCGGATGTCGAGATTGTCCCAGGCCCACTTGCGGTCGATGCCCGAGTACGTGACCTGCGTGAAGCTGCCGAGGTGGTCGGCGAGGCGGCCGGCGAGGAACACCGAGGCTTCCTGCGCGGCGAAGTTGTCGTTGCTGTCGTAATGCCGGGCCGGCGCCTCGTCGAGGTTCTGCTGGGTGTGCGTGAAGGTGCCGACGAACATCGCCGACAGCGGCACAGTACGGGCGTCGCCGTCGCTGTAGCCGCCCAGCTTGAAGCGCTGGCCGTACGGCGTCAGCTGCGGACCGAAGGCGCCGACGTGACAGGCGCCGCAATCCTGGCCGGTCTGGCGGGCATAGGCAGGCAGGGCCTGGGCCTGGCCGGCGAGCAGCAGACCGAGGCCGGCGAGCAGGCCTCGGAGCAGCGTGGAAGCGCGAACAGCGGACAGCGACATGCGGACTCTCCTGTGGGGTCGTTCAGCGGATTCGCAGCGACGGCAGCATGCGACGCAGGGTGTCGTCGCCGCGGATGTAGTGGTGCCAGAGCGCGGCGGCGGCGTGGCCGGCGGCGAGCGCCAGCAGGCTCCAGGCGCTCCACTCGTGGATTTCGGTGATCTGCTCGGCGAGATCGCGGTTGCGCGCCAGCAGCGTCGGCAGCGGCAGGCCGAGCAGGTGCACGGCCTGGCCGCGCGCCTGCGAGGCGAGCAGGCCGAGCACCGGCAGCGTGGCGAGCAGCAGATAGAACGAGGCGTGCGAGCCGCGCACCAGCCAGCGGTGGACGCCGTCGGCATCGGTTGCGAACGCGTGCTCGCCGCGGCCGCGCCAGAACAGCCGGACCAGCGTCAGCCCGAACACCACGAGGCCGATCTGCCGATGCGCGTCGAGCAGCAGCGCGCGCAGATCGCGGCTGTCGATCCACTCGCGGCTCAGGGCGACGACCACGGCGGCGAGCACCAGCAGCAGGGTCAGCCAGTGGAGCCAGATCAGGGGGCGAGGATGTCGGGACGGCACGCGAGCGCTCACGAGGGAGAGTGCGGCAACCGTAGGGCGGCGATCTTAAGAACTGCTTAAGTCCGCCCGCGCCATAATGCCCGGCATGCGCGTCCTGCTCGTCGAAGACGATCCCTTGCTGGGCTCGTCGCTGCTCGCCGCTCTCCGTCAGGAGGGCTACGTCGTCGACTGGCATCGCGGGCTGGCCGCCGCCCGGCTCGCCGCCGATACCACGCAGTACGGCATCGTCCTGGTCGACCGCCAGCTGCCGGACGGCGAGGGCCTGGACCTGATTCCGCGCCTGCGCGAGCGCGATCCGCTGACCGGCATCGTCGTCATCACCGCGCGCGACACGGTGCGCGACCGCGTGCTCGGTCTCGACCGCGGCGCCGACGACTACCTGGTCAAGCCCTTCGATCTCGACGAGCTGCTGGCGCGCATGCGCGCCGCGGCGCGGCGCAGCTGCGAGCGCGGCGGTGCCGAGCTGCGGCACGGCGATCTGCGCATCGATCCGGTCGCGCGGCGCGTATGGCGCGGCGATGCCTCGATCGAGCTGCCGCCGCGCGCCTACACGCTGCTGGTCGAGCTGATCCGCTGCCGCGGCCGCGTGCTGACGCGGCGCCAGCTCGAGGACGCGCTGTATCCGGCCGGGGAGGAAGTCGAGAGCAACGCCGTCGAGGTCCACATCCACCACCTGCGGCGCCGGCTCGGCAGCGGCCTAGTACGCACGGTGCGCGGCCTCGGCTACACGATCGACGCCGATGCCTGAGGCGCTGCCGATCGGTTCCCGGCGGGCACCGCTGTCGATCCGCCGCCGGCTGCGGCGCGACATCCTGATCGTCATCGCCGTGCTCTGGGCGCTGTTCACCGCGCTGGGCCTGGGCGTCGTGATCCACGCCGGCCGCGCCGATCTCGACGAGGATCTGGCGCTGTGCGCGGCGCTGATCGACGAGCGGCGCGGCAGCGGGCCGCTGCGCCTGCCCGAGCGCCCGGACGAACTGATGTTCCAGATCTGGACGGCGGACGGCCGCCTGCTGGCGCGTTCGGCCGGACTGGCGCCGGAACCGCTGGCGGCCTTGCGCCAGGGCTACAGCAACCGCTTCGACGGCCACCGCGTGCTGCGCGTCTACGCCGCGGCCGCCGATGCCGACGGCAGTCGCGTGCTGGTCGCGGCGCCGGCCTGGAACCACCAGCAGGGCGCGCGCACGCTGGCGCTGTGGCTGCTGCTGCCGGCGGCCGTGGTGTTTCCGCTGCTGGCCGCCGGCATCAGCCTGGTCGTCGGCCGCGCGATGCGCGAGGTCGCCGGCGAGGCCGACCGCATCGCCCGGCGCGATCCCGACGATTTCGATCCGCTGGCGCCGGAGCGCCTGCCCGAGGAGGTACGGCCGCTGGCCGGCGCCTTCAACGTGCTGCTGCAGCGTCTGGCGACCGCGCTCGACGACGAGCGCCGCTTCAACGACAGCGCCGCGCACGAGCTGCGCACGCCGTTGTCGGCGATTCGCGTCGATGCCCAGGCGCTGCTGCGCCGCGAGACCCGCGCCGAGGTGGCGCTGGTGCTGCAGCGCATCGTCTCGGCCAGCGCCGCCTGCGCGCGCCTGGTCGAGGAACTGCTGATGATCGCGCGCCTCTCGGCCTGGCCGGCGGCGCTGCCGCCGAGCGCGCCGCTGTCGCTGTCGGCAGTCGTCGAACTGGTGCGGCGCGATCTGGCGCCGCAGATCGAAGCGCGGCCGATCGAGATCGCCTGCGAGGTTGCGCCCGAGGCCGTCGCCCGCTTTCCCGAGGCGGTGCACCTGATCCTGCGCAATCTGCTCGAAAACGTAATCCGCCATGCGCGCGGCGCGACGCGCGTGAAGATCGAGGCGCGCGAGCGCGACGGCTTCCTGCAGCTGCTGGTCGCCGACGACGGCTGCGGCATCCCGGAGGCGCAGCGCGTACGCGTGTTCGAGCGCTTCGTGCGGCTTGGCGAGGAAGGGTCCGGCACCGGCCTCGGGCTCTACATCGTGCGCCGTATCGCCGAGCGGCTCGGCGGCAGCGCCGTGGTCGGCGACTCGGAGGCGGGCGGCGCGACGCTGGTCGTCGTGCTGCCGGCGCGGCTGCCCCTTGCCGCGACGCCGGTCGAGACGGTCGAGCCGGCATGAAAAAAGGGCGGCGACCGTCGCCGGCCGCCGCCCCAGGGTGCTGCTGCGAAAAGGCTAGATGCGCTCTTCGATGCCGAACGCGGCGAAGCCCTTCTTCTTGAAGTTGTCGCGGAACATGTCGCGCAGCTTGATCGCGGTCGCGTCGTAGGCGTCCTGGTCGGCCCAGGTGTTGCGCGGGTTCAGGATCGTGCTGTCGACGCCCGGGCAGGACTTCGGCATCTTCAGCTTGAGGATCGGCTGCTCCTCGGTCTCGACGTTGTCGAGCTCGCCGTTGAGCGCGGCGTTGAGCAGCGCCCGCGTGACCTTCAGCGACATGCGCTTGCCGACGCCGTACGAACCGCCGCTCCAGCCGGTGTTGAGCAGGATGCAGCGCGCCTTGTGGTGTTCCATCTTGTCGGCGAGCAGCCTGGCGTAGACGTTCGGCTTGTGCGCCATGAACGGACCGCCGAAGCAGGCCGAGAACGTCGGCGTCGGCTCGGTGATGCCGACTTCGGTGCCGGCGACGCGCGCGGTGAAGCCCGACACGAAGTGGTACATGACGTCCTTCGAGTCGAGGATCGAGATCGGCGGCAGCACGCCGAAGGCGTCGGCGGTCAGCAGCACGATGGTCTGCGGATGCGGACCCTGGCCGTTCGGCATGACGTTCGGGTTCGCTTCGAGCGGGTACGAGAAGCGGGTGTTCTCGGCGATCGAATCGTCGAACAGGTCGAGCACGTCCGGATGGCACTCTTCCATGCGCTTGCCCGGCAGCGGCGGCACGTTCTCGATGATCGTGCCCGGCTTCGACAGCGCCTGGGCGATGACCGGCTCGGCGTCCTTGTCGAGGTTGATCAGCTTGGCGTAGCAGCCGTCCTCGAGGTTGCACAGGCCGTTGTCCGACCAGATCGTCTCGTCGTCGCCGATCAGGCGGCGCGAGGCGTCGGCCGACAGCGTGGTCTTGCCGGTACCGGACAGGCCGAACAGGATCGCGGCGTCGCCCTTGGCGCCGACGTTGGCCGAGCAATGCATCGACAGGCGGCCCTGCGTCGGCAGCAGGTAGTTGCCGACGGTGAAGATGGTCTTCTTGACGACGCCGCAGTAGTCGGCGCGGCCGGCGACGAGACAGATGCGGTTCTTGGTGTCGATGACCACCGCCGCTTCGGCGCGGCAGCCGTCACGCTCGGGCACGCACATGAAGCTCGGCACGTTGAGCATGGTCCAGCGGCGCGCCTCGACGTCCTTCACGCCCTTGAGGTTCTTCGGGAACATGTTGTGCGCGAACATCGCGTGCGTCGCGTACTCGCCGACGAAGCGGTACGGCACCGCGAAGTCCGGATCGGACCCCATGAACACGTCCTTGACGTACAGCGTCGACTTCTTCGCGTTCACATGCGCGACGACGCGCTGCAGCAGGCCCTCGTACTTCTGCGGGTCGTACGGATTGAGGTCGGCCTTGAACCAGATCTCGCCTTCGACTTCCGGCCACTGCACCGCGTAGGTGTCCTTGGTGCGGCGGCCCGTGCAGTCCGGATCGGTGTAGTAGACCAGCGGGCCGTTGACGCCCAGCACGGTCGAATAGGCCTTCTGCTCGTCGCTCGGGCCGTCGCGGCGGACGCGGCCGCGGTCGTTGGCGATCGCCTCGTGGAAAAGCTCGGCCTTCGACAATTCGTACTTGTACGTGACGTCCTTTAGCCCGAGAAGCTTTTCGAGATCGGCCTGAAAGCTCATGCAAAATCCTCAGATGACGGAAAAACCGCAAATACCGGTGCGATGACCGGCGCCGCGTCGCGGACGGCGCGGCAAAGGCGGCAAATGGTAGGGGACGCCCTATACCGGCGCAACCGCAGCACTGTGGCAGCGCTTTCTAGCAAAGTGACGCCTGTCGCGCAGTGGCCGCGAGAACAAAAAAACCCGGCGCGGCGGCCGGGTTCGGGGCGTGCATGCTGCGACTAAACGTAGCCTTGCTCGGGCAGCTTGAAGCCGGCGACCGATTCGCGCAGCTTTTCCGACATGTCGGTCAGCTCGCCGACCGCGCGCGCGGTCTGGCTGGCGGAGCCGGAGGTCTGTACGGCGATGTCGCGGATCACCTGCATGGTGCCGGCGATGCGCGTCGCCGATGCCGACTGGCTGCGCGCCGAATTGGCAATCTCGGTGATGAGCTTGGACAGGTCCTGCGAGGAGCTTTCGACCTTGGTCAGCGCCTGGCCGGCTTCCTCGGCGCTCTTGGCGCCGCCGACCACGTTCTGCGTCGAGCGCTCCATCGAGGTGATCGCTTCCTGGGTGTCGGCCTGAATGGTCTTGACCAGGGTTTCGATCTGGCGCGTGGCGCTGGCGGCGCGTTCGGCGAGCTTCTGGACTTCGTCGGCGACCACCGCAAAGCCGCGGCCGGCCTCGCCGGCCATCGCCGCCTGGATCGAGGCGTTGAGGGCGAGGGTGTTGGTCTGCTCGGCGATGTCGTTGATGAATTCGATGATGTTGCCGATTTCCTGCGAGGACTCGCCGAGGCGCTTGATGCGCTTGGAGGTGTCCTGGATCTGCTCGCGCAGCGCGCTCATGCCGAGGATCGTGCGGTTCACGGTACCGGCGCCGTCGTGGGCGATCTGCACCGACTGCTGCGCCTGCTGGGCGAGCTTCTCGGCCTGACCCGCCATCTGCTGCAGCGACTGCGAGGTCGCGGCGATGGTGTTGGTCACGGCGTTGATCTCGCGCGCCTGACGCTCGGAGGCCTCGCTCATCTTCAGCGCCGTCTCCTGCGTGCCGGTGGCGGCGGTGGCGACGTTCTCGGACGCCGAGGTGATCGTGCCGACCAGGTTACGCATGTTCTGGACGGTGTAGTTGATCGAGTCGGCGATCGCGCCGGTGAAGTCCTCGGTGACGGTGACGTCGACCGTCAGATCGCCGTCGGCGAGGTTGGTGATTTCGTCGAGCAGCGACAGGATCGCCTGCTGCTGCTTGCCGTCGCGTTCCTCGGCGCGCTGCAGGCGGCTGCGCGTGTTCAGCACGTTGAGCACGCCGAAGGCGATCAGCGCCAGGATCGCCAGCGCGCCGGAGACATAGACGACGACCGGCAGCACGACCTGGCGGGTGCGCGTGTCGATCAGGCGCTGTTCGAGTTCGGAGGCCGTCGAGATGACGTTGGCGGCCTTGGCCTTGAGCTCGGCGGCGGCGGCCTGCATCTGCGCCAGCGCCGGCGCCGATTCGCTGATCGCCGCCGCGGCCTGACGCAGCTTGCCGAGCTGATCCTGTGCGGTGCGCGCGGCGAAGCCGGCGCTGCCGTCGGCGACCAGCACTTCGTTGTCGGCATTGAAGGCCGTCAGCTCGGCGTTGAGGGCGTCGGCACTGACCTGCGCGTCGCGGCCGCGGTCGAGCACGCGCCGCGCCACCGTGGCGATGCGCTCCAGGCGTACGACCTGCTGCGCGGCGCGGGCGAGCGCGTCGGGATTGCCGCGCGCCAGGCGCTGCATGGCCTGCTCGTAGAGTTCGGAGAGACCCTTGGCGTTCGGGTCGCTCGGATGGATCGCCTCGACGATCGTCGCCGTCGCCGCCGCCGTCTTCTTGTACGGGGCTTCGGCCTGCAGGATCGTCTGCGTGGCCTGCTTCATCGCTTTCCAGGCGTTGGTCGTCGCCGCCAGCTCGCCGGCGACCGCGCCGGGCGCCGGCGCGATGCCGGCGTCGTCGTTGCCGCCGCTCAGCGATTGCATGGTGGCGTCGATGTCCTCGACGTGCGCCGCCAGCAGCAGGAAGTCGGGGCGGCCACCGCTGGCAGTTTCCTCGCCGACCTTGCTGATGTCGCCGATGTTGGTCGACAGCGAGTGCGCCAGCTCGACCCAGGTCTGTTCGCGATCCTTGGTGCGCTGCGACAGGAAGAAGCCGATCAGGGCGACCGTGATCAGGACGACGGCGCTGGCGAACAGCACCGTTTCACGGCGATTGCCGAGCGCAGGCCGCGATGCGGACGATTCCGCCATGAGTTCTCCCAGCTAGGGTGCCCGGCGCGTCAGGCGCCGAGGACGGTTTTGATCTTGGCGAGCAGGTCGCTTTCCTTGACCGGCTTGACCAGATATTCGCGCGCGCCCTGGCGTAGCGCCCAGACGCGGTCGGTTTCCTGGTTCTTGCTGCTGACGACGATGACCGGGATGTGCGCGGTGCCCGGATCCTTCGACAGCGTGCGCGTCGCCTGGAAGCCGTTCACGCCCGGCATGACGACGTCCATGATGACGACGTCGGGCTTCTCGCTCTTGACGCGCTCCAGCGCGTCCTGACCCGATGTCGCCTCGATGACCTGATGCCCGGCCTTCAGCAAGACGCTCTTGAGGTTCTGCACGTCCGTGGGTGAATCGTCCACGATCATGACTCGAGCCATATATTCTCCCTGCGCCCCCCGCGGGCGTCGATCTTCACTATATACCGCGTGCCGCGCCGGCGCGGAATGCCGCTATCCCGCGAACACCGTCCGACCCCGATAAACGGTACGAACGACCCGTCCGCGCAGCGCGCACCCATCGAACGGCGTGTTGCGTCCGGCGCTGAGCATGCGCTCGGTGTGCAGCGTCCATTCCGCGTCCGGATCGAGCAGCACGAGGTCGGCCGGCTGGCCGGCGTCGAGGCGGCCGGCGTCGAGTCCGGCGATGCGTGCCGGGCCCAGGCTCAGGCGCTCGGCCATCGCCAGCGGCGACAGCCGGCCTTCGTGCACCAGCGCCAGCGTCAGCGGCAGCAGCGTTTCGAGCGCCGAGATGCCAGGCTCGGTCAGCGGGAACGGATTGATCTTGGCGTCGGCTTCGTGCGGCTGGTGGTCGGAGCAGACCGCGCCGATCACGCCGCTGGCGACCGCCTCGCGCAGCGCCTCGCGGTCGGCCGCGCCGCGCAGCGGCGGCTGCACATGGCACAGCGCGTTGAAGCCGTCGATGTCGGCGTCGGTCAGGAACAGCTGGTGCGCGGCGACGTCGGCGCTGACCGGCAGGCCGCGCTGCTGCGCGAGCGCCACCAGCTCGGCGCCGCGTGCGGTCGACAAACGGCAGAAGTGCACGCGCGCGCCGGTGTCCTCGACCAGCGTGATCCAGAAGCGGATGCCGGATACCTCGGCGGCGGCCGGAATCGGCGGCAGGCCGAGGCGGGTGGCGATCGCGCCTTCGTGCGCGCAGCCGCCGGCGGCGAGCGCGGCGTTCTGCGCGAACACGTGCACGGTGACGCCGAGGCCGTGCGCGTATTCCAGGGCGCGGCGCGCGACCAGTGAATCGCGGATCGGCTGCAGCGCCTGACTGGCGCCGCTGGCGCCGGCGTTTTTCAGCGACGAGAGTTCGGCCAGCGCTTCGCCGCCGAGGCCCTTGGTCAGCGCGCCGAGCACGCGCACGTCGAGACCGCCGGCCTGCGCGGCGATGCGCTGCACGCGCAGCAGCATCGCCGGCGAGTCGATCACCGGCTGGCAGTCGGGCGGCAGCAGCACGGTGGTGATGCCGCTGGCCTGCGCGGCCGGCACTTCGCTGGCGAAGCTGGCCTTGTGTGTCTGCCCCGGCTCACGGAAACGCGCGCAGAGGTCGACCACGCCCGGCATCAGCCACAGGCCGTCGGCGTCGATCGTTTCGTCGTAGGTCTCGTCCGGCAGCGACGGTTCGCAGGCGACGATCAGGCCGTCGCGGATGCCGACCTGGCCGATGCCGTCGAAGCCGCTGCGGGGATCGAGCACGCGCGCGCCGCGGATCAGCAGCGAGCGCGGCGTCGGGCTGTCCGGCTTCACGGCGCGGGCCGGCGACCAGTCCGGAGACTGCGGTTTCATCGGCGGCTCCGCGGCGAACGCGCCTCGGCCGGGGCCGGTGCGCCAAGAATCATCGACATCACCGCCATGCGCACGGCGATGCCGTGGCTGACCTGGTTGAGGATCAGCGAGCGCGGACCGTAGGCGACGTCGCCCTCGATCTCGACGCCGCGGTTGATCGGACCCGGATGCATGACGATGGCCTCGGGTTTGAGTTTGGCGAGCCGCGCGCGGGTCAGGCCGAAGTCGCGGTGGAACTCGGCGAGCGACGGCAGGAAGGCGCCCATCATGCGTTCCTTCTGCAGGCGCAGCAGGATCACCACGTCGGCGCCGTCGAGGCCGCTTTCGAGCTCGTGAAAGACCTTGACGCCCATCGCCTCGATGCCGGCCGGCACCAGCGTCGGCGGCGCGACCACGCGGATTTCCTTGGTGCCGAGGATGCGCAGGCCGTGGATGTCGGAGCGCGCGACGCGCGAGTGCAGGACGTCGCCGACGATCGCCACCGTCAGCTTTTTGAAGCAGTCGTTCGACGGTCCGCCGACGCCACCGCCCTTGTAGCGGCGGATCGTGAACAGGTCGAGCAGGCCCTGCGTCGGGTGCGCGTGGCGGCCGTCGCCGGCGTTGAGGATCGCCACGCCCGGCGCGGCGTGCTCGGCGAAGAAGTGCGCGGCGCCCGAGGCTTCGTGGCGGACCACGAACATGTCGGCCTGCATCGCTTCGAGCGTCTTGAGCGTGTCGAACAGGGTTTCACCCTTCGACGTCGACGAGGCCGAGACCTGCAGGTTCAGCACGTCGGCCGACAGGCGCTTGGCGGCGAGCTCGAATGTGGTGCGCGTGCGCGTGCTCGGCTCGAAGAACAGGTTGACGATGGTGCGTCCGGACAGCGTGCCCTGCTTCTTGTCCTGGCCGCGCAGCACTTTGTCGTGCGCCTCGGCCTCGTCGAGGATGTCGATCAGCAGCTCGCGCGGCAGGCCATCGAGCGTCAGCAGATGGCACAGCCGCCCGCGCGCGTCGAGCTGGAGGCCGGGGTTCGGTTCGGTGGTCTTCATTCTGGGCGGCTATTGTCGCCCAGCGCGCGCGTGCTTTGAAAGCGCGGGACTTTCCGCAGCGGGCGCCTTATGCGTGCTCGGCGAGCCATTGTTCAAGGATCACGCGCGCCGCCTGGGCGTCGCGATCGCCCTTGCGCACGCGCCGCACCATGCGGCCGCTGGCGCGCGCCTCGCGCAGCGCGTCGTCGGCGGCGCGCGACGAGTAGCGCTCGTCGACCGGGTGCACCGGCAGGCCGTAGCGCTGCGCGAGCTGGGCGGCGAAGCGGCGCGCCGCAGCCGTGGCGCGCTGCTCGGCGCCGTCCTCGTTCAGCGGCAGGCCGACGATCAGCGCCGCCGGCCGCCACTCGCGGATCAGGCGCTCGATGCCGGCCCAGTCGCCGTCGGCGAGCGCCGGCAGCGGCCGCGCGCTGCCGGTCAGATCGTCGCCGAGCGCGACGCCGACGCGTTTCTCGCCGTGGTCGAAGCCGAGGTAGGTGGGCATGGCGGTGCGTACGCGGACGGGGATCGGGCCGGCAACCGTAGCAAACGCCGGCCGGCGGCGCAGCGCCCGTGCGGCGTTCGAGGACGGCGCGAACGGCCTGCGCACGGCCGTCGGCGGCGATGGCTGTCCGCCGTGCGCTGCCGCCTTGCGTCGCGCGGCCTCGGCGCGGGGCGCTGTGCCGTCCGGCGCCGCCGCCTCAGGCGTGGCCGGCGTCGCCGGCGAGCTGGGTGACGTCGACGCCGAGCAGGCGGGTCGCGGCCTGCCAGCGATCGCGCGCCGGCGTCCGGAATAGGATCTGCTCGTCGACCGGCGTGTTGAGCCAGGAGTTGTGCAGGATCTCGCTTTCGAGCTGGCCGGCGCCCCAGCCGGCGTAGCCGAGCACCACGAGGTAGTCGCGCGGGCCTTCGCCCTGGCCGATCGCGCGCAGGATGTCGCGCGAGGTGGTGATGTAAAGGTCCTGTCCGACTTCGAGGCTGGATTCCCAGCCGCCCGGCTGGCGGTGCACGACGAAGCCGCGCTCGGGCTGCACCGGGCCGCCCCAGAAGACGATCGCCTCGTCGCCGAGCGCGCCGTGCTCCAGGCCCATCTGCTCCATCATGTCGCCGAGCTTCAGGTCGGTCGGCCGGTTGATGACCAGGCCGATCGCGCCGCTGTCGTTGTGCTCGCAGAGCAGCGACACGGTTTGCACGAAGTTCTCATCCTCAAGGCTGGGCATCGCCACCAGGAACTGATGCTTCAGGAAGTCTTCGTCGCTCATGGCATTCGAGACTGCGAGGCTAGGGGTCCGGTCCAGTATCAGGACCGGGTCCGGCATCGGCAAGCGCCGGGCCGCCGAACGGTCGCGGCGCGGCGCTCCGCCGTGCGCGCGATGCTAGGCGAGGCGCCGTTCGATGGCGTCGATCAGCAGGCCGCCGATGTCGGTGCCGTAGGCGGCGTCGATTTCGCGCGCGCAGGTCGGGCTGGTGACGTTGATCTCGGTGAGATGCTCGCCGATCACGTCGAGGCCGACGAACAGCAGGCCGCGGCGCTGGAGTTCGGGGCCGACCGCTTCGGCGATCTGGCGGTCGCGGGCGCTCAGCGGCCGCGGTTCGCCGCGTCCGCCGGCGGCGAGATTGCCGCGCGTCTCGCCGGCCTGCGGTACGCGCGCCAGGCAGTACGGGACCGGCTCGCCGTCGACGACCAGCACGCGCTTGTCGCCGTCCTTGATCGCCGGCAGGTACTTCTGCGCGACGATGGTGCGCGTGCCGTGGCGCGTCAGCTCCTCGATCACGGCGCCGAGATTGCGGCCGGACGGGTCGACGTGAAAGATGCCCATGCCGCCCATGCCGTCGACCGGCTTGTAGATGACGTCGCGATGTTCGGCGTGGAACGCGCGCAGCGTCGCCTCGCTGCGCGAGAACAGCGTCGGCGGCGTCAGCTCCGGGAACCAGGCGGTGAACATCTTCTCGTTGCAGTCGCGCAGGCTCGCCGGCCGGTTGACGACCAGCGCGCCGGCGGCCTCCGCGCGTTCGAGGATGTACGTTGCGGTGATGTATTCGAGATCGAACGGCGGGTCCTTGCGCATCAGGATCGCGTCGAGATCGCCGAGCGCGACGGTGTCCGGCTCGCCGAGTTCGAACCAGTGCTTCTTGTCGTCGAACACGGTCAGCGGACGGGCGTGACCCCAGGCGTGCCCGTCGCGCAGCCAGAGATCGTTCATTTCCAGATAGCGCAGCGTCCAGCCGCGCTTCTGCGCCGCCAGCATCAGCGCCAGCGTGGTGTCCTTGTACGGTTTGATCGTCGCGATCGGGTCCATGACGACCCCGAGCGTCTTCGGTGCGGAGCTTTTCATGCCGCGCAGCGTAGCGGCATCGGCGGCGCCCGGGTAGGGCGCCGCCGCGCGCGCTACGGCAGCGCCGGTTCGCCGACCACCGCGAGCGTCAGGCTGTCCGGCGTCGCCGCGTCGAGGCGCAGCGTATAGCCGCCGAGCGCGACTTCCTTGCTGTGGATGTCGAACGAGAACTTCTGCGCCTCGCCCATCTTGCCGTGGACGGTGCGGCGCAGGCTGAAGTCCACGGCCGCCGCGTCGATGTGGTCGACGAGGATCGTGTCGCCGTCGGCGCCGGCCTCGACCGCAGCGGGCTCGGTGCTGAGCAGGTGCGCGGCGAGCTCCGGCTCGGCTTTGTAGCGGCCGGCGCGATACGTCAGGTATTCGTGCCAGTGCTCGTAGACCATCGGCTTCTCGCAGAGCGCGCCGTTGCCGTCGACGAACACGTAGTCGTCGTTGCCGTTCGAGACCTTGAGTGCGATCGCGTGCAGCTGCGTCGTCGTGCTGATCGCGAGCAGCGGGTAGTCGACGCCGCCCTTGAGCGTGTAGTCGGTCGAGAACGGCATGTGCGAACGGTAGGCGACGTCGGCATCGAAACGCGCGAGCTTGCCGACCATCGCCACCTTGCGGCTCAGCACGATGTCGCCGGCCTTGACGGTCAGCGCTTCGCCGAGGCGGTAGCTCGGCACGGCGAGCGGTTCCGCCAGCGGCAGGAACAGATCGTCGGGCTTGGTGACGTACATGCGCAGCGGCACCGTGTCGGCGAGCCGGCAATCGGCGGCGACGGCGGATGCGGTGAAGGTCGCGCAGGCACACGCGACCACGGCCATGATCCCTGGCTTCATCGAGGACTCCTTTCCTGGACCCCGATCGGCCAGCAATTCGGGTGCCAAGGCCGCCGGCGCGGCCCGGCACCCGGCGTTTCAGGCCGCCGCGGCGCTGCTTTCGGCGCGGATCGCGCTGACCGCGGCGATCTCGCGCGCCGCCGCCAGCGCCGCGAGGCGGGCGACGACGCCGTAGGCGTAGAAGCGGTTGGGGCGCTCGTCCGGACCGCAGCTGTGGTCCGGCGCGCAGCAGGGCTCGTCGAACGCCAGCGGTTCGAAGCGCATGCCCGGCGCGTTGAGGTTCTCCTGGTTGCCGCGCTGCGAGTTCAGGCGGTAGAAGCCGCCGACCACGAAGCGGTCGATCATGTAGACGACCGGCTCGGCGGTCGCCTCGTCGGCGCCCATCTTCTCGAAGGTGTAGACGCCTTCCTGGATGATCGCGCCGGTGACCTCGCGGCCTTCCTTGGCGCTGGCCATGTGGGTGCGCGCCTTGCGGTTCATGTTGCGCACGTCCTCGACGCTCTTGGCGGTCATCACGCCCATGCCGTAGGTGCCGGCGTCGGATTTGACGATGACGAAGGGCTCGTCGCGGATGTCGTATTCGGCGTACTTGGCGCGAATGTCCTCGAGCAGCAGGCCGACGTTCGCTTCCAGGCAGTCGATGCCTTCCTGCTTCATGAAGTTGATCTGCCCGCAGTTGCGGAACAGCGGATCGACCAGCCACGGATCGATATCGGCGACGGCCGCGAACTCGCGCGCGACTTCGCGGTAGAAGCCGAAGTGGTTCGACTTCTGGCGCAGGTGCCAGCCGAGGTCCGGCGGCGGCACCACGTCCTGGTCGATGCCCTGCAGGATCTCCGGCACGCCGGCCGACAGATCGTTGTTGAGCAGCACCGTGCACGGATAGAAATCACCGACGTGCACGCGGTCGTCCGTGCGCTGCAGCGGTTCGAGCAGCAGCTTGCGGCCGGAGATCTCCAGCGTCAGCTCCAGCGGCTCGCGCAGCTCCGGCAGCAGCGAGCCGATGCGCACGTGGAAACCGGCCTTCTTGATCAGACCGTACAGGGTCGCGACGTTTTCCAGATAGAACTTGTTGCGCGTGTGGTTCTCCGGCACCAGCAGCACGCCGGAGGCGTTCGGGCAGACGCGCTGCATCGCCGCCTGCAGGGCCTGCACGCATAGCGTCTCGAACGCCGGATTGAGATTGTTGAAGCCGCCGGGGAACAGGTTGGTGTCGACCGGCGCCAGCTTGAAGCCGGCGTTGCGCAGGTCGACCGAGCTGTAGAACGGCGGCGGGGTCTTCTGCCATTGCTGGCGGAACCAGGCTTCGATGTCGGCGGCGCGCGCCAGCAGCGTCGATTCGAGCTTGAGCAGCGGGCCGGTCTGCGCCGTCAGCAGGCGCGGCACCGGGTGCGGATTCGGGTCGGTGTTCATGGGAACGGATAGTAACGCAAGCGCGTTCGGCGGCCCGAACCCGACGCTCGCGGGGTCCGATAGGCAGCCTCGCAGGGACTATGCTAAAAACCGCCGCAACATCGCAGCGCAAGCGCTTGAGGGGGAAGGGAGTGTCCACAGAGGCAAATGCCACGGCCCGGGTCATGGTCATCGACGACAGTCAGACCATCCGCCGCACGGCCGAGACCCTGCTTGCGCGGGAGGGCTATCAGGTGGTCACGGCGCAGGACGGGTTCGAGGCACTGTCGAAGATCGCCGATCACCAGCCGGACATCATCTTCATCGACATCATGATGCCGCGCCTCGACGGCTACCAGGCCTGCGCGCTGATCAAGAACAATCCGCAGTTCCGCGGCACGCCGGTCATCATGCTCAGCTCCAAGGACGGCCTGTTCGACCGCGCCCGCGGCCGCATCGTCGGCTCCGACGAGTATCTGACCAAGCCGTTCACGCGCGACGAACTGCTGGGCGCGGTGCGCGCCCACGTGCGCCGCTGACGCGCCCGCCCTTCGCCATGAGCACCGACCTGCGGGCCTTGCGCGATGATCCCTTCGCCATCCTCGAAGAGCTCGAGGCGCGGCTGCAGGCGGCGCGCCTCGATGCCGGCGGCGGACAGGCGCAGAGCTGGACCGGTCTCGGCTTTCGCATCGGCTCGCGCTGGTTCGTGGCGCCGCGCGAGGACGTGCGCGAAGTGATCGCGCCGCCGCGCGCGACGCGCGTGCCGAATGCGCAGCCCTGGCTGTCCGGCCTCGCCAACGTGCGCGGCGAGCTGCTGGCGATCGTCGACCTGCCGCGCTTCTTCGGCCTGCCGGCCGGCGAGGCGCAGCGCGGCCAGCGCGTGCTGGTGCTCAACTCCAAGCGTCTGCCGGCCGGCCTGCTGGTCGACGAGATCGCCGGCTACCGGCAGTTCACCGCCGCCGAGCAGCGCAACGAGATGAAAGCCGACGCCGCACCGTTCACGCCGTACCTGCTCGGCGCGTTCGTCCGCGAAGGCCATCCGTGGTACGCGATGAGCCTGCACCGCCTCGCGCAGAGCGAAAGCTTCCGGGCGGCCGCCGCATGAACGCACGTCTCAAGCCCGCCGCGTTCAGCGGCCTGCACTGGGTGCGCGGCGAGCTCGACCAGAGCGTGGCGCGCGCCCGCTCGCTGATCGAGCAGCACGTCGAGAATCCGGACGATCCGCTGCCGCTGCAGCAGGCCTACGTCGAGCTGCACCAGGTGCGCGGCACGGCGGCGATGATCCGCTGCATCGGCGCCGCGCAGCTCGCCGGCGAGATGACCGCGGGTCTGCACGATCTGCTGCGCGGTGGCGTGCGCGATACCGAAGTGCTCTACAGCGCGCTGCTCGGCGGCACCGTGCAGCTCGCCGACTACCTGCAGGCGCTGTCCGAGGACATGGCCGACTGCGCGCTGGTGCTGCAGCCGGCGATCAACGAGCTGCGCCTGGCGCGCGGCCAGCCGGTGCTGACCGAGATCGAAGTCTTCACCGGCCAGCTGCAGGCGCTCGATCTTAGGCTGCCGCTGCCGGAAGGTGAGCGCGCGCCGGGCGCGCTGCAGCAGCAGGCGCAGCGCTACCTCGCGGCGTTCCAGGCGTCGCTGCTGGCCTGGATCCGCAATGCTCCGGACGCGCAGACCGCCGGCGCCCGCATCGGCAAGATCGCCGAGCAGCTGGCGCAGCACGCGGCCCGCATCGAGACCCATCAGCTGTGGCGCAGCGCCGCCGCAGCGATCGAGGCGCTGCTCGGCCGCAGCCTCGACAACTCGCTGGACCTGAAGCGGCTGTTCGGGCGCGTCGGCCAGCAGATGAAGCTGATCGCCGAGGCCGGCGAGGACGCCGCCGCGGCCGGCGCCTACGAGCTGTCGCTGCAACTGCTGTTCTTCATCGGCCGCTCGCGCGGCCGCGGCGCGCGCGTGCAGGCGTTGCGCCAGCATTTCCAGCTCCACGCCTATCTGCCGGATCCGGCCGAGCTCGACGTCCGCCGCCGCCGCATCCACGGCCCGAGCACCTCGCTGCTGGCCAAGGTCTCGGACGAGATCCGCGCCGACTTCACGCGCGTCAAGGATCACATCGACCTCGTGGTGCGCGCCGGTGGCGGCAGCGGCGACGGCTTCACCGGGACCCGGCAGAGCCTGCGCCGCATCGCCGACGTGCTCGGCGCGCTGGGCCTGCGCGTGCTGCAGCAGACGGTCGCCAATCAGGCGCAGTCGCTCGAAGCGCTCGGCGCCGAGGCCGGGCTGGCGCAGTGGCTGGCGCTCGCCGAATCGATCCTGCGCGTCGAGAACTCGCTCGAAGACGCGCTGTTCCGCCAGCTGCGTCCGGCCGAGGGCCGCGACGAGCTGACCCTCGACACGCCGACGCCGCGCGATTACGCCGAAGGCATGCAGGCGCTGTACCGCGAGTCGCTGGTCAATCTCGCGCGCGTCAAGCAGGCGGTCGACGGCTTCCTGAAGTCCGGCGCGACCAACGAGCTGCCGGACGCCGTGCTGCTGATCGACGAGGTCGGCGCCGGACTCGAGATCCTGCGCCGCACGCGCGTCGCCGAGGCGGTGCGCCGTCTGCGCCGCTTCGTCGCCAGTCCCGAGTTCGTGCGCCTGCGCGACGGCCAGGGCCTGCCCGAGCGTTTCGCCGACACGATCGCCGCGCTCGAGTACTACATCGAGGCCGAGCGCGACGATTCGCCGCTGACCGAGGTACTGCCGGCGCAGATCGAATCCTTCGTCGCCGCGATCGAGGCGGCCGTCGCGCGGCCGACCGTCGCGCCGGCCGACGAGGCGGCGCCGCCCGGCGCGGTGCCGGTCGAACCCGAAGCGGCGGCGCCGGAGGCGTTCGCCGGGGTGCCGCCGCCTGCCGCGGTGCCCGCGCCGACGCCGGACGGCTTCGACGACGAGATCCGCGAAGTCTTCCTCGAAGAAGCCGGCGAGGTGCTCGCCGCGCTGCGCGACAACCTGCCGCTGTGGATGCGCGACCCGCGCGACCGCGAGCGCCTGACCACGATCCGCCGCTGCTTCCACACGCTGAAGGGCAGCGGCCGCACGGTCGGCGCGCTCGCGCTCGGCGAGTTCGCGTGGGCGATCGAAAGCCTGCTGAACCGCTGCCTCGACGGCTCGGTGCCGACCTCGACCGGTGCGGTCAAGCTGATCGGCGACGCGGTCGCGTTGCTGCCGGCGCTGATCGAAGACTTCCGCGCCGGCCGCGATCCGGACGGCGCCGCCGAGGCGCTCGCGGCGCGCGCGCGCGAGTACGCCGAAGGCCGCGATCCGGACGCCGCCGGCGAACCGGACATGGCGGCGATCTTCCGCGAGGACGCGCTCGACAAGCTCGGCGAGGTGCGCGACTGGCTCGCGCAGTTCGATCACGCCCGCAGCCGCTATCCGGTCGACGAGCTCGCGGTGCGCGCGTTCCACACCTTGCGCGGCGCGGCGCGCGTGATCGACGCGCCGGCGATCAGCGAGCTGTCCGGTGCGCTCGAGCACTGGCTCGAACGCGTGATCGGCGACGGCCAGGCGCTCGACGACGCCGGCCTGAGCCTGCTCGAAGCGGCGACCGAGACGCTGCTCAAGTGGAGCGAACAGGTCGGCAGCAAGGCCGTGCAGCAGCAGGACGCACGGCTGTGGATCGAACAGGTCGAGTCGCTGCAGGGCAGCGTCGACCGCCTGCACGAGGACGACGAGGCGCGCCAGCTCGCCGAGATCTTCTCGGGCGAAGCTTTCGATCTCGTGCAGAAGGCCGAAGGCCTCATCGACGCCTGGGCGCAGGCGCCGGACGACCGCGCCGCGCGCCAGGAACTGAAAGTCGTTCTGCATACGCTGACCGGCGCCGCGCTGATGGCGCAATGCCCGGCGATCGGCAACGTCGCGCGCGCGCTGCAGAAGCGCATCGACGAGGCGCTGGCCGGCGATGTCCTGCCCTCGGCCGGCGCGTTCGCCGCGCTGCGCGATTTCTGCGAGGGCATCTACCAGCAGCTCGATGCCTATCGCGACGGCCGCCTGCACGGCGACGGCGCCGAGTTCGTCGCCCGCATCGAGGCGATGGCCTGGGACGCACCGGCGCCGGCCGCAGTGTCGGCTGCGGTGCCGGCCGCCGAGCCCGTCCCGGCGGCCGCCGCGGCCGCCGCCGCCGCCGCCGCGGCCGAGGCACCGGCCGCGTCGCTGGTGCCGGAGGTGGTCGAGTCGCTGCGCTACGCCGTCGTGCCGGAAACGCCCGCTGCGGCCGAAGCGGCGCCGGTCGGCGCCGCCACGGCCGAGGCCGCCGACGAGGTGGAGGCCGAGGCGATCGAGATCCCGCCGGTCGCCGAAGACGAGCCCGAGCCCGCGGCGCTGCTGCCGGCACCGGCGCCGGTGCCGCCGGCGCTGTACGCCGTCGCCGACCTCGGCCTCGATCCCGAACTGCTGCACATCTTCATCGCCGAGGCCGAAGAGCTGCTCGAAGGCTATGACGCCGCCGGTGCGGCGCTGGAACGCAATCCGCGCGATACCGATGCGCTCGACGAGCTGCGCCGCCTGCTGCATACGCTCAAGGGCAGCGCGCGCGTCGCCGGCGTCGCGGCGGTCGGCGAAGTCGCGCATCGGCTGGAGACGCTGGTCGATCGCGCCGGCGCCGATCTCGGCGCCGTCACCGCGCGCCTGCAGCTGGCCGGTGACGGCTTGCGCTACGCGGTCGACGATCTCAAGCGCGGCCGCCTGCCGGATCTGCAGCCGCTGCTCGTCGAGCTTGAGGACGTCACCACCGCTGCGGTGCCGGCAGTCGCGCCGTCGACTTCCGCCGCGTCCGCGCCCGCAGTGCCGCCGGCCGAGATCGCGGACGCCGAAGTGCCGGCAGCGGCAGCGCCGGCAGCGGCAGTGGCGGCCGGCGAGGGGCCGGCGCCCGAGGTGCCGACGCTGGCGCCGCCGCTGGCGCCGGCGGCGCCGATGCCGGCGCCGTTCCCGGCGACGCCGGCGAGTGTGTTCGCGCCGCCGGCCGACGAAGCGCCGCGCTACGACGAAACGGCGCCGCCGGCCGACGAAGCGCCGCGCTACGACGAGACGGCGCCGGCGGTCGACGCCGATCTGGTCGAGATCTTCGGCGGCGAGGCCGTCGAGCTGCTCGAACAGCTCGAGCGCGCCTACGCGCGCTGGCGCGTCGCGCCGGCGCAGAGCGGCCCGGCGCAGGACATGCAGCGCGCGCTGCACACGCTCAAGGGCGGCGCGCGCATGGCCGGCCTGTTCGCGATGGGCGACGCCGCGCACGAACTCGAGACGCGCCTGGTCGCGCTCGAGGCCTCGGGCTCGGTGCAGGCCGAGGCGCTGGCGCCGGTCGGCGAGGCGGTCGCCGCGCTGCGCCGGATGAGCGATCAGCTGGAGCGCCGCGACTTCCGCGGCCTGCTGCACGCCGACAAGGCAGCGGCGCCGGCACTGGTGTCCGCCGCCACGCCGAGCGGCCTCTGGGACCCGGAGCTGTTCTGGCGACCGGACGAGGGCAGCGAGCGCGAGATCGCGCTCAAGCGCGAGACCGCGCGCGTGCCGGTCGATGCGCTCGACCGCATGCTCAACGACGCCGGCGAGATCTCGATCTACCGCTCGCGCCTCGAAGAGCACAACAGCGGCATCCAGGCGCAGCTCGCGGAAATGGCGCAGACCATCGCGCGCGTCCGCGAGCAGCTGCGCCAGCTCGATGCCGAGACCGATGCGCAGATCACTGCGCGCGGCCTGACGCAGTCCGAGCATCCCGACCGCTACGCCGGCGAGTTCGATCCGCTCGAGATGGACCGCTACACGCGCATGCAGGAGCTGTCGCGCGCGCTGGCCGAATCGGCCGGCGACCTCGCCGCCGTGCACGGCTCGATGGACACCTATGCGACCGGCGCGGTGACGCTGCTGCAGCAGCAGGGCCGCGTCAACACCGAGGTCCAGCAGGGCCTGATGCGCACGCTGATGGTGCCGTTCTCGCGCCAGGCCGCGCGCCTGCAGCGCGTCGTCCAGCAGACCGCGCTGGAGAACGGCAAGCGCGCCGACATCGTCTTCTCCGGCGCCGACGCCGAACTCGACCGCAATGTGCTGGAGCGCATGACGGCGCCGCTCGAACACCTGCTGCGCAACGCCGTCGTGCACGGCATCGAGGCTCCGGATGTGCGCGCCGCGCGCGGCAAGGCGCCGGCCGGCCAGATCCAGATCAACCTCTGGCGCGAAGGCACGCAGCTCTACGTCGAAGTACGCGACGACGGCGCCGGACTCGACTACGGCGCGATCCGCGCCACCGCGATCAAGCGTGGCCTGATGCCGGCCGACGCGCAGGTTGCCGACGAGCAGGCGGCGCAGTTCATCTTCATGCCCGGCTTCTCGACGGCGCGTTCGTTGACCCAGGACGCCGGGCGCGGCGTCGGCATGGACGTGGTCGCCGCCGAGGTCAAGCAGCTCGGCGGCACGCTGGAGCTTTCTTCCGAGATCGGCCGCGGCGCGCGCTTCCTGGTGCGTCTGCCGCTGAATCTGGCGCTGTCGCAGGCGCTGCTGGTCGAGGTCGGCGGCGAAGCCTATGCGATCCCGCTGTCGAGCATCGAGGGCATCGTGCGCATCGCCCGCGACGAACTGCCGGCGTACTACGCCGACAACGGCCCGTTGTTCGCCTACGGCGGCGCCGACTACCGCGTGCGCCATCTCGGCGGCTTTCTCGGCAGCCCGCGCGAAGCGTCGGGCGCCGACGGCAAGACCTCGCACGCGATCCTCGTACGTCTGCCGGAAGGCATCGGCGCCGGCGATCGCCGCTACGCGGTGGTCGTCGATGCGCTGCTCGGCAACCGCGAGATCGTGTCCAAGGCGGTCGGCGCGCAGATCAGCAGCGTGCCCGGCGTCAGCGGCGCGACGATCCTCGCCGACGGCCGCGCGGTGCTGATCCTCGACGTCGCCGAACTCGCGCAGCATGCCGCGCGCCGGGCGCTGCGCATGGCCGCCGCCGGCCCGGCGCCGAGCGCCGAGGCGGTGACGACGCGCGGCCTGGTCATGGTCGTCGACGACTCGCTGACGATCCGCCGCGTCACCGAGCGCCTGCTGACGCGTCAGGGCTATGCGGTGGTCACCGCCAAGGACGGTCTCGACGCGATGGCGCAGCTGCAGAGCGAGACGCCGGCGGCGATCCTGCTCGACATCGAGATGCCGCGCGCCGACGGCTTCGAAGTCGCCGCCTACGTGCGCAACACGGCGCGCATCGAGACGACGCCGATCATCATGATCACCTCACGCTCCGGCGAGAAACACCGCGAGCGCGCCCGCGCGCTCGGCGTCAACCGCTACCTGATCAAGCCCTACCAGGAAGATCAGCTGCTGCACGAACTGCGCGGGGTCCTGAGCCAGGCATGACGGTCGATACCCCTACGCCGGCGACCCGCCAGCAGCTCTACGCGGTGCTGATCGCGCTGGCCGGCGACACGCTGCTGCTGCCGAACCTCGCGGTCGCCGAGGTCGTTGCCCGCGACGCCGTGCAGCCGGACCCGCGGCTGCCGCCATGGCTGCCGGGCCTGCTCGAATGGAACGGCCGGCGGTTGCCGGTGCTGCGCTTCGAACCGCTCAACCGCGGTGAAGCGGCGTCCGATCCGCGCCGCGAGCGCGTCGTCGTCCTGAACTCGAACGGCCGCCACCTGCCGTCCGGTCAGTTCGCGCTGATCACCCAGGCCTATCCGCATCTGGTCACGCTGAACCGCGCGGCGCTGCAGCCGCTGCCGCTGCGCGAGCGCGACCGCCCCGAACTGCTGCTGGCGCGCACCCGCGTCGCCAACCAGGAGGCGCTGATTCCCGATCTCGATATGCTCGAAGCGGAGATCGCGCGGGCGCTGACGACGGCGGGAGTGTGATGCTCGGCGGACTCGGCGCGCCGGCCCGCTACGCGCTGCTGTCGGTTGCCGCGGCGGGGCTGACGATGCTGCTCAAGTTCGTCGCCTGGCACTACAGCGGTTCGGTCGGCCTGCTGTCCGATGCGCTCGAATCGCTGGTCAATCTCGGCGCCGGGCTTGCCGCGTTCGCGTCGCTGCGCTGGGCGGCGATGCCGCCGGACGACGAGCACGCCTACGGGCACGGCAAGGCCGAGTACTTCTCGAGCGGCTTCGAGGGCGCGCTGATTTTCATCGCCGCGCTCGGCATCTGCTACGCGGCGCTGCCGCGCCTGCTGCATCCGCAGCCGCTGGAACAGCCGGGCATCGGCCTGGCGATCAGCGTGCTGGCCGCGGTCGTGAATCTGGTCGTTGCGCGCCTGCTGCTGCAGGTCGGCCGCCGGCACCGCTCGCCGGCGCTGATCGCCGACGGCCGCCACCTGATGAGCGACGTCTGGACTACCGCCGGCATCGTCGTCGCCGTGGCCCTGGTCGCGCTGACCGGCTGGCTGGTGCTCGACGCGCTGGTCGCGATCGCGGTGGCGGGCTACCTGCTGTGGACCGGCTATCACCTGCTCGGCGTCGCCGGCCGCGGCCTGATGGATCACGCCTGGCCGGCCGACGAGCGCGCCGCGCTCGACACGGTGCTGGAGGCTTATCGGAAGCAGGGCATCGACTTCCACGCGATCCGCACGCGCACCGCCGGCAGCCGCCGCTTCCTGACGCTGCACGTGCTGGTGCCCGGCGCCTGGAGCGTGCAGCGCGGCCACGACCTGGTCGAGGGCATCGAGCACGAGATCGCCGAGCGCCTCGGGCCGCTGTCGGTGCTGACCCATCTGGAACCGGTCGAGGACCCGGCCGCGCACGACGACGAGCAGCTCGAGCGGAGCGCGGAGCGGCGCGGATGAGGGCGGGCGGTCTAGAATCGGACCGGAACAGCCAGCGAGCAGAACCGCGACCCATGGATGGTCCCGCCCACCGCGATCTCGACCGCCTCATCGAAGCCGTCTACAGCGCGGCCTTCGAACGGGACTGGCAGCACTTCCAGGCCGAGGCCTTGCAGCGCTTCTGCGAATGGGCCGGCGCCGACGGCGGGGCCTGGACGATCCGTGCGCGCGACGGCGCCGACGGCGAGTTCGCGCGCTGGCCGGCCGGGCTGGCGCTGGACGCCGCGACGCTGGCCGGATTGCGCTTTCCGCAGGGCCAGCGCGAGCTGCAGCTCGGCGTCGATGCCGGCGGCCGGCCGCGGCAGGCGCTGGCGCTGAAGATCGGCCATCGCGGCTCGTCGCTGCACAGCGTGCTGGTGCTGCTGCCGGGACCCGAGACGCCGCCGCACGAATCGCTGCGCCGCGCCGCCGGCCACCTGGTGCAGGCCGCTTCGCTCGGCCTGCAGCAGTTCGTGCGCCGCGACGAGTGGCTGATGGCGATGGGCCGCAGCTCGCGCGGCTCGGCGGCGCTGATCGATGCCGGCGGCGCGATCTACGCGATCAGCGACCGCTTCCGTGAACTGGTCGCGCTCGAGTTCGGCGACCTGCATTTCACGGCGCTGCCGTTCGCGCTGCCGCCGGAGCGGCTCGACGAGCCGGGTCCGTTCCAGATCGGCAGCCTGCATTTCCGCGTCAAGCCGGAGGGCAGGCTGTTCCTGCTCAACGCGCGCCGGCCGCATCCGCTCGATGTGCTGTCGCCGCGCGAACAGGAGATCGCCCGCGCGCTGGCGCTCGGCAAGACCTTCAAGAGCGTCGCGCGCGAGTACGAGATCGCGATCAGCACGGTCGCCAACCACGCCTCGCGCATCTACCGCAAGCTCGGCATCTACCGCCGTGAGGAACTGGTCGAGCTGCTGCGCCGCGCCGCCGACAGCAAGGCCGCCTGAGCGGCGCCGTGCCGTCTGCTAGGCTTGCCGGCATGGACAGCCTGATCTCCCCCGCGCCCTGCGTCGCGCTCGACGCCGGCATTCTGTGCATCGACACCCAGCAGGTCCGCCCGCAGATGGCCTGCTGTTACCTGATCGAACGCGGCGACGATCTCGCCTTCGTCGAGGCCGGCACTTCACCCGGCGTGCCGGCGCTGCTGGCACTGCTCGAGGCGCGCGGGCTGGCCCGCGAGCGCGTGCACTACGTGATTCCGACCCACGTGCACCTCGATCACGCCGGCGGCGCCGGGCTGCTGATGCGGGCGCTGCCGAACGCGAAGCTGGTCGCGCATCCGCGCGGCGCGCGGCACCTGATCGACCCGGCCAAGCTGATCGCCGGCGCTTCGGCGGTCTACGGTGCGGATGCGGTACAGCGCATGTACGGCGAGATCGCGCCGGTGCCGGAAGCGCGCGTGATCGTCGCCGACGACGGCCTGCGCCTGCCGTTCGGCGACGGCGAGCTGGAGTTCGTCGACTCGCCGGGCCATGCGCGCCATCACTTCTGCGTCTGGGACGCCGCCAGCCGCGGCTTCTTCACCGGCGACAGCTTCGGGCTGTCGTATCGCGAGTTCGATACCGCGGCCGGGCCGTTCATCATGCCGACGACGACGCCGGTGCAGTTCGAACCCGAAGCCTGGCGGCAGACGCTCGCGCGCCTGCTGTCATACGCCCCGCAGTGGATGTACCTGACGCACTATGGCCGCGTCGGCGAGGTGCCGCGGCTGGCGCGCGAGCTCGGCGACGGCATCGCCCGCTACGAGCGGATCGCGACCGGACTGGCCGGCGTGCAGGACCGCCACGCGCAATTGCGGCGCGCGCTCACCGGCGATGCGATCGCCGCGCTGCGCGCGCACGGCTGCACGCTCGCCGACGACGCGATCGGCGCGATCCTCGACAGCGACCTCGAGCTCAACGCGCAGGGTCTCGGTGTCTGGCTCGACCAGCAGGCGACGCCGCGCGCCTGAGCGTTCAGACCAGCTGCCGGCTGCGCAGCTCTTCCTTGAAGTACGCGTAGAAGATCGGCGCGGCGATCAGGCCGGGAATGCCGAACGCCGCTTCCATCACCAGCATCGCCACCAGCAGCTCCCAGGCGCGCGCCTTGATGTTGGAGCCGATGATGCGCGCGTTGAGGAAGTATTCGAGCTTGTGGATGACGACGAGATAGGCCAGCGAAGCGGCGGCGACCGGCAGGCCCTGGCTGAGGCTGACGATGATGATCGCCGTGTTGGAGATCAGATTGCCGAGGATCGGCAGCAGGCCGGCGATGAAGGTGATCGCCAGCAGCGTCTTGGTCAGCGGCAGGTCGATGCCGAAGGCCGGCAGCGCGACGCCGAGGTAGAGCCAGGTGAAGAAGGTGTTGATCGCCGAGATCCAGAACTGCGCGAAGACCACGCGGCGGAACACGGCGGCGAGGCGTTCGGCGTGCTCGGCGATGCGCTCGCTCAGCGGCCGGCGTTCGCCGTGCTGCGCGGCCTTCTGCAGCGACAGCAGCGCGCCGATGATCATGCCCATCAGGATGTGCACCAGCGAGCGGCCGAGATCACGCCCGGCGAGCTGCAGCGAGCCGGCGTGCGAGCGCAGCCAGTCGACGAGCTTCTGGCGCAGCGTTTCGGCGTCCGCCGGCACGTAGGCGAGCAGGTCCGCCGGCAGGCGCGTGCGCGCGTCCTCGATGATCTGCGCCATCTTGCGCATCAGCAGCGGCAGGCTTTCGTCGCTGTTGCGCAGGAAGGCGACGATGCCGACGCCGGCCGACGCGAGCACGGCGATGACGATCGTCGCGATCAGCGTCACCGCCAGCAGCCGCGGGCCGTCGCGGCCGAGCGCGCGCAGCGCCAGGCGCGGCGTCAGGACGTCGACCAGTTCGAAGACCAGCAGGCCGGCGAGCAGCGAGGGCAGCAGATGCAGTTCGAGGATCAGGCCGAGCGCGACGGCGCTCAGGGCCCAGGCGACCAGATCGGCGCGGCTGACGGCAGGCGTGGGAGCGTTCATGGGCGGGGGCGGCACGGGGCCGCCATCATACGGCGGCGCGACGGCCGCCTCCACGCCGCCGCGCCGCCTGTCAGCGCCGTCAGACGCCGTCGTGCACGATCGTCGCCGGACCGAGCAGCGGCAGCTCGACGCTGCCGCTGAGTTTGAGCGCCGGCACCAGCAGGTCGCGCGACCAGGTGATCGGGAACTGCGCGTGGAAGGCGTAGATCAGCAGCGCGAGCTCGTCGCCTTCGCCGAGGCGTTCGGCGATGCCGTTCATTTCCAGCTCGTGACTGCCGAAGCCGCGTACCGGGGTGATCTGGTCGTCGATGATGTCCCAGCGTTCCTGACCGGGCGGACGGTGACCGATCGCCAGGAACAGGATCGGGTCGCAGCCGAGCTGCACCAGCGTCGTCGCGCAATTCTGCTGTTCGAGGCCGGACAGGCCTTCGAGATCGAGCTGCAGCAGCGGCACGCCGGCCAGCACCGCGCCGCCGGCCGGTACCGTGTACAGCGTCTGGTTGGCGAGCAGCACGCTGTCGCGCAGGCCGTTGCCGAGCAGCGAACCGGCGACGCCGAGCAGGCTGTTGAGCTGCGGCGTGCTGCCGTCGATCGCGAAGCGCGTCCCGCCGCGCGGCACCTCGCGCGTCTCGACCGCATCGCCTTCGGCCAGGCTCAGGCAGACGTTCCTGCCGGTGCTCAGCACCGCGTCGACCGAAGCGCGCTGCTGCAGCTTGTCCTCGAACCAGGCGAACTGCACGTCGTCGAGGTCCAGCGAGCCGCAACTGCGCGTGCCACCGGCGTCCTGGAAGCCGGGCAGCGTCAGCGCCGCGTAGAACGGATCGAGCGGATTCTCGAGTCCGGCGGTGCCGAGCGACAGCGGCAGGATGTGGCCGGTCTGGTGCGTCAGCAGGCGCACGTCGCCGCCGAGCGCCTTCAGGCATTCGTAGTTGTGCAGGCCGTCGTTGAAGTTGAACAGCGTGTCGCGAAAACCCTGCGTCAGCAGCACGTCGGCGGCCGGCGGCCGCTCGGGTGCGACTTCGAGCGGGTCGGGTGTCGCCAGGAGGAAGTTCTGCGCGCCGGCCGGCTGGCCTTCGCAGAAGTACGCGAGGCTGTGGTACTTCATGAAGTGAGTGCCGGCTTCGCTGAAGTGGTTGGTGACGCCGGCGGTGGCGAGGATCTCGACGATTGCGGCGTCCTCGCGCGTGCCGCCTTCGGCGACCTGCTGCAGCAGCGACTGCACGGTGCCGAGCGGATTCGCCGGGTCGAGGATCTGCGTCACCGAGGCTTCGCCGCCGGCGACCAGCGCCAGGCCCCAGCCGGACTTGACGACGTCGTTCGGGTCGAGCGAGTAGGTAAGGTCGTGCGGCGTGATGTCCGGCGCCAGCACGCGCAGGCGGTGTTCGGGATCGGCGGCGTACAGCAGCAGCTGGTACATGCCGCCGTACGAACTGCCGTAGGCGCCGACCCGCATCTTGCCGTTGTCGCGGCGGGCGAGGCCGGGCAGGTTCTCGGCCCAGTCGAGCACGGCGATCAGATCCTGGCCCTCGTAGTCCGGCGACATCACGCGCACCGTGCCGGTCGACTGGCCGAAGCCGCGCTGGTCGATCGAGATCACGTAATAGCCGGCGTCGATCAGGCGCCGGATGAAGCTGCCGTCCGGCGCCTCGGTCTCGCGCGAGCCGCCGTAGCCGTGGCCCTGCAGCACGAGCGGATAGCGCTTGCCCTTCTCCAGATGCGTCGGCTCGAAGACCTGCACGACGATGGTGTCGCCGGTCCTGGCGACCGGGATTTCCTGACGGTAGATCGTGCCGTCGCGGCTCTCGGTGACCGGTACGCGCGGCGCGCCGGCGCCGGTCGACGAACTGCTGCCGCAGGCGGCGAGCGCAGCGACGGTGACGAGCGCGAGCAGGACTCGCGCGCACGGATGGCGCTTCATGACGATTCTCCCCATGGCACTATCGTGTGCCTCTGATGTCCTTGTGCTGTCACGATAACGCAATACGGAACGTTGATGCGCCGCCTGCCGCTGGTAATCCTGACCCTGTGCGGCAGCCTGCTGCTCGGCGCCTGCAGCACGATCGGCTATTACGCGCAGGCCGTGTCCGGACAGATCGCGCTGCTGCGCGCCCGCCAGCCGATCGCCCGGCTGCTCGACGATCCCGACGTCGATCCGCGTCTCAAGGCGCGCCTGCAGACGGTGCGCGACGCGCGCAGCTGGGCGGTCGGTGCGCTCGGCCTGCCGGACAACGGCAGCTATCGCAGCTATGTCGCGCTGCACCGTCCGTACGTGGTCTGGAACGTGTTCGCGACGCGCGAGTTCTCGGTCGACGCGCTCGAGCACTGTTTTCCGATCGCCGGTTGCGTCGGCTACCAGGGCTTTTACGCCGAGGCCGATGCGCGCGCCGCGGCGGCGCGCCTGCGCGAGCGCGGCGACGACGTCTACGTCGGCGGCGTGCCGGCGTACTCGACGCTCGGCTGGTTCGATGATCCGCTGCTCAGTTCGATGCTGCGCTGGGACGACGCGACGCTGATCGCGACGCTGTTCCACGAGCTCGCGCACCAGAAGCTGTACGTCAAGCACGACACCCGCTTCAACGAGTCGTTCGCCGAATTCGTCGGCGAGCAGGGACTGCGCGAGTACCTGGCGCTGAACCCGCAGCTCGGCGGCGCCGAGCTGGCACCGCGCCGGCAGCGGCGCGAGCAGTTCACCGCGCTGGTGCTGGCGGCCCGCGAGCGGCTCGCGGCCTTGTATCGCGAGCCGCTCGACGCAGCGGTGATGCGTACGCGCAAGCAGGCGGTGTTCGACGAGCTGCGCGCGCAGTACCGCGCGCTGCGCGACGGCGCCTGGCAGGGCCATGGCGACTACGACGGTTTCTTCGAGACCGCGCCGCTCAACAATGCGCGGCTGCTGCCGTTCGGCCTCTACGATGCCGACCTGCCGGCGTTCGCCGCGCTGTTCGTCGAAAACGGCGGCGACTGGTCGCGTTTCTATGCCGCCGCGGAGCGCTTGTCGCGGCTCGATAAAGGTGCACGTCGCGCTGAACTGGCGCGTCTGGCGGCGAGCGCGGCGCCATCGTCGTCCGGCGAGGCCGCCCGCACCGCGCGCTGATCCCCAGAACTGGGGCTTACCCGCTCGATCGCGGTTCGCCTAAGGTGCCGCGAGGCGAAGCATGCGCGTCATCGAACTGCATGCTTCTTGCACGATGATGTGCTCTCTGCGAGCCGTCACATCAGAGGATTTCGCCGATGGGTTTGAAGTATTTCGATGCCGAGATCGGGCGCGAGCGTTTCAAGCGGCGCTATGTCTGGTGCTTCTGGGGATTCACCGCCGGCCTGTTCAGCGGCATGCTGCTGCTGTCGGTGCTGCGCTGACCGGCGCCTGACTTCCGCCGGCGCTGCGGGTATCCTGCGCGGGTTTTTCGCCAGCCCGTGCCCATGCAGCTCCACAACACGCTTTCCGGCCGCAAGGAAGAATTCGTCCCGCTCGATCCGAGCCGGATCACGATGTACGTCTGCGGGCCGACGGTCTACAGCTACGCGCATATCGGCAACGCGCGTCCGGTCGTGGTCTTCGACGTGCTGGCGCGGGTGCTGCGCCGCCGCTATCCGAAGGTCGTCTACGTCCGCAACATCACCGACATCGACGACAAGATCAACGCCGCCGCCAAGAAGGAAGGCGTCGACATCCGCGTCATCACCGACCGCTACGCGGCGATCTATCACGACGACATGGCCGCGCTCGGCGCGCTGCCGCCCGATTTCACGCCGCGCGTCACCGAGCACCTGCCGCAGATCATCGACATGATCTCGCGCCTGATCGCCAGCGGCCACGCCTACGTCGCCGACGGCCACGTGCTGTTCCATACGCTGAGCTTCCCGGCATACGGCGCGCTGTCGAAGCGCGACGAGCAGTCGCTGATGGCCGGCGCCCGCATCGAGGTCGCGCCGTACAAGAAGCACGCCGGCGACTTCGTGCTGTGGAAGCCGTCGGCGGCCGACCAGCCGGGCTGGGATTCGCCCTGGGGCCGCGGCCGGCCCGGCTGGCACATCGAGTGCTCGGCGATGGCCGAGGCGCTGCTCGGCGAGACCATCGACATTCACGGCGGCGGTCACGACCTGATCTTTCCGCATCACGAGAACGAGATCGCGCAGTCGACCTGCGCGCACGGCGGCAAGACCTTCGCGCGCTACTGGCTGCACAACGGTTTTCTCAACATCGACAGCCAGAAGATGTCGAAGTCGGTCGGCAACGTGCTGCTGGTGCACGAGCTGCTGAAGTCGATGCCGGGCGAGGTGATCCGCCTCGTGCTGCTGACCGCCCACTATCGCCAGCCGCTCGACTGGAACGACGAGGTCGTCGCCGAGGCGCGCAAGAAGCTCGACCGCCTGTACGGCGCGCTGCGCGAGCTGGAGGACGTCGAGGCGGCGCCGGGCGTGACCGCGCCGGAGGCCTTCGTCGCTGCGCTCGAAGACGACATCAACACGCCGATGGCGCTCGCCGAGCTGTTCGAGCTGGCGCGCGCCGCGAACAAGGCGGTCGATCCGGCCGAGAAGGCGCGCATCAAGGCGCAGATGCTCGACGCCGGCCTGCTGCTCGGCCTGCTGCAGCAGGCGCCGTCGGCCTGGTTCGCGCAGGCACCGGCCGCGGCCGGCGCGCCGTCGGCCGACGAGATCGAGGCGCTGCTCGCGCAGCGCACCGCGGCGCGCCAGAACAAGCAGTGGGCCGAGTCGGATCGCATCCGCGACGAGCTCAAGGCGCGCGGCGTGCTGGTCGAGGATTCCAAGGACGGCCAGCGCTGGCGCTATGCCTGAGCGCGGGCGCGCGGCGCCCGGCCCCGGCCGGCGCGTGGCGCGCGCCGTCTCGATCGGCGCCCATCCCTTCGTGCTGTTGCCGGCGACGGCGCTGCTGGCCGCCGCGCAGCGCGGCGCCGGGCGCGCCGAGATCGCCGCGCTGGTCGCGCTGTTCGCATGCCTGATCGTCGCGATCGGCGGCTATGCGGCGTGGCGCGTGCGCAGCGGCCGCTGGACGCACATCGACGCCAGCGCCAGCGCCGAGCGCCGCGAGCTGAACCGCCATGCCTTCATCGTGCTCGCGTTGGCCGCAGTCGTGGCCGGTCTGTGTCTGTCGCGGCGCGAATTCGTCGTGCCGCTCGCCGCCGGCGCGGCGCTGCTGCTGGTCTGCCAGCGCTTCGCGCAGCGCCTGACGATCTCGCATCACGTCGCCTTCGCCGTGCTCGCGGCCGGCTGGCTGTGGCCGCGGCCGCTCTCGCTCGTGCTGCTGCTGCTCGTGGTCATGGCGATTGCCTGGTCGCGTCTGCGCCTGGCCCGGCACACGCCGGCGGAACTCGCGGCCGGCGCCGCGCTGGGCGCTTCGGCCGCCGGCGCGGTCGCGTTCGCGCTGCGCTGAAGGCCGGCGCTCAGCCCGGCTTCGGGCCTTCGAGCGCCGGCGGGCGCATGTGTTCGAGGATTTGCGCGACGCGCTCGCCGAGGAACTTGTTCGCCGAGCGTTCGAGCGCGCGCGAGACTTCCGAGTCGACCGCCATGTTGGCGAGCGGGCGCAACCGCCAGATCAGGTCGGCGAGCCGCGGCACGTCCTCGGCCGGCGGCAGGCGGCCGTCGTAGCGGTCAAGCAGGCGCGCGATCATCTGCACCATTTCGTCGGCGACGCGTTCGACGTTGATGCGCAGGTGCTCGACCAGCAGCAGCATGTCGTCGAGCGGCATGCCGGCCTTGGTCAGCTCGGCGCCGGCGTAGAGGATCTTGGGGTTCGGCGCGCGGAAGCGGATGCCTTCGGGCTTGAGCAGGCCGAGCTTGAGCACGCGGCTCAGCGTCGCCGGCGCGAACGCGCTGATGCCGAACATCTTGAGCAGCTCCGGCATCGTGAACAGGCGCGGCGTCTCGGTCGACCACGGGCTGCCGATCGCCTGTTCGAGGCCGAGGAAATCGTGCAGGTGCTGGCCTTTCTCCAGGCCGTCGAACAGTTCCTGGATATTGGCCAGCGTGTAGCCGCGCGACAGCAGCTGATGGATCAGCATCAGGCGGCGCAGGTGTTCGCCGGTGTAGATGCCGACGCGGCCGCGGCGCTCCGGCGGGCTCAGCAGGCCGCGATCCTGGTAGGCGCGGACGTTGCGCACCGTGGTGCCGCCGGCGCGCGCCAGCTCGTCGATCGTGTACTCGTTGAGATTCGGTTCGCCGCCCGGCGCCTCGGCGGCCGGCGGCGCGGCGAGCGGCGGTTCAGGGGAAATAGCCATGGCGCGGATCATAAAGGACACTCCGCGCCAGGGTGGAAAGCCGCCGGCGCGCGCCGGCGCGCGCGCCATTCAGGCGGCGCGCGGCAGCGAGCCGGACTCCAGGTCGCGCAGCAGTGGTTCGATGCCGTCGAGATAGCGGCGGTTGTCGTGCTGCCACGGGTGGAAGCCCGGCTTGAAGTAGTCGAACCATTCGCCGGCGGCGCGGCGCAGCGGACCCGGCGTCAGGAACAGGAAGCGGAACGTGCGGCGCCAGCCGCCGCGTTCGGCGCGGGCCTTGGCGTCGGCGCGCGTCAGGCGCCACATGAAGATCGCCACCAGCGGCCAGAAGAGCGCGCTCGCCAGCAGCAGCGTCGAGCCGCGCAGCAGGTAGCTGCCGAGGCCGCGCGGCATCACCGCGCACCAGACGTCGTAGGCGACGGCCTTGTGCTCGGTCTCTTCGAGCGCGTGCCAGCGCCACAGGCGGCCGAAGTGCGGTTCGGCGTCGCCGACCACGCGGCGATCCTGCAGCAGGGCGTTGGCCATGATCGCGGTCAGGTGTTCCAGCGCGATGGTGATGCCGAGCTGCATCGGCTTCGGCAGCAGCTTGAGGCGCTCGGTCAGCTGGAACACGAAACGCTGCAGCGGCGCGCCCGGCAGGCCGGCGCTGTCGAGCATTTCGTTGCATTCGGTGTGCTCGCGGCCGTGCATCGCTTCCTGGCCGATGAACGCCGTCACCGCGCGCGACAGCTGCGGATCGGTGATGCGCTCGCGATAGTGGCGGACCGAGTGAATGAAGAAGCGTTCGCCGTCCGGGAAGAACAGCGACAGCGCGTTGAAAAACTGGCTGACGTGCGGCCCTTCGTCGTGCCAGTCGCCGATGCGCTCGGCCGGCAGCTTGAAGTGCAGGTCGCGGCGCGTCGGCATGACGGCGATGTCGTCGCTCGGGTTCGGCATGGGACTCCTCCATTACTGTTACATTAACGAATGTAACTATAGACAATGGAAGCTTCAAGCGGCCCGGGCGCCGCACCCCGCTGTCGGAACGGCCGCATCCGCGACGGGATGCGACCACCGAGGCAGGTTTACAGGCCGACGCGGCGCAGGCGCAGGGCGTTGCCGATCACCGACACCGAGGACAGGCTCATCGCCAGGCTGGCGATCATCGGCGACAGCAGCAGGCCGAAGAACGGGAACAGCACGCCGGCCGCGAGCGGCACGCCGAGCGCGTTGTAGCCGAACGCGAACACGAGGTTCTGGCGGATGTTGCGCATCGTCGCGCGCGACAGCGCCAGCGCCCGCACCAGGCCCATCAGATCGCCGTGCAGCAGCGTCACGCCGGCCGACTCCATCGCGATGTCGGTGCCGGTCGCCATCGCCACGCCGACGTCGGCGGCGGCCAGCGCCGGCGCGTCGTTGACGCCGTCGCCGACCATCGCCACGCGCCGGCCTTCGCGCTGCAGGCGCGCGATCGTCGCCGCCTTGTCGGCCGGCAGCACCTCGGCGATCACCTCGGCGATGCCGAGTTCGGCGGCGACGCGTTCGGCGGTGCGGCGGTTGTCGCCGCTCAGCATCACGACGCGCAGGCCGGCCGCCTTGAGCGCGGCGAGCGCGTCCGGCGTGGTCTTGCGCACGGCGTCGGCGATCGCCAGCACGCCGGCCGGCTGGCCGTCGACGGCGATCAGCACGGCGGTCTGCGCGCGTTCGCGAACCGCGTCGGCCGCGGCCTGCAGCGCCGCGACGGCGACGCCGCGCGCCTGCAGCAGCGCCGCGTTGCCGACCAGCAGCGCGCGGCCGTCGACCTGCGCCCAGACGCCGAGGCCCGGATCGGAGCCGAAGTCCTGCGCGGCCGGCAGCGTGATGCCGCACGCCTTGGCCGCCTCGACGACGGCGCGCGCCAGCGGGTGCTCGCTCGATGCCTCGGCGGCGGCGGCGAGTCTCAGCAGCGTGTCGCTGTCGAAGCCGGCGAGCGGCTGCAGTTCGCGCAGGCTCGGCCGGCCTTCGGTCAGCGTGCCGGTCTTGTCGACGACCACGGTGTCGATCTTCTGCAGCGCTTCGAGCGCCGCCGCGTCGCGGATCAGGATGCCCTGCTGCGCGCCGCGGCCGACGCCGACCATGATCGACATCGGCGTCGCCAGACCGAGCGCGCAGGGGCAGGCGATGATCAGCACCGAGACGGCGGCGACCAGCGCATGCGCGAGGGCCGGCGGCGGCCCGAACAGCAGCCAGAACGCGGCGGCGACGACGGCGATCGCGACGACCGTCGGCACGAACCAGGCCGAGACCCGGTCGGCGAGCCGCTGCACCGGCGCGCGTGAGCGCTGCGCCTGGGCGACCTGCTGCACGATCTGCGCGAGCAGGGTGTCGCGGCCGACGCAGCGCGCTTCGAGCAGCAGGCTGCCGCCGCCGTTGAGCGTGCCGCCGGCGACGCTGTCGCCGGCCTGTTTGCGCACCGGCAGCGGCTCGCCGGTCAGCATCGATTCGTCGACATGGCTGCTGCCCTCGACGACCTGCGCATCGACCGGGATCTTCTCGCCGGGCCGCACGCGCAGGCGCGCACCGGCCGTCACCGCTTCGAGCGGCACGTCGTGCTCGTGGCCGTCGGCGTCGAGCTGGTGCGCGGTCGGCGGGGTCAGTGCCAGCAGCGCGCGAATCGCGCCGGATGTCGCCGAGCGCGCGCGCAGCTCCAGCACCTGGCCGACCAGCACCAGCGTGACGATGACGGCCGAGGCTTCGAAGTACAGCGGCGGCATGCCGTGCGGCTGAGCGCTCGGCGGCAGCCAGTGCGGGAACAGCAGCGAGACGAGGCTGAACGCATACGCGGCGGCGACGCCGAGCGCGATCAGCGTGAACATGTTGAGGCTGCGATGCACGATCGAGGCCCAGCCGCGCTGCCAGAACGGCGCCGCCGCCCACAGCACCACCGGCGTCGCCAGCAGCGCCTGCAACCAGCCGCTCAGCGCCGGTGCGAGCCAGTGCTGCGGCGCGAGCGCGCCGGGCAGCAGCTCGCCCATCGTCAGCCACAGCAGCGGCACGCTCAGCGCCGCGCCGACGGCGAGGCGACGGCGCATGTCGCGCAGCTCGCCATCGTCGTCGGCCGCGAGGCTCGGCGTCTCCGGTTCCAGCGCCATGCCGCATTTCGGGCACGAGCCCGGATGATCCTGGCGCACTTCCGGATGCATCGGGCAGGTCCAGATCGTGCCCGGTGCGACCGATGCCGGTGCCGGCGCCGTCTTTGCCGCGTGGCCGTGGCGGCAACTGCCGGCGGGCGGTTCGGCGGGTGCCAGATAGCGCGCCGGATCGGCGATGAACTTTTCGCGGCAGCGCGCCGAGCAGAAGAAATACGCGTGGCCGTCGTGCGTGTGGCGATGCGCGGTCCGTGCCGGATCGACCGTCATGCCGCAGACCGGATCGCGAACCGCATCCGGCGCGGCGGCGCTCGCGGCCGGAGCCTGCCCGTGGCCGTGCGCGTGATCATGCGTGTGATCGTGCGGCCCGGCCGCGCCACGGTCGGCGCCATGCGCATGTGCGGCGACGACCGGCGTGGACGCCGCGTCTGGCGTCGCGGCGCTGCCGCAGCAGCTTCCCGTCGCCGGCGCGGCCTGCAGATAGCGCGCCGGATCGGCGGCGAACCGGTCGCGGCAGCCGGCGCTGCAGAAGTGGTAGGTGCGGCCCGCGTGTTCGTGATGATGCGGCGTGCGTGCGGGATCGACCGTCATGCCGCAGACCGGGTCGGTCGCCGTCTGCGGTGTCGCCGGCGCGGCGCTCTGGCAGCAGTGGCTCATGCGCGGGCCTCCGCTGTGTCGGACAGCGCGCGCAGGATCGGGCAGTGCTCGGCCGGACCGTGGCCGGGGCAGGCGGCGATCAGCTCACGCAGGCCGTCGCGGACCCGCTGCAGCTCGGCGAGCTTGTGCTCGACCAGATCGAGCTTGTGCCGTGCGGCTTCGCGAATCTCGGGGACGTCGCCGCGGCCGCTCAGTTCCAGCAGCTCGCCGATCTCGGTCAGCGTGAAGCCGAGCTCCTTGGCGCGGCGGATGAAACGCAGGCGCGCGACGCTGTCGGCCGGATAGGCGCGGTAGCCGGACGCGCGCCGCGGCGGCGCCGGCAGCAGGCCGGCGCGCTCGTAGTAGCGGACCGTGTCGATGCCGACGCCGGCCTGTTCGGCGAGCCGGCCGATGGTCAACGCCGGGCTTGAAGCGGTTTGCGGATGCTGCATGGCGGTGTTCCTGGATGAACTGCCGCCATCGTAAACCCTGGTGTCTGGTCCAGAGTCAAGAGTCCGGCGGCCCGCCCGCCGCCAGACCCGGCTTCAGGGGCGCGTGTCGGTCGCCGCCGGTGGCGTGCCCATGCGCTGCTCCATCATCTGCATGCGCTGGTCCATCATGTCCATCATCTGGCTCATCTGCGCGTCCATCAGCTCGACGTAGTTCTGCAGCAGCTTGACGCGCTCCTTGTCGGACTTGGCGGTCTTCAGCTCGCCGACGATCGCGTGCATCTGTTCCATGCGTTCGTGATTGGCCTTCATGCGCGCCAGACAGGCCGTGTCGTTCTGCATGCAGTTGCGCATCATCATGCGCGGTGCATTGCCGGACATCATGCCGCCACCGCCGCCGGGCATCTGCGCCTGGGCGCCGAAGGTGGCGACGGCGAGGCTGACGCCGGCGAGCAGTGCGGCGATGCGGTTCTGGTGATTCATGGTGATTCCTCCTCGCGCCGGATGGCGCTTCGAGCGGGCAGCGTCGCGCCGCGGCGCGAGCGCTGCCTTGATCCGCATCAAGCAGCGCCGTCCGGACGCCGCACCGGCGCACCGAAATCGGGATTGTCCGACACGCGCCGCGCCGTCTGCTCGCGGCGCGCGGCGTACCAGCCGGGGTCGCGGAAATCGCCGCGTGCCAGGCCGTCACGGACCTTGAGCACGGTGAACATGCCGCCCATCTCGACCGGTCCGTACGGACCGCTGCCGCTCATCATCGGCAGCGTGTTCTCGGGGCCGGGCATCATGCCCATCGCCACATGGCGGCCGTGCTCGGACATGCCGTTGCCGCCCATCGGCATGAAGCCCGGCAGCAGCTTGCGCACCTCGGTGGCGACGCCGCGCTGGTCGACGCCGATCGGGTTGGGCACGCCGTGGCCCATCGCGTTCATCGTGTGGTGCGACATATGGCAATGCAGTGCCCAGTCGCCCGGCGCGGCGACGAACTCGATGTCGCGCGTCTGGCCGACTCCGACGATCTCGGTCACTTCCGGCCGCCACAGTGCGCGCGGCCAGCGGCCGCCGTCGGAACCGGTGACGAGGTACTGGTGGCCGTGCAGGTGGATCGGGTGATTCCACATCGACAGATTGCCGAAGCGCAGGCGCACACGTTCGCCGCTGGCGGCAACCAGCGGCTCGGTCGCCGGAAACACCTTGCTGTTGAAGCTCCACAGATCGAATTCGGTCATCACCGACGGGTCCGGCCGCCAGGTGCCCGGATGCAGGGCCCAGTTGTGCAGCAGGATCGCGTAGTCGCGATCGATCGGCTCGGGCTCGCCGCCGCGCGGATGGATGATGAAGAAGCCCATCAGGCCGAGCGCCATCTGCGTCATTTCGTCGGCATGCGGGTGATACAGGTGCGTGCCGTGCTGGCGCAGCGTGAACTCGTAGACGTAGGTTTCGCCCGGGGCGATCGCCGCCTGGTTGAGGCCGCTGACGCCGTCCATGCCGCTCGGCAGCAGGATGCCGTGCCAGTGCACCGAGGTCGCTTCCGGCAGGCGGTTGGTGACGTAGATGCGCACGCGGTCGCCCTCGACCGCTTCGAGCGTCGGGCCCGGCGTGCCGCCATTGTAGCCCCAGCACCTGGCGCGGCTGCCCGGCGCGAATTCGTGCTCGACTTCCTCGGCGACGAGATGGAATTCCTTGGCGCCGTCGCGGACGCGGTGCGGCAGCGTCCAGCCGTTCGGGGTGCGCACCGGCGTGTAGGCGCCGGTGGGCTGCGCGGGGCGCGCCGTTGCTGTGGCCGGTGGCGCCTGCGGCGCGGCGCCGGCCGGCGCCATCGCGTGCGCGTCGTGGCCTTCGTGCTGCGCGGCGGCGCCGTGCGTGAAGCCGGCGCCGAGGCCGGCGGCGCCGAGCGCGCCGAGCAGGCGGCGCCGGCTGATGCCCTGGTCAGTCATGGTGGGCTCCGTGTTCGTCGGCCGCCGCGTTCGCGCAGTCGGCCATCATCGTGTCGTGCGGTCCGGCGCTCATCGCCGGCCGATCCATGTTCGGCATGTCGCAGCCACCGGCCGCCGTGCCGTCCGTCGCGCTGTCCGCCGCGGCGGCGGCGTGGCCGGCGTGCGCCGGCGCGTCCGCCGGCGCGTCCGCCGGCGCGGCGTGGGCGTCACCGTCGTGCGGCGTCGCGCGCGGGACGTCGGCGGATGCGGCGGGACCGTCGGCGGTGTCGCCGAGGCGCGGCCGCAGCGCGTCGAACTGCAACGCCGCGGGTGTCGGCGCGTCGTCCGGCAGGCGGCTGCCGACGGCGCGCGCCAGCTCGGCGCGTGCGACCCAGTAGTCGCGCAGCGCCTCGAGATAGCCGGCGTAGGCGTCGTAGCCCTGCTGCCGTGCGGCGAGCAGTTCGAACACGCCGACCAGCATGTAGTTGAACTCGCGCTGCATCTGCGTGACGACCGCTTCGCGCGCCGGGATCAGCTCGCGGCGGTAGCGCTCGGCACGCTGGCGGGCGCCGGCGACGCGCGCATAGGCGGCTTTCACCTCGTTGCCGGCGTCGAGCTCGCGGGCGGCGAGCCCGGCTTCGGCGATCTGCAGCTCGGCCTCGCCGCGCGCGACCCGGCCGCGGCCCCAGTCGAACAGCGGCAGCGCGAGCGACAGCGTCGGGCCGCCGTGCACGCTGCCGTCGTACTCGCGCTCGCGTTCGGCGCCGAGTTCAATCTCGCCGAGTGCGCGCGTGCGCCGCGTCAGGCCGTAGCGCGCGGCCACGGCGTCGGCGTGGCGGCGCGCGGCGGCCAGATCGAGCCGCGCGTCCTGCGCCCGCTGCAGCAGCGTATCGAGCGCCGGTTCCTGCGCCGGCGGCAGCGCCAGCGGCTCGGCGAGCGTCCAGTGCCCGTCGCCCGCCGGCAGGCCGAGCAGGCGGTTCAGGTCGCTGCGCGCCAGCGTCAGGTCCAGCGCGGCGGCGTCGGCATCGAGCGCGGCCTGCGTCGCCGCCGCTTCCTCGAGCGCCAGATCGCGCAGGCTGAGATTGCCGGCGGCGCGATAGCGGCGCGCCAGCTCGGCCGAGCTTTGCGCGGCGTGCTGCAGCGTCGCCTTGAGCTGCACGAGCTGCTCGGCGGCGGCGACGCGCCGGTACGCCGCTTCGACGCGCGCCGCCAGATCGAGCGTCGCGCTGCCGACGGCGAGCTTGACGCTGTCGAACTGCGCCGCGGCGATGCGGCTGCGCGAGCGCATCAGCAGCAGGTCGGTGAAGTTCAGCGCGAGACCCAGCGTGAGCTGCGCCTGCGGCTCGTCGCCGGGCGACAGCCAGGTCGCCGACAGCACCGGATTGGCGAGCCGGCCGGCTTCATAGACATCGGCGGCGGCGAGGCCGAGGTGCGCGGTTTCGGCGCGCAGCTCGGGGTTGTGCAGCAGCGCGATCTGGATCGCGCGGTCGGGCGTCAGCGGCTCGGCGAGCCAGGCCTGCAGCGGCTCGGGCGCGGCGGCGGCGGGTGTGGCGAGGCCGCGCGCCGCGAGCGCGGCGTCGACCTCGCCGCGGCCGCGATCGGCGGGCAGGCTGCTGCAGGCGGCGAGCGCCAGGCTCGCGGCCAGCGCCAGCGGCGCCGGCGGCGGAAAGAAACGGATAGCGAACACGAAAAGCTCCGGCAGGACGTGCGGATGCGGACGAACCGCGTGCGGGCGAACGATTAAGGAGCGGCGCGTGCCGCGCCGCCGTGCGGGCGGCGGCCGGGATCAGCCGGGCAGCGCGAAAAGTCGCGTGCCGCGACGCTCCGCGGGCGGGGCTGCGCCGCTCAGGCGGCGCGGGGTGGACGCAGCGGGGCGAACGGCTGCGCGCTGCGCGGCGCCGGCGCGAGATGTGCCCGCGGGCGCTCGGCGTGGCCGGGCAGGGTGGTGCCGGCGAAGCCGGCCGAGGCGACGGTGACGGCGCCGCCGGTACAGGCCTGGGCGCAGACGCAGGTCTTGGCGCAAGCGTGTGCGTGTGCGTGTGCGGCTGGCGCGCCGTGGGCGTGGGATGCCGCGTGGTGTTCGTGCCCGGCGGGCGCGGCGTGCGCCGCGACGGAGGCCGGCATCGCCATCTCCGCCGCCATGCCGTGATCGGCGTGCGCCGCCGCTGCCGGCGCGGCGGCGGCGGCGCGATGCGCCGGGCAAGTGCCTGCGCTCGCGCTCGCCACGCCGCTGAACGTCAGCAGCAGCGACAGCAGGGCGAACAGGGCGAGGCGCAGCGCAGGCATGCGCGCAGTATCAGCGTCGCCACGGGCCGCGACAAGCTGGAGTAGGGTCCAGGCTTGGCCGGCGCCTCACACGCCGCGCTGCGGGCAGCCGACCAGGTGGTCGTTGACGACGCCGATCGCCTGCAGGTAGGCATAGATGATCGTGCTGCCGACGAACTTGAAGCCGCGCTTGAGCAAATCCTTGCTGATGCGGTCGGACAGCTCGGTCCTGGCCGGCACGTCGCCGTGGCGGCGCACGGTGTTGACGAGCGGCGCGCCGCCGACGAAGCCCCAGAGATAGGCGTCGAAGCTGCCGAACTCGCGCTGCACGTCGAGAAAGGCGCGCGCATTGGTGCGCGCCGACCAGATCTTCAGGCGATTGCGGACGATGCCCGGCTCCTGCATCAGTTTTTCCAGTTTGTCGTCGGAAAAGCGCGCGACCTTGACCGGGTCGAAGTCGGCGAAGGCCTTGCGGTAGCCGTCGCGCTTCTCGAGGATCGTCCGCCACGACAGACCGGCCTGCGCGCCTTCGAGGATCAGGAACTCGAACAGCACGCGATCATCGTGCTGCGGCCGGCCCCATTCTTCGTCGTGGTAGCGGATGTATTCGGGGGTCGACAGCGACCAGGGACAGCGACCGGAATCGGGCATGGCAGCAGGGCATCGGGGCAAGGGGCGCCCATCGTCGCCCGGGCGGCGCGGCGATGCCAGGGTGGCGCCCGGGTCTACTGACAGATTCCGGACCGGCACCGGCGTGCGGTGTGCGCGCGCCGGCCGCCGTCAGGGAAGGTCTGAATCCGTCCCTGTTCCGTCATGGCGAGCCGCCGCGGGCGACGAAGCCATCCGGTAGCGCCCTGCGCAAGCGACGTATCCGGATCGCCGCGGCCGCCGCGCGGCCTCGCGACGACGGATTGATTCAGAGCTTCCTTAGCAGAGCTTCCTTAGCGGAACTCGATGCGTGCGCCGCGCGTCTGCGGCAGCACGGCGCCGTCGTGGTACGCGAGCTCGCCGTTGACCCAGGTGGCGCGGATCTTCGCCGGGAAGCTGCGGCCCTCGACCGGCGACCAGCCGCACTTGTAGAGCACGTCGGATTTGCGCACGGTGGTGGTGCCGTGCGGGTCGACGAGCACGAGGTCGGCCCAGTAGCCCTCGCGGACGTAGCCGCGGTCGACGATGCCGAAGCGGTCGGCGACGGCGTGGCTGGTCTTGCGCACCACGGTGCGCAGGTTGAGGTCGCCGCGCTTGACCAGCTCGATCAGCATCAGCAGCGAGTGCTGCACCAGCGGCAGGCCGGACGGCGCCTTGAAGTAGGACTGCGCTTTCTCCTCGGCGGTGTGCGGCGCGTGATCGGTGGCGATCACGTCGATGCGGTCTTCCATCACCGCATGCAGCAGCGCCTTGCGGTCCTCGACGGTCTTGATCGCCGGATTGCACTTGATGAGGTTGCCGAGCGTCGCGTAGTCGCGCTCGTCGAAGTACAGATGGTGGACGCAGGCTTCGACGGTGATCTTCTTGCCGGCCAGCGGGCCCGGCGTGAAGAAGGCCAGCTCGCGCGCCGTCGTCAGGTGCAGCACGTGCAGGTCGGCGTTGTACTTCTTGGCCAGGCTCGTCGCCAGCGCGGTCGACTGGTAGCAGGCCTCGGCCGAGCGGATGTGCGGGTGCTCGCGCGGCGGCACGTCCTCGCCGTATTGCTCGCGCGCCTTGGCTTCGTTGGCGAGGATGGTCGGCGTATCCTCGCAGTGCGTGACGACGATCAGCGGCGAACGCTGGAAGATGCCTTCGAGCGTCTTCGGGTCGTCGACCAGCATGTTGCCGGTCGAGGCGCCCATGAACACCTTCAGCGCGCAGGCCTCGTTCTTCTTCAGCGCGGCGATTTCTTCGAGGTTGTCGTTGGCGCCGCCGAAGTAGAACGCGTAGTTGGCGAACGAGCGCCCGGCCGCCATCGCGTACTTCTCGGCGAGCAGCTTGCGCGTGGTGATCGCCGGCTTGTTGTTCGGCATGTCGAAGTAGCTGGTCGTGCCGCCGGCGACCGCGGCGCGCGACTCAGTGTAAAGATCGCCCTTGTGCGTCAGGCCGGGTTCGCGGAAATGGACCTGGTCGTCGATGACGCCCGGCAGCAGCCACTGTCCTTCGGCGTCGAACACCACGGTGCCGGCCGGCGCGTCGATCTTCGCTGCGATCTTCTCGATGCGGCCGTTCCGGATCAGCAGATCGGCGGCGGTTTCGTGGCCTTCGTTGATGATGTGGGCGTTGGTGATGAGCATGACCGTTCCGGAGGCGGGTTTTGCGCAATGGTAGCGGGTCCGGGCCGGGCCGGCCGCGAGTGGCTATGATCGGCGGCAGACGAAAAGCCGGCCGCGCCGCGGCGCCGGCAGACGAGGAGAACGCGCATGGGCGAGCAGATCCACTACCGCGCCTGCAATCTTTGCGAGGCGATCTGCGGGCTGGAGATCCGCGTCCGCGACGGCCGCATCGTGTCGATCCGCGGCGATGCGCACGATCCGCTGTCGCGCGGCCACATCTGCCCGAAGGCGGTCGCGCTGCAGGATCTGCACGAGGACCCGGACCGCCTGCGCCGGCCGCAGAAGCGCATCGGCGAGCGCTGGGTCGAGCTTGGCTGGGACGAGGCGCTCGACGAGGTCGCCGAGCGGCTGGCGGCGATCCGCCGTGCGCACGGCGGCAACGCGATCGGCGTCTACATGGGCAATCCCAGCGTGCACAACTGGGGAATCATGACGCACAGCGGCGCCTTCCTCGGGCCGCTGAAGACGCGCAGCCGTTTTTCGGCGACCTCGGTCGACCAGCTGCCGCACCAGCTCGTCAGCTACTGGCTGTACGGGCATCAGCTGCTGCTGCCGGTGCCGGACATCGATCGCAGCCGCCACATCCTCATGCTCGGCGCCAATCCGATGGCCTCGAACGGCAGCCTGTGGACGGTGCCGGACTTCCGCAACCGCCTGCGCGAGATGCAGGCGCGCGGCGGCAAGCTGGTGCTGATCGATCCGCGCCGCACCGAGACCGCCGAGGTCGCCGACGAGCATCATTTCATCCGCCCCGGCGCCGACGCCGCGCTGCTGCTGGCGCTGCTGCAGGTGCTGTTCGCGGAAAACCTCGTCAGGCCCGGCCGGCTCGCGGATTTCAGCGACGGCCTCGACGAAGTCGGCCGGCTGGTCGCGCCGTTCACGCCGGAGCGCGCGAGCGCCGTCACCGGCATCGCCGCCGGCGAAATCCGCCGCCTGGCGCGCGAGCTGGCGGCGGCGGACGCGGCCGCCGTCTACGGCCGCATGGGCGTGTCGACGCAGGCGCACGGCACGCTCTGCCAGTGGGCGATCGCGATGCTCAATCTCGTCACCGGCAATCTCGATCGCGAGGGCGGCATGATGTTCCCGCAGCCGGCGATGGACCTGATCCAGGGGCCGGGCTCGAAACCCGGCCACTACGCGGCCTGGCGCTCGCGCGTGCGCGGCCTGCCGGAGTTCGGCGGCGAGCTGCCGGTCGCCGCGCTCGCCGAGGAAATCCTCGCGCCGGGCGAAGGCCAGATCCGCGCGCTGGTGACGATCGCCGGCAATCCGGTGCTGTCGACGCCGAACGGCCGCCAGCTCGAACGGGCGCTCGGCGCGCTCGACTTCATGGTCGCGGTCGACTGCTATCGCAACGAGACGACGCGCTTCGCCGACTTCATCCTGCCGCCGACCGGCGCGCTCGAACACGATCATTACGATCTGATCTTCCATCACTTCGCGACGCGCAACAGCGCGCGCTACAACGCGCCGCTGTTCGCGCCGCCCGAAGGCGCGCTGCACGACTGGCAGATCTTCGTCGCGCTCGGCCGCCGCCTGCGCGCGCGACTGCGCCCGGACGCCGGCCAGCCGCTGCTGCGGCGGCTGACGGCGCGGCTGAAAGACGAGCTGATGCTGCGCCTGTCGCCGCAGCGACTGCTCGACCAGGGGCTCAAGCGCGGACCGTACGGCCGGCGCGCGGCCGAACGCCTGTCGCTGCGCGCGCTGCGCGCAGCGCCGCACGGCCGCGATCTCGGTCCGCTGCGCGCGGCGCTGCCGCGGCGGCTGTGCACCGCCAACCGCCGCATTGCCGCGCTCAACGACGCGCTGCGCGAGGAACTGGCGCGCTACGACACCGTGCTCGCCGAACAGCAGGTGCGCGCGCCGCGCGCCGGCGAGCTGTGGCTGATCGGCCGTCGTCACGTGCGCAGCAACAACTCGTGGATGCACAACGCGCAGCGCCTCGTCAAAGGCAAGCCGCGCCATCAGCTGTTCATGCACCCGGACGATCTCGCCGCGCGCGGCCTGCACGACGGCCAGCGCGTGCGCGTCCGCTCGCGCGTCGGCGCGATCGACGTCGAGGTGCAGGCGAGCGACGCGATCATGCGCGGCGTGGTCTCGCTGCCGCACGGCTGGGGCCACGCGCGGCCCGGCGTGCAGCAGCGCATCGCCAGCCGTCATCCCGGCGCCAGCGCCAACGATCTCACCGACGAGCGCTGCCTCGACGCGCTGTCCGGCAACGCCGCGCTCAACGGCGTCGCCGTGCAGGTCGAGGCGGCGCCGGACGACACGAGCCGTCACGCCGCCGCCGTATCCTCGCAATCCTCATCCAGTCCGGAGTTCGTCGCATGAATGCCGTCATCACCCAGCTCGCCGGCCAGTTCGGCCTGTCACCGGCGCAGGCCGAAAGCGCCGCCGGCGCGATTCTCCATCTGGTGCAGACGCGCGCCGCCGGCGGCGACTTCGAGCGCCTGCTCGAGGCCGTGCCGCAGGTGCAAGAGTGGATTGGCCAGGCGGCGGCCGCGCCGGCCGGCGGCGGCCTGCTCGGCTCGCTCGGCAGTCTGGCCGGCAGCCTCGGCGGTTCCGGCGGCGAACTCGGCGGGCCGCTCGCCGCCGTGCAGCAGGCCGGTCTCAAGCCGGAACTGCTCGCGCAGTTCGTGCCGGCGCTGCTCCAGCAGCTGTCGCAGCACGTCGATCCGGCGCTGATCGCGCGCCTGCTCGAAGCGGTGCCGGCGCTGCGCGGCCTCGGTGCCGCTTCGACCACCGCTTCGAGCGGCGGCGAAGGCCTGGGCGCGGCGCTCGGCGGCCTGCTCGGCAAGCTGGGTGGCTAGCGGCGCGCGCGTCGCCGCGGCGCTCGCGCTGTTGCTCGCCGGCGCTGCGGCGGCCGGCACGCTCGGTCCGCTGGTGACCGAGCAGCCGCTCGCCTGGCACGGTGGTGTGATCCGCCCCGGCGATCTCGAAGCGCAGGTGCGCCGTGTCGCCGGCCGCTATCCGGACAACGAGCAGACGCTCTATCTCGGCGACCAGCATCCGATCGGCGTGCGCTGGTCTTTCGTCGGCGACGGCGACGACCGCCGCGTGCTCTATGTGGAGTTCATGCGTGGCCGCGTCACGCGTGCGTGGACCGAGCCGATCGATCAGTCGCTGCGCCTGGGGGCGCCGCCACCGGCGCCGCGCTGAGACCGTGCCGGCGCGCGGCATGACGATCGACGCAAAAGTTCTGAGAGCCGCCGCTGCCGGGCGGCCTGTCGATCGTGTATATACGCAGCCAGCGCGCACGCTGCGCCGCGTCCATGTCCTAGGGAGAATTCCATGATTCGCACCGGCCTCGTCCTGGCGGGCGCATTGCTGCTCGGCGGCTGTCTGTACGGGCCGGCGCCGGCGACGCTGCCGGCGTCCGCGACCTTGGCCGGCGACGCCGCGCATCCGGGCGCGACGCAGGGCTGGGTGCGCACCGAGCTGTACTTCGGCCTCGGCTACGCCGACCAGCCGCAGCACGGCGTCAGCGAAGCACAGTGGCGCGCCTTCCTCGACGCCGAGATCACGCCGCGCTTTCCCGCCGGCCTGAGCGTGCTCGACGTCTACGGCCAGTGGCTCGATAAAGGCGCCGCGCAGCCGGAGCGCCTGCGCTCGAAGCTGGTCGTGCTGCTGCACGAGGACACGCCGGCGGCGCGCGCCGCGATCGATGCGGTGCGCAGCGCCTGGAAGCAGAAGACCGGCGACCAGTCGGTGCTGCGCGTGACGCAGCCGGCCGACGTGTCGTTCTGACCTGTCGTTCTGGCGTGCTGTTCTGACCGGTCGTTCTGAGCGGGGCGCCGCAAGCAAGCGTTCGTGTGTCGCGGTACCACTCGATGTGGCCCTTAACCTGAAGAAGGAGTGCGTGCGATGAGCTTGACGAAGAAAGTGTCCGCGGAATTTCTCGGTACGTTCTGGCTGGTGCTCGGCGGCTGCGGCAGCGCCGTGCTGGCCGCGAAGTTCGGCGGCGAGGGCAATCCGCTCGGCATCGGCTTTCTCGGCGTCGCGCTGGCGTTCGGCCTGACGGTGCTGACCGGCGCCTATGCCTTCGGCCATGTGTCCGGCGCGCATTTCAATCCGGCGGTCAGCGTCGGTCTGTGGGCCGGCGGCCGTTTCCCGGCGGCCGAGCTGCTGCCGTACATCGTCGCCCAGGTGCTCGGCGGCATCGTCGCCGGCTTCGTGCTGCTGCAGATCGCGCAGGGCAGCCCGGGCTTCGCGATCGACGCGTCGGCGGCCGGTGCGTTCGCGAGCAACGGCTACGGCACGCTGTCGCCGGGCGGCTACTCGCTGACGGCGGCTTTGCTCACCGAGGTCGTGCTGACGGCGGTGTTCCTGATCGTCATCCTCGGCGCCACGCACGGCCGCGCGCCGGCCGGCTTCGCGCCGATCGCGATCGGTCTGACGCTGACGCTGATCCATCTGATCAGCATTCCGGTGACCAACACCTCGGTGAATCCGGCACGTTCGACCGGCGTCGCGCTGTTCGCCGGCGCCGGCGCGCTCGGCCAGCTGTGGCTGTTCTGGGTCGCGCCGCTCGCCGGCGGTCTGCTCGGCGGCTTCATCGCGCGCTGGCTGGGCAAGGACGAGGCCTGAGTCCGCGCTTCGCGCCGCGCCGGCCTGGCGCCGTCGCGGCGTTTTTCATTTTTGACCGCGGGTGGATGCATGCGTGCTTTCGTGCGGGGCGATCTCGACGGCTTCTTCGGCCTCGCGCTCGACAACCTGATCCTGCTGCTGGTGCTGTCCGGCCTGTGCCGTTACGTGCTCGGTTTCGACGACGCGCTGCTGGTCGGCCGCATCCTGCCGGGCGCGGCGGTGTCGCTGCTGGTCGGCAACCTCTACTACGCGCATCAGGCGCGCCAGCTCGCGCGCCAGACCGGCCGCGACGATGTCTGCGCGCTGCCGTACGGGCTCAACGCCGTCACCGTGTTCGCGTTCGTGTTCCTCGTCATGCTGCCGGCCAAGCTCGCCGCGCAGGCGGCCGGCGCCGCCGATCCGGCGCGCATCGCCTGGCAGGCGGGCCTGCTGGCGTGCTTCAGTTGCGGCCTGATCGAGCTGGCCGGCTCCTTCGTCGTCGAGCGCATCCGCCGCGCCACGCCGCGCGCCGCGCTGCTGGCGACGCTCGCCGGTCTGGCGCTCGCCTTCATCTCGCTGGGCTTCCTGTTCCGTACCTACGCGCATCCGGTCGTCGGCCTGACGACGCTGGCGGTGATCCTGCTCGGCTACTTCGGCCGCGTGCGCTTCCGCGGCGGCCTGCCGGTCGGTCTGGTCGCGGTCGCGCTCGGTACGGCGCTGGCGCGGGGCACGGGGCTCGCGCCGGCCGGCGCGGCGCCGGGCGCGCCGGCGCTGCATCTGCCGGTGCCGGTACTCGGCGACCTCGTCGCCTCGTTCCGCGCCGACTTCCTGCTCAGCTACTTCGCGATCATCCTGCCGATGGGCCTGTTCATCGTCGCCGGCTCGATGCAGAACCTCGAATCGGCCGAGGCCGCCGGCGACCGCTATCCGGCGCGGCCGTCGCTGGCCGTCAACGGCTTCGGCTCGATGGCCGCCGCGCTGTTCGGCTCCTGCTTTCCGACCACGCTCTACATCGGCCATCCGGGCTGGAAGGCGATGGGCGCGCGCGCTGCGTACTCGAGCCTGTCCGGCGTCTTCCTGGCGCTGCTGTGCTTCACCGGCACGCTGGCGCATGTCGCGTGGTTCGTGCCGATCGAGGCCGGCATGGCGATCCTGCTGTGGATCGGCGTGGTGATGTGCGCGCAGGCCTTCCAGGCGACGCCGGCGCATCACGCCCCGGCGGTGATCATCGGCATCCTGCCGGGCCTGGCGACCTGGGGTTCGCTGATGGCCAAGGCCGGCCTGCATGCGGCCGGGCTTGGCATCGCCGGCGGCGCCGCCTTCTCGGCGGATCTCGTGCCGAAGTTCCTGCAGAGCGACGTCCACATCGCCGGCGCCTTCGCGCTGGAGCAGGGCGTGGTGTTCACGGCGATGATCCTGTCGGCGATGACGGTGGCGATTATCGAGCGCCGCTTCACCGGTGCCGCGGTCTGGTGCGCGATCGCCGCGCTGCTGTCGGCGACCGGCCTGATGCACGGCTATCAGTACGCGTTCGGCGATACCGTGCTGGCGCTGCGGCCGGCCTGGCCGTACGCGCTCGGCTACGGCCTGATGGCGCTGCTGTTCGTCTCGGCGCGCTGGCTGACCACGCCGGACGACAGCGTCACGCACTAGGCCCCGGCGGGCGCGCGGCGCTTTCGTCGGCGCCGTCGCGCGCGACCGGCACGTAGACATCGCTGCGCAGCGCCTCGACCGCGACCTGTTCCGGGTCGTCCAGATAGTGATGGAACAGCGGCGCGTCGCGCAGCGCATAGCCGCTGTCGGGCAGCCAGTCGCGCAGCAGCGCCTCGACCTCGGCGTCGAGGCCGTCGTAGTCGCCGACGTGGCGCACGCGCGCGTAGGTGCCGCCGCCCAGCTCCAGCACCGACAGTCCGGCCGGCAGCGACGCCGGCAGTGCCCGCGAGAACGCCAGCGCGCAGTCGAAGGCGTAGTCGGCCGGCGCGACGTCGCGCGCGTCCTGCGCCGGGCGGCCATAGATGCCGAGCAGGGCATCGAGCAGGCCGAGTTCGCCGGCGCTCTCGAACAGCGCGGTGTAGACGCGGTCGAGGTCGCGTGCGTCGCCGACGTTGTGGCGCGCCAGCAGGCGCAGCGGCGCGACCGAGACGACCTCGACGCGCAGCGCCGGCCGCGGCGTCGCCGCCGGCGTCGCGCCGAGGCTGACGATCGCCGCGTCGAGCGCGGCGGCGTCGGCGCGCAGCTCGCTCGGTGTGCGGCCGAGCTGCTGCCGGAACGCGCGCGCGAAGGCCTGCGGCGTGTCGTAGCCGGCGGCGAGCGCGACGTCGGTGACGCGCACGCGTGCGTCGCGCAGCGCCTGCAGCGCCGCCAGCATGCGCAGCCGCGCGACGGTCGCGCCGAGGGCTTCGCCGCACAGCGCGCGATACAGGCGATGAAAGTGAAACGGCGAGAAGTGCGCGGCGCGCGCCAGTTCGGCGAGCGGCGGCGGTTCGCGACCGGCGGCGATCGCCTGCTCGATCAGCGCCAGCGGGCGCTGCAGGCGTTCGAGATAGCGGGCGCGGGCGGCGGAATTCGCGGCGGCGTTCATGGCGGCGTCCTTCGGCGGGTGACGGGTGGCCAGTATCGCGACGCCGCCGCGCGGCGACGGTTCCGATCTTGCTCGCCGCGCCGCCGCGCGCTCAGCGCCAGTCGCCCCACATCGCCTGCAGCGCGGCGAGCGCGGCGACGCCGGCGGTTTCGGTGCGCAGCACGCGCGGGCCCATGCGCATGCCGGTGAAGCCGGCTTCGCGGGCGCGGTCGAGTTCGTGCTCGGTGAGGCCGCCTTCGGGGCCGACCAGCAGCGTCACCGGCCCGGTCGGCGGCGGCAGCTCGCGCAGGCCGTGATGGCCGAGCGGGTCCAGCGTCAGGCGCGTGCCGTGTGCTGATTCGTCGTCGAGCCAGGTCGGCAGTGCGATCGGCGTGTCGACGGCCGGCACGCGCGTGCGGCCGGACTGCTCGCAGGCGGCGATCACCACGCCGCGCCAGTGTTCGAGCTTCTTGTCCCAGCGGTCCGAATCGAGACGCACGACGCTGCGCGACGAGATCAGCGGCACGATGCGCGTGATGCCGAGCTCGACCGCCTTCTGCAGCGTGTAGTCCATGCGCTCGCCCTTCGATACGCATTGCGCGAGCGTCAGGTCGAGCGGCGACTCGCGGTCGACGTCATGGAACGACACCAGATAAGCGCTCGCCTCGCGCTTGCCGACTTCGACGATTTCCGCGAGGTACTCGCCGCCGCGGCCGTCGAAGGCGATGAAGCGCTCGCCGGGACGCAGCCGCAGCACCTGCACGAGGTGGCGGTACGCGGCGTCGGGCAGGCGCAGGTGGGCGCCGGCGGCGAGGGATTCGTTGTCGAGGTAAATGCGAGGGTCGGCCATGCGCGCAAGGATACGACGGCGCCGGGCGATCCCGCATCGGCGGTGATGACTTTCGCGCGCGGCGACGCCGGCTTGCGCGCGTCCGGCGCGGCGCAGGAGACTGTCGGCGTTCATCGCCGCGGCATCGTGCCGCCGGCATCGGGGGATCGGATGCACAGGGAATTCGAATTTCGGCGGACCCGCTGCTGGCGGCCGCTGGCCGTCGTCGTCGCGGCGCTTTCGGTCGCGGCCTGCGGCGGTGGCGGCGGTGGCGGCGGTGGCGACGATGCGGGCGACAGCGGGCTGACGCTGTGGCAGCAGCGCACCGCGCAATCCGACAAGCTCGCCGCGGTCTGCGCGGCGCCGCGCAGCGGCAACGATCCGTACAGCGGCGAGGCCTATCCGGACCGGCAGGGCGCGATCGGCGACGAGCAGCGCTGGCTGAAGACCTACATGAACGAGGTCTATCTCTGGTATCGCGAAATCCCTGGCGTCAATGCCGCGCCGTACACGGCGGCGAACTACGGCAGCGTGCCGGCCGCGCTCGGCGCGTACTTCGACGCGCTGCTGACGCCGGCGAAGACCGCCTCCGGCAAATACAAGGATCAGTTCAGCTTCACCTATCCGACCGCGCTCTGGCAGGCCCTGTCGCAGAGCGGTGTCAGCATCGGCTACGGCGCGCAGTTCGCGGTGCTGAAGTCGGCGCCGCCGCGCGACGTGCGCGTCGCCTACAGCGATCCGGGCACGCCGGCGGCGGCGGCGAACGTCGCGCGCGGCGCCGTGATCCTGGCGATCGACGGCGTCGGCATCGACGACAACACGCAGGCCGGCATCGACGTGCTGAACGCCGGCCTCGGCCCGGACAGCGCCGGCGAGACGCATGTCTTCACGCTGCGCGATCTCGGTGCCGCCAGCGCGCGCGACGTCAGCCTGACGGCGGCGGCGGTGACTTCGACGCCGGTGCAGAACGTCGAGACGCTCGACACGCCGACCGGCCGCGTCGGCTATCTGCAGTTCAACGATCACATCGCCACCGCCGAAGGCCAGCTGCGCACCGCGCTCACGCAGCTGCAGGCGGCGAATATCAGCGATCTCGTGCTCGACATCCGCTACAACGGCGGCGGCTATCTCGACATCGCCAGCGAGCTCGCCTACATGATCGCCGGTGGCGCGCGCACGCAGGGCAAGACCTTCGAGCGCCTGCGCTTCAACGACAAGAATCCGCTGGCGCAGTCGCCGGACGTGGCGACGCCGTTCCATGCCGCCACCCTGGGCTTCGATCCGTCGGTCGCCGAGGGCACGGCGCTGCCGCAGCTCGGGCTGTCGCGCGTCTACGTGCTGACCGGGCCTGGCACCTGCTCGGCGAGCGAGGCCGTCATCAACGGCCTGCGCGGCGTCGACGTCGAGGTCGTGCAGATCGGCGACACCAGCTGCGGCAAGCCCTACGGCTTCTTCGCCCAGGACAACTGCGGGCTGTCGTATTTCGCGATCGAGTTCTCCGGCGTCAACGCCAGGGGTGCGGGCGACTATGCCGACGGCTTCACGCCGACCTGCGCGGTCGATGACGACTTCGGGCACGCGCTCGGCGACAGCGGCGAGGCCCTGTTCGCGGCGGCGCTGGCCTATCGCGACGGCGGCGGCTGTCCGGCCGGCATCAAGCGCGCCGGAGGCGAGCCGCTGCGGCTGCTGCGCTCGCCGCTGCGCGAGAACGGCTATCGGCGGCGCCCGGGCTAGAGCCGGTCAACGCCAATGGCGTTGTTATGGTGCCGTCTGGCGCACCGACAGGCCGGGCGCGGACCGCACGTGCTTGGGTGATTCCCGAGAAGCGGTCCGCAACGTCGCATGGCGGCTCGCCCGGCGGCATCCCGAAGGGACCGCCCCCTTCATTGATGTTTGCCGCATCGCGGGCCGTTCGCTTCGCGAACGACCTCGTCGCTCACGTACCGCCCAGTACATCGCGTTCCTCGTTCCTTGCGCTGCGGCAAAACGGGCGCGGCCACAACGATGCTTGGCGCGAACAGGCCCGGTCGCGCGGCTGGTGACGGCGCGCGTCAGGCCCGCCAGCGGGCTGCAGCGTCGTCCTCGGCGCTCGATCAGGCCGCCAGCGCGTTGCCGCGCAGGCGGTCGATTTCCTGTTTCGGCGGCGCGCCGAACAGGCGCTTGTACTCGCGGCTGAACTGCGAAGCGCTTTCGTAGCCGACGCGGTGTGCGGCGGCGTTGGCCTCCAGGCCCAGCGACAGCATCAGCCGGCGTGCCTCGTGCAGGCGCAGATGCTTCTGGTACTGCAGCGGCGACATCGCCGTCACCGCCTTGAAATGATGGTGCAGCGCCGAGGCGCTCATGCAGGCGGCATCGGCCAGTTCATCGACGCGCAGTGTTTCCTGAAAGCGCGTGCGCAGCACGCGGATCGCGCGGTGGATGCGGTCGGCGCGGCTGTCGGCGGTCGCCAGCTCGCGCAGGCGGTGGCCGAGTTCGCCGACCAGCACGCGGTAGTAGATTTCGCGGATCGCCAGCGGTGCGAGCACCGGCGCGTCCTGCGGCGTGTCGAGCAGGCGCATCAGGCGCAGCACGGTATCGAGCAGCGGCGCCGTCGTGCGCGCCGAGTACAGGCCGCGGTCGATGCCGGCGCCGGCTGCCGCGCGCGGATCGGTTTCCAGCATCAGCGCGCCGATGTCGCGCGGATCGACCGACAGGCGCAGGCACAGGTAGGGCTTGTCCGGCGAGGCCTCGATGATCTGGCCGACGACCGGCAGCGTGACCGAGACGACGAGGTAGTGCAGCGGATCGTAGACGAAGCGCTCGCCGTCGAGCAGCGCATGCTTGCGGCCCTGCGCGACGACGCAGATCGCCGGGTCGTAGATCGATGGCGTGCATTGCGTCGTCGAGCTGGCGCGCAGCAGTTGCAGCGGCGCGATCGCCGTGTCGTGCATGCCGTCCGATAGCGTTAATCGGGCAATCCGGTCGGCGAGCTCGGTCCGCGCGGCGGCGAGCGGATCGGCTTCGTCGGCGTCGGCAAAGACCGTGGTCATCATGGCTTTCCGGGAGGACGAAAGGTTCACGGCGACTATACGCCCGCGTGCGCGAGCGGCAGAGCCGCTTGGAGAATCGGGCAAGCATCGGACAGCAATCCGCTAATGCCGGCTCCGGGCCTGGGCCTATGCTGGTCCGGTCACGCGGCGAAGCCGCATCCTTTCCGATCCTCACAGGAATTTTCCATGACGATGACCCTCCCGCAGCGCCGCCTCGGTGGCAACGGTCCATATGTGTCGGCGATCGGCCTCGGCTGCATGGGCATGTCCGATTTCTACGGCCAGCGCGACGAGGCCGAGTCCCTGGCGACGATCGCGCACGCACTGGACCGCGGCCTGAACTTTCTCGATACCGCCGACATGTACGGCCCCTACACCAACGAGGAACTGGTCGGCCGTGCGATCAAGGGCCGGCGTCACCAAGCCTTTATCGCCACCAAGTTCGGCATCGTGCGCGATCCGAACAACCCGGCGGCGCGTGGTTTCAACGGCCGGCCGGAGTATGTGCGCGCGTCCGTCGAGGGCAGCCTGAAACGGCTCGGCGTCGACCACATCGACCTCTACTACCAGCATCGCGTCGACCGCTCGGTGCCGATCGAGGAAACGGTCGGCGCGATGGCCGACCTCGTGCGTGCCGGCAAGGTCCGCTGGCTGGGCCTTTCCGAAGCTTCGGCGGCGACGCTGGAACGCGCGCACAAGGTCCATCCGATCGCCGCGCTGCAGAGCGAGTACTCGCTGTGGACGCGCGACGTCGACGAATCTGGCGCACTGGCGATGTGCCGCAAGCTCGGCGTGACGCTGGTGGCCTACAGCCCGCTCGGGCGCGGCTTCCTGGCCGGCGCGTTCAAATCGCCGGCGGATTTCGACGCCGACGACTACCGCCGTCACAGCCCGCGCTTCCAGGGCGAGAATTTCGCGCGCAACCTCGCGCTGGTCGCCAAGGTCGAGGCGATGGCCACCTCGCGTGGCTGTACGCCGGCGCAGCTGGCGCTGGCCTGGGTGCTCGCGCAGGGCGAGGACATCGTGCCGATCCCGGGCACCAAGCGCCGCAAGTATCTCGACGAGAACATCGGTGCGTTGACGGTGAAGCTCGGCGCCGATGAACTCGCCGCGCTCGATGCGGTGTTTCCGGCCGGCGCCGTCGCCGGGCTGCGCTATCCCGAAGCGATGATGAGCGGCGTCAACGGCTGAGCGTTACCGGCGCGCGGCCGGCCGCGGCCTTCCGCGCTCGCGCCGCGTGCCCCGTTGACGGCGCGCGCGGCGCTTTTCATGATGGCGCCGTCGTCGCGGGAGAGACCGGCATGCGCCGGCGCCGAAGGAGCAACCGCCCCGGAATCTCTCAGGCAAAAGGACCGCACGACGTTGTGACTTCTGGAAAGCGATGCCGCGCGCATCCGCCGACGGGATAACGATCTCAGGCAGCAGCGACAGAAGGGGCGCAGTTTCGGTTCGTGATCGGATACCGGAGGCGCCTTCATGCAGCTTCACGATGCCGCTGTTCCACTGGCCATGCCCGCCGCCGCGCCGGGTGCGCGGCCCGACCCGCGCCTGACGCCGGTCAGCGTCCGCGAGCTGTTCACGATCGGCATCGGTCCGTCCAGCTCGCACACGGTCGGGCCGATGCGCGCCGCGTTCCGCTACGCCGGTCTGCCGGCGCTGCGCGCACGGGCGCCGCGCACCCTGGTCTGCGAGCTGTTCGGCTCGCTGGCGCTGACCGGCAAGGGCCACGCGACCGACGTTGCCGTGCTGCTCGGCCTCAGCGGCTGGGAGCCGGAGCGCGTCGATCCGGACGCGGTGCCGGGTCTCGTCGAGGCGATTCGCGCGCGCGGCGAACTGCCGCTGCGCGGCGGGCAGACGATTGCGTTTCGAGAAGCCGAGCACCTGCTGCTGCACCGCGGCGAGTTCCTGCCGGGTCATCCGAACGCGCTGCGCTTCACCGCGCAGTTCGACGATGCGCCGCCGCTCGTGCATCACTACTACTCGGTCGGCGGCGGGGCGATCGTCGGCGACGATGCGGGCACCGCGGATGCGGCGGCCGATGCAGACCGGCCGCGGCTGCCGTATCCGTTCTCGTCCGGCGCCGAACTGCTGGCGATCGGCCGCGACAGCGGTCTGCCGGTCGCCGCGCTCATGCGCGCCAACGAGCGTGCCTGGCGCCCCGACGTCGATACCGACGCCTTTCTCGACGCCGTGCGCGCGGCGATGTTCGCGTGCATCGAACGCGGCTGCCGCGTCGACGGCGTGCTGCCCGGCGGCCTGCGCGTGCGCCGCCGCGCGCGGGCCCTGCACGACGATCTGGTGTCGCGCGGCCGGCGCTCCGATCCCTCGCACATCTTCGAGTGGGTGAGTCTTTACGCGCTCGCCGTCAACGAGGAGAACGCGGCCGGCGGCCGCGTCGTCACGGCGCCGACCAACGGTGCGTCCGGCGTGCTGCCGGCGGTGCTGAAGTACTACGAGACCTTCACCGAGGCGCCGACGCTGCCCGGCAGCCGCGACTTCCTGCTGACGGCGGCGGCGATCGGCCTGCTCTACAAGAAGCGCGCCTCGCTGTCGGCCGCCGAGATGGGCTGTCAGGGCGAGGTCGGTGTCGCCTGCTCGATGGCGGCGGCCGGACTGGTCGCGGCGCTCGGCGGCAGCAACGCGCAGATCGAGAACGCCGCCGAGATCGGCATGGAGCACAACCTCGGCCTGACCTGCGATCCGGTCGGCGGCCTCGTGCAGATCCCGTGCATCGAGCGCAACACCATGGGCGCGGTCAAGGCGATCAACGCCGCGTATCTCGCGCTGCGCAGCGACGGCCGCCATGTGGTCTCGCTCGACAGCGTGATCGAGACCATGCGCCAGACCGGCGAGGACATGCGCCCGAAGTACAAGGAGACCAGCCTCGGCGGCCTGGCGGTGAACGTCGTCGAATGCTGAGGCGCTTGCGCTGCGGCGCGGCCGTGCGCCGCGGCGCAAGCCGTGGTGATGACGACGACAGCGCCGCGCGCCGCTACGGCCGCGCGCGGATCCAGATCGGGCTGGTATAGGCGAGCGATTCGCCCGAGGCGTTGTCGACGCGCACGAAGAACCAGTGCTCGCCCTCGGCCGCGACCGGCAGCGCGTACTCCAGCGTGTCGCCGCTGATGGTCGCGAGCGGGCTGCCCGGGCCGTCGGCGAGCGGCGCCTGCGGATCGGCGCGGTCGTAGAGGCGCAGGATGCCGCTGAACGGCGCGCCGGAGGCGAGCGTGACATGCACGCGCAGCGGCACCGTCTTGCCGGCGCTGCAGCTCAGGCGCGAGCCCATCGCGTGGCCCTCGGCGTCGAGCGTGATGCGCAGGTCTTCGTTCGGCTGGTTGCTGACCAGCGCGTACATGCGGCGCGCCTGCATCGCCTTCTTGAAGGCGGCGTCGTCGAGCGATTCGGCGAGCACCACGGTCTTCGGATGCTGCGGCTGTGCCCAGGTGGTGTCGTGCATGTCCTCGGCGCCGACCGCGCCGACGTGCCAGCCGCGGTCCAGCGCCCGCATGTAGTCGTCGGCGTAGCGGTCGTGGCGATGGTCGTTCGCGAGTTCGATGCCGACCATCTGCGCGTCGACGCTGTCGATGTAGGCGAAGTCGTTCCAGTTGCAGCCGGCGTCGCTGTCGCTGAGGCATTTGTCGCCGGGGTGGTTGAAGATCGCCAGGCTGTCGGCGCCGCCGCCGAGCGCGGTCACGCCCGGCGTCGCGTCCGGGCCCGGCGCGCGCGCCAGCCAGCTCCAGAAGGTGTCCATCGTCAGCAGGTAGCCGCCGTCGAACTTGGCGTTCGAGAAGTTGCGGCCGAACAGCACGTTGATGTGGCCGAAGCGGTCCGAGGTCCACTCGAAACCACGAATCGGCAGGAAGCGGTCGCTGCGGTCGGCGTCGATCTGCTGCTGCGTCATCTCCCACTTGCGGAAGTCGCCGGCCTGCGGGACCAGACAGGTCAGCAGGCCTTGCAGCGAGCTGAAGCAGTCCGAACCGACGGAGATATAGAGCAGACCGTTGAGCGTGTCGGAATGATCGGTGACGGCGGCGAACGACAGCTGCTGGTCGTACGCGGCCTGGAACACGTCGTGCGGCTTGGAGCGGATGTCACCGTCCGAGTACGCGGTGTGGGCGTGGATCAGGCCGCGGTAGTGCTGCAGCGGCGCGGTCGGCGCGTCCGGGTCCTCGTCGCAGGCCTTGACCACCGGCGCGGCCGAGAAGCGCGCGCTGACGCGGGCGTCGGCGTCGAGCCGCAGCGTGCAGCTCGTGCCGCTGCAGGCGCCCGTGAAGCCGTCGAACTGCTGGCCGGCGGCCGGTGTCGCCGTCAGCACCACCGTGCTGCCGGCGGGCAGATTCGCCTCGCACTGCGAGCCGCAGTCGATGCCGCCCGGCGCCGAGACCACGCGGCCGGCGCCGCTGACGCTGACCGCGAGCCGATAGCGCGTGCCGCCGCTGCCGCCTTCGCTGCTGCCGTCGCTGCCGCCACCACCGCAGGCCGCGAACGCGAGTGCCATCGCCGTCGCCACGCCCGCCCGCCAGGCCCGCATCCGCATCGCCGTCTTCCCCCGAAGAAAACGCCGACGATGCGGCAGCGAAGTGAAACGGCGATGACAGAACGCCGCGGCGGGCGCGCGCCGGTCATGGCCGACGCGGCGGCGTCAGGCCGATGTCAGTCGCGCACCGCGCGGCGGATGCCCTCGGTCGCGACCTGCACGAGCCGTTCGATCTCCTTGGGCGTGATGACGTACGGCGGCATGAAGTAGATGACGTTGCCGAGCGGGCGCAGCAGCACGCCCTGTTCGAGCGCGTAGTTGTAGACGCGCAGGCCGCGGCGCTCGGCGGCCGGGAACGGTTCCTTGGTGCGAATGTTCTTCGCCAGCTCGATCGCCAGCACCATGCCCTGCTGGCGCACCTCGGCGACGTGCGGCAGCTGGCGCAGCTCGGCGGTCTGCGCCCACATCAGCTGCGCAACGGCGCGGTTGGTCGCCAGCGCGCGCGTTTCCTCGAACAGGTCCAGCGTCGCCAGCGCGGCGCGGCAGGCGAGCGGATTGCCGGTGTACGAATGCGAATGCAAAAAGGCCTTGCCCTCGCGGTACTCGGCCCAGAACGCCTCGTAGATCGACTCGCGCGTCAGCGTCACCGCCAGCGGCAGGGTGCCGCCGGTGATGCCTTTCGACAGGCACATGAAGTCCGGCGTGATGCCCGGCTGCGCGTCCTCGTCGTGGCGCGGCGGCGGCGCCCAGTCGCAGGCCCACATGCGGCCGGTGCGGCCGAAGCCGACGGCGATCTCGTCGGCGATCAGGTGCACGCCGTGGCGGTCGCAGGCCTCGCGCAGCAGCGTCAGATACAGCGGGTGGTACATGCGCATGCCGCCGGCGCACTGGATCAGCGGCTCGACGATCACCGCGCAGACTTCGTCGGCGTGGCGCTCCAGCGCCTGCTCCATGTGCCAGAACTGGCGGCGCGTGTAGTCCTCCCAGCTTTCGCCGGCGCCGCGCGGGTAGCAGTCGGGCGAGGGCACGTGGATCGGCTGCAGCAAGAGCGGCGCATAGGTGTCGCGGTACATGCTCGGGCCGCCGACCGCGAGCGCGCCAAGCGTCTCGCCGTGGTAGCTGTTGTCGAGCGCGATGAAGCGGGTTTTCTTGGTCTGGCCGACGTTGCGCCAGTAGTGAAAGCTCATCTTCAGCGCGACCTCGACCGCCGCCGAGCCGTTGTCGGCGAAGAAGCAGCGGTTCAGGCCCGGCGGCGCCAGCCGCACGAGGCGCTCCGCGAGTTCGACGGCCGGCGCGTGCGTGAAGCCGGCGAAGATGACGTGGTCGAGCGTGTCGAGCTGGTCCTTGAGCGCCGCGACGATCGTCGGATGGCGGTGGCCGAAGATGTTCGTCCACCACGAGCTGACCGCGTCCAGATAGCGCTTGCCCTCGAAGTCTTCGAGCCAGACCCCCTCGGCGCGCGCAACGGGAATCAGCGGAATCTCCGGCGAAGCGCCGGCGTGGTCGCGCATCTGCGTGCACGGATGCCAGACATGCGCGAGCGAGCGTTGCTTCCAGTCTTCGTTGGTCATGGGGCAGGGTACGGTGGCCGCGGTGTCACGGTCCGGCAACGCCGGTTGCGGCTTGTAGAAAGTGATTCGCAATTGTAACGGCGGCGCCATCCCGCCGGTTCCCCGGCCTAAGCTGAGCTTCGGTTCCCATGCCCTGCGCAACATGCCCCTCGCCAAGATTCCGTTCACCGAAGCCAGCCTCGACCGCCGCGCCGCGCTCGGTGTCATCGGCGGCGGATTCGGCGCGCTGGTCCTCGCCGCCTGCAGCGGGGGCGGCAGCGACAGCGCCGACGGCAGCACCTCGGGCAGTACCGCTTCCGGCAGCAGCTCCGGCTCCGGCAGCGGCTCGGCGTCCGGCGGCAGCTGCGTCGAGATTCCCGAAGAAACCAACGGCCCGTATCCGGCCGACGGTTCGCAGAGCGGCGTGACCGACGTCCTGCGCAACAGCGCCGCGGTCCGCGGCGACATCACCACCGACTTCGACGGCAGCGACACGCAAGCCGGCGTGCCGCTGACGCTGACGATCACCGTCGAGGACGTCGGCAACAATTGCGCCTTGCTCGAAGGTGCGGCCGTCTACGTCTGGCACTGCAACGCCAGCGGCGAATACTCGGTCTACGGCAGCAACAGCGCGCACACCTACCTGCGCGGCGTGCAGGTCACCGACGGCAACGGCCAGGTCACGTTCAAGACGATCTACCCCGGCCGCTACTCGGGTCGCGCGACGCACATCCACGTGGAGGTCTACGCCGACGACAGTTTCAACACCCTGCTGAAGACCTCGCAGTTCGCATTCGACGAGGACATCAATGAACTGGTCTACGCGAGCAGCGCGTACAGCAAGAGCGAATCGACGCGCGCGACCAGCAACGACGCCGACGGCATCTTCGCGGACGGCTACGACGACGAGATGCTGAGCTTCTCGGGCAACGTCAGCTCCGGCTACACGGCGACGATCACGATGGGCGTGATCGCCAGCTGAGCCGGCTTGCGGGGCAAGGGAACAAGGATTGGGGAGCGGCCGGCCTTTTCCGTTCGGCGGGGCGGTGCGCGGGTGCGCTCAGCTGTCCTCGTCGAAATAGTCGCTGTCGAGCTTCGGCACTTTGATGATGCGCGACGAGACGCCGACCTCGTGCTCGATCATGAGATGCACGAGCCTGTCTCCGTCGACGAGGACGATACCTTCGACAGACTTCGCGAAGTCCTGCGCCTGCGGCGTGAAGCTGGATGTCGTGATGAACACGCCGCGCTTGGCCTTCTGGCCGGCCAGCGCGCCGTAGAAAGCCTGCAGGTCCGGACGGCCGACCGCGCTTTCTTTCCAGCGCTTGGCCTGTACGTAAACCTTTTCCAGGCCGAGCTTGTCGAGCGAGATCACGCCGTCGATGCCGCCGTCGCCGCTACCGCCGACGCGCTGCAGGTCGTTGCGGCTTGCGCCATAGCCGAGCGCGTGCAGGACGTCGAGCACGATGTTCTCGAAGTGCAATGGAGAGACGCGCTTGAGGTTTTCGAGCAGATCGGCAGCGGCGCTGTCGCGCAGTTCCTGCAATGCTTGTTCGAGGCGTTCTTCGGGGCTGACCGGCGCTCCGGGAGGGATCGACGGCGGGACGATGATTTGCGTAGCCGGTTCGCTCTGTGGGTCGCTGTTGCCGAGTCTCAGCGCCAGATTGGCGGTCGCCAGCCGTTCGATTTCGGAAGCTGCAAGCGGGGCTGGATGGTCGGCGGCGTAGCGGATGCCCTCGGGTGTGATCTTCCAGTAGCCATACCGCGGCGAACTCGAAAGGCCGGAGCGTTTCAGTCGGTCGTGCGCCCAGCCGGAGCGGTTCTTGTACGTAGCCTGACCACTGCCAATCTGTTCCTGCCGCTGTTCAGCGCTCAGACCTAGTGCTTTGGCCGCCGCCTCGTGCGCGACGTGCGCCGGGACGCCATCCGGATGCGCGGCGAGATGGCGCAGGATCGGCTCGATGAACTGGTCGAAAGTCGGTACGGGCACGGCGCTCCCCAAGCTTGGTCCACAAAGGCTAACGCGCAGGCTGCCTCTTGTGCAGTTGTCCCCCGCACCGCGGGGGGGCGTGCTCCTCGGCTCGCCACGTGAGGCGGTTAGCGACCGGATTCGGCTTGTCGCCGCTAGTCCCGGTTGTGCGGCGACTTACTGAAGATCTTTCACCACCACCAGCGAATTGCGCTGGTAGTTGTAGAGGCGCTGCTTCTGTACCGGCAGTTCGTCGATCGGGGCTTTGTGGAAGCCGTGTTCGATGAACCAGTGCGGGGTGTGCGTGGTGAGGCTGAACAGTTTCTTCAGGCCCATCGCGCGGGCTTCGTTCTCGACGCGCTTGAGCAGCGCGCTGGCGCGGCCGGCACGGCGATACTCCGGGTGCACGGCGACGCAGGCCAGCTCGCCCATCGCGTTCTGCGGGAACGGGAACAGCGCGCAGCAGGCGATGACCAGACCGTCGCGGACGATGACGTTGAAGTGCTGAATGTCGAGTTCCAGCTGCTCGCGCGAGCGCGGCACGAGGATGCCCTGCTGTTCGAGCGGCTGGATCAGCGCCATCACGCCGCCGACGTCCTCGATGGTGGCGTCGCGCGTGGCTTCGTAGTCGGCGTCCGAATACAGCATCAGGCCGACGCCGTCGCGCGTGTACAGCTCGCGCAGCAGCGCGCCGTCGTCGTGGCCGACGAGGTGGATGCGTTTGACGCCGCCCTTGGTGGCGGCGAGCGCGGCCTGCAGGTAGCCGTGGTCGACCGGCGTCAGCGTGCCGGAGTCGAGCAGCTGCTCGCCCTCGGCCCAGGACAGCTGGCCGACGTCGCCGGTGCCTTCGGCAAGACCCCACTGGTCGGGATTGGTCGGCGTGACGAAGACCAGCTTGTCGGCGCCCATCGCCACGGCGACGGCGGTCGCCAGGTCCTCGGCGCGCAGGTTGAACGATTCGCCGGTCGGTGAGTAGCCGATCGGCGACAGCAGCGCGACGCGATCCTGCGCGAGCACCTGGGCGATCGTCTCGGTATCGACGCGGCGGACTTCGCCGGTGAACTGGTGGTCGATGCCGCTGCGCACGCCGACCGGGCGCGCCGTGATCCAGTTGCCGCCGGCGACGCGCAGGCGTGCGCCGCCCATCGGCGTCGACGCCAGCGAGGTCGACAGGCGCGCCTCGATGTCCATGCGCACGCTGCCGGCGGCGGCCTTGGCGCATTCGAGCGCGGCGCGGTCGGTGACGCGGACGTTGTCGACGAAGCGCGGTTCGATGCCCTGGGCCTTGAGCCGGGCGTCGATCTGCGGGCGGATTCCGTGCACGAGGATCAGCTTGACGCCGAGGCTGTGCAGCAGGGCGATGTCGTAGATCAGCGAGTCGAAGTCCGGTCGCTCGGCCGCTTCGCCGCCGAAGGCGATGACGAACACGCGGCCGTTGTGCGCATGCACATACGGCGCGCAACCGCGCAGCACGGAAACGAAGTCGGACGGGTTCATGCGCGAATTATAGGGCGCCGGGCCGCGCCGGCCCGAACGGCCGTCCGTGGGTCAGGCGGTGCCGGCCGGCTGCGCCCGGGGCGGGACCGCTCGATCCGCGGCGGCCTTGCGTTGGCGGCCGCACCGATGGCGTGCTTTTCACGGGACGTGGCGCGCGCCGGATTGACGCCGGTCAAGGCCGGGGCGGGTGGCGAGCCTAAGATGAAGTCGTTGGCGCGAACCCCGAGTGGTGTCGGGACCCCGCAAAGCGCCAGCCGGGGCCGCCGGCGGAACTCCCCGACCGCCGGCGGCCTGCCGTCTGGCGGGAAATCCCAGCGAATGTCGCCGAGACGACAAACTGCCGGGGCAGCGGCCGGTACCATCGCGGCCGCGCGAGACGCGCCTCACGATAAATGTTCAGCCCCGAGGAAAGGCCATGTATTCCGATCGCATCCGTCGCCCCAGCCTTGCCAGCCGCATCATGAGCGCCGATCAGGCGGCCGCGCTGATCGAGGACGGCATGACCGTCGGCATGAGCGGCTTCACCCGCGCCGGCGACTGCAAGGCGGTGCCGCTGGCGCTCGCCGAGCGCGCCGCGAACGCGCCGCTGAAGATCACGCTGATGACCGGCGCCTCGCTCGGCAACGACATCGACAAGGTGCTGTCGGAGGCCGGCGTCATCGGCCGCCGCATGCCGTTCCAGGCCGACCCGACGCTGCGCCGCAAGATCAACGCCGGCGAAGTGATGTTCATCGACCAGCACCTGTCGGAGACGGTCGAGCAGCTGCGCGGCCGCCAGCTGGCGCCGGTCGACATCGCCGTGATCGAGGCGACGGCGATCACCGAGCACGGCGGCATCGTGCCGACCACGTCGGTCGGCAATTCCGCGAGCTTCGCGATCCTCGCCGACAAGATCATCGTCGAGATCAACCTGACGATGCCGGCGGCGCTCGAAGGCCTGCACGACATTTTCATCCCGACGTACCGGCCGCATCGCCTGCCGATCCCGCTGATCACGCCGGAGCAGCGCATCGGCGTGCCGTACATCCCGGTCGATCCGGAAAAGATCGTCGCGATCGTCATCACCAACAAGGCCGACAGCCCGTCCAACGTGCTGCCGCCGGACGCCGAGACGCGCGCGATCGCCGGCCATCTCGACGAGTTCCTGCGCAACGAGGTTCGTGTCGGACGCCTGCCGCTGACGCTGCAGCCGCTGCAGGCCGGCATCGGCACGATCGCCAACGCCGTGCTTCACGGCCTGATCGACTCGCAGTTCCACAGCCTGAAGATGTATTCGGAAGTGCTGCAGGACAGCTCGATCGAGCTGATCGACGCCGGCAAGCTGGCGTTCGCCTCGGCCTCGTCGATCACGCTGTCGCAGCCGCTCTACGAGCGCGTGCTCGACGACATCAATCACTACAAGCGCTATCTGGTGCTGCGTCCGCAGGAGATCAGCAACCATCCCGAGGTCATCCGCCGCCTCGGTCTGATCACGATCAACACCGCGCTCGAGTGCGACATCTACGGCAACGTCAATTCGACGCACGTCGGCGGCACGCACATGATGAACGGCATCGGCGGCTCCGGCGATTTCGCGCGCAACGCGCACCTGTCGGTGTTCGTCACCAAGTCGATCGCCAAGGACGGGGACATTTCCAGCGTCGTGCCGTTCGTCGCGCACGTCGATCACACCGAGCACGACGTCGACATCATCGTCACCGAGCAGGGCCTCGCCGATCTGCGCGGCCTGGCGCCGCGCGAGCGCGCCCGCACGATCATCGAGAACTGCGTGCACCCGCTCTATCGCGACGCGCTGCGCGACTACTTCCGCGCCGCCTGCCAGCGCGGCGGCAACACGCCGCACATCCTCGAGGAGGCGATCGCCTGGCACACGCGCTATCGCGACACCGGCACGATGCGTCTGCTGCCGCGCGAGAGCGCCGTCGCCTGACGGTGCGTGGCCCCGGCGGCGACGCCGGGGCGCTTTTCCTCAGAGAAGGTCTGAACACCTCCGTCATCGCGAGGCCGCGCAGCGGCCGTGGCGATCCGGAGGCGCCGCCGGCTGCGCGCGCCGCCGGATGGCGGCGTCGCCTGCGGCTCCTCGCCGTGACGGCGTATGAGCTTTTTCGGAGCTTGCTTAGCGGCTTTCCGACGGCGCCGCGGGCGGCAGCCAGGGCAGCGCGTCCGGCAGTTTCGCCTGCGCCTGCGGCGCGCCCAGGTAAAAGCCCTGCAGCTCGTTGCAGCCCATCTGGCGCAGTGCGATGAACTGCGCCTTGTCCTCGATGCCTTCGGCGGTGACCGGCACGTTGAGCGTCTGCGCGAGGCTCAGTACCGCGCGCACGATCGCGACCGCGCGGGCGTCCGATTCGATGTGCGAAATGAAGCGCTGGTCGATCTTGATGCGGTCGAACTGGAAGCTGTGCAGCGTCGCCAGCGACGACCAGCCGGCGCCGAAGTCGTCGAGCGCGAGGCTGACGCCGAGCGCCTTGAGCTGCGCGAACATGTCCATCACGCGCTCGGAGTGGTCGAGCAGCGCCGACTCGGTTATTTCGAGTTCCAGTCGCGATGCCGGCAGTCCGGTGCTCGACAACGCGTCGCGCACATGCGCCAGCAGCTCGCCGTTCTCGAGCTGGACCGGCGAAACATTGATGGCGACCTGCAGGGGCCACGGCCATTTCTGCGCCGCCGCGCAGGCCTCGTGCAGGATCCAGGCGCCGAGCTCGTGGATGAGGCCGCAGGACTCGGCGATCGGAATGAATTCGTCGGGCTGGATCGTGCCGCGCGTCGGATGCTGCCAGCGCGCCAGCGCCTCGAAGCCGCGGGTCTTGCCGTCGGCGGCGGCGGCGAGCGGCTGGAAGGCCAGGCTCAGCTGCCCGTTCTTCAGGGCGGCGCGCAACTCGGACTCGATGTTCCAGCCCGGCGCGCCGTGCGGCTCGGCGGCATTCTCGGCTCGCCGGTAGCCGCGCCGTCCGCTGCGCTTGACGGCGTACAGGGCGTCGTCGGCGTTCTTCATCAGCGCCTCGGGCGTGGCGCCATCTTCCGGGAAGATGGCGATGCCGATCGAGGTGGTGACGCTGATCGACAGCGAGCCGATGGAGATCGGCCGCGCGATCGCGGCGAGGATGCGCCGCGCGAGGCTGTAGGCGCCGGCCGGCTGGTGGAGGCCGCCCTGCACGATGCAGAACTCGTCGCCGCCGAGGCGGGCGACGGTATCGGTCGGGCGGACGAGCCCGACCAGACGCTTGGCGACGATGCTCAGCAGCTGGTCGCCGACCGGGTGGCCGTAGTGGTCGTTGACGTTCTTGAAGCGGTCGATATCGAGCATCAGCAGCGCCGCCTGGAGACCCGAATTGGCCGCCGCGGCGATCGTGGCGTGCAGTCTTTCGTTGAGCTGCGTGCGGTTGGCGAGCCCGGTCAGCGTGTCGTGCTCGGCCAGATAGAGCGTGCGCGCCTCCGATTCGCGGATGCGCGTGATGTCCGAGATCACGCCGATGATGAACGGCTGCTCGCCGTCGGCTGTCGGCAGGCGGATCAGCCGCTTGCGCGTCAGCATCACGCGCAGCGAGCCGCTGCCGTCGGTCAGGACTTCCTCGTTCTCATGCGGCTGGCCGGTCTCGAAGACGAGGTCGTCGACCTTCCAGAACACATCGCGCTGCTCGCCGGGCAGGGACTGGTCGCCCTGCGCGATCACCTGGTCGCGGTCTTGCCCCATCAGCGCGCACATGGCGTCGTTGACGACGACGAGACGGTGCAGGCGGTCCTTCAGGAAGACCGGATTCGGAATGGCGTTGAGTATGGCCTGCAGCGTTTCCACCGATGCCGTGATAGGCGATTTCGACAGCATTGGCGCTTCCCCTTCCATGGTTGGCCCGCTCATGTCCTGCGATGAGGATATTAGCGGGCATGGTGGGGGCGAGCACGACGCCGCTCGGCAACGCCAGGCGATCCGTCGGTCCGGAAATCCGGCGATTCAGCGGTTCAGGGCGGCGGCATGGTGGCGCAGGTGGTCGGCGACGAAAGTCTGGATGAACCAGTAGCTGTGGTCGTAGCCGGCATGGCGGCGCAGCCTCAGCGACTGGCCCGAGATTCGCGCCGCTGTTTCCAGCGCCTGCGGCTGCAGTTCGCGGTCGAGGAAGGCATCGGCTTCGCCCTGGTCGACGAGGATCGGCGACGGATGCGCGCGCGCCGCCATCAGCTCGCTGGCGTCCCAGTCGCTCCAGCGCGTGCGGTCCTCGCCGAGATAGTTCGTGAAGGCCTTCTCGCCCCAGGGCACGCGGCAGGGGTTGCTGATCGGCGCGAAGGCCGAGACCGAATGCCAGCGTGCCGGATGGCGCAGTGCCGTCACCAGCGCGCCGTGGCCGCCCATCGAGTGGCCGAAGATGCCGCGGCGCTCGCTCGCGATCGGGAAGTGCGCTTCGATCAGTGCCGGCAGTTCCAGATTGACGTACGAGCCCATGCGGTAGTGCGCGGACCACGGCGCCTGCGTGGCATCGAGATAGAAGCCGGCGCCGACGCCGAAGTCCCAGTGCGCGCGGTCGCCCGGCAGCTCGATGCCGCGCGGGCTGGTGTCGCAGGTGACCAGCGCCAGGCCCAGCTCGGCGGCGAGGCGCTGCGCGCCGGCCTTGATCATGAAGGTCTCGTCGCTGCAGGTCAGGCCGGCGAGGTAGTACAGCGCCGGGACCTTGCCGCTGCCGGCCTGCGGCGGCAGATAGACCGAGACCTGCATGGTCGTGCCGGTCTGTCCGGAGGCGTGCGTGTAGCGGCCCTGCACGCCGTCGAAGCAGCGCTGTTCGGAGATCGTTTCCATGTCCGGTTTCATGCGGTGATCATCGGTTCCCGGCGTCGCCGGCGTGGCCGTCATCAGTAGACGACGACGCTGCGGATCGACTCGCCGCGCGTCATCAGATCGAAGCCCTCGTTGATGCGTTCGAGCGGCAGCACGTGCGTGATCATCGGATCGATCGCGATCTTCTTCTCCATGTACCAGTCGACGATCTTCGGCACGTCGGTGCGGCCGCGCGCGCCGCCGAAGGCCGAGCCCTGCCAGCGGCGGCCGGTGACGAGCTGGAACGGCCGCGTCGAGATCTCCTGGCCGGCCGCGGCGACGCCGATGACGGTGCTGACGCCCCAGCCGCGGTGGCAGCATTCGAGCGCCTGGCGCATCAGCGTGGTGTTGCCGACGCATTCGAAGCTGTAGTCGGCGCCGCCGCCGGTCAGCTCGACGAGATGCGCGACCAGATCGCCCTCGATCGTTTTCGGGTTGACGAAGTGCGTCATGCCGAACGCGCGCGCCATGCTTTCGCGCGCCGGATTGACGTCGACGCCGATGATCTTGTCGGCGCCGACCATCTTCGCGCCCTGGATGACGTTGAGGCCGATGCCGCCGAGGCCGAAGACGACGACGTTGGCGCCGGCCTCGACCTTGGCGGTGAACAGCACCGCGCCGAGGCCGGTCGTCACGCCGCAGCCGATGTAGCAGACCTTGTCGAACGGCGCGTCCTCGCGGATCTTGGCCAGCGCGATCTCCGGCATCACCGTGTAGTTGGCGAACGTCGAGCAGCCCATGTAGTGGTGGATCGGCTTGCCCTGGAAGCTGAAGCGCGAGGTGCCGTCCGGCATCAGGCCCTGGCCCTGCGTGGCGCGGATCGCCGTGCACAGATTGGTCTTGCGCGAGGTGCAGCTCTTGCACTCGCGGCATTCCGGCGTGTAGAGCGGAATGACGTGATCGCCCTTCTTGAGGTGCTTCACGCCCGGCCCGACATCGACGACGACGCCGGCGCCTTCGTGGCCGAGGATGCTCGGGAACAAACCCTCCGGGTCGGCGCCGGACAGCGTGTACTTGTCGGTATGGCAGATGCCGGTGGCTTTCAGCTCGACGAGCACTTCGCCGGCCTTGGGGCCGTCGAGCTGCACGGTTTCGATGACGAGGGGCTGGCCGGCTGCGAAGGCGACGGCGGCGCGGACGTCCATGGGGAACTCCTGGCGGGCGTGGGCGGGAGGGGGAGGCCGGACGGGCCGGACCGCGCGCGCGATCCGGCCTCGCGAGGCGCGGAAAGCGGCATCGTGCCGGCGCGCGCCGGGTGGCGCAAACCTGTGCCAGATGTGGCACAGGCGCGGCGGACTCAGTCGCTGCGGTAGCGCTGCAGCGCGTGGCGTTCGAGCTTGCGGTACAGCGTGCGGCGGCTGATCGCCAGACGGTCGGCGGCGAGGCTGACGTTCCAGCCGCAGCGTTCGAGCATGTCGCGCAGCGTTTCGCGCTCGGCGTCGGCCAGCGGCCGGCCGGCCGCGGACGCGGCCGACGGCGGCGCCTGCACGATGCCGTAACAGAGCAGCCCGGCGCCGGGCCGCGGCAGCGGTTGCGCGTGCGTCGGCGTGCGCGACAGCGCCAGCAGACGTTCGAGCCGGCAGCCGAACAGGGTTTCGACCGGCGCGCCGCAGACCTCGGCGTGCTGCGTGCGCCCGAGCCAGTCGAGCGCGCTGCGGTTGGCGGCGAGCACGATGCCGTCGGCGTCGAACGCGAGCAGGCCTTCGCCGGCGGTCGAGACGAACTCGCGGCGCGGATGGAAGCGCAGCAGATGGTCGTGGCGGTGGTGGTCGAGCAGCGCGCGGTGTTCGATGTTCTGCACCGCCAGGCGCACCAGCGCCTGCGTCGGCCCGGCCGACAGCGGCAGGCGTCCGGACATGTTGAGCGTGCCGGCCAGACGGCCGCGGCCGTCGGCGATCGGCGCCGCGCAGCAGGTCAGGCCGGCGTTCTGCGAGAGGAAGTGCGCCGGCCCTTCGATCAGCACCGGCGCGCCGATCGCCAGGCAGGTGCCCATGCCGTTGGTGCCCTGTTCGGCCTCGCTCCAGACCGCGCCTTCGCGAAAGCCGGCGGCGTAGGCCATCTCGGCGAACGAGGGATCGCCGCAGTAGCTGAGGATCACGCCGTCGCGGTCGGTCAGCATCACGCCGACCGGCGCGTTGAACAGTTGGCAGAGGCTGCGCATCTCGATCTGGGCGATCGGATAGATCGCGCCGGCACGCTCGCGGCGCTGGCGCAGCTCGGCGCCGCGCACGATCGCCGGGCGCCGCGGCCGGCCCGGTTGCAGCGCGTAGTCGGCGAGGCAGCGCTGCCAGGACGCGCGGATCTGCGCGTCGTAGCGCGCCGCCGCGCGGCCGCCGCTGACGACGTCCGCGACCAGGCGGGCGTGCTGCAGGGAATGGGAGCCTGGCTTCATGGCGGCGACGGTGTTACGGAAAGTGCGCCGGATGATAAGCGCTGGCGCGCGCGGCGGCCGGCAGCGGCAGGCAGGTGCGCCGTCGGGCGTTGCGGCAAGGGCGCGGCCCGCGGCTTCACGGTGCGCGAGGTGCCGGGACGGGAGAAGCCCCGGCCACGGCACCCTGTGGAGGGCCGCGGCCGGGGTCGTCGGGGTTGCCGGGCGACCGTTCTCGGCGCCTGTCAGCAGGCGCTAGTCGAGCAGGCTCAGGTCCCGGACCGCGCCGCGGTCGGCGCTGGTCGCGAGCTTGGCGTAGGCCTTCAGTGCGGTGCTGACGCGGCGCTGGCGCGGCGCCGCCGGCTTCCAGCCGAGGGCGTCCTGCGCGGCGCGGCGCTTGCTCAGTTCCTCGTCGCTGACGGCGATGCGGATCGTGCGCTTCGGGATGTCGATCTCGATGCGGTCGCCGCTCTCGATCAGGCCGATGTTGCCGCCCTCGGCCGCTTCCGGTGAGACATGGCCGATCGACAGACCCGCGGTGCCGCCGGAGAAGCGGCCGTCGGTGATCAGCGCGCACTGCTTGCCGAGCCCCTTCGATTTCAGGTAGCTGGTCGGGTACAGCATTTCCTGCATGCCCGGGCCGCCGCGCGGACCTTCGTAGCGGATGACGACGACGTCGCCGGCCTTGACCTGGCCGCCGAGGATGGCGTCAACCGCCGCGTCCTGGCTCTCGAAGACGACCGCCGGGCCGCCGAACGTGAGGATGCTGGCGTCGACGCCGGCGGTCTTGACGATGCAGCCGCGCTCGGCGAGGTTGCCGTACAGCACCGCGAGGCCGCCGTCCTGGCTGTAGGCGTGGGCCTTGTCGCGGATGCAGCCCTTCTCGCGGTCGAGGTCGAGCGCGTCGTAGCGGCAGCTCTGCGAGAACGCCTGCGTGGTGCGGATGCCGGCCGGACCGGCGCGGAAGAATTCGTGGACGGCGCTGTCCTGCGTGCGCGCGATGTCCCAGTTGTCGAGCGCCTCGGCCAGCGAGCGGCTGTGCACGGTCGGCACCGAGGTGTCGAGCAGACCGGCGCGGTCGAGCTCGCCGAGGATCGCCATCACGCCGCCGGCGCGATGCACGTCCTCGAGATGGTGGTGGCTCGACGGCGCGACCTTGCACAGGTTCGGCACCTGGCGCGACAGGCGGTCGATGTCCTGCATCGCGAAGCCGACTTCGCCTTCCTGCGCGGCCGCCAGCAGATGCAGCACGGTGTTGGTCGAGCCGCCCATCGCGATGTCCAGCGACATCGCGTTCTCGAACGCCGCCTTGCTCGCGATGTTGCGCGGCAGCACGCGCTCGTCGTTGTCGACGTAGTAGCGGCGCGCCAGTTCGACGACCAGGCGGCCGGCGCGGCGGAACAGCTGTTCGCGGTCGGCGTGGGTGGCGACCAGCGAACCGTTGCCGGGCAGCGACAGGCCCAGCGCCTCGGTCAGGCAGTTCATCGAATTGGCGGTGAACATGCCCGAGCACGAGCCGCAGGTCGGGCACGCGGAACGCTCGATCTGCTGCACGTCGGCGTCCGACACCTTGTCGTCGGCGGCGGCGACCATCGCGTCGATCAGGTCGAGCGGGATGACCTTGTCGGCGAGCTTGGTCTTGCCGGCCTCCATCGGGCCGCCGGAGACGAACACGACCGGAATGTTGAGGCGCATCGCCGCCATCAGCATGCCGGGCGTGATCTTGTCGCAGTTGGAGATGCAGACCAGCGCGTCGGCGGTGTGCGCGTTGACCATGTACTCGACGCTGTCGGCGATGATGTCGCGCGACGGCAGCGAATAGAGCATGCCGTCGTGGCCCATGGCGATGCCGTCGTCGACGGCGATCGTGTTGAACTCCTTGCCGATGCCGCCGGCCTTCTCGATCTCCTCGATCACCAGCTGGCCGAGTTCCTTGAGGTGCACGTGGCCGGGCACGAACTGCGTGAACGAATTGGCGACGGCGATGATCGGCTTGCCGAAGTCGCCGTCCTTCATGCCGGTGGCGCGCCACAGCGCGCGGGCGCCGGCCATGTTGCGGCCGTGGGTGCTGGTACGGGAACGGTAGTGCGGCATGACGTGACGTCCTGGCGGGCAAGGCTGGGAAAGAGCGCTATTGTGCTGCGCTTCGTGTATATCGGCTAATACAATATCGAGAAGGCCGATATAGGGGTTGCGAATAGTGGACCTGCGCCAGCTGCGGTATTTCACGGCGATCGTCGAGGAGGGCAGCCTGTCGCGCGCGGCGGCGCGCCTGCACGTCTCGCAGCCGCCGCTGTCGACCCAGCTCAAGGCGCTCGAGGACGAGATCGGCGTCCGGCTGCTCGAGCGCAGCAACCGCGGCGTCACGCCGACCGCCGCCGGCGTGGTGTTCTACGAGGAAGTGCGCGCCGCGCTGCTGCGTCTCGAGCAGGCCCGCCAGCGCGCGCGGCAGGTCCACGAAGGCGATGTCGGCGTGCTGGCGGTCGGCTTCGTGTCGATCGCCGACTACGGCATCCTGCCGCCGGCGCTGAAGCGTTTCCGCAGCCGCTATCCGCGGGTCGAGGTGCAGCTGCACGAGCTGACGACCGACGCGCAGATCCGCGAGCTGCGCGCCGGGCGGCTCGATCTGGCGATCGGCCTCGCGCCGGTCGACGAGCCGGATCTGCGCTTCGAGCGCGTGCTGCGCGAGGCGCTGGTGCTGGCGGCGCCGGCCGATCATCCGGCGGTGCAGGGCGAGGGCGCGGTCGACCTGCGTGTGCTCGCCAGGGACAGCTTCATCGTGCCGCCGCGCGACATCGGGCCGGGGCTTTACGACCTCATCATCAGCCGCTGCCGCGCCGCCGGCTTCGTGCCGCGCATCACGCAGAGCGCGCGGCAGATGCAGACCATCATCGGTCTGGTGTCGAGCGGCATGGGCGTCGCGCTGGTGCCGGCCTCGGTCCAGCAGCTGCAGCGCGCCGGCGTGCAGTACCGGCCGCTGCGCGGCCGGCCGGCGCAGATCGAACTGGGCATCCTGCGGCCGCGCGGCAGCAGCGGCCCGCTGGCGGACAACTTCGCCGCAACCCTGCACCGCGTCGCCGCCGGCGACGCTGCGGCCGACACCTGAAGCACGGCCGCGCGGGCGCGGCGCCTATAATGCGCGCCATGTCCGATTCCTCTGCCTACGAACGCCTGTCCGCTACGCTCGCGCGCATCGGGCACGGCGAAGACGCTTCCGAATACCACGGCGCGCTGTGCGGTGCGCTGTGCGTCACCAAGCCCGACGAGATCGACCTGCTGCGCCTGATCGAGCACGACGAGCAGGCGGCTCCGAACGATGCCGAAACGCGCCGCGCGCTGGTCGAGCTGCGCCGCGAAACGGTCGAAGCGCTGCAGGACAGCGAGATGGCGTTCGACCTGCTGCTGCCCGACGACGAGGTCGCGCTGGTGCCGCGCGTGCGCGCGCTGGTCAGCTGGTGCGAAGGCTTCCTGTACGGCTTCGCCAGCCGTCCGGGCCTCGATCTCGAGCGGCTCACCGAGGATGCGCGCGAAATCGTGCGCGACCTCACCGAGTTCACGCAGGCCGCCGTCGGCGAGGAAGACGACCCCGACATCGAGGAAACCGCCTACGCCGAGCTCGTCGAGTACGTGCGCGTCGGCGCGCAGCTGCTGTACATGGAGCTGCACCCGCGGCCGACGCTCGATCCCGCACAGTCGCAGCACCTGCACTGAACCCGCCATGAAACCGAACGCCGCAGCCCTGAAGGAATACGCCCGCCGCCGTGCCGCGCTGATGAAGCGCATCGGTCGCGACGGCGTCGCCATCATCCCCTCGGCGCGCGAGGTGATCCGCGCCCGCGACACGCATTACCGCTTCCGCCAGGACAGCGACTTCATGTACCTGAGCGGCTTTCCCGAACCGGACGCCGTGCTGGTGCTGGTGCCGGGCCGCAGGATCGACGGCCACAAGGCCGAGTACGTGCTGTTCGTGCGCTCGCGCGATCCGGACCGCGAGATCTGGGACGGCCGCCGCGCCGGGCCCGAGGGCGCGGTGCGCGACTACGAGGTCGACGAAGCGTTCACCATCGAGGAATTCGAGGAGCAGCTGCCGCAGCTGCTCGGCGGCCGTTCGCGCGTGCACTACACGATGGGCGAGCACGCCGAATGGGACCCGAAGATCGCCGCCTGCGTGCGCGAGATCCGTGAGGTGTCGCGCCGCGGCGCGATGGCGCCGACCGATTTCGTCGCGCTCGAAACCAGCCTGCACGAGATGCGCCTGCACAAGTCGGCGAGCGAACTGAAGACCCTGGCCGAGGCCTGCCGCATCAGCGCCGAGGCGCACGTCCTGGCGATGCGCGCGGCGCGGCCGGGCCTGCGCGAATGGCAGGTCGGCGCCGAGATCGAGGCGCACTTCCTGCGCCACGGCATGCAGCCGGGCTACGGCTCGATCGTCGGCGGCGGCGCCAACGCCTGCATCCTGCATTACGTCGAGAACGACGACGTGCTGCGCGACGGCGAGCTGCTGCTGATCGACGCCGGCGGCGAACTCGACGGCTACACCGCCGACATCACGCGCAGCTTTCCGGTCGGCGGCCGCTTCAGCCAGGCGCAGCGGGAGGTCTACGAGATCGTGCTGGCCGCCAACGAGGCGGCGATCAAGACGCTGAAAGTCGGCGAGTCGGTCGGCAAGCCGCACGAGGTGGCGACGCGCATCCTCACCGAAGGCCTGGTCGATCTCGGTCTGCTCAAGGGCAGCGTCAAGGACCTCATCAAGGCCGGCCGGCAGCGCCGCTTCTACATGCACGGCACCGGCCACTGGCTCGGCATGGACGTGCACGACGTCGGTCGCTACCGGATCGACGGCGAGTACCGCCGCTTCGAGGCCGGCATGGTGATGACGGTCGAACCCGGGCTCTACATCGCCCCCGGCAGCGAGGGCGTCGACGAGCGCTACTGGGGCATCGGCATCCGCATCGAGGACGATGTGGTGGTGACCGACGACGGTCCGCGCGTGCTGACCGGCGGCGTGCCGAAAGCCGTCGCTGAAATCGAAAAGCTGATGGCGGCGTGAGCGCGGTGACGGACGAAGCGGCGACGCTGCCGGCATTCGATGTCGCGATCGTCGGCGGCGGTCTGGTCGGCGCCAGCCTCGCCGTCGGCCTCGCGCCGGGCGGGCGCCGCGTCGCGCTGATCGAGGCGGCGCCGCCGCCGGCGACGGCGCAGAGCTGGGACGAGCGCTGCATCGCGCTCAATCACGCCAGCCAGCAGATCTTCGCCGCGCTCGGCGTCTGGGACGCGCTGGCGCCCGAGGCGGCGCCGATCACCTCGACGCACATCTCCGAGCAGGGCCGTTTCGGCGTCGCCCGCTTCAGCGCCGCCGAGGCCGGCCTCGACGCGCTCGGCTACAACGTGCCGCTGCGTGCGATCGGCCAGGCGCTGTGGCAGCGCCTGCTGCAGGCGCTCGGCACGACGGCGCTCTACTGTCCGGCGCAGCTGCAGGCCCTGCAGCGCGATGACGAGGGTGCGACGCTGCAGCTCGCCGACGGTGAGCGCCTGCGCGCGCGGCTGGTCATCGCCGCCGACGGCGCCGGCTCGCGCGTGCGCGAGCTGCTCGGCATCGGCAGCGCGCGCCGCGACTACGAGCAGTCGGCGATCGTCACCGCCGTGCGCACGACGCGGCCGCACGGCGGCTGCGCCTACGAGCGCTTCACGCCGGAAGGGCCGATCGCGCTGCTGCCGAAGACGCGTGACGCGCACACCTGCTCGCTGGTCTGGACCACGCCGGCGGCGGCGGTCGCCGCGCGGCTCGCCGCCGGCGACGCCGAATTCATCACCGCCGCCGAAGCCTGCTTCGGCGAACGCCTCGGCCGCTTCGTCGAACTCGGCCGCCGCCAGGCGCATCCGCTGGCGCGCGTGCTCAGCGACGCGCTGCGGGCATCGCGGGTGCTGTTCGTCGGCAACGCCGCGCAGTCGCTGCATCCGGTCGCGGCGCAGGGTTTCAATCTCGGCCTGCGCGATGTCGCCACCGTGATCGAAGTGCTCGACGCGGCCGGCGCCGATCCGGGCGTGGCCGCCGTGCTCGACGATTACGCCGCGCGCCGTGCGCGCGATCGCGAGCGTGTCGCCGGCTTCACCGACCATCTGGTGCGCCTGTTCTCGAACCGCGTGCCGGGCCTGCGCGGCCTGCGCCATCTCGGCCTGCTCGCGCTCGATCTGGCGCCGCCGCTGAAGCAGGCGGTGATGTGGCAGAACCTCGGCTTCGGCGGCGACACGCCGCGCCTGGCGCGGGGCGGCTGATGAGCGCGATCGCGCAGTGCGACGTCGCCGTCGTCGGCGGCGGCCTGGTCGGCGCCGCGGCCGCGCTCGGTTTCGCGCAGCAGGGCCTGACCGTGCAGCTGCTCGAGCGCGGCGGTCCGACGCCGCGCGTGCTCGATGCCGGCGACGACTACGACCTGCGCGTCTACGCGCTGGCGCCGTCCTGCGTGGCCCTGCTCGAACGTCTCGGCGTGTGGCCGGAGGTGCAAGCCGTGCGCAGCTCGCCGTACCAGCGCATGCAGGTCTGGGAGAGCGAAGCGGAACGCGCCCTGCGTTTCGACGCCGGCGACGCCCGCGTGCCGGCGCTGGGCCATATCGTCGAGAGCGGTCTGCTCGCCGACGTGCTGTGGCGGCATCTGCCGGCGGGCGTCGCGCGCGCCGGCGTGCAGGTCGCGGCGGTGGCGAGCGATGACGCCGGCGCCGAACTGCGGCTCGACGATGGCGGCACCCTGCGCACGCGCCTGCTGGTCATCGCCGAAGGGCGCGAATCGCGTCTGCGCGCGGCGCTCGGCATCGAGGCGCTCAGCGCGCAGTACGAGCAGACCGCGGTGGTCTGCCATGTGCGTACCGAGCGGCCGCACCGGCAGACCGCCTGGCAGCGTTTCCTGCCGACCGGACCGCTGGCGCTGCTGCCGCTCGCCGACGGGCGCTCGTCGATCGTCTGGTCGTCGACCGCGGCCGAGGCGCTGCTCGCGCTCGACGACGAGTCGTTCTGCCGCGCCCTCGGCGAGGCCAGCCAGCACGTGCTCGGCGCCATCACCGGCTGCACGCGGCGCGTGCAGTTCCCGCTGGCGCTGCAGCACGCCGAACGTTACGTCGCCGGGTGCGCGGTGCTGGTCGGCGACGCCGCGCACGTCGTCCATCCGCTCGCCGGGCAGGGCGTCAATCTCGGCTTCGGCGACGTCGCCGTGCTGCTCGACACGATCGCCGCGGCGCGCGCCGAGAGTCGCGACTGGGCGGCGCCGCGCGTGCTGAAGCGCTACGAGCGCGCGCGTCGCGCCGACGTGCTCGACATGCTGGCGGTGACCGACGGGCTGTATCGCGCGTTCCGCGTGCCGGGCGCCGGCCGCCTGCGCGACGCCGGTCTGGCCGCCGTCAACGCCGTCGCGCCGCTGCGGCGCGAACTGGTGCGCCGCGCGATCGGCGCCTGAGGCGCCGCCGGCTGTGGCCGGACGCCGGTCGCGAAGGCAGTTCCCGAGACGAAAAAGGCCGCGACCCTCGTGCGTCCACGACGGTCGCGGCCGGTTCGTGCCGTCGACGGGCTTACGGGCACATCGTCTGCGGATTCGGGAACGGCGTGACGCGCAGGAAGCGCGGTTCTTCCGGCAGGCGGATCTGACGGCCGTCGTTCAGCGTCAGCAGGTACTGGCCGCTGCCGAGGATTTCGGTATGCCCGGCGGCGTTGGTGACGGCGATGCTGCCGGCGAGCACGCCGTTCAGCGTCGCGCCGAGCGCCATGCCCTGTTCGAGATGCAGCAGTTCGAGGCTCTGCACGATGATCGGATCGCTGGCACAGGCGAGATCGCAGAGATAGGCGTAGTAGTCGGTGCCGCGGATGCCGATCGTGGCGACCGGCGTCGTCACCCGGTATTCCTCCGGATCGGCCTTGCCGATCAGGCCCGACACCGTGCGCAAGCCGCCCTTGAGCAGGCGCAGGAACGCGCGCTGCAGGCCGCCGCTCGGCGGCGGTGCGGTCGTCGCCGGGGTCGCCGGCTGCGCGGCCGCCGGCGCCGGCGTCGCGGCGGCGGGCGGGGTGTCCGGCTTCGTCGCGGCGTCCGGCGCCGGGCCGGCATAGGCGTAGGCCTCGATCGCCAAGCGCGAGTTCGGCCGCAGCAGCACGAATGCGCCGTCGCTGAAACGCACGTTGATGTAGCTGTTGGGGCCGGCGTTGAGGACGTCGCCGGCATAGACCTTGTCGCCCTTGGCGAGGTCGCGGACGCGTCCGCTGTCGGGGCTGAGCGCGGTGCCGTGGCCGGTCAGCAGGACGATTTCGCCGGCGGCCGGCGCGGTGTTCTCGGCGGGCGGCGACGACGGTGCGGCGGCGATCGCGGGCACGAGCCAGGCGAGCGCGCAGGCGGCGAGCAGGGCAGGGAAGTAGCGCATGGCGGTTCTCGTCGGGCTCACTGGCATTGCGTCGCCATCGGCGCTTCGCTGACCAGCGCCGGTTCGCTGCCCGGCGGCAGCGCCGGCTGCAGATCGTGCACGGTCACGGTCTGGGCGAGTCCGGTGGTGACGGTGGCGATGGTCGCGGCGGTCGCCTCGTCCTCGGGCGTCGGTTCGCCCGGCGTGCCGGGATCGGGACCGGGGCCGGCGGTGCCGGCGAGCACGGCGACCACGCCGCTGGTGCTCAGCTGCCCGGCGCCGTTGACCTTGCCGTTGGTCATGAACAGATAGTTCGCCGCATCGCCGCTGGCGGTCAGCGTCTGGGCCTGCAGGCCGCTGATGTTGATGTCGCCGGAGTAGCCGCCGCCGCCGTAGGCGAGCGTCACCGACGAAGCCGAGATCGGCAGATTGAGGCTCTGCACCAGATCGATGTTGCTGGTATCGCCGGTCGGGCGGTAGTTGTAGAAGAAGCTGCCTTCGGTCGCGATGTTCTGCGCGCTGACCGAGGTGGCGCGCACGTACAGATAGCCGCCGCCGAGGTAGACGTCGCCGAGGGCGACGCTGCCGCCGGCCTCGAAGCCGGCATTCGGGCCGTAGCTGCGCGGCATCAGGTTCGGCAGATCCGGATGGGCGGCGGCGAAGCTTTCGATCTGCGCGAGCAGATCGGCGTCGTAGCCGATGGCGATGCCGTTGCCGATGCTGAGGTAGGAATTGCTGCCTTCGGTGCCGTCCGAGGCCAGCGCGATCGAGTCCCCGGCGGTGACGCTGAGCGCGTCGGCGTAGAGCTGCAGCGACGCGCCGGCGGTCTTGGCGACGTCGTGGCTGCTGCCGACGTAGACGTAGCCGCCATCGATCGTGCCGCTGATCTCGACGTCGCCGCCGGCGCCGTACAGCACGATCGCGCCGTCCTCGCCGGACTCCATGCGCGTCGCCGAGATCGTGCCGCTGTTGTTGACGACGGTCTTGATCAGCGAGCGCGCGACGACCGCCGTCATGTAGACGGTGCCGCCGTCGGCGCGCAGCTCGCCGCTGTTGCTGACGCCGGCGTTCTGCGAGCGCGCGGCGAGCAGCGCGTCGTTGTCGGCGACTTCGTAATTGATGAGGCCCTGTTCGTCGAACGACAGCGTCATCGAGGCGCCGGCGTGCAGCGCGACGCGGCCGTAGTTGGCCTGGATCAGGCCGCCGTTGTGGACCTGATCGGCGAGCAGCACGACGTTGCCGCCGTCGGCGACGATGCTGCCGTTGTTGACGATGCTGCCGGGCGTGCCGCTGCCCTGCTGGAACTTGTAGCTGCCGGCGTTGAAGTCGGCGTCGCTGATGTCGAGCGTGGTCGCGATCAGCGAGCCGACGTTGATCTGCGCACCCTGCCCGAAGACGATGCCGTTCGGATTGACGAGGAACACGCGGCCGTTCGAGCTGATGCTGCCGGCGATATTCGAGGCCGCGGTGCCGGTGACGCGATTGAGGATCGCCGCCGAGGCGCTCGGCAGATCGAAGCGCACCGATTCGTCGGCGCCGACCGAAAAGTCCTGCCAGTTGACGATGGCGCTGTTCGAGGTCTGCGTGACGACCATCCGGCCGGTCTGGCCGCCGATCGTGGCGGTGCCGGACACGACTTGTCCGCCGCTCGGATTGGCGGCGGCCAGCGCCGGCGCCAGCAGGGCGACGGCAGCGGCGAAGTGATTCTTAGCGAAATGCGTCATGACGAAACTCCGGAAGCTCAGAACGCGACCGACAGCGACGCGAGCACGCGGCTGCTGTCGAGCTGGTCGCTGACCGTGCGGTTGTCGAGCGGGAAGGCCCAGTCGGCGCGGATCGTGACGCGATCCCAGGCGAGGTCGGCGCCGACGCCGGTAGCGCTCAGTGATTCCTTGGCGTCGATGCCGGCCGGCGCGTCGATCAGATACGTGCTGCCGGCCTCGATGAATACGCGCGGCACCCACAGCAGGCCGGCCCAGCCGATCGGGCGGCGCAGCGTCAGCGAGCCGAAGTAGCCGCGATCGCCGCGGATCTCGCCGGCCGGATAGCCGCGCACGCTGCTCGGTCCGCCGAGCGAGTAAGCCTCGGTGTCGACCAGCGGGTCCGGCGAGTAGACGCCGTTGACGCGCGCCAGCAGCTGCGTCTGCCAGAGCAGCGGTTGCAGGTGCTGCACGTCGAGCTCCCAGCGCAGCAGTTCCTTGCCGTGCGTGACGCGGCTGCCGTTGGCGAGCAGATCGTCGCGGTCCTGGCGCTCGAAGTTGGTGTGGATCGTCGTGTTGAGCTGGGTGACCGCGAGGTTGCGGTAGCTGTGCGTCAGCTGCGCGCCGAACTCGACGAGGTTGATCGCCGTGCTGTTGAAGGTCGCGCCGGTGAAATCGGCGTTGGCGAGCGTGCGTGACACGCCGCCGCTGAGCGTGAGCTGGGTCGCGCCGCCGCGCAGCAGCGGATGCTCGACGAGCAGGCGGCCGGCGCGGTTGCGGCCGTCGATCGGCGCATCGACGACGTCGAACGCCGCTTCGCCGTACGAGACCTTGAGGCGGGTGCCACCGAAGTTCAGCGGCAGGCCGTACTCCAGGTAACCATAGGTCAGCAGGCTATCCTCGGAGCGCATCGCGATCAGCGTCAGCTGGTCTTCGGCGCCGAACGGGTTGTTGAACTGGCCGAGCGCCGAGACCCGGAAGCGGCCGACGTCCTTGCGGCCGAAATTGTCGGCGTTGATCGAGCCCTCGATTGGCTTTTCCTCGACGCGCACGACGAGGTCCGTGGTGCCGTATTGCGCGCCGGGCCGCAGCACCGCGCGCGCCTGCAGGCCGGGCAGCGTGTTGAGCAGGCGCAGGCTGTCCTCGACGTCGTCACCGCGGTAGAGGCTGCCCGGCGGCGTCGCCTCGAAATAGCGGCGGATCTGCTCGTCGCTATAGAGCGTGTTGTGGTCGGCGTCGATGTGCGCGATGCGGCCTTCGCTGACCTGCAGTTGCACGGTGCCGGTGCTGATCTTCTGCGGCGGCAGCGTCACCGACGCCAGCGTGTAGCCGTGCGCCACGTAGTAGTCGGTGACGCGGTCGGCGGCTTCGTACAGCTCCAGCAGCGTCAGCGGGCGCTGCGTGTATGCGGCGATCACGCCCTGCAGTTCCGCCGCCGGGAACACGGTATTGCCGCTGAACTCGAAGCGGCTGACGGTGACAGTCGGCCCACCGGGCGCGACCGTGCGCGCGCTGCTCGCCGGGGCCTCGATCTGCGGCGCCGGCGGCGCGGCCTTCAGCGGCTCGGGCCGCTTCAATGTGTCGCCAACCTGACCGGGCGTGACCTGTGCCAGTGCCGGCCCAAGCGCGCCGCCGAGCGCGAGCGCCAGGCCCGCGGCTTTCGGATCCATCCGCAAAAGCATGCTTCCCCCGAATTATTGTTTGACGCGCAGCCGGCCGTTCGAGCAAAAAACGACTATAGCCCACGCCTGCTGGCACCAAGCTGCATTTGTCCTGACAGCTGCAGGCCTGGCGTGTGCCAGTTCACGTGAGCGGCCTCGGACGCCCCCGCGCCCGTGTCCGACTCGCCAGCGGCCGGCCGGCTCGCTTATCATGCGCGCACTCCGCGCCCCCGGAGACCACCTGTACTGGTGGCGTCGGCCGGGAGCGTGGCAGCAACGAACAAGTCGCAAACAGCACCGCGCGAGAGACCACCGGCAACGGTGGCGCCGAAGGCGCAAATCCGCCCGGAATCGCTCAGGGTTCTCGGCCGCGCTTGCGAAGCGCAGCTTCGCGCGGACGGGAACGCCCGGCCAGGGACGGCCGGGCAGGGGTCGGATCGGGAGATGCGGTGTCGCCACGGATGGCCGTGGCCGAGTTTGTTTTAAAGTAGCAAGCAGCATCGCGCGAGAGACCACCGGCAACGGTGGCGCCGAAGGCGCAAATCCGCCCGGAATCGCTCAGGCAAACGGAGCGCGGTGCTGCAGTAACACTCTGGAGAGCGCCCGCCGCAAGGCAGGCCACCGACGAGGCAGAAGCGGTACATCCGCTTTCGAACTTTCAGGTACACCGGACAGAGGGGCGGTTTTCGCAACGACATTTCATGACGCGGGAACCGTATGCTCAAGCAGACAGCGCTGCACGCTGAACACGTCCGCCTCGGCGCCAAGCTGGTCGATTTCGCCGGCTGGGACATGCCGATCCAGTACCAGTCCCAGCTCGACGAGCATCACGCGGTGCGCCAGGCCGCCGGCATGTTCGACGTCGCCCACATGGCCGCCGTCGATCTGCACGGCGCGCGCACGCGCGAGTTCCTGCGCCACCTGCTGGCCAACGACGTCGCCAAGCTGACGCAGCCGGGCAAGGCGCTGTATTCCTGCATGCTGCGCGAGGACGGCGGCGTCCTCGACGATCTCATCTGCTACTTCCTCGACGAGAGCTGGTTCCGTCTGGTCGTCAACGCCGGCACCACCGACAAGGATCTGGCGTGGATCCGCCAGCAGGCGCGGGCGTTCGGCGTCGAGGTCCGTCATCGCGACGATCTCGGCATCCTCGCCGTGCAGGGGCCGCAGGCCCGCGGTCAGGTCGTGCCGCGGCTGCCGCAGGCGCTGCGCGTGCCGGCCGAAGCGCTCGTCAACTTTCAGGCGGCGCATGACGGCGAATGGTTCATTGCCCGTACCGGCTATACCGGCGAGGACGGCTTCGAGCTGATCCTGCCGCACGCCGATCTGGTCGCGCTCTGGCAGGGTCTGCTGGCCGACGGCGTCAAGCCCTGCGGACTCGGCGCGCGCGACACGCTGCGCCTTGAGGCCGGCATGAACCTCTACGGCCAGGACATGGATGAAGCGACGCAGCCGCTCGAGTCCGGCCTCGGCTGGACGATCGCGTGGGAGCCGAAGGACCGAGACTTCATCGGTCGCACCGCGATCGAGCCGCTGCGCGGCGCCAGCCCGAAGAAGTTTGTCGGCCTGGTGCTGGAGGGCCGCGGCATCGTGCGCGCGCACATGAAGCTGCGCTTCGCCAACGGCGCCGGCGGCGAGACCACCAGCGGCGGCTTCGCGCCGACGATGAAGCAGTCGATCGCGCTGGCGCGCATCGACGCCGGCGCCGAGGGCGCCTGCGAGGTCGAGATCCGCGGCCAGTGGGTCGCGGCGCGCCTCGTCAAGCCGCCGTTCGTGCGCCACGGCAAGGTGCTGGTCTAGGCCCGCGCTGGCGCCGAGGTCCAGCCCGCGCCGAAACGCGGCCCGACTTTTTCCGGATCAGATTTTCAGGAGAACCTTCGATGAGCAACATTCCCGCCGATCTCAAGTACGTCAAGTCGCATGAGTGGGTCCGCGTCGAGGCGGACGGCACCGTCACCGTCGGCATCACCGATTTCGCGCAGGGTTCGCTCGGCGACCTCGTGTTCGTCGAGGTGCCGGCCGTCGGCCGCACGCTGGCCAAGGAAGAGTCGTGCGCGGTCGTCGAGTCGGTGAAGGCCGCCAGCGACGTCTACGCGCCGATCGCCGGTGAAGTCGTCGCCGCCAACGACAAGCTCGGCGGCAGCCCGGAAATCCTCAACAGCGATCCGTACCAGGAAGGCTGGCTGTGGAAGATGAAGCCGGCGAACGCCGCCGATCTCGGCAGCCTGCTCGACGCCGCCGCCTACGCGGATTTCCTCAAGACGCTCTGATTCGCGCGTCCCGCTTTCCTACTGCCGCACTGCCATGCCGTTCATTCCGCATACCGAAACCGATGTGAAGGAGATGCTCGCCGCGATCCAGGCGCCGAGCATCGATGCGCTGTTCGATGAGATCCCGCCCGCACTGCGCTGCGGCGCGCTGACCGGCATCCCGGAAGGCCTGAGCGAAATGGCGGTGACCCAGCTGATGATGGCGCGCGCGCAGCAGGACGCGTTCGCGCTCAACTTCATCGGCGCCGGTGCCTACGAGCACCACATTCCGGCGGCGGTGTGGGAGATCACCACGCGCGGCGAGTTCTACTCGGCGTACACGCCGTACCAGGCCGAGGCGAGCCAGGGCACGCTGCAGCTGCTGTACGAATACCAGACGATGATCTGCGGGCTGACCGGCATGGAGGTGTCGAACGCCTCGATGTACGACGGCGGCTCGGCGCTTGGCGAAGCGCTGCTGATGGCGATGCGCGCGAACAAGCAGAACCCGTCCGGCACGATGCTGGTGCCGCGCGCGGTGAATCCGCTGTATCGCGACGTCGTCGCCAGCACGACCGGCGCGCAGGGCGTGCACCAAGTGTTCGTCGACTATGACGCGCGCAGCGGCCAGACCGCGCTGGCGGCGCTGCAGGCGCACGCCGGCGAGAAGCCGACCGCGGTGGTGATCCAGCAGCCGAACTTCTTCGGCGTGCTCGAGGACGTCGACGCGATCACCGACTGGGCGCACGCGCAGGGCGCGCTGGTCGTCGCCGTCGTCAACCCGACCGCGCTGGCGGTGCTCAAAGCGCCCGGCAACTGGGGCACGAAGGGCGCCGACATCGTCTGCGGCGAAGGCCAGCCGCTCGGCGCGCCGCTGGCGTCCGGCGGTCCGTACTTCGGCTTCCTGACCACCAAGATGGCGTACGTGCGCGAAATGCCGGGTCGCATCGTCGGCCGCACCGTCGATCTCGACGGCAAGCCGGGCTACACGCTGACCCTGCAGGCGCGCGAGCAGCACATCCGCCGCGCCAAGGCCAAGTCCAACATCTGCACCAACCAGGGCCTGCTGGTCACCGCGGCGACGATCTACATGTCGCTGCTCGGTCCGCGCGGCCTGGCCGAGGTCGCCTCGGCCTCGCTCGCCAACACGCGCGAACTGGTCGCGCAGCTGAGCGGCATCGCCGGCGTCGAGCCGGTGTTCGCCGGCGCGCATTTCCACGAGTCTGCGATCCGCCTGCCCGGGCCGGTCAAGCCGGTGCTCGCGGCGCTCGCGCAGCAGGGCATTTTCGGCGGCTACGATCTCTCGGACCGCTATCCGGAACTCGGCCATGCGCTGCTGGTCTGCGCGACCGAAACCAAGACCGCGGAGCAGCTCGCGCAATATCGCGACGCGCTGGCCCGCGTACTCGCCTGAACAGGTCCTCAGAAGGAGCGTGACATGGCTACGGTGACGATGCGCGGCAACCCGGTCCACACCAACGGCGAACTGCCGGCGGTCGGCAGCACGGCGCCCGGCTTCAAGCTGGTCGGCGCCGATCTCAAGGACGTGACGCCGGCGAGCTTTGCCGGCAAGCGCAAGATCCTCAACATCTTCCCGTCGATCGATACGCCGACCTGCGCGATGTCGGTGCGCCAGTTCAACCAGCGCGCCGCCGGCCTCTCCGACACCGTCGTGCTGTGCGTCTCGGCCGACCTGCCGTTCGCGCAGAAGCGTTTCTGCGGCGCCGAGGGCATCGCCAACGTGGTGACGCTGTCGATGATGCGCGACCGTCACTTCGCCAAGGACTACGGCGTGCTGCTCGAAGACGGCCCGCTTGCCGGCCTGACGGCGCGCGCCGTCGTCGTGCTCGACGCCGACGATCGCGTGCTGCATGCCGAACTGGTTGCCGAGATCGCCAACGAACCGAACTACGAGGCCGCGCTCAAGGCGCTGGCCTGAACCGCCTGCTTTCCTGCGTCAAGACATGACTGAGAAACTGATTTTCGAAGTGTCGCGCCCCGGCCGCACGGCCACCGCGCAGAACCCGAACCGCGGCGTCGATCTGAGCGCCATCCCGGAGGCGCTGCGCCGCCAGGACCCGCCGAACCTGCCCGAGGTTTCGGAGATGCAGGCGGTCCGCCACTTCACGCGGCTGTCGCAGAAGAACTTCTCGATCGACACGCACTTCTACCCGCTGGGTTCGTGCACGATGAAGTACAACCCGCGCGCCAGCAACAAGCTGGCGATGCTGCCGCAGTTCCTGGCGCGCCATCCGCTGGCGCCGGAATCGCACAGCCAGGGTTTCCTCGCCTGCATGCACGATCTGCAGGAAATCCTGAAGGAAGTGACCGGCATGGCCGGCGTCTCGCTGACGCCGATGGCCGGCGCACAGGGCGAGTTCGCCGGCGTGGCGATGATCAAGGCCTATCACAAGGCGCGCGGCGACCTCGCGCGCACCGAGATCCTCGTGCCGGACGCCGCGCACGGCACCAACCCGGCGACTGCGGCGATGCTCGGCTGCACGGTGCGCGAGATCCCGACCAACGACGACGGCGACGTCGACGTCGAGGCGCTGAAGGCCGCGGTCGGTCCGCAGACGGCCGGCATCATGCTGACCAATCCGTCGACCTTCGGCGTGTTCGAGCGCCGCATCAAGGAGATCGCCGAGATCGTCCACGAGGCCGGCGGCCTGCTGTACTACGACGGCGCCAATCTCAACGCGATCCTCGGCAAGGTGCGGCCGGGTGACATGGGCTTCGACGTCATTCACATGAACCTGCACAAGACCTTCTCGACGCCGCACGGCGGCGGCGGGCCGGGTGCCGGCGCGGTCGGCGTCTCCGAGCGTCTCAAGCCGTTCATGCCGACGCCGCTGGTCGGCAAGGACGGCGAGACCTACCGCTGGCTGACCGAGCAGGATCTGCCGCAGACGATCGGACGCCTGTCGGCGTGGATGGGCAACGCCGGCGTGCTGATGCGCGCCTATATCTATGCCCGCATGCTCGGTCGCGACGGCATGCAGCGCGTCGCCGAGTTCGCGACGCTCAATGCCAATTACCTGGCGGCACGTCTGAAGGAGAAGGGCTTCGATCTGGCGTTCCCGGCGCGCCGCGCCTCGCACGAGTTCATCGTCACGCTGAAGAAGCAGAAGCAGGAAATCGAGATGACGGCGACCGACGTCGCCAAGCGCCTGCTCGATTACGGCTTTCACGCGCCGACGGTTTACTTCCCGCTGCTGGTGCCGGAATGCCTGCTGATCGAGCCGACCGAGACCGAGGACAAGGAAACGCTCGATACCTTCGTCGACGCGCTGGTCGCGATCTGGGAGGAGGGCAAGCAGGACATCGCCAAGCTCAAGGGGGCGCCGTACACGATGCCGGTGCGTCGGCTCGACGATGTGCGCGCTGCGCGCCAGCTCGACCTGCGCTACGTGCCGGCCTGAGCGCCGGTCTTCGGGTACGAAAAAAGCCCGCCGAAAGGCGGGCTTTTTTGATAAAGCGCTGCGGCCAATCGCGGCGGCGCGGTCGCTCCGGCGATGCCGGCGGCGTTTGCCTCAGGCGGCCTTCGGCAGGGCGCGTTCGACGCGAGCGGCCGGCATCGAGGCCACGCTGCAGTCCGCGGCTTTCGGCTGCGGCGGCAGAACCGACTGCGCGACGCCGCTGCGCTCGGCGAACCAGTCGCGCACCGCGAACACGACCAGCGCGGCGGTGAGCAGGCCGGTCGCCCAGAGGATGAAGCTGACGAAGGGCAGGATTTCCATGGCAAGCACTCCTTAAATTCAAGGCGGTCCGCTTCGGGGGAATCAACGGACTGCGCTGAGCCTATTTATAGGCACTTTGTTGCAATGCAACAATTGATATTTTCTGATCGGGTTCGTTAAAAAAACTAAACTATCGTGCGCCGGCGCCGCTCGCCGGTTTCGGCGACAATTCGCAAGTTTCGACAACTACTTACGACCGCGTACGGCGCGATTTCATGGCAGACGGCATCAAGGGCTGGGCGCGGCTGATCCGCGCCACCAAGGTTTCCTACTGGGGGCTCGGCTGGGCGCTGCGCGCCGAGGAGGCATTCCGCATCGAAGCGGCGCTGTGCGTGCTGCTGGCGCCGGCCGCGCTATGGCTCGGCCACAGCGGTGTCGAGCGTGCGGTGCTGCTGCTGAGCCTGTTCCTCGTGCTGATCACCGAGCTGCTGAACACGGCGGTGGAGGTCGTGGTCGACCGTATCGGTCCCGAGTGGAACGAGCTGTCGGGCCGGGCCAAGGATCTCGGCTCGGCGGCGGTGCATCTGTCGCTGCTGCAGGTTCCGGTCGTCTGGGCCTGCGTGCTGCTCGGTTGAGATTTTCTGCTCGGATTTCTGCGGCGCTGCGCCGCTTTCGCTGACCCATGGGCGCGCCCGCCGCGCCGCGAGGAGTTTCGATGTCTGCTTTGATCTGTGGTTCGGTGGCCTACGACACCATCATGGTCTATTCCGGCCAGTTCAAGAACGCGATCCTGCCGGACAAGGTCCACATCCTGAACGTGTCGTTCCTGGTGCCGCAGCTGCGCCGCGACTACGGCGGCACGGCCGGCAACATCGCCTACAACCTGCGCCTGCTCGGCGGCGAGCCGCTGCCGATGGGCACCGTCGGCCATGATTTCGGCGCCTACGAGAAGTGGCTCGACGAGAACGAGATCGACCGTACCTATCTCAAGGTCGTGCCCGATACCTATACGGCACAGGCCTACATCACGACCGATCTCGACGACAATCAGATCACGGCCTTCCATCCGGGGGCGATGGCGCAGGCCCACACGCTGCAGGTGACGGCGGCCGAGATCGCGCGCAAGGGTGTGAAGATCGGCTCGATCTCGGCCGAGTCGCGCGAGGCGATGCTGCTGCACGCGCAACAGTTCGTCGATGCCGGCGTGCCGTTCATCTTCGATCCGGGCCAGGGCATTCCGCTGTTCGACGGCGAAGAGTTCCGCGCCTTCATCGACAAGGCCAGCTACGTCGCCGTCAACGACTACGAAGCCGAGATCCTGATGCACCGTACCGGCTGGACGCTGGCGCAGATCGCCCAGCGGGTCGAAGCGCTGATCGTCACGCGCGGCGGCCAGGGCTCGCACATCTACACCGGCGGCCGCACGATCGAGATTCCGACCGCGCAGGCCGGCTCGCTGACCGATCCGACCGGCTGCGGCGATGCCTATCGCGGCGGCCTGCTGTACGGCCTGCTGCAGGGCTACGACTGGGAAACGACCGGCCGCATCGCCTCGCTGATGGGCGCGTACTGCATCGAGCGCCCGGGCACCCAGAACCACCGCTTCACGCCCGACGCGTTCCGCGCCCGCTACAAGAAGGCGTTCCGCGCCGACCTGGTCTGATGAGCGTGCTCACACTGAAGCTGAAGCCGCGCGAGGAACGACGCCTGCGCGCCGGCCACCTCTGGGTGTATTCGAACGAGATCGACGCCGGCGCCGATTTCCGCAACATCGAGCCCGGCGCGCTGTGCCGCGTGCTCGACAGCCGCGACAAGCCCCTCGGTCTCGGCTACGTCAATCCGCGCACGCTGCTGGCGGTACGCCTGCTCAGCGGCAACGTCGACGTCACGATCGACCGCGAATGGTTCGCGCGCCGCGTCGCCGGCGCGCTGGCGCTGCGCGAGCGCATCTACGGCGAGCCGTACTACCGCCTGATCTACGGCGAGGCCGACGGCCTGCCGGGCCTGGTCGTCGACCGCTACGGCGACGTCCTCGTCGTGCAGATCACGACCGCCGGCATGGAGCGGCTCAAGGCGCCGCTCATCGAGGCGCTGCAGGAAGTGCTGCAGCCGCGCGGCATCCTGCTGCGCAACGAGAACGCGGCGCGCGAACTCGAAGGCCTGGCGCAGGACAATGAGATCATCGGTGAGGTGCCCGATCCGATCGAGATCCGCGAGGAAGGGCTGCGCTACACGCTGTCGCTCGCCGGCGGCCAGAAGACCGGATTCTTCTTCGATCAGCGCGACAACCGCTCGCGCCTGGCCCGCTACGTGCGCGGCCGCAGCGTGCTCGACGTGTTCAGCTACGTCGGCGCCTGGGCGCTGCGCGCGCTGCACGACGGCGCCGCGAGCGCGACCTGCCTCGATTCCTCGTCGACGGCGCTCGACGCCGCGCAGGCCAGCGCTGCGCTGAACGGCCTGACGATCGAGACGATCCGCGACGACGCGCTCGCCGGCATGAAGGCACTGCGCGCGGCCGGCCGTCACTTCGACGTGGTGATCGTCGATCCGCCGGCACTGATCAAGCGGCGCAAGGACTTCGAAGCCGGCATCGAGCACTACGCGGCGCTCAACCGCGCGGCGCTGCAGCTGCTCGCTGCCGACGGCATTCTCGTCTCGTGCTCATGCTCGCATCATCTCGGCGCCGACGATCTGCAGCGCATCCTGCTGCGCGAGGCGCGCCACAGCGGCCGGCGCCTGCGGCTGCTCGAACAGGGCGCGCAGGGGCCCGACCATCCGGTGCATCCGGCGATCCCGGAGACGCGCTATCTGAAGGGCTTCTTCTGCTCGGCGACGGCCGAGTAGCGCGCCGCTTTCGCCAATCCGTCGCATCGCTCCCATTACAATCGCCGCATGCTGACCCATCCGAACATCGATCCCGTCGCCGTCAAGCTCGGCCCGCTCGCCATCCACTGGTACGGGCTGATGTACCTGCTCGGCTTCTGGGGCGCCTGGCTGCTGGCGCTGCGCCGCGCGCGCCTGCCGCACGTGGCCTGGCCGCGCGAGCGCATTTCCGACCTGCTGTTCTACGTCGTGCTGGGCGTGATCCTCGGCGGACGCATCGGCTACATCCTGTTCTATTCGTACGACGCCAACGGGCACTGGCTGCCGGCGTCCGACCCGCTGATGATCCTGCGCGTCTGGCAGGGCGGCATGTCGTTCCACGGCGGCCTGATCGGCGTGCTGGTGGCGATGGGCGTGTTCGCGCGCGTGCAGAAGCTGCCGTACTTCGAAGTCGCCGATTTCGCCGCGGTGCTGACGCCGATCGGCCTGTTCACCGGCCGCATCGGCAACTTCATCAATGGCGAGCTGTGGGGCAAGCCGACCGATCTGCCGTGGGGCATGGTGTTCCCGCACACGGCGCCGGATTTGCTGCCGCGCCATCCGAGCATGCTTTACGAGGCCGGTCTCGAAGGCCTGGTGATGTTCGCGATCCTCTGGTGGGTCGGCAAGCGGCCGACGCCGCGCGGCGTCATCAGCGCGCTATTCCTGCTGCTTTACGGCTCGTTCCGCTTTCTCGTCGAGTTCGTGCGCGTGCCCGACGCGCAGCTCGGCTATCTGCATTTCGGCTGGCTGACGCGCGGCCAGGAGCTGTGTCTGCCGATGCTGGCCGCCGGCCTCGTCATCCTGGTCTGGGCGCTGCGCCGTGGCGCGGCGCCGAAGGCCGCCGGGAGCCGCGCATGAAGCCCTATCACGATCTGCTGCGCCGCGTGCTCGACGAGGGCGTCGAGCAGCAGGACCGCACCGGCGTCGGCACGCTGGCGACGTTCGGCGGGCAAATGCGCTTCGATCTCGCCGACGGCTTTCCGGTGGTGACGACCAAGAAGCTGCATCTGCGCTCGATCATCGTCGAACTGCTCTGGTTCTTGCGCGGCGACACCAACGTGCGCTGGCTGCAGGAGCGCAAGGTATCGATCTGGGACGAGTGGGCCGACGAGCACGGCGACCTCGGTCCGGTCTACGGCAAGCAATGGCGCGACTGGGTGACGGCCGACGGCCGTCACATCGACCAGATCAAGCAGCTGATCGAGCTGATCAAGAAGGATCCGGCTTCGCGGCGCCAGCTGGTCAGCGCGTGGAACCCGGGCGATCTGCCGAAGATGGCGCTGGCGCCGTGCCATTGCCTGTTCCAGACCTCGGTGTTGAACGGTCGTCTGAACCTGCAGCTCTACCAGCGCTCCTGCGACATGTTCCTCGGCGTGCCGTTCAACATCGCCAGCTACGCGCTGTTGCTGATGATGCTGGCGCAGCAGTGTGATCTCGAACCCGGCGTGTTCGTCTGGACCGGCGGCGACGTGCACATCTACAAGAACCATCTCGAGCAGGTGCAGCTGCAGCTGACGCGCGAGCCGTATCCGCTGCCGAAGATGATCCTCAAGCGCCGCCCGCCGTCGATCGACGCCTACGAGCTCGAGGACTTCGAACTGGTCGGTTACCAGGCGTACCCGCACATCAAGGGCGAAGTCGCGATCTGACGATGGTTTGGGCAACGGCCGCCGCCCGCAGCGGTGCGCGCCGGGGGGAGCGAAGCATGCGCAGCGTGAGTCTGGTCGTGGCGATGGACGAGAACCGGCTGATCGGTCGCGACAACGGCCTGCCGTGGCGGCTGCCGGACGATATGAAGCATTTCAAGCGCCTCACGCTCGGCAAGACCGTGCTGATGGGACGCAAGACCTGGGATTCGCTCGGCAAGCCATTGATCGATCGCGCCAACTGGATCGTGTCGCGCGACCCGGCGTTCCGGCCGCAGGGCGAGGGCGTGCGCGCATTCAGCTCGCTCGACGCCGCGCTCGCGGCGCACGAGGACGGCGAGCTGATGGTGATCGGCGGCGCTGAGCTGTACCGGCAGACGCTGCCGCTGGCGCGGCGGATCTATCTGACCGAGGTGCAGGCCCGCGTCGACGGCGGCGACGCCTGGTTCCCGGCTTTCGAGCGCGCCGATTTCCGCGAGGTCGAGGCCGTCTGGCATCCCGCCGACGAGCGACACGTGTATCCGTTCCGCTTCGTCACGCTGGAGCGGGTCGGCGGCTGAGGACCGGCGGTGCGGTCCGGCGGATGCGCGGTGCGCCTGCCAACGTTACGTTGACATGGCCTTGCTAGATTGTCGGTATCGGGGCCCGGCGGCGCGGCGATCCGCCGTTTCGCGGAGCGGGCACCGGAAGGTGGACGATGCGGCCAGGACCACGATGCGGACGATGGATGCGATACGCGGCGCGTTGCGCTGCCATCGTCGGCGCCGCCTTGCTGCAGCCGGCGGTGGCCGCTGATGCCGACGCCGAATCGGAGCCGGCGCCGGTTGTCCGCGAAATCGTTTTCGAAGGCAATGACACCACGCGGGCGGAGACGATGCGCCGCGAGATCAGCGTCCGCGTCGGCGAGCCGACGAGTCCGCGACAGCTCGAAGCGAGCCGCCAGGCGATCCAGGACCTCGGCCTTTTCAAGCAGGTCAGCGTGCGCACCGAGCCGCTCGACGACGGAATCCGCGTCGTGTTCCGCGTCGTCGAGCGCTACTACCTGCTGCCCTTGCCGCGCGTCGATGCCAAGAGCGACGGCCGCTATGCCTACGGCGCGCAGCTGCGCTGGGACAACGTCTGGGGGCTCAACCACGATCTGCGCGTGATCTGGCTCGAGGAGGACCAGAAGCAGCAGAACGTCGGCCGCGAATCGCAGTATTCGGCCTCGTACTCGATTCCGTTCATCGACGGCTCGCCGTACGGTCTGTCGGTCTATGGCGGCTACAGCACGCGGCCGGTCGACAACGACGACGGCAGCACCTACACGGAAACCTTTCACGACCTCGGCTTCACGGTCTCGCGGCGGCTCGGCGGCAGCGGTGCGCGGAGCCAGGGCTGGCGTCTGACGCTGGGCCTCGATTACAGCGTCCAGGACACCAGCGGCGACGCCGCGCCGCCGCCGTACGGCACGGCCTGGTCGCCGGACATCGCGATCCGCTATCGCGACTGGCACTACCGGATCTACAGCGACATCGGCGATCTGTTCAAGCTGAGCTACAGCTTCGCCAACGAGAATCTCGGTTCCGACTATCACTACGGCCGCATCGACAGCAGTTACGCGCACTTCATGCCGATCGGCAGCACCGACCACCAGACCCTGCATTTCATCGCCAGCGGCGGCTGGTACTTCGGCGGTCCGCGCGAGGTCCATCCGTTCGGCCTCGGCGGTTCCGATGCGTTGCGCGGCTACGAGGTCAATTTCCGCGAGGGCGACGCGTTCTGGCTGCTGCAGCTGGAGTTCGCGCGCCCGCTGTACACGCCGTGGCCGTGGCTGCGCGGCGTGGTGATCCTCGAATCGGGCAACGTCAGCCGCCAGGCCGAGCAGTTCTGGTTCGACAGCGCCCACACCAGCCTCGGCGTCGGCCTGCGCGTGCGCTTCAAGAACTTCGTCAACTTCGAGCTGGAGGCCGGTTACGCGATCCCGCTCAGCGGCGGCGGCGGCGGCCGCGTGTTCGCCAGCCGCGTGTAAGCAGCCCCGGCGCGACTGGCCGCAATGGCGAGCGGCGACTGTCGGCGCCGCGAACGGGCGCCGGCAGGCGCTTTGCTATGCTCGCGGCCCACACAACGACAGCGGGGACCGACATGGCCGATCTGAAGGCGGATTTCACCAAGGCGCAGGCGGAGGTCAAGACGCTGACCAAGCGTCCGGGCAATGACGACATGCTGTTCCTCTACGCCCATTACAAGCAGGCCGCCGAGGGCGATGTCAGCGGTTCGCGCCCGGGCATGCTCGACATGGTCGGCCGCGCCAAGTACGACGCCTGGGCCAAGCTCAAGGGCACCAAGGCCGACGAGGCGATGAAGAAGTACATCGACAAGGTCGCGGCGCTGCTGAAGACGCACAAGTAACGTATCCGTCGCCGGCGAAGAAGGCCCCCGCGAGGGGGCCTTCTTCGTGGCCGTCCGGTCGCGTGGCGGCGGCCGGCGCCGCGGTTCAGGGCCGGTATGGAAAGCATCGGTTACTACCGACGGGGTCGGTGCCCGCTCCATCGCCGCGCGGCGCGTGCGAGGGTGGATCGCCGGCAGACGGACCACAGCGAACGGAGGGATTTCGCATGATCAGAAACAGCATCAAGGCGGCCGTCGGGCTCCTGGCGATCACGGCTGCCTGGGCCGCGCCCGCGCAGGCCGCGAAAGCGAATCCGGCGGATCTGGCGCAGGCGGACAAGTTTCTCGCCGATCTGCCGCCGTCGTGCGCGGCCAGCAGCAAGGAAGTCGGCGCCGACGGCGCGGTCACCATTCGCATCCAGTGCAGTGGCAACGGCAAGAAGCTGAACGGACTGGTGGCGATCAAGGACGGCGTGGTGACGCGCGTCGAGTCGGTGGCGTCCCCAGGCTTGCCGCGCTCCGTCGCCTCTGCCTGCCGAGGCGGTGCCGCCGTCGCACGCTACCAGCGGGCCTCGACGCCGACGCCGAGCACGCGCGGGTCGCCGAGGATCGCGAAGCCTTCGTCGCGGGTCCAGCGGTACTGGATGTAGCTGCGGTCGAGCAGGTTGCTGGCGTAGGCATACGCGCCCCAGTGCGTCGCGTCGTAACCGAGCCGGGCGTTGACCAGCGTGCGTGACGACAGGCGACGGGCGTCGCTGCCGGTGTCGTTGTAGACCGCGCCGCGGTAGTTGGCGTTGAGGTTGGCGCGCCAGCCTTCGGCGAAGCGCCAGTTCGCGCCGACGGCGGCGGTCCAGTGCGGCGCATAGGCGAATTCGGCGCCGGAGTAGTCGTCGACCGAGACCGAGTCGCTGCTGACCTTGAATTCGTCGTACTTCGTCCGCGAATAGCTGGCCGAGGCATACCAGTCGAAGGCGCGGTCGACGCGGTGCGCGGCCTCGATTTCGACGCCGTACAGGTGCGCCTTGCCGGCGTTGACCGTGTTGTAGTCGTAGCTGTTGAGGCCGAAGTAGGCGGTCGCCTGCTTGTCCGTCCAGTCCACGTAGTAGACGTTGGCGTTGACCATGAGGCGCCGGTCGAACCACTGCGAGCGCAGCGAGCCTTCGTAGTTCCAGGTGTATTCCGGATCGTAGGGGAACACCTGGCTGCGCGCGGTGTTGAAGCTGGAGCCGCCGGAACGATAGCCGCGCTGCGCGACCAGGGCGGCCGACAGCTCGGGGTTCCATTCATAGCGCAGGCCCAGCTTCGGCAGGAAGGCGTTGAAGCTGCGCGTGCTGCGCGGCGTCGAGCCGGCGGCCATGCTGACCATGCCGGCGACCCCCTGGTTGATCTGGTCGATGGCCGGGGCATAGGCGCCGAAATCGTCGGGATCGGGATACGTGCCGGCGAACACGGCGGTGGTGTCGTTCGCCGTCGTGTAGCGGGCGCGGTCGTAGCGGAAGCCGGCGAGGACGAACAGCCGCTGCGTCAGCCGGTAGTGGCCGTCCGCGAAGATCGCAGCGTCCTCGGCGCGCGTCGGATTGAGGCTGCTGTAGTCGACCGGAATGACCGGCAGCGCGGTCGCGTACAGCGCCGCCAGGGACTCCGCCTGATCGGCCGGCAGGCCGCCGCCCTGCAGCAGCGACGAGATCGTCTGCGTCGGGGTCGTCACGTTGGTGCGGCTCGCCGTGTCGTTCCGCGTTTCGCGGCGCGAGCCGTAGAGGCCGACGAGGCCGGACAGGCGTTCGCCGCCGTAGCTCGCGCGCAGTTCCTGCGACCAGGTCTCGAAGTGCAGATCGCCCAGGCCGTAGCTCTCGCTGTCCGGCGACTGGTCGCCGTCGTAGTGGCGCAGCGAGTGGATCTGGTTCCAGGCGCTCACCGAGGCGAGCTTCCAGCGCGCGTCGAGCGCATCGTCGAGCGTGAGGCTGGCGATCCGGCCGCGCGTGGCGGTGTCGTTCGGCGCGTCGGCGGTGCTGACGCGGTGGCCGTCGTAGTCCGGGGTGTCGGTGCGGCTGTAGGTGTACAGGTAGGGACCGTCGTAGTCGCTCCACAGGTAGTTCAGCCGCGCCGTCAGGCCCGGCCGTGCGCGCGGCTGCCAGCGCAGCTTGCCGCGCGCGATCGTCGAGTCGATCGCGTCCTCGGGCCGCTGGCGGGTGACGTTGTCGACGAAGCCGTCGAAGTCGCGCCGCTCGACCGCGACGCGGAACGCCAGTTCGTCGTCGACGATCGGGCCGCCGCCGGCGAAGGCGAAGCGACGGTCGTCGGGGTCCGCATATTGCGCGCGGGCACGCGCGTCCCAGTCCATCGTCGCGTCCTGGCTGCGCAGCACGATGGCGCCGGCCAGCGCGTTCTCGCCCTGGATCGTCGACTGCGGGCCGCGCAGCACTTCGACCTGCGCCAGATCCCACATCGCGGTCGGGCCGGAGCCGGTGATCTCCGAGGGCAGGGCCGAGCCGTCGAGGTAGATCGTCGCCAGCGGCGAGCCGCCGGCGCCGTCGACGTTGCGGATGCCGCGGATCGTGTAGCCGGCGCTACCGTAGGTCTGACTCACGTTGGCGGTGCGGTTCAGGACGTCGGCCAGCTCCTGCAGGTTTTCCTGTTCGATGCGCGCCGCGGTGACGACGGCGACGCTGGTCGTCGTGTGCTGCAGCGTGCGGCCGCTCTTCTCGCCGGTGACGATGATGGTTTCGACCGGCGTTTCGCCGTCGCCGTTTCCGGTGACGGGCGGCGGTGCGGTGGCGTTTTGGTCGGCGCGCGCGGACGCGGCGGCGAGCGCGAGCAGGCACAGCGAGGAACGGACGAGGACAGGCGTGAGGCGCCGATGCGGCATGCGATGGACTCCGGCTGGAAAAACGGCGGAGGCATGGCAGCGGCTGTGCCCGATGGCGGCCGTCGCGAGGACGGCCGGGCGCGCACTGTAGCGTATCGATGCGCCGATTTGAATGCGGCCCGCTCAGGTTCGCGGGCCGCTGGCGAAAGCGACGCTGCGGCTTGCCTGCGGCGGCGGTCTGCAGTGCTCGCCGGCGGCGGTTTTCAGCGCGTTGCCGTGACGGCGGCGCGGACCGGCAAGGGCACGTTGCAGACGTCGATGCGGCCGGCCGGACGCCGGTACCAGTCGTCGCGGCGCTGACGGCGCGATTCGACGAGCGCGGCGAACGTGGCGGTGTCGGTGCGCAGCAGTTCGAGCGCCGGACGCTCGGCGGCCGGCAGGTCGGCGACCAGGCGCACGCGCGTCAGCGCCGGGCGCGGCTCGGCGTCGGTGTAGAAGCCGAGCGGGCCGCTGCCGCGCGGCAGCGCCGACAGGTGCTCCATGCCCTGCACGACGCGGCCGACGAGCGCGATGTTGCGGTCGAGCTGGCGCGGCGCCTGGCCGATGACGACGTAAAGCTCGCTGCCCGGGCCGGACTGCGGATCGTCGGCGCGCGCGGCGCCGACCATGCCGTAGCAGTGCGTCAGCCAGGCCTCGTCCGCGGCGCGGTCGCGCGCGGCCGGAAAGCCGTCGACGAAACCGGTTTCGGGCGCGTAGGTGTCGGCATCCGGCAGCACGTTGAAGGCGAGCCCGGCGGCGGCGCGCGTGAACTCGGGCGCCAGCCGCGCCGCGGCCTTGCCGAGCGGCCGCGCCCGTTCGTCGTCCGCGCCGAGCGGATCGCCCCACTGCGTCACGTAGCCGTCCTGCACGCGCAGGATCGCCAGGCCGTCGAAGTAGCGCGCCCGCACCAGGGTCTTGAGGTTGGCGACATGCGCCGGCGCGAAAGCCGGCGCCAGCTCGATGACGACGCGTCCGGCCGGCAGTTCGAGCAGCAGCGCGTGGTCGGCGTCGAGCGGGCGCCAGTCGGACGGCTGCGTGGCGTCGAGCACCTGCTGCAGCGTGCGCGACGGCGCGCTCGCGGTGTCGGGCGGCGGCGCGGCGGCGCCGGCGAGGCCGACGGCGAGCGCCGCGCCCGGGCCGATGACGGTGCGGAGGAGCGTGCGGGTGAGCCGGGGCAGGCGCATCGGGCGGACCTTCGGCAGGGGAAACGTTCAGCCGGCGTGGCGGCCGGCCCAGTCGCGCGCGAACTGGCGCGCGACGCGGCCGGAGCGCGAAGCGCGGTTCAGCGCCCAGCGCAGCGCCAGTTTCTCGGTTTCCTCGTCCCAGGCGGCATGGCCGAGCTTGGCGAGGTGCAGGCGCACGACGTCGAGATACTGCTCCTGCGTGAACGGCGGAAAGCTCAGCCACAGGCCGAAGCGCTCGGACAGCGAAATCTTCTCCTCGGTCGACTCGCCCGGGTGCAGCTCATCGTCGACCCAGTGGTACTCCTCGTTGTCGCGCTTCATCTCCGGCATCAGGTGGCGACGGTTGGAAGTCGCGTAGATCAGCACGTTCTCCGGCGGCTCCTCGATGCCGCCGTCGAGCGCCGTCTTCAGCGCGGTCAGCGCCGGATCGTTGGTGGCGACCGAGAAATCGTCGACGTACAGCAGGAAGCGCTCCTCGCGCCCGCGCAACGGCGCGACCACGTCCGGCAGGTCGATGAGGTCATGCACGGCCAGCTCGACGAGGCGCAGGCCCTGCGGCGCGAACTGGTTGAGGATGGCTTTGACGATCGACGACTTGCCGGTGCCGCGCGAGCCGGTCAGCAGCACGTGATTGGCCGGCTTGCGTTCGACGAACTGATGCGTGTTCTGCACCAGCGCCGCCTTCTGCCGCTCGATGCCGAGCAGCTCGTCGAGCGACACGCGGTGGACGAATTCGATCGGCTGCAGACGCTGCTGGTGCCAGCGATAGGCCAGGTGTTGGTTCATGCGCGGTAATCGGTTCCGGTCGAAGAGGAAAGGCTCGCGCGCCGGCGGGGCTTGCGACCGGCGGCCGGCGCACATCCTAAGCGTTGCCGCCGCGCGCGTCCTCCGCGAAGGCGGCAGGCAGCTTCGCGGATCGGACACGGCCGCGGCTGCACGCACAGAAAAGGCGGCGGACCTTGCGGTGCCGCCGCCTCCGCGCTGCGACGAAGCGCCTCAGGCCAGTTTCTTGTGGCGGGCGGCGCGGTTGACGCCCGGCTCGGAGCCGGTGCGGCGGCGGAAGTCGTCCTCGTACTCGCGATAGTTGCCTTCGTGCCAGATCACTTCGCCGGAATCCTCGAAGGCGAGGATGTGCGTGGCGACGCGGTCGAGGAACCAGCGGTCATGCGAGATGACCATGACGTTGCCCGGAAAATCGAGCACCGCTTCTTCGAGCGCACGCAGGGTTTCGACGTCGAGGTCGTTGGTCGGTTCGTCGAGCAGCAGCACGTTGCCGCCCTGCAGCAGCATCTTGGCCAGATGCACGCGGTTGCGTTCGCCGCCCGACAGCTCCTTGAGGCGCTTCTGCTGTGCTTCGCCCTTGAAGTTGAAGCGGCCGATGTAGGCGCGCGACGGCATCTCGAAGTTGCCGACGCGGATCAGGTCGTTGCCGCCGGCGATTTCCTGGAACACGGTGTTGTCGCCGTTGAGCGCGTCACGGCTCTGGTCGACGTAGGCGAACTTCACGGTTTCGCCGACCGTGATCTCGCCCTCGTAATCCTTGTCCTGGCCGGTCAGCATCCTGAACAGCGTGGTCTTGCCCATGCCGTTGGCGCCGATGATGCCGACGATCGCGCCGCGCGGCACCGAAAAACTGACGCCCTGATACAGGGTGCGGTCGCCGAATTTCTTGCTGAGGTTGTTGACCTCGATGACCTTGTCGCCGAGCCGCGGGCCGGGCGGGATGTACAGCTCCTTGGTCTCGCTGCGCTTCTGGTATTCCTGCGAGGCCAGCTCCTCGAACGCCTTGATGCGCGCCTTGCTCTTGGCCTGGCGGCCCTTGGGGTTCTTGCGCACCCACTCGAGCTCTTCCTTCATCGCCTTGGTGTGGGCGTCTTCCTGCTTCTGCTCGGTTTCGAGGCGCTTTTCCTTCTGTTCCAGCCAGGAGGAGTAGTTGCCCTGCCACGGAATGCCGTGGCCGCGGTCGAGTTCGAGGATCCAGCCGGCGACGTTGTCGAGGAAGTAGCGGTCGTGGGTGACGGCGATGATGGTGCCCGGGAAGTCCTTGAGGAACTTCTCCAGCCAGGCGACCGATTCGGCATCGAGGTGGTTGGTCGGCTCGTCGAGCAGGATCATGTCCGGCTTGCTCAGCAGCAGCCGGCACAGCGCCACGCGACGGCGCTCGCCGCCGGACAGCTTGGTGACGTCGGCGTCCCACGGCGGCAGGTTCAGCGCCTCGGCGGCCTTGTCGAGGATGACGTCGATGTTCTCGGCGTCGGCGGCGGCGATCTTGGCTTCGAGGTCGGCCTGCTTGGCGGCGAGCTTGTCGAAGTCGGCGCCTTCCTCGGCGTAGGCGGCGTAGACGGCGTCGAGGTCCTCCTTGAGCTTCAGCACCTCGCCGAGTGCTTCCTCGACGTTGCCGCGCACGGTCTTGTTCGGGTCGAGCTTGGGCTCCTGCGGCAGGTAGCCGACCTTCAGGCCCGGCATCGGCCGCGCCTCGCCGACGTAGTCCTTGTCGACGCCGGCCATGATGCGCAGCAGCGTCGACTTGCCGGCGCCGTTGTAGCCGAGCACGCCGATCTTGGCGCCCGGGAAGAACGACAGCGAGATATCGCGCAGGATTTCTTTCTTCGGCGGCACGATCTTGCCGACGCGATTCATCGTGTAGACGTACTGGGACATAAGGCGCGGATATCTCGGAGAAGGAGTGCGAAAAAGGGTGGGAATTGTAGCGGATCGATATGGGGGCAGGCCCTCAGGCGGACAAGACCATGCAAGACCATAATCGCGAAATGAAAGCCGGGGCCGGCATCGGGCGGATGCTGCTGGCGGTGCTCGCCGCCGCCGCGCTGCAGCCGGCGCAGGCCGAGGTGTACCGCTGTGTCGTCGGCGGCGTCACGCAGTTCAGCGACCGGCCGTGCCAGGCCGGCGACGCGCCGCTGCCGGTGCCGCCGGCCAACGTCGTGCCGGCCGACCGCGCCGCGGCGCCGCTCGCCGAACAGCACGACCGCCGCGTGCAGGCCTCGCGCAAGGCACGCGCCGAGGAAGACGCCGCCTGGCGCCAGGACTACGAGGCGCGTACGGCCGAAGCCGAGCGCCTGCGCGCCGCCCGTGGCCGTGGCGAGGTCGTGCGCGGCATGAGCGCCAATGACGTGCGGCGCCTGCTCGGCACGCCGGCGAAGATCGACAGCGATCGCGATGCCAAGGGCCTGCGCGAGCGCTGGAGCTATGCCGATACCGGCGCCGGCCGGGTGACCGTGACGCTGCGCGACGGCGTCGTCAGCGACGTGCGCCGCAGCCGCAAGAAATGACGAGGAAACACGCAAGAAAATGAACGCTTCGCAGTCCCCCGTGAGCTTTGACGATGTGCGCCGCGCCGCGCAGGTGATCGCCGGCCAGATCGTGCGTACGCCGTGCACGCGCTCGCGCGTGCTGTCGAAGATCACCGGCGCCGAGGTCTGGATCAAGTTCGAGAACTTCCAGTTCACCGCCTCGTTCAAGGAACGCGGTGCGCTCAACAAGCTGGCCAGCCTCAGCGAAGCCGAGCGCGCCGCCGGGGTCGCTGCGATGTCGGCCGGCAACCACGCGCAGGGCGTCGCCTATCACGCCACGCGGCTCGGCATCAAAAGCGTCATCGTCATGCCGGGCAACACGCCGTTCACCAAGGTTCGCAACACGCGCGAACTCGGCGGCGAGGTGATCCTGCACGGCGAGACCCTGGCCGATGCGCAGGCTTTCCTCGAGACCGAGCTGATCGGCAAGCGCGGCATGACGCTGGTCCATCCGTACGACGATCCGTACGTGATTGCCGGTCAGGGTACGGTCGCGCTGGAAATGCTCGAACAGGCGCCGGAACTGGACACGCTGATCGTGCCGGTCGGCGGCGGCGGCCTGATCTCCGGCATGGCGATCGCCGCGCACGGCGTCGATCCGGCGATCCGCATCGTCGGCGTCGAGTCGGCGGCCTATCCTTCCGCGTATGCGGCGCTGCAAGGCGACCTGTCGCTGGTCAAGGGCGGCCAGACGATCGCCGAGGGCATCGCCGTCAAGAACATCGGCCACCTGACGCTGGCGATCATCCGCGAGCACGTCGCCGAGCTGATGCGCGTCGACGAGCAGGCGATCGAGCGCGCGATCGGCCTGCTCGCCTCGATCGAGAAGGTCATCGCCGAAGGTGCCGGCGCCGTCGGCCTGGCGGCGCTGCTGACCGATCCGGCGCGCTTCGCCGGCCGCCATGTCGGCCTCGTCGTCTCCGGCGGCAACGTCGACACGCGCCTGCTCGCGTCGGTGCTGCTGCGCCAGCTCGTCAACGAGTCGCGGCTGATCTCGCTGTCGATCGTCATCGAGGACCGGCCGGGCTTTCTCGCCCGCGTCGCCGGCCGCATCGGCGAGTCGGGCGGCAACATCATCCAGGTCCACCACGAGCGCCTGCACCGCGGCCATGCCAAGGACGCCACGCTTGAGGTCATGGTCGAGGCTCAGGACGAGGCGCACGCGCGACAGATCTTCGACGATCTCGCCGGCGCCGGCTTCTCGGTGCGCAAGGGCGCCGGCGGCATGGAGTTCGAGTAGACCCCGGCGTCAGCGCCCGCCCTTGCGCGTCGCATCGTCGGCGACGCAGGTCTTCAGCGTCGCGATCAGCCAGTTCAGCGCCGGATCGTGCGCGCCGGCCTGCTTGCCGAGCACGGCGATCTCGTATTCCGGCAGATCCAGCGGCACCGGGCTCTGTGCCAGACCGAGTGCCGCGCACCAGCGCCGCGCGATGAAATCCGGCACCGTCGCGAGATAAGGCGCGTCGCGGACCACGAACGGCGTGGTCGCGAAATGCGGACTCGACAGCACGACCGTGCGCTGCCTGCCGACGCGCGCCAGCGCCTCGTCGAGATGGCCGCTCAGGCTGGCGCTGAACGACGTCAGCACATGGCGGTGGCGGATGAACTCGGCGAGGCTCAGCCGGGCGCCGCGCGGCCGGATATGCCGGGCGTCGTAGATCGTCACGAAGCGCCAGCGGAACAGCGTTTCATGATGCAGGCGCGGACCGGCGCTGCGGTGTGCGCCGATCGCCAGCTCGATCTCGCCGGCGTCCAGCATGGCCGCGGCGCGCGGCGTGTCGGCGGCGCGCGTGATGATGCGGACGCCGGGCGCCTCGCGCGCGAGGCGCTGCATCAGCATCGGCAACAGCGTGATTTCCAGCGAATCACTGAGCCCGAGCCGGAACACGTGACGGGCCTGCGCCGGCTCGAAGCTCGGTTTCTGCATCAGCCCGCTGTGCAGCGCGGCCAGCAGCGGTTCGATCAGCGCGGCGAGTTCCAGCGCCCGCGGCGTCGGCTCGACGCCGTGCGGCGTACGCACGAACAGCTCGTCGCCGAGCGCGGCGCGCAGACGCTTGAGCGCGCCGCTGACCGCCGGCTGGCCGAGGAACAGGCGCTGCGCCGCGCGCGTCACATTGCGTTCGAGCAGCACTGCGCGGAAGACCAGTAGCAGGTTCAGGTCGATCTTCCTGAAATCACGTTCGATGATGTTGTTCATACGGTCAAACGATTGGCCTGATGGCAGCCTAGCACCGAGCATGGCCGGCAACGCTTCCCCGACCGGAGACCGAAGATGGACATCAGGGGCAGGAAGATCGTGGTGATCGGCGGTTCGTCCGGCGTGGGGCTGGCGGCGGTCGGGCAGTTCGCGCGCGACGGCGCCGAGGTGATGGCCGTCGCGCGCAACCGCGAGCGGCTCGCATCGGCCGTGGCGCCGCTGGCCGGCGCGGTGCGGATTCGTGCGCTCGACGGCGGCGACCGCAAGGCGCTCGACGCGCTGTTCGCCGAGATCGGGCCGGTCGATGACGTCGTGCTGTCGCTGAGCGGCGGCGAGGGCGCCGGCGAGTTCCGCACGCTCGATCTGGCGGCGCTGCGCCGCGGCTTCGAAGCGAAGTTCTGGGCGCAGGTCGAGGCGGCGCAGGCCAGCGTGCCGGCGCTGCGCGCCGGCGGCAGCCTGACGTTCATTACGTCGATCTCGGCGCGTATGGCGAATCCCGGCACCGCCGGACTGGCCGCCATCAATGGCGCGATCGAAGCGATGATCGGCGCGCTGGCGCGCGAACTGGCGCCGCTGCGCGTCAACGCGGTGTCGCCGGGCGTGATCGAGACCGCGTGGTGGGATCGCGTGCCGGCGGCATGGCGCGATCAGGTGTTCGCCGAGCAGCGGCGCGCCTCGCCGGTCGGCCGTCTCGGCCAGCCGCAGGACGTCGCGCACGCGATCCGCTTCCTGATCGAAAATCCGATGATGACCGGCGCGATCCTCGAATGCGACGGCGGCATGCGCCTGCTGTGAGTGCAACGGCCGCGCGGCCGGATGGCGCCGTCGGCGGGTGTCGCCGACAATGCGCCTCCGCGGCCGGAAGTCCTGTCATGAGCAAGCGTCAGTTGAACCTGTTCGAATCCGCCGTCAGCCGCGCCCGCGTCATCCGCCAGGGCGATATCGTGCAGGTCGTCATCGACGGCGGCGGCGCGTTCGTGACCTTCACGCAGGAATTCCATCAGGCGCAGAAATGGGCTGCGGCGAAACCGGCGACCGGCAACATGGTCACCGACCGCGGCCGCCTGTTCGAGCAGATCGGCACGCTGGTGTCGCGGCCGGGCAGCATGGTCAGCACGCGCGGCCACGGCAAGTACGTCGAAGCGCTGGTGCGGGCGATGAACCAGGCCGGCTACGAGATCTCGGAGTGGATGCTGCCGCCGGAGCTGAAGAAGATCGCGACCGCGCACTTGCAGCCGTCGGCGACGCGGCGCGCGGCGGACGACGCGGCCCCGGCGGCCGGGCCGGACGAAGACAACGACGGGGAGGCGGACGCTAGCGTGCCGCCGCCGCGTGACGACGAAAGCCGCGGCGGCCGAGCATGACCGACAGCAGGCCCGCGGCGGCGATCAGTGCGACCACGCCGGGCCAGCCGGCCGCGCTCCACAGCGGCGCCGGCAGCACGCCGCCGACGCTGCCGCCGAGGTAATAGCTCGTCACGTACAGGCCGACCGCGGCGCCGCGCGCGGCCGGCATCGCCTCGCCGACGAAGGTCGTCGCCGCCGTCTGTGCGAAGAACAGCCCGGCCGAGAACAGGATCAGCCCGACGATCACCGCCGCCAGCGACGGCAGCAGCGTCACGCACAGGCCGGCGATCGCCGTCGCCCAGGCCCAGGCCAGCACGGTGGCGTGGCCGTAGCGGTTCAGCAGGCGGCCGGACCACGGCGTCGTCAGCATGCCGACCAGGTAGACCGTGAAGATCGCCGACAGGCCGCCGGGACCGAGCCCGAACGGCGGCTCGGCAAGGCGCAGCGAGACGTAGGTGAAGCCGGCGACCAGCGCGAACAGCAGCGCGAAGCCGGCGGCGTAGACGCTGCGCAGCGCCGGCGTCGCGAGCAGATCGGCGAGCCGCGGCCGCGCCTCCCGGCCGGCGCGCGGCCGCGCGCGCTCGGGCGTGAGCCAGGCGTAGATCAGCGCGGCCAGTGCCAGCTGCAGCACGGCCAGCGCGACGAAGCCCCAGCGCCAGCCGGCGAATTCGGCGACCAGTCCCGACAGCAGCCGCCCGGAGAAGCCGCCGCCGATCGTGCCGGCGACGTACAGCGCGGTGATCGGCCGCGCTTCCAGCGGCGGCCACTCGTCGGCGGTGTAGGCGACCGTCACCGCGAAGATGCCGGGCAGCGCCAGGCCTTCGAGCAGGCGCGCGGCGACCAGCAGCGCCGGCGTCGGCGCCAGCGCCGACAGCAGGCTCGGGATCACCGCGAGGAAGGCGGCGAGCACGATCACGCGGCGGCGGCCGAGACGGTCGGCGAGCTGGCCCATGAACGGCGCGGCGAGGGCGACGCCGGCGGTGCCGGCCGAGACGATGGCGCCGGCCATCGCCGCGTTCTGGCCGACGAAGTGACGCAGCAGCGGCAGCAGCGACTGCGGCGCATACAGGGGCACGAACGCGGCGGCGCCGCAGAGGCAGACGGCGACGCGACGGCGGTCCATCCGGACAGGCTCCAGGCAAAGGCGGCGCGCACCGTACGCCGAGGCCGGGCGCCTGTCCAATCGGCGAAGCCTTGACCGTTGGCGAGGCGCACGGCAGGGTGGTCCGGCGACGCGGTCGCGCCGCGCGGCGCCGACTCCCGCACCCGCACGAAAGGTGAACGAGGCATGCGTATCCTGTTCTTCAGCGCCCGCGAATACGACCGCCGGGCCTTCGAGGCCGCCAATGCCGGCCGCCACGAACTGCGTTTCGTCGAGGCGCGGCTGGCGCCGGAGACCTGGGCGCTGGCCGACGGCTTCACGGCGTTGTGCACCTTCGTCAACGATGCGCTCGACGCGCCGGCGCTGCGCGAGCTGGCGCGCCGCGGCGTGCGGCTGATCGCGCTGCGCTGCGCCGGCTTCAATCAGATCGATCTGCGCGCCGCCGAGGATTGCGGGCTGACCGTCGTGCGCGTGCCCGAATATTCGCCGCATGCGGTCGCCGAGCACGCCGTCGGCCTGATCCTGACGCTGAACCGCAAGTTCCACCGCGCCTACAACCGCGTGCGCGAGAACAACTTCCTGCTCGACGGTCTCGAAGGCTTCGACATGTACGGCAAGACGGTCGGCGTGGTCGGCACCGGCCGCATCGGCCGCGTCTTCGCGCACATCCTGCGCGGCTTCGGCTGCCGCATCCTCGCCAGCGATCCGTATCCGGCGCCGGCGCTGCTCGACGAGGGCGTGCACTACGTCGAGCTGGCCGAACTGCTGCGCGAGTCCGACATCGTCTCGCTGCATTGCCCGCTGACGCCGGATTCGCATCATCTGATCGACGAGGCCGCGCTGGCGCGCATGAAGCGCGGCGCGATGCTGATCAACACCAGCCGTGGCGGCCTGCTCGACACCGAGGCGGTGATTCGCGCGCTGAAGAGCGGCCAGCTCGGCGCGCTGGGCCTCGACGTCTACGAGCAGGAAGGCGATCTGTTCTTCGAGGATCTCTCGTCGACGGTCGTCGCCGACGACGTGTTCCAGCGTCTGCTGACGTTTCCGAACGTCGTCATCACCGGCCACCAGGCGTTCTTCACGCGCGAAGCGCTCGCCGCGATCGCGGCGACCACGCTCGCCAACGTCGACGACGTCGAGCAGGGCCGGGTCTGCGCGAACCGCCTGACGCCGGCGCTGCTGCGGCCGGCGCACTGAGCGGTACCCGCCGCCGCCGGGCGGATCGGCGTCACTGGCGTACCTGACGAGCCGACGGAGGGCACGTGGACCTGAGCCGCCGCAGCGATGCCGACATTCTCGCCGTCGCCGATCCGATCATGGACAACCTGATGCAGGCCTCGACCGCGATCGACTACGAGCGGCACGTCCGCTCGCGCGGCACGATGCCGGCTTTCTCCCATTTCTCGTAGTGCGGTTCCATTTCGTCGGCGAGGAAGCGGCGGATCGTGTCGCGCCAGTTGGCGAGTTCGGCGGCGAGCGGTTCGGCGGCAGTCATGACGGGCGAGTGGAGACGGGAAAGGTGCGGCCCGCATGGTCGGCCGCGCCGCGGCTGGACGCATCACCGGATCGCAGTGGGTCGCCCGCCGCATGCGCCGTTTCTTCAAGCGGCGGCGGCGCTTGCAGGCGACGCTGTGCATCCCGTGATGCGGATATCGACCATGAAAACGTTGCTGCAATACGTTTATGCGCCACTGCTGTTCTGCGCCAGCCTCGGCGTCGCTGCGTATGCCATCGGCGTGCGCGGCCTGGCGCCGGTCTGGCTGCTGCCGCTGTTCGGCGCGGTTCTGGCGTGCTCGTTTCTCGCCGAGGCGTGCGCGCCTTACGAGCCGCGCTGGAACCGCGATCACGGCGATCGCGGTCGCGATCTGCTGCATGCCCTGGTCAACGAGCTGTCGAACGGTCTGGCACTGGCGGCGATCCCGCTGGTCGCCGCGTCGTTGCCGGGGCAGGGCCTGGCCGTCGGTCGGGTGCTTTGGCAGGCGCCGTTCGCGGTGCAGCTGCTGGCGGCCATTGTCGTCGCCGATCTGGGCATCACGCTCGCGCACTGGCTCAGCCACCGCGTGCCGTGGCTGTGGCGCCTGCATGCGGTGCATCACAGCGTGCGCCGCCTGTACGGGTTCAACGGCCTGATGAAGCATCCTCTGCACCAGGCCGTCGAGGCGCTCGCAGGCATCGCGCCGCTCCTGCTGATCGGCATGCCGGCGGACGTGGCGGCGGTGCTGGCTTTTGCGATCGCTGTGCAGCTGTTGCTTCAGCACAGCAACGTCGACATGCGCATCGGCGCCTTGCGACACCTTGTCGCCTGGGCACCGGTGCATCGCTATCACCATATTCGCTACGGCAAGGCCGGCGATGTGAATTTCGGCCTGTTCTTCACGGCCTGGGATCATCTGCTGGGCACGGCATTCGACGCTCGCGGCCATCGGCTGTCCAGCGAGGATCTCGGCATCGGCAGCCGCCCGGACTATCCCGACGGCTATTGGGCGCAGCTCGTCGAGCCGTTCCGATCGCGCCGCGAGCAGCCGTCGCCGCCTCCGCCGCCGGGACTGTGCCGCAGCCGGTCGATCAGCTGACGAACTCGACGTGCAGGCCGGCCAGCGTGCGGTCTGCGCGGACCCCGAACAGTTCGCGCATGACGCGCGAGAAATGCGCCGAATCGGCGAAGCCGGCATCGTGTGCGGCGACGGTCAGCGCTCGCCCCGTCAGCGCCAGCTGCAGCGCCAGCCGCAGGCGGCGCCAGCGCACGAGGCGACGCACCGACAGGCCGACTTGCGCGGAAAACAGCCGTTCGAGCTGGCTCAGCGACAGCCGCACGCGACCTGCCAGAGCGCCGGCATCGACCTTGCCGCTGAGCATGGCGTCGATCTCGGCCAGCGCGTCGTCGATGCGCGCGTCGACGGGCGCGCGGCGCGGCAAGGCCTGCAGGGTGCCGAGCAGGGCGGCGCTGTCCGGTGGCGGGGCGATGGCGTCGAGCGTCGCGGCGTCCAGACGCAGCGGCTCGGCATAGATGACGTGCAGCGCCGCGGGTGCCGAGACGATGGCGTGCGCCTGCTGCGATCTGATCAGCAGGCGCGTACCCGCAAGACGCCGACCGTCGATCGCGATCTCGATCGGTGCGTCGTCCGACAGCAGCAGCTGATGCGCATAGTGCGCATGCGCCGCCGTCGTGCCGGCCCGGCCATGCAGCAGCGCGAAGTCGCGCGCCAGATGCAGCGTGCCGGACCAGGTTTCGCTCGTCACGGCACGCTGCGCACGATCTCAGCGGCCGACCAGCGCGCGCGCGATGACTTCCTTCATGATCTCGTTGGTGCCGCCGTAGATGCGCTGGATGCGCGCGTCGGTCCAGTAGCGCGAGATCGGGTATTCGGTCATGTAGCCGTAGCCGCCGAACAGCTGCAGACAGGCGTCGACGACGCGGCCTTCCATTTCGCTGGTCGCGAGCTTGATCATCGCCGCGGTCGGTACGTCGAGCCGGCCTTCCGCGTAGAGCCGGCGGCACTTCTCGTAGTAGGCGCGGTGCACTTCGACGTCGGTCTTGATCTTCGCCAGCTCGAAGCGCGTGTTCTGGAAGCTCGACACCGGCTGGCCGAAGGCCTTGCGCTCGCGCACGTATGCGATCGTGCGTTCCAGCGCGCCCTCGGCGTGGGCGACGGCGGCGACGGCGAGCATCAGGCGCTCGCGCGGCAGCTCGTCGATCAGATGGCCGAAGCCGTTGCCGACGCGGCCGAGCACGGCGTCAGGGCCGAGCGGCACGTCGTCGAAGAACAGCTCCGAGGTGTCGGCTGCGTGCATGCCGATCTTGTCGAGGTTGCGGCCGCGGCGGAAACCCGGCAGATCGGTATCGACGAGGAACAGCGTGGTGCCCTTGGCGCCGGCCTTCGGGTCGGTTTTGGCGGCGACGATGACGACGCCGGCGTGCTGGCCGTTGGTGATGAAGGTCTTCGAGCCGTTGAGCAGCCAGCCGTCGCCGTGCGGCGTCGCCGAGGTCTTGATCGCCTGCAGGTCGGAGCCGGCGCCCGGCTCGGTCATCGCCAGCGCGCCGAAGCATTCGCCGCTGACCATGCGCGGCAGGTACTGGCGCTTCTGCGCCTCGCTGCCGAGGTGCAGGATGTACGGCGCGACGATGTCGGAGTGCATCATCATGTTCGAGCACAGCGACATGTAGCCGAGCCGCGCCGCTTCCTCGTGGATCGCGAACGCGAACTCCAGCGGCGCGCCGCTGCCGCCGTACTCGTCCGGCGTGTCGACGCAGAGCAGGCCGGCGGCGCCGAGCTTGTGGTACAGCGCCTTCGGCACGATGCCGTCCTTCTCCCATTGCTCGTAGTGCGGCTCGACCTCGTCGGCGAGGAAGCGGCGGACGGTGTCGCGCCAGTCGGAGAGTTCGGCGGCAAGCGGTTCGGCGGCGGTCATGGCAGGCGGGCGGATGGCAGGGAGAAAAGGGAGAAAAGGGAGAAAAGGGAAAAAGTGGCGTGCGCCGCCGATGTTCGCGCAGGACGGGCGGCGCGGCATCCCCGGATCGCAGTAGCCGGGCCGGCCGGCGCCTACGCCGACTGCGCGGCGGGCGGCGAGGACAGCGCGAGGCGGTCGGCGGCGAGCGTGCGGTTGCGGCCGCCGTGCTTGGCCTCGTAGAGCGCGAAGTCGGCGCGCTTGATCAGATCGGTGCTGTCGCGGCCGGCGCGGTGCGTGGCGACGCCGATGCTGACGGTCAGCCGCATCGTGCGGCCTTGTACCTCGAACGGCGTGCGCTCGATCGCCAGGCGGATGCGCTCGGCGATCTCGACCGCGGCGTCGATGCCGACCCCCGGCCACAGCAGCAGGAACTCCTCGCCGCCCCAGCGTGCGCAGATGTCGTCGGTGCGCAGCTGGCTGCGCAGCATGGCGGCGATGCGCACCAGCACCTGGTCGCCGGCGTCGTGGCCGTGGGCGTCGTTGATCTGCTTGAAATGGTCGACGTCGAGGAGCGCCAGCGAGAAGCCGGAGTCGCGCCGGTGTTCGGCGGCCTGCAGTTCCTCGAGCATCAGACGCCGGTTCGGCAGGCCGGTGAGGGCATCGTGCGTCGCCGAGTTGCGCAGATCGCGCGCCAGCTCCCGCTGCATTTCCTGGTAGCGGTCGGAAATGCGCGCGATCTTCGCCAGGCGCCGTTGCTGTTGCTCGTTGCGGGCGCTGAGCAGGCGGTTCTCCTGCATCACCGCGGTCTGGTAGCGGTCGGAGATCCAGGTCAGCCGTGCGACCTGCTCGCGCTGCTCGCGGTAGGCCTGGTGCAGGCGCTCCAGCGCGTCGCGCAGCGGATGCCCGCCGTGGCGCGCGTCGGCGAGCAGCGCGCGGACTTCTTCGTCGAGTCGGTCTGCGTCCTTCATCCGGCTGTCGGTTCGGCGATGATCTCGAACGCGAAGCTGCAGTCTTCCTTGAACTCCTCGGCGAGTTCGGCGACGCGCAGGTTCTGCTGATCGTAGTACCAGTGGACCGAGACCCGGCGGCCGGCACGGTGCGCGGCTTCGAGCAGGTCGAAGAGATCCATCATCGCCTTGACGCTGCTGGTGTTCAGGTACAGCAGGTACAGGTCCACGGCCAGCGCCCCGGTTTCGGCGAGGCGCCGCTCGGCCCATTCGATGATCGGTGCGAAGAAGGCGAAGGAGTTTTCCGGATAGGAATCGCCGCGCATCGTCAGGCGGCCGGCGCCGGCGTCGGCGCTGATCGCGGGCGTCGACTGCGTGGCGGCAATCTCGATGTTCGTCATGGTCTGGATTCCTCGCCCTCAGATCACGACGCGCAGGCTGAAGAACTGCCGTGAGTCGCCGGGAATGTCGCGCAGCGAGCAGGACAGCGGCGCGCTGGCCTTGCGCGCGATGTCGATCAGGCCGAGGCCGGCGCCGCCGCCCGGCGTCGGCTCGCGACGCAGTTGCTCCTTGTAGGCCGTTTTCAGCTGGGTCTTGTCCATGACTTTGAGTTGCTCGATTCGTGCCACCAGCGGTCCGGCGTCGGCGGCCTCGATGTTGTTGCCGGCGAGGATCTCGTAGCGGTGCTCGTCGTTGCGGCCGATGACCACGGTCGCCGACGCGGCGGCGTCGTCGTAGCCGCGGCTGCGGGCATAGCTGCGGATATTCTGGGTGATCTCGATGTAGCAGGCGAAGACGTCGGCCAGCGCCGAGCTCGTCGCGGCGTCGCTGGCCAGGTAGGTGCGCAGCGCGTTGCCGATCTCCTCGATCAGGCCCTGCGAGAACGGGCCGTTGAAGCAGAGCAGGATGCGCTTTTCGTCGTAGCTCTGCCGCATCAGTCGGAGATCGTCATGATTCATGGGCGTCGTCTCGTGAGGCTGAAGGAGGGAAGGGGGCGTCCGGCGCGGCGAAGCCGAGCACGGTGATGTCGTCGCGCTGCGGCCGTCCGCCCTGCCAGGCTTCGAGTGCGGCGACCAGCGCCGCGCGCTGCGCGGCCAGCGGCTGTCCGGCCTCGGCGAGCAGAGCGTCGCGGAACGCATCGCTGCCGAAGCTGTAGCCGCGCGGGCCGCCGGCCTGATCGAGGAGTCCGTCGCTGCACAGATAGAAGTAATGATACGGCGCCAGCGCGCATTCATGGTTCGAGAAAGCGACCCGATGGCGGTCGCCGACCGCCCGGCGGTCGCCGCGCAGCTCGTCGACGCTGCGGCCGTCGCTGCGGTAGAGCGAGGTTTTGGCGCCGGCGAAGCGCAGGCGGCGGCCGCGCAGGTCGACGTAGGCGAGGCCGGCGTCCATGCGCGTGGCGATGCGGGCGTCGCCGGCGGCGGCGAGCATCGCGCGGACGCGCTCGTCGAGGCGCTGCAGCAGCGCCGCCGGATCGCGCAGGCCGAGTTCGTCCACGGCGATGCCGAGCGCGGTGTGGGCGATCATCGTCATCAGCGCGCCCGGCACGCCGTGGCCGGCGCAGTCGATGATGCCGATCAGGAAGCCGTCGGCGTCGGCCTGGAACACGTAGAAATCGCCGCCGACCACGTCGCGCGGCCGCCACAGCACGAAATGCCGCTCGCCGAGCCGTTCGCCGAGCGCGCGACCGGGCAGGATCGCGTCCTGGATCAGGCGCGCGTACTGCAGACTGTCGTCGAGCTTGCGCGAGGCGATCGCCATCTGCTCGTTGAGTTCGCTCAGCTCGCGGGTGCGCGCGGCGACGCGCGCCTCGAGCATCGTGGTGTGTTCGCGGATGCGGGCCGCCATCGACGCGAAGGCCGTGGTCAGCTCGCCGATCTCGTCGTGGCCGTGCTCGGGCAGTTCGAGCGCGTAGTCGCCGCGGCCCAGGCGCCGCGCCGAGGCGGTCAGCTGCAGCAGCGGGCGCAGCACGATGCGATGCACGGCGACGATGATCGCCAGCATCAGCAGCGCGAGCAGCAGCAGACCGGCGAGCGCCAGCGGCAGCCACTGCCGTGTCGTCACGACGCGCGCCGCCGCCGGGTCGACCGCGGTGGTGACCAGCCAGTGCAGGTCCGGCGCGTACGCCAGCGAGACCAGCTGGCGACGGCCATCGAGCCTGACTTCGACCGACTGGATCGCGTCCGGCGCGGCGACGGCGGCGGCGATCGCCGCGTGCAGCGTCGCGCGGTCGGCGTCGCTGTCGAGCAGCGTATCGATCGAGCGGTGCAGCATGCGGGTGCCCGTGCCGCTGCCGTCGGCGATCAGGCGGCGGTCGGGATGCGCCTGGATGCTGCCGTCCGTCGCCAGCAGCATCGGCGTCACGCCGGCGGCCGCGCCCTCAGTCAGGTGACGGATGAAAGTCGTCAGATCGAGGCCGGTGCCGGCGGCGCCGAGCACGCGCGTGCCGTCGCGGATCACCAGGTTGATCCAGACCTTGAACAGGCCGAGGCCCGGATTGAAGTCGACGTTCAGGTCGGCATCGCGGGGGGCGGCGATCAGCGTGAAGTACCAGCCGTATTCGCTGCGCGCGGCATCGAGCACGTAGCGCGGCTGATCGCTGAAGGCGGTGCGGCCGTCGTTGAACCAGTAACGGTGCGAGCGTTCCGAGGCGATGAAGTAGGAATGATCGGCGAAGGCGCGCCGGTAACGCTCGGCCTCGGCGAAGAACATGGCGCGCTTGTGCGGATCGTCCTCGTCGCGCAGCCAGGCGCGGGTGATCTCCGAGTCGGCGAAACGCTGCGCCAGCGCCAGTTCCTGCGCGACCGGCGCGACGATGCGCAACTTGTTGTATTCGGTGGTGCTGCGCGACAGCGCCAGACCCTGGCTGCGCTCCATCGCCTGCAATGCCGCCAGTCCGGCGGCGAGCGCGAGCGCAAGGACCACCAGCACGCACAGCGCCAGCGCCAGCGCCGAGCGGCCGCGCAGGCCCAGGCGCCGTCGCGGGCGGGGGCCGTCGGCCGGCGGCGACGGCGGCCCGGCGTCGGTCGGACGGCGGGCGGTCTCGTCGGGCGGCACACGTGCGGGGGGCTGGCCGTAGTCGCTGGCGATCATGCGCTGATCCTGGGGGGAGCGAGCCGTCGACTGTATCGGCGACCGGCAAGTGCAGACACTAGATAATCCATCCCGTCGTGCGGCCGGGCGTGCGCCGCGCCCGGTGCCGGTTCCCGGATGGTTCCGGCGCTGCCGCCGCCGATGCGCGCGGCAGGAGGGCCGCGCGCATCGGCGGGACGGACTTCAGCGGCCGACGAGCGAGCGGGCGATGACCTCTTTCATGATTTCGCTGGTGCCGCCGTAGATGCGCTGGATGCGCGCGTCGACGAAGTAGCGCGAGATCGGGTATTCGGTCATGTAGCCGTAGCCGCCGAACAGCTGCAGGCAGGCGTCGGTGACGCGGCCTTCCATCTCGGTGGTCGCCAGCTTGATCATCGCCGCGGTCGGCACGTCCATCTTGCCTTCGGCGTACAGCGCCGTGCACTTCTCCATGTAGGCGCGGTGCACTTCGATATCGGTCTTGATCTTGGCCAGTTCGAAGCGCGTGTTCTGGAACGCGGCGATCGGCTGGCCGAAGGCCTTGCGCGTGATCACGTACTCGATGGTCTTCTCGAGCGCGCCCTGGGCGTGGGCCACGGCCGAGACGGCGAGCACCAGGCGTTCGCGCGGCAGCTCGTCGATCAGGTGGCCGAAGCCGCCGCCGAGGCGGCCGAGCACGTCGTCCTTGGACACGCGCAGGTTGTCGAAGAACAGTTCCGAGGTATCGGCCGAGTGCAGGCCGATCTTGTCGAGGTTGCGGCCGCGCTTGAAGCCGGGCAGCGAGGTGTCGACGGTGAACAGTGTGGTGCCCTTGGCGCCAGCCTTCGGGTCGGTCTTGGTCGCCAGCACGACGACGCCGGCGTGCTGGCCGTTGGTGATGAAGGTCTTCGAGCCGTTGATGACGTAGTCGTCGCCGTCGGGCAGGGCGCTGGTCTTCATGCCCTGCAGATCGGAGCCGGCGCCCGGCTCGGTCATGCCGACCGCGCCGATGCACTCGCCGCTCGCCATCTTCGGCAGATACTTCTGCTTCTGCGCCTCGCTGCCGAGGTGCAGGATGTACGGGGCGACGATGTCGGAGTGCACCGTCAGGTTCGAGGCCAGCGCCAGGAAGCCCATGCGCGCCGCTTCCTCGACGACCACGCAGGAGAATTCGAACGGCGCGCCGATGCCGCCGTATTCCTCGGGCTGGTCGACGCAGAGCAGGCCGGCTTCGCCCATCTGCAGATAGAGTTCCTTCGGGAAGATGCCGGCCTTCTCCCACTGCTCGTAGTGCGGCTCGACGTGGTCGGCGAAGAAGCGCTTCACCGTGTCGCGGAACAGTTCCAGCTCGTTGCTCAAGGTCAATCTCCGGAAAATGGGTGCGCGCATGATACGGGAGCGCGCCGGCGGCAGACGGCCGCGCCGTGCCGACGCCGCGGCTAGCGGTAGCGCGCCTCGATCAGGTCGATCTCGCGCACGAGCTTGCGCGACACCTCGTCGGAGATGCGGCCATGGCGGGCCAGCGCGAAAATCGCCTCGCGTTCGGCGGCGAGGCCGGCCAGGCGTAGCTCGCGTTCGGCGTCGTCGGCGCGGCGCAGCTGGCCGGCGGCGACGCCGACCGGCGCCGTCTGCTCGGCCAGACGGCGCTGATAGAGCGCGATGACGCGGGCCGCGGCGCTGGTGTAGAGCTCGACGTCGCTCGGCGTGCGCGAGTGCGCGCTCTGCGCCTGGCGGATGGCGGCGACCGCGGCGCGCGCCGCGCTGCGCCGGGCGTGGTCTTCCTCGCGATGCGTTTCCGGCTCGGCCGGCAGTTCGAGGCCGGTCAGCAGGCGCGGCAGACCGACGCTGGCCAGCAGCAGCGATACCAGGATCACCGAGGTGGCGAGGAAGATCGCCAGGTCGCGGGCCGGGAACGCGCTGCCGTCGGGCAGCGCCAGCGGCAGCGTCAGCACGCCGGCCAGCGTCACGGCCCCGCGCACGCCGGCCAGCGAGGTCGCGACGATCAGCCGCCAGTGCGGGCGCCGCTCGGCGCGCGGCCGGTGCCGCGTCTTGAACAGGCTGACGCGCAGCGAGCCCCAGACCCACAGCAGGCGCAGCGCGAACAGGCCGAAGGTGATGGCCAGCACATAGACGGCCAGCCACCACGGATTGACGTGGCCGCTCTGTTCGACCGAGGTCACGGCGTCGCGCAGGATGCGCGGCAGCTGCTCGCCGAGCAGCACGAACATGATGCCGTTGAGCGCGAACTGCACGGTGTCCCATACCGCCGTGCGCTGCACGCGCGTGGTCGCCAGCGCGGTGCCGCTGAGCTCGACGTAGCTCATCGTGATGCCGGCGGCGACCGCGGCGAGGATGCCGGACGCGCCGATGTGCTCGGAGATCAGATAGGCGCCGAACGGGATCAGCAGGCTGAGCAGGATCGACGCGCCGCTTTCCTCGCCGAAATGCCGCGACAGCCATTGCTGCGCGCGCGTCGCCCCCAGGGTGAAGCCGAGGCCGACGGCGATGCCGCCCGCCGCCAGCCACAGGAAGGTCAGCGAGGCCGAGGCCAGCGAGAAGCCGCCGGTCATCGCCGCGGCGACGGCGAAACGGAAACAGACCAGGCCGGACGCGTCGTTGAGCAGCGACTCGCCTTCGAGGATGTGCATCAGCCGTTTCGGGATCGGCACGCGTGCGGCGATCGACGAGACCGCGATCGGGTCGGTCGGCGAAAGGATCGCGGCGAGCGCGAAGGCGACCGGCAGCGGGATCGCCGGGATCAGCCAGTGGATCATGAAGCCGGCGCCGACCACGGTGAACAGCACCAGACCGAGCGCCAGTTCGAGCACGACCGGCAGGTCGCGAAACAGCCCGTCCTTGGGAATGTGCCAGCCGTCGAGGAACAGCAGCGGTGGCAGGAACAGCAGGAAGAAGATGTCCGGATCGAGACCGACGCCGCGGTTGAAGCTGCCGGCGATGATCGCGCCGAGGCCGATCTGCACCAGCGGCAGCGGCAGCGAGAACGGCAGCACGCGGACTACGTACCCGCTCGCCAGCACGGCGAGCAGCATGAACAGGGCGACTTCTATCGAGCCCATATGCCGGTCGTGGGCCGCTCGCGCTCAGCGCCCGCCGGGCGCGGCGCGGCAGGCGTCGGGATGCGAGGAGGCCGGCATCGTCACGCGGAGTTTCAGCGGCGGAAGCGCAGGCTCAGGTCGCCGTAGGCGTCGATGCGGCGGTCGCGCAGGAACGGCCACCAGCGGCGCACGTTCTCGCTGCGCTGCAGATCGACGTCGGCGAGCAGCACATCGGCTTTTTCGCCGGCCTTGGCGATGAACTCGCCCTGCGGTCCGGCGATGAAGCTGTGCCCCCAGAACTGCGCGCCCGGCCATTGGCCGGTCGGATCGGGCTCGAAGCCGACGCGGTTGGCGACCAGCACCGGCAGGCCGTTGGCGACGGCGTGCGCGCGCTGGATCGTCACCCAGGCGTCGCGCTGGCGCGCCTTCTCGTCGTCGTCGTCCTGCGGGTTCCAGCCGATCGCGGTCGGGTACAGCAGCAGGTCGGCGCCGGCCAGTGCCATCAGGCGCGCGCCTTCCGGATACCACTGGTCCCAGCAGACCAGCACGCCGAGACGGCCGACACTGGTGTCGATCGGTGTGAAGCCGAGGTCGCCGGGCGTGAAGTAGAACTTCTCGTAGTAGCCCGGATCGTCGGGGATGTGCATCTTGCGGTAGATGCCGGCGAGGCTGCCGTCGGTTTCGAGCACCACCGCGGTGTTGTGGTAGAGGCCCGGCGCACGGCGCTCGAACAGCGAGCCGACGATGACGACGCCCAGCTCCTTGGCGAGCGCGCCGAGCCAGGCGCTCGACGGGCCGGGAATCGGCTCGGCGAGGTCGAACAGCTCGGTCGATTCGTGCTGGCAGAAGTACAGCGAGGTGTGCAGCTCCTGCAGCAGCACCAGCCGGGCGCCGCCGGCCGCCGCCGCGCGGATGCCTTCCTCCGACATCTTCAGGTTGATGTCGCGCTCCGGCGTGCACGGCTGCTGGACGATGCCGACGCGCAGGTTCTTGTTCTGGCTCATCGCTTCACTCGCTGGCGGGGACGCTGGGAATCTGCATGGTGACGCAATGCAGGCTGCCGTACTGCTGGATCAGGGCGCGGCAGTCGATGCCGATCACCTTGCGTCCCGGGAAGCAGGGGCGCAGGCGTTCGAGGGCGACGGCGTCGTTCGGATCGCCGTAGGTGGGCACCAGCACCGCGCCGTTCAGGATCAGGAAGTTCGGATAGCCGGCCGGCAGGCGCCGGCCGTCCTCGTCGAAGACCGGCAGCGGCAAGGGCAGCGGCACCAGCTTGTAGGGCGCGCCGTCGCGCGTGCGCAGCGCCCGCAGCTCCGCCTCCATCGCCTTGAGGTCTTCGTAGTGCGCGTCCTGCTCGTCGTCGCAGGCCTGGTAGGCGATCGTGCGCGCGTCGCAGAAGCGCGCGACGGTGTCGATGTGGCCGTCGGTGTCGTCGCCGATCAGGTCGCCGTGCTTGAGCCACAGCACGCGCTCGACGCCGAACCACTGCTGCAGCCGCGCCTCGATCTGCGCGCGGTCGAACTGCGGGTTGCGGGTCCTGGCCAGCAGGCAGCGCTCGGTGGTCAGCAGCGTGCCTTCGCCGTCCGATTCGATGCCGCCGCCTTCGAGGACGAAGTCGAGCGATTCGACCGGCGCCTGCCAGACCTGCTGCGCCGCGAGCTCGCGCGTGACGCGATCGTCGAGCGTGGCGTCGAATTTGCCGCCCCAGCCGTTGAAGACGAAGTCGAGATGCACCGGCCGGCCGTTGCGGAACACCGTGATCGGGCCGTGGTCGCGCGCCCAGACGTCGTTGGCCGGCACCGCATACAGATGCAGGCGCTCGGCTTTGGCGCCGCCTTCGACCAGCCGCTGGCGCAGCGCCTCCAGATCGGGGCCGGCGGCGATGATCAGATCCTCGAAGTAGGTGATCGCCACGGCGATCGACAGGAAGGTGTCCTCGACGGCTTCGAAGTGGCGCGCGAAGTCGCCCTCGGGGCGCGGCCAGGTCAGCTGCACGGCGCGTTGCGGGGCCCATTCGGCGGGCAGGACGGAAGCGGTGACGATCGGGGACGGGGCGGTCATCGGCGCGGAACGGTCGTGGCGAGGGGAGGGTAGCGCGCAAAACGATCCGGGGCGCTTGCGCGCCCCGGATCATGCGAAACCGATTTTACCGTGCGACGACGTCCGCTCGCTATTGCGCCGGCTTCAGTTCGTCGACATGCGACAGCGGCGGCGGGTCGCCCTTGGTGACCACGTCGATCACCGTCGAGCGCTCGAAGAACACCGAGTAGCCGTCGTAGTCCCAGCGCGTGATCGGCGGATGCTTCGCGCTGCCGCCGCCGGCCGGCGCGTGGCGGGTGTGCGGTTCGCCGAACTCGCGCAGGACGCTGGCCTGCGTCTGGCCGCGCTGCGGCAGCACGATCGGTCGGCTCTGCGGCGCCGCTTCGGCCGGCGGCAGGTCCAGCTGTTCGGCACTGGCGAGCGGTCCGGCCAAACCGGCCGCCAGGCTCGCGGCGAGTGCGAGCGCCCCACAAAAAGTCTTGCGCATAAAAAGACTTGGCCCCCAAAGCTTGAGCGGACTATAGCATCGGCCGGCGTCGTTTTCGAAACCCCCGGGGACGGTCTTGCATCGGACCGCGAGCGCGCCTGATTGCATTGAGACGGCGTGCGCGAGCGGCGGCGGTGGCCGGCTGCCGCAGCGCACGCGGTCTGGCTGCGAGGCCGACCGTTCACCAAGAAATATTCGATCGGAACAGGGGGGCGTCGCGATGGATCGCCAGACCGGGCGGGGCGGGGGTGGTGCGGGATCGTCATGCTCGGCATCGCGCCGGCGGCCTACGCGCAGCCGGGCGCCGACGCCTGGGCGTCGCTCGGCGCCGGCTACTACGACGGGCAGGATTACGGCGCGCCGGCGGGTCAGCCGAAGACGCAGGCGCAGAAGACCGGTGGCTGGGAAGTCTATGCGGCGCTGACGGCCGGCTCGCGCGTCGCTGCGCGGCTGCGTGCGAACGGGCTGACCGATGACACGAACAACACTGCCGAGGAAGTGGCGGGCGAAGTCGGCATGGCGCTCGGTTCGACGCGGGCCTACGCCTTCGCCGGCCTCAGCCGGCTGACCGATGTCGCCAATGATCGTCAGCGGCCGATCGTCGGCGTGCCGCTGGAATTGCTGCTCTATCCGGCGCGCGGGCTCGAACTGGGTCTGCACGGCAATCTGAACGCGCGGAGCGATTTCATCGGCGTGACGATCGGCGGCGTGTTCGGCAAGGATCGCGCGCGCTGACGGCGTCGCGCCGGCCCGTGCGCGGTCAGACCGTGCCGGCGGCGTCCGTCTGCGCGATGAAGGCGCGCGCCGCGGCTTCGACCTTCTCGCCGGCGTCGATCAGCAGCGCTTCTTCCTGCTCGATCGACCACAGGTTCTGACTCTCGATGTAACGCTTCAGGCGCCGGATCGGGCAGCGCTCCCAGGCGGCGCGCAGCTCGTCGGCCGAGCGCCGGCGCGCGGCGTCGTCGCCGTGTCCGTCGCGCAGGCGCGGGCTCAGGGCCTCGATCAGCGTCGGGCCGCCGCCGCGGCGCGCGCGCTCGACGGCGCGGACGAAGGTGAAATGCGTGGCGACGATATCGTTGCCGTCGACCAGCTCGGCATGCACGCCGGCGGCGAGCGCGCGATGCGCGAGCGTGGCGCTCGCCGCCGGCACCGGCCATTGCGGGCTGGCGATCACGAGCACGATCGGCAGATTGGCCTGCGTCGCCGCGGTCGCGGCGGCGATGAAGGGCTCGTCGACGATCGCATCGTCGCAGGACAGCAGCACGACGCGGGTGCTGCGTTCGTCGCGAGCGGCGCGCGCCGCGGCGACCGCCTGCGGCAGCGCTTCGCCGTCGTCGTCGGCGCCGGCCCAGCGGCGCAGCAGCGCGGGCATTGCCATGCCGCGGATCAGCAGCGCCGCGCATTCGCGGTGCGCCGGCACGAGCACGTCGTCGGCGCGCAGCGCATGGCCGATGGCGGTGCCGATCGCCTCGCGGCCGAGCCCGCTCCGATAGTGGCGCAGTAGCCCGGCGCGCTGCAGGGCGACGGCCTTCTTGTCGAAGCTGCGCGCCTCGACCATCGCCCGGTAGAACGCGCGCAAGGTGTCGGGCTGGCGCGCGAAGTCCGGCAGCGGGGCCCGCACCTGTCCTTCCGCATCGAGAAACTGCGTGAGGAAGACCTGGAAGCGGGCGACGCGCGTCGCCGCAGGATCGGAATGGATCACGCGCGGTCCTGAATCGTTGTCGTTGTCCGCACGTCGTCTCCCTGAATCACCCGGGCCCGCGCGGGGCCCGGGTGACGTGCGCTGTCGGCGACCGATTCTCCGCTGCGTGCCGGGGGGCAGCCATTCGGGAATTCACCCAAGGCTGCGGGACATCCCCCGGTGCGTCGCGAGCGAGTTTCCGAGCGTGCCTCGCGTGTGGCGGCTCGCGGCCGGTCGGCGTGTCAGGTTCCATCGACGCACGCCACCGGCGCGAGCGCGGTAGCGCGCTCGCTCAGCTTTGCCGGCAAGAGCGCCGGCCAAGAGGTCCGCGCGCACGCGACCGCATTGCGCGGTCGCGTGCCGGAGGTGCGACTTCAGTCGAGCAGGTCCGAGTAATCGCGCAGCCGGTAGGCGGCCAGCGTGACCCAGGGCGCCTGTTTCGGCAGGTCGATGCGCGTGGCCTTGATCGTGCGCGCGGAGAGACCGTCCTCGTCCCACGAGCTGATCTCGCGCGCGTACTGGCCGGCGATGTCCCAGACCACGCGCAGATGGCGCTGGCCGCTTTGCGCTTCATACGTCTGCAGGCCGTCCGCTTCCGGACCGGCCTTCTGCAGCTTCTGAAGATCGGCGGGGTCGAGCAGGTGATAGGCCTCGGCCCAGCTGCCGCCGAAGCCGACATTGCCGTAATTGGCCGGGCCGACTTCGATCAGGCGTTGTTCGTGATGGTCGACGAGACGCACGTAAAGGCTGTGATCGGTGTTCTGCCGGATCCACAGCGGTGCGCCGACGACATCGTCGTGCGTGTGTCCGAGCGCGCTATGGGCTTGCGCCTCGTGACGCTTCTTGATCGCGTCCGGGATCTCTCGCTCGATCCAGAGCAGATCGCCGTCGCGATAGACGCGCTCCGCGTACGACAGCTGGTGGCGCGAGCCGTCGCTGCCGATCGTCCAGCCCAGGTATTCGACGTGCAGGTTCGAGGCGGACGCCGCGGCCGTGGCCGGCTTCAACCAGGGAAGTACCAGGGCCAGCAGGAGCGCCGGGCCCAACAGGAAAAGAATCTTGCGCATGTGCTACTCACGAAAAGAGGGGCGGGTGCGTGCGCACCCGCCCCTTGTCATGGCCAGGATCAGAGACCAAGCGCGGTCTTGAGCTTGCCGAACACGTCGATGTTGTTGATCGTGCCCTTCAGGCTCTGGCTGCCGGCGCCGTCGGCGAACAGCATCACGTCGCCGCTGCCGTGCGTTTCGGAACCGGGCGAGCCGAGCTTGACGCCGACTTCCTGCAGGTAGTCGTCGGCCTGGGTGTCGATCATGCTCGGGTCGTCGCGGCTGGCCAGGCGCGGGCCGCCGCCGTTGCCGAATACCAGCGTCGTGTACGCCTTGCCGTCGTTGGCGGAAGCCGGAGCGTCATCGCCCGGCGCGTAGCCGTGGACCACGCCGAGGATCGGATTGCCGATCTTCGGGTAGCCGTTGAAGGCCATCACGTGATCGTGGTCGGCGGTGACCACGATCAGCGTGTCTTCCAGGTCGACCAGTTCCAGCGCCTTCTTGATGGCCGAGTCGAACGCGAGCGTATCTTCGAGCGCGCGCTTGGCGTTGGTGCCGTGCAGCGCGTGGTCGATACGGCCGCCTTCGACCAGCAGGAAGTAGCCCTTGTCGTTGCGCGACAGGACCCGGATCGCGGCTTCCGTCATCTGCGCCAGGCTCGGCTCGTTGAGCGAGTTCTTGACGCGGTCGAGCTCGTAGCTCATGTCGCTGTTGGTGAACAGGCCCAGCAACTTGCTCGTCGTCGAGGTGTTGATCGCCGACAGCGCCGTGGCGTTGGCGACGTACGTGTAGCCGGCGTTCTGCATTTCGGTGAGGAGATTGCGGCTGTCGTTGCGGCTGCCGCCCGAGGTGGACGGCACGAAGTGGCGGCGGCCGCCGCCGAGAACGACGTCGAGGCCGTCATCGCCAAGCTTCGCGTTGTAGCCCTCGCCGCCCGGAACCATCTGCTTCGCGATCGTGTTCTCGGCGTTGCGGTTGCAGACGTGGGCGTAAGTGGTGGCCGGCGTCGCGTGGGTGATGCGCGTGGTGCTGACGACGCCGGTGCCGTAGCCCTGTGCCTTCATGATCTCGAGCAGCGTGTCGACCGCGGTGCCGTTGCCGGTCTCCGGGCAGGTGCTGTCGCCGCCGCTCTGGTACGGCGTGCCGTCCGGCGCGTTCGGGTTGGTGTCGGCCGACATCGAGATCACTTCGTTCTTCGACTTCGAACCGGTGATGTAGCCCGACATGCCCGGTGCGCTGTCGGTCGTCTGCGCGTCCTGGGAGTAGGTGCGAACGCGCGCGGTGTGGCGAAGCTGTTCCATCGCGAGCTTGTTGGCCTCCGGGACAGCCAGGCCGGCCTTCTCGCCGCCGTAGATACGGGCAGCGGTCACCGTGACCGGGCCCATGCCGTCGCCGAGGAAGAAGATGACGTTCTTGGCATCCGCGGCGCTGGCTTGAGCGGCGAAGATCAAGGCTGCACCGGCGAGGATGCCGGCGACAATGGTCGTGTGTTTCATTGCGGAATCCTAATTATTCGTAGGAGCTTCAGAGGCCGAGCGCGGTCTTGATCTTGCCGAACACTTCGACGTTGTCGATCACGCCGTGGAAGTTGTCGGCGCCCAGACCGGTCGCGCCGAGGAACACGTCGGCGCCGCCGTGCGTTTCCGAGCCGAGCGGAATCGTCGATTCCTGGATGTAGCCGTCGGCACCGGTTGTCGTTTCGTCCAGCGTGGCGCGAACTTCGGCTCGGTTCGGGCCGTCGCCGAAACCGATGTTGGTGTACGGATTGCCGTTGACGTCCTTGCGCGGCTGGCCCTGCGACGGACCGTTGGCGTACTCCTTGACCAGACCCAGGATGCCCGCGTTTTCGGCCGTGGTCGGACCGGTGCGCTGCGCATAGCCGTTCAGGACGAGCGTGTGATCGTGGTCGGCGGTGACGACGATCAGCGTGTTGGCCAGGCCCGGATCGATCGTCTCCATCTTCGCGATGGCGGCGCCGATGGCGTCATCGAACGCGATGCCGTCGACCAGCGCGCGCTTGGCGTTGGCGGCGTGCAGCGCGTGGTCGATACGGCCACCTTCGACCATCAGGAAGAAGCCCTTGTCCTTGGTGGCGAGCAGGTCGATGGCCTTCTCGGTCATTTCCTTCAGGCTCGGTTCGTTCGCCGGGTTGCGGTCGAGCTCGTAGCTCATGTCGCTGCTGGTGAACAGGCCGATCACCTTCGAGGTGGCGGTGGTGACCGCGCCGAACTCGGCACTGTTCGAGACGTAGGTGTAACCCTTGGCCTTCATCTCGTCGATCAGGTTGCGGTCGTCGCTGCGCGAGCTGCCGGCGCCCTTGGGCAGGAAGTGGCGACGACCGCCGCCGAACACGACATCGATGCCTTCGCCGAGCTTGGCGTTGTAGCCGGTGCCGCCCGGCACCATCTGCGCCGCGATCGTGTTCTCGCCGTTGCGGTTGCAGACGTGGGCGTAGGTGGTGGCCGGCGTGGCGTGGGTGATGCGCGTCGTGCTGACGACGCCGGTGCCGTAGCCCTGCGCCTTCATGATTTCCAGCAGCGTGTCGACCGGCGTGCCGTTGCCTTCCGGGCAGGTGCTGTCGGCGCCGCTGATGTACTGGCTGCCGTTCTCGGCGTAGGCGTTGGTGCCGGCGCTCATCGAGATGACTTCATTCTTCATCTTGACGCCGGTCATGTACGCCGCCATCGACGGCGCGCTGTCGGTGACCTGGGCGTCTTCGGAATAGGTGCGGACGAAGGCGCTTTCCGGCAGCTTGTCCACCGTCAGCTGGCCTTCTTCGCCGACCTTGTAGATGCGCATCGCCGTCATCGTGGTGATGCCCATGCCGTCGCCGAGGAAGAAGAGCACGTGCTTCTTCGGCGCTTCCGCCGGCGGCGGGGTTGAGTTCTTATTGTCGTCGTTGCAGGCGGCGAGCGATAAGGTTCCGGCGATGGCGCACGCGGTAACGATGCCGGCGCCGAGGCGGCGGCGCAGTGACGGTTTCTGCATGGTGACTCCCTGGGTCGCTAATTGGGGTGTGCGGCTAGCGGCGGCCCTGGAGGGTGCGCCGATAAGACGCGCGAACCCTAGCCGAGCATGGTTGCGATGCCGTGACCGCTATGTGACAGTCGATCGTCAGCGCTTCCGGCGGCGGGCGAGTGGCGCGCGCTGGCGGCCATGTGCTCCAATTCACCGCTTATGCGTAATCCATACGAATTGTTCGCCGGTCTGCGCTACACGCGGGCGAAGCGGCGCAATCACTTCATCTCGTTCATCTCGCTGGCGTCGATGCTGGGCATCGCGATCGGTGTCACGGCGCTGATCACGGTGCTGTCGGTGATGAACGGCTTCGAGCGCGAGCTGCGCACGCGCATTCTCGGCATGGCCTCGCACGCGACGATCGCGGCCTACCGCGGCGGGCTCGAGGACTGGCAGAGCGTCGCCAAGCTGGCGGCGCAGAACAAGGACATCGCCGCCGTCGCGCCGTACGTCGAAGGCGAAGGCATGGTCAAGGTCGGTTCCGACCTGTCCGGCACGATGCTGCGCGGCGTGATTCCGGCCGAGGAGAACCGGGTCTCCGAAATCGGCCAGCACATCAAGGCCGGCACCTTCGAGTCGCTGACGCCGGGCTCCTACAACATCGTGCTCGGTTCGGAACTCGCCGAGTCGCTCGGCGCGACGATCGGCGACAAGGTCGACCTGATGATCCCGCAGGCTTCGGTGACGCCGGCCGGCGTGCTGCCGCGCTTCCGGCGATTCACCGTCAGCGGCATCTTCCGCGTCGGCATGTATGAGTTCGACCGCGGCCTGGTGCTGATCAATCTGCAGGACGCGCAGGCCCTGCTGCGCATGGGCGAGACGGTGACCGGCGTGCGCCTGAAGCTGTACGATCTGTTCGCGGCGCCCCGCGTCGCGCGCGATCTTGCCAACCAGCTGCCGGGCATCTATTACATCTCCGACTGGACGCGCAGCCACGCCAATTTCTTCCGCGCCGTGGCGACCGAGAAGATGGTGATGTTCATCATCCTGTCGCTGATCGTCGGCGTCGCCGCCTTCAACATTGTCTCGACCCTGGTGATGGTGGTGCAGGACAAGCAGGCCGACATCGCGATCCTGCGCACGCTCGGTGCGACGCCGCGCTCGATCATGGCGATCTTCATGGTCCAGGGTTCGATCATCGGTTTCGTCGGCACCGCATTCGGCGTGGCCGGCGGCGTGCTGCTGGCGCTGAACGTGGAAACGCTGGTGCCGCTGCTCGAACGGCTGACCCATCACCAGTTCCTGGCTCCGGACGTCTACTACATCAGCGATCTGCCGTCGGAACTGAAGCTATCCGACGTCATCCGCATCGGCTCGCTGTCGCTCGCGCTCGGCCTGCTGTCGACGCTCTATCCGGCCTGGCGCGCGTCGCGCGTGCAGCCGGCGGAGGCTCTGCGCTATGAATAGCGCGACGAACAGCTTGGAGGAGCTCCATGCAGAGCACGAGGGTCATAGCGTCGTGAGTGGTGACGCGAACACCATGAATCCGACCATTATCCAGGCGAAGGCGCTCGGCAAGACCTTCGACGACGGCCGCCTGCATCTCGACGTGCTCCAGGGCATCGACCTGACGATCGGCCGCGGCGAACGCGTCGCGATCGTTGGCGCCAGTGGCAGCGGCAAGTCGACGCTGCTGCACTGCCTCGGCGGTCTCGATGCGCCGTCGTCGGGCGAGGTCTGGGTCGCCGGCGAGAACATGTCGGCGCTGTCGGACACCGCGCGCGGCCGCCTGCGCAATCGTGCGCTCGGTTTCGTCTACCAGTTCCATCATCTGCTGCCGGAATTCACGGCGCTCGAGAACGTGGCAATGCCGCTGCTGATCCGGCGCATGCCGGATCGCGAGGCCTTCAAGCGCGCGGCCGAGCTGCTCGAACGCGTCGGCCTCGGCGAGCGCCAGCAGCACAAGCCGGGCGAGCTGTCCGGCGGCGAGCGCCAGCGCGCGGCCGTCGCGCGGGCGCTGGTGACGCGGCCGGCCTGCGTGCTCGCCGACGAGCCGACCGGCAATCTCGACACCAAGACCGCCGAACGCGTCTTCGAGCTGATGCTGGAGCTCAACCGTGAACTCGGCACCAGCCTGGTCGTCGTCACCCACGATCTGCACCTGGCCAGCCGCATGGATCGCATATGGACGCTCGACAGCGGGCGCCTGGTCCAGACCTCCGTGCCGTAGCGATCGCCTTCACGGCGGGCGTGCTGCTGGTGCACGCCCTGTCGTCCCTGCCGTCCCCGTGGTGGTTCGCGGCGCTGCTGCCGCCGGCGCTGTGGCCGTGGCGCGGCCGTGCGCTGCTGCTGGCGCTGCTGCTCGGCACGCTGCTGACGGACTGGCACGCGCAGCGCCGGCTCGATGCGCGCTGGCCCGAGTCGGCCTACAACGAGGAGCGCTGGCTGCGCGGCACGATCGCCTCGCTGCCGGAACGCGCCGACGAGCCGGCCGGAGAGGACGGCGCCCCGCGCCGCACCTGGCGCTTCGCTTTCGTGCCGGAGCCGGACGAGGACCTGCCGTCGCGCATCCGCGTGTCGTGGTACCGCACCGACGCGGTGCCGGCCGGCGGCCAGTGCTGGCGCCTGAAACTGCGCCTGCGCGCGCCGCACGGTTCGCTGAATCCCGGCGGCTTCGACTACGAGGCCTGGCTGTTCCGTCAGCACCTCGGCGCGACCGCGACCGTGCGCGAGGCCGAGCCTTGCGCGGCGACCGGCGCATGGCCGGTGCTGCGCCTGCGCCAGGCGTGGAGCGATCGCGTCGACGCCATACTCGGCGCGCGCCCGGGCGCCGCGCTGCTCAAGGCGCTGACGATCGGCGCCACTGCCGAGCTGGGCGACGCCGACTGGGACGCCTTCCGGCTGACCGGTACCACGCACCTGATCGCGATCTCCGGCTTCAATCTGGCGCTGGTGTCGGGCTTCGCGTACTTCGTGCTGCGCTGGGCCTGGGCACTGTCGGCGTGGCTGTGCCTGCGCGTGCCGGCGCAGCGCGCCGCGCTGTTCGGCTCGGCCGGCGTCGCCGCCGTCTACGCGCTGCTCGCCGGCTTCGAGCCGCCGGTCGCCCGCGCGCTGTTCATGCTGCTGGTGTTGGTCGCCGCGGCGGCGCTGTATCGCTTCACGCAGCCGAGCCGGGGGCTGGCGCTGGCCTGGCTGGCGATCGTTGCCGCCGATCCTTGCGCCGTCCTGGCGCCGGGCCTGTGGCTGTCGTTCGCCGCCGTCGGCGCGATCTTCTATCTGGTCGTCGGCCGCTGGCGGCCGGAGCCGGCCTGGCGCGCGGCGGTGCGCGTACAGCTGTTCCTGAGCTTCGTGCTGGCGCCGCTGACGCTGTTCTATTTTCACGGCCTGGCCTGGGCGGCGCCATTCATCAACCTGCTCGCCGTGCCGCTGTTCGCGCTGCTGACGCCGGCCTTGCTGCTGGTCGCGCTGGCCGGCTCGCTGTCGCCGGCGCTGGCCGGCGCATGGCTGCCGCCGACGGCGACGCTGCTCGAATGGGTGCTCGCGGCGCTGCAGGCGCTCGCCGCGCACTGGCCGATGGCCTGGCTGCCATCGGCGCCGCCGCTGGCGGCGCTGGCGCTGGCGCTGCTCGGCAGCCTGCTACTGTTCGCGCCGGCCGGATTGCCGCTGCGGCCGCTCGGCGCCCTGTGCCTGCTGCCGCTGCTGTGGCCGCCGCAGCAGGCGGTGCGCGGCGGCCTGGAGCTGCAGGTGCTCGACGTCGGGCAGGGGCTTTCGGTGCTGGTGCGCACTGCGCGCCACAGCCTGCTGTTCGATGCTGGGCCCGCCTACGAAGACGGCTTCGACGCCGGCGCCTCGGTGGTCGCGCCGTACGTACTGACGCGCGGGCTGCGCGGCGTCGACCTGTTGGTGCTGTCGCACGGCGACCGCGATCACGCCGGCGGCGTGCCGGCGCTGCGGCGCCTGCTGCGGCCGATGCGCGAGATCGGCACCGAACGCGGCGAACCTTGCCGCGATGGCGAGCGCTGGGAGTGGGACGGCGTGCGCTTCGCGCTGCTGCATCCGCCGGCTGCGGCCGACGCGGACGACGCGCGAGCCGACAATGACCGTTCCTGCGTGCTGAAGATCGACGGGCCGTTCTCGCTGCTGCTGCCGGGCGACATCGAGCGGCGCGCCGAGGTGCGGCTGCTCGACGCCCATCCGGCGGCGCTGCGCGCCGACGTACTGCTGGCGCCGCACCACGGCAGCCGCAGCTCCTCGAGTCCGGCCTTCGTTGCCGCCGTCGGTGCGCGCGAGGTGATCTTCGCCAGCGGCTGGCACAACCGCTTCGGCCATCCGCGAGCGGAGGTCGTGCGCCGCTACCTCGACTGCGGCGCGCGCCTGTCGATGAGCGGCGAGGCAGGCGCGATCACGATCTTCGGCGAAGCCGGCGCGCTGCGCGTCGAGCGCTGGCGCGAGCGTGCGGCGCATTACTGGAACGCGCCGGCGGCGGCGCAGCCCTATTGGCGAACGGCCGGCGAGGCGCTGCCGGCGCAGCCCTGCGGCGGCTGAAGCGGGCGCGCAAAAGACGCACCGAAGGACGGGGCGTGTACCAGGGGGACGCTCCGCAGTACGGGCGCGCAACGCAAAAGACCCCTGCCGGGGCAGGGGTCTTGTCGCGCGGCGCGCGGCGCCGGCCTACAGCTGCGTCGGGTTCGGCGCGTCGCCGTAGACGGCCTTCGGATCGAAGGCTTTTTCGGATTCCTGATAGTGCAGCTCGCGCACTTCGGGGCCCTCGCCGGTCGGTACGGAGCGGTAGAAGCAGGAGCGGTAGCCGACGTGGCAGCTGGCCTCGCCGACGACTTCGACCTTCAGCCAGACGGCGTCCTGGTCGTCGTCGATGCGCAGGTCGACGACTTTCTGGATCAGGCCCGAGGTCGCGCCCTTGTGCCAGATGGTCTTGCGCGAGCGCGAGTAGTAGTGCGCCTCGCCGGTCAGGATCGTCTGCTTCAGCGCTTCGGCGTTCATGTAGCCGAGCATCAGCACTTCGCCGCTGGCGGCGGCCGTCGTCACGCAGGGCAGCAGGCCGTGCTCGTCGAACTTGGGCGCGAGCTCCTTGCCCTCTTCGACCTGTTCGACGGTGACGCGCGGAAAGAAGTGAATGTCGGTACCCATGATGCTCGGCAAATCGTGGCGGAATCCGGGCGGCCCGGCGGCGGGCCGCCCGTGAGGGCGGCCTTTATATCACAACCGGCCGGGTTCGCCGGTTCGGGCGGCGCGCCGGCGTTTACTGCACGGTGGCGCGGCGGTTGCGGACCGGTTCCGGCGCCTGCATGCGCACCGGGCGTTCGTTGCGCGGAGCCGTCGCGGCGTTCGGCGTCGGGCGCGAGAACGGCGTGCGGCCTTCGATGCGCGGCGTGTCGCGCACCGGGCGCGAACCGAAACCGCCGTTGTCCGGCCGCACCGGCGCCTGCTGCGGCGGACGCGACGGTTTGCCGGCGCCAGCCTGCTGCGGGCTGCCGGCGCCATTCCGGTCGCGGGTCCAGACGTTCTGCCACGGTGCGCGGGCGCCACCGCGGTCCGGGATGTTCGACGGCGGCGGCTGGCCGTGGCCGCCGCCGTGACCGTGATCGTCGCCGCCGTGATGGTGGTCGTTGTCATGATCGTGATCGTGACCGCGCGGCGGATCGCGGTAGACCGGATAGTAGTGGTCGCGCGTGTAGACGTAGGTTGCGCTCGACCCGCCGTAGTAGGACGGCGGGTAGTAGGACGGGCCGTAGTAGGACGGACCGTAATAGGCGCCGCCGTAGTACGCATTGCCGTAGCCGTACGGATCGTCGTCGACATAGGCTGGCGGCGGCGCGGTGCCGACGCTGCCGGCGACGTAGCCATACGACACGCCAGGCCGCGCCGGCGCGTCGACGACGCAGCCGCCGAGGGCCAGGGAACCGGCGGCGGCGAGCGCCAGCGCGGCGATGCGGAGTGCGGACGGACGTTTGCTCATGGCCGCTACTGTAGCGCGGCGGTCTGAATCCGGACTTAATCCCGCGGCCCGGGATGACCGTCGGTCCGCGCGATCGCGCCTTTCATCACGCCTTCGTAGGCGCGCACCGCGATCGCGCGGCCGGGCCGCGACGGCGCCAGACGCCCGGCAAGGTGTGCGGCGATCTGCTCGACGGTACTGTCGGTATCGAGCAGGTCGCAGCGGGACTCCGGCAGCGCCAGTTCGTAACGGCCCTCGCGCGCGGTGTAGGCGAAGCGGATGCGGCCGGCGTCGCGGGCGACGATGTCCTCGCGCGTGCCGAGATAGATATCGCGCCAGCGCTCGGCGACGTCGCGCTCCAGTGCCGCATCGCGCGCGCCGTCGACGCGCACCTCGATGCGCGAGCGGTGGCCGTGGGCGATGCGCTGGCACAGGCCCTCGTGCTTCTTGAGGCCATGCACATAGTGGTAGTACGCCCCGTCGATGCGCTCGCTGCGCAGGTGCAGCCCGAGCCGGGCGACGTTGGCCGGCAGATGCGCGGCGAGCATCGGCCGCAGGTGGGCGGCGACGGTGTCGGGCGTGATCGCCGCGGCGTCGACCAGGCTGACGGCGGTGGCCGGCGAGCTGTGCTCATAGACGCCGGGCGCCGCTTCGAAGCTCAGGTTCAGGCGCTCGCCGTCCGGGGCCAGCTGCAGGCCCGGCGCGCGGTGCGGCACCAGCAGGCTGTGGTCGACGCTGGCGTCGATCGCGCGCTTGAGCCGCTTCTTGACCTCGCCGAAGTCGAGCACCATCGACTGGCCGTCGAGCGCGCCGTCGAGTTCGACGTCGACGATCCAGCTTTCGCCGACCAGGCCGCGCACCGCGTCCAGGTAGGCGCAGTCGATGACGGTCAGCTGTTCGACGAAGAGGCAGGACATGGCGGGAAGCCGGCGGCGGATCAGTGTACGGCGGCGGCAGGGTACACATCGCCGGCGCCCCGTCAATCGCGCCGGCTCGCGCCGCGCCGGCCGCGGCGCGGGACGCGGGCGGGCGCGTGGTTTAAAATCTCGGGCTTTCCGTGGCTTATCCACCGGCTTCTCCCGACATGACCGTCGTTACCCGTTTCGCCCCCAGCCCGACCGGCTATCTGCACATCGGCGGCGCGCGCACCGCGCTGTTCTCGTACCTGTACGCCAAGCGCCACGGCGGCAAGTTTCTGCTGCGCATCGAGGACACCGATCGCGAGCGTTCGACCCAGGAGGCGGTCGACGCGATCTTCGAGGGCATGGCCTGGCTGAACCTGAAGTCGGACTTTGCCGAGATCTACCAGACCCAGCGCTTCGACCGCTACAAGGAAGTGATCGGGCAGATGCTCGCCGCCGGCAGCGCGTACTACTGCTACTGCAGCAAGGAAGAACTCGACGCGATGCGCGCCGAGCAGATGGCGCGCAAGGAAAAGCCGCGTTACGACGGCCGCTGGCGCCCGGAGCCGGGCAAGACGCTGCCGCCGATTCCGGACGGCGTGCAGCCGGTCGTGCGCTTCAAGAATCCGCTCGAAGGGCAGGTCGTGCTGAACGATCTGATCAAGGGTGAGATCGCGTTCGACAACGCCGAGCTCGACGACCTGATCATCGCCCGCGGCGACGGCACGCCGACCTACAACTTCTGCGTCGTCGTCGACGACTGGGACATGGGTATCACGCACGTGATCCGCGGCGATGACCACGTCAACAACACGCCGCGCCAGATCAACATCCTCAAGGCGCTCGGCGCGACGCCGCCGGCCTACGCGCACGTGTCGATGATCCTCGGCGCCGACGGCGCCAAGCTGTCGAAGCGCCATGGCGCCTTGTCGGTGACGGAATACCGCGCGATGGGTTTCATGCCGGAAGCGTTGCTGAACTACCTCGTGCGCCTCGGCTGGAGCCATGGCGACCAGGAGCTGTTCACGCGCGAGGAGATGATCGAGAAGTTCGACTTCGATCATGTCTCGGCGAGCCCGGCGCGCTTCGACATGGAGAAGGCCTGGTGGGTCAACCACCAGTACCTGAAGATCGCCGATCCGGCCATCGTCGCGCCGGAGTTCGACTGGCATCTGCGCCGCCTCGGCGTCGATCCGGCGAACGGTCCGGATCTGAAGCGGGTGATCGAGCAGCAGCGCGAGCGTTGCCGGTCGCTGGTCGAGATGGCCGAGAAGTCGAAATTCTTCTACGCCGAGCTCGATGGCTACAACGAAAAGGACGCCGCCAAACATCTGAACGCCGACGGTGCCGCCGTGCTCGAAGCGCTCGCCGCGCTGCTCGAGGCGCTGCCGGACTGGACGGCCGAGGCGTTGCATGTCGCGGTCAACGGCTTCGCCGAAGGCCGCGGCCTGGGGCTGGGCAAGGTCGCGCAGCCGCTGCGCGTCGCCTGCTGCGGCATGGCGGTTTCGCCGCCGATCGACCAGACGCTGTTCCTGCTCGGACGGGAGCGAACGCTCGCGCGGCTGAAGGCCGCGGTCAGCTACGTTCGCAGCAAATCCTGATTCCGAATACCGAAGAACACCATGTCCATTCAGATCACTTTTCCGGACGGCAACGTCAAGTCGTTCGACGCGCCCGTCACCGGCCTCGCCATTGCGCAAGGCATCTCGCCGGGTCTCGCCAAGAAGGCCGCAGTCATCGCCGTCAACGGCGAGCTGTGGGACCTGACGCGGCCGATCGACCGCGACGCGAAAATCGCCATCGTCACCCGCGACAAGCCGGAAGCGCTCGAAGTCATCCGCCACGATGCCGCGCACGTGCTCGCGCAGGCGGTGCAGGAGCTGTTCCCCGGCACGCAGATCACCTTCGGTCCGGCGACCGAGGTCGGCTTCTACTACGACTTCGCGCGCGAAGTGCCGTTCACCGACGCCGATCTCGAAACGATCGAGGCGAAGATGCGCGAGATCGTCAAGCGCGATCTGCCGATCACCCGTGAGGTGTGGCCGCGCGAGCAGGTCATTGCCTACTTCGACGAGCACGGCGAGGCCTTCAAGTCCGAGTGGGTCAAGGAAGGCATCGCGGCGGACGAGGAAATCACTATCTACAGGCAGGGCCCGGACTGGCTCGACATGTGCCTCGGTCCGCATCTGCCGTCGACCGGCAAGCTCGGCAGCGCGTTCAAGCTGACGCGCGTCGGCGGCGTCTACTGGCGCGGCGACGCCAGCAACGCGCAGCTGCAGCGCATCTACGGCGTGGCGTTCGCGACCGACGACGAGCTGAAGGCGTATCTGAAGCAGGTCGAGGAAGCCGAGAAGCGCGATCACCGCAAGCTCGCCCGGCAGCTCGATCTCTTCCACCAGCAGGAAGAGGCGCCGGGCATGGTGTTCTGGCACCCGAAGGGCTGGGCGATCTGGCAGGCGGTCGAGCAGTACGTGCGCGGCGTCTACAAGAAGAGCGGCTACCGGGAAGTGCGCGGCCCGCAGATCATGGACGTGAGCCTGTGGAAGCGTTCCGGGCACTGGGACAACTACCACGAGAACATGTTCTTCACCGAGTCCGAGAAGCGGACCTACGCGGTGAAGCCGATGAACTGCCCGGGCCACGTGCAGATCTTCAACGCCGGCCTGCATTCGTACCGCGACCTGCCGATCCGCTACGCCGAGTTCGGCGGCTGCCACCGCAACGAGCCGAGCGGCGCGCTGCACGGCATCATGCGCGTGCGCGCGTTCACGCAGGACGACGGCCACATCTTCTGCACGCCCGAACAGGTCGAAGGCGAAGTCACCGCCTTCCACCAGCAGGCGATGGCGGTCTATGCCGACTTCGGCTTCGACAAGATCGACGTCAAGCTCGCGCTGCGCCCGGACAAGCGTCTCGGTACCGACGAGGCCTGGGATCGCGCCGAGAACGCGCTGCGCGCGGCGCTGCGCGCGGCCGGCGTTGAATGGACCGAGCTGCCGGGCGAGGGCGCGTTCTACGGTCCGAAGATCGAATACCACCTCAAGGACTCGATCGGCCGTGCCTGGCAGGTCGGCACCATGCAGTTCGATCCGATGATGCCGGAGCGTCTCGACGCTTCGTATGTCGACGAGAACTCGCAGCGCCAGCGGCCGATCATGCTGCACCGCGCGATCGTCGGTTCGATGGAGCGCTTCATCGGTATCCTGCTCGAGCACCATGCCGGCAGCCTGCCGTTCTGGCTGTCGCCGGTGCAGGTCGTGGTCGCGCCGATCGTCTCCGACGTCGACGGCTATGCGCGCGAAGTCGGCGAGCTGCTCAAGGACGCCGGCCTGCGTGCCGAGACCGATCTGCGCAACGAGAAGATCAACTACAAGATCCGCGAGCACGCGCTGCAGAAGATTCCGGTCATCGTCGTCGTCGGTCGCAAGGAAGCCGAGGAGCGCAAGCTGACGCTGCGCTTCCGCGGCGAAGAGCATCAGGAAACCCTGAGCCTCGACGAAGCCGTGCAACGCCTGCGCGCGCTGCGCTGAACGAATCCGCCCGCCGTCTTCACGGAGTGCCTCCGATGCGTCGCTACCGTAGCCTGCTGGCCGTCCTGGTCCTGATTCTCGGCCTGCCGGCCCGCGCCGGCGCGCCGGCGACGGCGCCCGGCGTCGAACTGCGCGGCGAGTGGGAGCAGGGCGCGGTGCTGTTCGGGCACGCGCCGGCGGGCACGAAGCTGTGGTTCAACGGCCGTGCGCTGAAGCAGACGCCGGGCGGCGATTTCGTGTTCGGCCTCGACCGCGACGCGCCGGCCGAGGCCGAGCTGAAAGTGCAGCTCGCCGGCGCAGCGGCGCGCACCTATCGCTATCCGGTCGCCCGGCGCGAATACGCGATCCAGCGCATCGACGGTCTGCCGCCGAAGATGGTGACGCCGCCGCCGGAGGTGCTGGCCCGCATCAAGGACGACCAGCGCCAGGTCGCGGCCGCGCGCCAGCGCGACAACGGCGGCCTCGGCTTCCTGCAGACCTTCGAATGGCCGTGCACCGGCCGCATCTCCGGCGTGTTCGGCAGCCAGCGCATCCTCAACGGCGAGCCGAAGCAGCCGCACTATGGCGTCGACGTCGCGGTGCCGACCGGCACCGAGGTGCGGGCGCCGGCGGACGGCACCGTGGTGCTGGCGAATCCGGACATGTATTTCACCGGCGGCACGCTGATCGTCGATCACGGCTACGGACTGCAGTCCGCGTTCCTGCACCTGTCGAAGCTGCTGGTGCAGGAAGGGCAGCGTGTCCGGCAGGGCGAGGTGATCGCGCTGTCGGGCATGACCGGCCGCGCCACCGGGCCGCATCTGGACTGGCGCATGAACTGGTACGACGCGCGCATCGATGCGCAGAAGCTCGCGCCGGCGATGCCGGTCTCGGCCCCGGTGCCGCAGCCGGCGCCGTAGCCGCTTGCCATGACCGGCCGGGCCGAAGCCCGGTTGCGTCCCCCGTCGCTTGTGCCAGTCTCGCTGGCCGCTGGCCGCTGGCCGCTGGCCGCTGGCCGCTGGCCGCTGGCCGCTGGCCGCTGGCCGCTGGCCGCCGCCCGTTGCCTGCTGTTCGTTGCTCGCTGCCCGTCGCCCAGCGATCGGCGGCCGACGTTTCGCGCCCGTTCTCCTGTTGCCTGACGCGAAATTCTTTCTGCAAAAAGATTCAACAGGACTTCTGTTGAAAATGATTCTCAGATAGAATCGCATTGTCTCCAGTAGTTGTCCGTCCAGACCCACGCGCACGCCAGGTGGACGCGTGCGGAGACGACACGCGGCGCAAGCCGCTTTGCTCGAGACCAGTTTCAGGGAGAACAGACGCAATGAAGTTCCGCTTGAGTCCCATCGCCGCCGCCGTGTTCGCGGCCCATGCCTGGCCCGCCGCCGCCCAGACGGCGAGCGCGCCGGCCGCGGAGCCGCCGGCCGAAAAGGCGACGCAGCTGCGCGAGGTGAAAGTCCAGGCCGAAGCGCCTGCCGAATACAAGACCGACGAGGCCTCGTCGCCGAAGTTCACGGCGCCGCTGCGCGACACGCCGAAGTCGGTGACGGTGATTCCTTCCCAGCTGTTGCAGGACAACGCCGCGACCTCGCTGCAGGACGCGCTGCGCACGGTGCCCGGCATCACCTTCCTCGCCGGCGAGGGTGGCCAGGCGATTTCCGACCGTCCGGTGATCCGCGGCCTGAATTCGTCGGCCGACATGTACGTCGACGGCGTGCGCGACATCGGCACGCAGACGCGCGACGTGTTCGCGCTCGATTCGGTCGAGGTCATCAAGGGCGCCGATTCGGCTTATGGCGGCCGCGCTTCGGGTGGCGGCAGCGTCAATCTCGTCACCAAGCAGGCCCGTGCCGAGGACTTCGCCAACGCCACGCTGATGCTCGGCACTTCGAGCACGATCCGCGGCACCGTCGACAAGAACTGGAAGCTCGGCGATTCGACCGCGCTGCGCCTCAACGTCATGGGCAACAGCGGCAAGGTGCCGGGCCGCGACGACGCCGTCGATTACGACAAGTGGGGCGTCGCCGGCGCGCTGGCCTTCGGCCTTGGTACGCCGACGCGCGTGCTGCTCGACTACTACCACCTCACCGATGACGGCATGCCGGACTACAGCATTCCGTACGATCCGGCGACCGGTCAGCCGGTGACCGAAACCAAGGGTGTCGACAGCGAGAATTTCTACGGTCTCGCCGACCGCGACTTCCGCAATAGCGACGCCGACATCGGCACCGTCAAGGTCGAGCGCGATCTCGACGGCGGCATGACGCTGCGCAACACCACGCGCCTCGGCCGCTCGCTGAACGATTACGTCGTCACCAATCCGGATGACAGCCGTAACAACGTGCCGAACGGCCTCGTCTATCGCGCGACCAAGAATCGCTGGGCGCAGACCGATACGCTGGCCAATACCACCGACCTGAGCGGTAAGTTCGAGACGGCCTTCATCGAGCATCGTTTCAACGTCGGCGCCGAGTTCAGCCGTGAAAAGCGCGAGCAGGACGGCTACACCGTCGTGCGCGCCGACGGCACCAAGGTTGCGGCGACGACCTGCACGGATGCTTACGAAACCGCATTCGAGTGCACGGATCTTTATCACCCGAATCCGGATGACGCCTGGGGCGGCAAGGTGATGCGCAATCACACGCCGACCCAGTATGAAACGACGAGCATCGGCGTCTACGCCTTCGATACGCTGGCGTTGTCCGAGCAGTGGCAGCTCAATCTGGGCCTGCGCTGGGACAGCTACGACACGCAGGCCAAGCGCAGCGCCGGCACGACCGACTACGGCGATACGATGACGGCGATCTCGGCCTCGCAGGAAGACGACTTCATCAACTACCAGGCCGGCGTCGTCTACAAGCCGGTCGAGTCCGGCAGCGTCTACGTTTCGTACGCGACGGCGACCACGCCGGCACCGCTCGGCTCGGCCGACGAGGATGCGGTTTCGTCGACCAACCTCGATTGGGATCCGGAACGTTCGGCGACGGTCGAAATCGGCACCAAGTGGGAGTTCTTCGACGACCGCCTGCTGCTGACGCTGGCGCTGTTCGATACCGAGCGCAAGGATGCTTACCTGCTCGTCGATGCGGGCGTGTACGAGAAGGTCGGCAAGACGCGCGTGCGCGGCGCCGAGCTCAGCTTCACCGGTAACATCACCGACGCCTGGCAGGTGTTCGGCGGCTATTCCTACCTCGACAGCGAGCTGGTGAAGGGTGCCTACAACAGCCTCGGCGTCGGCAAGGAATTGCCGAACACGCCGGAGAACAGCTTCAGCCTGTTCACGACCTACGAACTGCTGCCGAAGCTCAAAATCGGCGGCGGCGCGTACTACGTCGACAAGGTCTACGGCTCCTGGGGAACGACGACCACCTCGACGCCGGCCAAGGTTCGCTTCGTCCCGGACTACTGGCGCTTCGACGCAAACGCTTCGTATCAGATCAACCCCGGCGTCTCCGTGCAGCTCAACGTGCAGAACCTCACCGATGAGGTCTACTACACGAAAGCCTACGCGAACCACTACGCGGCGCTGGGCCCGGGCCGGCAGTACCTGTTGTCCGTCAACATGAGCTTCTGAGGCTTGTCGCTGGCAAGATCCCGCCCGGCGCGCCGGGCGGGATCCGCCACAAAAGAAAATTCCATGCTGCTGCGCATTCCCGATGTCCTGACGCCTGAACAAGTGGCGCGCTGCCGCCAGTTGCTCGACACGGCCGAGTGGGTCGATGGCAATGTCACGTCCGGCCATCAGTCGGCGCGCGCCAAGGTCAATCAGCAGATTCCCGAGGAGCATCCGGCCGCCCGCGAGATGGGCGCGATGATCCTGCAGGCGCTGTCGCGCGACCCGCGCTTCATCGCCGGGGCCCTGCCGCAGCACGTGTATCCGCCGCTGTTCAACCGCTACGGCGTCGGCCAGACTTTCGGCCTGCACGTCGACAACGCCGTGCGCCAGCATCGCAACAGCGGACTGCGCGTGCGGACCGATCTTTCCGCGACGCTGTTTCTCGCTGCGCCGGACGAGTACGACGGCGGCGAGCTCATCGTCGAGGACACCTACGGCGCGCACAGCGTCAAGCTGCCGGCCGGGCACCTGGTGCTGTATCCGTCGAGCAGCCTGCACCGCGTCACCGCGGTGACGCGCGGCGCGCGTCTCGCATCGTTCTTCTGGATCCAGAGCATGGTGCGCGACGACGGCGAGCGCACCTTGCTGTTCGAGCTTGATCAGGCGATCCAGCGCCTTGCCGGCGAGGCGCCGGATCATCCTTCGGTACTGCAGCTGACCGGCGTCTACCACAATCTGCTGCGGCGCTGGGCCGAGGTCTGAGCATGGCCGCGACCGCGACTGCGACCCTGCCGCCGCTCTCCTGGCGCCCTCGTCGGCGCTGGCAGCCGCGCCGGCTGGCGGTTCTGGCGCTGATCGCGGTCCTGCACGGCGCCGCCGTCGCCGCGCTGTTCGCCGTGCGCGACGCGCCGGTGCCGCCGCCGCCGTCGCCGCAGGCGCTGATGGTGAGCTTCATCCAGGAGACGCCGCCGCCGGCGGCGCCGACTCCGCCGCCGCCCAAGCCGGTGCCGCCCAAGCCGCAGCCGAAGATGGTCGCGACGCCCAAGCCGACGCCGTCGCCGTTGCAGGCGCCGCCGCTCGACGAGGCGCCGGCCGACGCCGAGCCGCTCGACGAAGCGCCGCCGTCGCCGCCCGCACCACCGGCCGCCGCCGCGCAAGCGGCACCCGAAGTGGTGCCGCCGGATTTCGTCGCGGCTTATCTGAACAATCCGGGGCCGAGTTATCCGTCGACGTCGATCCGCCTGCGCGAGCAGGGCACCGTGCTGCTGCTCGTGCTGGTGAATGCCGACGGCCGTGCCGACAAGGTTACGGTCGACAAGAGCAGCGGCTACGCGCGGCTCGACGAAGCCGCGGCCGACGTCGTGCGCAGGCGCTGGCGTTTCGTGCCGGCCAAGCAGGCCGGCCGGCCGGTGTCGGCCTGGGTCAAGGTTCCCGTCACATTCGAACTCAGCAAGAAGCACTGATATGGACGCAACGCAGGGTCTCGGCTTCGGCCACTTCCTCGGTCAGGCCGACATCGTCGCCAAGACCATTCTCGTCATCATGCTGCTCGCGTCGATCACGAGCTGGTACCTGATCATCACCAAGGCGATCGCCAACGCGCGCACGCGGCGGCGCAGCGAGCGCTTCCTCGATTTCTTCTGGAACGCGCCTTCGCTCGACAAGGTCGCGGTGCATCTCGAACACGAGCATCCGGACGAGCCGTTCTCGCATCTGGCCTATCACGGCATCGCTGCGAGCCGTCATCACGAACGGCACGGTGTCAACCGGCTCAACGAGGCCGGCAGCTCCAGCGACTTCGTCACGCGCACGCTGCGCAAGACCATCGACGAGGAGACTGCGAAGATGGAATCCGGCCTGACGATCCTGGCGTCGGTCGGTTCGACGGCGCCGTTCCTGGGCCTGTTCGGCACGGTCTGGGGCATCTACCACGCGCTGATGGCGATCGGCCTGTCCGGCGCCGGCACGCTCGACAAAGTCGCCGGCCCGGTCGGCGAAGCGCTGATCATGACCGCGATCGGTCTGGCCGTCGCGATCCCGGCGGTGCTCGGCTACAACTTCATCGTGCGCGCCAACCGCGTGACGCTGGCGCAGCTCGACGCCTTCGCGCACGACCTGTTCACCTTCCTCGCCACCGGCGCCAAGATCGAGCCGCAGGCCGCGGGGCACATCACGCCGCTGAAGAGCGCCGCGAGGACGTAAGCGATGGCGTTCGGAAGCTTCAGCGGCAACCGTAGTGCCGCGCCGATGGCGGAGATCAACGTGATTCCGCTGGTCGACATCATGCTGGTGCTGCTCGTCATCTTCATCATCACCGCGCCGCTGCTGACGAACGCGGTGAAGATCGATCTGCCGAAGGCGTCGAGCGAGCAGAACGTCACCAAGGCCGAAGTGGTCCAGCTGGCGATCGACGCCGACGGCAAGCTGTTCTGGAACGGCGAGGCGATCGATCGTACCGCGATGCTGCAGCGCTTCCATGACGCGGCCGCCAAGTCGCCGACGCCGGAGCTGCATCTGCACGCCGATCGCAACACGCGCTACGAAGTGATCGCTGACGTGATGAGCGAGGCCGGCAAGGCGGGCCTGAGCAAGATCGGTTTCGTCACCGACCCGTCGGCCGCGCCGGCGGCGCCTTGAGCCGGCAGCGCCCGTGACCGCCGCCGAACCCGCCCTGGCCGCCGTGCAGCGCCGTGCCTGGTGGCTGAAGACGCTGCACCAGTGGCACTGGTGCAGCTCGGCGATCTGTCTGGTCGCGATGCTGCTGTTCGCGGTCACCGGCATCACGCTGAACCACGCCGCGCAGATCAAGACGAAACCGATCGTGACGCAACGTGACGGTCAGCTGCCGCATGATCTGCGCGCCGGACTCGCCGCCGCCGCGCATGACGGCCGGGCACCGTTGCCCGAGGCGCTGCGCGACTGGCTGGCGCGCGAGCTGGGCGTTCACGCCGAAGAAGGTGAATGGTCGCCCGACGAGCTGTATCTCTCGCTGCCGCGGCCGGGTGGAGACGCCTGGCTGACGATCACGCTGCCGGACGGCGCGTGGCAGTACGAGCGCACCGACCGCGGCTGGATCGCCTGGCTCAACGACCTGCACAAGGGGCGCAACACCGGCGCGATGTGGACCTGGTTCATCGACCTGTTCGCGGTCGCCTGCGTGCTGTTCTGCGTCACCGGGCTGTGCCTGCTGCAATTGCATGCCGGCCGCCGCCCGGCGACTTGGCCGATGGTCGGGCTCGGCGTGCTGATCCCGCTGCTGTTCATTCTCCTGTTCCTGCATTGAAGGTCTTGCGCATGCGCACTTCGCTGTCCGTCCTGCTCTGCGGCGCCGTCTCGGCGCCGGCCGCTGCCGCCGAACTCGATGTCACGCTGCAGATTCCGCAGCTCGACGTCGCCGAGTATCACCGTCCCTACGTCGCCGTCTGGATCGAGGGCGCCGACCAGCGCGTCGCCGCCAACCTTGCGGTCTGGTACGACCTGAAGAAGAAGGACGGCGAGGGCACCAAGTGGCTCAAGGATCTGCGCCAGTGGTGGCGGCGCAGCGGCCGCGAGTTGCAGATGCCGGTCGACGGCGTCAGCGGCGCGACGCGCGTGGTCGGCGAGCACACGCTGCACTTCAGCGCCGGCAAGGCGCCGCTGCCGGAACTGGCGCCGGGCCAGTATCAGCTGATGGTCGAGGCGGCGCGCGAAGTCGGCGGCCGCGAGCTGCTGAAGATCCCGTTCCAGTGGCCGATCGCCAAGGCCGAGCAGCTCAGCGCGCAGGGCTCGGCCGAGCTCGGCCGCGTCACGCTCGCGCTCAAGCCCTGAAACCCCGAAGACCCCACGTCACGCCCAACCGTCGAACCGGAGCCGTACGCATGAAATCTCTCCTCAAGCCGTTGAGCCTGCTGCTCGCCCTCGGCCTGCCGCTGTCGGCGCAGGCACACAAGTCCTGGTTCCTGCCGTCGTCGACGGTGCTTTCGGAGGTTGGCCATTACGTGACGGTCGACGCCGCCGTGTCGAACGACCTGTTCTACTTCGACCACAATCCGGTGCGCCTCGACAGCCTGGCGATCATCGCCCCCGACGGCAGCCGCCTGACGCCGGAGAACGTCGCCACCGGCCACTATCGCAGCACCTTCGACGTGCCGCTGCCGCAGGTCGGCACCTACAAGATCGTCAACGCCAGCAGCGGCATGTTCGCGAGCTGGAAGGACGACAGCGGGCAGACCAAGCGCTGGCGCGGCAGCGCCGAAGCGTTCAAGAAGGAAGTGCCGGCCAAGGCCAGGGATCTGCAGGTGACGCTCGCCGACAACCGGCTCGAAACCTTCGTGACGGTCGGCAAGCCGAGCAGCGAGGTGCTGGCGCCGACCGGCAGCGGTCTCGAACTCGTGCCGGTCACGCATCCGAACGATCTGGTCGCCGGCGAGACCGCGAGCTTCAAGCTGCTGCTCGACGGCCAGCCGGCCGCCGGTCTCAAGGTCAGCGTGGTGCCCGGCGGCACGCGCTATCGCGATCAGCAGGACGAGATCACGGCGACGACCGGCGCCGACGGCGCGTTCGCGATCACCTGGCCGCAGGCCGGCATGTACTGGCTCAACGCCGCGATCGGCGGCGGCCGCATGGGTGGTCCGGGCGGCGAAGCGGGCGAGGATGCGCCGCCGGCCGCCAAGGCGCCGAAGGCGAAAAAGAACGACGGCGAGGCGCCGGTCCCGCGCCGCGCTTCGTACACGGCGACGCTCGAGGTGCTGCCGTAAGCGCAACGTTGCCGGACCTGCCGCCGGTCACCGCGCGGCAGGTCTTCATCCCGCTCGATCTGGCCTCGCTGCCGGCACCGGCCGGCCTCGGCGCCGCGGTGCGCCGTGTCGACGGACAAACGATGGGCACGCGCTGGAGCGTCGCCTACGTCGCACCGTCGCCGCGCCACGACGATGCCGTGCGTGCGCTCGCGCAGCGCGAGCTGGATCGCGTCGATGCGCAGATGAGCACCTGGAAGGCCGGTTCCGATCTGTGCCGTTTCAATGCCGCCGGCGGCGGCTGGCAGCGTCTGCCCGACGACTTCTTCACCGTGCTGCAGGCGGGCCTCGCGCTCGCTGCCGCCACTGGCGGCGCCTACGATCCGGCCTGCGGCGCGCTGGTCGATCTGTGGGGCTTTGGCCCGGCGCCGCGTCGCGATACGCCGCCGGATGCGGGCGAGATTGCTCGCGCGCGCGCCGCCGGCGGCTGGGTGCGCGTGCGCCTCGACGCAGCGACGCGCGGCGCCTGGCAGGACGGCGGCGTGCGCCTCGATCTGTCGTCGATCGCCAAGGGCCACGGCGTCGATCTGGTCAGCGCCGCGCTGCAGGCGGACGGCTTCGTGCATCATCTCGTCGAAGTCGGCGGCGAGTTGCGCGGGCAGGGCTGCAAGCCGGACGGCACGCCGTGGTGGGTCGAGTTCGAGCGCCCGCCGCAGGCCGGCGCGCTGCCGGTCGCGCTGATCGCACTGCACGGGCTCGCGGTGGCGACGTCCGGCGATTACCGCCGCGCTTTCGCGCACGCGGGACGGCATTACTGCCACACGATCGATCCGCGCAGCGGCTGGCCGGTTGCGCACGGGCTCGCCGCCGTCAGCGTCGTGCATCCGTGTTGTCTGCAGGCCGACGCGCTGGCGACGGCGCTGATGGTGCTCGGGCCGCAGGCCGGACTCGCGTTCGCAGCGCAGCACGGCATCGCCGCCGCCTTCGTCGAGCGCACGGCCGCGGACGGCGCGCATGAACGCCTCAGTCCGGCGCTGGCGGCGCTGCTCGAATGAACGGCGAAGCCCGCAGCACGCACGCGCCGCGCGTCGCCGGCGCGCTGATCGGCGTCGCCGCGCTGGCGCTGGCCGCGGTTTCGTTCACCTGGCAGACCAGCGCGCAGCTCTGGGCCTGGCCGGCACCGGCGCGGCTCGCGCTGGCGGCGCTGGCGCTGTGCGTCCATGCGGCCTGGACCGCGCACGCGCTGCGCCCGCGCCGTCGGGCGCCGGCGTCGCCGACGGACGACGATGCGATCCTCGTCGTCCACGCCAGCCAGACCGGCCTGGCCGAGCGCCTCGCGCAGCAGACGGCCGCCGCGCTGCGCACGGCCGGACGCAGCGCGCGCCTGCTGCCGCTCGGCCAGCTGGAGCCGGCGGCGCTGGCCGGCGGCCGGGCGCTGTTCGTCGTCAGCACTACCGGCGATGGCGATGCGCCGGACAGCGCCTACGCTTTCGTGCAACGGGCCATCGGTTCGGGCGCGTTGCTCGGCGGCTTGCGCTACGGCGTGCTCGCCCTCGGCGATCGCGGCTACGCGAACTTCTGCGCGTTCGGCCATGCGCTCGACCACTGGCTGCGCCGCGCCGGCGCGCAGGCGATGTTCGACCTCGTCGAGGTCGACGACGGCGATTCCGGCGCGCTGCGGCACTGGCAGCAGCAACTGGGGCCGCTCACCGGGCATGCCGAACTCGACGACTGGCAGCCGCCGCAATACGCGCGCTGGCGACTCGTCGAACGCGAACGGCTCAACCCGGACAGCGTCGGTGGCGCGGTATTCCGCCTGGCGCTGCAGGCGATCGACGGCGAGGCGCTGTGGCAGGCCGGCGACATCGCCGAGATCGGGCCGCGCAACGCGCCGGCGGCGGTGCTGCAGCTGCTCGGCGCGCTCGGCTGCAGCGGCGATCCGCCGTCGCTGGCGGCGCGCCTCGCTGACCGGCGCCTGCCGCAGACGCCGGATGAAATCGGCGCGCTGTGCGGACTCGACGTCGACACGCTCGCCGCGCGGCTGCCGCCATTGCCGCATCGCGAATACTCGATCGCCTCGCTGCCGCAGGACGGCAAGCTCGAACTGCTGGTGCGGCAGATGCGCGATGCCCGCGGACGGCTGGGCCACGGCTCGGGCTGGCTGACCGAGTTCGCGCTGCTCGGCGGCGAGATCGCGCTGCGCATCCGCGCCAATCCGGGCTTCCGGCTCGCGGTCTCGGCGCGGCCCCTGATCCTGATCGGCAACGGCACCGGCATCGCCGGGCTGCGCGCGCATCTGAAGGCGCGCCTGGCCGCCGGCCAGCACCGGAACTGGCTGCTGTTCGGCGAGCGGCAGCGGGCACGCGATTTCTTCTTCGGCGCAGAGATCGAGGGTTGGCTGCAGGCGGGCCGGCTGGCGCATCTCGATCTCGCGTTCTCGCGCGATCAGGACGCCCGCATCTACGTGCAGCAGCGCCTGCGCGAGCAGCAACCGCGGCTGCGCGCATGGCTCGCCGACGGCGCCGAGGTGCTGGTTTGCGGCAGTCTCGACGGCATGGCGCCGGCAGTCGACACGGTGCTGCGCGATACGCTGGGCGACGACGCCTACGACGCCTTCGTCGAGAGCGGGCGATGCCGGCGCGACGTGTACTGACTCAGCCCTGGCGGCCAGTCGAACGGGCGGCCGGCCCGCCGCGATCGCGCAGGCGATCGCCTCAAGCGATGCCCGCCGGGCACATTCCGGCGGGCGGGTGACGCACTCAGCCCGGCGGCCACTTGAACGGGCGGCGCTCCAGCCGTGATCGCGTCGGCGATCGCATCAGGCCGTGCGCGCCGCGCACATTCCGGCGGGCAGGGACGGACTCAGCCCGGAGGCCACTTGAACGGGCGGCCGGCGAGAATATGGACATGCAGATGAAACACCGACTGCCCGACCGCCGCGCCGTTGTTGATGGCGAGGCGGAAGGCATCCGGATAGCCCTGCGCGGCGGCGATCTTCGGCGCCGTCAGCAACAGGTGGCCGAGCAGGGCCTGATCGGACGACTCGGCGTTGCTGAGCATGGTGATGGCCTTGCGCGGCACCAGCTGGATGTGTACCGGCGCCTGCGGATGGATGTCCTTGAACGCGACGCAGAGCTCGTCCTCGTAGACGATCTCGGCAGGAATCTCGCGGTCGCAGATCTTCTCGAACAGCGTCTTGCTCATGGGGCTGCGTCCGGCATGTGGGTGCGGTGAGGGCCGACTTGATAGCATATCGCCGCCCATAAAAGCGACCGAAATGGCAAAAGACTCCCTCGACAAGAACGCCTGGCCCATCTACCGCCGGCTGCTCGGCTATTCGCTGCCGCACTGGCGCGTCATGGCGCTCGCAGCGCTCGCCACGGCGGCGCTCGCCGGCGTCGACACCGCCTTCGCCGCGTTGATAAAACCCTTGCTCGACCGCGCGTTCGTCGAACAGAACCAGGACTATATCCGCCTGATCCCGTTTTACATCATCGGGCTCTTCCTGCTGCGCGGCCTGTCCTCGTTCGCGTCGATCTACGGCATGGCCTGGGTTTCTCGCCGCGTCGTCAAGGACATGCGCGAGCGCGTGTTCAACAAGCTGCTGCAGCTGCCGTCGCGCTTCTACGACCGCGTCAACTCGGCGCAGCTGGTGTCGCGCCTGACGTACTTCGTCGACCAGATCGCCGAAGCGACGACGACGGTGCTGACGAGTACCCTGAAGGACACCCTGACGGTGACCTTCTACATCGCCTACATGGTCTACCTGAACTGGCGCCTGACGCTGTTCGCGTTCGTCGTGCTGCCGTTCATCGCGCTGATCATCAATTACGTGACCAAGCGCTTCCGCCGCATCAGCGTGCGTATCCAGGACAGCATCACCAACGTCACCGAGGCGGTCGACGAGGCGGTGCTCGGCCAGCGCATTGTCAAGATCCACAACGCGCAGGAGTTCGAGCGCGCGTACTTCGCCAAGGTCAACGAGAACAACCGCTGGCTGAGCATGAAGGTGGTGGCGACGCGTGCCGGCAGCTCGGCGCTGATCCAGTTCATCGCCGCCTGGGCGGTCGCGGCGATCGTCTACTTCGCGACTCAGCCGCAAATGCTCGCGCAGATGACGCCGGGTACGTTCGCCGCGTTCATGCTGGCGATGTTGTCGTTGACCCAGCCGCTGAAGAGCATGGGCGGTGTCAACGAGAAGCTGCAGCGCGGCATTGCCGCCGGCTCGGAGCTGTTCAAGCTGCTCGATGAGCCGGCCGAGCCGACCGAGGGTACGCGGCCGCTGGCGCGCGCCGCCGGCGCGATCGAGTTCCGCGATGTGCACTTCCGCTACGACGCGCAGCAGCAGGAAGCGCTGCGCGGCATCAGCCTGCGCATCGAGCCGGGGCAGACGGTGGCGTTCGTCGGCAAGTCGGGCAGCGGCAAGTCGACGCTGCTCGCGCTGCTGCCGCGTTTCTACGACTGCGACAGCGGCGAGGTCCTGCTCGACGGGCGCGATCTGCGCGAATACCGCCTGCACGATCTGCGTGAGCAGATCTCGATCGTCGACCAGCAGGTGCGCCTGTTCAACACCAGCGTCGCCGAGAACATCGCCTATGGACTGCGCACGATGCCGGACGAGGCGACGATCGCCGAAGCGGCGCGCCTGGCCCACGCCTGGGAGTTCATCGAGAAGCTGCCGCAGGGCCTGCAGACGCCGATCGGCCAGAACGGCGCCAAGCTTTCGGGCGGCCAGCGCCAGCGCCTGGCGATCGCCCGTGCGCTGCTGAAGAACGCGCCGCTGCTGATCCTCGACGAGGCGACCTCGGCGCTCGATACCGAGTCCGAACGCATGATCCAGGCGGCGCTCGACAAGCTCGTCGAGGGGCGCACGACGCTGGTGATCGCGCACCGCCTGTCGACGATTCAGCGCGCCGACCTGATCGCCGTGATGCAGGACGGCCGTATCGTCGAGACCGGCACGCACGAGGCGCTGCTCGCGGCCGACGGCTATTACGCCGCGCTGTACCGCATGCAGTTCGACGAAGGGGAAAGCGGGGCTTGAAGGCCTGGCTCGAACGCCGCTGGTACGCGCCGCTGCCGCCACCGCTGCCGCTGCGTCCGCTCGCCGCGCTGTACGGTGCGCTCGCCGCGGCGCGCGCGCGGCGCCTGCGCGCTGCCGCGGTGCGCGTCGCGGTGCCGGTGATCGTGGTCGGCAATATCAGCGTCGGCGGCACCGGCAAGACGCCGTTCACGATCTGGCTGGTCGAGCGCCTGCGCGAATGGGGCTGGCGGCCCGGCGTCGTCAGCCGCGGCTACGGCGGTCATGCGCCGCACTATCCGCAGCGCGTGGCGCCGGATGGCGATCCGCGCCTCAGCGGCGACGAGCCGCTGCTGATCGCGCAGCGCTGCGGCTGCCCGGTCGTCGTCGATCCGGACCGCGTGGCGGCGGCGCGCGCGCTGCTCGCCGACGGCACGGTCGACATCATCGTCAGCGACGACGGCCTGCAGCACTACCGTCTCGGCCGTGATCTCGAAATCTGCCTCGTCGATGGCCGCCGCGGCCTCGGCAACGGCGCACTGCTGCCGGCCGGCCCGCTTCGCGAGCCGGCGGCGCGGCTCGCCGGCATCGATCTGCTCGTCGTCAACGGCGACGGCTGGCAGGCCGCCGGCGCACTGCGCATGCAACTGCGCGCCGGCGCGCTGCGGCGTCTCGTCGACGGAGAACGGCGGGCGCTCGCTGATTTTCGCGGCGCGGCCGTACATGCCGTGGCCGGCATCGGCGATCCATCGCGTTTCTTCGCGAGCCTGGTCGCGGCCGGGCTGCGCCTGCGCGAGCACCCGTTCGCCGATCATCACGCTTTCACGGCGACCGACCTCGCGTTCGGCGACGACCGGCCGGTCATCATGACCGAGAAGGACGCGGTGAAGTGTCGTGCCTTCGCCGATGCGCGCCTGTGGGCGGCGCCGGTCGATGCGCAGCTCGACGAGGTGGCCACGGCACGTGTGCGACAATGCATCGAACGTCTGCGCGCGGCGCAGGCCCGGAGGAATGATGGATAAGCGATTGCTGGAGATTCTGGTCTGCCCGGTCACCAAGGCGCCGCTCGAATGGCATCCCGACGTGCAGGAGCTGTGGTGCCGCGCGTCGCGGCTGGCGTACCCGGTCCGCGACGATGTGCCGGTGATGCTCGAAGACGAAGCACGCACGCTCAGCGACGAGGAACTGCGGGCATGAGCGCTGACGTCCGTAGCCCCGGCTTCAAGGTCGTCATCCCGGCGCGCCTCGGTTCGACGCGCCTGCCGCGCAAGGTGCTGCGCGAGATCGCCGGCAAGCCGATCGTGCAGTACGTCTGGGAGGCCGCCCGCAAGGCCGGTGCCGACGAGGTGGTCGTCGCCACCGACTCCGATGAGGTCTTCAAGGCCTGTACGGCGTTCGGCGCCGACGTGCGGATGACCGCGCCGACCCACAATTCCGGGACCGACCGGGCCAACGAGATCGCGCGCCAGGCCGGCTGGGATGCCTCGACGATCGTCGTCAATCTGCAGGGCGACGAACCGCTGATGCCGCCGGCGCTGGTGCGTCAGGCCGCCGATCTGCTGGCCGACGATCCGCAGGCGCACATCGCGTCGCTGTGCCACCCGCTGCACGCGCTGGAGGAGTGGCTCAATCCGAACGTGGTGAAGCTGGTCATGGATCGCCGCGGTTACGCGCTGTATTTCTCGCGCGCGCCGATTCCGTGGCGGCGCGAAGGTTCGACGCGCGAGGCGCCGCGCCTGCCGAACGGACTCGCCTTTCGCCATATCGGCCTGTACGCCTATCGCGTCGCAGCGCTCGTCGAGTTCAGCGGCCTGTCGCCGGCGCCGCTCGAGGATTGCGAGGCGCTCGAGCAGCTGCGCGCGCTGACGCATGGCCTGCGCATCCGCATGGGCATCACCGACGCGCCGCCGCCGCGCGGCGTCGATACCGAGGACGATCTGCGCGCGGTCGAGCGCCTGCTGTCGGCGGCGGCCGGTTGAATTCGCCGCGCGGGCGGGCGGCTGGAGCGCCCGCGGCGCTGCGTGCATGAAAAAGGCGACCCTCGGGTCGCCTTTTTCGTTGCCACGCGGGCTCAGCCCGGTTTCCGCTCTTCCGGCTTGTCCTGGTCGGCGTCGGGCGCAGCACCCTGCGTCGTTCGCGTCGCGCTTTCGAACAGCTTGAAGTAATCGGCAGCCGGCGCTGTCGCGCGGAACTGCGGCGCGCCGCCGCCGGCCGCCGACTCCGGCGTCGCCGCCAGCGGCGCCTCGGCGGGCTCGTCCGCGACGACGGTCGACGGGTTGCTGTCGACCACCGCCGCCTCGCTGACGACCGGGGCCTCGGCGACTTCCGGCGCCCGCTCCTCGGCCGCCGGCACGACGGCCTGCGGCTCGCTGCTCGCGACGGCAACCGGTGCCTGAGGCGCTTCGGGCTCGACCGGTTCCGGCGTGGCTTCTTGCTCCGCCGGCGCTTCGCTCGCGGCGCTGACGACGAACGCTTCGACCGGCGCCGGCTCCGCGGCTGCTTCTTGCACGTCGGGGGACGGCTCGGCGACGACGATCGGCGCCGCCATCGGGCTCTCGTCGCGCGTCACTTCGCGCAGCAGCGGCAGCTGCGTCTCGACCCGCTCGGTCCGCGCTGGCGCAACGGATTCGGCCGGCGCCGGCACGCTTGCTTCGGCTTCGGCTTCGGCTTCGGCTTCGGCTTCGGCTGGTGCGGCTTCGGTCGACGGGATTTCGGCAGGCGGCGTCTGGGCGAGTTCGACGCCAGCCGGCGTGCTCGCGGCGGCCACGGCACCGGCGGTGTCGGTTTCCGCGGCGTGCGACCCCATCTCTTCGTCGGCGAGCGCTTCGGCGTCGTTCAGCATCGCGCCGACGGCTTCGCCCGTCGCGCCGGCCGCCGCTGCGCGAGCGGCGTCGCGCTCGCGGCGATCACGACCGCCGCGGCGGCGGCGGCGGCCGCCACCGGCGCTGCGCTCTTCACCCGTGCGCGGCGCTGCATTCGGGGTCGCACCGGCCTCGGCGGCGATCTCGGCCGGGGCGATGGCCGTTTCCAGCTCGGCCGGTGCCGGCGCGGCTTCGGCGCGGGCGGCCGGGACCGGGTTCAGATTCGGGCGCGGCGCTTGCGGCGCCGGGTTCGCAGCCTGACCGGCGCGCTGCGGCTGGGCCTGCTGCGGCTGCGGCTGGCGCGGGGGCTGCGGCTGGCGCTGCGGCTGCTGCTGTTGCGGATTGCGCTGCGGCTGCTGCTGGCCGCGCTGCGGCTGGCCGTCGCGCGGCTGGCCGCGGCCGTCACTACGACCGCGATCGCGGCGCTGCGCGTCGCGCGGGCCGCCGCGGCGCTCGTCACGACGCTCGTCACGACGGCCACCTTCGCGGCGCGGCGGCGGCACCGGCGCCGCGATCGGCTTGACCGCGCGCGGGCCGAAGCCGAGCAGACGCATCAGGCGCGTCCAGAAACCATCGCCGGAGGCGGCAACGACCGGCTGCATGACGACCGGTGCCGGCTGCTGCACGACCACCGGCGTCGGTGCCGGCGTCGACGGCAGGATCTGCTTGACGGCGGGCTCGGGCAGGGTCTTCTGCACGGTCGCAGCCTTGCCGAGATCGTCCTGCGCCTTGGCGTCGAAATCCTGCACGAGCTGATAGCTCGTGCTGTCGTTGTCGTCCTGCTGCAGGTGGTCGGCGCGCACGCGACGGATCTCGTAGTTCGGCGTGTGCAGCGTCGGATTCGGCACCAGCGTAATGTAGGTGCGGTAGCGCGCCTCGATCTCGCGCACGGCGAGGCGCTTCTCGTTGAGCAGGAAGGTGCCGACGTCGACCGGCACCTGCGCGATGACGCGGCCGGTACGGTCCTTCATCGCTTCCTCTTCGATCAGGCGCAGGATCGACAGCGCCAGCGATTCGACGCTGCGGATGTGGCCGCGGCCCGAGCAGCGCGGGCAGGGGATCTGCGTGTGCTCGCCGAGGCTCGGACGCAGGCGCTGGCGCGACAGCTCGAGCAGGCCGAAGCGCGAGATCTTGCCGAGCTGGATGCGCGCGCGATCCATCTCGACGGCCTGCTCCAGGCGCTTCTCGACTTCGCGCTGGTTCTTCGTCGAATTCATGTCGATGAAGTCGATGACGATCAGGCCGCCGAGGTCGCGCAGGCGCAGCTGTCGGGCGATTTCGTCGGCGGCTTCGAGGTTGGTGTTGAACGCCGTGTCCTCGATGCTGCCGCCGCCGGTCGCTTTCGCCGAGTTGATGTCGATCGCGGTCAGCGCTTCCGACGGATCGATGACAATCGAGCCGCCCGACGGCAGGCGCACGGTGCGCTCGTGCGCCGATTCGATCTGCGATTCGATCTGGAAGCGCGAGAACAGCGGGATTTCATCCTTGTAGAGCTTGAGCCGCGGCAGGTTCTGCGGCATCACATGCTCCATGTGCGTCCGCGCCTGCTCGAAGATCTCGGTGTTGTCGATCACGACTTCGCCGATGTCGGCGCGCAGATAGTCGCGCAGCGCACGCAGGATGATGTTGTTTTCCTGATAGATCAGGAACGCGCCCTGGCGCTCGGCCGCGGCCTTCTCGATCGCGGACCAGATCTCGGCGAGGTAGTTGGCGTCCCACTGCAGCTCGTCGACCGTGCGGCCGACGCCGTTGCTGCGGATGATGACGCCCATGCCGTCCGGAATCTGCAGCTTTTCGAGCGCTTCCTTGGCTTCCTCGCGCTCGTCGCCCTCGGCCCGGCGCGACACGCCGCCGGCCTTCGGGTTGTTCGGCATCAGCACCAGATAGCGGCCGGCCAGCGAGACGAAGGTCGTCAGCGCCGCGCCCTTGTTGCCGCGTTCCTCTTTCTCGACCTGGACGATGATTTCCTGGCCTTCCTGCAGCTGCTCACGCAGATTGCCGCCGGACTTGCCTTCCTTGAAGTAGGACTTGGCGATTTCCTTGACCGGCAGGAAGCCGTGGCGTTCGGCGCCGTAATCGATGAAGCAGGCTTCGAGCGAGGGTTCGACGCGGGTGATGCGGCCTTTGTAGACGTTGCCCTTCTTCTGTTCGCGGGCGGCGGTTTCAATGTCGAGGTCTTGCAGCTTCTGGCCGTCGACGATCGCCACGCGCAGCTCCTCGCGCTGCGTGGCATTGATCAAGATGCGCTTCATGTGAAATGTCCTGTAGGGCGCAGCGGCCGGCGTCGGTGGACTCGTCCCGGATTCCGCGGTTTCCGCGAATCGTCATGGAGTCTCCCCGGCGCGGTGCACGCGCGTTCTGATTTAAACCTGTAGCCACCTGCAGCGGATGCGGCGCGGCGACTGGAATTCGGAGCGGATGTCGGGCTGATACAATAGCAACGAGCCCTGCATCTCATTTTTCTTCCGTAACCGTCGATTCGGGAACGGAATTTCGACCTGAATCGACGGACATTCCTATTTTGACACAAGATCGTCCACAAGTCAGATATGTGTCGGCCGGTGCCCGAGACGAGGGGCAGCGGATCGACAATTTCCTTTTGAAACAATTGCCTGGCGTTCCGAAGTCGCACGTCTACCAGCTCCTGCGTTCGGGTCAGGTGCGGGTCAACGGTGGACGCGTCAAGGCAGAAAGAAAACTGTCGTCCGGCGACGAGGTGCGCATTCCGCCGGTTCGCGCCGCCGACAAGGCACAGGTGGCACGGCCGCCGGACGCGGTCCTCAACCGTCTGCGCGCAGCGATCGTGCACGAGGACGAGCATTACCTGGCGATCTCCAAGCCGGCAGGGCTGGCCGCGCATGCCGGCAGCGGCGTGCCGTACGGCGTCATCGAAGCCGTGCGGGCCTGGAACAAATACGATTTCATCGAGCTCGCGCATCGCCTCGACCGCGATACCAGCGGCGTGCTGCTGCTGGCCAAGTCGCGGCCGGCGCTGCTGCGCGCGCAGCGCGCGCTCAAGCACGGCGAGGCGGAGAAGCGCTATTTTGCGCTGCTGATCGGCAAGTGGCGCGGCGAGGACCGCGACGTCGACGCCGCGCTGGTCAAGAGCCGCCTGCAGTCCGGCGAGCGCCGCGTGAAGATCGACGAGGACGACGGCAAGCCGTCGAAATCCCGCTTCTCGCCGAAGAGCCGCTATCGCGACGCGACGCTCTGCGAAGTGCAGATCTTCTCCGGCCGCACGCACCAGATCCGCGTGCACGCGCTGGCGCTCGGTCACCCGGTCGCCGGCGACACCAAGTACGGCGAGCGCGAGGACAACAAGCCGCTGCGCGAGCTCGGCCTCAAGCGCATGTTCCTGCATTCGCATTTCCTGAAGCTGGCGCCGGAGGGTGACTTCCCGAAGCTGATCCTCAACGCGGCCTTTCCGGACGAGCTGCGCGACGTGCTCGACCGCCTGCCGCGCGCGCGCTGAGCGGGGCGGGGCGCGATGGACCGCATCCGGCTCGTCATTTTCGACTGGGACGGCACGCTTGCCGACTCCGCCGCGCAGATCGTCGGCGCGATGCAGCGGGCGATCGCGGCGCTCGATCTGCCGCCGCGCCCGGACGAATCGATCCGCGAGCTGATCGGGCTCAGCCTCGTCGACGCGCTGCGGCGGCTGTACCCGGACGCGGACGTCGGCTACCTGCGTCAGCTGCTCGACCGCTACCGCGCGCACTGGCTGGCTGATGGCAGCGGTGAAGCGCCGCTGTTCGCGCAAGGGCTCGAAGCCTTGCGCACCCTGCACGGCGAGGGCCTGCGCCTGGCGATCGCGACCGGCAAGAGCCGGCGCGGCCTCGACCGATCGCTGGCGCACCACGTCGACGTTCGCGAGCTGATCGTCAATTCGCGCACGGCCGACGAGACGGCGTCGAAGCCCGATCCGCTGATGCTGCGGGAGCTGCTCGCCGACGAAGGGTTGCAGCCGGAGCAGGCGCTGATGGTCGGCGACACCGAGTATGACGTGGCGATGGCGGGTGCGATCGGCATGCCGGCGATCGGCGTGACCTGCGGCGTGCACGCCCCGCAGCGCCTGCTCGGCGCCGGCGCGCATGCGCTGCTCGAACGCGTGGCCGATTTGCCGGTCTGGCTCGCGCAGGCGCGCGCCGCTAGCCGCTAGGGCAACGGCGTTCCGGCTTCGGCCAGCAGACGGCGCACGGCGATCAGCGGCAGGCCGACCAGGGCGGTCGGATCGCGGCTCTCGATCGCGTCGAACAGCGTGATGCCGTAAGACTCGCACTTGAAGCTGCCGGCGCAATCGAGCGCCGGTTCGGTCTCGATGTAGCGCTCGATCTCGTCGGCGCGCAGCGCGCGAAAGCGCACGAGCGTCAGATCCAGCGCCTCTAGCATGCGCTCGCCGTCGGTGAGCGCGACCGCCGTCAGGAAGCGCACCGCGCGGCCACTGCAGCGCGACAGCTGCACGCGGGCGCGTTCGAGGCTGCCGGGCTTGCCGAGGATCGCGTCGTCGAGGCTTGCGACCTGATCCGAGCCGAGGATCCACTGGCCCGGGTGGCTGCTGGCGAGCGCTGCAGCCTTGGCGCGCGCCAGCCGTTGCACCAGCGCTTCGGCCGCTTCGCCGGGCGCCGGTGTTTCGTCGACCGCGGAGGCCTTTGCCACGAACGGCAGGCGAAGGCGCGCCAGCAGTTCCGCCCGGTAGCGCGAGCCGGATGCGAGGACGAGCGGCCGGTCGGCGCTGATGCGGGCCGGAGAAGCGATATTAAGCATTGGAATTCTTTGACTTTTGAAGGGGGCGTGACTATGATTCGCGCCCTTTTTCGGGGCCGGAGCGAGCATGCCGATTCCGCAGAGCGTCCGGGCATCGACCGCCGTCGCGCAGAGCCAAGCGTACCGCGGCGAATTGCCGGTGCGCAGCTTCGAGCGTCTGCGTCCCTTGCTGGCCGACGACGCTGGCGAGGTGCAGGTCGGCCTGCAGGCGTCGAAGTCGCAGGGCCAAGCGCGGCTGCGCGGCACGCTGGATGGAGCGCTGACGCTGCGCTGCCAGCGCTGCGAAAAGCCGTACGCCTGGCCGATGCACGTCGAGGTCGACCTGCGTCTGGTCGATACCGAAGAGGAAGAGCAGTCCGTCTTGCACGAGGCGGATCCGTATCTGGTGCAGGACGACAGCCTGCCGCTGCGCGAGATCGTCGAAGACGAACTCCTGCTGGCACTGCCGATGCTGCCGCGTTGTGAATCGTGCGAAAATGCGATCCAAGCCTCGCCGGCCGCACCTGCGGACGAAAGCGGGGAGGTCCGCCGGGAACAGAACCCATTCGCGGCGCTGAAAGAGCGTTTAGGTAAACAGCAGTAGGGCATCCGCCCGACGGAGTTAGAGACATGGCAGTTCAGGATTCCAAGAAGTCCCGTGCGAAACGCGGCCACCGCCACGCGCACTGGAAGAACAAGGTGCAGGCTCCGGCCCTGTCGACCGATCCGACCTCGGGCGAGACGCACCGCCGTCACCACGTGACTGCCGACGGTTACTACCGCGGCAAGAAGGTCGTGGACACGGCTCCGGCGGCCGACGCCGGCGAGTAAGCGCCGGTGCCGTCGGGCATGCCCGCTACGGCTCCCGTCGTTTTATCGATCGACGCCATGGGCGGCGATCACGGTCTGCAAACGACCGTGGACGCCGCTCTTTTGGCGTTGGCCGAGCACGAGGGGTTGCAACTGGTCCTGGTCGGCGACGAGTCGCTGGTCGAAGCCGCGCTGAAGGCGCGCAAGCCGGCGGCGCTGCTGCGCGCGCGTATCGCTGTGCAGCACGCCGCGGAAGTGGTCGGCATGGATGAGGCGCCGTCCAAGGCGCTGCGCAACAAGAAGGATTCGTCGCTGCGCGTGGCGATCAACCTCGTGCGCGACGGCCGTGCGCAGGCCGTGGTGTCGGCCGGCAACACCGGCGCGCTGATGGCGACCGCCAAGTTCGTGCTGAAGACGCTGCCGGGCATCGACCGGCCGGCCATCATCTCGCCGATTCCGTCGATGAGCGGCCATGTGCACATGCTCGATCTCGGCGCCAACGCCGAGTGCAGTGCCGAGCAGCTGTTCCAGTTCGCCGTCATGGGCTCGGCACTGGTCACGGCGATCCACGGCATCGAGCGACCGCGGGTGGCGCTGCTCAACATCGGCGAGGAAGAGATCAAGGGCAACGAGGTCATCAAGCAGACCGCGCATCTGCTGCAGGCCTCGCAGCTGAATTACATCGGCTTCGTCGAAGGCGACGGCGTGTTTCTGCGCGACATCGACGTCGTCGTCTGCGACGGCTTCACCGGCAACATCGCGCTGAAGACCGGCGAAGGCGTCGCCAAGCTGATCTACCACTACATCAAGCAGGAATTCACGCGCTCGGCGTTCACCAAGCTCGCCGCGCTCGCGGCGATGCCGGCGCTCAAGGCGCTCGGCAAGCGCATGGATCCGCGCAACTACAACGGCGCCAGCCTGGTCGGTCTCAACGGCATTGTCATCAAGTCGCACGGCAGCGCCGACGCGCTGGCCTTCGCTGCGGCGATCCGCGTCGCCGTGCGCGAAGTCCAGCATGATGTGCCGGCGCGGATTTCGCGGCTGCTCGCGGTTGCGCTGCCGCAGCTGCCGAAGGCCGCGTCCGGCGAAGCCTGACGCCAGCGCGTCGCCGGTCGCGCCTCGTCGTCATGGATCCGCTCTACGCGACCCTGCAGCAGTGGAGCGCGCCGGCGCTGCTCGCGCTGCAGGTCGTCGTCATTCTGGTCGGTGCCTGGATCGTGCAGCGCCTGGTGGCGCGCGCGCTCAAGCGCATCGCGCGCCGCTATCTGTTTGCGCCCGAGCTCGCGCTCGTTCTGCGCGGTAGTTTGCGGGCGCTGATCTGGATCGCGGCGCTGATCGCCGTGCTCGGCCGGATCGGCGTGTCGGCGACGGTGCTGTGGACGGCGGTATCCGGCTTCGTGGCGGTTGCCGCGATCGCTTTCTTCGCGATCTGGAGCGTGCTGTCGAACCTGCTGTGCGCGATCCTGATCTTCACCGTCGGCGCGTTCCGGCTCGGCGACGAGGTGGAGCTGGTCGATGCCGCCGACAAGCCCGGTCTGAAGGGGCGCGTGGTTGCGATCAATCTGCTCTACACCACGCTCAGCGAAAGCGGCGGCGCCCAGGTGCAGATTCCGAACAGCATGTTCTTCCAGAAGGCCGTGCGCCGCTGGCGCGGCGGCCAGTGACGCCTCGCCAGGCGCCGGCGCGCGCCTCTAGAATGACCGGCTCCAACCTCGAAGCCGAACCCGCACCATGCCCGCCACGTCCGAACTGCCGTTCCTCGTCGCCGACATCGGCGGCACCAATGCGCGTTTCGCGCTGGCTTCGGGCGACGCCGAACAGCGGCCGGTGCTGTCTGCGATTCGCGAGCTGAGGGCCGCCGACTATCCGACGCTCGGCGCGGCGGCCCGGCACTATCTCGATCTTTGCGGGACGCAGGTCGAGACCGCCGTGTTCGCGGTCGCCTCGCCGGTCACCGGCGATCACATCAAGATCACCAACAACCCCTGGGCGTTCTCGGTACAGGCACTGCGCGCCGAGCTGGGCCTGCGCGCGCTGCAGCTGATCAACGACTTCGCGGCGGTCGGCCATGCGGTGCCGCACCTCGGCCATGGCGACGTGCGTGCGATCGGTGCGATGCCCGAGCGCCTCGCGCGCGATCACAGCGACGGCCATTACTCGGTGCTCGGACCCGGCACCGGCCTCGGCGTCGGCCGTCTGCTGCTGCGCAAGGGCGAGACCATCGTCATCGAGACCGAGGGCGGGCACGTCGGCTTCGCGCCGGCGGACGGCTACGAGCTGAAGATTCTCGAGCTGATGCTGCGGCGGTATCCGCGCGTGTCGGCCGAGCGTCTGTTGTCCGGGGCCGGCCTGCTGAATCTGTATCGCGTGGTCGCCGAGATCGAAGGGGTCGCCGCCGACGCCGAGACGCCGGCGCAGATCACCGGGCAGGCGGAGGCCGATCCGGACAGTCTGGCCGGGCGCACCGTGGCGCTGTTCTGCGGGCTGCTCGGCAGTTTCACCGGCGACACCGTGCTCGCGCATGGCGCCTGGGACGGCGTCTACCTCGCCGGCGGCATCACGCAGAAGCTGGTGCACTGGCTGGAGCAGGGCGCGTTCCGCACGCGCTTCGAACGCAAGGGGCGCTTCGAGCCACTGCTGCAACGGGTGCCGACGCTCGCGATCACGCATCCGCACGTCGGCCTGCTCGGCTCCGGCGCCTGCGCGCTGGGCCTGTACGAACGGCGCGGCGGCTGACGGGGCGGGGCGGCGCTCCGCAACGGAGCGTGCGCCGCGCGCGCCGGCCGCAGGGACGGCGCCCGGCTTTACTTGACCAGCTGGTTCAGATCGAAGATCGGCACGAGGATCGCGAGCACGATCAGCAGCACGATGCCGCCCATCACGACGATCAGCGCCGGCTCGAACACGCTGACTGTGGTCTGGACCAGCATCTCGACTTCGCGCTCCTGGTTCTCGGCCGAGCGATCGAGCATCTCGTCGAGACGGCCGGACGATTCGCCGGAGGCGATCAGGTGCACGGTGATCGGCGGGAACAGCTTGCTGGCCGCCAGCGAGCGGCTCAGCGAGGCGCCCTCGCGGACCTTGATCGTCGCTTCGTCGATCGCTTCGCGCATCGGCAGATTGGTGACGACCTGCGTGCCGATGCGCATGGCGTCGAGGATCGGCACGCCGGAGCCGAACAGGATGCCGAGCGTGCGCGTGAAACGGCCGGTGTTGGCGCCGCGCGTGAGGCGCCCGATCAGCGGCACCCGCAGCAGGAAGCCGTGCACGCGCCGTTTGAACGGCGCAGCCTGCATCATGCGCGCGAACATGAATGCGCCGGCGGCGATCAGGATCAGCAGGTAGATGCCCCATTCACGCAGGAAGTTCGAAACGGCGATCAGCGCGCGCGTCAGCAGCGGCAGCTGCGCGCCGATGCTGTCGAACACGCCGACGACCTGCGGCACGACGTAGGTCAGCAGCGCCACGACCACGCCGATCGCGACCACCGTCAGGATCACCGGGTAGATCAGCGCGAGGCTGACGCGCGACTTCAGCACCTGGCGGCGCTCGACGTAGTCGGCGAGGCGCTCGAGGATGTAGTCGAGCTTGCCCGACTGCTCGCCGGCTTCGACGGTGGCGCGGAACAGCGGCGGAAAGGCGTTCGGGAACTGGTTCAGCGAATGGGCGAGGGAGTTGCCTTCGATGACGCCGGCGCGCACGCCAAGCGCGACGCGCTTGACGCGCTTGCTCTCGCTTTGCTCGGACACCGCGGTCAGCGCCTCGTCGAGCGGCAGGCCCGAGCGCACGAGGATCGCGAGCTGGCGCGTGAACAGGGCGAGCTCGGCGCTGCCGATGCTGCCACCGCCGCGGCTGAACGGCGCACCGCCGCTGGCCCGGCGTTCGGAAACCTGGGTGACGTCGAGCGGCGTCAGGCCCCGCTCGCGCAGCAGCTGGCGGGCGTGGCGCGGCGTATCGCCTTCGATCAGGCCCTTCTTCTGGCGGCCCTGTGCGTCGAGGGCGCTGTATTCGTACGCGGCCATGCGTCAGCCGCGCCCGGTCGTGGCGGGCGCCGACGCGACGGCGCGGCCGGCATCGGGACGAGGCGGCGACGCAGGCATCTTCAGTCCTCGATCGTCACGCGCAGGACTTCGCGCAGCGTGGTCTGGCCGGCGACGACCTTGTCGCGGCCCGACTGCAGGATGCCGGGGCCCTGCGAGCGCGCGTAGGCTTCGAGCTGCTGCTCGGAGGCGTTGTCGTGAATCATCGCCTCGAGCTTGCGGTCGACCTCGATGACTTCGTGCACGCCGGTGCGGCCGAGGTAGCCGGTATGGCGGCAGGCCGGGCAGCCGACCGGCTTGAACAGCGTCAGCGGCTGCGCCGGGTCGCGGTCGAGCTGCTCCTTCTCGGCGGCACTGGCCTCGTAAGGTTCCTTGCAGTGCCGGCACAGCTGGCGCACCAGACGCTGCGCCATCAGGCCGATCAGCGAGCTCGACAGCTGATACGGTTCGACGCCCATGTCGCGCAGGCGCGTGACGGCGCCGACCGCGGTATTGGTGTGCAGCGTCGACAGCACGAGGTGGCCGGTCTGCGAGGCCTGCACCGCGATCTCGGCGGTTTCGAGGTCGCGGATTTCGCCGATCATCACCACGTCCGGGTCCTGGCGCAGGATCGCGCGCAGGCCGCGCGCGAAGGTCATCTCGACCTTGGTGTTGACCTGGGTCTGGCCGACGCCGTCGATGTAGTACTCGATCGGGTCCTCGACCGTCATGATGTTGCGCGAGCGGTCGTTGAGCACCGACAGCGCGGAATACAGCGTCGTGGTCTTGCCCGAGCCGGTCGGACCGGTCACGAGCAGGATGCCGTAGGGGTGGTGGATGATGCGCTTGAGCGCGGCGATCGAATGCGCGTCGAGGCCGAGCTGTTCGAGGTCGAGCTTCTCGGCCTGCTTGTCGAGGATACGCATCACCACGCGTTCCTGATTGACGCCGGTCGGGATCGTCGACACGCGCACGTCGACCTTGCGGCCGCCGAACGCGCGCGAGATGCGGCCGTCCTGCGGCAGGCGCTTCTCGGCGATGTCGAGCTTGGCCATGACCTTGATGCGCGAGACCAGACGCGGTGCGAGCTGGCGCGGCGGCGCCATCACCTCGCGCAGCACGCCGTCGACGCGGAAGCGGATCTGCAGGCGGCTCTCGAAGCTTTCGATGTGAATGTCGGAAGCGTTCTCGCGGATCGCCTCGACGAGCAGGCCGTTGATGAACTTGATGACCGGCGCGTCGTCGTCGGATTCGAGCAGATCCTGGTTGTCCTGCAACGCCTGGGCGAGTGCGTCGAGATCGGCCTCGTCGTCCTGCAGGCTGTCCATCAGGCTCGCGGTCGCCGCGGTCTGGCCTTCGTAGGTGCGCGACAGCAGTGCGTCGAACTCCTGGGCCGACACCGACTGCAGCTTGAGCGGGCGGCCGACGAAGCGGCGCGTTTCCTGCACCGCGTCGAGCGCGACGCCGGGGCGCGCGACGGCGATGACATGGTCGCCGAGGTCTTCGGTGACGATCAGGCCGTGCCGCTTGGCGAACGTGAACGGCGGGCGCCGCAGCGTGTCCATCATGGGGTCGGCGACGGCTCGGTCGTCGGTGCCGGGATCGCGCCAGGGGCCTGTGCGGGGGGCTGCGAAGCGGGCGGCTGGGGTTCGGCGGCGCCCGGCTCCGGCGTACCGGCGGGCGGCGTCGCCGACGGCGCGATTTCGATCGGCGGCATCGTCGGGCTCGCGGCGGGTGGCGCCGACGTCGTCGGGGCCGGCGCCGTCTGCGGCGGGCGGTCGCCGCGCCAGGTGTCGAAGCTGCGCAGCAGCGGATAGTCGGTGCCGCTGGCGGCGTCGATCAGCGACTGCCGGACGTTGTCGTACTTCTTGCGCGAGTAGTACTCGATCTGCGTGTCCTGACGCAGGATCGACGGCCGGATGAACAGCATCAGGTTCTGCTTGCTCTTCTTGATCGAGTTGCTGCGGAACAGGGCGCCGAGCAGCGGGATGTCGCCGAGCAGCGGGATCGAGCTCTTCGAGGCCTGGATCTGGTCGTCGATCAGGCCGCCGATGACGAGGATCTGACCGTCCTCGACGCTGACGACGTTGCTCAGCGTGCGCTTGTTGGTGATCAGATTCGATGAGCCGGCGGCGCCGCTGGCAATGCCCGAAATCTCGAGGTTGATCTTCAGCTTGACGGTGTCGCCCTCGCTGATCTGCGGCGTCACCGACAGCGTCAGGCCGACGTCCTTGCGGTCGATCGTCTGGAACGGGTTGACCGAGCCGGACACCGACGACGTGCCGGTATTGGAGTAGCTGCCCGACAGGAACGGCACTTCCTGGCCGACCGAGAACTTGGCTTCCTCGTTGTCGAGCGTGACCAGCGACGGCGTCGACAGCACGTTGGTGTCGCCGTCGCTCTTCAGGGCGCGGATCAGCGCGCCGTAGATGCCGCCGGAGCCGGTCGTGGCGCCGACCACCATGGTGCCGCCGGAACCGATCAGCGACGCGGCTGCCGAGGCGTAGGCGGAGGTGCTGGTGCTCGTGGAAGTGGTCACGCTGCTGAGGCGCGACAGCGCGCTCTGCGTGCTGCTGTTGAGGATGCCGGCCGCGGCGACGTGGTTCGGGTCGTAGGCGACCCAGTCGACGCCGATTTCCTTCTGCTTGTTGGCGCTGACTTCGGCGACGATGCCCTCGACCAGCACCTGCGCGCGGCGGATGTCGAGCTGGGCGATGACGTCGCGGATCTGCCGCATCGCCTTCGGCGGGGCGGTGATGATCAGCGCGTTGGTGTCCTTGTCGGCGAGCACGCGGGCGTCGCCGTTGCCGCCGCCGGACGCGCTGCTGGCCGCCGCCGGCGTCGCCGCGGCGGTGCCGGCGGTGCTGCGCTGCTGCTGTTGCTTGACCTGCTGGGCGTAGCCTTCGAGGATCGGCGCGAGGTTCTCGGCGCTGGCGTAGCGCAGGTAGACGACCTGCGTCGCGCCGCCGTCCGGCAGTTCGACATCGAGCTGACGGACGATCGCGATCAGGCGCGCGCGATCGGCCTTGTCACCGCCGATCAGGATGCTGTTGCTGCGCTCGTCGGCGATGATGGTCGCCGGCTTGCTCGCCGGATCGGCCTGCTTGTCCTGCTGCGTCATCGTCGTCAGCGTACGCACGACGTCGGCGGCGGAAGCGTATTGCAGCTTGATGTTCTCGATGTCGCGGTCGCCGGCCTGATCCATCTGCCGGATCAGCGCGCCGAGACGTGCCACGTTGGCGGCGCGGTCGGCGACGATCAGGGTGTTGTTCGGCTGATAGGCGGCCAGATGCGCCCACTGCGGCATCAGCGGGCGCAGGATCGGCACCAGCTGCGAGGCGCTGACGTTCTGCAGCTGGAACACATGGGTGACGACTTCATCGCGGGCCAGGCGCGTGCCGTCCGAGGTATAGGCGCCGCCTTCCCACTTCACGTTGGCGTCCGGCACGATCTTGATCGCGCCGCCCGACGGAATCGCCGCAAAGCCGTTGACCTGCAGCACCGCGAGGAAGGTTTCGTAGAGGCTGTCGGAGTTCATCGGCGAAGCCGAGATCACCGTCACCTTGCCGCGCACGCGGCTGTCGACGATGAAGTTCTTGCCGGTGACGTCGCTGACGGTCGCGATCAGCGTATTGATGTCCGCGTCCTTCAGATTGAGGGTGATGTCCGCATGCGCGGGGCCGGCGGCCAGCCAGACGAGCGCCGCCATCGCGCAAACGAGAGGTCTGCGGAGCTTCATATTCAATTGAGGGTCACGTTGAAGGTTTGGGTCTGGCCGCCGCGCTCGACGGTCAGCGATACGCTGCTGGCCTTGGACAGATCGGTCAGCATCTGCAGGGCCTTCTGGCCATCGTCCAATTGTACGCCGTTGACCGAGGTCACCAGATCGCCCGGACGCAGGCCCAGCTGGTTGAACGCACCGCGGTCGCGGCCGGGATAGATGCGGAAGCCCTTGAGCTGGCCGTTGACGTTGGCAGGCTGCACGCGGATGTACTGCGAGGCCTTGCTCGGATCGCTCATCACCTCGTCGCGGATGCGGCTCAGCATCTGCGCGGTATCGCCGCCGGCGCCGGCCGCGCCGCGCGGTGGCGGCGCTTCGGCCGTACTCGGCGTGTCCTTGTTGAGTCGCAGCGTCTCCAGCGTGCCGTTGCGCGACAGCACGACGCGGTCGGGGAAGATCGCCTGGAGGCTCACGCCGCGGATCACGTCGTCGCCGATCGCATAGGGCTTTTCCTCGCCGTCCGAGCTGCCGATCAGCGCGCGCGACTCGTTCTCGGCAGTCGCCGAAAGGATGCCGAGCAGGGTCAGCGACAGGCGCGTGTCCGGGGCTTCCGCAGCGTTCTGCGCGCTCGGGGCGGGCTGGTAGGCGCCGAACAGGTGCGCATCGGCAAGCGCCTGAACATTGGTTTCGGCGCGCGCGGACGTCGCCGGCGGCGGCAGCGGCGGCGCCTGCCAGCGGGCGGCCTCGGGGACCGGCATCAGAGCCCAGACCAGCTGCGCCGCCAGATACGCGACGGCCACCACGAGCAGCAGCACCGCGAGCGGCGGCAGCTTGCGCCCGTGCTGTTCGTAAAGGCGACCGAGGGATTGCAGCGAGGGACTGAAGGTCATGAGGGCCGATGATACCTGCGCTACGTGAAAGGAAATAGCCGATCTTGGTAAGGGATTGCACCCTAACCCGAATTCCGGAGCGCGCGGCGCCGGCCGCATTTGCGGCCGCGGGGCGGCATTCAGTAGCCTGCGTCGCGCCCGCCGCCGACCGGCGCCGGGGTTGGGGGGAAGATCATGTCGCCACGTACGCGCATCCGCGCCGGCATCAGCGCCGTCGTGTTCGCGCTGTTCCTGCTGCACACCGCGCGCGTGCTGCCGCTGCGCCTGCTCGACGTCGTCGAGGCGTTCACCTATGACGCCCGCGTCATGCTGACGATGCCGGATCGGGCCGATCCGAAGATCGTCATCGTCGATCTCGACGAGAAAAGCCTGGCCGCCGAAGGCCAATGGCCGTGGACGCGCGACAAGCTGGCGGTTCTGGTCGAGCAGCTGTTCGACCGCTACCACGTGCGTGTGCTCGGTTTCGACATCGTCTTCGCCGAGGCCGATGACAAGGCGGAACGGCTGTGGCGTCAGCTCGCCGGCGGCGTGCTGGCCGATCTGCCGGGGCTGGCCGAGCGCCGCGCGGCGATCGCTGCCGATCTCGATTACGACGCCCGTTTCGCGGCGGCATTGCGTGGCCGGCCGGTGGTGCTCGGCAGCTTCTTCAAGCCGCGCCTCGATCCGGGCGAGCCGGCGCTGACCGGCCGCCTGTGCGCACCGCTGCTCGATGCCGCCAGCGCGCGCCTCTACGACGTGCGCTTCGTCGCGGCACGCGGCGCCGGCGGCAACGTGCCGGTGCTGCAGGAGGCGGTGCCGGACTGCGGCTTCTTCGACAATCCGAGCGTCGATTTCGACGGCGTCTACCGCCGCGTGCCGCTGCTGCAGGCCTACGAGGGGGCGGTCTATCCGTCGCTGGCGCTGGCGGTCGCGCGGCGGGCGCTCGGCGATGTGCCCGTCAGCCTCGAGTTCGATCCGCCCGAGGTGCGCACCTCGCTGCATCTGGAGCGCCTGCGCGTCGGTGACCGTACGGTGCCGGTCGATGCCCAGGCCGCCGCCTACGTGCCGTACCGCGGCGACAACCGTACGTTCCGCTACGTGTCGGCGACCGACGTGATCCGCGGCGCGGTCGCCGAGCCGGACCTGCTGCGCGACGCCGTCGTGCTGATGGGCGCGACCGCCGCCGGCTATCTCGATCTGCGCTCGACGCCGGTCAACAAGGTCTTTGCCGGGGTCGAGGTGCACGCCAATCTGGTCGACGGCATCCTCAATGGCGGCATCCGCCAGAAGGCGCCGTACTACGACGGCATCGAGGCGCTGCTGTTGCTGGCGGTGGCGCTGATCCTGGCCTGGGCGTTCTCGCATCTGGGCGCGGCCTGGAGTTCGCTGCTCGGCTTCGGCCTGGTCGGCGCGCTGATCGCGCTGGCGCTGGCCTTGTGGCAGGGCGCCGATTTCATCGTGCCGCTCGGCGTGCCGGTGCTGTTCACGTTGACCCTGTTCATGGCCCACCTGCTGTACGGCTACTTCATCGAATCGCGACGCGCGCGCAGCATTTCCAAGACCTTCGGCGAGTACGTGCCGCCGGAGATCGTCGCCGAAATGGCCGAGCGCGGCGGCGAGATCTCGATGGAAGGCGAGAGCCGCGAGATGACGGTGCTGTTCTCCGACGTGCGCGGCTTCACCAGCATTTCCGAGCGTCTCGACGCGCGCGAGCTGGCGGCGCTGATGAACGCCTTCCTGAGCCGGCAGACCGCCGTCATCCAGAAACATCGCGGCACCATCGACAAGTACATGGGCGATGCGGTGATGGCGTTCTGGGGCGCGCCGCTCGCCGATCCCGGACATGGCCTGCACGCGCTCGAAGCCGGCCTGGAAATGCTGCGCGCGGTGCGCGAACTCGACGCCGAGTTCGCGGCGCGCGGCTGGCCGCGGCTGGAGATCGGCGTCGGGCTCAACAGCGGCAAGATGAGCGTCGGCAACATGGGCTCGGCGTTCCGGCGCGCCTACACCGTGATGGGCGACGCCGTGAACCTCGGCTCGCGCGTCGAGGGTCTGACCAAGGCCTACGGGGTGTCGATCCTCTGCACGCAGTCGACCCGCGATGCGGCGCCCGGCGACTGGGCGTTCCGCGAACTCGACTACGTCCGCGTCAAGGGCAAGCAGGCGCCGGTCGCGATCTACGAGCCGTTCGGTCCCAAGGACGCGCTCGATCCGGGGCTGCGCCAGGATCTGGCCCGCCATCGTGGTGCGCTCAAGCTCTACCGCGCGCAGCAGTGGGATACTGCCGAGCGCGAGTTCGCGCTGCTGGCGCGGGGCGAGCGGCCGCATCCGGTCTATGCGCTGTTCCTCGAGCGTATCGCCTGGCTGCGCCGGCACCCGCCGGGGCCGGGCTGGGACGGCGCCTTCACCTTCGACCACAAGTAGCCTCTGCGGCCCGCTCCCGGACGTCGCGACGGACGGTCGCCGGCGGCTTTCCGGCGGCTGCTTGAGTTGCCTGCCGACGCCCCCACAATGGAGCGACGACGGTAAACTGGCACCATGAGCAACGAGGTCAAACGCGGCGATTCCGGTCAGGGTCTGGCGATCGAGGAGGCCAAGCCCCGGCTGGCCCCGCCGCCGCAATACAAGGTCATCATGATCAATGATGACTACACGCCGATGGAATTCGTGGTCCAGGTTTTGCAGCAGTTCTTCCGCCACTCCCGTGAGAAAGCGGTACAGATCATGCTGGAGATTCATACGGCGGGACGCGGTGTCGCCGGGGTGTTTCCGGCGGAGATCGCTGAGACGAAGACGGCGCAGGTCAACGCCTACGCGCGCAAGAATCAGCATCCGCTGCTGACTGTCATGGAGCAGGCCTGAGCCTGATCGTGCGCGGCCTGGCCGGTCAGGGTATGTTTGGTTTCACGAACGTGGTATCGCGCTCGCGCGCGGAGGTCGCGGATGCTTAGCGAAGAACTGCAGAAGGCGCTGGATGCGGCTTTCGTTTCGGCCCGGATGGAAGGGCACGAGCTGCTGACGGTCGAGCACCTGTTGCTCGCCCTGCTGTCGGACACGCACGTCGCCGAAGCGTTGAGCTCCAGCGGTGCCGACACCGAGAAGCTCGAGGTCGCGCTCAAGGACTACATTCGCAACCACATCCAGTCGATCAAGGACGTCGAGAAGCACGAAGTGCAGCCGACGCTGTCGTTCCAGCGCGTGCTGCAGCGGGCGATCTATCACGTCCAGGCGGCCGGCAAGAAGCAGGTGTCGACGCTCAACGTGCTCGTCGCCATCTTCTCGGAAAAGGATACGCACGCGGTCTATCTGCTCGGCGAGCAGGGCGTGTCGCGTCTCGACATCGTCAATTTCATCTCGCACGGCATCGCCAAGAACGGCTCCTCGCAGCCGGACAAGGCGCCGGATGCCGAGAGCGGCGAGGAAGGCGGAGACAAGGGCCAGACGCAGAGCGCGCTGGAGCAGTACGCCGTCAATCTCAACGAGCGGGCCGCGGAAGGCCGCATCGATCCGCTGATCGGGCGCGATCTCGAGATCGAGCGCGTCATGCAGACGCTGTGCCGCCGGCGCAAGAACAACCCGCTGCTGGTCGGCGAGGCCGGCGTCGGCAAGACCGCGATCGCCGAAGGTCTGGCCTGGCTGGTCGTCGAAGGCAAGGTTCCCGACCTGCTGAAGAATGCGGTCGTCTACAGCCTCGATCTCGGCGCGCTGATCGCCGGCACCAAGTACCGCGGCGATTTCGAGAAGCGCTTCAAGGCCGTCATCAACGAGCTGCAGAAGCGGCCGGGCTCGATCGTCTTCATCGACGAGATTCACATGATCATCGGCGCCGGCGCCGCCAGCGGCGGCGTGATGGACGCGTCGAACCTGCTCAAGCCGCTGCTGGCCTCCGGCGAGCTGCGCTGCATGGGCTCGACCACCTATCAGGAATACCGCGGCATCTTCGAGAAGGACCGCGCGCTGGCGCGCCGTTTCCAGAAGATCGACGTCGGCGAGCCGAGCGTCGACGACGCCGTGAAGATCCTCGAGGGCCTGCGCGCCCGCTTCGAGGAGCACCATCAGGTGCAGTTCACGCGCGGCGCGCTGCGCTCGGCGGTCGAGCTGTCGGTCCGTCACATCACCGACCGCCATCTGCCGGACAAGGCGATCGATGTCATCGACGAGGCGGCGGCGCGCCTGCGCCTGCTGCCGGAGAGCAAGAAGCGCAAGACCGTACAGGTCCGCGACATCGAGGAAACCGTCGCCAAGATCGCGCGCATCCCGCCGAAGAGCGTATCGAGCAACGACCGCGACAAGCTGGCGACGCTGGAGCGCGACCTCAAGCTGGTGATCTTCGGTCAGGACGCCGCGATCGAGCAGCTGACTTCGAGTATCAAGCTGTCGCGCTCGGGCCTCGGCAATCCGGACAAGCCGATCGGCAACTTCCTGCTCGCCGGTCCGACCGGCGTCGGCAAGACCGAGGTGACGCGCCAGCTGGCGCAGCTGCTCGGCATCGAGCTGATCCGCTTCGACATGTCCGAGTACATGGAGCGCCACACCGTGTCGCGCCTGATCGGCGCGCCGCCGGGCTATGTCGGCTTCGACCAGGGCGGCCTGCTGACCGAGGCGGTCATCAAGCACCCGCACTGCGTCGTGCTGCTCGACGAGATCGAGAAGGCGCATCCGGATGTCTTCAACCTGCTGCTGCAGGTCATGGACCACGGCACGCTGACCGACAACAACGGCCGCAAGGCGGATTTCCGCAACGTCATCCTGGTGATGACGACCAACGCTGGCGCCGAGGAATCGTCGCGTCGCTCGATGGGTTTTGCCGAGCAGAACCACACCACCGACGCGATGGAGGTGATGCGCAAGATGTTCACGCCGGAGTTCCGCAACCGCCTCGACGCGATCGTGCAGTTCGCGCCGCTGGAACGGCGCGAGATCCTGCGCGTGGTCGACAAGTTCATCCTGCAGCTCGAGGAGCAGCTGGCGGCGAAGAACGTGCAGCTCGACGTCGACGAGTCGGCGCGGCTGTGGGTCGCCGACCGCGGCTACGACGTCAAGATGGGCGCCAGGCCGATGGCCCGCGTGATCCAGGAAAGCCTCAAGCGGCCGCTCGCCGAGGAGCTGCTGTTCGGCAAGCTGGTCAACGGCGGTCGTGTGCACGTGCTGCTCGGCGAGGGCGACCAGCTCGCCTTCGAGATCGAGGCACGCGAGAAGCCGACGCAGCTCGAACCGGTCTGAGGATCGCGACTGGAACGAAAAAGCCCGCCGGAAGGCGGGCTTTTTGTTGGCGCGGCGGTTCGTTTCGGTCTCGTCGTGCTGCGTGCACGACGGTCGTCCTCACGACGCCAGGATCCCCGACGCTGCGCGTCGTGGACTCTCCACGCGGTTCGGACGACTACTTATCCCGGAACGTGATGCGGCCCTTGGTGAGGTCGTAGGGGGTCAGTTCGACCTTGACCTTGTCGCCGGTCAGGATGCGGATGTAATTCTTGCGCATGCGACCCGAGATGTGCGCGACGACGACGTGGCCGTTTTCCAGCTTCACGCGAAACGTCGTGTTCGGCAGCGTCTCCAGGATGACGCCCGCCATCTCGATGTGATCTTCCTTCGCCATACGCCCTTCGATTTACTTAGAAGGGCGGCATTATCGGGAAAGCACCCCGCCACATCAACCCGCGGCGACCGATCGAACCGGCGTCAGCTCGCGCCACTGGGTGCCGAGCAGGGCCTCCAGCGGTCGGAAGCGACGCTTGTAATCCATCTTCGGGCTGTGCTCGACCCAGTAGCCGAGATAGACATGCGGCAGGCCCGAACTGCGCGCCTGTTCGATCTGCGCCAGGACCGCGAGCGTGCCGAGACCGCGTTCGCGCAGTTCCGGGGCGAAGAAGGTGTAGACGGCGGACAGGGCCTGCGGCAGGTGGTCGACGACGGCGACGCTGCGCAGTTCGCCGCGTTCGCGAAAGCACCAGTAGCGCACGTCCAGCCACGAGCATTCGAGGAAGGCGTGGAAGGCCTTGCGGTCGAGCGGGTCCATGCCGCCGCCGGCGTGCCGCGCCTGCAGGTAGCGGCGATACAGCTCGTAGTGTTCGTCGCCGAGGCGGCGTTCGATCGTCAGCTGCAGATCGGCGTTGTCGCGCCAGCACCGGCGCTGGCCGCGGTCGGCGCCGAACTGGCGCACGTCGATGCGCACCGGCACGCAGCGTGTGCAGTCGCGGCAGTGCGGACGGTAGGTGTGATCACCGCTGCGGCGGAAGCCGAGTTCGAGCAGGCGCTGGTAGTGGCCCGGGCCGAGTCCGGCCTCCGGGTCGACGAAGGCGCTGCGCGCGAGCAGGCCGGGCAGGTAGCCGCAGGCATGCTCGGTGCTGAGGAACAGGCGCAGGGATTGCGTCATGGCGACGGTCCGTGGCGCGGGTCGGCCGGCGCGTCGTCGAAGCGCCAGACCGGCGACAGCGCGCCGGCATCGGTCGCCTGCGCCAGCTGGCGCAGGAACTGCTCGCGCGGCACCTCCTGCGCGCCGAGGCTCAGCAGGTGCGAGGAGCTGACCTGGCAATCGATCAGCTCGAAGCCCCAGCGCTCCAGCTGCCGGCACAGCCAGTACAGCGCCAGCTTCGAAGCGTCGGTCGCATGCGAGAACATCGACTCGCCGAAGAACACGCGTCCGATGGCGACGCCGTAGAGGCCGCCGATCAGCCGGCCGTCGCGCCAGACCTCGACGCTGTGCGCGTGGCCCTTGCGGAACAGATCGCCGTACGCGGCGCGCATGTCCGGGCCGAGCCAGGTGCCGCGACTCTTGGCGCGTTCGCCGCCGCAGGCGGCCAGCACCTCGCCGAAGGCGCGGTCGAAGCTGAGGGCGTAATCGCTGCGGCGCACGGTCTTGCCGAGACTGCGCGAGACGTGCAGGCCCGACGGGTGCAGCACCGTGCGCGGGTCCGGGCACCACCAGAGGATCGGCTCGTCGGGGTTGTACCAGGGGAAAATGCCCTGCCGGTAGGCGCGCAGCAGCCGGGTCGTCGAAAGATCGCCGCCGATGGCCAGCAAACCGTTCGGATCGCGCATCGCCAGGTGCACGGGCGGGAACGGCTGGTGCGGATTGCGCGGGTCCAGCCAGTGCAGGCGGATCGGGCTTTCCATCGTCGCGAAGCGGGCCTCCTACGGTGCACCGCTAGCATACGCAGCTCGCGTGCCGGCGGGAATGCGCGCCGGCACGCGGTCGGATTAGGGCCTGTTAACGCCAATAGCGTCGCTGTGGTGCTGCCTGGCGAGTCGCCAGGCTAGGCGCGGGCCGCGCACTTGGGTGATTCCCAAGAAGCGGACCGCAACGCCGCATGGCGGCTCGCCAAGCGGCATCCCGAAGGGACCGGTCCGTTTTGCCGCATCGCGACGTCTCTCGTCGCTCATGTACGTCCAGTACATCGCGCTCCTCGTTCCTTGCGCTGCGGCAAAACGGACTCGGCCACAGCGACGCTCTTGGCGTTAACAGGCCCTAGTGGAAAGTCGGCGCTGCCGCCGGCACGTCCTTGAGTACCCATTGCACGACTGCGTCGTGCTCGAAATGCGTGATCGGCTCGGCGTCGGTCGGTGGACCGGCTTCGGTCATGCGGCCTTCGTTGTCGAAATGGATGCGCGCGCCGGCGGTCTGGATCTTGAGTTCGCCGCTGTTGCGGTTGTCCTGCAGCGTCAGCTGCAGGTAGCGCAGGTCGCGCCCGGCGAATTCGGGCAGGCGGTCGGAACCGGCGGCGATTAGCGCCGCCTGATCGGCAGTGAATTCGCGGATGCCGCCTTCCGGCGTCAGGACGAAATGGCGAATATGGCTCATGGCTTTGATGTCGGCTTGCGCTCGTGAAACTTTGGACACGCTTTCAATATGAAGGTTTCGCGCCGGCTTTCAAGTCTCGGCCGCAGGGGAGCATGACCGGTATACTGCCCCGATCGCCGCAGGCCCGCCGGCGCGGGTTCCGCGCCATGCCGCATCCCGAAATCTCACGCATGTTCAAAGCCAAACCGCACGCCACCGACGAAGCCGCCGGGCCAGGCTGGCTCGAGCGCCTGCCGCGCGAGGCAGCGCTGCTCGGCTGCCTCGGCCTGTCGCTGTTCCTGCTGGTAACCCTCGCCAGCTTCAATCCGAACGATCCGGGCTGGTCCTCGTCCGGCAGCGGCGAGCCGGTCCGCAACCTGGCAGGGCCGGTCGGGGCGTGGATCGCCGACGTGCTGCTGTCGCTGTGCGGCTATGTGGCCTTTCTGCTGCCGTGGGCGGTGCTGCTGATCGGCATCCGCATCTTCAGCGAGGCTCCGCCGGGCGCGCGCATGCCGCGCGGCGTGCGCGTCGCGGCCTGGGCCGTGCTGCTGGTCGGGCTGGCGGCGCTGGCCTCGCAGCACATCGGGGCCTCGGCGAGCTGGGCGCCGCAGGGCAGCGGCGGCATCGCCGGTCAGGCGGTGGCGCGCGGTCTGGTCTCGGTGCTCGGCGGCTTCGGCAGCAGCCTGCTGCTGCTGACGCTGGTGATCGTCGCCGCGCCGCTGGCGCTGACCTTTTCGTGGCTCGACATCCTCGATCGCGTCGGCAGCTGGGTCTTCGCGCTGGCGGCACGGCGCATCGAGAGGCCGGCGCGGCTGGCCGAAGGCACCGACGGCGAGGACGGCGAACTGCCGATCGTCGCCGAGTCCGAACGTGCTCCGGCCAGACGCCGCAAGGAGAAGGAAGAGCCGGCCGCGCGCATCGAACCGCTGTTCGGCACGCCGGTCTTCGAGGAAACGTCACCGGCGAAAGAGAAGCGCAAGCGCAAGGCGCCGTCGCTGCTCGGCTCCGAGGAGGAGCAGCTCGGCCTGCTGCACGAGGCGCCGGCGGCGCCGGCGCTTGCGCCGATGCCCGCGCCCGCGCCGGCGCCCCGTCCGGCGGCGCCGGTCCGCAAGGCCGAGGCGGTCGAGGTGCCGGCCTTCGACGGCGATCCGCTGCCGCCGCTGACGATCCTCGATCCGGCGCGCCCGTCCGGCCGCCAGTACACGCCGGAGGAACTCGAGCGCCTGTCGCGCGACGTCGAGCGCCATCTCGAATCGTTCGGCGTAAGGGCGCAAGTCGTCGCGGCGACGCCGGGGCCGGTCATCACGCGCTTCGAGATCCAGCCGGCGCCCGGCGTGAAGGGCTCGCAGATCACCAATCTGTCGCGCGATCTGGCGCGCTCGCTGTCGGTGTCGAGCGTGCGCGTCATCGAGGTCATCGAAGGCAAGTCGGTCGTCGGTCTGGAGATTCCGAACCAGAAGCGCGAGATGGTGATGCTGCGCGAGATCATCGACTCGCCCGCGTACCGCAACTCCGCGTCGCCGCTGACGCTGGCGCTCGGCAAGGACATCGCCGGCAATCCGATGGCGGGCGATCTGGCCAAGATGCCGCATCTGCTGGTCGCGGGCACCACCGGCTCCGGCAAGTCGGTGGCGATCAACGGCATGATCCTGTCGATGCTGTTCAAGGCGACCGCCGATCAGGTGCGCTTCATCTTCGTCGATCCGAAGATGCTGGAGCTGTCGGTCTACGAGGGCATTCCGCACCTGCTGACGCCGGTCGTCACCGACATGAAGGATGCCGCCAACGCGCTGCGCTGGTGCGTCGCCGAGATGGAACGGCGTTACCGCCTGATGTCGGCGCTCGGCGTGCGCAATCTGGCCGGTCTCAATCGCAAGGTCGAGGAGGCCGCCGCCGGCGGCGAGCCGATCCGCGACCCGCTGAAGAACAGCAGCCAGGATCTGTTCGATCCGGAAGCGGGCGTGCCGGAAGCCGAGCCGCTGCAGCCGCTGCCGCATATCGTCGTCGTCATCGACGAGCTGGCTGACATGATGATGGTCGTCGGCAAGAAGGTCGAAGAGCTGATCGCGCGCATCGCGCAGAAGGCGCGCGCCGCCGGCATCCACCTGATCGTCGCCACGCAGCGGCCGAGCGTCGACGTCATCACCGGCCTGATCAAGGCCAACATCCCGTCGCGCCTCGCGTTCCAGGTCGCCTCGCGCATCGATTCGCGCACCATCCTCGACGAGCAGGGTGCCGAGACGCTGCTCGGTCACGGCGACGGCCTGTTCCGGCCGATCGGCGCCAGCCGGCTCGACCGCGTGCACGGCGCGTTCGTCGATGATCACGAGGTGCACAAGGTGGTCGCCTATCTGAAGCAGGTCGGCGAGCCGCGCTACATCGAGGAAATCTGCGCCGACGAGGCGCCGTCCGGTCCGGCCGAAGGCAGCGGCGATGACGCCGAGGCCGATCCTTTGTACGACCAGGCGGTGGCGATGGTGCTGGAGACGCGCAAGGCCTCGGTGTCCTGGGTGCAGCGCCGTCTCAAGATCGGCTACAACCGTGCCGCGCGCATGGTCGAGCAGATGGAGGCAGCCGGCATCGTCGGGCCGAGCGGCCCCGGCGGCAACCGCGAGATCCTCGCCCCGGGCGGACGCGATTGACGCGTCGTCCGGGATCTTGCGCGGAGTCAGATCCGATTCAGCGCCGCCGCCGATAGTGGCGCGTCCTTTCACCGGGTTCCCTCCATGAAGAAGCTGTCGACCCTGCTGTTCGCTGTCCTCGCGCTGTGCGGCGCGCAGGCCCATGCCGGTCCGGCCGACGACGCGCTCCGGCGCTTCGTCGACGGCGCGCAGACGCTCAGCGCGCGCTTCGAGCAGACGCAGAAGGACGAGCACGGCGAGGTGCTGGCGCAGCGCAGCGGCACCTTCGACCTGTCGCGCCCCGGACGCTTCCGCTGGCGCTACGACCAACCGTACGAGCAGCTGATGGTCTGCGACGGCAACAAGATCTGGAACTACGAGCCGGATCTCGCGCAGGTGACGGTGCGTCCGGCCGATCAGGTGCTGAAAGGCACGCCGGCGGCGCTGCTGGCGCAGCGCTCGCTGCTCGGCGACGCCTTCACCGTCGAATCCGGCGGGCAGAAGGAGGGCGCCGACGTCGTCCGCCTCAGGCCCAAGGGCGGCGAGGTCAACAGCGACTTCCAGTCGATCGAACTGTGGCTGAAGAACGGCGTGCCGCAGCGCATGCAGTTCTTCGATGCGCTCGGCGGCAATACCGACATCCGCTTCTCCGACATCAAGACCGGCGTCAAGCTCGATGCCGCGCTGTTCCGCTTCACGCCGCCGAAGGGCACGGAAGTGATCGACGACGGGGCGGGGCGTTAAGGCGCCGTGAGCGACGCTGGCACCTTCTCCGGAGAAACCCCTTCGGCCCTTCGCGACGCCGTTGCCGGCGAGGCTGCCCGTGGCTGATCGCACGCCGGCGCAGCCCTCCATGACCGGGCGTTCGCCGGGGTCGACGTCCGGCGGACGCCGGCCCGATCCGGCGCAGCCGCTGGCCGAGCGCATGCGGCCGCGCACGCTCGACGAGGTCGTCGGCCAGGATCACCTGCTGGGCGCCGGCGGCCCGCTGCGCGTGCTGCTCGAGGCCGGCAGCGTGCCGTCGATGGTGTTCTGGGGGCCGCCGGGCGTCGGCAAGACCACGCTCGCGCGCCTGCTCGCGCAGTACAGCGATGCCGAGTTCCTGACGCTGTCGGCGGTGCTCGCCGGCGTCAAGGACATCCGCGAGGCGGTCGCCCATGCGCAGGCGCTGCGCCAGGGGCTTGCGCCGCGGCGCACGGTGCTGTTCATCGACGAAATCCACCGCTTCAACAAGAGCCAGCAGGACGCGCTGCTGCCGTACGTCGAGGACGGCACGATCACGCTGATCGGCGCGACCACCGAGAATCCCTCGTTCGAGCTCAATGCGGCGCTGCTGTCGCGGCTGCGCGTGTTCGTGCTGCGCGGCCTCGACGAGACCGCGATCCGCGATCTGCTGGTGCGCGCGCTGAGCGATGCCGAACGCGGCCTGGGCCTGGCGGCCGACGCACTGCCGGCGCGCTGGCTCGATCGCATCGCCGAGGCCGCCGACGGCGACGCGCGGCGCAGCTTGGTGCTGCTCGAAACCGCGGTCGAACTCGGCCGCGCCGAAGCCGGCCGCGACGATCAGGTGCTCGACAAGCTGATCGGCCGCGGCCTGCGCCGCTTCGACAAGGGCGGCGAGAACTTCTACGACCAGATCTCGGCGCTGCACAAGAGCGTGCGCGGCAGCGATCCGGACGCAGCGCTGTACTGGTTCGCGCGCATGCTCGACGGCGGCGTCGACGCCGCCTATCTGGCGCGCCGCATCACGCGCATGGCGATCGAGGACATCGGCCTGGCCGATCCACGCGCGCAGCGCCTGTGCCTCGACGGCTGGGACACCTACGAGCGTCTCGGCAGCCCGGAAGGCGAGCTGGCGCTGGCGATCGCCGTCGTCTATCTGGCCTGCGCGCCGAAGAGCAACGCGGTCTACGCCGGCTACAACGCGGCGCGTGCGCTGGTCGAGCAGACCGGTACGCTGGAAGTGCCGATGCACATCCGCAACGCGCCGACCAAGCTGATGAAGGACCTCGGCTACGGCCAGGGCTATCGCTACGATCACGACGAAGCGGGCGCCGTGGCGGCAGGCCAGCAGTTCCTGCCGGATCGCCTGCTCGGCACCGAGCTGTACGCGCCGGTGCCGCGCGGCCTCGAGATCAAGATCGGCGAACGGCTCGCGCAGTTGCGCGCCGCGCGCAAGACGCGCTGATACGCCGCTTGCCGGGCTGCAGGCCTGCGCGCCTGCGTCTGGAGATGGCATGCTTGGCGCGGCACGGCTCGATACGGGGGCTGTGCATTTTCGCCCGAGGAGGCTCATGAGCGGTTCCGGATTCGTGATGGTCGGCATCGGCGCCGCCTGCGGTGCCTGGCTGCGCTGGCTGCTCGGCCTGTGGCTGAACCCGCTGTTCCCGACCGTGCCGTTCGGCACGCTGGCAGCGAACCTGCTCGGCGGCTATCTGATGGGGCTGGCGATGGCGCTGTTCGCGCATCACCAGACGTTGCCGCCGGAGCTGCGCCTGCTGCTCGCCACCGGCTTTCTCGGTGGCCTGACCACGTTCTCGACATTCTCGGCCGAGACCAGCACCTTGCTGCTGCGTGAGCAGTACGGCTGGGCGCTGGCGACGATCGGCCTGCATCTCGGCGGCTCGTTGCTGATGACCCTGCTCGGCATCGCGACCTACAACGGCCTGAAGGCCTGAGGCGGACATGGACGAAACGACGAAGCCGGGCGACGCGCCGCGCAAAGGCTGGTACCTGCGCGTCTTCGTATCCGAGAAGGATCGCCACGACGGCCGGCCGACCTACGACTGGCTGCTCGACACGGCACGCGCGCTGCAGGTGCGCGGCGGGTCCGTGATCCGCGCCGCTGCCGGCTATGGCCGCCGCGGCACGCTGCGCGACGAGGGTTTCTTCGAGCTGGCCGGCGAGCTGCCGATGGAAGTCGGCTTCGTGCTCGACGCCGCCGGCCGTGACGCCTTGCTCAAGGCGATCGCCGAGGCCGGTCTGTCGCTGTTCTACTGCTGCAGCGAAGTCGAGTTCGGCGTCACCGGCGCCTAGCGTCTCGGCCGGAGCGTGGCCTCGGCTACAATGCCGGGCCCCACGCCGACCCGTCTTTCCGATGCTCGATCCCAAGTTACTCCGGGCCCAGCCCGAGCAGGTCGCCGCGCAGCTCGCGCGCCGCGGCTTCGTCTTCGATCTGTCGCGCTTCAACGAGCTCGAATCGCGCCGCAAGACGCTGCAGGTCGAGACCGAGCAGCTGCAGGCCGAACGCAACGCTGGTTCCAAGCGCATCGGCCAGGCCAAGGCCAGGGGCGAGGACGCCTCGCCGGTGCTCGCCGACATGGATCGCATCAAGGTGCGCCTCGCCGAGATCGAGAGCCAGCTCGCCGCGCTACAGGCCGAGTTCGACGATTTCCTCGCGCGCCTGCCGAACCTGCCGCACGCCTCGGTGCCGGACGGCCGCGACGAGAACGACAACGTCGAAGTGCGCCGCTGGGGCACGCCGCGCCCGGCCGAAGGCGCCAAGGACCACGCCGACCTCGGCGAGGCGCTCGGCCTGATGGATTTCGCCGCCGCCGCCAAGCTCACCGGCGCGCGCTTCACCGTGCTGCGCGGCGGCCTGGCGCGCCTGCATCGCGCGCTCGCGCAGTTCATGCTCGACGTGCACACGCGCGAGCACGGCTATGAAGAGCTGTATGTGCCGTACATCGTCAACGACACCACGCTGCGCGGCACCGGCCAGCTGCCGAAGTTCGGCGAGGACCTGTTCGCGCTCAAGGGCGAGCAGCCTTGGCGGCTGATCCCGACCGCGGAGGTGCCGGTGACCAATCTCGTCCGCGACGAGATCCTCGCCGCCGACGAGCTGCCGAAGAAGTGGGTCGCGCACACGCCGTGCTTCCGTTCGGAGGCCGGTTCGGCCGGCCGCGACACGCGCGGCATGATCCGTCAGCACCAGTTCGACAAGGTCGAGCTGGTGCAGGTCGTCGAGCCGTCGACGTCGTACGCCGCGCTCGAAGAGTTGACCGGCCACGCCGAGACGATCCTGAAGAAGCTCGGGTTGCCGTACCGCGTGCTGGCGCTGTGCACCGGCGACATGGGCTTTGGCGCCGCCAAGACCTACGACCTCGAAGTCTGGCTGCCGAGCCAGAACCGCTATCGCGAGATTTCCTCGTGCTCGAACTGCGAGGATTTCCAGGCGCGGCGCATGCTGGCGCGCTATCGCCATCCGGAGACGAAGAAGACCGAGCTGGTGCACACGCTCAACGGCTCCGGCCTCGCGGTCGGCCGTACGCTGGTGGCGATCATCGAGAATTACCAGCAGGCCGACGGCTCGATCGCGATTCCCGATGCGCTGAAGCCGTACCTGGGCGGCATCGAGCGCATCGCCCGGCTGTAAGGCATGCCCAGCGCCATGGTGAGGCGCCCGTAGCGCCGGCGACGCCATCCGGAATCCGCAGCCTGCGCGCGCGGTGTCGCGGCGCTGCGCCATGACGATGAACGATAGACTGTCACGATGATCCGCGTTCTTCCCGACACGCTCGTCAATCAGATCGCGGCCGGCGAAGTCGTCGAGCGCCCGGCTGCGGTCGTCAAGGAGCTGGTCGAGAACAGCCTCGACGCCGGTGCGCGTGCGGTCGAAGTCGAGATCGAGCAGGGCGGGGCGGGGCTGATCCGCATCCGCGACGACGGCAAGGGCATCGGCCGCGACGAGCTGGCGCTGGCGCTGACGCGGCACGCGACCAGCAAGATCGCGAGCTTCGACGATCTCGAGCGCGTCGCGACGCTGGGCTTTCGCGGCGAGGCGCTGCCGAGCATTCTGTCGGTGTCGCGGCTCAGGCTCGCCTCGCGCACCGCCGAGGCCGATCACGCCTGGGAGCTGGCCGGCGCCGGACACATCGACGGCGTGCAGCCGCGGCCGGCCGCGCATCCGTTCGGCACGACGATCGAAGTCCGCGACCTGTTCTTCAACACGCCGGCGCGGCGCAAGTTCCTGAAATCGGAAGCCACCGAGTTCCGCCAGATCCAGCAGGCGCTGTCGCGCATCGCGCTGTCGCGCTTCGACGTCGGCTTCTCGCTGCGCCACAACAACCGCCGCATCTTCGACCTGACGCCGGCGGCCGGTGAGGAAGGCCGGCTGGCGCGCATTCGCGCGATCTGCGGCGACGATTTCGTCGCTGCGTCGGTGGCCATCGACGAGGCGCGGCTCGGCATGCGTCTGCACGGCTGGATTGGTCTGCCGAGCTTCGCGAGGCCGAGCGCCGACCTGCAGTACGTCTATGTCAACGGCCGCCTCGTGCGCGACCGCCTGATGGCGTTCGCCCTCAAGCGCGCCTTCGCCGACGCCATGCACTCGACGCACCATCCGGCCTACGTCGTCTATCTCGAACTCGATCCGGCGGCGGTCGACGTCAACGTGCATCCGCAGAAGACCGAGGTGCGCTTCCGCGATGCCGCGCGCGTGCACGACCTGCTGTTCGGCGCGGTGCACCAGTTGCTGCGCCGCTTGCGGCCCGAGCCGGAACGGCATCATCAGGTCACATTCGCCGGCTCCGAAGCGTCTGCTGCCGCGGCGCCGCCGGCGGCGAGTGCGGCGAGTGCCGGTGTGCTGCCCGGCTACGTCGCCCGCGAGGCCGTGTCGCCGCCGGCCTGGCGGCCGCCGGCACGGCTCGATCTGCGCGAGCCGCCGTCGCCGGCCTACGCGCCGGTTGCCGCGGCATCGGCGGTCGGCATCGAGCCGGCGCCGGCGCCGGTGGACGACCGGCCGCTCGGCACGCCGCTCGCGCAGGTGCACGGCATTTACATCCTCGCGCAGAACGATCACGGCCTGGTGCTGGTCGATGCGCATGCCGGCCATGAGCGCGTGCTCTACGAACGCCTCAAGCGCCAGCTCGCCGACGGCGGCATTCCGGCGCAGGCGCTGCTGGTGCCGGAAGTGGTGACGCTGGCCGAGGACGAGGCCGACGCGCTCGAAGCGCGGCGCGAGCAGCTGCACGCCTACGGCATCGACTTCGACCGCAGCGGGCCCGGCAGTATCCTCGTGCGCGCGGTACCGCCGCTGCTGGCACGTAGCGATGTCGGTGCGCTGTTGCGCGAACTCGCCGGCGACGAGACGCGCCGCGAGACGGCTTCACATTTCGGCGAGGCGCTCGACGCACAGCACCGCGTGCTCGCCGACGTCGCCTGCAAGGCGGCGATCAAGGCGCACCGCCGCCTGACGCTGGCCGAGATGGACGCCTTGCTGCGCGACATGGAGCGCACGGAACTCGCCGGCCAGTGCAATCACGGCCGGCCGACCTGGGTGCAGATCACAGTCGCCGAGCTGGACCGGCTGTTCCTGCGCGGACGCTGAACGTCCGTTTGTTTATCCTCGAAGTGGCCGTGGGCGCCGCGCGGGCGTGCAGGCATTCATCGACTTCGATGACTTCGATCCCGGGGGGGGGATATGGATAGCGAACCGACGCCGGCGCCGCCGGTGCAGACCGAGCCGTTCCGCTTCAATGGTTCCGGTGGCGAATACTTCGGCATCTGGATCGTCAACCTGCTGCTGACGCTGGTCACGCTGGGGCTTTATTCGCCGTGGGCGAAAGTCCGGCGCCTGCAGTACTTCTATCGCAACACCGAGCTGGCCGGCGCGCCGTTCGACTACCACGGCAAGCCCTGGTCGATCCTCAAGGGCCGCCTGATCGCGCTCGGCCTGCTGCTGATCTATCACTTCGCGACGACCTACCTGTCGGTGTGGACGGCGGTCGCGCTGGTGCTGATCGCGCTGGTGATGCCCTGGCTGCTGCGCAACGCTTTTCGCTTCCGCGCGCACTACAGCAGCTATCGCGGGTTGCGCTTCAGCTTTCGCGGTTCACTGGCCGGCGCCTACGGGGTGTTCCTCGGCTACGGCGCGCTGATGTTCTTCACCGCCTATCTCGCCGCGCCGCTGTTCCACCAGCGCCTCAAGCGTTACCAGCACGGCAACGCCTGCTTTGGCGGCAGCGCGTTCTCGTTCAGCGCCGGCGTCGGGCGCTTTTACCGGACCTATCTGCCGTTCATGGTCGGCTTCGCGGTGCTGTTCGCGCTCGCGTTCCTGCCGATCATCGGCCTGTCGGCCAGTGCGAAGGCCGGCGGCAAGCCTGATCCGGAGGCGGTGGCGGCCGCCGGCTTCGGCTTTCTCGCCGTGTTCCTGTTCGGAGCGCTGGTGCTCGGCCCGCTGTTTCAGGCGGCGATCCAGAACCTGATCTGGAATCACACGGCGCTCGGCCCGCATCGTTTCGTCAGCCGGCTGTCCGGCTGGCGCCTGCTCGGGATCACGGCGAGCAACTTCGTGCTCGTGGCGCTGACGCTGGGCCTGTTCATGCCGTGGGCGGCGGTGCGCGTCGCCCGTTACCGTGCGAGCTGCACGAGCCTGCAGGTCGAAGGTTCGCTCGACGCCATCGTCGCCGATGCCGGCGTCGAGGTCGCTGCGCTCGGCGAGGAAACCGCCGAGCTGTTCGACATCGACATCGGGCTCTGAAGGGCCATGCTCGACGCGGTCTATTTCGACGGACGCCACGCGCGCGGCCACGCCGTGCGCGTCGCGCTCGACGGCGACGACCTGCACGTTTGCGGTGACGGCATCGAGCGCCGCGAGCCGCTTGCGACGCTGCGCCTGTCGGCGCGCATCGGCCGCGCGCCGCGCACGATCGCGTTCGCCGACGGCGCGTCCTGCGAGCTGCGCGACCACGCGGCGCTGGAGGCGATGCTGCGGCGCACGCCGCTCGGGCGCGGCTGGCTGCATCGCGCCGAGGCCGACTGGAAGATCGTCGCGCTGGCGGTCGTCGCGATCGGATTGCTCGCCGCGGCGACACTGGTCTGGGGCGTGCCGCGCGGTGCGCAGTGGATCGCCGACACGATGCCGGAGCGCATGACGCGGGTCCTGTCCGAACAGAGCCTGGACCTGCTCGACCGCCATCTGCTGCACAAATCGACGCTCGATCCGACGCGCGCCGCCGATCTGACCGGCGCCGCCGAGGCCTTGCGCGCGCCCGACGGTTCGCAGCCGGTATACCGGCTGGAGTTTCGCAGCGCCCCCGATCTCGGGCCGAACGCATTCGCGCTGCCGGACGGTACGGTCGTGCTGCTCGACGAGCTGGTGGCGCTGGCCGACGACGACGCACAGATCCTCGGCGTCATCGGTCACGAACTCGGTCACGTGCATCATCGCCACGGTCTGCGCCTGATCGCGCAGAACTCGGCGATCGGCGTGCTCGCGGCATGGTGGTTCGGCGACGTCAGCACCGTGCTGGCGACGGCGCCGACCGTGCTGATGCAGGCGCGCTATTCGCGCGCGTTCGAGGCAGAAGCCGATCGCTACGCCGCCGCGCTGATGCGCGTCAACGGCATCGCGCCGGCGCGGCTCGGCGCGCTGCTGCGCAAGCTCGACGCGCAGCGCGGGCAGGGCGGTGCCGATCCGCTCGGCGGACTGCTTGATTCGCATCCGGCGCTGCTCGAACGCGCGCGGGCGCTGGAGAGCCTGCCGCCGGACGGCGCCGGGCGTGGCGGCGCCGAACCGTAGCTGCCGCAGCCGGGCAGTGCGACCGTACACTACGCGCCTATGGCGTCTACCGACGATTCCGCCCCCGTCATCCTGCTGATGGGTCCGACTGCGTCGGGCAAGACCGCGCTGGCGCTGGCGCTGGCCGAGCGCCTGCCGGTCGAGATCGTCTCGGTCGACTCGGCGCTCGTCTATCGCGGTATGGACATCGGCTCGGCCAAGCCCGACGCGGCGATGCGGGCGGACGTGCCGCATCATCTGATCGACATTCTCGACCCGGCCGAGCCGTACTCGGCGGCGCGCTTCGCCGAGGACGCGCGGCGGCTGATCGGCGAGATCCGCGGCCGCGGCCGTGTGCCGCTGCTGGTCGGCGGCACGATGCTCTACTTCCGGGCCCTGACCCAGGGCCTCAGCGCGCTGCCGTCCGCCGATCCGCAGCTGCGCGCCCGGCTCGAAGCCGAGGCTGCCCGGCTCGGCTGGCCGGCGCTGCACGCGCGCCTGGCGGCGCTCGATCCGCCGACCGCGGCGCGCCTGCATCCGAACGACCAGCAACGCATCCAGCGGGCGCTGGAGATCGCCGAGCTGAGCGGCATGGCGCCGAGCGCTTTCTACGCGCAGCCCAAAGCCGCCGGCGGCGGCGAGCGCTGGCTCAAGCTGGCGCTGAATCCGCCGGCGCGCGCCGAACTGCATGCGCGGATCGAACGGCGCTTCCACGACATGATGGCGGCCGGCTTCCTCGACGAGGTTGCGGCGCTATACCGGCGCGGCGACCTGCATCCGGAGCTGCCGTCGATCCGCGCGGTCGGCTACCGGCAGCTGTGGGGTCATCTGGCCGGCGAATATCCGATCGACGAAGCGGTCCGGCGCGGCATGGCCGCGACCCGCCAGTTCGCCAAGCGTCAGCTGACCTGGCTGCGCTCCGAATCCGGTCTGGTCTGGCTTGATCCGGCGCAAGCCGACCTCATAGAGAAGGCACTCGCGTTGCACGCCGCCACGGACGACAGCGCAGGCTCGTGAGCAGTGCTACACTGACCGGCGATAACCACGTCCGGGCCACGTAAGTCCGGGTACACAATAGGGAAAATCCGATGTCGAAAGGTCATACGCTACAAGAACCGTTTCTGAACGCCCTGCGCAAAGAACGCATCCCGGTTTCCATTTATCTCGTCAACGGCATCAAGCTGCAGGGCCAGATCGAATCTTTCGACTCGTTCGTCGTGCTGCTTCGCAACAGCGTCAGCCAGATGGTTTACAAGCATGCCATCTCGACCGTCGTGCCGGCGCGTGCCGTGCGCATCTACGACGCGGAAGGCGAAGGCGACGCCGCCGCGGAGACTCCCGCCGCTTGACCGCATCGTCTTCCGTATCCCCCAGTGCCGCCGCCGGTTGTCCGGCGGCGGTCGCGTGTCGAGCCGGCGTCACGGTGCATGCCGTGACGGCTCCCTTGCCGGCCCGCACGGAGCCACGCCGCAGCGGACGTGGCCCGGCCGCGTCGCTGGCGCACTGACGGCCCGGCGCCATGTTTGAGCGACCGAAAGCAGGCCAGAAGGCCCTGCTGGTGCATCTCGAGTTCCCCGGTGCCGACTTCGAGTCCGACCGCCAGGAATTCATCGAGCTGGCGCGTTCGGCCGGCGCTGAGATCATCGACGTCATCGGCGGCTCGCGCCGCGATCCCGATCCGGGCCTGTTCGTCGGCTCCGGCAAGGCCCAGGAGATCGCCGACGCGGTCGCCGCGAGCGGCGCCGAGCTGGTGATCTTCAACCACGCGCTGTCGCCGAGCCAGGAGCGCAATCTCGAGAAGATCGTCAAGGCCCGCGTGCTCGACCGCGCCGGTCTGATCCTCGATATCTTCGCGACCCGCGCCCGCTCGCACGAGGGCAAGCTGCAGGTCGAACTGGCGCAGCTCAACCACGTCGCCACGCGCCTCGTGCGCGGCTGGACGCACCTGGAGCGCCAGCGCGGCGGCGGCATCGGCCTGCGCGGCCCCGGCGAAACCCAGCTCGAAATGGATCGCCGCCTGATCCGCGAGCGCATCGGCACGCTCAAGCGGCATCTGGAGGCGGTGCGCGGGCGCCGCGCGCAGAGCCGCGCCGCGCGCATGCGCAACGACGTGCCGACGGTATCGCTGGTCGGCTACACCAATGCCGGCAAGTCGACGCTGTTCAACGCCCTGACCGGCGACGCCACCTTTGCGTCGAGCCAGCTGTTCGCGACGCTCGACACCACGGTGCGGCGCCTGGCGGTCAAGACCGGCGAGACCGTGCTGCTCGCCGACACCGTCGGCTTCATCCGCGATCTGCCGCACGACCTGATCGCCGCGTTCCGCGCCACGCTCGAGGAAGCGCGCGACGCCTCGCTGCTGCTGCACGTGGTCGACGCCGCCGACCCCGAGCGCACGACCCGCATCCGGCAGGTCGAGGAAGTGCTGGGCGAGATCGGCGCCGACGAAGTGCCACGCCTGCAGGTCTTCAACAAGATCGATCTGCGCGAGGACGAAACGCCGCGCATCGAGCGCGACGAGGAAGGCCGGCCGGCGCGCGTCTACGTTTCGGCGCGCCAGGGACTCGGACTCGACCTGTTGCGCGAGGCGATCGCCGAACGCCTGCAGCCGGCGCTGCAGGAGCAGGAGCTGGTTCTGCCGCCGTCGGCGGCGCGGCTGCGGGCGCAGCTGTTCACCCATCATGCGATCCGCGCCGAGGCGGTCGACGAGCAGGGCAATTTCCATCTGCGCGTGGCCATGCCCTACGAACGCCTGCGCGGATTGTGTGCGGCGGCCGGGGTTTTGCCGCCGCCGTCGCCGCATGTCGTTGAGGAATGGGAGCTATCTCCCTAAAATTTGCGGCTCGCCAGGAGACTGCGCAATCGCAAAGCAGGCAAGGGCCGCCGGGTATCCCGCCGGGCATGCCGACAAATCCCGTCCGCCGTATCCATTGCGGACGTCTGCACGAATACCAGGTAGGAGTCAGTCAATGGCTTGGAATGAGCCCGGCCCCGGCCGCGACCCGTGGAACCAGGGACCGAAGCGCGGCGGCCAAAGTCCGAACCCGCTCGATGATGCGCTGAAGCGTTTCAAGGAGCGCTTCGGCGGCAAGGGCGGTGGTCCCGGCGTGCCGGGCGCCGGCAAGGGCATGCCGTCCGGCCTGTTCGGCGTCGCCGCGCTGCTGATCGCGGCGCTGTGGCTGGGCTCCGGCATCTACGTGGTCGACGAGCAGGAGCGCGCCGTGGTGCTGCGCTTCGGCCAGCACGTCGGCACGACCGGGCCGGGCCCGCACTGGCACCTGCCGTGGCCGGTCGAGGACATCGAGATCGTCAACGTCACCGGCGTGCGCTCGGTGCGCGAGGAAGCGACGATGCTGACCAAGGACGAGAACATCATCGACGTCGAGCTGTCGGTGCAGTACCGCATCTCCAATGTCGACGATTACGTGTTCCAGGTGTCCGAGCCGGACCTGACCCTCAAGCAGGCCCTCAAGGCATCGGTTCGCGAAGTGGTCGGCCAGAGCGAGATGGACTTCATCCTGACCGAAGGCCGCGAGGAAGTCGCCGACGAGACCAAGCGGCTCCTGCAGGAGCGGCTCGACGCCTACCAGGCCGGTCTGGTCGTGACCGAAGTGAACCTGCAGCAGGCGCAGCCGCCGGAGCCGGTGCAGGCCGCGTTCGCCGACGCGATCAAGGCCCGCGAGGACCAGCAGCGCGTCAAGAACGAGGCCGAGGCCTACGCCAACGACCGTCTGCCGAAGGCGCGTGGCGCCGCGGCGCGCCAGATCGCCGAGGCGACCGCCTATCGCGATCAGGTGGTCGCCAGGGCCGAAGGTGACGCGGCCCGCTTCAGCCAGCTCGTCACCGAGTACAAGAAGTCGCCGAAGGTCACCAAGGAACGCCTCTACCTCGACATGATGCAGAGCGTGCTCGGCGGTTCGAGCAAGGTGCTGCTCGACGTCGACAAGGGCAGCCCGATGATCTACCTGCCGCTCGACCAGATCCTCAAGAATGCGCCGGGCGCTTCCGCGGGCACGCCGGACGTTCCGCAGCGTTCCTATCAGGCGGTGCCGCGCAGCGACAGCGGCGGTACCTCCAGCGACAGCTCGCGTTCGCGCGACCGGAGCCGCCAATGAAGAATTCCACTCTGCTGACGATTCTGATCGTCGGCCTCGTCCTCTGGGCGGCGTCGAATTCGCTGTTCATCGTCGACCAGCGCGAGCGCGCGCTGCTGTTCCAGTTCGGCGAGCTCAAGGGCGAGAGCTACACGCCGGGCCTGCATCTGAAGCTGCCGTTCGTGCAGCGCGTCGATACCTTCGACGGCCGCGTGCTGACGCTCGACAACCAGACCGAGAACTTCCTGACGGTCGAGAAGAAGAACGTCGAGGTCGATTACTACGTCAAGTGGCGCATTTCCGACGCCGCGACCTACTACCGCGCGACGCGCGGCCAGGAACTGGTGGCGATGGACCGCCTCGCCGGCATCGTCAACCGCGGTCTGCGCGACGAGTTCGGCTCGCGCACCATCCAGCAGGCGGTATCCGACGAGCGCAACGCCATCACCGCGGCGCTGCGCGAGAGCGTCGTCGACAAGGTCAAGGATCTCGGCATCAGCGTCATCGACGTGCGCATCAAGTCGATCAACCTGCCGCAGACGGTCAGCGAATCGGTCTACGACCGCATGCGCGCCGAGCGCGCGCGCGTCGCTTCCGACCTGCGCGCCCGCGGCGCCGAGGAGGCCGAGAAGATCAGCGCGACGGCTGATCAGGAAGCGCAGGTGACGCTGGCCAACGCCTACCGGCAGGCCGAGCAGCTCAAGGGCCAGGGCGACGCCCGCGCCGCGGAGATCTACGCCAAGGCCTACGGCCAGGATCCGGAGTTCTACAGCTTCTACCGCACGCTGAACGTCTACCGCGACAGCCTCGGCGGGCAGGGCGACGTCATGGTCCTGCAGCCGGACAGCCCGTTCTTCAAGTACTTCAAGAACGGCGTGCCGTGAGCTTCGACTGGACGGAGCTGCTGCGCGCGCTGGCGCTGGTGATGGTGATCGAGGGGCTGATGCCGTTCGCGGCGCCGTCGCAGTGGCGGCGCACGCTGTTCACCATCGCGCAACTCGAAAACCGCAGCATGCGCATGATCGGCTTCGCCAGCATGGTCGCCGGCCTCGCCGTCCTGCAGTTCGTCTAGGAACCAAGATCGACATGAAGAAGTGGATGCTGCCCAGCGGCGTCGAGGAAGCGCTGCCGCCGGTGTCGTGGCAGCTCGAAGACCTGCGCCGCAAGCTGCTCGACTACTACCGCAAGAGCCGTTACGAGCTGGTGCATCCGCCGCTGATCGAGCACCTCGACGCTCTGCTGACCGGCACCGCGCAGGATCTCGAACAGCAGATCTTCAAGCTCACCGATCCGGCCACCGGCCGGCTGCTCGGGCTGCGCGCCGACATGACGCCGCAGGCCGCGCGCATCGCCGCACGGCACTATCGCGACCAGGCGATCGTGCGCCTCTGCTATCTCGGCACCGTGCTGCGCTCGCGCCCCGACAGCCTCGGCGGGCCGCGCTCGCCGCGCCAGGTCGGCTGCGAGATCTTCGGTGAACCCGGCATGACGGCGGATCTCGAAATCCTGCGCGTCATGCTCAAGACGCTGAAGCTGGCCGGCTTGCGCAACGTGCACCTCGACCTCGGCCACGTCGGCATCTATCGCGCCGTCGTCGCCAAGCTCGGCCTCGACGCCGACAGCGAGGCGGTGCTGTTCGACATCGTGCAGCGCAAATCGCATCCGGACCTCGCCGAGTTCGCGCAGGCGCGCCAGCTCAAGCCGCGCGTGGCGCGCACGATGGGCGCGCTGATCGATCTCAACGGCGCGCCCGAGGACGTGCTGGCGCGCGCCGGGGAACTGCTCAAGGGCGAGCGCGGCGAAGTCGTCGCGGCGCTGACGCTGCTCGGCGACACGATCGCCGAACTGCGCCGCGAGATGCCGCGGCTGCCGATCAACCTCGACCTCGCCGAACTGCGCGGCTACCGCTACCAGACCGGCATGGTGTTCGCCGCGTTCGTGCCCGGCCACGGCCGCGAGATCGCGCGCGGCGGCCGCTACGACGGCGTCGGCCACGAGTTCGGCGCGCCGCGGCCGGCGACCGGCTTCTCGGCCGACCTCAACGATTTGCTGCGCCTCGGCGCGTGACCCCCTGGCGCGCTGGGCGCGCCGTTCAAGTGAGTGATGAAGGTGCTTTATGGGTAAGACAGTCGTCGTGATCGGCGCGCAGTGGGGTGACGAAGGCAAGGGCAAGGTCGTCGACCTGCTGACCGACCGCGTGCAGGCCGTGGTGCGCTTCCAGGGTGGCCACAATGCCGGCCACACGCTCGTCATCAACGGCGTGAAGACGGCGCTGAACCTGATTCCGTCCGGCATCATGCGCCCCGGCGTCGCCTGCCTGATCGGCAACGGCGTCGTACTGTCGCTGCCGGACCTCATCAAGGAGATCGAGAAGGTCGAGGCGACCGGCGCGTCGGTGCGCGAGCGCCTGCGCATCTCCGAGGCGACGCCGCTGGTGCTGCCGGTGCACGTCAAGCTCGATCAGGCGCGCGAGCGCGCGCGCGGCGAGAACAAGATCGGCACCACCGGCAAGGGCATCGGCCCGGCCTACGAGGACAAGGTGGCGCGGCGCGCGGTGCGCGTCGGCGACCTGTTCTCGCGCGAGCTGCTGGCTGCCAAGCTCGGCGAGCTGCTCGGCTATCACAACTTCGTGCTGCAGAATTTCTACAAGGAAGAGCCGGTCGACTTCCAGGAAACGCTGGAGACGCTGCTCGGCTACGCCGACATCGTGCGGCCGATGGTCGCCGACGTCACCGAGCTGCTGCGCCTGCACCTGCGCCGCGGCGACAACGTGCTGTTCGAGGGCGCGCAGGGTGCGCTGCTCGACGTCGACCACGGCACCTATCCGTTCGTGACCTCGTCGAACACGACCGCCGGCGGCGCCGCGACCGGCACCGGCGTCGGCCCGCGCGAGCTCGACTACGTGCTCGGCATCGTCAAGGCCTACGCGACGCGCGTCGGCTCGGGTCCGTTCCCGACCGAACTGGTCGACGACATCGGCCAGCAGATTCGCGACAAGGGTGCCGAGTACGGCACCGTGACCAAGCGTCCGCGCCGCTGCGGCTGGTTCGACGCCGTCGCTGCGCGCCGCTCGATCTTCAACAACAGCGTCACCGGCCTGTGCGTCACCAAGCTCGACGTGCTCGACGAGCTCGACGTGATCCGCATCTGCACCGGCTACAAGGTTGACGGCAAGCCGGTCGAAGTGCCGCCGATCGGCGCCGAGGGCTTCGCCAGGGTCGAGCCGATCTACGAGGAAATGCCGGGCTGGCAGGAGAACACCTACGGCGTGACGCGCTACGAGGACCTGCCGGAGAAGGCGCGCCGCTACCTTAAGCGCCTCGAGGAAGTGACGGAAACCGAAGTCGCGATCATCTCGACCGGCCCGGACCGCGAGCACACGATGGTGCTGCGCAATCCGTTCGACTGAAACCGCGCGAGCGACGCCGAAAGCGGCGGTTCCGGCAACGGAGCCGCCGCTTTTTCTTTGCGCGTTGCCGCATCGGCGCCGCCTATGCCGCCGGCCGGTGGTGCTCGCGCACCGGATGGAGTCGCACGGGCCCGCGATTGGTGCGCGTTGCACGATAGCGGTACCAAGGCCCGCCACCGTTCGCTCGCCGACGGCGGGACGAAGGCCCACCCACCGCCCGAACGGCGCCGATCCGGCGATGAACGCGCCGCGTCGTCGTCGCATTCCGGGGTATACCAGCGCATCGTGCTTTGCGCGCCCGCGTCCCCCAAAAATGCCGCCGCAGCAAGGCGCACGCGAGTGGACGGGAATTTGCATCAAGCCGAAGCGCGGGAAGCGGATAACCGCGAGTTATGCGCTCCACTGACAAATTCATTGGCTGGGGAAGCAGGCGCTTCCTAATCTCAACGAGCCACTCGACAGGAAGCGCACGATGTTGACGACGACATACTTTTCCGCTGCGCCGCGCGGCGCGCGCGCGGTGCAGACCGCGCTCGGAACCGTCCGGCCGGGCGTCGCGCCATGAGCGCGGCCGCAGACATGGCGCCGGCCCCGCTGTCCGGTGCGCAGTGGTCGGCGACGCTCGCCGACGAAATCGGCAAGGCGGTCCTCGGCCAGCGCCCGATCATCGAACGCCTGCAGATCGCGCTGCTGACCGGCGGCCACGTGCTGCTCGAAGGCATGCCGGGCCTGGCCAAGACGCTGCTCGTCAAATCGCTCGCGCAAGCGCTCGGCGTGCGCTTCGAGCGCATCCAGTTCACGCCGGACCTGTTGCCGAGCGACGTGGTCGGCACGATGGTGTACTCGCCGGGTGACGGCAAGTTCTCGCCGCACCTGGGCCCGATCTTCGCGAACCTGGTCCTCGCCGACGAAATCAACCGCTCGCCGGCCAAGGTGCAGAGCGCGCTGCTCGAAGCGATGCAGGAACGGCAGGTGACGATCGGCGGCGCCACGCACGCGCTGCCCAAGCCGTTTCTGGTGATGGCGACGCAGAACCCGGTCGAGCAGGAAGGCACCTATCCGCTGCCGGAAGCGCAGCTCGACCGCTTCCTGTTCAAGCTGATGCTCGACTACCCGGCGGTCGACGAAGAAATCGAGATGATGCGGCGCTGGGGCCAGGTCACCTCGCAGCCCGAAGTGCAGGCCGTCGCCAGCGGCGCGCAGCTGCTGGAACTGCGCAAGCAAGTCGATCGGGTGCATGTCGCCGACGCGATCCAGGCCTACATCGTCGCCCTGGTCCGCGCCACGCGCGCGATCGCCGCGCGCAAGGAAGATTCGTCGCGCGAGCCGCGCACGCTGGCCTTCGGCGCTTCGCCGCGTGCCTCGCTCGGCCTGCTGCAGGCGAGCAAGGCGCTGGCCTGGCTGCGCGGCAGCGATTTCGTGGCGCCGGCCTTCGTGCAGGACATCTTTCTCGACGTCATGCGTCACCGCGTCGGCCTGACCTACGAGGCCGAAGCGATCGGCATGACGACCGATCAGGTGCTGGCCGAGGTGCTGCGCCAGACCGCGGTGCCGGAACCGGACGCCGGCGCGCGCTGAACGCCGTCCGCTCCCCGCTCGCCCTTCGCTCGTACAGGTCCGACTCAATGGCGCCGATTCCCGCCGCGACCGCCGTCCTGCCGACCGCGCCGAAAGCGGCGCTGCGGCGCATGGAGTGGCAGATCGAGCGTGCGGTCAACACCACGCTGTCCGGCGACTACCGCTCGGCATTCCGCGGCCGCGGCATGGAGTTCGATCAGGTCGTCAAGTACCAGTGGGGCGACGACCTGCGCGACATCGACTGGAACGTGACGGCGCGGCTCGGCGAGCCGTACCGCAAGAAGTTCGTCGAAGAGCGCGAGCTGTCGCTGATCTTCGTGTTCGAGGATTCGCCGGCGCTGCAGTTCGGCTCCGGTGCGCGCACGCGCCGCGAATCGCTGCTCGAAGTCGCCGCGCTGCTGATGCTGCTGGCTTCGGTGAACCGCGACCGCGTCGGCCTGTTCTACAGCTCGCCGGTCGCGTCCTGGTATCAGCGGCCGATGGCCGGCCGCAAGAGCACGCTGCGTATGGCCTCGCGCCTGCTCGACACGCCGCCGCCGCCGCTCGATGTGGCGCCGGACTGCGCGCTGCCGTGGCGGATGATCCGCCGCGCGGCTTCGAACGGCAGCGTGATCCTCTGGTTCGGCGCTTTCATGCCGACCGAAACGCCGGAGGGCTGGCGCGTGCTGCAGCAGCGCTGCCAGACGATCGGCGTGCGCGCCGACGACGCCTGGGACGATGCGCTGCCGGAGTGCGGGCGCCTGGCCGTCTACGACCCGGTCGCCGGCCGCGTCGTCAATCTCGATCCTGCGTCGCGCGCCGAGCGCCATGCGCACGCGCAGTGGCGCGTCTGGCGCGACGCCTATTTCAGCCGCCTGTTCCCGACGCCCGGCGGCCGCCTCGCGGTACGCAACGACGAGGACCTGCTGCAGTCGCTGATCGCCTACTTCCGCCGGCACAAGCAGCCCGGCGCCCGCGGCTGAGGGACTGACGTATGCCGGGCTGGACGTTTCACGACTCTCTCTGGCTGTGGCTGCTGGCCGCGCTGCCGCTGCTGATGTGGCTGCGCCGGCGCCGCGGCGTGACGGTGCTGGTGGTGCCCGAGGCGCAGCAGTGGCAGATGTCGGCGAGCGCCAATTCACCGCCGTGGGCGGTGGCCTGCGCGTATGCCGGGCTGGCGCTGCTGATCGTCGGCCTGGCGCGGCCGCAGTTCCTGGAGCCGGAGAAGGACCCGAAGCGCAGCGGCTACGACTTCATCATCGCCATCGACCTGTCGACCAGCATGTACGCCGAGGACTTCCAGCGCGGCGGCACGACCACCAACCGCCTGCAGGCGATCAAGCCGATCATCTCCGCCTTCATCAACCGCCGTCCGGACGACCGCATCGGCATCGTCACCTTCGGCGGCCGCGCCTATACCTTCGCGCCGCTGACCTTCGACCACGAGTGGCTGCGCAAGCAGACGGCGCGCCTGTCGATCGGCCTGATCGAGGATGGCACCGCGATCGGCGACGCGATCGGCGTCTCGCTGTCGCGCCTGCGCCAGGGACAGAAGGGGGAGGCCGGCAAGCGCGAGGGCGCGTTCATCGTGCTGCTCACCGACGGCGCCAGCAACAAGGGTTCGCTCGATCCGCGCCAGGCCGCGCAGCTCGCGGCCGAGGACGGCGTCGCCGTCTACACGATCGGCGCCGGTGCCGAAGGCAATATTCCGATGCCGGTGTTCGACTACGCCGGCAAGCGCGTCGGCACCGAGATTCGCGCGTCGGAAGTCGACACGCTGCTGCTGCGCGACATTGCCGAGAGCACCGGCGGCCTGTTCTTCCGCGCCACCGACGAGCGCGCGGTCGGTCAGGCCTTCGCGCAGATCGACCGCGAGAACAAGATCGACTTCGATGCGCCGCCGCCGCTGATCAGCCATGAACTGTTCGCGTACTTCGCGCTGCCGGGCGTCGCCTTGCTCGGCCTGGCGCTGTTCGGCGCCGTGCGTCGCAGCGGCGAGGATGCCTACGCATGAGCTGGGGTTCACCACTGCTGTTGCTGGCATTGCTGCTGCCGCTGCTCGGCGCCGTCGCGATGCGCCGCCATGCGCGGCGCATCGCGACGGCGCGCTGGCCGGCGATGCGGCGGGTCGCGGTCGTCGGCGAACGCCTGCGCGCGCGGGTGCCGGGGCGCCCGCGGCCGCGCGTGCTGATGCTGCTGGCGATCGCGCTGGCGATCGTGGCGCTGGCGCAGCCGCGCTGGGGCGAGCAGGATCAAAGCGCGTTCACCAGCGCGCGCGAGGTGATGATCGCGCTCGATCTGTCGCGCAGCATGCTCGCCGAGGACGTCGAGCCGACGCGGCTCGATCACGCCGCGGCGATCACCGAATCGCTGCTCGATGCGCTCAAGGGCGAGCGCGTCGGGCTGATCGTGTTCGCCGGCACCGCGTTCGTGCAGGTGCCGCTGAGTTCCGATTACCAGATTATCCGCGAGTTCCTGCCCGACCTCGGGCCGGACTACATGCCGCAGGGCGGTTCCGACTACACCGGCATGCTCAAGGCGGCGCTCGAAGGTTTCGGCGAGGAGCCCGACGTCGACCGCTACCTGATCGTGCTCAGCGACGGCGAGAGCACGACCGAGGGCTGGCAGGACCTGCTCGACACGCTGGAGAAGCGGCAGATCCACGTGATCGCGCTCGGACTCGGCACCGAGGCCGGCGGCTTCATCCGCGACGCCAGCGGCGCCTACCTGCAGGATTCGCGTGGCGGCACGGTGCACTCGAAACTGATGCCGTCGACGCTGCTGACACTGGCGCGGCGCACGCACGGCGAGTACCTCAATGCCAGCACGCTCGAGGACGTCGGACCGCTACTGCAGAAAACCGTCGCGACCGGCCGCAAGGGTCGTTTCGGCGATGAACTCGGCACCGCCAGCCGCGAGCGCTTCCAGTGGTTCCTGCTGCCGGCGGTACTGCTCGGCCTGCTCGGCCTGTTCACCGAATTCCACCAGCGGCCGCAGCCGCGCGAGATCCATCGACGCAAGACCGGCGCGACGGTGCGCAGCGGCGTGCCGCTGGCACTGGCCGCGCTGGCGACGCTCGCCGGCGGCGAACAGGCGCGCGCGCATTTCGACGCCGACGCGCAGTTCGAGGTGCGCGAGGTATTCGACAGCAACCCGAGCGAGCGTCTGCGCGCGATCGTCGATCACCTCGGCCGCTACGGTTACGACGCCTACGATATCCGCCTGATGGTCGAGGAGACGATCAAATACGGCCTCGACGAGCAGCGCACCGAGCTGGTTCCGGCCGAGGGCGTGATCCGCGATGCGATCGACGCGACCTACGAGGGCGAGCGGCTCGACAAATCGGTTGCCAACTGGGCGTTCTACCGCGCGCGCCTGACCGAGATGCTCAAGCCGCCGGCCGGCGAGGACGGCGCCAACAAGGCCGCGCAGAACAAGGCCAATCCGCTCGACGAGGAGGACAAGCCGCCGACCGTCGCCGGCCAGAGCACGCAGCAGTCGGCGAACGATTCGTTCGGCCAGGGCTCGGCGACCAAGACCGACGCCTCGCTCGGCGATCTGTCGCCCGACGCCGATTCGCCGGTCGCCAAGAAGAACCAGACGCCGCCGCCGAAGAACGTGCGCATGGCGGCGCTGCGCGCGGCGAAGTCCGGCGAGAGCCGCGCCGGCCCGGACCCGATCCTCGAGTTCTCGAAGCAGCGCCTCAAGGACGTCGCCGAGCGCGATTCGCCGGGGCGCCTGCATCAGCTGATGAGCGAGAGCACGCAGGCGCAGCAGACCACGGAACAGGAAGACTGGTGATGACGGCGACCCTCCGCGGCTGGTTCACGGCAATGGTGCTGGCGGCGACGCTGGCCGCCGCCGCGCTGCCGTCCGGCGCGCGCGCCACGGTTGCGGGCGACATGCCGGACACCGCCGCCGGCGCCGATGCGCCGGTCGCCGCCGCGGTTGCCGTCAGCGCCGCGCCGCTGGCGCTCGGCCGCGTCGGCAGCGCGCCGTGGCCCTTCGCTCCGGCCTGGTTCGCGCTCGGTGCGCTGCTGGTCCCGGCCGCACTGTGGCTGGTGCTGGCCTGGAAGCAGGCGTTCGAAACCGATCCGGTGCGCGGCCGCCGTCGCGGCGTGCGCGAGCTGCACCGCCTGCTGCGCGAGCTGCAGCGTGCGCCCGGCACGCGGCCGACGCCACGCCAGCTGCACCGCTGGCTGCTGGCCGCGGCGCGGGCCTGGGACCTGCGCAGCGCCGCGCCGAGCGCCGACGAGCTGGCGGCGGCGATCCGGGTGCTCGGCGGCGACGACACGCTCGCCGGGCAGTGGCAGGGCCTGTGGCGCGCGACCGAGCGCGGCCTGTACGCCGCCGATGCCGGTCTCGCCGACAACTGGGCCGAGCGCGCCCAGGCGCTCGGTGCGGCGCTGCTGGTGCCGCCGCGCACGCGGCGCGGGCCTGATCGCCGCGTCGATTGGCTGCCGCCGCTGGCGGTGCTGACGCTGGCGCTGTGGCTCGGGGCGCCGGAGGCGGCGCGCGCCGGGTCCGCGGCACCCGCGACGGCATCGGCTGTCGCGGCCGATGCCGCCGAGTCGCTGGCGATGCGCGATGCCGCGCTCGTCGCGCTGCAGGCGCAGCCGCGCGACTGGGCGGCGCACGAAAATCTCGCGCACTTCTACCTGCAGCAGCAGGACGGCGATCGCGCGCTGGCGCATGCGACGGCCGCGTTCCTGCTGCACTCGTCGACGCCTCAGGCGCGCGACACGTTGCGTGCGGCGCTCGCGCTCGCACCCGGCGCCGATTCACGTCTGCAGCGCCTGTTCCTCGGCAATGCGCTCGAGCGCCTGCCGGCCGCGCTGGCGCCCGGCGGCTGGCAGCGCGCGGCGCTGCTGGCGAGCCTGCTGTTCGCGGCCGCCGCGGCGGTGCCGATCGTCGGCCGCTACCGCGGCTGGCCGCGCCGCTACCGCTATGCCGGCATCGGCGCAGCCGGCGTGGCGCTGCTGGCGCTGGCGGCCTCGATCGGCGCCTGGCAGGCCTACGGCGAGCTGCGCCTGGGCAACGCCGGCCTGCTGCTGCAGCGCGTCAACCTGAGTCCGACGCCGACCGATCTGGTGCCGCAGGACGAGACCACGCCGGCCGCCGGCGGCAGCGTGGTGCTCGGCCTGCGCGCTTTCCTCGGCTGGCGCCAGGTCGCGGCCGGTTCGCAGGTCGGCTGGGTCCGCGCCGGCGCCGTGATGCCGCTCTACGGCGAAGCCGCGCCGCCGCCTGCCGCGCCCGCGCGGCCGTGAGCGCGGTGGCGCCGGCGCGGTGCGGAGTCGATCGCGCGCGCTGCGGTACGGTGCCGCGCACCCGCACCCGCACCCGCACCCGCACCCGCACCGCCGCGGTCGCGGTCGCGGTCGCGTCGCGCCTGGCGCATAACCGCGGGTTATGCGCAGGGTTTCGCAATTCATTGGTGCGCCGCTCTGGCGCCCGATATGGTCTGGTGACGTGGTCGGGGCGTGATGGGCTCACCCGCGTCGTGAGGACGTATCGCTTCGGTTCTGTCTGCGTCGGCCGCGTCGTGGCCGCGCTTCTTCTCTTCCGTTCTTCCAGGGGCTCATCATGAAAATCACGCGACGCTCGGTGTTGACGGCTTCGGCCATGGCCGGCCTGGCGGCGGTGCCGTTCGGCACCGCGACTGCTGCACCCGAGCGTGCCGGGCGCGTCAGCCCGACCAAGCCGCTGCGCATCGCCGTCATGCACTTCGCGCACGAGACGGTGACCTTCCTACCGTACGACACCACGCTCGACGACTTCATCTACGAAGGTTCGCCGGCGCGCGGCGAAGCGCTGCTGAACTCCTCGCCGCGCAGCTACATCGGCGGTTTCGTGAAGGTGGCGCGCGAGCACGCCAACGTCGAACTGGTCGGCGTCGAATCGCCGCTCGGCTCGAAGAAGGGCTCGGGCTCCGGCTGGATCACCAAGGAAGCGTTCGACACGCTGCTCGACAAGATGATCGCCGACCTCAAGGCGCAGGGCCCGTTCGACGGCGCCTATCTGTCGCTGCATGGCGCGATGGGCGTGCGCGACGTCGCCAAGCCGGAATCGATCATCGCCGCGCGCGTGCGCGAAGTGGTCGGCCCGAAGGCCTACATCGTCGGCACCTTCGATCCGCACGGCAACGAGGACGCCGAGTTCCTGCGCCACGCCGACCTTGCGTTCACGATCAAGTATTACCCGCATTACGACGGCTTCCTGCAGGGCGAGCGCGCGGCGCGCACGCTGATCCGCGCCTGCCGCGGCGACTACAAGCCGACGACGGCGACGCGCAAGCCGCCGATCCTGACCGCCTCGGTGCTGCAGTGGACCGGCGCGTCGCCGTGGATGGATCTGGTGCAGCGGGCGCTGGTCTGGGAGGCGCGCGAGCCGGACGTCTACGTCAACTTCTACTACGGCTTCGCGTTCGCCGATGTGGTCGATGCCGGCATGTGCTTCCAGGTGATGACCAACGGCAAGCCGGAACTGGCGAACCACATCGCCGACGACATGGCCAACACCGCCTGGCGTCTGCGCGAGCAGCTGGTGAACGGCACCAAGGTCTATTACATGAAGGAGGCGGTGAAGCTCGGCAAGGAAGCGCTCGCCAGCGGCAAGTATCCGATCGTCTTCGCCGACCACAGCGACCGCAGCGGTGCGGCGACCTGGCTGCTCGAACAGATCATCGCGCAGAAGATGAGCAATACGCTGATCGGCACCATCGCCGATGCCGACGTGATCGAGACGCTGCGCAAGAAGGGCGTCAAGGTCGGCGACAAGTTCGACATGGAGATCGGCGGCAAGCTCGATCCGTCGGCGGGCAAGCCGGTGCGCATCACCGGCACCGTCTACACGGTCAGCGGCGCGGCCGGGCGTCCGGAATACGGCACCAAGGCCGGCGGTTCGCAGCTGTGGGTCAGCGTCAAGTTCGGCGACGGCAACGTCGTCATCATCAGCCCGTATCTGCACCAGAACACCGAGCCGGAGACCTGGCTGTCGATCGGCATCAACCCGGCGGACTTCAAGGCGTTCGCGATCAAGTCGCGCGTGCACTTCCGCCGCGGCTACTACGACAACGGCTACGCCAAGACCATCCTGCTCTGCGAGCCGGAGACGCCGTTCGTCGGCACCGTGCATCTCGAAGCGCTGAACTACAAGCATCTGCCGCGCGACAAGTTCTATCCGTACGGCAAGAACGTCAGCTATCCGTAAGCGCGGCGCGCGGTCCCCCGCGGCGGCGCGATGCGGATCTTCGGGTTCGTCGATCGCGCCGCCGTCTTCGTTCCGGCGGTCATGCACCGCACCCGCTGCGGCGGGCAGCAGGAGAGGGCTTCATGAAGATCACCCGGCGCAAGGTACTCGCCGCCTCGGCGATGGCGGGACTCGCGGCGGCGCCGTTCGCCGGCGCCGTGCAGGCGGCCGACAAGCGCGGCGCGCTGAACGCGAGCAAGCCGCTGCGCATCGCCGTGATCTACTTCGTGCACGAGACGGTGACCTTCCTGCCGTACGACACCACGCTCGACGACTTCATCTACGAAGGCTCGCCGGCGCGTGGCGAGGCCTTGCTCGGCTCCGATCCGCGCGGCGCGATCGGCGGCTTCGTCAAGGTCGCGCGCGAGCACGCCAACATCGAGCTGGTCGGCATCGAGTCGCCGCTGTTTCCGAAGCGCGGCACGGCGTCCGGCTGGATCGACAAGACGACCTACTACCACTTCGTCGACAAGATGGTCGCCGAGCTGAAAGCCCAGGGGCCGTTCGACGTCGTTTACCTCGCGCTGCACGGCGCGATGGGCGTGCGCGGCGTCGAGCGGCCGGAAGCGGAGCTGGCGCGGCGCGTGCGTCAGGTGGTCGGGCCGAAGGCCTGCATCGGCGGCACTTTCGATCCGCACGGCAACGAGGACGCCGAGTTCCTGCGCCACGCCGATTTCGCGTTCTGCGTGAAGTATTACCCGCACTACGACTACTACCTGCAGGGCGAGCGCATGGCGCGCGTGCTGATCCGCGCCGCGCGCGGTGACTACAAGCCGGCGACGGCGACGCGCAAACCGCCGATCATCACGCCGTCGGTGCTGCAGTGGACGGGCCAGTCGCCGTGGATGGATCTGGTGCAGCGGGCGCTGGTCTGGGAGGCGAGGGAGCCGGACGTCTACGTCAATTTTTACTACGGCTTCGCGTTCATGGACTCGGCCGAGGCCGGCATGTGTTTCCAGGCCATCACCAACGGCAATCCGGAACTGGCGAACCGCATCGCCGAGGACATGGCGAACACCGCCTGGCGCCTGCGCGACGAGCTCGTGCACGGCACCAAGGTCTACTACATGAAGGACGCGGTGAAGCTCGGCAAGGAAGCGCTCGCCAAGGGCCAGACGCCGATCGTGTTCGCCGACCACAGCGACCGCACCGGTGCCGCGACCTGGCTGCTCGAGCAGATCATCGCGCAGAAGATGAGCAAGACGCTGATCGGCACCATCGCCGACGCCGATGCGATCGAGGCGCTGCGCAAGAGGGGCGTGCGCCCGGGCGATCCGTTCGACATGGAGATCGGCGGCCGTCTCGACGATTCGGCCGGCAAGCCGGTGCGCATCACCGGTACCGTCAACACGGTCAGCGGCGCGCCGCAGCGTCGCGGCGGCGGCGCGGTCGGCAGCGGCGGCTCGCAGCTCTGGGTCAGCGTCAGGTTCGGCGACGGCAACGTCGTCATCATCAGCCCCTACCTGCATCAGAACACCGATCCGGAGGCCTGGACCGACCTCGGCATCAATCCGGCGGACTTCAAGGCGTTCGCGATCAAGTCGCGCGTGCACTTCCGCCGTGGCTACTACGACAGCGGTTTCGCCAAGACCATCCTGCTCTGCGAGCCCGAGCAACCCTTCGTCGGCACCGTCCACCTGGAGGCGCTGCACTACCAGCACCTGCAGCTGGACAAGTTCTATCCGTACGGCAAGAACCTTAGCTATCCCTGAGGTCTGCCATCGCTGCGCCTTCTGACCCACATCCCCAAGCCAATATGAAAATCACCAGAAGAACCGCCCTGACCGCGTCCGCGATGGCGGGCCTCGCCGCTGTGCCGTTCGGCTCGGCGCTGGCCGCCGGCCGGCCGGGCAATCCGAACGCGAGCAAGCCGCTGCGCATCGCCGTGATGAACTTCATGCACGAGAACGTCACGTTCCTGCCGTACGACACCACGCTCGACGACTTTATCTACGAAGGTTCGCCGGCGCGCGGCGAGGCGCTGCTGCAGTCCGGCTTCGGCACCATCAGCGGCTTCGTGAAGGTGGCGCGCGAGCACGCCAACGTCGAACTGGTCGGCGTCGAATCGCCGCTGTTCCCGAAGCGTGGCTCGGCGTCCGGCTGGGTGACCAAGGATGCCTTCGATACGCTGCTGAACAAGATGATCGCCGACATGAAGGCGCAGGGGCCGTTCGACGGCGCCTATCTGTCGCTGCACGGCGCGATGAGCGTGCGCGACGTGCCGAAGGCGGAGTCCGAGATCGCGCGCCGCGTGCGCGAGGTGCTCGGTCCCAAGGGCTTCATCGCCGGCACCTTCGATCCGCACGGCAACGAGGACGCCGAATTCCTGCGCCATGCGGACTTCGCGTTCTGCATCAAGTATTACCCGCACTACGACGACCGCCTGCAGGGCGAGCGCGCGGCGCGCATGCTGATTCGCGCCTGCCGCGGCGACTACAAGCCGACGACGGCGACGCGCAAGCCGCCGATCCTGACCGCCTCGGTGCTGCAGTGGACCGGCGCCTCGCCGTGGATGGATCTGGTGCAGCGGGCGCTGGTCTGGGAGGCGCGCGAGCCGGACGTCTACGTGAACTTCTACTACGGCTTCGCGTTCGCCGACGTGGTCGACGCCGGCATGTGCTTCCAGGTGATGACCAACGGCAAGCCGGAACTGGCGAACCACATCGCCGACGACATGGCCAACACCGCCTGGCGTCTGCGCGACGAGCTCGTGCACGGCACCAAGGTCTATTCGATGAAGGACGCCGTGAAGCTGGCCAAGGACGCGCTGGCGAAGAAGCAGGCGCCGATCGTGTTCGCCGATCACAGCGACCGCAGCGGCGCCGCGACCTGGCTGCTCGAGCAGATCGTCGCGCAGAAGATGAGCAACACACTGATCGGCACGATCGCCGACGAGCAGGCGATCGAGACCTTGCGCAAGAAGGGCGTCAAGCCGGGCGATCCGTTCGACATGGAGATCGGCGGGCGTCTCGACGAGTCGGCCGGCAAGCCGGTGCGCATCAGCGGCACGGTCCACACGGTCAGCAGCGGCATCGGCCGCTTCGGCGGCAACGCCGCGTCGCAGCTGTGGGTCAGCGTCAAGTTCGGCGACGGCAACGTCGTGCTGATCAGCCCTTACCTCTACCAGAACCTCGAACCGAAGGAATTCCTCGACATCGGCATCAATCCGGCGGACTTCAAGGCGTTCGCGATCAAGTCGCGCGTGCACTTCCGCCGCGGCTACTACGACAGCGGCTATGCCAAGACCATCCTGCTCTGCGAGCCGGATCAACCCTTCGTCGGCACCGTCCGGCTCGAGGCGCTCAAGTACAAGACCCTCAAGATCGACAAGTTCTATCCGTACGGCAAGAACGTGACCTATCCCTGACAGCGGTCGTCGAACTGACAGGCGCTTCATCCGACCCGGCCCATCGGCCGGGTTTTTCGTTGTCGGGGTTTTCCCGCAAGGCATTCCCTGACATCGGTTTTTCGTGCCCCAAAAGAGTGATCCGTGGCACGAATGTTGCGCATTCGTGGCAATCGATAACGGCGCCGCGCGGCCCGCGAACGATGGACGGCCGACAAAGGAAGTTGCCGACGCAAGCAACACGGTTTCGAAGGGCACGGCCCTCTGGTTGAAGACGCTCATGGCAACGATGCAACTCCGCTACATCGAGATGTTCCAGGCCATCGTGCAGGCCGGGACGCTCACCGGTGCGGCAACGCTCCTGAACATTTCGCAGCCGGCGGCGACCAAGCTGCTGCAGCAGGCCGAGCGTCGCCTCGGCTTCCCGCTGTTCGTGCGCGCCAAGGGGCGCCTGCAGCTCACGCCCGAGAGCGTGCTGCTCAAGGAAAAGATCGAGCGCATCTCCGACGAGCTGCGCGACCTGCAGCGCCTCGCCGCCAATCTGGCGCGCTCGGATCAGCAACTGCTGCGCGTGGTCAGCACGCCAACGCTCGCCAACGCGATCGTGCCGCGGGCGATCACCTGCCTGCGTAAGCGTTTCAGCAATGCCGCCGTCGAGCTGTCGACGCAGCACTCGAACGAGATGATCCGCTCGATCGTGCTGCGCGAAACCGATATCGGTCTCACCCTGCAGGAACTCAACCATCCGGATGTGCGCTGCCGGCCCTTGTGCACCGGCGCGCTGGTGCTGATCGCCCCGGCCGGGACGTGGACGGCGCAGGAGCGCAAGCAGCCGATCTCGATCGACTGCCTCGCCGACAGCCCGCTGGTCGGAATCGCGATGATGGACAACTTCGGGCGCCAGCTGCAGACCTATCTGGAGCGGCTGACGCCGCCGCCGCGCATTTCCATCTGGGTGCAGACCTATCAGATCGCCAAGGAGCTGGTCAGCGCCGGCGAGGGCATGGCGCTGGTCGATCCGTTCACGGCGGTCGCCGGCGGACACGAGGTCGACATCCGCGTCGTCGAGCCGCACTTTCCGTTGCGGCTGTACGTCGCACATCGCGTCGACGGGCCGCTCAACGTCGTGCAGCAGACCTTCCTGAAGTGCGTGCAGTCCGAGGCCGAAGAGCTGATCGGTGCGCGTCCGGCAGAGGAAACGGCGAGGGCGGCCTAGAGCCGCGAAGCCACGCATGGTCTGACGCGATGTCGCGTGCTTCAAGCGCGGCGGATTCCGTCACGCGAACTTCGCCAACTCTGCCGCGTAAGCGCGTCGGCGGGCCCTCCGATGCCTCGATGCGGTCCGCCTGCGTCGGGACCGTCATCCATGCCTGTGGAATCGTGCGTGTCCCAAATGGGGCGTTTTTCCCGCGTGCGCTTCGTTTTGGGCCGTGCGCTGGCAGCTGCTGGTGCGCCGGGCGCGGGGCCTCTCATGCGGCATAACAAGCGGTTATGTGCCGCAAGCATCTTTTCATTGGAGACAGACAAACCGGCTCACTAACGTAAAGGCCGTCGATAAAGACATGTCTGCAACTGAAAGAGCGTGGGTCGGATGGACCAGCGCGGCTTGAGAAGCCAGCCACGGCGCGAGGGAGTCGCTGCCGAGGGACGGGAAGCCGAAGTAACAAGGGCCGGAAAGAAACCAATTTCCGAATCCGGAATATCCGCTTATCGCAAACAGACCGCTTTATCCGTGGCGTTCTATTTGCCGATCGAATGATGGGAGTGTACGCGTGTTGAGTTCAAAAGATCTTTCGCCGTCCGTTGATGAAAAGCGTCATCGCGCATCGGACGTCTCCGCCGTGAAGGTTCTGATCGGCACGATCGCGGCGGTTGCCGCGTGCTCGGCCCAGGCGCAGGACGCGCCGATGGAAACTGCCGCCGCCGAGGTCGCCAGTCCGGCGGCTCCGGCAGCTCCGGCTGCCGCGGCGGTCGAGGAAATCATCGTCACCGGCACGAGCATCCGCCGCGAGGACGATGCCGCTCTGCCGGTGACGGTGATGAGCACCGAGGAAATGGATTTGCGTGACGCCGGTACGCCGGTCGATCTGCTGACGGCGCTGCCGGCGGTGACCGGCGTGCCGCTCAACGAATCGACGCAGGGCGGCGCGGGTGCGCGCGGCGACGTGGCCGGCGTGGCGATGCGCGGCCTCGGCACCGGTGCGACGCTGCTGCTGCTCAATGGCCGCCGCATGGCGGCGCACGGCATCGCGTCGGGTACCGACATGACGGTCAATGCCAACACCATGCCGGCACGCGGCCTGGCGCGTGTCGACGTGCTGCGTGACGGTGCTTCGTCGATCTACGGTTCGGACGCCGTCGCCGGCGTCGTCAACTTCATCGTCGACAGCAAGTTCAAGGGCAATCAGGCCGAGTTCCAGGCCGGCTTCACCGAAATCGGCTCCGGTGACGAGCGTCGCCTGACGCTGACGCACGGCGACTACTACCTGGACGGCCAGCTGCACTGGATTTCCACGTTCGACGCCTACGACCGCGATGCCCTGCTCAGCGAAGACGTCGGCGGCGACTCGAACAAGGTGTCGCGCGCGCCGTACGGCTTCAATGCCGTCAACGGTCCGTTCTTCGACCGCAACGCGTCGAGCCAGTATCCGATCTTCACCATCGCCGGCACCGGCAAGCGTTATCTGGTGCCGAACGGCAACGGCACGGCGGTCGTCAGCGCCACCGCCCCGGACCGGCAGGGCGAGTATTCGAAGGACGCGTACTACGACATGAACGCCGGCTACTCGCTGCCGGAGACGACGCGCTTCAACTGGTTCAACCAGCTCGATTACCAGGTGACCGACAACTTCAGCCTGTTCGGCGAGGCGCTGCTGTACTCGGCGCAGTCGACGATGGAGCGCCCGCCGGTTGCGTACAGCAGCACCGCCGACCGGGCGATCGTCATTGCCGCCGACAATCCGTTCAATCCGTTCGGGGCGGCGGTGACGCTCAACAACTACCGCTTTGTCGACAACGGCAACGAGCGCGTCAAGACCGATACCCTGGCCTACCGCTTCGTGTTCGGCGGCCGTGGCAATCTCAGCTCGCGCTGGAACTGGGAGTCGGCCGCGACTTACTCGCGCAACGGTACGCATGACACCTCGCAGAACGCGATTCGCGAGAGCGCCATGCAGGCGGCGGTTGCCGCGGGCCTCTACAACCCGTTCGGCTACAACTTCGCCGGCACGGGCACCGCCGCGGTTCCGACCAGCGTCTACGTCAACGATCCGGCGGTCATCGACAGCTTCTCGCAGAAGTTCCGCCAGACCGGTCGCGACATCCTCGCCACGGTCGACGCGCGCGTGACCGGCGAGCTGTTCGATCTGTGGGCCGGCCCGGTGCAGGTCGCCCTCGGCGGCGAGTACCGTCACGAGGACTACGCGCTGTACCGCCCGCAGTATGTTGGCCTGAACTACGAGGGCAATGCGCTCGGCCTCGATCCGACCAATAACGACTTCGTGCAGGCCTCGCCGGTCGCCAACATCTACGACACGCGCGGCGTGATGGCCGGCTTCGCCGAAACCGTCATTCCGCTGGCCACGCCGGGCAACAACATTCCCGGCCTGTACAGCCTCTCGGTCGGTGCCTCGCTGCGTTACGAGCACTACAGCGACTTCGGCAGCACCTCCAACCCGAAGTTCACGCTGGACTACCGTCCGCTCGAGCCGGTGATGATCCGCGCCTCGTACAACGAGGGCTTCCGCGCGCCGAATCTGGCGATGATGAACTACCAGCGCACCACGACCACGTCGTATACCGATCCGTATCGCACGGGTATCGCCGGTGGCGGCTCGTCGCCGCGCCTGCAGACCAGCGGCGCGCTCGGCGAACTCGGCCCCGAGACCTCGCAGGGCATGACGCTGGGTGTCGTCGTCGACGTGCCGAAGGTTGACGGTCTGCGCTTCTCGGTGGACTACTTCAAGATCAAGATGGACGACGTCATCGCGACGCCGAACGCCAACCAGCTGCGCAACGACGACGCCGCGCGTCTGCGTGCCGCGACGCAGGCGGCGCTCGCTGCGGGCGTGGCGCTGGAGGACATCGATCTTGGCAGCGGGACCGCCGGCTATCAGGGCAACCCGAACATCACCCGCGACGCAGTGACGCAGGAAGATCGCGATACCTTCGCCGCCTACAACGCCGGCAAGGATCAGTCGGAATGGCTCGCGCCGGTCGGCCAGCTGGTCAATACCAACACGCCGTTCACCAACGCCGACCAGCAGGAAGTCGCGGGTTATGACTTCAACATCACCTACAACCTGCCGCGCTTCACCTGGGGCAAGGTCACGTTCTCGACGGACTGGACCTATCTCGACAAGTTCACGCAGACCGGCGGTCTGACCGGCGTGTCGAGCGTGCTGCTCGGCGCCGACGGTAACACCCGCCTGCGCGGTTCCGCGGCGCTGTCCTGGACGCACGACCTCTGGTCGGCCGGTCTGTCGGCGTACTACATCGGCGAGTATGCCGATACGTCGGCAGTCTTCACGCCGGACTCGACCTGGGACGGCAAGGTGCCGGGCTACGTCAAGACGGTCGGTGGTGTGAACTACTGGAAGGTTGACGACAACATCACCTACAACGGCTTCGTGTCGCGCAGCTTCATCTCCGATTCGGCATGGCTGGACGGCCTGACGGTGCGCGTCGGCGTGAAGAACCTGACGAACGAGAAGCCGCCGCTCACCCCGGACACGGCCGGCTACGACCCGACGGTCTACAACAGCATCGCCGTCGGCCGTACCTGGACGGTGCGCCTGAGCAAGAACTTCTGAGGGTAGGTGGTCGCGAAACCCGGGCCGACGTTGGCCCGGGTTTCGCGGTTCACGGGATTGCCGGATGACGGTGGCTGATTCCGAGGTGAGGTTTGTCCGGACGTCGATTGCGGCAGACTGCTTGTTGCGCGGATCGGCAATCCCGGGCCAGGCGGTGAAGCCGGCCACCGCGGGACCGGGCTACTGTCTTCAACGCGGCCGCCGGTATCGCCGCCCCAAGTTCCTTCATGTGCCGTCGCGTGATCGCTTCTCGACGTCGATGGCTTTTATACGCAGCGCCTTCAACCTGGAGTTCTTATGCGCGCAGTGACCTTCAGCCTCTCCGCCTGTCTGATGGGGGCTGCCGTGCTGGCGGCGCCGGCGGCGTTCGGCGCCAAGGCCGATCGTGCCTGGCAGTCGGCCGCCGGGGCCGCGGACGAGACGGTGTTCGCCCTGACCGGCGACTCGATCATCAACCGCCGCCTGTCGGTCTACGAGGCGCCGGGCAAGGACGCGATGTTCGGCCTGATCCGCGGTGCCGACGCGGCGTTCACCAATTTCGAGACGCTGATCCATCCGTACAACATGCCGGGCGCCGCCGAGAGCGGCGGCACCTACATGGCGTCGCCGCCGTTCGTCGCCAAGGAACTGGAGTGGGCGGGCTTCGATCTGCTCGGCCTCGCCAACAACCACGGCAATGACTACGGTGCCGAAGGCCTGATGATGACGGTCGACGCGCTGTCGAAGACCGATCTGATCTACGCCGGTGCCGGCAGCAATCTCGCGTTCGCGCGGGCGCCGGGCTATCTCGACACGCGCCGCGGCCGCGTCGCGCTGATCTCGACCTCGTCGAGCTTCCCGTCGGCGATCGGCGCCGGCGCGCAGCGCAAGGATCTGCCGGGCCGTCCGGGCATCAATCCGCTCGGTCACGAGGAGACCTACTCCGTCACGCAGCAGACTTTCGATTCGCTCAAGCCGATGGGGCGGGCGATGAAGGTCGACGGCCAGGACACGCTGCGCATCGGCAATGCGACGTTCGCGGTCGGCGCGACCGTCGGCGTGGTGTCCAAGGCCAATGCCCGCGATCTCGCCGAACTCGCCGCCAGCGTGCGCGACGCGCGCCAGCAGGCGGACTGGGTGATGGTCTCGGTGCATTCGCACGAGTACAAGACGCCGAGCGATCCGACGCAGCCCGCCGACTTCCTCGTCGAGTTCGCGCACGCGATGATCGACGCCGGTGCCGATGTCGTCGTCGGCCACGGCCCGCATATCCTGCGCGGCATCGAGGTCTACAAGGGCAAGCCGATCTTCTACTCGATGGCGAACTTCATCTTCGAGAACGATCTGGTTGCGTTCCAGCCGGCCGAGAACTACGAGAAGACCGAGCTGCCGGAGTCGGCGCTGCCGAGCGATTACTACAGCAAGCGTTCGAAGAACGACACGGTCGGGTTCCCGGCCGGCCGCAAGTACTGGCAGTCGGTGGTCGCCGAGGTGATCTACAAGGACGACCGCACGCTCAAGGGCATCAAGCTGCATCCGGTCGCACTCGGCTTCGGCCGCTCGCGTCCGCAGCGCGGCCAGCCGTATCCGGCGACCGGCGCGGAAGCGGCGCAGATTCTCGAGGACATCACCAAGCTGTCCGAGCCGTACGGCGTGAAGATCACGGTCAAGGACGGCGTCGGCTACGCCAGCTGGAAGACCGACTGAGCAACGGCCGCGCCGGCCGGCGCCGCGCAGCGTGTCGCGGCGTCCGGCCCGGTGCCGGTCCGGACCAGCCGGGCAGACGATGGACCCACGCATCATGAACGCGCAGGTTTCGACGACGGTGTGGCAGGCGCTGGGCCGGTTCTGGCGCTGCGGGCTCGCGGCCCTCGCGCTGCTGCTCGCGGCGCTGCTGCCGGCGGCGGTGTCCGCGCACGCCGGCAGCCAGTCGTACCTGACCGTGCAGGTCGACGGCGGACATGTCGAGGGGCGGCTGGTGATGAGCCTGATCGACGTCGCGCTGGCGCTGAAGCTCGATGTCGGCGCCCCGCCGGAGCAACTGCGCGCCGCGCTCGCCGCGCGGCACGACGAGGTCGGCGACTATGTCCGCCAGCGACTCAAGCTCGTCGCCAACGGGCACGAGCAGCTGCTCGATTACGACGGCATCGTCGACGCGGTGCAGAACGGCGAGGACTTCGTCATCGCCGGCTTCAAGTCGGATGCGCCGGCCGCGATCGAACAGCTCGACATCGGCTATACGCTGTTCTTCGAGGACGATCTGCAGCACCAGTGCCTGGCCAAGATCGTCTGGGGCGACGCGGAGCCCGAGGAAGTGGTGTTCACGGTCGGCACCGCCTATCAGCCGTTCTCGCACCGGGCGAGCGGCGGCCGTGGCTTCTGGCAGTTCCTGAAATCCGGTGTCTGGCACATCTGGATCGGCTACGACCACATCCTGTTCCTGATCGCCCTGCTGATCCCGGCCGTGTTCACGCGCACGGCCTCGGGCCGCGCGCCGGTGCCGACGCTGATGCCGGCGATCCTGCGCGTGACGACCATCGTCACCGCGTTCACGCTCGCGCACTCGATCACCCTGAGCTGCGCGGTGCTCGGCTGGGTGCACCTGCCGAGCCACTTCGTCGAATCGGCGATCGCCGCGTCGGTCTTCATCGCCGCGGCCTACAACTTCCTGCCGCGCACGGCCGGTATCAGCGGGGCCTGGCTCGCGTTCGCGTTCGGCCTGCTGCACGGCTTCGGTTTCGCCAGCGTGCTGTCCGAGCTGGATCTCGGTTCGCAGCAGATCTGGCGTCCGCTGGTCGCCTTCAACCTCGGCGTCGAAATCGGCCAGCTGGCGATCGTCGCCGTGTTCTTCCCGCTCGCGTACCGGCTGCGCGCGACGCGTTTTTACCGGATCGGCGTGGTGCGGGGCGGCTCGGCCGCGGTTTGCGCCTGCGCCGCCGTGTGGTTCTATCTGCGTGCCTTCTGAGCCGCGACGTCCTGCGCACCCGACATCGACGACGGCGAGATTCCCCTCATCATCCTTTGCACGGCCCGCGCCGGCCTGCCGCTCCCGGGCGGCGCGCCGGACGCGGGCAGGGCAGCGGACCCACCGAAACATCAGGATCAGGTTTTGAGCATGAATACGGTTTATCTGGATGGTCAGTTCGTCGATGCCGCGGAGGCGCGCATCTCGCCGCTCGACCGCGGCTTCCTGTTCGCCGACGGCGTCTATGAAGTCGTGCCGGTCTTCAACGGCGTGCCGTTCCGTATCGAGGAGCATCTGCAGCGCCTTGAGCGCTCGATGCGCGAGCTGCAGATCGACAATCCGCATCCGCGCGAGCAGTGGCGCGCGCTGTGCGGCGAGATCGTCAGCCGCAACGGCGGCGGCAATGTCTCGATCTACGTGCAGGTGACGCGCGGCACGGCGGCGAAGCGCGATCACGTGTTCCCGGTGCCGGCCGTGCCGCCGACGGTGTTCATGAGTGCTTCGCCGCTGAGCCTGTCGCCGCTGCACAACCCGGACAGCGCGGTCGGCGCCAAGGCGCTGACGCGCGAGGACAACCGCTGGGACCGCTGCGACATCAAGTCGGTCGCGCTGCTGCCGAACATCCTGTTCCGGCAGATGGCCCAGGTCGTCGGTGCCGCCGAGGTGATCCTGACGCGCAACGGCTGCGTGACCGAGGGCTCGTCGACCAATGTGTTCGTCGTCAAGAACGGCCGCATTGCGACGCCGCCGATCAGCAACCGCATTCTCGCCGGCGTGACACGCAACCTGACGGTCGAGATCTGCCGCCAGCACGGTCTGCCGATCGAGGAGCGCGAGGTCACCAAGGCCGAGCTGGAAGCGGCCGACGAGCTGTGGATCACCAGCTCGACGAAGGACGTGCTGCCGATCGTCGCGCTCGAAGGCCGCGCCGTCGGCGGCGGCCGGCCGGGGCCGGTCTGGAAGGAGCTGGCCGGCTACTTCCTCGCCTACAAGCGCAAGATCTGCAACCTCGGCTGAAGGCTCAGGCATCCGGGCCGGCAGGGGAGGCGCCGCGCCGGCCGTCCCGGTGACGGGGCGCGGCGCCCGCCATTTGTTCCGGTTATGGCAGGTCGCGCACTGGTGATTGGTGGTCGCCGGGCGGCCTGCGCTAGCGTTCAGGGCACGCGCCGCGGCATCGGACGATCCGCGCGCAAGGCCGCATCCCGAAGACAGGAGTGAAGACTTTGATGGACAGGAAATGGACCGGCGCCGCACTCGGCGGCCTGTTGCTCTCGATGACGCTGTCGGCACACGCCGCCGGCACGAACTACGACAAGGACGCGTCGCGTCTGCTCGCCAGCGGCAAGTTCAAGACCGCGACCGCGCAGATCGACAAGGACTACGAGCGCATCGTCGGTGACATCGTCACGCTGACCGAGATCGAGGCGCCGCCGTTCAAGGAAGAGCAACGTGCGCGCGTCTACCAGCGCATGCTGCAGGAGCACGGCCTCTCCGACGTCGAGATGGACGAGGTCGGCAACGTCATGGGCCTGCGCAAGGGTACCGGCTCGGGCCCGCTGGTGGTGATCGCCGCGCATCTGGACACGGTGTTTCCGGCCGGCACCGACGTGAAGGTCCGCCGCGAAGGCCACACCCTGCACGCGCCGGGCATCGGCGACGACACCAGCAGCCTGCCGGTGCTGCTCGCGTTCGTTCGCGCGATGGACGCCGCCGGCTTCAAGACCCGCTCCGACATCCTGTTCGTCGGCAACGTCGGCGAGGAAGGCCCGGGCGATCTGCGCGGCACGCGCTACCTGTTCAACAAGAGCAAGTACAAGGACCGCATCGGCTACTTCATCTCGTTCGAGCCGGGCCACGCCGGCCGCATCACGAACGGCGGCGTCGGTTCCAAGCGCTACAAGGTCACGTTCACCGGTCCGGGCGGGCACAGCTTCGGCGCGTTCGGCCTCGTCAGCCCGGCGTTCGCGCTCGGTCAGGCGATCGAGGAGTTCGGCAAGATCCAGGTGCCGAAGACGCCGAAAACGACCTACAACGTCGGTCTGATCGAAGGCGGCACCTCGGTCAACTCGATTCCGTTCGCGATGTCGATGACCGTCGACATGCGCTCCGCCGGCAAGGCCGAGCTCGACGCGCTCGAACAGCAGTTCCTGGCGATCCTGCCGAAGGCAGTCGCGGCCGAGAACGCGGCCCGTTCGACGGCGAAGGGCGAAGTCGCCTACAAGCTCGAAGCGGTCGGCGACCGTCCGGTCGGCCACACCGATCTCGACAAGAGCATCAGCAGGATCGCGAGCGCCGTGTCGCGCGCCGGCGGCATCGAACCGCAGTTCGGCAGCAGCTCGACGGACTCCAACGTGCCGATGAGCCTGGGCATCGAGGCCCTGACGCTCGGCGGCGGCTTCGAAAGCTCGCGCGCGCATTCGCTCGACGAGTACGTGCAGCTCGACAAGCCGCAGGACGTGCACAGCATGTCGCTCGGTCTGGCGACCGTGCTGATGCTGGCCGGCGTGAAATAGGCGGCCATGGCGGCGACGGCCCCGCGCCGTCGCCGCTGTCGAAAAAAAGCCCGGAAGGCGCAGGCCTTCCGGGCTTTTTCGTGCGGCGCGTGCCTCGTGCGGCGCGTGCCTCGTGCGGCGCGTGCCTCGTGCGGCGCGTGCCTCGTGCGG
>NZ_AUFV01000008.1:0-8519 GCF_000426685.1 Solimonas flava DSM 18980 | reverse complement strand
TCGTGCGGCGCGTGCCTCGTGCGGCGCGTGCCTCGTGCGGCGCGTGCCTCGTGCGGCGCGTGCCTCGTGCGGGGCGGTCGCGGCGGCGGGCGGGCGGCCGGCGCGGCGCAAGGGCGGAAGATCGGCGCCCGCGCCGTGCGCTCAGCGATCGGCGTGCAGCGCGCGCGGGCGTAGCGGCGGCGTACACGCGCGCACCGCGCGGTGCCGTGCCTCAGGGGGCGACGACGACCGGATCGCCTTCGCGCAGCAGCGCGTTCGGGCTTTGCACGACCGCGTCGCCAGGCTGCAGGCCCGCTTTCAGGAAGACCTCGCGGTCGCCGGTGTGGGCGACGGTCACCGGCCGGAACCGCAGGCGCCCGTCGACGGCGAGCGCGACGTTCGGCGTGCCCTCGCGTACCAGCAGCGCGTTCATCGGCACCGCGACCAGGGTTTTCGTCGCCGGCCGCAGTTCGACCTCGCCGCGCAGTCCGCCCGGCAGACGCTGCTGCGGATTCGGCAGGCGCAGTTCGACGCGCATCGTGCCGCTGCGCGCGTCGATGTCGCCGGCCATGCGCGCGATGCGCGCCGGAAAGACTTCGGCCGGCAGCTCGGCGAAGCGCACGCTGGCGGCGTCGCCGAGCTTCAGGCGCAGGCCGAGATCCGGCGGTGCGTCGACGAGCACGCGCAGCTCGTCGAGCTGGGCGATGCGCAGCAGGTAATCGGCGGCATCGCCGCTGTCGCCGTTGACGCGGTCACCGCGTTCGACGCGGCGCTCGACGACGCGGCCGTCAATCGGCGCGACGACGCGCTGGAAGCCGACGATCTCGCGCAGACGCTCGGCCTCGGCGCGCGCCGCCGCGACATTGGCGCTGGCGACGTCGAGATCGGCGCGCGCGGCGTCGCGCTGCGAGGCGCTGACCGCACCGGAGACGACCAGCATCTCGGCGCGCCGGAACTCGGCGCGGGCCAGTGTCTCGCGTGCCTGCTGCTGTTTCAGCGCGGCGACGGCGCCGGCATACGCGCGCTCGACTTCCGGCGCGCTGATGCGCAGCAGCAGATCGCCGCGCCGCACCGGATCGCCGATATCGACGAGCCGCTCGGCGACGTAGCCGCTGGCGCGCGAGAAGATCGTCACGCTCTGCAGCGGCGCCAGGCGCGCCGGCAGGCGCACCGCGTCGCCGGTCTCGACCGGGCGCGCGGCGGCGACGCGCACGCTTGCCGGCGCGTCAGCCGCGAACGCCGTCGGCGGCAATGCCGCACCGGCGGCGAGCAGCAGCGCGAGCGCCGCGACGAGTGGCTTGCGGAGCGCGTCGGCGTGAACGATGTCGGCAGTGGACAGGGGCATGGGACTCTCGCAGGGATCAGGGGGCGGCGACGGTCGCCGGAGGCTCGACGAGCCCGTCCGCGGCGCGATGCCGGGCGATGCGCCCGAACAGCAGCGGCACCACGGTCAGCGTCGCCGCCGTGCCGAACAGCAGGCCGCCGATGACGGCGCGGCCGAGCGGCGCGTTCTGCTCGGCGCCGGCGCCATGGCCGATCGCCATCGGAATCACGCCGACGATCATCGCCGTCGCCGTCATCAGCACCGGCCGGAAGCGCGCGCGGGCCGCGGCCCGGGCCGCTTCGCGCGCGCTCAGGCCGTCGGCGAGACGGTCGCGCGCGAAGCTGATGACCAGCACGCTGTTCGCGGTCGACACGCCGACGACCATGATGATGCCCATCAGCGCCGGCACGCTGAGCGCGGTGCCGGTGAGCTTGAGCGCCAGGGCGGAGCCGGCGAGCGCGAGCGGCAGGCCGGCCAGCGCGTTCAGCGGCAGCAGCCAGGACTGGAAGTTGACGACCTGCACGAGGAACACCAGCACGATCGCCATCAGCAGGCCACCGGCGAGGTCGCGATAGGCCTGATCCATCACCTGCGGCTGGCCGACCAGCTCGATGCGGTTGCCGGCCTTCAGCCCGCCGCGCACTTCGTCGAGCAGCGACGTCAGGGTGTCGACCGCGCTGCCGAGATCGACGCCCTGCACGTTGGCGAGCACGTCCAGCGCCGGCGCCTGCATCACGCGGCTGACCGTCGCCGCGCTCTTGCGCTGGGCGACGCGGGCGATCGCGCGCAGCGTCACGAGGCGGCCGTCGTCGCCGACGCGGACCGGAAGGTTGAGCAGGGCGTCGACCGAATCGAGCAGCAGTGGCGGCGCGAGGATCTGCACCACGTAGGAGGTGCCGGCCTTGGCATCGGCCCAGTACGTCGGCGCGACCGAACCGCCGTTGCCGAGCGCCGACAGCACGGCGTCGGCGGCCTGTTCCTGCGTGATGCCGAGTTCGAGCGCGCGCACGCGGTCGACCTCGATGTACAGCTCCGGCTGGTCGAAGACCTGGCGCAGGCTAACGTCGGCGAGGCCCGGCATCTGGCGCATGCGCTCGATCAGTGTTTCCGCCGCGGCGCGATTGCCTTTGCGGTCCTTGCCGACGATGCGGATGTCGATATCGGTCGGCGAGGCGCCGGCCAGCGTCAGGTTGGTACTGTCGGCCGGCTGGAAGAACAGCGTCGTGCCGGGGAAGCGCTCGCCGAGCCGCTGGCGCAGCGCCGCCAGGTAGCCGGCGGTCGGTGCGTGGCCGGGCTTGAGCTGGACGAGGACCTCGCCGTCGAACGAGCCGACGCTGCTGCTGTTGACCCAGGCGAGATTGATCGGATCGGGCTGGCCGACGATCTGGCTGACCAGCGCCAGATCGCGTTCCGGGATCGTCGCGCGGATCTCGTGCTGGACCTCGGCGAACAGGCGGTCTGTTTCTTCGAGGCGCAGGCCGGGCTGTGCGCGCAGATAGAAGCGGATCATGCCGGCATCGGTGCGCGGGAAGAACTCGCGGCCGAGCAGCCAGGCGCCGAGCGCGCCGCACAGCACGATCGCCACGCAGACCAGCAGCACGCGAATGCCGCCGGCGTCGAAGCGCCGCAGGCGTTGTTCGTGCGCATCGCGCCAGCCCGCCAGCCGCCGCTCGAAGCGCTGCTGCAGGCGGCCGAACGCGCCGTCGTGTGGCGCCGCGTGCAGGGCCTGTTCGGCCGGCAGCAGCATGGACGCCAGCGTCGGGATCAGCGTGCGCGACAGCACGAAGGACGCCGTCATCGCCAGCACCACCGACAGCGCCAGCGGCTTGAAGATGAACGACGGTACGCCGCTCATCATGAAGATCGGAATGAAGACGATGCAGATGCACAGCGTCGACAGGAATTCCGGGAACACCACCTCGCGCGCGCTGTTGAGGATCGCGGTGCGCACCGGCTCGCCGGCCTCGATGCGACGATTGCTGTTCTCGATCTCGACCAGCGCGTTGTCGACCAGCAGGCCGATCGCCAGCGCGAGGCCGCCGAGGCTCATCAGGTTCAGCGTATGGCCGAGCGCGTAGAGGCCGATGATGGCGCAGAGCAGCGCCAGCGGAATCGAGGTCAGCACGATCAGCGTCGAGCGCAGGCTGCCGATGAACAGCAGCACGACGCCGGCGACCAGACAGGCGACCAGCAGCACTTCGAACAGCACTGTCTGCGCCGCCGCCTCGACGAACACGCTCTGGTCGAACAGCGCTTCGACGCGCACGCCCTCCGGCGCCGAGGCCTGCAGTTCCGGCAGGCGCGCGCGAATGCGGCGCACGACGTCGACCGTCGAGGCGTTGCCCATCTTGATCACCGAGATGACGACGGCGTTACGGCCGTCGAGCCGCGCCTGATGGGTCTGCACGGTCGGACCGTCGCGTACGGTGGCAACGTCGCGCAGCAGCACGGTGCGGCCGTCGACCGTGCGGATCGGCATCGCCTCGAAGGCCTCGCCGTCCTCGGGGCTGCTGTTCAGCGTCACGCGCCACGCGTGGCGGCCCTCGCGCAGCACGCCGGACGGCAGCGCCAGATTCTGCGCGCCGATCGCCGCCTCGACGTCGGACGCGCTGAGCGCGTGCGCCTGCAGGCGCGCCGGATCGAGCTCGACCATGATCTGGCGCGGCGCGCCGCCGTAGGGCAGCGTCAGGCGCAGGCCGGCGATCGACTTGAGCTGACTGCGCAGCTGCAGGCGCGCGTAGTCGTAGAGTTCGCCGTCGTTGAGCGTGTCGGAGCTGACGACCAGATTGAGGATCGGCGTGCTCGACGGATCGACGCGGATGATCGACGGTGGCAGCGTGCCGCGCGGCATGCGCTTGAGGATGGTCTGCTGCGTGGCGGAAACCTGCGCCAGCGCCATTTCCAGATTGACGCCGGGCTGGAACTCGACGGTGATGATGCCGACGCCGTCGGTGGTCTCGGCGCGCACTTCCTTGACGTCGTCGAGATTGTTCATCAGCGAGCTTTCGCTGAACGACGTGATCTTCGCCGCCATGTCGTCGGCGCGCAGGCCGGTGTAGTACCAGACGATGTTCAGCGACGGCAGGCGCACCGACGGCAGGATGTCGGTCGAGATGCGCAGCAGGCTGAGCGCGCCGGCCAGCACGATCAGGATCGCGAATGCGCCGATCGTGTACGGATGTTTCAACGCGTAGCGGACGATCCACACGGCGGTGTTCCTCACGATGTCCGGCGCCGGGCGGCGACGGGCGGGTGGCGCCGCTTAACGCAAGCGCCGTGCCGGAATCGGGGCGGCCGCGCGGCGCGCCCCGTTCCGGCGCGCGATCCGGCTCAGCCGCCCCAGAGTGCCGGGGCCGGCGGCTGCAGCGCGCCATGCGCGAAGCGCACGCCGCCCGGGTGGTCCTGCTTGAGCCACAGCGGGCCGTCGAGATCGACGAACTCGGCATGGCGCGCGATGTGGAACGCCGGCGCCATGCTCAGCGAGGTGCTGACCATGCAGCCGCACATGACGCGCAGCTGTTCGGCGCGCGCCCGCTGCAGCAGCGCCAGCGCGCCGGTCAGGCCGCCGGTCTTGTCGAGCTTGATGTTGATCGCCTGGTAGCGCTTGAGCAGGCGCGGAAGGTCGTCGGCGACATGGCAGGACTCGTCGGCGCAGATCGGCTGCGCGGGCGTGAAGCCCTCGAGCGCTTCATCGCGGTCGGCCGGCAAGGGCTGCTCGACGAGATCGACTTTCAGCTCGCGCATCAGGCCCTGCATCTCGCGCAGCAGCTCGATCGTCCAGCTCTCGTTGGGATCGACGATCAGGCGCGCGCGCGGCGCGCCGGCGCGCACCGCACGCAGCTGCGCTTCCGGATCACGCGCGTCGACCTTGGCCTTGACCAGCGGCGCGCCGTCCATCTTCTCGGCGGCGGCACGCATGGCTTCGGGCGTGTCGAGGCTGACCGTCAGCGCGCTCTCGACCGCCGGCAGCGGACCTTCGCCGAGCTGGCTGGCGACCGAGCGGCCGCTGCGCCGCGCCGACAGATCCCACAGCGCGCAGTCGATGGCGTTGCGCGCGGCACCGGCCGGCATCGCCCAGAGCAGGGCCTCGCGGTCCATGCCGGAGGCGATTTCCGCCGAGAACGCGCGCACCTGTTCGAGCACGGAGTCGATCGTCTCGCCGTAGCGCGCGTACGGCAGCGCCTCGCCGCGCCCGACGAACTCGCCTTCGCGGATCGTCGCGACGACGACTTCGGCGGACGTCTTGACGCCGCGCGAGATCCGGAAAGGCGTGGCCAGCGGCCAGGACTGATGTTCGACGCTCAGGATGCGAAGCATGACAGGAGATTGTCGACGATCTTGTCGACGCCGGTGGCGACCGGGTCCTGGCACGGCAGGCCGAGCAGGTCCTCGGCGGCCTTGCAGGCGTCGGCCGCTTCCTGCGCGCTCAGCTTCGAGGTGTTCAGCGACACGCCGACGGCAATCACGTCCGGCTGCGTGAGGCGCGCCGACTGCAGGTTCGCTTCGAGGCAGCGCTTCAGATCGGGCACGCCGTAGTGCGGCAGGCCGCGCATATGCGGACGATTCGGTTCGTGGCAGAGCACCAGCGCGTCCGGCTGTGCGCCGTGCAGCAGGCCGAGCGAGACGCCGGCGTACGAGGGATGGAACAGCGAGCCCTGACCTTCGATCAGATCCCAGCCGCCGTCCTCGCGTCCCGGCGTCAGCCACTCGGCGCCGCCGGAGATGAAGTCGGCGATCAGCGCGTCGATCGGAATGCCGCCGCCGCCGATCAGAATGCCGGTCTGGCCGGTGGCGCGGAAGTCGGCGGCGACGCCGCGCTTGCGCAGCTCGCGCTCCAGCGCCAGCGTCGTGTACATCTTGCCGGTCGAGCAGTCGGTGCCGACCGTCAGCAGGCGGCGGCCCGGGCGGCGCAGGCCCTTGCCGACCGAAATGCTGAGCGGGAAATAGCGCGCGTCGAACAGCGCGCGGCCGTTGCGCGCCGCAGCTTCGGCGATCTCCGGATGCGAGGCGAGGCGCTTGTGCAGGCCCGAGGCGATGTTCAGGCCGGCGTCGAGCGCGGCGACCACGTCGCGCACCATCTGCGGATCCATGATGCCGCCGGCGTTGGCGATGCCGAGCACCATCGTGTCGGCGCCGGCCGCCTTGGCCTCGGCGAAGCCCATGTCGGGCAGGTCGAGCCAGGACTTGCACTCCGGGCCGCGGAACTGGCCGAGGCACCATTCCGGACGCCAGTAGGCGAGGCCGCGTGCGGTCTTGATCGACAGGTCGTCTGGCGCGTTGCCCAGATACAGGAGGTACGGCGCGCCCCACGCCGGAGTGGTTGTCGCGGATGAGTCGGCAGGATTTTCTTGAGCGGTCATGGCACAGGCTTGAAAACGAAGAGATGCGGGCCGACAGGGCGATGGCGCATGGTTGCGACGTGGTCGACGAGGCGGGCGAAAAAACGATAGTCGGCCGGGCTCTGCGCGAACCAATCAAAAGATGATTGGGAGGCATAACCGAGAGTTATTGTGGGCACGCGCAGCGTGGCGCGAAGCTCTGGCGGCTACGTTCGCAAACCGCGCCGGAGCGGCATCCGCGGGCCGCTGGCGCAGCGGTCCGCGCGAGGCCGGCATTCCGGCCCGCGCGGCGTGACCGACCGCACGACATAACCATGGGTTATGCGATCCGCCCGCCTATTCATTGGCCGGCGGCGCGCGGCGCTTCTTATCCTGCCCTCGCATTCTGCCGGACGATCGAGCGGCATCGATCGTGCTTCTCGTAAGCGCCCGGCGTTCGCTGACTCGCGTTCCCGAATCGGAGCGACGAACAAGCTCTCGCTCGAGATGTAAGGCTCGGTCGAGCGCCGGGCTGGATTCTCGAAACGGAACTGACTTCAAACTTATGCGTATCGGTCTTGCGTGGCAGATTCTGATCGCGATGGTGCTCGGCATCGTCGTCGGCGCGGTGCTGCACGAGACCGGCGGCGACGCGCGCGTCTGGCTGATCGCCAACGTGCTGACGCCGGCCGGGCAGATCTTCATCCGTCTGATCAAGATGATCGTGCTGCCGATCGTCATCTCCTCGCTGATCGTCGGCATCGCCGGCGTCGGCGATGCCAAGAAGCTGGGCCGCATCGGCGTCAAGACGATCGTCTACTTCGAACTCGTCACGCTGGTCGCGATCGTCTTCGGCGTGGCACTCGCCAACTTCTTCCAGCCCGGTTCCGGCATCGACATGGGCTCGCTGTCGACGGCCGACATCTCGCAGTACAAGCAGAGCTCGCAGGCCGCGCAGTCGGGTCCGCACGGCCTGCTCGCGACGATCCTGTCGCTGATCCCGGACAACATCTTCAGCGCGCTGGCCAGCGGTCACATCCTGCCGGTGATCTTCTTCTCGGTGCTGTTCGGCCTCGGACTCTCGGCGCTGCCGGCCGAGCATCGCGATCCGCTCGTGCAGCTCTTCCGCAGCGTCTCCGAGACGATGTTCCGCGTCACCAATATGGTCATGCGCTACGCGCCGGTCGGCGTGTTCGCGCTGATCGCGGTGACGGTCGCGACCTTCGGCTACGCCTCGCTGCTGCCGCTCGCCAAGCTGGTGACGCTCGTCTATGTCGCGGTGATCCTGTTCGCGCTGCTCGTGCTCGGGCCGATCGCGCGCTGGTGCGGCATCAACATCTTCCGGTTGATGCGCCTGCTCAAGGACGAACTGGTGCTGGCGTTCTCGACCGCCAGCTCCGAAACGGTGCTGCCGCGGCTGATGGAAAAGGTCAGCGCCTACGGCGTGCCGCGCAGCATCGCCAGCTTCGTGATCCCGACCGGCTATTCGTTCAACCTCGACGGCTCGACGCTGTACCAGAGCATCGCGGCGATCTTCATCGCCCAGCTGTATGGCATCGACCTCAGCCTCGTCGAGCAGCTGACGCTGGTGCTGACGCTGATGGTCACGTCCAAGGGCATGGCCGGTGTCGCCGGCGCGTCGCTGGTCGTGGTGCTGGCGACGCTCGGCAGCGTCGGCATTCCGATCGAAGGCCTGGCCTTCATCGCCGGCGTCGACCGCATCCTCGATATGGCGCGCACCGCGCTCAACGTCGTCGGCAACGCGCTCGCGGCGCTGGTCATCGCCAAGTGGGAAGGCCAGTACGACGCCGCGCAGGCGCTGCGCTACGAGCATCAACTGGCGGAAGCCTCGCGCGAGTCCTGAGCGCGGCGGGCGCCGCCATTTTCAACCTGACATT
>NZ_AUFV01000007.1 GCF_000426685.1 Solimonas flava DSM 18980 | reverse complement strand
GTATTCCGGCAGCCGGCAGCGCCGGCTGTCGATCTTCAGCGCCACCGACGGCGGCGCCTTGACCACCGGCGCCGGCGCCGGCGGCGGCGTCGGTACCGTGCTCTGCGCCACGATCGTGTTGGTGCGCGGCGGCGGCGTCGCGATGTTCACTTCCGGCGGCGGCACGAACGGCGGCGGCGGAATGTCCAGCGTCGGCGGCGGCGGGGGCGGCGGCACGTCCTCCGGCGGCTTCACTTCCTCGATGATCTTGGTCTCGATCGGCGCCGGCAGAATCTCGATCGCCTTGCGCGCCAGCCCTGACACCAGGGCCCAGATCAGCAGCGCGTGAAACACCACCACCCCGCCGATGCCGATCAGGCGGCGGTTGTTGTCCGGTTGGGCTTGGCCGAGTTGCATGGCTGGATTCTCAGAATGTCAGGTTGAAAATGGCGGCGCCCGCCGCGCTCAGGACTCGCGCGAGGCTTCCGCCAGTTGATGCTCGTAGCGCAGCGCCTGCGCGGCGTCGGCGAGAGCGCGATGCGGTGCATCGCCAGGGTGGAAGGCCGCTGCGCGGCCGCGTGCATATTCGATTTTTCGGGGCGTGAAGGCCGGCGAGTGCGTGCGCAGCGGCATCGCCGCATCGTCGTCCGCAAGATGAAGCTTGGATAATGCGATGGCGGCCCTCATGCCGTCGCTATCGAGGAAATCGGTCTTGGCCTGCGACAGGCCCTGGAGCGTGGCGGCAAGCCCGGCGCGCATCGGCACGGCGGCCGTCGTCTCGTCTTCGGCACGGCTGCCGGTCCACGCGCCGGCCGTCATCACGACCGACACGGCCCACGGCGCCGCCACTGTCTGCTTCCGCCACTTCATCATCGTTACTCTGAACATCCTCACGAGAGGCATTCGACTACCGCATTCGTCACGACGGCACATACGTACCGCCCTGTCGCCTCGCACGTCCCTTGGGCCCCTCGCGCAGAAGCGCTGTCGTCATAGCGAGATTCATGCCATCGATCATTTTTTCGACAGCCGACGCTTCGCGCGCAGCACCGCAAGCCTTCAGCATAGGAAGCGTCCCGTGACGGACAACATGGGGTGTTTGAGGTAGTGCGATAAACGCTGCGCGCGCATCGCTACGCGTCGCGTGCCTGAGGTCCATGCGGCCCTTGGCCGCACGACACTTCAGCCGCGCCGACGCTCGCCGATCAAGGCCAGCAGCGGCAAGCGGCCGACGCGGCGGCGGTGCCGAGTGCGCTCGACAGCGCGGGCAGTTCCGCAAGCCGCCGCCGGCGACGAAGCGCCGAGGCCCACCGTCGCGCCAACCGAATCGAGCCCGGCATCGGCAACGGCTTCTTGCGGAGCCGACAGGGCGGCGACCGGAAACAGGCAGCGCGCTGCATGAGCGGATACCGCCGAGGGCGACGCGCGCGTCGCTCACGCACCACATTGATCGCATCCCCGCACCACGATGCAGCACGCCACCCTGCAGCAAGAACGGCGCACGCAAGGTTCGCCGGAGGGGCATCGGAACCGGGCCCCGGCGGCGGACGCCGCCGCGGGCGCTCGCGCTATGATGCGTCGACCCGCCTGCCGCGCCATGAAACGGCTGCTACGCGATGTCCGCCGGACCTCATCGACGCGCCGCCACCGGACGATCGAATATGGATGCCCTCGCGCAACGAAGCGCGCCCGCCCCGAGCTGCGACTGGCCTGACTGGCCGGCCTACGGCCTGGTCGACGATCTGCTGCCGACGCTGGAACGCTGGGTCGCCGACGGCCGTCGCTGCGCGCTCGCCACGCTGGTCCGCATCAGCGGCTCCTCGCCGCGCCCGCTCGGCAGCGAGATGGCGATCGACGCGCGCGGCGAGTGCGTCGGCTACGTCTCCGGCGGCTGCGTCGAGGCGGCGGTCGCGGCCGAGGCGCTGGCGGTGCTGGCCGACGGCCGGCCGCGCCTGCTCGACTACGGCGCCGGCAGTCCGGTGCTCGACATCCAGCTCAGCTGCGGCGGCCGCATCGGCATCTTCGTGCGCGAACTCGCCGCGCCGCGCGCCTACGTCGCGCGCCTGCGCGAGGCGCGCGCGCGACGCCAGCCGCTGTACGCGCTGACCGATCTCGCCAGCGGCGCGATGCAGCTCGCCGACACCGAACCCGAATTCGCCGACGGCCGTTTCGTGCGCGAGCACCGTCCGCCGCTGCGCCTGATCGCGGTCGGCGCGGACCCGGTGTCGCTGGCGCTCGCCTACCTGGCGCCGCAGATGGGCATCGAAACCGTGCTGCTGCGCCCGCTCGGGCCGGAAGCGCCGCCGCCGGGCTCGAACCTGCTGCACTACGATCGCCGCCCGCTCGCCGCGGCGCTCGCCGGGCTGCGCCTCGACGCACGCTGCGCGGTCTACACGCTGACCCACGATGCCGAGGCCGACCATGCCGTACTGGCCGCGGCGCTGCGCTCGCCGGCCTATTGCGTCGGCGCGCTCGGCAGCCGGCGCAAGGCCGAGCTGCGTCGCCAGCAGCTGCGTGCCGAAGGCATCGCCGAGGCCCGCATCGCCGAGCTGCGCTCGCCGGCCGGGCTCTACCTCGCCGGCACCGGCGCGCACGCGCCGCAGCAGATCGCGCTGTCGATCGTCGGCGAGATGCTGGCCGCCGTGCCTCAGACCTGACTGTGGCGCGGATCGGCCTCGTCGTCCTCGCCGCCGGGCGCGCGCGCCGCTTCGGCGGCGGCCACAAGCTGCTGGCGACGCTGCGCGGCGCGCCGCTGCTGTGGCACACGCTGGACGCAGCCCGAGCGGCGCCGGCGCGGCCGCTCGTCATCGTCGTCGGCCACCGCCAGCGCGCGATCCGCGCGACGCTGGCGCGCTTCCGCGGCGCACGCCGCGGCGCGCCGCCCTGGCGCGTCGTCTACAACCCGCGGCATGCGTCCGGCATGGCCAGCTCGCTGCAGGCCGGGCTCGCCGCCCTGCCCGCGTCCTGCGCCGGCGCCGTCGTGCTGCTCGGCGATATGCCCGACGTCCGCGCCACGACGATCGCGCGCCTGTGCGCGGCCTACGTGCCCGGCGCCGCCGCCGTCGTGCCGTTCAGCGCCGGCCGGCGCGGCAATCCGGTACTGCTCGGCCGGCCGCTGTTCGCCGCCGTCGCCGGCCTGCGCGGTGACGAAGGAGCGCGACGCCTGCTGGCGCGCGCGGCGGACGTGCGTACGGTCGAGGTGCCGCGCGGCGGCTTCGCCGACGTCGACACGCGCCGCGACTGGCGCCGCGCGCGGGCGCGGCGGCGCTAACTAGCGAGCGCGCCGGCCGCCGTCAGGACGGCGGATAGGCGTAGGCCTCGCTCATCTTGCCGGCGAAATAGAACGGGCTGAGGCGCTGCTCGCCCAGACGCGCCGACAGCTGCGCCTGCAGGCTCGCCAGCCGCGCCGCATCGACGCGTGCGCCGCCGGTGTCGAGCACGAAGACGTAGTGGACGCTGTCGGCGGACTCGCCGGCATCCGCGGTGTCCCAGACCAGCAGGCGATGGCCGGCGCCGGCGGCACGACCCGGATCGTCGGCCGGCAGGATTTCGTTGGCGGTGCCCGGCGCGGCGTTAACGAAGACCCGGTCGGCGACCACGCCGGCCGGGGCTTCCACAGTCTTCGTCGCGACCTCGATCTGCCGCGCGCGCGGATCGGCGTCGAAGTCGAACCCCGCCGGCTCCGGAGAGCTGCTGCAGGCGCTGAGCAGCGCGCACAGCAGCAGCGTCCGGAGCCCGCGCCTCACGCGCCGCAGCCCTTCAGCACGAACGGATCGCTGAGGCCGCTGTACGCGCCGTCCTTGCTGCCGGCCTCGTAGCGGATGCGGTAGGTGCCCGGCGCGGTATCGGCCGGCACCTGCCATTCGATCAGCGCCTCGTCGGTCTGCGAACCGTTCTTGACGATCGTCATCTTCGTCCACCAGCTGTCGTCGGTGGCGACGACCTGCCAGCTGTCGCCGACCTGGCGCTCGATGTAGAAGTAGCTCTCGCCGTTGCGCATGTCGCTGCGCGGGTTGGCGGCGTAGAACCTGGCGCTGACCGTCAGGCGCTCGTCCTTCGTCATCTGGTACTCGGCCTGCGGCTGCTGCGTGACCTCGCCGTACGCAGCGCCGCTCGGCAGGCGGCTGTCGGCGGTCGACAGCAGCAGGTGGAAGAACAGCAGCGGCGTGTGATCTTCGTAGCGCGCCGCCTGATACGGACTCTGCGCCGGCTTGCCGTCGCGCAGGTTCTTCGCCAGCCGCGCCGTTTCCTGGATCACCGCGTCGAGCGCCCACGGGCCGAACACCGTCGAGGCGCCCTCGTAGTTCTGCGCCGAGTACTCCTCGCGCGTCGTCAGGTAGTGGATGTAGGTGTTCGACAGGCCGCCGATCACCGCGTAATCGATGCCGGCGTCCTGCAGCACGTCGAGCACGGCGTCGCGCAGGCGACGGCCGGACGTGGTCGTCACCTCCCACGGCAGCGAGATGATCGCGAGATTGCCGAGCGTGATCATCTGGAACGGAATCACCTTCGGCTGCAGCTGCAGCAGCGACAGGTCGCCGAGGCCGACGACCAGCGGGATCGCGACCGGCTTTTCCATCTGGCAGGCGTAGCCGAGCAGCGCGAACGCCGGGTTGTAGCAGCCGACCGGTTCGATCAGCTGCGACGGCAGCGCGCCCTGCGTCAGGCCGGTGAAGGTGTCCTTCAGGTACTGGGTCAGGAACGGCAGCAGCTGGTCGTCGCTCATCGGGCAGGCTGCGCCTTCGGTGAACGGGCCGCGGCCGTCCTCGGCGCCGCCGGCGAACGAAATGCCGAGCGCCGGATTGCAGGTCTGCTGGCCGCCGATCTTCGGCATCAGCGCATCCGGATAGGTCTTCGGCTGGTCGATGACGACGCCGCTCATGTCGATCGGGATGTGGATCGCCTTGACCTCGCCGTGCAGCTTTTCCTTGGCGTCGTCCCAGAGCTTGCGCGCGTGGTGGTACTGCTTGTAGCCGGAGATCATCGCGCTTTCGTAATCGTCGCGGCCGCCGCCGCGCTGCGTCCAGGCGTCGGTGTCGCGCGAATGCAGCTCCTTCTCGCTCAGATCCATCATGAACGGATTCGGCGAGGCGTCGCCCTCGTCGGACTGGAAGAAACCGGCGATGAAGCCGCCTTCCGGATAGACGCCCTGCGCGAAATCCTGCTCGAAGCGCTGCGCCGCGTAGCCCTTGTTGTCGGCCGACAGCAGCGTGTGCGTCTGACCGATCGAGGTGCCGTGGATCGAGTACCAGTTCAGCATGCCGACCGGCGTGCCGTCGTCGCGCTGCAGCTTGAGCAGCGTCATCATGCGGTTGGTCGTCACTTCGCGGCCGCTGGTGTCGACGAAGCGCGCGCGTTCCTCTTCCGGGTTCTTCGCGTAGGCCGGCGGCGAACGGTTGAAGTTGGTGTCGAGCAGCTCGGACTTGGCCATGCGGATCGGGCCCGGCGTCGCCATCATGAGGCTGCGGTGCGCCTGCTGGATCGCGTCGAACACGCCGTTCACCGCCGCCTCGTACGACTGCTTGTCGAAGCCGAGCGCGAACACGTTGGCGAGGTCGTAGTGCGCCTGGCCGCCGGCGCTGGAATGCGTGTGCGTCGCCGAGATCATGACGTTGTCCATCGTCCAGTAATCGGACAGATGGTCCTCGGTGTCGGCGGCGATGCGCTCCATCACGCCGAACTTGATCGAATCGAACGACAGGCCGTTGTCGATCGTCACCAGCATCGCGTAGCCCTTGCGGCCGCCGCACTCCGACGAGAAGGCGAAGGCGCGCGCGTGCTCGCGCGTGTGCAGGCCGGTCGAAACCTGGGCCGGATCGGCGTAGCCGAGCTGCTCCTCGCCGAGCGCCGGACCGGTGATGTCGCCGACGCCGGCGCCGTAGCGGAAACTGGTGTTGTTCTCGCAGCCGCCGCCGTTGAGCACGGCGTCCGACGCACGCGCCGCGCGGCGCGCGGCGTAGTGCGAAAGGTCGGCCAGCGGCAGATCGGCGTCGGCGCGCTTGACGCCGAGGATCTGCTGCTCGTCGAGCTGCCCGATCTGGCAGCTCGCGCCCGCTTCGCTGACCGCCGACGGCGAACTGCTGCCGCAGGCCGCGAGTCCGAGCAGCGTGACCATCGCCAGTGCCATGCCGCCGATGCCGTGCCAGCGAACCGCCCCGATGGTCCGCGCCCCGATGCTTCCGTTCATCCCGTTCCCCGAATGCTGCGCCGGCAATCCCGCGCCGGCCTTGCGGCCGTGCCCGACGCTGATCGCGACGGCCATCGTTTGCGGTGAAGGCCGGTCGCACGCGCCCGGGGCACGGTGACGGCAATGTGACAATTCGCACCCGTCATGCTCTTGACATCTGGCGCCATATTTTGCGTACGCGTACGCGGACCGTCTGACTGCCGCGGCGCGCGGCCATGCGCGCGCGGCCGCGCGCCGGCAACGCATCCGGAACACGAGGGGCGGCAACGGAAAGATCGGCGGCGCACAGCGGGCGCGCCGGGCACACCGCTCAAACGCGCTGTTCGGGCGCACTGATCAAATGCGCTGTTCAGGCGCGCTGTTCAGGCGCGCTGTTCAGACGCACTGCTCGAGCGCGCCGGTCCGGGGATACGACGAAGGCGGCGGCGCGACGCAACGCCGCGCGCGGCGCGTCAGGGCGACGCGAGCACGCCCTTGTCGCCGAACAGCAGCGGCGCGCCGGCGCTGCCCTCGGCGAGCGCCGCAAGCGCGGCGCGATCCGCCCGTTGCTGCAGCACGAACGCCGACGCGCCGGCTTCGCGCACGAGCACCGTGCCGCCGAGGCCGGCGACCACAGCGCGGCCGTCGCCGAAGCGCGCGACCGCAGTCAGCGACTGGTCGGTGCCGCTGGCGATCTCCTGCCAGCTCAGGCCATCGTCGCGGCTCTCGAACAGGTGGCCACGCATGCCGGCCATCAGCCAGCGGCCGTCGCCGAGCGCGGTGCCGGCCCAGAACGAGCCGGGATTCGTGGTCTGGATTTCCTGCCAGCTGGCGCCGCCGTCGGTCGAGCGGAACACCACGCCGGACTCGGCGGCGGTGAACAGCGGCGCGCCATGCCCGCCGAAGATCGCGAACAGGTGGCGGTCGGTGCGTTCGCCGCCGGCGATCGTCAGCGGCGACCAGGTCTGGCCGCCGTCGGCGGTCTGGATCGCGAGCCCGAACAGGCCGACCGCGAAGCCGTGCTGCGCGTCCTCGAAGTGAATCGCGAACAGCGCCTTGTCGCCGTCGACGTCGCGATGCTGCAGCGTCCAGGTCTCGCCGCCGTCGGCAGTCGCCAGCACCACGCCGTCGTGACCGGCGGCCCAGCCGTGCTGCGCGTCGACGAAGCTCAGCGAGGTCAGCAACACCTGCACCGGCACCGCCGTCGCCTGACGGAAGCTGCGGCCGTCGTCGTCGGACAGCAGGATCACGCCGTGGTCGCCGGCCGCGACCAGGCGCGCGCCGGCGCGCGTCACCGCCAGCAGCGGCGTCTGCGTCGCGGCGGCGACCCGGGCCGCGGCCTGCGGGCCAAGCGCCTGCGGCTCGGCGGCGGGCGCGGCGGCGGCGGCAGTCGCGGCGACGGCGGACAGGATCAGGCCGAGCGCGAGGCGCGGCGCACGCAGGCGGGTCGGAATCGAATCGGACATGTTCAGTGCGAGCAGAGGAGCGGCAGGCCGTGCAGGCCGGCGCGCTCGAGCGTCCAGTGGTGGCGAAGGGCGTGCGGCGCCGCCGACGCGGGCGCCAGCGGCACGCCCGGCGGCAGCGCGGTGGCGCTGAAGGTATGCCAGTACAGCGCCGGCGCGGCGAGATTGCGCGTCGCCGCATCGGCGTAGAGGCAGGCCAGCGCCTTGCCGGTGTAGGCGCTGTCGGCGCGCGCACCGGCAGCGGCGGTGAAGCGCGCGACCGCGGCGGCGGCGGCATCGGTACGGCAGGCGTACTCGCCGCCGTAGAACTCGGTACGGATCACGACGCGCGCCAGCAGCGTTTCGGCTTCCGGCACGGCGACGCCGTGGCGGCGCAGCAGTACGGCGAGATCGGCGAGCAGACGACCGAGCCGCGCGCGGCCGGCGAGCGTTTCGCCAACCACCTGCACGGCGATCACTTGCGTCGGCAAACCGGCGAGCGCCAGGCCGGTGACGAGGCCGGCGACCGTGCCCATGCTGCTGAACGGCACATACAGGCTGCGCGGCGCCGGCAGTTCGCCGGCGTCGATCTGGCGGCGCAGCTCGAACGCCGCCTCGACGAAGCCGAGCGCGCCGAGCGCGTTCGAGCCGCCGGGAGCCATCCAGCGCGGCGCCCGGCCCTCGCGCGCCAGCCGCCGCAGCGAACGCGCCACGGCGGTCGCCGCCAGCGTCGCCGGACTGCCGCCCACGAACAGCTCGGCGCCGCAGTGCAGCGACACCGACAGATTGCCGACCACGTACGCGGCCGGGCATTGCGGCAGCAGGCCGGCAAGCGTCGACAGGCCGAGCTTGCGCGCGTGCCAGGCGGTCGCCGCGACGAAGTTGGAGCCGGCGTAGCCGAAGGCCAGCACCGCGCCGCAGCCGTCGCGCCGCGCCTCGCCGAGCAGGAAGTCGAGCTTGCGGATCTTGTTGCCGCCGTAGTCGGCGGCCGTCAGGTCGTCGCGCTTGACGTAGACCTGCGCCAGACCGGCGAGCGGTTGCACCGGCGTCGGCGCACCGAGCAGGCCGGCGCGCGGCAGCGCCGCCAGACGCGGCAGCGCCTCGCCCAGGATCGTCGACGTCGGCGCGCTCGTCATCGCGTCAGTGCTGCATCAGGCCCGGCACGCGCACCGGCTTGCGGCGCGGGAACAGGCGTTCGAGCACGACCGCGAAGGCCGGCAGCGCGGTGATCGCCATCAGCATGTTGACCATGAACATGAAGGTCAGCAGCTTGCCCATGTCGGCCTGGAACTTGAGCGCCGAGAACGACCAGGTGGCGACGCCGACCGACAGCGTGATCGCCGTGAACACCGTCGCCACGCCGGTCTCCGACAGCGCCTGCTCGAAGGCCTTGACGATGTCGAGCCCGTGCGCGAGATGCCACTGCAGGCGGTTGTAGATGTAGAACGCGTAGTCGACGCCGACGCCGACCGCGAGCACCATCACCGGCAGCGTCGAGATCGTCAGGCCGATGTCGCAGGCCTTCATGAACGCGTAGCCGATGAAGGTCGCCACCGTCAGCGGCAGGCAGCAGGCGATCATCGCGCGCCAGTCGCGGTAGGCCAGGAACACCAGGATCAGGATCGCTGCGTAGACGTACAGCATCATCGGCAGCTCGCTTTCCTCGAGCACCTCGTTGGTCGCCGCCTCGACGCCGACGTTGCCGCTGGCCAGGCGCAGCGTCGCGCCCTCGAACGGATGCGCGCTGCGGAATTCCTTGACCCTGGCGACGATGTTCTTGATCGTCGTCGCCTTGTGGTCGGCGAGATAGAGGTTGACGGCGAGCACGCTGCAGTCGCCGTTGCGGATGCCGCGGCTCTGCTGGAACTGGTGCAGGATGTAGCCGAGCGTGCGTCCGTCGCGCGGGATCGCCGCCATCTTCAGCTGGCCTTCGTTGAAGCCGGCGTTGTAGAGCTTGGCCATCGTCGCCGCCGACTCGACCGAGACCACGCCGGGTTCGCGGCTCATCTCCCAGCCGAACTCGTCGACATAGCGGAACAGGTCGCTGTTCTCGCAGGAATCGGCCGGCGCCTCGACCACGACCGTCAGCCAATCGAGGCCGATGTCGAAGTGCTCGGCGACCGATACCGAATCGAGGTTGTAGCGTGCATCGGGCCGCAGCTCCGCGGCGCCCGGCTGCAGGCTGCCGATGTGGCGGCCGTGGCTCAGCACGACGGCGGCGATGAACACGCCGAGCGTCAGCAGCGTGACGATCACTGCGTTGCGCGGCTCGGCGACGCGGGCGATCTTCTGCATCAGCACCGAACGCTGCTCGCGGCGCGCCAGCGCGCGCTCGGCGTAGTCCCGCGTGAAGCGGAAGTACGAGGCGGCGATCGGCAGCAGCACGAGGTTGGTGGCGATCTTGTAGCCGACGCCGATCGACGCCGTCAGCGCCAGCTCGCGGATCATCGGGATCGGCACCAGCATCATCGTCACGAAGCTGACCAGCGCCGTGGCCAGCGCCAGCGAGCCCGGGATCAGCAGGCCGCTGAAGCTCGCCCGCGCCGCCGCCTGCGAGTCGTCGCCGGCGGCGATCTGGCGGGTGATGAAGTTGATCTGCTGCACGCCGTGCGACACGCCGATCGCGAAGACCAGGAACGGCACCAGGATGGCGAGCGGATCGAGGCCGAAGCCGAGCAGGTGCAGCGTGCCGAACTGCCAGATCAGCGACACCAGCGAACAGCCGACCGGCAGCAGCGTCAGCGTCCACGAGCGGCAGTACCAGAACACCGCCAGCGCCGTCAGCAGCAGCGCGATGCCGCAGAACACCAGCACGCCGCTGGCGCCGTCGGCGATGTCGCCGACCACTTTCGAGAAGCCGATGATCTGGATCTCGACGTCGGCGTTTTCGAACGGCTTGCGGATCTTGTCCTCGAGCGCATGCGCGAGGGCGATATAGTCGAGCGGTTCGCCGCTGTGCGGATCGATCTCGTTGAGTTCGGCTACGACCAGCCCGCCCGCTCCATCCTTGGAGACGAGCAGGCCGCCGTACCCGCCAGCGATGACCCGATGGCGAATCTCGTTGATCACGTCGGGGGTCAGCGCTTCGGGCGTGATCGTGCCGCTGATCAGGGGCTCCGAGCGGAAACCGTCCTCGGTGATTTCGTTGTAGAAGACGTTCGGCGTCCACAGCGACATGACGCTGCCGCGGTTGACGCCGTCCAGGTAGGTGACCGCGTCGGTCACCTGCAGCAGGGTGCGCAGGTTCTGTTCGGTCCACAGGTCGCCGTGGCGCGCCCGCACGACGATGACGACGCGGTTGGCGTCGAACAGCTCGTTGCGGTACTTCTCGAAGGTCTCGATGTACTCGTGATGCTGCGGCAGCATCTTCTCGAAACCGGCCGAGATCCTGAGCTGGGCGGCGGCGAACGTCATCAGCACCGTCAGCACGACGGCGACGATGAGGACGAAGGCGCGATGCGCGAACAGCAGGCGCTCGAGCCTGGCGACGAAGCCGGTCATGGCGTACCGCCGGTGTGAACGAACATGCGGAGCGACATCAGAACGAGTAGGTGATGGCGAACGAGGCGAAGTCGCGGTCGCGGATCAGGTTGTAGTTGCCGCCGCCGTGGTACTGCGTGTACGCCAGCGAGGTGCTGAGCTGGTTGCCGCGGCGGATGAAGTTGAACGACAGCGTGTCGGCGATCGTGTCCGAGAGCCACGGCAGCGCGTTCGGCGAGTTGCCGTTGACGCCCTGCGCCAGATCGATCTGCGGCATGAAGGTCCAGCCGAGATTGAACACGTTTGGATACGAGACGTTGGTCGACAGCGTGTAGCCCCACGAGAACTTGTCCGGCAGGCCGTACGACGGCATCGACCACGGAATGCCGCCCTTGCGCTCCAGATCCGGGTAGTAGGTGCCGGACACTTCGAGCAGGATCATGCCTTCCGAGGCGCCGAGGCCCTTGAGGATGTAACGGCCGATGCCGTCGGCCGGCGACATCAGCTGCAGGCCGTTGATCGTCGCCTGCCACTTCTTCTCGTCGACCCAGCCCTTGCAGTACTTGCCGGCCGCTTCGCCGCCGCCGTTGACGCAGGCGTACGGCGCGCTGTTTTCGATGTTGCCGGTCGGCACCGAGGTGTCGATCATCACCGCCTGCTTCGGCTGGTAGGCGACTTCGGCGCCGATGCCCCAGGCGCCGAGCGTCGTCGACACCGACATGCCGAGCATGCGGCGATCGTCGGGATATTCGAGGCGGTAGCCGGCCGACACCGGGTTGTAGCTCGACAGCGAGTCGTTGACGACGTACGAGACGAACGGAACCTTCTCGTTGAACTCGACGTAGTAGAAGCCGAAGGAACCGTCGAACCACTCCGGGCGGTAGCGGAACGACAGGCCCCACTGGCCGTCGTCGCTGCCGGCCTTAGTACCCTGGTACGGCAGCGCCGAACCGTGGTCGCCGTACGCCAGGCGCACCAGCCACTCGGGGCGATTCAGTGCATCGGCCAGCCGTGCGACGACGACATCCGGATTCTGCAGCTGCGCGCGCGTCAGGCCGGTACCGCCCGGATCGCCGAGCGTGCCGTACGGCGCCTGGCCGAGCAGCAGCGTGCCGCCCGGAATCGCGGCGATGCCGGCGTTGACCTGCGAGGTCGGGATATACAGCGCGCGATCGGCGCCCTCGCCGGCGACGTCGGCCGACGAGAAGTACGTGCCGGCGGCGTCGAGCTGGAACGAATTCCACTTCCACTGCCAGTACGCTTCCATGCTCAGATCGTCGAGCACGTCGAGCGACAGCGACACCATCGGCGCCGGACGATACAGCTCCTTGAGCTGGGTGCCGGGCGTGTGCATGCGGCGCAGGTCGATGGCATTGATGGTGTTGACGCCACCGATCGTGAAGATGCCCTCGCCCCAGGTCAGCACCTGATTGCCGACGCGAATGCGGCCGTTGCGGTCGAAGATCGTGAAATTCTGCGAGACCCAGGCGTCGAGGAAGCGGTGATCGCGGACCGCGAGGTCCTTGCCTTCCTTGGTGATCTCGGTGCGGCGCGTATCGTCGATCTTGAAGTCGTAGAGCTCGGAATAGCGCACGAGCATGCTCGTGCCCCAGTCCGGCTGCTTGATGAAGAACTCGTGCAGGCCCTTGACCACGGACGAGACGATGTCGCCCTTCTTGTAGTTCTGGTCGCCGTCGTCGGCGTTGATCAGGTAGACGTCAGCCGAGGCCTCCGGCAGGTCCGCGGTGAGGCTGGCGCAGCCGCCGCTGTCGCGCGCGATGATCGTGCAGTCCGGCGATTCGGTGCGGACCTGCAGGCCGTACGACAGCACGCTGTCGAACGAGCCCTTGAAGTCGCCGTACTCGAAGCGGAATGCCTGCGCCTGCGGCGCGAAGCTCAGTGCGGCGGCGACCGCGACGGCGGAGCGCACGGCTCCGCCCATCGCGCCCGCCGTCATGCCGCGGATCTGCTTTGCCTTCATATCTCCCTGCCCCCAGGTTGATCGTCGATCAGCGCGAACCGGCGCGCTGCAGGTAGGACTCGGTGAACATGTCCGGCTTGATGCGGCCCTGCGCCGCCGCCAGCCAGTCGGTTTCCTTCTCGCCAAACACCATGACGTCGCCGAAGTAGCGGCCGCTGTTCAGGTCGTAGCTGAAGAATTCCTGATTGATGCAGGCACCCAGTTCCCAGGCCGGCAGGATCGAGCCTTCCTCGACGCGCGAGATCTTGCCCTGCGCGTCGTACAGGTCGGCGAGCAGGATGACCCAGCTGTCCTCGTCCAGATAGAACGTGCGCTTCGGCGCGGCGTGGCGCTGGCCCGGCTTGACGGTGGCCTCGACGACCCAGACGCGGTGCTTCTCGTAGCGGTAGGCGTCGCGGTTCGGATACTGCGGGCCGAACATCGTCTGCTGCGTGAAACGCTTCCTGTCGCGCAGCGCGAAGGTGTTGTACGGCACGTACATTTCCTTCTTGCCGACCAGCTTGTAGTCGTAGCGGTCGAGCATGCCGTTGTACATCCACGCCTGGTCGACGTAGTAGGTGTTCTCCAGACCCATCAGCGGCGCGTCGTACGCATAGGTCGACAGACGCTTCACGCGGCGCTGGCCCGGCATGTAGATCCAGCCCTCGTTCATCTTGTCGAGGTAGTAGATGCCGAGCGTGATCTCGCCGGTGCGCGCCGCCGGTTCGGTCACTTCCTGGATGAACTTGAACTCGACGCCGCCGACGTCGGTGATCGACTTGGCCTTCGGATTGCCGAACGGCGTCAGCATGCTCGAATCGATGCGGATCTTGACGAAGTCCGAACCGCCGCGACCCGGCGACAGCAGCGTGTAGTTCGGCTCGGTGCGGCCCTCGCCCATCCAGCGCAGCTTGTAGTTCCACAGCGCTTCGACGCCGGTCTTCGGCTGCGGGAACGGAAAGCCGGCCGGCTTGGCGGCGGCCAGTTCGTAGCCGTTGGCGGCGACCTTGGCGGTCTTCAGGTTTTCCTGCGAATTCTGGTAGACGAAGTCCGGATAGCCGCAGCTGCGGTGCGTCGGATAGACGTCGATGCGGTAGCCCGGCAGCGTGTTCAGCAGCTCGATCTGGCCGGCCGTGAGGTTGGCCTTGTACTGCGCCAGATTGGCCTTGCTGATCGAGAACAGCGGCTTCTCGCTCGCATACGGATCGGGCCGCGGCGTCAGCGGCTTCCAGCCGGCCGGCGGCTTCAGGTCGCCGCCCGTCCAGGCCGGAATGCTACCGTCGGCATTCGCGCCCTTTTCCGCGCCCACCGGCGTCAGATCGCCCGCCGCCATTGCCACCGCCGGCGCCAACAGCGCCGCCGCCATCATCAAGCTCAACGATTTCATCAAGATTCTCCCGTTCCCGGCGAGGCCTACGCAGGAGCCCCACACGATGGCGGCAATGTGACGTTTCGGCGTTGCGCGGCGCTTGACATTTGCCGCCAGCGCGACGCCGGCAGCGGCCCGCAAGTTGCTGTTGCAGCGGGCAATTCCGACGCGGCGCCAGCATCCGGCGGGGGTCGTGGACGGCATCCGACAGGCATCGTCAGGGCTTCCCCGACGGCGTTCCGTTGCACGGCGCGCGGCGCGACGCTCGCGCCGGGCGACGCCCGGCGGCAGCGCCGGCGCGGCGCCAGTGAGGGATGCCCCGGTGACGCGCGGGGCGGCGACCGGCTAGGCTCTCGGCGCCTCGCTCACCTGCAAGCCCCACCCATGTCCGAACGCCCGAACGCCTTCGTCACCCACACCCTCGACCGCACGCGCAGCCTGGAAGGCACGCCGCTCGCGAGCTTCAGCCGCCGCGCATGGGCCTGGCTGATCGACTTCACCATCATCGCCAGCGTCGCTCTGCTGTGGAGAGTCTGGATCGGCGACGGCCAGGGCAGCTTCAGCCCGTTCAGCAGCATCAGCGGCCTGATCTTCATCGTCGCCTACTTCGGCCTGACGACGTACTGGGGCCACGGCCAGACGCCGGGCAAGAAACTGCTCGGCATCCAGGTCATCTCGATCAGCCACGAGCATCTGTCGCTGTGGCACTGCATCGAACGCGCCCTCGGCTACGCGGCGTCGATGCTCGAAGCCGGCTTCGGCTTCTGGCAGTACTTCATTCACCACAACCGCCAGACGGTGCACGACCGCATCGCCGAGACCATCGTCATCCGCAAGCTGAAGACGCCGGCGCCCGTTCAGACCGAACCGGCCGCATAGGCCGGCGCGTAGAACACCGGCTCGGTGCGTTCGATGAACGGCGCCAGGCGCGCGCGGTGCGCGGCGAACAGTTCCCCGTCGCGAAAGCGCTCGAAAGCCGCGCGCGACGCGAACACCGAGACCAGCAAGGCCTGATCGCGCTCCAGCGCGCGATGCAGGCGGCTGCCGAGCAGGCCGTCGATGCGCCCGCGCATCGCCAGCAGCCCGTCGCGCTGCGCCGCGATGAAGGCGTCGAGCTGGCCGCGCTTGAGCGTGAAGGTGTTGACGACGATGAACGGCGCCGGCGTCTCCAGCTCCGGCGATTCCAGTTCCGGCGATGGCGTTTCCATGAATCGGCTCCTGCGTCTCGCAAAAGGAGCGCGCAGCCTAGGACCTCAAGCAAACTTGAGGTCAAGCCCCGTCACGGTGGCGGCGCGGCGCCCGCCTCCGCAGCCGGCGGCGGCGCCTCGCCGGCGCGCGGCGCCAGCGCCCGCGCGAAGAAGTCGAGGTAGGTGCGCCACAGGTGCAGCTGCTTGGCGTTGCCGCGGATGCCGTGGCGCTGACCCGGATAGGTCATCAGCTCGAACGGCGTGCCGCGCTGCTGCAGCGCCTCCATCAGGCGCGTCGAATTGGCGAACAGCACGTTGTCGTCGGCCATGCCGTGCACCAGCAGCAGACGGCCCGACAGCGCCGGCAGGCGCGGCAGGATGTCGGTGCCGCGATAGCCGTCCGGGTTGTCGGCCGGCGTGCCCATGTAGCGCTCGGTGTAATGCGTGTCGTAGAGCGAGAAGTCGGTCGGCGGACCGCCGGCGGCACCGGCGCGGATGCCGGCACCGGCTTCGGTCAGCATGCGCAGCGTCATGAAGCCGCCGTAGCTCCAGCCCTGGTAGCCGATGCGGTCGGCGGCGATGTAGGGCAGCGATTTCAGGTACTGCACGCCGACCATCTGGTCGCGCACCTCGACCGTGCCCAGATGCCGGTCGATCGCCGTCTTGAAAGCGACCGAGCGGTTGTCCGAGCCGCGGTTGTCGAGCTTGAAGACCACGTAGCCGGCGGCCAGCAGGAGCTGGTCGGCGAGCGGCCCCCATTCCTTCCTGACCTTCTGCACGTGCGGCCCGCCGTAGACCAGCACGATCGCCGGATAGCGACGCCGCGGATCGAAACCGGGCGGCGTCGACAGCGCGTAGTACAGCGGCGTGCCGTCGTCGGCGGCGAGCGTGCCGTACTGCGGCACGCGATGCGCATCGCGATACGGCGCGTACGGATGCGCGTCGTCGAGACGGTTTTCCTCGATCCAGCGCAGACGCCGGCCGAAGGCGTCGTACAGCGCCGTGCGCGGCGGCGTCGCCGGATCGGAATACGTGCCGACGAAACTGCGGCCGTCGCCGGCGAAGCTCGCGCTCCAGGTGCCGGCGCCATGCGTCAGCGCCTGCGGCGCGCCGCCGCGCGCGTACGACACGCGCCAGACCTGCCGCTCCAGCGGCGTGTCCTTCGATGCCAGGAAGAACGCCTGCTGGCCTCGCTCGTCGACGCCGAGCAGCGCGCTCACCGGCCAGTCGCCGTCGGTGATCTGGCGCTCCTGCGTGCCGTCGCCGCGGTACAGGTACAGATGGCGGTAGCCGGAGCGCTCCGAGGACCACAGGAAGCGACCGTCGGCGAGCGGCCGGAAATCGTCGTTCAGCTCGACCCAGTGCGGCGAGGTCTCGGTCAGCAGCACGCGGCAGGCGCCGCTGTCCGGCGCGCAGGCGAGCAGGTCGAGGCGGCGCTGGTCGCGCGTCTGGCGCTGCGCGTACAGCGTGCGGCCGTCGCGCGACCAGGCGACGCGCGCCAGATAGCGCTCGGCGTCCGGCGCGAGCCCGGCCTGCAGGTCGATCGCCGTGCGCCGGCCGTCGCCGACATCGGCGACGTAAAGCTCGACGCGCGCGTTCGGCCGGCCGGCGCGCGGATAGCGCTGCTGCACGATCGTCGTGCCCTGCGGCCCGAGGTCGAGGCGATCGATCAGATCGACGCCGGACTCGTCGACGCGCGCCAGCGCGATGCGGCGTTCGTCCGGCGACCACCAGTAGCCGCTGCTGCGGTCCATCTCCTCCTGGGCGATGAACTCGGCGACGCCCCACGACAGCGTGCCGCCGCCGTCGTTGGTCAGCGCCCGCGCCTCGCCGCCGGCGGCCGGCATCACATAGAGATTCTGCTCGCGCACGAACGACACCCAGCGGCCGCGCGGCGAGAGCTTGGCGTCGATCTCGTCGGCCGCCGTCGCGGTCAGACGGCGCGGCGTGCGCGTCGCGCGGTCGACGAGGAACAGATCGCCGTCGACCGGCACCAGCAGCGAGCGGCCGTCGTCGCTCCAGCGATAGTCGACGACGCCGCGCTGGCTGACGCGCTGGCGCTCGCGGCGCGCCTTCTCGGCCTCGGACAACAGCTTGTCGGGCGAGCCGAGCGCATCGGCGTCGACCAGACGGTACGGCTGACCGCCGCGGACGTTCACCGCCCACAGATCGAGCACGTTCTGGTTGTCATCCTTGGCCTTCAGGTAAGCGACGACACGTCCGTCCGGCGACAGCTGCACGCCGCGCGCGCTCGCACCGTTGAGGTCGGGATCGGCGAACAGACGCTCCGGCGTCAGCGACTCGGCACGCGCCGCGCCGCCGCACAGCAGCGCCAGGGCGCCGAGCAGCGCCAGACCGATGCGGCCGCGCCGCGCATGGATTCGAGACTTCATTCCCGCTCCGCTTCCTGATTCTTTAAGGTCCGCGCCGCGGCGCGATTCACAGCGGCGCGCAGGCGGCCTCCAGCCAGCGGCCGAAATCGCCGTCGGCGTCGGCCGCGAAGGCGCGCCGCACGCGCGCATGATAGTCGTCGAGCCAGGCGCGCTCGCCCGCTTCGAGCAGCGCCGCATCGATGCAGCGGCGGTCGATCGGCGCCAGCGTCAGCGTCTCGAAGCCGTGCATCGGCCGCTCGCCGCCGTCGACCGCGCAGGCCTCGCCGACCAGCACCAGGTTCTCGATGCGAATGCCGTAGGCGCGGCCGCCGTCGCCGCCGTCGCTGTAATAGCCGGGCTCGTTCGAGACGATCATGCCGGCGCGCAGCGGCGCCAGGCTGCCGACCTTGGCGATGCGCTGCGGGCCTTCGTGCACCGACAGGTACGAGCCGACGCCGTGGCCGGTGCCGTGGTCGTAGTCGAGGCCGTCGGCCCACAGCGCGGCGCGCGCCAGCGCGTCGAGCGCGAAACCCGGCGTGCCGGCCGGGAAGCGGGCGCGCGCCAGCGCGATGTGGCCCTTGAGCACCAGCGTGTAGCGGCGCCGCATGCGCGCGTCGGGCGTGCCGCAGGCGATCGTGCGCGTGACGTCGGTGGTGCCGTCGCGGTACTGCGCGCCCGAATCGAGCAGCAGGAACTCGCCCGGCTGCACGCGCCGATTGGTCTGCGCCTGCGGCCGGTAGTGGACGATCGCCGCGTTGGCGCCGGCGGCGGCGATGGTCGGGAACGAATGATCGAGCCACAGACCGCTCGCGGCGCGGAACGCCTGCAGGCGCGCGGCGATTTCCAGCTCGTCCGGCCATGCGGCCGGCGCGCGCGTCTGCAGCGCGCCGTCGAACCAGTGCAGGAAGCGGCTCAGCGCCAGGCCGTCGCGCTCATGCGCGCGACGCGCGCCGTCGATCTCGACCGCGTTCTTGCAGGCGCGCGGCAGCACGCACGGATCGCTGCCGAACTCGATGTCGGCGCGCGCCGCGCGCAGCGCGTCGACCAGCCAGGCCGAGGCCTGATCGCCGTCGACCAGCACGCGGCGCCCGGACAGCGCCGCCAGCGCGCTCGCGAGCGCCGTTTCCTCGCGCACGCTGACTTCGTCACCGAGCCAGGCGCGCAGCGCCGGATCGCACGCGGCGGCATCGACGAACAGCTCGGCGCGGCCGTCGCGATGCAGGATCGCGCGGCCGAGCGCCAGCGGCGTATGCGGCACATCGCGGCCGCGCACGTTGAACAGCCAGGCCAGCGACGCCGGCGCGGCGACCAGCAGCGCGTCGAGCCCGCCGGCCGCCAGCTGCGCGGCGAGGCGCGCGCGCTTGGCGGCCGAGGTCTCGCCGGAGAACGCCGGCGGCTGCGGCTCGACCGGATGGCGCCGGCGCGGCGGCCGCGCCGCGCCCCAGACCGTGTCGACGAGGTTCTCGTCGACGGCCACCAGCTCGCCGCCGGCGCGGTACGCAGCAGCACGCAGCGCCGCCATGCCGCGCGCGCTGTGCAGGCGCGGATCGAAGCCGATGCGTTCGCCCCTGGCGAGCCGCTCGCCGACGTAGCGCGCCGCCGCCTCGTCGTCGAGCGGCAGGAGCTCGAACGCGCCGGCATCGACCTGATGCCGCGCCTGCAGCGTGTAGCGGCCGTCGACGAACAGCGCCGCTTGCGTACGCAGGATCGCGGCGACGCCGGCCGAGCCGGTGAAGCCGCTGATGAAGGCCAGGCGCTCGTGCGCCGGCGGCAGGTATTCGTTGCGGTATTCGTCGTCGTGCGGCACCACGTAGGCGGCAAGCTTGTGGCGCGCCATCGCCGCGCGCAGCGCTGCGAGGCGCGCGGCGGCGGTGTCGACTTCGGCGGCGGCCAGCGCCGGCAGGGCCGGAACGGAAGCGCTCATGGGGTTCTCCGGTTCAGATCGGCGCCAGCCGGCTGAGGTGGCGCGCGTAGAGCAGATAGACGGCCAGGCCGAGCGCGTTCCAGACGAAGAAGAAGCGGATCGTCTCGCCCGGCAGGCTGGCGAACAGGTACAGGCAGCCGGCGATCGCGAGCAGCGCGACCAGCGGCCACAGCGGCGTGCGGAAGCGGCGCGGCCGCTGCGGCTCGCGCAGGCGCAGGATCGCCATCGCCGCGGCGGTGGCGATGAACGCGCACAGCGTGCCGGCGTTGGCGAGCGCGACGATGCGCGCCAGCGGCATGAAGCCGGCGAGCGTCGCGGCGATGACGCCGGTCAGCACCGTGACCGCGACCGGTGTGCCGCGCGTGGCGTGCACGGCGGCGAGCCGGCGCGGCAGCAGACCGTCGCGCGCCATCGCGAAGAAGACACGGCTCTGGCCGTACATGAAGGCCATGATGACGGTCGGCAGCGCGATCACCGCCGCCGCGCCGATCGCCACCGCCGCACCGGGATGGCCGAGCGCGCGCAGGATCTGCGCCAGCGGCTCACCACTGCCGGCGAAGGTATCGACCGGCTGCGCGCCGATCGCGCTGGCGGCGACCGCCATGTAGATCAGCGTGCACAGCAGCATCGAGCCGACGATGCCGATCGTCAGGTCGCGGCCCGGATTCTCGGCTTCCTCGGAGGCCGTCGAGATGGTGTCGAAGCCGTAGAACGCGAAGAAGATGATCGAGGCCGCGGCGATCACGCCGACCTTGACGCCATCGACCTCGTGCGCGGCGAAACCGTGCGGCATGAACGGCGTGAAGTGCGCGACGTCGAAGGCCGGCAGGCACAGCGCGACGAACGCCGCCAGCGCCGCCAGCTTGACCAGCACCAGCACGAGATTGATGCGCGCGCTTTCGCGCGTGCCGAGTGTCAGCAGGCCGGCGACGGCCAGCGCGATCAGCACCGCCGGCAGATCGACCAGGCCACCATTCGCCGGCGCCGTCAGCAGCACCTCCGGCACCGGCCAGCCCGCCTGGCGGATCAGCCCCGACGCATAGCCGCCCCAGCCGACGGCGACCACCGAACAGACCAGCGTGTATTCGAGGATCAGGCTCCAGCCGACGATCCACGCCCAGCCCTCGCCGATCACCGTGTACGTGTAGGTGTAGGCGCTGCCGGCGACCGGGATCATCGTCGACATTTCGGCATAGGCCAGCGCCGCGCAGGCGCAGACGATGCCGGCGATGACGAAGGACAGCATCGCCGCCGGCCCGGCCAGCGCCGCCGCCTCGCCGGTCAAGGTGTAGATGCCGGTGCCGACGATGCCGCCGACGCCGAGCGCGACCAGATGCGGCCAGGACAGCGAACGTTTCAGCTGCGACGCGCCGTCCGCACGCTGCGCCGCCGCGGCCACCCACGGTCGACGACGATTCCAGAACGACATCTGCCTCCCCTGCCTCTGCTTCACAAGCGGCTCCCTCCCCGACGCGGCGCGGCCGCAGGAATCATTCGTTCGGCTGCGCCGCCTGCTGCGCCGCGATCCAGGCATCGACCTGCCGCTCCAGCACCGACAGCGGCAGCGCGCCGTGCAGCAGCACCGCGTCGTGGAAGCCGCGTTCGTCGAAGCGATCGCCGAGCACGCCTTCGGCCTTGCGGCGAAGTTCGACCAGTTTCAGCTCGCCGATCTTGTACGCGAGTGCCTGACCCGGCCACGACACGTAGCGCTGCAGCTCGACCTCGATGTTCAGCGGCGACAGCGCCGTGTTGTCGGCGAAACAGGCGCGCGCCTCGTCCAGCGTCCAGTGCTTCCAGTGGATGCCGGTGTCGGCGACCAGCCGGCAGGCGCGCCACATCTCGTACGACAGCCGTCCGAAGCGCTCGTAAGGATCGCGGTAGATGCCCATTGCTTCGCCGAGCCGTTCGGCATACAGGCCCCAGCCCTCGCCGTAGGTCGTCACGTAGAGATTGCGGCGGAACTTCGGCGCGTCCGCCTGCTCCTGCGCCAGCGCCACCTGCAGGTGATGGCCGGGCACGCCCTCGTGCAGGACCAGCGCCGGCAGCTCGTACAGCGGCCGCTGCTCGAGATGCGAGGTGTTGATCATCAGGCCGCCGGCGCGATGCTGGCGCGGATCGCCGCTGAAGTAGCGGCCGGTCGTGTAGCCGTCCTCGATCTCGGCCGGCACCGGGCGCACGCCGTACGTCAGGCGCGGCAGCGTGCCGAAGTGCGCCGGCAGCTCGCCGTCGATGCGCTTGGCGATCTCGGAGGCCTTTTCGAGCAGCTGCTGGCGCGACGTCGCGTAGAAGCGCGGCTCATGGCGCAGCCAGGCGATGAACGCGGCGAGCGTGCCGTCGAAACCGGCCTCGCGCATCGTCCGTTCCATCTCGGCGCGAATGCGCGCGACTTCCTGCAGGCCGATGTCATGGACCTGATCAGGCGTCAGATCGGTCGTCGTATGGCGACGCACGAGAAAGGCGTAGTACGCGCGGCCGTCCGGCAGATCGGACGCGGCCAGACTCTGCGCCGCGTGCGGCAGGTACTCGCGCGCCATGAAGCGCGCGAAGTCGCGCCGCGCCGGCTGTACGCCGTCGCGCACGAGCTTCTCGCCCTGCGCCAGCAGTTCGGCGCGCCGCGCCTCGGACAGGCTCGCCGGCAGCGCGCGCAGCGGCGCCAGCAGCGGATCGTCGTCAGGGCCCAACGCCGCGGCGCTGCGCGCGCGCTTCAGCACCGCCTCGGCGGTCGGCTGCGGCTGCACGAAACCGGTCTTGATGCCGCGCCGCGCGTTGGCGATGTTCTGCGCGTACCAGCGCGGCACTTCGGACAGCAGCTGCAGCCAGGCTTGCGCCCTCTTTTCGTCGGCGAGCGGCTGACTGGCGCGATACAGCAGCGTCACGTCGAAGCCGCCGTCGCTGTTGAACGGCAAGCGCGCTTCGTCGAACGGCAAGGCATCGAGCCAGCCGGCGATCGTCCAGCGCAGCAGTTCGTGCGTGAGGCGCTCGTCGGCCGACAGCGCCGCCGGCTCGATCGTCGCGAGCGCCGCGTCGACCTCGCGCAGCGTCGCCGTGCAGGCACGCTCGGCGGCAGGGCTCACGTCGGGCAGCTGGCGGCGGCCGGGCTCGGCGGCGTCCGGGCTGTCCTCGTCCTCGTCGCGCACGCAGTCGGCGGCCTCGTAGGCCTGCACGGCGGCCTGCAGCGACGGCGGCGGCGCGGCGTACGCGGCGGCGACCCACGCCATGGTCAGCAACCAACAGCAGACGATCTTTATCAGCATGCTCGCGTTCTTCTTTTTTCCGTGCGCGTCACAGGCGGAAGTCCTGCGCCCACTTTCGTCATGACGTGCGTAGCGCAGCCCAGCCCCTCGCAGGAGGCAATCCGCTGGCGCCGCCGGACCGGGCCCCGGACCGGGCCCGGACCGGATGGCTTCGCCGCTATGCGCCACACCATGACGGACGTGGAATTCCTGCGCGATCTTGCATTACAGCGTACGCGTCCTCAGGCGTCGAGGCTCAGCAGCGCAGCGTTGCCGCCGGCCGAGGTGGTATCGACCGACAGCGTCCGCTCGGTCGCGAAGCGCAGCAGATAGTGCGGACCGCCGGCCTTCGGCCCGGTGCCGGACAGGCCCTCGCCGCCGAACGGCTGGCTGCCGACGACGGCGCCGATCATGGTGCGGTTCACGTACAGGTTGCCGACCCGCGCGTGAGCGCGAACCTCATCGAGCGCGCCCGAACGGCGGCTGTGCAGACCCATCGTCAGGCCGTAGCCGCTGGCGTTGACGCGCTCGACCATCTGCGCGAGCTCGCCGGCCTGCCAGCGCACGACGTGCAGCACCGGGCCGAACACCTCGTCGCGCAGATCCTCGACCGCGTCGAGCAGGATCACCGTCGGCGGCACGAAGTGGCCGCGCTCGCAGCCGGCCGGCAGCGCGCACTGCGCGACGATGCGCTCGCGCTGCGCGTCGAGATGCGCGAGCAGGCGCGCCTGCGCGGCAGCGTCGATCACTGGCCCGACGTCGGTCGCCGGCTGCGCCGGATCGCCGATCGCCAGCGCCGCCATCGCGCCGCGCAGCATGTCGAGCACGGTGTCGGCGATGTCGTCCTGCAGGCACAGCAGGCGCAGCGCCGAGCAGCGCTGGCCGGCGCTCTGGAACGCCGACACCAGCACGTCGGCGACGACCTGCTCCGGCAGCGCGGTGGAGTCGACGAACATCGCGTTGAGGCCGCCGGTCTCGGCGATCAGCGGCACCAGCGGCCGCGTCTCGTCGTCGAGCAGCGTGCGCGCGATGCGGCGCGCGGTCGCGGTCGAGCCGGTGAAGGCGACGCCGGCGACGCGGCGCTCGGCGACCAGCGCCGCGCCGACCTCCGGGCCGCCCGGCACGAGATGGATCGCATCGGCCGGCACGCCCGCCTCGCGCAGCAGGCGCACGGCTTCCGCGGCGATCAGCGGCGTCTGCGGCGCCGGCTTGGCGACAACCGTGTTGCCGGCGACCAGCGCCGCGGCGACCTGACCGATGAAGATCGCCAGCGGAAAATTCCACGGACTGATGCAGGCGAACACACCGCGTCCGGCCAGACGCAGCTCGTTGCGCTCGCCGGTCGGCCCCGGCAGCGCCTGCTGCGCGAACTGCGCGCGCGCCTGCTGCGCGTAGTAGCGGCAGAAATCGACCGCCTCGCGCACCTCGGCGAGCGCATCGGGCACGCTCTTGCCGGCCTCGCGCACGGCGAGCGCCATCAGCGTCTCGCGCTCATGTTCGAGCAGGTCCGCCGCGCGTTCGAGACAGGCCGCGCGCGCCTCGACCGGCGTCGCGTCCCAGGCGGGCTGCGCGCGCGCCGCCAGGGCAACGGCGTCGGCGACGTCGGCCGGCGTCGCCGCCACCACTTCACCGACGACGCGTCCGCTGTCGGCCGGATCGCGCAACGCCTGTGCAGCGCCGTCGCGCCGCGCCGCGCCGATCCACGGCGCCGCGCGCCACGGCCGCGCCCAGGCCGTGCGCATCGCCGCCTGCAGCGCGTCGAGGGTGGCGGCGTCGGACAGATCAAGTCCGGACGAATTGCGGCGGGTGCCGAAGATCTGCAGGGGCATGGGAATTCCGGGATTGGGCTGGAGCTGCGCCGCCTCGACGGCGGCGACCGGATCGGCGAGCAGCTGATCGTCGTCGAGCGCGCGATCGGCGAGCTGGTGCACGAAGCTGCTGTTGGCGCCGTTTTCGAGCAGGCGGCGCACCAGATACGCGAGCAGCTCGCGATGGCCGCCGACCGGGGCGTAGACGCGCGCCGCGTAGCCGCGTTCGTCGATCAGCGCTTCGTAGAGACCGACGCCCATGCCGTGCAGGCGCTGGAACTCGAAGTCGCGGCGTGCGCCGGCCCATTCGAGAATGGTCGCGACGCTCAGCGCGTTGTGCGTGGCGAACGCCGGATAGAGATGCGGCGAGGCGAGCATCGCCTTCGCGCAGGCCAGATAGCTGACGTCGGTCGCCGCCTTGCGCGTGAACAGCGGATAGTCCGGCAGGCCGCGTTCCTGCGCGCGCTTGATCTCGCTGTCCCAGTACGCGCCCTTGACGAGGCGCACGGTGAGCCGGCGCCGCGTCGCCGCGCCGAGCGCATCGGCCCAGTCGATGACGGCGCGTGCGCGGCGCTGGTAGGCCTGCACCGCTAGACCGAGGCCGTCCCAGCCGGCGAGCGCCGGATCGGCGGCGACGGCGGCGACGATGTCGAGCGACATCTCCAGACGCTCGCTCTCCTCGGCGTCGATCGTCAGACCGATGCCGCGCGCCGATGCCGCGCGCGCCAGCTCGACGACCCTGGCCGTCAGCTCCGGCACCGCCTCGGCGGCGTGGAAGACCTCGTAACGGCAGTGCAGCGCCGACAGCTTCACCGACACGCTGTCGCGCGCCGGCAGCTCGCGATCCGCGTGTGCGGCGGCACCGACGGCGTCGATCGCGCGCCGGTAGGCCTCGAAGTAGCGCTGTGCGTCGTCGCGCGTGCGCGCCGCCTCGCCGAGCATGTCGAACGAGTAGCGAAAGCGCGCGTTGTCCTTGCGTCGCGCCGTGCGCAGCGCCTCGCCGATGTCGCGACCGAGCACGAACTGCTCGCCCATGATCTTCATCGCCACGGCGACGCCCTGCCGCACGGCCGGCTCGCCGAGCCGCGCGACGGCGCGCCGCAGCGCGCCCGCCTGCGGACCGTCGCCGAGCAGCGCCCGCGCCGTCGCCAGCGCGTCGGTGGCGCGATTGACGAGGAACGAATCCGACGCGCCGCGCTGCGCGGCCCAGTCGCCGCCGGCCAGCTTGTCGCGGATCAGGGCGTCGGCGGTCACCGCGTCCGGCACGCGCAGATAGGCCTCGGCCAGCGCCAGCAGCGCGACGCCCTCGGCGGTGTTCAGCGGGTACTGCTGCAGGAAGCGGTCGATCCAGCCGCCGTGGCGCGGATCGCGCAGGCGGGCCAGCAGCGCGCCGGCCTCGGCGCGGGCCCGCGCCGCCGCCTCGGCGCTCAGGCGCGCGGCCGGCAGCAGTTCGGCGAGCAGCTCGGGTTCGGCGCGGCGATAAAGGCCCGGCAGGCGACTTCTCGCGGCGGCCAGATCGGCGGACAGGGGCACGGACGGCGACATGGCTTCTGATTCAATGAAGAATCCACATCGTATTCATGGCATCGCCGAATGTGCTTGGTATTTTGACGAGGCTTGCCGAAGACGAATATAAGGATCGCTGTCATTATCGAACGATGATTCGGCCATGATCGACGAAACCGACCGCCGCCTGCTGCGCGCGCTGCAAAGCGACGGGCGCATCACCAACCAGGACCTCGCGCAGCGCTGCAATCTGTCGCCGGCCGCCTGCCACGAGCGCTTCAAGCGCCTGCGCGAGCGCGGCTACATCACCGGCTTCACCGCCCTGCTCGATCCGGAAAAACTCGACCGCGCGCTGCTGATCTTCGTCGAGATCCTGCTCGACCGGACGACCGGCGACGTCTTCGAGGCCTTCGCCGCCGCGGTCCGCAGCACGCCGGAAATCCTCGAATGCCACATGGTCGCCGGCGGCTTCGACTACCTCATCAAGGCGCGCGTGCAGGACATGGCCGCCTACCGCGATTTCCTCGGCGCCACGCTCGTCAACATGCCCGGCGTGCGCGAGACGCGAACCTATGCCGTGCTCGAGGAAGTGAAGTCGACGGTGGCGCTGCCGATCTGAAGATCTGCGGCCGGCGCTGGCGCGAAACTTGCCGTCCCGGCACATCGCCCACCGACTCGCCCACCCCATGCGCGCCTTCTCCGCCCTGCCCGCGGCCCTGCTCTGCCTCGCCCTGTCCGGCGCCGCCTTCGCGACCGAAACGACCATGACCGCCGACGCACTGATCGCCAAGCTGAAGATGGAAAAGATCCCGGACGAGGGCGCGTGGTTCGCGCCCGGCTGGCGCTCCGCGGTGCGGCTGCCCGGCACGGCGCTGCCGGAACGCTACGGCGCGGCGACGCGCGATCTCGGCAGCTCGATCTACGCGCTGGTGACGCGCCGCGATTTCTCGGCGCTGCACCGGCTGCGCATCGACGAAACCTGGCACTGGTACGCCGGCGATCCGCTCGAACTGCTGCTGCTGCGCGCCGACGGCACCAGCGAACTCGTCGTCATGGGCCCGGACGTGCTCGGCGGGCAGCGGCCGCAGTACACGGTGCCGGCCGGCACCTGGATGGGCGCGCGGCCGCTGCGCGACGCGGCGGACGCGTACACGCTGTTCGGCTGCTCGCTGGCGCCCGGCTTCGACTACGCGGACTACGAGCCCGGCTATCGCGACGCGCTGCAGAGCGCCTATCCGGCGCAGGCGCCGCGCGTCGCCGCGCTGACGCGCGCCGAATTCGCGGAGGCGCCGCAAGCCGCCACGGGCACCGCCGCCGTGCCGGCACCGTCGCCGACCGTCTTCGCCACGGCCGACGTCGCGGCGGTCGAGATCGCCGCCGGCGTGACGCTGCGCGAGCTGATCGGCCGGCAGGCGCACGCGCGCAGCGCCGACTACAGCGTCGCGCGCTTCACGCTGGCGCCGGGCAAGAGCACCGGACGCAGCTACAACCGCGTCGGCGAGGAATTCTTCCTGATCGTCTCCGGCCGCGGCACGGTCGAACTCGACGGCGCGCGCTCGGCGGTCGCGGCCGGCAGCGTCGTCGTCATCAAGCCCGGCGTGAAGCACGCGCTGGACGCGAGCGCGCATGAGGGCCTCGACTTCTACGCCGTGACGCTGCCCGCGTTCAGCCCCGACGACTACGTGCGCGTCGAGTAGCACGTTCCGGCCCGGACGCGGAGCCGGCGGCTGCGCGATACGGCGGCGGGCCGGCCGCCGCATCGCCCGCCGTGCCCGATTCAGTCCAACAGCTTCGCCGCGGCGCGGTTGTGGCGCGCGACCAGCTCGCGCAGATCGACGCCGACGATCTGGCCGTCCTCGACGACGACGCGGCCGCTGATGACCGACAGCCAGGCGCTCGCCGGCGCGCAGGTCAGCAGCGAGGCGACCGGGTCCGACTGGCCACCGGCGTGCTGCAGGCCGTCGACGCGGAACGCGACGAGATCCGCGGCCTTGCCGGCTTCGAGGCTGCCGAGCTCGTCGCGGCCGAGAATCGACGCGCCGCCGCGCGTCGCCAGGCGCAGCGCCTCGCGCGCCGACATGCGGTCGGCGCGCGACTCGAAACCGGGCCAGCCGACGCGCTGCAGCAGCATCGTCTGGCGCGCCTCGCCGAGCAGGTGATTGCCGTCGTTGCTCGCCGAGCCGTCGACGCCGAGGCCGACGCGCACGCCGGCGTCGACCATCTGCCGGATCGGCGCGATGCCGGACGCCAGGATCATGTTGCTGCTCGGGCAGTGGCAGACGCCGCTGCAGGTGTGCGCCATCCGGGCGATGTCGCCGTCGCTCGGATGCACCATGTGCGCGAACCAGACGTCGTCGCCGAGCCATTCGACCGACTCGGCGTAGTCGACCGGGCGCATGCCGAATTTCTCCAGGCAGTAGCGATCCTCGTCGATCGTTTCGCCGAGGTGCGTGTGCAGGCGCACGTGGCGGTGGCGGCGCGCCAGACGCGCGCTCTCGCGCATCAGCTCGCCGCTGACCGAGAACGGCGAGCACGGCGCCAGACCGATGCGCAGCATCGAGCCCGGCGCCGGATCGTGAAAGCGGCCGATCACGCGCTCGCAGTCGGCGAGGATCGCGTCCTCGTCCTCGACCAGCCGGTCCGGCGGCAGGCCACCGTGGCTCTCGCCGACGCTCATCGAGCCGCGCGTCGGATGGAAGCGCACGCCGAGTTCGGCGGCGGCGCGGATCTCGTCGTCGAGCCGCGCGCCGTTGGGAAACATGTAGAGATGATCGGCGACGGTGGTCGCGCCTGACAGCAGCAGTTCGCAAAGGCCGAGCTTGGCGCTCAGATAGACCGCCTCCGGGTCCATGCGCCCCCAGATCGGATAGAGCTTCTTGAGCCAGTCGAACAGCACCAGGCCGCCGGCGGTGCCGACGCTGCGCGTCAGCGTCTGGTAGAGATGATGATGGCCGTTGATGAGGCCCGGCATCAGCACGCAGCCGGCCAGATCGAAGCGGCGATCCGGGGTGCGCTCGGCCGGCGCCTCGGCGATCCAGGCATCGAGTTCGCGGCCGGTGCCGATCTGCTCGATCCAGCCGTCGCGCAGGAAGGCCGCACCGTCGCGGATCTCGCGGCCGGCATCGTCATGGGTCACGAGCACGTCAGCGCCCGTCAGCAGCAACTTCGTCAAGATTCAACTCCGTCAGGACCATCGTTCAAAGGTATATGTCGCACGCGCGGCACGCCTCGGCGCCGCGGCCGGCCGGCGCGCCGCGACACGGCGTACCGGCGCAAGATTTCCGGCCATGCCGCCGGGCGGCGCGGCGCAAGACACGATCGTGCGCCGCGTGTCGTTCGCGCCGCGCGACAGCGTCGCGCGCGCTGCCGTAAAGTCGCGTCTCCCCTGCGCAACTTGCCGCCTCGCTCATGTCCCGCACGCTCCTGCTGCCCGCACTTTGCCTGTCGCTCGGCCTGTCGCTCACCGCGACCACGCCGGCATACGCCGCGCTGTCGGCCGCCGAACGGACGATGGTCGCCAGCGTCGACGCCGGGCAGGCGCGCGCGCTGCAGTTGCTCGAAGCGCTGGTCAACCAGAACAGCGGCACCCACAACCTCGACGGCGTCACGCGCGTCGCCGCGATGCTGCGGCCGGAGTTCGAGGCGCTCGGCTTCAGCGTGCAGTGGCAGCCGCTGCCGCAGACCGGCCGCGCCGGGCACCTGATCGCCACGCACGCCGGCCGCAAGGGCGGCAAGCGCCTGCTGCTGATCGGCCACCTCGACACCGTGTTCGAGCCGGATTCGCCGTTCCAGCGCTTCGAGCGCGACGGCGACCGCGCGCGCGGCCCCGGCGTCACCGACAACAAGGGCGGCATCGTCGTCATGCTCGCGGCGCTGCGCGCGATGCAGGCGGCCGGCACGCTGAAGGACGCCAGCATCGAGGTCGTGCTCACCGGCGACGAGGAAAGCGTCGGCCAGCCGACCGCGCTCGCCCGCGCCGACCTGATCGCGGCCGGCAGGCGCGCCGACGTCGCGCTCGATTTCGAGAACCTGTCGCAGGACAACGGCGCCGACATCGGCGCGATCGCGCGGCGCTCGTCGAATTCGTGGACGCTGAGCACGCGCGGCAAATCGGCGCACAGCTCCGGCATCTTTTCGGCGAAGGTCGGCGACGGCGCGATCTTCGAGCTGGCGCGCATCCTCGATGCCTTCCGCACCCAGCTGCCGGAGCCGAGCCTGACCTTCAACGTCGGCCTGATCGGCGGCGGCCAGAGTGCCGAGCTCGATGCCGAGGGCGTGCGCGTCGCCGCCGCCGGCAAGACCAACATCGTTGCGCCGCTCGCCGTCGCGCGCGGCGACTTTCGCACCCTCACGCCCGAGCAGACCGCGCGCGTGCGCGACAAGATGCAGGCGATCGTCGCCGCGCATCTGCCGGGCACCGACGCGCAGATCGAGTTCGAGGAAAGCTATCCGCCGATGCCGCCGACCGCCGGCAACCGCGCGCTGCTCGCGCAGCTCAATCTCGTCAACCGTGACCTCGGCCTGCCGGCGATGGGCGAGCTCGATCCGCTGCAGCGCGGCGCCGGCGACATTTCGTTCGTCGCCGCCGACACCGACGGCCTGGTCGGCCTCGGCATCGCCGGCAGCGGCAGCCACGCCGCGCAAGAAACCGCCGATCTGTCGTCGCTGCCGCGCCAGGCCCAGCGCGCCGCGCTGCTGATGACGCGCCTCAGCCGCGAGGCGCGCTGAGCCATGTCCGCAGCAGACGACCTCGCCGCCGCGCTGCCGCCGCTGCACGCGCAGACCTTGCAGGCACTGCTCGCCAGCCTGCGGGCCGATCCGCGCCTCGACGCCGCGCTCGGCGGCGGCTCGCTCGCGCACGGCGCGCTCGACGCGCATTCCGACCTCGACCTTGTCGTCGTCGTGCGCGACGCGGACTACCCGGCGGTGATGGCCGAGCGCCGCGCGATCGCCGGCCGCGCCGGGCCGCTGCTCAGCGCCTTCAGCGGCGAGCACGTCGGCGAGCCGCGCCTGCTGATCTGCCTCTATGGTCCACCACTGATTCATGTCGATCTGAAGTTCGTCACCGCCGCAATGCTCGATGCGCTGGTCGAAACGCCGGCCGTGCTGTGGGCGCGCGATCCGGCGTCGCTCGCCGCGATGCTGGCCGCCGCCCGCGTGCACTGGCCGGAGCGCGATCCGCAGTGGTTCGAGGACCGCGTCTGGATCTGGCTGCACTACGGCGCGATCAAGCTGCACCGCGGCGAGCTGTTCGAAGCGCTCGGCATGCTCGCGCATCTGCGCGAGCAGGTGCTCGGCCCGCTGCTGCGCCGCCACGCCGGCGAGCGGCAGCGCGGCGTCCGCCATCTCGACTTCGTGCCGGCGCTGCGTGAACGCCTGCTGCCGACCGTCGCCGGCTACGACGCCGCCGCCGTGCGCACGGCGCTCGCCGCGTGCGCCGCGCTGTACCTGCGGCTGCGCGCCGAAACGCCGCCGCCGCAACCAGTCGACGGCATGCCGGACACGCTGCTCGATTTCCTCGCCGCGCCCGGCACGCGCGGCGACTGAAACCCGGGTCAGCCTGCGGCCTGCTCGGCCGCCAGCACGCGTTCGGCTTCCTCGCCGGCGGCGGTGTTGGCGATGCCGGCGCGCGAGCCGGCGAGCTTGGCGGCCAGGTGCGCGCCGATCGTGATCGGCGGATAGGCGCTGCCGTCGGCGCCGACGCAGGACGGCAGCGTCTTGATCAGCGCGTCGAAGTTGCCGTCGTGGAAGTAGGCGGCCGAGCGGCGGCGCTGCACCTTGCCGTCGACGACCGGCGGCCGCACGCGATGCAGCGTCGAGCGCCAGCGGTCGTTGGTCCAGCGCGCGGTGAGGTCGCCGAGGTTCACGAGCATGGCGCCCGGCGCCGGCATCACGTCGTGCCAGACGCCGTCGCCGCCGAGCACCTGCAGGCCCGGTACCAGATCGGCCCACAGCACGGTGACGATGCCGTAATCGGTGTGCGCGCCCATGCCGGTCGGCGTCTCGTCCTGCACGTCGAGCCCTTCCGGCAGCGCGTAGTTGATCATGCGCAGCACGTCGACCGAGTGGTCGGTGACGGCGGCGAAGGTGTCCGGCGGCACGTGCAGGGCGTCGGCGAAGATGCGGCACAGCGTGCGCGCGACGCGGCCGGCTTCGCTGAAATAGGCCGAGACCGCGGCCCGGAAGCGCGCACCGTCGAAGCCCGCGCCGCTCTGCGGCCAGAGGTTCTCGGCGTAGACCTCGGCCGGCAGCGCCAGCTGCGGAAACTCGGTGGCGGCAGTGCCGACGTTGAAGGCCTCGAAGTAATCGTTGAGCCGCGACGCCGATTCGAGGCCGAGCGACAGGCTCAGCGATTCGCTCTGCGGCGGCGCGTAGCCGCGGTTGATCTGCGGCGGCGCGCGGTCGCGGCGCTTGGTTTCGAGCGGCTGTCCGAAGTAGGCGTCGATCGCGCCGGCCAGCCCGGCGAGCACCGCCGGCGCGATGCCGTGGCCGCGGATCTGCACGAAGCCGACCTCGCGGCAGGCCATGCCGAGTTCGGCGGCGACACGCGCGCGCGCGATCGGCTCGGTGCTTGCACCGCTCTGGGCCACGTATGGCGTGATATCGACCACAGGCACCGCAAAGGGGCGCGCCTGCCCTTTCGCCGACCGTTCATCGTGCTTCGTCACAAGATCCTCCGCCGCGCTCGCGGCTGCTGAATTCGGGCTCCCGGCCGGTTGTGCACAATCCTTGCTATGGATTGCATGCACTTTTGCCGGCCCCGGTTCGCTATGCAATTGGCCTGCCGTTTTGGCGGCCGCCGCACCGGAGCCCGCCAGTGCCCGCCCGCCGGCCGGCGCCCGCCGCCCGCCGACGGCCCTTTTCGTTCATCCGACACGTCCGGAACCCGCGCATGTCCGACTTCATTGCCCAGCTGCCCAAAGCCGAACTCCACGTGCACCTCGAAGGCACGCTCGAACCCGAACTGAGCTTCGCGCTCGCCACGCGCAACGGCGTCAGGCTCGACTACGACACGCCCGAGGCGCTGATCGCCGCCTACGACTTCCACGACCTGCCGTCCTTTCTCGCCATCTATTACAAGGCCATGGAAGTGCTGGTCACCGAGCAGGATTTCTTCGAGCTGACCTATGCCTATCTGAAGAAGGCGCGCGAGCAGAACGTGCTGTACTGCGAGCCGTTCTTCGATCCGCAGGCGCACACCAGCCGCGGCGTGCCGTTCGCGACCGTCATCACCGGCATCCACAAGGCTCAGGAAGCGGCGCGCGCCGAACTCGGCATCGAATCGCAGCTGATCCTGTGCTTCCTGCGCGACATGAGCGCCGAGTCGGCGATGGAAACGCTGCTCGCCTCGCTGCCGTTCAAGGACTGGATCGTCGGCGTCGGCCTCGACTCCGACGAGAAGCACAACCCGCCGCGCAAGTTCGCCGAGGTCTTCAAGCTGGCGCGCGAGAACGGCTACAAGCTGACGATGCACTGCGACGTGCACCAGCTGAACACGCACGAGCACATCCGCCAGGTGCTCGACGAGATCGTCGTCGACCGCATCGACCACGGCATCAACACGCTCGACAAGCCGGTGCTGTACCAGGAAGTCGCGCAGCGCGGCCTCGGCCTGACGGTGTGCCCGGTGTCGAACCGCTTCGTCGTGCAGAACCTGACGACGGCGGAGATCCGCCGCATGCTGGAGCTCGGCATGCGCGCAACCGTCAATTCCGACGACCCGGCCTACTTCCGCGCCTACATGAACGAGAACCTGCAGGCGCTGGCCGACGACGGCATGACGCGCGACGAACTCGCGCAGCTGACGCGCAACGCCTTCGCGGTCGCCTGGCTGCCGGACGCACGCCGCGCGCAATACCTCGACACGCTGGAGCAGTACCTGCGGCAGGCCGCCTGAGGCGCCGCGGCACGACCGTCACAACAAACCAGAAGGACCACATCCCCATGACGCACGCTTTCCACCGTACCGGCCGCGCGCTGCTGGCGCCGCTCGCCGCCCTCGCCCTGCTCGGCGCCTGCTCGAAGGGCGCGCCGCCGCCCGCGCCGGTCGCCGAGACCGCGGTCGCGGCGCAGCCGATTCCGGTCAAGGTCGTCGTCGTCAGCATGTTCGAGACCGGCGCGATCACCGGCGACGCGCCGGGCGAATTCCAGCTCTGGGTCGAGCGCCAGAAGCTCGACCGCGCGTTCGCCTTCCCGATGGGCGAGTACGAGCTGCGCATGAACGATGACGGCGTGCTGGCGATCTGCACCGGCGGCGGCATCACCAACGCCGCGACCTCGATCATGGCGCTCGGCACCGATCCGCGCTTCGACCTCACACACGCCTACTGGTTGATCGCCGGCATCGCCGGCGGCGATCCGGCGGACGTCTCGCTCGGCACCGCGGCCTGGGCCAAGCACGTCGTCGACGGCGACCTGCTGTACGAGATCGACGCGCGCGAGATTCCGAAAGACTGGCCGTACGGCCTGCTGCCGCTCGGCGCCAAGAAGCCGAACGACAAGGCCGACGGCTGGACGGTCGACACCATCCACTACGCGCTCAACCCGAAGCTCACCGAGTGGGCCTACCAGCTGACCAAGGACCACCCGGTCGCCGACAGCGAAGGCATCGCCGCATTCCGCCAGCAGTTCGCGGGCCTGCCGAACGCGGTCAAGCCGCCGTTCGTGACGATCGGCGACACCATGTCGTCGAGCACCTACTTCCACGGCGACCTGATGACGAAGTGGGCCAACGACTGGATGAAGCTGCAGGCCGGGCCGGACGCCAATTTCATGATGTCGGCGATGGAGGACAGCGGCACGCTGACGGCGCTGCGCCGCCTGTCGCGCGCGCAGCGCGTCGATCTCGACCGCGTGCTGGTGCTGCGCACCGCCAGCAACTACAGCGAGCAGCCGCCCGGCAAGGACGCGGCCTGGAGCACGACCGCCGAGTATCCGGAAGGCGGCCGCCCGGCGATCGAAGCGGCCTATCAGGTCGGCAACATCGTCGTGCAGAAGCTGCTCGGCGGCTGGGACCAGTACCGCGACCATCTGCCCGAATAAGCGGGCCCGATTCTCCCCTCTCTCGACACAGGAACGATGCCGATGAAACTGTTGAAGATGCTCGCCGCCGCCGCGCTGCTGGCGAGCGGCGCCGCCAAAGCCCTCGATGCGCCGGACGCGCCGCTGCACTACACGCCGACCGACACCATCGTCGTGCTCGGCGCCGTGCCGCAGGAAATCCCGCCGTTCGTCGAGGCGATGAAGGACGCGCAGAAAAAAGACCTCTGGGGCATTCCGTACTGGCAGGGCCACATCGGCGGCAAGCCGGTCGTGGTCGCTATCACCGGCATCGGCAAGACCTCGACCGGCATGACGACGACACTGTTCGTCAGCCAGTTCAAGCCGCGTCTGGTGCTGATGAGCGGCACCGGCGCGCGCATCAACCAGTCGCTGCGCACCGGCGACGTGATCGTCGCCGCGCACATGAACGAGCACGACTACGGCAGCCTGACGCGCCAGGACATGGTCTACCGCCCGTTCAACGGCCCGGATGACGGCCAGGAGATCGCCAACGACTTCTCGCCGTCGCCGGCGCTGCTGGCGCGCGCCGACGAGGCGATGAAGACCTACCAGGGCCCGCAGGTCACCGCCAACGGCGCGACCTACCCGGTCAAGGTGCGCCGCGGCGTGGTGTCCTCGTCCGATCTGTTCGGCGTCACCGAAACGCGCATCGAGCACCTGCGCCAGGACTTCCATACCGACATCATGGAAATGGAGTCGGCGCCGATGGCGCACACGCTGCAGATTCTCGGCGTGCCGTACATCGTGGTCCGCGCTGGCAGCAATGTTGCACAGGAAGCGCCGAACGACGACTACCTGCGCCTCGGCCCGATCGCCGCGAAGCAGGCCGCCTATTTCAGCCTGCACCTGCTCAAGTACCTGTAAAGCCGGAACCGGAACCGAACGCCATGCGCCGCCTCGCCACGCCCCTTTTCGCCGCCAGCCTGCTGCTGGCTGCCACGACCACCCGCGCCGCCGACACGGACGACGGCGCCTGGTTCGAATCGTTCAAGGCCGGTGCGACGCCGGAGCAGCTGTACCGCTTCCTCTATGCACTGCCCAAGGGCGGCGACCTGCACAACCACCTGTCGGGCGCCGGCCTGTCGGAATGGTGGTGGGATGCGGCGGTGGCGTCGGAGAAGGACGGCTACACGTACTACACGAAAGTCCGTATCAACAACTGCATCGAGTACGGCAGCAGCAACGAGTACGGCGGCCAGCCGTACTACCTGCTGTTCCACACCCTCCAGCAGTCGAGCTACGCCCGGCTCGACGACTGCCGCAAGTCCGAATACAAGCCGCTGAAGGCGCTCGACGCCCACGAGAAGGACGGTTGGCTCAACAGCATCCGTCTCGACCGCCCGTACGAAGGCCGCGACGAGTTCTTCAGCACGCACTGGGAGCGTCTCGGCGATCTCGACCGCAACCCGTACGTGACGGCCGAGATCCTGTTCCAGAACATGAAGGCCTTCGGCAAGGAAGGGCTCGCCTATCTGGAAACGCAGGACGGCGCGTTCGGCTTCCTCGGGCCCGACGGCAGCACGCTGCCGCCGGAGCAGACCGCGGACATCCTGCGCCGCCGCCTCGCCGCGCCGGACGCCAAGGCGACCGGCGTCACCGTGCGCTTCCAGAGCTCGCTCCTGCGCTTCGCGCCGAACGCCGAGCAGTACCTGAAGACGCTGTACGCCTTCACCGACCGGCACCGCGACCTCTACGTCGGCATCAACATGGTCGGCCGCGAGGACAACGACAAGGGCTATCCGCTGCGCTTCCTGCCGACGCTGCGCGAGCTGCGCAAGCACTACCCGGACATCCACCTGTCGATCCACGCCGGCGAGGTCGACGAACCGAACTTCCATATCCGCGACACGCTGCTGCTCGGTGCCGAACGCATCGGCCACGGCGTCAACCTGCTGAGCGATCCCGAAACCACGGTGCTGATGCGCAACGGCCCGTACATGATCGAGATCAACCTGATCAGCAACCTGCTGCTCGAATACGTGAAGAATTTCCAGCAGCACCCGTTCCCGGAATACCTGCGCATCGGCATCCCGGTCGCGCTGTCGACCGACGACCGCGGCATGTGGGACTCCAACCTCACCGACGAGTATTTCGTCGCGGTCCGCGAGTTCAATCTGTCGTGGGACGAGATCGTCAAGATCGGCCGCAACTCGCTGCAGTATTCGTTCGTGCAGGAACCGGTCAAGCAGCAACTGCTGAAGGACTACGACGCGCGCGTCGCGCGCTTCGCCGCGCAGTTCCGCAAGCAGGGCATCGCCTCGCTGGCCGGCGTGAAGCCGGTCAGCTATTCGTTCACCTGCAAGCACTACCAGCTGTGCCTGCCGCGCGAGTGAGGCACCGATGAATCCGAACGATCCGCGCGCCGAACTGCGGCGCTTCGTAATGGAACTGCCGAAGGCCGAGCTGCACGTGCATCTCGAAGGCACGATGGAGCCGGAGCTGTATCTGGCGATGGCGGCGCGCAACGGTCTCGCCACGCCGTACGCCGACGCCGAGGCGGTGCGCCAGCGTCTGCGCGAGGCCCGCGATCTGCCGAGCTTCATCCGCATCTACGAGGAGCTGATCGGCGCGATCCGCAGCGCCCAGGACTTCCGCGATCTGGCGATGGCCTTCTACGCCAAGGCGCAATCGCAGGGCGTGATCTACGCCGAGGTGTTCTTCGACCCGCAGCTGCACCTGGAACGCGGCGTGCCGCTGGCGGCGATCTTCGGTGGCCTCGAACGGGCGCGGCTCGAAGCGGCGCAGACGCTGGGCTTTGCGGCGCGCTACATCATGTGCTTCCTGCGCGACCGCCCGGCCGAGGACGCGCTGCAGGTGCTGCGCGACAGCGCGCCGTGGCGCGACGAGTTCATCGGCATCGGCCTCGACAATCCCGAGGTCGACGGCTTTCCGCAGAAGTTCGCCGCCGTGTACGCCGAGGCGCGGGCGATGGGCCTGCGCCTGACCACGCATTGCGACGTCGGCCAGCCGAACACCGTCGCCCACCACTGGGGCGCGCTCGACGTGCTCGGCGTCGAACGCATCGACCACGGCCTCAACGTGCTCGACGATCCGAAGCTGGTCGAGGCCGTGCGCGCGCGGCGCATCGGCCTGACCGCGGCGCCGACGCTGTTCTACACCGACATTCCCGGGCGCATGGAGTATCGCGCCGGCGCGATCCGGCGCCTGCTCGACGAAGGCCTGCTGGTGTCGGTGAATTCCGACGATCCGGGCATGAAGCGCAGCCTCTACGTCGGCGATCTGATGCTGCGCGTGCAGCAGACCACCGGCGTGTCGCGCGCCGCGCTCGTGCAGCTGGCGCGCAACAGCTTCGTCACCGCCTGGCTGCCCGACGCCGAACGCGAAGCCTGCCTCGCGCGGCTCGATGCCTACGTCGCCGCGCATCCGGAGCCGATGCCGGCCTGATGCGTCACGGGCGCCGCACGGCGTCCCACTCGAAACCAGGAGTTCACGATGTCGATGTTTCTCTCCGCCACGCGCCGCGCGCTGCTCCGCCACGGCGCCGCCGTGCTCGCGTTCGGCGCAGGTCTGCTGTCGCTGCCGGCGCTCGCCGCCGAGCCGCTGAAAGTCGCGTTCGTCTACGTCGGTCCGATCGGCGACGCCGGCTGGACCTACTCGCACGAGCAGGGCCGCCTCGCGCTCGAAAAAGCCCTGCCCGGCCAGGTCAAGACCACCTACGTCGAGAGCGTGCCCGAGGGCGCCGACGCCGAGCGCGTCATCCGCCAGCTCGCCGCCGACGGCAACCAGCTGATCTTCACCACTTCGTTCGGCTACATGGAGGCGACGCTCAAAGTCGCGCGCCTGTTCCCGAAAACCGTGTTCATGCACGCCACCGGCTACAAGACCGCGAAGAACGTCGGCGTCTACGAGGCGCGCGCCTACGAGTCTTCTTATCTCCTCGGCGTGCTTGCCGGCGGCAAGACGAAGAGCAACACGCTCGGCTTCGTCGCCTCGTTCCCGATTCCGGAAGTGATCCGCAACATCGACGCGTTCACGCTCGGTGCGCAGAGCGTGAATCCGAAGATCAAGACCAAGGTCATCTGGGTCAACACCTGGTACGACCCGGGCAAGGAGCGTCAGGCCGCCGAGACGCTGATCGCGCAGGGCGCCGACGTGCTGAGCCAGAACACCGATTCCGCTGCCGTCCTGCAGACCGCGCAGCAGAAAGGCGTCTACGCCTGCGGCCGCAACTCGGACATGTCGCGCTTCGCGCCGAGCGCGCAGCTCGCCGCCGGCATCGTCGACTGGGGTCCGTTCTACATCCAGACCGCCCGGGATGTGATCGCCGGGACCTGGAAGAGCGCATCGACCCGATGGGGCGTCGCCGAAGGCATGGTCGACGTCGCGGCGCTGCTGCCCGGCCTGCCCGCACCGACGCTGAAAGCCTACGGCGACCAGAAGAAGGCGCTCGCCGAACATCGCTTCGAGGTCTTCCAGGGCCCGATCAAGGATCAGAGCGGCGCGCTCCGCGTCGCCGCCGGCAGTCAGCTCACGACCGAACAGCTGATGGCGCTCGACTGGTACGTGCACGGCGTCGACGCGCCGCTGCCGCGATAAACCCCGAATTCCGGAACCAGACCGTGATGAAACCGCACACCGCCCTCGCCGCTCTCACGCTGGCCTTCGCCGCGACGTCCGCATCCGCCGCGACGCCACCGGCTGCGCCGCCCGCGTCCGCGCCGATGCCGATCCGCGCCGTCGTGCTCGTCAACTTCGAGATCGGCGCCGACACCGGCGACGCGGCCGGCGAGTTCCAGCGCTGGTACGAGCGCGGTATCGACGGCAAGGGGCCGCTCGACTGCGTGCCGCTGCCGCAGAGTACGCACGCCGCCTGCCTCGACCGCGCACGCGGCGTGCTCGTCACCTACACCGGCCTCACCGCCGACCGCGCCGCGGCCAGCGTGATGGCGATGGGTATGGACCCGCGCTTCGACTTCCGCCACGCGTACTGGCTGATCGGCGGCATCGCCGGCATCGACCCGCACGACGGCACGCTCGGCTCGGCGGTCTGGGGCCGCTGGGTCGTCAACGGCGACTGGGCGCATGAGATCGACGCCCGCGAAATGCCGAAGGACTGGAAGACCGGCTATCTGCCGTTCGAGCGCAAGACGCCGTACGCGCAGCCGGTCGGCAACGACTACGGCAAGGTCTACGCGCTCAACGGCGCGCTGCGCGACTGGGCCTACGCCCTGACCCGCGACATCCAGCTTGACGACGACGACAAGATCGCCGCGATCCGCGCCGCCTATACCGAGGACGCCGCCGCGCGCGAGGCGCCGAAGGTCATGCGCGGCGACAATCTGTCGGCCGGGACCTTCTGGCACGGCCGGCTGCTCAACGACTGGGCCAACGACTGGGTGAAGTACTGGACGCGCGGCGAAGGCGAGTTCGTGACGACCGCCGTCGAGGACAGCGGCATTCTCGAAGCGATCCGCTTCCTCGACGCCGGCGGCAAGGCCGATTTCTCGCGCGTGATGCTGCTGCGCACGGCGAGCAATTTCAGCATGCAGCCGCCCGGCCTGAGCGCCGCCGACAGCCTCGCGCGCGAACTCGACGGCTTCGGCGCGATGCAGCCCGCCTGCGAGACGCACTGGCGCGTCGGCAGCGCGGTCGTCCGCGAGCTGACCGCGAACTGGGCGAAGTACCGCGACGGATCGTTCGCGCCGTAAGGCGCCGGCGGGGCATTCGCACGTGGCGGGCTTGCGGCGGCAGCCGCAGGCGGTGCGGCCTTTTCCCAATAGGGAAAATCACCAGCCTGAATTCGGCAATTGGATCGATTTTTCCCGATCGGGAAAGAGCCATGCGCGATCGAAGCCCCATCAACGACGCCGCCGACCTCGACCTCGGCAGTGGCCAATTTGAATTTCAGCATGCTTGAATGGTCAGGATGACCGTGGAACACTCGAAGCATGGACAAAGATCGCCCTCCGGCCGCTAAGCAACTGATAGCCCCAGGCAAGACCGAGCTTCTTTCTGGAAAGCAGGCTCGCAACAAAGCCATTTTGCGCCAAAAGGATGCGGTACTCCCGGTAAGTTCTTTCAAGCGCCAGCGCGACGCGAACCAGCACGCGAAGCCAATAGTGGACATTGCAGCCGGCCAGAGTGAAAAGAAGAAGGCGCCAGCCAAGAAGGCAGCGCCTTTGCGAGAGACTAAGGCTAAGCCTTAGGCGGGATTGGTACTGCAAAATCAAGTTCGTGCTGCCCGCCAAATCTCTTAATGATTTTTTCTTCGTAGGCATGCGCGTCATCCCCAGAAGACTCAGCCATTTCCAGTACGCGACCGATCTGCATGCGCAGCCCACGCGCTCCGATGTCGTTGAGGAACTGAAATAGATAGCGCTTCTGGTCAGCGTCTTTCGCGCGCAGAGCGCGTAACAATTCGAGGAGCTTCCCGTTGCTCTTAGCCAGTGGGAAGTAAATGTGCTTCCGAGTGAGGTGCATGAATTGCCACGGCTTGCCTCGGACTGGCAGGGGGATTTTGTAGAGACGCTGCCATGCAGCATAAAGCTCGTTGGGGAACTCCTGCTCGTACTTTTTTGCTTCTTCTTGAACGAAGACCTTAAAAGCCTGGATGACCTCCTCGACCTCCGGCCTGTAACCGGCCAAAGCGTAGACAAGACCCTTGATTCCAGCTTTAGCAGAGGCGCCGTTGATGATGGCCGCCTGCTGAACGACCTTTTTGTAGCGCGCGCTCAGCTTGCCTTTCCTGTCAGCGTCCGCGATGGCATTGCAGACTTCAATGAGCAGAGCCGCGTCGTGTCCTTTTACAGTAATTGGCGGGGCTTCGGCACCGCCAGATCCCCATTGAATTATTAGGGTTTTATCGAGCATCTCGCGCAATTCGGCGCTGACCGAGTCGGCCATTGCTTGACTATTGATGAGGCGCGGGAAGGCGTTGCCGCGTGGCGATAGGCCGAGCGCCGTTGCCATGCCGGTCTGACTTATAACCGCGGTGCGCTGGGTGTCATCAACGACATAGCAATCCACATCGACGCCGAAGTCATCTTTGAAGTTCCCCTTGCTAAGAGCCCGCACTGGTTTGGCCCCCCATCGCGCGAGCGCTCCTTTCTTCGCGCGCTCCAACTTTTGCTCCTGAGTCATCTTGGCCGCGACAGCTAGGCCTCCCTTCGCGCGGCCTTTCACCTCTTTCTTTTTTTTCATTGCAAGCATCCTATTTATTAAATGTGCTTGCATTATCAATAAGCATATCTCAGAAAGCAAGCATAAAAATATAGATAATGCTTGCATCAACAAGCTGACCATCCAAAAGCGGGCGCAGATCATCGACGTGCTAGTCGAGGGCAACAGCCTACGCACGGTTTCGCGGATGACGGATGCTCCATCAATACTGTGACCAAGCTGCTGGTGGATGTCGGCGCGGCCCGCTCTGACTACCAGAACCGCACCCTGCGCAACCTACCCGGCAAGCGGGTTCAGTGCGATGAGATTTGGGCCTTCGTCGGCAGCAAGGCCCAGAACACCAGCGAAGATGACAAGGCCGTTGGGACTGCCGGCGACGTGCAGACCTGGACCGCCGTCAACGCCGATACCAGGCGCATCCCCTGCTGGATGGTCGGCGGCCAGCACTCCGGCTTCTCCAATCTGCTCACGGATGACTTAGCTTCGCGCCTCACCAATCGCGTGCAGCTCACCACAAACGGCCACAAGGTGTATCTCTGCGCCGTGCCGAACGCCTTCGGCAATCAGATTGACTACGCTCAGCTCGTGAAGCTCCACGGCCCCACCCTGAACGGCGCCGGCGCGGCCGCTCGCTACAGCCCCGGCGAGTGCTGCGGCATCGTTAAGACGCCAGTGTCTAGCTACCCGGAGGTCAAGCACGTCAGCACGTCCTATGTAGAGTGCGCCAACCTCACGATGCGGATAGGCATACGCCGCTTCACGCGCCTGACCAATGCGTTCTCAAAGAAGGCGGAGCACCATGCCTACGCGGTGGCGTTGCACATGATGTTCTACAACTTCGGCCGCGCGCATAAGAGTCTGCGCGTCACCCCGGCGATGGAAGCGAGGATCGCCGATCACATCTGGTCGCTGGAGGAAATCGCGGCGCTGGTCGCTGACGAGGCGCCGAAGAAGCGCGGCCCGCACAAAAAACGCCCTATCGAAAATCAAGCCGAAGCGATTTCAAACTGAGCACTACCCGCCGTCCGGCGCCGGCGACGGAACCGGTTCAGGCCGCCTGCATGAAGCGGATCTCGCGCGCGGCATCGATCGGGTTGGCATCGGCGACGAGATCGTTGAAACGGTAGCTGGCGATACGCGCCGCTTCGACGACGCCGGCGGCGCGCTCGACCGCCGGCGAGTTGGCGAGCCGCTCCCAGCCCTGCGCGAGCACGCGCTCGTAGCGCTCCACCTCGCGCGCGCAGACCACCAGCGGAAAGCCGAAATGACGGCGGTAGGCCTGCGCCAGTTCACGCACCTCGTGATGCGCGTCCTCGCCGAGCGTGCCGAGCCCGGCGGCGTCGTGATCGAGGACGTAGGCATTGTCGGCATCGGCCTCGCTGCCGAGATCGGCATAGGCGTTCAGCAGTTCGACCTGCTGCGCGGTGTCGCCGGCGAGCAGCGCCTCGCCGAAGGCCGCGCGCAGCGCGCGCGTATCGGCGTACGGGCGCTGCGCCCAGGCGCGCTCCAGCACCCAGGGCACACTCTCGACGAGGCCGCCGAAGGTGCGCGCGAAAGCGTCGTACGACATCGCGTTGACCTGATCGAGCGTGACGAGCCCGCTGTCCGGCCGCCCGGCGACGGCGGCGTGCGCACCGCCGACGTGATGGAACAGCGCGTTGAGCAGGATCGCCGTGATCGCGCCGAGCGTGATGCCACTGCCGAAGATGATCTGCGCCCAGTCCGGCAGGCCGGTCGACACGAACGGCTGCGCGGTGACGAGCATGGCCAGGCCGAGGCTGGTGCCGACGATGACGAGGTTGCGGTGATCGTTGAAGTCGACCTTGGCCAGCGTCTGGATGCCGACCACGGCGACCGCCGCGAACATCGCCAGCGCGGCGCCGCCGAGCACCGGATGCGGAATGCCGGCGACGATCGCCGCCGCCTTCGGCATCGAGCCGAGGATCAGCATGATGACGCCGGCCGCACAGACGACCCAGCGGCTCTTGACCTGCGTCAGGCGCACCAGGCCGACGTTCTCGGCGTAGCAGGTGTACGGAAACGAATTGAGCACGCCGCCGAGCATCGTCGCCAGACCGTCGGCGCGCAGCGTGCGCGCGATGTCCTCGCGGCGGATGCGCTTGCGCACGATCTCGCCGGTCGCGTAGACGTCGCCGGTGCTCTCGACCATGGTGATCAGCATGACGACGATCATCGACAGGATCGCGGTGACGCTGAAGCTCGGCCAGCCGAAGTAGAACGGCAGCGTATAGCCGAGCGGCGCCGCGCTCCCGACCGCGTCGAAGTGCGCGTCGCCGAGCAGCCACGCGACCAGCGTGCCGGCGACCAGCCCGGCGAGCACCGCGATCGTGGCCATGAAGCCGCGGAAGAAACGCTGGATCGCGACGATCAGCGCCAGCGTGCCGAACGCGTACAGCAGGTTCTTGAGCAGCACCGGATTCTGGATCGCGTTCGGACCGCGGCCCATGACGACGTCGTTGGCGGCGACCGGCAGCAGACCGATGCCGATGATGAGGATCACCGTGCCGGTGACGACCGGCGGAAAGAAGCGCGCGAGCCGCGCGAAATACGGCGCCGCGAAGAACGCGAACAGACCGCCGGCGAGCACGGCGCCGTAGATCGACGCCAGCCCCGCGGTGCCGCCGCCGGCGGCGAGGCCGATGCTGATCATCGGCCCGACCGCGGTGAAGGTCACGCCCTGCAGCAGCGGCAGGCGCACGCCGATCTTCGGGCCGAGGCCGACCGACTGGATGATCGAGGCGATGCCGCAGGTGAACAGATCAGCGTTGATCAGGTGGATCAGCTGCCCGGTCGACAGGCCCAGACCGCCGGCGACGAGGATCGGCACCAGCACCGCGCCGGCGTAGAACGCCAGCACGTGCTGCAGGCCGTAGGCCGCCAGCTTCGGCAGCGGCAGAACCTCGTCGACCGGATGGATGCGCGCACTCATGCTCAGCCCCTGCGATGCGGCGTCCGTTCAGGGCGCCTTCTGGAGATCGACCTCGATGCCGGCGTCGCGCGCGACGCCGCGCAGGCGTTGCAGCAGCGCGTCCGGCGCGCCGCGTTCGACGCGGATGTGCAGCGGCCGCGACGGTCCGGCTCCGGCATGCCGGCGGATCTCGATCGCCGCCTGCTGCTCGGTCAGCTGCAGCCCGGCCCAGAGGATCTGCCCCTGCGCGTCGAGCGTCAGCGACAGGTCCTGGCCTTCGGCGCCGAGCGCCTGGCCGAAGTTCGGGCCGATCAGCTCGCGCAGGAACGCCGGCGTCGCCCACTCGGCCTTGCCGGCATAGCGTTCGATGAACGCCGCATCGCCGCCGATGCGCTCGCGGCCCGGACTCCAGGCCGGCGTCACCACCGAGCCGACCAGCAGGTACGGCGCCTCCGGACGCAGCACGATGGCCTTGGCGGTACCGGCCGGCACCGGCACGAACGGCGTCTGGCCGTGCGCGAGGTCGCGGCCCATCACGTAGTGCGCGACGCTGCCGTTGGCGAGGAACAGGTAGTAGTCGGCGGGCCCGCCCTCGATCAGCGACTGGTAATCGTCCGAGTACAGCCAGTGCAGATGGTTCTGCGGCGAGGCCGGCGTCAGCATGAAATAGATCGCGTTGCTGACCGGCGAACGGCCGTCGCCGGCCGTGACCTCGAGATCCGAAACGCGCAGCACGCGGAACAGCCCCGCCTCGCCGTTCAGCGGCACCAGACCCAGCCGCTCGATCAGCTCGTCGCGGCGCGCGTCCGCCGCTGCGGGCGGCGCTGCGGGCGGCGCTGCGGGCGGCGCCGCGGCGGACGCCTCCATCGCCGCCGGCGCGGCGCACAGCGCCGCCGCGAAGAGGACTTTGCGCAGCGCCCGCCTCACGGCGTGCCCGGCACGCGGTCGCGATAGACGTCCCAGTGCGAGACGATCTCGTCGACGACTTTCGAGCCGACCTTGTATGCCGCCTCGACCGACATGTTCAGCGCCGCGTAGCCTTCGCCCGGCGCGCCGCTGTGGTCTTCGAGCAGGTTCTGCGCGGCGGTCAGGCCCGGCGGCTGCATCGTGTAGTTGCTCGCCGTGCGCAGCACCATCAGGCGCTGGTAGTCGGCCTTGCCGGTCGGCGACAGGTAGCTCAGCGACTGCGCGGTGCCGGTGTCCTCCATCGCCGAGGACACGAACTCGCCCTTGCCGTCGGTCCAGTACTTCGTCCATCGGTTGGCCCACTCGTTGAGCAGCTTGCCGTGCCAGTAGGTCATCGCCGCCAGATTGTCGCCCTTGAGCACGAACGGCGGCTTCTGCGCGTTCGGATAGCCCTTGTAGAGCGCGCGGCGCTTCTGCAGCACCGGATGGTCGCCGAGATCGACGTCGCGGGTCAGCTGGAACGCCCAGTCGGTCAGCGCGCCGTTGAGATGGAACATCTCGCCGGTCGGGTCCGGTTTCGGCAGGCCGTAAGGCCCCTTGGTGCCGCGCGGGAAGTAGCCGGTCGGCCAGTCCTTGGGCATTTCGCGCGCGTCGATCTCATGCGCGAGATCGCCGTCGACGAGATATTCGGCCCACGCCGCCGAGCCGATCGACGCGTCGGCCGGATCGAAGCCGGCGATGCCGGCGACCAGCCAGTACGCGTGCGAAAGATCGAAACGCGGATCGAGGCCCAGCGCCATCACCGCGGTCGCCGAGTTCGCCGTGCCCATGCCGGTGACCATGCCGAGCACGCCGGTCTGCGGGTTGAACCACAGATCGTGGTGATGCGCGAACGCGAAACGCTGATCGAGCTTCTGGCGCTCCTTCCACAGCTGGAACTCGCCGGCGGCGTCGCCGCTGTCCTGGCCGATCTCGAACATCGCGACGACCACGACCTTGACCTCGATCGGCTTCGGCGCCGCGGCGACGGCCGGCAGCGGCAACGTCGCGGCCGCAGGAACAGGGGTCGGCGCGCTCGCGCAGGCCGCGAGGCCGGCGGCGAGCGCGAGGCCGATCAGAACGGATGGAATGCGCTGGAACATGGGGGTCATGGCTGGGTCTCGCGCCCGGAAGCGCTGGTCGTTGCGGGGTGAAAGCGCTGCACGTCTCTGATACCCGGCATGCGCGTGCAAATCGTCGGAAACCTCATCGCACCTCCTGATGCGAGAAAAAGAACGCCGCCGCAGCGAAGCGCTGGCGGCGGCGTTCTTACCGTGCGTCGATCTTTGCTGCGGCGGGACGGCTTGGGCTCCGTCCCGCCGCCGGGGCTCAGAACTTGTACGACACCGACGCCAGGTAGTTGCGCGGCAGTTCCGGCAGCACCACCGACGAGCCGAACAGGTCCGGGAAGTTCGAGCGGAAGTACTTCTCGTTCGTCAGGTTCTTGCCCTGCAGACCGAGTTTCCAGCGCTTCGTCTCGTAGTTCAGACCAGCATTCCACAACGTGTACGACGGCAGCTCGATCGCCTTCGAGAAGCCCGAGTAGGTCGAATCGACGTGCGTCACGCCGACCGTCGTCGTCAGGCCATCGAGGAAGCCATAGTGCTCGTCGAAGTTGTAGATCAGGTAGAGGCTGTAGATATTCTCCGGGACGCCCTGCTTGCGACCGTCGTCGGTCAACACGAGACCATTGATGACGCCGCCGAACATCAGCGACGGATCGACTCCGGCCGGCAGGTCGCCGGCGCCGGCGAAGCTGAACTGGTTGCCGTTCTCCTTGGCCGTCAGGTTGTAGACCTTCAGGTTGGTGTAGGCCGCCGTGATCGCGAGGTTGTTGGTGACGACGCCACGGAACTCGAACTCCCAGCCCTTCGATTGCGTGGTGTTGTTGGTGACAGTGTTCTGGGCCGAGTAGTCCAGGCGCTCCTGCTTGAAGTAGTCGAGCGTGAAGTACAGGCGATCGTCCCAGAAACTGCCCTTGACGCCGTACTCCTCGAGCTTGGAGTCGGCGACGGCCTTGCCCGCCATCACCGACGAGGTCGGCACTTCACCGCCCTGGCCCACGATCAGCGTCGTCTGCTTGGCGCGCGTCACGTACGGCGTCAGACCCGTCATCGGGATGTCGTACGAGAGGCTGGCCGACCACGAGAAGGCGTCGTCCTTGCTGTTGTAATTCTTGCCAATGACCGGATCGCCGGCACCGCCGCAATCGACCCCCTCGACGCACTTCGAGTCGACATCGACGGAGTCGTAGCGGGCACCACCGAGCAGGTGGATCGATTCGAGGAAGGTGTAGTCGGCGAGCAGCGCGGCACCGAGATCGGTGTAGTTGCCGACCGTATGAGTCGAGTAAGGCTCGAGCGCCGAGCCGTCGCGCGTAGACAGCGTACGGTACGAGGCCGGCGTATACGGCTTGGTGATATCGCGACGATCGAAATACTCGTAGGCGAAGTTGTCGCCGTGCTCGAAGTCCTGGTGGCGGATCGACGGGCTGAACTGGTAGGCAGCCTTGCCCCAGTCGCCGAGGTCATGGGCGAATGAGAAGATCAGCTGATCTTCGAACACCCAGGTATCGGCAAACTGCGAGAAGCCGTAGGCGTTCTCGTTATTGTTCTTCAGCGACTCGTAGAACGACTTGTTGGTCATCTTGAGTCCGTTTCCGAACTCATGGATGAAATCGAAGTACAAGGTGGTGACCTCATCGGTCAGCTCGTCGTCCGGCGAGACCAGAACCTGGCTGCCGTTGATGTGCGCGGTACCCGGATTCTGCAGCGCCATGTTCGGATGCGCCGCCAGATCTGCCAGAACAGTGCTGGCAGATTGCTGGCTCACGTCGCCGAACGCCACATTCGGATCGCTGCTGCCGAATGGATAGAAAATTGCCAAGTTGCCCGCCGCCGACTCGGTGGCCGACATCCTGCCGTCGCCGTTGGTATCGAGCGACGTCGGGCTGCCAGTGATGTAGGTACCGTGGTCAATGAGCTGCTGGGTCACGCGGTTCCAGCCGGCGACCTGGTTGCCCTCGTAATTCTGGTACATGCCGCCGAACTCGATGCGCGACTTTTCGGTCAGCTGCATGTCGATCGACGCCTGATAGATGCTCTGGTCGGTCGACGTATTCTGATAGTAGGAGCCGGAGTCCTCGGTCTCGGCATACAGGTAGTAGCCGAAGTCCTTGCCGAAAATCTTGCCCGGACCGCCCACTTCGCCGTGGATCACGTCCTTGTCCCAACTGCCGCGGGTCACACCGAACTCGCCCACCGGCTGCTTCATGTACGCGCCGTCCTCGGCGCGTCCGGACTTCGGCACGAAGTTCAGGTAGCCGCCAATCTTCGACGGACCGTAGATCGGCGAGGCCGGGCCGCGCACGATGTCGATGCGGTCGGAAGCGCCGATCGGCGTCGGATAATTGCCCGGGTTGTCGATGCGGCGCACGCCGCGGAAGTAGACCTCGCCCGGGGTGCCGCGCACGTCGAGCGAACCGGCGACGCCGAAGAACGACTGCGTGAACGAACCCGGCGACAGCGCAACCAGATCGTCCAGCTCGTTGATGTTCAGCTTGTTGAGCGTCTCATTGCTGATCGAGGTGATCGAACGCGGCGTGTCCTTGATGCTCTTGTCGAAGCCGAACACCGAGTCGACGGGTTCGTTCGACAGGATGTTGACCTCCTTGTTGACGCGCGCCTTGACGACGACCGTCTCGATATCGTCGCCCGCCGCTTCGGGAGCCGCCTCGGCCGCTGCCACCTCGGTCGGCGCAGCCGCCTGGGCAAGTTCCTGCGCGGATGCCAGCGTCGGCAGTGCGAAGCCGCCACCCAGAGCCATCAGCGCGATTGCGCGCATCTTGAAAGCCGGTACTGCACGTTTCATTACACCACTCCCAATTGCGTAAGTCGGATCCAGAGAGCCCATCGCGGCATCCCCATCGGACGATGCGGTCTGCCGTACGAAGCGCCGGGCATCGAAGCGCGGTCTGCCTGCGCGCCCTCTCGTTCGCTGCGCCGCACGACGGACTGCGCGCGCTTCAGCTCCGGAAGATCAGGACGCCGCTGTATGCAGTTCAAAAAGACATTGCATACAGACTCGGGACTGACATTCCGCAAAGGTCATGCCATGGAAAAGTTCAACGTCGAATGGGGGAAATCCCGCGACAAAAGGCGATTGCGGGGCATGCGGAGCCCGCTGCCTGCGTCGGCGATGTTCGAGCGCGGAGCAGACGCGACGCTTTTTGGCGCGCATGCCCCGACTTATTGCATGCAATCTGCGCATGGATTGTGTGCGATCGTCAGACCCGGACCAGCCTGCGCCCGCGCGGTGCACGCCGGTCTCGGTGCGCCAACAAGAAAGGCGCGCCCCGCCGTGAAGCGGAGCGCGCCGGATTCAGGCAGCCGCGGACCGTGTCAGTGCGCCGAAGGCGGCAGCGGACGCGTCATCAGCCCGACCATGAGCCGCTCGAGGCGCGGCACATCGACCTCGCGCACGACGGTTTCGATGCGCTCGCCGACGCCGGGCTGGTAATGCGGCGCCCACGACAGCGTGTCGCCGTAACCGGGCCCGAACTGGGTGTTGACGTCGATGTAGAGCGAGTCGGCTTCGGCGATCAGCGACGGATCGAGCCAGACGGCGGCGGCGATCTCGTCCCACAGCGGAAAGCCGAGCTCCTTGTGCGACTTGAGCTGGCGCGCCAGCACCGTGTCGCGCGCCGTCATGCGCCGCATCAGATCGGCCGACAGCTCGGTCGCGGTCGACGGATCGACCGGCACCATGACGATCTTCCGCCACGGCGCGCGCAGGGCGATGCGCGCCGCTTCCGGGTCCCAGCGGAAATTGAACTCGCGGCGCGGCGTGTTGACGAATTCGCGCGCGAACTGTCGCGCCGACACGGTGTCGAGCCGGCGCTGCGGATTGAGGCTGCCGCCCATGTAGACCAGTTCCTTGGCGAGCGAGGCGAACTGCGGATCGCGCTGCTGCGCGAGCGCGATATTGGTCATCGGACCGGTTGCGACGATGCTGACCTGCCCGGGGAACTCGCGCACCTTGCGCACCAGGAAGTCGACGGCGTTCTCTGCCGAGGCCTTGATCGCCGGCATGCCCTCGGCGAGCGGCGGCACGACGTCGGGCGCGTGGTAGTTCGGCGCCGTCTGCACGGTGTCCTCGACCCAGCGCTTCATCCATGCGCCTTTCCAGATCAGCTTGCCGTACAGCGCTTCCCAGTGCTCGGTCTCGGCCTCGGTATTGAGCAGCGGCAGCTCGGCGCCGGCCATGACCGGAATGTCCGGACGACCGGCGATCTCCAGCATGCGCAGCATGTGCGCGACATTCTCGTCGCGCCAGGTCGAGCCGCTGACGATGGTGACGCCGAGCACCTCGACGTCCGGCGCCAGCACCGCCATGAACTGCGCGAGGCCCAGGCTCGGCACGTCGTCGTCGAGGATCACGAGACGCTTGCCGGCGGCCTGCGCCTGCACGGCGAACGCGAGCAGGCCGAGCGCCAGCCAGCGCAACAGGCCGAAGCGGCGGGACATCCGCAAGGGTCGCATCGGGGACATATCGTCGTTTCTCCGTCCGACGCTCAGAGCCGCTGCTGCAGCACGCGGGCCTCGAACGAGGCCGAGTCGAGTTCGTGCTGCCATTGCAGCCGCGCCTTGTCGCTGCGCTTGAGCCAATCGGCGCAGCCGGCGTCGGCCTTCAGCGCCGCGAGGCTCGCCGCGCAGGCCGCGACCGGCGTGCGGCCGTCGGCCTGCCACAGGCTGTCGCCGGCGATGAACGCATAGCTCAGGCCGTTGCGCGCGATCTGCTTGAGCGTCGGGTAGTCGAGCCCCTGCTCCTGCGCGGCACGGATGTATTCCCAGGTCATGTCGCTGCGCGACACGCCTTCGTCGTCGGTCGACAGTACCACCGGCACACCGGCAGCGAGATACAGCGGCAGCGGATGGTCGCGGCCCTTCACGCCGAGGATCACGTCGTTGCTCGTCAGATTGATCTCGACGGCGATGCGGTCGCGCGCCATCGCCGCGAGCAGCTTCGGCGCGTCCGCCTCGTAGGCGATGTCGACGCCGTGACCGATGCGCAGCGCGCCGGCGATCACCGCGTCGCGGATGTGGAAGCCGAGATCCGCCGGCGGCACCAGGCCCATCGTCAGCTCGCCGGCGTGCAGCGTCTTCTTCACCTGCGGCGCGCGCGCGCTGAAGAAGCGGAACATGTCCATGTGCGCGCGGTAATCGGCGAGCGCGATCGGGTTGTCTTCCGGGTCAACGATGTTGATGCCGACGAAGCGCGGATCGGCCTGCACCAGCGCATAGCCGAGCGCCATCTCGGCGAACGCGAACGGCTGCGGCATCGCGCGGTCGACGTAGGCCAGATAGCGGAACTGCACGACGCAGGCGGCGTCGGCCTGCGCCGTGCCGCAGCGCAGGCGCTCGCGGATCACGGCGTCGGCGGCGTCGAATTCGACGCGCGCCTCGGCGACCAGCTTCGGCAGCTCGGCCTCGATCTGCCGGTAGTTCGCCGCATAGTCACCGGCCTGCCACGGCTTCTTCGCCGCGCGTGGCGCGAAGCTATAGGCATTGCTCGGGTTGACCATGATCTCGACGTAGCCGACGCGGTCGTGGGCGGCGAGCTTCAGGGTCTCGACGACGGTGTCGCCGAGCCGCGTCGCGGCCAGCGGCATGAACTTGCCGAACACCGAGAAGAAGCGGTCGTGCCCGCTCGCGAAACCGACGCCGGGCACGAAGTTGCGCATCGACAGCGCGTCGACGACCTGCTCGTAAAGCGCCGGATCGCGCGTCGCCAGGCCGCGCGCCGGCGCCTCGCCGGCCTTGCACGGCGGCGCGACCAGGCCCTTGTCGGCGAGCTTCACGCAGTAGCCGTCCTCGTCGGCCCAGCGCAGGTAATCCTCGGCGTAGACGCTGCCGACCAGATGGTTGTGCAGATCGCCGCCCTTGGGCATCTGCTGCAGGAACGCGCGCAGCCTTGCGCTCTGGCCGACCAGCGTCTGGAACTGCGCGGCGACGCGCTGCTCGCGACGTGCGGCGTCGTCGGCGGCCTGCGCGGCGCAGGCGGCGGCGCCGAGCAGCGCCGCGGCGGCGAGCGCGGCGCAGCGCCGAAAACGGGAGCGGGAACGAGTCTTCATGATCGGACCTCAATCCTTCTTCTTCGCCGGCGCGCTGCCCGGCACGGTGTTCTCGTAGCGATCCCAGTGCGCGAGGATCTCGCGGATCACCGGCACGCCGACGCGATAGTTCGCCTCGTACGCGGCGAGCTGGCCCGGCGCCTCGTCGCCGATGGTGGCCAGCGGATCGACGCCCGGCGGCGGCATCGACGGATTGCTCGCCGTACGCAGCACCAGCACGCGCTGCGGATCGACGTAACCGAGCTTGCCGAACTCGTCCATCATCCGCGCCGCGTCCTGGCTCTCCATGTTGGTCATCACGAACTGGCCCTGGCCGTGCGTCCACAGCTTGACCCAGTCCTCGGCCCAGTGCGTGCGTGCCGGTCCGTGCCAGTAGCGCTTGGCGCCGAGCGTTTCGCCGAGCAGCACGAACGGTGGCTTCTGCGCGTTCGGATAGCCCTTCCAGGCCTTGCGCTGCCCGGCGAGCGCCGGCGTGTCCGGAATCTTCACCGCGCGCGTCAGCGCGTAGGCCCACTGCGTCAGCGCCGGATTCATCCGGTAGGCCATGCCCAGATCGTCGGCGGACTCGGCTTCGCCGAAGCTGTTCGGATCGCTCGGCAGCGCGTTCGGCTTCGACGCACCGATCGCGAACAAGCCGTAGGGCCAGTCGGCCGGAATCTCGCGATCGTCGAACTCGCGCAGCTCGTCGCCGTTGACGACCCAGCGCGCCCACGCGGCGCTGCCGACCGAGGCGACGTTCGGATCGACACCGGAGATGCCGGTGAACAGCCAGTAGGTGCGGGTCAGGTCGAAGCGCGGATCGAGCACGAAGGCGTCGAGATCGCGCAGCAGCAGACCGTAGAGACCGTCGGCGTTGCGGCGGATGCCGCGCATCGCGCCGCGCACGTCGCTGATCGTTTCGTCGAGATGCTCGCGCTCGACCCACAGCTGGTATTCACCGGGCTTGTCGCCGCGATCCTGGCCGTTCTCGAAATTGGCGACGACGACCATGCGCACGGCGATGCGCGCGGCGGGCTGCGCCGGCGGCGGCAGCGGCGGTTCGGCAGCCGCGGCGGCGACGCTGGCGCCGAGCAGCAGCAACGCTGCCGCGCAAGCGGAACGGGATGAAATTCGCATCGGTTTCTCCGGTCGTGGGGCTCGACTTCGAACGGCGGCGCAGTGCCGCTCAGCGCAGGAACGGCAGCAGCACCTTCAGGAACGCCTCCGGCGCCTCGGTCATCGGCACGTGCGCGGTCTCGGCGATCAGCGCCAGCTTCGCGCCGGGAATGCCGGCCGCGTACCAGCGGCCGTCGTCGACCGGCACCAGCTCGTCGTGCTCGCCCCAGATCACCAGTGTCGGAATGCGGATCGCGCCGAGCTGACCGTCGACCGCCTCGTCGAGCAGCGCCGGATTGCTGGTCACCGAATGCACGGTCCAGCCGTCGTCCTTGTCGAGGTTCCACTGCAGGCTCGCGCGCACGTCGCCGGCGCTCGGCACACGCGCCTTGTAGAACACCGCGCCGACGCTGGCCTTGACGCCGGCCAGCGAAACCGGCGGCGGACCGCGCCGGCCGTCCGGCGGCGGCGTGAACATGCCCGCCATCGTCGCGCGGCGACCGGCGGCGTCGCAGAGCACGAGCCTGACCGGCCTGGGCAGCGTGAACGCCGGATCGGCGGCGATGCCCTGCAGCGACTGGATCGCGTACTGCGCGGCGATCCAGCCGCCGAGCGATTCGCCGATCAGCGTGAACGCGCCGACCTTCTTCTCGCGCAGGAACTCGCCGAGCGTATCGACCCAGAGCTGGATGCTGTAGTCGACGATCGGCTTGGCCGAGCCGCCGAAGCCGAGCTGGTCGAGCGCGATCACGTGATGCGTCTGCGCGAGCTGCGGCATCACCGCGCCCCAGTTGCCGAGCGCGTTGCTGCCGAGGCCGTGCAGCAGCACGACGGTCGGCGCCTGCGGATCGCTCGGGCCCATCTCGTAGTAGCGGATGTCGACGCCGAACACCTTGAGCGTCTGCGCCTGCGGTTCGGCCGCGACGGCGGGCGCGATCCACGCGAGGATGCCCGTGCACGCGAGCAGCGCCGCGAGGCCGCGACGCCATGAATACGACTGTTTCATCGTGCTGCGCTCCTGCTGAAGAATGGGAATATCTGGATCACGCGACTTGCCGAAGCAGCGACGCAACGCCGATCATCGGCGACCGCCACTCCTGCACCGCCATGTCCACCGATCTGATCACCGCCCTGCCGAAAGCCGAGCTGCACCTGCACATCGAAGGCACGCTCGAACCCGAGATGGTGTTCCGCCTCGCCGCCCGGCACGGCGTGAAGCTGGCCTACGACAGCGTCGAGGCGCTGCGGGCCGCCTACGACTTCACCGATCTGCAGAGCTTTCTCGACCTCTACTACGCCGGCGCCGACGTGCTGCGCGACGAGCAGGACTTCTACGACATGACGCGCGCCTATCTGGCGCGCGCCGCCGCCGACGGCGTCGTGCACGTCGAGCCGTTCTTCGACCCGCAGACGCATACCGCGCGCGGCATCGGCTTCGAGGTCTTCATGTCCGGCATCCTGCGCGCGCTGGCCGACGGCGAGCGCGAGTACGGCATCAGCTGGCGCCTGATCCTGTGCTTCCTGCGTCACCTGAGCGCCGACGAGGCGATGGCGACGCTCGAAGCGGCCCTGCCCTGGCGCGCATCGATCACCGCCGTCGGCCTCGACTCGTCCGAGCGCGGTCATCCGCCGTCGAAGTTCGTCGCCGTCTTCGATCGCGCCCGCGCGCTCGGCCTGCTGAGCGTCGCGCACGCCGGCGAGGAAGGCCCGCCGGCCTACATCGTCGAGGCGCTGGACCTGCTGCACGTGCGCCGCATCGACCACGGCGTGCGCTGCGTCGAAGACGCGGCGCTGGTCGAACGCCTGGCGCGCGAGCGGATTCCGCTCACCGTCTGCCCGCTGTCGAACGTCAAGCTGCGCGTGTTCCAGCGCGCCGCCGACCACAATCTCAAGGCCCTGCTCGAACGCGGCCTGTGCGTGACCGTCAATTCCGACGATCCGGCCTACTTCGGCGGCTACGTCGGCGACAACTACCGCGCGATGCAGCAGGCGCTCGGCCTGTCCGACGCCCAGATCGTGCAGCTGGCGCGCAACAGCATCGAAGCCTCGTTCCTCGACGCCGCCGCCAAGCAGCGCTGGCTGGCGCGCATCACCGAAGTCGCGACGGCCCACGGCGTGGCCACGCCCTAGGCGCCGCGACATCCGGCGCGCCGCGGCGTTCACGCCGCGGCGCCCGCTGCGGCCAGCAGTTCGGCCAGCGTGCAGGCGACGACCTTGGTCGCGCGCCGCAGGTCTTCGAGACGCAGCTTCTCGTTCGCCGCGTGGCCGTTGGCCTCGCCGAGCGTGCGCGGGCCGGCGCCGTAGAGCACGGTCGGAATGCCGGCGGCGGCGTAGTGACGCGCGTCGGTATACAGCGGCACGCCATGCTCGCCGACCGGCGTGGCGAAGATCTCGCTGCCGTAACGCTCCAGCGCGTCGATCAGCCGGTCGGCGCCGGGCAGGCGCACCAGCGGCAGCGCCTGCAGCACGCGGCGGATCTCGACGCGAATGCCTGGCAGCGCCGCGGCGGTATCGCCGATCAGCGCGCGCAGCTGGGCCTCGACCGTGTCGAAGGACTCTTCCGGAATGATGCGGCGGTCGAGGCGGAAGCGGACGAGGTCCGGCACCACGTTGGTATTGATGCCGCCGGAGATCAGGCCGACGTTGAGCGTCGGATGGTCGATGCCCGGCGTCTGCGAATGAATCTTCGCCATCTCGGCGCGCGCGGCGTAGAGCACGCCGAGGAGGCGCGTCGCCGCTTCGAGCGCGTCGACGCCGGACGCCGGCATCGCGGCGTGGCCCTGCTTGCCGTGCACCGTCACTTCGAGGTGCAGGCAGCCGTTGTGCGCGGTCGTCACCGCGTACGGAAAGCCGGCGCAGATCGCGTAGTCGGGCCGCGACAGTTTCTGTTCGAGCAGGCGCCGCGGGCCGATGTCGCCGCCGGTCTCCTCGTCATAGGTGAAGTGCAGCTCGACCTGGCCGCGCAGCGGCCAGCTCGCGGCGACGCGCTGCAGCGCGCGCAGCGCGTAGGTGTAGGTCGCGAAATCCGATTTGCTGACGGCGACGCCGCGGCCGTACATCGTCGGCCCGTGGCCCGGCTCGTCGCGCACCACGGCGCCGTACGGGTCCTCGCTCCAGCCCAGGCCCGGCGGCACCACGTCGCCGTGCGCGTTCAGCGCGATGCACGGCCCGCCGTCGCCGAAGCGCTGGCGGACGATCAGATTGGTCGCCGCGATCATGCCGACCGCCTCGACTTCGGCCTGCGGCACCGGATCGGTTTCGACGGCATAGCCGAGCGCTTCGAGCAGCTGCTGCGTGCGGGCGGCGTGCGCAGCGCAATCGCCCGGCGGGTTGTCGCTGGGCACGCGCACCAGCTCGGCGAGAAACGCGCAGGCGGCGTCGAACTCGGCGTCGACGGCGGCGCCGAGCGCGGCCTGGACGGAAGACGGAAGAGAAACGGAAGTCATGTCGGGATTCAGGGCGTGTCGTCCTGCAGGAAGTGCGCGAACGCCGCCGCGGCAAGCGCGGCGTCGTCGGCGCTGAGGCTTTCTTCGGGGTTGTGGCTGACGCCGCCGGCGCCGCAGCGCACGAACAGCATGCCGATCCCGGTCAGGGTCGCCATCATCATCGCGTCGTGGCCGGCGCCGCTCGGCAGATGGCGGCTTTGCGCGGCGCCGGTGACGGCGCGGATCGCCGCGTCGAGGCGTCGCTGCAGCGCCGGCGCGCAGGGCGTGGCGTCGGCGTGCACGATCTCCTCGGGCTCGATGCGCAGCTTGCGCCGCGCCGCGACCGCGGCGATCTCGGCCAGCACCGCGTCGACCGCGGCGTCGCGCGTCGCGTCGCTCGGCGCGCGAATGTCGATGCTCAGTTCGCAGCGGCCCGGCACGACGTTGACGGCGCCGTCCGGCACTTCGAGACGGCCGACGGTGCCGACCAGGCCCGGCGTGCCGCTGCACAGGCGCTCGACGGCGAGCACGATCTCGGCGGCGCCGGCGGCGGCGTCCTGGCGCAGATACATCGGCACCGTGCCGGCATGTCCGGCGCGGCCGCGGATCGCGACGCGGAAGCGGCGGCTGCCGGCGATCGCGGTGACGACGCCGAGCGCGAGGTTCTCGTCGAGCAGCACCGGGCCCTGCTCGATATGCACCTCGACGTAGCCGAGCAGCTGCGCCGGATCGCGGGCCAGCGCCGCGATCCGCGCCGGATCGTGACCGGCGCCGCGCAGCGCCTCGGCGAGCGTGACGCCGGCGGCGTCGGTGCGCTGCAGCAGCGCCGGATCGAAGCGGCCGGCGACCGCGCTGCTGCCGAGGAACGTCGACTTGAAGCGCACGCCCTCCTCTTCGGCGAAGCCGATGATCTCCAGATCGAACGGCAGCGCGACGCCGCGGCGACGCAGCAGGCCGGCGACGACGATCGGCAGCAGGATGCCGAGCCGGCCGTCGTAGCGGCCGGCATCGGTGACGGTGTCGTAGTGCGAGCCGCTGATCAGCGTCTTCGCGCCCGGCGTCGTGCTGGCCCAGCGGCCAACGACGTTGCCGACGTCGTCGATCTGCGCATCGAGGCCGGCCTGCAACATCCAGTCGCGCAGCTTGCGCGCCGTGGCCTGATGCGCAGCGGACAAATAGGTGCAGCACAGCGCGTCGTCGCGCTCGCTGTAGCGCGCCAGCGCCTCGGCCATCGCCAGAATCTCGCGCCCGGCCGCCGCCAGGTCGTCGACGGCGAAGCGCTCGGCGAGCCGGAAATCGGCGATACGCGCAATCTCGACCAGCGCCGTGCGCAGCTCGGCCTCGGCTTCGTGCGCGAGGCGGCGGCGCAGCTCGGCGACGATGTCGGCGCGCTGCCGGCCCTTGACCGAAATCACGAACGGAAAACCGAACTTCTCGCGGTAGGCGGCGTTGAGCGTCTGCAGTTCGCCGAGCGCGTCGGCCGGCGCCCGCGTCAGCCCGGCGCCGGCCTGCTCGGAGGTCGAGGCCGCGGTCAGCTCACCGCGCATCGCCGCGCTGCCGGCCAGCTCGGGGTGCGCGCCTACCAGCGCCAGCTGCGCCTCGCGCGGCGCCTCGAACATCGTTGCGCACAGCGCGTCGAGCAGCGCGAAGCGCGTCGCGAACGGACGCCGCGCGGCGGTTTGTTCGGCGATCCACGGCGAGTGTTCGAAGATGCCGTCGAGCGCCGCGACGAACGCCGGCAGCGGACAGCGGTTGAGAACGTCGAGATCGATCATGCGGCGGGCGCCGGGAAATGCTGTTGCCAGTGGCGGGCGATGTCGATGCGCCGGCAGATCCAGACCTTGTCGTGCGCCTGCACGTAGTCGAGGAAGCGCTGCAGCGCGGCGATGCGCGCCGGCCGGCCGACCAGACGGCTGTGCAGGCCGATCGACAGCATCTTCGGCGCGTCGAGGCCGTCCGGATCGCCTTCCGCGTAGAGCGTGTCGAAGGCGTCCTTGAGGTAGTCGAAGAATTCGGCGCCGGTCGCGAAGCCCTGTGCCGAGGCGAAGCGCATGTCGTTGCTGTCGAGCGTGTACGGCACGACCAGATGCGGCACGCTGCCGCGCGCGGTCTCGACCCGGGTCCAGTACGGCAGGTCGTCGGCGTAGGAGTCGGCGTCGTAGACGAAGCCGCCGTGCTCGACGACCAGACGCCGCGTGTTCGGGCTGTCGCGGCCGGTATACCAGCCGAGCGGCATCTCGCCGGTCAGCTCCTGCATCAGCGCGACCGCCTCGTGCAGGTGCGCGCGCTCGCTCGCCTCGTCCATCGTCTGGTAGCTGATCCAGCGCAGGCCGTGGCAGGCGATCTCGAAATCCAGTTCCTTGGCGACGGCGACCACGTCCGGCGTGCGCGCCAGCGCCTTGGCGACCGCGAACAGCGTCAGCGGCAGGCCGCGCGCTTCGAAGGCGCGCACCACACGCCAGAAGCCGGCGCGCGAACCGTACTCGTACAGCGATTCCATGCTCAGGTGGCGCATCGGGAACGCCGGCGGATTGAACATTTCCGACAGGAAGGTTTCCGACGCCGCGTCGCCGTGCAGCACGCAGTTCTCGGCGCCCTCCTCGACGTTGAGCACGAACTGCAGCGCGATGCGCGCCCCGCCCGGCCAGCGCGGATGCGGCGGCCGCCGGCCGTAGCCGATCAGATCGCGCGGATAGGCGCTCATGCCGGCTCCCCGAGCACGGCGAGCAGATCGACGCCCGGCGCCGCCGGCTCCTGCAGGCGCAGATCGGCGAGCACGTGGTCGAGGTGATGCAGCATGTGCTGGGCGGCGTCCGGGCTGCGCTTCTCGAGCGCGCTGACCAGTTCCTGATGCTCGTCCGGCGGACAGCAGGTGGTGGCCGCTTCCTGGTAGACGGCGATGATCAGCGATGAGCGCGAGACCAGCTCGCGCAGCAGTTCGAGCAGCGTCGCGTTGCCGGCGCACTCGGCGATGATCAGGTGGAACTCGCCGGACAGGCGGATCGCCATGCGCCGGTCGTTGCGCTTGGCGGCGGCCTTTTCCTTCTGCAGGTGATCGCGGATGCGCTGCAGGTCGGCGCGCGAGGCCTTCTCGACGAAGCGCGCGACGATCGCCGGTTCGATCAGGCGTCGCGCCTCGAAGATGTCGAGCGCTTCCTGCACGGTCGGCAGGGTCACGATCGCGCCGCGGTTCGGCAGCAGCGTCACCAGCCGTTCGCTGGCGAGCTTCTGCAGCACCTGCCGCACGCGCGTGCGGCCGAGGCCGAAGATCTCGCACAGACGATTCTCGACCAGGCGCGCGCCCGGCGGCAGGCTGTGGTCGATGATCGCCGCGTAGATGCGCTCGTAGGCCACGTCGATGGCGCTGGCGCCCGGCACTGCGGCCACCGGCGCGGCCACTGCCACGCGCCTGGCGGGCTTGCGTCCGCTTGTCGTTGTCTTGCTCATGCCACTCCCCCGTCCTGTCCGGCTCTGGCGGCGGCTTCCGTGCCGCCGATATAGGTACGCCGCACCGCGCGCTCGTCGCCGAGCGTCATCAGCACGAGCAGTTTTTCGCTCAAGGTCCGGCAGCCGGCGATGCGCCGCGCGAGCAGCGGCGTCGCCTGCCAGTCGATGGCGATGAAATCCGCCTCGCAGCCGGCCGCGAACGAGCCGATGCGGTTCTGCAGCTGCAGCACGCGCGCGTTGCCGAGCGTCGCGAGATAGAACGCGCGCAGCGGCGTCAGGCGCTGGCCGCGCAGCTGCGCGACCTTGTACGCCTCGCCGAGCGTGCGCAGCATTGAGAAGCTGGTGCCGCCGCCGACGTCGGTGGCGACGCCGAAGCGCAGGCCGGCCTCGTCGCTGGCGGCGAAGTCGAACAGGCCGCTGCCGAGATACAGGTTCGAGGTCGGCGCATGTGCGGCGCAGGCGCCGCAGTCGGCCATGCGCCGGCGGTCGACGCTGTCGAGATGGATGCAGTGCGCGTAGATCGCGCGCTCGCGCAGCAGGCCGTAGTGGTCGTAGACGTCGAGGTAGCTGCGCCGCTCCGGGAACAGCTCGCGGACCCAGGCGATCTCGCCGAGGTTCTCGGCCAGATGGCTGTGGATATAGGTGTCGGGATAGTCGCGCGCCAGGCGTCCGGCGGCGGCCAGCTGCGCCGGCGTCGAGGTCGGCGCGAAGCGCGGCGTGATCGCCACCGCGAGGCGGCCGCGGCCGTGCCAAGTCTCGATCAGCTCGCGCGTCTCGCGCTCGCCGTCGCCGGCGGTGTCGCGCAGGTTGTCCGGGCAATTGCGGTCCATCAGCACCTTGCCGGCGATCATGCGCAGGCCGCGGCGCTCGGCGGCGGCGAAGAACGCTTCGGCCGAGGCCTTGTGCACGGTGCAGAACACCAGCGCCGTGGTCGTGCCGTTGCGCAGCAGTTCGTCGAGGAAGACCTCGGCGACCTCGCTGGCGTAGGCGTAATCGCCGAAACGCGCCTCGACGGCGAAGATGTAGTGCTCCAGCCAGTCGAGCAGATCGCGGCCGGCCGAGCCGATCACTTCGGTCTGCGGAAAGTGGATGTGCGTGTCGATCAGGCCGGGCAGCAGCAGATCGGTGCCGTGATCGACGATCGTCGTGCCGTCCGGCAGCGCCGGCAGCAGTTCGGCGGCGGGCCCGGCGGCGGCGATGCGGCCGTCCTCGACCAGCAGCAGGCCGTCCTCGTGGTAGTGGTAGCGGCCGGCGTCGTCGTGATCGCCGGGGTCACCGGAGAAATGCAGCAGCGCGCCGCGGTGGGCCTGCAGGCTCATGCCCCACCCTCCGCGCCGCCGCGACGTTCCATGCGCGCCGTCATTGCGGCGCTCCGCGGTCGATCCAGTCGAGCACGGTCTGCCGTTCGGCGTCCGTCATCTGCGTCAGATTGCCGAGCGGCATGGTCCTGGCCAGCAGCTGCTGGCGCATCGTCGTCAGGTGCTGCTGCAGATGCTCGGGCGTTTCCAGCATCACGCCCTTGGGCGGCGCGACGAAACCGGCGAAGCTCGGATGCTCGGCGTGGCAGCCGGCGCAGCGCTGCACGACGATCGCCTCGACCTGCGCGAACGGCGGCGCCGCGGCCGCGCCGGCGGTGGCGGCGGCCGGCACCGGGCGCAGCAGCACGATCACCGCGGCGATCGCCGCCAGGCCCAGCAGCGCCGGCCACAGCGGCGTGCGGCCGCCGCGCTCGTGCGCCTTGTGGCGCATCACGAACCAGGCGCGGATCGCGGCGCCGGCCAGCGCCAGGCCGATCAGCGCCAGCACCTTGTGCTCGGAGCCGTAGGTCGAGGCGTAATGATTGCTGATCATCGTGAACAGCACCGGCAGCGTGAAATAGGTGTTGTGCACCGAGCGCTGCTTGCCGCGCGCGCCGTCGCGCGGATCGGGCTCGCGGCCCTCGCGCATCGCCGCGACCGAGCGGCGCTGGCCGGGAATGATCACGAAGAAGACGTTGGCGACCATCATCGTGCCGAGCAGCGCGCCGAAGTGGATGTACGCGCCGCGGCCGCTGAACACCGCGCACAGGCCCCAGGCGGCGAGCCCGAGCAGCACGGCGAGCACCGCGGCCAGCGCGCGCTCGTGGCGGCCCAGCGGCGAACGGCACAGGCCGTCGTAGACCAGCCAGCCGCCGGCCAGCGTGGCGAGGCCGATCGCGACCGCCTGCCACGGCGCCAATGCGAGCACCGCGGGGTCGATCAGGTACAGCGTCGGCGCGCCGTAGTACAGCACGCAGAGCAGGAAGAAGCCGGTCAGCCAGGTGCTGTACGCCTCCCAGTAGAACCAGTGCAGCTGCGCCGGCAGCTGCGGCGGCGCGACGCGATATTTCTGCGAGTGGTAGAAGCCGCCGCCGTGCACCGCCCACAGCTCGCCGGCGACGCCGCGCCGCGCCGCGGCCGGATCGGCCGGCGTCAGCAGATGGTTGTCGAGCCAGACGAAGTAGAACGACGCGCCGATCCAGGCGATGCCGACGATGACGTGCGCCCAGCGTCCGAGCAGGTTCAGCCATTCGAGCAGATAGGCTTCCATGGGTATCTGTGACTTAAGCGTCCGGGTGGAAGCTCTTGCCGAGCGAGGCCGGCTGGTTGAGAAGGATCGTGCGGCCGTCGCGGCAGATCAGCACCAGCACGACGATGGTCGCGAGGTACGGCAGCATCGACAGGAACTCCGACGGGATGTGCAGGCCGAAGCCCTGCGCGTACAGCTGCAGCACGGTGACGCCGCCGAACAGATAGGCGCCGGCCAGCACGCGCAGCGGCTTCCAGGTTGCGAACACGACCAGCGCCAGCGCGATCCAGCCGCGTCCGGCCGACAGGCCTTCGACCCACATCGGCGTCAGCGCCGTCGACAGATACGCGCCGGCGATGCCGCTGCAGGCGCCGCCGAACAGCACCGCCGCGTAGCGCACGCGCTGCACCGGGTGGCCGATCGCGTGCGCGACCGCCGGCGATTCGCCGACCGCGCGCAGCAGCAGGCCGCCGCGCGTGCGCGTCAGGAACCACTGCACGGCGAAGAACAGCGCGAACGAGGCGTAGACCAGCACGTCGAAACGGAACAGCAGCGGCCCGAGCAGCGGCAGATCGCTGAGCAGCGGCAGCGACAGATGCGGCACCGCGGCGATCGGCTGGCCGGTGTAGGCCTTGCCGATGAAGGCCGACAGGCCGACGCCGAACAGCGTCAGCGCCAGACCGGTGGCGACCTGATTGGTCTGCAGCTGCAGCGTCAGCACCGCGAAGATCAGCGCCATCGCCATGCCGGCGCCGGCCGCGGCGAGATAGCCGAGCAGCAGGCTGCCGCTGTGCAGGCCGACCGCGAAGCCGGCGATCGCGCCGACCAGCATCATGCCCTCGACGCCGAGGTTGAGGACGCCGGCGCGCTCGGTGACCAGTTCGCCCATCGCCGCGAACACCAGCGGCGTCGCCGCCGCGGCCGTGCTCGCCAGCATCGCAATGAGAAGTTCGGGGCTCATGCGCGCCTCACGCGGCGGATGCGCCAGGTGACGAAGGCGTCCATCGCCAGCAGGTAGAACAGCAGCAGGCCCTGGAACAGGCCGGTGATCGCCGACGGCAGCGCCAGATCGATCTGCGCCTGCTCGCCGCCCAGATAGAGCAGCGACATCAGCAGCGACGCGAGCACGATGCCGAGCGCATGCAGGCGGCCGACGAAGGCGACGATGATCGCGGCGAAGCCGTAGCCCGGCGACACCGAAGGCTGCAGCTGGCCGATCGGCCCGGCGACCTCGCCGATGCCGGCGAGCCCGGCGCAGGCGCCGCCGATCAGCAGCGCCAGCCAGACGTTGCGCTTCTCGCTGAAGCCGGCGTAACCGGCGGCGGCCGGCGCCAGACCGGCGACCTGCAGACGGTAGCCGGCGTAGGTCTTCTCGGTGAAGAACCACGACAGCGCCGCGACCGCGAGCGCGAAGACGATGCCGAGATTGACGCGCGTGCCCTCGACCAGCAGCGGCAGCAGCTCCCAGTCGTTGAACATGCGCGACTGCGGAAAGTTGAAGCCTTCCGGATCGCGCCACGGTCCGTGCACGAAGTAGCTCAGCAGCAGCTGCGCGACGTAGACCAGCATCAGGCTGGTGAGAATCTCGCTGGTGCGAAAACGCGTGCGCAGGAAGGCCGGGATCGCCGCCCAGGCCATGCCGCCGAGCGCGCCGGCGAGCAGCATCGCCGGCAGCACCCAGTGCGATTCGGTTTCGCCCCAGGCCAGCGCCACGCCGCTGCCGGCGAGCGCGCCGACCACCAGCTGGCCCTCGGCGCCGATGTTCCAGACGTTGGCGCGAAAGCCGATCGCCAGACCGAGCGCGCACAGCAGCAGCGGCGCGGTCTTCACCAGCAGCTCGCCGAGCCCGTACATCGAACTCAGCGGTTTGACGAAGAAGACCTCGAACGCCGCCAGCGGCGCCTTGCCGAGCACGGTGAAGATCACGAAGCCGGTCACGAACATCAGCAGCGCCGCGATCAGCGGCGCCAGCACGCGCATCGCGCGTGAAGGCTGCGCGCGCCGCTCAAGCCGCAGCATGGGACGCCTCCGTGTGGGCCGTGCCGAAATCGCCGGCCATCCAGCGGCCGATCTCGGCGACGCTGGTCGTGGCCGGATCGCACAGCGGCGACAGGCGCCCGCCGGCGAGCACGCCGAGCCGGTCGCTGACTTCGAACAGCTCGTCGAGTTCTTCGGAAATCACCAGCACCGCGGCGCCCTGGTCGCGCAGGTCGATCAGCGCCTGGCGGATCAGCTGCGCGGCGCCGACGTCGACGCCCCAGGTCGGCTGCGCGACGACCAGCACCGTGGGCGCGAGCAGGATCTCGCGGCCGACGATGAACTTCTGCAGATTGCCGCCGGACAGGCTGTCGGCGACCGAACGCTCGTCGCGGCATTTGACGCCGAAGCGCTCGATGATCGTGCGCGCGAACGCGCGCGCCGCCGCCGGCCGCACCAGACCGCGCCGCACCAGACCCTTGCCGGCGCCGGTCAGCAGCGCGTTCAGCGCCAGCGACAGCGACGGCACCGCGCCGCGGCCAAGGCGTTCTTCCGGCACGAAGCCGAAACCGCGGCGGCGGCGCTGGGCCGGATCGAGATCGCCGACCGGCTGGCCGCCGAGGCGCACCATGCCGCGCTCGGCGACGCGGCTCTCGCCGGACAGCGCCGCGAGCAGTTCCTGCTGGCCGTTGCCGGAGACGCCGGCGATGCCGACGATCTGGCCGCCGCGCACGCGCAGGTCGATGCCCTGCAGCGCGGTGCCGAACGGATCGGCGCTCGGCAGCGAGAGTTGCGTCAGTTCGAGTTCGACCGGCCCCGCCTCGCGCGGCGTCAGCCGGCACGGCGCCAGCTCGCGGCCGATCATCATCTGCGCGAGGCTGTCGTTGCTCTCCTCGCGCGGCAGCGCGCGGCCGCCGACGCGGCCGCCGCGCAAGACCGTGGCGACGTCGCAGAGCGCGCGGATCTCGTCGAGCTTGTGGCTGATGTAGAGGATGCTGATGCCTTCCGCCGCGAGCCGGCGCAGGGTCACGAACAGCTGCTGCACCGCCTGCGGCGTCAGCACCGAAGTCGGCTCGTCCATGATCAGCAGGCGCGGCGCCTGCAGCAGGCAGCGCACGATCTCGACGCGCTGGCGCTCGCCGACCGACATGCTGTGCACGAGGCGGTCCGGATCGACCGGCAGGCCGTAGCGCTCGGACACCTCGCGGATGCGCGGCGCCAGCGCCGCCGGCGAGTCCGCCCCGTCCATCGCCAGCGCGATGTTCTCGGCGACGCTCAGCGTCTCGAACAGCGAGAAGTGCTGGAACACCATGCCGATGCCGAGCGCGCGGGCGCGCGCCGGACTGTCGATGCGCTGCTCGCGGCCTTCCCACTCGATGCGGCCTTCGTCCGGGCGCGTCACGCCGTAGACGATCTTCATCAGCGTGCTCTTGCCGGCGCCGTTCTCGCCGAGCAGCGCGTGAATCTCGCCGGGCTGCACGACGAGGCTGACGCCGTCGTTGGCGACGACGCCGGGGTAACGCTTGCTGATGCCGTGCAGCGCGAGGCGGGGCGTGCTCATGGCGCGGGCTTCCGGCAGCCGGCGCAGTCGCGAGCCGCGTCGCCGGCGCAGTCCTCGGGCGCCGCCTTGCGCGGCGGCGGCTCCGGCAGCGTGTCGAGCAGCTGCGCGGCGATGCTGACGGCGATCGCCGCCGGCCACTTGCTGCGCGACGCGCCGAGGCCGACCGGACAGGTCAGGCGCGCGATGCGCGCGGCGTCGACGCCGTCGCGCGCGAGCCGCGAGCGGAAGCGCGCCGCCTTGCTCTTCGAGCCGATCAGGCCGGCGAAGGCGAAGTCATCGCGCGCCAGCAGCGCGCGGCACAGCTGGTAATCGAGTTCGTGATCGTGCGTCATCACCAGGAAACGGGTGCCGGCCGGCGCCTGCGCGACGGTCTCGACCGGATCGCGCGGCGCCAGCACGCGGGTGCTGCCGGGCAGCATCGGCGGGAACAGTTCGGCGCGCGCGTCGATCCAGGTCAGGCGCAGCGGCAGCTCGGCGACGATGCGCGCCAGCGCCTGACCGACATGGCCGGCGCCGTACAGCCACAGCGGCGCGCCGCTGGCGAGCCGTTCGCGCAGCTCGACGCCGTCGGCGAGGCGCGTCAGCGTCGCGGCGCCGGCGTCGTTGGCGGCGACGCCCTGCCAGTCGCGCTGCACGGCGCCGCGCTGCAGGCGGCTGCGCAGTTCGAGCGCCGGCTGTTCGTGCAGCGCCAGCGCCAGATCGTCGAGCCAGGCGATGTCGTCGCTGCCGTAGCGTTCGAGCCACAGCTCGACGACGCCGCCGCAGCACTGGCCCAGCTCGGTGCCGAGCACGTAGCGCTGCAGGCGCGCCTGCGGCGCGCGCGGCGAGTCGAGCAGCGCGCGCGCCGCCTGCAGCGCCTGCCATTCGAGATGACCGCCGCCGATCGTGCCGAGCAGCGCGTCGGCGCCGACCAGCATGCAGGCGCCCGGCTCGCGCGGCGCCGAACCGCGCACGACGGCGACCACCACGCGCACGCACGGGCCCTGGCGGCGCAGCAGCGCGGCGGCGGCGCGCGGCCAGTCGCCGAGCGCCAGCAGCGTCAGCGTCGACGACAGCTCCGAGCGAGCGAGCGCGCTCATGCGGCCCAGGCCTCGCCGCGCAGGCGCGCGACCGCGCGCAGCACGGCCTCGGGCGTCGCCGGCGCCGGCAGCTCGACCGGCTGCCCGGACGTGCCGCAGGCGGCGACCGCGTCGCGGATCGCGTGATAGACCGACATGCCGAGCATCAGCGGCGGCTCGCCGACCGCTTTCGAGCGATGGATGCTGGCCTCGCGGTTCGGCAGTTCGAGCAGGCGCACCGTGGTGCGCGCGGCCCAGTCGTAGGCGGTCGGAATCTTGTAGGTCGACGGCGCGTGCGTCTTCAGCTCGCCGCGCGCGTTCCACCACAGCTCCTCGGACGTCAGCCAGCCGACGCCCTGCAGGAAACCGCCCTCGATCTGGCCGCGGTCGATCGCCGGGTTCAGCGAGCGGCCGGCGTCGTGCAGGATGTCGGCGCGCAACAGCTTCGTCTCGCCGGTCAGCGTGTCGATCGCCACCTCGGCGACGGCGGCGCCGTACGCGAAGTAATAGAACGGCCGGCCGTGCAGGCGCTCGCGGTCCCAGTGGATCTTCGGCGTGCGGTAGAAGCCGGTCGCCGACAGCGGCACGCGCGCGAAATAGGCCTGCTGCACGAGCTGCTGGAAGCTCATGTGCTGCGCGCCGGCGCTGACCGTGCCGGCCGCGAAGCGCACCGCGTCGGCCTCGACGCCCCAGTGCGCCGCCGCCAGCCGCGCGAGGCGGCGGCGGATGCGGCGCGCCGCGTGCTGCGCGGCCTTGCCGTTCAGGTCCGAACCGCTCGACGCGGCGGTCGCCGAGGTGTTCGGCACCTTGCTGGTGTCGGTGGCGCTGACGCGGATCGCCGTCAGCGGCAGGCCGAGTTCCTGCGCGACCACCTGCTGGACCTTGGTGTAGAGACCCTGCCCCATTTCCGTGCCGCCGTGATTGAGCAGCACGGTGCCGTCGCTGTAGACGTGCAGCAGCGCGCCGGCCTGGTTGTAGTGCGTGGCGTTGAACGAGATGCCGAATTTCACCGGCGTCAGCGCCAGGCCGCGCTTGACGACCGGGCTGGCGGCGTTCCATTCGGCGATCGCCGCGCGGCGCTGCCAGTATTCGGCGTCGGCTTCGAGGCGGCCGGTGATTTCATGCAGCACGTTGTCCTCGACGCGCTGCCCGTACGGCGTCATGTCGCGTTCGCCGATGCCGTAGAAATTCAGCTTGCGCACGTCGAGCGGGTCGCGGCCGAGCGCGCGGGCGATGTCGTCGATGATCTTCTCGATCACCATCATGCCCTGCGGACCGCCGAAGCCGCGGAACGCGGTGTTCGACACGGTGTGGGTCTTGCAGCGGTGCGAGACGACCTCGACGTGTTCGAGGAAGTAGGCGTTGTCGATGTGGCACAACGCGCGGTCGTTGACCGGGCCGGACAGATCGGCCGAGTAGCCGCAGCGCGAGGCCATCATCAGCTTCAGCGCGCGAATGCGGCCGTCGGCGTCGAAGCCGACGTCGTAGTCGGCGATGAAGTCGTGGCGCTTGCCGGTCGCCAGCATGTCGACGTCGCGGTCGAGGCGCAGCTTCACGGCGCGGCCGGTCTTGCGCGCGAGGATCGCCGCCGCCGCCGCGATCAGCGCCGGCTGGCTTTCCTTGCCGCCGAAGCCGCCGCCCATGCGCCGGCACTGCACGACGACGTCGTGCGCCTGCACGCCGAGCGCGTGCGCGACGATGTGCTGGACCTCGGTCGGATGCTGCGTCGAGCTGATGATCTGCACCGCGCCGCCTTCCTGCGGCAGCGCGATCGCGATCTGGCCTTCGAGATAGAAATGGTCCTGGCCGCCGATCGCGGCGCTGCCGCGTAGGCGCCGCGGCGCCGCTTCGAGCGCCGTCTCCGGCGCGCCGCGGCGCATCGTCCGCGTCGGGATCACGAAGCTCTGCGCGGCGATCGCGTCGCGCGCATCGAGAATCGCCGGCAGATCCTCGTATTCGATCTTCGCCGCGCGCACCGCGCGGCGCGCCGCCTCGTAGCTGGTCGCCGCGACCGCAAAGATCGGCTGGCCGGCGTACTGCACGAGCGCGTCGGTGAAGATCGGGTCGTCCTGCAGGATGCCGCCGTAGTTGTTGTCGCCGGGCACGTCGGCCGGCGTGGCGACGGCGATCACGCCGGGCTGCGCGAGCACCGCCGACAGATCGAGCGCGGTGATCGTCGCGTGCGCGCGCGTCGACAGCCCGAACGCCGCGTGCAGGGCGTTGCCCGGCAGCGGCAGATCGTCGGCATACGGCGCGCGGCCGGCGACGTGCAGATGCGCGCTCTCGTGTCGCGTCGCGACGCCGACCGCCGGGCCGATCGCGTCGCCGCTCATTTCGCCATCCTTCGCGGCCGCGCTCATGCGTCCAGCTCCGACAGGCGCAGCACCGCGCCACCGCGCAGCTCCAGCGCGTAGCGGCGCAGCAGATTGCCGGCGGTCTGCAGGCGGTAGGCACCGCTGGCGCGCATGTCGCTGAGCGGCTGGAAGTCCTCGGCCAGCGCGGCGACCGCGGCCTCGAGCGCGGCCTCGAGCGCGGCCTCGTCCCACACGCGACCGCGCAGCGCGGCCTCGGTCTTCTCGGCGCGCCTGGGCGTCGCCGCCATGCCACCGTAGGCGAGGCGCAGATCGGCGACACGGCCGTGTTCGAGCTTGAGCGCGAACGCGGCGCAGACCGCCGAGATGTCCTGGTCGTAGCGCTTGGCGAGCTTGTAGCTGGCCAGCCGCCAGCCGTCCGCCAGCGGCGGCACGATCAGCGCGGCGACGAACTCGCCGGGCTGCAGCGCCTTCTTCTGGTAGCCGAGATAGAACTGGTCGAGCGGCAGGCGCCGCGTGCGCTCGCCGTGGCGCAGCTCGACGCTGGCGCCGAGCGCGAGCAGTGCCGGCATCGAATCGCCGATCGGCGAGCCGTTGGCGACGTTGCCGACCAGCGTGCCGGAGTTGCACACCGGCGGCGACGCGAAGCGCCGCGCCAGTTCGGCGAGCGGCGGATGACGGGCGACCAGCGCCGGCCAGGCCTCGGCGAGCAGCACGGCGGCGCCGATGCGCAGGCCGTCGGCGCCGTCCTCGATGGTGCGCAGTTCGGCGACCTCGCCGACGTAGATCAGCGGCGGCAGCTCGCGCAGGTGCTTGGTGACCCAGAGCCCGACGTCGGTGCCGCCGGCGAGCAGCAGCGACTGCGGCGCCGCCGCGTAGCGCGCCGCCAGCTCGTCGACGCTGCGCGGCGCGCAGAAGCCCGGCAGCTCCAGCGTCGTCGTGCGGCGCAGGCCGTCGAGCGCGGCCGCCCATTCGGCGTCGCGCGACGGCGGCGCCGGGTAAGCGCCCATGTGCAGGCCGGCATCGATGATCGGCCGGTAGCCGGTGCAGCGGCACAGGTTGCCGGCGAGCGCGTCGACCACCGTCGCCCGCGCCGGCGCGGTTTCGCGCGCGTACAGCGCGTACAGCGACATCACGAAGCCCGGCGTGCAGAAGCCGCACTGCGAGCCGTGATGGTCGACCATCGCCTGCTGCACCGGATGCAGCGTGCCGTCGGCATCGGCCAGGCCGTCGGCACTGAGCACGGCCTTGCCGTCGACCGTCGCCAGGAAGCGGATGCAGCTGTTGATCGCGCGGTAGCGCAGGCCGCCATGGCCGTCGGGCTCGCCGAGCGCGACCGTACAGGCGCCGCAGTCGCCCTCGGCGCAGCCTTCCTTGACCGCCGTGCAGCCGGCGTCCTCGCGCAGGAACTGCAGCAGCGTGCGGGTCGGCGCCGGCGCGTGCGCTTCGACGGCCCTGCCGTCGAGCAGGAAGCGGACCGTCGCCTCGGCGAAACGTGAATCCTGGGTGGGCATCAGCTACCGCGGTAGGTGGAATAGCTCCATGGAGAGAGCAGCAGAGGCACGTGGTAGTGCTGGGCGGCGTCGGCGACGCCGAAGCGCAGGCGCACCTCATCGACGAACGACGGCTCCGGCAGCGTCTCGCCGCGGGCACGGAAATACGCGCCGGCTTCGAAGCGCAGCTCGTAGACGCCGGCGACGAAGGCCTCGCCCTGCAGCAGCGGTTCGTCGACACGTCCGTCGGCGTTTGTATGCAATCGCTTGATGAGCTCGCAGGACTGGCCGCAGCGATACAGGCTCAGGGCCATGCCGGCCGCCGGGCAGCCGTTGGCCGTGTCGAGCACATGTGTGGTCAGTTTTCCCATTGCCGAAGCATCCCCGGAATCGTCAGGCGGCGCCTGCTGTTGCAAGCATCGTAGCGCCGTAGGAGCAAAGCGCGTGCCATCGGCGGAAAATGTCGCCATAGCGCATGGCGGCGGCGCTTGCGGCCGAGATTGCATGCGATGCCATTGAAGATTGCATGCAATCTGTGCGTCCGATTGTGTGCGTGGCGCGCTAAAGCGGGGCATGAATGCCCGCGCCGGCACGGCCGCGGCGCCGGCGCTACCCTGTGCGGCAACGGCGCCCGCGTGGCACAGGCTTTGCGGTTGCGGACAAGCCCTGCGACCTGCCCGCCGCAGGCAATCGCCCCACGACGTTCCGAAGGAGACACCCAGCGATGCTCGATTTTGCCGTGTTGCGGCGCGCCCTGCGCCCGCGCCTGACCGCCCTCGCCGCCCTGCTCGCCGCCGCGGCGGGACTGTTCGGCGCCGGCGCGGTCGCCGCCGAGCCGCTGAAGGTCGCATTCGTCTACATCGGCCCGGTCGGCGACGCCGGCTGGACCTACGCCCACGAGCAGGGCCGCCTCGCGCTCGAAAAAGCCCTGCCCGGCCAGGTCAAGACCACCTACGTCGAGAGCGTGCCCGAGGGCGCCGACGCCGAGCGCGTCATCCGCCAGCTCGCCGCCGACGGCAACAAGCTGATCTTCACGACTTCATTCGGCTACATGGAGGCGACGCTCAAAGTCGCGCGCCTGTTCCCGAAGACCGTGTTCATGCACGCCACCGGCTACAAGACCGCGAAGAACGTCGGCGTCTACGAGGCCCGCACCTACGAGGCCGCCTACCTGCTCGGCGTGCTCGCCGGCGGCATGACCAAGAGCAACACGCTCGGCTATGTCGCCTCGTTCCCGATTCCGGAAGTGATCCGCAACATCGACGCCTACACGCTCGGTGCGCAGAGCGTCAATCCGAAGATCAAGACCAAGGTCATCTGGGTCAACACCTGGTACGACCCCGGCAAGGAGCGTCAGGCTGCCGAGACGCTGATCGCGCAGGGCGCCGACACGCTGTGCCAGAACACCGATTCGCCGGCGACGCTGCAGGTCGCGCAGCAGAAGGGCGTCTACGCCTGCGGCTGGGATTCGGACATGGCGCGCTTCGCGCCGAAAGCGCAGCTCGCCGCCGGCGTTTCCGACTGGGGCCCGTTCTACATCCAGACCGCCAGGGACGTGATCGCCGGCACCTGGAAGAGCGGCGACACCAAGTGGGGCGTCGCCGAGGGCATGGTGCAGATCGCCTCACTGCTGCCCGGCATTCCGGCACCGACGCTCAAGATCTTCGACGACCAGAAGAAGGCACTCGCCGCGCAGCGCTTTCACGTCTTCCAGGGCCCGATCAAGGACCAGAGCGGCGCGGTCCGCATCGCCGCCGGCACGATGCCGACGCCGCAGCAGCTGCTGTCGCTGAACTGGTACGTGCAGGGCGTCGACGGCGCGCTGCCGAAGTAACCCGGCGCGCGGCGCGGCCTTTCAGTCCCAGACCACGGGCTCGCGCCGCGCCTGCCAGCGCGGCACTTCCGGCGCGTAGCGGTCTTCGAGCTGCGCGCGCCGGATCTTCATCGTCGGCGTGAGAAAGCCGTTGTCGATGGTCCATTGCTCACGCACCACGGTCAGAAACTCCAGACGCTCGTGCGGATCGAGCCGGGCGTTGACCGTCTCGCGCAGGCTGCGCAGCTCGGCGTCGAGCGTCGCGCGCAAGTCCGCGTCGGCGTCCGCCGCCTGTGACAGCTCGGCCGGCAGCATGACCAGCGCGAACGGCTGCGGCTGCTCGGCACCGGCCACGCAGACCGCCTCGATGCGCGGATGCGCGCCGAGCCGGTTCTCGATCGGCGCCGGCGCCACGTACTTGCCCTTGCTGGTCTTGAACTGTTCCTTGGCGCGGCCGGTGATCTTCAGCCGGCCGATCTCGTCGATCTCGCCGACGTCGCCGGTATGCAGCCAGCCGTCGGCGTCGATCGCCTCGGCGCTGCGCTGCGGATCGCGGAAGTAGCCCTGCATCAGCCACGGCGCGCGCACCAGCACCTCGCCCTGCGCCGAGATCAGGCATTCGACGTGCGGCCACGGTGTGCCGACGTAGCCGACGCGCATCGTCTGCGGCCGTGAGGTGTGCGAGAGGCCGAAGTTTTCGGTCATGCCGTAAACCTCCAGCAGATCGAGGCCGAGCCCGCGATACCACTCGATCACCGCCGGCGGCAGCGGTGCCGCGCCGGTCGCCGCGAAGTGCACCGCGTCGAGCCCGAGCTGGCGCAGGATCTTGCGCTTGACGAGGCGGCCGAGCAGCGGCACGCGGCAGAGGCGATCGAGCTTTGCCTTCGGCAGCTTGGCGAACACGCCCTGCTGGAACTTCACCCACAGGCGCGGCACCGAGAAGAACAGCGTCGGCCGCGCGCGCTGCAGATCGGCGACGAAGCTGTCGAGCGAATCCGCGAAATAGACGCGGAAGCCCTGCCGCACCGAGTTCGCCTCCACGCCGATGCGCTCGGCGACGTGCGCGAGCGGCAGATACGAGAGGATGCGCTCCTCGCTGCTGAAGCCGAAAGTCTCGCCCATCACCTTCGCGCAGCCGGCGACGTTGGCGAACGCGTGCATCGCGCCCTTCGGCGCGCCGGTCGTGCCCGAGGTGTAGACGATCGTCGCCAGATCGTCGGCCGGCCGCGTCGGCGAATCGGCGATCGGCGCGTAGCGCGCCAGCAGCGCGTCCCAGGACTCGCCCGCCGGCTCGCCGTCGAGCCGCGGCGGCGCCAGCGGCAGGCGGATGCGCGGCATGGTCTCCGGCACGCCCGGCGCCATCGCCGCCCAGTCGTCGAGCTTGCCGATGAAGATCGCCCGCGCCTCGGCGTGATCGAGGATCTGGCGGATCGAATCGGCAGCCAGCGTCGGATAGATCGGCACGCTGACGTGGCCGGCCATCCAGATCGCAAAATCGGCGAGCAGCCAGTGCGCGCAGTTCTTCGACAGGATCGTCACGCGCGAGCCGGCCGGCCACTGCTGCGCGCGCAGGAACGCGGCGATGCGCCGCGCCTCGTCCATCGCCTCGCGCCAGCGGTAGTCGCGCACCGCGCCGCCGCCGAGCGGCTGCGTCAGGTAAATGCGCTCCGCGCGCTCGCGCTCCCAGCGGTACAGCCGCTGCAGCGGCAGATCGCTCTCAGCCAGCGTAAGGCCCATTACTTTCTTCCTCGTTTTATAGTCGGACCGCTCGCGATTTTCTCCTCGCGATGCCGATTGAATCAGCGTTCAAACCAGGAAATCAACCGGTAATTCACGTGACCCGTACATCGCCTTTCTACACCGAGGAGCATGAGGCCCTGCGCCGCGAAGTGCGCCGCTTCGTCGAGCGCGAGGTGACGCCGAACATCGAGCGCTGGGAGGCCGCCGGCGAACTACCGCGCGCCCTGCACCGCCGCGCCGCAGAAGCCGGCCTGCTGCAGATCAGCTTTCCGTCGGCCTATGGCGGCGTCGAGGTGCCGGACCTGTTCTACATGATCGTCGTCACCGAAGAACTGGCGCGCGCCGGCAGCGGCGGCCTGATCGCCAGCCTGATGTCGCATGGCATCGCCACGCCGCCGATCGCCCACGTCGGCACCGACGAGCAGAAGCGCCGCTTCGTCGCGCCGGTGCTCGCCGGCGAGAAAGTCGCGGCGCTGGCGATCACCGAGCCCGGCGGCGGCTCCGACGTCGCCAACCTGCAGACGCGCGCGCGGCGCGACGGCGAGCACTACGTCGTCAGCGGCAGCAAGACCTTCATCACCTCCGGCATGCGCGCCGACTTCATCACCACCGCCGTACGCACCGGCGGCGACGGCATGGGCGGCGTCTCATTGCTGATCATCGAAGGCGACACGCCGGGCCTGACGCGCTCGCCGCTGCGCAAGATGGGCTGGTGGTGCTCGGACACCGCGACGCTGTACTTCGACGAATGCCGCGTGCCGGTCGCCAACCGCATCGGCCCCGAGAACCAGGGCTTCATGGCGATCATGCTCAACTTCAACCAGGAGCGGCTGATGCTCTCCGCGCAGGCCTGGGCCTTCGCCACCGTCTGCTACGAAGAAGCGCTCGCGTACGCGCGCGAGCGCCAGACCTTCGGCCGGCCGCTGATCCGCAATCAGGTGATCCGACACAAGCTGATCGACATGCGCATGCGCATCGACGCCGTGAAGGCGAACCTCGACCTGCTCGCCTGGCAGGTCTCGAACAAGCAAATGCCGGTCGCCGAAGTCTGCATGCTGAAGAACCTGGCGACCGAAACGCTCGAATGGGTCGCCGGCGAAGCGATGCAGGTCTTCGGCGGCGCCGGCTACCTGCAAGGCTGCAAGGTCGAGCGCATCTACCGCGAAACCAAAGTCCTGACCATCGGCGGCGGCTCACGCGAAGTCATGAAGGATCTGGCGGCGCGGCAGATGGGGTATTAGCGCCGATCTCGAAGTCAATGCGCAATGGAAGCTTTCGCCATCGCCCACAACGTACAGAAGTTGCAAGGCTAAGCACCATGAACAAGCGTCTGGAAAGCGGCGCTCCGCGCGGCAGCGTCGGAGCACGCAGAAAGATCAGAAGGCAACACGCGAAGACGCCAGATCGCCTCCCGAATAGCGAAATTGCTCGCCGCTTTCAGAACCTCTCTGGCGAGCGTTGTCCAGGCGTTTTCTACAGACTCGTTGGGCGCTTTAGTAGGTCAGCAAGAGTCGGTCAGAAACTTCATGATCTTCCAAACTCCGTCCATCCATCTGAAAACGCTTTAGCATCGAGCGACCAAGTTCGATGAAGCGCTCCTGCTTGAAAAGACCTGGCGGGATTGGCAATTCACAGAGCTTCGCACCGGAATACTTTGATCCGTCGATGCTGAGCGCCACATGCACTCCGCGCGCCCTACAGTCAGCAATACAGTCAAACAGTCGACGAAGCGAGAATGCCTGCGCACCGTACAAAATTGCCTGGCTATCTGCATACGGAGGGTCGCAATAGACTAAGTCTCCCGGTTTTGCTTGTGACATCACCTCGGAAAAGTCCGCGTGGACAAATTTCGTACCCTTGGTCCTTTCTGCCCAGAGGTCCACTCGCTTATTAAAGCTATCCGGTGAGATGGGATCATGGACGCCACAGGGTGTTGACATGTAACCGTCAACCTTACGAAAACGAACAACACCCCCATAGCAAGCCCTGCAAAGAAACAGCAAGTCAGCGCCATTAGGCGAACGGTTATAGCTTTCAAGCACTCGTGCGTAAGCACCTTCCTTGCCATGCTCCAAAATAAGAGCATGCCGCCCTGCATACCAATCCTTCACTTGGCTCGGCTTGCTGCCGAGAGTCCTCCAAATTTCTATCAATGGCTCAAATGCGTCACTAGCAACGCCGAGCCGTGGGGCTAGCACACCAAGCACCCCTCCACTGCCCAGAAAAGGCTCGAAGTAGGTTCCAAACCTAGACGGAAAGTGCCGAATTATTTCAGGGGCCTGCCGTTGCTTGTTCCCCACCCACTTCAGCAACTGTGTCTTGAACGCAGTTCCACCCACGTAGGAGGCCTCTGAAGCAGCGAATAGGTCTGGCTGGCCCAGCGGAATGGAAGGAGTGTCAGACATGGTTCTGCTGTTCATTCTAAGTTTGAATATTCTAACACGGAATATACCGTACGTGGCCATGAGCAAGCGTCAACTGACCACTGTCCTCCGACAAATTCGACTGGATGCGGGCCTAACGCAAGCCACGCTTGCCCAGCAACTTGGGCAGACTCAATCATACGTTAGCAAGTACGAAAGCGGAGAGCAGCGCCTCGACCTAACGGAAATCGAGGAAATCTGCAACGTAGTCGGCATTTCCCTACTCGATTTTGTGGATAAATACCTTGCAACCCGATAATCGATTCCTGCGTCAAAGCAAGGAGTTCTGGGCACATGTCCGCACGATTAGCCAAGAAATTGGCTATACCCGCCGCAGAACCGGTGAAATCTTGATTCCCAGTCGCGAAGAGATTGACGCAGCATTTGGCAAGCTCGACCTCTCCACTGCGCATGTTTTTGACGCGCACGGACGCGCCACCGAGTTTGGGAGAACATTGCTCAACTATTTCTCATTTAGAGCTGACGTCCTGAATAATCAGGTCCGGCAGAACTTAATGAACAAAGAGCAAGCTGAGGCTCTGTTCAAGCGGCTACGAGGACGATCTACATTCAACTGCCCATTTCCAATGAATAAACAAAAAGGCGAGAAGAAAAACCATGCCTTTTTAACGTGCATCGTCAACATGCTCGTTGCCCTAAATATCGGCGATGCCCCCTGCGACTATGACCCCCACAGCCTGACGACCGTTACTCATAATCGACAGCCTCTTAGAACGCTCGCGCGCCGATTCGACGGGGCGTTTCCATCGGCTGTGAATCCCGTAGCAATTTGGGAAATCAAAGAGTACTACTACACAACGACGTTCGGCAGCCGAGTTGCTGATGGCGTCTATGAGACTCTGCTCGACGGTTTAGAACTCGAAGATCTTCATACAACGGCAGGTCGCAAGATCCAGCACTTGCTCGTCGTCGACGACTACTTTACTTGGTGGGATTGTGGGAAGTCATACCTCTGCCGAATGATCGACATGCTTCACATGGGCTACCTGGATGAAGTGATTTTCGGCCGTGAAGTGGTTGAGCGTTTGCCCCAGATTGTCCGCAGCTGGGTCACTGAGTTACATCGCCGGGAACGCGCCCCACAATAGATTTCGGTCGACGCCCCCCCCTGCGGGGCGTCAAGGCAGACATTTTCGTGCAAAAGATAGCGTTTCCTGCCGGCAGGAGACCTGCTTGAAGTAGAAGATCGCATGGGCGCAATAAATCATGATTTCCGTCCCGTTCTTCCGCCTTCATTGATTCTTCCTGCTTCCGGCATTCACTCCGCTAGCACCAACTGCGCCAGCAGCTGCCGGCTCTTGACCTGCTGCCCCGGCTGGACGTGGACGCTTTCGACGCGGCCGCCGACCGGCAGGGCGAGCTGGAATTCCATCTTCATCGCTTCGAGCACGACCAGCGTCTGACCCTTGCCGACAGTCTCGCCGGCGCTGACGTGCACGGCGACGACCTTGCCGTCGGAGTGCGCGAGCAGGCGGCCGTCCGAACCGGCGGCGGCGCCTTCGACCGGCGCCAGCGTCAGATCGCGGAAGCCGGCGGCGATGCCGTCGGCGTCGAGCCACAGCTGGTCGCCGTCGCGCACGTAGCGCGCCCGCGCCTGCACGCCATCACAAAGGTAGTGGAACTCGCCGTCGGCGCTGCGCGGCACTTCGATCGTCAGCGTCTCGCCGTCGCCGGTGACGACGAAGCGCGGGCCGTGCGCGCGCAGCGTCAGCGCGTGGATCGCATCGCGCCAGCCGAGGCGCAGCTGCAGCGGTGTTTCGTGCGAGCTGTGCCAGCCGAGGAATTCCGCCGACAGCTGATGCGCCTCGCCGAGCCGGCGCGCATCGTCGAGGTAAAGCGCCAGCGCGGCTAGCGCGAGCGGACGCAGGCCCGGCCGCTCGGCAGCCAGACGCGACTGCGGAAAGTAGCGCTCGACGAAGGCGGTGCTGAAGCGTCCGGACGCGAAGGCCTCGTGCGCCAGCACGGCGGCGAGGTAGTCGCGGTTGTGGGCGACGCCGAGCAGCGTCGTGTCGCGCAGCGCGTGCACGAGGCGCATGCGCGCGGTCTCGCGGTCCTCGCCCCAGGCGATGATCTTGGCCTGCATGGAGTCGTAGTGCGGGCCGATGAGCTGTCCGTCGCGCAGCCAGGTGTCGACGCGCACGCCGGCGCCCTGCGGCGCCTGCCAGCGCAGCACGCGGCCGGTCTGCGGCAGGTAGTTGCGCTGCGGCTCCTCGGCGCACAGGCGCACTTCGATGGCCCAGCCGCGGCGACGCGCGAGGATTTCGTCCTGCGTCATCGGCAGCGGCTCGCCCTGCGCGACGCGCAGCTGCCACTCGACGAGGTCGACGCCGTAGACCAGCTCCGTCACCGGATGCTCGACCTGCAGGCGCGTATTCATTTCGAGGAAGTAGAACGCACCGTCGGCGCCGAGCAGGAATTCGACGGTGCCGGCACCGACGTAGTCGACCGCGCGCGCGGCGGCGACCGCCGCCTCGCCCATCCGCTGCCGCAGCGCCTCGTCGACCGCCGGGCTCGGCGCTTCCTCGACGACCTTCTGATTACGCCGCTGCACCGAGCAGTCGCGCTCACCGAAGTGCACGAGCTGCCCGTGGCGGTCGCCGAACACCTGGATCTCGACATGGCGCGCGTCGACGACGGCCTTTTCGATCAACAGCTGGCCGCTGCCGAAGGCGTTCTCGGCCTCCGAGCGCGCGGAGGCGATCGCCGCCGCCAGCGCTGATTCGTCTTCGACCAGACGCATGCCGCGCCCGCCGCCGCCGGCTGCGGCCTTGATCATCACCGGCAGGCCGATGCGGCGCGCCTCGGCGCCCAGCGTCGCGTCCGATTGCGCGTCGCCATCCGCGTCCAGGCTCTGGTAGCCGGGCACGCAGGGCACGCCGGCGGCGAGCATGCGCGCCTTCGCCGCAGACTTGTTGCCCATCGCCGCGATCGACGCCGGATCGGGGCCGATGAAGACCAAGCCGGCGTCCTGCACCGCCTGCGCAAAGTCGGCGCGCTCGGAAAGAAAACCGTAGCCGGGATGGATCGCCTCGGCGCCGCTCTGCCGCGCGGCGGCGAGGATGGCGTCGATCGAAAGATAGGAATCGCGCGCCGGCGCCGGGCCGATGCGCACCGCCTCGTCGGCTTCGAGCACGTGCATCGCGTCGGCGTCGGCGTCGCTGTAGACGGCGACGGTGCGGTAGCCGAGGCGTCGCGCACCGCGGATCACGCGCACGGCGATCTCGCCGCGGTTGGCCACCAGGATCTTGTTGAAACGCTGGGTCATGTTCTCGTTCCCGCTGGCGGCGTCGCGAAACGCCGTTTCCGATGATGAAGCGCCGGCGGCAAAGTCCGCCCCGGCGCGCGTCCGGGCGCCGCGCTCAGGCAGCGCCCTCGCCCGCCCATTTCGGCGGCCGCTTCTGCATGAACGCGGCGATGCCTTCGGCAGCCTCGCCGCCGCGCACGCAGGTGGCGAAGCTCTGCGCGGCGCCGTCGAGCAACGTGTCGATGTCGACGCGACCGACGTCGAGCAGGATCGCCTTGGTCGCAGCGTTGGCGCCGGGCGCGCAGCGCAGAACCTGCGCGAGCGTGTCGTCGAGCGCGCGCTGCAAGGCCTCGCCATCGGCGCAGACCTCGTGCACGAGGCCGAGGCGCACGGCCTCGGCGCCGTCGAACTGCGCGCCGGTCAGGCACAGGCGGCGCGCCTGCGTCAGGCCGATGCGCTCGACGACGAACGGCGCGATCTGCGCCGGCGGCAGGCCGCGCGTGGTCTCCGGCATGCCGAACTTGGCGCCGGCATGCGCGAGCGCGATGTCGGACACGCAGGCCAGGCCGAAACCGCCGCCGAGCACCGCGCCCTCGCAGACGGCGACGACCGCCTGCGGCGCCTGCGCGACCTTGCGCAGCATCGCGCCGAAGCCGCGATTGACGACGGCGACCGGGTCCGGCTCGCCGGGCGCCGGCGCCTTGAGGCCGCCGGCCATCATCGACTTGAGATCGGCGCCCGCACAGAAATGGCCGCCGGCGCCACGCAGCACGATCGCGCGCACGCCGCGGTCGTCGCGCACGGCGTCGACCGCGGCGCCGATCTCGGCGAGCATTGCGGCCGTCATCGCGTTGCGCGTATCGGGCCGGTTCAGCGTCAGGTGCATCACGCCGCGCTCGATGCGCACGAGCAGCGATTCGAACGAAGAAAAGTCCATGGGCTTGCGTCTCCGGCCGCTCAGAAGCGCGCCACGCCGTAGCTGCTCGGGAAGACCTGGCGCGCCTGCGACTCGCGGCAGATCGACAGGCACAGGCCGAGCACGCGGCGCGTGTCGCGCGGATCGATGAGGCCGTCGTCGAACAGGCGCGCGGTCGCCGCGAAGGCATGCGACTCCTTGTCGAACTGGCCGACGATGTTCTGGCGGATCATCCCCAGCATCTTCTCGTCGGTCTCGCCCATCACCTTGCCTTCGCGCGCCCACTTCTCGCGGGTGATGATTTCCATCACGCCGGCCGCCTGCTCGCCGCCCATCACCGAGGTGCGCGAGTTGGGCCACGCGAAGATGAAATGCGGACCGAGGCCGCGCCCGCACATGCCGTAGTTGCCGGCGCCGAAGCTGCCGCCGACGACGATCGTCAGCTGTGGCACGTGGGCGTTGGCGACCGCCTGGATCATCTTCGAGCCGTGCTTGACGATGCCGCCCTGCTCGCTCTCGGTGCCGACCATGTAGCCGGTCGTGTTCATCAGGTACACGATCGGCACGTTGGACTGGCAGCACTGCTGGATGAACTGCGCAGCCTTGGTGGCGCCCTGCACGGTGATCGGGCCGTTGTTGGCGACGACGCCGACCGCGTGGCCGTGGATCACGGCGCGGCCGCAGACCGTCTGCGCGTCGTAGCCGGCCTTGAAGTCGAGGAACTCCGAGCCGTCGGCGAGGCGCGCGATCAGCTCGCGGCAGTCGTAGGGCTTGCGGTAGTCCGGCGGCACCACGCCGCACAGTTCCTCGACGTCGTACAGCGGCGCGCGCACCGGCAGCAGTTCCAGGCGCGGCCGCTGCGCGTTCCAGTTCAGGCGGCCGACGATGTCGCGGGCGATGCGCACGCCATCGGCATCGTTCTCGGCGATGAACTCCGCGGTGCCGGCTAGCTGCGCGTGCATCTCGGCGCCGCCGAGCGCTTCCTCTTCGGCGATCTCGCCGGTCGCCGCCTTCAGCAGCGGCGGCCCGGCAAGGAACACCTTGGCGCGCTTGCGCACCATCACCACGTAGTCCGACAGGCCCGGCAGATAGGCGCCGCCGGCCGTCGACGAGCCGTGCACGACGGTGATCTGCGGAATGCCGGCCGCCGACAGCCGCGCCTGGTTGGCGAAGGTGCGGCCGCCCGGAATGAAGACTTCGGCCTGATAAAGCAGATTGGCGCCGCCGGATTCGATCATCGAAATCACCGGCAGCTTCTGCTGCAGGGCGATCTCCTGCATGCGCAGGCCCTTCTGCACACCCCACGGCGTCATCGTGCCGCCCTTGATCGCCGCGTTCGAGGCGCCGATCAGGCAGCGCACGCCGGACACGTAGCCGATGCCGGCGATCTGGTTGCCGCCGGCCAGCGAGCCGTCCTTGTCGTCGTGCAGGCGATAGCCGGCGAGCGTCGACAGCTCCAGCCACGGCGAGCCGCGGTCCAGCATCAGATGCACGCGCTCGCGCGGCAGCATCTGACCGCGCTTGTGGAAGCGCTCGCGCTTGCTCTCTTCCTCGGCACGCCCCTTGGCCTCGACCGCCCGCCAGGCCTCGATCAGCTTCAGCATCTCCTCGCGGTTGCGCTGGAACGCCGCGCCCGCGGTATCGATGTTCGATTCGATAACAGACATTTCCGCTCCGCCGATCCGTTTTGACTGTCAGGCGATTCTGCCTTGCCAATATTGAGTTTTCATCGGAAATTTTCATTCCCGAGAAGACCCGCTTCAGTCCGGAGACGGACCCGCCGGCGCCCGCCGGTCAGCGCCGCGCCCGCGGCGCGAGCGATTTGCCGTCCGCCGCATCCACCGCTGTAATCGACGCTTCGACTGATCCGACCACGACGCGAGGAACGACCGCATGAAAACCATGAGCGCCGCCGAGGCGCGGGCTTTCGCCGATCGCTGGCTGCCGGCCTGGACCGGCAACGATCCCGAACGACTCGCCGCCTTCTATGCCGACGACGCCTTCTATCTCGACCCCGGCGTGCCGGCCGGCGTACGCGGCAAGGACGCGCTGCTCGCTTACTTCCGCAAGCTGCTCGCCTACAACCCGGACTGGATCTGGCGCCAGATCGAAGGCATTCCGATGGAAGACGGCTTCCTCAACAAGTGGTCGGCGCAGATTCCGGTCGGCACGGAAGTGATGGAAGTCATCGGCGTCTGCCTCGTACAGCTCGACGACAACGGACGGATCCGGCGCAACGAGGTCTACTTCGACCGCAGCGCGCTGCTCGCCCGGATTGCCGCGGCAAGAGAACGGGCGCAGGCCGCACGCACCGGCGGCGCGCCGGCCTGACGACACACCACCCTGGAGCGAAACCGATGGACCTGCTGCCCTACGCGCGCACGATGGCGGCGTACAACCGCTGGATGAACGAGCGCCTGTACGAAGCCTGCGCGCAACTGCCCGACACGCGACGGCGCGAAGATCTCGGCGCCTTCTTCAAATCGATACACGGCACGCTCAATCACCTGCTGCTGGCGGATCGCGTCTGGCTCGGACGCTTCACCGGCGTGCCGTTTCGCGCCGCCTCGCTCGATCAGGAGCTGTACGCCGGCTTCGACGAACTCCGCGCCGAGCGGGAACGCACGGACGCCGCGATCGAGGCCTGGAGCGCGACGCTGACGGCGCAGGACTGCGCCGGCGAGCTGGCGTACACCCGCATCAGCTCGCCGCAGCCCGTGCGCCTGCCGTTGTGGCGGGCGGTCGTGCATTTCTTCAACCACCAGACGCACCATCGCGGCCAGATCACCACGCTGCTGAAGCAGAGCGGGATCGATCCCGGCGTCACCGATCTGATCGCCATGCCCGCGGCCGAGCTCGCCTGAGCAGGGCGCGCCGCCGCGCCGTACGGGCGGCGGCGCGGCGGTCAGCGGCGCGGGACGATCCGCCGCGCGACCGCTCGCCGGCCGCCGCCTCGCTCAGCCGACGGCCTTGGGCTTCACCGCGCGATGAAAGCCCTGGTAGGGCTTCGCGTTCTTGTGTTCCAGCAGCGGGAAGGCCTTGGCGCCGAGGCTGGAGCCACCGTCGATCTTGATGCAGGCGCCGGTGATGAAGGCCGCGCCCTCGCTGAGCAGGAAGACGATCGCGCTGCTCACTTCGGCTTCCTCGGCCATGCGCTGCAGCGGCGCGATCTTCGACAGCTTCGGGATTACTTCCCGGGCGAAATTGGCGTCGTAGTGGTCCATGCCGCTCGACGCGACGTAGCCCGGCGCCACGGCGTTGACGCGCACGCCGGACACGCCCCACTCGATCGCCGCCGTCTCGGTGAAGTTCAGCATGCCGGCGCGCGCCGCGCCGCTGTGGCCCATGCCCGGCATGCCACCCCACATGTCGGCGATCATGTTGACGATCGCGCCGCCGTTCTTGCGCATCCACTGCGTGTAGACCTCGCGCGCCATCAGGAAGCCGCCGGTCAGGTTGTTGGCGACCACCGCCTCCCAGCCCTTCTTGCCGATCATCGCCAGCGGCATCGGATACTGGCCGCCGGCATTGTTGACGAGGCCGTCGATGCGGCCGCGTTCGGCGAGGATGGCCTTGACCGCATCGCGGACCGCGTCCTCGTCGCGAATGTCGAAGGCCTGCGTCGACACGCTGCCGCCGTCCTCGACGATCTCGGCGGCGGTCTTCTCCAGCTTCTCGGCCTTGCGGCCGGTGATGACGACATGTGCGCCGAGGCTGGCGAGCTCGTGCGCGGTGCAGCGGCCGATGCCGGAGCCGCCGCCGGTGACGACGATCGTCTGGCCCGCGAACAGGCCGTGGCGGAACACACTCTGGTAAGACATGTTTCTTTCTCCAGAAACGGCGAAGGCCGGCAAGAGCCGGCCTTCGCGATCAGCATGTACCGCGATGGAATCTCACAGCTTGGCGGTCATTTCCGGCAGGACCTGGAACAGATCGCCGACGAGGCCGAAGTCGGCGACTTCGAAGATCGGCGCTTCCGGATCCTTGTTGATCGCCACGATCGTGCGCGCGTCCTTGATGCCGGCGAGGTGCTGGATGGCGCCCGAGATGCCGACCGCGATGTACAGCTCCGGCGCGATGATCTTGCCGGTCTGGCCGACCTGCATGTCGTTCGGCACGTAGCCCGAGTCGACCGCGGCGCGCGAGGCACCGACGCCGGCGCCGATCTTGTCGGCGAGCGCGTAGACGACCTTGAAGTTCTCCGACGAGCCGAGCGCGCGGCCGCCCGAGACGACCTTGGCGGCCGACTGCAGGTCCGGACGCTCCGACTTCTGCGCTTCGAGCTTGACGAAGCGGGTGTGCGTCGGCAGCGCGGCCGACACGCTCACCGTCTCGACGGCGGCGCTGCCGGTCTGGGCGACGGCGTTGAACGACGCCAGGCGCACCGTCGCGACGACCGTGCCGGCCGGTGCTTCGACCGTGGTGATGGCGTTGCCGGCGTAGGTCGGACGATCGAAGCTGCTGGCGCCGTGCACGGCCATGATGTCGCTGACCTGCTGCACGTCGAGCTTGGCGGCGACGCGCGGGGCGAGGTCCTTGCCGAAGGTCGTGCCCGGGAACAGCACGTGGGTGTAGCCCTGCTTGGCGAGTTCGACGATCTGCGGCGCCAGCACGGCCGAGGTCGGCTGCGCGTTGGCGGCGTTGTTGACGACCAGCACCTTGGCGACGCCGGCCAGCTTGGCGGCTTCGGCGGCGACGGCGGCGCCGTCGGCGGCGAGCACGGCGACGTGCGTTTCGCCGCCGATCTTTTCGGCGACGGCCAGGGTCTTGGACACCGAGGCGTTGAGCTTGCCTTCGGCGTGCTCGGCGATGACGAGAATCTTGCTCATGTTGTCTTTATCCCTCTTCTCAGACCAGGCCCTTGGCCTTCAGCGCCGACACCAGCTCGTCGACGGTCTTGACGACGATGCCCTTGCTGCGCGACGGCGGCGGCACGGTCTTGGTGGTCTTCAGACCGGCGGCCGGCGTCACGCCGAGATCGGCGAAGCTCACCGTTTCGACCGGCTTCTTCTTCGCCTTCATGATGTCCGGCAGCTTGAGATAGCGCGGCTCGTTGAGGCGCAGGTCGGCGGTGATCACCGCCGGCAGGTCCACTTCCAGCGTTTCGAGGCCGGCGTCGACCTCACGTGTGACGATCGCCTTGTTGCCCTCGACCTCGACCTTCGAGGCGAACGTCGCCTGGGCGATGTCGAGCAGCGCGGCGACCATCTGGCCGGTCTGGTTGGCGTCGTCGTCGATCGCCTGCTTGCCGGCGATGAACAGCTGCGCGCCTTCCTTCTTCAGCACCGCGGCGAAGGCCTTGGCGGCCGTCAGCGGCTGCACTTCACCGGCTTCTTTGATGTGGATCGCACGATCGGCACCGAAGGCCAGCGCCGTGCGCAGGGTCTCTTCGTTCTTGTCGCCGCCGATCGTCACCGCGACGATCTCGGTGACCTTGCCTTTCTCCTTCAGACGCACCGCCTCTTCCATGGCGATTTCGTCGAACGGATTCATCGAGTGCTTGACGCCATCCGTCACCACGCCCGTGCCATCCGACTTCACCTGGATGCGCACGTTGTAGTCCACCACGCGCTTCACGCTTACTAGGGCTTTCATTCGCTCTTTCCTGATACCTACCGAGTGAAAAATGATCCTTGGAGACGCCGCGCCGCACTTTAACCAAGCTTCCGGCCCGCGCTTCCCTCATGCGGACCAGTCGAGCGCGACGCGCCTGGGTTCCTTACATGTTGGCGTAGTTCGGACCGCCGCCGCCTTCCGGCGCGACCCAGTTGATGTTCTGCGCCGGGTCCTTGATGTCGCAGGTCTTGCAGTGCACGCAGTTCTGCGCGTTGATCTGGAAGCGCTTGGCATCGCCCTCGCCGACCACTTCGTAGACGCCGGCCGGGCAGTAGCGCTGCGCCGGTTCGGCGTACATCGGCAGGTTCTTGGCGATCGGGATCGACGGGTCCTTGAGCTGCAGGTGGATCGGCTGGTCTTCCTCGTGGTTGGTGCTCGACAGGAACACCGACGAGAGCTTGTCGAAGGACAGCTTGCCGTCCGGCTTGGGGTATTCGATCTTCGCCGACTCGGCCGCCGGCTTCAGCGACTTGTAGTCCGGCTTGAGGTCGTGGACGGTGAACGGGAAGTTGCCGCCGAACCAGTTCTGCTCCATGTAGTTCAGCGCGCCGCCGATCAGGGCGCCGAACTTGTGCATGATCGGGCCGAAGTTGCGCGAGCGGAACAGCTCGTCGTGCAGCCAACTGGCCTTGAACTTGGCCGGATAGCTGTCGAGCGCCTTGCCGCCTTCGTCGCCGGCCAGCAGCGCCTCGGCGACCGCCTCGGCGGCGAGCATGCCCGACTTCATCGCCGTGTGGCTGCCCTTGATCTTGGCGAAGTTCAGCGTGCCGAGGTCGCAGCCGATCAGCGCGCCGCCCGGGAACACCATCTTCGGCAGCGAGTTCAGGCCGCCCTTGCAGATCGCGCGGGCGCCGTACGAGGTGCGCGTGCCGCCTTCCAGGTGCTTGCGGATCACCGGGTGATGCTTGAGGCGCTGGAATTCGTCGAACGGCGACAGGTACGGATTCGTGTACGACAGATCGACGATCAGGCCGACGACGACCTGGTTGTTCTCGAAGTGGTACAGGAACGAGCCGCCGAGCGCGTCGGTGCCGGTCAGGCTCAGCGGCCAGCCGGCGGTGTGCACGACCAGACCCGGCTTGTGCTTCTCCGGCGGCACCGTCCAGATTTCCTTGATGCCGATGCCGTAGTGCTGGGCGTCGGCGTCCTTGTCGAGCTGGTACTGCGCGATCAGCTGCTTGCCGAGGTGGCCGCGGCAGCCTTCGGCGAACAGCGTGTACTTGGCGCGCAGCTCCATGCCCGGCGTGAAATCCGGCTTGCGCTCGCCTTCGCGGTTGATGCCCATGTCGCCGATCTGCACGCCCTTGATGACGCCCCCATCAGGCCCTGGTTCGACGATCGCGTGCTGGGCGGCGAAGCCCGGGTAGATCTCGACGCCGAGGTCCTCGGCCTGCTTGGCGAGCCAGCGGCACAGATTGCCGAGGGAGATGACGTAGTTGCCCTCGTTGTGCATGGTCTTCGGCACGAACAGGTTCGGCATCTTGAATGCCGCGCTCTCGCTGCGGAAGAAGTAGATCTCGTCACCGGCGACCGGCACGTTCAGCGGCGCACCCTTGGCCTTCCAGTCCGGGAACAGCTCGTTGAGCGCGCGCGGCTCGAAGACCGCGCCGGACAGGATGTGGGCGCCGACTTCCGAGCCCTTCTCGACCACGCAGACGCTGATGTCCTGGCCGGCTTCGGCGGCCTTCTGCTTGAGGCGGCAGGCGGCGGACAGGCCGGCGGGACCGGCACCGACCACCACCACGTCATATTCCATTACATCGCGTTCGACGGACATGGGCTCTGATTCCTGGCGTCCCGGAAGGCCGGGCTCGGATGGCTAGGGATACGTAAAGGTCGCGCATTGTATTACGCGCGCGGCCATGACGCAGCGCCGCAAGAACAGCGTGCTGCTGGCCCAGGAGCCAAAAAATACCCAGCCGCCTAAAGCGCTTGCGCGAGAGCCCGCGGCACCGGCACGGGGAAGTCGAGCAGCATCTGGGCGAAGGCCTTGCCCTGCGGGTCGGTGCGCAGGCTGGCCGCTCCGCCGCCGCCGAGGGCATGGTGGAGCAGGAAGTTGAGCGCCTGCGTGCCGGGCAGCGTCCAGCGCTCGACCCGGCCGTCGCGGCCGCCGGCGAGCACGTGGGCGAACCAGTCGCGCACCGCCTCGGCCGTCAGCGCCGCCTCGATCAGCGGCAGGAACTCCGGCCGGCGGGCGATCACGCCGATGTTGGCGTCGTCGCCCTTGTCGCCGGAGCGGGCCAGCGCCAGACGCAGCAGCGGCAGCTCGACGCAGTCGCCGGACGGCGCTGCCGGCGCCGCGGCGGCGGGCGGCGGCGGCGCCACGAAGCCGCCGGCGGTCGGCACCTCGACCGCGAAGCGCTCCGTGCCGATCGCCACCTCGATCGGCACGCGTGTCTTCGGCACCAGCGTCGAGAACAGCTTCGGCACCATGTGCGGCTCGGGCCGGCCGGCGCCGAAGTAGCCGGTGAAGCCCGGCGCCATGCCGGTCGCGGCCTGCGCGATCTCGCGCGAAAACAGCTTCAGCGCCTTGGGGTGCGGATGCTGGACGGCGATCTTGACGACCACCTCGCGCGTCGCCGCGGCGCCGGGCCGCGCGTGCGGCCCGTAGCTTTCCTCGGCACCGATGCAATGAATGTCGACGCCGGAGAAATCGCCGAGCTTCTGCGCCAACAGCTGGCGGCGCACCTTGTCGACGATCGCCGTCGCCGAGGCGCGGCCCTTCTTCGCCGCGTCGATGCCGCCGATCATGAACAGCGCCGCGCAGCGCATGCCGGCCGGCATCGTCGCGCTGACCTTGTAGGTGTCGGTCGGCGCCTGCCCCTTCGCGCCGCTGACACGGACGCGGTTGTCGCCGGCCGGCTCCAGCCGCACCTGGGTGAAATCGCAGGCGACGTCCGGCAGCAGATAGGCGCGCGGATCGCCGATCTCGTAGAGCATCTGTTCGAGCACGGTGTGCACCGAAACCAGACCGCCGGTGCCGTCCGGCTTGGTGACGACAAAGCCGCCGTCGGGCTCGACCTCGACGATCGGAAAGCCCATGTCGGCGTAGCCTTCGCGCACCAGCTCCCAGTCGGTGAAGTTGCCGCCGGTGCACTGCGCGCCGCATTCGATGATGTGGCCGGCGAGCGAGCCGGCGGCGAGGCGGTCGTAGTCGTCGGCGCGCCAGCCGAATGCGTGCATCAGCGGGCCGAGCACGACCGCCGAATCGACGCAGCGGCCGGTGATGACGACGTCGGCGCCGGCGGTGAGCGCGCGGGCGATCGGGATCGCGCCAAGGTAGGCGTTCATCGAGATGGTCGTCGCCGGCAGCGGCTTGCCGCTGCCGATCTCGACGCAGTCGGCGAAGTCCTTGCGCCGCGCATTGAGATCGTCGCCGAGCACCACCGCGACACGCAGCGCGATGCCGGCCTTGGCGGCCGCGGCTTCGAGCGCCGCCTTGCAGGCGAGCGGATTGACGCCGCCGGCATTGGCGACGACCTTGATGCGCCGCTCGACCAGCTGCGGCAGCAGCGGCGCCATCACGTGCTCGACGAAATCGGTCGCGTACCCCTCGTTCGGGTCGCGTAGGCGCTTGGCGGCGAGGATCGACATGGTGATCTCGGCCAGGTAATCGAACACCAGATAGTCGAGCGCGCCGCGCTCGACGAGCTGCGCCGCCGCCGTGTTGGTATCGCCCCAGAACGCCGAGGCGCAGCCGATGCGGATGCTCTTGTTCACGAACCCTCCTGCGGTAAGCCACATTGCCGCGGCACCGTGTATGACGGCGCCTGCACGGCAGAATGCGTGCAGACTCAGGGACGAAGCAAGGAAAACCTGGCTTACGGCAGGATCGTGTAGCGGCGCGCCGCGCCGCGATCCCGGACGCGCGCTACAGCGGCAGCAGCCAGCGCCGCAGCGCCCACAGCACGGCGGCCGCGAGCAGGCCGGCGACGGCGTCGTCGAGCATGATGCCGAAGCCGCCGTGCACCTGACGGTCGATCACGCGGATCGGCCAGGGCTTGGCGATGTCGAACAGGCGGAACAGCGCGAACGCCAGCGCAATGCCCAGCGCCCAGCGTCCGGCGCCCTGCGGCGCCAGCCAGACCAGCGGCGCGGCGGCGATCAGATAGCCGACGATCTCGTCGAAGACGATGCCGCCGTAATCATGCACGCCGAGCAGGCGCGCGCTCTCGCCGCAGATGAAACAGCCGGCGACGAACAGCAGCGCCGTCGCCGCCACGAACGCCGGCCACGGCAGCCACAGCAGCGCCAGGAAGAACGCGACGCCGACCAGCGTGCCGAAAGTGCCCGGCGCGCGCGGCGCGAGTCCGGCGCCGAAACCGAAGGCCAGCACGTGCTCCGGCGTCGACCAGATCAGCTCGGCCGGCGGCTTCGGGAACGGAGCGGTCTTCGGGATCGGCTTCATGGGAAATGTCGGTAGGCCTGCGGCAGGTGCTCGACGATACCACCGCCCGCGTCGCGCACCCGCAGGCCGGGCTCGGCGACGATGCGGCCGACCACACTCAGCGCCAGCGGCGCGCAGGCACGGCGCGCGTCGTCGAGGCGCTCCGGCGGCACGCAGACGCACAGCTCGTAATCATCGCCGCCGGCAAGCTGCAGCGCGGCAGCGGCGCTGCCGGCACCGCGCGCGAACGCCGGCGAGGCCGGCAGCGCCGCCAGTTCCAGTTCGGCGCCGACGCCGCTCGCCGCGCAGACGTGACCGAGATCGCCGGCCAGACCGTCGGACAGATCGATCGCGGCGCTGGCGATGCCGCGCAGCGCGAGCCCGGCGGCGTTACGCGGCGTCGGCCGGTCGAGCCGGGCGCGCAAGGCGCGGCCGTCGTCGTCGCGCGGCAGCTCGCCGGCCTGCCAGCGGCGCAGCGCCAGCGCCGCATCGCCAAGCGTGCCGGTGACGCAGATACAGTCGCCGACACGCGCGCCGGCGCGGCGCAGCGCGGCGCCGGGCGGCACGCTGCCGAGCGCGGTGACGGTGATCGACAAGGGGCCGCGCGTGGTGTCGCCGCCGACCAGCGCGATACCGGCTTCGCGCGCCAGCGCACCGACACCGGCCGCGAAGTCCGCGAGCCACGCAGCATCGGCCTGCGGCAGGCTCAGCGCCAGCGTGAACGTCCACGGCCGCGCGCCCATCGCCGCCAGATCGGAGAGATTGACGGCGAGCGCCTTCCAGCCGATGTCGAAAGCCGCGGTCTCGGCCGGAAAATGGCGGCCGGCGATCAGCGTGTCGCAGGTGATCGCGATCTGCGCGCCGGGCGGCGGCTGCAGCAGCGCGCAGTCGTCGCCGACGCCGAGCGCCACCCCCTCGCCGTCCGGCGTCAGGCCGGCGAAGTAGCGGCGGATGAGCGCGAACTCATCCATGGTGCACGACTAGAAGCCCGCGCGCATTTCCTCGGCGCGCGCCACGTGCGCAAGCTTGTCGAGCACGCCGTTGACGAACTTGTAGCCGTCCTCGGCGCCGAACATCTTGGCGAGGTTCACCGACTCGTTGACGACGACCTTCCACGGCACGTCGCGGCGATGCTCGATCTCGTAGGCGCCGAGCAGCAGGATCGCGTGCTCGACCGGATCGAGCTGCGTCAGCGGCCGGTCGAGGTGCGGCACCAGCGCCATCGTCAGGTCCGGCGCCTGCTGCACGACGCCGTTGAGCAGTTCGGCGAAGTACGCGGGATCGGCGCGGCCGAGCCCTTCCTCCTGCTCGCGGAACTGCTTGAGCAGCGCTTCCGGCGAGGCCTCGTTGAGCAGCCACTGATACAGCGCCTGCACCGTCAGGCGGCGCGCCAGACCACGGCGGCTCTGCGGCGCACTCTGCGGGAGCTCGCTCATGCCAGTTCCTTGCGCAGGCGCAGCATTTCGAGCATCGCGGCGGCGGCCTCGTAGCCCTTGTTGGTCTCGCCCGGACCGGAACGCTCGACGGCCTGCGCGACGGTATTGACCGTCAGCACGCCGAAGCCGACCGGCTTGCCGGTCGCCAGCTGCACGTCGAGCAGGCCGCGCGCGCATTCGCCGGCGACGTAGTCGAAGTGCGGCGTGTCGCCGCGGATCACCGCGCCGAGCGCGACCACGCCGTCGTAACCGGAATCGAGCAGCAGCTTGGCGGCGAGCGGCACCTCGTAGGCGCCGGGCGCGCGATGGAAATCGACACGCTTGTCGGCGACGCCCCAGGCCTTCAGGCAGGCGCGTGCGCCGGCGACCAGCGCGTCGACGATCTCGACGTTCCAGCGCGTCGCGACGATCGCGATCCGCGCCTTGGCGAACTCACCGGCCTTCGGCATCTCCGGCACGGCGTAGCCGGTCTTGGCGTCGGCCGGTACTGCGCGGCGCGCGGCCGGCGCCTTCTTCTTCGGTTTCGGGTTCTTGCTCATCAGGTTTTCAGTCGCAGGCCACGTATTCGACGACTTCGAGACCGAAGCCGGAGATTCCCTGCATGCGTTTCGGGGCCGACAGCACGCGCATCTTGCGCACGCCGAGGTCGGAAAGGATCTGCGCGCCGATGCCGTAGGTGCGCAGCAGCGGCCGCGTATCGTGCGGCGTCTCGTCCTGCATGTTCAGCGAGACGATCTGCTGCACCAGCTCGCGCGACGATTCCGGCTTGCGCAGCAGCACGACCACGCCGCTGCCCTCGTCGGCGATGCGCTTGAGCGCGCGGCGCAGCGGCCAGGCGAAGTCGTCGTGGCGGACGCCGAGCACGTCCTGCAGCGTGTTGCGCAGATGCACGCGCACCAGCGTCGGCTTGGCCGAATCGACATTGCCCTTGACCATGGCCAGATGCACGGTGTTGTCGACCGTGTCCTGATAGGTGACGAGGCGGAAGTCGCCGAACTCGGTGCTGACGTGGGTCTCGGCGACGCGCTCGACGGTGTGCTCGTTGTCGAGCCGGTAGCGGATCAGGTCGGCGATCGTGCCGAGCTTGATGCCGTGCTCGCGGCCGAACTTTTCGAGGTCCGGGCGGCGCGCCATCGTGCCGTCCTCGTTCAGCACCTCGACGATCACCGCCGCCGGCTCGAAGCCCGCCAGGCGCGCCAGATCGCAGCCGGCCTCGGTGTGGCCGGCGCGCGTCAGCACGCCGCCGGGCTGGGCCATCAGCGGAAAGATGTGGCCCGGCTGAACCAGATCTTCGGGCTTGGCGTCGTGCTTGACCGCGGCCAGCACGGTGCGCGCGCGGTCGTGCGCCGAGATGCCGGTCGTGACGCCGTGCGCGGCCTCGATCGAGACCGTGAACGCCGTCTTGTGGTTTTCCTCGTTGCGCGAAACCATCTGCGGCAGGCGCAGCTGCCGGCAGCGCTCCTGGGTCAGCGTCAGGCAGATCAGGCCGCGGCCGTAGCGGGCCATGAAGTTGATGTCCTCCGCGCGCACGCGCTCGGCGGCCATGATCAGATCGCCTTCGTTCTCGCGGTTCTCGTCATCCATGAGGATGACCATCTTGCCGGCCTTGATGTCGGCGACGATGTCCTCGATCGCGTCGAGCTTGCCGCCGCGCGCCTCGTCGATGTTCGCAATCCTGGTGCTCATACCTGCTTAACTCCTCGCCTCCAGCAGCCGCTCCAGATAGCGGGCGATCAGGTCGACCTCGAGGTTGACCGCGTCACCCGGCTGCAGCGCGCCCAGGCTGGTATGGGCGAGCGTGTGCGGAATGATGTTAACGCCAAACGTGCGGCCCTCGACGTCGTTGACCGTGAGGCTGACGCCGTCGATGCAGATCGAGCCCTTGCGCGCGATGTAGCGCGCCAGCGCCGCCGGCGCCTCGAAGCGCATGCGCGTCGAGCGCGCGTCCTCGTGCCGTTCGAGCAGCTGGCCGACGCCGTCGACATGGCCGGACACCATATGGCCGCCGAGCGGCTTTTCCGGCGTCAGCGCGCGTTCGAGGTTGACCGCGGCGCCGGCCTGCCAGCGGCCGGCCGTGGTCAGGTTCAGCGTCTCCGCCGACAGGTCGGCCATGAAGCCGTCGTCGGACAGGCTGGTCGCCGTCAGGCACACGCCGTTGACGGCGATGCTGTCGCCGAGCTGCGTGCCGCGCAGATAGCCCGGCGCGCGAAAGACCATGCGGCGATCGCCGCCGACCGATTCGATGCTGTCGATGCGGCCGAGCGCTTCGATGATGCCGGTGAACATCGCAAACTCCTTGCGTGGGGCCGTCAGGGCCGGGGGCGCAGCGTGAGGCGCAGGTCGGCGCCGACCGCGCGCGTATCGACGAATTCGAGCGCGATGCGCTGCGACAGCCGCGTCAGGCCCGGCAGGTACGCGAACGGGCGCGCGTCGTGGCCGAGCAGCGTCGGCGCGACGTAGGCGACGATCTCGTCGACCAGGCCGTGCAGCAGGGCCGCGCCGGCCAGCCGCGGCCCGCATTCGAGCAGGATCTCGTTGACCTCGGCGCGCGCCAGCGCCGCGAGCACCGCGTCGAGCTGCAGCGAGCCGTCGGCCGCGCGCGCCACCTTCAGCACCTCGACGCCGTCCGGCACTTCGCGCGGCGCCACGCCGACGACCCAGAAGCGCCGCGCCTCACCGTCCCAGACGCGCGCCGTCGACGGCACGCGCGCGGTCGAGTCGAGCACGATGCGATCGGGCTGGCGCCGGCCGGGCGCCGTCTCGTCGCCGTCGGCCGCCGGCAGGCGCACCGTCAGCTGCGGATTGTCCGCCATCACTGTCGCGACGCCGGTCATCACCGCGCCGGCCGCGGCGCGCAGGCGGTGCACGTCGGCGCGCGCCGGCGCGCCGGTGATCCACTGGCTCTCGCCGCTCGCCATCGCCGTGCGGCCGTCGAGGCTGGCGGCGAGCTTGAGCGTCAGCCACGGCCGCGCACGCCGCATCCGCGACAGGAAGCCGCGATTGAGGCGCTCGGCATCGGCGGCGAGCAGACCGGTCTCGACCTCGATGCCGGCGGCGCGCAGCCGGGCGATGCCGCCGCCGGCGACCTTCGGATTCGGGTCGACGGTCGCGACCCAGACTTTGCGCACGCCGGCGGCGACCAGCGCGTCGGCGCACGGCGGCGTGCGGCCGTGATGGGCGCAGGGCTCCAGCGTGACGAACACCTCGGCGCCGCGCGCCCGTTCGCCCGCCATGCGCAGCGCGTAAACCTCCGCGTGCGGCTCGCCGGCACGCAGGTGCGCGCCCTCGCCGACCACATCGCCGTCGCGGACGATCACGCAGCCGACGCGCGGATTCGGGTGCGTCGTGTAGACACCCCGCTCGGCGAGCCGCAGGGCCCGCGCCATGTGTAGCGCCGCGTCAGCCGGAGTCATGGACGGAGAGCGGGGCGCTCAGCCGGACTTGCCGCGACGGCGGGCGGCCGTCGCGTCGGCTTCGAGCAGCGGCAGCTGCGACTTGCGCTCCTCGGCGCTCGGCTGCGCCTGCAGGCGCTCGATTTCCTCGCGGAAGGCGTTGACGTCGGAGAACGCGCGATAGATCGACGCGAAGCGCACGTAGGCGACGTGGTCGAGATCGCGCAGCTCCTCCATCACCCACTCGCCGACCTGGCGCGACGGCACTTCGCGCTCGCCCGACGCGCGCATCTTGCGCATGACGTTCTCGACGGCGTGATCGACCATCTCCGGCGACACCGGGCGCTTGTAGATGGCGTGGCCGATGCCGGCGCGCAGCTTGTCCTCGCGGAACGGCTCCGGATCACCGCTGCGCTTGACGACATTGGGCATCGACAGCTGCGCGCGCTCGAAAGTCGTGAAGCGGCCGCCGCAGCGCTCGCATTCGCGGCGGCGGCGTACCTGCGCGCCGTCCTCGGCCAGACGCGAATCGACGACGCGGGTATCCGGCGCCTTGCAGAACGGACACTGCATCGTCGTCTATCCCGTCGCGGGCCGGCGGCTCAGGCGCGCCGGCCGTAGACCGGGAAGCGCGCGCACAGCGCCTCGACCTCGCCGCGCACGCGCGCGACGACTGCTTCGACGTCGGCGGCCGCCGACATCGCATCGACGATGTCGGCGATCCAGTTCGCGACGGTGGCCATCTCGGCTTCCTTGAAGCCGCGCGTGGTCGAAGCCGGCGAGCCGAGACGCAGGCCCGAGGTCACGAACGGCGACTTCGGGTCGTTCGGCACCGAATTCTTGTTGACGGTGATGTGGGCGCGGCCGAGCGCGGCCTCGGCGTCCTTGCCGGTCACGTTCTTGGCGATCAGGTCGAGCAGGAACAGGTGATTGTCAGTGCCGCCGGAGACGACCTTGTAGCCGCGGTCGAGGAAGACCTGGGCCATCGCCCGGGCGTTGGCGACGACCTGCTTCTGATAGACCTTGAAGCTCGGGTCCAGCGCTTCCTTGAAAGCGACGGCCTTGGCGGCGACCACGTGCATCAGCGGGCCGCCCTGGATGCCCGGGAACACCGCCGACTGGAACTTCTTGTTGAAGTCCTCGCCCTGGCCCTTGGTCAGGATGATGCCGCCGCGCGGACCGCGCAGCGTCTTGTGCGTGGTGCTGGTGACGACGTGCGCGTACGGCAGCGGGCTCGGGTATTCGCCGGCGGCGACCAGGCCGGCGACGTGCGCCATGTCGACCCAGAAGTAAGCGCCGACCTTGTCGGCGATCTCGCGCATGCGCTTCCAGTCCTTGACGCGCGAGTACGCCGAGAAGCCGCCGATCAGCAGCTTCGGCTTGGTCTCGAGCGCGATGCGCTCCATCTCGTCGTAGTTGATCAGGCCGGTTTCGACGTCCAGGCCGTACGGCACGATCTTGTACTGCTTGCCGGAGAAGTTCGCCGGGTTGCCGTGCGTCAGATGGCCGCCCTGCGCGAGGTTCATGCCCATCACGGTGTCGCCCGGATTGACCAGGGCGAGGAAGATCGCCGCGTTGGCCTGCGCGCCCGAGTGCGGCTGCACGTTGGCGTAATCGCAGTCGAACAGCTGCTTGAGGCGGTCGATCGCCAGCTGCTCGGCGATGTCGACGAACTCGCAGCCGCCGTAGTAGCGCTTGCCCGGATAGCCTTCGGCGTACTTGTTGGTGAGCACGCTGCCCTGCGCTTCCATGACCGCCGGGCTGGCGTAGTTCTCGGAGGCGATCAGCTCGATGTGCGCCTCCTGGCGGCCGGCTTCCTTGACGATGGCAGCGTTCAGTTCAGGATCGAATTCGGCGAGACGCGGGGCGCGTTCGAACATGGGCGGGAGTCCCTCGGCGGGCAAAGGATTGAAGATGGAGACGACTTTGGGGGCGCATATTCTACCCGAGCCCCAAGCACTTGGGGCTCGCACCCCGGCAGCCCGCAATCGGTAGTGAGGCTTAGGGGAAGCCGCGGCTCAGGGCGTGCCCGGTTCGGCGCGCCACTGCTCGGCGCCGAGGAAGATCAGGCGCAGCTGGCCGACGAAGTTGGCCTCCAGCTCGCGCGCCAGCTGCGGCTGCTCCGGCGGCAGGTCGAGGATGTCGCTGGCCGCGTTGAGCATGGTGTTGACGACCAGGCTGCAGATCATCTCCAGCGTCTCGCTCGGCAGATCCGGCCGGAAGCCGAGCTGGCGCAGATCCTGGGCCATCTCGCGCATGAAGTGGCCGACTTCGGTGCGGATCGCCTGGCGCATCGCCGGCGAGCCGCCGCTGCGTTCGCTGGTCGCGGCGCGGAACTGGCGCGGATGGGCGCGCACGTACTGCAGGTAGATCGCCACCGAGTGGCGAATGATGTCGTGCGTCGGCACCCCGCCCTTGCGCGCCTCGCGCAGCAGGCGACGCAGCGTCAGCCCGCACTCCTCGACGAGCGCGAGGCCGAGTTCGTCCATGTCGCGGAAATGCCGGTAGAACGCCGTCGGCACCACGCCGGCCTCGCGCGTCAGCTCGCGCAGGCTCAGGCTCGGAAAGCTGTGCCCGCGGCTCATCAGCGTCAGCGCCGCGTCGAGCAGACGCTCGCGCGTCAGCTGCTTGCGCGCGCCGCGGCCGAGCGGTTCGCCGTCGAGCGGGACCGGGCGCGAGGAAGTTTTCATCGCCATGTTCACAGCATAACAGCCTTTTCCAGCATGGACTTACGGTTCACATCTCGATGAGATCGCGTTTTCAGTGAACACTTGTTGACATCGGACGATGGCATCGGCAGGATGTGTGCACACTTGTTCACCGAGCCGCGCCCATGCCCTCCGCCGCCCCGCTACTGCGCCGCGCCGCCGACCGCGTCCTGCGCGCGTCCTGGCTGCATCCGCTGAACGACGCCGACGCCCTCAACGATCTGCTCGGCTGGGTCGATCCGCGCTGGTCGCTGACCGAGATCCGCGCCGAACTGGTCCGCCGCGAGCCGGAAACCGACGAGGTCTGCAGTTTCTGGCTGCGCCCGAACCACCTGTGGCCGGGCTTCGCCGGCGGCCAGCACCTCAGCGTGCAGGTCGAGATCGACGGCGTGCGCCAGCAGCGTTGCTTCAGCCTCAGCTCGGACCCGGCTGAACCGCGCCTGCTGCGCCTTACCGTCAAGCGCCACGACGGCGGCCGCGTCTCGCGCTGGCTGCACGAGCGCCTGCAGCCGGGCGACGTCGTCACGCTCGGCGCGCCGAGCGGCGACTTCGTGCTGCCGGCACGCCTCGAACATCCGCTGCTGCTGATCGGCGCCGGCAGCGGCATGACGCCGGTGCTCTCGCTGCTGTATGCGCTGCGCACGCGCGCGCCGCAGGCCGACGTCGTGCTGCTGCAGGTCTGCCGCAGCCCGGCCGACGAACTGTTCGCCGGTGAACTGCAGGCGCTGGCGCGCGACTGGCCGGGCCTGCGTGTGCAGGTCTGGCATACGGCGCAGCGCGGCCGCCCCGACGCGGCGACGCTGCTGGCCGGCGTCGCCGACGCCGCCGCGCGCGAAACCTATGTCTGCGGCCCGGCGCCGTTCATGGCAGCGATCGAAACGCAGCGGCAGGCCCTCGGCGCGAGCGCGCCGCTGCATCTGGAACGCTTCGGCCTGCCGCCGCGCGCGCCGGTCGACGGCGCTGCCGCCGACGTGCGCTGCACCCGTTCGGAGCGCGCCTTCGCGGCGGCGCCCGGCACGGCCCTGCTGGCCGCCGCCGAAAGCGCCGGTCTCAAGCCCGCCTACGGCTGCCGCATCGGCATCTGCCACACCTGCCTGTGCCACAAGCGCAGCGGCAGCGTCGAAAACCTGGTGAGCGGCGAGCGCAGCGACGGCGACGAATGGATCCGCCTCTGCGTCAGCGCCGCCCGCAGCGATCTCGAACTCGACCTTTGAATCCGATGACCACCCTCTCGAAGTCCATGGAGAAGCGCATGAACGCCGCCAGGCCCCGCCTCAGCCGCACCCAGGTCGCCGCGCTGCAGACCGAACTCGACGCCGTGCGCGACAGCGTGATGAGCACGCTCGGCGAGCGCGACGTCGCCCACATCCGCAAGATGATCCGTCGCGCGCGCGGCAGCGCGATCGCCGGCCGCGCGATGATCGGACTCGGGCTCGATCCCTTCAGCTTCGTCGTCGGCGTCGCCGCACTGGCGCACGCCAAGATCGTCGAGAACATGGAGATCGGCCACAACGTCATGCACGGCCAGTACGACTGGACCAACGATCCGGCCCTGAACTCGCTGCGTTACGAATGGGACAACGTCTGCGACGCCGGCATGTGGCGCCATTTCCACAACTACGAGCACCACACCTACACCAACATCCTCGGCAAGGATCGCGACTTCGGCTACACGATCCTGCGCCTGTCGGACGAGCAGAAGTGGCATCCGTTCTTCCTGTTCCAGCCGCTCTGGAACGCGATCCTGGCGCTCGCCTTCGAGTTCGGCGTCGGCGGCCATGACATCCAGGCCGAGCGCCTGCTGAACGGCACGATGAGCTGGCAGGAATTCAAGGCGCGCTCGAAGCCTTTCCATCGCAAGATCCGCAAGCAGCTCGCCAAGGACTACGTGCTGTTCCCGCTGCTGACGTTCTGGAATGCGCCGCGCGTGCTGCTCGGCAACCTGCTCGCCAACCTGATCCGCAACCTGTGGTCGTACGCGATCATCTTCTGCGGTCATTTCCCGAACGGCACCGAAGTGTTCAGCGAAGAGGAAACGCGGGACGAGACGCGCGGCGACTGGTACGTACGGCAGATCGTCGGCTCGGCGAACATCGAGGGCAGCCGCACGTTCCATATCCTCAGCGGCCATCTGAGCCACCAGATCGAACACCATCTGTTCCCGGACATGCCGGCGCATCGCTACGCCGAGATCGCGTCGCAGGTTCGCGCCATCTGCGCCAGGTACGGCCTCGCCTACAACACCGCGAGCTTCGCGCGGCAGTACGGCACGGTGCTGGCCAAGGTGTTCCGCCATGCGTTACCGTCGCGGCGCGCCACCCCGGCGTTCGCTTGAGGCACTCCCCGCCATGAAGACGCTGCAGCGCCTCGAACTGCTCAAGGATCTCGTGCAGCAGGCCGTCGATCGCGGCGCGACCTCGGTCGAAGCCGTCCACCAGCACATCGCGGCGCTGCCGTTCGAGATGCTGGAGAAGTCCGGCCTGCTCGATGACGACAAGCTCAAGCTGAAGGAAAAGCAGCAGCGCACGATCGGCGCGGTCTACGACGCGATCCGCCGCGTCAACCAGCAGATCGGCCAGCTGCTGTCCGACCAGTTCGAACTCGTCGAGGACGGCGCGCACATCAAGCAGGTGCTCGACGAACAGACGCAGCCAGCGCCCAAGCCGGCACCGAAGCGCAAACCGGCCGCGAAGAAGCGCGCCCCGGCAAGCAAGGCACGCAAATCAGGCGCCAAGACCAAGAAGCCGGCCGCTTCCTGATCGGGGTTTTCCTGATCAGGCCTTTCCTGATCGGACTTTGGATTTCGCGCTGACGCGCGCCCTACTTCTCTTTGCTTATGCAAAGAGAAGTAGGCAAGAGAAACACACCCCTGGCTTACGCGCCGGCCCTCGCAGTAGCTCGGGCGTTCGCCGGGGCGGATGTCCACCGGACATCCGCAAACCCCCGGCTCACCCTGCGATGCTCGCCGGCCCGGCCGGCGCTGAAACTCGCGGTGCTACGCACCGCTCAAACAGTCAGCGCCGGACAGCCCCGGACCGGCTGCGCTTCTCGGCGCTGCGCAAAGGGGACCCAAAGGCGAACAGCAAAGCGTGCTTGCCGCGAAGCTCTGTCGTTGCTTTTGCCGTACGGGTCCCCTTGGGAGGCGGCGAGAAGCGCAGGCGCGAAGGGAAACAAGCGGCCGAGTGTCTGAGCATCGCGCAGCGATGCGAGTTTCGGCCGCGCCCTTCGTGCCGAGCATCGCAGCGGACCGGCGCGCAGCGCCAGCGCCGACCCAGGGGTGTGCTTTCTTTTGCTTACTTTTCTTTGCATAAGCAAAGAAAAGTGAGGCGCGCGTCAGCGCGAAATCAAATGCCCGATCAGGAAGAAACGCGACGAAGGGCGCGCAGACGAAAGCGCACCGGCCCACCCTCCCGAACCGTCGCGCTCAGTCGACGACCTCAAGCATCAAATCGAGCGCCGCGCGCGCCGGCTTCGCGACCTCTTCCGGCACGCGGATACGGTTGACCGTGTTGCCGGCGACGAGGTTGTCGAGCGTCCAGGCCAGATGTTGCGGATCGGTGCGAAACATCGTCGAGCACATGCACACGGTCGGCGACATGAACTCGACCGTCACGCCCTTGTCCTTCATCTCGTCGGCGAGGCGGTTGACCAGATTGAGCTCGGTGCCGACCAGCCAGTGCTCGCCCGGCGCCGACGCCCGCACCACACGCAGGATGTACTCGGTCGAGCCGACGTAGTCGCTCGCCTCACAAACCGCGAGCGCGTTCTCCGGATGGCTGATGACCTTGCCGTGCGGCACGCGCTGGCGGAAAGCGTCGATGTGCGCCGGCTGGAACATCTGGTGCACCGAGCAGAAGCCGCGCCACAGGATCATCTTCGCGGCCTTGATCTGCTCCGGCGTATTGCCGCCGAGCGGCTTGGTGAAATCCCAGACGATCATCTGCTCGAGCGGGATGCCCATCTTCTTCGCCGTATTGCGGCCGAGATGCTGATCGGGGAAGAACAGCACCTTCTCGCGCCGCGCGAAGCTCCATTCGAGCACCGCGCGGGCATTGCTCGACGTGCAGACGATGCCGCCGTGACGGCCGCAGAAGGCCTTCAGGTCGGCCGCCGAATTGATGTACGTGACCGGCGTGACGGTCTGGTCCGGATCGAGGATTTCGGACAGCTCGGCCCAGCACTTGTTGACCTTGACCAGATTCGCCATGTCGGCCATCGAGCAGCCGGCGGCGAGGTCCGGCAGGATCACCGTGCGCTTGCCGTCGGTCAGGATGTCCGCGACTTCGGCCATGAAATGCACGCCGCAGAACACGATGAAATCGGCATCGGTCTTCGACGCCAGCTGCGAGAGCTTCAGCGAGTCGCCGGTGAAATCGGCGTGCTTGAAGACCTCGTTGCGCTGGTAGTGATGGCCGAGGATGCAAAGGCGCTTGCCGAGGATCTGCTTGGCGGCGGCGATGCGGGCGTCGCACTCGCCGTCGTCGAGCAGGTTGAATTCGTCGATTTTCAGAGCCGCTGCCATCTCACACCTCCATCTGCCTGTCCCGCGCCGCGATCCCGCGACACAGCGGCCGCGACAAGGCGCGGCCGCTGCCGGCGCTTCACGAACTCGGCGCTTCCTTCGGCTGCACCGTCGAGCGGATGCTCAGCTCGCGCAGCGAACGTGCGTCGACCTCGCTCGGCGCCTGCGTCAGCGGATCGAACGCGGTCTGCGTCTTCGGGAACGCGATCACCTCGCGAATCGACTGTCCCCCGGCCATCAGCATGACCAGGCGGTCGAGGCCGAGCGCCAGGCCACCGTGCGGCGGCGCGCCGTACGACAGCGCTTCGAGCAGGAAGCCGAACTTCTCCTGCTGCTCCTCGGCGCCGATGCCGAGCAGATCGAACACCGCCTGCTGCACGTCCGGCGCGTGGATGCGCACCGAGCCGCCGCCGATCTCGACGCCATTGAGCACGATGTCGTAACCCTGCGACAGCGTCGCGCCCGGATCGGCGCGCAGCGCGGCGGCGTCGAACGGCTTGGGTGCGGTGAACGGATGGTGCAGCGAGACCCAGCGGCCGTCGTCCTCGTCCCACTCGAACATCGGCCAGTCGACGACCCACAGCGCGCGCCAACCGGTTGCCGTCAGGCCGAGATCGTTGCCGATCTTCAGGCGCAGCGCGCCGAGCGCGTCGCTGACGACCTTGCTCTTGTCGGCGCCGAAGAAGATCACATCGCCGGTCTGCGCGCCGCTGCGTTCGAGGATGCCGGTGAGCGCCGCGTCGTGCAGGTTCTTGACGATCGGCGAGCGCAGGCCGTCACGGCCCTTGGTCTTGTCGTCGACGACGATGTACGCCAGACCGCGCGCGCCGTAGATCTTGACGAACTCGGTGTACTTGTCGATCTCGCCGCGCGACAGCTTGGCGCCGCCCGGCACGCGCAGCGCCGTGACGCGGCACTTCGGATCGTTGGCCGGCGCCGAGAAGACCTTGAAGTCGACGTCGGCGACCAGATCCTTGACGTCGACCAGTTCGAGCGGATTGCGCAGGTCCGGCTTGTCGGAGCCGTAGCGGCGCATCGCCTCCTCGTAGCTCATGTGCGGCAGCGTGCCGAGGTCGACGCCGAGCACGCCCTGGAACAGATCCTTCACCAGCCCTTCGATCAGGGCCATGATCTGTTCCTGCGTCAGGAACGAGGTCTCGACGTCGAGCTGCGTGAATTCCGGCTGGCGGTCGGCGCGCAGGTCCTCGTCGCGGAAGCAGCGCGCGATCTGGTAGTAGCGGTCGAGCCCCGACATCATCAACAGCTGCTTGAACAGCTGCGGCGACTGCGGCAGCGCGAAGAACTTGCCGGGGTGCGTGCGCGAGGGCACGAGATAGTCGCGTGCGCCTTCCGGGGTCGCCTTGGTCAGGATCGGCGTCTCGACATCGACGAAGCCGTTGGCGTCCATGAAGTCGCGGATGCGCTTGATGACGTCGTGGCGCAGGCGCAGGTTCTTCTGCATCTGCGGGCGACGCAGGTCGATGTAGCGATACTTCAGGCGCGTGTCCTCGCCGACCGTCTCGTCGTCGAGGTGGAACGGCGGCGTTTCGGCGCGGTTCAGTAGCTCGATGTCCTTGGCGAGCAGCTCGACCTTGCCGGTCGCCAGATTGGCGTTCTCGGTGCCGGCCGGACGCGGGCGGACGCGGCCGCTGATCTTGACGACGTATTCGGAGCGCAGCTTGTCGGCGGCGGCGAAGGCTTCCTGCGTATCCGGATCGAACACGCATTGCAGCAGACCTTCGCGATCGCGCAGGTCGATGAAGATCACGCCGCCATGATCGCGGCGGCGATGCACCCAGCCGCAAACGGTAACGGTCTGGCCGGTCAGCGCTTCGGTGACCTGGCCGCAGTAATGGCTACGCATCGATGATTTCGTGGAGATTCCGCCCGGGGCGGAACGTATGGCGTGGATGGAGGCAGACCGTTCGCAACGGACGGCGCCCGCTTAGGGCCGCGTAGTGTAACCGCGCCCCGCGGCATCGGCCACGCGCCGGACGCCGCGCCACGCAAGGCGGCGCCGGCCGCAATCGACCGGCGCCATCCGGCATCGGATCGGCCAGGAAGCCGGACTCAGACCGCGGCGTCGCTCTTGGCCGCGCAGGCCGGCTGGCCGCAGCCGCCGGGCGCGCAGGACTCGGCCGAGGCCGTGCTGCCGCCGCCGGGATCGCCGGCGATGTTCTTCTTGCTGCCGGACTTGAAGTCGGTCTCGTACCAGCCACCGCCGCTGAGGCGGAAACCCGCGGCCGACACCTGCTTGACCAGATTCGGCTTGCCGCAAGCCGGACAAACCGTCGCCGGCGGATCGGAAATCTTGTGCATCACTTCGGTATCGGCGCCACAGGCCGTGCAGTGATAGTCGTAAATCGGCATGACAATCCTCGAGCGTAAGAGGCCCGGTCCATCGATGAGGCCGGGGCGCGTATTTTCAAGAAGCGTGCCGCCGCGGTCCAGCGATCAGCCGCCGGGTTCGCGGCTGGCCAGGCGCGAGCGCTGCGGCAGCAGCAAGTGAATCTGCGCCCCGCCGACATGCGGCTCGGCCCAGATGTCGCCCTCGTGGTGCGCGGCGATCTTGCGGCAGATCGCCAGGCCCATGCCGGCGCCGCTGAACTGGTCCTGGCTGTGCAGGCGCCGGAACGGCGCGAAGACGTGGTCGATCTGTTCGGCCGGGATACCGATGCCGTTGTCGGTGATCGTCAGGCGCCAATCGTCGTTCTGGCGACGCGCGCGAATCGTCACGCGCGGCTTCTGCCCGGGCGGCTGGAACTTCAGGGCATTGCTGATCAGGTTCTGGAACAGCTGCGTCAGCAGCGCATGGTCGGCGCTGATCGCCGGCAGGTCCGGCGCGACGATCTCGGCGCCGCTGCGCTCGATGTCGCTGGCCAGCTGCTCGCAGGCCTGGCGCACGGTGTCGCCGAGCGGACATTCCTCGATCTTGGCCTCGCGCCGGCCGATGCGCGACAGCTGCAGCAGCGCGTCGACCAGCTGCTGCATCTGCTGCACACCCTGCGTCATGTAGCGCAGGTAGTTCCGGCCGTCGTTGTCGAGCGCCTCGCCGTAGCGCTGTTCGAGCAGTCGGGCGAAACCCTCGATGTTGCGCAGCGGGGTCTGCAGATCATGCGATGCGGCATAGGCGAACTGCTCGAAATCGGCCGCCGAACGCCGGTAATCGGCCAGCGCGTTGCGCAGATGCTGCTCGGCCGCTTCGCGCAGCAGCAGTTCCTCGCGCAGCTTCTCGACCGTGCTGTCGGCGGCCGGCGGCTCGCCGGCACCGATCGTGCCGATCCAGTGCGCGGCGAGCATGCCGGCGCAGCCGATCAGCAGCACCGAGCACAGCGTCAGCAGCCAGGGCATGTTGAACTGTCCGCCGCTGAGCAGCAGCGAAGCGCCGGTCGCCAGCAGCAGCGCGATCAGCAGGCCGCGCTCCCAGAGCAAGGTTCGCGGCCGCGCCGCCCACCACGCCAGCGCCCCGGCCGCCGCCGCGAGCGCGCAGGCGGCCGCCGCCAGACCGTGCGCGAGAAAGGGGGCATCGAAAAGTTTCATGCTTCCGGCATCGGTCGCTCATGCCGGACCGTGCCGGCGCGTCTTCTTGATCGTAAAATTCTGCGGCCCGTCGCTGCCGGCCGCTCTCCGTTCATCCGGCCAATACCGCCGTTCACCGCCTCCCCATGCGCAACAACCTCCGCCGTGGCGCCTTGCACGCCCTGCTCGCTGCGGCCGCCTTCTCGATCACCGGCGTCTGCATCAAAGCGGCGTCGGCGACGACGCCGAACGAGATGGTCGTGTTCATCCGCTGCTTCGTCAGCCTGCTCGCGCTGCTGCCCTGGCTGCTGCGCCGCGGACGGTCGGCGGTGCGCACCACCCGGCTCGGCGGCCATCTCTGGCGCTCCGCCTTCGGCGTCGCGGCAATGTACTGCTTCTTTTATGCGATCGCCGCGCTACCGCTGGCCTCGGCGATGCTGCTGACGTACTCGACGCCGCTGTGGCTGCCGTTCATCGCCTGGGCCTGGATCGGCGAACGCCCGCCATGGATCGCGCTGCCGGCCGCCGTCATCGGCCTCGCCGGCATCGCGCTCATCGTCAGGCCCGGTGCCGGCGGCTACGGCGGCCTCGGCTGGGCCGGCCTGATCGGGCTGGCGTCCGGCCTGCTCGCCGCCTGCGCGATGGTCAGCATCCGCCGCATCTCGGATTCCGAACCAGCCGAACGCATCGTGTTCTATTTCGCGCTGATGGCGACCGCGATTTCGGCCATCCCGCTCATCTGGGCCTGGCAGACGCCGACGCCGCACGCGCTGGCGCTGCTGATCGGCGCCGGCATCGCCGCGACCGTCGGCCAGCTGCACCTGACGCATGCCTACGCCTGGGCGCCGGCGGCGCGCGTCGGCCCGTTCACGTATTTCTCGGTGCTGTTCTCGGCGGTGCTGGCCTGGCTGCTCTGGGGCGAACGCCTCGACCGCTGGGCGGCGCTCGGCGCGCTGCTCGTCGTTCTGACCTGCGTGCTGGTCAGCTGGCGCCCGGCGCCGCCGGTCGTCGCCAGCTAGCCGTTGCCGCCGGGCATTTAAGGCGGCGGCGCCAGCGCCTCGACGCGCAGATCGGCGAAGCGCGTGAGCCCGGCGAGGAAATGCCGGTACGCCGCGCCGGCCGGCTGACGCGCGCCCTTGAAGCCGAACTCGATGTGGCGCGGACGCTCCGGGCCGCCGCGCGACGGCAGGCTCGACAGCTTGATGCCCGGATAGCGTGCGAGCGTCTCCTGCATCAGCGGCAGCAGATCGCCCTCGCCGCTGGTGCCGATCGCGCGCAGGCGGAACTCGATGTCGGGCTCGGCGCGGTGCAGCGCGCGCAGTGGTCCGTCGAGCACCCATTCGAGCATCGGCCAGGCCATTTCGGGAAAGCCGGGCACGAAGTAGCAGCGGCCGATCGAAAAGCCGGCGACCCGATTGACCGGATTGGGGATCAGCGCCGCGCCCTGCGGAAAGTCGGCCATCAGCACGCGGTTCGGCCGCGCCGCGGCGCCGTACTGGTCGACGATCAGCGCCTCGGCCTCGCGATGGCGCTCGATCGGCACGCCGAACGCGCGCGCCGCCGCCTGCCGCGTGCAATCGTCCGGTGTCGCACCGATGCCGCCGCAGGACAGCAGCGCGTCACCGCACGCCTGCGCGGCGACGATCGCCTCGGCGATCGCGGCTTCGTCGTCGCCGAGAATGCGTGCCCACGACAGCTCCATGCCGCGCGCGCGCAGCAGTTCGATGACGCGCGCGAAATGGCGATCCTGGCGCTTGCCGCTGAGGATTTCGTCGCCGATCACCAGCAGGCCGACGCTCATGCGCGCCCTCCGGGCGGCGAAAAGCGCAAGGCCCACGAAGGGGGACGGATCATTCGGCGGTCCATGCGTATTTTTCGAAGGCGTTGAAGATGTCGGTCTCGGTGACGATGCCGATGATCCGGCCGCCCTGGGTGACGGTCAGGCGGCTGAAATTGGCATCCGAGATCTTCGCCGCCGCGTCGCGGATGCTCGTTTCCGCCGGCACCGAGACGACCGGCCGCGTGCAGACTTCGCCGACGCGCGCGGTCGCCGGGTTCTTGCCGGCGCGCACCAGCTTGGCGACGATGTCGCGCCGCGTGAGGATGCCCCACTCGCCGTCGCCGCTCGGCTCGACGACCAGCGAGCTGACGTCGTTGTCGGTCATCAGATGCATCGCCGCCTCGACGCTCTCCTTCTCGGAGACCGTGATCAGCGAACGTGTCATCAGGTCGGAGACGGTGGTCGGCAGGCGGCCGGTGTCGATCATTTCCTCGAGCGGCTGCAGCAGGCGGCGGATCTCGCGCTGCTTGCGCTCCTTGGCGAGCTGCGCCTGCTGCGCGCGACGCCGGGCTTCGAGATCGACGCCGCCTTCGATGCGCTCGATCAGCGCGTCGGCGAACTGCGAGGTGCCGACCTCGGTCGCCCCGTCGATCTGGCGCGCGAAGTCGTAGGTGACGATGCCGTCCGACACCACTTCCGGATAGACCAGGGTGATCAGGTCCGCGGCCTCCTTCCAGCCCATGTACTCGAGCATCATCACGCCCGAGAACAGCAGCGAGCCGGGATTGACCTTGTTGAGGTTGGCGTACTTCGGCGCGGTGCCGTGCGTGGCCTCGAACACCGCGACGAAATCGCCGATGTTGGCGCCCGGCGCGATGCCGACGCCACCGACCTCGGCGGCGATCGCATCCGAGAGATAGTCGCCGTTGAGGTTCATCGTCGCGATCACGTCGAACTCGTCGGGCCGCAGCAGCATCATCTGGAACATGATGTCGGCGATGCGGTCCTTGATGACGATCTTGCCTTCCGGCTGCTTGCCCTTGTACTCGGCGTAGAGCTGTTCTTCGGTGATCGTGACGTTGCCGAATTCCTCGCGCGCGACCTCGTAGCCCCAGTTGCGGAACGCGCCTTCGGTGAACTTCATGATGTTGCCCTTGTGCACCAGGGTCACCGACTCGCGGCCGTTATCGATCGCGTACTGGATGGCCTTGCGCACGAGGCGCTTGCTGCCGAAGGCCGAGATCGGCTTGACGCCGAGGCCGGCGCCGTCGAAGAACTTCGCCTTCAGTTCCTCGCGCAGGAATTTGGTGAGCTTGTCGTTCTCGGCCGAGCCCGCCTTGTATTCGATGCCGGTGTAAACGTCCTCGGTGTTCTCGCGGAAGATGACGACGTCGACCTTGCCGGGATTCTTCAGCGGACTCGGCACGCCGGCGTAGTGGCGCACCGGCCGCACGCAGGCGTAGAGATCGAGATCCTGGCGCAGCGCCACGTTCAGCGAGCGGAAGCCGCCGCCGACCGGCGTGGTCAGCGGCCCTTTGATCGAGATCACCAGATCGCGCAGCGCGGCGATCGTCTCGTCCGGGCAATAGTTGCCGTCGTAGAGTCCGGCGGCCTTCTCGCCGAGGAAGGCCTCGCACCAGTGAATCCGTCGCTGGCCGCCGTAGGCCTTCTCGACCGCCGCGTTCCAGATGCGCAGGCAGGCCTTGGTGATGTCGGGGCCGATGCCGTCGCCCTCGACGTAGCCGATGATCGGCTGGTCCGGAACCCGCAGCTTGCCGTCCCGGACGGTGACTTTCTCGCCCGACGCGGGCAGCTGGATATGACGGTAGGTCATGGGACTCTCGCGCTCCTGTGCTGATTCCGGATGGGCCTCACGAGCCGTTTGTCGAAACGATTTTACGCCCGTTATGCTGGCCCCGGCGAACCGCGGAACCCACCATCGGAAGCGCGCCGCGCGCCGGCGTCACGCTTCGCACACTGGAGAACAACAATGAATGTCCTGGTCCCGATTGCCGAAGGATCCGAGTCCCTGGAGACCGTCGCCATCGTCAACGTCCTGCGCCGCGGCGGCGTCGACGTCACCGTCGCCGCGATCGGCAGGAGCCGCACGGTCCACGGCACGCGCGACATCGTGCTGCACGCCGATGCCCTGTTCGAAGACGTTGCGCATCGCACGTTCGACGCCATCGTGCTGCCCGGCGGCGATGCCGGCGCGCGCGCACTCGGCGCGCATGCCGCGCTGATCGAGAAGCTCAAGGAACAGCGCATGGCGCACCGCTGGTTCGGCGGCATTTGCGCGGCGCCGGCGCTGGCGCTGGCGCCGCATGGCCTGCTCGACGGCAAGCAGGCGACCTGCTACCCCTCGTATCGCGAGGCCCTGCTGCACTGGGTCGACCAGCCGGTGGTCGCCGACGGCCACTGCATCACCAGCCAAGGGCCGGCGACGGCAATCGCGTTCGGGCTCGGCCTGCTCGAAAAGCTGGCCGGCAGCGCGCGCCGCCACGAGGTCGCCGCGGCGATGCTGGCCGAAGCCTGAGGCGCCCGCCGTCGCAAAAAAAACGCCCGCTCGAAGCGGGCGTTTTTTCTGCAGCGGCGCGGCTCAGGCCGCTTTCTTGCCGACCGCCTCGGCGAGCATCTTCTGCAGCTCGCCGCTCTGGTAAAGGTCGAGCGTGATGTCGCAGCCGCCGATCAGCTCGCCCTTCACGTACAGCTGCGGGAACGTCGGCCAGTTGGCGAACTTCGGCAGGGCCCGGTAGACCTCTTCGTCCTCGAAAATGTTGACGAAGGCGAACGGCACGTCACAGGCCTTCAGGGCCTGCACGACGCGCGCCGAGAAGCCGCACTGCGGAAAGTCCGGCGTCCCTTTCATGTAGACAATGATCGGGTTATCAGTGACTTGCTTCTTGATTCGTTCCAATGCATCCATGTCTCTCTCCGACAAGAGGAGTTCAAACGGCGGCGGATTATACGCATGCCCGCTGGCGTCCGCTGCCCGACGCCGTCATCGCTATTGAATTCGCTGGTGGTATTCGCCTATGTTGTCGAGCCCCACGAGCCAGTAGGCGCTTCGCGCTGAACCAGCACAAGAGGAATAACACATGGCTTTGACCCTCCCCGAGCTTCCGTACGCCCGCGACGCACTCGCGCCGCACATGTCCGCGGAAACGCTCGATTTCCATTACGGCAAACACCATAAGGCCTACGTCGACAACGGCAACAAGCTGATCGCCGGCACCGAATTCGAGAACATGCCGCTCGAGGACATCGTCAAGAAGTCCTCCGGCAAGATCTTCAATAACGCTGCGCAGGTCTACAACCACAACTTCTTCTGGAACTCGCTGACGCCGAGCCAGAAGGCGCCGGGCAAGAAGTTGACCGACGCTTTGGTCAAACAGTTCGGCGGCGTCGAAGATTTCAAGAAGCAGTTCACCGAAGCGGCGATCGGCCAGTTCGGTTCGGGCTGGGCCTGGCTGGTGCAGAACGCCGACGGCACGCTGGCGATCACCACCACCGCCAATGCCGACAACCCGCTGACCAAGGGCCTGAAGCCGCTGCTGACCTGCGACGTCTGGGAACACGCCTACTACATCGACTACCGCAACGCGCGGCCGAGCTTCCTCGAGCACTTCTGGGCGCTCGTGAACTGGGAATTCGTCGAGAAGAATCTGGGGTAAAATCCTCAGCCGATGGGGTTGAAGGCCGCGCTTGCGCGGCCTTCGCCGTTTTCTGTTGTGCGGAAATGAGAGAGCCGCCATGCCGCGTCACCTGCTGAAACTGTCCGATCTTGCGCCGGCCGAAGCCCGGCAGATCGTCTTGCGCGCGAGCGCGCTCAAGCGGCAGACGGACAGCGGCTACCGGCCCTTCGTCGGCAAGACGCTGGCGATGATCTTCGCCAAGAACTCGACGCGCACGCGCGTCAGCTTCGAGGCCGGCATGGCGCGCTTCGGCGGGCATGCCCTGTTCCTGGCCGCCGGCGCGACGCAGATCGGTCGCGACGAACCGATTCGCGACACCGCCAACGTGCTGTCGCGCATGTGCAGCGCGATCATGATCCGTAACGATTCGCAGCAGGAGCAGGAAGAGTTCGCGGCGCATTCGCGTGTCCCGGTCATCAACGGCCTGTCCGATCTCCACCATCCGTGCCAGCTGCTCGCCGACCTGCAGACCTGGTTCGAGCATCGCGGCGATCCTCGCGGCAAAACCGCGGCTTGGATCGGCGACGGCAACAACGTCTGCCATTCGTTCATCGAAGCCGCGACGCTGTTCGGCTTCAAGCTCAACATCGCGGCGCCGGCCGGCTACCAGCCGGACGCCGAGCTGATGCGCGCAGCCGGCGACGCCGTCCGGCTCGCCGACTCGCCGGCCACCGCCGCGCGCGGTGCCGATCTGATCGTCACCGATACCTGGACCAGCATGGGCCAGGAAGCCGAGCAGCAGAAGCGCCTGCAGGCCTTCGCCGGCTATCAGGTCGACACGGCGCTGATGCAGCTCGCCAAGCCGGATGCGATCTTCCTGCACTGCCTGCCTGCGCATCGCGGCGAGGAAGTCGCCGCCGAAGTGATCGACGGTCCGCAGTCGGTGATCTACGACGAAGCGGAGAACCGGCTCTGGGCGCAGATGGCGCTGCTCGAGTTCCTGTTCGGCATCGCCGCCTGAGCATGACCGCGCCCGCGGCCCGCGACGGATCGGGACACGCGCCCGATCCGCGGCAGATCGCGGCCGCGCTGCGGCCCCGCCGCCGCTGAAGCGCCGCCCGGCATCGCCCGTGGACCTGCTCGATCCGCTGCTCGCGTTCTTCACCGACAACGGCTATCTGGCCGTCTTCGTCGTGCTGCTGGCCTGCGGTTTCGGCATGCCGATTCCGGAGGACATCACGCTGGTCGCCGGCGGCATCATCGCCGGCATCGGCGACGCCAATGTCCACCTGATGTGCCTGGTCGGCCTCGCCGGCGTGCTGTCGGGCGACGCCGTCATGTTCTGGACCGGCCGCCACTTCGGCGAACGCGCGCGCCAGCTGCGCTGGGTTTCGTGGCTGCTGACCCCGAAGCGTTACGCGCGCATCGAGGCGCTGTACCGCCGGCACGGCAACCGCCTGATGTTCATCGCCCGCTTCCTGCCCGGCCTGCGCACGCCGATCTATCTCACCGCCGGCATGACGCGGCGCGTGCCGTTCTGGCGCTTCCTGATGCTCGACGGCCTCGCGGCGCTGATCAGCGTGCCGCTATGGGTCTATCTGGGCTACTTCGGCGCCGAGAACCACGCGTGGCTGCTGCTGTGGATCGGGCGCAGCAAGACCGTGCTCGCCGTCGTCTTCGCCCTCTTCCTCGCGCTGCTGCTGGTCTATGTCTGGCGCCGCCGCGCGCGCCGGCGGCGCCTGTACCGCGAACGCGAGGCGCGCCGCCAGCGGCGCCAGCCGGGCCCGTAGAATCGCCTGTCCGCATTTTTCCAGCCGTTCACTGCCCATGACCGCCCCGACGCCTCCGACCGACGTTTCCGCGACCGTACAGCGCGCCCTCGCCGAGGACATCGGCAGCGGCGACGTCACCGCCCGCCTCGTGCCGGCGGAACAGACCGCAAGCGCCGCCGTGATCTCGCGCGAGGCCGCGGTGATCTGCGGCCGCCCCTGGGTCGACGCCGTGTTCGCCGCGCTCGACCCGGCGATCGCGATCCGCTGGCTCGTCGCCGAAGGCGATCGCGTCGTCCCCGACCAGCGCCTCTACGAACTGCACGGCCCGGCGCGGGCCCTGCTGACCGGCGAGCGCACGGCGCTGAACTTCCTGCAGACGCTGTCCGGTACCGCGACCGCGGTGCGCCAGTACGTCGACGCCGTGGCCGGCACCGGCTGCAAGATCGCCGACACGCGCAAGACCCTGCCCGGCCTGCGCAACGCGCAGAAGTACGCGGTGCTCTGCGGCGGCGGCATCAACCACCGCATCGGCCTCTACGACGGCATTCTCATCAAGGAAAACCACGTCGCCGCCGCCGGCGGCATCCGCCAGGCGATCGCCAATGCCCGCGCGCTGAACGCCGGCGTGCCGCTGATGACGGAAGCCGAGGATTTCGATCAGGTGCAGGCGGCGCTGGAGGCCGACGTCGACCTGCTGCTGGTCGACGACTTCACGCTGCCGCAGATCCGCGAGGCCGTGCAGCTGACGCGCGCGCACCGCGCACGCGGCGGCCGGACCGTCATCGAATATTCGGGCGGTGCGACGCTGGAGACGGTCCGCGCCATCGCCGAATGCGGCGTCGACCGCATCGCGATCGGCGCGATCACCAAGCACGTGCGCGCCGTCGACCTGTCGATGCGCTTCGCTTAGGAAACCCTCTGAAAAAGCGCATACATCGTCATTGCGAAGCGCCGTAGGCGACGAAGCCATCCAGCGGTGCACAACGCCGGTCCTGTGTGGATCGCCGCGGCCGCTGCGCGGCCTCGCGATGACGGATTCTTCAGACCTTCCTTAGGCGCGCAGCGCGCGCACCGCCGCCTCGAAGCGCTGCACCGCACCGTCGACGTCGGTGAGCTTGTCGAGTCCGAACAGGCCGACGCGGAAGCTGCGGAAACCCTCGGGCTCGCCGCACATCAGCGGCACGCCGGCAGCGGTCTGCAGGCCGAGCGCGGCAAAGCGGCGGCTGCTGCTGATCTCGACGTCGTCGGTATAGGCGACGACCACGCTCGGCGCCTCGTAGCCCTCGGCCGCGACGCTCGGATAGCCGTGCCGCGCGAGCACCGCGCGAATCTGCGTGCCGAGCGCCCACTGCGCCTCGCGCAGCGTCTCGATGCCGGCGGCCAGCGTCTTCTGCATCGCCTCGCGCAGCGTCAGCAGCGCATCGGTCGGCATCGTCGCGTGATAGGCGTGGCCGCCGTCCTCGTAGGCCTGCATGATCTGCTGCCACTTCTTCAGGTCGGCCGCGAAACTGCTGCTGCGCGTCTGTTCGAGGCGGCGGCGCGCGTCGGCGCCGAGCATGACCAGCGCCGCGCAGGGGCTCGCCGACCAGCCCTTCTGCGGCGCTGTCAGCAGCACGTCGATGCCGCAGGCCTGCATGTCGACCCAGATCGCGCCGGAGGCGACGCAATCGAGCACCAGCAGGCCGCCATGCGCATGCACCGCCGCGGCGACGCGCCGCAGGTAATCGTCGGGCAGGATCAGGCCGGCCGCGGTCTCGACGTGGGCCAGGAACACAACGTCCGGACGCTCGCGCGCGATGCTCGCCTCGACCGCCTCGATCGCCGGCGGCGCGAACGGCGCCTTCGGCGCGTCGGCGACGGCGGACGCGCAGAGCACGGTCTCGCGCGACGGGATGCCGCCCATTTCGAAGATCTGCGACCAGCGGTAACTGAACCAGCCGTTGCGCACAACCAGGCAGTGCCGTCCCGAGCCGAACTGGCGCGCGACCGCTTCCATGCCGAAGGTGCCGCCACCCGGCACGATGGCGACGGCGTCCGCCCTGTAGACCGACTTCAGCGTCGCCGAGATGTCGCGCATCGCCTGCTGGAAGCGCTGCGACATGTGATTGGTCGCCCGGTCGTTGAAGACGACCGAGTACTCGAGCAGGCCGTCCGGATCGACCGACGAAAAGAGGCGCGACATCTGATGACTCCCGCGGGTTCGCAGCCCGTCTGGCGAGGGGGGAGCGGCATTGTAGCCGCCCCCGCCCCGCCGACCGCCGCGCCCGCCGGAGTCGCGCGGCGCCCGCGCCGCGTCAGGGGGCAGCCGCGCTCACCATCGGCTTGCGCGCCGGCAGGCCGCAGAACGCGAAATCGCAGTCGGGCTGGCGGCCGTCGATGATGTCGGCGATCGCGCGGCCCGAGCCGCAGCCGTGCGTCCAGCCCAGCGTGCCGTGGCCGGTATTGAGATACAGGCCTTCGACCTTGCTGCGGCCGATGTACGGCACGTTGCCCGGCGTCGCCGGACGCAGGCCGGTCCAGTACTGCGCCAGTTCCGCACGGCTCATGCCCGGAAAGACCTGCAGCGTGCGCTGCACGATCGCCTCGCAGCGCACCTGGTTGAGCGCCATCGAATAGCCGTCGAACTCGGCGGTGCCGGCGACGCGCAGGCGATCGCCGAAGCGCGAGAACACCAGCTTGAACTCGTCGTCGGTCAGGCTCGCGGTCGGTGCCAGCGCCGGTTCGAGCACCGGCAGCGTGATCGAATAGCCCTTGACCGGATAGATATCGAGACCGACGCCGGCGGTACGCGCGAGCTGCGGGCTGAAGCTGCCGAGCGCCAGCACGTAAGCGTCGGCTTTCTCGACCTGGTAGGCGCCGGTTTCGTCGGCATACTCGACGCCGCTCATGCGCCCGCCCTCGGTGTGCAGGCGCTGGATGCGCACGCCGTAGCGGAACTGCACGCCGCGCTCGGCGCAGCGCGCCGCCAGTCCGGTCGTGAACTTGTGCACGTCGCCCGATTCATCGGCGCTGGTGTAGGTGGCGCCGGCCAGCTGCGAACGGATCTGCGCCAGCGCCGGCTCGATGCGGACCACCTCGTCGGCGTCGATCACGCGCCGCTCGCAGCCGATCTCGCGCATGATGCGCGCCGGCTCGATCGCCAGATCGAATTCCTTGGCGCTCGTGTAGTAGTGCAGGATGCCGCGCTCGAGATGGTCGTACTCGACGCCGGCCTCGACGCGCAGCGCCTGCAGGCTTTCGCGGCTGTAGGTGCCGAGGCGCACGAGCTGGATCATGTTGTGCGTCGAGCGCCTGGCGCTGCACTCGCGCAGGAACTTCATGCCCCAGGACCACTGCGTCGGATCGGCGCGCAGGCGGAACAGCAGCGGCGCGTCTTCCTTGCCGAGCCAGCGCAGCATCTTGCCCGGCGCCGACGGATTGGCCCAGGGCTCGGCGTGGCTCACCGAGATCTGGCCGCCGTTGCCGAAGCTGGTCTCGCGCGCCGCGCCGGCATTGCGTTCGAGCACCACCACCTCGTGCCCGGCCTTCGCCAGATACCACGCCGAGGCCACGCCGATCACGCCGGCGCCCATCACGATCACTTTCATCTCAAGCTCCAAAAAGATAGTGAGGCAGCGCGGCGTCTCGCGCCGCGCTGCCGAAGCCCCACTGTCCTTTTGCCTGAGAGATTCACCGCGCCCCAACGCGGCTTGCCCCTTCGGCGGCCGCTCGACCGTTGCCGGCGCGGCGCTCTCCAGTTTGTGTGCTGCTTCCAGTATCGAGGCCTGAGCGTTTCGGGTCTGCGCCTTCGGCAGCGCGGCCCCGACTGCGGGGCACGCGCGTTCTCCTGGGTTTACCACTCGAGGGTATGGCTGGTGCGTGAACGGGCCGTCACCGCCGACCGGCCGCGATCGCCGCACGCGCGAACGTGCCGCAGGCGAGCCTCTTCGACGATGGCACGGCGGGCCGAAGCCCGAATCCTCCTCTGTCCCGGACGCGAAACGACACCGCAACCCCGCTATACGAGGCAACCGGCGCCGCTCCCGCTGTCCTGGGGCCTGAAAGATTCGGTGCGCCGCGGGCGGCGACCTTGCTTCTTCGGCGGACCCGCTCGCGCGGATCACTCTTCAGTCGGCAAACAGCGACGCAGTACGGGGACCTGAGCGTTTATGGGAGATTGCGCCTTCGGTGGGCAGCCGCTCCTGACGGCTGCCGCTCTCCTGCGTGGCTGGGTGAAATGTCCTGCCGCCGGCAGGCCCGGAGCGGGCTGCGAGCGGCGATTCATTCGAGCACGAAGCATGCCACACGCCGGCGCCGTCGCGCACGCATAAGGCGCGGCGGACTTCAGCCGCCGAGCAGGCGCTCGATCACCGGTCCGACGCGCGCCGCGTCGCCGCTGCTGCGCCAGTCGACGCGCCCCGCCTGGGCATCAGGCGCCAGCAGTCCCTCGCGCTCGAGCACGCGGCGCGCCTGGCGGGCGACCGCCGCGCCGGTATCGAGCAGCGCCACCGACGGCCCGGCGATCTCGGCGATCAGCGGGCGCAGAAACGGATAGTGGGTGCAGCCGAGCACCAGCGTATCGGCGCCGTCGCGCAGCAGTGGCTCGATGTAGCGGCGCAGCAGCGCGCGCAGCGCCGGACTGTCGAGTTCGCCGCGCTCGACGAATTCGACCAGCCCCGGACAGGGCTGCGTGATGACGCGCACGCCGTCGCCGTGCTGGGCCTGCAGGCGCAGGAACTTGTCGCCGGCCAGCGCCGCGCCGGTCGCCAGCACGCCGACCACGCCGCTACGCGTCTGTCGCACCGCCGGCTTGATCGCCGGCTCGATGCCGATGAAGCTCAGCGGATAGGTCGCGCGCAGCTGCTCGACGGCGGCGATCGTCGCCGTGTTGCAGGCGACGACGATCAGCTTGGCGCCGGCTGCGAGCAGCTCGTCGGTGATCGCGAACGCGCGCGCCGTGATCTCGATCGCCGGCTTGCCGCCGTACGGGCAATGCCCGCTGTCGGCGTAGTAGATGAAATGCTCGTGCGGCAGCTCGCGACGCAGCTCGCGCAGCACCGACAGGCCGCCGACACCCGAATCGAACACACCGATCGGCGCAGCCGCACGATCCGCTCTCACTCGTCGCCTCCGGCTTCGGCGATCGCCGCGACCGGCGGCGGCGAATGCGGATGCGGCGCCAGATCGCGCGGCCGCAGACGGCGGCCGGCACGCGGCCGGGCCGGCGCCGCGCGTGCGCGCAGGAAGCGCCCGACCAGCTCGTTGAAGATCTCGGGCCGCTCGGCCGGCAGCGCGTGATGCGCGCCCGCGACGATGTGCAGTCGCGCGCAAGGCAGCGCATGCGCGAAGCGCACCGTCTCCTCGCGCGTGAAAAAGTCGTGCTCGGCGCCGATCACCAGCACCGGCATGCGCAGCTGGCCGAGGCGCGGCAGCACCGACCAGCGGCCGAGCGCCGCCAGCGCCGAGAGATAGGCGTAGCGCGTGTTGCGCGCGCCGCGCGCGATGCTTTTGCGCCGCGCTTCGGCCTGATCGCGACCGGGATACATGCGCGCGGCGCCGATGCGCGACAGCCGCGCCGGTCCGAGCAGACCCATCACCAGCCAGCGGTAGCCGAATTCGAGGCGGTGGCGCAGCGTCTGCGGCCGGAACATCGGCATGCTGTTGGCGACGACCAGGCGCTCGACGCGGCCGCCGCCGTCGAGCGCCAGCTGCTGGGCGATCGCACCACCCATCGAATGCCCGACCAGCGCGAAGCGCTCGACACCGAGCGCGGCGAGCAGCATGGCGACGTCGCGCGCCAGCCGCCGGATCGTGAACAGGCGCCGGCCGTGGCCGCTGTCACCGAACCCGCGCAGATCCGGCGCGATCACGCGGTAGTGCTGCGCGAAATGCCCGATCTGGTGCTCCCAGTCGAGATGGCTGCCGCCGAGCCCGTGCACCAGCACCAGCGGCGGGCCGGAGCCCGCCTCGGCGTAGTGCATGTCGAAATCGTCGACGCGTAGCTGCGGCATCGCGCTCAGCGGCTGCGGCCACCCTGCTGCGGCGTGCAGAAGCACTGCGCGTACATGCCGCGCGGATCGTTGAAGCCGGACAGCCAGCGCTCGATATCGGTCTGCGCGCTGATCGTCTGCAGCCAGCCGCGCATGCGCGCCGGCATCCAGGCCATGTGCGCCTGACCGTAGAAGCGCGACAGGAAGTCGAGCGCGAACTCGCGCTTCGGCGACATCTCCTGCAACTCGTAGTCGCCGGCCTCGATGCCGGCGAGCTTGGCCGCGGCGTCGGCGGCCTGCTGCAGACCGCCGATGTCGTCGACCAGGCCCAGGGCCTTGGCGTGCGCGCCGCTCCAGACGCGACCGCGGGCGATCTCGTTGACCTTCTCGACCGGAATGTCGCGCGCCTTCGACACGCCGCCGATGAAGTCGCGGTAGCCCTTGTCGATCTGCGCCTGGATGATGCGGCCGAGTTCGGCCGACAGCGGCCGGTCGATGCGCAGCGTGCCGGCCAGCGGCGTCGTGCCGACGCCGTCGGTGTGGATGCCGAGCTTGGCGAGACCGCGATCGATCGTCGGGATCATGCCGAAGATGCCGATCGAGCCGGTCACCGTCGAGTCGTGCGCGTAGATCTGGTCGGCGTCCATCGACACCCAGTAGCCGCCGCTGGCGGCGACCGTCGACATCGACGCGACGACCGGCTTACCGTCGGCCTTCAGCGCCTGCACCGCGCGACGGATCTGCTCGGAGGCCCAGACGCTGCCGCCCGGCGAGTTGACGCGCAGCACGACGGCCGAGATGTCGTCGTCGCGGCGCGCCTGGTCGAGCAGATCGGAAATGGTGTCGCCGCCGGCCTGGCCGACCTGGCCGGTGCCGTCGACGATCTCGCCCTGCACCGCAACCAGCGCGATCGTGTGCGTGTCATGGCCCTTGCCGCCCTTGAGCGCGCCCTCGCGCTCGACCGCCGACAGGTAGTCGAGATAGTAGATCTGCCGGAAGCTGCCGAGATCATCGTCGAAGCCGACGATCGCGCCCATGCGCTTGCGGAACTCCGCCTGCGTCTCGACGCTGCTCACCAGGCCGCTGGCCTTGGCATAGGCGGCCGGATCGCCGCCGTGCTCTTCGAGCCCCGTGGCGAAGCGGCGCACGTAGTCGTCGACCGCCGTCTCCGACAGCTTGCGGCCCTCGGCGACGCCCTTGCCGTAGTCCTTCCACAGATCGCCGAGCCAGTCGAGGTTGGCGGTGCGCGCGTCCGGCGACATGTCGTTGCGCGTGAACGGCTCGACCGCCGACTTGTACTCGCCGACGCGGAACACGTGCACGTCGACGCCGAGCTTGTCGAGGCCGTCCTTGAAGTAGTTGTTGTAGCTGCTGAAGCCCTCGATCGACAGGCTGCCCATCGGGTCCATCACCACTTCGTCGGCCTGCGCCGCGGCGTAGTAATAGGCCTGCTCGTACGAGGGGCTCCAGGCGATGATCTTCTTGCCGGCGGCGCGGAAGTCCTTCATCGCCGCCGCCAGCTCCTCGAGCTGCGGCAGGCCGGCGTCGGACAGGCCGTCGAGCTTGAGTACCGCGAACGGAATACGCGGATCGTCCTTGGCGGTCTCGAGCGCGTCGATCAGATCGCGCAGCGAGGACTGCGACGGCAGCTGGCCGTTGAGATTTTCGAGCAGGCGCTGGCTTGGGTCCTCGTCGATCTGCTCGACCAGCACGCCGCTCGGCGCGAGCACCAGCGGCGTGTTGTTCTCGATGCGCAGGCCGCCGTGGCCGCTGCGCATCAGGAACCAGATCGCCGCCAGCGAGCCGAGCACGAGCACGATCGTGATCAGCTTGAGAAAGCCGCTGACCAGCATCCACAGGAAATGAAACAGGCGGCCGAGCACCGAACGTCCGCGCACGGGGGTCTGGCTGTCGCTCATCGGCAAAATTCCTTTCGCGTGCTCAGACGCGCTTCATGACCACGGAACCGGCCGAGTAGCCGGCGCCGAACGCACACAGTACGGCAACGTCGCCGGGCACGAGATCGTCGTGATACTTGTGGAACGCGATCACCGAGCCCGCCGAGCTGGTGTTGGCGTATTCGTCGAGAATGACCGGCGCTTCCTCGATCGACGGATCGCGGCCCAGCACCTTGCGCGCGATCAGCTCGTTCATGTTGAGGTTGGCCTGGTGCAGGAAGAAGCGCTTGACCTGGCCGGGCTCGATGCCGAGCGCGCCGAGGTGCGCGCCGAGCAGTTCGGACACCATCGGCACCACTTCCTTGAAGACCTTGCGGCCTTCCTGGCGGAACAGCACGTCGTCCCACGGCCGCGGCGGCACCTCGCATTCGTTGAGGAAGCCGAAGTTGTTGCGGATGTTGCTCGAGAACTGCGTCGCCAGCCTGGTGCCGAGCACCTCGAAACGGGTCTTCGAGGCCGCGCCTTCGAGCGGCTCGACCAGCATTGCGGTGGCGGCGTCGCCGAAGATGAAATGACAGTCGCGGCTGCGCCAGTTCAGGTGACCGCTGCAGACCTCGGGATTGATGACCAGCACCGCGCGCGCGCTGCCCTGACGCACCGCGTCGACCGCCGCCTGGATGCCGAACGCCGCCGACGCGCAGGCCACGTTCATGTCGTAGGCGAAGCCCTGGATACCGAGCAGCGCCTGGATCTCGACCGACAGCGCCGGATAGGCGCGCGGCGGGTTCGAGCAGGCGACGATCACGAAATCGACGTCGGCCGCCGTGCGCCCGGCGCGCTCCAGCGCCTGGCGGGCGGCGGCGATGCCCATCTCGGCGAGCAGCGAGGGCTCGTCGTTGCTGCGCGTCGGCAGCCGCGGCCGCATGATGTCGAGGTCGAGCACGCCGGTCTTGTCGAGCACGTAGCGCGACTTGATGCCCGAGGCCTTGACGATGAATTCGCTGCTCGACGGTTGCAGCGGCACGGTCGTGCCGGCGGCGATCGCCTCGGCGTGCTCGGCGTTGTAGCGCTCGACGTAAGCGTTGTAGCAGGCCACCAGCTCGTCGTTGGAGATCGACTGCGCAGGCGTGAAGAGTCCGGTGCCGGTAATCGCGGCTTTGATCATGGCTTCAGGATGAGGGGTCCGTGGGATGGCGCCGATTCTACTCCACGCTCCAGCCGGCCCTGGCGATCGCCAGGTTCAGGGTGTCACGCACCTCGTGCTCGCGGCGGATCGACAGGTGCGAGCCCTGGTACCACTGCACCGGCACGTTCCAGTGACGGCCGAGTTCGAGCGGATGGCGCGGCACGACGATGCGGTCGCCGGTCGCGGCGACCACGAACAGCCGCTCGCGGGAGAGCAGCGGCGCCCGCGCCAGCGGCGACACCGGCTGCAGGACGCTGCGGTAGCGGGCCTCGTCGAGGCCGTGCTCGGCGTAGTACGCGCGATGCGCCGGCGGCGCCACGCTCCACAACGCGAACGCGAGGTCGATCACCGGAATCGCGGCAACGGCGAAATCGAGCTCGGCGTCGTAGCCGGACAGCAGCGCCGCGTTGTAGCCGCCGAGCGACACGCCGAACACGCCGACGCGCGCGCCGGGCTCGTTGGCGCGCAGCCAGGCCAGCGTGCGGCGCAGGTCCCACAGCGCCTGCGACTCGGCGTAGATCAGGTCCGACAGGTCACCGTCGAGATAGAGGTCGCCGGAGCGCAGGCCGGCGCGACGCGGACCGTGCAGCGGCAGCACCGGCTGGATGATGTTCAGGCCGAGCTTGTGATGCAGCCAGCCGGGCGAGAACAGGCTCAGGTCCATCCACGGCGAGCCCATGCGATAACCATGAATGCACATCAGCCACGGTCGCGGCTTGCCCGGATGGCGCAGCAGGCGCACGTGGCACTCGGCGTTGTTGGCGTAGCTCTTCCAGATCACCGCGTTCGGCAGTTCGCTGGGCGGCGCGTAGCCGCTGTCGAAGCGCAGCACCTCGTAGTCGTGGCCGAAGATGCGGCCGCGGTCGATGTACGTCTCCTCCGGCGCCGGCGGGGCCGGATGCATGGCCTGCGGATCGCGGTCCCAGCCGTGCTGGCGGATCGCGTCCTCCATGCGCAGCGAATCCTCACAGGTGCGCGACGCCTCCTGCCCGCTCGGAATGCGCGAGGCGCCGACGAAGTAGCCGAGCACGGCCTCGTCGATCGCCACCTTGAAGTCCATGCGCGTGGAAATCTCCGGCGGCGTCGCGCCCAGATACAGCGGCGCGCGGCGCAGCGCCGCGCGGCCGGACGCCAGGAAACTGGCGAACGACAGCAAGCCGGTGAAAAACGCCGTGCCGAAGTCGGCGACCCACCACGCCGGCAGCGTGAACAGCAGGCCGAACACGGCGCCGACCGACATCAGGCTGATCGTGCGCGGATCACCGGGCGTCAGCAGCAGGCCGATGCCGGACGCCAGCAGCAGCGCGCCGGGCACGATCGCCCAGAACAGCCAGGCGCCGCCGTCGTGCGCGAGCAGCCAGTACAGGCCGGCGACGATCGGCACCCAGCTCAGCACTTCCCACTGCTTGGGCTTGGGATATTCCATCCTTTCCTCTTCTTCGGTTGGCGCTTGGAGCCGAGGGACGCACCGCATCGCGGCCGGCGTCAGTGTAGGCGGGCCGGCCGCGGCATTTCGAGCGCCGCGACGGCCCCGGCAGCGTTCAGGTGAGAAGGCGCGACATCCACCAGACGCCGCCGGCCAGCGCCAGCAGCTGCACGCCCTGCGCCGGCCAGCGCCAGGCCCGCTGCCGGTGCTGCCCCCAGAACGCGAACGCGGCGACTAGCGTCAACGCCAGAAAGCTCAGCGTCATGTGCGTGACCAGACGCCACTCGCTGTGCAGGCGCGGCTCGTTGTCCATGTTGAAGGCGTACAGGATCCACACGACGCCGAGCGTCACGGCGAACGTCGCGGCCAGCGCCAGCATCACGGCATTGAAGATGTTGAGAGCCTTCATCCGCGGGCATCTTCCGGTTTGCGCCGGCGCACCGGCAGCGTCAGCAGCGGGAACAGCTCGCGGGCGATGCGCGGCTGCTTCATCGCGGTGCGGATCAGCAGACTGACGAAGCCGCGCAGGATGCGGTCGCGATTGGCGATCACGCTGCCGACCATCGGCACGCGGCGATTGTTGATGACGGTGACGTGATCGTCCGGCGCCGCGCCGAAGTTGAAGCGCACGGTCAGCTGCACGTCGAGCGGCTCGGCCGCGCGGCGCCGCCGGCGCTTCGTGCCTGCCTCCGCCTCTGCCTGCCCTTTGCGTATCATCCGTCGCGCCTCTCCAGACTTCGCCCCGCCCGCGTGACCGACCTTCGATGACCGAGAACCTGATCGTCTTCGCCCACGGCAAGGAAAGCGGCCCGTGGGGCACCAAGATCACGCATCTGGCGCAGACCGCGCAACGCCGCGGCTTCGCCGTCATCAGCCCGGATTATAGTCACACGCAGGACCCGCAGGCCCGCATCGCGCAGCTGCTCGCGCTGCGGCCGACGGCGCGGCGGCTGGTGCTGGCCGGCTCGAGCATGGGCGGCTACGTCTCGGCGATGGCCTGCGCCGCGCTGCAGCCGCAGGCCCTGTTCCTGATGGCGCCGGCGCTCTACTTCCCCTATCCCGGCTGGGACGGCGAGCCGCAGGGCATTCCGCCGCGCTGCAGCGTCGTGCACGGCTGGCACGACGACATCGTGCCGCTGGCGCAGGCGCAGCGCTTCGCGCTGCAGCATCGCGCCGCACTGCACGTGCTCGACGCCGGGCACACGCTGAACGACCAGCTGCCGATGCTCGATCTGCTTCTCGACCGCCTGCTCGCCGAGGTGCTCGCCGCATGAGCCGCGACGCCGCGCGGGCCGCGGCGTATGCGGGCGCGTGCTACGAAATTGATCTCGGTACGCAGCGTCTCGTGCGCCGCATCGGCCGGCGCGACGCCGGCGCCGACGCCGCGCTGCGCGCCGCCGGCTGCCGCCGGCACTGGTTCGTCGTCACGCCGTGCAATCCGGATTCGCGGCGGCTGCCGGACGCCGACAACGAGGCGCGGCTGGCACGCTTCGCGGCGGACCTCGCCGCACGCCACTGGGACACGCGGCCGAGTCTCGGGCGCGCCGACGACGGCCGCTGGCCGGAACCCGGCGCCTGCGTGTTCGATGCCGAGCCGGCGGCCGTCCTGGCGCTGGCGCGCGACTACGGCCAGGCCGCGTTCGTGCATGGCCGCCTCGGTGCGCCGCCGGCGCTGGTCTGGACGCGCTGAACGCAACATCGCCGCGCCGGCGATCGGCGCCGGCTCAGGCGCGCACGCAATCCTCGTGCGGCTCGACGCAGGCGAACACCCGGCCCGGCTGGTGCGCGAACTGCTCGAGCAGCCCGCTCAGCGTCGTGCCGGCATGCGCACGGCAGGCCTGCGAGAGGTGCGCCAGATCGTAGAAGCCGGTCTCGTGCGCCAGGTGCGTCAGGTTCCGCGCGGCGCGCAGGCGCATCAACGCGTGCTGGACGCGGATGCCGGCGACGAAGCGCCGCATCGACACGCCGATCTCGTCCTTGAACAGGTGCATCAGGCGCGAGTGCGACAGCCCGCTGGCGCTGACCAGCGGCGACGGATCGAGGCGGGCCGGCCGCGCCTCGCGCAGGCGCCCGGCGATCGCGTCGATGCGCGGATCGAGCGGCCGCGCCGCCGACCGCGCGCCGCCGAGACCGAGGCCGAGCAGCGTTTCCTGCAGCAGGCGATCCGCCTCGGCGCAGCCGGACGCGCGCAGGCTCAGAAAGTCGAAGCACCGGCGCGCGATGTCGATGCAGTCCGGGTCCGGCAGCACCACGCGGTCGGCGCCGAGCAGCGGCGCGAGGTGCTGGCGGTAGGCGGGCTGATCGGGATCGACCTGCAGCGCCAGCAGCGGCCCTTCGGCGTGCAGGCTCTGCTCGACGTCGGGCGCCACGACCGCGGCGCGACAGCGCAGCGACCGCCCGGCGACGTCGAGCCGGAACGGTGCATCGACGCCGATCAGCACCGACGCGCCGAGATGGCGGTGCGGCGCATTGAACAGCGACGGCACGGCCAGCAGCACGTGGCCTGGCCACAGATAAGCGGAACGCACGGTTCTGATCCCTGAAGAACTGGCATCGCACGGTTCCCTTCGTGCGACCGAGCGCGGATTGATAGCGAATCCGCGGCGCAGCGGCATTGGCCGCCGCAGCAGGTGCATACAAGACACGGGCCAAGGCGGCTGCGGAGAATCCGGATGTTGCGCCCGCATGACGGCGGCGCATGTCTACGGATCAGCGATTCAAGGGGGAACGCAGGATGCGTCGTATCGGGGTTTCCATTTTCGTGCTGGCCGCGCTGCTCGCGGGTTGCGGGACCAGCGATGGCGTGTCGGTGGCCGATGCCGAAGCGGGCGGCGGCGCGGGCAGCACGACCGGCGACAGCTCGGGCGGCACGACCGGCGCGACCACCGGCGACAGCGGTTCGGGCAGCGGCTCGACGGCAGCCGGCTTCCCGGATCAGGAAAAGGTCTGCCACTTCGACGCCGACCGCGAGCAGGAGCGCGCGGCGTCGGCCACGCGCTTCGCGACGCCGCGCGTCAGCGCGATGCGCGTCAACGGCACGCAGGTCTGGTCGGCCGGCGGCACCGCGGCGCCGACGCTGCAGCCCGGCGATATCGTCACGCTGCTCGGCAGCGGCTTCGGCGCCGGACCGGACATCGACTTCGCCAAGCTCATGCTCGGCAACACGCGCGTGCTCGAAACCGATCTGCAGATCTACGAGCAGGAGCTGAACATCCTCACCGAGGTGAACTACGAGATTCCGCAGATCCGCAGCACCTGGGACAAGGACATCCTCGCCTGGACCGACAGCGAGATCCGCTTCCGCGTGCCGGCGCACGCCAGCAGCGGCCCGCTGAAGCTGCAGATCCAGAAGCGCACCGGCTACCTGCAGTCGCTGACGCAGCCGGGTCAGCCGCTGGAGATCATCGACGCCCAGCAGTTCCGCATCACCGACGCCTCGTTCCCGTACGGCTGCGATGTGGTGTCGACGCTGAGCACCGAGGCGCGCGCGATCACGCCGATCGCCGTCACCGTCAACAACCCGCAGTTCGCGACGATGCGCGATCACGGCCGCGCGATCTTCTGGTCGTACGACTACAACCTCGGCCTCTCGCACCACTTCCGCAAGCTCGACTGGACGGCGATCCTGGCCGGCGACGCCATCGATCCGGTGACCCAGCAGAAGGCGGACCCGCTCGCACTGTTCGCCGCCTACCCGATCAAGACCGACGAAGTCCCGCCGGAAGCGTACGAGGACTACTACTTCGATCCGTATCCGCAGAAGAACCCGATCCCGGGCCTGCTCGCGATCGGTCCGCAGGCGACGTCCGGCAACACCTTCTCGTCCGGCTGGGTCGGCTACCGCTACGCCGAATCGGTCGATCCGTTCACCGGCAAGGGCGCGTGGGTCGGCTTCAACTGCGCGTCCTGCCACGGCTACCGCATCGCCTACGAGGATGCGCCGGGTCATCACGTGACGCGCGTGTTCCCCGGCCTGCCGAACCCGGGCTGGTCGCTGAAATGGGCGGTGCTCGGCAACCGGCTCGGCCCGACGTTCGACGGCATCGTCACGCGCGAGGCGACGCCGCCGTGGTCGAGCGACTCCGACCAGGCCAAGATCGACCGCACGACGCTGGTCTACCTGAACCCGCCGGGCACCGGCGAGCACACGCTGATCCGCCAGTCCGACGAAGGCAGTCTCTACGACAACGACTACCAGTTCTCGCCGATCGCGATCCCGAACGTCACCAATCATCTGCCGATCCGCCGCTCGCTCTCGCACACCGAGTCCTACGTCGGTTTCGAGGGCTCGTACATCCACGCCCAGGAACCGGACGGCGCGCTCGGCTCGATGGACGCCGACTCGCTGCGCGCGCTGACCGCGTACATGACCACGCTCGACGCCGACGACGGCACGCTGATCGACGTCGGCCTGTACCGCTGGCTGAAGTTCCGCGGCAAGCTCGCTGCGCAGACCGGCAGCGACAGCGTCCAGGAAGGACAGTTCGTGCAGAAGGGCTGGCAGGCGTATTCCGGCGTCGCGTCCGCGGTCGCCACCGGCAAGAAGGCCTTCGACCGCGATTGCGGCGCGTGCCACAACGATGCGCTCGGCGCCAACAGCAACGAGCGCATGTTCCGCCTCGACGAGGTCGGCCGCTTCTTCGAGCCGACCGTCTACCAGCGCGACCTGCAGTCGATCCGCGCGACCTTCCTGCGCAACGAGTACTGGGTGCAGTCGCGCGGCCTGCTGACCGACGGCCACGTGCGCAACCTCGAAGACCTCGTCGACCCGGATCGCTGCACCGAGGGCACCGCGCTCTACGACCAGTACTACACGCTGCACGAACCGCTGCGGCCGGCGCCGGGCTCGGCCGACCAGCCGACGCCGGCCCCCGACCTCAACCGCAAGGGCGACGTCTTCCGCGTCTACCGCGAAACGTCGAAGCTGCCCGGCGATACCGCGGCGCAGCGCAACCGCTTCGTCGAGCGCCACAAGTACTTCGTGACCGTGCCCTGGGACGCCGACCACTACTACTGGGACTACCAGAAGATGCGCCGCGAGTACGGTCCGAGCGAGATGGGCACGCCGGGGCCGATCGGCCTGCCGGCCGCGCCGCACCCGTGGTGCGCCGCCAGCAGGAACGACATCGACGCGCTCGTCGAGTACGTGCTGACGCTGTGAGCGCGGCCCGGCGCCGCGGGGCGGCTCAGTCCGCCTTGCGGTCGCTGTGGCCGAGATCGCGCTGCGGCGCGATGCGGTCGCGGATCGCCTGCTTGAGCAGCGGCAGGTCCGGAAAGCCGCGATCGCGCGCGCGGTCGGCGAGCAGCTCGCCGTCGAGCCGCACGCGGAACGCGCCGCCGCTGCCGGGTTGCAGCGCGACCTCGGCGAGCTCGTCCTGGAAGGTCGTCAGCAATTCCTGCGCGACCCAGGCGGCGCGCAGCAGCCAGCGGCACTGCGTGCAGTATTCGATCTCGACGCGCGGCCGGGCGCTCACGCGGCACCCTCGCCGCGCCGCGGCCAGGGCTGATAGGCGTGGAATTCCGGCGGCATGCGCCGCGGCCGGCCGCTCTTCATGTCGACGCAGACCCAGTGCGTCTGGCCGCGCAGCACGGTCTTGCGGTCGCTGGCGCGCACGATCTGGTAGCGCCGCCACATGCTGAGGCGGAAGTCGTTCTCGTGTACCCAGGTCGCCAGCCACAGCTGGTCGCCGGCGAAGGTCGGCGCCAGATAGTCCAGCTCGTGGCGCCGCGCCACGCAGCCGGCGCCGAGCGCGCCGTAGGCGGCGAAGTCCAGGCCCAGGCTCACCGAATGCCCCCAGGCGACCTGCTCCAGCCAGGACAGGTAGACGACGTTGTTGGTATGGCCGAAAGCGTCGAGGTGCTCGGCGCCGACGAGCACGGTCTGCGTGTACGGACGTTCGACATCCCACACGGTATCGAGGGCCGGATCGGCGATCGGGCCCGGCGGATCTGCGTGATTCATGCGCGGGAGATTAGCGGATCGACCGTGTGCCGGCATTGCGGCGGCGGCCTTCCGTTCGTACAATTTCAATCCGTACTGATTTGGTCTTGATTGTCCGTGTTGAAGCTCAGCCGCCTTGCCGACTACGCCACCGTCCTGATGACGGCGGTCGCGCGCGCGCCGCAGCGGACGCACACCGGCCAGGAACTCGCGGACCGCACCCGCATCCCGCTGCCGACGGTCGCCAAGCTGCTCAAGGTGCTCACCAAGGGCGGACTGCTCGAATCGCTGCGCGGCGCCCATGGCGGCTACCGGCTCGGCCGCGCGGCCGAGCAGATTTCGGTCGCCGACATCATCGGCGCGCTCGAAGGGCCGATCGCGGTGACCGCCTGCGCCGGCCACGGCAGCGAACCCTGCAGCATCGAGACGGACTGTGCGACGCGCGCCAACTGGCGCCTCATCAACACGGCGATCCACCAGGCCCTCGCCGCGGTGACGCTGGCGCAGATGGCGCAAGGCGCCGCCGCCGCGGCCCGCACGCCGCCGCCCCAGGAATTCCCGCTGATCCGGGCCTGACCGGATCCGCCCCAACGGATAGCGACCTCATGGCAGCCAATCCCTCCGACATCCCGGTCCCCGCCGAGGGGATCGAAGCGCTGGTCCAGAACCGCAAGTACGCGGCCGGCTTCGTCACCGACGTCGAGTCCGAGCGCATCGCGCCGGGCCTGAGCGAAGACGTCGTGCGCCTGATCTCGGCGAAGAAGCAGGAGCCCGAGTGGCTGCTCGAATTCCGCCTCAAGGCCTTCCGCCGCTGGCTGTCGATGCGCGAGCCGCACTGGGCGCATGTCGAGCACCCGCGCATCGACTTCCAGGCGATCACCTACTGGTCGGCGCCGAAGTCGATGGCCAACCGGCCGAAATCGCTCGACGAGGTCGACCCGAAGCTGATCGAGACCTACAACAAGCTCGGCATCCCGCTCAAGGAGCAGGAAATGCTCGCCGGCGTGCAGAACGTCGCCGTCGACGTCGTGTTCGACTCGGTCTCGGTCGCCACCACCTTCAAGCAGAAGCTCGCCGACGCCGGCGTGATCTTCTGTCCGATCTCCGAAGCGGTGCGCGAGCATCCGGAGCTGGTGAAGAAGTACCTCGGCAGCGTCGTGCCGTTCGGCGACAACTACTACGCGGCACTGAACTCGGCAGTGTTTTCCGACGGCTCGTTCGTGTTCGTGCCCAAGGGCGTGCGCTGCCCGATGGAACTGTCGACCTACTTCCGCATCAACGAGCGCAACACCGGCCAGTTCGAGCGCACGCTGATCATCTGCGAGGACGACGCCCAGGTCTCCTACCTCGAAGGCTGCACTGCGCCGCAGCGCGACGAGAACCAGTTGCACGCGGCGGTCGTCGAGCTGGTCGCGCTCGACCGCGCCGAGATCAAGTACTCGACCGTGCAGAACTGGTATCCGGGCGACGAGAACGGCGTCGGCGGCATCTACAACTTCGTCACCAAGCGCGGCGACTGCCGCGGCCGCGCCAGCAAGATTTCGTGGACGCAGGTCGAGACCGGTTCGGCGATCACCTGGAAGTACCCGAGCTGCATCCTGCGCGGCGACGACTCGGTCGGCGAGTTCTACTCGGTGGCGTTGACCCATCACCGCCAGCAGGCCGACACCGGCACCAAGATGATCCACCTCGGCCGCAACACCAAGTCGACGATCGTCTCCAAGGGTATTTCCGCCGGTCACGGCCAGCAGGCCTACCGCGGCCTGGTACGCGTGCTCGAAAAAGCCGAAGGCGCGCGCAACCACACGCAGTGCGACTCGCTGCTGATCGGCGACCAGTGCGGCGCCCACACCTTCCCGTATACCGAGATCCGCAACCCGACGGCGATCATCGAGCACGAGGCCACGACCTCGAAGATCGCCGACGACCAGCTGTTCTACTGCCGCGCGCGCGGCATCGGCGAGGAAGACGCCGTGTCGATGATCGTCAACGGCTTCTGCAAGGACGTCTTCAAGGAACTGCCGATGGAGTTCGCCGTGGAAGCGCAGAAGCTGCTGCAGGTTTCGCTGGAAGGCGCGGTGGGATGAGCCGGGGTTGTCGACGATTGCCTTGAATGGCAATCGGCGCCGGCGAACGCGCGGCCATGGAGCGTTTGCAACGGCGAGGAGCGACTCGATGTCGCTACGAGGTAAGCAAACGCCGGGCCGGGGCCGGATCAGGAACCGAAGTCGCGCCATGGACGGCCTGCCGGCGCGAAAACAGACAACGCGAAAGGCGGGTTGCACCCGCTCTACGCCTGAGTTGGAACGAGAGATGAGCCAGTTACTGCAAATCGAAAATCTGCACGCCGAAGTCGCCGGCAAGGAAATCCTCAAGGGCCTGGACCTCGCGGTGAACGCCGGCGAAGTGCACGCGATCATGGGTCCGAACGGCGCCGGCAAATCGACGCTGTCGAAGGTGCTGGCCGGTGCCGAGGACTACGTCGTCACCGCCGGCACGATCCGCTACCAGGGCCGCGACCTCGCCGCGCTGTCGGCCGAACAGCGCGCCGCGCACGGCATCTTCATGGGCTTCCAGTACCCGGTCGAGATTCCCGGCGTCAGCAACATGATGTTCCTCAAGGCAGCGCTCAACGCGCAGCGCAAGGAACGCGGCGAGCCGGAACTCGATGCCGGCGACTTCCTCGCCTGGGTCCGCCACCGCGTCAAGCAGATGAAGATGGACCCGGCGATGCTCTCGCGCGGCGTCAACCAGGGCTTCTCCGGCGGCGAAAAGAAGCGCAACGAGATCCTGCAGATGCTGGTGCTCGAACCGCGGCTGATGGTGCTCGACGAAACCGACTCCGGCCTCGACATCGACGCGCTGAAGATCGTCGCCGACGGCATCAACGCGATGCGCTCGCCCGAGCGCGCGACCATCCTCGTCACGCACTACCAGCGTCTGCTCGACCACGTGCAGCCCGACGTCGTGCACGTGCTCGCCGCCGGCCGCATCGTCAAGAGCGGCGGCCCGGAGCTCGCGCGCGAGCTCGAGGAAAAGGGCTACGGCTGGCTGCAGCAGGCGGCGTGATGACGATCCACGCATCCTACGGCGAAGCCTTCGAACGCTTCGCGGCGGCGCTGCCGGCCACGGAACGCGCCGCCCGCGCCGCCGCCTTCGATACATTCGCGCAGCGCGGCCTGCCGGACGACGGCATCGAGCGCTGGCACTACACCAATCTGCAGCCGTTCGCGGCACAGCCCGTGCACCTCGCGCTCGCAACGGCCGCGCCGGATCTTTCGGCCTGGCGGCTCGACGGCTGCGACGAGCACGTCTGGATCAACGGCCGCGCGCTGAACGACGCCGCCGCGCCGGCGCCGCTGCCGAGCCTCGATGCGCATGCCGGCCTCGCCGGTCTGCACCGCGCCTTCGCGACGCCGGGCCTGCAGCTGACGGTGCCGCGCGACGTGCGGCTCGACCGCCCGCTGCACGTGCTGAGCGTATCGGACGCCCGCGAGGCCGGCGAGATGTTCCACCTCGCCCACCGCATCCGCCTCGAGCGCGGCGCGCAGGCGCTGCTCATCGTCCAGAACATCGGTCTGCCGGGCGCCACGCGCTTCTCGACGCAGAGCCTGTCGATCGAACTCGCCGAAGGCGCGCAGCTGACGCTGGTGCGCGTGCAGGACGAAGCCCGCGGCACGACGCACTGGCTGCAGACCGCGGCCGACGTCGGCCGCGACGCGCGGCTCGACGTCGTCAACGTCGACCTGCCCTGTGAAACCGCGGATCCGATCCCCGGCGAAGCCGCAGCCGCCAAAGCGAGCGGCACGCTGATCCGCAGCGACTGGCGCGTCAAGCTCGCCGCGCCGGGCGCGCATGCCGAGCTGTCCGGCCTGTTCGGCGCCGACGGCCGCGTGCACCTCGACAACCAGTACGAGATCGACCACGCCGCGCCGCACGGCACCAGCCGCCAGTGGTTCCGCGGCCTCGGCTTCGGCCCGAGCCAGGCGATCCTGAACGGCCGCGTCGTCGTGCAGCGCGGCGCGCAGAAGACCGATTCCGAACAGCGCATCGCCAATCTGATGCTGGCCAAGGGCGCCGAGATCGACGCCAAGCCGGAACTGGAGATCTACGCCGACGACGTCAAGTGCGCGCACGGCGCCAGCTGCGGCCAGCTCGACGATGCGGCGGTGTTCTACCTGCGCGCGCGCGGCGTGCCGGAAGCGCAGGCCCGCGCACTGCTGATCTACAGCTTCATCAACGACGTGCTGGCGCGCGTGCCGCATGTGGCGCTGCGCCTGCGCCTGGCGCGCCGCATCACGGCGCGGCTCGGCGCCGGCCTCGATCTTTCCGAAGCGACGCTGAGCGGAGCCGCCGCATGAACGCTGCCGCCCCGCAGCCGCTGGATCTCGACGCGATCCGCGCGCAATTCCCGATCCTCACGCAGAAGGCGCGCGGCAAGCGCCTCGCCTACCTCGACAACGCGGCGACGACGCAGAAGCCGGAGGCGATGCTGCAGGCGATCGACCACTACTACCGCACCTCGAACGCCAACGTGCACCGCGCCGTGCACGAGCTCGCCGAGCGCGCGACGCTCGCCTACGAGGGCGCGCGCGACCGCATCGCGGCGTTCCTCAACGCGCCGCGCGAGCAGATCGTCTTCACGCGCGGCACCACCGAGAGCATCAACCTGGTCGCGCGCAGCTACCTGCAGCCGCGTGTGCAGCCCGGCGACGAAGTGCTGCTGACCGGCATGGAGCACCACTCGGACATCGTGCCCTGGCAGCTCGCCGGCGCGAAGACCGTCGCCGCGCCGGTCGACGACCGCGGCGCGCTGATCTTCGAGGAGTGGCTGCGGCTGTTCTCGCCGCGGACCCGGCTGGTCGCCGTCGCGCAGATCTCGAACACGCTCGGCACCATCAACCCGATCGCCGACATCGTGCGCGAGGCGCATGCGCGCGGCGTGCCGGTGCTGGTCGACGGCGCCCAGGGCATCGCCCATCTGCCGACCGACGTGCGCGCGCTCGACGTCGATTTCTACGCATTCTCGGCGCACAAGCTCTACGGCCCGACCGGCTTCGGCGCACTGTACGCCAAGCGCGAGCATCTCGAAGCGATGGACCCGTGGCAGGGCGGCGGCGACATGATCCGCACCGTCGCCTTCAGCGGCAGCACCTGGAACGAGGTGCCGTACAAGTTCGAGGCCGGCACGCCGGACATGGCCGGCGCGGTCGGCTGCGCGGCGGCGATCGAGTGGCTGGACGCGCTCGGCGTCGAACGCGTCGCCGCACACGAGCACGCGCTGCTCGAATACGGCACGCAGCGCCTGCAGGAAGTGCCGGGCCTGCGCCTGATCGGCACCGCGCCGCACAAGGCCGGCATCCTGTCGTTCGTGATGGACGGCGCACACCCGCAGGACATCGGCACCATCCTCGATCTGGAAGGCGTGGCGATCCGCACCGGCCACCACTGCACGATGCCGTTGATGGAACGCTTCGGCGTGCCGGCGACGGCGCGCGCCTCGCTCGCCGTCTACAACGGCGCGGACGACATCGATCAGCTCTACGCCGCGCTGATGAAGGTGCACAAGCTGTTCTCGTGACGACGCGCCGGGCGGCACCGGCGCCCGCGCGCGCCGGCCGCCGGACCGGCGCGCCGCACGGCGCGCGAGCGCACGGCTGACCAAGATCAAGATGCGGCGCGGCCCGCGGCGCTAGGCTTGGCGCACGCTGTCCACCCTTTCCGTGTCTTCGCCGCATGCCGCCGCCAGGCGGCGGCCGGATCGGTGCTGTCGACAGCGGCGGCGCATGCGCGCGTGAAAATCCGCGACGCAGACGTCCATCGCCTGCAAGGATCGCTGATGTCGCACGACGCTCTCGACGCTTTCTTCCGCCCCGCCTCGGTCGCACTGATCGGCGCCTCGACCCGGCCCGGCTCGGTCGGCGCGCTGGCCGCGCGCAATCTGCTCGACGGCGGCTACGCCGGGCCGGTGATGTTCGTCAATCCGCGTCACACCGAGATCGGCGGACGTCCGGTCTACGCCGACGTCGCGAGCCTGCCCCAGACCCCGGCGCTCGCCGTCATCGCCACACCGCCGGCCACGGTGCCCGGCCTGATCGCGGCGCTCGGCGCGCGCGGCACGCGGGCGATCGTCGTCATCACCGCCGGCTTCGGCGAACTCGGCGAGCAGGGCAAGGCGCTGCAACGCGCCGCCGTCGATGCGGCGCGGGCGCACGGCGCCCGCCTGATCGGACCGAACTGCCTCGGCCTGCAGGCGCCGGCGATCGGCCTCAACGCCAGCTTCGCGCAGCTGCTGCCGCCACCCGGCCGGCTCGCCTTCGTCAGCCAGTCGGGCGCGATGGCAACCGCCCTGCTCGACTGGGCCGCCCCGCGCGGCATCGGCTTCTCGCAGCTCGTCTCGCTCGGCGACATGGCCGACGTCGACTTCGCCGACCTGCTCCGCTACCTCGCCGACGAACCGGGCACGCAGGCGATCCTGCTCTACATCGAAGGTCTGCGCGAAGCGCGCGGCTTCATCGAGGCCGCGCGCGCGGCGGTGCTGAACAAGCCGGTGATCGCGATCAAGGCCGGCCGCCGCGCCGAAAGCGCCAAGGCCGCGGCCTCGCACACCGGCGCACTCGCCGGCGCCGATGCCGCCTACGAGGCGGCGTTCCGGCGCGCCGGCATCCTGCGCGTGCGCGACACGCTCGACCTGTTCGACGCGGCGCAGACGCTGGCCTGCACCGGCGCGCAACGCGGCGAACGCCTGGCGATCCTGACCAACGGCGGCGGCCCCGGCGTGCTCGCGAGCGATGCGCTCGCCGACGCCGGCGGCCGGCTCGCGACACTGGCGCCGCAGACGCTGGCGCGCCTCGACGCGGCGCTGCCGCCGACCTGGAGCCACGGCAATCCGGTCGACATCATCGGCGACGCGTCGAGCGCGCGTTACCGCGAAGCGCTGGCCGCGCTGCTCGACGATGCCGACGTCGACGCCGTGCTGGTCATCAACTGCCCGACCGCGGTCGGGCATCCGCTGCAGGCGGCGCAGGCCGTTGCCGAGGTCGTGACGCAGGCGCAGCCGCAGCGGGACGATCGCAACGTGCTGGGCTGCTGGCTCGGCCGGCATTCGGCGGAAGCGGCGCGGCGCGTGCTCGTCGAGGCCGGCATCGCCGGCTACGAAACCCCCGAAGAAGCCGTGCGCGGTTTCATGCAGCGCGTGCAGTACCGCCGCCGCCGCGATGCGGTGCAGGCGCCGGTCGTCGCGCAGCCGTACACGGACATCGACACCAGCGCCGCCGGCCGCGCCATCGACGGCGCGCTCGGCGCCGCGCGCGAATGGCTCGACAGCGAGGAGGTCGACCGCCTGCTCGGCGCCTGGCGCATCCCGGTGCCGGCCTTGCGCATCGCCGCCGACGTCGACGCGGCGGTCGCCGCGGCCGCGGCGATCGGCTATCCGGTCGCGCTGAAGATCCGCTCGGCGCAGATCACGCACAAGACCGACGTCGGCGGCGTCGCCCTCGGTCTGGCCGACGCCAACGCGCTGCGCCGCGAAGCGGCAGCGATGCTCGAACGCGTACGCGCCGCGCGTCCCGACGCGCAACTCGCCGGCTTCACCGTGCAGGCCATGGTGCGACGCCCGCAGGCCTTCGAGCTGATCGTCGGCGTCACGCGCGATCCGAGCTTCGGGCCGCTGCTGATGTTCGGCCACGGCGGCATCGCCGTCGAAGTGCAGCAGGACAGTGCCATCGAGCTGCTGCCGCTCGACGCCGCGCTGGCCCGCGCACAGATCGCGCGCACGCGCATTTACAAGCAGCTGCAGGGCCTGCGCCGCCAGCCGCCGGCCGATCTCGACGGCATCGTCGACGTGCTGCTCCGCGTCGCGGCGATGGTCACCGCGCATCCGCAGATCGGCGAGCTCGACATCAATCCGCTGCTGGCCGACGCGCGCGGCGTGCTCGCCCTCGACGCGCGGGTCAGGGTCGCCGCGCCGCCGGATTGAAGGACCGCGCTAGCCTTCGTCGCCGGCCGGCCGCTCGTCCTGCATCCACAACAGCGCCTGTCCGAGGTGCAGCGCCAGCGCCAGCACCGTCGGCCCGATGAAGACGCCGGCGACGCCGAACGCCAGTACGCCGCCGATCACGCCCATGAAGGTCAGCGCGAACGGCAGATGGCTCGAACGGCTGATCAGGAACGGCTTGATGACGTTGTCGACCGAGCTGATGCCGAAGAAGCCGTAGACGACCATGAACAGCGCCCAGCCCGGCTGATCCTGACGGAACAGCCAGAACGCGGCGGCGCCCCAGATCAGCGGCGGCCCGACCGGCGCCATCGACAGCACGAAGGTCAGCGCGCCGAGCAGGAACGGATTCGGCACGCCGGCGATCGCGAAGCCGATCGTCGCCACCATCGCCTGCGCCAGCGCGGTGCCGATGACGCTGAACATCACGCCGGTCACCGTGCGCTGCGCGATCTCCAGCAGCGTGCGCCCGCGCTCGCCGGCGATGCGCAGGGCGAAGGCGCGCAGCGCCGCCGCCAGCGCCACGCCGTCGCGGTAGAGGAAGAACAGCAGCAGCGCCGAGAACAGCGCCTGGCCGAGCCCGAGTCCGAGCGCGCGTCCGCCGAGCAGCGCCAGCCGCCGCGCCGGATCGACGAAGCGCCCGGCCAGTTCGGCGATGCGGTCGCCGCCCGAGCCGAGCCCGTGCAGCCAGGCGCGCAGCGGCTCGCCGAGCAAGGGGATGTGCCCGAGCCAGGCCGGCGGCTCCGGCGGCCCCGAGGTTCGCCATTCCTCGATCAGCTTCAGCAGCCACAGCGCCGCGTCGCCGAGCGAGATGACCAGCATCGCCGTCGGCACGATCACGACCAGCGCGACGACCACGCAGGCCAGCAGGCTGGCAATGGTGCGCTGTCCGCCGAGCCGGCGCAGCAGCCAGACGTAGGCCGGCCAGGTCGACACCGAGATCGCGACCGCGAACAGGATCGCCGACAGGAACGGCCGCAGCACGAACCAGCAGACCAGCACGAGCAGCAGTGCCAGCGCCATGCGCGCCAGTTGCTCGAAACGAAGGACGTCAGCGTTCGCCACGAAGGGTTGTTCCGTGATGGAGGGGAGCCTGGAAAGCGCCGGCCGGCCGATTATGCGGCATCGTCGCGCGGGCGCCATGACACCGCCCGGTCGCGCCGCGGCGCCGCCGCGCGACGCGCAGGGCCGGCATCATCGCCGCCGAGCATGCCGCGCCCGGCCGGACGCTAGCGCGCCGCCAGCAGCACGATCGCCGGCACGGTCAGCGCCAGACCGGCGAAGTTGACGCGGCTCAGGCGCTCGCGGAAGACGACGAGGCCGACCAGCGTGCCGAGCGCGACGACGCCGAGATTCATCGCCGTGAACACGCGCGCCGGATCGTCGGCCAGCGCGCGGTGCGCGCGCAGGTAGAAGAGGATGTTGCCGAAGTTGAGCGCGCCGAGCGCGAGCCCGGCGATCAGGCTGCGCACCGTCAGCGGCGGCCCGCCGCGCCAGCGCCGCCCGCCGGCGATCAGCGCCGCGACGACGAAGGCCAGCGCGAACACGCGCAGCAGCGATTCGCCGAGCGGCAGACCGGCCGCCGCGACGCGCTTGAGCAGCACGTCGATCGCGCCGAGCCCGGCGAATACCAGCAGCGGATAGAACCAGGCGCCATGGCCGTCGCCGGCCGCGCCGCGGCCGTCCTTCCAGACCAGCGCCAGCAGCGCCAGCAGGCCGAACGCGATGCCGAGCAGCAGCCGCGGCGTCGCCGGTTGCCCGAACACAGTGAATGCGGCGAGCAGCGACAGCAGCAGCGACAGGCGCTGGGCGACGTCCGAGCGCACGATGCCGGCATGCCGCACCGACGCGCCGAGCGCGAGGAAGATCGCCGGCAGCAGCACGCCGAGCGCGATCAGTTCCGGCCACGGCGTCGCCGGCGGCGCCGGCGCTGCTGCCGCCGGCCGCAGCAGCACCGAGCTGAGCAGCGCCGCCACGACATAGTTCGCCGCAACCATTTGCGGGATATCAAGCCGGCCGCGCGGCGCGAGCTTGAGCAGCACGGACACCAGCACGCTGCAGGCGACCGCGAGAGCGATATGGAACATGGCGAGGAAATCGGACCGGGGAAACGGGAAACGCGCGCGGCGCGGCGGGCGGACGGGCGGACGGGCGGACGGGCGGACGGGCGGACGGGGCGCGTAGCTTAGACCGTGCGGCGCGCTCCTGCGGCCCACCTGTGCGGCGCTCGCCGGCCGCATGCGAACGTCGCCGCCGGGCCCGCGCGCGGCGGCGCGGCAGGGCGCGCGCCTCGTGCTCGGCATCTGCGGCGCCGGGCCCGCGCTCGCGCGGCGGCGCGAACGACGGCGCTTCAGGACGACGCGTCGCGCGCCGTGCCCGACAGCCGCGGCTGCGCCTCGCCGATCAGTGACGCCAGCAGGTCGGCCATAAAGCGCACGCGCGGCGAACGCCGCACGTCCGGGTGCATCACCAGCCACAGCGGCCGCACCGTCGGACAGGCCGGACCCGGCAGCGGCGCCAGCGCCGCGTCGCCGTGCGTCAGGAAATGCGGCAGCACGGCGGCGCCGAGCCCGGCGCGCGCCGCATGCAGCAGCGCGGCGAGATCGTTGCTGCGCAGCACGATGCGACGTCCGGCCAGCTGCTGATCGAGCCAGGCCTGCTGCGGCACGCGGCTGAGGCTTTCGTCGTAGCCGAGGAATTCCCAGGCGTCGCGCGGCCGGTCGGCGTAGCCCGGCCGCGCGTAGAGCCCGTAGCCCATCTCGCCGACGCGGCGCGCGACCAGCCCCGGCGCGTCGGGCCGCGACATGCGGATCGCCAGATCGGCCTCGCGGCGCGCCAGGTTCGCGTCGCGGGTTTCGCCGACCATTTCCAGTTCGATGTTCGGCCATTGCGAACGCCGCTCGGCAAGGCTCGGCACCAGCAGATGGCTGGCCAGCGCCGGCGGCGCGGAAACCCGCACGGTGCCCTGCAGCGAGGCCACGCCGAGCGCGAGCCGCGAGAACGCCTGGGCCTCGTCGTCGAGCCGGCCGGCCTGCGCGAGCAGGGCTTCGCCTTCGGCGGTCGGCGACCAGCCCTTCGCCAGGCGGTCGAACAGGCGCACGCCGAGGCGCTGCTCCAGAGCCTCGACACGCCGCGCGACCGTCGAATGCTCGACGGCCAGGCGACGGGCCGCGCCGGACAGGCTGCCGGCTCGCGCCAGCTCCAGGAAATAGCGGATGTCGTCCCATTGCAGGTGCCGGGACGCGGCGGCGATGTCCGTGTTTTTTTGCACAGCGAATGTTCGCTTTTGCCGAATTCCTGTGCAACGGCACCCTCACTACGCTGCGCCTCGTCCCTGATGTTCCTGACGCGAGGCTCGACGATGAACACCCTTCCCCACTCCGCCGCTGCTCCCGAAGTCCGTGAGATTTGCATCGCGCAATACGGCGATCGCTCGACGCTGGCGCAGCGCCGGATCGAACTGCCGCCGCCGGGCGCCGGCGAGGTGCGCGTCCGCCACAGCGCGATCGGCGTCAACTTCGTCGACGTCTACCACCGCACCGGCCTTTACGCGCTGCCGCAGCTGCCGGCCGTGCTCGGCGTCGAGGCGGCCGGCGTCATCGAGGCGGTCGGCGCGGGCGTCGAGACGCTGCGGCCGGGACAGCGCGTGGTCTACGCCGGACCGCCGGCCGGCGCCTACAGCAGCGCCCGCAACCTGCCGGCGGCGCGGGCGATCGCGCTGCCCGACGACATCGACGCCGACGCTGCCGCCAGCCTGCTGCTGCGCGGCATCACCGCGTACATGCTGCTGCACTACGTCCGTCCGCTGAAAGCCGGCGACACGCTGCTGGTCCATGCCGCCGCCGGCGGACTGGGGCTGGTGCTCGTGCAGTGGGCCAAGCGCCTCGGCGCGCGCGTGATCGGCACGGTCGGCAGTGCCGGCAAGGCAGCGCTGGCGACGCAGCACGGCCTCGACCACGCCGTGCTGCACCGCGAGCAGGATTTCGTCGCCGCCGTGCAGGCGCTGACCGACGGTCGCGGCGTGGACTACGCCATCGACGGCATCGGCGGTCCGACGCTGGCGCGGACGATGGCCACGGTGCGGCCGTACGGCATGGTCGCCAGCGTCGGCCAGGTCGCCGGCGATCCGGGCCCGCTCGATCTCTCGCTGCTCGGGCCGGCGCGCTCGATCGCGCTGTCGCGGCCCGGCGTCTTCCGCTTCATGAGCGAGCCGGCGCTCTACCGCGAGGGCGCGCTGGCGACGCTGCAGCAGCTGCGCGAAGGCCTGCGCGCCAACATCGGCGCCGTGCTGCCGCTGGCGCAGGCGGCCGAGGCCCATCGCCGGCTCGAAAGCGGCGAGAGCAGCGGCGCGATCCTGCTGCGGCCATGAACGCATCCAGCTCCAGCCACGCGCCGGCCGCGCCCGCGCCCGCCAGGACCGCGATCGTCACCGGCGGCGGCACCGGCATCGGCCGCGCCGTCAGCCTGCGCCTGGCCGCGGCCGGCTGCCGCGTCGCCGTGGTCTACTCGAAAAGCGAAGCCGACGCAGACGAGACCGTCGAGCAGGCGCGGCGCGCCGGCGGCGACGCGCTCGCCATTCGCGCCGACGTCGCCGACGACCGGCAGGCGCGACGCCTGGTCGCCGACGTGGTCGCGCGCTTCGGCGGCCTCGACTATCTCGTCAACAATGCCGGCATCACCCAGCAGCTGCCGTTCGACGATCTGGAGGCGATCGCGGACGACACCTGGGATCGCCTGATCGCCGTCAACGTCAAGGGCACCTTCCACTGCTGCCGCGCTGCCGCGCCGTACCTGCGCGCCGCCGGCGGCGCCATCGTCAACGTCGGCAGCATCGCCGGCGAAACCGGCTACGGCTCGTCGATGCCGTATGCGGTTTCGAAGGCCGCGGTGCACGGCCTGACGCGGGCACTGGCCCGCGCCCTGGCGCCCGAGGTCCGCGTCAACGGCATCGCGCCTGGCGCGGTCGCGACGCGCTGGTGGGCCGGACACGAGCACAAGATGCGGCAGCTGTCCGGCGATCTGCCGCTGCAGCGCATCTCCAGCGCCGAGGACATCGCCGACACGATCTGCGCCTTGCTCGACGCCCGGTCGCTGACCGGCCAGATCGTGCGCGCCGACAACGGACAGACGCTTTAGGGCCCGGCGCCGACGCGCCGGGCCGCACGCCCTTGCGCTGGATCAAGGGCGCAGAACGGCGAAACCCCTATGCTGATCACACAGGGAGTTTCCGATGCCACGCTTGCCAGCCTCGTTCCGTTGCGGTGCCGCGCGCAGCCGCGCATGCCTGTGCCGTTTCGGTGCGGCAGGCGCGCTCGTCGGCGCGCTCGCCGCCTGCGTCGATCTGTCGCCGCGCTACGAGCGACCGGCGGCGCCGGTGCCGGCCGCCTACCCGCAGGAAGCGGCAGCCGCGGCGAGCGACGACGGCGCCGAACCGGGCTGGAGCCGCTACTTCACCGACCCGCAGCTGCAGGCCCTGATCCGCATCGCGCTGGCGAACAACCGCGACCTGCGCATCGCCGCGTTGCACACGCAGGAAGCGCGCGCGGCCTACGCGATCCAGCGCGCCGACCAGTGGCCGACGATCGCCGTCGGCGCGCAGGCGGCGCGGGCGCGCACGCCGGGCGATCTGAACGTGAGCGGCCAGCCGGTCGTCGGCGGCGACAACGAAGCCTATGTCGGCATCAGCAGCTGGGAGCTCGATCTCTGGGGCCGCGTGCGCAATCTCAAGCAGTCGGCGCTGCAGGACTATCTGGCGACCGAGGCGGCGCAGCACGGCGTGCGCGTGTCGCTGATCGCGCAGCTCGCCGACGGCTACCTGCAGCTGCGCGAACTCGACGAACGTCTGACGCTGACGCGGCAGACCATCGACAGCCGCCAGGAATCGTTCCGCATCTTCAAGCGGCGCTACGAGGTCGGCGCGATCTCCAAGCTCGACCTGACGCAGGTCGAAACGCTGCTCAACCAGGCACAGTCGCTCAGCGCCCAGCTCGAGCAGGCCCGCGCCAGTCAGGCCCATGCGCTGCAGCAGCTGGCCGGCACCACGATCGAGCTGGCGCCGAGCGAGCGCGGCTTCGACGACGGCGCGGTGCTCGCCGGCCTGCCGCCGGGCCTGCCGTCGTCGCTGCTGACGCGCCGTCCCGACCTCATGGCCGCCGAGCACCGCCTGCGCGCCGCGCACGCCAATGTCGGCGCGGCGCGCGCGGCGTTCTTCCCGCGCATCGCCCTGACCGGCACCTGGGGCACAGCGAGCGCCGAACTCGACGGCCTGTTCGATTCCGGCAGCCGCGCGTGGACCTTCGTGCCGACGCTGGCGCTGCCGATCTTCGACGGCGGCCGGCGGCGCGCCGGCCTCGATCTGGCCGAAGTGCGCCGCGACCTCGCCGTCGCCGATTACGAAAAGACCGTGCAGACCGCGTTCCGCGAAGTCTCCGACGCGCTGTCGGCGCGGCGCTGGCTCGCCGAGCAGGTACGCATCCAGCGCGAGACGCTCGCCGCGCAGGCCGAGCGCGCGCGGCTGGCGCGGCTGCGCTACGACAACGGCGCCTCGCCCTACCTCGAAGTGCTGGACGCGCAGCGCGACCTGCTGTCGGCGCAGCAGGCGCTGGTGCAGACGCGCCGCGCGCTGCTGTCGAGCGAGGTCGCGCTGTATGCCGCGCTCGGTGGCGGTGCCACCGATGATCCTTCCGCCCGCTCCGCCGCCGAGGCCGCTCCGTGATCGAGATTCCTCCCCTCCTGAAGAAGGCGGCCGTGCCCGCCGCAGCCGTCGTCGTCGTGCTCGCGATCGCGCTGTATGTCTGGACCCGGCTGCAGTCGGACAGCGACAGCGCCGGCTTCGCCAGCGGCAACGGCCGCATCGAGGCCACCGAGATCGACATCGCGCCGAAGCTGCCGGGCCGGGTCGCCGACATCCTGGTGCGCGAGGGCGACTTCGTCAGCGCCGGACAGGTGCTGGCGCAGATGGACGTGCAATCGCTGCAGGCGCAACGCGACGAGGCGCAGGCCAGCCGCCTGCGCGCGGTCTACGCGGTCGGCGCCGCCGAGGCGCAGGTCGCGCTGCAGCAGGCCGATCTGGCCGCGCAGCAGGCGCTGATCCACCAGCGCGAAAGCGAACTCGACGCCGCGCAGCGCCGCCTCGCGCGCTCGGAAACGCTGGCGCGCGAAGGCGCGTCCTCGCAGCAGGAACTCGACGACGACCGCGCCCGCGAGCGCGGCGCGCAGGCCGCGCTCGCCGCCACGCGCGCCCAGGCCAGCGCCGCGCGGGCCGCCGTCGACGCCGCCCGCGCGCAGGTCACCGGCGCGCGCTCGGCGGTGACGGCCGCCGAGGCGACGGTCGCGCGCATCGACGTCGACATCGCCGACAGCGCCCTCAAGTCGCCGCGCGACGCGCGCGTGCAGTATCGCGTCGCCCAGCCCGGCGAGGTGCTCGGCGCCGGCGGCAAGGTGCTGAACCTCATCGACCTGTCCGACGTCTACATGACCTTCTTCCTGCCGGAGACGGTCGCCGGCCGCGTCGCGCTCGGCAGCGAGGCGCGCATCGTGCTCGACGCCGCGCCGAATCTGGTGATCCCGGCGACGATCTCCTACGTCGCCAGCGCCGCGCAGTTCACGCCCAAGACCGTCGAAACGGCAAGCGAGCGCCAGAAGCTGATGTTCCGCGTCAAGGCGCAGATCCCGCGCAGCCTGCTGCAGAAGTATCTGAACCAGGTCAAGACCGGCCTGCCCGGCGTCGCCTGGGTGCGCATCGACCCGCAGGCACCGTGGCCGTCCCGGCTCGACGTCAAGGTTCTGGATTGACGTCATGAGCGACGCAGCGCCGACCGTCGCGCGCCTGCAGGGCGTGCGCCTGCGTTACGGCAAGACCGCGGCGCTCGACGGCGTCGACCTCGAACTGCCGGCCGGCCGCATGGTCGGCCTGATCGGCCCCGACGGCGTCGGCAAATCGAGCCTGCTGGCGCTGATCGCCGGCGCGCGCGCCGTGCAGGACGGCCGCGTCGAGGTACTCGGCGGCGACATGGCGCAGAAACGGCATCGCGACGCGGTCTGCCCGCGCATCGCCTACATGCCGCAGGGCCTCGGCCGCAATCTGTACCCGACGCTGTCGGTCGAGGAGAACCTGCAGTTCTTCGCGCGCCTGTTCGGCCACGACGCAGCCGAGCGGCGGCGGCGCATCGACGAGCTGACGCGCGCGACCGGCCTGTACGAGTTCCTGGCGCGTCCCGTCGGCAAGCTGTCCGGCGGCATGAAACAGAAGCTCGGTCTGTGCTGCGCGCTGATCCACGACCCCGACCTGCTGGTGCTCGACGAGCCGACGACCGGCGTCGACCCGCTGGCACGCGCCCAGTTCTGGGAGCTGATCGCGCGCATCCGCGGCGGCCGGCCGGGCATGAGCGTGCTGGTCGCGACCGCGTACATGGACGAGGCGCAGCGCTTCGACTGGCTGGTGGCGATGGACGACGGCCACGTGCTGGCGACCGGCGCGCCGCGCGAACTGCTGGCGCGCACCGCCAGCCGCTCGCTGGAAGCCGCGTTCATCCGCCTGCTGCCGGACGAGAAGAAACGCGACTACCGGCCGGTGGAGATTCCGCCGCTGCCGGCCGACGGCGAGGACGACATCGCCATCGAGGCACGCGAGCTGACGATGCGCTTCGGCGACTTCACCGCCGTCGACCACGTCAGCTTCCGCATCCGCCGCGGCGAGATCTTCGGCTTCCTCGGCTCCAACGGCTGCGGCAAGACCACGACGATGAAGATGCTCACCGGCCTGCTGCCGGCGAGCGAGGGCGAGGCCTGGCTGCTCGGCGCGCACGTCGAGTCCGGCGATCTGGCGACGCGTCGCCGCGTCGGCTACATGTCGCAGGGCTTCTCGCTGTACGGCGAGCTCAACGTGCGCCAGAACCTGGTGCTGCACGCGCGCCTGTTCCACGTACCGGAAGCGCAGATCGAGGCGCGCGTCGCCGAAATGCTGGCGCGCTTCGGCCTGCAGGACGTGCAGGCGAGCCTGCCGGAGCGCCTGCCGCTCGGCATGCGCCAGCGCCTGTCGCTGGCGGTGGCGATGGTACACAAGCCGGAACTGCTGATCCTCGACGAGCCGACCTCCGGCGTCGATCCGATCGCGCGCGACAACTTCTGGCGCCTGCTGATCGAGCTGTCGCGCCGCGATCGCGTGACGATCTTCATCTCGACGCACTTCATGAACGAGGCCGAGCGCTGCGACCGCATCTCGATGATGCACGCCGGCCGCGTGCTCGACAGCGACACGCCGGCGGCGCTGGTCGCCAAGCGCGGCGCGGACACGCTCGAGGATGCCTTCATCGGCTATCTGCTCGAAGCCGGCGGCGGCGCCGCGCCCGACGCCTCGGCGGCGGCCGGCGCGCGCCCGTCGGCGCCGCAGCCGGCGCGCCATCGCCGCTTCAGCCTGCAGCGCATGTACAGCTATCTGTGGCGCGAGGCGCTGGAACTGCAGCGCGATCCGGTGCGCGCGACGATGGCGCTCGGCGGCTCGCTGGTGCTGATGTTCGTCATCGGCTTCGGCATCAGCCTCGACGTCGAGAGCCTGCGCTACGCGGTGCTCGACCGCGACCAGACCACGCTGAGCCAGAACTACGCGCTCAACCTCGCCGGTTCGCGCTACTTCAGCGAGCAGGCGCCGATCGCCGACTACGCCGAGCTCGACCGCCGCATGCGCAGCGGCGAGCTGTCGCTGGCGATCGAGATTCCGCCGGGCTTCGGCCGCGACGTCATGCGCGGCGACAAGGTACAGATCGCAGCCTGGATCGACGGCGCGATGCCGCAGCGCGCCGAGACCGTGCAGGGCTACGTGCAGGGCCTGCACCAGCAATGGCTCGCCGAACAGGCGCGCGATCGGCTCGGCACCTCGACGGACAGCCCGTTCGGCGTCGAGGTGCGCTTCCGCTACAACCCGGACGTCAAGAGCCTGCCGGCGATGGTGCCGGCGGTGATCCCGATGCTGCTGCTGATGCTGCCGGCGATGCTCACGGCGCTGGCCGTGGTCCGCGAGAAGGAGCTCGGCTCCATCGTCAACCTCTACGTCACGCCGGTCACGCGCTTCGAATTCCTGCTCGGCAAACAGCTGCCGTACGTTGCACTGGCGATGCTGAACTTCCTGCTGATGAGCCTGCTCGCGGTCACCGTGTTCGGCGTGCCGATCACCGGCAGCTACCCGACCCTGCTGCTCGCGGCGCTGGTGTTCAGCGGCATTGCCACCAGCATGGGCCTGCTGTCGTCGGCGCTGACGCGCAGCCAGATCGCGGCGATGTTCTTCACGATGATCGGGACGATGATCCCGACCGTGCAGTTCGCCGGCCTGATCAACCCGGTGTCCTCGCTCGAAGGCGTCGGCCGCCTGATCGGCGAGGTCTATCCGGCGACGCACATGTTCATCATCAGCCGCGGCGTGTTCAGCAAGGGCCTGGCGCTGCACGACGTGCAGGCCAACTTCATCCCGATGCTGCTGGCGGTGCCGGTGATCCTCGGCGCCGCCGTCGCGCTGCTGCGCAAGCAGGAGCGCTGACGATGCGCACGCGCCATCTCGCCAACGTCTACCGGCTCGGCGTCAAGGAGCTGTGGAGCCTGTGGCGCGATCCGATGATGCTGTTCCTGATCGTCTACACCTTCAGCTTCGCGATCTATACCGCGGCGACGGCGATGCCGGACACGCTGCACGGCGCCCCGATCGCGATCGTCGACGAGGACGGCTCGCCGCTGTCCTCGCGCATCGTCTCCGCTTTCTACCCACCGCAGTTCACCGCGCCGCAGATGATCTCGATCGGCGAGATGGACCGCGGCATGGACGCCGGCCGCTTCACGTTCGCGCTCGACATTCCGCCGGATTTCCAGCGCGACGTGCTCGCCGGCCGCAGCGCCAGCGTACAGCTCAACGTCGACGCCACGCGCATGGGCCAGGCCTTCACCGGCAGCGGCTACGTGCAGCAGATCGTGCTCGGCGAGATCAGCGAGTTCACGCAGCACTACCGCGCCAGCAGCGTGCCGCCGGTCGATCTGGCGCTGCGCGCACGCTTCAACCCGGCGCTGGAGAAATCCTGGTTCGGCGGCCTGATGGAGATCATCAACAACGTCACCATGCTGTCGATCATCCTGACCGGCGCCGCGCTGATCCGCGAACGCGAGCACGGCACCATCGAGCATCTGCTGGTGATGCCGGTGACGCCGACCGAGATCATGCTCGCCAAGGTCTGGGCGATGGGCGTGGTCGTGCTGCTGGCGGCGGCGATCTCGCTGAACGTCGTCGTGCGCGGCCTGCTGCAGGTGCCGATCGAGGGCTCGATCGCGCTGTTCCTGGCCGGCGCCTGCCTGCACCTGTTCGCGACCACCTCGCTCGGCATCTTCATGGCGACGCTCGCGCGCAGCATGCCGCAGTTCGGCCTGCTGCTGATCCTGACCATGATCCCGCTCGAAATGCTGTCCGGCGGCCAGACCCCGCGCGAGAGCATGCCGCGCTTCGTGCAGGACCTCATGCTGCTGGCGCCGACCACGCACTTCGTCGAGCTCGGTCAGGCGATCCTCTACCGCGGCGCCGGCATTTCGGTGGTCTGGAAGCCGTTCCTCGCGCTCGCGCTGATCGGCTCGGTGCTGTTCACGCTGTCGCTGCGCCGCTTCCGCGGCAGCATCAGCCGGATGGCATAGGCACGGCGTCCAGCTCGATCGCGTAGCGCGCACGACCGTCGCCGAGATCCTGTAGCGGACGCACGCCGCGCAGTCCGGCCTCGGCCGCCAGTGCCGCCTTGCCACCGGCCGAGACGAAAGTCAGCGGCGCACGCGTGTGCAGCGGCGCGAAGCGCCAGGCGCGCGACAGCAGCTGCGCGCGCTGCAGCTGCGGATGCCGGCGCAGCCAGTCGGCGATCAGCTCGCGCACCGTGTCCGGCGCAGCCAGCACGGTCTGGCTGCCGTCGAGCGCCGGGAATGCAGCGCTGCCGGCGGCGCGATAGCTGTTGGTGGCGACGATCAGCATCTGCCGCTCGCCGACCGGTTTGCCGTCGATCATCAACGCCGTGACGCGCGCGCCGACCGGCCGGCTCGGGTCGATGACGTAGTGCAGGCCGTCGCCGGCGAACTGGTCGAAGTTGAAGCCGGGAAAGCGCTCGTTGAACAAGGCCTGCGGCGCGCTGCCGGCCGGATCGATGCGGTTGAAACGCTGCGCGCTCAGCTCCATCCAGCGCTTCAGCGTCGCGCCGTCGATGCGCACCGCCATCATCTGGTTGCTGAACGGGTAGAGATCGGCGGCGCTGCGCAGGCTCACCGCGCCGGGCGCGATGTCGGTGTAGTCGGCGGCGCCGGCGTAGCCGGTCTTGAACGCCGACGCGGCCGACAGCAGCGGCTCGTCGCGCCACTCGGGATGCTCGCGGGCGATCCAGTCGCGCACGTAATCGCGCTGCACGGTATTGATGACGGCGAGCGTCGAGCTGTCGCCGACCTCGGCGAAGTACGAGCTGAGCCGCAGGCTGACGCTGCCGATCGGCGCCCGCAGATAGGCGACCGCGCCCTCGTGCGCGACGCGCACCAGCGGCGCGATGCGCGCGTCGGGCGCGACGCAGTCCTGCGCGGTGCGGCAGATCGGCCGCAGCTCGCTGTAGGCCGCCTCACGGTCGAGGCGCCACTGGCCGCCGTCGCGGCGCAGGTGCAGATGCACGAGGCCGAGGTACTGGCCCCAGAAGCCGGCCATCACCGCCGGCACGCCGCGGATGCGGCCGCGCCGCGCGTCGACGTCCGGCAGCGCGGCGAACGCGCCGGGGAACGGCTGGTGCATGTGGCCCATCAGGATCGCGTCGATGCCCGGCACGCCGGCCAGATGCCAGGCGGCGTTCTCCAGATCGCCGCTGTACGGCGCCGCGTCCGGGCCGCCGTGGATCAGCGCGACGACGAGATCCGGATGCTGCGCCTGCAGCGCCGGCAGCCAGCGCTGCGCCGCTTCGACGACACCGCTGACGCGCACGCGGCCCTGCAGATGGGCGCGGTCCCAGTTGACGATCTGCGGCGGCGTGAAGCCGAGCAGGCCGATGCGCAGCGTCACCGGCTGCGTGCCGCCGTCCGGACGCCGCGCGCTGAAGGTCCGCGTCAGCAGCACCCACGGCCGGTACAGCGGCGTGCCGTCGCGCTCGGCATCGACGTTCGACAGCACCAGCGGGTAATGCGGGCCGGCGCAGCGGCGCGCGTCGGTGCCGGCGGCCGGCATCGGCGTGCCGGTGACCTGCGCCAGATACGGCAGGCCGAAATTGAACTCGTGGTTGCCGATCGTGCCGCCGTCGTAGCCGAGCACGTCCATCGCCCGGTACATCGCCAGTTCTTCGTCGCAGGGCAGCGGCGCGACGCGCGCCTGGTACTCGGCGAGCACCGTGCCCTGGATCGTGTCGCCGGCGTCGAACAGCATCGTGTTCGGATACTCGGCGCGCGCCTGCGCGACCAGCGTCGCCACGCGCTCGAAGCCGAGCGTCGGATCGGGCGCGTCGCGGCTGTAGTCGTAGCCGAGGATGTTGCTGTGCAGATCGGTGGTTTCGAGCAGCGCCAGCGGCAAGGTGCTGCCGTCGGCCGGCTCCGGCGCCGCGGCCGGCGGCGCGGCGCGGCAGGCCGCGAGCAGCGCGGCACCCAGCAGCGCGGCGATCGGCAGGACGGAAGGTCGGCGTGACATGACGGGCCTCGGCTCGGGCAGGTCGACTTTGGCAAGCAGCGGCCGTGCCGGAACCCGGCCGGCGCGCGCGGTCACGGATTGTTGTTGGCCGGCTCGAAGACCTTGAGCATGGTCTTCTGCGTATCCTCGGCGATCGCGTTCGGATCCTGGCGCCGCTCGAAGTAGCGCTGCGTGCGGTCGACCAGATCGAGCTTGGTGCGCGCCGCATCGTCGGCGCCGGGCAGCTTGTGCTTGACGTCGTCGAGCTGGCGGTCGGATTCGTAGAGATAGCCGTCGGGACGCACGACCACGGTCGGCATCTGCGCCTCGTCCTCGTTTTCGCGTTCCACCGTCTCGCGCGCCGCGCTGCGGGCCTGCTCGACGAGCGCGTCGCGGTTCAGCGACAGCGAGCCCTGCGCGAGCGCGGCGCTGGCGCCGAGCATCGGCGACAGCCACACCAGCCGCGCGAGGCGACGCCAGTGCCGGTGCCGCGATTGCGCCTTGTCGTGCCGCATGTCGTCTTCGCTCGTGACCGCCGAGGGTCCTGTCGTCCGATACGCCTGTTCGATCCGCGCGCCGGCGTATGAGTTCCGTGCTCCGCCGCTCATTCGCAAACGTCGACGATATAGAGTTCGAGGCTCTCGCTGTCCTGCCAGCGGTTGATCGCGAGCCGGTACGTTACACGCATGCTGCCGGCGGCGCGCAACTGCTCGATGCCGCCGAAGTGCATCGCCGACAGCGCCGCGCCGCCGGCGCTCGCGAGACGGTACTTGACGTGCTGCTCCTTGAGCACGCGATGGCCGAGCACGCGGAACGTGCCTTCGAACAGCGGCTCGGCGAAGCCCTGGCCCCAGGGCCCGGCGCGTTCGAGCGCGTGCGCGGTGTCGAGATCGAGTTCGGCCGGCGCCAGCTCGCCGTCGGTGTGCACGACGCGGGCCAGCGCGTCGTCGTCGAGCAGCTCGGCGCAGACCGTGTCGAAAGCCTGCGCGAAGCGCGCGTAGTCGGCCTCGGCGAGGCTCAGGCCGGCGGCCATCGCGTGGCCGCCGTAGCGCAGCACGAGGCCCGGATGGCGCGCGTCGAGCCGCACCAGCGCATCGCGCAGGTGCAGGCCGGCGATCGAGCGCCCCGAGCCCTTCAGCAGCCCGCCGTCCTGGGCGCGCGCGAAGGCGATCACCGGCCGGTGCAGGCGCTCCTTGAGCTTGGAGGCGACCAGACCGACGACACCTTCGTGCCAGTCGTCCTGGAACACGCAGACGCCGGTCGCGTCGCTGCCCTCGACCAGCAGCAGCGCTTCCTCGCGCATCTGCGCTTCGATCTCGCGGCGCTCGCGGTTGAAGCGGTCGAGCTGCTGCGCGAGCGGCAGCGCCGCCTCGGACGACGGCGCCAGCAGACACTCGATGCCGGTGCGGATGTCGTCGAGACGGCCGGCGGCGTTGATGCGCGGACCGAGCACGAAACCGAGATCGGTCGAGCCGATGCGCTGCGCGTCGCGGCCGGCGACCTGCAGCAGCGCGCGCACGCCCGGCCGCGCACGACCGGCGCGGATGCGCGCCAGGCCCTGCTGCACGAGGATGCGGTTGTTGTGGTCGAGGCGCACCACGTCGGCGACGGTGCCGATCGCGACCAGATCGAGCAGCTCGGCGAGGTTCGGCTCGGCGCGAGACGCGAAGGCGCCGTCGCGGCGCAGCTGCGCGCGCAGCGCGAGCAGCAGGTAGAACATCACGCCGACGCCGGCGAGATGCTTGGAGGCGAACGCGCAGTCCGGCTGGTTCGGATCGACGATCGCGTCGGCGGCCGGCAGCTCCGGCCCGGCGAGATGGTGATCGGTGACGACCACGCGCAGGCCGAGCGCCCTGGCGCGGGCAACGCCGGCGACGCTGGCGATGCCGCTGTCGACGGTGATCAGCAGGCGCGCACCGGTCGCGGCGGCGGCCTCGGCCAGCGCCGGCGACAGGCCGTAGCCCATGCGGAAGCGGTCCGGCACCACGTAGTCGACCGCCGGCGCGCCGAGCGCGCGCAGACCGGCGACGGCGACGGCGACGCCGGTCGCGCCGTCGGCGTCGTAGTCACCGGCGATGACGATGCCCTCGCCGGCGGCGATCGTCTGCGCCACCAGCGCGACGGCGGCGTCGATGCCGCGCAGTCCGGCCGGCGGCAGCAGGCGCGCCAGCTCCAGTTCGAGTTCGGCGGCGGCGACGCCGCGCGCCGCGTAGAGGCGGCGCAGCACCGGATGCAGCGACGCCGGCAGCGCCTCGACGGCGCCCGGCGGACGGCGCTCGATCCGCGGCGGCGTCATGCCGGCGGCGGTCCCGCGCGCACGCGGCGGCGCGCGCTCAGGGCTGCAGGCGCGCGAGCAGCGCCTTCTCGACGGCGCCGCGCTCGGCCGGCACCTGGATCAGATCCTTGAGGCCGTCCTTCATGACGATGTCCGGATCCTTGAGGCCGTTGCCGGTCAGCGTGCAGACCACCGTCGAGCCCTGCGGGATCCTGCCGGACTTGATGTCGGCGAGCGCACCGCACAGCGAGGCCGCCGAGGCCGGCTCGCAGAACACGCCTTCGCTGGCCGCGAGCAGCTTCTGCGTGGCGAGGATCGCCGCGTCGCTGCACTCGTCGAACCAGCCGTTCGATTCCTTCTGCAGCGCCCAGGCCAGATCCCAGGACTGCGGGTCGCCGATGCGGATCGCGGTGGCGACCGTCTCCGGGTCCTTGACCGGACCGCCGCGCATGAACGGCGCGCTGCCCGAGGCCTGGTAGCCGACCATGCGCGGCCGCGCGTGGGTCAGCGGACGGTCGAGGAAGCGGCCTTCGGCGTGATGCGGGCTGATCGCGGTGGCGACGCCGGCGGCTTCCGAATAGCCGATCCAGTGCGCGCTGATGTTGCCGGCGTTGCCGACCGGCAGGCAGTGGAAGTCCGGCGCGCGGCCGAGCGCCTCGACGATCTCGAACGACGCGGTCTTCTGGCCCTGCAGGCGATACGGGTTGATCGAGTTGACGATGGCGACCGGCGTGGTCTCGCCGATCTCCTTGACGAGGCGCATGCCGTCGTCGAAGTTGCCCTGGATCTGGATCACCACGGCGCCGTGCACGACGGCCTGCGCGAGCTTGCCGAGCGCGATCTTGCCTTCCGGGATCAGCACGAAGGCGGTGACGCCGGCGCGCACCGCGTAGGCGGCGGCCGCCGCCGAGGTGTTGCCGGTCGAGGCGCAGATGATGGCCTTCGCGCCTTCATGGACGGCTTGCGTAACGGCCACCGTCATGCCGCGGTCCTTGAACGAACCCGTGGGATTGAGGCCCTCGAACTTCACGTACAGCTCGCCCTCGAAGCCGATCTTGCCCGGCAGGTTCTCGAGCTTGATCAGCGGCGTGCGGCCTTCGCCGAGCGAGATGGCGCGCGCTTCGGGAGCCAGCGGCAGGCGGCTGCGGTAGTGTTCGATCAAACCGGTATAACGGGTCACGTCGGGTCTCGGTGGAACGGCGGAAAATCGGATGAGGGCTAGGCGGCGTCGCGGTACGGCCGCGCCAGCAGCTGTTCGAGGTGGGCGCGTACCGCCGGCCATTCGACGTCGACGACGCTGAACCAGACGCTGTCGCGGACGCGGCCCGACTCGGTGAGCATGTGGCGGCGGAACACGCCTTCCTCGGTCGCGCCGATGCGCTTGAGGGCGCGGCGCGATTTCTCGTTGAGGCTGTCGGTCTTGAACTCGACGCGCATCAGGCCGAGCGTCTCGAAGGCGTGGCGCAGCAGCAGGTACTTGGCTTCGGTGTTGATCGCGCTGCGCTGCGCCGACGGCGTCAGCCAGGTCCAGCCGATCTCGGCGCGGCGGTGCGCGGCGTCGATCTGCGCGAGACGCGTGCTGCCGACCACGGCGCCGCTCGCGGCATCGACCTGCACGAAGGCCTGCGCGGTGCCGGCCTGCTGCCAGGCCAGCGCCTGCGCGACGAAGCGGCGCATCGCCGCCGGCGTGCCGAAGTCCTGCGGGAACCAGGTCCAGATCGACGGCGCGGCGCCGGCCGCGGCCAGCGCCTCGACATGTGCGTCCCGCAGCGGCTCGAGGCGCACGTGACGGCCGGTCAGCGTGCGCGGCGACAGGTCGGGCGGCGCGGCAGCGGCCATCGTCAGTCGAACTTCTCGACGCGCAGGCAGGCCGCGCCTTCGCGCACGAACGGCAGGCGCAGCATCTCGACCAGCGCGTGATCGAAGCGTTCCTGGCGGACCACCGAGGTAATCAGCGCGACGTGCGCGTCCTCATTGCCTTGCGGCTCGCGCTGCAGGATCGCCTCGACGCTGATGTCGTGCGTGGCGAGGATCGTCGTCAGCTTCGACAGCACGCCGGCTTCGTCGGCGACCTTCAGGCGCAGGTAGAACGCGCTGGCGACCGCCGACATCGGCAGCACCGGCAGCGGCTGCACGGCGTCCGGCTGGAAGGCCAGTGCCGGCACCGCGTGGCTCGGATCGGCGCCGAGGCCGCGCGCCAGATCGACGAGGTCGGCGATCACCGCCGACGCCGTCGCGTCGCCGCCGGCGCCGCGCCCGTAGAGGCCGACCTCGCCGACCGCGTTGCCGCGCACCAGCACCGAATTCAGCACGCCGTCGACCTTGGCCAGCAGCGACGTCTCCGGCACCAGCGTCGGATGCACACGCAGTTCGACGCCGGCATCGCCGCGCTTGGCGATGCCGAGCAGCTTGATGCGGTAGCCGAACACCTGCGCGATCTGGATGTCCTGCGGCGTGACGCGCGTGATGCCCTCGGTCGTCACCGACGCGGCGTCGAGCGGCATGCCGAAGGCGATGCTGGCGAGGATCGTCAGCTTGTGCGCAGCGTCGAGGCCCTCGATGTCGAAAGTCGGATCGGCCTCGGCGTAGCCGAGCCGCTGCGCGTCGCGCAGCGCGTCGGCGAAGCTCTGCCCCTTCTCCTGCATCTGCGTCAGGATGTAGTTGCAGGTGCCGTTGATGATGCCGGCGAGGCGCTCGATGCGGTTGCCGGCCAGACCCTCGCGGATCGCCTTGATGACCGGAATGCCGCCGGCGACCGCCGCCTCGAAGGCGATGCTGACGCCGCCGCGGCGCGCCGCGGCGAACACGCGGTTGCCGTCCTCGGCGAGCAGCGCCTTGTTGGCGGTGACGACCGGCTTGCCGCGCCCGACCGCGGCCTCGATCAGCTCGCGCGCCGGACTGATGCCGCCGATCAGCTCGACGACGATGTCGACGTCGGCCTCGCGCGCGACCGTCATCGGGTCGGTGACGACGCTGACGCCGGACAGGTCGCAGTCGCGCGGCTTGGCCGGATCGCGCGCCGCGGCGTGCGTGACGAGCAGCGGCCGGCCGACGCGCCGCGTGATTTCGGCGGCGTTGTCCTTCAGCAGGCGCAGCACGCCCTGGCCGACCGTGCCCAGGCCGATCACACCGACGCGGATCGGAGCCACGCTCATGCCTTGGCCTCTTTGAGCATCTTCTTGATGCCGCGGATCGCCTGGCGGGTGCGCTGCTCGTTTTCGATCAGCGCGAAGCGCACGTGCGTGTCGCCGTATTCGCCGAAGCCGATGCCCGGCGAGACCGCGACCTTGGCCTCTTCCATCAGGCGCTTGGAGAACTCCAGCGAGCCGAGGTGCTTGAACGGCTCCGGAATCTCGGCCCAGACGAACATCGTCGCCTTGGGCTTGTCGACCTTCCAGCCGGCGGCGTTGAGGCCTTCGCAGAGCACGTCGCGGCGCACTTCGTACATGTGGCGGATCTCGGCGACGCACTGCTGCGGGCCTTCGAGCGCGGCGATCGCGGCGACCTGGATCGGCGTGAACATGCCGTAGTCGAGATAGCTCTTGATGCGCGCCAGCGCCGCGACCAGCGTCGGGTTGCCAGCCATGAAGCCGACGCGCCAGCCCGGCATGTTGTAGCTCTTCGACAGCGTGAAGAACTCGACGGCGATGTCCTTGGCGCCCGGCACCTGCAGTACGCTCGGCGCGGTGTAGCCGTCGAACACGATGTCGGCGTAGGCCAGATCGTGGACCAGCCAGATCTCGTGCTCGCGGCAGATCGCGACGACCTTCTCGAAGAATTCGAGATCGACGCAATGCGTCGTCGGGTTGGCCGGGAAGTTCAGGATCAGCATCTTCGGCGCCGGCCACGATTCCTTGATCGCGCGCTGCAGCTCCTCGAAGAAATCGACGTCCGGCGTCATGCGCACATGGCGCACGTCGGCGCCGGCCAGCACCACGCCGTACGGGTGGATCGGGTACGCCGGGTTCGGCACCAGCACCACGTCGCCGGGGCCGAGCGTCGCGAACGCCAGGTGCGCGAGGCCTTCCTTCGAGCCGATCGTGGCGATCACTTCGCTGTCCGGATCGAGGTCGACGTCGTAGCGCGTCTTGTACCAGCGCGCCATCGCGCGGCGCAGGCGCGGGATGCCCTTGGACACCGAGTAGCGGTGCGTGTGCGTGCCGTCCTCGTCGTGCAGCTCGGGCTTGACGTAGTCGGAGTCGGTGCCGCGCACCGAGGCCTCGACCAGCTTGTCGAGAATGTGCTTGGGCGTCGGCTGGTCGGGGTTGCCCATCGAGAAATCGATGACGTCGTCGCCGCGAGCTCGGGCAGCCTTCTTCAAATCGCCGACGATGTTGAAGACGTAAGGCGGCAAGCGCTGAATGCGCGGGAAGACGGTTTTCACGGGATTCCTGGATGGATGAAGGGGAACAGCGGGGGTGACGCGCTCCGGACGGAGCCCAAAAACGGGGGCGGTATTAAAGCAAGTTGGGGGTTTCCCCGCAAGCGAAAAACCGTCGTCAAACCCTTGTCGGAATTGGATTTGCGCGGCCTGGCGGCGGTCTTTTGCCGCCGCTTGCCCAGCACAGCCGGCCCGCTTTCGCCTTGATCTGCGTCAGGGGAGGCCCGGGGAGGGCTCCCTAGCATCGGGCCGCCCGTCTTTGGGTGTGCACCGACTCCCCTACCGATGTCACGCCGTCCCCGCCTCGCCCCGTCCGAGATTCCGCAGCGCCAGGTCATCCGCGGCTGGCTGCAGGAATTCCGCTCGCGCAGCACGCTGCGCGCCCTGCTCCTGAGCGGCTTCGACCTGCTGCTGTTCGCCGCGCTGCTGGTGGCGATCGTGCGCGTCGAGTCGCCGATCGCCCAGCTGCTGCTCGCCGTCGCCGAAGGCTTCGTCATCGGCCGCCTGTTCATCATCGGCCACGATGCCTGCCACCAGGCGCTGACCGACAGCCACCGCCTGAACCGCTGGCTCGGCCGACTCGTGTTCCTGCCGTCGCTGACCCCTTACAGCCTCTGGGAGGTCGGCCACAACGTCGTCCACCACGGCTACACCAACCTCAAGGGCTTCGACTTCGTCTGGGCGCCGCTGACGCCGGCGGAGTACCGCGCGCTGCCGCGCTGGCGCCGCCGGCTCGAACGCCTGTACCGCAGCGGCTGGGCGCCGGGCCTTTACTACCTGATCGAGATCTGGTGGCTGCGCATGATGTTCCCGAGCCAGCGCTACATGAAGGCGCGGCGCCCGGCCTTCCTCTGGGACAACCTGCTGGTCAGCGCCGCGGCGCTGCTGTGGATCGGCGGCCTCGTGCTCGCCGCGCAGGCCACCGGCCAGGCGGCCTGGTGGCTGGTGCTGGTCGGCTTCGTCGTGCCGTTCCTCGCCTGGAATATGCTGGTCGGCTTCGTCGTCTACGTGCACCACACGCATCCGCGCATCCGCTGGTACGCCGACAAGGAGAACTGGGCGAAGTCGGTGCCGTTCGTGTCGACCACGGTGCACCTGCGCCTGCCGTTCGGCCTCGGCGCCGCGCTGCACCAGATCCTCGAGCACACCGCGCACCACGTCGACATGGGCATCCCGCTGTACGGCCTGCCGGAGGCGCAGCGCCGCCTCGAAGCGGCACTGCCCGAGCACATCGTCGTGCAGGACTTCTCGTGGCGCTGGTACTTCGACACCGCGCAGCGCTGCGCGCTGTACGACCTGGAACAGAACCGCTGGACCGATTTCGCCGGCCGCCCGAGCGAAGCGCCGCTGCCGGCTACGGCGCCCTGACCCGGGCCGGCAGCTTCTGCGCGGGGCTGATCGGCTGGCCCTTCTCGCGGATTTCGAAGTGCAGCAGCGGCTTGTTCTCGGGGCCGAGACCCATTTCGGCGATCGGCTGGCCGGCGGTGACGATGTCGCCTTCCTTGACGTAGCGCGTGCGGTTGTAGCCGTAGGCGGACAGGTAGACGTCGTCGTGCTTGATGATGACGAGCTCGCCGTAGCCCTTCAGCGCGTTGCCGCTGTAGACGACGCGGCCGGGCGCGGCAGCGAGCACCGGCTGGCCGACGACGCCGCTGAAATCGACCCCCTTGCTGCCCTGCTGGCCGAAGCCGCGCACGACCGCGGCGCCGTTGACGGGCCAGCCCCAGCTGTAGCCGCCGACCTGATCGACCGGCTTCGGCGGCGGCGGGGGCGGCGGCGCGACGGCCGGCGGCGGCGTGTCGGCGGTGACCGCCTGGGCGCCGGCCGTGCTGGCGTCCTCGATCGGCCGCGACTGCATCTGATCGGTCTGGAAGCGCTGCTGCGGCCGCGCCACGGCGACCGCCGGGCCACGCGGCGGCCGCAGGCGCAGGATCTGGCCGGGACGGATCAGGTAATCGCCGCCGATGTCGTTCCAGCGCGCCAGCTCCCGGTAGTCGAGACTGTTGCGGAAGGCAATGCCGAACACGGTGTCGCCGCGCTGCACGACGTACTCCTGCGGACCCGGCATGCGCTCGGGCACCACGGGTCCGACATCGCGCTTCTTCTTGCCGTCCTCCCACGACGACCAGCCGGCGCAGCCCTGCAGCAGCAGCACGGCGAGCAGCGGGCCCGCGTAGCGGGTCTTGGCGAAATGGCTCATGCAGACGGTCCGTGGTCGGCCGGACGCTAGCGCCCGGCGGTGGTCTTGCGGCCCTTCAACAGGAATCTCAGCACAAACACGGTGCACAGCAAAAGGGCCGCGACACCGATCTCGTCCGAATAATGCCGCATCGCCTGCGCCGCCGACTCGCCGAACCAGTAGCCGATGCTGACCAGCACCGCGCACCACAGCGTCGCGCCGATCGCGGTGGCGAGCATGAACGGCGCCAGCGGCATGCCGAACACGCCCGGCGGCAGCGAGATCAGATGGCGGATCACCGGAATGAAACGGCCGACGAAGGTCGCCCACACGGCATTGCGCAGGAACAGGCGCTCGGCCTCATGGTATTTGCGCTCGTCGATCAGGAACCAGCGGCCGTAGCGCAGCAGGAACGCGCGCCCGGCATAGCGGCCGAGCGCGTAGTTGATGCTGGCGCCGAGCAGCGAGCCGGCGCCGCCGGACAGCGCCGCGAGCGCCGGGTCGAGTTCGCCGCGCCGGGCCAGATAGCCGGCCGGAATCATCACCAGCTCCGACGGCACCGGGAACAGGCTCGACTCCAGCGCCATCAGGAAGAAAATCTCGACGTAGCCCAGATGCGCGACGTACTGCTCGACCCAAGCGGTGAAGACGTGCATGCGTAACGGTTCCTCCCTGAACCTAGTCCCCTGCCCCGCCTGCAGCGGAACAAGATGAAACGGACGGCTCGCGTCGCAGCGCATGCCGCAGCCCGCGGGCGCGGCCACTACATGCGCCAAGCCGCCGTTTCGCGTCTCGATATTGCCGGGGCACGGCCTAGACCTTGCCCGACAGCAGCGGCACGAAGCTGACCCAGCCCAGATCCTGCTCGCGGAACGCCGAACCGCGGCGCTCGACGAGCTTGAGCGTCTGCCGGCCCTGCGGGCCGACCGGAATGACCAGGCGCCCGCCCGGCGCGAGCTGCTCGAGCAGCGCCGGCGGCACGCGCTCGGCGCCGGCGGTGACGAGGATGCCGTCGTACGGCGCGTACGGCAGCCAGCCGTTCATGCCGTCGGCATAGCCGAAGTGCACGTTGCGGCAGCCGAGCGCGGCGAGCCGCGCGCGCGCCTGCTCCGACAGCGCCTTGATGCGCTCGACCGTGAACAGCGTGCCGACCAGTTCGGCGAGCACCGCGGTCTGGTAGCCGCTGCCGGTACCGACCTCGAGCACACGTTCGAGCGGCCGCCGCCCCTGCGTCAGCGCCTGCGTCATGTAGGCGACGACCACCGGCTGCGAGATGGTCTGCGCATGGCCGATCGGCAGCGCGTTGTTCTCGTAGGCACGGTTCTTCAGCGCGTCGTCGACGAACTGCTCGCGCGGCACCTTGGCGACGGCAGCCAGCACCGCCGGGTCCTGCACGCCGGCGGCGCGGATCTCGTCGAGCAGGCGCGTCCGCGCGCTGGCGATCGCGCCGACCGCCGGCCGCGGCGTCTGCGCACGCGGCGTCACAGGCTGCTCGCCCAGCGGCCGACGCGCTCGAGCATGCTGTGCCGCGTCAGATCGACGAGCAGCGGCGTGATCGACACGCGGCCGTTGGCGACCGCGTTGAAATCGGTGCCCGGCCCGCAGTCGGCCTCGGCGCCGGCGGCGCCGATCCAGTAGATCGTGCGGCCGCGCGGATCGCGCGACTTCAGCACTTCCTCGGCACGGTGGCGGTTGCCGGCGCGCGTCACCTCGAAACCCTGCAGCGCCTCGAACGGCCGGTCCGGCACGTTGACGTTGAGGATGGTGTCGCCGGGCAGCGGGTCGCGCTCGACCTGTTCGAGCAGGCGCAGCACGACGCGCGCGGCGGCCTCGTAGTGCTCCGGCGAATGCGAGACGTTCGATACCGCGATCGCCGAATAGCCGAGGTGGCGGCCTTCCATCGCTGCGGCGACGGTGCCCGAGTACAGGGTGTCGTCGCCGAGGTTGGCGCCGGCGTTGATGCCGGAGACGACGATGTCCGGCTTGAAGTCGAGCAGGCCGTTCAGCGCCAGATGCACGCAGTCGGTCGGCGTACCGTCGACGCAGATCGTGCCGTCGTCGTGGCGCAGCGCGCGCAGCGGATTGAGCACGGTCAGCGAGTTACTGGCGCCGCTGCGGTTGCGGTCGGGCGCGACGACCTGGACCTCGTGGCGGGTCCGCAGCTGCTCGCGCAGGCACACCAGGCCTGGCGCGTGGCAGCCGTCATCGTTCGAAAGCAGGATTTTCATGGGGCGTAGCGGATGGTCGGCGACAGTTTAGCGGATATGATCTGGCGACCACGGCCTGCCTTCGTGACCGAACCGTGACCGACGACGCTCCTGACGCCTCTTCCGACGATGCCGCGCTGTTCCGCCTGGCGATGCAGGGCGTGCGCCTGCAGCCGCCGTCGCCGCGCGTGTCCGCTCGCGCCGACGCGCCAGCACCGGTACCGCAACCGCGCCAGCGCCAGGCCGACGAGCTCGAAGCGCTGCGCTCGCTGCTGGACGCCGAACCCGACGAAATCGAGAGCGGCGACACCCTGCTCTACCGCGCGCCTGGCGTGCAGGACGCGGTGATGCGCCGCCTGCGCCGCGGGCATTACCGGATCGAAGCGGAGCTGGACCTGCACGGCCTCAACCGCGATCGCGCCAAGCTCGCCGTCGCGCAGTTCCTCGCCCGCTGCCATCACCGCGACCAGCGCTGCGTGCGCATCATCCACGGCAAGGGCAACGGCTCGCCGAACAGCGGCCCGGTCATCAAGGCTCTGCTCGGCAGCTGGCTGCGGCGCCGCAAGGACGTGCTCGCCTACTGCTCGGCGCGCGCCGTCGACGGCGGCACCGGCGCGGTCTACGTGCTGGTGCGCGCGCTGTAGCGCACGCGGCCGTTCAGGGCAGCGGCCCGGTTTGCGGCTTGCGGCCGGTCAGCTCGAGTTCGAGCTGGCCGAGCAGTTGCCGGAAACGTTGTGCGCCGGCGAGGCGCGCGATCTGCAGGCCGCCCTGCAGCGCGGCGCCGACTTCCACCGCTTTGTCGTAAGCGTCGCCCTGGAAGCGCAGCTTGCCCTCGCGCCGCCCCTCTTCCAGCGTCAGCACCAGCCAGGCGTAGATCTCGCGCATCAGCAGCCGCGCCTCGACCCGCATCGTGTCGGACAGCGTGCCGAACTCGGCGCCGAGCACGCCGCCCGGGCACAGGCGCCCCTCGTCGGTCTCCAGATGCTCGAGATAAATGCGGAAGTAGGCCTGCAGGCGCGTCCACGCGTCGGCGTCGAACTCCAGCTCGCGCACCCAGTTCTGGAAGCTTTCGCGGTAGCGACGCACCAACGCGACGCCGAGGTCGTCCTTGGTCGGAAAGTGATAATGGATCGCCGCCGTGCGCAGGCCGAGCTGCGTCGCGATGTGCTGATAGCTGAAACCATTGAAGCCGCGCCGCTGCAACAGCTGCTCGGCGCAACCGAGGATCGCCGAGCGGGTATCGGGCTGGCCTCGCGGCCTGCGGCGCGGCTTGCGGTCTGCGGCTTGCAACATGGCTCAGTGTAGGTCCGCGCCGAAAGCCGTCGCAAGCGGCGCTACGCGCCCTGCAGCAGCACCACGGCATGCGCGGCGAGGCCTTCCTTGCGGCCGATCGCGTCCATGCCTTCGTTGGTCGTCGCCTTGACATTGACGCAGCCGACGTCGACGCCGAGGCCGGCGGCGAGCTGCTCGCGCATTGCGTCGGTATGGGCCGACACGCGCGGGGCCTGGGCGACCAGGCTCACGTCGGCATTGACGACCGCGTAACCGGCGGCGTGCACGCGCCGCATCACCTCGGTCAGCAGGCGCCGGCTGTCGATGCCGCGATACTGCGGGTCGTGATCCGGGAACAGCTTGCCGATGTCGCCGCCGGCGATCGCGCCGAGCAGCGCGTCGCACAGCGCATGGATGATGGCGTCGCCGTCGGAATGCGCGATGACGCGGTACGCGCACGGAATGAACACGCCGCCCAGATGCACGCCCTCGCCCGCTTCGAGGCGGTGCGTGTCGTAACCGTGACCGATGCGCAGCTTCATCGTCGATACCTCAGGAACGCCCGGCCTGCTGCTGCAGCCAGAACTCGGCGAGCTGCAGGTCTTCCGGATAGGTGACCTTGATGTTCGATTCGCGACCGCGCACGAGGCGCGGCTTGTAACCGCCCCGCTCCATCGCCCCGGCCTCGTCGGTCACTTCGAGGCCGCGCTCGGCGCAGGCCTGCAGCGCCTGGCGCAGCGTCTGCAGCCGGAACATCTGCGGCGTTTGCGCGCGCCAGTAGAAGGCGCGGTCGACGGTCTCGGCGATACGGCTCTGCTTGTTGGCGCGCTTGAGCGTGTCGGTGACCGGCAGCGCCAGGATGCCGCCGTGCTCGTCGTCGGCCTCCTCGCAGAGCCGGTCGATGTCGCCGGCCTGCACGCAGGGCCGCGCGGCGTCGTGGACGAGCACATAGACCTCGCGAAAGCGCGCGGTGCGTTCGGCGACTGCCTCCAGCCCCGCCAGCACCGACTCGGCACGCGCGGCGCCGCCGCTGGTGGTGACGATGCGCGGATGGCGCGCGATCGGCAGCTGCGCGAACTCGCTGTCGCTGCGCGGCAGCACCACGACGATGCCGTCGATCCATTCCGCCTGCAGGAACGGCGCCAGCGACCACTCGATCAGCGTGCGCCCGCGCAGCGGCAGGTACTGCTTCGGCCGGCCGCCGCCCATGCGCGTGCCGCCGCCGGCCGCCGGCACCACCGCCCAGTAACGCGGCACCGCGGGCGGCCCCGGCCGGTTGGCGGCGCTCATCGCCGGCTCCGCAAGCTGCCGACCGGGATCAGGCTCGGCGGCACGACGACGCACGACAACGCCAGCGGCAACCGGCGGTCGAAACCGCCGGCGCCGCGACGCCAGGAAAGAACGGACGGCATGCGCTTACGGCTGGACGACAAGATAGAAGGTCTCGCCTTCCTTGATCATGCCCATCGTCGTGCGCGCACGGCCCTCGATCGCGACGACGCCGGAGTTCAGATCCTGAACCTCGGCGTCGAGCGTGGCGTTGCGCGCACGCAGGCGCTCGTTCTCGGCCTGCTGCGCCGCCACCTCGCCCTTGAGCCGATGCGTGTGGGCGACGCCGCCATTGGCGACCCACAGCCGCCACTGCAGCGCGAGCAGCAGCACGGCGAGGACGGCGAGGACGGCGCGCTGGGCCATGCCGCAGGCGGCGCCTTACAGCACGATCGGGAACGCGCCGGCGCCCGGGTAGCGGGCGCGCTTGCCGAGCTTGCGCTCGATGCGCAGCAGCTGGTTGTACTTGGCCATGCGGTCCGAGCGGCACAGCGAGCCGGTCTTGATCTGCGTGGCGGTGGTGCCGACCGCGATATCGGCGATCGTCGCATCCTCGGTCTCACCCGAGCGATGGCTGACGACGCTGGTGTAGCCGGCGTCGGTCGCCATCTGGATCGCTTCCAGCGTCTCGGTCAGCGTGCCGATCTGGTTCGGCTTGATCAGGATCGAGTTGGCGACGCCGCGGATGATGCCTTCGGCGAGGATCTTGGTGTTGGTGACGAACAGATCGTCGCCGACCAGCTGCACCTTGTTGCCGAGCTTCTCGGTCAGGTACTTCCAGCCCTTCCAGTCGCCCTCCGCGCAGCCGTCCTCGACCGAGATGACCGGGTACTTGGCGCAGATGCCGGCGAGGAAGTCGGCGAACTGCTCGCTGGTGAACGACTTGCCTTCACCGTGCAGGTTGTACTTGCCCTTCTCGTAGAACTCGCTCGACGCCACATCCAGACCCAGGTAGACGTCCTTGCCCGGCTTGTAGCCGGCCTTCTCGATCGCCTCGATCAGGCAGTCGAGCGCCGCGGCGTTCGACGGCAGGTTCGGGGCGAAACCGCCCTCGTCGCCGACCGCGGTGTTGAGCTTGCGCGCCTTGAGCACGCCCTTGAGCGTGTGGAAGATCTCCGAGCCGTAGCGCAGCGCTTCGGAGAAGCTCGGCGCACCGACCGGCAGGATCATGAATTCCTGGATGTCGACGTTGTTGTCGGCATGGGCGCCGCCGTTGATGACGTTCATCATCGGCACCGGCAGCGTCACGCTGGAAATGCCGCCGAGATACTGGAACAGCGGCAGGAAGTTCTCCTCGGCGGCGGCCTTGGCGGTCGCCAGCGACACCGCGAGGATCGCGTTGGCGCCGAGCTTGGACTTGTTCTCGGTGCCGTCGAGCTCGATCATCGTGTGGTCGACGAGCGCCTGCTCCTGCGCATCGAGGCCGCTGACGGCCTTGGCGATCGGACCTTCGACGTTGGCGACCGCCTTGGTCACGCCTTTGCCGAGATAGCGGGCCTTGCCCTTCTTCGGCGCGCCGTCGCGCAACTCGACCGCCTCGCGGCTCCCGGTCGAAGCGCCGCTCGGCGCCGCCGCACGGCCGACCGCACCGGATTCCAGCTCGACTTCGGCTTCGACGGTCGGGTTGCCGCGCGAATCGATGATTTCCAGGGCGGTGACTTTGACGATCTTCGACATGGGGAGAACGAACTCCGGCTGAGTGGTAAAGATCGTCAATTCTAGCCTGCACGCCCAGTCCCGTCATGAACGGCACCGCCGCGCACCCCTGGAACAGGGTGTTTTGTAGGCGCTGGGCTGACACGCACAGTTTTTCCCCGATAGCGCGCGGACGCACGCGTCCGCTACGCTCGCCGCCAGGGAGTTGGGTACGCCAGGGACGGCCCAAGGGATCTTTCTGGGGAAGGAAGATCGCCATTTTCCGCGCTACCGCTTTTCGTGTTCTATGGGGGATACATCGATGAAACCTTATACGGCTCGCCTGCCGGCGGGTCCGCGCGTCCTGGCGTTCGCGCTGCTGGCGGCCAGCAGCCTTGCCCAGGCGACGCCGGACCGCAGCAGCACCGACCGCAGCCAGCTGCTCGCCCAGTTGCGCGGCAACACCGGCGACCGCCTCAGCGAGGCGCGCATCAGCGCCGACCAGTACAGCGCCGTGCACGCCCGCAGCGGCGTGCCGCTGATGGCCGACGCCGGCCGCGGCAGCGCCCCGGTCGATCGCGCGCAGTTCTTCCTGTCGGTCTACGGCGGCCTGCACGGCATCAAGAGCCCAGTCACCGAGTTACTGGCGCGCCGCGTGTCGCGCGACGGCAACGGCAACACGCACGTCCATCTCGATCAGGTCTATGAAGGCCTGCCGGTGTTCGGCGCGCGCGTCGTCGTGCACATGAACGACGCCGGCATCATCGGCAGCAACGGCGTCTTCATCGACGACCTCGACGGCCTGTCGACGACGCCGAAGCTGTCGGTCGCGGCGCTGCGCGAGCGCGGCCTCGCCGCCGCCCGCAAGCTGCATCCGGACGCGGCGCTGTCGGTCGAATCGAGCCGGCTGATGATCTATCGCGACGGCCTGCTGCAGGGCGTGCCGGGCCGCAACCATCTCGCCTACGAGGTGATGGTGAAGGGCGAGCCGGGCGCGGCGATCCGCGAGCGCGTGATCGTCGATGCCGACAGCGGTGCGCTGCTGAACCGCATCAACGAGATCCACGGCGTCCTCAACCGCAAGATCTACACGCCGACGATGAGCGTGCCGCCGATCCTCACCGAAGGCAGCGCCCTGGCCCCGGCCGATCCGCCGTTCGCCGGCGACGTCACCGGCTCGGCGCGCAAGCTCGACCTGCCGCAGAACAACCTCTACGTGTTCGCCGGCGGCACCTGGCTGCTCTACAAGAACCTGTTCGGCCGCGACGGCTACGACGACGGCGCGACACCGCCCGAGGAGCAGGTGCAGCGCAGCGTCTATCTCGTCAACCAGAACTGCCCGAACGCGTACTGGGACGGCACTTCGACGAACTACTGCCCGGGTTTCGATGCCGACGACGTGGTCAGCCACGAGTGGAGCCACGCCTATACCGAGTACACGCACGGCCTCGTCTACCAGTACCAGTCGGGCGCGCTCAACGAGGCCTACTCGGACATCTTCGGCGAGACCTACGACCTCGTGAACGGTATCGAGGGCACGCTCGGCATCACGCTGAAGGAAGGCGACTACTTCGAGAACGGCGGCAGCCGCTGGGTGCTGGGCGAGGACATGAGCGAGGTGGCCGCCGGCCTGCTGCTGCGCGACATGTGGGATCCGGACAACTTCGGCGTCAATGTGCGCCTGCTGGGCCTCAACCTGCCGCTGCTCAGCACGCCGTCGCCGGGCAGCGTGATCACGTCCGAGAACTACTACTGCGGCGCCTCCGACAACGGCGGCGTGCACACCAATTCCGGCGTCGCCAACCACGCCTACGCGATGCTGGTCGACGGCAAGGAGTTCAACGGCTACACGATCCCGAAGATCGGCCTGATCAAGGCCGCGCACATCTACTTCCAGGCCGAAACCCACCATCAGACGCCGACCACGAACTTCGCTCAGCACGCCGACGCGCTCGAACAGTCCTGCCAGGAACTGATCGGCGAGCCGCTCAACGATGTGTTCGGCAAGGTTTCCGAAGAGAAGATCAGCGCCGCCGACTGCGACGCCGTGCATACGGCGACGCTGGCCGTCGAATTCCGCGGCAAACCGGCCAGCGGCGACACCCCGGCCCAGAGCGTCGCCCAGAAGTGCGGCTACCAGCCGGTGATCGCGCCGGAAGCGGCCGCGCCGTCGCTGTGCCCGAGCGGCAGCTCGGCGCAGGCCGTGCTCAGCGAGAACTGGGAGGGCGCGAGCTTCCCGCAGGGCTGGACGCGCGGCAAGAACTTCACCGGCGACAGCGAGCCGGCCGACTTCCAGTTCGCGCTCAGCGGCGAGCTGCCGGCGCCGCACAGCGGCCACGCCGCGTTCGCCGCCGACAACACCGGCGGCACCTGCGCGAGCGGCGGCGACCAGTCAGGTTCGCACTGGATGGACAGCCCGGATATCACGCTGGCCGACGACGCCAGCTTCCTGACGTTCTCGCACTTCATGCAGGCCGAGGCCGGCTACGACGGCGGCAATCTGAAGTTCAGCGTCAACGGCGGCGACTTCGCGGTGGTGCCGACCGAGGCCTTCGTCTACGGCCCGCACAGCAGCACCTTTTCGGACGCGCCGATCATCGAGGGCGTGCCCGATCCGCTGGGCCTCTCCGGCAACAACACCAATCCGCTCGCCAGCCAGGTGGCGTGGAGCGGATCGGATCAGGGCGAAGTGACCGGCAGCTGGGGCAAGACCATCGTCGACATCGCCAAGCTCGGCGCAAAGGCCGGCGACAAGATCGTGTTCCGCTGGGAATGGGGCAACGACGGCTGCGGCGGCAACCTCGGCTGGTACGTCGACGACACGCAGATCTACGCCTGCGCCAAGGACGCCGGCGGCACGACCGGCGGCTCGACCACGGGCGGTACGACGACCGGCGGCACGACCACCGGCGGCTCGGGTGGCGGCGGCGGCAGCCTGCTCGGCCTCGACCTGCTGGCCCTGCTCGCGGCGCTGGGCTGGCGACACACGCGGCGCGCGGCCATCTGAGGCAAGCCCGTCACGAAGAAGGCCGGCGCTCGCCGGCCTTCTTTCGTTGACGCCTCACGATGCGTCGCAGACACTGCCGCACGTTTTGCCATCAGACGAGAACATGCCCGCGACCATCCATATTCAGAACATCGCCGTCGGAAACGCGGCGCCGTTCGTCCTTTTCGGCGGCGTCAACGTCCTCGAATCGAAGGACATGGCCCTGCAGGCGGCCGCCGAGTACGTGCGCGTCACGCGCAAACTGGGAATTCCCTACGTCTTCAAAGCCAGCTTCGACAAGGCCAACCGCTCGTCGATCCACTCCTATCGCGGCCCCGGCCTCGAAGAAGGCCTGCGCATCTTCGAAGCGGTGAAGGCCGAGTTCGGCGTGCCGCTGATCACCGACGTGCACGAGCCCTGGCAGGCGGCGCCGGTCGCCGAAGTCGTCGACGTCCTGCAGCTGCCGGCCTTTCTCGCACGGCAGACCGATCTGGTCGTGGCCATGGCCAAGACCGGCCGCGTCATCAACATCAAGAAACCGCAGTTCCTCAGCCCGAGCCAGGTCGGCAACATCGTCGACAAGTTCCGCGAGGCCGGCAACGAGCAGATCATCCTCTGCGATCGCGGCACCTGCTTCGGTTACGACAATCTGGTGGTGGACATGCTTGGCTTCGGCGTCATGAAGAAGTCCACCGGCGGCCTGCCGGTGATCTTCGACGTGACGCACGCGCTGCAGCAGCGCGACCCCGGCGCCGCCGCGTCCGGCGGGCGCCGCTCGCAGGTGCTCGACCTGGCGCGCGCCGGCCTCGCCGTCGGCCTGGCCGGCCTGTTCCTCGAAGCGCACCCGAATCCCGACCAGGCCAAATGCGACGGTCCCAGCGCCCTGCCGCTGGACAAGCTGGAACCGTTCCTCGCCCAGCTCAAGGCGCTCGACGAGCTGGTGAAAGGCTTCGCGCCGCTGGAAATCCGCTAAGAAAGCTCCGGAAAAGCGCATGCCTCGTCACGGCGCGGCGCCGTAGGCGACCCAGCAAGCCGGCGGCGCACGACGCCCGTGGCGCCTCCGGATCACCTGGGCCGCCGCCCGGCCTGGCGCTGACGACCTGATTCAGAACCTCCCCAAAGGCACCGCGCCGCCGCACCGCTCGCTGGCACCGCTCGCTGCCAAAGAAAAAGGCCGGCTTGCGCCGGCCTTTTTCCTGCCCGTTGTGTGCTGCTTCAGGCGACTTTCGCGCTCGAAGCCGCGGCCGGCGCCGGGGCGCTCTGTACCGGCTGGTGCGCCAGATGATGCTCGCGCGCCGCCTTGACGAAGCCCTCGAACAGCGGGTGCCCGTCACGCGGCGTCGAGGTGAACTCCGGGTGGAACTGGCAGCCGACGAAGAACGGATGGTTGGGCAGCTCGACCATCTCGACCAGTTCGTTCTCGGCCGACTCGGCGACGAGTTCCATGCCGTTCTCGATCAGCACCGGCTTGTAGTTGTTGTTGAACTCGTAGCGGTGGCGGTGACGCTCGCGGATGATCTCGGCGTTGTACATCGCGCGCGACTTGCTGCCGGCGCGCAGGCGGCAGGCCTGCGAGCCGAGGCGCATCGTGCCGCCCTTGTCCGAGCGCTCGTCGCGCAGCTGCGTGTGGCCGGTCTCGTCCTGCCACTCGGTGATCAGGCCGATCACCGGGTCCGGCGTCTTCGGATCGAATTCGGTCGAATGCGCGCGCGGCAGGCCGCAGACATTGCGCGCGTACTCGATGACCGCGACCTGCATGCCGAGGCAGATGCCGAGATACGGGATCTTGTTCTCACGCGCGAAACGCGCCGCCATGATCTTGCCCTCGACGCCGCGCTCGCCGAAGCCGCCGGGCACGAGGATCGCATCCATGCCCTGCAGGATGCGCGCGCTCTGCGTCTCGACCGCTTCCGATTCGATATAGCGGATCTTCACGCGCGTGCCGGTGTGCAGGCCGGCATGCGCGAGCGCCTCGTTCAGCGACTTGTAGGCGTCGGCGAGATCGACGTACTTGCCGACCATCGCCACCTGCACTTCCATGTCCGCCTTCTGGCGCGCGTCGACGACGCGCTCCCAGGCCGACAGATCGGCCGGCCGCGCATCGAGGCCGAAGTGATCGACGACGATCTGATCGAGATTCTGCTGGTGCAGCCAGCCGGGAATCTTGTAGATGTCGTCCATGTCGATCGCTGCGATCACGGACTGGTACGGCACGTTGGTGAACAGCGAGATCTTGCGCCGCTCGGCATCCGGAATCGGCCGTTCGGTGCGGCAGATCAGCACGTCCGGCTGGATGCCGATGCCGCGCAGTTCCTTGACCGAGTGCTGCGTCGGCTTGGTCTTCAGCTCGCCGGACGCCTTCACGTACGGCAGCAGCGTCAGGTGCAGGAACATCGAGTCCTTGCGACCGAGCTCGACCGCCATCTGGCGGATCGCTTCGAGAAACGGCAACGACTCGATGTCGCCGACCGTGCCGCCGATCTCGACCATGCAGATGTCGGCGCCGGCGGCGCCGCGGCGGATCGCCGCCTGGATCTCGTCGGTGATGTGCGGGATCACCTGCACCGTCTTGCCCAGGTAATCACCGCGGCGCTCCTTGTCGAGCACGTTGCGGTAGATCTGGCCGGTGGTGACGTTCGAATAGCGCGTGGTCTTGCCACGCAGGAAGCGTTCGTAGTGACCGAGGTCGAGGTCGGTTTCGGCGCCGTCTTCGGTGACGAACACTTCGCCATGCTGGAACGGGCTCATGGTCCCTGCATCGACATTGATGTAGGGATCGAGCTTGATCATGCTGACCTTGAGTCCGCGCGACTCGAGGACGGCACCCAGCGAAGCGGCAGAAATGCCTTTACCGAGCGAGGACACCACGCCCCCGGTCACAAATACAAATCGCGTCTGATGCGGCGCGTCGGGCATGGGAGTTTAGAAGCGGTGGGTTTCTGCAATTTTACGCCGCGGACGGCGCCCACTCAACGCGGGTGAGTGCCCAACGCCGTGCAAACGCTCTCGACGGCGGCCCCCGGCAGCGCGGTTTCCCATTGCGGATCAAGGCCTAGCGTGACCGCGCGCGCGCTGCGCCAGTAGCCGGCGACGGCGATCAGCTCGTCGCCTTCGTACAGCAGCGGCATGCGTTCGCGCACCCAGGGCGGCAGCCCCGCCGCCTGGCACAGCTGCTTGAGCGTGCGCGTATGCGCGTCGCCGGCCGGCCTGAGCCGCTCGCCGCCGCGCGCGAAGCGCAGCCGCAACGCGATCGCCGGCGCCCGTGCGAGCCGCAGCCGGCCGAGGCCGGCCGGCAGCGCGACGGAGCGCCGGCGCAGCGGCCAGGGCCGCTCGCCATCCGGCGGCGGCGGCAGCGGATCGAGCCAGTAGAGTCGATCGCGGTAGCGGCGCAGCTCGCCGTGCTCGTGGCGCAAGCGCGGCTGCGCGTCCATGCGCGCGCGCAGCACCTCGCGTTCGAGGTGCGCGAGCCGCAGCTCCGACGGCGCCGGCCAGCCGCGCGCGATCCAGGCGTGGTACAGGGCGTTGCGGCGGCGCAGCGCCGGCAGCGCCAGCAGGCCGGTGACCGAGCAGCCGTCGCCGACGCGCACGCGCGCCAGATCGAGCTCGGCGAGTTCGGCCGCCAGCGTCTCGGCCTCGGCCGCCCGCGCGGCGAGCCGGGCCAGGCTCGGCAGCGCCTGCGGCCAGTGCCGGAGCAGCCGCGGCACGATCTCGCGGCGCAGGTAAGAACGCGCGTAGCGCGGATCGGCGTTGTGCGGATCGTCGATCCACGCCAGCCTCTGCGCTTCGGCATAACGGCGCAGCTCGTCGCGGCCGCGATCGAGCAGCGGGCGCCACAGCCGCGCCGGACCGAACGGTGCGAGCACCGGCATCGCTGCCAGGCCGGCGATGCCGGTGCCGCGCAGCGCCCGCAGCAGCACGGTCTCGGCCTGATCGTCGCGGTGATGTGCGGTGACGAGCAGATCGCCGGGGCGCAGCAGCTCGCCGAACGCGGCGTAGCGCGCCGCGCGCGCCGCCGCCTCGGGCCCCTCGCCGCGGGCGGCGACGACCCGTACGCGGCACACGCGCAGGGGCACGCCGAGCGTGCGGCAGGTGCGCCGCGCCGCGCGCGCCCAGTCGTCGGCGGCGTCCTGCAGGCCATGATGAACATGCACCGCGCGCAGGTTCGGCACGCCCTGCGCGTGCAGCGCGTGCAGCAGTACCGTCGAATCGAGTCCGCCGCTGTATGCGACCCAGACACGGGCGCGCGGCGCGAGCGCGGGAAGGTCAAGCTTCACGGCGCGCGCCCGCCGCCGGTCGGCGGCACCGGCGATGCCCCAGTGGCAGCCGCGAGCGCAAGCGGACGCGCGGCAACGCGCATCGCCGTGCGGGCGTCGCGGCGCGCGGCGCGGACGTGCGCCCGGCGTGCGCGGTGTGCGCGGTGTGCGCGGCGCGCCGGTTTCACATCGTCAGTGGAGGGTTTCGTAGGAACCGTACGACATCAGCCGCTGGTAGCGCGCCGCCATCAGCTGCGTCATCGGCGTGTGGCGCAGACGTTCGAGGTTGGCGATCAGCTTCTGGCGGATCGTCGTCATCATTGCCGCCGGATCGCGGTGTGCGCCGCCGAGCGGTTCCGGCACGATTTCGTCGATCAGCTTGTGCTCGAACAGATCCGGCGCGGTGATGCGCATCGCCTCGGCGGCTTCCGGGGCACGGCCGGCGTCCTTGAACAGGATCGACGCGCAGCCTTCCGGCGAGATCACCGAGTAGATGCTGTACTGGAGCATCATGATGTGGTCGGCGACGCCGATCGCCAGCGCGCCGCCCGAGCCGCCCTCGCCGATCACCGTCGCCAGCACCGGCGTGCGCAGCTTCGACAGCTCGAACAGGTTGCGCGCGATCGCCTCGGACTGGTTGCGCTCCTCGGCGCCGATGCCCGGGTAGGCGCCCGGCGTGTCGATGAAGGTCAGGATCGGCAGGTTGAACTTCTCGGCGAGCTTCATCAGGCGCAGCGCCTTGCGATAGCCCTCCGGCTTGGGCATGCCGAAGTTGCGGTAGACGCGCTCCTTGGCGTCGCGGCCCTTCTGCTGACCGAGCACGACGACGGCGCGCCCTTCCAGGCGGGCGACGCCGCCGACGATGCTCGGGTCGTCGGCGAAGTGACGGTCGCCGTGCAGCTCATCCCATTCCGTGAACAGGTTCTTGACGTAGTCGAGCGCGTACGGGCGCTGCGGATGGCGCGCCAGCTGCGCGACCTGCCAGGGCGTCAGCTTGGCGAACACGTTCTCGGTGAGCTGGCGGCTCTTGACCTCGAGGCGCGCAATCTCCTCGGTCAGGTTGACGCCGCTGCCGGTCGTCGCAAAGCGCAGCTCCTCGATCTTCTGCTGCAATTCGGCGATCGGCTGTTCGAAGTCCAGATAATTCAGGTTCATCGTCTCTCGTCCTGCGGCCCGCGCCCCGGCGCCGGCTCCTGTCGTTTCGCACCACGCGCAGCCCGGCGGGCCGCAAACCCTATTCGTCGTCGAAGCTGCCGCCGCCGGCCGAGGCGAAACGCCGTTCCGGGATCGGCGGCTGGAAGCGCTTGTACTGAACTTTAACGCAATCGGCGCCGAGCGACTGTTGCAGCGCGACGACCGTGTCGTCGTTGAGGCGCAGCTTCCAGTCGGCGCCGAATTCGAGCTCGCAGGCCGCGCTGGTGCCGCGATAACGGATGCCCACCGTGGTCTGCCCGTCGCGCAGCGGCGTCAGGCGCTTGCGCAGCGCCAGCACCTCGCTTGGCGGACGCCGCCAGTCGAGCAGCAGGCGCGTCGCGTAATCGCGCAGCACGTCGTCGAGCGACAGGAATTCCGGCGCGTACAGGCGCGGCTCCGGATCGCGGCCTTCGCGGGCCGGCGACAGACCGATCTCGGCGATCGCGAAGACCAGCTGGTCCGGTTTCACGAACGGCGCGTACTTCGACCACTTGTCGGCATCGATCCAGGTCGCCAGCTGCGAGGAGCGGTCCTCGAGCGTCAGCTTGTAGCTGGCACCGCCGCGGCCGTCGCCCTTGAAGAAGCGCAGATCGCGCACCCAGGCGGCGAACATCAGCTTGGTGCGCGGCTGCCAGATCGGCTTGCCCTTGGCATCGACCGGCTGCGGCACGGCGTGCTGCTGGATCAGCTCGTGCAGGCGGCCGCTGCAGACCTGCTCGACGATCTCGCCGTAGGCCTCGATCGGATGGCCGGACAGATAGAAGCCGAGCGTCTCGCGCTCGCGCGCCAGCAGTTCGCGCTGCGACCAGTCGGTCTCCAGATCCGGCTCGACCTGGCGCTCCTGCTTGGCGGCGCCGCCGCCGAGCCCGAACAGGTCGTTCTGCCCGGAATCGGCGCTGGCCGCCGCCGCCTCGGCCAGCTGCAGCGCTTTCGGCAGCGTCTTCATCAGCGACGGCCGGTTCAGGCCGAAGCCATCCATCGCCCCCGAGCAGATCAGCGCCTCGAGTACGCGTTTGTTGGCCTTCTTGGTATCGACGCGCTTGCAGAAATCGAACAGATCCTTGAACGGTCCGTTCTGCTCGCGCTCGGCGATGATGCCCTCCAGCGCCGCCTCGCCGGCGCCCTTGATCGCGCCCAGGCCGTAGCGGATCGCGCCGGGCCCCGGCACGGTGAAGCGGAAGTAGCTGGTGTTGACGTCCGGCGGCAGCATCGTCAGGCCCATGCGCAGGCACTCCTCGCGCATGGTGACGATCGTGTCGGTGTGCTGCATTTCGCAGGACAGCACCGCCGCCATGAACTCGGCCGGATAGTGCGTCTTCAGCCACGCGGTCTGGTACGAGACCAGCGCGTAGGCGGCGGCGTGCGACTTGTTGAAGCCGTAGTTCGCGAACTTGTCCATCAGGTCGAAGACCTGCGTGGCGATTTCCGCATCGACGCCGCGTCCGATCGCGCCCGAGGTGAAGACCTCGCGCTGCTTATCCATCTCGGCCTTGATCTTCTTGCCCATCGCGCGACGCAGGAGATCGGCGCCGCCGAGCGTGTAGCCGGCCAGGCGCTGCGACATCTGCATCACCTGCTCCTGATAGACGAAGATACCGTAGGTCGGCTGCAGCACGACTTCCATGTCCGGATGCAGATAGGTGACCGGCGCGTCGCCGCGCTTGCGCGCGCAGTACTCGGGAATCAGCTCCATCGGACCCGGACGGTACAGCGAGACGAGCGCGATGATGTCCTCGAAGGTGTCCGGCCTGAGGTCCTTCGAGGCGCGCTGCATGCCCGGGGATTCCATCTGGAACACCGCGGTCGTATCGCCGCTCGCGTACAGCGCATAGGTCTCGGCATCGTCGATCGGCAGCTTGAGCACTTCGATGCTGCGCCCCGAGCTCTTCTCGATGTTGACGACCGCCTCCTGGATCACCGTCAGCGTCTTCAGGCCGAGGAAGTCGAACTTCACCAGGCCGGCCGACTCCAGGTCCTTCATGTCGAACTGCGTGCGCATGCCGGCGCCGCCGGCTTCGCAGTACATCGGCGTGTAGTCGCTCAAGGGCTGCGGAGCGATGACGACGCCGCCGGCGTGCACGCCGACGCCGCGCGTCACGCCCTCGAGCGCGAGGCCCATGTCGATGACGGCGCGCGTGTCCTCTTCGGCGTCGTAGCGCTGCTTGAGTTCCGGCACCGAATCGAGCGCGTCGACCAGCGTCGCGCCGGGCGTGCCGGGAATCAGCTTGGCGATCGAATCGGCGAAGCCGTAGCCGTGGCCCATCACGCGCGCGACGTCGCGGATCACGCCGCGCGCCGCCATCGTCGCGTAAGTGATGATCTGGCCGACGCGCTCGCGGCCGTACTTGTGCGTGACGTACTCGATCACGCGGTCGCGGTTGTCCATGCAGAAGTCGACGTCGAAGTCCGGCATCGACACGCGCTCCGGATTGAGGAAGCGCTCGAACAGCAGGTTGTACGGCAGCGGATCGAGGTCGGTGATCTTGATCGCGTAAGCGACCAGCGAACCGGCGCCCGAACCGCGACCCGGGCCGACCGGGCAGCCGTGCGTCTTCGCCCACTCGATGAAGTCGGAGACCACCAGGAAGTAGCCGGCGAAGCCCATCTTTTCGATGATGCCGAGCTCGTAGTCGAGCCGCTTCCAGTACTCCGCCTCCGGCGCCGCGAGCGTGATCATCGCGAAGCGCTCGCGCAGGCCCTCCTCGGCGCGATGACGCAGCCAGGAGTTGGTGTCGTAGCCGTCCGGCACCGGGAAGTTCGGCAGGTGGTACGGCGGCGCGAACTTCAGCGTCAGCGAGCAGCGCCGCGCGATCTCCACCGAATTCGCCAGCGCCTCGGGGATGTCAGCGAACAGCGCCGCCATCTCGTCGGCCGACTTCAGGTACTGCTCTTCGCTGTAGTCGCGCGGCCGCTTCGGATCGTTGAGCACGCGGCCCTGGGCGATGCAGACGCGCGCCTCGTGCGAATCGAATTCCTCGCGCGTCAGGAAGCGCACGTCGTTGGTCGCGACCAGCGGCACCTGCTCGTGCCGCGACAGCGCGACCGCGGCGTCGACCCATTCGTCGTCGCCGGTGCGTCCGCAACGCGAGATTTCCAGATACAGGCGCTGCGGGAACAGAGCCTGCAGCTCGGCCAGCGCCTCGCGCGCGGCCGCGACATTGTCCGCCAGCGCGGCACGGAAGATCGCGCCATCGCGGCCGGACATCGCGATCAGTCCGCCGGCGTATTCGCGCAGCCAGGCGCGCGTCACCAGCGGCGAGCCCTTGCCCTGCCCGTCCGTGTACGCCAGCGACAGCAGCTTGGCGATGTTGCGGTAGCCGCTATCGTCCTGCACCAGCAGCGTCAGGCGCTCGGGGGCATCGCCGCCGGCCGCGGGCTCCAGCCAGACGTCGCAGCCGATGACCGGCTTGACGCCGGCGCCCTCCGCCGACTTGTAGAACTTCACCATCGCGAACAGATTGTTCTGGTCGGTGATGGCGATCGCCGGAAAGCCCAGCTCGGCGGCCTTCGACACCAGCGTCGCGCCGACGCCGCCGCCCTTGCGCTTCGGCGGCTCGACGCGCACGACGCTGTCGGTCAGCGAGAACTCGGTATGCACGCGCAGGTGCACGAAGCGCACGGCGTCGCCGGTCCCGCTCATGCGCAGACCTCGTCCGGCGGCAGCAGATCCGGCGGCAGGGCGCCCTCGTCCGGCACCGCGCCGAACAGCCCGCGCTGCGCGCAGGGCGCGAAGCTCATGCGATGCAGCGCGCAGACGCCGAGCCGGCGCAGCGCATCCATATGGTCCGGCGTGCCGTAGCCCTTGTGGCGGGCGAAACCGTAGCCGGGATACTCGGCGTCGAGCCGCTGCATCTCGCGGTCGCGGGCGACCTTGGCGAGGATCGACGCCGCCATGATCGGCGCATGGATCGCATCGCCCTCGACGACCGCCTCGGCGCTGAAGTTCCAGACCGGCAGGCGGTTGCCGTCGACCAGGCAGTGCAGCGGCGCCGGCGTGAGGGCCTCGGCGGCCCGGCGCATCGCCAGCATCGAGGCGTGCAGGATGTTGAGGCGGTCGATCTCCTCGATCTCGGCGCGCGCGATCGCGAAAGCGACCGCACGCTCGCGGATGCGATCGAACAAGGCCTCGCGCTCGGCCGGGCTGAGCTTCTTGGAATCGTCGAGGCCACGGATGCCGTGGCGCTGGTCGAGGATCACGGCGGCGGCGTAGACCGGCCCCGCTAGGCAGCCCCGCCCGGCCTCGTCGAGGCCGGCGACGAGCGGCACCCGATAGGAAGCGATGGAGACGCGGCGTGGCATGCGCGGAATTCTAGGCGCTCGCGGCAGCGATGACAGGCTTGACGAAATGGCGAAACCGCGAACGCTCAGGCGCCAAGCAGTCCGGCGACGACCTCGGCGGCCCGCGCCGCGGCGTCGCAGCACAGCGTTGCGCGCACGCGATCGAAAGCGGCGAGCTGGCGCGCGCGCGCGCCGCCCGGCGCCAGCAGCTCGATGACGGCGGCGGCGAGCCGCTCCGGCGTGGCGTCGTCCTGCAACAGCTCCGGCACCGGCGCCTCGTCGGCGAGCAGGTTCGGCAGGCTGACGTACCGGGTCTTCAGCAGGCCCGCCTTCAGCAGCAGCCAGGCGGTGAGCGGCGAGCCGCGATACGAGACGACCATCGGCCGGCCGAGCAGCAGGCATTCGAGCGTCGCCGTGCCGGAGGCGATCAGCACCGCGTCGGCCGCCTGCATCGCCTCGCGCGACTGGCCGTCGAGCAGGGTCCAGGCCAAGCCGGCGGCGTGCGCGGCGATCGCCGCTTCCATCGGTGCGCGCAGCGCCGGCTTGGCGAGCGGCGTCACGAAGCGCACGCCGGGCACCTGCGCGGCGATCAGGCGCGCGGCGCGCGCGAACGGCTCGGCCAGATACTTCAGCTCCGAACCGCGGCTGCCCGGCAGCACGGCGATGACCGGGCCGCCGGCCGGCAGGCCGAGCCCGGCACGCGCCTGCGCCGTCGTCACCGAGGCGTCCAGCTGGTCGGCGAGCGGATGGCCGATGTAGTCGGCGGAAACCCCGCGCGCGGCGTAGAACGCCGGCTCGAACGGAAACAGGCAGAGGATGCGCTCGACCGCGCGGGCAATGGTCTTGACGCGGCCGGCGCGCCAGGCCCAGACGGTCGGGCTGACGACGTGCACGGTGCGGATGCCGCGCTCGCGCAAACGCCGCTCGACGCCGAGATTGAAGTCCGGCGCGTCGATGCCGATCAGCACGTCGGGCCGATCGGCCGACAGGCGCCGGATCAGCGCGCGGCGCAGGCGCAGGATGCGCGGCAGCGCCGGCAGGACCTCGGCGATGCCCATCACCGACAGCTGCTCGATCGAGGCGATCGGCTCGACACCGGCGGCCTGCATGCGCGGCCCGGCGACGCCATAGAAGTGTGCCGCCGGCAGGCGCGCGCGCAGCGCCGTCACCAGCGCCGCGCCGAGCAGGTCGCCGGACATCTCGCCGGCGACCAGGGCGATCTTCGGTGCGGCCATCAGGACGGGCGCGCGCCGCTCACGGCGCCGGCGCGGCGGCGTTCTGCGCCTTCCACTGCTTGATCGCGTTGAGCGTGTTGCCGACGTGCTGGCTCGGATCCATCGCGCTGTAGGCGTAGAGGATCTTGCCGTCCGGGGTGACGACGTACGAGATGCGGCTGGCGTAGTTCACCAACGGCAGCTTGGCGTCGTAGGCCTTCATGATCTTGCCGTCGCTGTCGGCGGCGACCGGGAACTTGCCGCCGCATTCGGTCAGCGAGAACTTGTGCAGCGTGTCGATCTCGTCGTTCGACACGCCGATCACCGTCGCGCCGAGCGCCTTGTACTGGTCCATCGCCTCGGCGAACAGATGCGCCTCGACCGTGCAGCCCTTGGTGAAGGCCTTCGGATAGAAGTAGACGACGACCGGCCCCTGCTTGAGCGCCTCGGCCAGCGAGAACGCATAGTCCTTGCCGGCCAGCGAGGCCGGCGCCGAGAAATCCGGCGCACTGGCGCCGACCTGCAGCGCCGCCCAGGCCGGCAGCGCCAGCACCAGCGCCATCACGATCCACAGCCGTTTGATGATCCGCATGACACGCTCCTCGCGAGATTCGCCGACGGTGGCCCTTCAGCGCTGCAGCGCGCGCTTCGAGCCGTTGATGAACGCCAGCATATACGCGACATGCGCCGAAGCGGATGCCATCTGCGCCAGCTCCTGCTTGACCTTGTCCATCGTCTGGCCGGACAGGAAGACCAGCTTGTAGGCGTCCTTGATCGCCGCCACGTCCTCGGCCGCGAAGCCGCGCCGGCGCAGACCCTCGGCGTTGATGCCGCGCGCCTCGGCCGGGTGGCCCTGCACCATGATGAACGGCAGCACGTCGCGGGTAATGACGCTGCCGCCGCCGGTGAAGACGTGATTGCCGATCTGGCAGTACTGGTGGATCAGGGTATAGCCGCCGCAACCGACATAGTCGCCGAGCAGCACGTGGCCGGCGAGCGAGGTGTTGTTGGCGAGGATGTTGTGGCTGCCGACGATGCTGTCATGGCCGATGTGCACCGCCGCCATGATCCAGTTGCGGTCGCCGACTTTCGTCAGGCCGTCCCGCTCCTTCATCGTGCCGCGCTGGATCGTCACGTACTCGCGGATCGTGTTGCCGTCGCCGATCTCGACGCGCGTCGGATCGTCCGGCTTGGCGGTCATGTCCTGCGAGATCTCGCCGAGCGAGGCGAACTGGAAGATCTTGTTGCCGCGGCCGATCGTCATCGGCCCGCGCAGCACTACATGCGGGCCGATCCAGGTGTCGGCGCCGACCGTCACGCCGGGACCGATGATGCTGTACGGGCCGACCTCGACCGTCTCGTGCAGTTCGGCCTTCGGATCGACGATCGCGGTCGGATGGATACGCGCCGTCATGCCGCCGACCCTTCGGTGTCGTAGCTCACCGTGCGCAGCACGCAGATCAGATCCGCCTCGCTGGCGAGTTCGTCGCCGACCGTTGCGCGCGTGTGGAATTTCCAGATGTCGCGCTTGTTCTTCTCGAGCTCGACGTGGAAGGTCAGCGTATCGCCGGGGATCACCGGGCGCTTGAAACGGCAGTTGTCGATGCCGGCGAAGTACAGCACCAGGCCATCCTTGGCACGCAGTCCGGAGCGGTGAATCGCCAGCAGCCCGCTGGCCTGCGCCAGCGCCTCGATCTGCAGCACGCCCGGCATCGTCGGCAGCCCCGGGAAGTGGCCCGGGAAGAACGGCTCGTTGTAGGTGACGTTCTTGATCGCCGTCAGCGTCATCTTCTCCTCGTCGATCGCGATCACGCGGTCGACGAGCAGGAACGGATAGCGGTGCGGCAACAGCTTGAGGATTTCGCAGATATCAAAGGATGTCGTTGTTGTCGTCATCGTCCTGTGTTCCGGCGGTGATACGAAGATGTCGCTCCAGCGCCTTCAGGCGATCCTCGAAGCGGCCGAGGCGCCGCACCCGCGCCACGGTCTTGCGCCACTCGCGGGCGTCGTCGAGCGGCAGGCCGGAGCCGTACACGCCGCGCTGGCGGATCGAGTTCGTGACCATAGCCCGGCCAAGGACGATCACGTCGTCGGCAATTTCGATGTGGCCGTTGATGCCCACGGCGCCGCCAATCATACAGCGGCTGCCAACCCGGGTACTGCCGGCGATACCGGTGTGCGCGGCGATCGCGGTGTGCGCGCCGATGCGGCAGTTGTGGGCGATCTGGATCAGGTTGTCGAGACGCACGCCGTTCTCGATCACGGTGTCGTCGATCGCGCCGCGGTCGATGCAGGTATTGGCGCCGATCTCGACGTCGTCGCCGACGATCAGGCTGCCGAGCTGCGGCACTTCCTCCCAACCCTTCGGCCCGCGCGCGTTGCCGAAGCCGCGCGAGCCGAGCACCGCACCCGGATGGATCTGGCAGCGCGCGCCGACGCGCACGCGCGGACCGACCCAGACGCGCGCCACCAGGCGCGTGCCGTCGCCGAGCACGGCCTCGCGGCCGACGATGCAGCCGGGGCCGACGTAGACGCCGGCGCCGAGCCGCGCGCCGGCCTCGATCACCGCGCCGGCACCGACGTGGCAGCCGTCGCCGAGCACGACGTCGGCCGCGAGCGCCGCCGCCGGATGCACGCCGGGCTCGAAATCGCGGTCCGGATCGAACAGCACGGCGATGCGCGCGTAGGCCAGATACGGATCCGGCGCGATCAGACCGGCCGTGACCAGCGCGTCGGCGTCGCGCGGATGGACGATGACGACGGCCGCCGCAGTCGAGGCCAGCTCGCCGCGCAGCTTGGGATTCGACAGGAAGCTCAGGCAGCCGGGCTTGCCGGGCGACAGGCCGCAGACGCCGGACACCGCCGTCGCCGGATCGCCGCGTAGCGCCAGGCCGAAGCGCTGCGCCAGTTCTTCGAGAGTGAATGTGGCCATGAGGGAATCGGGCTCGTGGGGAGTGCGAAGCTTACGCATCCGCCCGGGGGGCGCAAACGGCGACGGCCTGCGCAAGGCAGGCCGTCGCGGAACCGCCACGGACCGGCGCCGTGCGGGCGCCGATGCGAGAAACTTTACTTGCCGGCGGCCGGAGCAGCCTGCAGGCGCTTGAGCACGTCGTCGGTGACGTCGACTTCCGGCTTGGCGTAAACCGGATTCTCGACGATCAGGTCGAGGTTCTTCTCGCGCGCGACGGCGTCGATCACGTTCTTCACCTGACCCATCGCCTTGGCGAACGATTCCTGGCGCGCCTTGTTGAAGTCTTCCTGCAGCTGACGGCCCTTCGATTCGAGGTCGATGCGGCGCGTCGTCAGGTCCTTCTCCTTCTTGGCGCGGTCGGCCGGCGCCAGCAGATCGGCCTCCTTCTGGAACGCGCGACCGTCATCCTGCAGCTTCTTGGCCTCGGCCTCGAGATCGTTTTGGCGGCGTTCGAACTGCGCCTTGAGCTGGTCCTGCATGGCCTTGAACTGCGGCGCCTTCTCGGCGAGTTCCGCCGAACGCACCGAACCGACCTTGATGTCGGCCAGCGCCGGCAGCGCGGTGACGGCGAGCACAACGCCGGTGACGGCGATCAACTTGCGAATCATGTCTTTCTCTCGTGTCTGTGTTGCAGCGGTGAAACGGGAAATGGCGGAATCCGGGAAAACGGCAACCGTCAGAAGCCTGAACCGAACGTGATCTGGAAGCGATCCTGATCATCACCCGGTTTCGGATTCAGCGGGAACGCGTAGCTCAGGTCGAGCAGGCCGAGGAACGGCGTGAACCAGGAGAACGCGATGCCCGCCGACTGGCGCAGGTCGCTGATCGCGAAGTCGCCCGGCTCCTGGAACACGTTGCCGACGTCCCAGAACGCTTCGAGACGCGTCGACTTGCCATCGCTCTCGACCGGCAGCGGGATGATCAGATTGGTCTGCGCCGTGGTGCGCAGCTTGCCGCCGAACGGGTTGTTGTACGGATTGTCGCGCGGCCCGAGCGAACCGTCCTTGTAGCCGCGCACCGTGCGCGGACCGCCGGCGAAGAAGTTCTCCCACGGCGGCACGTCCGAGCTGCCGTACGAATCGACGAGGCCGACCGAGCCGTTGATTTCGGCGGTGAACTTCCAGAACAGCGGGATGTACTGCTGCGCGCGGTAGCTGAGGTTGTAGTACTCGAGATCGCCGCCGGGCAGCGCGAGGTCCATCGTCAGCGCATGCAGCGCGCCGCGCGTCGCGAAGAACGTGCGGTTGCGCGAGTCGTAGCTGATGCCGGTGCGCGCCTGGTAGATGAAGAACTGCGTGCCGTTGTTGATGACGAACTTGAGGATCTCGTCCGAGCTCGAGGTCGGGAACGTCTGCACGGCGACGTCCTCGACGCCGAAGCCGGCGCGCAGCGTGATGAACTCCGACAGCGGAATGCCGTAGGTCAGGTTGGCGCCGACCGTGTTGGTATTGAAGCCGGACGAGTAGCGGATCACCGACTCCGACTTGCGGTAGTACGCGGAGATCGACTGGCTGATGCCGTCCTCGGTGAAGTACGGATCGGTCCACGACAGGCTGATCGCCTGCGAGATCGCATTGTTCTGCGCCTGCAGGTCGATGCGGTTGCCGGTGCCGAGGAAGTTGGTGTGCGTCACCTGGCCGGTGATCAGGAAGCCCTGCGAGCCCGAGTAGCCGACGCCGAACTGCACCGAGCCCGGCGGACGCTCCTTGACCTTGAAGCTGACGTCGACGAGATCGTCGCTGCCCGGCACCGGCTTGGTGTCGACCTCGGCCTCCTCGATGAACGGCAGACGCGCCAAACGCACGCGCGAACGCTCGACCGAGGACTTCGAGAACGGCGCCGCCTCGAGCTGGCGCATCTCGCGGCGCAGCGTTTCGTCGTTGGTGCCGGAGTTGCCGACGAAGCTGATGCGGCGCACGTAGGCGCGCTTGCCCGGATCGATGACGTAGTTGAGCGAGACTTCCTTCTTTTCCTCGTCGACTTCCGGCACCGGCGTGACCTTGGCGAAGGCATAGCCGATGTCCGACAGCGCCGCCTCGATGCGGTCCGACGAGTCGGTCGCCTGCTTGCGCGAGAAGGTCTCGCCGGCCTGCGTTGTCGTCAGCGCCTCGAGGTAGCGCTCGTTGAGGATCGTATTGCCCGAATAGCGGCGGTCCTTGACCTTGTAGACCTCGCCTTCGGTGACGTTGATGGTGATGTAGATCGCCTTCTTGTCCGGCGTCAGCGCGACCTGCACCGAATCGACCGAGAACTTCAGGTAGCCGCGGTCCTGGTAATAGGACTGCAGCTTCTCGAGGTCGCCGGACAGCGACTGCTTCGAGTAGCGGTCGCTCTTCTGGAACGGCATCCAGTTGGTGGTCTTCAGGTCGAACTGCTTGAGCAGTTCATCCGTCGGAAACACATGATTGCCGATGATGTTGATGTCGGTGATCTTGGTGACCGAACCCTCGGTGACCTTGATGTTCAGCGACACGCGGTTGTTCGGCTCTTCGGTGACCTTGGTCTCGATGCCGACGTCGTAGTAGCCGTTGGCGTAGTACTGGCGGCGCAGCTCCTGCTCCACCTGGTCGAGCAGATCGCGTCGGAACAGTTCGCCGTCGGCGAGGCCGAGGTCCTTCAGCGACTTCTTCAACTCGTCGCCGCCGATCTTCTCGTTGCCTTCGATCTTGAAGGTCGAGATCGCCGGCCGTTCCTGAAGCTTGACGACCAGCGCGTTGCCGTCGCGTTCGAGCTGCACGTCCTGGAACAGGCCGGAGCCGTACAGGGCGCGAATCGCCTGACGCGACGTCGAGTTGTTCAGCTCGTCGCCCGTCGACAGCGGCAGGTAGGTCAGCACCGTGCCGATCTCGAGGCGCTGCAGGCCCTCAGCGCGAATCTCGGAAATCTTGAAGGGCTCGAAGGCGTGTGCCCGCGCGGTCAGCGCCAGAGCCGCCAGAGCCGTCGCGATGGCCGTCTTGGAAGTCTTGAGTCTTTTCACCGGCTCTATTTCTTTTCTGTCAGTTCAGCAGGCGCACGATGTCGTTGTAAAACGCGAGTCCCATCAGCAGGGCCAGCAAGCTCAGGCCGATGCGCTGTCCCGCTTCCTGCGCTCGCTCGGAAAGCGGCGAACCTTTCAGAGCCTCCACGCCGTAGTACAGCAGATGGCCGCCGTCGAGCACCGGCACCGGCAGCAGATTGAGCACGCCGAGACTGACACTGACCACCGCCATGAAACTGAGGAACGCGATCCACCCGACCTGCGCCGAGTAGCCCGCGACCTGAGCGATCTGGATCGGCCCGCTGACGTTCTTGACCGAAATCTCCCCGGTCACCATGCGCCACAACATGCGCACGGTCAGCACCGACATCCGCCAAGTCTCGGATGCGGCTCGCGGAATCGCCTCGAGCGGCCCGGACTGGCTGACGGCGCGCAAATCCTGCCACAAGTCCCCCGGGTTCGCCACGCTGGCACCGAAGCGGCCGATCGTCTGCCCGCCCTCCTCGACGCGCGCCAGGATCACGGTGGCCTCGCGTTCCGCGCCGGCACGCCGCAGGCGGACCTTGACGACTTCGTCGGGATGCGCGCGCACCCAGATCGCCCACTGCTGCCAGGAGTCGACCGGTGTGCCGTTGTAGCTCAGCAGCTCGTCGCCGGGCTCGAAGCCGGCGGCGGCGGCAGCGCTGCCGGCCTGCACGGTGTCGAGGATCGGCGGCAGCTTCGGCTGATACGGGTGCAGGCCGAGGTCCTCGAACAGGAACTCGGGGTCGACGCGCACGCCGGACAGCGGCAGCACCACGGAGCGCAGCGTGCCGTCGGCGGACTTCACGGTCAGCGGCAGCGGGCCCTTGTCGAGCGCACGCTCGATGATTTCGGTGCGCAGCTCGTTCCAGGTCGGCACCGGCTCGCCGGCGACCATCGTCACCTCATCGCCGGCAGCCAGATGCGCTTGCGCGGCGACCGAATTCGGCGCCGGATCGGCGATCAGCGGCTTCATGCCCTGCACGCCGATCACGAACACGCACCAGTACAGCAGCACGGCCAGCGCGAAATTGAACAGCGGGCCGGCAGCGACGATCGCCATGCGCTTGCCGACCGCAGCCTGCGTGAAGGCGTACGGCCGCTCGGCGGGCGCGACGATGCCCTCGCGCTCGTCGAGCATCTTGACGTAGCCGCCGAGCGGCACCGCCGACAGCACCCACTCGACGCCGTCCTTGGCGCGATGCGTCCACAGCGGCCGGCCGAAGCCGATCGAGAAGCGCAGCACCTTCACGCCGCAGCGGCGCGCGACCCAGTAGTGTCCGAACTCGTGGAACGCGACGAGCACGCCGATCGTGACGATGAAACCGCCGACCGACCACAGAAAATCAAGCACCGACCGCCTCCTGCGCCACGGCGCGCGCCCAGGCGTCGACCGCGAGGATCGCGTCGAGGTCCTCGGCCGGCGACGCGGTGCGTCGCGCGGCAGCCGCCAGCGTTCTGTCTATCACTTCGGTGATCCCCGGGTACGAAAGACGCCCTTCCAGAAAGGCTTGGACAGCGACTTCATTAGCCGCGTTCAATACATTCGGCGCGTCGCCGCCGGCACGCAGCGCCGCGCGGGCCAGGCCCAGGCACGGGAAGCGCTGCAAGTCGGCTGCCTCGAAACGGAAGCGCCCGAGCGCTGCAAGATCCAGGCCGCCGACGCCGGATTCCCAGCGCTCCGGCCAGGCCAGCGCGTGCGCGATCGGCACGCGCATGTCGGCGTGACCGAGCTGCGCCAGCATCGAACCGTCGACGTACTCGACCAGCGAGTGGATCGCGCTTTCCGGGTGGATGACGACGTCGAGCTGCGCGTCGGGCAGATCGTAGAGCACGGACGCCTCGATCAGCTCCAGGCCCTTGTTCATCATCGTCGCCGAGTCGACCGAGATCTTCGGCCCCATCACCCAGTTCGGGTGGCGCACCGCCTGCTGCGGCGTGACCGCCGCCAGCGCTTCGAGCGGCGTCTCGCGGAACGGCCCGCCCGAGGCCGTCAGGATCAGCCGCCGCACATGCGCAGGCGCGCGTCCGCAGCGGCTGTCCGGCGGCAGGCACTGGAAGATCGCGTTGTGCTCGGAATCGATCGGGATCAGCGTCGCGCCGGCGGCCTCGGCCTCGCGCATCAGCAGCCGGCCGGCCATCACCAGCGGCTCCTTGTTGGCGATCAGCACGCGCTTGCCGGCGCGCACCGCGGCCAGCGTCGGCAGCAGGCCGACGGCGCCGACGATCGCCGACATCACCTGGTCGGCCTCGGCGTCGGCGGCGATCGCGGCCAGCGCGGCGCCGCCGCCGTGCACCGTGGTCGGCACGCCAGCGGCGGCGAGCCGCGCGCGCAGCGCCTCGGCCGACGCGACATCCGCCATCACCGCGTGGCGCGGACGGAACTCGATGCACAGCGCAGCCAGCGCCTCGACGTCGCGATTCGCGCTCAGCGCGTAGGCCTGCAGGCGCTGCGGGTGGCGGCGCACCAGATCGAGGGTATTGCGGCCGATCGTGCCGGTCGCACCGAGGACGACGAGTTTCTGGATCACGTCCGCGTCGCGCCTCAGGCCAGACCGCAGAGGCGCAGACCGAGCACCATCGTCGGCAGCGCGGCGACGATGCTGTCGACGCGATCGAGAATGCCGCCGTGGCCCGGCAGGATGTGCCCGCTGTCCTTGAGGCCGACGCTGCGCTTGAACATCGATTCGGTCAGATCACCGACGATCGAGATCACGGCGACGAGCAGCGACAGGCCGACCAGTGCGGCGATCGCGCCCGGCTCGCGCAGCCCGAACACCCAGCTGCCGGCCGCCAGCGCCCAGACCGCGCACAACGCCAGGCCGCCGAGCGCGCCTTCGACGGTCTTGCCCGGCGAGATCGCCGGCGCCAGCTTGCGCTTGCCGAAGCGGCGGCCGGCGAAGTACGCGCCGGTGTCGGCGGCAAAGACCAGGAACAGCACGAACAGCAGCTTCAGCGGGCCGTTGGCCAGACCGTGCAGGGCCGCGACCGAAATCAGGCTGCTGGCGATCATCAGCAGCCCGCCGGCCATCATCCACGGCGTGGCGATGCGATGGCCACCGTCGGCGCCGCCGTGCGCGTAGGCACGCAGACGCAAGGGCATCAGGAACCAGACCAGCACGACCGGCGCCAGCGCATAGCCCAGCCACGGCCCGTTGATCGGGCTGTACCAGGTCGCGGCCAGCACCGCGGCGGTCGCCGCCAGATAGCCGAGGCGTTGCGGCGTGCGGCCGGCCCAGCCCATGAACGCGGTCCACTCCCAGGCCATGATCAGGCCGACGCCGCTCAGCACCAGGAACAGCCACGGCGTCGGCGCGAACCAGACCAGGGCCAGCAGCAGCGGCAGCAGAATCAGCGCCGTGAGGACGCGTTGCATCAGCATGTCGGCTTTCTCTTCGGCGCTAGGCCTGGGTTGGCGGTACGCCGCCGAAGCGGCGCTCGCGGCCAGCGTACCAGCGCAGGGCATCGTCCAACAGCTGCGCGTCGGCATCCGGCCACAGGACGTCGGTGAAATACAGTTCGCTGTAGGCGAGCTGCCAGAGCATGAAATTGCTGATCCGGTATTCGCCGCCGGTGCGGATCAGCAGCTCCGGCGCCGGCCACTCGGCGGTGACCAGCTCGGCTTCGAGCGCATCGTGCGTGATCGCCTCGCCGCGCGCAGCGACGCGCTGCGCCGCCTGCACGATGTCCCATTGGCCGCCGTAACCAACCGCGACGACCAGCGTCATCACCGGATTGCGCGCCGTCAGCTGCTCGGCCTCGGCGATGCGGGCGCGCAGCGCCGCGCTGAAACCGGAGTGCTCGCCGATCACGCGCAGGCGGATGCCGTTGGCCTGCAGATCCGGCAGCTCGCGTTCGAGCACCGTCATCAGCAGCTCCATCAGCAGACGCACTTCGAGCGGCGGACGCTTCCAGTTCTCCTGCGAGAACGCGAACAGCGTCAGCACCTCGACGCCACGGTCGCGCGCGGCGCCGACGATCCTGCGCACCGCCTTGACGCCGGCCTGATGGCCGAACGGCCGCGGCTGGCCACGCGCCTGCGCCCAGCGGCCGTTGCCATCCATGATGATCGCGACGTGGCGCGGCAGGCCGGGCGTTGCCGGGCCGGACTTCGAGGAAACGCGCGTCATGGCGCTGACTGCGGCCGGCACCTCACATCGACAGCAGTTCTTTTTCCTTCGCGGCAGCCAGTTCGTCGATCTTGGCGACGTACTGGTCGGTCAGCTTCTGGACGTCGGCCTCGCCGCGCTTCTCGTCGTCGGTCGAGATCTGCTTGTTCTTGACCAGATCCTTGATCGCCTGGTTGGCGTCGCGGCGCACGGCGCGAATCGCGACCTTGGCGTTCTCGGCCTCGCCCTTGACGACCTTGGCCAGATCCTTGCGGCGCTGCTCGGTGAGCGGCGGGATGATGATGCGGATCGTCTGGCCGGCGGTATTCGGCGTCAGGCCCAGGTCCGAGGTCATGATCGCCTTCTCGATGACGCTGACCAAACCCTTCTCCCAGGCCTGGATGACGATCGTGCGGGCGTCTTCGACGGTGATCTGCGCGGCCTGCGACAGCGGCACTTCGGAGCCGTAGTAGTCGACGCGGATGTGGTCGAGCAGCGCCGCATTGGCGCGACCGGTGCGCAGCTTGGCCAGTTCGTTCTTCAGGGCGTCGACGCACTTGGTCATGCGCTTGGTCGCGTCGTTCTTGATGTCGTTCAGCATCTGCAGACTCCGAAAAGCAGCTTACGGCCTGGGTTCTTGGGATTTCAGCGGTTGACGCGCGTGCCGATCGTCATGTCGCCGGTGACGATCTTCAGCAGCGCGCCGGGGCGATCCATGTCGTAGACGCGAAGCTTCATGCCGTGATCGCGGCACAGCACCATCGCCGTCTGGTCCATCACGCCGAGCCGCTTGTGCAGGGCCTCGTCGTAGGTCAGCTCGTCGTAGCGCTTGGCCTCCGGGTCCTTCTTCGGATCGGCGGTGTAGATGCCGTCGACCGTGGTCGCCTTCAGCATCAGGTCGGCCTCGATCTCGATCGCGCGCAGCGCGGCGGCCGAGTCGGTCGTGAAGAACGGATTGCCGGTACCGGCCGCGAAGACGACGACCCGGCCCTTTTCGAGGTGACGGTCGGCCTTGCGGCGGATGAAGTCCTCGCAGACCTCGTTGATGCGGATCGCCGACTGCACGCGCGCCTGCATGCCGCCGACGCGCTCGATGGCGTCCTGGAGCGCCAGCGCGTTGATGACGGTCGCCAGCATGCCCATCTGGTCGCCGGTGACACGGTCCATGCCGGCGCGCGCCAGACGCTCGCCGCGATAGATGTTGCCGCCGCCGACCACCAGCGCGACCTGCACGCCGATATCGACGACCGCCTTGATCTCGTGCGCCAGGAAAGCCGTGACCTCCGGCGAGATGCCGAACTGCTGGTCACCCAACAGCGCTTCACCGGACAGCTTGAGGAGGATTCTCTGGTAAGCGGGCTGCGTGCTCATGGCGGGCTACTTGGCGGTCGTGGGACGGGCGGCGTCGCACCGCCCGCATGGTACTTAAAAAGAGGCCCCGTTTCCGGGGCCCCTTGGATGACAGCGCGTCGCGCGGATCTTAGCGCGGATCAGGCCTTGATGCCGGCCTGCGCCATGACCTCGGCGGCGAAGTCGGTCTGCTGCTTCTCGATGCCCTCGCCGACCGCGAAGCGCACGAAGCGCGCGACCTTGGCGTTCTTGGCCTTGAGCAGCTTCTCGACCGTCTCGTCCGGGTTCTTGACGAACGGCTGGCCGAGCAGCGTGATCTCGCCGATGAACTTGTTGATGCGGCCGTCGATCATCTTGGCGAGGATCTCGGCCGGCTTGGCCTTGAACGGCTTGCCGGCTTCCTCGGCGTCGAGACGTGCCTCTTCCTGTTCCTTGGCGACGCCGGCCTCGATGACCTTGCGCTCGGATTCGATGGTGTCGCCCGGCACCGAGGCGGCGTCGAGGTAACGCGGGTTCATCGCCGCGATGTGCATCGCCAGGTCGCGCGCCAGTTCGGCGTCGCCCGACTCCATCGCCACGATGACGCCGATCTTGTCGCCCGGGTGCAGGTAGGTCACCAGCGGGCCGCCGGCGGCTTCGACGATCGCGAAACGGCGGATCGTCATGTTCTCGCCGAGCTTGGCGATCAGGCCGCGGCGGTGCTCGTCGAGGGTCGCTTCGCCCGACTGCAGGCGCACCAGCGCTTCGGTGTCGCCCGGCTTGTGGGCGTGCGCGGCCTGCGCGACGAGGCGCGCCAGGGTGCGGAATTCGTCGCCCTTGGCGACGAAGTCGGTTTCGCTGTTCAGCTCGACGATGGCCATCGCCTGGTCGTTGCCGGCGATCGCCAGCACGCCTTCGGCGGCGGTGCGCCCCGCCTTCTTGTCGGCCTTGGCGGCGCCGTCCATGCGCAGCTTCTCGGCGGCCTTGTCGAGGTCGCCGGCGGTGGCTTCGAGCGCCTTCTTGCAGTCGCCCATGCCGGCGCCGGTACGGTCGCGCAGCTCTTTGACGAGGGCAGCAGTGATGGGAGTGCTCATGGGATGTCCTGGATGCTAGAGGTACGGAGGGGTCGGCTCATGCGGGCCAGCCCCGTGGAACGGCAAGGCCCGGCCGGCCGCGTGCGGCGACCGCCGGGCGCTGCGGCCGCGGCACCGGGCCGCGGCCGACGCATGCCGCTTACTCGCCGCGACGGCCGCCGCGACCCTGACGGTCGCCGCTGCCCGGCTTGCCGCCACGCGGCGCGCCACGCGGCTTGCGCGGGGCCTGACGCTCGTCGCTGGCCTCGACCGGCTCCTCGACGGTGCGGAACGGCACCGGGTTGGCGCCACGCGCCTCGATGATGGCGTCGGCGATGCACTGCGCGTAGACCTTGACCGCGCGGGTGGCGTCGTCATTGCCCGGGATCACGCAGTCGACCAGGCTCGGATCGTTGTTCGAGTCGACGACGGCGATGACCGGGATGCCGAGCTTCTTGGCCTCGAGCACCGCGTTCTTCTCGTAACCGGTGTCGATGACGAACAGGCAGTCCGGCAGGCTCGGCATTTCCTTGATGCCGCCGAGCGACTTGCGCAGCTTCTCGATCTCGCGCGTGAAGAGCAGCTGTTCCTTCTTGTTGAGGCGGTTGATCGAACCGTCATCGACCTGCTTTTCCATCTCGACCAGACGCTTGATCGAGGTCTTCACGGTCTTGAAGTTGGTCAGCGTGCCGCCCAGCCAGCGCTGGTTGACGAACGGCATGCCGGCGCGCTTGGCCTCTTCTTCGACCGTCTCGCGCGCGGCGCGCTTGGTGCCGACGAACAGGATGCGGCCGCCGTTGGCGGCGAGCTTGCCGGCGAAGGAGCAGGCGTCCTTCAGCATCGGCAGCGTCTGCTCGAGGTTGATAATGTGAATGCGGTTACGGCTGCCGAAGATGTACTGATCCATCTTCGGGTTCCAGTAGCGCGTGCGGTGGCCGAAGTGGGCACCCGCCTCGAGCAGCTGGCGCATGGTGATATCCGCCATGATTTGAGACTCCGTCAGGTTGTGGCAAATCGCGCCGGGGCACCGCCTACGGGCGGGCACCTGGGAATGGCGCGAGTGGATTTCCTCAAGGGCGACCGCGTTGCGATTGCCTTTGAAGGGCGCGCTTTATACCATAGCGCCCCTTTGAAAACAATGAGTTTGCCGCTGCGCGCGGCGGCTCGGGCACCGAGGCGAGATGGCCGTTACGATCAAGACCCCCGAGGAACAGCAGAAGATGCGCGAGGCCGGCGCCGCCGCCGCCGAAGTGCTGATGATCCTCGAACCCTACGTCAAGCCCGGCGTGACGACCGACGAGCTCAACCGGATCTGTCACGAGTACATCGTCGACAAGCTCGACTGCATCCCCGCCCCGCTGCACTACGGCGGCGGCAACGGCCGCCCGCCGTTCCCGAAGTCGATCTGCACCTCGGTCAACCACGTGGTCTGCCACGGCATCCCGGGGCCCAAGGTCCTGAAGAAGGGCGACGTGCTCAACGTCGACGTCACCGTCATCAAGGACGGCTGGCACGGCGACACCAACCGCATGTACTACGTCGGCGAGCCGAGCATCCTCGCCCGCCGGCTCTGCGAGACCACGCACGAGGCGATGATCGAGGGCATCCGCCAGGTCCGCCCCGGCGCCCGCCTCGGCGACATCGGCGCCGTGATCCAGAAATATGCCGAATCGCGCGGCTTCTCGGTGGTCCGTGAATACTGCGGCCACGGCATCGGCCGCGGCTTCCACGAAGACCCGCAGGTCCTGCACTACGGCCGACCTGGCACGGGTCTTGAACTGCTTCCGGGCATGACCTTCACGATCGAACCGATGATCAACGCCGGCAAGGCGGACGTGAAGCTGCTGCCGGACGCCTGGACCGTCGTCACCAAGGACCACTCGCTGTCGGCGCAGTGGGAGCACACGATCCTCGTCACCGAAAGCGGCTACGAAGTGCTGACGCTGCGCGACGGGGCGATGTGATGGGCGCCGAGATCGACCTGGCGGAGGAAGAAGCCGCCAGCATCTTCAGCGCCCCGCGCATCCGCTCGCGGCTGGCTCAGGGCGGCTACTCGATCACCGCGTTCCGCGACACGCTGAACTGGGGTCGCGACCGCCTCTACAGCCTGTTCCACGAGGGCTTTCCGGCTGATTCGCTGGTGCACGCCCGCGCCCACCTGGTCGACGAGGTGCTGCGCGCGTCCTGGCACAAATTCCTGCCGGAAGGGGCCAGCGGCCTAGCGCTGGTCGCGGTCGGCGGCTACGGCCGCGGCGAGCTGCTGCCGCATTCGGACATCGACATCCTGCTGCTGCACCGCGACGACGCCCTCGAGCGCCATCGCAGCGCGCTCGAACAGATGACCGCGTTCGGCTGGGACATCGGGCTCGAGGTCGGACAGAGCGTGCGCACGGTCGGCGAATGCGTCGCCGAGGCCGAGAAGGACATCACCGTCATCACCAACCTGCTTGAGGCGCGCCTGCTGACCGGCGACGAGTCGCTGTTCCGCGACATGCAGGCGGCGCTGACCCCGGACAGGATCTGGCCGGTCAAGGAATTCTTCGAGGCCAAGAAGGCCGAGCAGGCGGCGCGCCACCGCAAGTACGACGACACCGGCTACAAGCTCGAACCGAACGTCAAGGAGTCGCCGGGCGGCCTGCGCGACATCCACACGATCGGCTGGGTCACCAAGCGCTATTTCGGCGCGCAGACGCTCGGCGAGCTGCGCGAGCGCGGCTTTCTCACCAAGCAGGAATGCGACGAGCTGTTCGCCGGCCAGGACTTCCTGTGGCGGGTGCGCTTCGCGCTGCACATGCTGACCGGCCGCCACGAGGACCGCCTGCTGTTCGACCATCAGATCAAGGTCGCCGAGCTGTTCGGCTACCGCGACGACGACAAGAACATGGCGGTCGAGCAGTTCATGCAGCTGTACTACCGCACGATCAAGTCGCTGTCGTGCCTCAACGACATGCTGCTGCAGCTGTTCGAGGAAGCGATCGTGCATCCGGCGCAGGGCGGCGAACCGACCGCGCTGAACCCGCGCTTCCAGATCCGCAACGGCTACCTCGAGGCACGCGCCGACGACGTCTTCCAGCGTTATCCGTGGGCGCTGATCGAAGCCTTCCTGCTGCTGCAGCAGCATCCGAAGATCGAAGGCATCCGCGCCCAGACGCTGCGCCTGATCCTGCGCGACAGCCGCCTGCTCAACGATGCCGTGCGGCAGTCGGTGCAGGCGCGCTCGCTGTTCATCGAGATGTTCCGCGAGGGCCGCGGCCTGACGCGCAACCTGCGCCGCATGAACCGCTACGGCGTGCTCGGCCGCTACCTGCCCGCCTTCGGCCGCATCGTCGGCCTGATGCAGTACGACCTGTTCCACACGCTCACCGTCGACGAGCACATCCTCTACGTGGTGCGCAACGCGCGCCGCTTCGCGATGCAGCGCTTCCGCGACGAGTTGCCGTTCTGCAACCAGGTCATGGACCGCCTCGCCAAGCCGGAGCTGCTCTACCTCGGCGCCTTCTGGCACGACATGGCCAAGGGCCGCGGCGGCGACCATTCCGACATCGGCGCCCAGGAAGCCGAGCAGTTCTGCCTCGACCACGGCCTGTCGCATGGCGACGCGGCGCTGGTGCGCTGGCTGGTGCAGAACCACCTGTTGATGTCGCTGACCGCGCAGAAGCAGGACATCAGCAATCCGGCGGTGATCGCCGAGTTCGCGCGCACGGTCGGCGACCGCCTGCACCTGGACTACCTCTACCTGCTGACCTGCGCCGACATCCGCGGCACCAACCCGGCGCTGTGGAACGCCTGGCGCGATTCGCTGCTCAAGGAGCTTTACAACCTGACGGTACGCACGCTCGAACGCGGCCTCGACAATCCGCTCAGCGACAACGAGCGCAGCGCCGAGATCCGCGCCAAGGCGCTGGCGCTGCTCGAACCGCAGGGCATCACCCGCGAGCAGGCCGAAGCCGTCTGGACGCGCTTCGACCACGAGTACTTCCTGCGCCATTCGGCCGAGGAACTGGCCTGGCATCTGCCGGCGATCATCAAGGCGGGTGAGGCCGATCTGCCGCTGGTGCTGGTCGGCGCGGTCGTCGGCCGCGGCACCAGCGTATTCATCTACACGCGCGACCGCGATCACCTGTTCGGCCTGTCGACCGGCGTACTCGCGCGCCTGGGCCTCAACATCCTCGACGCGCGCCTGCACACCACGCACGACGGCTTCGTGCTCGACTCGTACATGGTGATGGAAGGCGACAACACGCCGATCACGCAGCCGATCCGCTTCGACGAGATCCGCACGGCGCTGCGCAAGGTGCTGTCGGACCCGGAAGTCTCGACGATCGACGTCAACCGCCGCCGCTCGCAGCGCCTGCGCCACTTCAACACGCCGACGCACGTGCACTTCAGCCAGGACGACGCCCGCGGGCGCACCGTGCTCGAACTCGTCACCGCCGACCGGCCGGGCCTGCTGTCGATCATCGGCCGCGTGTTCCAGAAACGCGGCATCCTGCTCGACGCCGCCAAGATCGGCACGATCGGCGAGCGCGCCGAGGACGTCTTCTACGTGACCGACCGCATGCACCGGCCGATCACCGACGAGGACACGCTCGACGGCCTGCGCGAGGTGCTGGTCCGCACCCTCGATCGCCCGGAGACGGCGTGATTCAGCTGCTGCGCGGGCCGATCCCGCGCTCTCCGTGCTCGCTGTGCCTTGGCACAGCTGTGCGCGGGGAGCGCGGCCTCGACCCTGCTCGCGACGCTGACTCACGAGTCTCCTAGAGCTTCAAAGCAAATCACAACGAACAAACGACAACGAGAGAAACCACCGATGACCACCCTGCAGAACACCATCGAAGCGGCTTGGGACAATCGCGAGAAGTTCGACAAGAACGACGCGGCGGTGCAGCAGGCGATCGAGCGCGCGATCGCGCTGCTCGACAGCGGCGAGGCGCGCGTTGCCGAGCCGACTGCCTCGGGTTGGCAGGTCAATGAGTGGCTGAAGAAGGCGGTGCTGCTGTATTTCCGCCTGCACGACAATGCGCCGATCGAGATGGGCGCGCTGTCCGGCTTCGACAAGGTGCCGCTGAAGTTCGCCGGCTGGAGCGCGAAGGACTTCGCCGCTCAGGGCGCGCGCGTCGTGCCGCCGGCGGCGGTGCGCCGCGGCGCATTCATTGCGCCGGGCGCGATCCTGATGCCGAGCTACGTCAACATCGGCGGCTACGTCGGCCGCGGCACGATGGTCGATACCTGGGCGACGGTCGGCTCCTGCGCGCAGATCGGCGCCAACGTGCACCTGTCCGGCGGCGTCGGCATCGGCGGCGTGCTCGAACCGCTGCAGGCGGCGCCGACCATCATCGAGGACGACTGCTTCATCGGCGCGCGCTCGGAGATCGTCGAAGGCGTGATCGTCGAGAAGGGCGCGGTGATCTCGATGGGCGTGTTCATCGGCCAGTCGACGCCGATCTACGACCGCGAAGCCGACACCGTCAGCTATGGCCGCGTGCCGGCCGGCGCCGTGGTCGTCGCCGGCAGCCTGCCGAAGGCCGGCGGCAAGTACACCCTGAACTGCGCGGTGATCGTCAAGCGCGTCGACGAGAACACGCGCAAGAAAGTCGGCATCAACGCCCTGCTGCGCGATCTGTAATCGCCCGGCGCCGGACGCGGGCGGCCCGCCGCCGCGCGCGTCCGGCGCGCCCTCATCGAAGCCCGCTCAGGCTTTCGTTCAGGCCGCGCTCACGGCGCGCGCTGCGTCGGCGCGCCGCCTTCGGTGCCGCCGGTACCGCCACCAGTACCGCCAGTACCGCCGACGATCTGCTCCGGATCGAACTCGCCGATGCGCAGGTAGCGCGTCGCCAGCTGCACCTCGCGCAGGAAACAGAACAGGCCGCCGATCAGCGACGCGATCGCCGCGACGTACAGGCCGGCGATCAGCGCCGACAGGTTCCAGCGCGAGAACGTACCGACGAACAGCACGACGATGACGCTGCTGATCAGCAGCGCGCAGCCGATGCAGAACGTGATCGCGCGATTGGTCAGTCGCGCGCGGCGCGCCTGCTGGTGCAAGGCCTTGCGCAGACCCGGCACGCGCCTGGGCGGCGCCGTCAGCATTTCCGCCTCCAGCTTGCGCGCGCGGTCGACGATGCGCGCCAGCCGGCTGGTCAGCACGCCGAGCATCGCGCTGACGCCGGTCAGCAGGAACACCGGCGCGACCGAGACCTGGATCGTGTGGGCAATCTCCGCGATTTGAGTTTCTTCCATGGCCGGCTTCCACAGGGACGCCGCATTATCCACGAGCGGCGCGCGCGGCAGCAGCGGGCTAGAATTCCGCGACTTTTCCCGGACTGACCCTGCAATGGCTGACGATGTGGCGGCGCGCGCCGTACTCGACCTCACCTGCGCGCTGATCGCGCGCCGCTCGCTGACGCCCGACGACGCCGGCTGCTGCGCGCTGATCGGCGAGCGTCTGGCGCGGCTCGGCTTCACGCTCGAAGCGATCGACGCCGGCGGCGTCACCAACCTGTGGGCGACGCTCGGCAACGGCGGCCCGCTGCTGATCCTCGCCGGCCACACCGACGTCGTGCCGCCGGGCCCGCGCGAGGCCTGGCTCAGCGACCCGTTCGAGCCGCAGATCCGCGACGGCGTGCTCTACGGCCGCGGCGCCGCCGACATGAAGTCGGGGCTCGCGGCGATGGTGGTCGCCGCCGAACGCCTGCTGGCGCGCCGCGCGCTGCGCGGCACCCTCGCCTTTCTCATCACCAGCGACGAGGAAGGCAGCGCCCGCCACGGCACGCGCCACGTCGTCGAGGTGCTGAAGGCGCGCGGCCTCCGGCCGGACTACGCGATCGTCGGCGAGGCGACCGCCGCCGAACGCCTCGGCGATCGCATCACGATCGGCCGCCGCGGCTCGCTCGGCTGCAATCTGCGCGTGCTCGGCAAGCAGGGCCACGTCGCCTATCCGGACAAGGCCGAGAACCCGATCCACCGCCTCGCGCCGGCGCTCGCCGAGCTGACGGCGACGGTCTGGGATCAGGGCAACGCGCACTTCCCGCCGACCTCGTTCCAGGTCTCGAACCTGCACGCCGGCACCGGCGCGAGCAACGTCATTCCCGGCCACGCCGACCTGGTCTTCAACTTCCGCTTCTGCACCGAATCGAACGCCGAGGACCTGAAAGCGCGCGTCGGCGCGATCCTCGACCGCCACGGCCTGCGCTACGAAGCCGACTGGTGGCTGTCCGGCGAGCCGTTCCTGACGCGTGAGGCCGAGCTGGTCGACGCCGCCCGCGCGTCGATCGCCGACGTCACCGGCATCGCCGCGCCGCTGCTGTTCACCGGCGGCGGCACCTCCGATGCGCGCTTCCTCGCGCCCTGGGGCGCGCAGACCGTCGAGATCGGCCCGGTCAACGACAGCATCCACAAGATCAACGAGCACGTGCGCGTCGACGATCTCGACCGCCTCAGCCGCATCTACGAAGGCGTGCTCGAGCGCCTGCTGTGAGCACGGATCCGCACGCCGCGCCGGACGTCGCCTTCCGTCCGCCGTGGCTGCTGCGCCATCCGCAGATCCAGTCGATCCTCGCGACCAAGAGTCCGCGCCGGCGCCGCTGGCTGGCGCGCGACGGCCGCATGGAAGCCGCCTGCCAGCCGCTGCTGCTCGATGCCGGCGACGGCGTGCGGCTCGCCGCCTACTGGTCGCCGCAGGCGCCGGCCGCGCCGCCGCGCGGCCGCGTCGTGCTGATCCATGGCTGGGAAGGCAGCCACGCATCGAGCTATCTGTATTCGATGGCGTGCACGGTCTACGCCGCCGGTTTCGACGTGCTGCGCCTGAACCTGCGCGACCACGGCGGCACGCACCACCTGAACCGCGAGTTCTTCCATTCGGCGCGCATCGCCGAGGTGCTCGGCGCGATCGCCGCGGCGCCGGTGCGCGCGGCCGACGCGCCGCTGTACGTCATCGGCTTCTCGCTCGGCGGTAATTTCTCGCTGCGCGTCGGCCTGCACGGACCGGCCGCCGGCGTGCACCCGCGCCTGGCGATCGGCATCTCGCCGGCGATCAATCCGCGCGCGACGATGCAGGCGATCGACGACGGGCCGACGCTGTTCCGCTGGTATTTCACCGGCAAATGGCGCAAGACCGTGCAGGCGAAGAAAGCGGCCTGGCCGGAACTCGAGGTCGCGCACCTGCTCGGCGAGCGCAGCCTGGTCGCGATCACCCGCCACTTCGCCGAACGCCATACCGAGTACGGCGCGCTCGATCCCTACTTCGCCGCCTATACGCTCGACGCCGCGCAGCTCTATGCCTCGCCGACGCCGCTGGCCATCATCACCGCCGCCGACGATCCGGTGATCCCGGTCGCCGATTTCGCCGGCCTGCGCGCGCAGGGCGCGCTGCGCGCCTTCGATCTCACCCGTTACGGCGGGCACTGCGGCTTTTTCGACGCGATCGCCGGCGCGACCTGGGCCGAGCGCCGCGTGCTGCAACTGCTCGACGCGCCGCGCTGAACGCCGGCGCGCGCCGGCCCGGCCTTCAGGTCACCTTGGCGCGCTTGACCAGCGCCGAGACCAGCGCCGGCGCCCAGCGCTTCAGGTAGATCGCGGCCTGTTCGCGGCCGACGTACAGCTCTTCGGCATTGCGCGCAACGCCGGCCCAGATGCGCGCGGCACAGGTTTGCGCGTCCATGCCCTTGGCCTGCGCATCGTCCATCCGGTCGTGCCGGCCGCCGTCGCCGGTGATGGCGTTGCGCGACACTTCCGTGCGGATGAAGCCGGGGCAGACCAGCGTGAAGCGCACCTGGTCGCGCCACAGCTCGGCCCGCGCCGATTCGAAGAAGCCGTGCAGCGCGTGCTTGGCGGCCGCATAGCCGGTGCGCAGCGGCGTGCCCATCTTGCCGACCACGCTGCTGATGACCACGACGTGTCCGCCGCCGCGCGCGCGCATGCCCGGCACCACGGCCTTGGTCAGCGCCACCGTCGCGAAGAAATCCAGCTCCATGATGCGCCGGTAGACGTCCATCGAAGTGTCGAGCATCAGGCTGCGCTGCGAGATGCCGGCGTTGTTGACGAGCACGTCGATCGGCCCGAAGCAGGCCTCGGCCGCGGCCCGCGCAGCCTCGGCGTCGAACTGCGTCAGATCGAGCGGCAGCACGGCGACCTTCGCCGGATCGGCGCAGGCGGCGCGCACGCGTTCGAGCTCGTCGACACGCCGCGCGCTCAGCACCAGCTTCACGCCCTGCCTGCTGGCGAGCACCGCCATCGCCTCGCCGATGCCGCTCGAGGCGCCGGTGATCCAGATCGTCTTGCCCGCCAGGTCCGTCATGCAGCGTCTCCGAATGTCAGGCGCGCAGTCTGCCACGGCGCACGCCGTCCGCCTGCGCGCAAATCCGGCCCCGTCGCTACAACGGCATCAGCGCGTAGCCCTGCTGCTGCAGCATCGTCGCCGTGGTCAGCGCCGACAGCGCCAGCGTCACGTCGGCCGACAGCCAGTCCGGCGCGAAGCCCCAGCCGGCGACCGCCTGACCGCAGACGGCAACGTCGACGCCAGCCTTGCGCAGCGCGGCGAGCAAGGGCAGGTTCGGATTGTCGACGCCGAACTTCTCACGGTAGTGCGCGGCATCGAGCACCAGCGGCGTCGCCGCCCCGGACAGCACCGCGACGAAATGCAGATGATCGAGCGGCACGCCGGACGCGGTGTAGAGATTGACGGTGCGAGCGACGCGATCGAGCGAGGGATTGACCTCCTCCGGCGCCTTGGCGCCCTGCGTCAGCGTGAACACCACCTTGTAGTGCGCATGCGCATCCGGCACGTAGGCGGCGCCGGGAATGTCCTGGATCCGGCCGTAGCCGGCGATCGCCGGGACCGGGGCTGCCGGCGCGGCGGCGGTGCTGCCTGCAAACGCCAGCGCCATGAGCGCCAGCGCTGTGTGAATCCTCGATCGCATGGAAAGTCACCTGCTCGTGATGGCGTCGAACGACGCGATGATCCCGCCGCCGCCGGCACACGGCAAACGCGCGCGCCGCCGCGGCCAGAAGAACAGCAACCCAAAAGAAACGCCCGCCGCATCGGCTGCGGCGGGCGTCGTCACGGCGCTTCAGCGAGCGCCGGCGCGGACCGGCTTCAGGCCGCCTTTTCGAGCGCGGCGTCCCACTTGCCGAGCGCGGCGAGGCCGTTCATGTGCGCGCGATGCAGATGCGCGACGCGGCCGGCATCGGCGTTCTTGCCGCCCCAGGCCTTCAGCGCCGCGGCCTGCAGGGCGCGGCCGTACGAGAACGTCAGCTTCCACGGCAGCGGACCCATCTTGTTCATCAGGTCGAGGTGCGCGGTCGCGTCCTCGTCCGACTGGCCGCCCGACAGGAAGGCGATGCCCGGCACCGCGCCCGGCACGTGGCGCTTGAGCGTGCGCAGCGTGGCGGCGGCGACCGTCTGGCGATCGGCCTGCACCGGGCACTTCTTGCCCGAGATGACCATGTTCGGCTTGAGCACCATGCCTTCGAGCAGGACCTTCTGCTTGCCGAGTTCGACGAACACCGCTTCGAGCGTACGGTTGGTGACGTCCTCGCAGACCTCGATCGTGTTGTCGGCGTCCATCAGCACTTCCGGCTCGACGATCGGCACGATGCCGGCTTCCTGGCACAGCGCCGCGTAGCGGGCCAGCGCGTGCGCGTTGGTGTGAATACAGTAGTCGCTCGGAATGCCGTTGCCGATGGTGATGACGCCGCGCCACTTGGCGAAGCGGGCACCGGCCTCACGGTACTTGACGAGGCGCTCGCGCAGGCCGTCGAGGCCTTCGGTGACCGTCTCGCCCGGCGCGCCGGCGAGGTCCTTGGCGCCCTTGTCGACCTTGATGCCCGGGATCACGCCCTTGGCGGCGAGCAGCTGCGGGAACGGCGTGCCGTCGAGCGCCTTCTGGAACAGCGTTTCCTCGAACAGGATCACGCCCGAGGTGTACTGCTCGAAGCCCTGGGTCGTGAACAGCATGTCGCGGTACGCCTGGCGATGCGCTTCGGTGTTCTCGATGTTGATGCTCTTGAAGCGCTTCTCGATCGTGCCCGTGCTCTCGTCGGCGGCCAGGATTCCCCGGCCCGGGGCGACCATGGCGAGCGCGGTTTCGTTCAACAACTTCTCGTTCATAAGTTCCAATGCTCCGCTGTGTATTCCGTGTCCCGGCCCAACCCGGTCAGGGGCCAGAAGTTTAGAGGAAGGGCATGCCAAATTCACTTTCCGGCCCGTCGGCGGCGCGCGGCTGCCGGAAGGGGCCAGACTGCCGCAAACCGCGAGCCGTGTCCGTGCCGCCGCGCACGCAGCCGCCACCCGCGACGCCGCGGCCGATGGCGGTCGCCGGCGCCCCCGCGCCGGATTAAGCTGGGGCTCCATCCCTCGACACGCCGGAGCGCCCGCATGGCCAAGATCCTCGTCCTCTATCACAGCCTCTACGGCCATATCGAAGCGATGGCGCAGGCCGTCGCCGCCGGCGCCGGCGAAGTCGCCGGGGTGGAAACCAGCCTCAAGCGCGTCCCCGAGACGATGAGCGAGGACGTCCTCGCCAAGATCGGCGCCAAGCTGCATCAGACCGCGCCGGTCGCGGCGGTCGACGAACTGGCCGGCTACGACGCGATCCTGTTCGGCACGCCGACGCGCTTCGGCAACATGACCGGCCAGATGCGCACCTTCCTCGACCAGACCGGCGGCCTGTGGGCCAAGGGCGCGCTGATCGGCAAGATCGGCAGCGTGTTCACCTCGAGCGCGACGCAGCACGGCGGCCAGGAAAGCACGCTGCTGACCTTTCACACCAACCTGCTGCACCACGGCATGATGATCGTCGGCCTGCCGTACAGCTGCGCCGCGCAGATGGGGCTCGACGAAATCAAGGGCGGCAGCCCGTACGGCGCCTCGACGATCGCCGGCGGCGACGGCAAGCGCATGCCCAGCGAACAGGAACTCGGCATGGCGCGCTTCCAGGGCAGGCACGTCGCGCAGATCGCGGTCAAGCAGTTCGACTGAAGCGTGCCCGCTCGTGACCTCGCGCGGCGCGCATGTACAATCCGCGCGCCGCGCAACGGAAGGGTGGCAGAGCGGTTTAATGCACCGGTCTTGAAAACCGGCGATGGGCAACCATCCGTGGGTTCGAATCCCACCCCTTCCGCCACTTCGGAACAAAACCGGCAACGCCGATTCCCGCCGATTTCTCTCCTTTTGCGGCCACAAGCATGCTCAGCAGGGGGCCTTTGCTCCCTTTGATGTAAATGCGTCGTCGGCAACCTCAATGCGCAGGGCGGAAGCGCGGACGTGGTCCCACCGATAGCCGCCCTTTCCGAGCCGGAGCCGACCGCGTGTTTCAGTCGCCAGTTCGCGCACGGCCGCGCCTGCAAGGGCGTGATGCGACGAGCTTTGGAGCATGACTTCGCTCCTGGCCGCATCGGCGCGCGCCTGTTCCCAAATCGCCATGAGCCCCGACGACGCGATCGAAAAGGGCGGATTCGGCCGAGTCGAGTGAACCGCCTCTACGGCGTCATAGAGGCGATTGAGGCGGTGATCGGCTGGCCGATCTCGTGCCCCGATCAGGGCATATTCCTAAGCAGGTATCGTCATCAGCGCGCAGGCCGACGGTGGCGTCGATGGCAGCGTATCCGCGCGTCGGTCTTTTGACCGACGTCAACCGCCCGTCGCGCCGCCCCGCATAACATGGCGGTGAAGGGGGCCGGCATGAGAAGGCGAGACATACTCGTTGGCGTAGGCGGTGCACTCGTACTGGCTGGCGGTGGCACCGCCGGCTGGCGGTCGGCCGTGGGTTCGATGGGTGACTTCGACACCTATACAGGCAGCCTTCGCGTCCCGATGCCTGCCAACCCGGACATCGTCGACATCATCCGCTACGCGACGCTTGCCGCCAACGGCCACAATGCGCAGCCTTGGCAGTTTCGCGTCGGGGAAAGCACGATCGACATTCTGCCCGACCTCTCCCGCACCACACCGGTCGTCGATCCCGACAATCATCACCTCTGCGTCAGTCTCGGATGTGCAGCCGAGAATCTGCTGATCGCCGCCAGCGCGAGCGGACGGCCCGGGCAGTTGGAAACGGATGCTGGAGGCGAGCGCGTCCGCTATTCCTTCTCCAGAGCTGAAGCCCGTCCGCATCCGCTGCTTACCGCCATCCCCAGGCGGCAATCCACCCGGGCGGAATATGACGGGCGCTCGGTGCCTGCAGCGGATATCGAGTCACTTCGACAGTCCGCCGAAACGCCGGGTGTGCGTCTCGTCTTGCTTACCGACCGCGCGCGGATCAATCAGGTGCGGGATCTGGTCGTCGCCGGCAACGATGCACAGATGGCCGACGCGGCCTTCATGGCCGAGCTGAAACGATGGCTGCGGTTCAATCCGCGCAGCGCCATGGTGTCCGGTGACGGCCTGTTCTCGGCCGCAAGCGGCAATCCGGTGCTGCCAGAATTTCTCGGCGATCTCGCCTTTGACACGTTCTTCACGGCCAGCGCCGAAAACGACAAATATGCGCGCCAGATCGACTCCTCGGCGGGTATCGCGATCTTTCTGGCGGAGCGCGAGGACAAAGCGCACTGGATCGCAGTGGGGCGCGCCTGCCAGCGTTTCGCGCTTGCCGCGACTGCTTCCGGCCTCAAGCACGCCTTCATCAACCAGCCTGTCGAGATCGCGCGGCTGCGGCCTGAATTGGCGGCGCTGATCGGGGAACGCGGAATGCGGCCCGATATCGTCATGCGCTTCGGCTACGGCCCGACGCTGCCCTTCTCGCCCCGGCGCCCCGTGAACACCGTTCTGGTCTAGCAACGGCAAGCGACGATACCGCTGATGAGCATGAACGAGCGGTCTGCCAACCTTGTCGGACAAGCAATTTAGAGGGCCATGGCGTAGACGTAGTTCTCCGTTTCATCGCTCTCGGCCCGCCACAAAAATATTGGAGCGCCTTCGGCGCTCTGATGCTTTAGAAATTCGAGATTTTCCGAATGCGCCCTCGCCGCTCGTCGGGTACGGCGGCCGCCCGCGGCCCTTCAGCGCAGCAGCGGCATGCCGGCACCGGCGACGGCAAGGAGCGTGGCCCGCGCTGATCGCAGCTGCGGACAGGCCGGGCTCGCGGCCTCGCTGCGCGGCGCCCAGCCTTCGACGGGCAGGCTGTCGCTGAGGCTGGGCGGCAACGCGCCGTCCTCGGCCCAGTCCGAAGCGGCGGAGCCCATGGCGAAATCCAGCGACGCTCCGGAGACGATGTCGGCGTACCGGATCCAGCTGCGCTGCAGCGGACAGGGTCCGAGCTGCGCCGACTGAATGTAGTAGGCGTCCGGCGAGACATCTTTGGCGGCGATGGTGAAGCTTCCGCCATCCGCGGTCGGCAGGGTCACCCGATCGAAGAACGGCGAGCCGATCGCGTAGGTATCGAAACCCGGCGACGCGGGGAACAGGCCGAGCGCCGCGGCCACGAACATCGACGACATCGTGCCGGCGTCGTTGTCCATGGTGGGCAGAAAGCCCGCCGGCTGAAGCCGGTAAACCTCCATTTTCCGCGGCGTGAGGTATTCGCCGTTGCGGGTCAGCGCGTAAGGGAAAGCGTCCCCGGAGGCGATATAGCGATTGCAGGAACTCCCGCCGAAGATCTGCCGCACCCAGTACTGGGTACGGCTGGGCTTGCCGGCGTAGTCGAACAGGTAGGCGCCGATCAGATCGACTTCATTGGCGTTCGAATGCAGCATCCGGCTGCAGTCTTCCGGGGCCTGCTCTCCGAAGAAGAAGCTGACCGCTTCGGCGAACGGCGCCTGACCTCCCATCAGCTGCATCAGGCCGCCAAGGTCCGCCGTGTCGTACCAGTTGTATTGCCACAGGGTGCCCTGGTAGAGCCCGTCGGGGCCGAAAGCCTCCGGATCGATCTCGTTCCAGCTGCCGTCGGCCGCCCTCGGCCACAGCAGGCCGATCCGCGTGCCGCGGGGCGAGGTCCAGCCGTCCCTGTTGAAGATGTTGCGATAGCGGGTGGCGCGCTGCGCTAGCGCATCGGCTTCGGACGTCTTGCCCAGCGCCCGGGCGATGCGCGACATGGCCCAGTCGTCGTAGGCGGTGCCGAGCAGATCGGAAACCTGGCCGGGGAAATAGCCGAGCCGGGTGTTGTCCTCGTCCCACAAACCGTTCGAGAACGCCTTCAGCGCCGGATAGGCCTCGGCCAGGCGCGGCAGCTCCACCCCCTTGGCCACCGCATCGGCGATCACGACGGCGGAGCGCTCGAAGCGCACGGTCGGCACCGCCTGGACCAGGGCCGCAGGATCGGTCTGGCCGGTCGGCGCGAGGTCGGCGAAGAGATCGACCATCGAACGCGTCATGTCGGCGTAGCGCTGCGGCGCCACCAGCGCGATCACCGCGTACTTGCGGTAGTCGTCCCAGGTCGTGAAGCCGTCGTAGTGGACATAAGCGCTGGCTTCGCGAATCTGCCCGTCGACGCCCCTATAAAGCCCGGTGGTGCTGGTGGCGTTCACCGGCGTGCCGAACATCTTGTACAGATGGGTATAGAACAGCTTCTGCAGCGTGCCGTCCGGATCGGCGCGGCTCGACGCCGTGACGCGGACGCGCGCGAGCAGATCGTTCCACTGCTGATAGGCCGACGCGCGCACCTCGTCGAACGTGCGGCTGCCCAGTTCCTTGGCCTGGTCGATGCGGGCCTGCTCGGCGCTGATCGGCGACAGCGTGATCTTGAGGCCGACGACCTTGTCGGCGCGGGTGTCGAACTGCAGGATCACGCCGACGTCGGTGCCGCTCTGGCTGCCGGCGCCGGACAGCGCGCCATCGGGGCCCCAGGTGCGCACCGAGGCCGCCGGCGCGGTCGTTTCGGCGTAGTAGTAGAGCGTGTAGTCGGAGGTGTAGAAGTTTCCGTCCAGCCGGCCCTGCAGGCCGATCCTGCCGTCAGGCAGGGTGCTGACGTCCACCGTGGCATGGAGGCGCCGATGGAAGTTGGACGACAGGTCGACGATCAGGCTGGCCGTGGTGGCCGTATCCGGAAAACGGTAGCGGTCCCAGCCGCTGCGCGTATCCGCCGTCATCTCGGCATCGATGGCCCCCGGCAGCAGGCCGCTCAGGCTGGAGAGGTCCGGGTTCGCGTCCAGCAGCTTGACCTGGTAGTAGCCGGGCCGCGCGGTTTCGGCGCGATGGCTGAAGAACTTCGCATACGCCGCGTACGGAAGTGAACCGAGATCGCCTGCCGGGTCGCCAAGCAGCAGCGGTCTTTTGCTGCCGAGATAAGCCCCCTTCATCGGCGCGACGAGCAGATCCCCGCCGCCGCCGCTGCTGCCCACGCCATCCAGATTGGTGTGCGTGAAGCCGGCGATTTCCGGAATCGGATAGTTGTATCCACTGTGCGCGCGATAAGGCCAGGACATCGGGTTGACCTTGGCCAGTCCGTTCGGCACGTAGGCCCCGGGCAGATCCTGGCCGTAGTCGTCGGCGGTCGACACGAAAGGGTCTACATACGCGGCGGCGTCCAGCGGAATGTCGGACGCGGGCGTATCGCCCCCCGTCGTCGCCCCGCCCGCCCCGGCCGCAGGCGCCGACGTGGACGAACCGCAGGCGGCCAGCACCGCCGCGAGGAGCGATGCGGCGATCAAGGCATGCAAGCGCAAATGCGGCATCGCTGGATTCACCCATCACCGTGGAAATGACCGCGCACTCTAGCGGCCACATGTTGCAGCCTCCTTTCCTGAACGCCGGCCGCGTTCCCCTGAAGAAGGGGGAACGATCGGATCAGCCGCCGCCGCAGCTCAGCGTCGCATCGGCCCAGTCGGCGTGGCTGCCGTCAAGCCCGTGATCGGCGTCGCCGACGTGCAGGACCAGCGTGGTGACACCCCGGATGTCGAGCGCGTCGATGCGCAGGGGCTGATCGCCGTTTTTCATGACGCCGCTGTCCCAGAGCTTGATGCCGTCGCCCCAGACCTCGAACTGCGCGTATCCGGCCAGCCCCAGCCGCGTTCTTCCCTTGTCGTCGACGCCGACGACGCTACTGAACGTCGAGCACCGGCCGTTGAGCCGATAGACGATGTTGGCCAATGCATTGACCGCGATGCCCTGCTCGTAGCTCGTGCCCCCGAGCTGGAGCGAGCCGCCGCCGACGGCCTGATTCCGATAGAGCCCGTCGGACTTCAGGGGATCCAGCGTCGAGGTGGTCACCAGCGCTTCGATCGGCTCCGAACCCAGCGAGATGACGCCGTCGAAAGCGCGCTCCTTGCCCTTGATGACGAAGATGGCGGTGCCGTGCGGCGGCACGGCTTTCGCGGTATAGGCGCCCGTCATGTTGCCGACCTGCGTATGCGTCCACAGGTCGCGGACCGTCACCGCGCCTTCGAAGCCCAGACGGGCCGGATCGACGCTGATGTCGGCCGCGGACGTCGTGCCGTTCACCATGGCCACCGCCCACTCGCCCGATGCGGACAGCGGACGTTTCCACACCTGCAGGACACCCTCCGGCTGGGCGGAAATTTCCGTGAGCGAATGGCCATTGGCGGCATTGGCCGCGAGCGAGGCCGGCACGTCGAGCGCGGGCGACAGCGTCAGCAGATCCTGATTGACCGCGATGATCTCGCGATTGGACAGAATCTCCAGCGTCTCGCTCGACTGGCTGGACAGATCATTGCCCGCCAGCAGCGGACTGAGGAACATGGCCCACATCGCAAACTGCGTCTTTTGCGCGTCCAGCCAGTACGCCTCGTCGGACGCGTTGCCGACCTGAAGCATGTCCAGATCGTTGAAGTAGGCGGGGCCGATGACGTAGCTGGCGTTGGCGTGGGCGTAGTAGATGCTGTCCGCGATCGTCGACCAGCTCTTACCGACGTTCTCGGAAACACGCGCGGCATTCGACACGGTCCGAGCCGGGAACGGCACGAGCGGGCTGTACCACTGTCCGCTCCAGAAACCCTCGAGCGCCAGCGGATCGGCACTCACGAAGATCGGCTGCGTCGGCCGCTCGCCGGCGTCGGCGGCGTTCGCGTCGATGTTGCGTTGCCGCGCCTTGAGCAGAGCGTCGTGCATGACGCCGTAGCTGGCCGTGAAGCTGCCGCAGGAATCGTATTTGAGGTAGTCGACGCCCCAGTCCTGAAAGCTCTGGGCATCCTGCTCTTCATGCAGATAGCTGCCGACGCCGCCGGCGTATCCGTCCATGCCCGCGCAGGTCCGACCGAAGAAGCTCGGCGATTCGTAGAGGCCGAACAGCAGATTCAGTTCGGGATTTTTCCGGCTGTGCAGCGCATGAATCTTCTGCGCCAGCGCCTTCATGCCGGGCACGACGACGATCGTGCCGTCGCTCTGCACCTGCTCTTCGTCGGGGAACTTGTCCTGGTTCGAGCGCAGCGCCCCGTCCGCATCCCGACCATCCATCCAGCAGTCGTCGAGATTGACGTAGCGATAGCCGGCGTCGATCAGACCGGAATCGACCAGGGCCTGCGCCTGGGCGAGGACCGCGGTCTCATTCAGGTCGTCGCAGCGAAAGTAGTTCCATGAATTCCAGCCCATCGGCGCGCGCTTGTACGTACCGTCGACGGCATCGACGGCGTCGACCGCCGGGCTGTCGCTTCTGCCGCAGCCCAGCATCGTGAAGGCGGTGAAAACGATCACGCCCGTCATTCGGCTCGAATGCATATTCCCCTTGTCCCCTTGTCGTCGATAACGCCGGCATCGCGCAGCCCTGCGACCCGCCTTCGCGAAGGCGTCGATGGGCAAGCGAGGCTGGAAGTCAGCGCGAAGCCGGGCCTCGGAGACCGTCGCCGGAGACTCTTTCCGGTGGGAACTCAGGCCGTGTCGCGTATCCGGCGGATGCTAGTCGGCGCGAATGACATCCCGATGGCGATCGCCAGACAGCCGACGTCCGTCACGCACCGCGCGCAAGAGCGCGACGCAGCCCTGCAGATCCTCGATTGAACGACGGCCTTCGCCGCTTGCGGCCAGCGCACGAGCGACACTTCGCTGCGCCGCTACTTGGCGCCAGGCGCTGTCGTCGGCCGACGCGGCAGCGCGCGGTTCCGACTAGAGCCTGTCAGGGAAGGTCTGAAAACGCTCGCCATTGCGAGGTCGCGCAGCGGCCGTGGTGATCCAGAGACATCGCTTGCGCAGGGCACTACTGGATGGCTTCGTCGCCTACGGCGCCTCGCCATGACGGAACAGGGACTGCATTCAGATCTTCCTTCACGGCCACAGCGACGCTATTGGCATTCACAGGCCTTGGGGAAGATCGGAAAAACCCCGTCATCGCGAGGCCGCGCAGCGGCCGCGGCGATCCAGGGACGCGACTTGTTTCGTGCGCCGCTGAACGGCTTCGTCGCCTGCGGCTCCCTCGCCATGACGATGTATGGGATTCCTCAGCGGCTACGCGAGCGGCCGGGTTTGCCGCCGCGCGGCGCCGGTCGCGACGGACGCGTCGGGCGCGCACCGGCAGGCGCCGGACGGGACTCGCCGCGCCGCGCCGTGCCGCTGCGCGGCGCGGCACGGTCGGTACGGGGCGCCGGCGTCTGGCGCTCCGCCGTGGACCGGCTCTGGTGTTCCGTCGTGGATCGGCTCCGGCGCTCCGCCGTGGGCCGACTCTGGCGCTCTGCCGTGGAGCGGCTCTGGCGTTCCGCGGCGGGCCGGCTCCGGCCTCGCGCTTCGCGCGGTTCGCGCACCTCGCGCCGCTCGGCGGCCCGCGGTTCGCGGCGTTCTTCGCGTTCTTCGCTGCGCGCCCGCGTGCCGCGGCCTGCGCCGGGCTCGCGCCGCTTGCCTTCGGGTTCGCCGCGCGCCGCGGTCCGCGGTGCCGGCCGCTTCGGCGGCTGGCCGCGTCCGGGGCGGCGCTTGGTTTCAATCCCGGCTTCGGCTTCGCTGAGACCGACGGCGTCGAGCAGAGCCAGCAGCTCGACCGGCGTCGCCTCGCGCGCAGTGCCGGACTTGATGCCGCGTCCGAGTTCGATCGGGCCGTAGTTGATGCGGATCAGGCGGCTGACCTGCAGATCCTGCGATTCGATCAGGCGGCGCACGAGCCGGTTGCGGCCCTCGCGCACGCTGACGTGAAACCACTGGTTGGCACCCTCGCCGTCCTCGTTCTCGCCCGGCTCGACGCGCTCGAAACGCGCCTTGCCGTCATCGAGCTCGACGCCGGCTTTCCAGCGCGCGATGACATCCTCGTCGACCGTGCCGAGCACGCGCACGGCATAGGTGCGCGGGATCTCGAAGCTCGGATGCGTGAGGCGCCGCGCGAGTTCGCCGTGATTGGTGAACAGCAGCAGGCCCGAGGTGTTGATGTCGAGGCGGCCGATCGCGATCCAGCGCCCGGATTCGAGCTTCGGCAGCTTGCGGAATACGGTGCGGCGCCCTTCCGGATCGTCGCGTGTGACCAGCTCGCCGACGCGCTTCTTGTAGATCAGCACGCGCGCCGGCTCGGCCTTGGCCTTCAGCGACACCGGCCTGCCGTCGACGCGGATGTGGTCCTCGTGATCGACTTTCTGGCCGAGTTCGGCCGGCTGCCCGTTGACGAGAATGCGGCCCTCGTCGATCAGGCGTTCGATCTCGCGGCGCGAGGCCACGCCCGCGGTCGCGAGCAGTTTCTGGATACGTTCACTCATGGCACGTCCTCCCGACGTTCCGATGATGCCGCGGCGCCATGCGCGCCAGCGGGCGAAAGACATCGCGCCACCTGGCGGCGATGCGAAGACGCGGTCCGGCGAGCGGGCCGCGTCGGGGTTCTCAGCGCTCGTCGCGCTCGGACTCGTCCGGGTTGTCGTCGTCCGCCGACGGCCTCTCGATCGACTCGGCATCGCCCTCGTTCAGCGAATCCGGCGTGTCGACCGGCGCCGACTCGATGCCACGGTCGGCTTCGTCCACGCCGGCCGATTCGACGGCGTCGTCGGCCGGCGTCTCGACGGGCGCATCCGTCGCTTCGGCCGCCGCGTCGGTCGCTTCATCCGCCGGCGCCTCGGTTTCGGCCTCGCCGTCGGCCGCGGGCGCCGCGAGCGCGTGCCCTTCGTGCAGCTGCTCGCCCAAACGCGCGAGCGCGGTCTCGAGCTGCTGCGGGTCCTTGATCTCCGGCAGCGACGGCAGGTCGTCGAGCGTGCGCAGGTTCAGATCGTCGAGCAGCTGATGCGTGGTACCGAACAGCGACGGACGGCCCGGCACTTCCTTGACCCCGATTTCGCGGATCCAGCCGCGGTCGAGCAAGGTGCGGATGATGTTCGGCGACAGCGCGACGCCGCGCACGTCCTCGATCTCGCCGCGCGTGATCGGCTGGCGGTAGCAGATCAGCGCCAGCGTCTCGAGCAGCGCGCGCGACAGGCGCGGCGGCTTTTCCTGATAGAGCTTGCCGACCCACTCGGCGTATTCGCGCCGGACCTGGATGCGCCAGCCGCTCGATACCTCGACCAGCTCGGCGGCGCGCGCGGCGAGGTCCTCGGCGAGCTTGGCGAGCGCCTCGCGCACATCCTTCTTGGTCACGCCGAGATCGTGCGCGAGCATGCGCTGCAGCTGCTCGGTCGGCAGCGGCTGTTCGGAAGCGAGCAGGATCGCTTCGAGGATGCGATCGAGCTGGGCGATGCGCTCGTCGGCGGTGTTCTGGATGTCGAGATCGACCTGCGGATCGGTGGCTTCGCTCACGTCGGCGACTCCGGTTCGGTTTCTTCTTCGATCGCGTCCGGCCGCGGCCGCGCCGGCATGACGAGGATCGGCGCGAACGGCCCCTGCTGCTCGATATCGAGCATCGCCGAGCGCGCCATTTCAAGGATCGCGAGGAAGCAGACGACGACGCCGAGCCGGCCTTCCTCCGGATCGACGAGCTGGTCGAGCCGCTTCGGCCCTTCCTGGATGCGCGCGAGGATGTGCGTCATGCGCTCGCGCACCGACAGCGGCTCGCGCGAGACTTCGTGATGCTTGAACAGTGCCGCGCGCTCCATGATGTCGCGGAACGCGAGCACGAGCTCGCGCAACGTCGGCATCGGCAGCTGCGTCGTGGTCGGAATCACCTCCGGCCGCGCCTGCGCGAGGAAGAAATCACGGCCGATGCGCGGCAGCTTCTCGATCTCCTCGCTGGCGGTCTTGAAACGCTCGTACTCCTGCAGGCGGCGCACCAGCTCCATGCGCGGATCGCCCTGCTCCTGCGCTTCTTCCGGCGGCGGCCGCGGCAGCAGGATGCGCGACTTGATCTCGGCGAGCAGCGCCGCCATCACCAGGTATTCGGCAGCCAGTTCGAGCTTCATGTCGCGCATCAGCTCGATGTACTGGATGTACTGCTGGGTGATCTTGAGAACCGGAATGTCGAGGATGTTCAGGTTCTGCTTGCGGATCAGGTACAGCAGCAGATCGAGCGGGCCCTCGAAGGCGTCGAGGAACACTTCCATCGCGTCCGGCGGGATGTAGAGATCCTCCGGCATCTTGTCGAGCGCATGGCCGTGCACCTTCGGCATGCGGCCGGCATCGGCGTGCGCCTCGGCCGGCGCCGCGCCCTGCTCCTGTTCCTGCTCCGCCTCGTGCTCGCTCATGCCGACGCGTCCCGTTCCCAGTGCCAGACGATGCCATCGTGCGGGTCGCGCAGGCTGTCGCGCAAGCGAAAGCCGAGCTTACGCAGCACGCGCGTCGCCGCGCTTTCGTGCGAGCCGGTCTGCGCGCAGACGATCAGCGCCGGCGCGGCCTGCCAGGCCAGTGCGAGGAGCTTCTGCACCATCGCCGTGGCGACGCCCTGACCTTCATGGCCGGGGAAGCTGTAGCAGGCGATCTCGACCTTGCCGTCGCAGGGCGGCGCCTTGAAGGCGCAGGCGCCGACGATCTCGCCGCCGGCCAGCGCCAGATAGCCGATCCACGGCGGCTCGAAGCCTTCCACCGCGTAGAGCCGCGCCGTGCCGTCGAGCACGTCCTGCACCAGCGGCGTCGGCTCAGTGGCGCGGAACGCCGGCTCGCCACCCTCGAGGATGGCGATCAGACGCAGGTCGTCGGCGCGGATCGGCAGCACCGCATTCACTCGGGGATGAAGCCCAGCACGTCGTGCACGCGCATCAGCGTCGCGTCGGCCTTCGCCGACGCCGCCTCGGCGCCGGCGCGCAGCACCTTGCGCAGGCCGTCGATGTCGTCGCGGACCTCGCGGTACTTCTGTTGCACCGGCTCCAGGCAGGCGACGACGGCGTCGGCGCAGGCCTGCTTGAACTTGCCGTAGCCCTGGCCGTTGTAACGCTCGACGATGGCCTCGAACGACTCGCCGCTGGCGGCGGCGAGGATCGACATCAGGTTCGACACGCCCGGCTTCTCGGCGATGTCGTAGCGGATCTCGTTGCCGAGGTCGGTGACGGCGCGCTTGAGCTTGCGCGTGATCACGTCCGGCGGATCGAGCAGGTACAGCGCGTTGGTCTCGGCGTCGTCCGACTTCGACATCTTCTTGGTCGGGTCCTGCAGGCCCATGATGCGCGCGCCGACCGGCGGGATCATCGGCTCCGGCACGGTGAAGACGTTGCCGTAGAGATTGTTGAAGCGCAGCGCCACGTCGCGCGTCAGTTCGAGATGCTGCTTCTGGTCGTCGCCGACCGGTACCTGTTTGGCCTGATAGAGCAGGATGTCGGCCGCCATCAGCACCGGGTAATCGAACAGGCCGGCGTTGATGTTGTCGGCGTGCTTGGCGCTCTTGTCCTTGAACTGCGTCATGCGGTTCAGCTCGCCCATCTGCGTGTAGCAGTTGAGCACCCAGGACAGGCGCGCGTGCGCCGGCACATGGCTCTGCACGAACAGGGTGTTCCTGGCCGGATCGAGCCCGCAGGCGATATACAGCGCGAGGAACTCGTAGCAGCGCTCGCGCAGCACCGCCGGGTCCTGGCGCACGGTGATCGCGTGCAGGTCGACCAGCATGTAGTAGCAGTCGTACTGCTCGGACAGCGGCACCCAGTTCTTGAGGGCGCCGAGATAGTTGCCGAGGGTCAGGCGACCGGACGGCTGGATACCGGAGAGGACGACGGGTTTCGGATTCGGAGGGGTCATGTGCCGGGCATCAGGGCGCTGCTCGCATTGAGACCGAGCAGTGCGTAAAGAGTGGATTCGGCGATCGCCAGCGGCCAGAACATGATGGCGCTGAGCAGGCCGGGAATGAGCACGAGGCCGAGCAGGATGAACATGCCGTAGGGCTCGAGCTTGGCGTACTGGTAGGCGGCGCGCGCCGGCAGCAGGCCGGTCAGCACCCGGCCGCCGTCGAGCGGCGGCAGCGGCAGCAGGTTCAGCACCATCAGCACCAGATTGATGATGATGCCGGCGACCGCCATGTAGCGCAGGCCCATCCAGATGCCGTCGGCGGACCCGACGACCAGCGCCAGTTTCAGCAGCAGGCCCCAGCCGATCGCCATCAGGCCGTTCGACAGCGGGCCGGCGGCGGCGACCAGCGCCATGTCGCGGCGCGGATGCTTCAGATTGCGGTAGTCGACCGGCACCGGCTTGGCCCAGCCGAACAGGAAGCCGCCGAGCAGCAGGAGCAGGCCGGGCACGAGGATCGTGCCGACCGGATCGATGTGCCGGATCGGGTTCAGGCTGAGGCGGCCGAGCATCTGCGCGGTGCGGTCGCCGAGCGCGCGCGCCGCATAGCCGTGCGCGGCCTCGTGCACGGTGATCGCGAAAATGACGGGAATGGCCCAGACGGCGATCTTCTGGACCAGCGAGAGTTCGATCGGCATGCGCTGATTATATCGGGGCGACGCCCCGCCCCGCTCGCGGCCGCGACGCCGGCGCAGGTCTGAATCACGCCGTCATCGCCAGATCGCGCGGCGGCGGTGGCGATCCGCAGATGCCGCCGGCGTCGCGCGCCGCTGGATGGCTGCGTTGCCGACGGCGCCGCGCCGCGACGATGCGTGAACGCTTTCGGCGCTGGCCTAGAGGCCGAGCGCGGCGACGTCGCCCTTGCCCTGGCGGACCAGGCGCACGCCTTCCTCGCTGAGGTCCAGCACCGTGGTCGGCACGGTGCCGCAGGGCCCGCCGTCGATGACGATGTCGACCTCGCGGTCGAGCCGCTCGCGATAGTCATCCGGCGCGTTGACCGGCTCGTCCTCGCCCGGGAACTGCAGCGTGCACGAGATCAGCGGCTCGCCGAGCGTCTCCAGCAGCGCCTGGGCGATGACGTGCTCCGGCACGCGAATGCCGATCGTCTTGCGTTTCTCGTGGGCGACGCGCTTCGGCAGTTCCTTGGTCGCCGCCAGGATGAAGGTGTACGGACCCGGCGTCAGCTGCTTGAGCAGGCGGAACTGGCGGTTGTCGACGCGCGCGTAGGTGGCGATCTCCGACAGGTCGCGGCAGACCAGCGTGAACTGGTGATGGCGGTCGAAGTCGCGGATGCGGCGCAGGCGGTCGGCGGCGTCCTTGTCGTCGAGATGGCAGCCGAGCGCGTAGCAGGAATCGGTCGGGTACGCGACGACGGCGCCCTCGCGGATGCGCTGCGCCACCTGCCCGAGCAGGCGCTTCTGCGGGTTGACGGGATGCAGCTCAAGCCATTCGGCCATGGCGTCCTCCGCGAGTCAGTGGAGACGTATTGTAGAACCACCGTCCGCCTCGGCGCTGGGCGCGGCGCGGCAGCGGCAGCGGCAGCGGCAGCGGCTACAATGACGGCGATGAACGCCTTCCTCGATTTCCTGCCGGCGCTGCTGTTCCTCGGCGCCTACGCCGCCTACGGCATTTATGTCGCCACCGCCGTGCTGATCGTCGCGATGTTCGCGCTGGTCGCCTGGTACTGGTTCCGCGAGAAGCGCCTGCACAAGGCGCACTTCATTACCGCGCTGGTCGCGCTGGTGCTCGGCGGCCTGACGCTGTACGTGCATGACGCCAGCTTCATCAAGTTCAAGCCGACCGTCGTCTACGCGGTGTTCGCGCTGGCGCTGCTCGGCAGCCATGTGATCGGCGACAAGGTGCTGCTCGCGCGCCTGCCGCAGAAGACGATCCAGCTGCCCGATCCGGTCTGGCGCAAGGTGAATTTCGCGTGGGCGGTGTTCTTCGCCGGCTGCGCCGTGCTGAACCTGTATGTCGCCTACAACTTCTCGGAAGCGACCTGGGTCAAGTTCAAGACCTTCGGCTTCACGGCGCTGATGTTCGTCTTCCTGATCGGCCACGCGCCGTTCCTGAAGCGTTACCTCCCCCAGCAATGAGCCGCCCGATGCTTTACGCCATCATCTCGAACGACGCCGCCGACAGCCTCGCCCGGCGCCGCACCCACCGTCCCGCGCATCTGGCGCGCCTGGTCGCGCTGCAGGACGAAGGCCGCCTGGTGATCGCCGGCCCGCGCCCGCGCATCGACGCCGCCGATCCGGGCGAGGCCGGCTTCTCCGGCAGCGTCGTGATCGCCGAGTTCGACAGTCTCGAAGCCGCCCAGGCCTGGGCGGCGGACGACCCCTTCGTGCACGCCGGCGTCTATGAGCGGGTCGAGGTCTATCCCTTCGTCAAGACCCTGCCGAAGTGAATCGCAGCGAGCAGATCCGCGCCGCCCTGGTCGCGGCCTTCGCGCCGGCGTCGCTGCAGGTCGACGACGACAGCGCCGCGCATGCCGGCCATGCCGGAGCGGCGAGCGGCGCCGGCCATTTCCGCGTCGACATCGTCGCCGCCGCGTTCGCGGGCATGACGCCGGTCGCGCGGCATCGCGCCGTCTACGCCGCGCTCGGCGCGCTGATGGCCCGCGACATTCACGCGCTGTCGATCCGCGCCCGCACGCCGGACGAAGCGGCGCAGGCCGGCGAGCGCGCTTGAGCCGCAGCGCCCGCCGCACCGTCGCCGCCGCTCTGCTCGCGCTCGGCGACGCGGGCGCGGCGACGCCGGCCTCCGCGGCCTGGTGGCCCGATCGCGCGCGCATCGACGAACTGCTCGCCTCGCTCGGCGGCGGCGACGCGCTCGATCCTTCGAAGCCGATCGACTGGGGCATGCTGCCCGGCCCGTTCTACATGCCGGAGACGAGCCTGGGCGTCGGCGTCGCGCTGGTCGGCCTGTACCGTCCGGATCGCGAAGTGCCGGACACGCCGCTGTCGTCGCTGACGCTGACCGGCTACGTCAGCGTCAGCGGCCTGTTCGGCCTGAGCTTCGACAACTACAGCTTCTTCGCCGGCGACCGCTGGCGCCTGTTCGTCGACGGCGCGCTGAAGAACCAGCCGGACGAGTACTGGGGCATCGGCTACGCCGCCGGCCGCGACGACCATTCGCAGGGCTACACCGCGCGCTCGTTCGAGCTGTGGCCGAAAGCCTATGCGCGCGTTGCGCCGTCGACCTGGGCCGGCCTCGGCTGGAGCGTGAACCAGTTGCACGCCGCCGCGCTCGACGACGGCGCCGGCCACGCGATCCACGACACCGCCGACGGACCGTCCGTGTTCAGCTCGGGCCTCAGCGCGCATCTGCTGAACGACACCCGCGATTTCGTGCCGAACCCGGCACGCGGCCACGCCCTGAGCGTCGACTACGCCGTCTACGAGCCGGCCTTCGGCAGCGAGCGCCGTTTCACGGTGTTCAATGCCCGCTACGGGCACTACCTCGCGCTCGACGCGAAGAACACGCTGGCCTTCGAGCTTTACGGCGATTTCCGCGCCGGCGCCGTGCCGTGGAACATGCTGGCGACGCTCGGCGACGACGCACGCATGCGCGGCTACTACAACGGGCGTTATCGCGACCGCGACGTGCTCAGCACGCAGCTCGAATGGCGCCGCCAGCTGGCCTGGCGCCACGGCATGACGCTGTGGGCCGGCGCCGGCACGCTGGCACCGCGCGTCAGCGATCTCGGCGAGCACTGGCTGCCGAGCTACGGCGCCGGCTACCGCTTCATGTTCAAGCCGCGCGTCAACGTGCGCCTCGATCTCGGCGTCGGCCGCGGCAGCAGCGGCGTCTACTTCCAGGTCGGCGAAGCGTTCTAGCGCCGGTCGGCGCGCCTTGCGTGGCGCGCGTTCAGCGCGAATCGACACCCGCCTGCGGCGCGCCGGCCTGCTGCGGCGGCAGCGAGCGGATGTGCACGTCCTGCTGCGGAAACGGCATCTCGATGCCGGCCTCGGCGAAGGCCGCGACGATCGCGAAGCGCAGATCGCTGGCGATGCGCCCCTTCGCGTCGGCGTCGCCGATCCACACCGTCAGTTCGAAATCGAGCGAACTGGCGCCGAAGTTCGTGAACAGGACCAGCGGCGCCGGCTCGGCGAGCGCCTGCGGACTCGCGGCGGCAACTCTCAGCAGCAGCTCGCGCACCTGCTCCGGCTTGCTGCCGTAGGCGACGCCGACCGGCAGCACCACGCGGCCGGCGCGCGTGCGCAGATTGCGGTTCATCACCGGATTCGACAGCAGGTTCGAATTCGGCACGATGACCGTCTCGCGATCGCCGGTCTCCAGCTCGGTCGCGCGTATGCGCATGCGGCGCACGACGCCCTCGCAGCCGCCGACGCTGATGTAGTCGCCGGTGCGCACCGGCCGCTCGAACAGCAGGATCAGGCCCGAGACGAAATTGCTGACGATGTTCTGCAGGCCGAAGCCGATGCCGACCGACAGCGCGCCGGCGACGATCGCCAGATTGCTGAGATCGAGCCCCGCGTACGACAGGCCGATCAGCGCGGTGACGATGAAGGTCACGTAGCCGAACAGAGTCGCCGCCGCGTCGCGCGTGCTCGGCTCGACGCCGGCGCGCACCAGCCAGTCGTCCTCGAGCTTGCGCTTGAGCCAGCGCGTGAACGTGAACAGGACGATGAACAGCAGCGTGCCGGCGAGCAGCTTGCCGAACACGACGCGCACGCCGCCGAGCTTGATGCCGCTCGAGAACAGCGCCCGCAGCAGGCCCTCGGCCTCGTCGCGCAGCCCCCAGATGTGCAGCATCAGGTAGGCGACGAACTGCCACAGGAAGAAGTGGAAGATTACCAGCAGCCAGCGCAGTTCGAGGATGCGCCGCCCTTCGGCGATGCCGAGCCAGGCGCGCATGCGCCGCTGCCAGGCATAGCGTCCGCTGTCGAGCGTGCGCGCCAGCGCGTGCAGCACGACGACCAGCGTCAGCGCCGCCGCCAGCACCGCGAACGTCGAGCCGAGCGGGTGCCGGGCCAGCTGCGCCAGCGCCTGGCCGCCCGGATTCCACGCGGCGAGATCAGCGCTCAGACTCATGCGCCGTGCTCGCCGGCCAGCAGCCGCTGCAGCCCTTCGTAGTCGAGGATCGCGACGCCGAGCTGCTCGGCCTTGGCGAGCTTGGAGCCGGCCTCGTCGCCGGCGACCACGTAATCGGTCTTCTTCGACACCGAGCCGCTGACCTTGCCGCCGGCCGCTTCGATCTGCGCGCTGGCCTCGTCGCGCGGCACCGGCAGCGTGCCGGTCAGCACGAAGGTCTTGCCCGACAGCGGGCCCTCGCCGGCGGCGACGGCCTGTACGGCGCCCTCGCCGATCAGCCCGAATGCGCGCAGCTGGCGCTCCAACGCGGCGGCGTGCGCGCGATGCTGCGGATGCGCGAACCACTCGCGCACCTCGGCAGCGGTCTTGTCGTCGAGCAGGCGGGCCAGCGCCAGCTCGTGGTCGACGCGCGCCAGCACCTCGTCCAGCGTCGCGCAGCCCTGCGCCAGCTTGTCGGCCTTGACCGGGCCCAGGCCCTTGATCTGCTGGCTGGCCAGCAGCCAGCCGAGCGAACAGCGCGACGCGAGTTCGGCCGAGACCGGATGCTCCTCGATAATCGTCACATGCCGCAGCAAGGCGTCGACCGCGTGCGCATTGTGGCGGTCGGCGAAGAACCAGCGGATCTCCTCGGCGGCGGCGGCGCCGACGCCGTCGACCAGCATCAGCACGTCGGGCAGCGCCTCGCGTACGCGCGCGAAGCTGCCGAGATGCCGGGCCAGATCCTTGGCGGTGGTCTCGCCGACCGAGGGAATGCCGAGCGCGTAGACCAGCCGCGGCAAGGACAGCTCGCGGCGCGCGGCGATCGCATCGATGACCTTGGCCGGCGCGACTTCGGCGGCCTTGTAGAGCACGGCGACGTCGGCGACCTGCAGCGTGTAGAGATCGGCCGGCGCCTTGAGGCGCTCGCGCTCGACCAGCTCGGCGATCAGCGCTTCGCCGATGCCCTCGATGTCGGCGGCGCGGCGCGAGACGAAATGCTGCAGCAGCTGCTGCAGCTGCGCCTTGCAGACCAGGCGGCCGACGCAGCGGTAGATCGGGCCATCCGGATCCTTGCGCACGTCGGAGCCGCAGACCGGGCAATGCTTCGGCATCACCACCGGACGCGCATCGGCCGGCCGCTTGGCGAGCACCACGCCCTTGATCTCCGGAATGACGTCGCCGGCGCGGCGCACGATCACGGTGTCGCCGATGTGCACGTCCTTGCGCGCGACCTCGTCCATGTTGTGCAGCGTCGCGTTGCTGACGTTGGCGCCACCGACGAACACCGTACGCAGCCGCGCGGTCGGCGTCAGCGCGCCGGTGCGGCCGACCTGGAAGTCGACGTTCTCGAGCACCGTCTCGGCTTCCTCGGCCGGGAACTTGTGCGCGATCGCCCAGCGCGGCGCGCGCGCGACCGAGCCAAGCTCATCGCGGCCGGCGAGATCGTCGAGCTTGTAGACGACGCCGTCGATGTCGAACGGCAGCCGCGCGCGGCGCGCCTGCATCGCCGCGTAGTACGCCAGGCAGCCGTCGACGCCGTGCACCGGCTGGATGAGATTCGAGACCGGCAGTCCCCAGGCGCGCAGCTGCGCGAGGATTTCGGCGTGGCGCGCCGGCGCCCGCCAGCCTTCGGCATAGCCGACCGCATAGGCGTAGAACGACAGCGGCCGCTGCGCGGTCAGGCGCGGATCGAGCTGGCGCAGGCTGCCCGCGGCGGCGTTGCGCGGATTGACGTAGAGCTTGTCGCCGCGCGCCGCCGCTTCCTCATTCATGCGCCGGAAACCGGCGTGCGGCAGATAGACCTCGCCGCGCACCTCGATCAATGCCGGCGCCGCACCCTTGAGCCGCAGCGGGATCGCCCGGATCGTCTTCAGGTTGGCGGTGACATCCTCGCCGGTTTCGCCGTCACCGCGCGTCGCGCCCTGCACGAACGCGCCGTCGCGATAGATCAGCGACACCGCCAGGCCGTCGAGCTTGGGTTCGGCGACGTAGTCGACCTCACTGCGGCCGAGTCCCTCGCGTACGCGGCGATCGAAGTCGCGCAGCTCGTCCTCGCTGAAGGCGTTGTTCAGCGACTGCATCGGCAGGCGGTGGCGGACCGGCGCGAACTCCTTCAGCGCCACGCCGCCGATGCGCTGCGTCGGCGAATCCGGCGTGACCCAGTCCGAATGCTGCGCTTCCAGCGCCTGCAGCTCGCGGAACAGCGCGTCGTACTCGGCGTCCGACACGCTCGGATCGTCGAGCACGTAGTAGCGGTAATTGTGCGCGTCGAGCTGCTCGCGCAGCGCCTCGATGCGGCGGCGCTCGGACTCAGTCGCGTTCACGGCGCTCCCGGCGGCGGCGACTCACAGGCCGTTGCGCTTGGTCCACGCGTCGACTTCGGCGGCGAGCACGCGCTGCGCCTCGGCCGTGAAGACCTGGCGGTTGGCGTCGAAGACCTCGGCATTGAGCTGCTCGGCAAGTGCGCGCGTGGTCGCGACCAGATCGTCCAGCGCCGCACGCGGCTTGGCATCGTTCGGCAGCACCATGAACACGGTCAGGCCCGGTGTCGAGAAGCTCTGCTGCTCGGCCGGATCGAGCGTGCCCGGCTTGATCAGACTGGCGACCGAGAACACCGGCTGCTCGCCGAGCAGGCGGTGATAGATCTTGCGATCGCCGTACTGCAGGCCCTGGCTGGCCAGCGCCTGATGGATCTTCGGCCCGAAGATCGCCGTGCCCTCGCGCTCGGCGATCAGCAGCGTGATGATCTTCTCCTCGAACACCTTCTTCGGCGCTTCGAGGGCCGGCTCGGCACGCGTCGACGGCGAGTCGAACAACGGCGCGGTCTCGCCTTCGCCCAGGCCCGGCTCGACGCGCTTGCGCGGCTTGCCGACGCCGAACTCGTCGAACTCGCCCTTGCTGGAGAACATGTCCATCTGGTCCTGGGCCGGCAGCTTCGGCGCACGGCCGACCGCTGGCCCGCCGGCGCCCGGCGGCGTCCAGTCCTTCGGCAGCTTCTCGCCGCGCCGGCTGGTGATGTAGATGGCGATGACCGCCGCTGCTCCCAACACCAGCAACGCCCACTGCAACGCGCTCATGTCCCCGTTCCTGCCTGTTGGTTCTCGGTCTGTGAGGTCAGCTCGACCGCCTGCTCGATGTCCACGCTGACGAGCCGCGAGACGCCGGGCTCCTGCATGGTCACGCCGTGCAGCTGCTGAGCGAGCTCCATCGTGATCTTGTTGTGCGTGATGATAATGAACTGCACGTTCTGCGACATCTCGCGGACGACTTCGCAGAAGCGGCCGACGTTGGCGTCGTCGAGCGGCGCATCGACTTCGTCCATCAGGCAGAACGGCGCCGGATTGAGCTGGAACAGCGCCAGCAGCAGCGCCGCCGCGGTCATCGCCTTCTCGCCGCCGGACAGCAGGTGGATCGTCGAGTTGCGCTTGCCCGGCGGCCGCGCCATGACACGCACGCCGGTTTCGAGCAGGTTGTCGTCGGTCAGTTCGAGATAGGCCTCGCCGCCGCCGAACAGCTTCGGGAAGCGGTCGCGGAACACGCCGTCGACCTTGTCGAAGGTCTGCTTGAACAGCTCCTTGGTCTCGGCGTCGATCTTGCGGATCGCCTCCTCGAGCGTCTCCAGCGCGCCGTGCAGATCGTCGTGCTGCTCGGCGAGATACTTCTCGCGCCCCTGCGCTTCCTCCAATTCCTGGATCGCCGCCAGATTGATCGCGCCGAGGCGTTCGATGCGGCGCACGGTCGTCGCCAGCTTCTCTTCCCAGTTCGGCAGCGTGGCGTCGGCATCGAGTCCGTCGAACAGCGCCTGACGCTCGAAGCCGGTTTCGCGGATCTGCTCCTCGAGGCTCTGGCGATGCGCGCGCAGGTTCTCGAACTCCAGACGGGCCTGCTGCAGCTTCTCGACGGCGGCATCCTTTTCGAGTTCGGCGGCGCGCGCCGCCTCGACCGCCGCCTGCAGCGCGGCGTCGACCGCGGCCGCGGCCTCGCGCAGCGCGCGCAGCTGCTCGCGCGCCATGCCGACCCGGGCGCGGGCCTGCTCGACGTGTTCGGCGTGCTGGGTCAGCGGCTCGTTGAGCTCGGCCGCCTTCTCTTCCTCTTCCGCCCGGCGCATCAGCAGCGCCTCGCGATTGGCAGCCAGATCCTTCAGCGACTGCTCCAGCGCGGACTGCGCGCTGCGCCGGCCGGCGAGATTGACCTGCAGCTGACCGCGCGCCTGCTGCGCCTGCTGCAGGGCCAGCCGCGCGCGCCCGACGAGATCGCGCTTGCGCTGCAGCGTCTGCTGCATGTCGGCGCGCTTGTCGCGCAACTCCTGGGCGATCTGTTCGAGCAAGACCAGCCGCGTCTTCGACTCGTCGAGTTCGCGGCCCTGCTGCTCGCGGGCTTCGCGCAGCGCCTCGACCTCCTGCGTCAGCGTCTGCACGCGCGACTGCATCTGCTCCAGGCGTACCGCCTGCGACTGCCGGAACGCCATCTTCTGCGCCTGGCGGTGACGCAGCTGATCGAACTTCGAGGAAACGTCGCGGCGCTCCTGCTCCATCGCATGCGTACGACCGCGCAGCTCGCCGAGCACGCGCTCGCGCTCGAGCACCTGCTGCTGCTGTTCCTCGACCTGCGCCTTGAGCTGCTTGAGCAGCTGGCCGCGGGCGATCACGCCGCTGCGGTCGTCGCCGCGCTTCGGGTAGCGGACCCAGAGCCGGCCGCGCCACAGGCCGTCGGCGGTGATCACCGACTCGCCGGGCGCCAGCGTGCGGGCGATGGTTTCGGCCTCGGCCGCGTCGGCGGCGATGCGAATGCCGGCGAGCCAGTCGAGCACCGCCTGCGGCCCCGTGACCTTGGCGGCCAATCCGCCGCCGCCCTGACCCTGCTGCTCGCCGAGCAGCGCGATGCCGGCCTTCGGCCCGCCCTGGATCGCCCGCAGGCGCTCGTCGAGGCCGGCGACCAGCGGCGCCTGCAGCAGGCCTTCGAGGACCTGCTCGACCGCCGCCTCCCAGCCGCTCTCGACCTGCAGCGCCGAGGCCAGGCGCGGCGCATCGGCGAGCTGGTACTGGCGCAGCCACTGGTTCAGCTCGGCATCGTCCTGGCGCAGCGCCGCCTGCTGCAGCGTCTCCAGCGAGGCGACGCGGCCGCGCGCCGATTGCAGCGACTGCCGCGTCTCGTGCAGCGCGGTCTCGGCCGCGGTGCGCTCGTCGCGCAGCGCCTGCAGCGTCTCGTCCATCAGCTGCAGACGCGCCTCGGCCTGCTGCAGCTCGTCGCCGAGCGTGCGCAGCTCGTGGTCGGCCTCGTTCAGGCTGTGCTGCACCGGGCCGATGTTGAGCGCCGCCAGCTCGTTCTCGAGCCGCCTGAAACGCTCCTCGCCCTGGAAGCGCGCGCGCTCCAGCTGCTGCACGCGCACGCGCTCCGCCTCGGTCTGCGTCAGCGGCGTCTCGGCGTCCTGCTGGAAGTGGTCCCAGCGGCGCTGCTCGGCCTGGGCGTCGTCCTCGGCCTCGATCAGCGCGCCCTGGGCGCCGGCTTCATGCTCCTCGGCCAGCTGCGCCTGCTGTTCGAGCTCGACCAGCTCGCGCGCCGCCGCGTCGAGACGCTGGCGCTCGCGCAGCTCGCGCGCCTCGATCTCGGCGAGCTGGCGGTTGAGCTGGTCGAGCTCGCGCGCCTTGAGCTGCTGCAGTTCGCGGGCGTGCTGCAGGCTCTGCTCCTGGCGCGCCAGCGCAGCCTCGGCGGCGTAGACCGTGCTCTGCTCCTCGCCCAGCTTCTGCGCCTGCACGCGCTGCTCGATCTCGGCGGCGACGCGCGCCTCGCCGGCGCGGCTGACGCGCGTGCGCGCCGCTTCCAGCGCCGCCTCGAATTCGGTGATCGCCGTCTCGTGCGCCTGGCTCTGCGCCTCGAACTGGCGGGCGCGCAGCGCCAGGATTTCGGCGCGCAGCTGGCGTTCCTGGGTCTTGAACTCGCGGTACTTCTCGGCGTTGGCGGCCTGCCGGGTCAGCACTTCGAGGCGCTGCGTAATCTCCGCGCGCAGGTCATTGAGGCGCGCCAGGTTCTCGCGCGTCTGCTTGATGCGCGACTCGGTCTCCTTGCGGCGATCCTTGTACTTGGAAATGCCGGCCGCCTCTTCGAGCCACTGCCGCAGTTCCTCGGGCTTGGCCTCGATCATCCGCGAGACCATGCCCTGCTCGATGATCGCGTACTGGTTCTTGCCGCCGAGGCCGGTGCCGAGGAACAGGTCGGTGACGTCGCGCTTGAGGCACTTGCGGCCGTTCAGGAAGTACTGCGAGCTGCCGTCGCGCGTCAGCTCGCGGCGCACGGAGATTTCCGCGTAGGCGGCGTAATTGCCGGTGACCGAACCGTCGGAGTTGTCGAAGATCAGCTCGACCGAGGCGCGGCCGACCGGCTTGCGCGTCTTGGAGCCGTTGAAGATCACGTCCTCGGCGTCCGAGGAGCGCAGGTTCTTCATGCTCGTCTCGCCGAGCACCCAGCGCACGGCGTCGATGACGTTCGACTTGCCGCAGCCGTTCGGCCCGACGACGCCCGTCAGGTTCGAAGGCAGCGGCAGATGCGTCGGGTCGACGAACGACTTGAACCCGGCGAGTTTGATACCCGAAAGTCGCATTGATGGTCTGGTCTTGAGGCCGTCGCCGGCCGGTGTGCTTCCCGTCCTGGCGTACGGCCATCGCGAGGCCAGCGGACACGGTGGGCTAGTGTAAATGGGGCTAGTGTAAATTAGGCGCCCTGCCGTGACAGCGGCCCGCCGCGGCACGGCGCCGCCCCCTAGAAACTCCGGAAACCCCATCCCATGACGACCCAAGCCAGCAAGAAGCTGGAGACCTTCGCCAACCCCGCGCCGCAGCGCGACTCGTGCATCCGCATGCGCATGCCCGAATTCACCTGTCTGTGCCCGATCACCGGGCAGCCGGACTTCGGTACGCTGTACCTCGAATACGTCGCCGACAAGAAGTGCATCGAGCTGAAGTCGATGAAGCTGTACATCTGGAGCTTCCGCAACGAGGGCTGCTTCCACGAGGCGGTCACCAACCAGATCGTCGACGACATCGTCAAGGCGATCGCGCCGCGCTACCTGCGCCTGACGGCGGTCTTCAACGTGCGCGGCGGCATTTACACGCACGTCACCGCCGAGCACCGCAAGAAAGGCTGGAAGGGCGAGCTGCCGCCGCCGGCCTGGCACGTCGACCCGACCGGCGCCGGCCAGACGCCGGCCTGAGCGCCCCGGCCACGGCCGCAGAACGTCCGCCGTCCGCTGCGCAGCCGGGCGGCGGACCTTATTGCAGATCCCGACGCCGTCCGGACCTGCCCGCCCCGTCGCTCAGGGCGGGTAGCCGGTGATGCGGCGAATGCTGCGATACAGCGGCCGGAGCCGCCCGTACATGCGGCAGTAGACCTCGCGATACAGGGCGTCGTAGGTCCGCGCCGCATCCGGATCGGGCTCGAAGCGGCGGCCGACGCGCGCCATCGTCCGCACCGCCGCGGCGTGGTCGGCGTGCCAGCCGAGCGCGACCGCGGCGTTCATCGCCGCGCCCAGGCCCGAGGTCTCGTAGATCTGCGGCCGTTCGGCCGGGCGGTTGAAGACGTCGGCGGTGATCTGCATCGCCGCGTCCGACTGCGAGCCGCCGCCGGCGACGCGCAGCAGCCGGATCGGCCGGCGCAGCCGGCGTTCGATCTGCTCGCAACCGCCGCGCAGCCCGTAGACCAGGCCCTCGAGGATCGCGCGATAGAAGTGCGCCCGCGTGTGCACGTCGCCGAAGCCGATGATCGCGCCCTTGGCCTCCGGGCCGGGCTCGCGCACGCCCGGCGACCAGTACGGCTGCAGCGTCAGGCCCATCGCCCCCGGCGGCACCGTGCGCACCAGCTCGTCGAACAGGGCCTCGACCGGCACGCCGCGCGCGTCGGCGAGACGCTGCTCGTGCAGCGCGAACTCGCGCTTGAACCAGCTCACCATCCAGAAGCCGCGGTAGATCTGGATTTCCGTGTTCCAGGCGCCCGGCTGCGCCGCCGGGTACGCCGGCACCAGACGCTGCACCTCGACGTAACGCGGCTGCACGGTGTTGATGGTCGCCGTGGTGCCGAAGCTGAGCTGGGCGACGTCGGGCTCGACGACGCCGGAGCCGAGCACCTCGCAGGCCTTGTCGGCGGCGGCGGCGATCAGCGGCAGCCCCGCCGGCAGGCCCAGCGCCGCGGCCGCTGCGGCCGTCAGCGTTCCGAGCGGACGCCCGGGCGCGACCAGCTCCGGCAGCTGCTCGCGGCGCACGGCGAGCGCCTGCCACTTGAAGTCGGCGGGCCGTGCCCAGGTCTGGCGCTTGTAGTCGAACGGCAGGAAGCCGACCTGGCTGCCCGCGGAGTCGACGTAGCGGCCGCACAGCCGCCAGCTCAGCCAGCCGGACAGCAGCAGGAAATGCGCGGTCTCGCGCCACAGCGCCGGCTCGTGCTCGGCCAGCCAGTTGGCCTCGGCCTCGCGCTGGAAGTGCGCGATCAGCGCGCTCGCGCCGATCGCGCGGAATGCGGCGCGCCAGGCGACGCTCAGCACCGGCGGCTGCGTCGCCCGGCGCTGGTCGAGCCACAGGATCGCCGGGCGCAGCACGCGTCCGCCGGCGTCGGCGCAGACGACGGTGGCGCGCTGCGTGGTCAGGCTCAGCGCCGCCACGTCGGCCGGCCGCGCGCCGCCGCGCCACAACTCCTGGCAGGTGGCGACCAGTGCCTGCCAGTAGACCTCCGGGTCCTGCTCGGCAGCGCCCGGCTGCGGCGACTGGTAGGTCGGCTCGAACACCTGCTGCGCGCGCGCCAGCAGCTCGCCCTGCGCGTCGAACAGCAGCGCCCGCGCGCTTTGCGTGCCGACGTCGAGACTGAGAATGCAGCGCGCGCCGCTCATGGCGGCGGCGGCGCGTGCCGCGTACGCCAGATCGTGCGATAGCGCTCGCACTCGCGCAGCCAGCGCGTCTCGTCCCAGCCGAGCACCTCGCGGCACAGCGCGCCGATCGGCGCGTACAGGGCCTCGCCGCCGCGCGGGCTGACGAGTCCGAGGCGCGTGCGCCGCAGCAGCAGGTCGTCGAGATGCAGCACCGCTTCGTGCCGCAGCGCCCAGCGCAGCTCGGCAAGGCAGTACGGGGTATCGCCGAGCGGCAGCCGCTCAGCCTCGGGCGCGGCGCCGATCGCGGCGGCGCCGGCGCGGCCATAGCGCGCCGTGAGCCGATCGCCGGCCTGCGCCTCGAACAGCGGTGTCGCCGATGCCGGCCGCAGGCTCGGCCGCTGGCGGGCGGCGGCCTCGAGCACCTCGCGCGCGGTGACCCGGAAGGTCGTCAGCTTGCCGCCGGTGATGCCGACCAGACCAGGCGCGGTCCACAGCGCCGATTCGCGCGACTCGCTCGACGGATCGGCCTGGCCACCGGCCACCACCGGGCGCACGCCGGCGTAAGTCGCCAGCGCCTCGTGTGCCTGCAGCGGATGATCCGGAAACTGCGCCTGCAGTCCCTCGATCAGGTAGGCGAGCTCGGCGGCGGTCGGCCGCGGCTGGGCGAGATCGTCGTCGTGATCGAGATCGGTCGTGCCGTACAGGATCGCGCCTTCCCAGGGGTAGGCGAACACCGGCCGGCCGTCGCGCGGATGCAGCCAGGACACCGCCTGCCGCAGCGGCAGCTGCTGCGCCGAGAACAGCAGATGGCTGCCGCGCAGCGGCCGCAGCTTCGGCGCGCCGGGCGGCGCCCCGTCCAGGCGATCGGCCCAGGCGCCGGTCGCGTTGACGACCATGGCGGCGCCGATCTCGCGCTCGCCGCCGCCGGCCACGTCGCGCAGCGTCACGCCGGCGACACCGGCGCCGTCACGCCGCAGCCGGGCTTCGGTGTAGTTGATCGCTGTGCCGCCGGCCGCGACGGCGTCGACGATCAGGCGCAGCACCAGACGCGCATCGTCGGTCTGGGCATCTTCGTAGAGCATCGCGCCGCGCAGCTGCTCGCGGCGCAGCGTCGGTTCGCGCGCCAGCGCGGCCTCGGCGCCGAGCCAGGCCGAACGGCGCACGCCGGCCATCGCGTCATAGAGCCGCAAGCCGATCTGCATCAGCCAGCGGCCCGGCGGACGGTCCGCGTAGATCGGCATCACGAACGGCAGCGGCGCCACCAGCCCCGGCGCTTCGCGCAGCAGGCGCTGGCGCTCGCGCACCGATTCGCGCGTCAGGCGCCACTGCCCGCTCTTGAGGTAGCGCAGCCCGCCGTGGACGAGCTTCGACGACGCCGACGAGGTACCCGACGCGTAATCGCCGGCTTCGACCAGCAGCACGCGCGCGCCGCTGCGCACGGCTTCGCGGAACACGCCGGCGCCGGTGATGCCGCCGCCGATGACGACGAGGTCGTAGCGCCCGGCGAGCTCGGACAGCGCGGGTCGGTTCATCGGCTCAGGCGAACAGCTTGCCGGGATTCATCATCTGCTGCGGATCGAGCTCGCGCGCCATCGCCCGCAGCAGGTCGATGCCGAGCGCGCCCTTCTCGTGCACGAGGTACGGAGCATGATCGACGCCCACGCCATGCTGGTGGCTGATCGTGCCGCCGCAAGCGACGATCGCCTCCGAGACGCGCCGCTTGAGACGGCGCCAGCGTTCGAGATCGGCGTCCGGATCGCCGGCCGAGCGGAACACGAAGGTCGAGTAGACGCTGCAGCCCTGGCGGTAGACGTGCGACAGATGCGTGAACGCATGCACGCGTTCGTTGTCGCCCTGCAGCACATCGACGGCGGCGGCCTCGATCGCCCGCATCGTCGCCGTCGCCTGCGGCCAGTTGACGGCGGTCTCGACGGTATCGGCGGCGTAGCCGGCCTCCCACAAGGCGTTGCGCAGCAGCGGACCGCGGAAGCGGTTCTTGGCCCAGCCCTTGCCGATCGTCTTGCCGACGTGCACGCCGCGGAAGCGCTTGGCGATCGCCAGCGCGTCGCGGCGCATGCGCCGCGTCTCGCCGAGCGTGCCGGTCGCGCCGAACACCATCATGCACTGGCCGCCGGCGATGCCGCGCATGCCGAGATAGCGCTGCAGCCACTTGATCAGCTCGGCGTGACCGGCGAGGCGCAGCTGCGTCTCGGTTTCGATCTCGTTCGACAGGCGCAGCATCGACAGCGGGACCTCGGCCTGGACGATCGCCCGCACCGCCTCGACGCCGAGATCCCAGCTCGGGAAGAACACCGCGTGGAAATCCTCGGCCTGCGGCAGGCGCCGCACGCGCGCCGTGACTTCGGTCAGCAGACCGAGCCGGCCTTCGGAGCCGAGCACAAGCTCGCGCAGATCGGGGCCGGCCGAGGAGGCCGGCACGCCGCCGACCGTCCACTCGCCGCGCGGCGTCGCCAGGCGACCGGCGGCGAACAGGTTCTCGATACGGCCGTAGCGCAGCGATTGCTGCCCCGACGAGCGCGTCACGACCCAGCCGCCGAGCGTGGAGAACTCGTAGGACTGCGGAAAATGTCCGAGCAGGTAGCCGCGTTCGCGCAGCTGCGCCTCGATCTGCGGTCCGGGCGTGCCGGCGCCGAAAGTGGCGAGGAACGAGCGCTCGTCGAAGGCCTGCAGGCGGTTCATGCGCTCGAGCGAGATATTGACGACCGGCCGGTCGCCGGCCGGCACCTGCAGATGCCCGACGACGCTGGTGCCGCCACCGTACGGAATGACGATGGCGCCGAGCTTCTGCGCCTCGGCCAGCGCCTCGGCGGCCTCCGCGTGAGAAGCCGGCAGCGCGACGGCATCGGCGACCGGGCCGAAGCGGCCGGCCTTCATCGCCACCCAGTCGGGGAAGCTCTGGCCACGGGCGTGCAGCAAGCGGCTTCGCGTGGCGACATCGAAGCGCGCGCTCGGCGCAACCCGACTCGGCGGCACGGCGCGCAGACTCGTCTCAAGGTCGGCGTCGCGCGGCGGCCGGCCCTCGCCGACGCGCTCGCGCAGGAACGCCTGCGCGTCCTCGCTCAGCGCGTACTGATCGGATTCGTCGCCCCAGCCGTTCCAGCGCCGCATACCTGCCCCCGTTCGGTGGAGCCGGAGTATAAGCGGCGATCCTGACAATCCGTGTGGCCCTGCACCACGCGGCGGCCGGCGGTGCCTCAGGCGGCGGCGCGAGCCCTTTCGTGCGGGCGATTGCGCTCGGCGAGCACGGTCTGCAGCGTGTCGAGCGTCACCCACGGCAGGCCATCGAGTCGGCCCTTGAGCACGCGCGTCGGGGCGCCCGGCTCGCCAAGGCTGCTGACGACCAGCGCCGCTTCCGTGAAGTCCTGTTCGAGCGTGTCGCGATTGATCGTGACGACCGCCGCGACGCCGGCGGCAGCGGCCGCCTCCAGGCCCATCTCCGAATCCTCCAGGGCGACGCATTCGTGCGGCAGAAGGTTCAGCCGCCGCATGGCGAGCTGGTAAAGATCCGGCGCCGGCTTCTTGCGCTGCACTTCCTCGCCGCTGGCGATGACCTCGACCTCGGCCGCCAGCTCGGGCCCCATGCTGTACTTGAGCACCGGCCTCAGGGTCTTCAGGCTGGCGTTGGTGACGATCGCCAGACGCACACCGGAACTGCGCGCCTCGCGCATGATGCGGGCAATGCCCGGACGCAGGGGCACGCGGCCATGCCGCATGTAGCGCTTGAAGTACTGTGATTTCAGCGCATGGACCTTGCTGACCCAGGCGTCAACGTTCTGCTGCGCCTCGACTGTCTCGGGGCCGAGTTCCGGCTGGTAATGCTGCAGGTAATGCTTGAGCCGCTCGCGCCCGCCGGGCTGCTTCAGCAGCTTGCGATAGAGCTTGGGACCCCAGCGGAACGGCAGTTCGAGATTACGAAAGGCGCGATTGTAGGCAGGGCGATGGCCGAGCGCCTCGGTATCCGCCAGCGTGCCATCGACGTCGAACAGTACCGCTCTCAAACTCATGGCCGCCGCTCCGAACCAGCGGTGCAGTGCCGATGAGATCCATCAGGGTCCATATTGTTTTTCAAACGGCTACAACGTGAAGTTACTGTACCATGCGACGCTGCCGCGTCGACAGGAACGACTGTGAACGGCGGCACCGTCCAAACCCCGCAACATGACCGCTCGTTCCGCAGCCGCCGGATCCTATTGCGGCCGCTTCGCGCCGACGCCGAGCGGTCCGCTGCATCTCGGCTCGCTGCTGACGGCGCTCGCCAGCTATCTCGACGCCCGCTGCAACGACGGACGCTGGCTGCTGCGTATCGACGATCTGGACCGGCCGCGCTGCGTACCGGGTGCCGATACGCAAATCCTTCGCCAACTCGAGGCGCATGCCTTGTATTGGGACGAGGCACCCCGCTATCAGTCGCAGCACCTGGCCGAGTACGAATCGGCGCTGGCGCGCCTCGCCGCGCAAGGCTGGCTCTACGCCTGCCGCTGCACGCGGGCAGCGCTGGCGGCCAGCGCCTTGCCCGGCCCTGACGGCCCCGTCTATCCCGGAACCTGCCGCACGCTGCGCCTGGCGTTCGATGATCAAGCCCTGCGCGTCTCGGTACCGGACGGTCTGCTGCGCCTCGACGACCGCATCCAAGGGCGGCTGCAGCGCGACGCGGCCAGCGAGCTGGGCGACTTCGTCGTGCGCCGGCGCGACGGCATCATCGGCTATCACCTCGCCTGCGCCGTCGACGAAGCGGCGCAAGGCATTACCGACGTCGTGCGCGGCGCCGACCTGATCGGCGCCACCTTTGCGCAGAACGTGCTGCAGCAGGCGCTGGCGCTGCCGACGCCTCGCTACGCGCACGTGCCCGTCCTGGTCGACGCAAGCGGTCACAAGCTTTCCAAGCAGAATCACGCAGCGCCGCTGGATACCGCCGAGGCCGGCGCGAATCTCTGGCTGTGCCTGCGATGGCTGCGGCAGATGCCGCCCGCGGCACTGCGCGACGCCGCGCCCGCCGAGATCCTGACCTGGGGCATCGCCCATTGGCACGCAGACGCGTTGCGCGACACCCATCGCCAGACGGTGGAGGCCCCGCCCTAGTTCTGGCATGATGCGTCGCAATACGCTGCATCGCAGCAAAGCCTCGTGAATCCGGTGCTTATGTCCGACGTCCGCATCATCAAGAAGTATCCGAACCGGCGCTTGTACGATACGCACATCAGCCGCTACATCACGCTGGAGGAAATCCGCCAGCTCGTGCTGCAGGATGTGAAGTTTCGCGTCGAGGACAAGCGCACGCACGAGGACATCACGCGCAGCATTCTGCTGCAGGTGATCGCCGAGCAGGAAGAAGGCGGCGACCCGATCTTCACCACCGAACTGCTCGAGTTCATCATTCGCTACTACGGCGACCCGATGCAGAACAGCATCGGCCGCTATCTCGAACTGTCGGCCCGCCTGTTCCAGGAACAGCAGGGGCACTTCACCGATCAGCTGCGTCAGATGCTCGGACAGGCCCAGCAGCCGCTGCAGGTGCTCAAGGAAATGGCCGACCGGCAGGTGCCGATCTGGCGCTCGATCCGCAAGGAGTTCCTGCACAACATCCAGGCCAGCGCCCAGGCGATCAAGCGCCGTACCGGCCGCGACGACGAACAGGTACAGAAGGACGTGCTGCCCTGAGGCTCCCCGTCATTCCGTGACGAAAAACGTCACGTCTTTTCTGAATCTTTGATAAGGCCTTCATCTTGAAGGCCTTATTTTTTTGATTCTTAATTGACCGATCGGTCAACCCTTTTTATACTGCATTGCAACATGAATCGTCCGCGCGGCGGCGATTCGAACCGCTCTCCTCCAGAAAGGCTACGCGCCTTTCTCGCACCTTACCCTCCGCCTGCGGAGGGTTTCTTTTTTGCGCCGCCGAATCCGGCTCTCCAAACGAAAACGGCGCACCGAAGTGCGCCGTTTTTTTGCTCTACTGCCGATCAGGCCGTCGCCGGGGCCCCGACGTCGCTCGACTTCATCGACAGGCGGATCTTGCCGTCGCGGCTGACCTCGAGCACTTTGACGCGCACGGTCTGGCCTTCCTTGACGACATCCTCGACCTTCTCGACGCGCTTGTCGGCGAGCTGCGAGATATGCACCAGACCATCCTTGCCCGGCGCGATCGTCACGAACGCGCCGAAGTCCATGATCTTGGCGACGCGGCCTTCGTAGATCGTGCCCACCTCGACATCACGCGTCAGCGCATTGATGCGCGTGATTGCGGCTTCCGCCGCCTTGCCGTCGACCGCAGCGATCTTGATCGTGCCGTCGTCCTCGATGTCGATCGTCGTGCCGGTTTCCTTGGTGATCGCCTGAATGGTCGCGCCACCCTTGCCGATCACGTCGCGGATCTTGTCCGGGTTGATCTTGATCGTGGTGATGCGCGGCGCGTGCGGCGACAGCTGCGAACGCGGCGTCGGCAGCACCTGCACCATCTGCTCGAGAATGTGCAGACGAGCGGTCTGCGCCTGCTGCAGCGCCTGGGCCATAATCTCGCCGGTGATGCCGGTGATCTTGATGTCCATCTGCAGCGCGGTGATACCGTCCTTGGTGCCGGCCACCTTGAAATCCATGTCGCCGAGGTGATCCTCGTCGCCCAGGATGTCGGTCAGCACGGCCCAGCGTCCTTCCTCGAGGATCAGGCCCATCGCCACGCCGGCCACCGGCGCCTTGATCGGCACGCCCGCGTCCATCAGCGCGAGGCACGCGCCGCAGACCGAGGCCATCGAGCTCGATCCGTTCGACTCGGTGACTTCCGAGACGACGCGGACGACGTACGGGAACTCCCTGTCGAGATCCGGCATCACGGCGGCAACGCCGCGCTTGGCGAGGCGGCCGTGGCCGATCTCGCGGCGCTTCGGCGCGTTCAGGCGGCCGGTCTCGCCGACGCAGTACGGCGGGAAGTTGTAGTGGAACATGAAGTGCTCATGCCACTCGCCTTCGACGGCGTCGATGATCTGGTAATCCTTGCCGGTGCCCAGCGTGGTCACCGCCAGCACCTGCGTCTCACCGCGCGTGAACAGCGCCGAGCCGTGGGTACGCGGCAACACGCCGGCCGACATCGCCAGCGGACGGACCGTGAAGCGATCGCGGCCGTCGATACGCGGCGCGCCGTCGAGGATACGGTTGCGGACGATCTTCGCCTTCAGCTCATCGAGCTCAGCCTTGAGCTGATTCTCGGTGAACGGCGCATCGGCGGCGCGGGCGGCCTTGGCCTTCTTGGCCACCTCGTCGAGCTTGGCGTAGCGCGCCTGCTTCTCGGTGATGCCGTAGGCGTCGGCGATCTCGGCTTCGAACTGGGCGACGAAAGCCTTGACGACCGAACGGTCGGCGGGCTGCCAGTCCCAATTCGCCTTGCCGGCTTCAGCGGCGAACTCGTTGATCGCCTGGATCGCGGCCTGCATCTGCTCGTGGCCGAACAGGACGGCACCAAGCATGACCGGTTCGGACAGCATCTTGGCTTCCGACTCGACCATCAGCACGGCGTCCTTGGTGCCGGCGACGATGAGTTCGAGATCCGAAGTCTCCAGTTCCGTGGCCGTCGGGTTGAGGATGTAGTTGCCGTCCTTGTAGCCGACCTTGGCGGCGCCGATCGGGCCCTGGAACGGGATGCCGGACAGGGCCAGCGCCGCCGAGGCGCCGAGCATCGCCGGAATGTCGCCGTCGATCTCCGGATTCAGCGACATCACCATCGCCACGATCTGGACTTCGTTGTAGAAGCCTTCCGGGAACAGCGGGCGCAGCGGACGATCGATCAGGCGCGAGGTCAGCGTTTCCTTCTCGGTCGGACGGCCTTCGCGCTTGAAGAAGCCACCGGGGATGCGGCCGCCGGCGTAGAAGCGCTCCATGTAGTCGACGGTCAGCGGGAAGAAGTCCTGCTCGGGCTTGGCTTCCTTCTTGCCGACGACGCTGACGAAGACGACCGTGTCGTCGACATGCACCATGACCGCCGCGGTCGCCTGACGGGCGATGGCGGCGGTTTCGAACGTCACATTGTGCTTGCCGTAGCGGAACGTCTTTTTGACGGGCACGGCTGGAGTGGCAGGTACTGCCATGGGTCTACCCCTGAATTCTGGCGGTCAAAACGACTGCGCCGCTTGTTAGCGGCGCAGACCGAGCTCAGCGATGAGCTTGCTGTAGCGGGCTTCGTCCTTCCCCTTCAGATAGTCCAGCATCTGGCGACGCTGGTTGACCATCTTCAGCAGGCCGCGGCGCGAGTGATTGTCCTTCTTGTGCGCTTCGAAATGCGGTGCCAGCACATTGATGCGCTCCGTCAGCAGCGCCACCTGGACTTCGGGAGAGCCCGTATCATTCTTGCCGCGGGCGTACTTCTTGACCACGTCCGCCTTGCGTTCAACCGTCAACGTCATTGCCTTCAACTCCGGGAACAATTCTTCGATCTTTACAAAGTCCAATATATTAGCTTTTCTGGCGGCTTTCTCACAAGTTAACCGCCCTGGTCCGTCTGCAGCCAGCGCTGCGGACGCAACCAGCCCTCCTCATCCGTGCAAGCCAGGCCGAGCAAGCGCCCGGCTCCGTCGAGCACCGCCACACGTTGCCCGCGCACCAGCCCCGCCATACGTTGCGGCTGGCCGTGCGCCAATGCGCCGGCGCGGACCTCATCGACGACAATGGCCGGCCAATGCCTCAGCGCCTCGGCCAGGCCGAGCAGGTGGGCATCCAGCGCCGCGGGCTGCTCGGCGAGCGCCTGCAGCGCTTCGAGCGTCAGCATCGGACGATCCCAGAACGGCGCCACGCCGGTACGCCGCAGCGCCTGCAGATGGGCCTTCTGTCCGACGGCAGCCGCAATGTCCTCGGCCAGCGTCCGCACGTAGGTGCCCTTCGAGCACAGCACCTCGAACTCGAATTCGGCGCCGCTGAAATCGAGCAGTTCGAGCTCGGTGATCGTGATCGGGCGCGGCTCGCGCTCGACGCTCTGCCCCTGTCGCGCCAGCTCGTAAAGCGGCCGGCCATCGCGCTTGAGCGCCGAGTGCATCGGTGGAATCTGCCGGAGATCGCCGCGCAGCCCGCGCATCGCCTCGCGCAGCTGCGCTTCGGTCAGCCCAGCGGGATCCGAAACCGCGATCACTTCGCCCTCGGCGTCGCCCGTCGAGGTCTGCGCGCCCAGACGAACGCGCGCGCGGTAACGCTTGTCCGACTCGAGCAGCACGCCGCTGAGCTTGGTCGCCTCGCCGAGGCAGATCGGCAGCAGGCCGGTCGCCAGCGGATCGAGGCTGCCGGTATGCCCCGCCTTCTCGGCGCGGAACAGGCGCTTGACCCGCTGCAAGGCGTCGTTGGAGCTGAGCCCGAGCGGCTTGTCGAGCAGCAGAACACCGGAAATGCGCCGCCGCGGCAGGCGCGCTGAAACTGCCATGAAGGTCGCTTACTCGCCGTGATGTTCGTCGCGGCGCACGGCGTCGCGGATCAGCGCGCTGATGCGATCACCCTCGCGCATCGCGAGGTCGGCCGTGAAATGCAGCTGCGGGACATAGCGGACGCTCAGGCGCTCACCGAGCTCGTGGCGCAGCTTGCCCGCCGCATGGGCCAGCCCCTTGATCGCGTCCTTGAGCTGCTCGTCGGAACCGAGGAGGCTGACCGAGACCCGGGCATTGCGCAGATCCGGCGACACATCGACGCGCGTCACGGTGACGCCGGCGACGCGCGGATCGGAAAGCTCGTTGCGGATCAGCAAGGCCAGCTCGCTCTGGAGCTGGGTATTGAGGCGAAGCTTGCGGGGATACTCTTTCATCGAAAGGCGGCGGAACCGGCTGTTTTACGGCCGGCTCCGCACTGATCTTACGCCGCTGCGGCCTGCACCGTGCGGCGAACCTCGATGCGCTGGAAGCACTCGATCTGATCGCCCGCCTTGACGTCGTTGTAGTCCTTGACGCCGATACCGCATTCGGTGCCGGCCTCGACCTTGGCGACGTCGTCCTTGAAACGGCGCAGCGACTCGAGCACGCCTTCGTAGACCACCGTCTGGTTGCGCAGCACGCGAATCGGGAGATTGCGCTGCACCGAGCCTTCGATGACGAGGCAGCCGGCGATATTGCCGAGCTTGGAGCTGCGAAACACCTCGCGCACCTGGGCGATACCGACGATCTGCTCACGCGTTTCAGTGCCCAGCAGGCCCGACACCGCGTTGCTGACGTCGTCGATGATGTCGTAGATGATCGAGTAGTAACGGACGTCGACACCCGTATCCTGGATGCGCTTGCGCGCGGCGCCGTCGGCGCGGACGTTGAAGCCGATGATGATCGCCTTCGATGCCATCGCCAGATCGATGTCCGACTCGTTGATGCCGCCGATCGCGGTCGACAGCACGTTGACCTTGACCTCTTCGCTCGGGATCTTGCGCAGCGCTTCGGTGATCGCTTCGGCCGAACCCTGCACGTCGGCCTTGACCATGATGTTGAGCGACTTCTGCTCGCCCTGGCCCATGTTGGCGAAGACCTGCTCCATGCGCACGGCCTGATTCTGCGCCAGCTTCTGCTCGCGCAGCTTCTGCTCGCGCAGCAGCGCGAGCTCGCGCGCCTTGCGCTCGTCGGCGACCACGACGACGTCGTCGCCCGCGTCCGGCGCGCCGGACAGGCCGAGCACCTGGACCGGAATCGACGGACCCGCTTCCTTCACCGGCTTGCCGGCTTCGTCGAACATCGCGCGCACGCGGCCGAAATGCGGGCCGGTGAGGATGACGTCGCCCTGGCGCAGCGTGCCGGCGCGTACCAGCACCGTCGCGACCGGACCGCGCCCCTTCTCGACCGAAGCTTCGAGGATGTTGCCGCGCGCCGGCGCATCGACCGGCGACGTCAGCTCCAGAACCTCCGCCTGCACGAGGATCGCATCGAGCAGTTCGTCGATGCCGGCACCGGTGAACGCCGAAACGCCGACCACCTGCGTGTCACCACCCCAATCTTCAGGGATGACGCCTTCCTTCGACAGCTCGTTCTTCACGCGGTCGAGATCAGCTTCCGGCTTGTCGATCTTGGTGATCGCGACAATCATCGGCGCGTTCGCGGCCTTGGCGTGCTGGATCGCTTCCTTGGTCTGCGGCATCACGCCATCGTCGGCGGCAACGACCAGGATGACGATATCGGTGACCTGCGCACCGCGCGCGCGCATGCGCGTGAACGCTGCGTGGCCCGGCGTATCGAGGAAAGTGATGATCCCCTTCGGCGTCTCGACGTGATAGGCGCCGATATGCTGCGTGATGCCGCCCGCCTCGCCTGCCGCGACGCGGGTCTTGCGGATGTAATCGAGCAGCGATGTCTTGCCGTGGTCGACGTGGCCCATGATGGTCACGACCGGCGGACGCGTTTCGCGCTCGCCATCGGCCTGCTCGCCGGTCACGGCCTGCTCGAGGCTTTCCTCGAAGTCGGAAGCCTTGACCATGCGCACCTTATGGCCCATTTCCTCGACCATCAGCGCGGCCGTGTCCTGGTCCAGCGTCTGGTTGATCGTCGCCATGATGCCGTTCTTCATCATGACCTTGATCAGCTCGACCGCCTTGACCGCCATGCGGTTGGCAAGTTCGCCGACGGTGATCGCTTCCGGCACTTCCACTTCGCGAACGATCGGCGCAACCGGCTTTTCAAAGCCGTGCACGTTGTCGATCCTGATACGGCCCGACGGCTTCTTCTGCTTCTTGTCGCGCTTGCCGCCCTTGCCTTCCGACAGATGCAGCTCCTGCCGGTGCACGCGGTCGTCACGACCTCCGCGACCGCGATCGGCGCCCGGCGCCGCCGGCGCAGGTGCCGCGGCCGGTGCCGCCGGGCGGTCACCACGCGCCGGCGGCGCCTGCGGCGTCGTACGCTGCTGGGCTGCCATCTGGCGCGCCGCTTCGGACGCTCGACGCACATTCTCGGCGGCGCGCATACGGGCCTGCTCGCGCTCCCACTTCTCGCGATACAGCGTATCTTCCTTGAGCAGGCGCTCGTGCTCGGTGCGCTTGGCCAGCGCAGCCGCTTCAGCCTCGGCCCGCTTGCGCGCCTCGGCCTCCTCAAGCTGCTTGCGTTCGAGATCTTCCTGCTGCCGCTTGGCTTCCGCCTCAGCAGCCACGCGCTCCGCCGCCTCGCGGCGTTCCTTCTCAGCGGCAACCGCTTCTTCGGCGCGGCGCTGCGCTTCCGGATCGATCTCGACCGCCGCTTCCGCCACTTCGACCGGGCTCGGCGCCGCCGCCGGGGCGATCGGCGGTACCGTCACCGGCGTTTCCGGCAACTCGTCCGACTTGACGAACGTGCGCTTCTTGCGCACCTCGATGCTGATCGTCTTCGACGGCGCGCCACGGCCGCCACCCAGCTTGAGCTCGGTGGTTTCCTTGCGCTTGAGCGTGATACGACGCGGCTCGGCGGCACTCGCCAAGCCAGTCTTCTGCTTGAGGTAGTTCAGCAGGGCAACCTTGTCGTCGCCCGAGATCGCCGACTGCGCGTCCTTCACGGACACGCCGGCCTCATGAAACTGAGAGAGCAGTTCGTCGACCGGACGATTGAGCTCTTTCGCAAAATCTTGAACAGTTACGGTTGACATCCGTATTCCCCGGGCGCGAGCCCAGATTTCCTGATTCGGATCAGGCGTAAGCCTTGGCGCGGGCGGCCATGATGAGTTTCGACGCGCGTTCCTCGCCGAATTCCGGCAGCGTCTCGAGCAGCTCGTCGGTCGCCAGATCGGCCAGCGCCTCGCAGCTCGCGACTCCGGCCTCGGCAAGCTGGTAAGCCGTATCTTCGTCCATGCCCTCGACCGCCAGCAGATCCAACGACGGCTGCGCGTGGGCGCGCTGCTCGGCCTTGGCGATCGCCTTGGTCAGCAGTACGTCGCGCGCACGGTTGCGGAGTTCCTCGACGATCTGCTCGTCGAACTCGTCGATCTGCATCATTTCCTGAGCAGGCACGTAGGCGACTTCCTCGAGCGTCGTGAAGCCTTCCTGGACAAGCACGCTCGCGACCTCGGCGTCGACATCCAGATGCTCCATGAACATCTGCAGCACCGACTGGTTTTCCTCTTCCTTCTTCGACTCCGCCTCGGCGGTCGTCATGACGTTGAGTACCCAGCCCGTCAGCTCGGATGCCAGCCGGACGTTCTGGCCGCCACGACCGATCGCCTGCGCCAGCTTCTCTTCGGCGACGCCGATCGTCATGGCATGAGATTCCTCATCGACCACGATCGTCTCGACTTCCGCCGGCGCCATCGCATTAATGACGAACTGCGCAACGTTCTCGTCCCACGGCACGATATCGACGCGCTCGCCGGCCAACTCGTTCGACACGCTCTGCACGCGCGAGCCGCGCATGCCGACGCAGGCGCCGACCGGATCGATACGCTTGTCCTTGGCCTGCACCGCAATCTTGGCGCGCAGCCCCGGATCGCGAGCCGCCCCCTTGAGATCGATCAGCCCCTGCGCAATTTCCGGCACCTCGAGCTTGAACAGCTCCATCAGGTATTCCGGCATCGTGCGCGACAGGAACAGCTGCGGTCCGCGCACCTGCGGGCTCACCTCATAGAGGTAGCCACGGATGCGGTCGCCGGGACGGACCGGTTCGCGCGGGATGAGGTGATCGCGCAGGATGATCGCCTCGGCATTGGAGCCGAGATCGACGATCACGCTGCCGCGCTCCAGTCGCTTGACCTGCCCCGAGATCAGCTCACCGACGCGATCCTTGAACGCGGCGACGATCTGCGCACGCTCCGCCTCGCGCACTTTCTGCACGATGACCTGCTTGGCTTTTTGCGCGCCGATACGACCGAAGTCGACCGAATCGACCTTGCGCTCGATGACGTCGCCCGGCTGCGCGTCGGCTTCTTCTTTCTGCGCGTACGACAGCTTGATCTGCCGTTCGGGGAACTCGAAGTCTTCGCTGTCGTCCTCAAGGACCGTCCAGCGGCGAAACGTCTCGTACTCGCCGGTTTCGCGATCGATCGCGACTCGCAGCTCAGCCTCATCACCGTACTGTTCCTTGGCCGCGGACGCGAGCGCAGCCTCGAGAGCCTGGAAGATCAGCTCTTTTTCGACGCCCTTCTCGTTGGAAACGACGTCGACCATCAGCAGGATGTTCTTGTTCATGCCTTGCTTCACTCCTGATCGTAATCCGGTACGAGCCGCGCCCGTTCGATCTCGGACAGCGGAATTTCGGCCAAGCCTTCTTTGGTTTCCAGACGAAGCGTGTCGCCTTCAAGGCCGCGGATGAATCCGACATAGCGGCGGCGCCCGTTGAGCGGCGCGATCAGCTGGACACGCGCCTGCTCACCGACGAAGCGCAGAAAGTGCGCCGGCTTTACGAGCGGGCGATCCAGTCCCGGCGACGAGACTTCAAGGCGATAGGCGCTGCGGATCGGGTCCTCGACGTCGAGAACGCCGGCGACCTCCTTGCTGACGCGCTCGCAATCGTCGATGGTGATGCCGGCGGGAGCGTCGATGTAGAGACGCAGCATGGCGTTACGAGGGCTTGGGCTGTACTCGAGCAGCAGCAGTTCATAGCCGATGCTTTCGATCACCGGCTCCAGAATCTGCTCTAAACGCTCTTGCATTGCCGCCAAAGGCACGCTCCAAAATCAGCGAACAGGATAAAAACCAAAAAACCAATAAAAAAGGCCCGCAAGGGGCCTTTTTCAAGCCAAATCATTGGTAGCGGGGGCAGGATTCGAACCTACGACCTTCGGGTTATGAGCCCGACGAGCTGCCAGACTGCTCCACCCCGCACCAGACAGACAAAAAGTATAGCCGTACCAGCTCATGTATGCAAGCCAAACGACTGTCCCGAGCCGAAAAAAACGGGTCGGCGCGCCCTTTGAAAAACTTCAGGTCGGCACTGCTTCAACCGACCTGCTTTGGTGCCCACGGAGAGACTCGAACTCCCATGACTTTCGCCGCTACCACCTCAAGGTAGTGTGTCTACCAATTCCACCACGTGGGCTAACGCAGGGACGACAACGGGGCGCGAATTCTAGCGCCTCGTTTTCGATTTGTCTCTACTCGGGAACCACCGGCGCCTTCTTTTCTTCGCCGGTCACCGGCGCAGCCGGCTGAGCGGCGCCCGGAATCTCGCTGGTGGCCGCCGGCACGCGGTCGACGACCGAGCTGCTGCCCGGATCGCGCTGGCCGTGCACCAGATAGGCAAGTGCCAGGCTCACGCAGAAGAACACTGTGGCCAGCCACGCCGTGGTCCGCGACAGAAAGTTCGCTGAACCCCGCGAACCGAACACGGTGCCCGACGCGCCGCTGCCGAAGGCGGCGCCGGCATCGGCGCCCTTGCCGTGCTGGATGAGGATCAGACCGACCAGCGCGACCGCGACCAGCACCTGGATGATGACCAAAATCGTATACATGCTTGACTCACTGACACAGCGACTGCGCAGCCGCGCAGATCGAAAGGAATTCCGCCGCCTTCAACGACGCACCGCCAATCAGACCGCCATCGACATCGGCGTTCGCGAACAGCGACACCGCGTTGTCGGCCTTGACGCTGCCGCCGTAGAGAATACGGGTTGAATTGGCGATTTTAGCATTCGCCGCCGCCAGCTGGCCACGCAGGAAGGCATGCGCCGCTTGCGCCTGCTCGGCACTGGCGGTACGTCCGGTGCCGATCGCCCAGACCGGCTCATAGGCGATGATCGCGTTCTTGAAAGCTTCGGCGCCGACCAGTTCGAGCACTGCGCCGAGCTGGCGCGCGAGCACCGCTTCGGTCTGCTCGGCCTCCCGCTCCGCCAGCGTCTCGCCGACGCAGAGGATCGGCTGCAAGCCACACGCCTGCGCCGTCTTGAACTTGTGGGCCACGAGCGCGTCGCTTTCGCCGTAGAGCGAACGGCGCTCGGAATGACCGACGATCACATGCGAGCAGCCGACGTCCTTGAGCATGCCACCGTGAATTTCGCCCGTGAACGCGCCGGGTTTTTCCTGCTCGCTGAGATTCTGTCCGCCGAGCTGCACGCTGCTGCCGTTGAGCCCTGCGCCGACCGATTCGATGTAAACCGCCGGCGGGCAGACAACGATATCGATGTCCGGATAACGCTTCGAGTCGAACACCACATCGTGCACCAGATTCGCATTGGCATCCCGCGAGCCGTTCATCTTCCAGTTTCCCGCCACCATCTTGCGACGCGCCATCTTCTTGCTCCCAAACTTTCGCGTATATGCCTTTATGCCTGCACCGCTTCAATCGCCGCCGCCAGGGCGCGGGCTTCGCGCTGCGCCAGCGCGTCGTCGTCAGCTTCGATCATGACCCGGATCAGCGGCTCGGTACCCGAGGCGCGCAGCAGGACGCGGCCATGCGTCCCCAGTCGTTCGAGCGCGGCCGCTTCGGCCGCGCGCGCGGCGGGCTGCGCCAGCACGTCGGCCGCGCGTCCCTGCACCGGAAGGTTGATCAGGACCTGCGGAAATTTCGCCATGCCGGCGACGAGCTGGTCCAGGCGCTTCTTCTGGCCGACGACGGCCGCCAGCACCTGCAGTGCCGTCACCAGACCGTCGCCGGTCGAGGTCTTGTCGAGGCAGATCGTGTGCCCGGACCCTTCGCCGCCGAGCATGCCGCCCGTCTCGCGCAACAGCTCCATGACGTAGCGATCGCCGACCTTCGCGCGACGGAATTCGACACCCAGCGCAAGCAGCGCGCGTTCGAGTCCGAGATTGGACATCTGCGTGCCGACCACCGGCCCGCTGAGCTCACCGGCCGCGAGCCGCGCGCGCGCAATGACATAGAGGATCTGATCGCCGTCGATCTCGTTGCCGGCTGCATCCACCATCAGACAGCGGTCGGCATCACCGTCGAGCGCGATGCCGAGATCGGCGCCGTGCTGATGAACCGCGGCCTTCACGGCGCCCAGATGCGTCGAGCCGCAGCCGGCATTGATGTTGAGCCCGTTCGGGTGATCGCCGATCGCCACGACCTCGGCGCCGAGTTCCTCGAAGATCGCCGGGCCGACGCGATAGGCCGCCCCGTTGGCGCAGTCGACGACCAGCTTGAGGCCGTTGAGGTTCTTCTCGCCGAACGTGCCCTTGCAGAATTCGATGTAACGGCCGGCTGCGTCGTCGATACGCTTGGCACGGCCCAGGCGCTCGGGCGCGACGCACTCGAGCGGCGCGTCGATCAGCCGCTCGATTTCGAGCTCTACCTCGTCGCTGAGCTTGCCGCCGTCCGGCCCGAAGAACTTCACGCCGTTGTCGTGGTGCGGGTTGTGCGAAGCCGAGATCACGACCCCCGCCTGCGCGCGCAGCGCACGCGTCAGATAGGCGACGCCCGGCGTCGGCAGCGGTCCGAGCAGATCGGTTTCGACACCGGCCGCGGCGAATCCGGCTTCGAGCGCCGACTCGAAGAGATAGCCGGAACGCCGTGTGTCCTTGCCGACGACCACGCGCGCGCCGTGCCCGTCGGCGAGCACCCGCCCCGCCGCCCAGCCAAGCTTGAGCGCGAACTCGGGCGTCATCGGCGCCACACCGACCCGACCGCGCACTCCATCTGTTCCGAAATACTGACGACTCACTTCGCCTTCCTGAATTCGCGCAGGGCCTGAGCGACGCGAATCGCGTCCGCCGTGGCCCTGACGTCGTGGACGCGCACTATAGCGGCCCCCTGCCAGACGGCAATGGCCGCGACCGCCAGCGCACCCGGCAGGCGCTCGCCGACCGGCCGGCCGAGCAGTTCGCCGAACATCGTCTTGCGCGACACGCCGATCAGCACCGGCAGCCCCGCAGCGAGCGCGTCGACGCGCGCCAGCAGTGCGAGATTGTGTTCAAGCCGCTTGCCGAAACCGATGCCCGGATCGACGCAGAGCCGCGACCGCGGGATGCCCGCCTGCTCGCAAGCGGCGACGCGCTCGGCCAGAAAGTCCCGGACCTCGGCCAGCACATCATCGTAGTGCGGCGCCTGCTGCATGGTCTTGGGCTGCCCCTGCATGTGCATCAGGCACACCGCGGCACCCGCCTCGCGCGCGACATCGAGCGCGCCCGGCGCCTGCAAGGCGTAGACATCGTTGATGAGCTCGGCACCGGCCGCGCAGGCAGCGCGCATGACCGCCGGCTTCATCGTGTCGATCGAGATCACGACATCGAGTTCGCGGCGGATCGCTTCGACGACCGGCACGACCCGGTCGATTTCCTCGGACTCGCCAACAGCTGCCGAACCGGGCCGCGTCGATTCGCCGCCGACATCGATGATGCCGGCGCCCTCCCCGATCATTTCGCGGGCACGCTGCAGCGCGGCCCCGACGGTCCGGTGCCGGCCGCCATCCGAAAAAGAATCCGGCGTGACATTGAGAATGCCCATGACGACCGGAGCGTCGAGCGACAGCGTGCGTCGCGGCAGTTGCAGCACCATCTGTTCTTCGCGGATCGGGGAGGCAACGAAGAAGGCCGGCTCTCGCCGGCCTTCTTGTCTTTGCTAGGTCTGCTGACTCGCCGGCTTCGGCGGGCCACCGGCCGGCTGCACGCCGAGGTCGGCGGGCGACGCCGGCGTCGGGGCGGGTCCACCACCACCCGGACGGGAATTGTCGGTCCAGCTCTCCGGCGTACCCGGATCCTGCCCGGCCATGATGCGACGAATCTGCTCGGCGTCGATCGTCTCGTACTTGATCAGCGCCTGCGCCATCACGTGCAGCTTGTCGAGATTGTCGACGATGATGGCCTTGGCTTTCGAATAATTGGCCTCGATCACCGAGCGGATTTCCTCGTCGATGACGTGCGCCGTCTCGTCGGAGACGTTCTTGGTCTGCGTCACGCTCTTGCCGAGGAACACCTCGCCGTTATCCTCCGAGTAGGCCAGCGGACCAAGCTTCTCGGACAGGCCCCACTTGGTGACCATGTTGCGCGCGATATCGGTGGCGCGCTCGATGTCGTTGCTGGCGCCAGTCGTGACTTTCTCGGGCCCGAAGATCACTTCCTCGGCGATGCGGCCGCCAAACAGCGAGCAGATCGACGAATTGAGGCGCTGCTTGGTGTAGCTGTAGCGATCCTCCTCCGGCAGGAACATCGTCACGCCGAGCGCGCGGCCGCGCGGAATGATGGTGACCTTGTAGACCGGATCGTGCTCCGGCACCGACAGGCCGACGATGGCGTGGCCCGCTTCGTGGTAGGCGGTGAGCTTCTTCTCGTCTTCGGACATCACCATCGAGCGCCGCTCGGCGCCCATCATGATCTTGTCCTTGGCGCGCTCGAAATCGTCGTGATCGACCAGGCGCTTGTTGGCGCGCGCCGCGAACAGAGCGGCCTCGTTGACCAGATTGGCGAGATCGGCACCGGAGAAGCCCGGCGTCGCGCGTGCGATGATTTCCGGCTTGACGTTGTCGGCCAGCGGCACCGCGCGCATGTGGACCTTCAGAATCTGCTCGCGGCCGCGCACATCCGGCAGCGGCACGACGACCTGGCGGTCGAAGCGGCCCGGGCGCAGCAGCGCCGGATCAAGCACGTCGGGGCGGTTGGTCGCCGCGATGACGATGACGCCCTCGCTGCCCTCGAAGCCGTCCATCTCGACCAGCAGCTGGTTCAGCGTCTGCTCGCGCTCATCGTGACCGCCGCCGAGACCGGCGCCGCGATGACGACCGACGGCATCGATTTCGTCGATGAAGATGATGCACGGCGCATGCTTCTTGGCCTGCTCGAACATGTCGCGCACGCGCGAGGCGCCGACGCCGACGAACATCTCGACGAAGTCGGAGCCCGAGATCGTGAAGAACGGCACGCCCGCCTCGCCGGCGATCGCCTTGGCGAGCAGCGTCTTGCCGGTACCCGGCGAGCCGACCATCAGCACGCCGCGCGGAATCTTGCCGCCGAGTTTCTGGAACTTGCCCGGATCCTTGAGGAAGTCGACCAGCTCGGAAACCTCCTGCTTGGCTTCCTCGCAGCCGGCCACGTCGTTGAACGTGACCTTGACCTGATCGGCGTTGAGCATGCGCGCGCGCGACTTGCCGAAGCTGAGCGCGCCGCGACCGCCGCCGCCGCCCTGCATCTGCCGCATGAAGTAGACCCAGACCGCAATCAGCAGCAGGATCGGGAATGCGTTGAACAGCAGCTGCAGCAGGATCGGCGTTTCCTTCGGCAGCGAACCGCTGAACTTGACCTTGTTGTCGAGCAGCGTGCCGACCATCGCGCTGTTGTCGGTTTCAGGGCTGATCGAGACGAACGGCGTACCGCCCTTCATCTCGCCGCGGATCACCTGACCGTCGATGGTCACCTCGCCGACGTTGCCGTCCTTGACCTGGCTGATGAACTCGGAATACGCGAGCGGCGACTGCGGCCTCGAACGCGAGGAAAAGCTCTGGAACACCACCATCAGCACCACGAGGATGATGACCCACAGCAACAGATTTTTTGCCAGATCGTTCAACGTCGGAGACCTGTCGGAATTACGGACGATTGCACCTTACACCGCACGGAAGTTGCGCGCCAGCAAATAAACTTCACTAGAACGCGCCCGCGAAGCCTTGGGCTTGCGGATGCTGACGGTCTCGAACGCCTCGCGCATCGTCTTGAGGTAGGCGTCGAAGCCCTCGCCCTGGAACGCCTTGACCAGCAGCGTGCCGCGCGGCTTCAGATGCGCCTTGGCGAACTCGAGCGCCAGTTCGCACAGATGGATGCTGCCGGCCTGATCGGCGGCGTCGACGCCGGACAGGTTCGGCGCCATGTCGCTGAGGACGACGTCGACCGACAGATCGCCAACCTTGGCCTCCAGCTGGTGCAGGACCGCGTCCTCGCGGAAGTCGCCGACGATGATGTCGACGGCCGGGATCGGATCGAACGGCAGGATGTCGAGCGCGAACAGCTGGCCCTTGGCGCCGAGCAGCGGCCGGGCGTACTGGCTCCAGCCGCCCGGTGCGGCGCCGAGGTCGACGACGATCTGGCCGGGCCGCAGGATCTTGTCCTTTTCCTGGATTTCCTTGAGCTTGAAAACCGCCCGCGAACGATAGCCCAGCCGCCGCGCTTCCTGGACGTAAGGGTCGGACTCGTGCTCGGCGAGCCAGCGGGCGGAACTGGGGCGGCGTTTCTGCGTCATGGATGGGGCGGCAGTCATGCCCGCCGAGATGCGGGCGAAATCGCCAGCTTCAAGGCCCGGGCCTGAAAGACCTTCAGAGGTAACGCACGCCGACGACCTCGAACTCGCGCACGCCCTGCGGCGTCGCGACCTGCACGAAGTCCCCTTCGGCCTTGCCGATCAGGGCCTTGGCGATCGGGCTGTTGACCGACAGCAGACCCGCCTTCACGTCCGCCTCATCCTCGCCGACGATCTGGTAGTTCATTTCCTCGCCGCTGTCGGCGTCGGCGAGCTGCACCGTCGCGCCGAAGATGATCTTGCCGCGCGCCGCAACCTGCTTGGGGTCGATGATCTGGGCATTCGACAGCTTGGCCTCGATCTCCTGGATCCGCCCCTCGTTGAAGCCGTGCTGCTCGCGGGCCGCATGGTACTCGGCGTTCTCCTTGAGGTCGCCGTGCGAACGCGCCTCTTCGACGGCAGCGATGATCGTCGGCCGCAGTTCGCTCTTGCGGTGCCGGAGTTCTTCGCGCAGCTTCTCGGCGCCGCGCAGCGTCATCGGGGTCTTGTTCATCTCTATCCCGTTATTTCGAATGGACAAAAGGACCGCGTGTCGGCGGCTAGCCGACCTTCGGTCCGACTGGGGATACGCAAAGATACCATCACGGCCCGGGCCCGCCCACCCCGCAGGGGCGGCGCGCCCGGGCCACAGCCGGCGGATCAGCGCAGGCCGGCGTGCAGGGTCTGCAGGCGGTTGACGTCCAGCTCGTCCAGATGCTCCATCGCCACGGCCGCCGCCAGCGCGCCGGCGATGGTCGTGAAGTAGCAGACCTTGTGCTGGATCGCCGCGCCGCGGATCGACCGCGATTCCTCGATCGACTGCTTGCCTTCGGTGGTATTGGCGATGAACTGGATCTCGCCGTTCTTGATCATGTCGACGCAGTGCGGGCGGCCTTCCTTGACCTTGTTGACGCCCTGGCAGTCGATGCCGGCCTTGCGGATCATCGCCGCCGTGCCGTGCGTGGCGACGACCTTGAAACCCCGGCTCGTCACCAGTCGCGCCAGCTCGACCGCCTTCTTCTTGTCCTGGTCGCGGACCGAGATGAAGGCCTGGCCGGCGCGCGGCACCGTCATGCCGGCCGCCAGCAGCGCCTTGTTGAAAGCCTCGCCGAAATGCTTGCCGGTGCCCATGACCTCGCCGGTCGAGCGCATCTCCGGCCCGAGCAGCGGATCGACGCCCGGGAACTTGGCGAACGGGAAGACCGACTCCTTGACCGAGTAGTACTTCGGCACGATCTCGCCGGTGATGCCCTGCGCCTTCAGCGACTGGCCGGCCATGCAGCGCGCCGCGATCTTCGCCAGCGGACGCCCCGTGGCCTTCGAAACGAACGGACTGGTGCGCGAGGCGCGCGGATTGACCTCGAGCAGGAACACCTTGGCTTCCTGGCCCTTGCCGCCCTGCACCGCGAACTGCGTGTTCATCAGGCCGACGACGTTGAGCGCCTTGGCCAGCTTGACGATCTGGCTGCGAATGTCGTCGAGCACCTTTTTCGGCAGCGAGTGCGCCGGCAGCGAGCACGCGGAGTCGCCGGAATGCACGCCGGCCTCCTCGATGTGCTCCATGATGCCGCCGATCACGACATCCTTGCCGTCGGCCAGCGCGTCGACGTCGACCTCGATCGCATCGTTGAGGAAGCGGTCGAGCAGCACCGGCGAATCGTTCGAGACCTTCACCGCCTCGCGCATGTAGCGCTTCAGATCCTCGTCGTCGTGGACGATCTCCATGGCGCGGCCGCCGAGCACGTAGCTCGGCCGCACGACCAGCGGATAGCCGATCTTCGACGCGACCGACAGCGCCTGCTTCTCGGACGTCGCCGTGCCGTTCGGCGGCTGCAGCAGGCCGAGCTTCTCGACCAGCTTCTGGAAGCGCTCGCGATCCTCGGCGAGGTCGATCGCGTCCGGCGTCGTGCCGATGATCGGCGCGCCGGCGGCCTCGAGCTGGCGCGCCAGCTTCAGCGGCGTCTGGCCGCCGAACTGCACGATCACGCCCTTGGGCTTTTCGAGGTCGATGATCTCCATCACGTCCTCGAACGTCAGCGGTTCGAAATACAGGCGATCCGAGGTGTCGTAGTCGGTCGACACGGTCTCCGGATTGCAGTTGACCATGATGGTTTCGTAGCCATCCTCGCGCAGCGCCAGTGCCGCGTGCACGCAGCAGTAATCGAACTCGATGCCCTGGCCGATGCGGTTCGGACCGCCGCCGAGGATCATGATCTTCTCGCGCGCGCTCGGCTGCGCCTCGCACTCCTCGTCGTAGCTGGAGTACAGGTACGCGGTCGAGGTCGGGAATTCCGCGGCGCAAGTGTCGACACGCTTGTAGACCGGACGGATGCCCAGGCGATGCCGCGCGCGGCGCACGGAATCCTCCTTGACGCCCATCAGCCGCGCCAGACGGCGGTCCGAAAAACCAAGGCGCTTGTAGCGACGCAGGTCCTCGGCCTCGAGCTTGCTGATCTTCTGCCCGGCGATCTCCACTTCCGTCTTCAGGAGTTCCTCGATCTGCTCGAGGAACCAGACGTCGATCTTGCTGAGCTTGTGCACCTCGGCGACCGACAGGCCGGCGCGGAACGCATCGCCGACGTACCAGAGCCGACGCCCGCGGGCGATCGCGAGCTCGGTGCGGATGCGGTTCAGCGCTTCGTCGCTGAAGCTGCCGTCCTTCGCCGGCTCGACCTGCGGATCGAAGCCGTCGCTGCCGACTTCGAGACCGCGCATCGCCTTCTGCAGCGATTCCTGGAAGTTGCGGCCCATCGCCATCACCTCGCCGACCGACTTCATCTGCGTGGTGAGGCGCGAATCGGCCTGCGGGAACTTCTCGAACGTGAAGCGCGGAATCTTGGTGACGACGTAGTCGATGCTCGGTTCGAACGAGGCCGGCGTGGCGCCGCCGGTGATGTCGTTCTTGAGCTCGTCGAGCGTGTAGCCGACGGCCAGCTTGGCGGCGATCTTGGCAATCGGGAAGCCGGTCGCCTTCGAGGCCAGCGCCGACGAGCGCGATACGCGCGGATTCATCTCGATGACGATCATGCGGCCGTCGGCCGGGTTGATCGCGAACTGCACGTTCGAGCCGCCGGTGTCGACGCCGATCTTGCGCAGCACCGCGATGCTGGCGTTGCGCATGATCTGGTATTCCTTGTCGGTCAGCGTCTGCGCCGGCGCGACGGTGATCGAGTCGCCGGTGTGCACGCCCATCGGATCGAAGTTCTCGATCGAGCAGACGATGATGCAGTTGTCCTTGCGGTCGCGGACCACCTCCATCTCGAATTCCTTCCAGCCGAGCAGCGACTCCTCGATGAGGACTTCGGTGGTCGGCGAAAGATCGAGACCGCGCATCACGATCTCTTCGAACTCCTCGACGTTGTAGGCGACGCCGCCGCCGGAGCCGCCGAGCGTGAAGCTCGGCCGGATGATCACCGGGAAGCCGATCTCCTGCTGGATCTTGCGTGCCTCCTCGATCGAGTGCGCGACGCCCGAGCGCGCCGAACCCAGACCGATCTCGGTCATCGCGTCGCGGAATTTCTGGCGGTCCTCGGCGAGGTCGATGGCGTGCTCGTTGGCGCCGATCAGCTCGCAGCCGAACTTCTTCAGCACGCCCTCGCGCGCCAGCTCCAGCGCGCAGTTCAGCGCGGTCTGGCCGCCCATCGTCGGCAGCAGCGCGTCGGGGCGCTCCTTCTCGATGATCTTGGCGACCGACTGCCAGCGGATCGGCTCGATGTAGGTGGCGTCGGCCATCTCCGGGTCGGTCATGATCGTCGCCGGATTCGAGTTGACGAGGATCACGCGATAGCCTTCCTGGCGCAGCGCCTTGCAGGCCTGCGCACCGGAATAATCGAACTCGCAGGCCTGGCCGATCACGATCGGACCGGCGCCGATGATCAGGATGCTTTGGATGTCTGTGCGTTTCGGCATCTTGCGACTCGTCTGACGGGCTAGTTGGCCGCGGCCGTTGCCAGCCGGGCACTGAAACTCAGGAACAGGGCACCGACCCCGCCGGTCGCCCCGGCGCTCAAGCGCCGGCGCGCGCGGAACGCCGCCGCGAGGCGGTTACCGGCGAGGATCAGGGTGCTCAGATAGGCAAAGCTCGCGATCTGCACGATCGCACCGAGCGCGGCGAACGACAGCGCCGGATACGGATAGCTGCGATCGACGAACTGGATGAAGAACGACATGAAGAACAGGATCGCCTTCGGGTTCAGCAGGCTGATCGCCAGCGCCCGCCGGAACGGTCGCGCCGTCGCCGGCTCGGCGAGCGCTGCGCTCGGCGGCTGCGACTCGCGATGCCAGGTCCGCCAGGCCGCGCGCAGCATGGCCAGGCCGAGCCAGCCCAGATACGCGGCGCCGGCCCACTTCAGCGCGAAGAACAGTTGCGGATAGGCGCGCAGCAGCGAGGCGACGCCGGCGGCCGCCAGCAGCATCAGGATGAAATCGCCGACGAACACGCCGCAGGCCGCGCGATAGCCGGCGCGCACGCCGTCGCGCGCCGCCACACTGAGCACGAACATCGAGTTCGGGCCGGGCAGCAGGACGATGATCACCACTCCGATCACGTAAGTGGCGATGTCGGTGATTCCGAGCACTGGGCTTACCGCTTTTCCGCCATCAGGCCCACGAAGCGGTCGAACAGTTCGGCGACGTCGTGCGGGCCGGGGCTGGCCTCGGGGTGGCCCTGGAAGCTGAAGGCTGGCGCATCGAGCACGCGCAGACCCTGGTTGGAACCGTCGAACAGCGAGCGGTGCGTGGCGACGACATTCTTCGGCAGCGTCGCTTCGTCGACCGCGAAGCCGTGATTCTGGCTCGTGATCATCACGCGGCCGGTTTCCAGATCCTGGACCGGATGGTTGGCGCCGTGATGGCCGAGCTTCATCTTCAGCGTCTGCGCGCCCAGCGCCAGACCAAGGATCTGATGGCCCAGGCAGATGCCGAACAGCGGCGTCTTCTTGGCGAGGAACGTGCGCGCGGCGGCGATCGCGTAATCGCAGGGCTCCGGATCGCCGGGGCCGTTCGACAGCATGACGCCGTCCGGCTTGAGCTTGAGCACCTCGGCGGCGCTGGTCTGCGCCGGCACCACGGTGACGCGGCAGTCGCGGTCGGCGAGCATGCGCAGGATGTTCGACTTGACGCCGTAGTCGTAGACCACGACGTGGAAGCGGCCGCCTTCGCGCACCGTCTCGCGGTTGGTCTCGAGCGTCCACGAACCGCGCGTCCACGCATACGGCTTGGTCACCGACACGACCTTGGCGAGGTCCATGCCCTTCAGGCCGGGAAACGCGCGCGCGGCGTCGAGCGCCTTCTTCTCGGTGATGCGGCTGCCGGCGAGGATGCAGCCGTTCTGCGCGCCCTTGTCGCGCAGGATGCGCGTCAGGCGGCGCGTATCGATGCCGGCGATCGCGACCGTCTTGTTGGCCTTCAGGTATTCGCGGAAATCCTGCGTCGAGCGGAAATTGCTGTGCCGGCGCGGCACTTCGCGCAGCACCAGGCCGGCGATATGCACGCGCTCGGACTCCGCGTCCTCGGCATTGGTGCCGACGTTGCCGATGTGCGGATAGGTCAGCGTGACGATCTGCTCGCGGTACGAAGGATCCGTGAGGATTTCCTGGTAGCCGGTCATCGCCGTGTTGAAAACGACTTCCCCGACCGTTAGACCATCGGCTCCGATGGAAACGCCCTTGAAGATGGAACCATCGGCGAGGGCAAGCAGGGCCGGTTTGAAGTCGGTCATCGGCGGATCTAATCCTGGGAGGCGGACACGAAAACGGGGGCGTGTCGTGCGTCTAGCGCCCCCGTACTGGATTAGGCCGGCATTATATTGGTGCAGCGCCGCAAGGTCTATCGAAACTTCGCGAAAAAATCCCCCAGACCGGCCGCAATCCGCGCAGCCGCCCTTTCAGCCCTGCGCCGGCAGCACCATCCCCTCGACCTCGCCGAAACCGATCCGCGCCGCGCCCTCGCCGACGCACCAGCCGCGCAGCACGACGCGATCGCCATCGGCCAGGAAGCTGCGCGCCTCGCCGCCGATCGTCAGCGGCCGCTGCCCGCCCGCCGTCAGTTCGAGCAGCGAGCCGGCTTCGCCCGGCGTCGGCCCGGACTGCGTGCCGGTGCCGAGCAGATCGCCGGGGCGCAGATTGCAGCCGTTGACGCTGTGATGGGCAACCAGCTGCGCGATCGTCCAGTACGCATGCCGGAAACTGGTCTCGGACAGCGCCTGCGCAGGCTCGCCGCGCGCGCGCATCGCCGCCGTCTCGATCAGCACCTGCAGGCGGATGTCAAGGGCGCCCGCGGCCCGGTTCGCCGCCGAATCAAGATACGGCAGCGGCGCCGGATCGCCGTCCGCGCGCATGAACGGCCTGCGGTACGGCGCCAGCGCCTCCAGCGTCACGATCCACGGCGAAATCGTGGTCGCGAAATTCTTGGCGAGAAACGGACCGAGCGGCTGGTATTCCCAGGCCTGCAGATCGCGCGCCGACCAGTCGTTGAGCAGACAAAGCCCGAAGATGTGCGACTCGGCCTCAGCAATCGGCACCGCCTGCCCCGGCGCATTGCCGGGGCCGACGAACACGCCCAGCTCAAGTTCGTAATCGAGCTTCTTCGACGGCCCGACGGTGGGTGCCGCCGCGCCCGGCGCTAGCGTCTGCCCGCAGGGCCGCGCGAAGCGCTGGCCGGATACGCCGATCGACGAGCTGCGCCCGTGGTAGCCGATCGGCACCCATCGGTAGTTCGGCAGCAGCGGCTGGTCAGGCCGGAACAGGCGGCCGACGCTGGTCGCGTGGTGGATCGAGGTATAGAAATCGGTGTAGTCGCCGATCGTCGCCGGCAGGGCGTACTCGGCCTCGGCCTGCGCGAGCAGGCAGGGCTCGAGCGTCGCGCGCAGCGACGAGCCCTCGCGCAGCGCGCGCGACAACGCCAGGCGCAGCGCCGACCAGGCCGGCGCGCCGAGCGCCATCAGCGCGTTCAGCGTCGCCTGCGCGCCGGCCTGCAAGGCCTGCGCCGCAAGGCCTTCGAACGGTGCGCGTGCGGCGAGCTCCGCCAGATCGACGATCCGCTCGCCGATCGCCACGCCGCCGCGCCACGCCGCGTCCGTACCGCGGCGGCGAAACATCGCGAACGGCAGGTTCTGGATCGGAAAATCGCCGTCGGGCGCCTGCGCGCCCGGCACCCAGCTGCGCAGCGACGGCGCGTGCGTTTCGTTGAGCATGGAGATCAGCAATGTGCGGGATCGAAGTGCTTGCGCAGGCCTTGCCAGCAGGCGCGGTAATCACGCTGCCGATGCGGGGCATCGACGGCGGCGCGCGCCGGCAGGAGCGGCAGCCGCGACTCGAACATGAAGGCCATGGTGTCGGCGATGCGCTCCGGGCGCGACAGGTCGGCGTGGCTCGCCCGCTCGAACGTCGCCGCGTCGGGGCCGTGGCCGCTCATGCAGGTGTGCAGCGAGGCGCCGCCGGGCACGAAACCGTCGGCCTTGGCGTCGTAGACGCCGTGGATCAGGCCCATGAACTCGCTGGCGACGTTGCGGTGGAACCACGGCGGGCGGAACGTGTCCTGCATCACCAGCCAGCGCGGCGGAAAAATCACGAAATCGAGGTTGCTGACGCCTTCGCTGTCGCTCGGCGCATGCAGCACGAGGAAGATCGACGGGTCGGGATGATCGTAGGAAATCGAGCCGATCGCATTGAAGCGTCGCAGGTCGTAGCGATACGGCGCGTGGCGCCCGTGCCAGGCGACGACGTCGAGCGGCGAATGATCGATCGGCGCGCGCCACAGGCGGCCCTGATACTTGGCGATCAGCTCGCCGTCGACCTCGCGATCCTCGTAGGCCGCGACCGGCGTCTCGAAGTCGCGGGCATTGGCAAGGCCGTTGGCGCCGATCGGGCCGAGATCCGGCAGCTTCAGCGGCGCGCCGAAGTTCTCGCAGAGGTAGCCGCGCGCCGCCTCGTCGAGCAGTTCGACGGCGAAGCGCACGCCGCGCGGGATCACCGCGACCTGCTGCGGCTCGAGCTCGATGCGGCCCAGCTCGGTCGCCAGCCGCAGGCGTCCGAGCTGCGGCACGATCAGCAGCTCGCCGTCGGCATCGTAGAACCAGCGCTCGTGCATCGAGCGGTTGGCCGCATAGAGATAGATCGCGCAGCCGCTCTGCCCCGCCGGCCCGCCGTTGCCGGCGTAGGCGACGAGTCCGTCGACGAAATCCGTAGCTGCGGACGGCAGCGGCGGCGGACTCCAGCGCAACGGCTCGGGCGTGGCCAAACCGTCGGCCAGCGCCTCGATGCCGGCATGCGGCAGCGGCATGAATGCCCCATGGGCCAGCGCCGGCCGGATGCGGTACAGCCACGAGCGGCGATTGGCATGGCGCGGCGCCGTGAAGGCGGTGCCGGACAGTTGCTCGGCGTAAAGGCCGTAGGCGCAGCGCTGCGGCGAATTGCGTCCGAGCGGCAGCGCGCCGGGCAAGGCCTCGGTCGCGAACTCGTTGCCGAAGCCGCTCTGGTACGGCGCACCGCTGGCGATGGGCATGAATCTCCTCCGGCGGTCGACGTCAGCGCCGCTCCTCGTCGAGCTCGACGGGTCGCTGCGTCGCTCCTATAGTTGCGATCGCAACCATCGTAGAAAGCGACCCTGACCGGGTCAAGACCGGAGAAACCCCGGGATGTCCGCTGCCGCCGAACTGCACCTGCTGCGCTTCCTGCCGTTCCGCCTCAACCGGCTGGCCGCCGAGGTCAGCCAGAATCTGGCGCAGATCTACCGGCAGCGCTACGGCATCGACGTTCCCGAATGGCGCATCCTCGCCACGCTGGGCGCCGAGGGCCGCTGCACGGCGCAGGCGATCGCCGCCTCGACGCGCATGCACAAGACGCGCGTCAGCCGCGCGGTCGCCTTCCTGCGGGAATCGGGACACGTACGCGTGGCGGCCGGCGCCGCCGACGGCCGCGAGACGCAGCTGCAACTGACGCCGCGCGGGCGCCGCCTCTACGAGACCCTGGTGCCACTGGCGCTGGCACGCGAGCGCGAGCTGCTCGCCGTGCTGGAACCCGCCCTCGCCGCCGCCTTTCTCGAAGCACTGGAACGGCTTGAGTCTGCGCTGCAGCTGCCGCGCGCCGAATCCGCCCCGCCGGCCGGCCAGCCCGCAGGATCGCGGGTGGCCGGAAAAGCGTCGGGCCGCGCGGCGCGAAGCCCCTGAAGCCGGACTACAGCGGCACGCCCATGGCCCGGCCGATCTGCCAGATGTTCTTGTCGACCTGCTCGGAGACCATCACGATGACGGACTGCTCGGCACTCATCTTGGCGGCTTCCTGCAGCGCCCAGCCGAGCGCGTACGCCGTCTCGATCGCCGGAATCACGCCCTCGTGCTTGCTGAGGTCGTAGACCGCGCGCTTGGCCGCGGCTGACGAACCCTTCACGTACTCGACGCGGCCGCTGGCCTTCAGCCAGGCGTGTTCGCGCGTCGTGCGCGGGTAATCCATGCCTTCGAGGATCACCGCCGCGCGCTGCTGCTCCTGCAGCGTCAAGGCCTGCGGCCCGCCGTTGCCGCGTTCGGCGGCCGCATCGAGATGGTCGCGCGCTTCAACGCAAACCAGCCGCGTGCCGGTCGCGCGCAGGAATGGCGGAAACAGGCCGACCGCATCGGCATTGTCGCCGGCGCGCGCGACCAGCAGGTCCGGAACCTTCTTGTTGATCGCATACAGCTGGCGGCGACATTCACGCCCCGCCACCGACGCCATTTCCAGCGCCAGCATCGGATACGGGTGCGGCGCCGCATCGAGTCCCATCACCAGAAAACATTCGCCGAGATTGGCAACCCAGTGCCCCCAGGCCTCCTTGCGGATGTCGCCGGTCTTGCTCGGCCCGGTGCCGGCCTCCAGAACCTGGGCGCCCATCATCCACATGCGGAACAGATTGCTCGCCTGCAGCTGCATCTGGCCGCTGTCCATGTAGACCACGGCATCGAGTCCCAGCCGCGCCGCCACCGAGGCGAGCACCACGCCGCTGCGGCCGTTGGTGCTGAAGCCGACCAGGGTCTTCTTGCCCATGCGCTTGGCAAGCATCGCCTGGCCGTAGATCGCCGCGAGCAGATGCGAGGACTGCGCACTGAGATCCTCGCGCTTCAGATAGATGCGAGCGCCGCCGGCATGGCGCGACAGCGCGGCCGCGAACTGCAACGAGGTCGGGTGGCCGGCACTCTGGATCAACTCGGCGTCGAGTTCGGCGATGAAGCGCGGATCCTTGCGCACGGCCTCATAGGCCTCGGCGACCGCGGCGAGCGGCTTGCGGAAACGCTCTTCCTCGCCGATGCGCTTGTAGTCGCGCACCACGGACGCCTTGGCGGTGATGTACTCGACCCTGTCGGCGACTTCGGCCTCGAGAAACATCGGATCGTCGAGCGCGATGATGCGCCCCATGCTGACGATGCGCCCCCAGTCCGGGGAGCGTCGCAGATTCGGAATCATCGTCTGAACCTGCCGCGCCAGTTTGACAAAGGCTTCGACCCGACGCGTCTCGTAGTACAGCTCGGCCAGCTTCAGCCGCAGGTCGAGGACCGTGGGCTGGCTGGCGATCTGGCGCAGCAACAGCTTTTCCAGATCGTCGTAGAACGCACCGGTATTCTGAACCCTGACACTGCCGCGATCCGTCATAGCAGCCCCTTCCCGTTTAGGCAGCCAGTATAAGGGGCGCCCCGCTTCAGAACGCCAGGTCCAGCTGATCGCCGGCCTGCGGCGGTACGCGGAACTGCGTCGTCGACAGCCAGGCGCTGCGCTCGCCGACATTCAGGCCCAGACGCCGGCAGGCCAGATCGAAACGCTGGTGGATGATGCGCACGTATTCGCCCTGCCCGGTCATGCGGCTGCCGAAGGCCGGGTCGTTGTCGCGGCCGCCGCGCATCTGCCGGACCAGGCTCATCACGTGCGCGGCCTTCAGCGGCAGATGCGCTTCCAGCCATTCGCGGAACAGGTCTTTCACCTCGTACGGCAGGCGCAGCGGGATATGCGCCGCCTGGCGCGCGCCGGCCGCGTGCGCCGCGGCGAGGATGCTTTCGAGCTCGGCATCGTTGACGAAGGGTATGACCGGCGAATACAGCACCATCGTCGGAATGCCCGCGTCGGCCAAGGTCTTGATCACGCGCAGGCGCGCCGCGCCGGAGGCGGCGCGCGGCTCCAGCGTGCGCTTGAGCTCGGGCTTGAGCGTGGTGATCGAGACCGCGACCATCGCCAGGCCGTCGCGCGCCAGATCCTGCAGCAGATCGACATCGCGCTCGACCAGCGTGCCCTTGGTGACGATGCCGACCGGATGGCGGAAGCGCGCCATCACCTCGAGCAGGCTGCGCGTGATGCGCAAGTCCCGCTCGATCGGCTGGTAAGGATCGGTGTTGGCGCCGAGCGAGATCATCGAACAGCGGTAGCCGGGCCGGCGCAGCTCTGCCTCCAGCAGCGCCGCGGCGTTCGGCTTGTAGAACAGCTGCGTTTCGAAATCGAGGCCCGGCGACAGATTCAGGTAGGCATGCGTCGGCCGCGCATAACAATAGATGCAGCCGTGCTCGCAACCGCGATACGGATTGATCGACTGCGCGAACGGCAGGTCCGGCGAATCGTTGCGCGCGATGATCGTGCGCGCCTGCTCGGCATGCAGCGTCGTCGCCAGCCGCGGCAGCGCTTCTTCGTCGAGCAGCCAGCCGTCGTCGAAGCGTTCGACGCGCCGCGATTCGAAACGCCCCTCCGGTCGCGCCGCGGTACCCCTGCCCTTGATGATCTTGTCCACGCTCGTTGCATCCCGACCGGCGCCATTGTCGTCCCGATCGAGCCTCGCGGCCAGCCGCGCAGCGCCGCCAACGGCGTTCACAAACCCCGGACCCACGCTTGTCCAAGCATCGGGCCGGAGCGTACGCTGCCGACCTTCACTTGAGGTAAAAACTCATGCGCGGAAACAAAAAACCGCCAGCCTCAACGCGCAGCAAGAAAGCCCTGGGGAAACCAGCGGAGACTGCCAGCGCCACGCCGGCCGAGGCCAGCCCCCACACATCCGCATCCGATGCCGATGCCTCCACTGCGTTGCCGTTGGTCGTCATCGCCGCGTCCGCCGGCGGCCTGAGCGCCTACATCCGCTTCTTCGAGGCGATGCCCCCCGACAGCGGCATGTCGTTCCTGCTGATTCCGCATCTCGATCCGAACCGTGAAAGCCTGATGTCGGAAGTGCTCAAGAAGCACACGCGCATGCCGGTTACCGAGGTGCGCGACGGCGAGCCCTTCGTCGCCAACCATGTCTACGTGATTCCGCCGAATCGCTATGTCTCCAGCAGCGCCGGCATCCTGCGGCTCGACGGACCGATCGAGCGCAGCGGGCCGCACAATGTCATCGACGAAGGTTTTCGCTCGCTGGCCGCCGACCTGCAGGACCAGACGATCGCCATCGTCCTTTCGGGCACCAGCAACGCCGGCGTCAGCGGCATCAAGGCGGTCAAGGCCCAGGGCGGCGTCATCCTCGTGCAGTCCCCGGACAGCGCCGAGCACAAGGACATGCCGGAAAATGCGATCGCCACCGGCCTCGCCGACTACGTGCTGCCTCCGGAAGCGATGCCGAAGGCCCTGCTCGACTATACCGCGCACCGGTTCGCCGACCGGGCGCACGGCACCAAGGAGGCTGCGGTCGGCATCAACCTGCTGCTGCAGGTGCTTGCGCTGCTGCGCTCTCAGACACGGCTGGATTTTCGCGGCTATCGCAAGGGCATGCTGCGGCGCCGGCTGCTGCGGCGCATGGGGCTTCATCACCTGCGCAACGGCGCCGACTACCTGACACTGCTGCAGCAAAAGCCGGAAGAGGCGCGGCTGCTGGCCAAGGACCTGCTGATTTCCGTCACGCAGTTCTTCCGCGACCCGGAAATGTTCGGCCAGCTGGAGACGCAGGTCATCCCGGAGCTGTTACGCAACAAACCCGCAGACGCGCCGCTGCGGATCTGGGTGCCGGCTTGCGCCACTGGAGAGGAGGCCTATTCGCTGGCCATCGTCATGCAGGAACAGCTCACCGCCGCCGGGCGCTCGAATCCGCTGCAAGTGTTCGCCACCGACCTCGAAACCGACGCACTCGATGTCGGCCGTCGTGGCATCTACCTCGACACCGAGTTGACCGACATCAGCCCCAAGCGGCTGGCCCAACACTTCGTCAAGATCGACGAACATCGCTACCAGGTCAGCAGAGATCTGCGCGAGTCCGTGCTGTTCGCCCAGCAGAACCTGCTCAGCGACGCGCCGTTCTCGCGCATCGACCTGCTCAGCTGCCGCAACTTCCTGATCTATCTGGAGCCCGACGTACAGCAGCAACTGGTCGGCATCTTTCATTTCGCCTTGAACGACGGCGGCTACCTGCTGCTCGGGCCGTCCGAAACGGTCGGCGCCCGCGCCGATCTGTTCGAAGCGGTAGCCAAGCGCTGGCGCATATACCGCCGACGCCCGTACGACCGCCAGCGACTGCGCCTGGAACTCCCGGTCGCGCCGGCACCGATCTCCCGCATCACATTGCCGGCGGCGGCGCAGTTGCCGGCGATCTCGGCCGCGGAGATGACCCGTGCCGCGCTGATCGAAGACTACGCGCCGGCAGCGGTGCTGGTGCGGCCGAATTTCGAGGTGCTGTATTTCCACGGAAACACCGGCACTTACCTTCGGCAACCGAGCGGACAGCCGACGCGCGATCTGCTGGCCTTGTGCAGCGACGGCTTGCGCGCCCACGTGCGCACGGCCGTCAACAAGGCGATCCGAGAGCATCGGCGCATCGAGTTGGGCAGCGGCCGCGGCACGCGCGCCTCCGGGCTGCCGAAAGTCACGGTGTCCGCTCGTCCGCTGGTCGGGACACCATCGCCGGAAAACCTGGTTCTGGTCACTTTCCGCAACCCGCCGGAGGGCGCGACGCGGCGCCACCGCACGGCTGCCACCGACCCGGCCGATGAAGGCCTGGTCGCGCAGCTCAAGACCGAGCTCATGAGCGCGCGCGAAGAGCTGCAGATCACCGTCGAAGAGCTGGAGAACGCCAACGAGGAGCTGCGCGGCTCCAACGAGGAAATCCTGTCGATGAACGAGGAACTGCAGGCCGCCAACGAGGAGCTCGAAACCTCGCGCGAGGAGCTGCAGTCACTGAACGAAGAGCTGTCGACCGTCAACAGCCAGCTGCAGGAAAAGCTGGCCTCGCTCGAAGATGCCAACAATGATCTTGGCAACCTGCTCGCGAGCACCGACACCGCCACCCTGTTCCTCGGCGCCGACCTCACGCTCAAACGCTTCACGCGCGCGTCGACGCGCTTGTTCCGCGTCATCGCCGGCGATATCGGCCGGCCGTTGACCGATATCGTCTGGCGCTTCGAGGATGAGGACCTGAGCGCCGACGTGGCCGCGGCGATCGAATCGCTGGCCGCACGCGAGAAGGAAGTCCAGGTCGAAAGCGAGCACTGGTACCTGCGCCGGATCACCCCGTACCGCACGACGGACAACCGCATCGAGGGCGCGGTGCTGACCTTCACCGACATCAGCGCACAGAAGAAGGCCGAAGCGCGCTTGCAACAGCTCAACGGCGAGCTGGAACTTCGGGTCTCCGAGCGCACCGAACGGCTTCAGGAAGAATTCGAGCAGACCCAGGCGGCCGTCGACGCCGTCGACGCGCTGATCATGATCACGACACCCGACGGGCGCATCCTGCGCTTCAACCGGCGCTGCGAACAAACCTCCGGCTACAGCTTTGAGGAAGTCTACGGTCACAGCGTCTGGGATCTTCCATTGATTCCGGCGTCCGAACAGACGAGCCTGCACGCGGCGCTCGCTGCACGGCGGCCCGGCACGGTTTACCGGCGCGGCGGCGGCTGGCGTCACCGTGATGGAGCCGTGCTGCAGCTGCAATGGTCCGAAAGCAGCGCCTCCGATCACCAGGGACATCCTAAGTTCCTGATCTGGACCGCGACCGAAACCATCGGCAAACGCGCGCCCGGTTGATTCGCCCAGCCCACCGCTGGGCGGCTCATGAGCTCCGCTCAGTAGTTCTTACCCATGCAGCGGGTTCGCACCGGGGCTCCTGCAGGCCTATGCTGAAAAACAGTCGGTCGCGCGGCGCGGGGCCTGCGCGATCACCGGCGGTTCGCGATGAAAACGGCCACCGGCTTGCAGCCGGGGCGGCATCCGACGTTCTCTGGCTCAGGGCTCAGGGCAGCACCAGGGGGGGCAATGACAGCCGAGACGCACGACAAAAATCGTGCCCGTTCGACAGACACCGCCGGCCTCGGCCAAGCGGACCTGCAGCGGCTGTTCGATGCCCTGCCGGAAGCGAAACTGATCGTCGACCGACATGGGCAGATCACGATGATCAATCGGCGCCTGAGCGAACTGTTCGGCTACCCTGCTGCGGAACTGTGCGGCCAGTCGATCACGCAGCTGATTCCGCCGCGGTCCCAGGCCGAAGCCCTGCAACGGCTCGAGCGCTTCATGAATGAGCGCGGCGCTGATCCGAACGATCGCGTCGTCGAATCAGTCGGCTTGCACCGGGATGGCCATGAAATACCGACCGAGATCCAGTTCAGCCGCCTGCAGCTCGGGACGAAACGCTACGCCGTCATCTCCGCCTGCGACCTCGCCCGCAGCCAGAGCCATGCATCGGCGTTGAAGCTGCGCAAGGCCTGCGCACTGCGCCAGGCCATGCTCGATACCCTGCCGTTCTCGGCGATCGCCACCAACAAACACGGACTGATCACCGGCTGCAATCTGGCGGCGCAGCGCCTGCTCGGCTATGACAACCAGGAGCTGCTCGGTCATTCGTACCTGATGCTGCTCGCGCCCGACGACCTCGCACGCCGCAGTGCCGAACTGGCCGCGCATACCGACGCGCCGCCGACCGGTTTCGACATCGTCACCGCCCACCCGGAACACGGTGCTTGGACCTACGTCCGCAAGAACGGCAGCACCTTGCAGGTCAACATCGGCGTCGCCGCCATCCACGGCCGTGACGGCGACCTCATCGGCTACCTGCACATGGCGGACGACGGCAGCGAACGCCAGCGCAGCGAAGCCTTCATTCGGCAGATGGCCAGCCGCGATCCGCTGACCGGCCTCGCCAATCGCACCCTGCTGATGGAGCGCCTCGACGGCGCGATCCGCCAGGCGAAACGGCATCGGCGCCAACTGGCCGTGCTGATGCTCGACCTCGACCGCTTCAAGCACATCAACGATACGCTCGGTCACGCCGCCGGCGACCACCTTCTGGTCGCCATCGCGCGGCGTCTGGCCGGCGGGGTGCGCGACACCGATACCGTCGGCCGCCTCGGCGGCGACGAGTTCGTGCTGGTTCTCAATGAAGTCGAAGGTCGCGACGCACTCGACCCGATGCTCGCCGAACTGGTGCGCACGGTGTCGACGCCCCTGATGATCGACGGCAGCCAGGTCCAGGTCACGCCGAGCATCGGCGCCGCCCTGTTTCCGGAGGACGGCGAAAGTGCCGCACTGCTGCTGCGGCATGCCGACGCCGCGATGTTCCGCGCCAAGCACCTGGGACGCGCCGGCGCGCAATGGTTCAGGCCGGCGATGCTGCAGCCGTCGCAACGGCACGAATCCCTGCGCGATGAACTGCAGCGCGCGATCGACGGACATCAGCTGCGGCTGCACTACCTGCCGGAGATCTCGCTCGGCGCCCTCCACGCCGAGGGCATGGAAGCGCTGCTGCGCTGGCAGCATCCGCAGCGCGGTCTGCTGATGCCCGAATCCTTCATCGACTGCATCGAGGACTGCCAGCTCTCGCTGCCGCTGCTTCAGTGGGTGATCGATACGGCCTGCCGCGAAGCGGCGACGCTGCGCAAGGCCATGCAGCGCCCGCTGCGGCTGACGCTCAATCTGTCGGCGCGCCAGCTCCACCACCACGCGCTGCCAGCGCTCGTCCGGCAGGCACTGCACGGCAGCGACCTGCCGGCAGCGGCCCTGACGCTCGAAGTCAGCGAATCCAGCCTGCTACAGAATCCGGAGGCCAGCGCCGCCGTGCTGCAAAAGCTGCGCGCCTGCGGCGTCACACTCGGCATCGACGACTTCGGCACCGGGCCGACGAGTCTGTCGATGCTGACCCGACTCGGCGTCGATCACGTCAAGATCGATCGCAGCTTCGTGCGCGCGATGGCCGACGATCGCGACGCACACCGGATGGTCGATGCCATCATCGCGCTCGGCTACAGCACCGGGGTCCACGTCACCGCCAAGGGCGTGGAAACGATGCGGCAACAGCGCATGCTGCAGGAGCGCGGCTGCCATCACGCCCAAGGCTTCCTGTATGGCGAAGCGGTGCCCGCCGCGGATTTCGCGGCCCTGGTCGCCCGTCTGGAGCAAGCCGGCTGACTCGCACTGCGCCGGCTCAGGCCGTGCGGCCCTGCAGGTAGTCCCAGGCCAGGCGCGTCAGCGCCTCGACGCCGGTCTTCAGCGCCGACTCGTCGATCGTGAAGCGCGGCGAGTGGTTCGACGCGAACGTCGCCGGATCAGCGCCCTTCGGCCGCACGCCGACGAACAGGAACAGGCCCGGAATCTGTTGCTGGTAGAACGAGAAATCCTCGGCGCCGAGCATCGGCCGCGCCTCGAACAGGCGCGCGCCGAATTGCCGCTGCAGGCTCGGCAGCATGCGCTGCGTCAGCGCCGGATCGTTCCAGGTCACCGGGTAGGCGTGGGTCTCGGCGATGTGAACGCTGGCGCGCGCGCCCGAGGCGGCGGCGGTCGATTCGGCCGTGCGCCGCACGCGCTCGTGCAACTGCCGGCGCATGTCCTCGTCGAGTGCACGCAGCGTGCCTTTCATCTCGACACGGTCCGGAATGATGTTGTTGCGCACGCCGCCTTCGATCTTGCCGATCGTGACGATCACCGGCGCTTCGGTCACATCCATCTGCCGGCTGGCGATCGTCTGCAGGCCGAGCACGATCTGGCTGGCGGCAACGATCGGATCGATGCCGGCCCACGGCGCGGCGCCGTGCGTCTGCTTGCCGTCGACGACGATGCGCAGATCGTCGGAGCTGGCCATGATGCCGCCGGCGCGATAGCCGACCTTGCCGACCTCGTAGCCGGCGAACAGGTGCAGGCCGAAGATCGCTTCGGGCCGGGGCTCGCGCGACAGCACGCCCTGCTTGACCATCAGCTCGGCACCGCCCTCCTCGCCGGGCGGCGCGCTTTCCTCGGCCGGCTGGAAGATGAACTTGACGGTGCCCGGCAGCTCGCCGCGCCGCGCCGCCAGCACCTCGGCGACGCCGAGCAGGATCGCCATGTGGCCGTCGTGGCCGCAGGCGTGCATGACGCCGACGTCCTGGCCGTCGTAGGTGGTGCGCACGGTCGATTTGAACGGGACGTCGACGTCCTCGACGACCGGCAGTGCGTCCATGTCGGCACGCAGCGCGATCACCGGACCGGGCCGGCCGCCGCGCAGCACGGCGACGACGCCGGTGTGGGCGACGCCGGTCTGCACGTCGAGCTTCAGCGCGCGCAGCTTGCCGGCGACGTACTTGGCCGTCTCGAACTCGCGGTTCGACAGCTCCGGATGCTGGTGCAGCCAGCGACGGTCGGCGATCACGCCCGGCGCGGCGCGATCGATCAATGCCGCCAGACCGTCGTCCAGGCCGTCGTCGGCCGCCGCGGCCGTGGCAGCCAGACCGAACGCGACGAAAGCGGCGTAAAGGGCAAAGCGACGCTGGCGCGGCATGGCGACTCCGGAATCGGGACCGCCGGACGGCGGCTTTGCCGTTCTACCGCGGCCCGGCGAGTTGCGCCAGCCGGTTCAGGGCTGCGCCGCTGACGCGATTGATGATCCACTCGCGCTTCATTTCGGCGCCGAGGCTCTGGTAGAAGCGGATCGCCGGCTCGTTCCAGTCAAGCACGGTCCATTCGTAACGTCCGCAACCACGCTCGACGCCGATGCGCGCGACCTCGGCGAGCAGGCGCTTGCCGACGCCGAGCCCGCGCCGCGCCGGCTGCACGAACAGATCTTCGAGGTAAATGCCCGGCTTGCCGACGAAGGTCGAGTAATTGTGGAAGAACAGCGCAAACCCCGCCGGCTGGCCGTCGGCCTCGGCGATGATCGCCTCGGCGTACGGCCGCGCGCCGAACAGGTGCTCGCGCAGGCTGTCCTCGCTGGCGACGCACTCGTGCGCGAGCTTCTCGTACTCGGCGAGCGCGCGGATCAGCGCCAGCAGCAGTGCCGTGTCGGCGACGCTCGCCGGGCGGATCGTGATCGTCGCCATCAGAAGCCGAGCACCTGACGCATCGTGTAGAGCCCCGGCTCGCGGCCGGCGAGCCAGGCCGCGGCGCGCACGGCGCCGTTGGCGAAGTTCATGCGGCTCGAAGCCTTGTGCGCGATCTCCACGCGCTCGCCGTCGCCGAGGAACATCACGGTGTGATCGCCGACCACGTCGCCGCCGCGGATCGTCTGGAAACCGATCGTGCGGCGCTCGCGCGGGCCGGTGTGACCGTGGCGCGCGTAGACCGCGACCTCGTCCAGATCGCGGCCGACGCCGTGGGCGACCGCCTCGCCCATCATCAGCGCGGTGCCGCTCGGCGCATCGACCTTGTGGCGGTGATGGGCCTCGACGATCTCGATGTCGAAGTCGTCGCCGAGCGCGCGCGCCGCGTCCTCGAGCAGCTTCAGGCAGAGGTTGACGCCGATGCTGAAATTGCCGGCCATCAGCACCGGCAGACGTATCGCGGCCGCCTCGATCAGCGCCTTCTGCCCGGCGCTGAAGCCGGTGGTGCCGATCACCATGCGCTTGCCGAGCACGGCACAGGCTTCGAGCGCGGCGAGCGTACCCTCGGGACGGGTGAAGTCGATCAGCACGTCGAACTGCGCGGCGGCGGTGGCGATATCGGCGCTGATGCGCACCTCGCTGCCTTCGACCGGCTTGCCGAGCTCGGCGTGCCCGGCGCGCTCGAATGCCGCACCGAGCTCGACCAGCGGCGAGGCAGCGACGGCGGCGGCGACGGCACGGCCCATGCGGCCGGTGGCGCCGAGAATGGCGATGCGGGGACGAGCGGTCATGGTCGGCGGTAGAAAAAAGGGGCGCATAGATTAGCGGCGCGCCGCGCCGTCCGCAGCACGGCCCGGCGCCATCCCCTGCGCGGCCGCCTGCCGCGCTCGCCGGTCTAGATTTCGGCCTCGTGCGGCTCGGCCGCGAACGCCAGGCCCAGAGCACCGGCCCCGACGTTGATGCCGCCGGTCACGCTCATCATGCTCTCGATGCGCTCGACACCGTGCTCGCTGCAGGTCCGCACCAGATTCTCGTAGCCCGGCAGCGCGCGCATCTCGGCAAGGTCGCCGCCGTAGCACAGGCCCAGCGTCGGCGTCAGCAGGCCGGCGCGGACGCGCTCCTCGGCGTAGGCGAACAGCCGTGCGCAGGCGTCGTCGAAGTGACGCAGCTTGGCGACCGGTCCCGTCTCGTTGCGATAGCCGCGCACGATCGGCTTGATGTCGAGCATGGTGCCGAGCGCCGCGCCGACCCAGCCGACACTGCGATCGCCCTTTTTCTGGCCCCGCACGCGCAGATAGTGCAGATCGCGCGGCACCATGTAGCCATAGGTGTTCTGCACGATGAACTCGGCGCGCTCGCGGATCTTGTTGGGGTTCGCCGTGCCGGCCTCGATCAGGCGCACGATCTCGACCGCGCTGATCGCCTGCGCGACGAACAGGTTCTGCGTGTCGATCACGCGCAGCGCGAACGGCCCCGGAATGCCGGCCTGGGCACGGATCGGCTTGTAGTCGCGCAGAATCGCGAACGAAGCCTGCGTGGCGTTGGCGTGGATCGGGCTGCGGCTGCTGGCGATGGTCAGGCAGAACACGAAGTCGTAATCGAGCACCAGCTTGCGCAGGAACACGTCGCGGATCTGCTCGACCGAGAACGGCGACGAGCCGGCGTCGCCCCTGGCGCCGAGCCGCTCGCGATAGAAGCGCAGCGTGGTTTCGGGATCACGCTGGTCAACCAGATCCTGACCGTCCAGGTGGATGGTGATCGGCAGGATCTGGATCTTGTGCCGCGCGATGAACTCCGGCGGCAGATCACAGGCCGAATCGACGACAAGGCCGATGCGCATGAGGCTCCCTCCTCCCTCGCAAGTGGGCCGAAGACGGCCCGTGACCGACGCTTTCTATTTTTCGCGGCGCTTGGCTTCGAGCCAGCGCGCTTCCATCGCGTCGAGTCGACGAGGATCGCCGATCGGCGGCAGCTGTTCAAGCGCGGCGCAGACGTACTCGAAACGACGCGCGAACTTGGCGTTGGTGCCGGCCAGCGCAGCCTCGGCGTCGACGCCGAGGTGGCGGGCGAGGTTCACCGCCATGAACAGCACGTCGCCGAGTTCCTCCTGCGTGCGAATGCGGCCCTGGGTCGCCGCTTCCTTGAGTTCGGCCACTTCCTCGTCGAGCTTGTCCCAGAGCTCGTCGAGCTGGCGCCAGTCGAAGCCGAGTCCGGCGGCCTCGCGCTGCAGGCGCAGCGCCTCGGCGAGCGCGTCCTTGCCGGCGTCGGCGCTCATCGGCGCATCCTCCCGGCGAGATCCCAGAGCATGCCGGCGGTCGCGCCCCAGATGCGGCGACCCTGCCAGTTGACCTCGTAGATCGGAACCTTGAAACCGGCGCGCTCGAACAGCTTGCGCTCGAAGCTCGCCGGATCGGCGAGCACTGAGAACGGCACGTCGAAGACCTCGGCGACTTCATCCTGCTGCAGCGACAGCATCGGCTCGGGATCGACGATGCCGACCACCGGCGTGACCAGGAAGCGGCTCAGCGTCGGAAAATCGTCGAGATAGCCGACGATCTCCACGCTCGCCGGATCGAGGCCGACCTCTTCCTGCGCTTCGCGCAGCGCGTTGTCGACGGCGGTGATGTCGGAGGCATCCTTGGCCCCGCCCGGAAAGGCGATCTGGCCGCCGTGCGTGCGCAGGTTCGGCGCGCGCACCGTCAGTAGCACATGCAGATCGGCACCGCGGCGGATCATCGGCACCAGCACCGCCGCCGGGCGCAGCGTCGCGCGCATCGCCGCCGGAATCAGCTTGTCGAGCAGCGGCGTCTCGAGCGTGGCGATCGGCCGCGGCGTCTCCAGATGCGTGTCGGCCAGCGCCGCGCGCAGGCGCCGCTCAAGCTCAGGGGAAGACACGGGCCGGTTCGGTTCGGGAGCATTCATCGCCGCCAGTTTAGCGGAGCCGCCGGGCTCGACCTAGAATCGCGGCCATGAGCGACCCCGACTTCATCGACGCGCTGCGCGAGCGCTATCTCGCGCTGTCCCCGCACATGGCCGAATGCGGCATGCAGGTCGGCGCGCTCAGCGCCGACGCCGCGGTCCTGATCCTGCCCTGGCGCGAGGACTGGCTCGGCGACAGCGAGAGCGGTCGCATCAATCCCGGCGTCATCACCGTGCTGGTCGACAGCGCCGCCGGGCTCGCGGTACTGGCCCGCGTCGGCCAGCGCGAGCCGATCGCCACGCTCGATCTGCGCATGGATTACCTGCGGCCGGCGTTTCGCGGCGCGGCCGTGCATTGCCGCACCAGCTGCTTTCGCCTGACGCAGAGCATCGCCTTCGTCCGCGCCACCGTCTGGCAGCACGACGAGGGGCAGCCGATCGCCAGCGCGCAGCTGGTCTTCATGCGCTCGAACGCCCCGCGCCCCGGCCACGGCGGTGCGCCATGAGCGGCGCCTGGATTGAAGCCCGGCGCGCGGCGCGCGAACGCGGCGACTACGCGCCGCTGGTCGCGCTGATTCCGTACGCGCGCTTTCTCGGCATGCGGGTCGAGACGCACGAGCAGCGGCCGCGCCTGCGCCTGCCGTTCCGCGACAGTCTGGTCGGCAACCCGCGCCTGCCGGCATGGCACGGCGGCGTGACCGCAGCGTTCATGGAAAACACCGCGCTGCTGCACCTGCTGCTGCAGCTCGACGCCGAGCGCATGCCGAAGAGCATCGACTTCGCGGTCGACTACCTGCTGTCGGGCCGCCCCGAGGACCTGTATGCGGATTGCGAGATCACGCGTCTCGGCAGTCGTGTCGCGCAGACGCAGATCCGCTGCTGGCAAAGCGATCCGGCGCGGCCGATCGCCATCGCGCGCGCTCATTTCCTGCTGTCGACGTCGGAATGAATCCTTACCGAGGCTGGCTGACGCTGCGCGAGATCGACGCCGCCGCCGGGCTCGCCAAGGGCCACGCGTTCCGCCGCTTCAAGCAGCTCGCGGCGCTGCGCGAGGAAGGCGTCGACTACCGCGTGCTCGATCATCGTCTGGCCACATCCGAGATCGCAACGCTGCGCACGCAGGGTCGCATCCACGGCAACAGCATCAACGTCGTGCTGCTCGCGCCCGATTTCGCCACGGCCTTGCTGGCGTCGCTGCGCGACGCCCCGCCGCAGCACCAGTAAGCGGGCTTTCCATCTCGTCCATTCTTGGGTTGTACGGCGCGGCGGGCTGGGCTTACGATGCGCCCTCCTCACACTATTTCCGGAGCGTTTCATGTCTGCTGCTGAACTGCTGAAGAACCTGCCGTCCGCCTTCAACGCCGCCGAGGCGAGCGGCACCGATTGCACGATCCAGTTCAACTGCTCGCAGCCGGTCCATGCCGTCGTCAAGAACGGCGCGTGCTCGATCGTCGACGGCGTGTCCAGCACCGCCGATGTGACGATCACGATGGAAGACGACGATCTCGTCGCGCTGATGAAGGGCGAACTCAATGGCATGACCGCGTTCATGACCGGCAAGCTGCAGGTCGAGGGCGACCTGATGCTCGCGCAGCGCCTGCCGGCCCTGTTCGACTCCAGCAAGCTCTAAGTCTTGTCGGACACGCAGGACACGACCCCGGGCCCCGAGGCCCGGGGTTTTTCGTTTGCGCTGGAGCGCGGCAGCAGCGGGCTCGAACTGCACGCGCGCCACCATCCCGAGTTCAAGCCGGTGCGCTGTGACTGGACCGACGCCGAATTGACGCGCCGCGTCGCCGCCGGCAAGAAGCAGCTGCTGCCGCGCGCGATCGGCCTGCACAAGCATCCGCAGGCCGAGGTGCTCGACGCCACCGCCGGACTCGGCCGCGACGGCTTCACGCTTGCCGCGCTCGGCGCGCGGGTGACGATGGCCGAACGCCAGCCCCTGTTCGCCGCACTCCTCGAGGATGCCCGCACACGCGCCCTCGCCGATCCGCACTGGCACGAGGCCGCCGCGCGCATCGAGCTGATCGCCGGCGACGCCGTCGCACTGATGCGCAGCGGACGGCGCTGGGATGTCGTACACCTCGACCCCATGTATCCGCACCGCGGCAAGCAGGCCCTGCCGCAGAAGGAAATGCAGCTGCTGCGCGAGCTGACCGGCAGCGATCCGGATGCTTCGGCGCTGCTCGCCCCGGCGCTCGCCTGCGCGCGCCTGCGCGTCGTCGTCAAGCGACCGAGCGCCGCGCCATTCCTCGCCGACCGCAAGCCGGCGTTCCAGATCAGCGGCACGCAGGCGCGCTACGACGTCTATCTGCCCGAGGCTTAGGGCCCGTTACGCCGACAGCAACGCCGATAGCGTCGCCGCGGGTTCGTCTGGCTGGCCGTGATGCGGCGTTGCGGACTGTTTCTCGGGAATCGCCCGGCGGCGCGGCCCGCGCCTTCCCTTTGCACGGCCGCCCCACGCCCGGCGGCTCGCCGGACGGCATCCCTGCAGCCCCCCATGAAACGACGGTGGCCACCTCGCGGGGCCGTGCACTGCGCGAACGACTCCGTTGCTCAGGGATGCCCGGTACATGTCGCTCCCCGTTCTTTGCGCTGTGGCGGAACGGGGCCGGCCTCAACGACGCGATGGGCGTGAACAGGGCCAATCCCCAACCCGCGGCATTCCCGACGCCGGCGCCAACTGCCGGCCGATTCCTCCCGTTGACATCCGGCTGAGCGCTGCGGCCGTTCTCAGCCTTCGCCAAGCCGGACGTCCGGTCACCCTTTTCATTAATTCAAATGATAATTATTATTATTTAAATTCACAAAGAATCCGGACCCGTCATGCCGCAAACCTTCCCCGCCTCCGCCCGCACCTTCGCCCCCGCTCCGCTGGCCGACGCCGCGCGCGGCCTGCTGCTGAGCGTCGGCATCGGGCTGATCCCGACGATCGCCGTCGCCGCACCGCCGGCGGCAAACGGCGCCGAGACGGCGAGCCCGGCGATCGCTGACGGCCCGCTGGGCACGGCGCTGGAGCGCTACGCCGCGAGCACCGGCCTGCGCCTGCAGTACACGCCTGCGCTGGTCGCCGGGCGCAGAAGCGCCGGCCTCGCCGCCCGTCATGCGCCGGACGAGGACCTGGCGCGACTGCTCGCCGGCTCCGGCCTCCAGGCCTACGCCCAGCCGGACGGCAGCTATCGGCTGCAGCTCGGCGAGGACGCCGACGGCATCGCCGTCGTGCACGTCACCGGCCGGCGCCTCGGCGATCAGTACGCCGTGCGTTCGAGCAGCGCCGCGACCCGCCTGCCGCTGTCGCTGCGCGAGACGCCGCAGTCGATCAGCGTGATCACACAGGCGGAGATCCAGGACTTCGCGCTGCAAAGCGTCAACGATCTACTCACGCACGCGACCGGCATCAACGTCGAACGCGTCGAGACCGACCGCACCTACTACACGGCACGCGGCTTCGACATCACCAACTTCCAGGTCGATGGCATCGGCGTGCCGTTCGCCAACGGCAACCAGTGGGGCGACGTCGACGTCGCGATCTATGACCGCGTCGAGGCGCTGCGCGGCGCCAACGGCCTGCAGTCCTCGACCGGCAACCCGTCGGCGACGATCAACTTCGTGCGCAAGCGTCCGACCGCGGGCCTGCAGGGCGACATCGCCGCGACGCTCGGCTCCTGGGGACAGCGCCGCCTCGACGTCGACGTCTCCGGCGCGCTCGACGACGGCGGCCACGTGCGCGGCCGCATCGTCGGCGTCGCCGAGCACAAGGACTCGTATCTCGACCGCTACTCGCGCGACAAGACCGTCGGCTACGGCATCGTCGAAGCCGACCTCGCTCCGGATACGATGCTGACGCTCGGCTTCTCGCAGCAGAGCCTGCATGCCGACAGCCCGATGTGGGGCGCGCTGCCGCTGTGGCACAGCGACGGCACGCCGACCCACTACGATCGCTCGACGAGCACATCCGCCGACTGGTCGTACTGGGACAACAGCGACCAGACGGCCTTCGCCGAACTGAGCCGGCGACTCGGCGAGGAGTGGAAGGCGTCCGCCGTGCTGACGCGCCGACGCCTGGAAGCCGACTCCGATCTTTTCTACGTCTACGGCGAACCCGACCCCAACGACGGCACGGGTCTGTTCAGCTACCCCTCGCAGTTCAGCTCGACCGAAACGCAATGGATCGGCGACGTCTATGCCGGCGGCCCGTTCACGCTGCTGGGCCGCCGCCACGATCTCATGCTGGGCGCCAGCTGGTCGAAGGACGACAACAGCCAGTTGTCGAAGTACAACACCCACATCGGCGACGCGGTGCCGGATCTCGCGAGCTGGGACGGCAGCTTCCCGCACTACGCCTACGATGCCTCCTCGATCGGCGCCGAATTCGCGAACCGCCGTCAGAGCCTCTACGCCGCAGCGCGCTGGAACCTCGCCGACGCGCTGAAGCTGCTGACCGGCGCCAACTTCACGCACGCCGAGACGTCGGGCGAAAGCTACAACGTACAGCACCAGTATCAGGCCGATGATCTCAGCCCCTACGTCGGCATCGTCTGGGACGTGGCGCCGCACTACTCGCTGTACGCCAGCTACGCGCAGATCTTCAATCCGCAGACCGAAGTCGACGAGCAGCACCAGGTGCTCGAACCGATCGAGGGCAGCAACCTCGAAGGCGGTGTCAAGGGCGAGTGGCTCGACCGGCGCCTCAACGCGAGCCTCGCGGTGTTCCGCGTCGAACAGAACAACACCGCCGAAGCCGGCGGCTACGACAGCTACGGCCGGCAGTTCTACGTCGCCCGGGATGCGACCTCGACCGGCTTCGAAGTCGACGTCGTCGGCGAGATCCTGCCCGGCTGGTCGCTCAGCGCCGGCTACACGCAGATGAAGATCGAAGGCCCGGATGGCGAAGACGCACGCACCTTCGTGCCCCGCAAGACCGCGCGCCTGACGACCCGCTACCGCCTGCCGATGCTCAACGCGCTCCGGCTCGGCGCCAGCGTGCGCTGGCAGGACGAGATTTACCGCATCGACACGCTGTACAGCGGCGCGCCGGTCAAGACCCGCCAGGACGCCTACGCGGTGCTCGACCTGATGGGCGCCTACCGCATTACCGAGTTCATGGATCTGACGGTGAACCTCAATAACGTCACCGACGAAAAGTACCTGACCAGCCTGTACTGGTCGCAGTCCTACTACGCGGCCCCGCGCGGGGTCAGCGCAACCTTGAGCTGGCAGTTCTAGGCACAACGCGAGCCGCGCGGCGGATCCGGGCCGACCGGATCTTCCGCGCCGCCGCGGTGGATGCGCGCGTCACCGATGCGGAATACTCGCATCCATGCACCTGCTCACTCTCGTCCGCCACGCCAAATCGTCGTGGGACAATCCCGAACTCAGCGATTTCGAACGCCCGCTCAACGACCGCGGTCGCCGTGACGCGCCGCGCATGGCGGCGTGGGCGCGCCAGGCGCTCGGCGTGCCGGACCGCATCGTCAGCAGCCCGGCGCTGCGCGCGATCACGACGGCGCGCCTGTTCGCCGACGCCCTCGGCATCGACGGCCATCAACTGCTGATCCAGCCCCGCGTCTACGAAGCCGCACTGCCGACGCTGCTGCGCCTGGTGCGCGGCTTCGACGACGCGGATCGTCACGTCATGCTGTTCGGCCACAACCCGGGGCTCAGCGAACTTGCGCACGCCCTGGCACGCTGCCCGTTCGACGATCTGCCGACCTGCGCGGTCGCGCAGATCGCGTTACCGATCGAACATTGGGCGCAGCTGGTGGAGCACGACGGCGCGCTGCGCGATTACCAGTTCCCGAAACGCCTGCGTGACTGAGCCGGGCGCGCATCCTCCGGCATCAACAGGACGCCGCCGCGAGATTCCGCAAACCGACGCGGCACGGCAGCGCCGGCAACGATCCGCTCAGGCCGGCTCCGGCAGCGGCGCGGCGTCGAAGGCGTGGCCGCGATCGAGCAGGTAGTCGAGCCACTTGTTGAGCAGCAGGTTGCGACGCCACTGCGCCGAGAGGAAGGCATGCGCCGCAGGATCAGCGTCGTCCTCGGCCTCCCACGGCGGGCGCTGGCTGCATTCGAGCGCTTCGGCGACCGATGCGTCGCGATACAGGCGCACCCACAGGTCCGGCTGCCGGCGCACGCCGGCCTCGTCGACGAATTCGTAAGTCAGACGCAAGGTCTGCGTGTAACGATCGCGCTCGACAATCTCCAGATGCAGGGGACAGTCGCGCTCGCTGCGCGAGACCACGCGCTGGCGCGGCGCATGACCGTCGAGCGCCGGCAGCAGCCGCTGCAACATGCGGTAGTTCCGCTCGTAGAGCTCGAGCAGATGCGCGATGCGCCGCGGCTTGCCGCAGCACGGGCAAAGATGCGTAGTAGCCTGCATGAGAGGACTATAAGATACCGGCCGAAAGCAAACCAAACAGAACGACGAACATGGCGATCCGCGACATCCAGACCAAGCCTTACCTCGACCAGAAGGCCGGTACCGCGGGTCTGCGCAAGAAAGTCGCCGTGTTCCAGCAGCCGCATTACCTGGAGAACTATCTGCAGTCGATCTTCGACTGCGTACCCGAACTCCGGGGCGGCACCCTCGTCATTGGGGGCGACGGACGCTATCACAACCGCGCCGCGATCCAGACCACCGCCGCGATCGCCGCGGCCAACGGCATCGCCCGCCTGATCATCGGCCAGGGCGGCCTGCTGTCGACGCCGGCGGCCTCGAACCTGATTCGCGTGCGCCAGGCCGCCGGCGGCCTGCTGCTGACGGCGAGCCACAACCCGGCCGGCCCGGACGGCGACTTCGGCCTCAAATTCAACGTCGCCGGCGGCGGCCAGGCGAGCGAAGGTCTGACAGCACGCATCTTCGAGTACAGCAAGATGATCGCGCGCTACCGCGTGCTCGACGCCGCGCCGATCGACATTGATCGTCGCGGCGAGCAGACGCTCGGCGACTGCGTGGTCGAGATCGTCGACAGCGTCGACGACTACGCCCGCCTGATGCAGCAGCTGTTCGATTTCGACCGCCTGCGCGACTGGCTCAAGCGCGGCGCGCGCCTGCGCTTCGACGCCATGCACGCCGTCACCGGCCCGTACGCGCAACGCATCTTCGTCGAAATGCTCGGCGCGCCGGGCAACAGCGTGATGAACGCCGTGCCGCTCGAGGACTTCGGCGGCGGCCACCCCGATCCGAACCTGATCTACGCCAAACATCTCGCCGACCTCGCCTATCAGGACGACGCGCCGGACCTGATCGCCGCCAGCGACGGCGACGGCGATCGCAACATGATCCTTGGCCGCGGCCTGTTCGTCTCGCCCGGCGATTCGCTGGCGATGCTCGCCGCCAACCTGCAGCGGCTGCCCGGCTATCGCGACGGCGTCAGGGGCATCGCCCGTTCGATGCCGACCTGCCGCGCCGCCGATCAGGTCGCCAAGGCGCTGCACGTGCCCCTGTACGAAACGCCGACCGGCTGGAAGTTCTTCTGCAACCTGCTCGACGCCGGCGACGTCACGATCTGCGGCGAGGAAAGCTTCGGCACCAGCTCGTCGCATGCGCGCGAGAAGGATGGCCTGTGGGCGGTGCTGGCCTGGGCCAACGTGCTCGCCGCGACCGGCAAGTCGGTACGCGAGATCGCCGACCAGCACTGGCTGCACTTCGGCCGCCACTACTTCGCGCGCCACGACTACGAGGAGCTGGCCGCACCGCAGGCCGAGGCAGTGATGCAGGGCGTATCGTCGGAACTGGCGACGCTACCCGGGCGCAGCTTCGCCGAGCTGCCGGTCACGCTCGCCGACGAGTTCAGCTATCACGACAAGACCGACGGCAGCATCGCCACCGCGCAAGGCCTGCGCATCGTCTGCGGCGACGACGCCCGCGCGGTGCTGCGCCTGTCGGGCACCGGCACCAAGGGCGCGACGCTGCGCGTGTACCTGGAACGCTATCAGCGCGATGCCGGCCGTCTGCACTGGGACCCCGCCGAAGCGCTGGCACCGCTGACCAAGGCGATCGACGAGCTGGCGCGGATCAGCGAGCTGACCGGGCGACGGACGCCCGACGTCATCACCTGAGCGAATCCGGGGCCGAGCCCGTCGCCCTCAGCGGCGGCACCGGCCGCGCGCAGGGGGCCATGCGCGTCTGCCGCTCAGCGGAACAGCGTTGCGCCGAGCGCGATGCCGGTCACCAGAAAGAAGGCACCGGACCAGAATGCCCATACATAGCGCCGCTTGATCCGCCACCTGTTACCGACTTGATCGTAATAGCGTAAAGGCACGACATCAGCCGCCGATGTGATTGGGGGAAAAGGCAGGACGCACGCAGCCTGCGTCCGATGGCGCACATAGTACGTCAAAAATTATTTATTGCCGTAGAAAAACGGCCGTTTTCTGCTCTGAATACCTTATTTTTTCAGCGACACGGCACTTCGCCGCGACGGCATTCCGTCACTGCCGACCGTCACGGCGCAACTTCGTCAGAACTCCGCCACCCGGATCACGAGGAACATTTCAAGACCGCAAGAAAAGAAGGAAATCTTAAGAATTCTTAAGGATTCCAGCAGAATCCGCCATTTTTTTGACACTTGTCACCATCCAGGGCGCCAGTGGCCTCGCAGCCTGACAAGCTGTCATCGAATTGCCGTGCGCCGGACGCACACTGCGCGGCCCTCCGGCACCGCTACCACCACGGCGGCGGTGCCGGCGCCACAGCCTCATTCGAAAGGAAGCGAATCCCATGAAGACCCGGCATTCGCCGGAGCGCTGGCTTGCGCTCGCGGTTCTCGGTTGCACGCTGCAGGCGTGCGGCGGCCATTCCGACGTCGACGAAACGCCGGCGCCCGTCCCGCCGACATTGCACTGCGCTCCGGAGCCCACTGCCGGCGCCACCTCGCGCGCAGCGGTACCGGCCACCGCCTGCCCACCCACCCCGGAGGCGCTGTCATGAGCCGCACCGACCGCCGCAGCTTCCTGCGCCTCGCCGGCGGCGCCGTCGCCTTCGCCGCGCTGCCGGCCAGCATCCGCCGCGCGCTGGCGATCCCGGCCAACAATCGCACCGGTACCATCCGCGACGTCGAGCACGTGGTCATCCTGATGCAGGAAAACCGCTCGTTCGACCATTACTTCGGCACATTGCCCGGCGTGCGCGGCTTCGGCGACCGCATCACCGTACCGCTCGACGGCGGACGCAGCGTCTGGGAACAACGCTACGAGGCGGATGGCAGCACCCGCATCATCGTGCCGTACCATCTCGATCAGACCCAGGGCAACGCGCAGCGCGTCAACGGCACGCCGCACGGCTGGGACGACGCGCACGGCGCCTGGGATGACGGCCGCCTCGGCCGCTGGCCCACCTACAAGCAGCCGCAGTCGATGGGCCACTACCAGGAAGCCGAACTGCCGTTCCAGTTCGCGCTCGCGAACGCCTTCACGATCTGCGATGCCTATTTCTGCGGCATCCACAGCAGCACCAACCCGAACCGCCTGTTCCACTGGACCGGCAGCAACGACCCGGCCGGCGAGCACGGCGGACCGGCGATCAACAATCAGTGGGACTCGCTCGACGCCTCGAGCGAGGGCTATACGTGGAAGACGTATCCCGAGCGTCTCGAGGAGGCCGGCGTCAGCTGGAAGCTCTACCAGAACCTGCCGAACAACTTCACCGATAACCCGCTCGCCGGCTTCAAGACCTACCGGCAGGCCAACGAAACGCGCGGCAATGCGGCAAGCGGCTTTCCCTACCCCGCCTACAAGGACGCCGACAACGACGGCAATCCGCTGTACAAGGGCATCGCCAACACCCTGCCGGCCGGCAACGTCGCCAATCCGAACCTGCTCAGCGATTTCCGCAAGGACATCGACGCCGGCAAGCTGCCGCAGGTGTCGTGGATCGTCGCGCCGGACAGCTATTCCGAGCATCCCGGACCGTCGAGCCCGGTGCAGGGCGGCTGGTACCTGCAGGAAGTGCTCGATGCGCTGACCGAGAATCCGGAGATCTGGAGCAAGACGGTGCTGCTCGTCAACTTCGACGAGAACGACGGCTTCTTCGATCACGTGCCGCCGCCGTGCGCACCGTCGCTGAACGAAGACGGCAGCCGTGCCGGCCTGTCGACGATCGACCTCGCCGGCGAGACGCACAGCGACGGCCGCATCTACGGCCCGGGCCCGCGCGTGCCGATGTTTGTGATCTCGCCGTGGAGCCGCGGCGGCTGGGTCTGCAGCGAGACCTTCAGCCACACCTCGGTGCTGCGTTTTCTCGAAGCGCGCTTCGGCGTGCGCGAGGACAACATCAGCCCCTGGCGCCGCGCGGTCTGCGGCGACCTCACCTCCGCCTTCAATTTCGTCAACCCGAACGACGAAGACCTGCCGCCGCTGCCGACGCGCAGCAAGTCCGACGCCGACATCCTGCGCATCAGCCAGGAGTTCAAGTCGCAGGTGCCGGTGCCGGCCGAGACCGAGCAGCAGCTGCCGGCACAGCCCAAGAGTCTGCGCTTCTCGCGCGCACTGCCCTACGAGCTGCACGCGACCGCACGCGCCGACGTCATCCGCAACCGCCTGACGGTGCTGTTCGCCAACACCGGCCGCGTCGCCGCGGTGTTCCACGTCTACGACCGCCTGCACCTCGACCGCATCCCGCGCCGTTACGGCGTCGAGCCGGGCAAGACCCTGCAGGACGACTGGGATCTCTCGGCCGACGACGGCCGCTACGATCTGTGGGTGCTCGGCCCGAACGGCTGGCATCGCGCCTTCGCCGGCGACGCGCGTGCGATCCGCAACGGCGTCGACCCGGAAATCCGCGTCTGCTACGACCTCGCGCTCGGCGGCGTACAGCTCGATCTGCACAACCGCGGCACGCAGGCGCTGCGCTTCGAGATCGTGCCGAACGCCTATTTCGGCGCCGAACGCTGGAGCCTCGACGTCGCGGCCGGCCAGACGCAGACCCGGCTCTGGGGGCTGGCCGACAGCTTCCGCTGGTACGACTTCAGCGTGACGCACGCCGACAGCGGATTCTCACGCCGCTTCGCCGGCCGCATCGAGACCGGCGCACATTCGGTCAGCGACCCGGCCGCCTGAAGCAAACGGAGCGCGCCGCCGCGGCCGGCAGTCCGGGGCGGCGGCGCGCTTTCGGGCTGCGGCCGGCTCAGAAGCCGCGGCTCAGAGGCCGAGATTCATGCCCGGCGGCAGCTGCATGCCGGCGGTGACCGCGGCGAGCTTGGCCTTCGATGCCGCGTCGACCTTCTGCGCCGCGTCATTGATCGCCGCAGCGACGAGATCCTCGACGAATTCCTTGTCTTCCTTCAGCGCGTCCGGGCTGATCTCGACCTTGCGTGCCTGGTGCTGGCCGGTCATCGTGACTTTGACCATGCCGGCGCCGGCTTCACCGGTCACTTCCATGCGCGCGATCTCTTCCTGCGCGCGCTTCATGTTCTCCTGCATCTGCTGCGCCTGGCGCATCAGATTGCCCATCGCACCTTTCATCATCGTCTTGGCTCCAAAGTCTTGAGAGTCGGCCCCGCCGCGCGGCGGTGCCTTCAGGAATCGAGCGGGTGGATCGAACCCGGCTTGATCGTCGCCGCGAACTGCTCGCGGAATGCCCGCACGACCGGGTCGTTGAAGATCGCGCTCTCGGCCTGCTGCTGGCGCGCCGCCTCGCGCTGCACCGCCAGCTGCGCCGGCGAATCGACCTCGTCGATCGCGATCTCGATCGCAACGCGCACCGGCGCGCCGAGCTGCACCGACAGCGCGCGCTCGATCGCCGCGCGGCGTTCTTCGTTGAGCAGATGCTTGGCGCGCGCATCGAGCGCCAGACGCACGGCATCGCCGTCACGGCCGGCCCAGGCGCTGTTGCGCACCAGCTGGCGCGCGAAGCCTTCGAGGCCGAGCTGGTCGACCTGCGCCGCCCACTGCGCCGCCGTCAGCGTCGCGCCGCCAGCCGCTTCCTGGCGCGCGCTCGGCAGGGCCGGAGCCGGCGTGACGCTCGACACCGGCGTGGCGCGCGCCGCGACCGTCTCCACCGCGCCCGCCGTCGCAGCCGCAGCCGGAGCCGGAGCCGGAGCCGGAGCCGGAGCCGGAGCCGGAGCCGGAGCCGGAGCCGCCGATGCTGCCGCAGCGGGCGCTGCACGCACCGGCGCAGCCGCCGCAACCGGCGCGGCGCTGCCGCGCACGCCCGCAGCGCTGCCCGCACCACCGGCCGGCGCCAGCGGCGCCGGCGGCGCATCGTCGGGCCGGAACGCCGCCATGCGCAGCACCGCCATCTCGAAGCCCAGACGCGGATCGGGCGCCCACGGCAGGTCGCGGCGCGCGTGAACGGCAATCTGGTAATCGAGTTGCAGGTCCTCGGCGCGGAATGCGTCCTTGAGCGCGACCAGCGCCTCCTCGTCCTCATCGCTGCGCGCAGCCGGCAGCATCTGCAGCACGGCGAGCCGCTGCAGACAGGCGGCCAGATCGCTGAGCAGCGCGGCGTAGTCCGGTGCCTGCTGCTCCAGCTTCTGCAGGTTCGCGAACAGCGCCGCATGGTCGCCGGCGGCGAGCGCGCGCAGCAGCTCGAACAAGCGCTCGCGGCCGCTGGTGCCGAGCATGTCCTCGATCGGGCCGCGCGCCAGCGGCGCACCGCCAGAGAACGCGATCGCCTGGTCGAGCAACGACAGACCGTCGCGCATCGAGCCGTCGGCGGCGCGCGCGATCTCGGCGAGCGCCGGCAGCTCGTAGGCGACGCCTTCATTGTCGAGCACCTTGGCGAGCTGGTCGCGGATCAGCGACACCGGCAGGCGCTTCAGGTTGAACTGCAGGCAGCGCGACAGCACGGTGACCAGCAGCTTCTGCGGATCGGTCGTCGCGAGGATGAACTTGACGTGCGGCGGCGGCTCTTCGAGCGTCTTCAGCAGCGCGTTGAACGCGCTCTTCGACAGCATGTGGACTTCGTCGATCAGATAGACCTTGTAGCGGCCGCGCGCCGGCGAGTACTGGGCGTTGTCGATCATCTGTCGCACGTCGTCGACGCCGGTGTTCGACGCCGCGTCGATTTCGAGCAGATCGACGAAGCGGCCCTGGTCGACTTCCTGGCAGGCCGAGCAGACGCCGCAGGGATGGGCGCTGACGCCGGTCTCGCAGTTGAGGCACTTGGCGATGATGCGCGCCAGCGTGGTCTTGCCGACGCCGCGCGTGCCGGTCAGCAGGATCGCCGGATGCAGCTTGTCGCCGGCCAATGCGTGCGACAGCGCCTTGACGACATGGTCCTGGCCCATCACGTCTTCGAAACGGCGCGGGCGCCACTTGCGGGCCAGTGCGAGATAGCTCATCGGGAAATGTCCGGATCGACAGCGGGACGGAGAAAATCGGCCCCCGATTGTCCCGGATCGGCGGGCGGGATACCAGCGCGCCGCCGGCCCTCCGTCGAACGCCCCATGTCCGGCGCGTGCGCACCGGCCAGGGTTCCGAACACGTCCGCAAGCTGACAAAGCTTTTATCCTCCGGTTCGCGCGGCGGTGCTATCGTCCGGGGCTATTCGCAGAATGACCTTCCCTGCACGCGCTGCCGTGAAAACGATCCCCTACTGGCTCGCCGGCCTGATCGGCGTGTGCATCGCGTGTGCCGCGGCCGCCGCCGAGGCTCCGCCGGCGCGACCGCTGTCGCTGCCCGAACTGACGGCGATCGCGCTGCGCAATCATCCGGACACGCGCATCGCCTGGGCCACGCTCGCGCAGTCGCAGGCCGCCGAGCGCATCGCCCGCGCCGGCTGGTGGCCGACCATCACCGCCAGCTACAGCGCGCAGCGCTCGCGCTCGATCGCATCAGGCGGCACCGAAGTGCCGGCGCAGACGCGTTACGGACCGAGCGTGAGCCTCAGCTATCTGCTGTTCGACTTCGGCACGCGCGGCGGCAGCATCGAGCGCGCCGCCGCCGAGCGCATGGCCTCCGAATTCAGTCTCAACCAGACGCTGCAGGACGTGGTGCTGGCGGTGGAGTCCAGCTACTACACCGTGATCGGCAGCGCCGCGCTGGCTGACGCCAGCCAGCAGGCGCTCGACGAGGCGCAGGCCAATCTCGACGCCGCTCGCACCAAGCACGCCGCCGGCCTGGCGACGATCGCCGACGTCTATCAGGCCGAGGCGGCGCGCGCCGCCGCACAGCTGACGCAGCAACGCGCGCAGGGTGACTATCGCATCGCCCAGGGCGCGCTCGCCGGCGCGCTCGGCTACTCGCCGGCGACGCCGCTGCAACTCGTCGACTGGGTCCCGGAGCAGGCCGCGATCGAGCGGCCGGCGCAGTCGCTCGGCGAACTGCTCGATCGCGCGCGCCGCGCGCGTCCGGAACTGCTCGCCGCGCAGGCCAGCGAGCAGGCCGCTTCGGCCGCGGTCCGCGCCGCACGCGGCAACGCGCTGCCGACGCTGCGCCTGAACGGCAGCGCCGGACAGACGCGCATCGTCGATCGCGGCTCCAGCGAGCAATACAGCGCCGGCCTGAGCCTGAGCGTGCCGCTGTTCCAGGGCTTCGCGCTGCGCGCGGCGATCGACGACGCGCGCGCCAGCCTCGACAGCGCCCGCGCCTCGACCGAAGCCTTGCGCCTGACGGTCGAACAGCAGGTCTGGAGCGCCTATCAGGCGGTCGATACCGCGTACGGCAACCTCGACGCCAGCCGCGTGCAGCTCGAATCCGCCGAACGCGCCGCCGAGGCGATCCGGGCCCGCTACAAGAACGGCCTGTCGAGCATCCTCGAAGTGCTGACCACCGAATCGACCCTGGCGCAGGCGCGCGTCGCGCGCATCCAGGCCTTCCTCGACTGGTATCTGGCCCTCGCCACCCTTGCCCACGATGCCGGCGGCCTGCATGCCGCCGTCGACAGCCCCGACACCGGAGCGTTGCCTTGAGTCTTCGCCGCCTGGCGCTCGTCGCCGTCCTCGTCCTCATCGTCGCCGCGATCGTCTGGCGCACGCGCCACACCGGCAACGCGCACGGCCCGCACGGCAACGAGCCGGCCACCGTCGCGCTGGCGACCGTGCGCAGCGGCACCGCGCCGGTGCTGCTCGGCGCAGTCGGCAACGTCGTCAGCCCGCACACGGTCAACGTGCGGCCGCAGGTCGCCGGCACGCTCAAGGAAATCTATTTCAGCGAGGGCGACAGCGTCACCGCCGGCCAGAAGCTGTTCCTGATCGATCCGGCCCCGTACCAGGCGGCGCTGGCGCAGTCGCGCGCGCAGCTCGCCGTCGATCGCGCCTCGCTGTCGGCGGCGCGCGCGCAGTTCGAGCGCATGAAGCCGCTCGCCGAGAAGGACTACGTGACCTCGCAGGAATACGACGACGCGCGCGCCGCCGCCGAGGAATCCGCCGCCCGCGTCGTCGCCGACGAGGCCGCGGTGCAGACCGCCGAGATCAATCTCGGCTACACGCTGATCCGCTCGCCGATCGCCGGCCGCACCGGCAGCGTCGCCGCCAAGACCGGCAATCTGGTCAGCGCCAGCGACGGCACGCCGCTGGTCGTCATCAACGAGATCGACACCGTGCAGGTGCAGTTCGCGCTGCCGCAGAGCCAGCTCGCCGACGTCCAGCAGGCACTGACGCGCGGCGAAGTCCCGGTCGAAGTGCTCGGCGACGACGCCGAACATCCGCTGGCGCGCGGCCGGCTCAATTTCATCGAGAACGCCGTCGATCCGAGCACCGGCACGGTCGCGCTGAAGGCGCTGATCGACAACGCCGATCACCGTCTCTGGCCGGGCACCTTCGTCACCGTGCGTCTGCAGCTCGCTGTCGAGGATGGCGCCCTGCTGGTGCCCGAATCGGCGGTACAGCCCGGCGCCGAGGGCCAGTACGTGTTCGTGGTCGACGCCGACGGCAAGGCCCAGCTGCGCACCGTCACGATCGATCGCCAGGTCGGCGGCGAACTGGTCGTGACGCACGGCCTGAAAGCCGGCGAGACGATCGTCGCCAAGATCCCGCACAACCTGCAGCCGGGCACTGCCGTGATCGGCATCGGCCAGCACACGGACGGCAAGCCGGGCGGCCGGCCGTGAGCATCTCCGAAATCTTCATCCGCCGGCCGGTCGCCACCACCACGCTGATGGTGGCGCTGGTGCTGTTCGGCATCTTCGCCTACCGCTCGCTGCCGGTCGCCGAACTGCCGAATGTCGACTTCCCGACGATCAGCGTCAGCGCTTCGCTGCCCGGCGCCGATCCGGACACCATGGCGGCGACGGTCGCGACGCCGCTCGAACGCCAGTTCACGCAGATTCCCGGCATCGACTCGATGACCTCGAGCAGCACGGTCGGCAGCACGCGCATCACGCTGCAGTTCGCGCTCGAACGCAACATCGACGCCGCCGCGCAGGACGTGCAGACGGCGATCGCCCAGGCCCGCCGCCAGCTGCCGAGCGACATGCCGCAGGACCCGACGCTGCGCAAGGTCAACCCGGCCGACTCGCCGATCATGTTCATCGCGATGAGCGCGACGACGATCCCGATGACGCAGCTCGACGAATTCGCCGAGACGCGCGTCGCCGACCGCCTGTCGCAGGTCGACGGCGTCGCCCAGGTGGTCGTCTACGGCTCCAAGAAATACGCGGCGCGCCTTTACCTCAACCCGCAGGCGCTCAATGCGCGCGGCCTGTCGCTGCTGCAGGTCTCGGACGCGATCGCCGGCGCCAACAGCAACCAGCCGAGCGGCACTCTGTACGGCGCCCAGCGCAGCTACACGGTGCAGGCCGACGGCCAGCTGCGCGACGCCGCCGCCTACAACGACACCGTGCTCGCCTACCGCAACGGTGCGCCGGTGCGCCTGCGCGACGTCGGCCGCGCGGTCGACAGCATCGCCAACGACAAGCAGGCGACCGAATTCAACGGCCGTCCGTCGATCGTCGTCGCCGTTTCGCGCCAGCCGGGCACCAACACCGTGTCGATCGCCGAAGCGGTGCGCGCGCTGCTGCCGGAGCTGGAGAAGCAGGCGCCGGGCGACGCCAAGGTCGACATCATGTTCGACCGCAGCGAGTTCATCGAGGAATCGATCGACGACGTCAAGCTGACGCTGCTGCTGTCGATCGTGCTGGTCATCGGCGTCATCTACGTGTTCCTGCGCGACGGCCGCGCCACGCTGATCGCGGCGCTGGCGCTGCCCGCCTCGCTGTTCGGCACCTTCGGCCTGATGTTCCTGTTCGGCTACTCGCTCGACAATCTGTCGCTGATGGCGCTGACGCTGTCGGTCGGCTTCGTCGTCGACGACGCCATCGTCGTGCTCGAGAACATCTCGCGCCATCGCGAGCACGGCATGCCGGGCGCGCGCGCGGCGAGCGTCGGCGCCGCCGAGATCGGCCCGACGGTGATCTCGATGACGCTGTCGCTGGTCGCCGTGTTCATCCCGATTCTGTTCATGGGCGGCATCATCGGCCGCCTGTTCCGCGAATTCTCGATGACGGTGGCGATCGCCATCCTGCTGTCGGCGCTCGTTTCGCTGACGCTGACGCCGATGCTGTGCGCGCGCTTCCTCGGCGACCATCATGCGCAGCCGCAAGGGCGCTTCTACCGCATCACCGAACGTGCCTTCGACGCCGCGCTCGGCGTCTACGCGCGCTCGCTGCGCTGGGCGCTGCAGCATTACCGCCTGATGCTGGTGATCGCCGCGGCGACGCTGGTGGCGACGGTGTTCGCGTTCCGCATCGTGCAGACCGGCTTCATCCCGACCCAGGACATCGGCCTGTTCTCCGGCGACGTCGAGGGGCCGGACGGCATCACCTTCGACGAGATGATGGAGCTGCAGCGCCAGGTCGCCGCGATCGTGCTGAAGAATCCGAACGTGCAGGGCGTGCAATCCTCGGTCGGCCAGGGTCAGGGCGGCGTATCGAGCAGCAACGGCGGCCGCCTGATGATCCGCCTCAAGCCGCTGCACGATCGCGACGCGACGGCCGACGAGGTCATCGCCCAGCTGCGCCAGTCGCTGCGCGCGGTGCCGCTGCTGCACGTCTATCTGCAGAACCGCCCGGCGATCCGCATCGGCGGCTTCGGCGGTTCCGGCAACTACCAGTACGTGCTGCAGGGCAACGACTTCGACACGCTCGGCGCCGCCTCGCGCGAGCTGCAGGCGAAGATGGGCGGCGTGCCGGGCATCCGCGACGTCAACAGCGATCTGCAGTTCAACAACCCGCAGATCGACGTGCGCATCGACCGCGACCGCGCCGCGGCGTTGAACGTCTCGGTCGCCGACATCCAGCGCACGCTCTACGCCGCCTACGGCACGCGCAAGATCAGCACGATCTACACCAGCACCAACCAGTACGACGTCATCGTCCAGGTCGAGCCGCGCTACCAGCGCGACGCCGAAGCGCTGAGCACGCTCTACGTGCCGACCGCCGCCGGCGGGCTCGTGCCGCTCGGCAGCGTGGCGACGATGGTGCGCAGCGTCGGCCCGGTCGCCGTCAACCACTACGCGCAGCTGCCGGCCGTGACGATCGGCTTCGATCTGCTGCCGGGCGTTTCGCTCGGCGACGTCACCGGCCCGATCGAGCGGCTCGCCGCCGAAGTGCTGCCCGAGAACGTCAACGGCACCTTCGCCGGCACCGCGGCGACCTTCCAGAAATCGCTGGTCGACCTGCCGGTGCTGCTGCTGTTCAGCATCGCCGTCATCTACATGGTGCTGGCGATCCTCTACGAGCACTTCATCCACCCGCTGACGATCCTCACGGCGCTGCCGCTGGCGGCGATCGGCGCGCTGCTGGCGCTGGGGCTGTTCGGCTCGGAACTGAACGTGTTCAGCTTCGTCGGCCTGATCCTGCTGGTCGGCCTGGTCAAGAAGAACGGCATCATCATGGTCGACTTCGCGATCGCCCGGCGCCGCGAAGGCGTCAGCGCGCGCGACGCGATCCTCGAAGCCTGCACGGTGCGTTTCCGGCCGATCATGATGACGACGCTGGCGGCGATCCTCGGCGTGCTGCCGATCGCGCTCGGTCTCGGCGCCGGCGCCGAATCACGACAGCCGCTCGGCATCGCCGTGGTCGGCGGCCTGCTGACCTCGCAGATGCTGACGCTCTACATCACGCCGGCGTTCTATCTGACGATGGAGGGCCTGAGCGAGCGCTGGCAGCGGCGCAAGACCAACAAGGCCGCGGGCGCCACCGCAGCGCCCTGATCGTCCCGTAGCCGCGGCGCAGAAAGCAGCCTTGCTGCGCCGGTTTTTCCGGACACGAGTCAAGGAAAGCGAGCGCCTGATCGAGTGCCGGGCGGCGTTGCGCCGACGGCCAGTCGCCCTGCCGTTGCCCGGACGAGCACGGCTGCCGGCGAGCATCCGAAGCATGAAGAGGACGTAGCAGAAGAAGCCTGCCGAACGCGCCAAGCCTGAAAGCAGCTTTCGGCGATCGAAGGCGGCAGCCCGTACCAGCTGACCCCGGCACCCGGCATCGCCGCTACCGTTGCTCCCTTCCGGGCCTGGCGGGGTTCACGGTTTGCCGTCGCGGAGGGCCGGCACGGGCCACCATCGAAGCCTCGCGCGGACCGCAGGTCCCTGCGAGGGACGCGAAGTGTGCCTGATTCGACGCGGCGCTGCCAGCCGCGCCGGCGCTCAACCGGCGGCGGCCTTGGCGGCGCGCGCTTCGCGCTGCTCGCGCAGCGTCAGCGCCACCTTGTTGCGCAGATAGACCGGCAGCAGCTGCGCGGCGCTGATCGTGCCGCCGTCGCGAAACGCCGGCAGCGCCAGCGTCAGCGCATCGGCGGCGCGCGGCAACGCCGCATCGTCGAGCGACTGCAGCCAGGCTTCGCCGACCGCAGCACGCAGCGCTTCGTAGCGCCAGCCGGTGCCGACCGCGACCAGCGGCGCGTCGGCCGGCGCGACCTCGGCCGGGGCGCAGACCCGCGGCGCGCCGAGCGGCTGCGCGAGGCCGTCGGCATCGGCCGTATAGGCGGCGACATAGACCTCGTTCATGCGCGCGTCGATCGCACTGAGCACCCGCCCGGCGCCGGCGGCGATCGCCGGCTGCGCGAGCATCGCCAGCGAGCTGACGCCGACCACCGGCCGCTCGTGCGCGAGCGCGAGTCCCTTGACGAAGCTGACGCCGATGCGCACGCCGGCGAAGCTGCCGGGACCGACGCCGCAGACGTAGCCGTCGAGCTGCGCGAAGCCGAGCCCGGCCTCCGCCATCAACGCCTGCACCATCGGCGCGAGCTTGGCGGTATGGCCGCGCTCGGTCGCCTCGAAGCGCACCAGCGTACGGCCGCCGACATGCAGGGCGGCGGAGCAGGCTTCGGTGGCGGTATCGAGCGCGAGCAGGTTCATAGCGTGGACAGGAATTCTCGCACGGCGTCGAGCTCACGCAGCACCGGCATGCGCGGCAGGCTCGCCAGCACGCGGCGGCCGTAGGCTTTCGAGCTGATGCGCGGATCGCAAAGCATCAGCAGGCCGCGGTCGGACGGATCACGGATCAGGCGGCCGGCGCCCTGACGCAGCATCACGATCGCCTCCGGCAACTGCAGGTCGAAGAACGGCGTGCCGCCGCGGCGGCGGATCGCGTCGAGCTTGGCCTCGAATACCGGATCGCCGGGCGCCGCGAACGGCAGGCGATCGATGATCACGCAGCGCAGCGCACTGCCCTTGACGTCGACGCCCTCCCAGAAGCTGCTGGTGCCGACCAGCACGGCATTGCCGTCCTCGGCGAAGGCGTCGAGCAGCGCCGAGCGGCTGTCATCGCCCTGCACCAGCACGCGCAGCTTGAGCTGGGCGCGCAGGCGCTCGGCGATCTGGCGCAGCGCGCGATGGCTGGTGCAGAGCACGAAGGCGCCGCCGCCGGCGGCCTCGATCACCGGCTGCGCGGCGGCGGCGACCGCCAGCGGATAGCGCGGATCGTTCGGCTCCGGCAGCCCGGACGGCAGGTACAGGCGCGCCTGCCGCGCGTAATCGAAGGGGCTGTCGAGGCGCAGCGTCTGCGCGTCGTCGAGCCCGAGCGCGCGGCTGAAGTGCCCGAAGTCCTCGCCGACCGCGAGCGTCGCCGAAGTGAACAGCCAGGTGCCCGGATAGGTCTCGCGCATGCGCTGGAAATCGTCGGCGACTTCGATCGGCGTCGCGTTGACGCTGCCGCCGCGGATCAGCGCCTCGACCCAGCGCACTTCGTGCAGCGCCGCCGCCTCCGCCTCGGCGGGCGGCGGCGGCTCGCGCAGCACATGCGTCCAGCGTTCGAGCAGCCCGACGGCGCGCTCCAGTGCGGCGGCGAACTCGGCATCGCGTTCCTCGAGCGGCGACAGCATCTGGCGCAGACCGGCCAGCGAATCGCCGACCTGCTCGGCGACGCGGCGGCGCTCGTCGTCGGCGAGGAAGGCCGTCAGCGGCTGGCGCTGCGGCAGGCCGGCGAACAGCTGCTCGAAGCGCGTGACGTCGCCTGAGAAGACCTGCGCCGCCTCGACCAGCGCCGACAGGTCCGGCTGCAACTGCGCCTCGGCCTGCACGTCGCGCGCGAGCTCCTGCAGCTGGCGCGTCGACACGCGCCGGCCGAAGAACTCGGCCGCGAGTTCCGGCAGCTGGTGGGCCTCGTCGATGATGATGGCGTCGCTGCCGGACAGGATCTGGCCGAAGCCCTGGTCCTTCAGCACGAAGTCGGCGAGCAGCAGATGGTGGTTGACGACGACGAGATCGGCGGCCTGCGCGTTGCGCCGCGCCCGCGCGACGAAGCACTGCTCGAAGTCGTCGCAGCGGCTGCCGAGGCAGTTGTCGGCGGTCGAGGTGATCTGCCGCACCAGGCCGTCGTCCTCGCGCGCCTCGCCGATGACCGGTCCGAGCTCCGCCAGTTCGCCGGCGTCGGTGCGCCGCGCCCAGTCCTCGATCGCGCGCAGCCGGTCCCAGGCCCAGCGCAGCGCCGGCAGGCCGCGCGCGCGCTTCATGCGGTACAGGCACAGATAGTTGGCGCGGCCCTTCAGCAGCGCGACGCGGGCCGGCGCGCGCAGCGCATCGCGCACGCGCGGCAGATCGCGATGAAACAGCTGGTCCTGCAGCGTGCGCGTGCCGGTCGAGACCAGCGTGCGCTTGCCGGACAGCAGCGCCGGCACCAGGTACGCATAGGTTTTGCCGGTGCCGGTGCCGGCCTCGACGACCAGCGCGGCCTCGCGCTCGTAGGCGTCGGCGACCGCCGCCGCCATGCGCTGCTGCGGCTCGCGCGCCGCGAAGCCGGGCAGGCCCGAGAACGGACCGCCGTCGCCGAGCAGTCCGGCGATCTCCTCCGGCGTCACGCGCGCGCCGCCGGCGCGACCGGCCGGCCGGCCGTCACGGCGTGCCCGGCGCCGCGCTCAGCTGCGCCTGCAGCGCCTCGACCTGCGCCGAAGCCTGCAGCGCGCCGATGGCATCGCCGCGCGCGTCGCGGGCGGCGGCGATCGTCTTCCAGTTCTCGACGGCGACGTAAACGTTGCCGCGCGCCAGCGCGTTCGACTTCTGCGCGACCGACTCGGCCTGCAGGTAGTTCTTCTGGGCGAGATAGGCCTGGCCGAGTGCCGACCAGACGAAGTAGTTGCGCGGCTCGATGCGCAGTGCGCGTTCGAGCACGCCGGCGGCGCGGTCCGGCTGGCCGGCGCTGCGGTACTGGCGCGCCTGCTTCATCAGTGCGGTGACGGCGCTGCCGCTGATCTGCTCGGCGCTCTTCGGAAAGCTGGCGAGCGGCGGCGCCGGCGGCTCGACCACGGCCGGCGCTTCGAGCGGCTTGGGCTCCGGCTGTGCCGGCGGCGGCGGCAAGGGCTCGGCCTGCGGCCCCGAGGCCGGCGGATAGATCTGGTGGGTACCCTGCGTGGTCTGGCAGGCCGCCAGGACGAGGGCGGCGACGGCAACGATCAGCTTTGAACGCACGGGAAGCAATCCGGGGGAGCGGTCGACGTCGCTATTGTAGCCGGCGGACCCCGGCGCGCGGCCGCGCGCGCCGGAGTGCCATCCTCAGTGCCCGAAAATGTCCTTGAGCCATTGCAGCGGCCCCTGCTCCGCCTGCGCCGCGCACGGCGCCCAGTCCTGCGGACCGGAGCCGCGCAGGTAAGGAACGGTGACGGCGTTGTAGCAGTGCTCGTCGGCGCGCAGCCCGCTGTCGGGATCGATGAGGATTTCCTCGACCGAGCCCGGCGGGATCGGCTCGATGCTGCGCACGTGCAGGTCCTTCATCACCCGCGACCAGATCGGCAGCGCACCGGACGAGCCCGACAGGCCGGTCGACTGGTTGTCGTCGCGGCCGACCCAGATCACCGTCACCCGATCGGCACCGAAGCCGGCGAACCAGGCGTCGCGGTAGTCGTCGGTGGTGCCCGACTTGCCGGCCACGACCACGTCCGGCGACAGCTGCGTGTACGCCGCGCGACCGGTGCCGAGCGTCATGACCTTCTGCATGGCCCAGGTCAGCAGATAAACCGGCCCCTCGGCGATCGTCTGCTTCACTTCCAGCGGGAAACGCTGCAGCGGCTGGCCTTCCTTGGTCTGCACCTCGCGGATCGCCGACGGCCGCGCCTGGAAGCCGCCGGAGGCGATCGTGCCGTACATCTGCGCGACCTGCAGCGGCGAGGCGTCGAGCGCGCCGAGGAAGATCGACGGCAGCGCCTTGGCCTCGCCCTGGTAACCGGCGGCCCGCATGGTCTTGAGCACCGCATCCGGGCCGAGCGCGAGGCCGAGGCGCACGGTCGGCAGGTTGTACGACTGCGCGAGCGCCATATAGAGATGCTGCGGACCGTGCAACTGGCGGTCGTAGTTCTTCGGTGCCCACAGCGCGGCGCCGGGCAGCTTGAGCTCGATCGGCTCGTCCTCGAGCACGGTTTCGAGGTTGTACTGGTCCGGTTGCTGCAGCGCCGTCAGGTAGACGAAGGGCTTGGCCAGCGAGCCGATCGAACGCCGCGAGTCGAGCGCGCGGTTGAAGCCCGGGAAGCGCACGTCGCGGCCGCCGACCAGCGCCAGCACCTCGCCGCGGTCGGCGCTGGTGATCGCGCCGGCGGCTTCGAGCAGGCCGGGCTTGATCTTGCGCATCTTCTCGATCAGCGGCAGCTGTTCGAGGACGCGTGTCTCCAGCGCCTCCTGCGCGCGCGGATCGAGCGTGGTGAAGATGCGCAGACCCTCGTTGGTGAGATCCTCTTCCTTGTAGTCGGCCTCCAGCTGGCGGCGCACCAGCTGCACGAACGCCGGATAGCGCTCGACACCGCCGCCGCGACCGCCGACCACGCCGAGCGGCATCTGCACGTACTGCTGGTAGTCGGCGTCGCTGATCAGGCCCTCGTCGCGGAACACGCCGAGCACCAGATTGCGGCGCTCGGTCGCCCGCTTCGGATTGCGCCGCGGGTTGTAGTACGACGGCCCCTTGACGATGCCGACCAGCAGCGCGATCTCGTGCGGGCGCAGCTCGTTGAGCGGCTTGTTGAAATAGAACTGCGCGCCGAGGCCGAAGCCATGCACCGCGCGGTTGCCGTCCTGGCCGACGTGCACCTCGTTGAGATAGGCCTCGAGGATCTCGTCCTTGCTGTAGTGGCTCTCCAGCAGCAGCGCCATGAACGCTTCGTTGAACTTGCGGTTCCAGGTCTGCCGGCTGTTGAGGAAGAAGTTCTTGATCAGCTGCTGGGTGATCGTGCTGCCGCCCTGCACGACATGCCCGGCGCGCAGATTGGCGACGCTGGCGCGCAGGATCGCCTTGAGGCTGACGCCGGAATGCGAGTAGAAGTCGTGGTCCTCGACCGCGACCAGGCCCTTCGGCAGCAGCGGCGGCAGATCGGCGAGCCGCACCAGCACGCGGTCCTCGCCCTGCTTCGGATAGATGCTGCCGATCAGCATCGGGTCGAGGCGCACGATATCGCGGGCCTCGCCGCTGCTCGCATCGGTGACGGCCGAGACGATGTCGCCGCTGAAGGTAACGCTGAGCTTCTGCGCCGGCTGCGGGCCGTCCCAGAAGCTGAAAGCGCGCGCGTACAGATCGACGCGCTGCGCGCCGGCGCTGTAGGTGCCGGTCATGCCCAGCTCGGCGTCCTCGCGATAGCCGAGGCGGGACAGCTCGTGCACCAGATCGCGGGCGTTCAGCGGCAGACCGACGTAAAGCTCCTGCGGCGCGGCGTAGACCTGGGCCGGCAGCGCCCAGCGCGCGCCGGCGAAGCGATCGCGGATTTCGCGGTCGAGCTTGATGAGATAACCGGCGAAGAAGACGCCGCCGATGCTGAGCAGCAGCACGAGCGCCGAAATCGCGACGATTTTGACGGAGCGGAAGGAGACGGCCATAAGCCCGCAAGTTTAGAGGATTCGGACCGGCCTTCGCGCCCCGCCCGCGGCGAACCGCCGCAAGCTCGTGATTCAGGCTCCATTCAGAAAAAAAAGAAGCCCGGCTTGCGCCGGGCTCCGAGCTGCTACCACTTGGGAACTGCGCGTTGCTTAGAACGTGTAGACCAGCGCGACGCCGACCGTGTCGGTCTTCGGCTTGTTGATGGTCTCGGTCGCCGGCGCGGTGCCGAGCGTGACCGGCTTGTCCTGCTCGTAGGCGACGTAGTACAGCTGCGAGACGAGCGACTTGCTCAGCTTGTAGTCGACGCCGAACGCCATTTCCTTGCGCTTGTAGTCCGAAGCGTCGCCCTTGGTCTGGCCGTACTGGGCCTTGAGCTTGAAGGCGCTGATCGAGTAGCCGACCGACGCCATCCAGGTGTTGTCCTGCTTGTCGCTGGCGTTGTCGCTGACGCCGCCGACCTTGCGATCGACGCCCTGGGCCTGCTGGTACAGCGCGGCGATCTCGAGGTCGGTGATCGGCTTGACGGCGACCGTGGCGCGCAGGATGTCGATCGCGTACGGCGAGCCGTCGACCTTCAGGCCCGACACTTCGTTGCCGGCGTAGGCGAGCGAGGCGTAGACCATCTTCATGTCGAACACGAGCGAGGCGTAGTACGTGTCGGCCAGACCGTTGTCGACGTCGCTGTTGTCGTCGGCAGCGGCGCGGCCTTCGCCCGGAGCGACCGCAACGTTGAACGAGAACATGTCGCCCAGCGTCGGCGAGGTGTACTGAATCATGTTGTTGGCGCGCGTCTCACCCGACATCAGGTTCGTGTCGTCGCCGATCGTGTCGTTGAACTGGTCGGCCTTCTCACCGGCGACCTTCACCGGCGTGTCGTACTTGCCGAACTTGACCGTACCCCAGCCGCCCTTCAGGCCGACGAAGATGTTGCGCTCCGAGAACGGGGTGTTTTCCGAACCATCCGGATCGATGCCGTATTCGAGCTGGTAGATGACCTTCAGATCGCCGAGGCCGACATCCTGGTCGCCCTTGAAGCCGAGGCGCGAGGAGTTGTTGTTGTCGCGGAACTTCCAGGTGTTGTCCTTGCCGGCAACCGTCTTGTCCTTGTTGAAGTCGAGACCGATCTCGTCCTTCTGGCTGTCCAGACCGATGTTGAACTTGCCGTACACCTTGGTGTCAGCGAACGCCGCGCTCGGAATGGCGAAAACGGCCCCCACAGCGATCGCAAGCAGATTCTTGTTCACGCAAACATCTCCTTCAGGATATCGATTAAGAATTTGGACGCAGCTCACTGCATCGCAGGTTCGGCCGCACTCCCTGCGGCCCTCGCACCACGGCGCAGGTGCGTTGCGACATGGCTCTGCGGACGGCGCGCAGTATGGGGACGGCTGGTGACTGAATCTTTGCAGCTTTGTGACGCTTAAATGACAAAGCCCCGGGCATGCCGGGGCTTGGTTCGTGAAGGCCGCGAAAGCCGAGATTCAGCGCGGCTTACCCGCCCTTGTCGGACTCGCGCCGTCCGCCGGCGCTCAGGGTTGTTCGCCGACCCAGCGCAGGAATTCGCGCCGCTGGCTGTCGCCCGACTGCGCCCACCAGGTCTTGATCGTCTCCAGCCAGTCGCCGCCGGCAACGGTCTTGCCGTCCTCGCCGCCGACCCAGCGCAGGAACCCGCGGCGCTCGTCGGCGCTCGCCTGCTTCCACCAGCCCTTCATCAGACTCACCCAATCACGCCCGGCGGCGCCCGCCGCCGGAGCGACCGATCCCGCGGCAGTGGACGCCGCAACGGACGGGACTGCCACCGCCGATACCGGCGGCGCGACCGGCGCCACCGTCGGCGCGGGCGGCAGCGGCCGCACCGGCTGGACGGCGCGCGGACCTTCCGCACCGCGGTCGGCGACCAAGCCGCCGTCACCGCTCACCTGGGCCAGCACGCCTTCCTTGAACTTCACGCCGCTGTCGACCGACGCCGTGCGCGTACCGCCGGTCTGGTCATCGACCCACCCCTGGAAATCCTGGGCCAGGCGCTTGGCGCCCTCGTAGTTCGCCGGCTGCGGATAGCCGATGCGGTACTGGTGCCCGGCCTGGGCATCGATCACGAACAGCGCCGGGCTGCGCGAACGCAGCACGTCGCTGTTGTCGCCGCTCTGCCAGACCTCGCGGTAGTAGATCAGGGCCTCGTAGCGGCCGGGCAGGACTTCGAGGCGCTTGTCGCCCTTGCTCCACATGCCCTTGGCGCCCGGCACCTCGGTGCCGTTGATGCTGGCGACCTCCAGCTGCTCGGGCATGGTGATGACGGCGACCTGGGCGGCCGGCTTGGCCGCGCCCTCGTAGAGACGCAGCTGAGGACTGGCGCAGGCCGCCAGTGACAGCAGCAGAGCCGGGGCAATCAACTTCGCGAAACGAAACATGGCAACTCCGAAAAAAGCGGCCGCCGGCAAGCCGGGCGACCCGAACAAAAAAGGCTGCGAACCGCCGCAGCCTTCGAAGCCCTCGATAGCGCGCGCGCCATCAGTTCGAGGTGATTTCCTTTTCCACCGTCTCCAGCGACAGGTGGCGGACGTCCTTGCCCTTGACGAAGTAGATCACGTACTCGGAAATGTTCTTGGCATGGTCGCCCATGCGCTCCAGCGAGCGCACGCACCAGATGATGTCCATCACCCGGCCGATCGTGCGCGGGTCTTCCATCATGAAGGTGATGCACTGGCGCAGCAGCGCTTCGTACTCGCGGTCGACCTCGCGGTCCTGGCGGGCGACGTTCAGCGCCGCCTCGGCGTCCATGCGGGCGAAGGCATCGAGCGCGTCGCGAACCATCTGCGAAACCTGGCGCGACAGGTGCTGGACCTCGCGCATGTTCTCGTGAATCCGCTCCTGCGCGGCCAGATCCTTGGCCATGCGCGCGACCTTGCCGGCCTCGTCGCCGATGCGTTCGAGGTCGGTGATGGTCTTGATCACGGCGTAGACCAGGCGCAGGTCGCTGGCCGTCGGCTGACGGCGGGCGAGGATGCGCGAGCATTCCTCGTCGATCGAGACCTCGAGCTGATTGATCTTGAAGTCGTTGAGATTGACCTGCTCGGCGAGATCGGCATCCAGGTCCATCAACGCCGTGGTGGCGTCGACGATCTGCTGCTCGACCAGGCCACCCATCGCCATGACGCGCTGGCGCACGTCTTCGAGCTCGGCGTTGAACTGGCTCGAAATGTGTTGGCGGAAAATCGGCTTGTCCATGTGCTTGCGTGATCCGGTGATTGGTGAGCCGCGGCTCTGCTCGTGACTATAGACATTCCGTCCGCGGTTTTCACAGCGTGGCGGGGCGGGCGCGCCGGCGGGTGGGCGTGGCGCAGGCGCGGCACTCTGCGGTCTGTTTATGACGGCCAAATGACATGTCGGCGGCATTTCCGTGAAAACGCCGGCCGGAGCGATATAAAGTCGCCCGGCTCGCGCCATCCGGCCGCCGGCGGGACATTGCAACGAAACTGTAAAACAGGGCCGTTAACCTCGCGCCGCTCATCGATACCCACGATGATTCATCCACTACAACGGAGACACCCCAGTGACCGTTTTCCGCAAGACCCTCGCGCGCGTGTCGCTCGCCTTCGCGGGCGCCGCCCTCGCCGGCACCGCGATGGCCGCCGATATCTCGGGCGCCGGCGCGACCTTCCCCTATCCGATCTACGCCAAGTGGGCGGACGCCTATAAGAAGGAGACCAACATCGGCCTGAATTATCAGTCGATCGGTTCGGGCGGCGGCATCAAGCAGATCAAGGCCAAGACGGTCACGTTCGGCGCGTCCGACAAGCCGCTGAAGCCGGAAGAGCTCGACGAAATGGGCGCCATCCAGTGGCCGATGGTGATGGGCGGCGTGGTGCCGGTCATCAACGTCAAGGGCATCGCCCCGGGCCAGCTGACGCTGGACGGCAAGACCCTCGCCGACATCTTCCAGGGCCGCATCACCAAGTGGAACGACGCGGCGATCGCCAAGCTGAACCCGGGCGTCAACCTGCCGAAGACCGCGATCGCGGTCGCCCACCGCTCGGACGGCTCGGGCACGACCTTCAACTTCACCTACTACCTGGGTCAGGTCAGCGAATCGTGGCGCGTCAACGTCGGCGTCGACGCTTCGGTCGAATGGCCGGTCGGCATCGGCGGCAAGGGTAACGAAGGCGTGTCGGCCACGGTCACGCAGACCGAAGGCTCGATCGGCTACGTCGAGTACGCCTACGCGCTGCAGAACAAGATGACGTACACGAAGATGGTGAACAAGGACGGCAAGATCGTCTCGCCGAGCAGCGAAACGTTCGCCGCCGCCGCTGCCAACGCGGACTGGTCGAAGACCAAGAACTTCTACCTGATCCTCGCCGACCAGCCGGGCGCCGACAGCTGGCCGATGACCGCCGCGACGTTCATCATCATGTACAAGAAGCCGGTCAACGCGGCCGACTCGCTGATCGCGCTGAAGTTCTTCGACTGGGCGTACAAGAACGGCGGCAAGATGGCCGACGAACTCGACTACGTGGCGATGCCGAAGCCGGTCGTCGACATGGTCGAAAAGGCCTGGATGGACAACATCCGTGACGGCGGCAAGCCGGTCTGGACGAAGTAAGAAGTAGACTGTCGCGAAAACAGGAGGGGGCGCCATGCGCCCCCTCCTCTCGCTGTCACATTACAATTGCGTACAGGCTCGCGTGTCAGGGAGTGTCGTGAATAACGCCGTCACCGCCGTTGCCGGCAGGACCTCGTCCACGCTGGCGCGTAACAAGTTGCTGGACAGCCTCCTGCGCATTTCGACGCGCAGCGCGGCCATCGTCGTGCTGGTCATGCTGACCGGCGTCATCCTGTCGCTGGTCGACGGCGCGCTGCCCGCGCTCAAGACCTTCGGATTTTCGTTCATCCACACCCAATCCTGGAATCCGGTGACCGAGAAGTTCGGCGCCGCGGCTCCCGTCTACGGCACGATCGTCACGTCGCTGATCGCGATGCTGATCGGCGTGCCGATCAGCATCGGCATCGCCATCTTCATCACCGAGCTGTGCCCGCCGCGCCTGAAGCGCCCGATCAGCACCGCGATCGAGCTGCTCGCCGGCATTCCCAGCATCATCTATGGCATCTGGGGCCTGTTCGTGCTGGCCCCGCTGCTGCAGAAGTACGTGCAACCGCTGCTGATCGGCGCGTTCGAGAACGTGCCGGTACTGTCGTCGCTGTTCGCCGGACCGCCGTACGGCATCGGCATCCTGACGGCATCGCTGATCCTCAGCATCATGGTGCTGCCGTTCATCACCTCGATCACCCGCGACGTGTTCGAGACCGTGCCGCCGATGCTCAAGGAATCGGCTTACGGCCTCGGCTGCACGACCTGGGAAGTCGTCCGCCACGTGGTCCTGCCCTTCACCAAGACCGGCGTCATCGGCGGCGTCATGCTCGGCCTCGGCCGCGCGCTCGGCGAGACCATGGCGGTGACCTTCGTCATCGGCAACGCGCATCGCATCAGCCACTCGCTGCTCGCGCCCGGCACGACGATCTCGGCCAGCATCGCCAACGAATTCACCGAAGCCGACGGCGAGCTGTACACCTCGTCGCTGATCGCGCTCGGCCTGATTCTCTTCGTCATCACCTTCATCGTCCTGGCCGGCGCCCGCCTGCTGCTGCTGCGCATGAAGCGTGCGGAAGGCCACTGACATGAATGATTCGAGCATGACGCTCTACAAACGCCGCCGGCGTCGCAATCAGGCGGCAATGGTGCTGTCGTGCGGCGCCGCCGGCGCCGGCATGGTGGCACTGGTCTGGATTCTCGCGACGCTGGTCCTCAAGGGCGCCTCAGGCGTGTCGCTGGCGGTGTTCACGCAAATGACGCCGCCGCCCGGCAGCAGCGGCGGCCTGCTCAACGCGATCTTCGGCAGCCTGATACAGACGCTGGTGGCGACCCTGATCGGCACGCCGGTCGGCATCCTGGCCGGCACCTACATGGCCGAGTACGGACGCAACAACGGCCTCACGTCGGTCGTGCGCTTCATCAACGACGTGCTGCTGTCGGCGCCTTCGATCGTGGTCGGTCTGTTCGTCTACGAGATCATGGTGCAGCCGATGGGCCACTTCTCGGCCTGGGCCGGCTGCGTGGCACTGTCGATCCTGGTGCTGCCGGTCGTCGTGCGCACCACCGAGGACATGCTGCTGCTGGTGCCGGACAGCCTGCGCGAAGCCGCCAGCGCCCTCGGCGCTCCGCGCTGGCTGGTCATCCAGAAGGTCTGCTACCGCGCCGCCCGCGCCGGCCTGATCACCGGCACGCTGCTGGCGATCGCGCGCATCAGCGGCGAGACCGCGCCACTGCTGTTCACCTCGCTGAACAACCAGTTCTGGAGCGTGAATATGAACGCGCCGATGGCGAACCTGCCGGTCGTCATCTTCCAGTTCGCGCTTTCGCCCTACGAAGACTGGCAGCAGCTGGCCTGGGTCGGCGCTCTGCTGATCACCGTTGCCGTTCTCAGCCTCAACATCATCGCCCGCACCCTCTCTTCTCCCCGGGCCAGTGACCGCTGATACCATGGACGCAAACATGCAAACCCGTCCCAACGTCGAACTGACGAAAACCGTGCTCACCGAACCCGTTGCCGAAACGCTGCAGGAAAAGGTTTCCGTGCGAAACCTGAATTTCTACTACGGCGACTACAAGGCACTGAAGAGCATTTCGCTGCCGCTCTACGACCGCAAGGTCACGGCCTTCATCGGCCCCTCGGGCTGCGGCAAGTCGACGCTGCTGCGCATCCTCAACCGCATGTACGACCTCTACCCCGGCCAGCGCGCCGAGGGCGAGGTGCTGCTCGACGGCAAGAACATCCTCGACCCGAAGACCGATCTCAACCTGCTGCGCGCGCGCATCGGCATGGTGTTCCAGAAGCCGACGCCGTTCCCGATGTCGATCTACGACAACATCGCGTTCGGCATCCGCCTCTACGAGAAGGTGCCGAAGTCGGAAATGAACGACCGCGTCGAGGACGCGCTCAAGCGCACGGCGCTGTGGGACGAGGTCAAGGACAAGCTGCACGCCTCGGGCCTCGGCCTGTCGGGCGGCCAGCAGCAGCGCCTCTGCATCGCCCGCTCGGTGGCGGTGCGCCCGCAGGTGCTGCTGCTCGACGAGCCGACTTCGGCGCTCGATCCGATCTCGACCGCCAAGATCGAAGAGCTGATCTACCAGCTCAAGGTCGACTACACGATCGCGATCGTCACCCACAACATGCAGCAGGCCGCGCGCGCCGCCGATTTCTCGGCGTTCATGTACCTCGGCGAGCTGATCGAGTTCGGCACCACCGACCAGGTCTTCACCAAGCCGCGCGAATCGCGCACCGAGGACTACATCACCGGCCGTTTCGGCTGATCGCCACGCCGCGGCAACGCGGCGCATCGCGCGACGATTCACAAGCAGAGGCACGCATCGCGTGCCTCTTTTTTTGTGCCGGAGGACCTGCGCTGCAATACGCGTCCGCTGCCAGACGCCGGCGCGCGGCGCCGCAAGACCGGGCCGCATTCGAGGCGGCGCCGGCGGAAAACGCCGGCGGCACAGACTTTCCGGCTCAGTCGAACAGCAGCGCCTCGCCGTCGCGGCGCGGCGCCGGGGACTCCGGCGGCACCGTCGCGCCCAGCGCCTGCAGGTCGCGAACCAGCGCCACCCCGTTGCGGCCGCCTGCCTTGGCGCGGTACAGCGCCACGTCGGCGAACCCGATCAGCGTGTCCAGCGTCAGGTCCGGCTCGAGCACGGCGACGCCGATGCTCAGCGTCGGGCTGGCGCCGTCGACCACGCCGCGCATCGCCTCCGAGAAACGCTGGCACAACCGCGCGGCGATGCGCTCGGCCTGGGCGGCGTCGATGTCCTCGAGCAGCATCGCGAACTCATCGCCGCCGTAGCGGCCGAGCAGGTCGCGGCCGCGCAGCTGCACGGCGGCGATCTGCGCGAAGCGGCACAGCGCCGCGTCGCCGGCGGCGTGGCCGCCGCGGTCGTTGATGAGCTTGAAGTGATCGAGGTCGACCAGCGCCATCACCAGCGGCCGTCCGGCCTGCAGCGCGTCACGGACTCGCGCCTCGGCCTGCTCGCGAAAGCCCTCGCGATTAAGCACGCCGGTCATCGCGTCGGTACGCGCGGCCCGTGCCAGCGAGCGTTGCGTACGCTCCATCGACATCATCATCAGGCTCATGTTCCAGCCGGCGTACGCTGGAATCAGCACGAACAGCAGCAGCGAATGCAGGGCGTTGCGGCCCATGTAGTCGTCGCCGGCGCCATAGCGCAGCACCACGACGACGCGCGCGAGGTTGACGAGCGCGCACAGCACCATCAGGACCGTGCAGATCCAGGCCGCGATCGAGCCGTCGCGACGAGCGATGCGCACCGCCGCCGCCGCGATGAGCAGCTCGAAGCCGGCGAGCGCCAGGCCGACGACGACGATGCGCGAAGCAAGGTCGGCACTGAGCGGCGACGGAATCGCCAGCGCGGCGAACAGCGCCAGCACCGGCAGTACCGCGGCCCAACGCGGCAGTCGGCGCCGGTCGTAGGCCAGCATGCCGAACCAGGCGGCAGCGACCGCTGCGACCGCCACTGCGTTACCGACCGCAATCGACCAGATTGCCGGCACGTAGCCGCGCAGGCCGATCAACAGCGTGCCGAGCGCGGCGCCGAGATTGGCCAGCGCCCACCAGCCGACGCCGTGGCTTTGCGGCCGCCGCAGGTAGAAGACGAGCTCGGCAACGCCCAGCACGACGCAGGTCGCGAACATTTCCAGATACAGGGTGCGGGCGTCGAGCAGCATCGGCATGCCCGCATTCTCGGCCGCTGCGGCGGCCTTGCCCAACACGTCCTGCAACCGGCACGATCGGGCGGATCAACGGCGACGCCCGGCCGGATCGATCCGGCTCAGTCCGGATCGGCGCCGCGCTCGGCGGCCGCCAGCGCGGCGCTGGCGGCGTCCTGGACGCGGTGCGGCGGGAAGCGGCAGATGAACGTGGAGCCGACGCCGACCTCGCTCTCGATCTCGAGCTGGGCATCGAAAGCTTCGAGCGCATGCTTGACGATCGACAGGCCCAGGCCGGTGCCCCCGGAAGCGCGCGAGCGGCCGACGTCGACGCGGTAGAAGCGCTCGGTCAGCCGCGGAATATCCTCGGGCGCAACGCCGATGCCGGTATCGGCCACGGCGAAACGTGCGCTGTCGCCGGCGCGTTCCCAGCTGACGCGGATCGCCCCGCCGGCTGGCGTGTAGCGGACGGCGTTGGTCAGCAGATTGATGATGATGCTGTAGAACTCGATCTCGCCACCGAGCAGCAGCAGGTCCGGCTCGACCATCTGCTCGAAGCGATGCTGGCCCTTCGATACCGCCTTGGCTTCCTCGACCGCACGCGCCACCAGCGTCGGCGCCTGCAACAGCTCGTCGCGCATATGCGCGCGGTCGGCTTCGAGGCGCGCCAGCTTGAGCATGTCGTTGATGAGCGCTTCCATGCGTAGCGCCTGGTTGCGCATCTCCAGCACCGGCGTGCGCCAGCCGGCCAGCGGCCCGGCACCCTGCGTATCCATCTCCATCAGATCGAGATAGCCGCGCAGCACGGTCAGCGGCGTGCGCAGCTCGTGCGAAGCGTTGGCGACGAAATCGCGGCGTGCCGCCTCCAGCTGCCGGCGCTCCGAGATGTCGCGGACGATCAGCAGCTTCTGCTCGTTGCCGTACGGGATGATGCGCAGCGACAGCATGCGGTTGCGGTTGATCGGCGACGGCGCCTCGGTTTCCAGCTCGAAATCGCCGGCCTCGAAGAACTCCGTGAAGCTCGGATGGCGGATCAGGTTCGGAATGCGGATGCCGAGATCCTGCGGCGCGCGCAGGCCGAGCAGCTGGCGGGCCGCGGTATTGAACCAGGAAATCTCGCCGCGATCGGCGAGCACCACGGCACCGTCCGGCAGCGCCGCCGTCGACGCCTGGAATTCGGCCAGCATCAGCGCGAGCTTCTTCTTGCGCTTGCGGTTCTTGCGCTGAAGGTCGATCAGCAGGTCGAAGACCTCGCCCCAGATGCCGCCGGCATCGGGCAGGAAATGCCGCTTCGGGGCATGCAGCCAGGCGCGCAGGCGGATCAGCTGGCGCAGCTGCAGCAGCACGAAGATCAGCACGGCGGCCAGCGCACCGAGCGCGGAATAGCCGAAGATCGCGCCGGCAGCGGCGCCGATCAGGGCGATGACAGCCAGCTTGCCGACGCCGCGCCACCAGAGCTCGGCGTACGGAAAATCGTCGGCCACGCCGTTGCGCGGCGCCGATCCCGGCTGCGGCGCACTCGTGGCCGGCCTTGTTGTCACCGGCCCTGTCATCGTCGCGTGATCAGATCTTTTCGGAGAAGCGGTACCCGGAGCCCCGCACCGTCTGGATCATTTCATCATAGCCGAACGGCTCGAGCGCCTTGCGCAGGCGGCGGATGTGCACGTCGACCGTGCGTTCCTCGACGTAGACGTTCTGGCCCCAGACGCGGTCGAGAACCTGTTCGCGCGTGTAGACCCGCTCCGGGTGGCTGACGAAGAAATGCAGCAGCCGATACTCGGTCGGCCCGAGCCGCACCGGCTGGCCCTTGGCGGTGACACGCTGGCTGGCGGCGTCGACCTCCAGGCCGTTGATCGCCAGACGCTCCTCCTCACCGCCCGGCATCGCGCGCCGCAGCACCGCCTGGATGCGGGCGATCAGCTCCGGATACGAGAACGGCTTGGAGACGTAGTCGTCGCAGCCGATGTTGAGACCGCGCACCTTGTCCTCTTCCTCGACGCGCGCCGTCACCATGATGACGGGGATGTCGCGCGTCATCGCCTGGCTCTTCAGCTCGCGCGTCAGCTCGACGCCGGACATGCCCGGCATCATCCAGTCCATCAGGATCAGGTCCGGGCGCTCGTCGGCAATGCGCAGGCGCGCTTCCTGCGCGCCAGACGCCTCGACGACCCGGAAGTCGGCGCGGCCGAGCGCGAAACGCAGCATCTCGCGGATCGGCGCCTCGTCATCGACGACCAGAATGAGTTTTCCCTGCATCGACATGCTTTCCATTTAATGACAACGGCAGCATATGAACAATGGGTGACGTTTCGATGACAAGCCTCCGCAAACAATGCGATAGCACGATGAAGCATTGAGTCCCGCTATGAGGCGAATATGAACAAATGCTTTGACCTATCGGAAGACGCTGCTTAGCATGCGTCGGCCGCGCTGTCGCCGCCCGTTCCCGCCGGCCGCCACAGGGCGTTTCTCCACATCCGCCGCCTGAGGAATTCCCCAGTATGACGCTCGTCAACCGCCCCGCTCCCGATTTCAAGGCCAACGCCGTGATGGCCGACGGCAGCTTCAAGCAGATCAAGCTGTCCGACTACAAGGGCCAGTACGTCCTGCTGTTCTTCTATCCGCTCGACTTCACCTTCGTGTGCCCGTCCGAAATCATCGCCCATGACCATCGCGTGAAGGAATTCGCGGCGCGCGGCGTGCAGGTGATCGGCGTGTCGATCGACAGCCAGTTCTCGCACTTCGCCTGGCGCAGCACGCCGATCGAGAAGGGCGGCATCGGCCCGGTCGGCTTCCCGCTGGTCGCCGACGTCAACCACGAGATCACCCGCGCCTACGGCGTCGAGCACCAGGACGCCGTCGCCTTCCGCGCCACCTTCCTGATCGACAAGGCCGGCGTCGTGCAGAGCGCCACCGTCAACAACCTGCCGCTGGGCCGCAACGTCGACGAGGCCCTGCGCCTGATCGACGCGCTGCAGTTCACCGAGGAGCACGGCGAAGTCTGCCCGGCCGGCTGGAAGAAGGGCGAGGCTGGCATGAAGGCGACCGCCGAAGGCGTCGCCGACTACCTGGCCAAGCACGGCACCCAGCTCTGAGCGGCTGAACGCATCCGCGGGCGGCGGCTCTGGAAATCCGGGCCGCCGCCCCCATCTGCGGATGCACCCGCGATCCATCGCAGCCCCGAACCCGAGACGCACCATGAGCACGCAGCACCACCGCCTGATCATCCTCGGCTCCGGCCCCGCCGGTTACACGGCCGCCGTGTACGCGGCGCGCGCCAACCTCAAGCCGGTGCTGATCACCGGCCTGGAAGTCGGCGGCCAGCTGATGACGACGACCGAAGTCGACAACTGGCCGGGCGACGTCGAAGGCCTGATGGGGCCGGATCTGATGGCCCGCATGCAAAAGCATGCCGAGCGCTTCGAGACGACCTTCGTCTACGACCACATTCACGCGGTCGATCTCTCGCGCCGTCCGTTCACGCTCAAGGGCGACCAGGGCGAGTACAGCTGCGACGCACTGATCGTCACCACCGGCGCCAGCGCCAAGTATCTGGGCCTGCCGAGCGAGCAGTCGTTCCGCGGCAAGGGCGTGTCCGCCTGCGCGACCTGCGACGGCTTCTTCTACAAGGGCCAGGAAGTGGCGGTGATCGGCGGCGGCAACACCGCCGTCGAGGAAGCGCTGTACCTCGCCAACATCGCCAGCAAGGTCACCATCGTGCATCGGCGCGACAAGTTCAAGGGCGAGAAGATCCTGCATGACAAGCTGTTCAAGAAGCAGGCCGAAGGCAAGGTCGACATCATCTGGGATTCGACGCTCGAGGAAGTGCTGGGCGACGACTCCGGCGTCACCGGCATGCGCGTCCGGAACCTCAAGGACGATACGACCCGCGACGTGCCGCTCAAGGGCGTGTTCATCGCCATCGGCCACTCGCCGAACACGGCGATCTTCGAAGGCCAGCTGAAGATGAACGGCGGCTACATCCAGGTGCACTCCGGCACCAACGGCGACGCCACCGCGACCAGCGTGCCCGGCGTGTTCGCCGCCGGCGACGTGATGGATCACGTCTACCGTCAGGCGATCACCTCGGCCGGCACCGGCTGCCAGGCCGCGCTCGATGCCGAGCGCTATCTGGACAAGCTCGCCGCCGTCTGAACGCCACCGACGCTGCGCAAGCGACGCCCCGGGTCCTTGATCCGGGGCGTTTTGCTTTGCGTGCGCGCAAGACCGGCGGCGATAATGCGCAGGTCCGTATCATGACTGCGCGCCGATGAGCGAAACCGACAACAAGATGCGGCTGTATCGCAACCTGGCCTCACCGTACACGCGCCGCGTGCGCGCCGTGATCGAGGAGCTGGGGCTCGGCGAGCAGATCGAGGAAATCGACGTCGATCCGTACAACCCGCCGGCGGAATTCCTCAAGATCAACCCGCTGTCGAAGGTGCCGGTGCTGATCACCGAGCAGGGCGAGGCACTGCCCGACTCGAACCTGATCATGAGCTATCTGTTCACGCGCGGGCACGGGCTCGCCGCGCTGCCGAGCGGCGCCCGCCGCTGGGGCGCGCTGCGCCGCCAGTATCTGGCCGAGGGCATCATCGATGCGGCGGTGGCCTCGACCAACGAGAAACGGCGGCCCGAAGGCATCATCTATCAGGTCTTCCTCGACCGTCAGATCGCGGCGATGCGCCGCGCGATCGATCAGCTCGATGCCGAGGCCGCCGAGCTGAATTCCGAGACGCCGACCACGGTCGAGATCACCGTCGGCTGCGCGCTCGGCTATCTGGATTTCCGCATGCCGTACCTGGAGTGGCGCAAGCACCACGACGCCCTCGCCGCCTGGTACGCGCAGTTCAGCGAGCGCCCGTCGATGCAGAAGACGGCGCCGCAGGCAGCGTGACCATGCGCCGGTCCGCCTGGCGCGGCGCGGCGCTGGCGCTGCTGCTGATGCTCGCCGCCTGCGGCGGCGGCGTGCGGCCGGACCCCGCCAATGACGGCACGCGGCGCGCGATCGTGCTCGAAGCGCTCGGCCAGATCGGCCGGCCGTATCGCTACGGCGGCGCGACGCCGGCCGGTTACGACTGCAGCGGTCTGGTGCAGTACGTCTACGCGCAGGTCGGCGTGAAAGTGCCGCGCACGACGCGCGAACAGCACGCCGCCGGCCGCCGGATCGACCTCGACGACGCGGTGCCCGGCGATCTGCTGTTTTACAGCTTCAGCGGCCGCGGCATCGATCACGTCGCGATCTATCTCGGCGACGACGAGGCGGTGCACGCGCCGGCGAGCGGCCGCTCGGTGATCGTCGCCGGCGTGCACCTCGCCTACTGGCAGAAGCACTTCGTCGACGCGGTGCGCGTGCTGCCCTGAACCGGCGGCGAGCCCGGCCGCACTGCGCTCGCCACCGCAGGCCAAGCCGAGCTCGCCTTCTTCGCGGCGCGCCGGCGCGAAACTTCCCGACAAAAACGGCCGGACCTGCGGCTGCAGATCCGGCCGCTTCGGCGTAAAGCCAGCCCGCCGCTCAGGCCGGCGCCGCGCGTACGCTCAGGACTTCATCCACGCCGCGCGCAGCTTGCGGCCGCAGACCGCGGAGTCGACGTAGGCGCTGGTCGACAGCTTCTGGCGCGCGACGATGCCATAGGTGCTCTTGTCGGCGGAGATCCACGGATAGAAGCCCATCAGGCCCGGGCTGCTGAACGCACCATCGCCGTTCTGCGGATCGTCCTCGACCCAGTGGTTGATGCTGTAGTGCCAGGCCCACGGCGCCGGGCTGAAGGCGGCGCTCGCGCACTTGGTGCAGACCGGCTCGTAGCCGAGGAAGTCGTGCATGCGCAGCTGCCCGGACAGGATCTTGCGCAGGAACGCGCCGTATCCCGCCGGCGTGCCCTGCATGCCGCCGGCCGGCGACGGGCTCGAATACGAAAGGTTGATATCACGGCCGATGTAGCCCATGACCTCCTCGGTCATGCGCTGCGCCGTGTAGCCGCCGAGCCCGAGGATCTGCGCGAGCTTCTGGTCATGGCCGGCGTTGTACGAGAACTTGCCGACGTCGGCAGCGACGCGCATGCCGTTCTCGCGCTTGTTGAGGCAATCGTCGGAAGTCTTGGAGAACATGCAGAACAGCGGGTTGAGCTTGGTGTAGCCGGCGCGCATCTCCAGGTACGAGAGCTGCTCGGCGCTCGGCTTGTTGTTGCGACCGATCTTCTCGAGCACGTAGGCGCCCCAGACGAACTTCGACGCCGAAGCGATCTTCATTTCGCTGTTCGCCGAATACTCGGTGCCGACGGCGCCGCTGGCGAGCACGCCCTTGGCGTCGCCGATCTCCCAGTAGAAATCGCCGAGCTTCTTGCAGTCGGCGTCACCCTGCGCAGCGGTGGTGACGGCCTTGGCGCGGTCGGCGACCGACGCGGCGCGCGCCGGCAGGCTGGCGCTGGCGAGAACGGCGGCGAGCAGGCAAACGAAGCGTAGACGCGGATTCATCGGAACTCCTTGCAGGACCGGTTTGGCGCAACGGTAACGGGGCCCATGTCAGAAATCTGTCAGCGCGCGCCGACAGGCCCTGCCTCAGGGTGCGCGATCGAGCGCGGCGATCAACGCCGGATCGCGATCGTACACGTCGGGCCTGAACGCCACCCGTCCGTCGGCATCGACCTCGACCGTCCAGTAGGCGATCAGGATCGGCACCGGCCTGGGCAGGGAAACGTTCTGGGTTTGCTCGGTCGCCAGCTGCGCGTCGATCGCCGCGCGGTTCCAGCGCTGCGGATCGTCGAACAGCAGCTCGACGAGTTCCAGCGCGCGCTCGACGCGGATACAGCCCGAGCTGAAGGCGCGTCGCCGCACGTCGAACAGCGCCTGATGCGGCGTGTCGTGCAGATAGACGGAGTACGGATTCGGGAACCGTATCGCGACGCGGCCAAGCGAGTTGTCGGCGCCGGCATCCTGGCGCAGCGTGACGTTGCCGGGCCGGCTCCAGTCGATCGATGCCGGATCGAGTTCGCGGCCGCTGGCATCGAGCACGCGCAGGCGGTTGCGCTGCAGATAGCCGAGATCCTTGCGCAGCTTCGGCAGCACGTCCTCGCGCAGGATCGTCGGCGGCACCGTCCAGGTCGGATTGAAGGTGACGATGTTGATCGCCGACTCGAAGATCGGCGTGCTGCGGTACGGCTTGCCGACCTGCACACGCGAGCGCCACACCGCTTGGCCGTGGCGATACAGCGCGATGCGGTAGCCGGCGACGTCGACCAGCACGAAATCACCGTCGACGCGATGCAGCAGCCAGCGGCCGCGTTCCAGGTTGGCGCGCAGCTGCGCGATGCGCGCCGCCACCGGCACGTTCAGCGCCTGCAGCGTGGCACGACCGACGACGCCGTCGGCGTCGAGATACTGCGCCGCCTGATAAGCCTCCACTGCCGCCTGCAGCTCGCTGTCGTACAGCGGACTCTGCGCGTCGGCGGTCAGCGTCGCGCCGTCGAGCGCGAGGCGCCGGCGCAGCACCGGCACGCGCGCATCCTCGGCGCCCGGCTTGAGCGACGGACCGGCCGCGATCGCCGGCCAGCCGCCGGCCGCATCGAGCGCGCGCAGCCGCCCCAGCGCCGCGCGCATGCGCGCGTAGATCGGATGCGCCGGCCGCGCTGCCGCGAACAGGCCGGCGAAATCGCCGCTGTCGACGGCCGCGGCGAACGCGCGCAGGCCGGCTTGCGGATCGATCGCGCGCGGCACGAAGTTCCAGTGCGTATCGAGCGTGCCGGGCTCGACCTTGCCGCGATACAGATGCAGCAGCGCCAGCATCGCACTGTGCGTCACCCGCCAGTCGTCGTCGGCCAGCGTCTGGCCCGACGCCGCCGGCGCCGGGCGGTCGACCTCGGCGAGCTGGTAGCCCGCCGGATCGAGGCCGTCGTCGGCAAGACCGCGCAACGCCGCCGCCAGCGCCGCGCGCCGCTGCGGATCGGTCCACGCCGGCCGGCCGCCGCGCGCGTCGTAGAACAGCCCGATCGCCTCGTCGAAGCCGAGCGGCGGCGTGGCGCTGCCGGGCACCGCCGCCAGCTGCGCCTCGGCGCGCGCGCGCAGCGGTGCCGCGCGCGCCGCCAGCCGCTGCTGCGCGTCGGCCAGCACGGCGGCGTCCGCCGCCGCGGCGCGCGCCGGCGGTCCCGGCAGCGCGCAGACGAAGAAGAAAACGATGGTGACGGCCAGAGCGCGTGCGCGTCCGTGCATGTGCTGTCCTCGTGAAGGGCCGTCACGGTAGCGTCCCGGCCGGGCGCGGTCCATTTGGCGAATCCGCCGCCAGCCGGTACCATGCAGGCGCACCCGGCGGTCCGGCATCTTCGCATCGGACGCGATGGCCGCCCCGGATGCCCGTCCTGTTTCCCCCATGGTTGCGGTCGCGCCCCGGGCGCCAGCCGCACCGCCAGACACGGTGTTTTGAAAATGCAGTCTTTCCGATCGGCCGTAGCGTCCGCATGCGCTGCCCTGTTGCTTCCGTTCTGCGCACACGCCGCGGACGCCTCCTCGCTCTACACCGACCTGCACCGCGCCGCGCCCGATGCGCAGCCGCAGGCCCTGCAGGCCGCGCTCGACGCGCTGAGCTGCGCACAGTCGGCCGATGAGATCGGCGACGCGCGGCGCCTGGCGCTGATCGACTACTCGCTGCCGTCGACACAGCCGCGACTGTGGATCTTCGATCTCGGCGAGCGCCGGCTGCTGTTCCGCGAACTCGTCGCGCATGGCCGCAACTCCGGCGAGCGCTACGCCGAACGCTTCTCGAACCGCGACGGCAGCCTGCAGTCGAGCCTCGGCCTGTTCCGCACCCTGAACAGCTATCAGGGCGGCAACGGCTATTCGCTGCGTCTGGCCGGGCTCGAACCGGGCGTCAACGATCTGGCGCTGCAGCGCGCGCTGGTCATTCACGGCGCTCCGTACGTCGACGCCGCGCTCGGCGCCAAGCAGGGTCGCATCGGCCGCAGCTGGGGCTGCCCGGCGGTGCGCGCCGGCATCGCACGGCCGCTGATCGACGCGATGAAGAACGGCCAGCTGCTATTCTCGTACTACCCGGATTCGCACTGGCTGGCGTCGTCGCGCTTCCTGCACTGCGCGACGGTCACCGCGCGCCGCGAGACGCGCACGCCGAGCTTCATCCGTACCGCCGCCGCCGCGCCCTGAACGCTGCGGGCGCGGCAGCGGCGCAGTCTTTCAGCCGACGATGATGCGGCCGGCGTTGCCGCCGGTGCCGCCAAGCAGCAGCTTGTTCAGGCGGCGCACGAAGCCGGCCGGATCGTCGAGCTGGCCGCCTTCGGCGAGCACCGCCTGACCGAACAGCAGCTCGCCGAGATCGGCGAACGTCGCCTCGTCGGCGGTCGCCTTCAGCTTCTCGACCAGCGGATGGGTCGGATTGAGTTCGAGGATCGGCCGCGACGACGGCGCCTGCTCGCCGGCGCGCTTGAGCATTTCCTCGAGCCGGCGCGACAGCGCGTATTCGCCGGCCACCAGGCATGACGGCGACTCGGTCAGGCGCGACGACAGCCGCACCGACTCGACGCGCTCGCCGAGTGTCTTCTGCAGGTGTTCGAGCACGTCCTTGTACTCGCCTTCGAGGCGCGCCTTGTCCGGCGTCTCGATCTTGCTTTCGAGATCCCTGGACGCCCGCGACACCGATTCCAGCTTCTTGCCACCGAATTCGTTCAGATGGCCGACCACCCATTCATCGATGCGGTCGACGAGCAGCAGCACCTCGAAGTTGCGGGCGCGGAAACCCTCCAGATGCGGCGAGCTGCGCGCGGCCGCCAGCGTGTCGGCAGTCAGATAGTAGATGCCGCCCTGCTCGGCCGGCATGCGCGCCACGTAGGCTTCGAGCGAAACCTCCGGCTGATCCGGCGCGGCGGTCGAATGGAAGCGGCACAGGCGGGCGATGCGCTCGCGGTTGGCGGCATCCTCGACGATGCCCTCCTTCAGCACCACGCCGAACGCCGCCCAGAATTTCGCGTAGTCGTCCGGCTTGTTGGCGGCCATGTCGTCGAGCAGATCGAGCACGCGCTTGACCAGCGCGCCGCGGATCTTCTCGACCGTGCGATTGCCCTGCAGGATCTCGCGCGAAACGTTCAGCGGCAGGTCCGGCGTGTCGACCACGCCACGCACGAAGCGCAGGTACGGCGGCAGCAGCTCGGCCGCCTTGTCCATGATGAAGACGCGTTTGACGTAGAGCTGCACGCCGCGCGACTGCTCGCGATCCCAGAGATCGAACGGCGCGTGCGACGGAATGTAGAGCAGCGAGGTGTACTCGATCGTGCCTTCGACCTTGTGATGCGCCCAGGCCAGCGGCGCCTGATAGTCGTGCGCGATCTGCTCGTAGAATTTCGCGTAGTCCTCGTCCTTGAGCTCGGACTTCGGCCGCGTCCAGAACGCGCGCGCCTGATTCAGCGTCTCGAGCTCGCCCTTGTCGTTCTTGAGCTTGATCGGCAGGCCGATGTGGTCCGAGTAGCGGCGCACGATCGTCGCCAGACGCACCGGCTCCAGAAATTCCTTGTCGTCCTCGCGCAGGTGCAGGATCACCTCGGTGCCGCGGTCGAGCTTGAACGAGGGCTCGACGGAAAACTCGCCCTGCCCGTCCGATTCCCAGCGCACCGCGTCGGCGTCGGTACGCTTGCTCAGCACCGTCACCCGGTCGGCGACGATGTAGGCGGAGTAGAAGCCGACGCCGAACTGGCCGATCAGCTGCGAGTCCTTCTTCTGGTCACCGGACAGCGACTCGATGAACTTGCGCGTGCCCGAGCGCGCGATCGTGCCGAGGTTCTCGATCACCTCGTCGCGCGACATGCCGACGCCGTTGTCGCGGATCGTCAGCGTGCCCGCCGCCGGATCGGGAATCAGCTCGACTGCGAGCTCGTCGCCGCCGAGCAGCTCGGGCCTGGCGATCGCCTCGAAGCGCAGCTTGTCGCAGGCATCCGAGGCATTCGAAATCAGCTCGCGCAGGAAGATTTCCTTGTTCGAGTACAGCGAATGGATCATCAGGTGCAGCAGATGCCGCACTTCCGCCTGGAATTCACGCTTTTCGACCGCCATTCCTATCACCTCCCTGAGAACTCGGTGGCCGCGTAGTTAAGGCCTTTCCGGAATCTTTTCAAGGGCCAGGGGCCGTCGGGCTCGGAAATTCACCCTGAACAACCCGACGCGTTGATCGCCGCGACCTGCTCGGCGCCGGCGAGGATGACGAGGCTGGAAGCGCCGAGATCGTCGCCGTACGGCTGGCAGCGGCCGCCGAGCACCGAGGCCAGGAAGGCCTCGGCGATCGCCATGAACGACAGCCGGTTCTGCGGCCTGGCGAAGCCGTGACCCTCGTCCGGATAGAGCGCGTAGATCACCGGCTGGCCGTTGCGCTGCAGGGTCTCGACGATCTGGTCGGACTCGGCGCGCGTCACGCGCACGTCGTTGGCGCCCTGCGCGATCAGCAGCGGCCGCACGATGCGCTCACAGCAATGCAGCGGCGAGCGCGCACGCAGTAGTGCGCGGCCGGCCTCGGTGCGCGGATCGCCGACGCGCTGCGCGAAGTTCTCGAACAGCGGCGCCCAGTACGCCGGAAAGCTCGACAGAAGCGTTTCGAGATTCGACGGCCCGACGATGTCGATGCCGCAGGCGAACACCTCCGGCGTGAAGCTGAGGCCGGCCAGTGCGGCGTAGCCGCCGTAGCTGCCGCCCATGATGGCGATGCGCTCGCGCTGCGCGATGCCCTGCGTCACCGCCCACTCGACCGCGTCGAGCAGGTCCTCGTGCATGCGGCCGCCCCATTCGAGATCGCCGGCGTTGACGAAGTCCTTGCCGAAGCCGGTCGAGCCGCGGAAGTTGACGCTGAGCACGGCGTAGCCGCGGCTGGCGAAGAACTGGTGCTCCGGGTTGTAGCCGTAGTGATCGCGCGACCACGGTCCGCCGTGCACGAGCAGCACCATCGGCAGCGGACCGGCCGCCGGCGACGCGTCCGGCGGCAGGCTCAGGTACGACACCAGACGCCGGCCGTCGCGCGCCTCGATCGCCACCGCGCGCATCGCCGCCAGCGTCCAGCCTTCGAGATCCGGGCGCGCCGAGAACAGAAACGCGAGCCGGCCGCTGTCGCGCTCGTACAGGTAGTAGTGCCCGGGCAGGCGGTCGCAGGAGAACACGACGATCCAGCGGCGGTCGTCGGCGCTGCGATCGACGATGCGGAAATCGCCCGAGGCCTGCGCGCGCAGATGGCGGAAGTCGGCCTCGACGGCGGGATCGATGACGGTCCATTCCGGCTGCAGCTCGTCGGTGCGGTAGGCCTCGGGCCGGCGCGTCTGCGGATTGAAGACCACGCCGAGCACGTCGGTGCGCGGATGCGCGCCGAGCGCCGTCACGGCACCGCTGGCGGCGTCGATCGCCACCGCCGCCGCGGTGTCGCGGCCGCGGCTGTCGAGGAAGTACAGCAATCCGCTGTCGTCGGGCCCGACCGCGAGCGGGCTGCTGGTGATGACGTCGTCGCGGCCGATATGGAACAGCTCGCGCCAGCCCGCACCGTCCGGCACCAGCACGTCGCGGCCGCCGTCGGCGGTGTTGCGCAGTGCGACGCGCAGCTGCAGCGCGTCGTCGGCAAGGAACTGCGCGAATCCGTGGTTCTCGCAAACCGTCGTCGTGCGCCCGTCGCCGAGGTCGATGCGCAGCACGTCGTGCCAGCGCGGATCGCGGTGATTGACCGCCACCAGCGCCTCGCGCGGAAAGCGGCGGCTGAAACCGACGATGCGCGCCTGCACGCGTGGGTACGGCGTCAGGTCGAGCGCGGCGCCGCCGTCGATCGGCACCGAGTACAGATGGAAGTTCTCGTTGCCGCCCTCGTCCTGCAGATACCAGAGATGCGTGCCGGCGTGCGCCCAGCCGTGCTGGCGGATACCGCGGCCGGTGTCGCGCGTCAGCGGCCGCGCGGCGGCGGGATCGTCGGCCGGCGCGATCCAGATGTTGAGCACGCCGTCGAGCGGCGCGATGAAGCTGATGCGCCGGCCGTCGGGGCTGAGCAGCGGCGCGGCACGGCTCGGATTGCCGAGCAGCAGGGATCGGGGCAACAGCGGAGCGGAGGCAGTCACGGGCGGACCTTGGTGCGGAAGTTGGGCGCGGAAATGGGGCGCGGAAATTCGGAATGGGAAAGAAGCGGTCGCCGGCTCAGGCCGGCGCGAACGTGAAGCCCTCGAGCCAGCCGCGGCCGAGGCAGGGCGCCGCATCGGCACCGACCCGCGCGAACGCCAGCCGCCGCGTGCGCAGCGACGACAGCTGCAGGCCGGATACCTGCGCGCCGTCGCGCGCCACCGTCAGCAGCTGGCGATACGGCAGCGAGCCGTCGGCGAGTGCGATCGACCAGAGGTCGACGTCGAGCGGCGTCATCGCGTACAGCGTGCGTCCGTGGCGCGCCTGCACGCCGAGCAGCCAGCGGCCGTCGACCTCGAAGATCTCGGCCTCGGCCGGCAGTTCGGCGCTGCGGTAACGACCGGCGAGCGCAGCCGCGCCGGCGCTCAGCGCGTCCGGCGCCGCGCCGAGCCGGCGAAAGCGCTGCGCGATGCCGCATTCGATGACGTCCAGATCGCCCGGCGCATCGGCGGCGCCGGCGGGGCGCCGGAACACGACATCGCCGACGCTGCCGGCGGCGACCAGATCATCCCCGCGCTGCCAGAGCGGCAGCTTCAGGCCGGCGAAATCCGCCGCCAGATGCTCGCCGCTGGCAACAACGCCGAGCAGCTGGCCGCTGTAGGCATGGCAGTAAAGCCCTTCGAACGCGGCGCTGCCGGCGACGGTGGCGCGCGGCGGCGGCGGCGCGAGCCGTTCGCCGAGCACGAGATCGACGATGCGCTTGACCAGCTCGGCGGTCGGCACGTCGGAGCGATTGGCGAGCAGCGCGATGTCGAGGCCGTGCTCGGGCACCTTCACGCATTCCGCCAGACCGCCGATCACCGCGCCGGCGTGGCCGAGCAGCGTCACGCCGCGATACGGCCGACGGATCAGGCCCAGGCCGTAGTCGCCTTCGGTGCCGCCGGTGAAACGCGTCGGCGCCCGCATCGCCGCCCAGCTGCGTGCGCTGCCGATCACCGGCGCGTCCATGTGGCGCAGCCAGATCAGCAGATCGTCGACCGTCGAGACGAGGCCGCCGTCGCCGCTCATCGGCAGCGGAATCTGGCCGCGCACGTAACCGTCGCCGGCGCGCACGTGCAGACCGGCGCAACCCGGCAGCAGCTGGCCGTCGCGCGGCAGCAGTTCGGTGTCGAGCATGCGCAGCGGCTTGAAAATGCGGCGCTCGAAGAACGCGCCCAGCGACAGCCCGGACAGACGCTCGATCAGCTGCGCGAGCACCACGTAGCCGCCGTTGCAGTAGATCATGCGCTCGCCCGGCGCAAAGTTGAGTTCGCGCAGGCGCAGCAGCTGGGCGTAGGGCTCGCCGTCCGGCAGGCGCGCCTTGCTGCCGGTCGCCAGCATCCACAGGTCCAGGTGACAGCGCAGGCCGCTGCTGTGCTGCATCAGCTGGCGCGCCGTCAGCGGCGCGGTGAAGCGCGGCATCTCCGGCAGCACGGCGCGCACGTCGGCATCCAGATCGAGGCGGCCTTCCTCGGCGAGCAGCAGGACCGACAGGCAGGTGAACTGCTTGGTCGTCGAGCCGATGCGCATGCGCGTCGCCGGGCGGTTGGCGACGCCGTGCTCGATGCTGGCCAGGCCGAAGCCGCGCCGGTAAAGCATCCGGCCCTGCCGGGCGACCGCGACCGTCAGCCCCGGCGCGTCGCCGCGATTCTGCGGCGCGAACAGCTCATCGAGCCGCGCCTGCAGCGCGGCGGGATCGGACACGGGCATCTCGTTCACGAAAAGCGGACCTCCTGACTCGGGCGCAGTGCCCGTGTCCCTTCTCTACGCGCCACCGGTCGCGATCCCGACAGGCGAGCTGTCGGGGCGGCGACCGACAGCGCGTAGAGCTTCAGCAGAAAGCCCTTTTCCGAAACCGCGCGAGCACGATGAACACCTCCCCGTCACACGCCCCTCTGCAGCTCGACCTCGCCATCGAGCAATGGGATTTCCGGCAGCCGGTCCGGCTCAGCAACGGCGTCGTCGACGGCTCGCCGGTGGTGGTCGTCACCTTGCGCCAGGGCGCGCACTGCGGCCGCGGCGAGGCGCTGGGCGTGCACTACCGCGGCGAGAGCGTCGACACCCTGCGCGCGCAACTCGAAACGGTGCGCGACGAAATCGAGGCCGGCCTCGACCGCGACGGCGCGCGACGCCTGCTGCCCTGCGGCGGCGCGCGCAACGCGCTCGACTGCGCGCTGTGGGATCTCGAAGCGCAGCGCAGCGGCGTGGCGGTGGCGACGCGTCTCGGCCTCGCCGCGCTGCGCGCGCGGCCGACCACGGTGACGCTCGGCGTCGACGCGCCGGAGACGATGGCGCAGCAGGCCGCGGCGCTGTCGGACTTCGGCCTGCTCAAGCTCAAGCTCGACGGCAGCGCGCTCGATGCAGCGCGGGTCGCGGCGGTACGCGCGGCGCGCGCCGACGCGACGCTCACCGTCGACGCCAACCAGGGCTGGACGCCGGATCATCTGTGCGCGCTGCTGCCGACGCTGCAGCGCTGCGCTGTGGCGCTGATCGAGCAGCCGCTGCCGGCCGGCCGCGACGACGCGCTGGGTTCGATCCGCTCGCCGATTCCGTTCGCCGCCGACGAATCGCTGCAGGGCCTCGCCGATCTGGACCGCGTCGCCGCGCTCTACCAGGCCGTCAACCTGAAGCTCGACAAGACCGGCGGTCTCAGCGAGGCACTGGCGATCGTCGCCGCGGCGCGGACGCGCGGGCTCGGCGTGATGGTCGGCTGCATGGGCGGCACCTCGCTGTCGATCGCGCCGGCCTTCGTGCTCGCGCAGTTCTGCGACTGGGTCGATCTCGACGGCCCGCTGTTCCTGCGCCGCGACCGCGAGCCGGCGACGCGTTACGCCGGCGGCGCGCTGGTCGAGGCCGGCGGCTGGGGGCTGGCCGCCTGAGATCCTGCTAGGCCGCCGGCTCCGCGGTGACGCGCACGCGGCGGATGCAGACCGTGCCGAGCAGGCTGAGCAGGAACGGCAGCAGCGTGTAGCCGAGGCGCAGCACCGACAGCGTGACGTCGCTCTGCGCGGCCTGGCCCGGCACGAAGCCGATCAGTTCGAGCACGAAGCCGGCGCCGGCGCTGCCGGCCGACTGGCCGAGCTTCTGCGCCGCCATCAGGATGCCGAGGTAGATGCCGAGCGAAACGACCACGCCGCCGGGCAGCACCGCCTTGGCGAGGTCGATGACGGTGGACTGCAGCAGCACCGCCATGCCGCCGGCGCCGAGACCGAACACGCCGACCGCCGCCCAGCTCGCCCACAGCGGCCCGTACGAGGCCAGCCACAGCAGCGGGAACGAGGCCAGGAAGATCCAGTTGCTGAGACGCAGGGTCGCGGTGTTGCCGATGCGGCGCGCCAGCAGCGTGACGAATGGCATCGCGATCAGGGTGCTGATCAGCACGATCGAGCCGAGCACCGACAGGCTCGCCGTGCCGCCGCGCAGCACGTACTGGTTGATGTACGGCACGAAGGCGCTGAGCAGGCCGCTCGATACGCCCAGACAGATCAGGAAGCCGATCAGCCAGAAGAACGGGCGGTTGCCGAGCGTCATGCGGATCGAGCGCCACAGCGCCGGCTCGCCCCCGCTCCGGTACGGCTGCAATGCCGGATAGCGGTGCGTCGACAGCAGGAAGACGAAGAAGGTCGCCGCGCCGGCGGCGGCGATCACCAGCGCCATGCGCGCGTAGCCCTCGCGCCCGTCGCCGCCCCATTTGACGAGGAACGGCACCAGCGCCGTCGCCACCAGCGTCAGCAGCATCGACAGCACGCCCGAATAGGCGAGCAGCGCCGTGCGTGCGCGCGGCTCGGGGCTCATGTCGTCGCTGAGCGCCAGCTTGAGCACCATGAACGCAGTGTGCGCGACCGACGAGACGATCAGCAGCGCGATCGCCAGCGCCATCACCGCCCCCTGCGACAGGCCGTCCGGGATCGCGAACAGGCCGTACAGCGCCACCACGTAGGCCAGCGCCGAGACGAAGGCCAGCGGCGCACGGCGGCCGCGGCGGCGACTGAGGCGGTCGACGGCGCCGCCGAGCAGAGGGTCGATGACGATGTCCCAGATCTTCGGCAGACCGACGACGACGCCGGCCAGACCCGGCGGCAGGCCGGCGATCTCGGTCAGATAGAAGAGCAGCAGCAGACTGATCGGCGCGTTGCCGATGCCGATGCCGGCCGCGCCGGTGCCGAAGCCGAGCTTGCGCCAGACGCTGAGCGCCGGCGCCGGACCCGCGCCGGGCCCGGCCTGAGAGGCTTGCATGGAAATGGCGCCGCTCAGAACTGCGCCGACAGGCGCAAGCCGATCGTGCGCGGCACGATGACGTTGGCGCGCGCCGCGCCGCCGTCGGGCACGAAGCTGGTGTCGACGGTGACGATGCCGCGCTCGTCGAAGACGTTGTTGGCGAACAGCGTCAGGCCCCAGACGTCGTTGAGCAGGCCGGCACGCAAATTGAGCGTCTGGTACGAAGGCATCACGACGTTGGGCTTGTTCCCGCTGGCCTCGAAGCTGCTGTTGCGCGCGCCGAGATAGCGATAGCTGGCACCGAAATTCGCCATCCAGTCGTCGAACAGCGGCAGCAGCTGGTCGACGACGATCGAATAGCTCCACTTCGGCACCGTCGGCAGCGCGTCGCCGCGACGGCCGCCGACGTCGGGCGCATCGGCGTCGAGCCGCGCACGCGTGTAGGCGCCGTTGACGCCGACCACCAGGCTCGGCCACACGCGCCACGCGAAGTTCATCTCCGCGCCGCGGCTCGACGCCGCGCCGCCGTTGGCGAGGTAGGAGAAGCCGTCGGCCGTCGAACCGAGCTGGATGTCGTTCCAGTCGATGTAGAAGCCGGCCAGATCGAACGACACCCGGCGCTCGAACAGCTGCGTCTTGACGCCGGCCTCGTAGCTCCACAGCGAGTCGGGCCCGAACGATTCCGGCACCGACGGGCTGAGCTGCATGTTCGGACCACCGGGGCGGTAGCCGTTGGCGGCGGCGGCGTACAGCGTCACGTCGTCCGTCACGCGCCAGCGCGGCGCGATGCGGTAGGTCGCGGTGTTGTCCGACGAGGACGAGTGCGTGGTCGTGGTCGTGGTCGCGCCCGCATCCTGCAGCGCGGCCAGGATCGCGGCGAGATCGACCGAGCTGGCGTCGGCGAGCAGCGAGGTCAGGTCCCACAGCGCGCCGGAGGCGTTCTGCGTCGCCGACTGTCGGTTGGCGCTCCAGCGTGCGCCGAGCGTCAGGTCGATGCGCTCGGTGAAATACCAGTCGATGCTGCCGAAGCCGGCGTACTCGCGGTAGCGCGACGGCACCGACAGCACCAGCGGACGCTCCATCTGCGGCGCCAGCTTCAGCAAGGCGTTCTCGTCCGGCAGCCAGGCGCGGATGTCCTGCGCGGTATCGGTGGTCTCGCGCGTGTAGAAGGCGCCGACGATCCATTCCAGCGAGCGGTTGTTCGGCGACGTCAGGCGGAATTCCTGGGTCAGCTTGCGCGCGCCGACGTCCGCCGACGCCGACACCAGCGGCGACTGCGCGACCGGATGCAGGTACAGCGCCGACAGCAGGGCGATGGTCGAGCCGTAGCTCTGCGAGTAGTCGACGAGCGCGTCGACCGAGGTGTCGGCGTAGCTCGTCGACGACACGAAGCTGGCCCAGTCCAGATCCCAGTTGAGCGCGAGGTTGTAGACCTGGAAGCGCATCGTCGTGCGCTCCGGCATCTGCCGCGACTGCTGCAGATCGCCGTACAGCGGCCGCAGCGTATCGGGGTCGACGTCGACGCTGGTGCCGCTGCCGGCGGCGTTGCGCTGCAGCAGCGCGGTCAGGCGCACGTCGAGACGCTCGCCGGGCGCGAAGCGCAGGCCCAGACGTCCGCCGTCCGAGCGGCTGTGGTTGACGCCGTCCGCGCCGGTGCCGACGTCGTCGATGAAGCCGGCGTCGCGACGGCTGAAGCCGCTGGCGCGCAGCGCCAGATCATCGCCGAGCGGCGCGTTGAGCATGGCCTTGCCGCCGAAGTTCCAGCCGTCGGCGTTGACCGTGCGGCCGGGCTCCAGTTCCGCGCGTCCGCGCCAGCCGGCGAAGCTCGGCGGTGTAGTCACGTACTTGAGCAGGCCGCCCATCGCGCCGGCGCCGTACAGCGTGCCCTGCGGCCCGCGCAGCACCTCGACGCGCTGCACGTCGAAGGTGTCGACGTCAGGCACCAGCGTCGTGCCGCTGGCGGTGCGGCTGAACGGCGTGAACGGTGTGTCGTCGACATAGGTGCCGACCGTCGCGCTCGATTGCTGCACGCCGGTCGTGACGCCGCGCAGCGTGATCTGGCCGAGGCCCGCCTGGCCGCTGTTGAAGCCCATGCCGGGCACGTAGGCGGCGTAGTCGCCGATCGTCTTGGCGCCGAGCTTGTCGAGCGCCTGGCCGGACAGGGCGGTCAGCGAGCCGGCGACGTCCTTGGCCTTCTCCTCGCGCTTCTGCGCGGTGACGACGATCTCCTCGATGCCGCTGCTGCGCAGCGGCGCGGCCGGCGGCGATGCGGCAGTGCCCGGCCTGACGACGAACGTGCCGCGGCCGTCGTCGCTGAAGACGAAGTGCGTCCCGTCGAGCAGACGACCGAGCGCGGCGGCGACAGAGTAGCGGCCGCCGAGCGCCGGCGTGCTCTGCTGCGCGAGCTGCTGTGGCGAATACACGATCGCCGCGCCGGTCTGGCTGCGCAGGGCGTCGAGCGCGGCGACCAGGCTGCCGGCCGGAATGTCGAGATCGAACTGCGCCTCCTGCGCGAGGGCGGCGGACGACGAGGCCTGCGCGACCGCCGGCCGCGGCAGGCCGGCAAGGATCGCGAGGACACACAACAGGCCGGCCGGCCACAACGGCCGGACGGCAGGACGCGAAACGGCAATGGACTGCGGGCGCATCGAGAGTCCCCCCCGGTGATGATGCATGACGGCGCTGCTGCAGATGTCTACGCGCCGGCCGCGCCTTTCCCGACAGCTGTCGGGTCGGCACGCCCGCGTGCGTATCCATCGGTAGTGCAGCGACTCGGGCGGCAAGACATGACGGGCATCCTGTTCCGCAACGCGCGGATCTTCGACGGCCACAGCGGCGATTGCGCCGAAGGCTGTGCCGTGCGCGTCGCCGACGGGCTGATCCAGGAGGTGTCGACGGGCGCACTGCGCGCCGGCGATGCGGAGGTGATCGATTGCGGCGGCCGCACGCTGATGCCCGGCCTGATCGACGCGCACGTGCACGTCTACGCGGCCAGCTTCGACGTCGCGCGCGACGCGCGGCTCGGCGCCGGCTACGCGGCGCACTACGCGAGCCGCTTCCTGCGCCACGCGCTCGACCGCGGCTTCACCACCGTGCGCGACGTCGGCGGCGGCGACCGCAGCCTGGCGCAGGCGATCGCCGACGGCCTGCTCGATGCGCCGCGCTTCTTCTACGGCGGGCGCGTGCTGTCGCAGACCGGCGGCCACGGCGATTTCCGCAGCGCCGACGAGGACGGCGCCGCCTGCGGCTGCGCCGCGCACGGCAGCTTCGGCATGGCGGTGGTCGACGGGCCGCAGGCGGTGCGCCTGGCGGTGCGCGAGGAACTGCGCCGCGGCGCCCACCACATCAAGCTGATGAGCTCGGGCGGCGTCACCTCGCCGACCGATCCGATCGATCGCTGCCAGTACGCGGACGATGAAATCCGCGTCGCCGTCGAGGAGGCGGCGCGCGCCGGCGCCTACGTCGCCGCGCACTGCCATCCGCTGGCCGCGATCCGCCGCGCGATCGAACTCGGCGTGCGCTCGATCGAGCACGCGACGCTGATCGACGCGGACACCGCGGCGCTGGCCGCCGCGCACGGCAGCTATTGCGTGCCGACGCTGGCCGTCAGCGCGGCGCTGCAGGCGCAGGGCGCGGCGCTCGGCCTGCCGTCGGCCAGCCTCGACAAGCTCGCGCGCATCGCCGAACACGCCCTCACCGGCCTCGACCACATGCAGCAGGCCGGCGTGCACATCGGCTTCGGCACCGACCTGATCGGCCCGCTGCACCGGCACACCGAACTCGAATTCCAGCTGCGCCGCCAGGTGCAAAGTCCGCTCAACGTCCTGCGCTCGGCCTGCAGCGTCAACGCCGCGCTGCTGCAGCAGCCGGGACGCCTCGGCTGCATCGCGCCGGGCGCCCATGCCGACCTGCTGGTGGTCGACGGCGATCCGCTGCGCGATCCGGCAGCGCTCGCCGCCGGCGGCGCGCTGGCCATGATCATGAAGGCCGGCCGCTTCCACAAGCGGCAGATCTGAGCCCGCCATGCCCTCCGACCGCCAATCCGCCGTCCCGCCGCCGGAAAGCTTGGTGCACTGCGACGGCGTGCCGCTGCACGTCCACGTCGAGGGCACGCGCGGCGCCCTGCCGCCGATCGTCCTCGAAGCCGGCGGCGGCGCGATCGGCGCCTGGTGGGCCTGGGTCCAGCCGCCGCTCGCCGCGCGCACGCTGACGATCCGCTATGACCGCGCCGGACTCGGCGCCAGCGGGGCGACCGACACGGTCAGCGCCGCCGCCGTCGGCGCCCGCCTCGACGCCCTGCTCGACGCGCTCGGCATCGATCGCCCCTGCGTCTTCGTCGGCCATTCGCTCGGCGCGCTCTACGCGCTGCACTACGCCGCGACCCACCCGAAGCGCGCGGCCGGCCTCGTGCTGGTCGATCCGACGCCGCTCGACGCGCACCTGCTCGACCGCGCCAACCGACGCCTGCTGCCGGTGCTGATTCCGCTGCTGCAGGTGCTGCGCGGCCTGGCCCGTACCGGCCTGCTGCGGCGCTTTCATCCGTTCGCCGCGCTGGTCGCCGGACTGCCGGACGAGGCCCGGCGCGAAGCGCTTGCGGCGATCGCCGACCCGCGCCATCTCGCCGGCTTCATTCGCGAGTTGCGCGCGATTCCGGCGATCCAGGCCGAGCTCGCCGCACTGCCGTTTCCCGCGCAGCTGCCGCTGCGCGTGATCAGTGCCAGCCAGCGCGGCCGCCGCCGCGCACCGGCGGCCGACGCGCATCCGTCGCTGCGCCATCACCGCGAGACGGCGGCGCGGGCGGCGAACGGCCGGCAAGTGGTGATCGACGCCGCCACGCACGGCACGCTCCTCACCGGTCGCGAGGCGGCGACGGCGCTGGCCGGGCAGATCCTCGCGTTCGTCGACACGCTGGCGCCGTGAAAAGCGGCCTTGCCCTACACTCGCCGGACCTCCCCGTGACCGGGAACGAACCCCTGCAGGGCAAGTCGATCGTCGAAACCTGGTTCGTCGCGCACGCGCGCGACCTCGGGCGTTTCCTGCGCCGCTATCTGCAGAGCGGCGACGAAATCGACGAGTGCATCCAGGAAACCTTCCTGAAGATCTGGCGCCAGGAGCAGCGCGGTACGCTGCGCGGCGAGACGCACGGCTATCTGTTCACCACGGCTCTGAACGTGGCGCGCGACCGCCACCGCCGCAACGCGGTACGTCACAGCGACACGCACGAGCCGCTCGGCGACGAAGGCATCGAAGACGACAGCCCCGACGCCGCCATGGCCGCGCACTGGGACCAGGGTCTGCGCGAACTCGAAGCGGCGCTCTACGGCCTGCGGCCGTCGACGCGGCGGGTCTTCCTGCTGCATCACCTCGAGCATCTCAGCTATCCGGAGATCGCCCGCCGCCTGGGCGTGACGACGCGCACCGTGGAGCGCGAAATGGCGCGCGCCCTGAGCCACTGCGCCGATCGCCTGCAACCCTTTCTCGCCGATCCCTAGCCGCCATGCGCTCCTTCTTCCACAGAACCCCGCGCAGCGCTCCGGAATGGATCGCGCGCCTGCGCTCGAACACGGCGACGGCCGCCGATTTCGCGGCCTTCGAAGCCTGGCTCGCCGCGCACCCGGAGCAGCGTCCGCTCGTCCTGCGCCTGCAGGCGGTGTCCGGCCTGGCCCCCGGCCTGGCGGCGAGCCCGCGCATCCGCGGCGAACTGCGCCAGCTCGCCGAGCGGCCGCTGCCGATGCCGGCCGCGCGGCGCTGGCAGCTCGGCTTTGCGGCAGCTGCCGGCATCGTGCTCGCCGTGACGCTGCTGGTCTGGCAGCAGGCCGACGTGTACCGCACGCCGGTCGGCCAGAACCGCATGCTGGCGCTGCCGGACGGTTCGACGATCTGGCTCAACACCGATTCCCGGCTGCGCCTGCGCTTCAACGGCACCGAGCGCCGCGTCGAGCTGCAGCGCGGCGAGGCCTTCTTCGATGTCGCGCACGATGCGTCGCGGCCGTTCGTGGTCGCCTCCGGCGAGCGCCGCGTGGTCGTCACCGGCACCCGCTTCGACGTCCGCCAGCGGCACGGCGCGCTCGAAGTGGCGGTGCTGCAAGGCCATGTGCGCGTCGACGCCGGCGGCCACCGCGAAGCGGCCGTCGTGCCGCCGACATCGATCAGCGCCGGCCAGATCGCGCGCTTCGAGGCGGCGGCGCCGCCGCGGGTCGAGAACGATGCCGGGGTCGGCCTCAAGACCGCCTGGCGCGACGGCAAGATCGTGCTCGACGACAGCCGGCTCGACGACGCGATCGACGAGCTCAACCGCTATACGCGCACGCGGCTGGTGCTCGACGACCCGGCGCTGGCCGAGCTGACGATTTCCGGCACGTTCCGCATCGGCGACACCGACAGCGTGCTGTTTGCACTGCACGAGCTCTACGGCATCGAGCATCGCAGCGACGGCAGCCGGACCCTGCTGTTCCGGCGCGCCCCGGCCGCGGGCTGAGCACGCGGCGCGGCCACGACTGGTCGCGCCTTCAGTCCAGCGTGCGCCGGTAGAAGCGCACGGCGACCGCCATGACGATGACCGTAAAGACCAGGATCGGCCAGATGTTCGGCCACAGCTCGACCCAGCCGTTGCCCTTGAGGATGATGCCGCGGATCAGGCGGTTGAAGTGCGTCAGCGGCAGCGCGCTGGCGAGCCATTGCGCCCAGGTCGGCATGCCGGCGAACGGGAACATGAAACCGGACAGCAGCATGTTCGGCATGAAATAGAAAATCGCCATCTGCATCGCCTGCAGCTGATTGATCGCCAGCGACGACAGCGTGATGCCGACCGTCAGATTGGCGGCGATGAACAGCAGTGCGGCGACGTAGATCGCGACGATGCTGCCGAAGAACGGCACGCCGAACACGAAGCGCGCGGCGAGCAGGATGATCGTCGACTGCACCAGCCCGATCGCGATATACGGCACGATCTTGCCGCTGATCACCTCGAGCGGCCGCACCGGCGTCGCCAGCAGATTTTCCATCGTGCCGCGCTCGCGTTCGCGCGTCATCGCCAGCCCGGTCATCATCACCAGCGTCATCGTCAGGATCACGCCCATCAGGCCGGGGATGATGTTGTACTGGGTCACGCCCTCCGGGTTGTAGAGACGGTGCACGCGGATCTCGAACGGCGGTTCGCCCGGCACCAGCGCCGCGAGCGGCCCGCGCAGGTCTTTGCGGGCGACGGCGCCGGCGATCTGCTCGGCGGCGCCGAGCGCCATGCCGGTCGCGGTCGGATCGGTGGCGTCGGCCTCGAGCAGCACGGCCGGTTTCTCGCCGCGCAGCAGGCGCTTGCTGAAATCCGGCGGAATGCTGAGCACGAACTGCACGCGGCCTTCGGCCAGCGCTTCACGCCCGGCGGCCTCGTCCGGCAGTTCCTCGGTGATCGCGAAGTAGCGCGAGTTGCGCAGCGCGGCGACCAGACTGCGGCTGAACTCGCTTTGTTCGGCGCTGATCACCGCCGTCGGCAGATGGCGCGGGTCGGTGTTGATCGCGAAGCCGAACAGCGCCAGCTGCACGATCGGGATGCCGACGATCATCGCGAAGGTGACGCGGTCGCGGCGCAGCTGCAGGAACTCCTTGAGAACGACCCCCCACCAGCGCGCCGCGGAGAAGCCGCGGAAGTTGGCGAGCCAGGCTTTCATGGCCGGTCCTGATAGTTGTCGGTCGCACGGCTCATCAGGTGGATGAAGACGTCCTCCAGGCTGGTCGGCACCGTCTCGACGTGCAGACCGGCGCCGCCGGCGATGCGGCGCACGCTGGCTTCCAGCGTCGCGGCGTCGGCGCCGGTCACGTGCAGGACACTGCCGAAGACCACGGTCTGTTCGACGCCCGGCGCCTCGCGCAGGCGCTGCGACAGCTCGCCCAGATGCTCGCCGTGCACGGCCCAGGTCGTCAGCCGCTGCGCGGCGACGACTTCGGCAGCGGTACCCTGCACCAGCAGCTGGCCGTAGGCCATGTAGGCGAGCTTGTGGCAACGCTCGGCCTCGTCCATGTAGTGCGTGCTGACGAGCACCGAAATGCCCTGCGCGGCGAGGTCGTGCAACTCCTCCCAGAAGTCGCGGCGCGCGGTCGGGTCGACGCCGGCGGTCGGCTCGTCGAGCAGCAGCAGCTGCGGCCGGTGCAGCATGCACGCCGCCAGCGCCAGACGCTGCTTCCAGCCGCCCGACAGCGCACCGGTCAGCTGCTGCGCGCGCGAGGTGAGACCGAGCCGTTCGAGCGCCTCGTCGACGGCGGCGCGGCGGTTTGGCATTTCGTAAAGGCGCGCGACGAAATCGAGATTCTCGCGAATCGTCAGGTCTTCCCAGTACGAGAAGCGCTGCGTCATGTAGCCGACCTGATGCTTGATCGCGTCGGACTCGCGCAGGATGTCGTAGCCGAGGCAGCGGCCACTGCCGGAATCCGGTGTCAGCAGGCCGCACATCATGCGGATCGACGTGGTCTTGCCGCTGCCATTCGGGCCGAGAAAGCCGAAGATCTCGCCGCGCCGCACCTGCAGGCTGAGATCGGCGACGACGTGCTTGTCGCCGAAGAACTTGTTCAAGCCCTGGACGTCGATCGCCAGCGCCTCGGCGCTCACGGCAGCGTCACCGTCAGCGGCTGGCCCGGATGCAGCACGCCGGCGTCGGCAGGCGTCGGCCAGGCCTCGACCATGAACACCAGCTTGTCGCGCGTCTCGTTGCTGTAGATCACCGGCGGCGTGTACTCGGCCTCGCCCGCCACGTAGCGAATCGTCGCCGCCACCTCGCGCGCACAGCCGTCGCACTGCAGGCGCACGCTCTGACCGGCATGCAGCCGCCCGACCGTGGTCTCCGGCACGAAGAAGCGGACCTTGACGTTGCCCGGCGGCAGCAGGCGCACGACCGGGCTGCCGGCCGGCACCCATTCGCCGACGCGATACAGCGTATCGTAGACCTGCGCGTCCTGCCCGGCCCGCAGCGTCTTCTCGTCGAGCCGCCACTGCGCCTGCGCCAGCTGCGCGCGCGCCGCCTCGACCTGCGCCGCCTGCGCGGCGATCTGCTGCTCGCGCCCCGGCAGCGCGGCAACCGCGAGCTGGTCGCGCAGTTCGCGCACGCGCTCGGCGGCGGCCTCGGCGGCGGCGCGGCTGGCGTCGAGCTGGGCCAGCGACACTGCGCCGCTGCCGGCCAGCGCCTGATCGCGGCGCCACTGCTCGGCAGCGTTGCGGTCGGCGGCCATGGCCTGCGCCAGCTGCGCGCGCAGCACCGCGATCTCGGGGGCACGCTTGCCGGTCAGCAGATCCGCGTACTGCGCCTGCGCCGCAGACAGCTGCTGCGCCGCCTGGCGCTGCGCGGCCGACTCCAGCGTCGCTTCGAGCGCGAACAGCGGCGCACCGGCGCGGACCGCGTCGCCGCGTCGTACTTCGAGACGCTCCAGCCGCCCGGCCTGCGAGGCGGCGACGTAGACGAACTCGCCTTCGGCATAGCCCTGGTAGCGGTCGCCTTCGCCACCCGAGCAGGCGGCGACGGCCAGCAGGCACAGCAGGCACAGCAGGCACAGCAGGCCCGCGACGGCGGACGATCCGGGGAGCCTCCGAAGAAGTTCATCCATCGTCATGGCGAAGCGCCGCCAGCGACGAAGCCATCCGGCGGCGCGCGATGCAAGGGGCGTTTGCGGCTCGCCACGGGCGCTACGCGGCCTCGCGATGGCGGCGTGATTCAGACCTTCCCTAGGCATCGGCGCGCTCCAGGGCCTCACGCTGCGCGCGCAGCGCGGCGAGCGAAAACTGCGCGATATGGGCGGAAAGGCGCGCAACCGCGCCGTCGTCATAGGTCTGCGGCGCCAGTGTCTGCACCAGCGGCCGCGCGAACAGGTAGAACATGCACTGGCTGACGAGGCTGAACGTGCAGCGCTGGATCGTGGCGGCGTCCGCACGCGGTCCGAGCAGCGCTGCCACGACGGCCGACAGCTGCCGGAACTGCGGCGCGATGACATCCTGCACCATCGCCGGCAGCGCCGCGCTCGGCGCCAGCAGCTCGCGCATCAGCAGCTTCGGCACGAAGGCGCGCTGGTCGTCGGCGAGGAAGCGGCTCAGCAGCATGCTCAGCGCGGCGTGCAGCGCCGCTTCGGGCGTTTCCGCCTTGGCCGGGTCGGGCAGCGGATAGCGCTCGATGCGCTCGCTCGCCTGCCGGCGCAGCACTTCCAGATACAGCGCTTCCTTGCTGCCGAAGTGATAGTTGATCGCAGCGACGTTGGCGCCGGCGCGCTCGGCGATATCGCGCACGCGCGCCTGCTCGTAGCCGGCTGCGACGAAGACCGCCGTCGCCGCCTGCAGCAGCGCGGCGCGCGTCGCCTCGGGCGAGCCGCCGGCGGCGGTCTTCTTCGGGGTGGCGGCGCTGCGACGCGGAAGATTCATCGACTTTATCAAACAAGTGTTTGAAACAGTCGCTTTAATACGCTCGGCGCGCGGGCCGGTCAAGCGCCGGCGCGGCGTGGTCCGGCGCCGCTCGCCAAAACGCGGACGACAAAAAGCCACGGCGGACCTTTGAAGGTCCGCCGTGGCGACATCACGGCCGGTGCCGGCCGCGCCGCGGCCGGACAGCGCGTCTTAGCCGAGCTTCTCGGTGATGCGCGCAGCCTTGCCGGACAGATTGCGCAGGTAGTACAGCTTGGCGCGGCGGACTTCGCCGCGGCGCTTCACGCTGATCTCCGCGACCTGCGGGCTGTAGGTCTGGAACACGCGCTCGACGCCCTCGCCGTGCGAGGTCTTGCGCACGGTGAACGCCGAGTTCAGGCCACGGTTGCGCTTGGCGATGACGACGCCTTCGAACGACTGCAGACGCTCGCGGTCGCCTTCCTTGACCTTGACCTTGACCTCGACCGTGTCACCCGGATTGAAAGCCGGAACCTGCTTGTTCATCTGTTCCGCTTCAACCGCGGCAATGATCTTGTTCGTACGCATGTCTGATACCTCTGTTGTGCCTACCGCTGCTGCGCGATGAAGTCCCGCAGCAGCGCCCTTGAATCCTCGTCCAGCTCCAGCCCGTCGAGCAGCTCGGGCCGCTTCAACCATGTCTGCCCGAGCGCCTGCTGACGACGCCAGCGCGCGATTTTCGCATGATCGCCGGACAACAGCACGTCCGGGACCACGGCATCGCGCCAGACTTCCGGCCGCGTGTAGTGCGGATGATCCAGAAGCCCCGCGGAGAACGAGTCGTTCACCGCCGACTGCTCGTCGCCCAGCACGCCGGGCAACAGGCGGGCAATGGCATCGACCACCACCATCGCCGCCAGTTCGCCGCCGGACAACACGAAGTCGCCCAGCGACAGTTCAAAATCCACTTCGGCCTCGAGCACGCGCTCGTCCAGGCCTTCGTACCGCCCGCAGAGCAGGATCAAGCCCGGCTCCGCGCTCAGGCGCTCCGCCCATCGCTGGTCGAAGCGGCTGCCCTGCGGCGACAGGTAGACAACCTTCGCCGCTCCGAGCGATGCCCGCGCCGCGTCGATCGCGGCCGCGAGCGGCTCGGCTTCCATCACCATGCCGGGCCCGCCGCCGTACGGCCGGGCGTCGACCCGACGCCACTTGTTCGTGCTGTAGTCGCGCGGATTGCGCGTCGACAGCGCGAGCTGGCCCTGCTCGACCGCGATCCGGGGCATCCCGAACCGCGTCACCTGCTCCACGAATTCCGGGAACAGCGTGATGACCTCGACCTTCATCACCAGTCCGGCTGCCACTCGCAGACGATGCGACCGCCGGCCAGATCGACCTCGCGGACGATCTGCGGACTGACGAACGGAATCAGCCGCGTCGTCGCATCCTCGCCGTCGCCACTGCGATCGGTGATGACCAGCACGTCCTGCGGCCCATTGCTGGTCATGTCGGTGACCGTGCCCAGCGGCAGTCCTTCAACGTTCTCGACGCGAAGGCCGATCAGCTCGGCCCAGTAATACTGGCCGTCCGGCAGCTTCGGCATCTCGCTGCGCTCGACCTGGATCTCGGCGCCGATCAGCCCGGCGGCGATCTCGCGATCCTCGATCGGTGCGCCGCTGGCGTCGCTGATCTGCGCCACCAGACTGTTGCCATGCACCTGACCGGCGAGCAGCTTCGCTTCGAAGCCGTCGCCGCGGGCGATCCACCAGCGGCGGTACTTCAGAATGTTCTGGGCCGGCCGGGTGTCCGAGTACACCTTGATCCAGCCCTTGACGCCGTAGACGCCGGCGACGCGGCCCAGCGTCACCCGGCGCGTTTCCACAGCTTAGGCGGCGGCCTTCGGCGCCGTCTTGACCAGGAACGCAACGCGCTCCGACAGCTGCGCGCCGTTCTTGGTCCAGTGTTCGACGCGGGCCAGGTCGAGCACGAGCTTCTGCTCCTGACCCTTGGCGTTCGGGTTGTAGTGGCCGAGGCGCTCGATGAAGCGGCCGTCGCGGGCGCTGCTCTTCTCGGTGGCAACCACGTGGTAAAACGGGCGCTTCTTGGCGCCGGCGCGAGCCAGACGAATCGTAACCATGCTTGCAAATTCCTGTTTTCTAGACGACCTAGCAGGCCGCTAAGGCCGCTGAAAGGCCGCGTATTTTAGCGATTTCCTCACAGAACTCCAGCACTTCCGCAAGGCGGGCGGAATTTGCCGCTCAGCGCCGCGCCAGCCAGGCCAGCAACTGCCCGCGCCGCCCGGCGTCGAGCGCCTCGAAACGCAGTCGCGCGCGGGCCGCCTCGCCGTCGTGCCAGAGCACCGCCTGCTCCAGCGAAAGTGCCCTGCCGTCATGCAGATACGTCGGCACGCCGGTGCGCGGGACGAGGCCGACGGCCCATAGCGGCGCGGTCCGCCAGCGCCGCGTGTGCGGCCGCCCGGCGGCGTCGCGGTCGGCCAGACCCGGCCCGAGATCATGCAGCAGCAAATCGCTGTACGCGGCGATCGTGACGGTGCGGCCATCGTCGAGACGCACGCTCGCCCGCGGCCGGTGGCACAGCGCACAGCCGGCCGCCGCGAACAGCGTGGCGCCCGCCCGTTCTCCGCTCTCCGGCCGGCGCTGCACGGCCGGCACCGCGAGTTTCTGCTGGAACGCCAGCACCGCCGCGAACAGCGCATCGTCGACTTCCGGAACACCGCCGTCCGCCAGGCGGCAACGCGTCTGCGCCGGCGTGCAGTCGTCGGCCGGCAGCAGCCGCGTCATCAGGCCCATCTCGCGCGAGAACGCGCGCGCCGTCTGCTCGGCAATCGATACCGAGGCGCCCTGCCAACCGAACCGTCCGGCCCGCTCGCCGCGGATGCCGTCGCGACGCGCTGCCGGATCGGCGGCCCAGCGCCGGCGCTGGGCATCGCTGATGCGCTCCAGCAGGCCGGCGCCGTACAAGGCCGGCGCGACGCGCGGCTGCAGGACCGTGTCGGCCGCCAGCGCGCCGTCGCGCAGGGCCTCGACGCGATACGCCGGCACGCGCAGGGTCCAGCGCTCGCCGTCCGGATAGCGGCCGTGCCGCGCCCGGTAGTGCACCGACACCGCGGCCTCGGCTTCGAGACCGTCGATCGCCGCCACGTTCAGCGTGTGACCGTAGACCGGGTCCGGCCCGGCGCCGCGCTGCAGTTGCAGGACCAGCGAACCGGGCACCGGGCCGTCGCCTTCCGGACCGCGGCCGCGCGCGCCGTCGTTGTGGCAGCCGTCGCAGCTGCCGATGTTGAACAGCGGCCCGAGCCCGTCGATGCGCGCCGCGCGCGGCGCGCCGGCGACGACCCACTGCGTGTTGAGCACGCGCTGTCCGAGTTCGTAGCTTGCGCCCTCGCCGCCCGACAGCGGCGCATACGCCGGCGGGTCGCGCGGATCCGCGAGCGGCTGGCGGCCGAAGTCGGCCGCCGCCGCTCTGCCGCAGGCCAGCGCGGCGAAGAACGCCAGCGCGCGCGTCACGGCGCCGCGGTCACCGACAGGCGCACGGTCTCGCCGGCATGGCCGCTCAGCTGCAGCCAGACCTCGCCGGCCGGCAGCGCGTAGACGACGATCTTGCGCGGCGCGCTGCAGGCCGGATCGCCGTTGAAATCCAGCGACGGCAGCGACTGGCCCGCTGCGAGCACGTCGATCCAGAACGGCACGTCGAGCGCGACGCGATAACGGCCGGCCTGCGCGATCCGCACGCGTGCCAAACCGGCCGAGGCGCCATCGGCGAGCGTCTTCTTGGCCGGCGGCGCGATCAGGCTCACCGCTTCCTGCGGCGCCAGCTGCAGCGCGTAGAGCCGGCCGCTTTCGAGCCGCGGCGCGGCGTCGCGCGCGCGGCCCGCCGCCAGCGCCAGCGGCTCGCTGGCGAAGACGGCGCGGACATCGGCGACGTCCCACTTGAAGCCCTCGCAGGGCGCCGCCGCCGGGGCGGCCGTGATCCAGGAAACCGCGAGCAGCGGCAGCAAAGCGCGAAGCAGCAGCGTGCGAAGGGCCATGGCGTTCAGAAGCGGTAGTTCAGGTTGCTGAAGAAATTGCGGCCGGCCTCGGGAAAGCCCTCGGTGTAGGCGTAGTTGCGGTCGAACAGATTGTTGGCGCCGGCCTCGACGCTGAGGCCGCGGCCGAGTGCGGCCGACAGCTTGAGGTTGGCGACGGTATAGCTGGACACGCTGCGCTGGCCGTCCGTCGTGTTGAGGCGATCGGCGTTGTACTCGGCGCTGGCGACCACACTGAGCGCAGACGTGGCATCCCACTGCCCGTAGACGAACAGCTTGTGCCTGGGCACGTCGGTCAGGCGGATTTTGCGAATCTCCGGATCGTCGCTGACATTGCGCCGGTCGAGCCAGGTGTAGTTGCCGCCGAGTTCGACGCTCGCGAGCGGCCGGCCGCGCAGGCCGAGGTCGGCGCCCTGACTCGATACGTTGCCGACGTTCTGTTTCTGCGTGCAGCTCGAACCGCTGTCGGTGCAACGCGACGGATCGATGGACACGGCCTGAATCAGATCGCTGATATCGCTGTAGTAGAGCGCCGCATCGATCTGCACGCCGTGCCAGGCCTGCGCGATGCCGAGCTGGTAGTGCGTCGCGTACTCGGCCTTCAGGTCGGGATTCGGCACTGAGGTGCCGAAGCTGTACGAGTAGCGATCCTTGATCGTCGGGAAGCGGCTCTTGCGCGCGACGGTGAAGTAGGCGTTGCCGTCGTCCGCGGTCTTGTAGAACAGCCCGAGCTGCGGATTGAACGACGAGGCCTTGCCGAGCTCGAAGTCGGCAAGGCCGCCGGCGCTGCCGTAATCCTCGGCACGCTTGCCGTCGCGGCGGTCGTAGCTGGCGCCAGCGACGACGTCGAGGCGCGCGCCGAGGCGCTGCGTGTCCTCGATGCCTATCGAGTAAGTCCGATCCTCGAAGTGCTGCACCGGATCGCTGTTGTCGTGCTCACGGTGGAAGTCGGCCTTGTAGTGCGCGGATGCCTTCAGCGTGTTGGCAGCGCCCAGCTGCGTGCCGGCTTCGAGGCTGCCGCCGTAGCTGTAATCGTCGTACCAGCTCTTGAACGCATAACGCTTGGTGATCGTCGAGTACGACGCGTCGTCATAGCTGAACAGCGAGTTCCGGAAGGTGTCGTAGTAGGCGCGAACCTTGACGTAGGCATCGCCGAATGCCGTCTTCGAAATGTAGTACAGGCTGTCCTTGTCCCAGCTCGGCCACTGCCAGTAACGCACGCTGACGCCGGCCGCACTGCCGGCATACGGCGGATTGCCCTTTTCGCCGCGCTGCACGACGTAGTTCAGCGCGTACTCGTCGGTCGCGTTGGGCGTATACGCCAGCTTCAGGTTGAGCTTCTGGTCGGTGTTGTACGAGTTTTCGCGCGCACCGCCGTCCTCGGCCGCCGTCGGCCTGTCAGCGTCGGACAGCGAGAAATGGCGACGATCCAGATACGAGCCGCCGAGCTGCGCGTACCACAGGCCCTGGTTGCTGCCGAGGTTGACGCTCGCGCGATAGCCCTCGTCGTTCATGTCGCGGTCGTAGTACAGGCCGCCACCGACATCGCCTTCGAGCTTCGCGCCGGGGCGACGGCTGATCAGGTTGACGGCGCCGCCGAGCGTGTTCGGACCGTACAGCACCGAACTGAAACCCTTGGCGACCTGGATCTCGGCGAGGTCGAAGGTATTGAAACGGCCCATGTCGGCGTAGCCGTCGTACGAGATATAGACCGGAATGCCGTCGATGAACACCGGCACCTGACGCAGATCGAAGCCGCGCACGAAGAAGGCCTGCTCGTTGCGCGCGCCGACACCGCCGGTGACGACGCCCGGCATCAGGCTCAATGCCCGCCCGACCGTCTCGCGGTTGAAGCGCTGCAATTCGGCCTGATCGACCTCACTGCCGCCTGCCTGCGGCGCGCCCTCGCCCGGCGCCGTCACCACGATCTCGCCGAGCGCGAACGGCGAAATTTCATCCTGCTGCGCTTGCGCCGCCATCGACAGCGCGCACAGCGCCGCGCCGGCCGTGACCATCCGTTTCATATCGTTGCTCCCAAGGTCTTTCGGTTCCGCAAGGACGCCGAGCCCGGGACGAAGAACGCCCGCCGGCCTTGCGCGGTTGCGCCGGCGCGTCGTTGGACCGGTCGTTATGTAATTAACTATATAACGAAACGCAAAGGCCCGCGATAGGTCGTTCGCCCGCTTGCCGAGGGCCCGAACCGCAGATGCGCCAGCGCAATGCCCGGGCGGCGGCAAGCCGCGCCCGCCCGGCGCGCGCCGCGAAGCGTGGGTTCAGGAGGGGCTGTCGCTTAACGCGACGCGCCGAGCAGCGCGAGCACGCGGCTTTCGATGTCGCCGGCGAAACTGTCGCCGAAGCCGTAGTAGATCTGGTCGATCTCGCCGCTTGGCGTGATGATGAAGGTCGCCGGCAGGCGCCAGAGATCGAAGAAGCGCGTGGCGATGCCGATCGGATCGACGATCACCGGATAGGAAACCGGATGCAGCTTGAGGAAGCGCTGTGCCCTGTCGACTTCCTGGTCGATGCTGACCGACAGCACTTCGAAACGCTCGCCGTAGCCCTGCTTTCTCAGACGGCCGTGGATCGCGTCGATCTGCGGCATGGACTCGATGCACGGGCCGCACCACGAGGCCCAGAAATCGAGGACGACGACCTTGCCCTTCAGCGCGCTGAGCTTGGTGCCCTGCGGCCCCTGCAGGACCACGCCGGCGGCTTCCGGCGCCTGCTGGCCGATCTTGATCGCCTGCGCCGGCGCGCTGAGCGCCAGCGCCATGCCCGCCAACAAGCCGACCCAGGCGCGGCGCACAGGCTCAGCGCCGGGGGATCATGCCGGGCGGCAGGCGCCCGGCGAGACCGCGCATCATCTTCGCCATGCCGCCGCTGGCGACCTTCTTCATCATGTCGCGCGTGGTCTCGAACTGGCGCAACAGCTGATTGACCTGCTGCACTTCGAGGCCGGCGCCGGCGGCGATGCGACGCTTGCGCGAGGCCTTGATGAGGTCCGGGAAGCGGCGCTCCTGCGGCGTCATCGAGTTGATGATCGCGATCGTGCGCCGCACCTGCTTTTCGGCATCGACGTTCTTGAGCTGCGCCTGCAGCTGGGCGCCGCCCGGCAGCTTCTCGATCAGCGACTGCATGCTGCCCATGTTCTGCATCTGCAGCATCTGCTCGCGGAAGTCCGCGAGGTCGAAGTTCTTCGACTTTTTCAGCTTCTCGGCGAGCTTCTGCGCCTTCTCGTGGTCGACCTTGCGCGCCGTTTCCTCGATCAGGCTGAGCACGTCGCCCTGGCCGAGGATGCGCGTGGCGATGCGGTCCGGGTGGAAAACCTCGAGGCGGTCGGACTTTTCGCCGACGCCGAGGAACTTGATCGGCTTGCCGGTGACCTGCCGGACCGACAGCGCCGCGCCGCCGCGGGCATCGCCGTCGACCTTGGTCAGGATCACGCCGGTCAGCGGCAGCCGATCGGCGAACGCGCGCGCGGTCTGCGCGGCGTCCTGGCCGGTCATGCTGTCGACGACGAACAGCGTCTCGACCGGATCGAGCGCGGCGTGCAGCGCCGCGATCTCCTGCATCATGTCCTCGTCGACCGTGGTGCGGCCGGCGGTGTCGACGATCAGCACGTCGGCGTACTGTTTGCGCGCCTCGGCGAGCGCCGCTTTGGCGATGTCGACCGGATTCTGGCCGACCTGCGACGGGAAGAATTCGACGCCGACGTTGCCGGCGACGATGCGCAGCTGCTCGATGGCGGCCGGGCGGTAGACGTCGCACGAGACGACGACGACCTTCTTCTTCTGTTCCTTCAGCCACAGCGCCAGCTTGCCGGTGCTGGTGGTCTTGCCCGAACCCTGCAGGCCGGCCATCAGGATGATCGCCGGCGGCTGCGCGCGCAGGTTCAGCGGCTCGGTGACGCCGCCGAGGGTCGCCGTCAGTTCCTGCTGGACGACGCGCAGGAACTCCTGGCCGGGCGTCAGCGACTGCGTGATCTCGACGCCCAGCGCGCGCGCCTTGACCTTGTCGACGAAGTCCTTGACGACCGGCAGCGCCACGTCGGCTTCGAGCAGCGCCATGCGCAGCTCGCGGCTGGCGGCGTTGATCTGCTCTTCGGTCAGGCGGCCCTGGCCGCGGATGGAGTCGAGCACGCGCCCGAGGCGCGTCGTCAGATTTTCGAACATGAAGGGCTACGGAAGTCGGATCGGCCTATTGTAGCGGCGCGGCGCGCGGCCCGGCGGCCGGCGCTCAGTTCAGCGCAATGCTGTCGCCGCGCTTGAGATGGACATATTCCCAGCCGCGCAGCGCGCGCCGGCATTCCCGCTCGATCTGCGCCTCGGTTCCGGGCTTGTGATGCGTCAGGTACAGCTTCGGACGATGCACGAGCTTGCGCAGCTCGACGCCGAGCAGCTCCGGCGTGAAATGCTTCGAAGCATGGCTCAGCGCCGCTTCCTGGTCCGGGAATGCGATCTCGATCATCAGCTTGTCGAGCCGCGGCAGCCGGTTGAGGAACACCCACAGCGCATCGTCGGCGTAGGTGTCGCCAGTGAATGCGAAGGTGCCGCCGCGCGCCTCGATCGCATAGCCGTTGGCGGGCACCGTATGCAGCACGCGAAATGGAATGACCGTGCGCCCCTCGCCGAGATCGATGCGCTCTTCCATCGCCACCTCGCGCCAGCGCAGCAGCGGGGTCGACTCGTCCGGCAGCGTCGAGAAGTCCGGCCAGATCCGCCAGTTGAAGATGTGCTCGCGCAACGCCTGCAGGGTATCGCGGCTGGCGTGCACGACGATCGGCTGCTCGATGCGGTCGAACAGATTGTCGGCCATGAACGCCAGGCCGCAGACATGATCGAGATGGCAGTGCGTGAGGAACACGCGGCGAATGCGCTGCTGCTGGGTCAAGGTCAGGTCGCCGACGCCGGTGCCGGCGTCGATCAGGATTTCCTCGTCGAGCAACAGGCTGGTGGTCCGCAAGCCGGGACCGACGCCGCCACTGCATCCGAGGATCTTGATACGCATAGCTTTCCGGAAAACCCGATCGGACGATGCTAGCACGACGGGCGCCAATGCTATGCTCGCTCCATGATCCTGACCGTACTCGCCGGCGCGCTCTACGTCGCCACCGCGCTGCTGATCTGGCGATGGCCGCAACCGCTCCTCGAGCGCAGTCTGCCGCCGCTCGCACTGCTGCTGCACGGCATCGCGCTGAGCGGCTACGTCTTCCATGGCGGCACCATCACCATCGGCTTCAACGAAGCGCTGTCGATGTTCAGCTGGCAGTCCTCGCTGCTGCTGTGGGCGCTGTGCTTCCGCGAGCCACTGCGCGTGCTCGGCATGGCGGTCTACCCGCTGACCGCCGCCGCGGCGCTGGCCGCGATCATCTGGCCTTCGCCGGTCAGCGACACGATGGTCAGCGACTGGAAAGCCCGCATCCACATCGTGCTGTCGCTGTTCTCGGCCGGCCTGCTGACGCTGGCCGCGGTGCAGTCGATCCTGCTGGCGGCGCAGGACCGCCTGCTGCATCGCCGCCAGCTGACCCGCCTGGCGCGCGCGCTGCCGCCGGTGCAGACCATGGAGCGCCTGCTGTTCCAGCTGATCGGCATCGGTTTCGTGCTGCTGTCGCTGACGCTGCTGTCCGGCCTGTGGTTCATCCGCGACTGGCTGGCCCAGCATCTGGCCCACAAGACCATCCTGTCGGTCACCGCCTGGCTGATCTTCGGCGTGCTGCTGTGGGGTCGCGTCCGGCACGGCTGGCGCGGCCGCACGGCGATCCGCTGGGCCCTCGCCGGCTACGCGACACTGATTCTGGCGTATTTCGGCAGCAAGCTGATCCTTGAAGAAATCCTAGGCCGGCATTGGACTTGAAGCACTTTTCTCATGTGCGGCCGTTGACAGCGACCGACGCGCTTCGATAACTAGAAGCCGCTGACCCGGCCCTCTCGACGCAATCCTACTTGGACGACATACCTCTCGCCGCCCTGCTGGGCCTGCTGATCGCCCTGCTGGCGCTATCGGCGTTCTTCTCCGGCTCCGAAACCGGGCTGATGACGCTCAACCGCTATCGCCTGCGGACGCGCGCCCAGAACGGCGAACGCGGCGCCCGCTATGCCCGGCGCCTGCTGCGACGCCCGGACCGCCTGATCGGCACGATCCTGCTCGGCAACACCTTCGTCAACAATCTGGCGGCGGCGCTCGTCGCGGTGATCACGGCGCGGCTGTTCTCGCACGATTCGGCGATCCTGATCGCGACCGGCGCGATGACGCTGGTCATGCTGATCTTCGCCGAGGTCACGCCGAAGACGCTGGCCGCCCTGCATCCCGAGCGCGTCGCGCTGCCGGCGGCTTACGTCTACTGGTTCCTGCGCCTGCCGCTGTTCCCGTTCGTCTGGGCCGTCAACCTGGTCAGCAACGGCCTGCTGCGCCTGTTCGGCATCACCCCGGAGGACGCCGCCCAGCACAGCCTCAGCTCCGAGGAACTGCGCACCGTGGTGCTCGAGGCCGGCGCGATGATCCCGCAGCGCCACCAGAAGATGCTGCTGTCGATCATCGACCTCGAGAAAGCGACGGTCGAGGACATCATGGTGCCGCGCAACGAGATCGTCGGCATCGACATCGGCGACTCCCGCGAGAGCATCCGCGACGCCGTCATCGGCAGCCAGCACACGCGCCTGCCGGTGTTCGACGGCTCGATCGACAACCTCAAGGGCGTCGTCCATCTGCGCCGTGCCGTGCGCCTGGCCGCCGAGGACAAGCTCGACATCGACAGCCTGCTGGCGCTGGCGACCGAGCCCTACTACGTGCCGGAAGGCACGCCGCTGAACCAGCAGCTGCTGAATTTCCAGAACCAGAAGCGGCGGGTCGGCTTCGTCGTCGACGAGTACGGCGACATCCAGGGCCTGGTCACACTCGAGGACATCCTCGAGGAAGTCGTCGGCGAATTCACCTCGGACCCGGCGACACGGCTGAAGAACGTCTACGCCGACGCCGACGGCTCGTACCGCGTGTCCGGCTCGGTGACGGTGCGCAGCCTCAACCGCAACCTCGACTGGCACCTGCCCACGCAAGGGCCGAAGACGATCAACGGCCTGATGCTCGAACACCTCGAAGCGCTGCCGCAGACCGGCAACCGCGTGGTGGTCGACGGCTATACGCTGGAGATCACCGAAGCGCGCGCCAACGTCATCAAGGCCACGCGCATCTGGCCGCCGAAGAACGGCGGCAACGGCAGCGCGACCCGGCCGCGCGCCGCCTGAGCGCCGCGCCTCAAAGCTGCGCCAGCGCCTCGTCGAGGCGCGATACCGCGACGACGTCGAGATCGAGCTTGGTGCCGCGCCGCGGCCGGTTCGCTTCCGGCACGATCGCGCGCCGGAAGCCCTGCTTGGCGGCTTCGATCAGGCGCTCCTCGCCGCCGGCGACCGGACGCACCTCGCCGGCCAGGCCGATCTCGCCGAAGACGATCCAGTCGCCGGGCACCGGCCGGCTGCGAAAGCTCGACAGCGCCGCCACCAGCAGCGGCAGGTCGGCCGCCGTTTCCTGGATGCGCATGCCGCCGACGACGTTGGCGAACACGTCCTGGTCGCCGAGCGAGATGCCGCCGTGGCGATGCAGCACCGCCAGCAGCATGTTGAGACGATTGCCTTCGAGGCCGAGCGTCACGCGCCGCGGATTGCCGATCGTCGACTGATCGACCAGCGCCTGTACCTCGACCAGCATCGGCCGGCTGCCCTGGCGCGTGACGGTGATGACGCTGCCCGGCACCGGCCCGCCGTGGCGCGACAGGAACAGCGCCGACGGGTTGCTGACTTCCTTGAGGCCACCGTCGGTCATCGCGAACACGCCGAGCTCGTTGACGGCGCCGAAGCGGTTCTTGACGGCGCGGATGATGCGGAAGCGCGAGCCCGGGTCGTGCTCGAAGTAAAGCACCGTGTCGACCATGTGCTCGAGCACGCGCGGGCCGGCGATCGCGCCCTCCTTGGTGACGTGGCCGACCAGCACGACCGCCGTCTGCGCCGACTTCGCGTAGCGCACCAGCTGCGCCGCGCATTCGCGCAGCTGCGACACCGAGCCCGGCGCCGAATCGAGCGTTTCGGTGTACAGCGTCTGGATCGAGTCGATGACGACGAGGCCGGGCCGCAGCGCCTGCAGCTGGGCGATGATCTGCTCGACGCCGGTCTCGGCAAGCACCGGCAGGTCGAGCCGCGTCAGGCCGAGGCGTTGCGCGCGCAGGTGCACCTGCGTCAGCGATTCCTCGCCGGTCACGTAAAGCGTCGGCAGGCGCCCGTGCACTTCGGCGAGCATCTGCAGCAGCAGGGTCGACTTGCCGATGCCCGGATCGCCGCCGATCAGGATCACCGCGCCCGGTACGATGCCGCCGCCGAGCACACGGTCCATCTCGGCGAGCCCGGTATGCGCACGCGGCTCTTCCTGCAGTTCGACCTCGTCAAGCTTCTGTACGCGGCCGCCGGCAAAGCCGGAGATACCGCCGCCGCGCACTTTCGGCGCCGCCGTCGCGATCGTCTCCGTCAGGCTGTTCCAGGCCCCACAATCCGGGCATTGCCCGACCCATTTCGGACTGGTACCACCGCAGTTCTGGCAGACGTATTGGGTTTTGGCTTTGGCCATGCGAGTGCGACGCGTGTAGCGGACGACGAAGTCCGGAACCGCTAGTATCGTCGCTCGTGTCGCCGCAGCACACGGGTCGGGGGGCTTGGTGGTGAAAGAAAAACTGTGGACCAGAGACTGGTTCGCGGCGCTCGCATTTGCTGTCGTGTTCGCCGTGCTCGCATACGGCGTGTTCGCCGAAAGCTTTCAGTCGCTCGAACGCTACACCTACGACCTCGGCGTGCGTACGCGCGATCGCGCGCCGTCCGAGCGGATCGCCATCGTCGCCATCGACGACGCCTCGATCCGCAACCTCGGCCGCTGGCCGTGGCCGCGCACGCTGCAGGCCCAGCTGATCGAGCGGCTGCGCGCCGGCGGCGCCAAGGTGATCGGCAACACCGCGCTCTATCTCGAAGCCGAGCGCAGCGCCGGCAGCGACGACCTGCAGGCCCTGGCCGACGAGCTGCGGCAGTCGCCGCTGAGCCAGCAGATCCCGGCCGAGATCGAAACCTTCGGCGTGATGCTCGACGACGGCGCGCCGCGCAACGCGACGATCGCGGCGATCGCCAAGTCCTATCGCGAGTCGGCGCTGGCCCGCGACTACCGGCAGCTGATCGGCGCGCTCGCCGAGCGCATCGAGACGGCCGCCAGGGCCGGCGGCGCCGGCGACGACGCGCTCGCCGCGGCGCTGTCGGCACAGGGCCGCACCGTACTGCCGATGGTGTTCGAACTCGGCCGCCCGCAGGGCCGGCCGGACGCGCCGCTGCCCGACTACGTGCAACGCAATGCGCTGACCCGGATCGAGGACCGCGTCGGCGCACGCGCCGTCGGCGCGCTGCCGTTGCAGGCGCGCGCGCTGCAGGCGCCGATCGCGAAGCTCGGCGCCGGCGCCAGTGCGATCGGACACCTGAACGTCACGCCGGACATCGACGGCGCCGTGCGCTACGAGCCGCTGGTCGTGCAGTACTACGACGCGTTCTACCCCTCGCTGTCGCTGATGCTGGCGGCGGCGGCGCTGAACCTGAAGCCGGCGGACATCGTCGTGCGCCTCGGCGAAGGCATCGAGCTGGGCGATCTGTCGATCGCGACGACGCCGGCGCTGCGCATGTATACGCAGTTCTACGCCGACCGCGACGGCCGGCCGGCGTTTCCGGTCGACTCGGCCTACGACCTGCTGTCCGGCAAGCTGCCGCCGGACCGCTACCGCGACAAGATCGTGCTGATCGGCACCACCGCCGCCGGCACCGGCGACAGCTTCGCGACACCGGTCGGCGCCGCGATGGCGCCGGTGCTGACGCTCGCGCACAGCGTCTCCAGCGTACTGCAGCAGGATTTCCTGACGCGCCCGGCCTGGTCGCGCTGGGCCCAGCTCGCGGTGCTGCTGCTGCTTGCCGCCTACCTCGCGTTCGCGCTGCCGCGCCTGCGCGCGACCGCCGCCGCGCTGGCGACGCTGGCGCTGGTCGTGATGCTGCTCGGCACGCAGTTCGGGCTGATGGTGGGCGGCGGCCTCTGGCTGCCGCTGACGCTGGCCGCGCTGTTTGTCGCCGTCGGCCATCTGTTCATGACCATCAAGAAGTTCAACATCACCGAGCGCCTCAAGCAGAGCAGCGACATCGAAAGCGCCGAGTCGAACCGCATGCTCGGCCTCGCCTTCCAGGGCCAGGGCCAGCTCGACATGGCGTTCGAGAAGTTCCGTCGCGTGCAGCCGGTCGACGACAAGCTGCTCGACCTCGTCTACAACCTCGCGCTCGACTTCGAGCGCAAGCGCCAGTTCGGCAAGGCGGAGGTCGCCTACCAGTACATCGCCGGCTTCCAGCGCGAGTTCCGCGACGTGCAGCAGAAACTGTCGCGCGCCAAGAAGCTGTCCGAGACCGTGATCCTCGGCAGCCATGCGGCATCGACGCCCGGCGGCACGCTGGTGCTCGACGCCACGCAACAGCTCGAAAAACCGATGCTCGGCCGCTATCAGGTCGAACGCGAGCTCGGCAAAGGCGCAATGGGCGTCGTCTACGCCGGGCGCGACCCGAAGATCGGCCGTCAGGTGGCGATCAAGACGCTGGCGCTGTCTCAGGAGTTCGAGCCCGACGAGCTGGCCGGGGTCAAGGAACGCTTCTTCCGCGAAGCCGAGACCGCCGGGCGTCTCGCGCACCCGCACATCGTGTCGATCTACGATGCCGGCGAGGAGCACGATCTCGCCTATATCGCGATGGAGTTCATCCGCGGCCACGATCTGACGCGGCATACCAAGCCGAACAATCTGCTGCCGGTCGCCGAGGTCCTGCGCCTCGCCGCCGAGGCCGCCGATGCGCTCGACTACGCGCATGCCAACGGCATCGTCCATCGCGATATCAAGCCGGCCAACATGATGCTGCTCGAGAGCACACGAGCGCTGAAGCTGATGGACTTCGGCATCGCCCGCATCACCGACGCCAGCAAGACCAGGACCGGGCTGGTGCTCGGCACCCCGAGCTACATGTCGCCCGAACAGCTGTCGGGCAAAAAGGTCGACGGCCGCTCGGACCTTTTCTCGCTCGGCGTCACGCTGTATCAATTGCTGACCGGCGCCCTGCCGTTCCAGGCCGAATCGATGGCGACACTGATGTTCAAGATCGCGAACGAGCCGCATCTGCCGCCGCAGCTGCTGCGCCCCGACCTGCCCGCCGAAGTCGACGCCATTCTCGCGCGCCTGCTCGACAAGGAGCCGGCGCGCCGCTACGCGCGCGGCCTCGATCTCGCCCGTGACCTGCGCGCCGCCGCCGGCGGCCTGACGGGCTGAAGCGCGGATGGCGCTCAAGGACAAGGTCGCGACGGCGCTGCTCAGCGATCCGGGTCGCGTACGCGGCAACAACGAGGACGCGGTCGCCGAGGACGAGGAGATCGGCCTGCTGGTGCTCGCCGACGGCATGGGCGGCTACAACGCCGGCGAGATCGCCAGCGGCATCGCCGTGACCACCGTGCTCGATGTCGTCAAGCGCAGCTGGCCTTCGCTCAGGCGCGGCGAAGTCGACGCGCACAGCGGCTACAGCAGCGAGGCCATGTTGCTGAAGAGCGCACTGGAGAACGCGCACGCGACGATCCACCAGGTCGCGCAGACGCAGCCGCAATGCGCCGGCATGGGCACGACGATCGTGGTCGCCCTGCTGCACGACGACCGCCTGGCGATCGCCTACGTCGGCGACTCGCGGCTCTACCGTCTGCGCAACGGCACGCTCGAACAGCTGACCCGCGACCACTCGCTGCTCGAGGAGCTGGTCGCACGCGGGCACTACTCGCGCGAAGACGCCACACGGCTGGTCCGCAAGAACATCGTCACCCGCGCGCTCGGCGTCGAGAACGAAGTGCAGGTCGACCTGATCGAGGACACCATCGAAGTCGGCGATCTCGTGCTGCTGTGCTCCGACGGCCTGACCGACATGGTCGGCGACGACACCATCCGCTTAACGCTGGAACGCTACACTGCTAACCTCGAAACGGCGGCGCGCCGGCTCGTCGAGCTCGCCAACGATGCGGGGGGCAGAGACAATATTTCGGTCGTGCTGGCGAGGGCCGACGCGTCGTTCGCGCGTGGCCGGCGCTGGTACGAGCGCCTGATGGAATGGTTCTGATTTCTAGGCACGAAGGCATATGGGCAAGCTCATCGTCACCGACAGCAGCGGACAGTCGCAGGAATTTCCGCTGGACCGCGAGCGCATCAGCATCGGGCGCCACCCGGACAACGACGTCGCACTCAACGACAAGGCCGTCTCCGGCCGCCACGCCGTCATCATCACCGTCCTCCATGATTCGTTCCTCGAGGATCTCGAATCGACCAACGGCACGCTCGTCAACGGCCGCGCGATCAGCAAGCACCCGCTCGCGCACGGCGACGAAATCATGATCGGCCGCAACCGCTTGCGCTATGAAGCGGACGCCGGCGCCGAGGATGACTTCGAGAAGACCATGATCCTGCGTCCGGGCCAGCTCGGCGCCGCCTTCGAGTCGCAGCTGCAGAGCCCGGCCGCCCCCGCCCCTGCGGCCGCCAAGCCGCTGCTCGGCAAGCTGCGCGTCGCCAGCGGCCCGAACGCCGGCAAGGAGCTGGATCTGTCCAAGGCGCTGACCACGGTCGGCAAACCGGGCGTCCAGGTGGCGGCGATCACGCGCCGCGCCGATGGCTACTACATCGTCCACGTCGGCGGCGACAGCGGCGGCAAGCGCGCCCTCGTCAACGGCCAGGAGATCAACACGCAGGCGCGCAAGCTGCAGCCCGGCGACACGATCGAACTGCTCGGCACGCAGATGAGCTTCTTCACGGCCTGATCGCGCCCGGCCGCGAACCCGCGGCGCGCCCCTCGCCTGCCCCGCCGCGGCCTCAGTGCGCGGCGAACGCCGGCGTGTCCTCGGGCCCGTGCAGATGGCGGAAGTGCACGCGCTGCGTGAGCCCGCAGAACAGCTCGTACGACAGCGTGTCGGCGTGGGCGGCCACTTCATCGGCCGACAGCGCGGGTCCCCAGAGCTGCACGGCGTCGCCGACCCGCGCCTGCGGCGCGGCGCGCAGGTCGACCGTGATCATGTCCATCGAGACACGTCCGGCGAGCGCCACGCGGCGGCCGTCGACGATCAGCGGCGTACCGTTGCGGAACGCCCGGTGCAGACCATCGGCGTAGCCGATCGCGACGACGCCGACCGGCATCCGCTCCGGACAGATGTAGCGGCGGCTGTAGCCGATGCTCTCGCCGCCGGCAAAGGTGCGGATCGCGATCAGGCGGCTCTCCAGTGTCATCGCCGGACGCAGGCCGAGCGTCGCCGCGCTGAGCTCCGGCAACGGCGAGCAGCCGTACAGCGCCAGCCCGGGGCGGATCCAGTCGACGCGCGCCTGCGGCCAGGCGATGACGCCGGCCGAATTGGCGATCGAGCGCGGGCCGGGTACGCCGGCCAGCGCCGCGCCGAAGCTCTCGATCTGCCGGCGCGTGAATTCGCTGCCGGGTTCGTCGGCGCAGGCCAGATGCGTCAGCCAGCCCTCCAGCTTCCAGTTCGGATGGCGATGCAGCACCTCGCGCAGCCGCGGCACGTCGGCGAGCGGAAAACCGAGCCGGTGCATGCCGCTGTCGAGCTTGAACCACAGCGTCAGCTGCGCGCTGTCCGGCAGCGCCTCGAGCAGTTCGATCTGCCAGTGGTCGTGCACCACGACCTGCAGGCGTTCATAGACCGCAAGCGCGGCTTCTTCCTGCGAGATCACGCCTTCGAGCAGCGCGATCGGGGCGATGATGTGCGCCTGGCGCAGTTCCATCGCTTCTTCGAGGCAGGCCACGGCCAGCGCGTCGACGCCGGCCGCTTCCAGTGCCCGCGCCACCGGCACCGCACCGTGGCCGTAGGCATCCGCCTTGACCGGCGCCATGACGCGCGACCGCGGCGCCAGCGCGCGCATGACGCGCAGGTTGTGTTGGATCGCCGCGAGGTCGATCGTCGCCGTGACGCGTGGAATCATTCGCCCGGATCGAAGCCGCCGTAGCCCTGCGCCAGATTCTCGAAGCGCGTGAATTCACCGAAGAACGCCGTCCGCACCGTGCCGAGCGGGCCGTTACGCTGCTTGGCAATGATGATTTCGGCCGTGCCCTTGTCCGGCGATTCCTTGTTGTAAACCTCGTCACGGTAGATGAACAGGCACAAGTCGGCGTCCTGTTCGATACCGCCCGACTCGCGCAGGTCGGCCATGCGCGGACGCTTGTTGTCGCGCTGCTCGACGCCGCGGTTGAGCTGCGACAGCGCGATCACCGGCACTTCGAGTTCCTTGCCGAGCGCCTTGAGGCTGCGCGAGATCTCGGCGATTTCGCCGGTACGGTTGTCCTTCGTGCCGGGCACCTGCATCAGCTGGATGTAGTCGACGACGATCAGGCCGAGCCCATGGCGCGACTTGACGCGTCGTGCGCGCGCGCGGATGTCGAGCGGCGACATCGCGCCGGTCTCGTCGATGTACAGCGGCGCCTCGCGCAGGAAGCCGCTCTGCGAGACGAGGCGGTCCATGTCGCGGTCGTCGAGCTCGCCGCTGCGCAGCTTGCCGAGCGGAATGCGCGCGAACGAGGACAGCATACGCATCGCCAGCTGCTCGGCCGGCATTTCCATGCTGAACACGAGCGCCGGCTTCTTCTCGTACATGACGACGTGCTCGGCGATGTTGAGCGCAAAGGTCGTCTTGCCCATCGACGGACGGCCGGCGACGATGACGAGGTCGCCCGGATGCAGGCCGGTCGTGCTGCGGTCGAGATCGGAAAAGCCGCTCGACAGACCGGCGAGCTGGCCCTGATTCGAGCGCAGCATGTCGATCTTCTTCTCGAGCGCGTCGATCAGCCCCGGCATCGCGTAATAGTCGTTCTTCGTGCGATCGGCCTTGGCGCGCAGCTTGAAGACCTTCTGTTCGGCCAGATCGAGCAGTTCCGCGTACGAGCGCCCGTCGGGCCGGTAGCCGAGCTCGGCGATCTCGCCGCCGGCGCTGGCCAGCGAGCGCAGCACGGCCCGTTCGCGGACGATCTCCGCGTAGGCCAGGACGTTGGCCGCGCTCGGCGTGTCGTTGGCGAGCGTGCCGAGGTAGGCCAGGCCGCCGGCGGCTTCGAGCTGGCTGCGCGCCTTCAGATGCTCGGCGAGCGTGACAAAGTCGCAGGGCTTCTGGTTGCCGGCCAGTTCGGCGATCGCGCGGAAGATCAGCTGGTGATCCTCGCGGTAGAAATCCTCGGCGTTGAGCTTGTCGGCCAGATCGTCCCAATGCCGGTTCTCCAGCATCAGACCGCCGAGCACCGACTGCTCGGCCTCGACCGAGTACGGCGGTGCCTTCGGCTGCTGCTGGAGTTTCAGAGGGGTGCTCATCGGGCTGAAGATTATGCAGCGAATGCGGCCGGGACGGGGCCGCGGGACGACGGAAACGAAACGGCCCGCGCGAGGCGGGCCGTTTCACGAAGCACGAAGCGGATCGCGTCTTAGCGAGACTGCTGTCGTTCCTCGGTGACGACCACGGTCAGCGAGGTCTCGACTTCGGTGTGCAGGCGCACCGCGATCTCGTAGCTGCCGATCGCGCGGATCGGGCCGGTGATCATGTCGATCTCGCTCTTCTTCAGGTCGAGGCCGGCCGCTTCGGCGGCTTCGACGATCTCGCCCGGGCCGACCGAGCCGTACAGCTTGCCTTCTTCCGAGGCCAGCACCTTGATCGTCAGCGTCTGGCCGGCCAGCTTCTCGGCGCGGGCCTTGGCGGCGTTGATGCTGTCGCCGGCCTTCTTCACCAGCTCAGCCTTGCGGGCCTCGAACACCTTGCGGTTGGCTTCCGTCGCCGGCAGCGCCTTGCCCTGCGGCAGCAGGTAGTTGCGGCCGAAACCGGACTTGACCTTCACGGTCTCGCCGAGGTCGCCGAGCTTCTTGATCTTCTCGAGCAGAATGACTTCCATGGGCTCGCTCCCTTACACGTGCTTGTCGGTGTACGGCAGCAGCGCCAGGAAGCGCGCGCGCTTGATCGCCAGCGCCAGCTCGCGCTGGTAGCGCGTGCGCGTACCGGTGATGCGGGCCGGCACGATCTTGCCGTTCTCGCCGATGTAACCCTTGAGCAACGCAAGATCCTTGTAGTCGATCTTCGGCGCGTTGTCCGAGCTGAACTTGCAGGACTTCTTGCGGCGGTAGAACTGCTGTGCCATGGCTTAGACTCCTTCCTCGGCGTTCGCTTCTTCGGTCGCGCCTTCGGCGTCGGTACCGCGCGAGCGGAACTCGCCCGGCTTCTTTTCCTCTTCCGGCGCCTTGAACAGGGGCGACTGCTCGGTCGCCGCGGCTTCGGCGCGGATCACCAGCTTGCGGATGACCGCGTCGTTGAAGCGGAACGCGTTCTCCAGCTCGGCCAGCGTGGCGTCGTTGATCTCGACGTTCATCAGCACGTAGTGGGCCTTGTGCGCCTTGGCGATCGGGTACGCGAGCTGGCGGCGACCCCAGTCTTCGAGGCGGTGAACCTGGCCGCCACCGGCCTGGATCATGTTCTTGTAACGCTCGGTCATGGCCGGAACCTGTTCGCTCTGGTCCGGATGCACCATGACGACAATCTCATAGTGACGCATCGCATCTCCTTGTGGACGCATGCATTTCTGCGTGCGGCTCCCCGTTCCGGCGCAGCTGCGGCGTCACGGTGGAGCAAGTGAAACCCCGCACCGGAATGGCACGAGGGGCGCGCATATTAGGGGAATCGTGCCGCTGGCGCAATGAAATCGACGCCCCGCCCCGGCGCCCGGCGCCCCGACAGCCGGCGCTCGTGGCTACTTGCGGCGCCGCGGCGCGGGCGGATGGCGCTGCCGATACGCCTCGTAGAGGCACACGGCGGTGGCCACCGAGACGTTGAGGCTCTCGGTCTTGCCCTGCATCGGGATTTTCACGAGACGGTCGCAGGTCTCGCGCGTCAGGCGCCGCAGCCCCTCGCCCTCGGCCCCCATGACCAGCACGGTCGGACCGGTGAGGTCGACCTCGTAGAGCGTCTCCGTCGCTTCGCCGGCCAGCCCGGTGGTCCAGTAGCCGAGTTCCTTCAGGCGCTCCAGCGTACGCGCGAGGTTGGTCACCGCGACCAGCGGCACGCGCTCGGCGCTGCCGGCGGCGGCGGCCCGCGCCGCCGCCGTCAGGCTGGCGCTGCGGTCCTTCGGAATGATGACGGCATTGACCCCGACGGCTTCGGCGGTGCGCAGGCAGGCACCGAGGTTGTGCGGGTCCTGCACGCCGTCGAGGGCCAGGAACCAGCGGTCCTTCTCGGCCGGCTGATAGAGCGCGTCCTCGGCATCGAAAGCCTTTTCCGGCACGTAGGCGAGCACGCCCTGATGGCGCAACTCGGGCGCCTTGAGATCGAGGTCGGCGCGCGGCACCACGCGCAGCCGCACCTCGTACTGCCGCGCCAGCGCCTGCACACGGCGGGCGCGATCGTCGTTACGGGTATCGGCGAGCAGGATCTCGAAGGGTTTGTCGTGCGCGTCTTCGAGCGCCGCCAGAACCGCATGAAAGCCGCCGATCAATGTCGATTTCGCCACGTGCCGCTCTTTGTGTTGCCGATCAGGGCGGCATTGTCCCAGATTCGCGCGCCGCGCTGCGACCATCCGCTGGCGCGCCCGGCGGACAACGCCGGGCGCCACGACGAAGAAAGCCCCGCATCGGCGGGGCTTTCTTCGTGGCGCAGACGCCTGCTCAGCCGCCGAGATACGGCGGCGGCGTCCAGGCCTGCTGCTCCTGCCCTTCGATGACCGGCTTGATGACGATGTCGACGCGGCGGTTGCGCGGCTCGTTGACGTTGTCGGCGGTGCGCACCAGCGGCTCACGCTCGCCGCGACCCTCCTGACGGATGCGCTGGCTCGGCACGCCCTGGCTGGCGAGGTAGGTCGCCACCGAGTTCGCGCGGCTCGCTGACAGGCGCATGTTGTACTCATCGCTGCCGGTCGTGTCGGTGTGACCGACGACGTGGATCACCGTCTTGTCGTAGGACTTCAGGATGTTGGCGATCTTGGCGTAGGTATCGAGCGCCTCCGGCTTGAGCTGGGCGCTGTTGAGATCGAAGCTCACATCGCTGGCGATGCCGACTTTCAGCGAGCCGTCGGACAGCTTGGTGATCTGCAACTCGTTGTTGCGCTGTTCCTCGGCGAGCTGCTGGTTCAGTTCCGCCTGCTGGCGATCCATGTAATTGCCGGCCGCCCCGCCGGCGATCGCGCCGATCACCGCACCCACGATCGGGGCGCCACGGGCATGGCTGACCTGATTGCCCAGCACGCCGCCGGCGACCGCACCGATCACGGCGCCGGTCTTGGCGCGGCGGTTCGGATCATCGGTCGCGCACGCGGCGAGCGTGACGGTCACCGCGGCGAGCACGGCGATACGAACAGTTTTCATCGACGTTTCCTCGGATTGGAATTCGGCTTCGAATGCGACTTCTCCGGCCGCGATTGTCTGGCCTGGGGCTGAAGCGAATCTGAACGCGGCCCGCGCCGGGCGGCCGGCGCCTTCGAGATCTGACGGATCAGTTCGAGGTCGATCTTGCGCTCGTCAAGATTGACCCGCACCAGCTTGACCCGCAGGCGATCACCGAGCCCGTGGCTCATGCCGCTGCGGCTGCCGCTGAGCCGGTGCGCACGATCGTCGAACTCGTAGTAGTCGTTCTTCAGCGTGGCGACGTGCACGAGTCCGTCGACATACAGACCCTCCAGCTCGACGAACAATCCGAACGGCGCGACACCGCTGACGATGCCGTCGAACTCCTCGCCGACACGGTGGCTCATGTATTCGCACTTGAGCCAGGTCACGACCTCGCGCGTCGCCTCGTCGGCGCGGCGTTCGGTCATCGAGCAGTGCGTGCCGAACGCTTCCATCTGCTCGGCGCCGTAGATGAAGTCGGGCTTGCGGCGCAGCAGACGACGCTTGATCAGCGCGTGCTTGATGGCGCGATGCAGCAGCAAGTCCGGATAACGGCGGATCGGCGAGGTGAAATGCGCGTAGTGGGTCAGCGCCAGGCCGAAGTGCCCGACGTTGGCCGGGCTGTAGCGGGCCTGCATCAGCGTGCGCAGCAGCACGGTCTGGATCAGCGTCAGGTCCGGCCGGGTCTTGGCCTGCTCGAGCACGCGCGCGAAATCGCCGGCCTTCGGCTTGTCGCCGCCGCCGAGGCTCAGGCCCTTGAGGGCCAGGAATTCGCGCAGCGTGCCCACCTTCATCGCATCCGGATCTTCGTGAACGCGATAGAGATTCGGCAGCTTGTGCTTCTCGACCAGCTTCGCCGACTCGACGTTGGCGGCGACCATGCATTCCTCGATCAGCCGGTGCGCGCGATTGCGCTTGACCGGCACGATACGGTCGATCTTGCGCTCGCCCGAGAACACGATGCGCGTCTCGGTCGACTCGAAGTCGATCGCGCCACGCCGCAACCGCGCCGCGAACAGCGCCGAGAACACTTCGTCGAGTACCTGCAGGTGCGGCACGATCGTCGCGCGCTTCTGCGCAAGCTCGCCGGCCGGCTCATCGAGCATGGCCGCGACGTCTTCGTAGATCAGTCGCGCGTGGCTGCGCATCACCGCTTCGTAGAAGCGCGACTTGGCGACCTCGCCGTCCGGCATCACGCGCATCTCGCAAACCATGCACAGGCGCTCGACCTCGGGGTTCAGCGAGCACAGGCCGTTCGACAGCTTCTCCGGCAGCATCGGAATCACGCGCTGCGGGAAGTAGACGGAATTGCCGCGGCGCAGCGCTTCCTTGTCGAGCGGCGATTCCGGCTTCACATACGCGGAGACGTCGGCGATCGCGACCCACAGCGTCCAGCCGCCACGACGTTCGCGGCGCGCGTGGACCGCGTCGTCGAAGTCGCGGGCGTCGGCACCGTCGATCGTCATCAGCGGCAGCTGGCGCAGGTCCTCGCGGCCCTCGATCTGCTCCGGCTGCACCGTATCGGGAATCGCCGCGGCCTCGCGCTCGACGGCGTCCGGCCATTCGTTCGGCAGGCTGTGCGCGCGGATCGCCGCTTCGATCTCCATGCCCGGCGCCAGATGCTCGCCGAGGATTTCGATGACCTTGCCGACCGGCAGCGTGCGGTTGCCCGGCGGCTCGACGATCTCGGCGACGACCATCTGGCCGTGCCGTGCGCCGGCCAGATCATCGGCCGGGATCAGCAGGTCCTGCTGCACGCGCGGATTGTCCGGGATGACATACGAGACGCCGCGCTCGACGTGCAGGCGCCCGACGACGCTGCGGCTGACCCGCTCGATGACCTCGGCGACGACGCCCTCGGGACGGCCCTTGTAATCGAGGCCGACGACACGCACGAGCACGCGGTCGCCGTTCATCAGCGAACGCATCTGCCGCGGCGCCAGGAACACGTCCTTGCCGCCGGCATCCGGGATCAGGAAGCCGAAGCCGTCGCGGTGCGCCTGCACCACGCCGGCGATCAGATTCATCTGCGTCACCGGCCCGTAGGCGCCGCGCCGGTTGGCGACCAGCTGGCCCTCGCGGACCATCGCCACGAGCCGCTTCGACAGCGCCTCCTGCTGCGACAGCTTGCCGAGCCCGAACGCGCCGACCAGTTCGTCGAGCGTCAGCGGGCCCTCGTGCTGGGCGAGCGTCTCGAGAATCAGATTGCGGCTGGGAATGGGATCCGCGTAGCGCGCCTGTTCCTGCGCGTACTCGGCATCTTGTGTCTGCCAGGCGGTGCCCGGCTGGGCGGCGCGGTGCGCCGATTTGGAGTGGTCCTTGGACTTCGTTCTTTTCATTGACAAAGGTAGTTGGCGTCGCCACAATGCGCGCCCTTGACGTCATCCGCAAGTCTGTAAACGCGGAGGCGCAGCCGCTCAAATGCCGAGATGGCGGAATTGGTAGACGCACCAGTTTCAGGTACTGGCGGGTAACACCGTGGAGGTTCGAGTCCTCTTCTCGGCACCATTGTAGCGTTCTGGGAGGTTTCCGGAACGTACGCAGAAAACCGCGCTTCGGCGCGGTTTTTTGTTGTCCGTCGTTTTTTGCCGGCCGCCCGACTCCTCTGGCCGGCATGCGCCGGATCTGCGCTCGATGCCGGCCGCATCAGCAAGGCCGCGTGGCGGCCCGATGCGGGTCGCTGCTGGCATGCTCGCTGCGTACACCAGGCATCCGCCCGCATGAGGAACCCGCCTTGACGCCGCTCGACGCCCTTCCCGTCCGCTACGCCGACATCCAGGCCGCCGCCGCGCGCATCCGCCCCTACGTGCACCGCACGCCGGTGCTGCATTCGACGCAGCTCGACGCGCTGCTCGGCGCCGAGCTTCATTTCAAATGCGAGAATTTCCAGCGCATCGGCGCCTTCAAGGCGCGCGGCGCGCACAACGCGGTGTTCGCGCTCGACGACGAGGACGTGCGCCGCGGCGTCGCCACGCACTCATCCGGCAATCATGCCGCCGCGCTGAGCCTCGCCGCCCGCAATCGCGGCGTGCCGGCCTGGATCGTGATGCCGAGCAACGCGCCGCAGGCCAAGATCGAATCGGTGCGGCGCCTCGGCGGCCGCATCCAGTTCTGCGAGCCGACGCTGCAGGCGCGCGAAGCGATGGCCGCCGAACTGGTCGCGCGCGAAGGCGCGCGCCTCGTGCACCCGCACGACGACCTGCTGGTGATCGCCGGACAGGGCACCGCGACCGCGGAACTGATCGAAGACGTGCCCGGTCTGGACGCGATCGTCGCGCCGGTCGGCGGCGGCGGGCTCATGGCCGGCACTGCGGTCGCGGCGCGCGCGCTGCGCCCGGACATCCGCATCATCGCCACCGAACCGGCGGCCGCCGATGACGCCTACCGCTCGTGGCGGCAGGGCCGGCGGCTGCGCGACGGCAGTCCCGACACGATCGCCGACGGCCTGCGCACGACGCTCGGCGCCCACGGCTTCACGATCATGCAGGCGCTGCTCGACGACTTCGCGACCGCCAGCGAAAGCGCGATCGTCGAGGCGATGCGGCGGATCTGGCAGATCCTGAAGATCGTCGTCGAGCCGAGCAGCGCGGTGGCGCTCGCCGCACTGCTGGAGAACCGCGAACGCCTGAACCTGCAGGGCGCCCGCATCGGCGTGATCCTGACCGGCGGCAACGTCGATCTCGATCGCCTGCCCTGGTAGCGCACCAAGCCGCTGGACGCGGCAGCGGTTAGGGCTGGTCCGTGCCGCAGAACGCGAAATCGCAGTCGGGCTGGCGGCCGTCGATGATGTCGGCGATCGCGCGGCCCGAGCCGCAGCCGTGCGTCCAGCCCAGCGTGCCGTGGCCGGTATTGAGATACAGGCCTTCGACCTTGCTGCGGCCGATGTACGGCACGTTGCTCGGCGTCGACGGCCGCAGGCCGGTCCAGTACTGCGCCAGCTCGGCGCGGCTGACACCGGGAAACACGTCCAGCGTGCGCCGTACGATGGCCTCGCAGCGCACGCGATTCAGCTCCATCGAATAGCTGTTGATCTCCGCCGTACCGGCCGCGCGCAGACGGTCGCCGAAACGCGAGAACACCACTTTGTGCTCCTCATCGGTCAGACAGACCGTCGGCGCCAGCGCCGGTTCGAGCACCGGCAGCGTCACCGAGTAGCCTTTGACCGGGAAGATGTCGAGATCGACGCCGGCGGTGCGCGCGAGCTGCGGACTGAAGCTGCCGAGCGCCAGCACGTAGGCATCGGCCTTCTCGACCTGATACGCACCGCTCTCGTCGGCATACTCGACGCCGCGCATGCGCCCGCCCTCGGCATGCAGGCGCTGGATGCGCACGCCGTAGCGGAACTGCACGCCGAGCGCCGCGCAGCGCTCGGCGAGGCGGGTCGTGAACAGATACACGTCGCCCGACTCGTCGGCGCGGCTGTACGTCGCGCCGACCAGCTGCGGACGAATCTGCGCCAGTGCCGGCTCGATGCGCACGGCCTCGTCGGCGTCGATCAGCAGACGCTCGCAGCCGAGTTCGCGCATCAGCTGCGCACCGCCGTCGGCCTTGGCGAATTCCTTCTCGCTCGTGAAGTACTGCAGGATGCCGCGCTCGAGGTGGTCGTACTCGATGCCGGTCTCGGCACGCAGCGCCTGCAGGCTTTCGCGGCTATACAGGCCCAGCCGCAACAGCTGGACCGTGTTGTGCCGTGTGCGCGCCGAGGTGCATTCGCCAAGGAACTTCAGCCCCCAGGACCATTGCGCCGCATCGGCGCGCAGGCGAAACAGCAGCGGCGCGTCTTCCTTGCCCAGCCAGCGCAACAGCTTCCAGGGCGCCGCCGGATTCGCCCACGGCTCGGCATGGATCACCGAAATCTGCCCGCCGTTGCCGAAGCTCGTTTCGCGCGCCGCGCCGGCATTGCGCTCGAGTACGACGACCTCATGCCCGGCCCTGGCGAGATACCAGGCGGAAGCCACGCCGATCACTCCGGCGCCCATCACGATCACTTTCATTCGACACTCCGCAAGCCGCGACGCCGACGATCAGCTGTCACCGGCAGCGCGCAAGCCCGCGCACGCCGTGCATCGCACGCCTGCCGGCAAGGCCGCACAAGCGCGCCGCCCTGCTGCAGGAGCGGCGCAACGGGCGCCGCACCGAATCAAAATGGGGCCGGAGAACCTTGCGCTGCGAGAGCCGCCGTTCGGGCCCCGTTTCCTTCGCAACGAAACCCGCAGCACCGGGTCCCCCGTCCCGCTAAAACCAAGAAGGTCTGAAAAGCTCGCCATCGCGAGGCCGTGCTGCGGCCGTGGCGATCCAGAGACGCCCATTGCGTGGCGCGCCGCTGGATTGCTTCGTCGCCTGCGGCTCCTCGCAACGACGATGTATGAGCTTCTTCAGACCCTCCCTAAAGCTGTTCGTTACCGACCAGCCCGATGTTGGTGACGCCCAGACGCTGGGCGTCGGCCAGCGCCGCGGCCACGTATTTGTACTCGACCAGCCGGTTCGGGCGGATGTGGAATTCCGGCTGC